>CBDCXM010000009.1:217500-3226005 GCA_965223855.1 Candidatus Multivoradales bacterium
CTTCGGACCTGCACCGGCCCCGCCGGGATCACGGCCCGATCGGCCAGAACCGCACGGGGGTTGGTCTCCAGGCAGAGTCTCGCGACCTCCTCACCGAACCGCGAGCTGAGGTACCCGGCCACCCCACCGAGATCGGGCGGGCGCCTTTCGGGCGCGTGCGAGTCCGAGGCGACCAGAGCGATCCACCCCGCCTTGAACCAGCGCTCGAGCAGACGCGCCGGAGCGATGCCCCGTTGACCGACCACCGCATCCGCGTTCGCCTGGGCCACCGCTCCCGACTCGACCAACTCCCCCAGGAGGGAGGGTGTCTGCTGCAGACAGGCGTAGCGCTCGACGTGGGCGAGCACCGGCACGTAGCCGGAGTCGAGCGTGGCGGCGACGGCATCGCGCACGACACCGCCGAGGGCCATCGGCCAGAACTCGAGCAGCAGATAACGGCTCCCCGCGAGGGGTATCACCTCTCCTCGCGGTAGCGCCTGTGCGTACTCGGCCGACACATAGTGCTCCGCTCCGAGGTGAACGACCGGCGTCTCGGAAGGGCCGGGCCGCCTCTCCCCCGACCAGGCCTCGAAGCGTTCCTCGATCTCCTCCCTCGTGGAAGCACCGAGGTTCGGTCGAAACAGATGAGGGGTCGCCACCAGCTCACGCGTGCCGGTCGACCACGCCAGCTCCAGCATGCGCTCGGCCGTTCGATCGTCCTCCGGCCCGTCGTCGATCGCCGGCAGGACATGGCTGTGAAGATCGACGAACACGTCAGGGAGTGCGCTCGAGTCGCGGGTCCCGGGAGTCGAGGTGCCCGGATTCGAAGCTCTCGGAGTCGAAGAGCTGGCGCAGCGCAGGGAACACCACCCGCCGCCCTTCGATCGACCAGTCGAGCGTCAGGAGCCGCCGCAGCGCTTCCGGGTAGAGGCGATGCTCCTCACGCAGGATCCTCCTGGCCAGAGACTCCTCATCGTCGCCCGCCCGCACGGCGACCGGCTGCTGGAGGACGATCGGCCCGTGGTCGAGTTCCTCGTCCACGAAGTGAACGGTGCAGCCGGAGACCCGCACGCCGTAGTCGATCGCCTGCCGCTGCGCGTCGAGCCCCGGGAACGAGGGCAGGAGGCTCGGATGGATGTTGAGGATCCGGCGCGGGAAGGCGCGGACGAACTCGGGCGACAGCAACCGCATGTAGCCGGCCAGGCAGACCCAGTCGGCGCCCGCATCGCGCAACGCCGTCGCCATCGCGCGGTCGTGCTCTTCGCGGCTCGCGGCCTCGGCGTGAGGGAGGCAGCGGGTCGGCACCCCGGCGTCGCTAGCGTGCTCGAGGCCCGGAGCGCCCCGGACGTTGGAGATCACGACCGCCACCTCCGCCGGCACGTCGCCCCGGCGCACAGCCCTCAGGATCGCCTGGAAGTTGCTGCCGCGCCCGGAAAGGAGGACGCCGATTCGTGCGCTCAAGCCTGTCGACTCTCCGGGCTCCCGGCACCGCTCTCGGGGCCCTCCGGGTCCTCGAGGCTCTCCGGCGGAAAGTCGTAGACGACCCCGCGACCGCCCTTTGCACCGTGCCGATCGGCGCCGCCTTGTGCCCCGCCTTCGCGAGAGCCGGCATGATCTCCGCCGCCATCGCGGGGTCGACGACCACCGCCATGCCGATCCCCATGTTGAAGACGCGGAACATCTCCTCCGTCGCCACCTGACCGTGCTGCTGAAGGATGTAGAAGACCTCCGGGATCTCCCAGGCGCCGACCTTGATCTCCGCGCGACAGCGCTTCGGCAGGATCCGCGGCAGATTGTCGGTCAGCCCGCCTCCCGTGATGTGGGCCAGCGCATGGAGTCGCGGGTCGTCGAGCCACGGCTCGAGTGCGGGAAAGTAGGAGAGGTGCGGGGAGAGCAGCAGCTCGCGCACCGTCTCTTTCGTCTCCGCTCCCGGCACGCGGTCGTTCGGGCCGAGGCCGAGGACGTCGAAGAAGACCTTGCGTGCCAGAGAGTAGCCGTTCGTGTGGAGACCGGCCGACGGCAGCCCGAGAATCAGATCTCCCGCCTCGACGCGCGAACCGTCGAGCACCTTCGGACGATCGACGAGACCGAGGATGAAGCCGGCCAGCTCGTAGTCGCCGGGCTGGTAGAAGCCGGGCATCTCCGCCGTTTCCCCGCCGAGCAGGGCGCAGCGGTTCTCCTTGCAGCCGTCCGCGACGCCACCGACCAGCGCCTGCATGTCGATCGGGTCGAGAACCCCGGCGCCGACATAGTCCAGAAAGAAGAGCGGCCTCGCCCCCTGGACGAGGATGTCGTTCACGCAGTGGTTGACGAGGTCGCGGCCGACGGTCGAGTAGTCGCCGGCGATCCGCGCCACCGTCAGCTTGGTCCCGACACCGTCCGCGGAAGCGACGAGCACGGGCTCGTCAAGGCCGTCGAGGTCGGGCCGGAAGAGGCCCCCGAAGCTGCCGAGCTCGGAGAGCACCCCCGGCGTGAAGGTCGAGCGCACGCTCTTCTTGATGCGATCGAGCGCCTCGTCCTGGGCGTCGATGTCGACGCCGGCCGCTCGGTAGGCGGACTCACTCATGCCATCTCCCGTCTCGAAGAACGCCGGCTCATGCTTCCTTCTCGGAAGGAAAGAGTTCAGCCTGCCGACGGTCGAACTCGGCGACCGGCTCCGGGTACTCACCGGTCCAGCAGGCGGTGCAGTAGCTCGTGCTCGCCCCGGCGACACTCCCGTAGAGGCCGTCGAGGCTCAGGTAGGCGAGACTGTCGGCCCCGGCGAAGTCGCGGATCTCCTCCACCGAGTGGTTCGCCGCGACCAGCTCTTCGCGCGTCGGCATGTTGATGCCGTAGTAGCACGGCGACACCGTCGGCGGGCAGGAGATACGCAGGTGGACCTCGCTCGCCCCGGCGTCCCTCACCATCCGCACGATCTTGGGCGACGTCGTGCCGCGCACGATCGAGTCGTCCACCAGAACGATCTTGCGGCCTTCGATCAGCTCCCGCACCGGGTTGAGCTTCACCTTGACGCCGAAGTCGCGGATCGACTGTTTCGGCTCGATGAACGTGCGTCCGACATAGTGGTTGCGGATCAGCCCGAACTCGAGAGGCAGGCCCGATTCGCGGCTGTAGCCGAGCGCCGAGAAGAGGCCGCTGTCCGGCACCGGCACCACGCAATCGGCGTCGGCCGGAGCCTCCCTGGCGAGACGAGCGCCCATCTCGAGCCGCGCCTCGGAGACCGAGTCGCCGAACAGCTCACTGTCGGGGCGGGCGAAATAGACCAGCTCGAACAGGCAGCGCGCCGACTCGTGATGCGACTCGAGCGAGTAGCTCTCGAGGTCGCCGCCCCGGGCGACCACCACCTCGCCCGGCTCGAGGTCGCGCACGGCGTGAGCGCCCAGGAGGTCGAAGGCGCAACTCTCGGAGGCGAAACACGGCTGCCCCTCGAGGTTGCCGAGAATCAGCGGTCGGAAGCCATGCGGGTCGCGCGCCGCGATCAGCTCGTCGGGCGTCACCAGAATCAACGAGTAGGCGCCTCGGACCCGCTGCAGAGCGACCATCAGCGACTCCACCAGATTCTGGCGCGGATTGCGCGCCATCAGATGGAGGATCACCTCGGTGTCACTCGATGTCTGGAAGATCGAGCCGCTCTTCTCGAGACGCAGCCGCTCGCTCGCGGCGTTGACCAGATTGCCGTTGTGGACGATCGCGATGGGCCCCATCGACGTGTTGACGACGATCGGCTGCGCGTTGTCGAGGACACTGCCGCCAGCGGTCGAATAGCGGGTATGCCCGAGCGCCCGGTCACCGGACAGCCGTCCGAGGGTCTCGTGATCGAAGACGTCGGCGATCGCTCCCATCCCGCGCTCGACCCTCATCCGACGACCGTCCCACGAGACGATCCCGGAACTCTCCTGCCCCCGGTGCTGCAGGGCGTAGAGACCCAGGTAGGTGAAGTTGGCCGCGTCGACGTGGCCTTCAATACCGAAGATGCCGCACATCCGAGAGCCCCAATGGGGAGCGGCGATTATGTCAGTACCCGGGCCGGCGCGAACCACCGACCGCCACCCTGCTCCGAAGCCCGCGACTCTTGACGCGAGATGAGCCGCTCGCCTAGGCTGACGCCGCATCAAGAGACCCGGGAGGCGCGCGCCTTCGAGCATGTGCCGCCCGGGCGGCAACCGAGCCCGACCTCGTGTCCGGCCGCGGTGCCGAGGTAAGCCCCCGGCGGGGAACCGATGTGGCCGGCCAGCGAGCCGGCAAAAAGAGAGAGGAGCCGCAAGGCTCGTCCCGCCTCAGCAAACCGCTTGATGCCGTCGAGTTCACGGCATGCGGCAGACAACTCACACTCCGTCACCGAACCGGAAGCGACCCATCGGGGGCTCGCGAGCGACCGGTGAGCGACCGCGGTGGTCGCCATGCTCGACCGTGTCTGATGTGAGAGGCACGAGGAGAACGAGAATGGCAACCGAGCCTACGAGGGTGAAGCGCCGCCGCCCGACACCGATCCGGACCACGGAACAGGGAAGGTCGACGCGCGCGATCCATTCCACCCGCCCCGACCCCGTCACGGGATCTCTCACCACCCCCGTCTTCCAGACCACCACCTACGCCCAGCCGGCGATCGGCCGGGACCTCGGCAATACCTACTCGAGGGTCGGCAACCCGACGGTGGAGCAGCTCGAACAGGCGCTGGCTTCGTTCGAGGGCGTCCGTCACGGGATCGCCTTCTCCAGCGGCATGGCGGCCACGACCTGCCTCGCACTCGCTTTCCTGAAGAGCGGAGACGAGGCCGTGTGCGGCAAGGTCGTCTACGGCGGCACCACGCGTCTACTGACGCAAGTACTGGAAGGGTTCGGCGTGCGGACGCGCTTCGTCGACGCGACTCGGCCGGAACGCGTGGCCGCGGCGCTCGGCGAGCGCACCCGGCTGGTGATCGTCGAGACCCCTGCCAACCCGACGCTCGAGCTGTGCGATCTGACGGCTATCGGCACGATCACGGCCGGCCATCCGGCACTGTTCGTCGTCGACAACACCTTCCTCACGGGAGCGCTCCAGCGGCCGGCGGACCTCGGCGCCGACGTCGTCCTCTACTCGACGACCAAGTTCGTCGAGGGTCACAACAGCACCGTCGGCGGGGCGATCCTCACCGGCAGCGACGAAGTGGCCGAGCGACTCCGCTTCCTGCGCAAGTGCACCGGTGGCATTCAGACCCCGTGGAACGCCTGGCTGACCCTCCAGGGCTTCAAGACCCTTCCACTGCGGATGGAGCGCCACTGCCGCTCCGCGCTCGAGCTCGCCGCATGGCTCGAGCGGCAGTCGGCGGTCGCGCGGGTGCACTACCCCGGCCTGCCGTCCTTCCCGCAACGTGAGCTCGCCGAGCGTCAGCAGCTCGCCGGCGGTGGTGTCGTCACCCTGGAGCTCGCCGGTGGCCTCGAGGCCGCCGAGCGCTTCTGCCGCGGCCTCGAGCTGTGCACCCTGGCGGAGAACCTCGGCGCCGGGGAGACCCTCGTCACCCACCCGCCGACGATGACGCATGCGGATGTCGATCCTCGCAGCCGTCGTGAAGCCGGGATCTCCGACGGCATGATCCGTATCTCGGTCGGACTCGAGGACCCGGACGATCTTCGCGCCGACCTCGAAGGGGCTCTGGGCCGGGTCGCCGAAGACGTCGACTCGGGGGGGCGACCTCGATGAAGCGCAAAGTCGTGGTCCTCAAGTTCGGCAGCTCGGTGCTGCCGACGGTCGGTGCCCTCCGTCGATCCGCCATCGAGATCGAGCGTCACACTTCCGGCGGGCGCACCGTCTTCGCCGTCGTCTCCGCGCGTCCCGGAGTCACGGACGAGCTTTTCCGGACCGCCTCCCGATTCTCCTCGGCGGCGTCCGCGGAGTCGCTGGTCGCCGCTCTCCAGGCGACCGGCGAGGAGAGCAGCGCGGCACTCGTCGCTCTCGCGGTTGCCGAACGCGGGCTCGACCCGGTACTTCTCGACGCTCGGGCTACCGGCCTGGTGGCAGGAGGATCGCGTCTGAGGGCGATCCCCCATCGGCTGGAGACGACCAGACTCGAGGCTGCCGTCGGCGGAGCGAACGTCGTGGTGGTGCCCGGCTACGTCTGCCCCCACAGCGACGGGGGACTGGCGCTCCTGGGTCGCGGCGGTTCGGACCTGACCGCGCTCTTCCTCGCCTACGCTCTGCAGGCCGAGCGCTGCCGGCTGCTCAAGGACGTCGACGGCTGGTACGTCGAGGACCCTGCCGTCGTCGGCAACGCTTCGGCGCGCTACGCATCGCTCCACTGGGACGACGCGCTGGCTCGCCCGACCCCGCTGGTGCAGCACGACGCGGTCAAGCTGGCGCACCGGCGGAGAGTGACCTTCGAGGTCGGGGCACTCGGCTGCGACCGGCCGACGGTGGTCGGCGCTGCCGCGTCGCGGCTCGACCCGAGGTCGCGGGAGGCGATCGCAGGATGATCGACTCGATACCTAGATCGACTCGAGTCGCCATTGTCGGGGCACGGGGAGCCGTCGGCGCAGAGCTCGCGGCCATCCTTCGCGGCCAGGGCGTGGAAGACGTCCGGCTGCTGAGTTGCTCTCCAGGCACGGCAGGACTGGACCTGAGCACGGAGACCCTCTCCGATCGGGATGTCGTCTTCCTCTGCACCCCCTCCGAGGTCTCTCGTCGCTGGGCGCCCCGAGCTCTCGCTGCGGGGGCGCTGGTCGTCGACAACTCGTCCGCCTTCCGGCTCGACCCGGCGGTGCCGCTCGTCATCCCGGAGGTGAATCCGGAGGCGCTGTCCGACTCGCGCCTGATCGCGAATCCCAACTGCTCGACCATTCTGCTCCTGCTGGTGCTGGCGCCGCTCCATCGCGTCTTCGGCGTCCGGAGGGTCTCCGTAGCCACCTATCAAGCGGTCTCCGGTGCCGGAGCTCTCGCGATCGCCGAGCTGCGCGAGGCGACCGCAGCCGCCCTCGACGGTCGGCCCTTCGAACCGACCGTGTTCAGCGAGCCGGTGGCGTTCAACTGTTTCAGTCACGACTCGGTGGTCGACCCTGCGACCGGTTCCAACGGGGAGGAGGAGAAGATCGTCGCCGAAAGCCGGCGGATTCTCGCCGCCTCCGGCGGCGAACCGCCTCTCCTGACAGCCACCTGCATCCGCGTCCCCGTCATCCGCTCGCACTGCGAGGCGGTCGATGTGACGCTCGCGCGGCCTGCCTCCCTGGCTGCCCTCAGGCGCGTGCTCGGTGCAGCCCCCGCCGTTTGCCTCGTCGACGACCGACGGAGGAACCGCTTCCCGACGAGCCGCTCGGCCGAGGGAGGCGACGAGGTGCTCGTGGGGCGTCTTCGTCTCGATCGCTCGCGACCGATCGAACGGGTCGGCGGCGTACTGCGAGGGCACGGCTGCCAGCTGTTCCTCGCCGGCGACCAGCTCCGTCGTGGAGCCGCTCTCAACGCGGTCGCCATCGCGGCGCAGTGGCTCGCGCGCAGGTCGGGCGCAGCAGGGTAGCCACCCGATGCGCCGCCTCGTACAATCGCGCCGTCGCCCTACGGCCGCAGCCGCGCGCCCACCTCCTCCAGACGCCCCGAATGGTCCAACGGATCGAAATCGCCATCCGCCGGGAGTGGACCGACCCGCGCGCCCGGCACGCGGCGAAGCGGATCCGCGAGTTCCTTCACCTGCCGGTCGAGGGGGTGCGCACCCGCGACGTCTACCACCTCGATGCCGGGCTCGACGACGCCGAAGCGGAGGCGGTCGTCCGAGAGTTCCCGGACCCCGTCCTCCAGGTCGCCGCTCGAGACCGGATCGACGACGGAGCGTTCGATGTCGCCGTCGAGGTCAAGTTCAAACCGGGGGTCGCCGATCCGGTCGGCCGCAGCGCTCTGGTCGCCATCGAGGACATGCTGGGACGTCCGCTCGGCGACGGGGCTGCGGTCTACACCTCGGTCCTCTACCTGCTCGACGGCGTCGACCTCGACGAGGCGCGCACCATCGCCGAGGGGCTCCTCGCCAACCCGGTGATCCAGACGATCTCGGTGACCGACGAAGCGACCTGGAACGCGAGCGAGCCCGACCTGTCGATCCCGAAGATCGAGGGTGGCCCGGTACCCGAGGTCCTCACGATCGACCTCTCCGGGAGCGACGGAGACCTCGAGCGGATCTCGCGCGACGGGCTGCTCGCGCTGTCGCTCCTCGAGATGCAGACGATCCGGGACCACTTCACCGCGCAGGCCGCAAACAACATCAGGCGTTCCGAACTCGGCCTCGGCGCTGCGCCGACCGACGTCGAGCTCGAGTGCCTCGCCCAGACCTGGAGCGAGCACTGCAAGCACAAGATCTTCAACGCGACGATCGACTACCACGAGAGCGGCGCGGCGCCGCGGCGAATCGAATCGCTCTTCCGCAGCTACATCCAGCGGGTGACCCGTGAGATCGAGACGGAGCACAGGGAAGCCACCGGCAGTTCGTGGTTGGTCTCGGTCTTTCACGACAACGCCGGCGTGATCGCCTTCGACGACGACCTCCACCTCGTCTACAAGGTGGAGACGCACAACTCGCCGTCGGCGCTCGACCCGTACGGCGGCGCGATCACCGGCATCGTCGGCGTCAACCGCGACCCGTTCGGCACCGGTCGCGGCGCGAACCTCCTGTCGAACGTCTGGGGATACTGCTTCGCGACGCCGTTCTGGGATCGGGAGCTGCCGCCGGGCCTGCTGCACCCGAAGCGGATCCGCGACGGCGTGCACCGGGGGGTGATCGACGGCGGCAACCAGAGCGGTATCCCCTACGGCCGCGGCTGGGAGATCTTCGACGACCGCTATGTCGGCAAGCCACTGGTCTTCTGCGGCACCGTCGGCGCACTGCCGGTCGAGATCGACGGCACCCCGGGGGAGGAGAAAACGGCGCTTCCGGGCGACGCGATCGTCATGGTCGGCGGGCGGATCGGCGCCGACGGTGTCCACGGCGCGACCTTCTCCTCGGCGGCGCTCGACGAGAGCTCGCCCTCACAGGCGGTCCAGATCGGCGATCCGATCACTCAGAGAATGACCTTCGACTTCCTGCTCGAAGCGCGCGACCTCGGTCTCTTCAACGCCATCACCGACAACGGCGCCGGCGGCCTCTCGTCGTCCGTCGGCGAGATGGCCGAAGGCCCGGGCGGCGCGCGGCTCGATCTGTCGAAGGCGCCGCTCAAGTACGCCGGGCTCGCACCGTGGGAGGTTTTCCTCTCGGAAGCCCAGGAGCGGATGACCCTCGCCGTGCCGGACGACAAGCTCGACGCCTTCCTCGAGCTCGCCCGACGACGGCGGGTCGAGGCGAGCGTCCTCGGTGCCTTCACCGACGACGGCTGGCTGCAGGTCACCTGGGGCGACGAGACGGTGGCGCTCCTGTCGATGGACTTCCTCCACGACGGCGACCCGGAGATGCGTCTCACCGCCCGCTGGGAGGAACCGTCGTTCACGAGCCCCGACCAGCGCCCCGACGATCACCGCCGGACGCTCCTCTCACTGATCGCCCGGCCCAATCTCGCCAGCAACGAGTCGAAGGCGCGCCACTACGACCACGAGGTCAAGGGGCTGACGGTGGTCAAGCCGTGGATCGGTGTCGAGGCGGACGTGCCGGCGGAGGCGACGGTCTTCCTGGCGCGCCACGACTCCGTCCGCGGCTACGTCCTTTCCGAAGGGGTCCATCCGCACCTCTCCGACCTCGACACCCGCGCGATGGCCGCCGTCGCCGTCGACGAGGCGGTGCGGCGGCAGCTCGCCGCCGGCGGCCGTCTCGACCGCATCGCCGCCCTCGACAACTTCTGCTGGCCGGACCCGGTGCAGTCGGCATCGACCCCTGACGGCGAGTACAAGCTCGCTCAGCTCGTTCGTGCCTGCGAGGGGCTCTACGACGCCTGTCACGCCTACGGAGTGCCGCTGATCTCCGGCAAGGACTCGATGAAGAACGATGCCGTGATGAGCGGCGTCAAGATCAGTGTGCCGCCGACGCTCCTCGTCTCGGCGATCGGACAGATCGACGACGTGCGCACCGCCGTCACCCTCGACTTCAAGCGGCCGGGAGACGCGATCTTCGTCGTCGGCGAGAGCGGCCCGCACACAGGAGGCAGTGAGTACTTCCGGTGGCTGGGTGAGGAGGCCGGGCTGCGGGCGAGCGGCGGCGGCCCCGCGCCCTACGTCGGAGCTCGCGTTCCGGAGATCGACCTCGACCGCCAACGGCCGCTCTACGAGGCGCTGGCCGGACCTGTGGCGCGTGGCGTGGTGCGGTCGATCGCCGTACCCGGTCGGGGCGGGCTGGCGCTGGCCGCCGCGCGCGCCGCCATGGCCGGGCTGCTGGGCGCGCGAATCGACCTCCGACCTCTGCCGACCGTGGAGGAGACGGCGATCGACGAGTTGCTGTTCGCCGAGTCGGCCGGGCGTCTGCTGGTGACCGTCGCCGCGGAGAATGCCGACGCCTTCGCAGCGGCCATGGGCGGACGGCCGTGCGCTCGCGTCGGAACGGTCGTCGAGGATGCGACCCTGACCGTTTCTCACGGCTCGACTCCGGTACTCGAGATCGAGATCGAAGCGCTTCGCTCGGCGTTCAAGGGAGGGCTGGCTCATGCCTGAGACGCTCGTGCCGGAGACGCCGAAGCGTGACTCGGAGACTGCCAGGGTGTCGGACGTTCGAGTGCTCGTGCTGACCGGCCTCGGCCTCAACTGCGAAGAGGAGACGGCCGAGGGCTTCCGCCGCGCCGGAGCGACCCCCGAGCTGGTGCCGCTGGTCGATCATCTCGACGGGACCGCTCCACGGCCGCTTTCGGACTACTCGATCGTCGCGTTCGCCGGCGGTTTCGCTTTCGGCGATCACCTAGGTGCCGGCTTCGTCTATGCCAACAAGATCCGATGGCGGCTCTACGACCAGATGCTCGAGTTCATCGACCGTGGCGGACTGGCGCTCGGGATCTGCAACGGCTTCCAGATGATGGCGCGACTCGGCATGCTTCCCGGATTCGACGGCGACTACCGGACGCCGCTGGCGACACTGGCGCCGAACGACCGGCTCGGCTACTGGGACGACTGGGTCGAGCTGGCCGCCGATCCGCGTTCACCCTGCGTCTGGACACGCGGCATCGACACCCTGGAGCTCCCCACCCGGCACGGTGAAGGGAAGTTCCTCACCGCCACGCCCGAGATTCTCGAGCGCATGGAGGACGGTCACCAGATTGCCCTGCGCTACGTCGACGCCGAGGGTCGGGTGACCGAGTCGTGGCCGGAGAATCCGAACGGCTCGCCCGGCGGCGTCGCCGGCGTCTGTGACCCGAGCGGGCGGCTGTTCGGGCTGATGCCTCATCCGGATGCCTTTCTGCACGACTTTCAGCATCCGCAGTGGTTCAGGCAGGAGAACCGGAGGGCCGCCGCTGCCGGAGAATCGAGCGACGGCGACGGGCTGGCGATCTTCCGCAACGGCGTGGAAGCCGCCATGGCGCAACTCGCCGGCGGCGTGTAACGCTTCCCGCAGTCTTTCGCCTGAGAGTCCGATCCGGTGGTCTCGACCGCCGACTCCGAACCACCGCGCCCGGGGTGCACGCTCGTGCGCCCCATCCCTCGAGGAGACCCGACATGCTTCCATCGCCCTTCCTGTCCCGCATCGCCGCCGGCGCCCTCGCCCTCGGCCTGATTCTGGTTCCCGCCGTGGCCGAGACCGGCTCCGGCTGGGCGATCCGTGGCTACCTCTCGGACGCCTGCCAGTGCACCGTGTTCTGTGCCTGCGAGTTCGCCGAGAAGCCGACCTTCGGACACTGCAACGACACCGCGATCCTCCACGTCGATGAGGGTCATTGGGGTGAGGTCGACCTCTCCGGTCATCGGATCGTCATCGTCTCCAAGAGCCCTGACGGCGAGCGGCTCGTCGATACGGTCGGCCATCTCGACTTCGCGCACATGTACGTGCCCGAGCAGGCGACCGAGGTGCAGGCCGCGGCGCTCGCCGACCTCGCGCGTCAGGTCTTCGGCACCTGGGTCGAGGGGAAGACCACGCAGATCTCGGACCACGAGACGGTCGAGCGAGTCCCGATGGAGGTGTCGATCGAGCCGCGCCGCCACGTCGTCAGGATCCCCGGCATCCTCGAGCTCGACATCGAGGCACTCACCGGATGGGACGGCGAGGATCCTGTGACGCTCGTCAACGGGCCGGCTGCCGCGGAAGGGATGGAGCCGATCCTCGTCGCGCGTTCCAACGCCTACCGCTATACAGACCACGGTATCGACTGGGACTACGGCGGTCGCAGCGCCTCGATCCGGCCGCTCGATCTGTCGGGCGACGTCGAGTAGCGCCGCCGTTCACGGTGGTTCTCAGCCGGCGGTCGAGGCCGCCGGCCGCTCGTCGGGCTCGACACCGGGCTCGACGACACCCACCGCTTCGATCGCCAGCCACGGCGTCGGCACGCTCTGCTCGCTGACGCAGACGCTGGCGGGGGAGTCGCACTCCGAGAGCACCCGACGGATCGCATCGGCGGCGAGCGCCGGGTCGTTGTTGACCTCCGAAAGGTGGAACAACACCACCCACTGAAGACGCTCGCTGACGAGCTCCGCGAGGCCCTCGGCCGCCTCGCGGTTGGAGAGATGCCCGTAGCGGCTCGCGACCCGCTGCTTCAGGTGCCACGGATAGGGTCCGTTGCGCAGCATTTCAAGGTCGTGGTTGGTCTCGACCACGAGGCCGTCGAGATCCCGCAGGTGCGCCCACGCGAGGCGGCTCGCCGTTCCGATGTCGCTCACGAAGCCGACCCGCCGACCGGAACCGTCTTCGAGGGCGAGCCCGATCGGGTCCTCGGCGTCATGAGGGATCCGGAACGGCTGGGCCACGAAACCTCCCACCCTTTCCTGGCGGCTCGACACGAGCTCCCTCGTCGTTACGCGGTCGCCCAGACGGCTCTTTTCCAGGGTCGCAGCGGTCCCGAGGACCGTCGCGCCGTAGCGCCTGGCGAAGACGGCAGCCCCACGGACATGATCGCCATGCTCGTGGGAGAGCACGATGTTCCCCACCGTCGAGGGCTCGACGCCGACCGCGCGCAAGCGCTTCTCGATCTGCTTGCACGAGAAGCCGGCATCGATCAGCAGGCGGTCGCTGCCCGACTCGACCACGACACTGTTCCCGGCGCTGCCGGAGCCGAGCACGCACAGGCGCAGGGGGGCCGGAGCCAGACCGAGCGGGAGTTGCACCGCGGCAAGCTATCACGCGCCCGCGGGGCCGAAATCGGGCCCCTCTGCGCCCGAAGTCAGAATTCGTACGTCTTGCCCTGCTCGATGAACGAAACGTCCGGGTGCCCCATTTCCTCCACCTCGGCGCGGATCTTCTCGAGATAGGGCGGCTTCAAGTGATGGAGGATGATCGGCACCCTGCGCTCGAGCTTGCGCAGCTCGCGGAACATCGTCGACGGGGTCAGATGCTGGCTCTGATCCGCCACCGTCTGCAGGCTCGAGTCGAAGCTCGTCTCGAGGAAGATCGCCGAGAGGTTCGGCACCAGGTTGGCGATCTCCCAAAGCCGCCGGGTCGGCCCCGTGTCACTCGACCACAGCACCGCCGCGCCCGCCTTCTCGATCAGGAAGCCG
Organism: Candidatus Multivoradales bacterium; assembly: GCA_965223855.1. Lineage (GTDB taxonomy): Bacteria > Acidobacteriota > Thermoanaerobaculia > Multivoradales > JAHEKO01 > CALZKB01. Next base: position 231,046 of record CBDCXM010000009.1, read on the forward strand.
TGGGTGTGGACCACGTGGTGGGTCGGGATCGGCGTGAACTTGATCCCTTCGAGCACGATCGGCTCCTCGTCGGCGAGCTCGTTGAAGCGCAGCGCCGGCAGCAGATGATTCGGCAGCCGGGCGAAGTCGGGCCAGAAGGTGTTGTTGAAGAGGTGGCGGCGGACCGCGTAGATCGTGTCCGGCGAGGAGAAGATGTTCACGCGGCACTCTCCGTCGCCGTAGACGTTGTCGATGAAGAACGGCAGGGCGTTGGTGTGGTCGATGTGCGAGTGCGTCAGCAGGATCGACCGGATCCGTCGCTGGTGCTCGACGGAGAGCGCTTGTGCCAGGCAGCCGGCGTCGAGGGCGATCGAGTCCTCGATCAGCAGACAGGTCATCTGACAATCCTGACTCTGCCCGCCGTAGCCGCCGAGGACCTTGATCTTCATAGGCTCAGTCTAGCCGCTGACGGCCCATCCCCGGTCAGGGCCGGGCGCCACCTGCGCCCCGATCGGGGAGCACGTAGACGACGCCCGGTTCGAGAGCCGTCAGTCGCCGCCGGAAGCCGGTGACGGAGACGACCTCGGCGTCGACGCGGTCACTGGTCGCCAGGCCGAAGTGGACACGCGGGTCGGACGCCGACAGATAGCTGGAGTCGCTCCGCGCTCGGGATGCCCTGCCGGCGACGCGAAAGGCGGCACCGGTTGCGGGGCCGACACCCGAACGCACCGAGAAGGTGATCGAGCTCCCCTTCTTCTGCGACTCGTTCCGAAGCAGCTCGGCCCGCGCGTCGCGATGCACGACGACGATGTCGATGTCGCCGTCATGGTCGAAGTCCGCGCCGGCAGCACCGCGACTGGTCCGGACGCGGGCCGGCTCGAGCGCGGTCGGCAGTGCCGCTAGGCGCCCGTCGGCACCCATCGTGTAGAGGCTGTCCGGCTCGGAGTACGGGTCGTCCCCGTCTGCCGGAGAGTGGAGGGCGACGCGCCCGTTGGCGACGAAGAGCTCGACCGCCCCGTCATGGTTCAGATCGGCGGTGACGAGCCCGAACCGCGTGAAGACGCTGCTGTCGGCAGCCAGCCCCGTTCTCGCGGTGCCGTCGGCAAAGTGCCCCCCGAGGTTGAAGAACAGGGAGTCCGACTCGCCTCGAAGATTGCCGACGACGAGGTCTGGATCTCCATCGCCTTCGAGGTCGACCACCGAGACCCCCATGCCCGCCTTGGCCGCTCCGGAGAAGTCCACCGCCACACCGCGGATCAGAGCTTCATCACGGAAGGTCCCGGTGCGGCGGTTCATCCACAGGCGATCGGGCATGCCATCGTTGGCGACGAAGACGTCGAGCCAGCCGTCACCGTCGAAGTCCTCGGCGACCACCCCGAGGCCGGTGCCCGGTTTCGCCAGCAGACCGCTCCTCGCGCTCACCTCCTCGAAGGTTCCGTCCCCGTTACCGCGATAGAGCAGGTCGGGCACCGGAGCCTCGTAGCTCTGCGGGCTGCAGTAGTCCCTGAGCCCCGCCACGGTCGAGCACTCGACCTCCGACTCGGCCGCCCAGTGGAGGTAGCGGGTGACGAAGAGGTCGAGGGCTCCGTCGCGGTCGAAGTCGAGAAACGATGCGCTGGCGCTCCAGCCAGGATCGCCGACCCCCGCCTGAGCGGCAACGTCCCGGAAGCGGCCGTCACCGAGGTTTCTCAGAAGCGCGTCCGGCCCGACTCCCGAGACGAAGAGATCGGCGAGCCCGTCGCCGTCGTAGTCGCCGACCGCGACACCCATCCCGTAGGCGCCACTCGGTGCGGGACCGTCGCGCCATTCGACCGGCTCGAAGCCTCGCCCTTCGAGATTCCTGAAGAGCCGATGATCCGAGGCCGCGCCCGCCGCGCCACCGATCTCGTGTCCCTGAACGAAGAACAGGTCCAGCCATCCGTCGTTGTCGTAGTCGATCCAGGCGACGCCGCCACCCATGATCTCCGGCATCAGGAACGCCTGAGACGCACCCGAGTCGTATTGGAACGCCACTCCCAGTTCTTCCGCCCGGTCCACCAACCATGGCGCGTCCGCCCGCGACTGGCCGGCGAGCAGGGCGAGGAGAGCGAACAGCATCCTACTCGTCGGTCGCATCGGGACCCTCCGTCTTCACCCCGAGACGACGCGCCAGCTCGTCGAAGCGTGGATCGTCGGCCGCACCGAGCTGGCGAGCCCGCTCGAACGCCTGGACTGCCCGCGCCGTCTCACCCGCTTCGAGCTCGGCTCGCGCCAGCGCCAGCCAGGCACCCCGTCTCCCGCCGGCGAGCCGGATCAACCGGCGATAGGTCACCGCCGCGCGCGACCACTCTCCCAGCTGTTCCTGAAGCGCGGCGAGCCTCTGCAGACGGTGCTGCTGACCGGGGTCGAAGCGATCCGCCTCGACGAGCGCCTCCATCGCCTCGCGCGGCCTGCCGAGCTGCGCCAGGACGTCTCCGAGCAGATCGAGAGGCTCCGTCCGGTACGGATTGAGCTCCAACGCCTCGCGTGCCACCGACTCCGCCTCGACCAGGCGTCCCTGCGCCGCTCGAGCGGCGGCGAGGTTCACCGTCAGGCTGACGAGCCCGGGGTGCTTCCCGAGGGCAGCTTCGAGCCGGGTCTCGGCCTCTGACGGCCGCCCGAGCGAGATGAGGGCACTCGCGAGGTTCGACTGCACCGATGCGTCATCGGGGTCCAGCCGCTCCAGCTCGAGCAGCAGCTCCAACGCACGCTCGAAGTCGCCTCTCCTCAGGAGGCCGACCGCCACTTCCTTCCCTGCGCTCAGACTCATGGAGTAGCGGGAGACTTCCTGATCCCAGGGGCTAGTCCACGCCGGCTGCACCCCGTCGCTCTTGAGCAGCATCTGACGCGCGGCGACCAGGTCTCCGTTGAGCCGCAGCGCCGTGCCGCGCAGGAAGTTCGAGTAGGGGTCCGGCCAGCGATCCAGCAGGCGCTGCGATTCCTCCAGCGCTCTTTCGACGTCCCCCGACTCCAGCGCGAGCCTCGTCAGGCCGGCCGTAGCTTCCGGAGCGTCGGCTGCCAGCTCCCGGGCCTTCTCGAACGCCCCCTCAGCCTCGTCCATGCGGCCGAGAGCGAGGGCTGCGAAGCCGGCTCGCCACCACGACCACGGGATCGAGCCGTCCAGCGCGAGGCTCTGCTCGAAGAAAGCCGACGCCCCGGCCGGATCGCCGGCCAGATCGCGGAGGCGTCCGAGCCGATACGACGGGCGCGGGTCTGCCGGCGACAGCGTTGCCCACCACCGATAGACGGAGGCGGCATCCTCGAAGAGCTCGCTCGCCTCGAGTGCGAGTCCGAGCGCCTTCCACGCTTCGCTGTCGCGGGGTCGTTCCTGCGCCGCGCGAAGGAGGTCGTCGAGCGCCGCGGCGAGAGTCCTGTCCTCGGAACCGAGCGCCTCGAGTGAGAGTTCGGGGGGGGCGTCCGTGGCGACGGCCCCGGCAGTAGCCGCGAGCGAAAGCGCGATCGCCATGCAGCCGGTTCGCACGAGCCGCTCGAACCTCACTCCCGGCCGACCTTGTCTCTCAAGCGCGCTAGATTCTGCCGAAAGAGCCCGTTCTCCGGATCGAGCTCGAGTCCTCTCTCGAGCGCTTGGATCGCGCAGTCGTACCGGCCGGTGAGGTAGCAGAGATTCGAGCGGTAGTGGTAGACGACCGCCTCGTCCGGCACCAGCGCCTCCAGCTCGTCGATGGCCCGCTCCGCCTCCTCGTAGTCGGTGCGCTCGAGCGCGTCCTTGGCACGCCGCAGCAGAAGGGCTGCCTGACGCTCGGTCGGAGTGCTCGCGACTCTGCCGACCCTGGGCGCCCCCAGACGGTCCAGCGCCGCGGACGAGGGACCGTGCTCCGCGTCGTACTGCAGCGCACGCTGGAACGAGGCGATCGCGCCCTCGCGGTCACCCTCTTCCTCGTGGATCCTGCCGAGAGTGAAGACGGCCCCGGCACTGTCCGGCGCCAGCTCGAGGGCGGTCTCGACGCTCGTTCGTGCCTGTTCGATCCGGCCGAGACCGATGAGGGCCGAGGCGAGAGCGGTATGGAGCCCCGCGTCCTCCGGCTCCTCCCTGAGCAGCTGGTGGAACGCCACCGCCGCCTCCCTGTAGCGCCCGGCCCGCAAAGCGAGGGCGCCGTCATTGCGCAGGGTTGCCGATCGGTCCGAGTCCGACCGGTCGATGTAGCCCAGCGCTTCGAGCTTCTCGAGAACGGCATCGTCGACCGCCGCGTCGCGTGGCCCTCCGGCGGCGGATCTCTCGCCCACGCCCTCGACGGTCGCGACTCTCGACGGAACGGCGAGCGACGTGAACGCCTCGGTGAGCACCCTTCCCGGCATCTCGTCCGAGGCGGGCAGACCGCCGAGCGCCAGAAGGGTCGGCGCGAAGTCGAACAGCCCGGCCCCCTCCAGTCGCGCTCCCGGCCGTACCCGATGGCCGAAGAGGTAGAGAACGCCCTCGATCTCGTGGCTTTCGTGCGAGACCCTCCGCAGATCACGGGCGCGGCTGGGGTCGTCGAGGACCTCGCCGAGCGCGAAGCCGTGGTCCGAGACGACCACGAGGGTCGTCGACTCGTCCATGGCCGCGACGAACTCGCCGACCACCCGATCGAGGTACTCGTACATCGCCGTGATCGTCCGGCCGAAGCGTTGCTGCTGCTCGAGCAGCTCTCCGGCGAGATCGGTGCGACCGTGGAGGTGGCCGAAGAGGTGGGAAACGGTGTCCGCTCCCTCGAAGTACACCATCAGGTTCTCGGGCCGGCGCGTGTTCCAGATCTCGAGGCCGATCCTCCGGTAGCTGTCGGCGGTGGCGATCGCCCACTTGAGGTGGCTCAGATCGTCGCCGAACCGGAAGTCCCCGGCCGAGGTCTCGCGATCGACGTCCGCGAAGGCGAGGACTTCTTCGGCGCTCAGATCGTCCGCCTCCCTGAAGAGCGGCATCAGCTCCTCTGCCGCCTCCGGCGGGTAGGCGAGTCCGGGCAGATCCTCGTCGGTCTCCCCCGTCGCCGCGAGCAGGAAGTGAAATCCGGCGCGGTCGCTCAGGACGAGCCCGCGATCGACCGCCTCGGCGGGCCAGGTCGCCCACCAGCCGACGACGGCCGACTCCTTCCCGGCCTCCCCCCACAGGTTCCACAGAGCCTTCACCCGCCGCTCCCGGCTGGTGATCGGCAGCTCCCGGCCGTCCTCTCCGGGAACGGTGAACGCCGTCACACCGTGATCGAGCGGCTCGCGCCCGGTCGCCAGCGTCGTCCACAGGATCGGGCTCAGCAACGGCGGCTGGCTCTCGAACCGCCCGAAGGCTCCTTCGGCGAGCAGCCGCTCGAAAGTCGGCATCCTCCCTTCGCCGACCAACTGATCGACGACGTCGGGATCGAAGCCGTCGAGTCCGAGAACGAGCAGCCGCCCCGGCCCCTCCCCGTCATCGGAGTGAACCTCGGCCCGCTCGGGGCCGTCGCAGCCGCCCGCGACCGTCAGGGCCGCGCAGATCAGCAGATTCCAGAAGCCGTAGGACGTTCGCAACGAGCTCCCCTGCCGGAACGAGCCGGCGTCGACCGTATAGAAAAAGAGAGCCGGGACAAGCCCGGCTCTCCGAAAGACTTCCTCAGGTGAGGGTCAGTCGACCTCGAAGGACTGCAGGTCGACCGGAATCATCGCATCCTGGCCGATCAGCTGGAACAGGAAGTCCGGATTGGTGCCGCCTCCCACGCCGCAAGTGGTCATGCGGTCCCAGTCGGTGCAGGTGGTGCCGAAGCCGCCACCGGGGTTGCGCCACACGGCACCCGAGTTGCTGGCCGTCGTCCGGTTGCTCCAGAAGTGCTGGCCGTCGGTGCCGAAATTCTGCGACACCTGGATCGCCACCCAGTGGGTGCCCATCGGCAGGATGCAGGAGGTCGGCAGCACGATGTTCAGCGAGCCGCCGGCGTCGTTGGCCACGATCCCCGTGTAGGAGCAGGTCGCCGCCGCATCTGGAAAACCGGCGTTGTCGGGATAGAAGTTCACCGCGACCGAGTCGCTGCCGCCGCCGGAGGTGCCGACGGTGTTGACTTCCTCGATCTCCCAACCCGTCGGGCTGGTCACGACGAAGTCGTCCGCACCCTCGGAGTCGTAGGCGTCGTAGGCGGCCTCGAAGTCCTGATCCGGCGCGCCGTTGCCCGAGGCGTTGTCGGTCTGATCGTAGAGCACGCCGGGGCCGACTGCGGGCACGATACCGGTCGCGCCGGCTTCGACGCTCGGCTGCGCCTGCGCGGCGGCGGCGATCATCACGAGGCCGAAGACGGCCAGTGCTGCGATGCGAAACTTCATTGAGTTCCCTCCGTTTTCTCCAGGATCGGCGACTGGCGAAGCGCCAGCACCGGTTGACTCTCTTCTACGTCCGAACTCTTAGCCTAGAGGGCGGTACCTTTCGGCGTCAAGTCGGAGGGATCGCCCCCTCAGCCCCTCAGAAGCGAGTGCCGATCCAGAACGAGGACTCGAAGGCGCCGTCTGACGTCTCGAAGTCGGTCCGCTTCGCGAAGTCGAAGTTCAGATCGACTCCGAGGAATCTGACCGTCAGGCCGTAGCCGTAGGAGGCGACGCCGTCTTCGAGCCGGTCCAGATCCTCGTTCCAGAAGTTGAAGCTGCCGAGGTCGTCGAACCACGCCCCGCCGATATCGACGAAGAAGACTCCGCGCACGCCGCCGAAGTTGACGAGCGGTGTCGAGAACTGGTCGAACAGCGGGAAGCGCAGCTCGATGTTGGCGAAGAAGCCCTGATCGCCGACCAGCGAGCGGAAGTCGAACCCGCGCACGGTGTCTAGGCCGCCGAAGTAGACCGGGTTGGGGACGTCGCCCTCGTTGAACGAGCCGAGGAGGCGTATCGCGAAGTTCGAGCGCGGCGTCAACCTCAGGTACTGCCGGTAGTCGAGCGAGAGGTTGGTGAAGAGCGTTCCGGTCTCCCCCTCCTGCTGGTCGAGGTTGGGCGCGTGGCTCAGAGAGAGACGCCAGCGCTTCCCTGATACGGCGCCCCAGGGCATGAAAACGGCCGTGTCGCCGACCAGCGCGGCCCGCGCGATCGGATAGTCGTCGGTCCGCGGCTCCAGAGTCGGCACGGCGATGCCGAACGGAAAGAACTCGTCGAGGACCATCGCGAGCTCGTCCGGGGGCAGGTCTTCAAGGCCCAGACCCTGAAGCCCCGGCTCGAGCTCGAGAATCTGCTCGAGCGAGAACTGAGCCGGATCGACCCGCGCGAAGCTCTGAAAGTTGAGCTCACGCCGGACGTAGCCGCCCCCGATCTCGAATCGGTGCGTCGGATTGAACGGGAAGATCAGTCCGGCCTCGAGACCGGTCTGGCGAAACGCGGTGGCTCCCCGATCGAGGAACCCGCGGAAGTCGCGCCCGATGAAGAACGTCTCGTCGTCGTAGAGGTTGAGCGTCCACTGCTGGCGCTTCGAGAAGTCGGCGTAGATGAAGTCGAACTCCTGGAAGCTCTCGATCCCCTGGAAGGCGGCGATGATCCGCCGGTCCCCGAGGTAGTCCGTCCAGCGGATGATCGTCTGCCCGATGACCGTCTGATCGTCCGAGATGCCGAAGTAGGCGTCGACGTCCTCGAGGAAGAACTGGAACTTCGGGTAGTCGTCCTTGTTGGCGTCGTCGATCGACACCTCGATGCTCGGCTCGAAGGCGGGCAGCTCGGGATCGACTTCGGTGCTCGCGTCGCGCGCCTCCTCGATCACGATCGGCTCGGTGATCGGATCGTTGAGGTCCTGAACGTAGATGTCGTTGCGCTGCTTCCAGAACGCGCTGTAGACGAGGCGCTCCTTGCCGTCGGGAGACGCCAGGATCGCCGGCTGCCAGCAGGTGGTCACCGTGTTGGTGTGCTGAAGCAGCTCGCCGGTCTCGAGGTTGAGACCGTAGATGTCGTCGGAGCCGGAGCGGTCGGAGGTGAAGTAGAGGCGCCGGCCGTCGGGCGAGAACGCCGCGTCGGTGTCGTTCGAGTCGCCGAAAGTGAGCTGCTCGCGCTCTGTCGGATTGTCGAGATCGATGCGATAGAGCTTGCCGTAGCCGCCGGCCACCGAGGTCATGACCATCGACTCGCCGTCGGGCGAGTAGACCGGAGCGCCGTCGAAGACGTCGTCGTTGGTGACCGCGCGCGTCTCGCCCGACGAGACGTCGGTCGCGAAGACGTCGAACCGCCCGTCGCGATAGCCGGCGAAAGCGACGTTGCGACCGTCGGGGCTCCAGGCGGGACCGGTCGGCTGGGAGACGCCCAGTTCGATCACTCTACGAACCTTGCCGCGCAGCACGTCGAGCAGAACCAGCTTGCGCCCTGCTCCCTGGCGGGCGAAGAAGGCGATCGTGTTGCCGTCCGGGGAGAACGCCAGGTCGCGACCCATCTTGCGGCCGAGGGTCAGCTCCTGGGCGACGTAGTACTCGAAATCGTCCTTCAATCCCTTCGTCAGGTTGCGGATGATCTCGCGGCTCCGGGTGTCGATCAACACCACGTCGACGTCGCCCTTGTGGGTCGAGAACGCGGCCACCAGGTCGCCGGACGGCGACGGGCTGGGAGACGTCATGATCCCGGAAAAGATCGTCTGCTCGCGGCGGAACACCCGGCCGTAGTCGGAAGGCTCACCGGTATCGACGAGTTCCGGCAAGTACTTCCTGCGCAACCAGCGGCGGAAGTCGGCGTCGAGATCCTCGGGGCGGATCTGGAACGCCCGCTCGAACGCCCGGCCGGGACGACCGCTCAGGTTGGTGCGGACCTCGGCCAGCAGATCGCGGACACCGTCCTCTCCCCACCGCTCCTCGACGTAGTCGAACACCGCGTGTCCGAAGCGGTAGGCGAAGAAACCGCCGACATTGCCCTGCGTCACCGAAGGAATCCGGTCGTTCACCACCGCGTCGCGAAGGTACCCCTTGTCGCGCGCCGTCTCGTCCTTCGCGTAGTAGCTCGCCATCCCCTCCATGAACCACTGCGGCAGCGAGCCGCCCAGCCCCTTCGCCGCCCGCCCTTCGTAGATCATCGAGAACTGAAAGACGTGGGTCAGCTCGTGGAGGACCAGTGCCATCAGCTCCGGATCGGGCATGTCGACCGGCAGCACCATCCGGTTGCGGGTCGGCACGGCGAAGGCACCCACACCCTCGGGGATGAAGTTGAGGATGATGTTGTTCTGCTCGAACTCCGCGTGAGTCGCGTAGTAGATGAGCGGCACCGCGTCCTTGATCTGGTGGTCGAACCGCCGCGAAAGCTCGTCGTAGGCGCTCTCGGCATAGGACACCACCTTCTGCAGGTGCCCTTCGGCCTCCGGGTAGTAGTGCACGTCGAAGTGCGGCGAGTGGTAGACCTTCCAGTCGAACTCGCTGTACTGAACCTTGTTCTTGCCGAAGTACTGAGCGGAGGCGGCGCCCGCCCCCAGCAGCAGGGCGGCGATCACGAGAGTAGGGACGACGGTGTGCGTGCGGGGTCGAGTCAAATCGCTCTCCTTGATGTCGGGCCGTCACTCCCGGAGGTCCGACCTCCGCGACCGGCCCGAGCGACTCAGTCGGTGAAGAGAATGCGGGAAGTTCTCACCCGCTTCTGGGCGAAGACGCCGGCGATGCGATCCTCGAGCGCGTAGAGGTTCTCGAACATCCCGGCGAGCGGGTCGGCGCTGGCGCCTTCAAATTCCTTGAAGTCCTTGAAGTTGTCCGAGTGGAGCTGCTCCCCGGTGCGACCGTCGTAGACCTGCATGACGATGTCGTACTCGAAGCCGCTGCGCTCGACGAGCACCTGACGGAAGTAGGTGCGGCCGTCGTAGGGGTGGACGTACTCCTCGGTCCGGTAGCCGCTGCGATCCTGAATGTCGAAATCGAGGCTGCCGGTCAGGAGCAGGTCGGCGCGGCTACGTTCCCCGATCACCCGCCAGAAGTCCTGATTCGTGGCGAGATCGTCGAGGTCGCGACTCGGGTACTCCACGCCTCGTGCCGGGACGATCTTGAGCTGAGCGCGGCGCCGCAGGATGCGTCGCATGTAGCGCTCAAACTCCTCCTGGACGTTGACGCCTCGCCGTTCGAGCGGCGCCTCACCCTCCTCGAGCGGCACGAGGAACGGTGCGATAGCGACCGTCTCGTAGCCGCGCAGGTCGATCTCGGACGGCACCGGCACCTCGAACTGCACCTCGATGTCGCCGGCCATCGTCGACACGGCGACGAGCGCTCCGGCAACCGTCAGCAACGCTGCACTCCAGTGGCGATTCATGTCGATGATCCCCCTTCGGCAGAGGCCGTCTCGTCCTCACCCTCTTCCTCTTGTCCGGCTTCCTCTTGCCCGGCTTCCTGCTCGGACTCGGCCTGCTCCGCTTCTGCGGGGTCGGCCTCGTCCTTCTCGTAGGCCTGGTAGAACTCCAGGAAGCGGCTGTAGTTCTGGCGCAACTCACGATTGCCCTGAGACGCCGCCAGCGCCTCTTTGTACGCCTCGAGGGCCTGCTCGAAGAGACCCATCGCCTCGTAGGCAACGGCGATGTTGTTGAGCACCTCGGCGTTGCGCGGCTCCAGCCTGCTCGCCTGCTGGAAGCGGAACAGAGCCTCGCGCCACAGGCCGCGCTGGGCCATCTTCACCCCGAAGGCGAGTTGAGAATCCGCCTTCGCCGCTTCGAGCCGCGCCGGCGTCGAGCACAGCGCGCCGGCTGCGAGGCCGGCGATCACCACCAGGGTTCTCAGTCGCATCGCTTTCTGCTCCATCCGTCGTTGAATACGGCTGGAGGCAGTATATCGGTCTGCCGTGCGCGCCCTCGGGCGGTTTCTTCGGTGTCGGACGCTGTGCGATTCATCCCGCTCCCTCCGTCTGGTGAGTTCGTAACCCCCTGCTCGATCGGTTTATGCCCGAGGCGAGCCGAGGGTCCCGAAAAGGAGCGATCCCCTGGCACGAACCCGCCGTTCACGTCCGAGCCCCCGTCCGAACCCCGGTCTGAGTAGAGAGCAGCTCGTCGCTCTCAACGCCGACCTCGAGCTGCCCCGCGGGGCGGTGTGTGCCCTCGCTCGCAGCGAGATCTCCTGGTGGAGGGAAGCGAAGGCCACGGACGCACTCGCTGCCGGGGTCGGCGTCTCCCGGTCGAACCTGAAGCGAGGCCTCGCGAGCCTGAAGCTCTCGGCCGAAACGTATCGGCGCGAGTCGGAGCTCGCCGCCGAGGCCGATTCGGCCATCGTGACCGCGTGCGACGACGACTACCCCGAGCGGCTGCGCGAGCTCGCCCTGCCACCCCCGGTCCTCTATGTCGCCGGGCACCTGCCTGAGCGCCCCGCACTCGCCGTCGTCGGCTCGCGTCTCGCCTCCGCCTATGCACGCGACGTCACGACCGGCCTCGCCGGCGAGCTCGCCGGTCGCGGTCTCGTCATCGTTTCCGGGTTCGCCCGCGGTGTCGATACCGCGGCCCACCGCGCCGCCGCCGAGGCGCCGGAAGGGATGACGGTCGCCTTTCTCGGTTGCGGCATCGACGTCGAGTACCCGCGCGGACGACGGCGCCTCACCGAGGCGATCGTGCGACGGGGAGCGGTGGCGAGCGAGTTCCCGTGCGGCACCCAGCCGCTGCCGCGGAACTTCCCCGTTCGCAATCGCCTGATCTCCGCCTTCGGCGACTGCGGCACCCTCGTGGTCGAGGCGACCGCCCGCTCCGGCTCCCTGATCACCGCCAGGCTGGCGCTCGAACTCGGCCGCAACGTGTTCGCCGTCCCCGGCCGGATCTTCGACGACAAGGCGCGCGGCCCCAACACGCTGATCCGCGACGGCGCGTTCCCGGTCCAGCATCCCGGGGACGTCCTCATCACACTGAACCAGGGGCAACGCGAGGCTCTCGGCGAGGAGCAAGAGGGTGCCGCCGGACCGGCGCCTCGACTGCCACCCGACCTCGAGGCCGTCTGGGAGCGGATCGCCCCGGGAGAGCGCGTCGGCATGGAGACCCTGTTGGAGGAAAGCGGGCTTTCCGCGGCCGAGGTGAACAGTGCCTTGCTCGAGCTAGAGCTCGGCGGCTGGGTGCGAAGGCACCCCGGGCCTGCCTACAGCCGTTCGGAGATCTGGTGAGAGACGCTTTCCGCCCTGTGGTAACGTCCCCGCCCGCTGCGGCGCCCGAGATGCCGGGCGCAGCAGATTTCCGGCATTTCTGAACGGTTTTCGCGGAGTTCCGACAAGTGGGTAAGAGCCTCGTCATCGTCGAGTCGCCGGCCAAGGCCAAGACTCTCTCGCGCATCCTCGGCAGCGACTACGTCGTCGAGGCGAGCTACGGCCACGTGCGCGATCTGCCGGGTGGCGCCGACCAGATTCCGGCCAAGTTCAAGAAGGAGAAGTGGGCTCGGCTCGGGGTCAACGTCGACAAGGACTTCGAGCCGCTCTACATCGTCTCCTCGGACAAGAAGCGCCAGATCTCGACGCTCAAGAAGGCGCTGAAGGAGGCCGACGAGGTCCTGCTCGCGACCGATGAAGATCGCGAAGGGGAGAGCATCTCGTGGCACGTGCTCGAGGTGCTCAAACCGAAGGTTCCGGTGCGCCGCATCGCCTTCCACGAGATCACCGACGAGGCGATTCACGCCGCCCTCGAAAGCCCGCGAGACATCGACGAGAACCTCGTCCGGGCGCAGGAGAGCCGGCGGATTCTCGATCGGCTGTTCGGCTACGAGCTGTCGCCGGTGCTGTGGAAGAAGGTCCGCACCGGGCTGTCGGCGGGACGGGTGCAGAGCGTCGCCGTGCGGCTATGCGTGCTTCGCGAGCGGGCGCGGCGACGCTTCCGGCGCGCTTCGTACTGGGATGTCGAGGCGACCTTCGAGAAGGACGGCACGCAGTTCACCGCGCGGCTCGCGCGCATCGGCGATCAGGCGGTCGCGGCGGGCAAGGACTTCGACGCCGACACCGGCGCACTGTCGGACAAGTCGAAGGCACTGTGGATCGAGAGCGAAGCGGACGCCGAGCGGCTGCTCGCCGGCTGGCAGACGCCGTGGACCGTCGCCTCGGTCACCGAGAAGCCGTTCCAGCGCAAGGCGGCGCCACCCTTCACCACCTCTTCCCTGCAGCAGGAGGCGAATCGCAAGTTCCGCTTCTCGGCGCGGCACACGATGAGTGTGGCGCAGCGGCTCTACGAGGGGATCGAGCTCGGTGGCGACCGCGTCGGCCTCATCACGTACATGCGTACCGATTCGCTGGCGCTGTCCAACAAGGCGCTCGCCGACGCTCAGTCGGTGATCCTCGAGCGCTACGGCAAGGACTACACCGAGGGCCCGAAGGTCTACAAGACGAAGTCCAAGGGTGCCCAGGAGGCTCACGAGGCGATCCGCCCGACAGAGATCGCGCGCACGCCGCGGGAGATGCGCAAGTACCTCACCGAGGACGAGGCGAAGATCTACGACCTCATCTGGAAGCGCACCATCGCCAGCCAGATGACCCGCGCGAGGCTCAAGCGGACTTCGATCGAGATTGCCGCCGAGGGTACGGGCAACGGTAGCGAGGTGCCACGGGGCATCTTCACCGCCAGCGGCCAGACGATCGAGTTCCCCGGTTTCCTGCGTGCCTATGTCGAGGGGACCGACGACCCGAGCGCCGACCTCGCCGATTCCGAGCACCTGTTGCCGAAGCTGGTTGCCGACGAGCAGGTCACGCCGCTCGACGCCGCCGCCAGCGGGCACGAGACTCAGCCGCCGGCGCGCTACACCGAGGCGAGCCTCATCAAGGAGCTCGAGAAGGAAGGGATCGGCCGGCCTTCGACCTACGCCTCGATCATCGACACCATCCAGCGACGCGGCTACGTCGAGAAGCAGGGCAACGCGCTCGTGCCGACCTTCACCGCACACGCCGTCACCCAACTGCTCGAAAAACACTTCGCCGACTACGTCGATACCCGCTTCACCGCCCGCATGGAGGAACAGCTCGACGACATTGCCGGCGGAGATCTCGACTGGCTCGAGCACCTGCGCACCTTCTATTTCGGCGCCGGCGAAGAGGCGGGGCTCGAGAGGCGCATCGAGACCGAGCAGCCGAACATCGACTATCCCGCCATGTCGCTCGGCGACCACCCCGAGACCGGAGCTCCAGTGGTGGTCCGGGTCGGTCGCTATGGCCCCTACCTGCAGCACCGCATCAGCGAAGACGAGAAGCAGTCGGCCACTCTCCCCGACGGCGTGGCGCCGGCCGACCTGACGCTCGAGCTGGCGGTCGAACTGATCGCCAAGGCGGCCAAGGGCAATCAGGAGCTCGGCGCCGACCCCGAGACCGGCGAGACGATCTACCTGTGCCGCGGCCGCTTCGGCCCCTACGTCCAGGTCGGTGAGACGCCGGAACGAGGATCGAAGGCGCCGAAGCCGAAGCGCGCTTCGGTGCCCAAGGGGATGACGGAGGAGGAGGTCAACCTCGCACTGGCTCTCAAGTGGCTGTCGCTGCCGCGAAACCTCGGTGTCGATCCCGACAGCGGCGAGGAGATCGTGGCGATGTCGGGACGCTACGGGCCCTACATCAAGCGCGGCTCGGACACCCGCTCGCTGACCGACGAGGACGATGTCTACGAGATCGAGCTGCCGCGAGCTCTCGAGCTGCTCTCGCAACCCAAGGCGCGCGGACGGCGCGGGCCGAAGGTGCTCAAGCAGTTCAGCGATGGGCTCCAGTTGCTCGACGGGCGCTACGGCCCCTACCTCACCAACGGCGAGCTCAACGCCTCGCTGCCGCGCGACGTCAGCGCCGCCAAGCTCGAAGAGGCGCAGGCGAAGCAACTGCTCGCCGAGCGGGGCAAGCCGCCGAAGCGCAAACGCAAGGGCTGAGCACCCCCTTCGACCGGCGTCTCCTTCCTATAATCTGCCGGTGACCGAAGCGATTCACGTCGTCGGCGGAGGGCTCGCCGGTACCGAGTGCGCCTATCAACTGGCCGAGCGCGGCCTCGCGGTGGTCCTCCACGAGATGCGGCCGGAGCGCTCGACGCCGGCGCACAAGACCGGCGACCTCGCCGAGCTGGTATGCAGCAACAGCTTGCGCAGCGACGATCCGTTCCACGCCGCCGGCCTCCTGAAGCGCGAGATGGAGCGCTTCGACTCCCTCGTCATCGCCAGCGCCCGGGCGGCGGCGGTGCCGGCCGGCAGTGCGCTCGCGGTCGATCGCGAGCGGTTCGCCAGGGCGGTCACGAGCGCGCTCGAGACTCACCCGGCGATCGAGATCCGGCGTGCCGAGGTCATGGAACTGCCGGCCGGCGACGTCGTCCTCGCCACCGGGCCGCTGACGAGCGAGGCGATGGCCGAGCGCCTCGGCGAGTTGCTGGGTGACGAGTACCTGTACTTCTACGACTCGATCGCTCCGATCGTCGATGCGACGACCCTCGACATGGAGAGGCTCTACTGGAAGTCGCGCTACGACAAGGGAGACGGCGCCGACTACCTCAACGTGCCGCTCGACGAGGACGAGTACCTCGCCTTCCATCGCGCGATCACCGAGGCGGAGGTGCTGCCGCTTCACGACTTCGAGGAGGCGCTCTTCTTCGACGGGTGCCTGCCGATCGAGGAGCTCGCGCGCCGAGGTGTCGACACGCTGCGCTACGGCCCGATGAAGCCGGTCGGCCTGGAGCGACCGGACGGCTCGCGCCCATGGGCGGTCGTGCAGTTGCGCCGCGAGAGCCTCGCTCACGAGCACATGAACCTCGTCGGCTTCCAGAGTCGCATGAAGTGGGGTGAACAGAAGCGGGTCTTCGGCGCGCTCCCGGGGTTTGCCGACGCCGAGTTCGTCCGTCTCGGGCAGGTCCATCGCAACACCTTCCTCAACGCACCGACCCATCTGGATCGCTGGTACAGGCTGCACCGTCACCCGCGCATCCGCATCGCCGGTCAGATCACCGGCGTCGAGGGATATCTCGAATCGGCGGCGACCGGCCTCGCGGTGGCGCTCTACCTCTCGCTCGAGAGCCGCGACATCGATGCGGCACCGCTGCCGCCCGACACTGCGCTCGGAGCGCTGATGCGCCACCTCGTCGAGTCGAACCCGAAGCGCTTCCAGCCCGCCAACATCAACTACGGCCTCTTCCCCGACCTGGAGCGACGGGTCCCGAAACGCGAGAAGCGCGCAGCCCACGCCGAACGGGCGCACCGCTCGCTCGAGCGCTGGGCACGGCTCCACACGATCGAGTTGGCGGCGACCGCCGAGGCGGGGCCGCCCGCCCCCGACACCCGGACCCCGCCCGTGCCGGCAGCCGGCTGACGATGCGCGGCCTGATCGAGCGGTTTCTCGAACACCTCGAAGCGGATCGGCAGCTCTCGCCGCACACGGTGCGTGCCTACCGCGGCGACACCGAGCGGTTTCTCGCCTTCCTCGTCGACTACCTAGGGGTCGAAGCCGATCGCGTCTCGCCCGACGACGTCGATGCGGGAGCGGTTCGCGCCTTCCTCGCGGCTCTGACCCACAGTGGCACCGCACCGAGCAGCCGCGCGAGAGCACTCTCGGCCGTGCGCACACTCCTCGGCCACGCCTGTCGCGAGGGCCGGCTCGAACACAATCCCGCCGCCTCGGTGCGGGCTCCGAAGCAGGAGAAGCGGCTCCCTCGCCATTTGCGCCCCGGCGAGATCGAGGAGTTGATCGAAGGGGTCGACGGCGACGAGCCGCTCGAGCGCCGCGATCGCGCGGTCCTCGAGCTGCTCTACGCGTCCGGCCTGCGAGTGGGCGAGCTCGTCGGCCTCGACTGGAGCGATCTCGATCGCAACGGCCGCGTGCTGCGCGTCCTCGGTAAGGGGGGAAAGGAGCGGATGGTGCCGTTCGGCGCGCCGGCAGCGGAGGCACTCGATCGCTGGCGGCAGTGCTGGAACGACCTGCGCGAGCCGTCGGAGGCGGCTGGAGACGAGATGCCGGTGTTTCTCAACTATCGCGGAGGTCGGCTCTCCGCCCGCTCGGTGCGGAGGATCCTCGACCGTGCCGTCGCCGCCGCTGCGGTGGCCACCGGCGTCCACCCTCATACGCTGCGCCACACCTTCGCCACGCACCTGCTCGAAGGGGGCGCCGACCTGCGTTCGATCCAGGAGCTGCTGGGCCACAGCTCGCTCGCCACCACCCAGCGCTACACCCACGTCGACATCGACCGGCTGCTCGCCGTCTACCGCGAGTCCCACCCCCACGCGCGGGACGGCGACTGACGCCCCGGCTATGGCATCCTCGCGTCGTGCCTAACGTCGAGTCAGCGCAACGTTTCGACTGTTCCGTCGCCGGAGAGATCGCCAGGGGCCGCCGGACTCTGGCGGGGCTGCTGCTCGGCCTGAGCCTCGCGATGGTCGCGCTGGCGGTTCCGGTGTGGATGGCCGAGCGTCGGATGCCGGCGCTGCTGTGCGTGGGGGTCGCGTTCGTCCTGTGGACCGCGTGGCGGATGAGCGGCGATCTCGACCTGTTCTGGATCGAGCTCGATCGCGACCGGCTGGCCCTTCAGATGCGGCGGCAGCGGCTCGACCTCCCGCTGCTGGCGCCGCGCGGCCGACGGCTCGACGAGGAGGAACGCGCCCACGTCGCGCGCCTCGCGTCGCGCGGCATGGTGGTCGCCGGCACGGGCGGGTTCGACTCCCATCGGCTCGGCGAGTTCAACCTCTACGCCTCCGACCTCTCGCACGCCGTGCTGCTCGACACCGGCGACAGCCGACTCGTCGTGACCCCCGACGATCCGGACGGCTTCCTGGCTGCGCTCGAGAGCCTCTGACTCGCCGCTCGCGCCGCCGTCCGACCGCCCGGAATGCCGGTGTATCCTGCGCCGTAGCTCAGCGGACGGCTCCCCCCAACCCGGGCCGGACTCGAGCCGCAGGAGACATCCCTTGAAGACCAAAGCGACAACCGTACTGATGGTTCGCCGTGACGGCGGCACCTGCATGGTGAGTGACGGCCAGGTGACCCTCGGAGAGACCGTCCTCAAGGCCGGTGCCGCCAAGGTGCAAGCGCGTCGGCGACGGCAAGGTGCTGGTCGGGTTTGCGGGTGGCGCGGCCGACGGGCTCGCGTTGCTCTCGCGCTTCGAGGCCAAGCTCGAGCAGTACTCGGGCAACCTCGAGCGCGCCGTCGTCGAACTGGCCAAGGACTGGCGCACCGATCGGGTGCTGCGCCAGCTGCAGGCGCAGATGATCGTCGCAGACGCCGAGCGCTCCTATCTCGTCTCTGGCAACGGTGATCTGTTGCAACCGGACGACGACGGCCTGATCGCCATCGGCTCCGGCTCGAACTACGCCCTGGCCGCCGCCCGCGCCCTGTTCCGCCACACCTCGATGTCGGCGACCCAGATCGCTCGCGAAGCGATGCTCGTCGCCGCCGAGATCTGCATCTACACCAACGACCACCTGACCCTCGAGGAAGTGTGAGCCTGTTCACCAGCCGTCCCCCCGATCTCGACGACCTGCCGCCGCGCCAGATCGTCGCCGAGCTCGACAAGTACATCGTCGGTCAGCACGACGCCAAGCGCGCCGTGGCCATCGCCCTGCGCAACCGCTGGCGGCGGCGCCAGCTCGAGCCGGAGCTGGCGGAAGAGGTGCTGCCGAAGAACATCCTGATGATCGGCCCCACCGGCGTCGGCAAGACCGAGATCGCACGCCGCCTCGCGCGACTCGCGAGAGCTCCGTTCTCGAAGGTCGAGGCGAGCAAGTTCACCGAGGTCGGGTACGTCGGCCGCGACGTCGAGTCGATGATCCGCGACCTCGTCGAGACGGCGGTCGGGATGGTCCGCAAGGAGCGCCGTGAGGAGGTGCGCGAGGCCGCCGAGCGCCACGCCGAGGACCGGTTGCTCGAGCTCCTCGTGCCGGTCCAGAAGCCGAAGCCGGTCCAGCCGGTCGCCGACGACGACCCGGGCCCGGAGGCCGCACCCGCCCCCGTGGACGACCTGGCCGCCACGCGCGAGAAGTTCCGCGACAGGCTGCGACGCGGCGCGCTCGACGAACGGGAGATCGAGGTCGAGGTGCAGGACTCGGGCTCCCAGCGGCTGGAGATGTTCACCCCTCAGGGGATCGAGGAGGTCGGCATCAACCTCAAGGAGATGATGCCGGGGCTCTTCTCGCGCACCCAGAAGCGCAAGATGACGGTCGCCGAGGCGCGCAGCGTTCTCGTCGAGCAGGAGTCGGACAAGCTGCTGGACGAGCACAAGATCACCCAGGACGCGCGACGCCGGGTGGAGCAGGACGGCATCCTCTTCCTCGACGAGATCGACAAGGTCGCCGGCCGCGAGTCGAGCCACGGCCCCGACGTGTCGCGGGAGGGCGTGCAACGTGACCTGCTGCCGATCGTCGAGGGATGCACCGTGGCGACGAAGTACGGCCCTGTCAAGACGGACCACATCCTCTTCCTCGCCGCCGGCGCCTTCCACGTCAGCAAGCCCGCCGACCTGATCCCGGAGCTGCAGGGACGCTTCCCGATCCGGGTCGAGCTGCAGGCGCTGACGGAGGAGGACCTCGCCAGGATCCTCACCGAGCCCGACAACGCGCTCACCCGGCAGTACGCCGCACTGCTCGGAGCCGAGGGAGTCCGGGTCGATTTCACTCCCGACGCGATCGAAGAGATCGCCCGGCTCGCGGTCGAAGTCAACGCCAGCACGGAGAACATCGGCGCCCGGCGGCTCGCAACCCTGTTGGAGAAGCTGCTGGAAGATGTATCGTTCGAGGCTCCGGACATGGAGGGGGTGAAGGTCAAGGTCGATCGGGCCTACGTCCAGCGCGCTCTTCAGGACATCGTCGAGAATCGTGACCTGAGCCGCTATGTTCTCTGATCGCAGCCGGGGACTCCCCGTGCCCCTCGCCCTGCTGTTGGTGTCGCTCGCCGGCCTCGCGGTCGGCTGCGGCCACAAGAAGCCGCCCATCCCTCCGCCGCTCAAGCAGCCTCAGGCGGGCACGATCGTCCTGGAGCAGAGGGGCAGCGAAGCGTTCGTCACCTTCGCCTATCCGACGCTCACGGTCAGTGGCACCGCGCTCTCGGGCGTCGAGCGCATCGAACTGTGGCGGCTGCAACAGGAGGTACCGGCCTTCGCCCTCGACATCATGGCCCGCGAGTCTCTGGCTCGCGAACGGGCCGAGGCGCTGTTGCTGGAGAACGGCCTCGGACCGACCGGCCTGCCGCTCGTCCCGATCGACCCCGAGACCGGCCTGCCGATCACAAGCCCGATCGACCCCCTGACGGGCGAGCCGGCGGCCGCAGACTCCATGGCCGCCGAACCCGCACCCGGTGAGCCCACCGCGACCGCCGATCCCGCGAGCGCCAGGACTGGCGAGGCCACCACCGAGGCGGGCGGAGAGGATGCCGAGGGAGAGGGCGCCGAGACTGAGGAGGAGGAGCTCGACGAGGAGCTCCAGGCCGACATCGACGCCGCGGTGACGCTGTTGCGCAGTCCGGAGCGGTCGATCGAGGAGTTCCTGTCGGCGACCCCCGACGACTTCCGGGCGGAGGCGGAGATGATCGCCGAGATCGAAAGTGAGGCGATCTCCGCCGCCGTCGTCGGGGAGTCGATCGTGCTGAGAACCGACGTGCCCCTGCCGGAGAGATCGATGGACGAGCTCGTCGCCGAGCTGGCAGAGGAGCTGGCAGCGGAAGAGCAGGCGGCAGAGCAGGCGGCCCGGGAGGCGGCGGCGCTCGAGGAGAGCGCGGAGGAGGGCGCGGAGGAGAACGAAGAGCCGACGGACCCGGCCGCCTCCGACGAGGACTCCGGAGAGCTCTTCTCCCATCGACGAACCGATGGATGAAGACGAGCCGATGGACGAGGAGCCGGAGGTGGACCCGCTCTACGGGTTCCTCTACTCGATCCGCATCTTCCCCACCGACGGTCGACCTTCCGACTTCGCCCCGCTCGTGGGCCTCTTCCCGCTGCGCCCCCCGCCACCGCCGAGTGACGTCGAGGTCGAAGCGGCCGCGGCCGCGATCGAAGTGACGTGGGAGTCCGAAGAGGATCCGAAGAACGGCTTCCGGGTCTATCGCCGCGAAGCCAAGTCGCGGCTCTACGGCCCGGCGGTCGGGACCCTTCCCGGCTCGTCGCGCAGCTACCGGGACGCCTCCGCGATCTACGGCGCCCGCTACATCTACGGGGTGACGGCCGTCGGTCGCGCTAATCCACTGATCGAGAGCGAGATCCCGTCGGAGCACGAGGTCGACTACCAGGATCGCTTCGGCCCGGAGAAGCCGGGCAATCTGGTCGCGTTCCCCGAGGCCAGCAGGATCCGACTGCTGTGGGACGCCTCGAACGCCGCCGACTTCGCCGGCTATCGGATCTATCGGCGCGCGGAAGGCAGCGAAGAGGAGATCCTGGTCACCGAGGAGCTCGTGACCCGCAGCCAGTACGTCGACGAAAGCGTGCTGTCCGGGCAGGTGTGGTTCTACAGCGTGACCTCCGTGGACGCCCTGGGCAACACCAGCGACCCGGCGAAGGAGATCCGGGTCCAGGTCCCCTGACGTGCCGGCCTCCGTCCCGGCCTTCCTTTTGAGCGGCGGGGGTAACGACTTCCTCGCCCTCGTCGAGCCCGAACGGGTTCCGGAGGCGGCCACCATCCGCGCCTGGTGCACGCGCGGGCTGTCGGTCGGGGCCGACGGGCTCTTCGTGCTGCGACGCGAAGCCGGCGGCGCGGTGCGCATGGACCATTTCAACGCCGACGGCGGTGCCGCGGAGCTCTGTCTCAACGGCAGCCGTTGCGCCGCCGTGCTCTCCCGCAGGCTCGGCTGGGCGGACCGGCAGGTCGAGCTCCAGACCGCAGCCGGCCAGGTCTCGGCGACTCTCGTCGGCGAGCATCGGGTCCGCCTCAGCCTCGACCCGCCGGCCGCGGCTCCGGTCGAGAAGCACCTCGACCTCGAGCCGGGGGCCGCAGGCGAGACGGGGATCACAGGCTGGTTCGTCACCGTCGGGGTGCCCCAGTTCGTCGTCGCCCGGCCCGAGAGTCTCGCCGACACACCGGTCGCCGAGCTCGGTCGCCGCCTGCGCCACCATCCCGCGTTCGGCGACGCCGGGACCAACGTCATGTTCGTCCGCTTCGCCTCCGCACGTCTCGAGATGCGCAGTTTCGAGCGCGGCGTCGAAGCCGAGACGCTCGCCTGTGGAACGGGAGCGCTGGCGGCGGCGGCGGTTGCAGTCGCACATCGCGGTCTCTCCGTGCCGCTCGAGATCCTCACCGGCGGCGGCACCGTGCTGCGGGTGGACGGCACCGTTGACGACGGCCGCTTCGAAGATTGGAGCCTGGAGGGCGACGCCCGCTGTCTCGCGCGTCTCGACCTGCTGGCCGGTTCGATCGACCTCCCCGCTGCGCCGCGCTGGTCCCCCTGACCCCTCCTCGTGGTAGAACTCCGCCGATGAGCGAGACGCCGTTCCCAGCCGTCGCCGAGCAGCTCGCCGTGCTCCGGCGCGGCTTGGTCGACCTCGTCGACGAGGAACAGCTCGCCGCCAAACTCGAGGCGTCGCGAACAAGCGGACGACCACTGACGGTCAAGACCGGGTTCGACGCCTCGGCGCCGGATCTTCACCTCGGCCACTGCGTGCTGCTCGAGAAGATGCGCCAGTTCCAGCAACTGGGACATCGGGTGGTCTTCCTGATCGGCGACTTCACCGCCATGATCGGCGACCCTACGGGCAAGAAACTGACCCGGCCTCAGCTCAGCCGCGAGGAGGTTCTCGAGAACTCCGCGACCTACGAGCGCCAGGTCTGGAAGGTGCTCGATCGCGAGCACACGGTCGTCGACTACAACAGCAAGTGGCTCGACCCGCTCGGTTCCCAGGGGCTCATCCGACTCGCCGGCAAGTATCCGCTCGCGCGCATGATGGAGCGCGACGACTTCCGCTCGCGCTGGGAGGCGCACCAGACGATCAGCCTTCACGAGCTCCTCTATCCGCTCGTCCAGGGGTACGACTCGGTCGCATTGGAGGCCGACGTCGAGCTCGGCGGTCACGATCAGATCTTCAACCTGCTCGTCGGGCGCACTCTGATGAAGGAGCACGGGCTCGATCCCCAGGTGGTGCTGACCGTGCCGCTGCTCGTCGGCATCGACGGCAGCGACAAGATGTCGAAGAGCCTCGGCAACGCCATCGGCGTCGAAGACCCACCCGGGGAGATGTACGGCCGCACGCTGTCGATCCCCGACGATCTGATGTGGGCCTGGTGGCTGCTTTTGACCGACCTCGGCGAAGGCGAGATCGATCGCCGCAGGTCGGAGGTAGCGGCCGGCGAGCTTCACCCCAAGTCGGTCAAACAGGAACTGGCCCGCCGCCTCGTGACGAGGTTCCACGACCGCGCCGCCGCCGAGGCCGCCGAACGCGAGTTCGAGGCCGTGTTTACTGCCGGCGGCGAGCCGGACGAGGTCGAGGAGCACTCGTTCGAAGGATCGACGCGCCTGCTGACAATCCTCACGGATACCGGACTCGCTTCCAGCAACGCAGAGGGGAAGCGACTGCTCAAGCAGGGGGCCGTATCGATCGACGGGACGAAGGTAACCGACCCCGAGGCGCTCCATCTGGAGCTCGCCCCCGGCAGCTACCTGCTCAAGGTCGGAAAACGGCGCTTCGCCCGCGCCCTGGTGACGTGACGGGCGAGAGGGCAGAGCGCTCTCACACCCAGGGCCGTCCCCTGCCCGACGAAGTCGGCTCCCTCCCGGCGGACGAGGCGATCCCCGCGCTCTTCGCGGAGCACGGCGGGCGGCTCTTCGGCCTCGGCCTGCGACTGTGCGGATCTCCCGAGGACGCCGAGGAGCTGGTGCAGGACATCTTCCTGACCGCCTTCAGAAGTTGGGATCAGTTCGAGGGTCGATCGAAGCCGACGACCTGGCTCTACACCATCGCCACCCGAGCCTGCATGCGCAAGCACCGCAAGCGGGCGGGCGAACCGGACACCCTCCAGTCCCTGGATGCGCTGGTTCCGCACGACGAGTCGACGGTCCCGGCGCTCGATGAGGCCGACCCGTTCGAACGACGGGTGCGCAGCGAGATTCAGGAGCGGATCGAGACGGCGTTGACGAGCGTGCCGCCGGACTTCCGCATGGCGCTGGTTCTCAAGGACATCGCCGAGCTCAGCGTCGCCGAGGTGGCGACCGTGCTCGGCATCAAGGAGGCGACGGTCAAGACACGGGTCTACCGGGCTCGGCTTGCGCTCAGAAAGGCACTGGCCGAGTCGCTCCCGCAGCGGCCGGTAGTCGACCCGGACGCGCCACCGATCTGTCGAGACCTCCTGCTGGCCAAGCTCGATGCACTCGACCGCGGGGTCGACTTCCCTCTCGCGAAGGAGCTGCTCTCCGACCGCTGCGGCTCGTTCTTCCGGACCCTCGACCTGACGCGCGAGGCGTGCAGGCGCATCGGCGAGGGGACGATCCCCTCGAAGATCCGCGAACGGCTCGGGACGGCGATCAGAGAGCCGGCCTGAACGGCGCGGGCGCGACCGGCGCCTGCCGGCGGCTCAGGAAGCCTCCTCGTAGCGCGCGAAGGCGTCGTCGACGTAGCGCACTTCGATCCCCTCGCGCGCCAGCAGGGCGGCTGCCGCCGCGGCTCGGGCGCCGCTCTTGCAGTGCACCAGCCAGGTGGCTTCGCGGTCCACCTCGTCGACCCGGTCGAGCAAACGGGTGTGGGCGATGTTGGCGGCCCCGGGCACGTGGCCGGCGGCGTACTCCGACGCCCCTCGAACGTCGAGGACCCGATGCCGATCGTCTCCACGCAACCGCTCGACCGCCTCGAAGTCGATCACCGGCGTCGAGGTCAGGTCCGGCGCTCCGACGAGATCTTCGGGCGGCAGGAAACCGACGACCCGATCCAGGCCGATCCTCACGAGATCCCGCACCGCCTCCTCGAGGCGCCTTTCGTCGAGAACCAGGTAGATCTCCTCCTCCGGCCGCACATAGGAGCCCGCGACCGTCGGAAACGACTTGTTGAACGGAGCGTAGAGGGAGCCTGGAAGGTGTCCCTCCATGAACGCCGCGCGATCTCCGCGAGTGTCGAGCACGACAGCTCCTCTTTCGAGGGCGGCCGTCACCTCTGCGAGCGAGGTTCGGACCGGCGCCGGGAGTCCTCCGAGGAGCGGCGGCCCCTCCTTGTTGAGCTTCTTCATCCGCGCGAAGTAGAGCGGGGGCTCGGGCTGGCCCTCGAGGATCGACGCGACGAACGACTCCCGGCCCCTTCGCGCCGCGTCGATGGCCGCATTGGACCTGGTCTCGTAGCCGACGGTCGACATCGGAACCGCACCGAGCGCCTTGCCACAGGCACTCCCTGCGCCATGCGCGGGCCACACCTGCAGGAACTCGGGCAGCTCGAGGAAGAGCGACAGGGAGTCGAAGAGCCGCTCGGCCGACGGCTCCATCGCGCCCGCGACGCCGGCGGCCGATTCGAGCAGGTCGGGCCGTCCGAGGTCGCCCACGAACACGAAATCACCGGTCGCGATGCCGATCGGCTCGCTCATTCCCGATCCGTGATCGGTGACGGTGAAACTCAGATGCTCAGGGGTGTGCCCCGGTGTATGGACCGCCTGGATCTCGATGTTCCCGACACGGAACACGTCACCGTGATGCAGAAGGGTGACGTCGTAGTCGCTCCCCTTCGCCCACTCGTACTTCCAGTCGGCGTCTCCCTCGTCGGAGAGATAGAGGTGCGCGCCGGTCTGCTCTGCGAGCTCGCGGGCTCCGGAGAGGAAATCTGCATGGATGTGAGTCTCCGTCACCGCCGTGAGCGTGAGGCCTTCGGCGCGGACGATCTCGAGGTAACGGTCGCTGTCTCGCTCGGGATCGATCAGCAGCGCCTCCCCGGTCCGCTGGCAGCCGACGAGGTAGGCGTATTGCGCGAGCTTCGGGTCGTAGATCTGTCGAAAAAGCATGTGGAGTCTCCGTGGGTCTTGTTGGGATCGTTCAGAAGCAGGTCGTTGTCGGGAGTTGGAAGGGGTCGTCGGGTCGTGAGATCAATGAGGCAGCGACGGGCGAAGCAGAGCGTAGACCCAGGTTCCAGCCAGCGCGCTGACGAGCAGGACCCCCGCGCCCGCCACACCGTTGCCGAGCAGCGCGAAGATCGGGCCGGGGCAGGCGCCCGCCAGGCCCCATCCGAGGCCGAAGAGGCTGCCGCCGACGGCGTAACGGATGCCACGGCCCAGGACCTTGGGCGGCACCTCGATCGGATCGCCCGCGAGATCGGTGCCGACTCTCCTCTTGACGAGGGCGACGCCGACGGAGGCCACAGCGACGGCCGAAACGATCACCCCGTACATGTGGAAACTGTGAAAGCGGAACATCTCCTGGATCCGGTACCAGGAGATGATCTGCGACTGCGTCGCCGTGACTCCGAACAGCACTCCCAGCAACAGGTACGGCACGAGGTTCGTCACCGTCGGTAGCTGCCGGTTCATCGCAGCACCCACGGCAGCAGGACATGGGTCGCCACGAGCCCGCCGGCGAAGAAGCCGAGCACTGCCAGCAGCGAGGCGGGTTGGCGATCGGCGAGTCCGGAGATCGCGTGGCCGGACGTGCAACCTCCGGCGTAGCGGGCGCCGAAGCCGACGAGGAACCCTCCGCCCACCAGCAGTACGAGACTCGGGCCTGTCCCGAGAGAGCCCGCTCCGAAGATTTCCGCCGGCACGAGACCCGTCGGGGCGCCCAGCCCCAGCTCGGTCAGCGCGCTCGTCGTGCGCGCATCCAACGCGACCTCCGCCGGCCCGAGCCAGGTCGCCGCGACCCAACCGCCGGCAACGATGCCGAGTGCGAATACGAGATTCCACCCTCCGCTGCCCCACCAGTCATAGCGCAGAAACGACGGCTTCCTCGGAATCACGGCCGCGCACAGATGACGCAGGTTCGACGAGATCCCGAACTGGCGACCGCCGACGATGAGCAGCATCGGCACCAGAGCACCGATGATCGGTCCGGCCACGTACCACGGCCAGGGTTCTTTGAGCGTTTCGATCATGAAGTTCCTCCCTGAGCTCTGAGAGAGCCCGGTCGCTGCTTCGCAACCAGGGTATCGACCGCCTCCTGGGTGCTGAGAAAAATCCGTCCTGGTGTCATCGACTCGACGAAGGAAACCCGCTGAAGCCGGTCCATGACCGGACCCTTGACCTCCGCGAGATGAAACGTGACTCCCGCACTGTCGAGCTCGACCCTCAAGGTCTCCAGAGTCTCGAGGGCGCTGCCGTCGATGAAGTTGACCGCACTGGCGATCAATACGAAGTCGCGCAGGCGCGGGCGCTCCGCAACTGCCCGTAGAACCTCGTCTTCGAGATTCCGCGCGTTGGCGAAGTAGAGGCTCTCGTCGACCCTCACCAGCAGCAGCTCGGGCCAGGTCTCCACCTGATGTCGAAGGACGTTGCGATAGTGCTCGCTGCCGGCGACGCGACCCACCACCGCCATGTGAGGCTGCGTCGTTCTCCAGACGTGGAGCGCCACCGCCACCACCGCGCCGATCACGATCCCGGCTTCGACGCCGAGCACGAGCACGGCTGCGAACGTCGTCGTGAAAGCCGCGCCGTCCGCTCGGCTGTACTTCCAGGCGCGCACCGCCGCTCGCCAGTCGACGAGTTGGGCGACCGCAACGACGATGATCGCCGCCAGTGCGGCCTTCGGCAGATGGTGGAAGGCTGGAGTCATCCAAATCACCGCCACCGCGACGAGCGCAGCCGTGACCAGCGCCGCCAGGCCCGACCGGGCGCCGGCGGTGAAGTTCACCATCGAGCGGCTGAAGCCGCCGGTCACGGGATAGCCGCCGGTGAACGCAGCACCGAGGTTGGCCACGCCGAGCGCCAGCAGCTCCTGGTTCGCCCGCACCCGCTCGCGGCGCTTCGCGGCCAGCACCCTCGCAATGGCAAAGCTCTCGAGGAAGCCGATGAAGCAGATCGCGACCGCCGTCGGCAGCAGCACTCGAAGCGCCGCCGCGTCGAGCGGCGGTCGGCCGACGGCGGGAAGCCCCTGGGGGATGACGCCGACGACCGCCACGGAGGCTCTCTCATCGAGCGACATGGCAGCGGTCAGTGCCGCGGTCACGCCAACTGCGACGAAAGGTCCCGTCTTCGCCAGCGGTGCGGCCCAACTCTCGCTCGCGCCCGCACGCACCAGCAATGGGCCCAGCCGGCTGCGGAAGAAGAGGAGGATCGACAACGCCGTGAGCGTCAGCAGCACGGTGGTCGGGTTGACCTGTCCGAGACGCTCGACCACCGCTTGCACGGTCTCGAGGAATCCCTCGGGCCGCCCGATCTCGAGGCCGAACAGGTGCCTCAGCTGGCTGCCGGCGATCACCAGTGCCGCAGCGGAGGTGAAACCGGCAAGAACGGCATGACTGAGGAAGTTGACGAGGAAACCCATGCGGGCCAGACCCATCGCCGCCTGAAGCAAGCCGACCATCAGCGCGAGAGTCAGGGCGTATCCGACGAACGCCTCGGTCCCCGGTTCGGCGAGCTCCGACACGCCGGTCGCCACCAGCAGAGAGACGATCGCCACCGGCCCGACAGCGAGCGACGTGCTGGTGCCGAAGATCGCGTAGAGCGCAACCGGGACGATGCTGGCGTAGAGCCCCACCTGGGCCGGCAGCCCGGCCAGCAACGCATAGGCCATCGCCTGCGGCACCAGCATGATCGCCACCACGAGCCCGGCAACCAGGTCGCTGGGCAGATCGCCACGGCGATAGGAGGGCAGCCACGAAGCGGCGGGCAGCCAGCGTGCGAGACCGGTGCTCGAAGGGGTCGCCAAGCTCAGTCAACCCCCGAAGGGCAAAGACTCGGCTCAGCGGTGAAATGGCCTCCGGGCATCGGGACTCCAGGCAGAGTAGAGGCCGGGTGGCTGTTCGTCGCGATGCTCATCGTGTCGCCTGCTAACGGATGAGAGACACGGGCCGCCCTCGAGGTTCCCGCCGATACCCGGGAACCTCGGACGGCTTCCGTGTCTCTCACCTTCGAGACGCCATGACAGCAGCCGCTGTTCTCGCCAATCGAAGGAGACACGTCACATGAGCACTCACCATCACAGGATCGTCATCGTCGGCGGGGGCAACGCCGGCCTCTCGGTGGCCGCCCAACTGCTGCGCAAGGACCGCTCGCTCGACATCGCGATCCTCGATCCCGCCGAGCAGCACTACTACCAGCCGGCCTGGACTCTGGTCGGCGGGGGCGACTTCGACGTACGTGACACGGTCCGCCCCCAGAAGGACGTGATGCCGGAAGGGGTCACCTGGATTCGAGAGGCGGTGGAGACCTTCCAGCCGGAGGAGAAGACCGTGACCACCACCTCGGGCTCGTCGGTCGGCTACGACCTGCTGGTGGCCTGCCCCGGCATCCAGCTCAACTGGGACGCGATTCCGGGACTCACCGACACCCTCGGACGCAACGGCGTCTGCAGCAACTACGGATTCGACCTCGCCCCCTACACTCATGAGTGCATCCGGAAGTTCGAAGGGGGCACCGCTCTCTTCACCCAGCCGGGAACTCCCATCAAGTGCGGTGGCGCGCCGCAGAAGATCATGTACCTCGCCGCCGACAACTTCCGGCGGCGTTCGCTCGGTGACGCCGCATCCATCGAGTTCTGCACCGCCGGCGGTGTCATCTTCGGCGTCGAGAAGTACGCCAGGCGCCTGCTCGAGGTCTGCGAACGCTACGGCATCGAGCTTCGCTTCCTTCACAACCTGGTCGCGATCGACGGCCCCGGCAAGACGGCCACCTTCGAAGTCACCGACACTGCGACCGGCGAGAAGACCGGGGTGACGAAGTCCTTCGACATGATCCACGTCTGCCCGCCACAGTCGGCTCCCGACTTCGTGCGCGAGAGCCCGCTCGCGGGCGAGGCAGGCTGGATCGATGTCGACAAAGCGACGTTGCAGCACAGCCGTTTCCCCGACGTCTTCGCGCTGGGCGACGCCACGAACACGCCGAACGCCAAGACCGGAGCCGCCATCCGCAAGCAGGCGCCGGTGCTGGTCGCCAACCTGCTGAGCCACCTGAGGTCGGAGCCGTTGACGGCGACCTACGGGGGCTACGGCTCCTGCCCTCTCGTCACCGGCTACGGCAGGCTCATCCTGGCCGAGTTCGACTACGCGAACGAGCCGGCCGAGACCTTCCCGTTCGATCAGAGCAAGGAGCGCTGGTCGATGTACCAGCTCAAGAAGCGAGTGCTCCCGTGGCTCTACTGGAACAAGATTCTGAAGGGGACCGCCTGACCACGCCCGTCAGGGCACAGTCGCCGACCAGGCACCGGTGTCGCCGGACTCGAAGCCGTCGTCGAACACCTCGCACGGGGCGTTCGCGGTCCCCTGCGTCGGCGGCATGCTCTGGAAGTCGCGACCCAGGGTAAGGAGACCTCCCCCACCCTCGGCGCCACAGTAGGCGAGGCTCTCGCCCATCGCCGCCGGCTCCGTGAAGTCGTACTGCGGAGGAGGACCGACTGCAGTCTCAGTCCAGATCCCCTTGTCGGCGGCGACGTCGGAGCGGCCGACGTCGTCGGCGGTGTTGTATTGCAGGAAGTCGACCATCGCCGTGCTCGATCCGAAGGTGCTGACCGTGTAGAGACCCACATCGGCGGCCACGTCGTCGAGGTCGTTGAGATCGCCTGCTCCGGGAGCATCGATCTGCAGCACCACCCTCTCCCCCGGAGAGAGAACCGTGTCGCCGACCAGCACCGTGAGCTCCGAGATCTGCCCGTAGTCGAAGCGCGAGCACAGCCACCAGCCACCGACATCGACGTCGCCGGTGTCGCCCAGGTTGGCGATCTCGATCCAGTCCTCGTTCAGGCCACCGAGGTAGAAGACCTCGGTGATGAAGATGTCCTCGGGCGTACCACCCAGCGTCGCCGACGACGACGGCGTCGCCGGCAGGAAGAGGATCAGCAAAGCGAGCGGAGCGACACGGCGGACAACGGGTCGGCATCTCATGGCGCGAATCCTCTCACGCGCCGGGAAACACGCGATAGAGCCTCTCGCGCAGCTCCACCTCGACTCGCGAGCCGACGGGAAGGGTGTCGCCGGTGAGTACCCGCGCCCGGACCGTTTCGCCGCTCGACAGGACGACTCGATCGAGAGCGTCGTGGCCGAAGAACTCGCGCCCCTCGAGCACTCCCGCCACCGCGTGCCCCGAGCCCGCCAGGCGCAGACGCACATCCTCCGGCCTGAGGAGCAGGCGGCCGGCTCCGTCGGGTGCGTCGCAGCGCCCCCTGCCGAGGGCGCTCTCGAACTCTCCACCCGCCACCATGCAGTCGAAGAGCTCGCCCGACCGCAGGAACTCGGCGACCGCCTCGCTCGCGGGGCGGGCGTAGATCGTCTCCGGGCTGGCGACCTGCAGCACTCTGCCCTCGACCATCACCGCTACCGCGCCGGCGACGGCGAGCGCCTCCTCCCGGTCATGGGTGACGAGCACAGCGTTGGTGCCGGTGCGGCGCAGCACCTCCCTGACCTCGAGGCGCAGGTCCTCTCGCAGACCGGGGTCGAGACCGGCGAACGGCTCGTCGAAGAGCACAAGTCTCGGTTCGGGAGCCAGGGCCCGTGCCAGCGCCACCCTCTGCTGCTGGCCCCCGGAAAGCTGATCGGGGAACCGCTCCCGGGTATCCGCGAGCCTGACGAGGTCGAGAAGCTCCGCCGCCCGTGCCTCGCCGGCTCGCGATCCGCGCACACCGTAGCGGACGTTCTCCCACACCGTGAGATGCGGGAAGAGCGCCCCCTGCTGAAACACCATGCCGACGTCGCGCTTCTCAGGAGGGACGAAGGCTCCCTCGCCCACCACGGTCCGGCCGGCGATCCGCACCGTGCCCCGGCGCGGCGTCTCGAAGCCGGCGATCGTTCGCAGCAAAGTCGTCTTGCCGCATCCGCTCTCTCCGACCAGGGCCAGCAGCCCGCTGTCGAAGACCATGTCGACGTCGCGGACAGCCACCGCTTCGCCGTAGGAGACCGTCAGCCCCTCGATCTCCAGAACGACGCTCATCGCGACTCCCCGTCGACCCCGAGTACGGGGCGGATCATGAGGAAGTAGACCGGCACGATCGAAGCCAGAAGGAGGCACAGCGCAGGGAGCGCCGCCTGAGAGTAGATGCCCTCCGCGGTCGCGCTCCAGACCCTCGTCGCCAGCGTCTCGAAGCCGGTCGGGCGCAAGATCAAGGTTGCCGGGAGTTCCTTCATGGTCGTCAGGAAGACCAGGCCGGCTCCGGCGGCGAGTCCCGGCCCGATGAGAGGCAGCGTCACCGTGCGAAACACCCGCCGCCGGCCGGCGCCGAGACTGCGCGCCGCCTCCTCGAAGGCCGGAGCCACCGAGGCGAGAGCGCTGCGGGCGGCGCCGAGCGCCTGCGGCAGGAAACGGCAGACGTAGGCGGCGATCAGGAGGACGACCGTCTGGTAGAGCGGCTCGGCGTGCCGGGTGGCGAAGAAGACGAGGCTCAGCGAGATCACCATCCCCGGGAGGGCATACCCCGACTGCGCGAGCCGTTCGACCGCTCTCGCCCGACGCCCCGGATAGCGAACCGACCAGACGGCGAGCGGCAGCGCCAGCGCTGTGGCCGCAAGAGCTGCCAGGCCGGCGACGCCGAGCGAGTTCGCGATCGACTCTCCGACCCGGCCGAGCGGATTGCCGGTCACCAGGGCGCGCACCGCCCAGTGGGCGACCACGCCGAGGGGAACGGCGAGCGTCACAAGATTGAGCAACGTCAGAGCTCCGAGGACCGGCCACTTCCAGCGCCCGAGCGCCACCCTGTGGGTCGCGCGGAACGGCCGGCTGCGGGTCGCCGGCAGGCGGCGCATCCAGCGCGCCTGGACTGCCATCACGAGCAGCGTCAGCGCCACCAGCACGAGTGCCAGCGAGGCGGCGGCCGTGCGATCGAAGAGGCCGCGGTAGGCGTTGTAGATCGACAGAGTGAAGGTGTTGAATCGGGCGATCGACACCGCCCCGAAGTCGGACAGCACGTAGAGCGCCACCAGCAACCCTCCGGCCGCGAGCGGCCCCCTGAGCTGAGGGAGGACGGCGCGCCGGAACGCTCCCCACGGGCCGCTGCCGAGAGACCGCGCGCTCTCCTCGACCGCCGGGTCGAGCTGGCGGAGCCCCGCCACCAGCAGCAGGAAGAGGTAGGGGTAGGTGAAGAGGGCGAGCGCCGCGAGGGCTCCCCCGTAGCCGTAGACCACCGCCGGTAGCCGTTCGACCCCGAGCAGGCTCTGCAGATGGCCGCGGGGACCGAAGAACACGACCAGGGCGAACGCTGCGACGTAGGACGGGAACACCAGCGGCAGCGCGCCGGCGAGCGCCCACCAGCGCCGGCCGGGCAGATCGGTGCGCACCACGAGCCAGGCATAGGGCAGGGCGATCGCCATCGTCGTCACCACGACGCCGGCGATGAGCGCCAGCGTCCGCGCCGCCAGCTCGACGGTCCGCGGCGTGGCGACGACCGCCGTGAAACCCTGCCAGCCGCCGCCCAAGGCCCGGAGTACCAGGTAGACGAGCGGCAGCGCCATCGCCATGCCGATCAGGCTGGCGACGGCGATCAGCAGCGGAGGAGCCGACCGCCCTGCCAAACCGTCACTCGACGAGGCCGCTGGCGGTCAGCACCGCAAGCGTCGGCTCGAGAAGACCGGCTGCGGTCGCGAAATCGACGTCCGGCGTCGGCACCGTGTCGATCGGCACGAGCCCGACGCTCGGCGCCACGCCCGCAGCGATCGGATACTCCATCGTCTCGTTGCCGAAGTAGGTCTGCGCCTCCTCCGAAACGAGGAAGCCGAGGAGCTGCTGTGCCTCGGCCCGGTCGCTCAGGACCGCTCCGCCGGCCAGGTTGACGTAGTTCGAGGCCGCCCCTTCCGGCATGTAGAAGATCCCCAGCGGCGCTTCGGGGTCCTCGGCCAGCGCACGGGCCACGTAGTAGTGGTTCACCAGTCCGAACTCGACCTCGCCGTCGGCCACCGCCTGCACGATGGCGCTGTTCTTCGGGTAGCGCTGCGCGTCGTTGGCCACCATCCCGGCCAGCAGCGCGTCGAGCGCCTCGGCTCCTTCGACGGCGTGGTAGACCGCCATGTGCGCCTGGAACGAGCCGTTGGTGGGCGGCACGCCATAGCGCCCGGAGAAACGCTCGTCGACAATCTCCTCGAGGCGCTGCGGCAGCTCGTCGGTGGTCATCGATTCGGTGTTGTAGACCACCGCGCGCGCCCGTCCCGAGAGGCCGATCCAGCGATTCCCGGCATCGCGGAACGCCGCCGGCACCTGAGAAGCGATCTCTGCGCCGATCGGTTGCAGCAGTCCGGCCTGGGCCAGCGCTCCGAGCGCCGCCGCGTCCTGCGACAGGAAGACGTCGGCCGGTGTACGCTCACCCTCCTCGAGCAGCGTCGCGGTCATCTCCGAGGTCTCGCCGTAGCGCACCTCGACTTCGATGCCCGAGCTCGCGATGAAGCGCTCGAGCAACGGACCGATCAGCGATTCGTTGCGACCGGAGTAGACGACCAGCGGCTCCGCCTCGCCGGCGGCCGGCGGCTCCGGATCGGGGCTGCCGCCGCAGGCGGCGGTCAGCAGCAGGACGGCGGCGAGTGTCGCTCGACCCGTGTTCGAGAGTGAAACGTTCATCTGGCGTTGCCTCCGAAATCGACGGAAAGGCCGACGATCACGCTGCGAGGCAGGCCCGGCCGCAAGCCGGCCGGCCGCCGCGCCGCCACGTAGACCTCGTCGGTCGCGTTGAGGAGCTGGGTGAAGACCTCCCAGCGATCGAACAGTGTCTTCTCGAGTCGAAGATCGACGAGGGTGCGAGCCTCCAGCCGCTCCCCTGGCGGGATCGCGCCGCTCCCGGCGCGGGTTCGCACGTCGGAGGTGTGATCGACATCGACGAAGAGGCCGAAGCCCGAGCGCTCGTAGCCGAAGCGCGCGTGGAGTCGATGCTCCGGCAGATAGGGCAGCTCGTCCCCGGCCTCCACCAGCGGCGCCCAGTCGGCAAAGTCGGACTCGAACGTCGAGTCGAACTCGCCGCGGGTGAAGGTGTAGGTGACGTCGAGCGGCATCACGGCCTGGGCCGAGCGCAACCGCGTGCCGAATCCGGCCTCGAGACCGAAGATCGTGGCGGCACCGCCGTTGAACTGATCTCCCGTGCCGCCGCCACCGCCCGAGGTGGTGTCGGTTCCCAGCAGATTCTCGTAGTCGCTGAAGAAGGCGGTCAGCTCCCCGCGGCTGCGGTCGCCCGCGGCCCGGTAGCCGAGCTCGAAGTTCACGCTCTCCTCGGCGTCCACCTCCTCGGTCGAACTCGGGCCGGGCGGCGAGAACCCGCGATGAACGCCGACGAACACCTGCCGCTCGTCGTCGATCGCGTAGCTGACGCCCATCCCGGGCAGCACCTCGGTGAGCGAGTTGGTGCGCGTCGCGAGCGCGAAGCCGGAGCGAGTCGGGTCCTCGCGGCCGTAGTCGAGCCGCTCGAGATCGATCGACTCGACCCGCACGCCGGGGGTCAGCGTCCAGGAGCCGATCCGGATGGTGTCCTGCACGAACGCCGCCATCGCTTCGGCGCCGGCGACCCGGTTCGCATGGCTTCCCGGCGCACCGGCGCTCGTGAAGATCCGCTCGCGCCCGAGCATCCGGTAGCTGTCCTCTTCCTGAAAGCGATCCTCCTCGTCCTCGTGAAGCCGGAGGCCGAACTCGAGCTCGTGCGCCGAGCGCCCACGTTCCAGGTCGACGCCGAAGACCGCCTGCACCCCGGTCGAGTAGTAGTCGCGCCGGTTGTTGCGCACGGCGAGGGCTTCTGCTCCGCTGTCCCGCTCGCCGCGAAGGACCGCGAGCTCGTCCGCATAGAGCCCGGGAGAGGCGAGCACAGCAGCCACGCCGACACCGTCCACCTTCTCGAGCTTGTGCCAGTTGCGGAAGAAGTCGTTGCGGTAGGCGGTCACGGTGAGGCGGTGTCGATCGCTCGGCCGCAGCTCGTAGCTGAGCTGGAACTGTTCGTGCTCGGCCCGGATCTCGTCGCCCGCCGACGAGGCGTAGCGGCGGTAGGGATCCGCCAGGAAGTCCCCGACCGTCAATCCGAGATAGGTCTCGTCGCCGTCCTGCTCGGTCCGCCCCACCTTGATCTCGAGCGCCTGGTACCGGCGAGCCTCGGGATCGGTGGTCACACGGAACTTCCCGAGATAGTCGGAGAGCTGGTAGCCGGTCGGCCCGCCGCCATCGAGCCGCTTGAAGCCGTCGTGGCGCTGATCGAGGGCCTCGACCAGCCAGCCGAAGCGCTCCCCTCCCTCACCGGCTCGCGCCCGCACGAGCTGATGGCCGTCGCTCCCGCCCGTCAGTTCAAGCCGTCCCTCGCGCGCCGCCGGAATCGAGGTCGACAGGTAGTTGATCGAGCCGCCGTTGGTGTAGGGCCCCTGGCGGATGGCGCTCGACCCCTTGAGGATCTCGAACCCCTCCATCCGGCCGGCGGTCGGCGAGTAGTAGGCCGACGGCGCGGCGTAGGGGGCCGGCGCGATGAGCACCCCGTCCTCGAGCATCGTGATCTTCGAGCTGCGCTCGACTCCGGTGCCGCGAATCCCGATGTTCGGCCGCAGGCCGAAGCCGTCCTCCTCCTGAACGCTGATACCCGGGACCTGCTGGAGGATCCGATGCACGTCCTGGTAGCCCTGCCGCTCCAGTGTCTCGGCGTCGATGACGTGGGCCGAACCGGGCAGCTCGTCGAGCTCGGTCACGGCGGCGACGATCGACAGCTCCTCGAACAGCCGGTATCCGCTGCCACCCTTGTCGGATGGTGCCTCGGTCTCGCTCGCGCCGGCGATCGCCGGCAGCAGGCAGGTGAGCGCCCACAGGCGCACGGTTCGAACGTTCATCGAGGCGTTCTCCTTCAACTCGGCGCCGGCGGGGCCTCTCGAGCCTCCCGCGCCCGACGGCAGGTCAGGCACCGCCCGACGACCTGCACCGAAAGATCTTCAGGGTCGAATCCGTGCGCGGCGCAGAGTTCCCGCAGCGAGTCACGCACCTCGCGATGGAGGTACTCGACCAGCCGGCCGCACTCGCGGCACACCATGTGGTCGTGGTCCATCCCCTCGTGGAGATGCTCGTAGAGCACTCTGTGATTGCCGAGGCGCACCTTGCGCACCAGGCCGCAGTCCGCCAGCAGATCGAGATTGCGATAGACCGAAGCTCTCGAGACCCGCAGCCCGTTGCGACCGATCGCCTCGTGCAGACGATCGGCGTCGATGTGCTCGTGGTGGAGGAAGATCTCCTCGAACACCGCCCGACGGGTCGGCGTCATCCGCAACCCGTGGTCGCGGACGTAGCTCTCGAACTGTTGCCGTTCCTGTTGCAAGTCGCTGGATTCTCTTATTGAGACGGCGTCTCAAAACATGAGACTTCATTCTGAAGCGGCCCCGCCGCGAAGTCAATGCCGTCGTCGACTCGAGCGGCCGGGAACCCGGAGCGCCGTGATACGTTCCCCTTCCCCGGGGGACGATTCGAACCATGGCTGCACCCGGACAGGACCCGCAAGACGAACGGGCCACCAGCCCGCCCCCGCGACACCGGGGACTCCCTGCGCGAGACGGACGAGTCCGCGCGCCGGCTCCCGCCGCTCCCCTTCTTCGCCCGCATCGGCGTCCTGCTGGTCGGCTGGATCCTGCTGCTCATCGGGATCGCCGGGCTCGCGCTGCCGGGGATCCAGGGGTGCCTGACGATCGCGCTGGGCGCGGCGCTACTGTCGCTTGCCAGCGAGATGATCTACCGCTGGCTCAAGAAGGGGCTGCGGCGTTGGCCGAAGGTGTGGGCACGCGTCGAGCGGATGCGCGCCTGGACCCACGCCAAGCTGACCGGCTCCCGGCCGGGCGTGCCGCCGGGCCCTGCAGCCGCGAACGCCGCTCCCGAGGACGCCGGCGAAGAGGAGTAGGCCGCTACCGCTCGTCGCGCGGCACGAACGGCCGGGCGTTCTCGCCTGTGTAGATCTGCCGCGGCCGGTGGATGCGCGTCTTGGCGTCCTCGCGCATCTCCTTCCAGTGCGCGATCCAGCCGGGCAACCGCCCGAGAGCGAACATGACCGTGAACATCTCGGTCGGAATGCCCATGGCGCGGTAGATGATGCCGCTGTAGAAGTCGACGTTCGGGTAGAGGTTGCGCTCGACGAAGTACTCGTCCTCGAGCGCTACCCGCTCGAGCTCGCGGGCGATGTCGAGCAGCGGATCGTCGACCCCGAGCTCCTCGAGCACGTCGTCCGCCGCCTTCTTGAGCAGCTTCGCCCGCGGGTCGTAGTTCTTGTAGACCCGGTGGCCGAAGCCCATCAGGCGGAACGGGTCTTCCTTGTCCTTCGCCTTGGCGACGTACTTCTCGTAGTCGCTGCCGTCCTCGCGAATCCGCGAGAGCATCTCGATCACGGCCTGATTGGCGCCGCCGTGGAGCGGCCCCCACAGCGCGTTGATCCCCGCGGAGATGGCGACGAAGAGATTCGCCTCGCTCGAGCCGACCATACGCACCGTCGAAGTCGAGCAGTTCTGCTCGTGGTCGGCATGGAGAATGAGAAGCATGTTGAGCGCCTCGTCGAGCACCGGCGGCACGTCGTACTCCTCCACCGGCAGGGCGAACATCATGTGCAGGAAGTTCTGGGTGTAGGAGAGGTCATTGCGCGGATAGACGATCGGATGGCCCATCGACTTCTTGTAGGAGAAGGCGGCGATCGTCTTCGCCTTCGCCAGCAAGCGCACGATGTTGAGATCGATGTCGTGATCGTCGGCGCTGTCGGGGTAGTAGGCCGAGAGCGACGCCACCATCGACGAGAGGATCGCCATCGGATGCGCCGTCGGCGAGTACCCCTCGAAGAACTTCTTCATGTCCTCGTGGATCAGGGTGTGACGGGTGAGACGGTCGCTGAACTCGGCGTACTGAGCCGCGTCGGGAAGCTCTCCGTAGATCAGCAGATAGCAGA
Source organism: Candidatus Multivoradales bacterium (assembly GCA_965223855.1). GTDB lineage: Bacteria > Acidobacteriota > Thermoanaerobaculia > Multivoradales > JAHEKO01 > CALZKB01. Next base: position 269,741 of record CBDCXM010000009.1, read on the forward strand.
CCTCGACGAAGCGCGCCTTCTCCGCCAGCTCCTCGATCGAGTAGCCGCGGTAGCGCAGGATCCCCTTCTCACCGTTGATGAAGGTGATCGCACTCTTGCACGACCCCGTGTTGCCGTAGCCGGGGTCATAGGTGATCGCGCCGGTCGATTTGCGCAGCGCGCGCACATCGATCCCGACCTCTCCCTCGCTCCCCTCGAGGAGGGCGAGGTCGTAGTCGTTGCCGTCGTAGGTGAGTTTTGCCGAGCCCATGAAATCCACTCCCGCCGCCGCGCGGCGCGCCATTGCACTTGCCGCGAGCTTACCGTAACCGGAGTGGCGTCCCTGTGACGGCTAGGACGCCGTCGGGCACTACACGCCGCGTGTTTCGGCACCCCACAGCAACTTGTGCAGCTGTGTCTGCACCCGCACCGTGAGCCGGTCTTCGAGCACCCGCTCGGCAAGTCGTTCCAGCGGCCATCCGTCGTGGACCACGGAGAAGAGCACCGGCACGTTCCGGTCGAGCCGGTACCGCTGGACCACCTCCTTCGCCCACTCATAGTCGGCGTCGTCGGCGATCACGAACTTCACCTCGTCGCCACTCTCGAGGAGCTCCAGGTTCTCCCACCGATTGTTGTCCGCTTCGCCGCTGGCCGGGCACTTGACGTCGACGATCCGCCCGACCCGAGGATCGACGGCCCCGATGTCGAGCCCGCCTCCGGTCTCCAGCAGCACCTCGAAGCCGTCGTCGCACAACCGCTTCATCAGGGTATGCACCCCGGGCTGGAGCAGCGGCTCTCCGCCGGTCACCTCGACCAGCCGGCAGCCGAAAGCGCGCACCTCCTCGATGACATCGTCGATCGACGTCCACTCCCCCTCGTAGAAGCTGTACTCGCTGTCGCACCAGACACAGCGCATCTGACAGCCGGTCAGGCGGACGAGCACGCACGGCCGGCCGGCATGAGTCGACTCGCCCTGCAGGGAGTAGAAGATCTCGTTGATCTTGAGCCGCTCGGCGGCCGGCAACCTGCGGACCGACGATGCGTCCGCGTCCGCCACCGACGCGTCCCTCGTCACCCGCCCGCCTCGAACCAGGCGCAGGACGACTCGTTCTCCCACACCTCGACCCGTGTCACCCGCACCCGGTCGTCGTCGATTCGCCTCGCCGCCTCGCGGTAGAAGTATTCGCTCAGCAGCTCCGCCGTCGTGTTGCGCTCGTCGAACGGCGGAATGTCGTTGACCACCGCGTGATCGAACGGGCCGGCGATCTCCTCCATCACCGCCTTGAGATCGGCGAAGTCGAGCACCATGCCGAGCGCGTCGAGCTCGCCGGCAGCCACCTCGACACGCACCCGGTAGTTGTGACCGTGGAGGTTCTCGCAGCCGCCGGTGTGGCCGCGAATGAAGTGCGCGGCCGAGAAGCGGAAGTCCTTGGCGATCCGGTACATGGGGCGCCCGGGATCGTCTCGCGCGCGGGGCATAGCGTCAAGGCCGGCCGGAAGGAGGGCTCCACGGATCGGGCCGCGCAGCCAAACTCCGACCGGAAAAGAGGACTTCCGGGTGAACGGGAAACATTCCTCGCCCGTACAACGTTAGTAGAGAAACAGCGGGCCTCGGGAGTTGTGCCCGCGCCGGAGTTCGACTCCGCCAAAACCCTTCAACTCCCTCTCCTCCCCCCCGTGTCGGATCCCTCCCCGGCACGGGGCTTTTTCTTGCGCCGGTTCCTGCACCGGCGCTCCGGGAGGACGCCGGTCAGGTCGCGAGGAGCTGCCGCAGCACGTACTGCAGGATGCCGCCGTGGCGGTAGTACTCGACCTCCTGGGGGGTGTCGAGTCGCACGCGCGCCTTGAAGGCGGTCTCGCCGCCGTCGCCGGTCGCGGTCACGTCGACCTCCAGACACTCGGCGAGGTCTCCGGCGAGTCCCTCCGCCAGGCCGGTGATCGAGTACGTCTCGGTGCCGTCGAGCCCCAGCGACTCGGCCGAATCGCCGTCGACGAACTCGAGCGGCAGCACTCCCATGCCGATCAGGTTGCTGCGATGAATGCGCTCGAAGCCGCCGGCGATCACCGCCTCGACCCCGAGCAGGCTCGGACCCTTGGCCGCCCAGTCGCGCGACGAGCCGGTGCCGTACTGGACGCCGGCGATGACGATCTGCGGTGTCCCCTCGGCGCGGTAGCGCATCGCGACGTCGTAGAGCCGCTCCGGCTCGCCGTCCGGCTGATACACCGACCAACCGCCCTCGCGATCGGGCACCATCTCGTTGCGGAAGCGCGGGTTGGCGAACGTGCCGCGCATCATCACCTCGTGGTTGCCGCGGCGCGAGCCGTAGGAGTTGAAGTCGCGTGGCGCGACCCCCTTGTCCTGCAGGTAGCGCCCTGCCGGGCTGTCGGCCTTGATCGCGCCGGCCGGCGAGATGTGATCGGTGGTGATGTTGTCGCCCACCAGCGCCAGCACCCGCGCCCCCTCGATGTCGGTCACCGCCCTCGGTTCGCGCGGCAGGTTCTCGAAGTAGGGTGGCAGCTTGACGTAGGTCGACTCCGCCTCCCACGCGTAGGTCTCGCCCTCCGGCACAGGCATCGAGTTCCAGGTCTCGTCGCCGTCGTAGACCTCGGCGTAGCGGCTTGTGAACATCTCCGAGTCGAGGCTGGCGGCAATCGTCTCTGCGACCTCCTGCTCGCTCGGCCAGATGTCCGCGAGAAACACAGGGTTGCCGTCCCGGTCCTCGCCGAGCGGGTCGGACGTGAGGTCGAGGTCGATCCGGCCGGCGAGCGCGTAGGCGACGACCAGCGGCGGCGACGCCAGGTAGTTGGCGCGCACGTCGCCCGAGATCCGCCCTTCGAAGTTGCGGTTGCCGGAGAGCACCGAGGCCGCCACCAGGTTGCCGGCCCGCACCGCCTCGGCGATCGGCGGCGACAACGGGCCGCTGTTGCCGATGCAGGTGGTACAGCCGTAGCCGACGAGGTGGAAGTTGAGCGCGTCGAGGTACTCGGTCAGCCCCGCCTTGTCGAGGTAGTCGGTGACCACCTGGGAACCCGGCGCGAGGCTCGTCTTGACCCACGGCTTGACGGTGAGACCGCGCTCGACGGCGTTGCGGGCCAGCAAGCCCGGCACCGACCATCACCGAGGGGTTCGAGGTGTTGGTGCACGAGGTGATGGCGGCGATCACCACCGAGCCGTTCTGGAGCTCGAAGGTCTCGTCCTTGTAGGTCGTCTGCACCCCGGTCGCGGTGACGGTCACCGTCTCCGCCGCCGTCGCGGTGCCGCCCTGACCGGCAATCGGCAGTGCCGACTTCTTCGCCTGGGCCGGCGCCATGAGGTCGGAAAGCTGGCCCAGAAAGTCCTCCGGCACGTCGCCCAGGGCGACCCGGATGTGCGGCAGCTTCGGCCCCGCGAGGCTCGGTTCGACGGTCGACAGGTCGAGCTCGAGGGTGTCCGAGTAGACCGCCTCCGGCGTCTCCTCGGTATGGAACAGCCCCTGCTCCTTCATGTACGCCTCGACGAGGGCGATCTGCGATTCCGAGCGGCCGGTCATCCTGAGGTAGTCGAGGGTGATGTCGTCGACCGGGAAGATGCCGCAGGTCGCGCCGTACTCGGGCGACATGTTGGCGATCGTCGCCCGGTCGGCCAGAGGCAGCCGCGACAGCCCGGGGCCGAAGTACTCGACGAACTTGCCGACGACCCCCTTCTTGCGCAGCATCTCGGTCACGGTCAGCACGAGGTCGGTCGCCGTCGCGCCGGCTGCCAGCTCACCGGTCAGCTTGAAGCCGACCACCTGCGGGATCAGCATCGTCACCGGCTGGCCGAGCATCGCCGCCTCCGCCTCGATGCCGCCGACCCCCCAGCCCAGCACGCCGAGGCCGTTGATCATCGTCGTGTGCGAGTCAGTACCGACCAGCGTGTCCGGGTAGGCGAGCGGGAACGGCTCTCCGCCGCCGCGGGTCTCCATCACCACCCGCCCCAGGTACTCGAGATTCACCTGGTGGCAGATCCCGGTGCCAGGCGGCACCGCCTTGAAGTTGTCGAACGCCCGCTGCCCCCACTTGAGGAAGGCGTAGCGCTCGCGATTGCGCTCGAACTCGCGTTCGACGTTGAGGAGGAAGGCGGCATCCGAGCCGTACTCGTCGACCTGCACCGAGTGGTCGATCACCAGCTCCACCGGCTGCAGCGGGTTGATCTTCTCGGCATCGCCGCCCATCTCCACCATCGCGTCGCGCATCGCCGCCAGATCGACCACCGCCGGCACGCCGGTGAAGTCCTGCAGCAGCACCCGGGCGGGCATGAAGGCGATCTCGACCGACGGCGTCGCCTGCGGATCCCAGCTCGCCACCGCCTCGATGTCGCTCGCGGTCACCGCCGAGCCGTCTTCCCGCCGGAGCAGATTCTCGAGCAGGATGCGCGTCGAATACGGCAGCCGCGAGATGGCGAAGCCCTGATCCTCGAGCACCGGCAGCTTCGCCAGGGCGTAGGTCTGGTCTCCGACGGAGAGAGTCGAACGGGTCGAAAAGGTGTCTTGCATGGCAGCCTCCGGTGAGGGTGAAACATACCGCATGACCTTGCGGCCTGCAGCCAGCCACCTCTCGAAGGAACCTAGCTCGGTGCGTCCGGAATCACCACCGGCTCGACCTCACTCTCGAGCGTCTCCTCCCGCACCACCGCCGCAAAGAAGAACGCCAGCACCATCAACCCCGCACCGATCCAGAACGGGCTGCGGATGCCTAGGTGCTGGAAGACGAAGCCGGCCCACAGGGGGCCGCTCATGCGGGCGACGCCGCCAACCGACTGCTGCGCGCCGAGCACGGTTCCGGTCTCCTCCTCCGGTGCGCGCTTGGAGACGAGCGACGTACCGGTCGGGAAGAGGAAGGCGGTGCCGACCGGAACGAAAAGGGAAGCAACCGCGAGATGCCAGATCTCGGAAGCGAGTGGCAGCAGGACCATGCCGGCGGCGACGAACAGGGTGCCGATCCTGAGGAGGCGGATCTCGCCGAATCTCGCCACTGCCGGACCGAGGACGAGGCTTCGCATCAGCAGCGACACGCCGCCGACATAGACGTAGAACCAGCCAATCGTCGTCTTGTCCGCGCCGAAGCTACGGCCGAGATAGAGAGCGAGAATGCCGCTCATCGCCGTGAACGCCATCATGCCGACGGCGTAAATCCAGATCAGCGAGCTGATCGGCCCGGTCGGATGGCGGACGACGCCCCACAACACCGGCCAAGTGCCCCCGCGCGATTGCGGCTCCTTGTCGCTATCCTTCTCCCGCTCGGCGCGCTCACGCGGTTCCGGCAGGAAGCGCCACGCCGAGAGCAGATTGAGGACACAGATGCCAGCCGCGAGGTGACCGGGCCCGACAGTGCCGATCGAAGCGGCGAGCGACGCCAGCGCCGGGCCGATCATCACGCCGGCGCTCGCGGCCGCGGTCAGCCAGCCGAGAGCCTGAGCGCGACGCTCCGGCGGCACCGAGTCGCTCAGATACGCCTGGACCACACCGTTGGTCCCCGCACCAACTCCCTGGACGACACGCGAGAAGAACAGCAGCCAGACCGTCGTCGCCCCTTCGAACAGCAGGTACGACACCGCAGAGATCGCCAGCCCGGCGATGATCATTGGTCGTCGGCCGTAGCGGTCGGAGAGCTTTCCCCACACCGGTGACATCACTAGCTGTGCGACAGCGAAGACCGACACAAGAGCGCCCACCAGGACGCCGATCCTCTCTGGGTCCTCGACGAGCTCCCCCGCGTAGAACGGCAGCAGCGGCAGGACGATGAGGAACCCCATCATGTCGACGAACACCGTCAACATGAGGACCCACAGGCGGCCCAGGTAGTCGCGCGATTCGAGCTTGGCGTCAGACACTGTCCTGCCGTCCCCAGAGGAGGAAGATCGTGGCGCTCAGCACCATCAGGAAGACGCCGTAGACCGCCGCCACACCGGTGTCCTGCAGGCGGAGGCTCGACAGGATCTCCACCGATACCGGACGGGTGTCATACGTGTAGAGGACGATCGAGGTTACGAAGTCGCCGAGCGCGGTGATGAAGGCGAGCGCCGCTCCCGCCAGCAGCGCCGGCTTGAGCAGCGGCAGCGTCACCCGTCGCCAGGTGTAGAGCTTCCCCGCCCCGAGCGAAGCCGCCGCCTCCTCGAGTCGCCGATCGAACTGGCGCATCCCCGCCAGCGCGCTCCGCCCGGTGACCGGCAGGCTGCGCACCAGATACGCCAGCGGCAGGATCCACAACGTGCCGACGAGGACGAAGCGGCCGACGATGAGCGCGCGAACGCTGAAGGTCAGCGCCAGCGCCACGGCGAAGACGGTGCCCGGGATCGCCCACGGCACCGCGAGGAGAAGCTCGAGCGCGCGGCCGGTGCGCCCGCGCAGCGTGAGCGCCAGGCGGGCGGCCACCGCTCCGACGACGAGCGCGGCACCAGTCGCGGCAACCGCCATCCACAGCGAGTTGAGGATCGGTCGCAACCGCTCACTCTCGGCCAGGAGAGTGCGGTAGTTGCTCGTGTCGAGCACCGGCGGCAGCCACTCGGTGGTCCAGGTCGCTGGCGGGACGAACGAGATCAGGAGCAGCGTCAGGTGCGGCAGCAGCAGGAAGAGCGCCAGGCTCCAGCCGGCAACACCGGCGGCGACGCGTGCCGCCCGGCGGCGGATCGCCGCGCGTGCCGGGGCGACACCGCGCACTCCACCGCCCGCTACCTGACGCTCGGCGTCGAGCTTGCGCACCAGCCACAGGCCGAGGAAGGCGACGGCCGCCAGCATCACCGTCTCGACCCGCGCCATCTCGAGCTGGCCGTTGAGCTTCGAGGCGACGATCTGAGTCGGCAACACCCGGAAGCCGCCGCCGAAAAGATACGGCGCCGAGAACGAACCGAGGGCCGTCATGAAAGTCAGCAACCCCGCGCCGACGAGCGCCGGCACCAGCAGCGGCAGGGTGACCCGGGTGAGGGTTCGCCAGCGGCCGGCGCCGAGCGATGCCGCTGCTTCCAACACCGAGGCATCGAACCGCGCCAGCGCGGCGCGGGTGAAGAGATAGAAGAAGACGTACATCGAGTACGCATGGACCAGCAGGATCGCGCCGGGCCCGTTGAGGCGCCAAGGCGCCGCCTCGAGGCGGAGCACGGTCTGGACGCTCCTGGTGAGGAAGCCGGTCTCGCCGTAGAGGAAGAGGAACGCGATCACGCCGACCAGCGGCGGCAGCGCCACCGGCAGCACGATCAGCGATCCGAGCAGGCGTCGTCCGGGGAACTGGTTGCGGCCGAAGAGCAGCCCGAGCGGCACGCCGATCGCCGCCGCCAGCGCCACCGAGGCCGCCGAGATCCACAGGCTCTGCCACAGCGCCTTCCACTCGTCGGGGCGCTGGGCGAACTCCTTCCACGCCGCCAGATCGAAGCCCTGCGGCAGGCCGAACGCCTCCGCCACCGTGATCAGGAGCGGATAGCCGACCAGCCACGCGAGCGCGACGGCGACGGCGACTCCCGCCCAGCGGGCTCTCGTCACGGCGACGCCTCAGTGGATGTCTCAGCCGCCGGATAGGCGCGCGGTGTCGGGCGCCCCGGACGCGGTGCGACGGCGACCCGCTCACCCCGACCGGGAGCCTCGCCCTCGACCCTCACCGTCAGGGTCCCCTCCTCGACCGCCAGGCGGACGAAGGTGCCGTCTCCGGCGAAGCGCTCGGCGACCACCTCGCCCGTCAGAGCTCCTTCCACTGCCGTCGTCAGCTCGAGATCCTCCGGACGCAGCAGCAGCCGCGCCGGCCGGCCGGCCTCGAGCGGCGCGGCGAAGATCGCCGGCCACTCGAGGCCCGTCGCCAGTCTCACGCGCCCGCTCGTCTCGCCGTCCTCGCACGCTTCGGCTTCGAGCCAGCTCGAGTGGCCGACGAAATCGGCGACGAACGGCGACGCCGGCTGCTCGTAGAGCTCGCGGGAACTGCCGAGTTGCTGCAACCGTCCGCCGTCGAGCAGAGCGATCCGGTCGCCGACATCGAACGCCTCCTGCTGCTCGTGAGTCACCCAGACGGCGGTCATGCGGACCCGCTGCAGCAGCTCCCGCAACTGCCGGCGGGTGCGCTCGCGCAGTGCCGGATCGAGGTTCGACAGCGGCTCGTCGAGGAGCAGCAGCCTCGGATTCGGCGCCAGCGCCCGGGCCAGCGCGACCCGCTGCTGCTGGCCGCCGGAGATCTCGTGGATCTGGCGTGCGCCGAGACCGCCGAGCTCGACCAGATCGAGCAGCTCTCGCACTCGCGTCTCACTCGACCCGCCACGCGCTTCGAGCCCGAAGGCGACGTTCTCCGCCACCGTCAGGTGGGGGAAGAGCGCGTAATGCTGGAACACCATCCCGAAGTTGCGCCTGACGGCCGGGACCTGCGTCACCTCTTCGCCGCCGACGCGCACCGCCCCCTGCTCGGGAGTCTCGAAGCCCGCCAGCACCCTCAGGAGCGTCGTCTTGCCGCTCCCCGAGGGGCCCAGCAGCACCAGCGTCTCCCCCTCTCCGACCGCGGCGCTCACCTCCTCGAGCACCCGCACGTCGCCGAAGCTCTTGCCGATGCGCTCGAGCTCGAGGAAGCTCATTCGCCGCCCTTGCCGCGCACCTCGCGATCCCAGCGCGCCATCCAGTCGGTGCCGCGCTCGGCGATCAGCTCCCAGTCGACCTCGGCGGTGACGATCTCGTCGAGTGCCTCGCGCGCCCACTCGGGCAGCGCGTCGCGCGGCAGGTCTTCCCGTGCCGGCAGTCGGAACGCCTGCTCGGCCGCCAGCAGCAACGCCTCTTCCGAGCCGACCCAGTCGATGAAGGCGCGCGCCGCCTCCGGGTGCGGCGCTCCGGCCACCAGCCCGATCGCGTCGTTGATCACCGGCGAGCCGCTCGCCGGAAAGTGGTAGCCGAAGGGGGCGCCCCGCTGCTGCTGGAAGAGCATGTCGGTCAGCTCCCAGATCGACACCCACCCCTCCTGGCGGACGATCTTCTCGAACAGGAGCGCCGGGTTGACCGCGTACTCGCGGGTCTGGGCGTCGAGCGCGAGCAGCCACTCGAAGCCGGCCGCCTCGTCTCCGGTGTCGCGCACCGAGTCGGCCAGCACCTTGCCGAAGGCGGTGCGCATCGTGCCGCTGGCGAGCGGGTCGCGGATGACGATGCGGTCGGCCCAGCGGGGGTCGAGCAGATCGTCCCAGTCGCGCGGCGCCTCTTCCTCGGCCACCGCCTCGGAGTTGTAGATCAGGAGCGGAACCGCCCGGTAGAGCCCGAAGTAGCGCCCCCCCGCATCGGCGCTCGCCGCCGGCACCGAGTCCGCCCACACCGGCCGATGCGGTTCGAGCAGGCCGTCGGCGGCGCCGCGGGCGAAGATCGTGTCCGGGCCCCCGAACCAGACGTCGGCCTGCGGGTTCGCCTTCTCCGAGCGCACGCGGTCGTAGACCTCCTGAGACCCCATATCGAGCCAGCGCACGTCGACCGTCGGGTTGGCCGCCTCGTAGCTCGTCTCGAGCAACTGCAGGAGGTCGCGGCCGTGGGGCGAGTAGAGAACGACGACCTCCCGGCCGTCCCCGCAGGAGGGCAGCAGGAGGGCGAGTGAAAGGAGCCAGCATCGACGCATCATGGGGAATCCTCGCCGCGATCGCCGTAGGCGATCAGGTTGACCAGCAGGCGGATCGCGCCCGGGACGCCGGCCGGGATCTCGCGAAAGAAGGAGAGGCCGGTGTAGACGTAGCTGCCGGCACCGAGGTCGGCAACCAGCAGCGCGCCGAGCTTCTCCTCTTCACCGGGATCCGCCAGCGCCAGCAGCGGCGTGAACTCCTCGCCCCAGCTGCCGCCGAAGTAGAGGCCACGCTCCTGCACCCAGCGATCCCAGTCGGCCGGGCCGATCGGGTTGGGGTATCGGAAGACCGGGTGCCCCGGATCGAGCTGTCGAACCGGGGAAGTCTCGTCGGTCACCCGGTCGTGGGGCCGCGAGATCTCGAACGGATAGGGGGCGAAGCCGGAGCGGGAGAACTGGTACTGCTGGTAGAGCACCAGCAGGTGACCGCCCTCCCGGGCGTAGTCGAGGAGCTTGCCGTTCACGGCCCCGAGAGCCGCGTCGGTCTCGTAGGCTCGGCTGCCGACGACGACCGTGTCGAAGCGCGCGAGATCGACGCTCGCCGCCTCGGCGGCGCTCATCGTCTCGATCTCGAGGCCGAGGCGCTCGAGCGCTGTCGGAACGACATCCGAGACACCGACGATCCAGCCGACCCTCGTCGCCGGCAGCTCGAGATCGAGCACCTCGACGGCGAACGCCGCCTCCAGCGGTCGAGGGCGCGACCTGACATGGTCGTAGTCCGTCACCTCGATCGACGTTTCGTAGCGCTCGCCGGCGACGACCGCCACGACGGGAAGATCGTAGCGCCCGGGCTCCGCCTCCTCCGGGAACTCGATCGCCAGATCCACGACTGCGCTGCCATAGGCATCGGCGATCGTGAACGGCTCTCGCGACGGAGCGGACCACCCTGAGGGCGCCGCGATCTCGACGTAGCCCTCCGCCGACTCTGCGAGGTGGGAACGCACCGTGATCGACCCGACCGGAGGGGCCGCGGAGTCGCGTGGCAGGAGGGTCAGAGCCGGGTCGGCCGTCACCTCGATCGCCGGCACACGTCGCAGCGGCCGGCGCACCTCTCCGCGCGCCTGATCCGCGAACACGTGGACGACCTCCCTCAGGATCGACAGCTCCCGGCCCGCGACGGTCAGATCGAAACGCACGCCAAGGGGTGGATCTCCGAACGGCTCTCCCCAGGCACGCGGGGCCACTCCGCTCCAGTCGTAGAGGTCGCCGACGCGGGGTTGCTCGAGGAAGTACGGCAGTGTCGGCCCCTCCGAGGTGGGCCCCTCCGAAGAAGGCACTGCCGCGGTCCACTCTCCGAGCGACCTGGGGAGCACCGTCTCGAGCTGGTTCGAGAGCGCGTCGGAGGCCTCGCCGTCGCGAACGGCCGTCAGCGAGCGCAGCTCGATCGGCTGGCCGGAGGTGTTCCAGAGCGACGCCGTCACCTCGACCGACGTGCCGGGAGCCCACCGCTCGCGGTCGGCGCGCGCGTCGATCACGACTCCGGCAGCGGCCAGCACCGCACGATCGACCCACTCGCCCTTCTCGGCGATCAGATCGGCAGCAGCCTCCGCCCCGGCTGCCGCCGCGCCGTCGCGCGCCCGGTCGAGATGACGCCCGATCTCGACCAGGTCCGGTGCCAGCTCCGGGAGCGCCGACGGCGACAGCCGCAGGCTCGCGTCTTCGGCCAGCACCTGCGCCCGGGCCAGAAGATCGGCCACCTCGTCCCGGCCCGGCCCGGCCGGGATCTGCTCAGCGATCGCCGCCAGATCGGTGTCGATGCCGGCGAACGGCGAGGCGCTCGCGGCTCCGTTGCCACCCGCCACCCAGACCAGCCGGCTGCCGCCGTCCCCGAGCGACTCGAGCCTCCCCATGTCCTGCGAGCGATGGCGACTGCGGCTTGCCGCCGCGACCTGGCGCCAGGAGCGCCCGCTCACCGGATCGAGCGTCGTCAGCGGCACGTCGATCGTCGGCTCCTCTTCTCCGCGCCACCAGGCGCGTCGGTAGAGCGCCTCCGCCGACCACGGCGGCAGGCCGGCGTCGGCGTCGAAGTCCGGATCGGCGGCCAGCCGGAAAACCTCGTGGGCGACGACGCCCGCCGCCTGGTGCTGCCCGTGGGTCGCGCTCTCGCCGTCGCGGAAGATCGACACGATCACCTGCGGCCGGAACCTGCGGACGACCCGCACGGCATCTTTCAGCAGCACCTCGCGCGGCCACCGTTCGAGCGCCTCCGCGAGCGTCTTCGTGTAGCCGAAATCGTAGGCACGGGTGAAGAACTGCCGGTTGCCCTCGAGCCGGCGGGCGGCGAGCAGCTCCTCCGAGCGCACCAGGCCGAGTCCGACTCCCAGCTCCGGGCCGATCAGATTCTGGCCCCCTTCGCCGCGCGACAGCGACAGGTACGCCCCCTCGCCTCCGCGCGACGCGATCCACGAAAGGAGCGAGGTGTCCTCGTCGTCGGGATGCGCCCCGATCACCAGCAGCCGGCTGTGAGTCGCGAGTCGCAGCAGCGCCCGATCGACCAGCTCGAGGCCTCCTCCGCTGGCCGGCTGCAGCGGGTCGAGCGGGTCCGCGCGACCGGCAAGCGCACCGGAGAGCGAGAGCAGAAGGAGCGCAGCAATGGCGCCGCCCGGGCGACGAAGGAAGCGCAGGACGGCGGGCATCGGGAGATTCTATCCATCGCCTTCGGGCGCTCTGCGAGCGCCACGAACTCGGCGTCCCGCTGGGCTATGCTGGGCTCCGATGAGCGAGCGCGACCGCATCCTCGACGCCTACCGCCGCTGGGGCTATCTGGCGGCCGACCTCGACTGGCTCGGTCGCCTCGAGCCGGCCGAGCATCCGGAGCTCGTGACCGAGGGCGAAGGGGTCGAAGAGGCACGCGCCGCCTACTGCGGCACGCTGGCGGTCGAGTTCCAGCACATGCCCGACCCGGCGCGGCGCGCCTGGATCCAGGAGCGGATGGAGGGCGAGCCGCCGGAGGTCGATCGTCGCTCCGTCACCGAGCAGCTGATGCGGGCGGCACTCTTCGAGCAACTCCTCCAGACCGGCTACCTCGGCAACAAGCGCTTTTCGATCGAGGGGATCGAGACCCTCGTCCCGGTGCTGACGACGATGCTCGACTCGCTCGCCGGGCACGACGCCGAGCAGGCGGTGCTGGCGATGAGCCACCGCGGGCGCCTCAACGTCATGGCGCATGTGGTCGGCAACGATCTGGCGGAGCTGCTGACCGGCTTCGAGGACGTCGACCCGAGGAGCATCATGGGAGCCGGCGACGTCAAGTACCACCGCGGCGCCACCGGCATGCACGAAGCGCCCGACGGCCGCTCGATCCGCATGCACCTGGTGTCGAACCCGAGCCACCTCGAGGCGGTCAACCCGGTGATGATGGGCCGCACCCGTGCCAAGCAAGACCGTCTCGGCGGCGAGGACGCCTGGAAGAAGGTGGTGCCGATCCTCATGCACGGCGATGCCGCGTTCGCCGGCCAGGGAATCACCGCCGAGACGCTCAACCTCGCCGAGATCGACGGCTTCGGAGTCGGCGGCACGATTCACGTGATCGTCAACAACCTGATCGGCTTCACCGCCGAGCCGCCGGCGCTGCACTCGTCGCGCTTCGCCTCGGACGTCGCCAGAAGGCTGCCGATCCCGATCTTTCACGTCAACGCCGAAGACCCGGAGGCGGCGGTGCGGGGCGCCCGATGGGCCGCCGACTACCGCTCCGAGTTCGCGAGCGACGTCGTGCTCGACCTGATCGGCTACCGGCGCCACGGCCACAGCGAGATCGACGACCCGACCCTCACGCAGCCGACCCTCTACTCACGGATCCGCGAGCGCAAGCCGATCTGGGAGACCTATGTCGAAACGCTCGAGGTCGGGCGCGACAAGGTCGAGGAACTCGCCGAGGAGGTGCGCGAGACCCTGCGCGCCGCCAAGGACCGCGCGGCGACACACACCGAGATCCCTGCCTTGCGGGAGCTTCCCGGTTACTGGGATGACTTCGTCGGCGGCGACCACCGGCCCGACCTCGAAGTCGACACCGGGATCGAGGCCGGGGAGATCAGCGGGCTCGGGGACGTGCTGACCCGGATCCCCGACTCGGTGAGCGTCCACCCGAAGGCGCAGAAACTACTCGAGCAGCGCGTCGAGATGGCCCGCGGCGAGCGGCCGATCGATTTCGGCATGGCCGAGTTCCTGGCCTACGGCTCGCTCGTCCAGGGAGGGGTCCCGGTGCGAATCTCGGGGCAGGACAGCCGTCGTGGCACGTTCAGCCACCGTCACTCGGCGCTCCTCGATACCGAGAGCGGCGAGAGCTTCGTGCCGCTCCACTACGTCGCCGACGGCCAGGCACGGTTCGAGATCTACGACTCGGCGCTGTCGGAGGCGGCGGTTCTCGGCTACGAGTACGGCTACAGCCGCGACTACCCGGAGGCGCTGGTGGCGTGGGAGGCGCAGTTCGGCGACTTCGCCAACGGCGCGCAGGTGATCTTCGATCAGTTCGTCACCGCCGGCGAGGACAAGTGGGGACTGCTCTCAGGCGTCGTCGTCCTCCTGCCTCACGGCTTCGAAGGCCAGGGGCCGGAGCACTCGAGCGCCCGCATCGAGCGCTTCCTCCAGCTCGCCGCCGAGGACGCGATCCAGGTGGCCCAGCCAACGACCGCCGCGCAGCATTTCCATCTGCTGCGCCGCCAGGCGCTGCGTAAGTGGCGCAAGCCGCTGATCGTCTTCACTCCCAAGAGTCTGCTGCGCCATCCCGCCGCGGCGTCGAGCGTCGCCGACTTCGAGGCCCCGCGGTTCCAGAACGTGCTGCCGGACACCGAAGTCGAGAACGCGAAGAGAGTGCTCCTGTGCTCAGGCAAGATCGCGCACGAGCTCCGGACCGAGAGGCAGAAGCGCGAAGAAGGCTCGATCGCGGTCGTCGCCGTCGAGCAGCTCTACCCGTTCCCGCGCGCAGAACTGGCTGCCGAACTCGACCGCCACCCCGACGCGAGTCTCGTCTGGGTGCAGGAGGAGCCGGCCAACATGGGCCCGCTCTTCTTCGTCGCTCCCCGGATCGAGACGATCACCCGCGGGCGGCACCTGCGGACGGTCAAGCGCTCGGCCTCGGCGAGCCCCGCAACCGGCTCTGCCAAGGCTCACGCCATCGAGCAGAGCACTCTGATCGAGCTGGCGTTCAACTGAACGCGGCCCGGCTCGACGGGCGGACGGCGAAGACGTCGCGACCGGTCTCCGCCGACGACTCGACTCTCTCGACCCACACCCCCATCTCGAGCCCCCTGGCCAGCGAGCGGACCTCGGAGGCGACGTCGCCGGAGAGCCCACCGTCGACGATCAGGTAGAGCAGGCTGCTGCCCGCCCGCTCGCAGCGCACCCCGGAAGGGCGCTGCTCGACCGACCGGCGCCGGCTCGCGAAGGCGTGGAGAGCGGCCTCGAGTCGGTCGGAGCCTCGCTGCAGTTCCTGTGAGGGAATCGCCATCTCACCATGTTGGACTGCGTCACAGCGAAGAAGTCACATGCGCCCCGGAGTGAGGTCGCCCGGGGGCGGGGTTGGGGGGCTCCGGCGGCCTTCGGCCGGCTGGCCAGCAAGCTGGCCAGAGCGCCCGTGCTTCTGCTCGCCGGGCTTACCGCCCGGCGAAGGAGGGTTCGAATCCCTGCTTCGCTCGGTGAACTGTCGGGGGTAGGCGAAGGACTCAGCCGCAGCGAATCAACGTTCTTGGTTGGGAGGCAGGGATTCGAACCCCGATTCCACGGGTCAGAGCCGTGTGTCCTACCATTGAACGACCTCCCAACGGACCACGGAGGGTACCAAGGCGGTCGGGGAGGGTCAATTGTCAGGGGGCTCGGCTCGCGGGCTATGCTCCCCGCATCTTGCCGAGCTTCCGAACCCCCGCACTGCGAGCCTCGATCGTCTGGCACGCCGTGTCTCTCGCTGCCCTAGCAGTCAGACCCGCCTGGTGGCGCGGGTGGCTCGGCCTGCTGGCACTCAACTATGTCGCCGTCGCCGTCGCCTCGCTCGTGCCGCGCGGACGCTGGCTCGGTCCTCATCTGAGCAGAGTGGTCGGCAACGCCTCTTCCGTCCACCTGACCTTCGACGACGGTCCAGATCCCGGAGGTGACGCCGGCCGTCCTCGATCTCCTCGAAGAAGGAAGCGCGCGCGCGACGTTCTTCTGCATCGGCGAGCGGGTGCGTCGCCATCCGGAGATCGCGCTGGAGATCGTCCGTCGCGGACATCGAATCGAGAACCACACCGAGCGGCACAGCCCGCTCTTCGCCCTTCTTCTGCCGCCCGCCCTGGGCGCCGAGATCGACGCCGCGCAGCGCTCGATCGAATCCGTCGTCGATCGACGCCCGGTCTACCTGCGCGCACCGGCGGGGTTTCGCGGACCGTGGCTCGCCGGCGCGCTCGAGGAGCGCAGACTCACGCTGGTCAGCTGGACCCGCAGGGCGTTCGACACGACCCGCCGCGACTCGCAGGCCGTCCTCGGCTCCCTGAGCCGCGACCTTGCCGGCGGCGACATCCTGGTGCTTCACGACACCGTCGCCGCCGTCGATGAGGAGGGCACGCCGATGGCGCTCGCGGTGCTTCCCGCGCTCCTCGACGAGATCGAGCGCCGCGGCCTCGTCGCCGCTCCTCTCCCGGAGCCGTCGTGATCGCCCGCCTCCTGTGGCGCCTGTTCAACCCGCTCCAGGTCGTCACCCTGGTGCTCTGGTCGGCCTTGTGCATCGTCATCGCCATGATGCTTGCGATCGTCACCCGCGGCTCACGACTTTCGATGGCGATGGCCGACCGGATCTGGGCGCCGGTCGCCTGCCGCTTCTTCCTCGCGCGCGTCGAGCTGCGGGGCGCCGAGCACCTGCCGACCGCAGGCCCGAGGGTGTTCGTCTCCAATCACCGATCGAACTTCGACGTCGTGGCACTCTTCGCCGCGCTCCGGCAGCCGCTTCGTTTCCTCGCCAAGGAGGAGCTGCGCAAGGTCCCGTTCCTCGGCTGGTACATCGGTGCGATGGGGATGATCTTCGTCGATCGTTCCAGTCGCGCCAGCGCCCGCGAGAGCCTGCGACGCGGAGCCGAGCTGCTCGGAGAGGGTCATGCGCTCCTCTCGTTCCCGGAGGCGACCCGCAATCAGGGCGAAGAGCTGCTGCCGTTCAAGCGCGGCATCTTCGGCCTCGCGGCGAGTGCCAACGCGACTCTGGTGCCGGTTGCGATCGACGGCTCGTCGCGCATCTGGCCTCCAGGCGGCCTGGCATTGCGCCCGGGCACCGTGACGGTCACCCTCGGCGAGCCGATCGTCGACCCGGACGCCTCGAGCGAGGAGCTATCGAATCGCGCTCGCGAGGCGATCGGGCGGCTACTCCCCGGTTCCGAGCCAGATGAGGAAGCCGGTCAGGAAGCCGCGGGCGCCGGGTTGTCGCGAAGGTAGCGGACGAACTCCTCCATCCGCCGCGCCGTCGCCTCGCGGCCGACGAGCTCGACGACGTCGAAGAGCGGCGGCCCCGCCTTCCCTCCGGTGAGCGCCATGCGCACTGGATGGATCAACACCCCCGCCTTGACCTCGACCTCGTCCGCGAGCTCGCGCAACGCCGTCTCGAGGCTTTCGACGTCGAACTCGGGAAGCGCCGTGTATCGCTGTGCCAGCGTCTCGAGGTAGCCGGGCAGCTCCTCCTGAGCACGGAACTTCGCCGTCAGCTCCTCGTCGTAGCCGAGGGACTCCTCGAAATAGGGCACAGCGAGCTCGGCCAGCTCGGCCAGCGTCTTGGCGCGGGTGCGCAGCAGATCGGCAACGGCGGCCAGCCTCTCCGGATCGGAGTCGGCGAGCCCGGCGGATTCGAGGAACGGCCGGCCGTGCGACAGGATCTCGTCGAGCGGCAGTGACGACATGTACTGAGCGTTCATCCAGGCGAGCTTCTCGGGGTCGAATACCGCCGCCGAGTCGTTGAGCCGCTCGGTGGTGAATGCCTCGATCAGCACCTCGCGTGACATCACCTCACGCTCGTCCCCCGGGTTCCAGCCCAGGAGCGTCAGGTAGTTGTAGAGCGCCTGCGGCAGAATCCCCTGGCTGCGGAACTCCTCCACCGAGGCCGCTCCGGTGCGCTTCGACAGCCGCTTGCGGTCCTGACCGAGGATCATCGGCAGATGGCCGAAGGTCGGCACCGCCGCGCCGAGCGCGCGGAACAGGCCTATGTGCTTCGGTGTGTTCGACAGATGGTCCTCGCCCCGGATGACGTGCGTCACCTCCATGTCGATGTCGTCGGTGACGACGGACATGTGGTAGGTCGGCGAGCCGTCCGAGCGCAGCAGGATGAAGTCGTCGAACACCTCGGGGGAAAACTCGACGTCACCGCGGACGAGATCGGTGAACTCGATCGGCTGCGAAGGCATCCGGAAGCGGACCACGAAGGGTGCCCCGGACGCCTCGCGAGCGGCGATCTCCTCGTCGCTCAGCGGGCTCCTTCCCTCGCGATAGCGGAACGTCTCGCCGTCCTTCTGCAGCCGCTGGCGCTCGACGTCGAGCTCCTCCGGAGTCTCGTAGGCCTTGTAGGCCCGGCCCTCGTCGAGCAGCTCCTGCGCCCGCTCGGTGTGCCGATCGACGCGGACGCTCTGGAGGTACGGCCCCTCGTGCCACTCCACCCCGACCCAACGCAGAGCGTCTTCGATCTGGCGAGTCATCGCCTCGTCGGAGCGCTGACGGTCGGTGTCCTCGATCCTGAGGATGTTGACACCACCGAGCTTGTGCGCCAGCAGGTCGTTGTAGATCGCGGTGCGGGCGCCGCCGACGTGCAGGAAGCCGGTGGGGGACGGGGCGAAGCGGACTCTCAGCGGGGTGCTCATACGGGACGGAAGTGTAGCGATCCGGACGCCTCCCTGCAGTCCGGTCCGATCGGGTGTAACACCCCGGCGTCGAACCGGGTAGAACTCGGCGAACCAGGACGAACCGCCGTCCACTCAGCCACCGCCCGATCCTCAGGAGCCTCCCCATGCCGATCCTCGACCCGATCCGACTCCGGCCGACGACCCTCGTCGCCGTGAGCCTCATGCTCCTCTCCTCCCCCTCCGCCGCCCGGCAGGATCCGCTCGTCGAGCGCTTCGACGCGTGGGTCGAGCCGATGGTCGCGGCACGCGATCTCGCCGGAACCGCCCTCGTGGAACACGCCGGCCGCACCGTGCTCCACCGCTCCTGGGGCCTGGCGGACCTCGAGCGCGTGCGGCTCAACCGGCCCGAGACCCGCTTCGGAGTCGGCTCGATCACCAAGCAGTTCACGGCGGCGGCGGTGTTGCAACTGGTCGACGACGGGAAACTCCGCCTCGACGACACGATCGCCGATCTCCTCACTCTGCCGCCCGCCGTCGACCGGGAGCTCGCACGATCGATCTCGCTCCGGCAGCTGCTCGGCCACAGTTCCGGGCTGGCGCGCGACGTGCCGGAGACGCTCGACGGCTCGGACCTCCAGGCTCTGGCGGCCCGGCTTCTGGCTCTGCCGCGAACCTTCGAGCCGGGCGAGAGGGTCGAGTACAGCAACAGCGGCTACGTCGTGCTGGCAGCGGTCGTCGAGGCGACCACCGGGCAGCCGTTCGAGCGCGTCGTCACCGAGCGAATCCTCGCACCGCTCGGCCTCGCTTCGACCGGCTTCCGCACCGGCAGCGAAACGATCCCGACGGCGACCGGCTACGACCCCGGGTTCGGCCCTGCGGGCCTCCTGCCTACTCCGGAGACCGACGTCCGCCGATCGCTCGGTGCGACCGGTCTCGCCTCCACCCCCGCCGACCTGGCCCGATGGATCCGCGCTCTGGCCGCCGGCGAAGTCCTCAGCCCCGAGTCGACCCGCCTGATGCTGGAGGACCAGGGAGCAGGTCGGGGCTTCGGCACCGGGATCTATCGCCGTGGCGGCCGCAAGGTGATCGGTCACGACGGCGTCGAGAACGGCTTCGTCGCCTTCGTAGAGTTGTTCCCCGACGACGACCTCATCGTCGCCTTCGCCGGCAACATCCGCACCTCGGCGTTCGAGTACCTCGAGGATGCCCTGCCGAGTCTCGCGGTCGACCTGCCGCTCCCCGAAGTGCGCCGCCCGTGGAGCGCAAGACCGGCGACCGACGCGAGCCTGATCGGGAGCTTCCGCGTCCACGACAGCCTGGTCATCGACATCGCGGCGAGCCCCGAAGGGTTGATGTTGCGAGGCTCCGGTGGCTACTTCACCCCCCTGCTCCAAGTCGAGCGCGATCGGTGGTTCTATCCCGCCCTCTACGCCGATATCGTTGTCCAGCGCGACGATCGCGGCTCGGCGATCGCACTCGCCTGGACCACCGTCCAGGGCGCTCGCTTCGAGATTCCACGTATCGACACCGACGACCCGGGAGAGTCCTGAGCGGGATGAACTCCGACCCCACGGACGAGGAACTGATGCTCGCGGTGCGGCACGGACGGCTCGACCGGATGGGCGAGCTCTTCGACCGCCACCACCGCCGGGTCTTCGGTCTCCTCCGCGGGCTCGGTCTCGACTTCGAACTGGCCGAGGACGCCACTCAGGAGGCGTTCGCGCGGGCGCTGCGCTACCGGCGCAGCTTCCGGCAGGGGCGCCGGTTCCTCCCCTGGTTCCTGACGATCGCCCGCAACGCTGCCCGCACCCGGGGCGTCTACGAGCGCGAGCCGACCGTCGGTGAGCCGGAGCAGGTGCAACGAATCGAGGACCCGACCGCACTCGAGGCGTTCGACCTCACCGGCGTCGAGGCTCGGGAGCTGAGGGAGGCGCTCAGCCGGATCCCGCTGCTGCAGCGCGAAGCGCTCCTGCTGACCTACTTCCACGAGCTCGAATCGCCCGAGGTCGCCGAACTGCTCGGGACGACAGCCGGAGCCGTCCGCGTGCGCGTCCATCGTGCGCTGCGGAGCCTCCGTGAACTGCTCGAGCCCACTGCGACCCCAACGCTCCACCAGGAGATCGAATCATGAGCGATCCGTATCGCGTCCCGGAGAACGATCCGCTCGAGCTTCTCGGCGCCGAGGCGCCCTCGGCGCGCCTGCGAGAGCAGCTCGAGCGGAACCTTCGGCGCTCGCGTTCCCGTCGTCGATGGGCCGTCGCCGCCACCGTCGCCATCGTCGGCCTGGGTGCGGGCCTGCTGTGGATCGGCCGCGCGCCGGAGTCCTCCTCGCCGCTCGCAGCGGAGCTGCGCTCCGAAGCCGTCTTCACCCGGCTCGCCGCGGTCGCCCGGGCGCTCGACCAGCCGGACCTCGACCGGAGCTCCCTCGACGAGCTCGTGCGGCTCGCAGGAGAAGACCCCAGCCTCAACGTTCGGCTGCTGAGTCTCGACGTCCTGTCGCGGCACGCCCTCGACCCGGGAGATCTCCGTCGACTCCGGAAGACGGACCAGGCGCCGATCGTGGAGGCCCATCTGCAACGGCGCTTCGCGAGCGCACCGTCGCGGGGGGGCGCATGATGCTTCGCCGGCCGCTTCAGCTCCGGAGGTTCCTCGCTCCTGCTCTCGTGGTCCTCGTCGTCGCAGGCGGCGCCGAAGCAGCCTCCTCGGAAGACCGCTACCTGGACCTCGCCCGGCCCGGCGAACCGTTCGAGATCGCGGTGCACGTCTACTGGGGCGACCTCCGACTTTCCGCCAGCGAAGACGAGTGGCTGGTCTTCGACGCTCGCGACGACCATGGCGAAGCGGCCGAAATCGAAGTTACGCATCGCAACAACCGCGTCGAGATCCGCCAGCCGCCACCCGACGAGGGGACCTTCGCAAGCGCCAATCTGGACCTCCGTCTCCCCTCAGGGGGAACGATCCATCTCTTCATCGAGCGCGGCGGCAACGTCCGTTCCCGAGGCCTCCAAGCCTGGCTCGAGGTGACCAACCTCAACGGATCAGTGGACATCTTCGACCACCACGGCGTGGCCGCCGTCAACGCCAGCAACGGCACGATCCGGGCAGAGCTCGTCGAACCGGAGGAGGCGCCGATGATCTTCACCTCCCTCAACGGCAGCGTCCACCTCTGTCTTCCCGAGGACGCGGGCCGCAACGTCTTCCTCAGCACCCACGAGAACGAGATCCTCACGGAGTTCGCGATCCGTCGGGAGCCGCCCGCGCGCTCGATACCGGCAGGCTGGATTCTCGACCGCGAGACGCAGGCGGTCCGTGGTCGCATCGGCGAGGGCGGGCCACTCCTGCGCGCGTCCACGGTGAACGGAGACGTCCTGCTTCACATCTGCGGGCGCTGATCGCGCACCGCACGCACCAGGTAAGGCCCAAGGGCAAGTGCGTCCAGGTCGGTCTTCAGGAAGGTCCGGCAGGCGTCCGCCGGGGTGTGGACGATGGGCTCGTCGGCATCGTTGAAGGAGGTGTTGAGGAGAATCGGCACGCCGGTCCGCCGGCCCGTCTCCAGGAGAAGCCGATGAAGCTGCGGATCGGATTCCGCGGTGACCGTCTGGATACGACAGGTGCCGTGGTGCACGATGCTCGGAATCCGCTGCCGAGCCGAGTCGCGCACCGGGACGACGAACTGCATGTAGGGCGAGGGCTCCGAGCAGTCGAAGAACTCGGCGGCGCGCTCTGCCGGCACCACCCCGCCGAAGGGGCGGAAGGGCTCGCGGTGCTTCACTCGCGCGTTGATGGTGTCCCGCATCTCGGGATCGCGCGGACTGGCGAGAATGCTGCGATGTCCGAGCGCTCGGGGTCCGAACTCGTCGCGCCCCTGGACCCAGGCGACGATGCTCTGCTGCGCCAGCAGGTCGGCCACCTCTGTCTCGATCGAGGCCGGCCGACGGGAGTCCAGCCGTCTTCCATGCCCCTCGATCGCGTTCCTCGCAGTCGCCTCGCTGAAGTCGGTTCCGAGAAACGGGCTGAAGTGCAGATCGCGCCGAGGCGCTCGCCCATCCCGATGGACCCACCACGCCGCGGCTCCGAAGGAAGCACCATGGTCGCCAGGCACCGGTGGCACGTGGACCGAGTCGAAGAGCCCTCTCGCCAGCAGCTTCCCGTTCGCCACCGAGTTCTGGAAGACACCCCCGGCCAGGCACAGGTTCCTCGCTTTGGTGAGCTGGCGAAGACGCTCCGCCAGCCGCATCAGCACCCTTTCGGTGGCCGACTGGAGCGCTGCGGCGACGTCGAAATGAACCTGCTCGAGTTCTTCTGGGTGGCGGCGCGGTTTCAGGCCGAGCAGCCTCGCCAGCATGCGGTCGCAATAACCGGGACGGAAGACCATGGCCGTGCGATGAGTCCGATACCGACCGTCCGACCGATCACTCACCAGACGATCGAACGCAGCCCTGAAGCGCATCGGGTCGCCGTACGCCGCCATGCCCATCACCTTGTATTCGTCCCAGGCGGCCCGCATCCCGAGGAAGTCGGTGACCATGCCGTACAGGATGCCGATCGAGTCGGGCGTGGGAATCCGACCCAGGCTGCGATAGCGCGTCCCCCGGAACTCTCCGAGGGTGGCGCTCTCATCCTCACCCTGGCCGTCCACGGTGAGCACCGCCGCCTCGTCGAAGGGCGATGAGTAGTAGGCGGCAGCAGCGTGGGCGAGATGATGCCCGACACCTCGGGTGCGCCCACGCGGCACCGCGGAGCCGATCGCCTCGGCGAGCGCGATCCCCGCACGCCGTGGGCTCATCAGATCCCGCACCACCCTAACGCCGGCGCCCGCCAGGGCCGGCCAGTGCCAGACGGGGATACGCCACGGATGCCTGGCGAACATGCTGGCCAGCCGACCCGGAGTCGCATGCCAGGGATAGACGAAGCAATCGACATCCTCGACTCGAAGCTGTGCGGAGTCGAGAGCGAGCCCCAGCGCCGACGTCGGAAGGGCGGACGTGTGCTTGGCACGCGTCGGGCGCTCTTCCTCCAAGGCGAACGTCAACCGACCGTCGACGAACAGCGCTACTGCCGAGTCATGGCCCACGAACCTCAGGCCGTACCGCCGCCGGTAGAACTCGCCGTTGGGAATGCCCGAAAAGCCGACGACGATCATCGGTGCATTGTAAGAGTCTGAAGCTCCGGGTCCGGAAAGGAATCGACCGCCTTCGGCCGAGAGGCTGGCAAGCTGGCCTAACCTGAACTCCTCACGCCAAGCGCAATCCGGCGGATCTCAGCTCCGGCGGGTATCCTCGCCGCCTTTCGAGGAGGAACCCGATGCGAATGAAGACGCACTCGCCGACCGAAGGTGTGTACGCCGCCACCGACGACTACTGCCACGCTCTCGAAGTCAGCGGAGCCGCTCGAACCCTGTTCGTCGCCGGCACCATGGGCCTCGAACCGGACGGAACACCGGGAGCCGGTATCGACGAGCAACTCGACTTGGTGTGGGACAACCTCCGCGCGATTCTCGCCAGCGCCGGCATGACGACCGACAACATCGTCCGTCTCACGAGCTACCTGACCGACCCGGACTACGCGGAGGCGAACGCCGAAGCTCGACAGGCGGCCCTCGGGGGCCGCCGGATTCCGACGACAGCCATCGTCGTGCAGACCCTCGATCCGGGCTGGTTGGTGGAGATCGAGATCATCGCGGCAGCCTGACCAGGACGTACGGAGAGGGGGAATCCGTAGGGGCGTTCGCCCAGACGAGGGACGCACCGTCTTTCGTGCCCACCTTCGGTGCGCGACCGAGGCTTCGAATCCCTCCCTTCGAGCACCGTCGCTGATCTCGGGCGCCAACGTTGGCGCTCTGCTGATCGTCACCGGAGGACCAGGACGTACGGAGAGGGAGGGATCCGTTTGGCGTTCGCCAAACGGAAGGCGAACTGTATTGTCTTGCGCGCCTCCGGCGCGCGGATGAGGGTTCGAATCCCTCCCTTCGAGCACCGTCGCTCATCTCGGGCGCCAACGTTGGCGCCCTGCTGGTCGTCACCGGAGGACCAGTGCGTCGGCGGAGAGGGAGGGATTCGGTCTTGCGTTCGCAAGACCGATGCGAACTGTGCTCCCTTGCACGCCTCCGGCGTGCATACGAGGGTTCGAATCCCTCCCAGAGGGCGTAGGCAACCCACAGCAGTCCAACATGGCTGCAGCCACTTCGGAGCGAAGAAATATGGCGGAGAGGGAGGGATTCGAACCCTCGGTCCAGGTCACCCCGGACAACTGCTTAGCAGGCAGCCCCGTTCGGCCACTCCGGCACCTCTCCGCGGGGGTGACGCAAGGGGATGCATTGTAGGTGCGGCGCAGGGTGGAGTCAAAGAGACTCGGCTGCTACTCTCGCCGCGCACCTGAATCCTGTGATTGCGGCGCTGGACCCCGGAGGATGCGTTCATGAGTGAGGCCGAGGCGGACCTCGATCTGTTGGCGATCAACACCATCCGCTTCCTCGCGGTGGACATGGTCGAGAAGGCGAACTCGGGGCATCCGGGGGCGCCGATGGGGCAGGCGCCGTTGGCGTATCTGTTGTGGACAAGGCACTTGCGCCACGACCCCGCCGACCCCGCCTGGCCCGACCGGGATCGCTTCGTGCTCTCCTGCGGCCACGCCTCGGCGTTGATCTACTCGTTGCTGCATCTGTCGGGTTACGACGTTTCGCTCGACGACCTGCGCGACTTCCGCCAGTGGGGTTCGAAGACTCCCGGGCACCCGGAGTACGGCCACACGCCGGGGGTGGAGACGACCACCGGGCCGCTCGGCCAGGGGCTCGGCAACGCGGTCGGCATGGCGATCGCCCGGCGCATGCTGGCGGCCGAGTTCGATCGGCCCGGATACGACCTGTTCCGCCACCGCATCGTCGTGCTGGCGAGCGACGGCGACCTGATGGAGGGGATCACCTCCGAGGCGAGCTCACTCGCCGGTCACCTGAAGCTCGGTGAGCTGAAGGTGTTCTACGACGCCAACCAGATCTCGATCGACGGCTCGACCGATCTCACCTACACCGAGGACGTCGGCAAGCGCTACGAGTCCTACGGCTGGAACGTTCTCCACGTCGACGACGTCAACGACCTCGCCCAGACCGACGCCGCCATCGAGGCGGCGTTCGCCGAGAGCGAGAGGCCGACGCTGGTCGTCGTCCGCACCAACATCGGCTACGGCAGTCCGGGCAAGCAGGACACGGCCGCCTCGCACGGTGCCCCTCTCGGGCCGGACGAGGTCGCTGCGACGCGCACCAATCTCGGCTGGCCGGAGGAGACGTTCCTCGTCCCCGACGAGGCGCGTCGGGCCTTCCGGGAACGCGCCGAGCGCGGGGCACAGAGGCGCGCCGCCTGGGTCGAGTCGCTCGACGACTATCGCTCCGACCACCCCGAAGCGGCTGCCGAGCTGGCGCGGCGCCTCGACGGCCGCCTGCCCGAAGAGTGGCCCGGATCACTGCCGGACTTCGACCCCGCGGACGGCCCGCTCGCCACGCGCAAGGCCTCCGGCGCGGTGCTCAACGCCATCGCCGGCTCGGTGCGCGAGCTCACCGGCGGCTCCGCCGACCTCACCGGCTCGAACAACACCTGGATCGACGGCCTCGAGGCGTTTTCCGCCACCGCCCTCGACGGCCGCAACTTCTTCTTCGGCGTCCGCGAGCACGCCATGGGCTCGGCGATGAACGGCATGGCGCTCTCGGGGTTGCTGCGCCCCTACGGCGGCACCTTCCTGATCTTCTCCGACTACATGCGTCCGGCGATCCGCCTCGCCGCCCTGATGGGGCTGCCGGCGATCTACGTCTTCACCCACGACTCGATCTTCCTCGGCGAGGACGGGCCGACCCACCAGCCGGTCAGTCAACTGCTGTCGCTGCGCTCGATCCCCAACCTCACCGTCGTGCGCCCGGCCGACGCCAACGAGACCGCCGGCGCCTGGCGGGTGGCGGTCGAGAACCGGGAGGGGCCGACCGCCCTCGT
Organism: Candidatus Multivoradales bacterium; assembly: GCA_965223855.1. Lineage (GTDB taxonomy): Bacteria > Acidobacteriota > Thermoanaerobaculia > Multivoradales > JAHEKO01 > CALZKB01. Next base: position 296,058 of record CBDCXM010000009.1, read on the forward strand.
CCTCACCCGGCAGAAGCTGCCGATCCTCGCCGCCACACGGGAGGCGGGCACCGACGCCGTCGGTCGCGGCGGCTACCTGCTGCGCGACGGCTCGGATCTCGTCCTGATCGCCACCGGCTCCGAGGTCCCTCTCGCCCTCGAGGCGGCCGACGCCCTGGCGGCCGACGGCATCGAAACCCGGGTCGTGAGCCTCCCGTCGTGGGAGCTCTTCGACCGCCAGAGCCGCGACTACCGCGACAGCGTGCTGCCGCCCGACCAGCCACGAAGACTGGCGATCGAGGCCGGCTCACCGCTCGGCTGGGAGCGCTACGTAGGCGACCGTGGGGCCGTCCTCGGCGTCGAGGGCTACGGAGCCTCGGCACCGCTGGCCGACCTCGCTCGCGAGTACGGCTTCACCGTCGAGAGGGTGGTCGCCGCAGCCCGACGGCTGCTGGAGAGCTGACCGCAGGATGAAGAACAAACCGGAGATCGTCTCCAACTGGTTGCCGCGCTACACCGGCACGGCAGCGGAGGACTTCGGCAAGTACATCCTGCTGACCAACTTCAACAACTACGTAGAGAAGTTCGCCGACTGGCACGGCGTCGAGATCGAAGGTCGCGACCGGCCGATGCCCAACGCCACCGCCGAGGGGATCACGATGATCAACTTCGGCATGGGGAGCGCCAACGCCGCGACCATTCTCGACCTGCTGACCGCGGTCAGCCCGCGCGCCTGCCTCTTCCTCGGCAAGTGCGGCGGCCTGAAGAAGAAGAACTCGCTCGGCGACCTGATCCTGCCGATCGCCGCCGTGCGCGGCGAAGGAACGTCGAACGACTACCTTCCGGAGGAGGTGCCGGCGCTGCCCGCCTTCGCCCTTCAGAAGGCGATCTCGACCACGATCCGCGACCACGAGCGCGACTACTGGACCGGCACCGTCTACTCCACCAACCGCCGGGTGTGGGAGCACGACGACGACTTCAAGAAGTACCTGCGGCGGCTGCGCACGATGGCGATCGACATGGAGACGGCGACCGTCTTCACCGTAGCCTTCGCCAACAAGATTCCGGCCGGAGCGCTGCTGCTGGTCTCCGATCAGCCGATGGTGCCCGAGGGTGTGAAGACGGAGACGAGTGACCGCAAGGTCACCGAGGAATTCGTCGATCTCCACCTGAGGATCGGCATCGACTCGCTGCGTCAGCTCATCAACCAGGGGCACACGGTCAAGCACCTGCGGTTCTAGCTCGAACGTCTCACCGGCTCCCGTCGCGGCAGGGTCAGTCGGCTTCCTGTCCCCCGAAACTCTTGAGCTTGTTGTAGAGCGTCCTTCGGCTGAGGCCCAGAAGCTCGGCCGCCTGCGTCTTGTTTCCGCCGGTGTGCTCCAGGGTCGAGAGAATCAGACGGCGTTCCAGATCCGCGACCTGAGTTCCCACCCGCACATGAAGCGCCGAGCCTGCCCGCGCCGTCTGACCGACGACCGCCTCCGGCAGCTGAGCACGATCGATCACGTCGTCGGCGAGGATGAACGCCCGCTCGATGGCGTTCTTGAGCTCGCGTACGTTGCCCGGCCAGTGATGCGCCTCGAGGCTCCGAATCGCATCCAGGGAGAGGCGCTTCGACTCTCCCTCCTCTCGATTGAGCCGATCGAGAAAGCCGGCTGCCAGCAGCTCGATGTCGCCGGCGCGATCCCGCAACGGCGGCATCGGGATCGCAAACACGTTGAGACGGTAGTAGAGGTCGCTTCGCAGTCGCCCTTCCTCGACCGCCTGCAGCGGATCCCGATTCGTGCCGGCGAGCAGTCGCACGTCGAAGCTGATCTCGCGATCTCCACCGACCCTGACCACACTGCTGGACTCGAGCACCCTCAGGAGCTTGACCTGCAGATCGACGGGCATCTCCGTGAGCTCGTCGAGGAAGAGCGTGCCTCCGTCCGCCTGCTCGAAAAGACCTCTATGCTTTCTGGCAGCTCCGGTGAAGCTTCCTTTCTCGTGGCCGAAGAGCTCGCTCTCCATCAGGTTGGGAGAGATGGCGCCGCAGTTCACCGGCACGAGCGGGCCGTGCCGCCGGCCGCTGAGCCGGTGCAGGGTCCGGGCCGCCAGCTCCTTCCCGGTACCGCTCTCGCCGATCAGGAGCACCGAGGTCGAGGTAGGTGCCACCCTCTCGATCAGGCGGTAGACCTCCTGCATGGCCGACGACGCCCCGATGAGCTCTCCGAACCGCCCGAGATCGCGCAGCTCCCCCCTCAGGCTCGTCAGCTCCTGCCGCAGCTCGACAGTCTTGCGCACACGCTCGAGCAACGCGTCGAGTCGCGCGACGTCGATCGGCTTGGTCAGGTAGTCGCTCGCCCCTCCGCGAAGAGCCGTGACCGCGGATTCGAGAGTCGCGCGGCCCGTGACGACCACGAACTCGGCAGTGCCGCCCTTCTCGCTGTGTTCCCGCAAGAGGTCCGTCCCCTTGCCGTCAGGCAGCACGAGGTCGCAGAGAATGACGTCGAAATCGTCCGCGAGTGCTTCACGAGCGTCTTCGACAGTCGCGGCCGCCCGGGCTTCGAAGCCGGCTCGCCGCACCAGTTCCACGAGCGCATCGAGGGAAGCCTTCTCGTCCTCGACGATCAGTGCGCGGCTCAAGCCTCGTCTCCGTCGACCAGCGGCATCCTCAATTCGAAGACCGTCCCCTCGGGCGAGGTCTCCTGCACGTCGAGCGTCCCGCCCTCCGCTTCGACCGCTGTCCGGGCCACATAGAGACCGAGGCCGCTGCCGCTCGACTTGGTCGTGAAGTGGAGATCGAAGACGCGCTCCTGGACCGGCGACGGAATGCCCGGGCCACGGTCGCCGACACGGAGGGTCGCCCACTCGCCGTCGCGCCCAGTCGAAAGGGTCAGCTCGTCCCCGTCGCCGGAGACCTCCACTCCGTTCACAGCGACGTTCAGCAGAGCTCGCAGGAGCCGGTCTTTGCGCGCCGAGACGAGCAGCTCCTCCTCAGCGAGGCTGATCTCGAGCTCCACGCCTTGCTGGCGCAGCTGGCCGTGGAGCAAGCCGGCGAGTTCCCCCACCAGCTCCCGCAGATCGAACTGCGCCGCTTCGGAGGTCGGTTGGACGGTCTGAGCGAGGACCGCGTCGAGGGCCTGGGAGAGCCGCCGCGTCTCTTCCTCGAGTACCTCGAGGCGCTCGGCCATCTGCGGGCTCGGCCGATCCTCCCCGTCCTCGCCGCCACTCTTGAGCAGCTCGAGGTGCAGGACGATGCTGTTGAGAGGCGACCTCAGGTCGTGGGCCAGGCCAAGGTAGAGCCGGTCCAGGTTGCGCTGTTGAGCAGCCAGCGCGAGGTCGGTCTCGAGTGCCCGCTGCAGGGAGCGGTTGCGGACGATGAGCAGGAAGCCCTCACACTCGTCCTCCGAGAGGAGATAGATCTGCACGGTCAGTTGCACCGAATCCTCGCCGTGGCACCAGGGGAGATCGACGATCTCGCCGTCGATCCGATCGGTCCACGAACGCGAGACGCTCTCCTCCAGCAACTCCAGCAGTTCGTTCCATCGCTCTTCGTCCTCCGGTCCCAATCCGAGGATCTGCTTAGCCCGTCGACTGGCGAAGTCGAGCTCCTTCGCACCGCTGAGCAGGAGCACACCGACATCCATCAGATCGGCGATGCGCCGGATCCTCTGATCGAGCGCGTACGGGCGCGACTCCATCTTCATACGTTTCTGAAGCTCCAGGGGAAAGACCGAGGAATCCTACCGGAATGCCTGGCCTGACAATCTCGACAGGTTGGGGCTAATCGACCTCGGCGACCGCGCGCGCACTCGCCGGCGGCCGCTCTTCGACGCCGGCGATCAACTCCAGCAGCGAATCCACGTCGATGGGCTTGGCAAAGTACTCGGCGAACCCCGCCTCGTCCGCCCTCTCGAGGTCTCTGCGCCGACGTCCCACTCCGACGGCGAGGAAGGACGTCGTTCGACCACAACGATCACGAAGGCGCTGCCGGAGCGCCCCGGGCGAGCGGGGGCCCCTCAGCCCGAGATCGACGATCACGACCGCGTAGGAACGCTCTCCGACCAGAGTCAGCGCAGCTTCCTGGTCGGGGGCGCACTCGACTTCGCAGCCGGCCCGACGGAGAAGTTCGGTCAGCGCGTCGCGAGCCGGAGAAGGGTGATCGGCCAACAGCAGTCGGGGAGCCAAGTGGAGTGCCTCCAGGGTTGGAAGTTCGTCGGTGGTGTTTCGACCCGACTCTTCCCTTTGCAAGAACGCTTCCCACAGGCTGGCGCGTTCCTTGCGACAACGCGTTTCCCAACCCAAATCCGACGTGAATCCGCGGTGTCGGGGAAAGATTCCGCGGTGTCGGGGAAAGGAGTCCTCAATGCTTCGATGGTCCCTGATCTTTCTGGTCGTCGCGCTGATCGCCGGTTTCCTCGGCTTCGGCGGCGTCGCGGGGGCAGCGGCGGGCATCGCGAAGATCCTCTTCTTCGTGTTCCTCGTGGTCTTCGCCGCCAGCCTGCTGATGCACCTGCTACGCGGCGTCTGAGGTGAGCCGGGCGTGCACTTCTTGCGAACACCGCGCAGGAAGTACACGCCCGGCGACCCGATCCGAAGCCGACCCGGGCGCCTCGCAGGAGTTCTCAGGCCCGTGCGGCCGGCCGGAGCACGTTGGCACGACTTCTGCTCTTCAACAGTCCAGATATCGATTCCGTCGGTTCCGCCGGCGGATGTCCCTTGCCATTGAAACGAAGAGAAGGAGACCCCGAGATGAACCGTTTCGACAGACCGAGACTCGGTCTGCTGGCCCTCGGCGCCGTCGTGCTGCTGGGCGCGGCCTGCGCCTCGACCCAGACTGCCGGTGAGCAGCTGGACGACAGCGCCATCACCACGAAGATCACCACGAAGCTCGCCGCGGACCCGGAGATCAACCCGTTCAACATCGACGTCGACACCATGGACGGTGTCGTGACGCTCCGTGGCGAGGTGGAGAAGGAACTCGCCCGCACCGAGGCGGAAAGCCATGCTCGCGCCACCAAGGGAGTACGCAGCGTTCACAACGAGATTCGCGTCGTCCCTGAGAAGTACGAGGACGACGAAGAGGGCTCCGACGCCTGGATCACGACCAAGGTCAAGGCCAAGCTGATCGCCGACCCGCAGCTCAATCCCTTCAACATCGACGTCGATACGCAGGATGGCGTCGTGACGCTCTCGGGCCGCGTCAAGGACAACGCCGCGCGAGCCGAGGCCGAGAAGCTCGCGCGCGACACCGAGGGCGTGATCCGTGTCGCCAATCAGCTCCAGACTGAGAACGGCTGAGGGACCGGAGCACAACGACATGAGTATCGACAAGCCTGTACTGAACAAGCCGTGGCTCCAGGGAAAGTGGAACGAGCTCAAGGGCAAGGCCCGCGAGATGTGGGGCGAACTCACCGACGACGACCTCGACAAGGTCGAAGGTCAGAAGGACCAGCTCGTCGGCTTGCTTCAGCAGCACTACGGACGCCAGCGTGCCGAAGCGGAGGCCGAGGTCGAGGCGTGGGAGCAGCAGCTGGGCCTGCGCGAGCAAGGCTCGCTGACCGGCAAGATCGCGAACAAGGTGGCCGAGCTCGACAAGAAGCAGGTCGCCGCTGGCGTGGGTGCCGCGGCCGCAGTAGCTCTCGGAGTCGCCGCGATTCGCAAGCTGAGGCCGGCCCGCGGCGAGGGTGATGCGATGAACGTCTACCACCTCGAGCCGCAAGAGGAGGGTTGGAAACTGACCCTCGAAGGAGCCCTCGGCGCGGAGGCGCACTTCGACACCAAGGAAGAAGGTTTGGCCGCCGCTCGCGAACTCGCGGGTGAGCAGGCTCCATCCCAATTGGTCGTTCATCGCAGCGACGGCTCCGAACAGAGCCGGCATCGCTACGACGATTGACCTCTCCTCACTCCCGGTCGCGGCATTGGGCGCTCGCCCATCCGGAGTGCCGCGGCCGGGAGGTCTTTTCCGCCCGATCCCCGGGCTCCATCGCACAAACACGACAGAATCGGAGTTGCAGACATGCGCTCACCGTCACGCCGAGTCCGTACGCCGGCAAGGCCGGTCACATCGTCCGAACAAGCAGGGCGTCCCGCGCGAGCTGCATCTGACGCTCGCCGGCCGTTTGCGAGGCGCCTGACCGGGCTCTCCCCGCAGGTCTTCGTCGCCGCCTGCCTGGCGCTCCTCTTCGTGCTCGCCGGCTGCGAGCGGGACGTCTCGTCGGAGACGACGCCACCGACGATCGTCTTCGTGGTGCTCGACAACGTCCGTGCGGACCGGCTCTCGCTGTGCGGCTACGAGCGGCCGACCTCACCGTTCCTCGAGCGCACTTGCGAGCGCTCGGCGGCGACCTGCGAGTGCCGGGCGCAGGCTCCGTCGAGTTGGACGGTTCCATCCCACGCGAGCTTCTTCACCGGTGCCGACGTGGCAGTCCACGGCGCAGGCATGGGAGACCTGGGGACCCAGGAGAGCCGCCGGGGCCTCGAGACCTCGGCGCGGCCGCTCGACGACCGCCTGCCGACGGTCGCCGAGGTGCTGTCGCAGCGCGGCTACCAGACGGTCTCGGTCTCGGGCAACCCGCTGATCTCCCCGGCGTCGGGGCTCACCCGCGGCTTCGGTGTCGCCCACCACGGCCGGAAGTTCGGTGACCTGTCGGGCCCCCGGCTCCTTCCGCTCCTCGAGAGGACCCTCGCCGGGCTCGACCGCGAGCAGCCCCTCTTCCTGTTCGTCAACCTGATCGAGGCTCACAGGCCGTGGACGGCGATCCCCGAAGACCGCTTCGACTGGCTGCCCGCGCGCCCTTACCTGAGCTTCTCTCAGCGGCCGGGCGAGGCGAACCCCCAGCGCAGCAACTACATTCGCGGCACCATGCCGCCGAACCGCGAGCGGGCGATGCTCGAGCATCTGGGGGACGTCTACGACTACGGTGTCTGGCGCGCCGACGCCCACCTCGGAGGGGTGATGCGAAGGCTGCGCGAGGGTGGCTGGCTCGAGGACGGCTTCCTCCTCGTCGTCACTTCCGACCACGGTGAACACCTCGGCGACCACCGTCTCCTCGGCCACGCCGGGCCCTTCCTCTACGAGGAGATCACGCGCGTCCCGCTCGTCGTTCTCGCTCGCGACGGTCGCGGTCGCCGCAAGCTCGAGTCCCCGATCTCGGCGCTGGCCGTCCACGACCTGCTCCTGGGAGAGCCGATCCGTCGCCGGCCGGTCGTCTCGCAGGCGTTCGAGAGCGCCATGTGGCACGACTGGTACGGCATCGGCGACCGGCCGGCAGTGGCGCTGTGGCGCGGGCGGACGAAGTACCTGCGCCAGAGCGGCAAGGTGGCGGCCTTCGACCTCGCCCGCGACCCCGGGGAGACGAGGCCTGCCCTCCTCGCAGAGGGGCCGGAACGCGAGCTGCTCGACCGCATGATCGCCGCGCTCGAAGCGAGCGCCGCGGACCATCCCCTCGACCCCGAGATGACCGAGCTGCTGCGGTCGCTCGGCTACCTGTAGCCGGAACGTCTCGCTCCGCCTCCCTCAGTACTGGGGCCCCGGGAAGAGCGACCGGTCGATCCCCGGAATGACCTCGAGCGCGTTCTCGAAGTAGAGCTTGCGCAGCACGTAGTCCGGCAGCGACAGCCCGTACATGCGCCAGAAGGCGTGGCGGCGGCGGTAGTAGGGGAAGTACTCGTCGGCGGTCTCGAGCACCCGGAAGTAGGTGTGGTACTCCTCCGGGTTCCAGCTGTCTTTGCCGAACATCACCCGGTCCTGGTAGTGGATGAGGAAGGCGCGGGCGAAGCGCGGCTGCCGGCCGAGCTCCGCCAGCACGGCGCCGATCTCGGTGTACATGTTGGGCAGCTCGTCCATCAGCGCGCCGAGACGGGCGAGGTCGTTGCCGAGCCAGCCGAGATGCGCGTTGATGAAGTTGGTCTCCGGGTGGCGGCGGAAGACGTCGTGCTGCTCCGCCATGATCTCCTCCCACGACGGGTACTCGGCCGGATCGCGGTAGCGCCCGGGGCGCTCGTGCATCTCCTGCAACCGCTCGTTGTTGCCGTCCTTCGGATGCCAGAACGACGCCGGCTCACCGGTGTGGATGAGGACCGGAATCTGCAGCTCACCGCACTTCGCCCACACCGGGCCGAGGCGCGGGTCGTTGACGGCGATCCGGTTGCCGTCGACGTCCTTCGAGTCGAGGCCGAGCCCCTTGTAGATCTTGAGTCCCACCGCACCGGCGGCGACATCGGCCTCGAGCTCGGCAACGGCGTTCTCGGTCCATCCCTCCTCGCCGAAGCGGGCGAGGCTCAGGTTGGTGAAGACGACGAAGCGGCCGGGCGCGTTCTCGCGCGCGTTCGCGATCGCCGAGGCGAGGTACTCCGGCGGCTGCAGATCGAACTGCGTCGAGCCGTCCGGCAGCTCGACTCGCCGGAACCCCCGGCCGCTCAGGTTGACCATCACCCCCATGTTGAGCTCGTCCATCGCTGTCACGACCTCGGAGAGATCCTGCCCCTCCCCCATCCGGAACTGATGGTTGTGGACGTCGATGAACGGGTAGCGGGCGCGGGAGATCTCCGTCTCCGGGACGACGAGGGTCGACGGCGGGTCGTACTCGTAGAACGGGATTGGCGGGACGTCCGACTCCGGGCGCTCCTGCTGGGCCACCGCCGCCCAGGCGCCGACGGCCACCAGAGCCGTCACCAGTCCCCTCACCAACACCGCACGCCTCAAGATTCCTCCTCCGGCAGCACGACCTTCGTCGGCAGCACGAACCCCTCGGCGCGCAACGTCACCTCGGCGCCGGCCTCGATCTCGAAGCCGTCGAGCTTCTTCCAGCCGAGCTCCTCGGTCGCCCCCGCCGCCAACGAGGCGAAGGCGTGGTTCCTGACGTCGCCGTTCGGGTTCTCGATCCGCACCTCGACGCCGGTCAGCGCCTCGCTGTGCCGGTTGGTGATGCGGAGGATCTTGCCGATGCCGACCAGCGACGGGCGGTATTGAATCTCCACCGGCGGCGCCGACACCGAGGTCGAGCAGGCCGCCAGCGACAGGGCGACGAGGAGGGCGAGTCGGTTGCGAAGAGCGCTCATCCGCGGATCGTACCTCGCACCGTAGAATGCATTCCGGCGCGTCCGCGCCGTGCCTGAACCGCTCTGCACCTCTCAGAAGGGGGACTTCCCGAACCATGCGTCTCACCCGACTCTTCGTCGTCGCCGGCATCGCCGGCGTGCTGCTGACGACCGCCTGCTCCTCGACCCGCCCGGTCCGCGACCAGGCGAGCGACGCCGCCATCACCTCCAAGATCACCGCCAAGATCGCCGCCGACCCGGAGGTCAATCCGTTCAACATCGACGTCGATACGACCGACGGCGAAGTGGTGCTGCGCGGCAAGGTCGAGAAGCCCGCCGCCAAGGCCGAGGCGGAGAAGCACGCCCGCTCGACGAAGGGGGTCGTCAGCGTGCGCAACGCCATCGTCGTCGTCGGCCACGACGAATCGGACGACGGCTACTTCTCGGACGCCGCCATCGCCACCAAGGTCAAGTCGAAGATCACCGCCGATCCCGAGCTCAACCCGTTCAACATCGACGTCGACGTCCAGGACCGGGTTGTTCTGCTGACCGGCGCGGTCCGCAGCCAGGCGGCCAAGGACGAAGCCGAGAAGCTGGCGCTCGCGACCAAGGGGGTCGAGCGGGTCGACAATCAGCTCGAAGTGAAGCCGAAGGACGGCGGGAGCTAGAACCCTGCCCGGCGGGCGTTTCCTCGCCTGCGCTCTGGCGCTGGCCGTGGCCGGCTGCAGTACCTCCGGGTCCCCGACCGACCCCGGCGGCGGCAGCGGGGGCACCGGCCTCGCCGTCACCTTCGGCGACGGCGGCCTGTCGCCAGATCAGCAGGCCACGGTGCTGGCACTCCTGCGCGACGCCTTCAATCGTTCGGCGCCGCGCATCCCGATCGACGGTACGCGCGCCGAGGTGTCCACCGACCCGGCTCGGGTGATTCCGGGCTGGGGCGTCGGCGGCTTCGCCCGTGGCCCGAACGACGTCCTGATCGTCGTCGATCCGACCTTGCCCGAAGCCGACCTGGAAGCTCGCCTGCCGCCGATCGCGGCCCACGAGTACCACCACGCCGCGCGCTTCCGCGGCCCAGGCTACGGCAACACACTGCTCCAGGCACTGGTCTCCGAAGGGCTCGCCGACCGCTTCTCCCAGGAGGTCTACGGCCCACCCCGTCCGCCCTGGGTGCGGGCGCTGCCGCCAGGCGACATCCCGATGTGGATGGCGACCGCCGCGATGGAGTTCGACTCGACGAGCTACGACTTCGATGCCTGGTTCTTCGGCACCGGCGGCGAGATCCCGAGATGGACCGGGTACACCCTCGGCTGGGCCCTCGTCGGCGACTACCTGGCCGTCAACCCGGGGAGCTCGGCGGCAGGGCTGGTGCACGCCGACGCCGAGCGGTTCCGGCCTGACTAGCTAAACCCTCCGAAGGACCACGAGGGTGACGTCGTCGTCGAGAGCGCGGCCGCCGGCCCACTGCTCGCACTCGGCCCACAGCCTGTCGACGACCTCGTCCGCCGACCGCCCACCGAGCCCGAAGAAGATCGTCTCCGCCCGCTCGTAGCCGAGCATCTCGTCGCTGTCGTCGAGCCGCTCGGCGAAGCCGTCGCTCGCGAAGAAGAGCGTGTCCCCCGGCGCCAGCTCCACCCCGCCGGTAGCGCTCGTCGCACCGAGCATCGCCCCGAGCGGCATCGCCGGCAGCTCGATCGTCTCGACCTCTCCGGCCGCCGCCCGGTAGCAGTAGATCGGCGGCATCCCGGCCGAGGCGAGCTCGAGCCGCCCCTCCTCGTAGCGTCCCAGGGTCAGCGCCATCGCCAGCCGCTTGAGGCGCATCTGCTTGAGCACCACGTTGGCGCGATCGAGCCGTGAACCGAGATCGCCGTCGCCGGCGAGCGCCAGGAAGAGACTCTTGGCCGCGGTCACCATCGTGCCGGCTCGCAGCCCATGCCCGGTGGCATCCCCGACCGCGAAGGTGAGGGCTCCGTCCTTCGACTCGAGGAAGTCGTAGTAGTCGCCACCGACCTCGGTCGCCGTCTCCATCCGTGCCGCGATCTCGAGACCCGGGTGCTCGGGGAGCGCTCGCGGCAGCATCGAGAGCTGCAACTGGCGCGCCTCCTCGAGCTCGGCGGCCAGCAGCTCGCGCGCCACCTCCTCCTTGCGCGCCCGGCGTTCCTGCTCGAGCTTCTCCTCGGAGAGCCGCTCCACCTCCTCGAGACGTTCGCGCAGCTCGCGCTGCGTACGAGCGAAGTCGAGCGCCAGGTAGATCGACATTGACAGCAGCAGGCCGATCAACGAGAAGAAGGGTACGAGCGTCGTCAGGAACCGGGTGGTCGGCAACGTCCCGAGGAGCGCAAGCACCCCGATCGTGAAGCCGGCGCCGAAGGAGATCACCCCGGCCCCGAGCACCGCGCTCCCGGGACGTCGCTGGAGCATCGCCAGCACCACCACCCGGATCACCTCGAGGCTCGACGCCAGCATCGTCAGGAAGACCGCCTGCTGCGACCCGGCGACATCGAACCACCCCCACAGGGCGAGGGCGACGCCCAGGATCGCCATCCACCGCCAACGCCGTGGCAGCGGGTCGTAGAAGACGCCGTAGACGAAGCGCACCGCAAAGAGGCCGAACCAGATGCCGCAGACGTTCATCGCCGGTTCGGAGAAGAGGACGAAGCGCGGATCCGCGACCTCGTACTTGTAGAAGAGCAGGAACGCCAGCGCCGCCGCGCACGAACAGACGAGCCCGAAGAAGAGGTTCTCGCGGAACCGCGGCCAGAAGACGAAGAGCAACGAATGGAGGACGGCGAACGAGAGGTAGACGCCGCTGAAGAGCGCCGCCCACCCCCGCGCGCTGCGCGAGGCATTCGTTTCGGCCGCAGCGACCGCCGTGCTCTCGCCGAGGCGAGCCGTGAACCCGGCGCGCCAGCCGATGGCGTGGAATCGCTGCCATTCCGGGTTGGCGTAGCGCACCGCCAGCAGGTGGCGACCCGGCTCTAGCGTCAGGTGCAACGCGTGAGGCTGGCGCCGCGGCTCCTTCCCGCCGTCGACCGTCTCGCCGTAGCGCGCCAGCAGCTCACCGTCGAGGTAGACCTCGGTCACGCCGTGGAGCAGGAGATCGAGTGCCAACGGTACCTCCGCGAGCCCAGGCGAGACGTCCAGCCACTGCCGGAACCAGCCCTCCCCCTCCCAGTCCTCGGGAGTCCCCGACGCCCGCAGATCCGGAGCCACGTCCGGCCAATCAGAGTCATCGAACGCCGGCGCCGCCCACGCGGAATCGTCCCCGGCCTGGAAACGCCAGGAACCGAGGGTCAACGAGCCACGCTCTAGAAGCCCTTCGTCCAGCACCACCGCCTCGGCGCCCGCCACCCCCGCGCACAGGAGCGCCGCCAGCAGCACCGCCCCGGTGCTCCGGCACCCCAACCGCCGCAGCCGATCCCCGCTCATCTCTCGCCAGTCCTCCCCCGACACTACGGCATCACCACCTCCGGGGTTCGGTCCCGCCGCAGCCGGCCGATACACTCAGCCGCCGCGGAGGGGTGGCTGAGTGGTCGAAAGCACTGGTCTTGAAAACCAGCGACCGTGCAAGCGGTCCGCGGGTTCGAATCCCGCCCCCTCCGCCACCGAGGTTCGAGTCCGCATCTCGACGACGAGAGTTCTCATCGAGCGGGATTCGAACCCGCCGTGAGCGAGCGGTGAGCGAGCGAACCGAGAACAACGGGCTCATCGGCCGGCGAAGCCGGACGACCGGCTTCCGAAGGAAGACGGGCCCCTCGAATCCCGCCCCCTCCGCCATTGAGGTTCGGACCGGCACTTCGACGACGATGGTTCTAGTCGAGCGGGATTCGAACCCGCCGTGAGCGAGCGGTGAGCGAGCGAACCGAGAACAATTGGGCTCCTTGGCCGGCGAAGCCGGACAACCGGCTCGCAACGCGAGACGGGCCCTCTAATCCCGCCCCCTCCGCCACTGAGGTTCGAGCCCGCATCTCGACGACGAGAGTTCTCGTCGAGCGGGATTCGAACCCGCCGTGAGCGAGCGGTGAGCGAGCGAACCGAGAACAACGGGCTCATCGGCCGGCGAAGCCGGACGACCGGCTTCCGAAGGAAGACGGGCCCATCGAATCCCGCCCCCTCCGCCATTGAGGTTCGGACGCGCACTTCGACGACGACAGTTCTCGTCGAGCGGGATTCGAACCCGATTCGTCACGAGCCCATTGGCGATGCCGATCCCCCGTCCTCGCAGAGTTTCTCCTGCGCTCGGATCTCCACGAGATCCTCACGTGCTGCGAGATCCCAAGCCACGTCCCGACCCGCGAAGTAGTCGGAGGCTCTTGGTTGTACACAGAGGTGGATCGGAAGGATCTTCGCTCGATCCGCCGGGTGCCCCAACTGCCAGTACAGCGTGGACACGACCAGCTCCAGCCGACCGCTCGGCAGCCTCAGCGAGATCGGATCGCCGTAGCTGTTCAACGGAGCACCGGGAGGCTCTCCCACGAAGACGGCGTCCGTGTGGTCGATGAGCTCGGCCACCAGCATGACGGCGGCGCTGAAGGTCTGGCGACCGGTCAGCACGACGAGACGATTGTCGTTGGCGTACCTCGGCCTGGCCAGCAGCTCATTGACGAAGGCGGTCACCATCCGACCGTCGCCACCGAAGTTGTAACGCAGGTCGATGACGAACCGCTCCGGCTGCGCCCGATCGACCATGTCCCACATCCGGGCACGAAAGTCGTCCCAACCTATATCCCCGATGTCGGCGAAGAAGTTGAACTGGAACGTAAGGACTGTCTGAGCCTGATCCAGCCGTGCCCAGAAGGGCTTCCGGCTCGCGTAGAACGGCGCATCCTCTGCCGCCGGCGGGTCGCGGTAGGCCAGCGGAGGCTTGCCACCGTCAAACGGCGTCCTGTAGTTGTCGAAAGGCTCGAACGGCGGCCCGAAGAGCTCTCCCCAGTTTCTGTAGTTCGCCGAGTATTCGCTGTGGATCCTCGGCAGGCGACGGGTTTCGGTAGTGCCATCACCATGCTCGAAGGCGAGGGACACAGCGTCGGTCGACGGGTCCGTGACACCGAGGGCGGAGAGCAGCCCCACGTTTGAGAGGAGCGCAGCGGCGCCCTCTTTCACCTGAAGCGCGTTGTCGCCCGCCGTGGCCAGCGTGACCTTCGCGAGCACCTCCTCGACTGGTAGTTGCTCCACCCTTACCAGACGTCGACCGATGAGCTCGGCGTGTTGCTCTGCCGCGACCGTCACGTACACCCCGTCGTCAAACTCGTAGAAGCGCAATGGCAGCCAGACCGCAAAGCCGTCGATGCCGACCGGCTCGAGTCGAGTGTGGCCGTCACGAAGCCCCGCCACGGCCGACATCAGGGTCGTAGTGATCTCGACATCCGAGCCACCCGCCAGGACGAGATCACGAGCTTCTTGCAGACCGTCACGCCAACGACCCTCGCCGGTCTGGAAGAAGGGATCCGGGTGATGCTCACGCAACAATCGATTCAGCGATTGGATATCCGCCATCCAGGCCTCCGCCGCGCTCGGCACGGCCTCGTCCACAGCCTGTGCTTGGCACGGCGAGGCAAGTGAAGGCGCCAGTACGAAAGGAATGGCGAAACGGAGCACCGGAAGACATCGGCCGCGAAGGATCCCGAGAGCCGTCTTCGCACCCAGACAAAGCAGTCCGGCGGTAGTCATCGTTGCAGATCGCATGGAACGTTCCTCCTCCTAGGGACATGCCGGCGCCCCCGCCCGCGAAACGGTGGCGCGAAGACGAACCGGCACTGCTTGAAACAGAAGACAGCAAGGAAGAAGAGTTGCTAGCCCACGGTCAACGGGTTCCCCCGCAAGAGAGGTTCCCGTTGTTTGTTCATGCTTCGATCCGTTCTGCGATCACACCGATTGCTGCAGTGAGAGCCTAGGGTCCGCCGCTCCGAGGGCGTCCGAACGCTGGCCCTGAACCGTTTCTGAATCGCCGATCCCGGGCGGCGCCGGAAGGCACGTCGGTACAGAATGGTCGATATGAAACCTCGAACCCTGACCGGTTGGTTCCCGTCCAGCCCCGTTCTCGGGCTTCTCCCTGCCGCTCTCCTGGCAGCACTCCTCTCCACCGCGGCCACCGCCCAGATCCACCGCGTCTCTGACGCAGTGCGCCAGGCCGACCTCCACCGCGAGGCAGAGATCCTCCGCATGGTCAAGGTCCCCATGCGCGACGGCGTCCACCTCGCCACCGAGATCTACCTGCCGAAGAGCCGCACCGGCCCGGTGCCTGCGGTCTTCTGGCGCACCCCGTACAACTTCTCGGAGCTCGCCGGCTCGAATCCGGCGCGGCCGAACGCGCGGCTCAAGTACGCGCTCGATTCGATCCGCAACGGGTACGCCTTCGTCGTGCAGAACGAGCGCGGCAAGTTCTTCTCGGAGGGCGAGTGGGAGATCCTCGGGCATCCACGCACCGACGGCTACGACGCGCTCACCTGGATCGCCGACCAGCCGTGGTCGAGCGGCAAGGTGGCGACGCTCGGGTGTTCGTCGACGGCGGAGTGGCAGATGGGGCTCGCCGCCATGGACCATCCGGCTCATGCTGCCGCGGTGCCGATGGGGCAAGGCGCGGGCATCGGGCGCATGGGGCCGTACTTCGAGCAGGGCAACTTCTACCGCGGCGGGGCGATTCAGATGCCGATGGTGGTGTGGCTCTTCGGCGAGCAGGTGTCGCCGCGGCCGACCTTCCCGGCCGACGCCACGCGCGACGAGCTCGAGCGGATCGCGCGCTGGTTCGATCTCGCGGCGCGGCCGCCGAGCGTCGACTGGGGCGCCCGGCTGCACGACCTGCCGGTCGTCGGGATGATGGAGCGCAACGGCGGCGGCCCCGGGCTCTTCGCTGCCGCGACGCAGCGGCTGCCGGACGACCCTGCCTGGTACGAGAGGGGTCTCTACCACGACGACGAGGGCTTCTCGGTGCCGGCGCTGTGGGTCAACTCCTGGTACGACCTCGGGGTCTCACCGAATCTCGAGCTCTTCCGGCACGTGCGCGAGAACGCCGACGAGGACGTGCGCGACCACCAGTACATGATCGTCGCCCCGTCTGCGCACTGCGCGATGTACCGGCTGACCGACCCGCTGATCGTCGGTGAGCGCAACATGGGGACGGTCGATTTCGGTTTCGACGACATCGTCTTCGACTTCCTCGACCGCTTCCTCAAGGAGCCGAGCGACGAGGAGGCCGGGCGCTACGACAGCGAGACCCCCCGGGTGCGCTACTTCGCCATGGGGGACGCTCCCGAGAAGGGGTGGAAGACGGCGCCCGACTGGCCGCCGGCGACCCGGGCGAAGACCCTCTACCTCGGCAGCGGCGACGGCGCCAACAGCCTCTTCGGTGACGGGGTGTTGATCGCCGACCCGGCGGGGGACGGTTCGGACGTCGACCGCTTCACCTACGACCCGATGGTTCCGGTGCCGACCCGCGGTGGCAACTTCTGCTGCCTCGGGGGCGAGCCGGAGGGCTCGTTCGATCAGCGGCCGGTCGAAGCGCGGCAGGACGTCCTCGTCTACACCTCGGAGCCGTTCACGGAGGCGACCGAGGTCTCCGGCTTCGTCGAAGTCGTGCTCTACGTCAGCTCCCATGCGCGAGACACCGACTTCACCGTCAAGCTGATCGACGTCGACCGGGAGGGCCGTGCCTTCAATCTCGACGACGCGATCCTGAGAGCGCGCTATCGGGAAGGGTTCGACCGCGAAGTCTGGATGGAGGACGGCGAGGTCTACGAGATCCGACTCGGCCCGCTCTCGACCTCGAACATCTTCGACGAGGGACACCGCGTGCGGGTCGAGGTCTCGAGCAGCAACTTCCCGCGCTACGACCGCAACCTCAACACCGGCGGCAACAACTGGGACGAGACCGAGGGGGTGACGGCGCACAACGCGGTGCACCACTCGACGCAGTACCCGTCGCGCATCGTGCTGCCAATCGTCGGCGACTGACGGCGGGAGCCTGCCGGTGAGCGGCATGGCGCGCCGGTCGGCTTGAACCGTTTGCGGGCCGGACACGAAGTAGGGCACATGACCCGGCTTCGCTCTCTCGCGCTCCTCGCCCTCCTTTCGCAGACATCCTCTCTGTCGGTGGAGGCCGCCGACCGGCAGGTTCCACCGACCCTCGAGGTCGCCAGAGAGGTCGCGATCGCACCGGGCACCTCGGAGAAGATCGTCGTCGCCGAGAAGGCCGGGCCGTTCCGCCGCAGCCTGCGGCTGCACGTTCCGAAGGGCTTCGACCCGAGTCGGACCTACCCGCTCGTCGTCGCGCTCCACGGAGGGGTGGCGACCGCGAGGATCTTCGAGACACAGAGCGCGCTCAGCGAAGCGGCCGATCGACACGGCTTCTTCGTCGCCTATCCGAACGGCATGGGCATCTTCTCGGCGCTACGGCACTGGAACGGCGGGTACTGCTGTGCGCGGGCAAGAAGAATCGGGCTCGACGACCCGGGGTTCCTCGACCGGGTGCGCGACTGGGTGTCGCAGGCCTACCCGATCGATCCCGATCGGCACTACGTGATCGGCTACTCCAACGGCGGCATGCTCGCGTACTGGTACGCCGCCACGCGCGCCGACGAGCTTGCCGGGCTCGGTATCTGGGCTTCCTCGATCAGCCTCGGCGGCCTGGAGGGCCGATGGACGATGCCGTCGCCCGAGACGGCCGTGCCCGCGGTGATCGCTCATGGGCTCGAGGACCCGAGGCTGCCCTTCGACTCCGGGTACGAAGCGGGCGGCACGAAGCGCGAGAACTCACCCCTGCTCGGTGCCGTCGGCTCGGCCCGCTGGTGGGCCGAGGCCAACGGCTGCCAAGAGGAGCCGACCACCCCTACCGCGACCGACGACGCCTATGAGACGACCGCCTGGTGCGCCGAGTCGACGGAGCGTCGGGTCACCCTCCTCGCCTACCCGGAAGGGACGCACGACTGGCCCGGCCCGAATCGAGCCCGCAAGCTCGACCCGGGCCATCCACTCAAGAATGCCGACCTCGCCGAGACGATGTGGCGGCTGCTCGACGGCGACCGTTCGCCCTGATCCTCTCGCCGCCCTCCCGAGGGCCGGGCGGCCGCTAGAGTGGGTCGCCATGCGGATCGAGATCGAACTCGAAGGCGCCCGCCACACGATCCACTGCCGCCAGTTCGGACAGAAGGGTCGCGACCAGCCGACGCTGTTCCATCTCCACGGTGGCTGGGGCTACTCGATCTACCCGTTCGATGTTCAGATCGAGGCTCTGGAAGCGAGTTGCCGGATCCTCATCCCCGACCGGATCGGCTACGGCCGATCAGGACGGCGCGAGGCGCCTTTGTCGCTCGACTTTCACCGGCAGGCCGCGCACGAGACGCTCGCCGTGATGGACGCTCTCGGCCTCGAGCGGGCGTGGTTGTGGGGCCATAGCGATGGAGCGTGCATTGCCGCCTGGATCGGCCTGTTGGCTCCCGAGCGATGTCGGGCGCTCGTTCTCGAGGCGCTGCACTACGAGCGGGCCAAGCCGCGTTCGGTCGACTTCTTCCGCGCCATGGAGGTCGCCCCCTGGTCTCTCGGGGCGAGGGTGGCCGAGGTGATGGCGGCAGAGCACGGCGACGACTCCTGGCAGGAGCTGATGCGACTCGGCGGGGAGGTGTGGCGGCGCATCCGCGAAACGCCGCATTCGCACGAAGACCTCTTCGACGGCAGGCTTGGAGAGCTTCGGACGCCGACCCTCGTGCTTCACGGCGCCCGAGATCCTCGCACCGAGCCGGGCGAACTCGAAGCGGCGAAGGCCTGTCTACCGGGTGCCGAGCTGAAGGTGCTCGAGGAGGGGCGGCACTGCCCCCACGCCGAAGCCGAGGTACAGGGCGAAGCGACCGCGGCAGCGGTCGACTTTCTGACTCGGCATGGGCTTTCGGCGGGGGGAGCCTAGCGGTCGGCAACCGGGTCGGCGGAAGGCTCCTTCAGCTGCACGTCGAGGTACTCCAACACCCGCTCCCGAGTCTCCTCGACCTCTGCGTTGCCCGGATAGTGCCCTGTCAGCACCGAGTGGTCGTCGCCGGCCAGCTGGTGGACCTCGATCTGCCCCTCGAAGGTCGAAGCGAAGGCCGCCATCCGCTCCCTGGGGCTGATGGTGTCGCCCTCGAAATGAAGCGCCAGAAACGGCAGTCCGGCATCGCGTACGGCGTCGATCACTTCACCCGACACCCCGAGACTGGCGCGCCGCTTCGCCTTGCCGGGGCCGACCGGCAA
This sequence comes from Candidatus Multivoradales bacterium, assembly GCA_965223855.1. Classification (GTDB taxonomy): domain Bacteria; phylum Acidobacteriota; class Thermoanaerobaculia; order Multivoradales; family JAHEKO01; genus CALZKB01. Next base: position 315,273 of record CBDCXM010000009.1, read on the forward strand.
CGGCAGGCTGGGCTGACTGAGGACCGCCGCTCGCAACGGCACCCGGGGCAGCAACTCGAGCGGCACGGCGCCGGTGAGGCACATGCCGATCACACCGAGACCCTCGGCGCCCGTATCGACGAGAGCACGGTGGGAGAGATCCGCCAGCCAGTCGACGATCGGAGAGCCGCCCTCGATGGCGAACGGGCTCCAGCGCCCCGAGAAGAGAACTCTCAGACTGTTGCCCAGCGAACCGCGGCGAGCCGGCTTGCCGAAGAGCAGCGGCAGGTAAACCTTGAAACCCCTGTCCACGAGGTCCTCCGCCAGGCAGACGGACTCCGGAGTCATCCCGGGGAGCTCGTGGAGCAGCAGCACCGGCGGGCCATCGTTGTCGGAGACGAAGACGGGTTTCGTCAGACCGAGCGCCTGATGCTCGACTCTCGAGAATCGGGATCTCAGAACATCGTCGGCGGCGCTCTCGCCACAAGCCGGAGCCGGCTCGTGCTGTGAGCCCGAGATGGCCACCACGACAAGGGCGGCGAGCATGGCGGCCGTCACCGCGAGTGTCGCCGCACGCTTCGATCGCTGTCTCATCCCTCGAATCCTCGGTCTGGCCGGTGCCCGGAGCCCTCCGCAGAGGCTGGCCGGCGGCACGTCGCAGGCTCCCCCACACTGTATCCGTCTCACAGACAACAAGCCCCAAATACAGATAGTGCGGAATCCCTCTGGTACCCTCGGTGAGTTCTCCCACAGTTCAATGGCACCACTCCGAGACTGGAGGCCTTCGATGTCGAAGTTCCGTGGCACGCCTCACCCTGCCCTGCGCCTCGTCGCAGCCGCGCTGTTCGTGGCCTTCGCCCTCACGGCCGGAGGCCCGTCAGCCGACACCACCGCTCCCTTTGCGGTCGATCTCACCAGCCCGGCGCCTCCCGACACCACCGGCCTGCCGATGACGATTACGGCGAACAACCAGTACGCCTGGGACGCCTTCGCCTGGCAGTCGTTCGTCGCCATGAACTGGCCGGCGATCACGCCGACCGAGGACAACGGATGGCTACGGGGATGGCCGAGCCGGGCGGCCGGTGAGACGTTCGACAACGCGGGTGCTGCCGAGATGCTGGTGTGGGAGACCTTCAAGGAGAAGCGCGAAGTCTTCTACTACGGCGTCGACACGATGAGCGAGGCGGACCCGTCGCCGTGGAGCGCCGACTTCAACTACGGCTCGCAGCCCTCGGCGGACGATGGCGGCGATCATCCCAAGCGACTGACCGCCAACGCCAAGCAGACCCCTCCGGCCGATACGGTCGACACGCTCGACGAGACGGTCGAGGTCAAGGGCGAGGCGCTCGAGAGCTACTACGCGGACATCAAGTTCCGGAACCACACGCCGACGGTGGCGCGGGTCTTCCGCGGCACCCAGCCGGACCTCGGCGGCTACGGCGGCGGCAACCCGAGCCCCGGCAACGCGGTGCGCTACGAGGTCAAGGTCAACTACGACTTCTTCGACTACGTCGTCGACAACGGTCTCTACTTCGACGCCACCCGCAGCGCCAAACTGCCGGCGCAACTGCCGTGGCGCACCAGCGCTTCCGGAACCTCGACCAGCCACCACGAATTCGGCTACGACATGAACACCTGGGCGACCGAGAAATACGTCGCCTCACCGCCCAAGGGGGCCAACCCGCCGCTCATCGGCTCGGTCCACATCAAGGCGGCGTGGGCGCCGATCGAGGAGAGCGAGAGCCAGTACTTCGTTGCCCGGGAAGCGGAGTACTTCGTCAGCACCGACCCGAGCGATCCCTCCACAAAGACCTACGAAACGGGGCTCTACGGTCTGGTCGGGCTCCACATCATCCAGCGTATCAAGGTCGATCCCGACAAGCCGCTGGGGGGAGCCTTCATCTTCTCGACCTGGGAACACCGGGGCATCGACGACCCCACCGACCCGACGCAACCGAGCTACCCGGGACCGACGACCCAGTACTCCTACACCAACTACTTCCTCAACCCGGTCACCTACCAGTTCAGCGAGCCGATCCCGAACGTCTTCGGCACGGGCGCCGAGGCGCCGTTCTACGTCAACCGCCTCTACCCGATCCTGCCGCACACGGTGAGGGCCAACGAGATGTTCTGGAGCCAGCTCTCGCCCGACTCGATCTGGCACAACTACCGGCTCGTCGGCACCCAGTTCATGCCCCACAACATCACCACCGACGGCCCGATCATGGGCAACGGCCAGGCGGGCAAGAACCCGCCGCAGCCCAACACGACCACCAACCCCAACACCGGCGGCGAGCCGGGGGTCGGCGACCAGCCCTACTACCTGTCGAACCTGGTGATCGAGACCAACCTCGGTCTGCAGCAGTTCCAGGGGCAGCCGCCGAGCTTCTTCCCGGCGGTCAACTTCAAGACCAAGGTCGACCCGAACACCTCGGTGTCGGATTTCGTCCGCACGGGGACGTCGTCGAAGTTCGGCAACATCTCCTACGGCGGCACCACCTACAGCACCGGGGGGTGCATGGGGTGCCACGGCGTGGCTCAGCTGCAGGGCTTTTCGTTCAGCTTCGTGCTGCTCGCCGGTCAGGCGGGCGCGGACCCGGATTCCGAGCTGGATTTCCTGGCGCCGTTGACGGCACCTACGACCAGCTCGAACTGACGCGAGTCAGCCGGATAGCCCCGGGTGCAAGATCCCGAAGGGCGATTCCGTCCTGGATCGTGGAGGGCGGCCGTGGCGCCGCCCGGGTCCAACGAACCAGGAACGGGAGAGCAGCCATGTCCTCAGGCTTGTACACAGTGATCGTCGATTTCGACGGGCAGACCCACGGGATGCAGGTCTTCGCCGGCACCCTCGAGAGCATCCTCGACACCTGGCTCGGGTGGGGTGCGCGCGGCGGAGTGCCCGAGCACTTCTCCGCCGTCCTGAACGCGGTGCACGAATCAGGGCAGATACCCGAAGAGGTGGAGTCGCTGCAGCACGTCTGGTCGATGACGGAGACCGTCGGCGAGCAGCAGGCATTCGTTCACGTCGTCCGAACGGTCGAGGACGATCCGTTCTGACCGCTCGCCTTCCCCAAAGCATGGCTCGAGTCCCCAGCGACCCACAGCACATGTACCCGTCTACGACGCCTCGTCGGCAGAGTTGAGATCCCACAGCGCGCTCATCGGAAGAGCGTGAAGGCGCGACCCGAAGGGCAGACGCTCTTCTCCCCCGTAGAGCACGATGCCGTGATGGAATCTCCCGCCGGCGGTCTGGCGAAGCGCCTCGAGGCCGCGGAAGTCGCCCTCGGTCACGGTACGGCCGCTCTTGACTTCGATGCCCACGATCCGCCGATCCTCGCTCTCGAGGACCAGATCGACTTCCCGCCCTGAAGACGTTCGGAAATGGTAGAGGCCATAGCGCTCGTTCGCCCAACCGCTCTGCTTGAGAAGCTCGGCCAGAACGAAGTTCTCCTGCAGAACTCCCAGCGATCTGCGATCGTCCCTGAGCGTAGCCCGGGTCCAGCCGGCCAACCGGCACAGGAGCCCGGTGTCGACGAAATGGAGTTTCGGAGACTTGACGAGGCGCTTCGACGGCTTCTTCGCCCACGCAGGAACGAGGTGAACGAGGTAGGTGTGCTCGAAGAGCGCGATGTAACGTTTGAGGGTGGTCTGGGCGATCCCGGCATCACGCGAGATGGCCGCGTAGTTGACCAGCGACGCGGCGCGATGGCTCAGCAGCTCGAGGAGCAAGGGCAGGGTGCTGAGGCCCTCTACGTTGGCGAGTTCGCGAATGTCGCGAGCCAACAGGGTCTGCAGGTACGCGTCGAACCACGCCGCCCGCCGGGGCGATGATCGTCCTTCTGCCTCAGGGTAGCCCCCCTTCAGGGCTGAGCCCACGACATCGTAGTCACCCTTCGCCTGAAACGGAGGCAGGCGCCTCTGGAAGAGTCCGTCGAGGAAGCCCTCCCGAACACCGCGAAGTTCACCCTGAGAGAAGGGCCGGAGGGTCAGCACCTCCATCCGGCCCACCAGCGACTCGGAGACCTTCGGCAAAGCCAGTACGTTGGCGGAACCGGTGAGGAGGAACCTTCCCGGGGACCGGTTCATGTCCACTGCCTGCTTGATCGCCGGGAAGAGGGCCGGAGCACGCTGGACCTCGTCGAGAACGACGGGCCCCTGGCGCTCCGAGATGAACCCCCATGGATCTGCGGTCGCTGCAGCCAGCACGCTGGCGTCGTCCATGGTCAGGTAGCCGGCCTGCCGCTCGTCGCCGACGGACTTCGCCAGAGTCGTCTTGCCGACCTGGCGGGCGCCCACAAGGAGCACAACCGGCGTGTCGCGGAGGGCCTCGGCCAACCTTCTTCTGAGATGGCGGCGAATCACCGCCGAAAGGGTACGCCCCATCACAGAGAAAATCAACCACGACACGGACGATAATCATCCACCACGTGGACGATTTGCAGCCCAGGAGTCCTCCTCGGCGACCGGCCGGATTCGCCCGCCGTCAGCGACGCGTGATCGTGATCTCGTCCGGAAACTCGATCGGCCCCAATGGGGTCTGGAGCGTCGGACGGACCAGCAGGCGCAGCGAGGCGCCCTCGCCATCCTCCCCCGCCGCGTCGAGAGCGACATCGACCAGCTCCCGCAGGTCGTCCTCGAAGAACCGCAACAGGTCGAGACGGATCGGTACCGGCAGGTCCGAGACCTGCCCCGGTTCGAGCGGCGTCGTCTCGGTCACCCGGCCGCTGACGGTCTCGCGATCGTCGATCATCAGGCGCCAGTCGAGGGCCAAGAGGCTGGCGGCGACGCCGTTCGAGGCGGGGTTGGAGACGCCGACGTGGAGGGTGAACGAGAGTGGCAGCCGGCCGTCGGCGAGGGCCTGCGCGAGCTGCACCAGGTCGCTCGGCCTGAGGTCCTCGAAGCGGCTCAGCCGATCGATCGGCACGCCGGCCAGACGGCCGGCCGAGGTGCCGTCGAGGAAGAAGTCGACGTCGCGCAGGTTGACGATCTGCTGCAGGGCGGTGCATCCCCCGACCGCCAGCGTCAACAGGACGCCTGTAACGAAAGACGCCCGTCTGCGGGAACCGAGTCCCCTGGATGTGGCGACGCGCCTTCGAGTCCGTTTCATCGGTCGTCCTTTCCTCGAGCGGTCCGACGCTCCCTCGCGAACGACCGTGATCCTCTCACCCGAAGGGTCCCTCAACCGACCACCGAAGGTGCGCTCAGCAACGCTTGCTGTCTCTCGACGACGGCGCGTGCCTGGTCGAGCCGGGCCTCGAAGTCCGGATGGTCGCGTACGCCGGCCCAACGCGGGTCTCCCCCGAGCTCGTAGTAGCCGACCCAACCCGACCGCAGCGCGTTGGCCAGCAGCTCCAGAGCGCGGTCGCCGTCGCCCTCGATGGCGTGGAGGCGGGCCAGCGCCGCCAGGTCCGAGGGGCGCCGACCGAGCCCGGCACGGGCGCGGGCCTCGAACTGCGCTCGCAGCTCGACCAGCCTCGCCGAAGCACGCTCGGCCTGCCCGGTCTCCCGCCACGCAAGGGCGAGGAACTGCATCGCCTCGAGCACGGCGAAGTCCTCCCTCAACTCGAAGCGGTCGCGAAGCGCCGGCTCGAGCACCGCGACGCCTTCTTCGAACCGGCCCTGGCGGACGAGGGCCGACCCCTTCATCCAGGAGACGTGCGGGCCGGCGCTACCCGGCCGGTCGCCTTCGAGGGCAAGGACTTCCTCCTCGAGCGCCGCCCACTGGCCGGTCGCCGCAAGGTAGTCGGCGCGAAGTACGAAGGCGAGTCCCCGGTCGGGCCACGACGACGCGGATCGAGCCTGCTCGTAGCTCGAGGTCGCCGCATCGAAAAGCCCGAGCCTGCCGAAGCTGTTCGCCGTCACCGCCAGCGCGGAGCTGCGCAGCGGGCCGGGCAGACGCTCCTGCCGGGTGATCTCCTGCACGAGCTCGGCGTGCCGCGACCAGCTCCAGAGCACCTGCCCCAGATCGAGCAGCGCCGGCTGATCGGGGTTCGGCCACTCCCGCACCTTGCGGAGCAACCCGATCGCTCGCGGCAGCTCACCCCGTTCGGAGAACTCACGGGCTAGCGCCCGGTTGAGGCCGTAGTGGAAGGGATCGCGCTCGATCGCCGCCTGCCGGACGTCGAACGCCTCCTGCCATCGGCCGGCGGTATCGAGCGTGGCGGCGAGATAGTGCTGCGCCTCGGTGAGGCTCGGATGCAGCCGTGTGGCCTGCCGGAAATGGTCGATGGCCGTCGCAGCCCCGTCGCTCGAACGCTGCCGTGTGGCCAGGAGGCCGAGGGTGAGATGAGCTTCGGCTGCACCGGGGTCGAGCGACAGGGCCCGGTCGGCAAACTCGCGCGCTCCGGCGGTGTCGCCCTCGTGAGCCAGGACCCGGGCTAGACCGGCGTGGGCGTCGGCATAGTCCGGCTCGAGCTCGATCGCCCGGCGGTACGAACGCACCGCCTCGTCCGCATGTCGCACCAGGCCCAGCCGCGTGTACTCGCGACCGGCCAGATAGCTCTGGAGCGCCTCTACCGACACGACCCGCTCTCCTGATCGGGACTGCTCGAGAGTGAGGGCGAGCAGCCGGGCGATCGACCGTGCCACCTCACTCCTGACTTCGAGAGTGTCCGCAAGGGCGCGATCGTAGGAATCCCCCCAGATCTGGCGCCCCTCGGCGTCGAGCAGCCGCGCGGAAACCCGCAGACGTCCGTTCTCGGGATGAACCGTCCCCATCAGCAGGTAGTCGACCGCCAGCCGGGACGCCAGGTCGGTCGCCTGAGGCGGATCGCCGCCGAACGCGAAGGAGGACGTGCGCGCCATGACGCGCAGCGCCTCGATTCGCGCCAGGAGATCGAGGACGTCCTCGGAGAAGCCGGTACCGAAGAGGTCGTAGTCGGCGTTGCCACTGACGTTGACGAACGGCAGTACGGCGATCGCCCTGGCGGACGGGGTCGAGGCCGGCGGCGGTGCGGCCGCCGGATCTCCCTGTTGCCCGAGGTTCCACCAGACGGCCGCCAGGAGCAGGAAGACGAGGACTCCCCCGACGGCCAGCCGGGGTGTGACCGACGGTTTCGCCGTCTCGCTGCTCGCGACCGCCCCCTCTTCGACCGGCTCCGGCGCGACGGCGAGCCGGTAGCCGCGCCTGGCGATGGTCTCGATGTAGCGGGGATTGCGGGCGTCGTCGTCGAGCGCACGGCGCAGCTTGGCGATCGCGCCGTAGACGGGATTGTCCCCCATCGCCCGCCCCTCCCACACGACTTCGATCAGCTCGTCGGCCGAGAGCACCTCACCGGGACGCTCGGCCAGCGCGAGCAGGACCTCCATCGTCTTCGGCTCCAGCAACTCGTGCCGCTCGTCGCGCGCCACGGTGAGGCGGTCGGGATCGACCCGCCAGGGGCCGAGGCGGAACGGCGATCTCATTGCAAAACAGGGAGTTGAGGGCGATGCGTCGAGTGCTGGCGGGACTCTACAGGAAGATTCCAGACACAAACCAGAACTCCGACAGGCTTCTCGTGGTGCCGGCGGCGAGAGTGGTGCGGTCCCGAACCACCACCAGAGGAGAACGCCATGACCAGAGGTTTCCAGCCCCGCTCGCTCGCCGTCGCCTTCGCGCTCGGCGCCCTTCTACTCCCCTCGCCGCCGGCCGGTGCCGACCCCGATCGGCTCGAGTCCGATGGCGCGACCCTCGTCGTCTGCGAAGAGCTGCCGCTGCCCACTTCCGGGAGGGTGTGCGATGCCAATCCCGGCCCGGGTGCCGGGATCGTCGTGCGCGGCAACGTCCTCGACATCGACACCCTCTACGAAGGTGGAGAGGTGCTGGTGGACGGCACCGGCTTCATCCTCCACGTCGGCTGCCGCGAAGACCGCCCCTCCTACCTCGACGGCGTCGCCGCCGGCTCGACCGAGCTGGTCTGCCGCGACGGTGCCGTCTCTCCCGGGCGCATCAACCCGCATACCCACACCACCTTCGACTCCAACTTCCCCGTCACCCTCGAGGAGCGATTCGATCACCGCAACGACTGGCGCCCGTTCTATTCGTGGGACGCCGGGCACAGCCTCCAGGCCGGCTACGCCGAGCTGCGCCACGTGATGGCCGGTACCACTGCGACCGCTTCGGGTTCGTACATCCCCGGTCTCGCCCTCAACCTCGAGGTGTTCAATACTCAGTGGGACACCTTCCCGCTCGAGGCGCCGCTCGACTTCATCAAGAACGACGCTGCGTGCGCGGACTTTCCCGAGTACGGCGACTTCCCCGGCAAGGTCGTCGGCAGTGAGTACCTGCCGCATCTCTCGGAAGGGATCGATGCCGCCGCGCAGAACGAGTTCGCCTGTCTCGAGCCGTTCATGGACGACTCCTGGACGCTGCTCCACGGCGTCGGCACCGACGCCGCCGACGGCCGTTCGATGGCAGAGAAGGGCGTCGGTCTCGTCTGGTCGCCGCGCGGCAACGCCCACCACTACGGCAACACCGCACCGGTGCGCACCCTCGCCGACCAGGGGGTACTCCTCTCGCTCGGCAGCGACTGGACGCCGACTGGGTCCTCCACTCTCGCGCGCGAGCTCGCCTGCGCCGCCGAGTGGAACGAGAGCTATCTCGATCGCCGCTTCAGCGACCGCGAGCTGTGGCTGATGTCGACCTACAACGCCGCGCTGTCGCTCGGTGTCGACGAGCAGATGGGGCGTCTGGCGCCCGGCCTGCTGGCGAACCTGGTCGTCTACGACGGCAGTGGCCGGCTCGACCCCTACGGTGTCGCCGTCGACGGCGGCCCGGAGGAGATCGCCTTCGTCCTGCAGGGGGACGTCATCCCGCTCTCCTTCGGCCAGCCGCCCAAGGCCTCCGCCCTCTACGGCGACCTCGAGCTGATGACCGCAATGGCCGGCTCTCCGGTCGTCGCCGGCTGCGAGGTCTACCGTGAGCCGTGGGCAGGTTCGTTCGATGTCTGCGGCATCGACAAGTTCGTCTGCACCGATCGTCCTGAGACCCGCTCAGCGGCCGGCCCGTTCGCCCAGTTCTGGCTGCTGTCGGCGACGATCCACGACGCCGGCTACCAGTCGGTCTTCGGGCCGAGTTATCCGCTGTTCTCGTGCGGCGCCCCGGTCGACGAGCCGCCGTGCACCCCCGCTCGTTTCGGCGAGTACGACGGCATCCCGGTCGGCGGCCCCGCTTCGACGGCCGACTACGACGGCGACGGCGTCGTCGACAACGCGGACAACTGCCGCAAGGTCTTCAACCCGATCCGCCCGATGGACGGCGGCGTCCAGGCCGACGCCGACGGCGACGGGCGCGGCGACGCATGCGACAAATGCCCGCTCGATGCCGGCGCGCTCTGCACCGCGATCGACCCCTACACGGGTGCGACGGTGCTGATCACGGACGGCGACTGAGACCCGGTCGGTCCCGGTTGCTACGGCGCGGGGTAGAGCGTCGGCGCCCCGGGACCGACCGGCAGGCCGAGCCCGAAGACCCAGATGTAGAAGAGGATCATCCAGCCGATGAGGAAGGTCACCGAGTACGGCAGCATGGTGGCGATCATGGTGCCGATTCCGAGATCACGCCGGTACTTGACCGCCATCGCCAGGATGAGACCGAAGTAGCTCATCATCGGGGTGATGATGTTGGTGGTCGAGTCGCCGATCCGGTAGGCGGCCTGGATCACCTCCGGGCTGTAGCCGATCGACATCAGCATCGGCACGAAGATCGGCGCCGTCACCGCCCACTGGGCGCTCGCGGAGCCGAGCATCAGGTTGACGAACCCGCACATCAGGATGAACGGGGCGAAGACCATCGGGTTGTCGAGTCGCATCGCCACCAGGGCGTCGGCGCCGAGCACCGCCAGGATGCGGCCGAGGCCCGAGTAGGCGAAGAACGACACGAACTGGGCGGCGAAGAACACCAGCACGATGTAAAGGCCCATGCTGCGCATCGCGCCGGCCATCGCGTGGATGACGTCGCGATCGTTCTTCATCGAGCCGACGATGCGGCCGTAGACGAAGCCGGGGACGACGAAGAAGATCAGGATGAAGGAGACGACGCTGCGCAGGAGAGGCCGGAAGGCTTCGGGGCCGGCGGCGGTCGGGTCGGGGTTGCGCATCATGCCGAAGCCGGGGATCCAGTCGAGGAAGCTGAGGATCGCGGGGCCGGCGAGGATCACGATCCCGAACGCCACCATCAGCGCGCTCAGGCCGGCGTAGCGCAGCGCCTTACGCTCGACGGCGGTGACCTCCTCCATCTCCGTGCGCTCTTCCAGGTCCTCGGAAGCCTCGCTCTCGTCGTACTCGCCCAGCCGTGGCTCGACGATCTTGGCCGTCACGTACCAGCCGATCGCCGTGATGACGAAGGTGCTCGCGATCATGAAATACCAGTTGACGGCCGGGTGGACCTCGTAGACAGGGTCGATCAGACGCGCCGCCTCCTCGGTGATGCCGGAGAGCAGTGGGTCGACGGTGCCGATCAGCAGGTTGGCGGAGTACCCACCGGAGACGCCGGCGAACGCCGCCGCCATGCCGGCCAGCGGATGCCTCCCAAGCGAGTGGAAGATCGCCATCGCCAGCGGGATCAGGACGACGTACCCCATCTCGCTCGCCGTGTTGCTGACGATGCCGGCGAAGACGATCACCAGCGTGACGAGGTTCTTCGGCGCGCCCAGCACCAGCGCGCGGACGGCGGTCGTCAGCAGGCCGGAGCGCTCGGCGACCCCCACACCGAGGATCGCCACCAGCACCGTGCCGAGCGGCACGAAGCCGGTGAAGTTGGTCACCAGGTGCTGGAAGATCCAGCGGATGCCGTCGGCGGTCAAGAGACTGCTGACGGCGAAAATCTCACCCTCGTGACCGGGACGGGGGTCGTCGACCTGGAGGCCGAGCGCGGAAGTGATCGCCGAGAAGACGACGACGCCGAGCGCGAAGAGCGCAAACAGCGTGACCGGGTGAGGCAGCAGGTTGCCGAGCCATTCGACCGCGCCCAGCAGCCGGCCGACCCATCCGCTCGTCTCCTCCGGACGAGCGGACTTCTCGCCCGGTTTCTCCGCTTTCGGCGCGTCGTCGGAGGGCTCCGGTGCGGTCTCTCGTGTTTCCTCGGGCGTGTCCTTCGACTCAGGCGGTTCGGCGCTCATCGCGCGATGATGCCACGGACGGTGCCGACGGCTCTGCCGCAACGCGGCGTCTCGCAGCGCCGCGGCGCCGCCGGCACGAAGCCACCAGGTTATCGAGCCTCAGTCTGCCGGAACCTCGAAGGTGATCGGTGCGTCCGGGCAGGGCTGCGCGGCCCCGTCGACCGCGCCGGTGACGAGGAACTCCTCCACAAGAGACCTCGCACACCCGAAGCCCGCCCCGTGGCTGGCGTCTCGAACGACGAGGTGGCGGCTGTTCGGCAGGGCTCCGCGCACGGACTCGGCCGCGGAGGCCGGCGTGGAGGGGTCGTAGGCGCCGGAGACGAGCAGCGCGGGCACCTCGGATCGGAAGTCGCGGTACCAAGACTCGGGCTGCGGCTCGACGTCCCAGATCTCGCAGGCGGCGGAGTACTCGTCGATCAGATAGGAGCCGAGGAAGGTGTCGCCTTCCCCAGGGCCCTCCTCGATCCGGGGCACGTCCTCGGTGCAGTAGGACGAGAGGTGCACGCCGACGTTGAGCACCCGGAGGATCGCCGTCGTGCGGTCGTAGTGATTCTGCGCGAAGTAGGAGAGATCACCGCTCGCGGCGGCCGCGGTGATCTCTCGTGGGAGCTCGGGGATGCGGCGGGTGTTGTAGAGGAGGCCACGTAATGCGTAGCCGAAATCGCCCCGGTGGACGTCGACCGCAACGGTTCGACTCTCCGCTTCGTCGTCTCCTCCCAGAGCGATCGTCGTACCCACCGGACCCTGATCCAGCCGAGCGAGAATGCGGTCGAGCTTCCCTTCGAGATCCGGGTAGGCGGCGGCGCAGGCCGGCTGGGCGTTGCAGTCGGTGACGACGCGCTGCCAGGCGGCCTCGGCATGGCCGGCGAACGGTGCCGGCATGCGGTAGTCGATCGGGGTGATGCCGTCGAGCGCGACCGCCGAGACACGCTCGGGGTACTCGCGCACGAAGGCGAGAGCCGTGCGGGCGCCGCCCGAACCTCCCCACAGGACGACCTTCGGGTAGCCGAGCGCATCCAGCACGGCGGCGACGTCGTGAACGTAGGCGCGAGTGTTGAAGTGCGAGAGATCGCGCCCCGAGTGAGTCTCGCGGCAACGGCCGATCGCCTCGCGGTTCCACAAGGCGCCGAAGACGAGTGAAGGGTCGGAACCGAGCGACTCGAGGCAGTCGATCGGCGCCTCGTCGTCGGCGCCGCGAAGGCCAACGAAGATCGCCGGGCGGTGTTCGAGGACCCGTGCGTAGACGTCGGTCGCGAGCGGGCGCAGATCGAAGGCGCTCTGGCCGGGCCCACCCGGCAGGAAGACGACCGGAGCGCCCTCCCGCCCGGCCTCCAGACGGAGGACGGGCAGACTCAGCGTGCCCGCCGAGCCGCCGGAGCGATCCAGCGCGACCGCAACTGAGCCGCAGTCGGCATTCGGCAGCGGCGCGGTGCACTCGTGAGCCTCGAAGCTCGACTCTGCGGGCAGTGCGGCGGGCACCGACCAGACGACTGCGAGAGCGAGGAACGAGACCGCCCGTCTCCAGGCGCGCGGCATGCGGTCAGGGATGTCTTTTCTCATGATCTCCAGCTCCATCTCCCGGCTGCGGCGTCTCCCGCGCCGACAACTCGGCCATTCTCCTTCAGACAGCGCCGATCACCGTCTCGCTAGCCTTCGACGGTTTCCTTCCGACCGCCGCTCCCGTTACCCTCGACCGATGACGAGAACCGCTCCCGCCCTGCTCGCTGCCGTCGCTCTGGCCTGCCCCGTCGTCGCGCAGGAGGACGAAGAGTTCCTCGACTTCAGCGACCAGATGACGCCGATCTGCGAGCTGCTCGGGCTCGAGGTGAAGCCACCGCCGGGCTGGTTCAACGTCCCCATCGAGGAGGACCGCGACGATTTCGCCGGCTGTCAGATGATGCTCACCGGCGAGCAGGAGGAGCTCGTCGGCATGATGCGCCTGATGTCTTTGCGATTCCCCGCCGACACGCCCGAGGAGACGTGGTTCCCGGCGATCCTCGACATGGAGATCTCGTGGCTGGCCGAGATGGGGATCACCCTCGAGGAGATGCTCTTCTCCCGCAACGACGTGCCGATCGCCGGCGACGGTTTCGCTCCCGGGAAGGGTGTCGGGTTGCGCGCCTCGATCGAGGGCAACGACATTCCGCAGGAGGTCCACTTCCTCGGCTTCGGCAAGCCGGACGAGAAGTACCTGCTCAGCCTCTCGACCCCCGGCCGCGACGTCGAAGAGGGCGTCTACTACCAGCGCAATACCGCCGACTTCGGCGTCCTGCTCCGCTCGTTCCAGCCGCTCACGGAAGAGTAGCCGGCCGATTGTCTGCCGGCGGGGCGCTTGCCGGCCGGTCGTCTAGCTGTGGGCGCTCAGCGGACTTCCTGCCGCAGCCAGTGACGGGCCGACTGCCAGTCGCGCTCGACCGTCCGCACCGAGGCGCCCACCGCTTCAGCGGTCTCCGCGGTCGAGAGGCCGGCGAAGTAGCGGCACTCGAACACCCTGGCGCGGCGTGGATTCTCCCTGCCGAGACGATCGAGAGCGCGGTCCAGGGTCAGGAGCGTCTCCGCTTCCCGTTCGACGCCGAAACGCTCGGGTTCGAAGGTCACCGGGCGAACGCCGCCGCCTCTCTTGTCCCGCATGCGCTTGCGCGCGTGGTCGACGAGCACCTGTCGCATCGCGCGCGCCGCCAGGTTGAGGAAGTGCGCCCGATCCTCGCCCAGGACACCTGCCCCCGACGCCAGCTTGAGGTAGACCTCGTGAACCAGGCCGGTGGTGTTGAGGGTCTGGTTGCGGGAGCCGAGGCGTCTCAGTCGGGCGAGCCGCTTCAACTCGTCGTAGACGAGCGTGAAGATCCGCGACAGCGCGTCTTCATCTCCACGCGCATGCCGTTCGAGAAGGCCTGCAAGTTCGTCTGTCTGGTCCAACCCGGTGATTCTAGCGGTGCCGTTCAGGCTAGACTGCCGCTGAATCCACCACCGGTAGAGATCAAGGATCCGCCAGCGATGCCGCTATCCGCGCGGAAAGCCGAGTCCCTTCAGGCGCGCCTCGAGGCGTTGCCTGAAGACACGCGGAGGATCGTCCTGCTGCGTGCCGCGGACGGAGACGAGACGTCGCTCCAGGCACTCGAGGCCGTGACCGGCGCCGGTTGGGACGCCGCTACCGGAGGGGCACTCCACGGAGCTCTGATCGAAGACCTCGAGCGTGAGCTCGACCGCGTAGCGCCCCCGACCGGCGGCCTCGAGGGCACCACGGTCGGGCCGATCAGGATCGACGAGCTTCTCGGCGTCGGCGGCATGGGTGAGGTCTACCGCGGATTCGACACCCGGCTCGAGCGGAAGGTGGCCGTCAAGTGCCTGCGTAGGGATCGATCCTGGACGAAGCAGGCCCGGGAGCGAGCGGCCCGCGAGGCGCGCATCCTGTCGCAGCTCAATCATCCGGCGCTGTGCCAGATCTACGACCTGGTCGAGCACGAGGAGGCGGAACTCCTGCTCATCGAGTACGTCGAGGGGCGCACTCTCGCCGACTTCCTCGATGAGCACCCCTCGGAAGAGAGCCTTCTCGACGTCGCCGAGCAGATCCTCGAGGGTCTGGGCGCCGCACACTCGAGGGGGGTCGTTCATCGGGACCTCAAGCCGGGCAATGTGATGGTCGATCGGGGCGGCGCCGCCAAGATCCTCGACTTCGGCATCGCCAGCCGTACCGGCTCGGAGGACGTGAGTCGGCCCGGGCGGCAGCCTGGACAGCAGTCCGGGCAGGGGCGCGAGATCGACGTCGCCGACAGTCGACTGACCGCCGAGGGTCAGATTCTCGGCACCGTAGGTGCGATGAGCCCAGAACAGGCTCGCGGCGAACGGGCGACGCCGGCGAGCGACCTCTACTCCTTCGGCATACTCCTGCTCGAGGCTCTGTGCGGACGCTCCGCCTACGCCGGCAGTCGTGGCATCGAGCTTCTGCGCCGCGTGCGCGACGCCGCCGTGGACTTTCCTCCCTCGCTTCCGTCGGCAATGGCGAGCTTCCTCCAGCGTCTGCTCGCCGCCGATCCAGAAGCGCGGCCCACGGCGCCGCAGGCCCTGGCGCAACTGCGGAAACTACGGCGCAGTCGGGGTCGGCGACAGCGACTGGGTGCGCTCGTCTTCACGGCGATGGCCATCGCGGTTGGCATCGGTTGGTTCTTCGCCAACCGGGAAGCGCCCGTCGATTCGACGGTTCCGACGGTCACGCAACAGACGGTCGCCGCCGCCTCGACGGTGGCCCTGCTCGACTTCGACGGCGAAGAAGCCGGCGTGCCGGCGTGGCTCGGAGAGGCCGTGCCCGAGATCCTCAGCGCCCGCCTCGCCGAGCGGCCGACCCTCCATGTCGTCCCTCGCCGCAACGTCGCACTCGCCGAGAGCGAGCCGCGCGCAGACACGGACGCCGCCGGTCGGCGACGATGGCTCGCGGAACTCGTTGGTGCACGCCATCTGGTGTCGGGAACCCTGTCGATGGGCACCGGCGAGTCGATCTCGCTGCAGGTCCGACTCTGGGAACCTGCGGTCACGACCGAGCCGGTGGGCCTGGTCGAGATCGACGGCACGATCGATGGTCTCGGAGACACGATCGGCGAACTCGAAAGCCGGTTGCTGGCGACGATGGGACTCGACCGAACCGAGGAGCCCCATGCTGCCGCCTCGACGGCGACGCTGCCGGCCTCGCGAGAAGCCGCCGAGGCCTATCTCGCGGGCCTGGCGGAGCTGCGTCGCTTCGACCTCGAGGCGGCGCTGAAGGACCTCCAGACGTCGGCTCGTCTCGAGCCTTCGTTCGCCCTCGCACACTCCGCCCTCGCGGACGCCTGGAGAGCGGTCGGCAACGACCCGGCCGAGCGCCGCGCGGCGCAGAGGGCGTGGGAGTTGCGCGACAACCTCGGACGCCGCGAGCAGATTCTGATCGAGGCCCGGTTCCACCGCGCGCATGGTCGGTGGGACGAGGCGACCGGGGCTCTTCGCAGCCTTCGGCGCTTTTATCCCGCGGACCTCGAGGTGGCCCTTCAACTGGCCGAGGTCGAGGTCGCGGCAGGACGGCCCGAGCCGGCGATGGATCTGCTCGAAGAGCTTCAGGAACTCTCCGCCGACCCGCGGATCGACCTCCAGTGGGCCGCCGCGGGCGGCGCCATGTCCGACTTCACCACCCAGCTCGAGCACTCGCGTCGCGCACGCGTCAAAGGTCGGACCCTGGGATCGAATCGCTTCGTCGCCGACGCCACGGCGCAGATCGGCTGGGCCCTTCACCAGCTCGGCCGCAACGACGAAGCCGTCGTCGAGCTCGACCAGGCACGGGTGCTCTACCGGTCGGTAGGCGATGTCCGAGGCGACGCGGCGGCGGCGCTGTCTCTCGGATCGATCGCCTGGCACCAGGCCCGGTTCGAGCAGGCGGAGACGTTCCTCGGCGAGGCGGCGCGAGGGTTCGCGGCCGTCGGGCATCGAGCGGGCGAGGTGCGCGCCATCAACGGCCTCGGAGCCATCGCCACCAGCCGCGCACGCCTGGCAGAGGCCACCGAGCTCCTCCAGACGGCCGTGGCGGGAGCAAGGGAACTCGAAGACTCCGAGAACCTGGCGCGAGCGCTCAACAACCTCGCCAGCGCGCTGAGCGTTCGCGGCCTGCTCGAGGCCTCCGTGGCCGCCTCCACCGAGAGCGCCACACTGCGTCGTCGTCAGGGGGACCTGGTCCGGGCCGTCTGGACCGAGATCAACGCTGCGAGCTGCCTCATCCGTCTCGGTCGCCTCGACGACGCCGCCGACTTCGTCGAGCGGGCCGGAGCAACCGCCGAAACGCTCGATGACGCCTACCTTCGGACCCTTGCGGTAGAAGCCCGCGCTTCCCTCGCACTCGCGGCCGGGGACTTCGAGTCCGCGCGACGACTGGCGGAGGAGGCCGAGGGACCGGCTGCCGGCGAAACCAATCGGGGATGGCTCCTGAGCGACGTCCTCGCTACCCAGGCTCGAATCGCCTTCGAGCAAGGCGAGCTCGAGGAGGCCTCGACCCTCTTCGAGCGGGCCCTCGGCAACGCTCAGACCTCCAGCGGGCCCTCGTCGATCTGGTCGCTGCGCCTGCACGCCGCACGGGCCGCACTGGCGGCGGGCGACCGTGCGGGCGCCGAGGCGGCGGCGAACGAGGTAGCCGAGCAGATGGACGAACAGGAATCTCCCAGAGCGGGTGAGGCGTGGGCCCTCGTCGCGCGAGCCCGCTATGCGGACGGACGCTCCGCCGAGGCCCGCGAGGCACTTTCCCTCGCCCTCGAGCATCGCGATCTGCTGGAGGAGCGCAGCGGGCAGATCGAGACCGACGTCGCCGTGCTGGAGGTTTCCCGCTCCGCTCCCGAGCGCTCCGCGGCTCGCCGGAGACTCGAGGCGGCGACCGCCGAGTTCGACTTCCTGGGCGCCGATCTCGCCCTCGAGCGCAGTCGTCTGGGACTACTCATCGCCGATGCAGCGGCCGATTCGGCGGCGGCGGGTCCGGAGATCGAAGCCTTCGCGCGCGCCGCTCGCGAGCGTGGCTTCGGGCTCGTCGCCAGAGAGGCCGAAGCCCTCCTCTCTCCTTCTCCTCTCTGACCGCCGCCAACCGCACAGTCGCCAGATCCCTTCTCTGGCGGAATCTCTGGCGGAATCGCGCACGGATGGCGTAAGGGAGGTCAGAGGGGCGCTACGAACCGCGCCTCGCCGACCAGGAGGAGATTCCCGATGCCCGCCAACGTCCGCCGTGTCTCGTACTCGACAGTACTTGTCGCCACCTTCCTCGCCGTACCGGTAGCAACCGGCGCCACCGGCGACCTCGACCCGAGCTGGGGCAACGGCGGCAAGGTGGTGATCGCCTTCAACCTCGGCGGCAACAACTCCGACCGGCTCTCCGACCTTGTCACCCTGCCGGACGGCAGCACGGTCGCCGCGGGCACGGTACAGACCGGCACGACCGACTCCGATTTCGGAGTCGTCAAGCTCGACCCGGACGGGCAGATCGACCCTTCTTTCGGTACCAACGGCAGCACGGTCGTTCCGTTCAACCTCGGAGGAGACCTGATCGACTACGTATCAGCCGCCGCGCTTCAGTCGGACGGCAAGATCGTGATCGCCGGCGCCGCACAATGGACCGCCACGGACTGGGACATGGCGGTAGTGAGGCTGCATCCCAACGGCGCGCTCGACTCGAGCTTCGCCGGCACCGGCAAGCTGACGGTGCCGTTCGACCTCGGTGGCGGCCTCTTCGACGAGGCGCTCGACGTGGTGATCCAGCCGGACGGCAGGATCCTCCTGATCGGTGGTGCGGAGCTCGCGACCGGCAACGACTGCACCGTGGTCCGACTGCTCTCGAACGGCAATCTGGACGGATCGTTCGGAACCGGCGGCAAAGCCGTGATCTCGCCCGATCTCGGCGGCGGCCTCTGGGACATCTGCTTCGCCGGCGATGTCCAGGACGACGGCCGCATCGTCCTGTCCGGCATGGCGGAGACAGCGGGCGACCGCAAGATGATCGCGATCCGCCTCACCTCCAGCGGTGGGCTCGACTCGACGTTCGACGGTGACGGTCTGAGCGTCGTCGACTTCCAGAGCGGTGGCGACGAGCGAGCCGGCGAACTGGTGCTGGTCGGCGGCAAGGTCGTCCTCGGCGGCAAGATCGACGACGGTTCCGGCATCGCTCGTCTGAACCAGAACGGCTCGCTCGATACGAGCTTCTCGGGCGACGGCAAGTTGGAGTTCGCTCCCAGCGGCAACGACGACTTCCTCACGCACCTCGACGCCCTCCCGAGCGGAGAGATCGTCGCCTTCGGCTACGGCCAGCCCACCGGCGTCAACTACGACTTCTTTGTCGCGCAATTGCGCGACGACGGCTCTTTCGACCCCGGCTTCGGTAGCGGCGGCACCTCCTGGGTTCCCTTCGACCTCGGCGGCTCGAACCACGATCGCGTCTCCAGCGGACGGGTGCGCGGCGACGGCTCCATGATGGTGGGAGGCCGAGTCTCAGTCTCCGACAGCGACTTCGCGCTGGCTCTCCTCCAGGGGCCGTTCATCTTCTCCGACGACTTCGAGTCCGGCGACCTGAGCGCCTGGTCGACGGTCGTGCCCTGACGGCTCTTCACTCGCCCGGATCGACGGCGATTGCCTCCACGAGACGCAGGACCAGGGTAGTCGTTCCTGCATCGATGGAGTCGCCGGCGGCGAGGAGGGCCGATTGGACCCGCTCGCCGTTGACAAAGGTGCCGTTGCTGCTGCCGAGATCCCGGAGCACGAACTCCCCACCGCGACGCTCGATCTGGAAGTGCAGGCTCGAAATCGCCTCGTCGGGAAGGACGATGTCGGCCGCCGTGCGACCCACGGTCGTGACGCCGCTCCCGAGGGGATAGCGGCCGGCCGGCGGACCCTTGCCGGCAACGACGAGCGACGCCTGAAAGACCGTCTCAGGGACCTCTCCGTCTCCAGCCGCCTCTCCCCCGTCGAGAATGCTGGTCGACGAGCCGAACGGAACGGTGGCGGACGGATCGGCGTCACGACCCGTCTCGGAGTGGAGCACGGTCTCCGCCCCGTCGAAGGCGATCGAGAACTCGATCGCAGCCCTGCACGACGGGCAGTTGAGCCGCACGAATGCGTTGCCCTTCGTGTCGGGGATCTCGATCTCGTGACCGCAGCTCGGGCAGTTGGCGACGCTCATTTCTATTTCCAGGAGAGCCGGATCACACGAGGCGGAACGAGCACCACCCGCAGGCCGGGGGAGGCGTCGCTCTCGAAGGTTCCCCAGATTCGTTTTCTCGCGCGCACCGTGCCCTCGCTACCCGAGATTCTGACTTCGACGACGTGCCGGCCTACCGGCACGGGGATTGTGGCACGGACGCTGCTGCCGCGGATCCGGTTGCGGAGCCCCTCGTTGCGAAGAGCGCGCGACCAGACCTCCCGGTCGTCGATGAGCACGGTCATCGTGCCCGACTTCAGGCGATTCCGATACTCGATGCGAAACACCGTCGCTTCGGGCTCCGTCGCCTCCGGAGCAGGCTCGTCCCCGGAATCCGGTTCGGTCGGAGCAGCAGGCGGGTCGGTCCCGGGAGCCGCCGGCTCCTCCGTCCCGCCCTCGCCCGGTCCGTCGGCATGCCCTGGTCGCCCGATCGAGACGGTTAGGCCGGGGACCGTGCCATCGGGAGCGCTCAGAGCCACGAACGTGGCCAGAAGCACCGGTACCAGGAGGAGGAGCCATCCCACTCCGAGCGTGAGCCGGGCGCCGATGCGGCCACTGCCTCCGGCCGAGGACAAGGATCGGTCTCCATCGAGGATGAGCGTGCCGGTGGGCCCGTGTGTCGAGTCCCCGGACGGCTCGATCGTCTCCTCGAGGGCACGAGCGAACGCCGCCGCCGATTGGAACCGCGCCGCGGGATCCTTGGCCAGTGCCCTCTCGATGACCGCAGCGAGCCGGGGTGACACTGCCGCGTTGAGTCTTCGAATCGGTTCCGGATCGCTCTCGATGATCCGGTAGGTGACGCTGGCGAGCGAATCCCCTCCGAACGGCGAGACTCCGGAGAGCAACTGGTAGAGGACGATCCCGAGGGAGAAGATGTCGGCGCGGTGATCGACCGGGTCGTTACGGACCTGCTCGGGAGCCATGTAGAACGGCGAGCCGAGAATCCGCCCGGTGGCGGTGTTGGACATGGTCGTGAACTTCGCGATCCCGAAGTCCGAGATTCTCGCCCGGCCCGAACGATCGAGGAGGACATTCGCCGGCTTGACGTCGCGATGAACGAGACCGGCGGCATGGGCAGCGTCGAGCGCCTCCGCCACCTGTACCGCGATGTCGACGGCGCGCTCGACTGGAAGCGGCCCCGACTCGGCCACCAACCTGTCGAGCGACGGCCCGTCGACCCACTCCATGGCAATGAAGGAGGTGCCGTCAGGCCCCGCGCTGGCATCGTAGACGGTCACGATCCCGGGGTGGTTGACCCTGCCGGCCGCCCGAGCCTCGAGCACGAATCGGCGCCGAAGCTCTTCCTCCTCCTCCGGGCGGCTGCTCCCGACCGGATCGAGAACCTTGATGGCGACCTTGCGATCGATGTTCGGATCGAGCGCCAGGTAGACCCGACCCATCGACCCGCGGCCGAGTTCGCCGAGGATCTCGAAGCGGCCGATTCTCTCTGGGCCCTGATGTCTCATCACGAGCTGGAACCGCCGGCATTGTACTGACCACCGGCTGCTCGCCCCTGAGGAACAGGCTAGCCTGCATAGTTCACGAGATCCCGTCACGAAAGGTCGAGGTGCCCGTCAGATCAGGCCACTCGCAGCGACGAGCCCCGGAGGCGTACTTGCAGTACGTCGAGGAGGCGAGGAGTGAGGACGGCCCGAGATGGCGGGCAAGTCGACCTTGCAGTAGGGATCTCGTGAAGAATGCAGGCTAGCGCGGCAGGGGTCGAACCACGACCTGAAGGAGCTCGCTGCCTCTTTGCACCTCGAAGGGGATCGGTCGCCCCGATTCGAGATAGGGGGTCAGCAGCCCCATCGGGTCGTCGCCGAACGCTTCGCCGGCGACTCTCAACAACAGGTCGCCGGTTCGAAGCCCGTCTTTCTCGGCCGCGCTGCCAGGCGCGACGGCCGTCACCTCGACGGATCCGTCCGGGCCCGGATCCAGCTGGACGCCGAGTGAGAACTTCGGGCGGTACTCGTCGAGGAGAAGGTCGCCGAGGGCGCGGGAGACCTCGACAAAGCGTGTGTCGCCGTCCGCCATCCTCGGCTTGTTGGCGTTGGTCAGCGTGACGACGAACGACTCTGCCATCGGCCCGCGGTAGACGAACATCTCGTAGCCGTAGGCGTCGCCGTTGCGGTTGGCGCCCGGACCGGGGCCGAAGAAGCGCTCGGCCCACTCGGGTTCGAGGATCTTCCCGTCGCGCAGGGCGGTGAGGAAGCGCCCGGTGTCGCCGGTGGTCGAGGTCTGGCCGCCGCTCCCCATCACCAGCCAGGAGGTCGGTCCCCACCACGGGGGTGCGTTCACTTCGCCGTCGCTCCGGTTGCCGTAGCCGATCGCCAGCCGCTCCTCCGGTATCGGATCGCCGTTGAAATCGGTGTCGGCCATCTCGGCGGGCCCGTAGATGTGCTCGCGGGTGTATTCCTGGAAGCTCTCGCCGCTCACGATCTCGACGATCGCCGCCAGCACCCCCCAGGCGGAGTGGGAGTGCTCGTCGCCCTCACCGGGAGGGAAGAGCAGCTCCTGAGCGAAGATGCGCCGCATCGCCTCGTCGCGATCGATCCAACTGTGATCCGGATCCCGGTCCCCCGGCAGGTCGTGAAAGTCCGGCAGGCCCGAACCGCCGGTCATCAGGTGGCGGATCGTCGTCGCCCGCTTGTCGGGAGGGACGGCATCGAAGAAGCGGGTGATCGGGTCGTCGAGCGAGAGCCGCCCTTCCTGCGCGAGCTTGAGGATCGCGACGTGGGTGAAGTCGATCGGTTGCGAGCCGACCGCGAAGATCGTCTCGGGGGTCACGGCAATCCCCTGTTCGCGATTGGCGAGGCCGTATCCGGCATCGAGGATGGTCTCGCCGTTTCTCACGACGAGCACGGCGCCGGTGAAACCGTCCTCGGCCTGCTCGTCGAGCCAGTCGGGAAGGGTCGCCCACGAGAGGGGCGTCTCGGCCGTCGCCGCAGTCGCGGCGACGCACAGGGCGATCGACAGGATCGTTCGGGTCTTCGACATGGGGCTTCCTCCCGGGCGGACGGTCTGCTTGCGTCGTCTTATCGCTGAGATCAACTCACGACGGCTCGATCGGTTCCGGCGGCCTCGTCACTCGGCAAGACTCAGGCCGAGACGACGGCATCGCGCCCGTGCGCCAGCGGCTTGAGCAGCCCGTAGACGGTCTCGGCCACCGGCACTGGAGACAGCCGCCCGCCGCGCCCGGCGTACCAGCTCTCCCTGGAGCGACTCGAGTTCCGTCGGCTTGCCGAGCGAGATGTCGTGGTGGAGCGACGACCGGAGGCCGGGCTCGGTGTCGAGGGCGAACTGCACGTGACCGGCGAGCCGTTCCTCCGACAGGGCGGCACCTTCGGCCCTCGCGACGGCCGCCGCTTCGTCGAGCAACGCGCGGTAGACACCGAACGCCTCCGGCTCGGCGCGAATCTCGCCCATCGTCAGGCGCGAGAGAGCGGTCACCCCGGAAGCGGCGCAGATGAAGGCGAACTTGCTCCACAGGTCGCTGCGGATGTCCTCCGAGAGGGTCGCCTCGATGCCCGCGCTCCCGAAGGCCGTCAGAAGGGCCCGGCCGCGCTCGCTCGACCCGCCGCCCATCTCGCCGAAGATCAGCGTCGCCGGGCCGGCGATGTGCCGCACGAGGCCCGGCTCGTCGATCGTCGCCAGCAGGTAGACGAGCCCTCCGAGGACGCGCCCTTCGCCGACCGCGTCCGCCAGCAGTTCCTCGTTGCCGAGCCCGTTCTGGAGCGATACGACGACGGTCTCGGCACCGATCAGCGGCACGATCGCGGGCAGCACGTCGGCGGTGTGCTGCGACTTGACCGCTACCAGCACCGCTGCCACCGGCCCGACCTCGTCGGTCTCGGAGGTTGCCGACACCGTGAGCTCGAGGTCGCCCAGGAGACTCTCGAGCCGGAGGCCCTTCGTCCGCAGCGCTTCGAGATGAGACCCGGGGCGGCCGACGAAGTGCACTTCGTGCCCCGCGCCCTGCAACCGCGCTCCGAAGTAGCCGCCGACACCGCCCGGTCCCACGACGGCGAACTTCATCGGCATCTCCTCCGACAGGGCACGACTTCGTCCGATCGGTTCACGGGCGAAGCGTATCCGAGCCTCCCGGAAGCGAGCGGCTCGCGCTCGATCGGACGCCCTCAGCGAAGGATTCCGGCCGCACGAACATCTCTCAAGGGTGTGACCCAGCGCCCCGTCCGGAAGCGGCGCTTCAGCCAACACCCCCGAATGAACCCGAGAGGAGCCCACAAGATGAAAGCCCGAAACCGAGCGAAGCGCCTGGCCGTGACGACGCTACTCGCCCTCTTCATCCTGCCCGCGATCGTCAGCGCCGCAACGCCCTGCAAACAGACCTCGCTCGCCATGCGCAAGAGCTGCAAGAACGAGGCGCGCGAGGAGTACTGGGTCGAGGTCGGGATCTGCCGCAACGTCGACCCTGCCGACGAACCGCAGTGCCTCGCCGACGCGCTGGCGGCGAAGGACGAGGCGCTCGAGGAGTGCACCGACGTCTACCGCTCGCGCAACAAGCTGTGCCACGACCTCGACGAGGATCGCTACGACCCCGACTTCGACCCGGCCGACTTCACCGACGTCTTCGACAACCGCAACGACTACCTGCCGATCGCCGTCGGCAATCGCTGGGTCTACGAGGGCGAGGACGAGACGATCACCGTCGAGGTGCTCGACCAGACGAAGCTGATCGAAGACGTCACCTGCATCGTCGTCAACGACCTGGTGGAAGGGGAGGAAGCGATCGAGGACACCGACGACTGGTTCGCGCAGGCCACCAACGGCGACGTTCACTACTGCGGTGAGATCTCGCGCGACTTCGAGATCTTCGAGGACGACGACCCGGCGCTGCCGGAGCTGGTGGCGATCGACGGCTCCTTCAAGGCGGGCCGCGACGGCTCCAAGTCGGGCATCCTGATGTTCGACTTCCCGCAGGTGGGGACGTACTACCGCCAGGAGTGGGCGCTCGGCGAGGCGGAGGACGCCGCCGTCGTCATGTCCAACAACTACTCCTACGGCGACGATCCCGATCTCGACGCCTTCGTGCCGCAGGACCTCGCCGACGCGATGTGCGATGACGACTGCGTCGTCACGCGCGACTACACGCCGCACGATCCCGGCGAGTACGAGCTCAAGTACTACGCTCCCGGCGTCGGCCTCTTCCTCGAGACCAAGCCCGAGGACGGTGAGGTCGTCGAGATCGTCGAGTGCAATCTCGGCGGGCGCTGCAACGACATCCCCTAGCGGGACTGGTCCGACGGTACTCGGGCCTGCATCCCCCGAGACGGATCGGACAGCGGCGCCGGCGGTTGCCGGCGCCGCCCTTTTTCATTTCCGGTCGGCGGCGCCGCGAGCGAGGTCTCGCTGGCGACCGACGTCGGGGACCCTCAACTCCCGCTCGCCACGGAAGCGCGTCAGCAGGGCCTCGGACAGTCTCTCGTGGCTGACCCGGACCCTCTCGCCGGCCGCCAGCATCGCGTAGCCGTCTCCGCCGTTCGCCAGGAACTGGCTCGAGGCCACGGTGTAGAGGCGGTCGGGATCGAGCGGTTCGCCACCGACGCTTACCTCCTGCAACCGCTCTCCCGCCGGACGTCGCGAGTCGTAGGTCGTCTCGACCCCGGAGGCCTGAGCCAGTCCGTAGTGGAGGGCGTAGCCGTACTCGAGCAGCTCGTGCAACGCGCGGCCGTCGATCCGCGTTACGACGTAGGGGCCGATGAAGGGGTAGACGTTGAGGACCTCCTCGACCGTGATCTCCCCGGGATTGAAGTCGGCCCGCAGGCTGCCCGAGTTGAAGATCGCGACGTCGACCCCCGAAGCCTCGCGAAGGGTGTCGGCGAGCAGGTTGCCGAGGTTCGATTCCCGGTAGTAACGGCGGAACGCCAGGCGATCGATCGACGCGACGACCTCCGTGAGTTCCGGATGCGCGTCCCGCGCCCGCCGGATCGCGTCGCGGGTCGCAGCGTCGGCCGGAAGATCCTCCGCCGCCACCGGCAGCAGCTCACCCTCCTCCAAAGTGACCGTTCCTTCCTCGACCGCGAGCCGCATCCGGCCGAGGTACTTCCCCTGACCGAAGGTGAGGCCGACGAGGGTTCCGGTGACAGGGTGGCGCGCCGGCTCCCACAGACCGTGGTCGGAGTGGCCGCCCAGGATGACGTCGACGCCGCGCAGCGTGCCGGCCATCGCCCAGTCCTCGTCGAACCCGCGCTGCACCTCCGGGTCGGCCTCCTTGTCGGTTTGCATCGGTGCCGTGCGGTTCTGGTGGGTCAGCACGACCACCAGATCGACCTCCCCCCGGAGCGCGTCGACCCACTGCTGGACGATCGGCGTCGGATCGCGCACCTCCAGCCCCTCGACGTGGGCCGGGTTGATCGCGTTGACGAAGGCGTCGACCCCCATCGCGCCGACGACGCCGACGCGGAACCCTTCCTTTTCGAGGATGGTGTAGGCGCGGGTGAACGGGATGTCGGCCCCGGCGTAGAAGACGTTCGCGCACAGCACCGGGAAGCGCGCCCGCTGGTGGACCCGCCACAAGCTCTCCCAGCCGTACTCGAACTCGTGATTGCCGAGGTTGACGGCGTCGTAGCCCATCAGGCCGTAGAGGTCGAACGGCAGGCGGCCCTCGGTCGCCTGCGACAGCGCCCCGGTGTAGATGTCGCCCGCATCGAAGAGGAAGCTCAGCTCCTCCTCTTCCCTGGTCTTCGCGATCAACGTCGCGAGGTGCGGGATGCCCCCGATCGCCTCGACCTGCGGGTCCCAGAACGCCTCGACCGGCTCGTAGACGCTCTCGATGTCGTTCGTATAGAGCAGCGTCACGGTCCGCGGCTCCGCCACCAGAGCGCTCGAGACGAGACCGACGAGGGCGGCGGTCAGCGCCCACCGAGGAAGCGGGACGGTCACTCGCTCGCCCGACCTAGCCTTCCGTAGCTCGCCGCCTCGCCTTCGGCCGGCGTCGTCGCCTCGATGAACTCCCTCAGGTGCTGGTTGGAGGTCTCGAGATCCTCGCGGCGCAAGTACATCATGTGCCCGCTTTCGTACCCCTCGAAACTCAGCCGTTCGCGCAATCGACCGCTACGATCGAGATTCCACAGCACGTACTTGGCGGTGAAGTAGTCGGTGGCACCGTCGTAGTAGCCCGACTGGACCAGGACCTGGAGGAACGGGTTCTGCGCCATAGCGCGGCGCAGCTCCTCGGCGACGTCGTGCTCGCCGCGCCCCTCCCACGGCCGCACCGGGCCGAACAGGTTGTACTGGAGATCGGTCTCGAAGCCGAGCTCCTCGCGCAGGTAGTGGTTGATCGCCGGGGCGAAGGCGTGGTTCCACGAGGTGAGCTCCGGCGAGTAGTCGTAGCGCTCGCCAGCCGCCTTGCGGTCGATGCCGAGGTAGCGCGAGTCGAGCCGCCCGATGGTGAAGCCCTCGTCGCGCAGCAGCTCCTTCCAGAACGCCGACACCGGGATCGCCAGGTTGTGGTCGAGCACGAAGCGCTCCGAGACCCCGGCGTAGCGGGCGACCTGGCGGGCGATCTCGTCGCGCTCGCCCTCTTCGAGGAAACCGCCGCGCGCCAGCGCCGGCAGGTACTGATCGAGGGTGAAGGTCTCCGCCTGCTCCATCAGCGCGTGGAGATCGAGATTCTGGAGGTCGTCGTCGAGCTGGCCGTGGTAGTGAGCCGCGGCGGCGTAGTAGGGAAGCTTCAGGACCGAGGAGCGCGGCGCCGGACCCTCGGCCTCCATGCCGAGGCCGGTCGGCGAGACGAGGATCACGCCGTTGAGATACATCCAGTGACGCTCCTGGAGCTCGGCCGCGAGGCCGGAGACCCTCGTCGTGCCGTAGCTCTCGCCGATCAGGTATTTGGGCGAGCGCCAGCGTCCCTGGCGCGAGACGAAGACGTCGATCCAGTCGGCAAGGTAGGTGATGTCCGCCTCGACGCCGAAGAACGTCTCGCGATCGACCTCCGGGTCGAGCACCCGCGAGAAGCCGGTGTTGGCCGGGTTGACGTAGACGATGTCGGCCACATCCAGCAGCGAGTACGGGTTGTCGCGCACACCGTACGGCTGGACAGGGAAGCCCTCGTCGTCGATCACCAGCACCTTGGGGCTGGTGTAGCCGAGATGCATCCACAGCGAGCCCGACCCGGGGCCGCCGTTGAACGAGACGAAGAGCGGCCTGCGGGTGTCGTCGGCGACGTCGCTGCGGCGGTAGTAGGTGTAGTGGAGCGCCGCGATGGTCGCGCCGTCCTCGCCGTAGACCGGCTGGGTCCCGGTGGTGACCTCGTAAGGCACCCGCCGGCCGAGGATCTCGACGGTCGCCGCCCTGGTCAGCGCGGTGTCGGCGGGGAGCTTGCGCTCTGGGAGGCTCTCCATCGGCGACTCGGCGCCCTTCATGCTCTCCTTGTCGTCCTCCGCAGCCGGCAGAGGGCTTCCGGTCAGGAAGGTGGCGGCGAGCAGAACGGCGCTCCACGAGCGCCGCAGCGAGAAAGCGCGTTCGTGCGACATGGGACCTCCTTTGGAAGAGTCGAGCGCAACCTAGCACGCGGCAGGAAGGGCTAGACTCCCCCGACTCCGACGAGCCGACTCCGACGAACCGACCCCGATGAACCCTCCCCACCCGCATCGCTCCGCGCTCCCCGGCCAGGCCTCCGATCACCGAGCCTCGGGCCGAAGTCGATGGCGGCGCTACGTCGCCCTCGGCGACAGCTTCGCCGAAGGATTGGACGATCCTGACGGCAACGGCGGCTTCCACGGCTGGGCGGACCGGCTCGCGGCGCAGCTGGCCTTCGGCGAGGACGGCGTGCGCTACGCCAACCTCGCCATCCGCGGCCGGCGTACCCGCCGCATCCTCGACGAGCAGCTCGCCCCGGCGATCGCCCTAAAGCCCGACCTCGTGACGCTGTCGTGCGGCACCAACGACGTCGTAGCGCGGCGCTTCGACCTCGAGACGGTCGCGACCGACATCGAGCGGCTTCATGCGGAGATCGCCGCGACCGGCGCCACCCTGGTCGCCTTCACCCTGCCGGACCTGTCACCGATCATGCTGCTCGGCCGCCTCGTCGCGCCCCGGGTTCGGGCGCTCAACGAGGCGATCCGCGAGATCTCCCGGCGCAGCGGCGCCCGGCTGCTCGACTTCGATCCCTATCCGATCGTCGGCGATCCGCGGATGTGGAGCGCCGATCGACTGCACGCCAACAGCGCCGGCCACCGGCGGATCGCGGGGGCGATCGCCCACCTCCTCGATCTTCCCGACAGCAACGAGAGCTGGGCAGAGCCGCTCCCCGAGGTTGCCGCCCCATCCGCTGCACGCCGTCTCGCCCTGGAAGCCCGCTGGGCCTCGGACTACCTCATTCCATGGTGGTGGCGCCATCTGCGAGGTCGTTCGTCGGGTGACAGCGTCGTGGCCAAGCGGGCGACCCTGGAGACGGTGAAGGGCACCCCACTCGAAGCGCTCGTCGGCGCGGAAGGCAACCGCGACGCGCAGCTGGCGTAGTTCATCTTCGAATGGAGACGCTTCCGGTCCACTGGGACCACCTCCTTGTCGCCGTAGTGGCGGTCGCGCTGCCGCTCTACTCGAACCTCACCTGGCAGGCCACCCGGCGGGCGATCGAGAGTCGCGGCGAGCCGGCGCGAGTCGCCTTCTATCGCGAGGAGGCCTGCTGGCAGCTCGCCGTCTCGCTCGCGATCGCGATCCGCTGGGCCGCTGCCGGTCGCAAGTGGTCCGAGCTCGGCCTCGGCCCTCTCGCCGGCGGACCGTGGGCGCTGCTCGCGCTGGCCGTCGTCGTTGCCGTCGTCGCGTTCCTTTGGCGTCAGTACCGGGCGGTCCACGGCGGGCGGGCGGACCTGTCGCAGGTCGCGGAGCAGCTCGACCAGCTCGGCCCCCTGCTGCCCGACACGCCTATCGAGCGCTCCTGGTACAAGGCCGTATCGGTCGGTGCCGGTGTCGCCGAGGAGCTCTTCTGGCGCGGCTTCATGCTCTGGTACCTCACCCCATGGCTCGGCCTCGGTTGGAGCGCGGTGGTCTCCGCCGTCGCGTTCACCCTGCTCCACCTCTATCAGGGGTGGAAACAACTCCCGGGGGTCGCTGTCGGCTCGACCGTCGCCACGGTGCTGAGACTCGCCACCGGCACCGTTTGGGTGCCGATGCTCCTCCACGCCGCCGGGGATTGGTTCCAGGGGCTTACCGCTGCGGAAGCGCGACGACAGCTCACCTCGACCGCAGCGGCTGAGCAGGTCGAGACTCCGGTCACCCGGTAGTCACCCTTCACCCTGCTCGCGGGCCTCGAGGGGCTCGGCCTGCGTCCGAGTACACTCAGGTATCGGACGGAAGTGCACCGAAACGACGACTGCCGTCGGCTACAGAGGCAGAAGCAACCCGGGAGTGGCTCGATTGGAGAAGGACGAGTCCTTCATCGGTCGCCGAGGCGCCTGGTCGGGCCGAGTTCGCAAGACGATACCGGCGCTCTTCGCTGCCCTTCTGATCGGCTCCGCAGCCGCCGCGCTACCGCCAGGTACTGCCCGGAACTGGTCCGAAGACCTCGACCAGTACGCCCGAGTCCTCGAGGAGAGGCACATCGACCTCTACCACGCGGTGCCCAAGGCTGAGTTCCTCTCGGAGGTCGAAGCTCTCAAGGCGAGACTCCACGAGTTCGACGACGTCGAGGTCGTCGTCGAACTGATGCGGCTGACCCGTCGCGTCGGAGACGGCCACACCGCCATTCCGCTCTGGGACCGCGACTACCAGCGCTTCCCTTTCGAGGTCGTCTACCTCGACGGACAGGTCCTCGTCGTCGGAGCGTCGACGAAGCACCGGGGCCTGCTCGGCGCCCGACTCATCTCGATCGACGGCCATCCGGTTCGAGAGATCGCCGATGCACTCTCCGGAGTGGTTCCGTTCGTCGAGAACCCCTACTCGGAGAGGATTCGGGTAGGCGGGTACTTCATGCTCGCCGACCTCCTCCATGCCCTCGGGATGACGGCCGAGAAGGGCCGCGCCGAGTTCGTCTTCGATCTCGAAGACGGGTCGACGACCCTCCGAGTCGACGCCAGGGCACCTGGCGACCTCGGCATCGACCAGGCTACGCGCCTCAGCCTCCAGAGCTTCGAGGAGCACCACGAGATCGCAAGGGGTGGACCCGGCGCCTGGGCCTCGTCCCTGGACGCGGGCAGGACGGTGTTCGTCTACCTGAAGCGGTATCCCGACGCGGACGCCTTCGATCGCTTCGGCCAGACCGTCGTCGACTTCATCGACGAGAATCAGTCCACAAACCTGATCATCGATCTCCGCGACAGCTACGGCGGAGACTTCTTCTCCGGTCTGAACTTCGCGTCATGGCTCGTCACGGCAGACTCGATCGACTGGCGGTCCGGGGTCTACACCCTGATCGGTCACCGGACGTTCTCCGCCGCGATGAGCAACAGCGTGCAGTTCCGTCAGATCCTCAACGCACGGCTTGTCGGCCAACCGACCGGCGCGCGACCGTGCGGGTATCAGGACGGCGGCTCCTTCCATCTCGATCACTCGGGGCTTCTGGTCCTGTACTCGAAGCGCCGCTACTGCTTCGAGGACACCCATGCTCCTGCCGTGACGCCGAGCGTCTCGATCCCCCTCCGCCTCGAGGACTATCTGACGGGACGCGACCGGGTCATGGAGTGGGTGCTGGAGGACATCGGCAGGCGATAGGAGTCCCTGCAGGACCGGCTCGTCCTCTGTCCCACGCGGCCACGTCGAGGTCGGGGCCGTTCGCCCCGGGCTAGCTCGACGGGAGCGCCGATTCGATCGCGCGACGGATCTTCTCCGCCCGATCGGGCGACGCCCCCAGCTCCTTGTAGACCAGCCTCCCGGACGGATCGACGACCGCAACGCCCGGCTGCCAGGGTAGATCGAGAGCGCGTGCCAGCTCCTCTCCTCCGAGCAGCAGCGGATAGGGAGCCTCGACTTCGCGCCAGTACGCCTGCGGATCTCCGGTCTCGAAGACGTTCACGCCGAGGAAGGTGACCGGCTGGTCGGCGAGCGAAGCCGCGAGACGACGGGTGTCGGGCCCCATCGAACGGCACAGCAGGCACCACGTGTTCCAGAAGTCGAGCACGACCACCCGCCCCCGAAGCGATGCCAGATCGATGCGCTCGCCGTCGGGGGTCGCGAGATCGAAGCCGGGGGCGCGCGCACCGAGAGCGCTGCCGACCACGGCCTCCACCGGGCCACCCCCGGAGGCGACCGGACTCAGCCGGAAGAGATCGCGCGGCAGGTCGGCCTCCGCGTTCACTCCCGACAGAGAGAAGGTCATGGCCGGCGTGGTCGATCCCCCCGGCCAGTACCCGCGCAGGGGGAGCAGGGAATCGCGTCCGATGGCCCACTCGACGGACGAAGGGGCTCCGCCGTCGGGCCGCATCTCTACCCGGATCACGTCGCACACCTCACCGTCCACCGTGTCGACGCCGACGACCACGCTCGTCGAGGTCGGAGCCAGCTCCTTCCAGAAGGGTTGCGCCTCGATGAACTCGGGCAGAAAGCCGTAGACGGCGGTGGCTGCGAGCCGGTTGGCGCCGTCGCCGACCGGCGCCGTCCGCACCACCCCATCGTCGCCCTCGGTCGCCCAGGCGTTCTCGCCGTCGACCGCATAGGCGAACCGTCTCTCTTCGATGCCGAACTCCGGCTGCGCGTGGACCGTGCCTTCGACGCGGTACCAGCTGTCGGCGGCGTCGGTGCGCCGCATCATGCGGGTGGTGCCGGTGAGAAACCCGGTCGGATCCTCTGGGCCACCCCACTGGAAGTCGTAGGAGACCGCCGGCGTGGCAAGGATCGCTGCCGCGGAAGCGCGGAGGAGATGTTCCGCCGAATCCTCCATGGCCGAGGCGGCCGGCTCCCGCTGGGAGCAGCCGGTCAAAGCCAGGGCTACCGAAAGCAGGAGGGCGAACCGCTCGATGCGACGTCGTGCGTGCCTCACGGCACTCATCCTAGAACGAGGCCGCAGAGACTTCGGTCGAAGTTCTCGGAACTTTCCCCTCCGAGGTCGCGTACTCAACTACAGAGCAGCAGTTGTGCTGACACCGCCGGCGGCTGGGAGACCGCCACGAAAAGGGTCGAGACAATGAGTGACGAGACGAAGCAGACGATCGACGCAGCCACGACGACTTCCGTTCTGGAGGGCTCGAGCCTCTGGCGCCAGTGGGCCGCCTTCATGGCGCTGACGCTGGCGCTGATGGCCGGCGGGCTGACGCTCACCGGCTGCGCCGGTGAAGCCAACGGCGACGACGAGGCCAAGGCCGAAGCGTCGGAGGACGGCGAGAAGAGCGCCGACGGCGAAGGTGAAGACGAGGAGGGCGACGAGACAGCCGCCATCCCCGTAGAGGTCGAGCCGGTCGCCACCGGCACCGTCGCCGCCTACGTGAGCGCGACCGCCAACCTGGTCGCCGAGAACGATGTCGCGGTGCTCTCCGAGGTCGAGGGCCGGGTCACCAGCCTTTCGGTCGACGAGGGGCACTACGTCCGCCAGGGGCAGGTGCTGGCGCGGCTCGACCCGAGCGACGAGCAGATCGCGCTGACCAAGGCGGAGCTGCGGCACGAGAACGCCAAGCTCGCCTACGACCGCAGCGAGGACCTGATGGCCAAGGAGCTCGTCAGCCGCGAGGAGCACGACAAGCTGACGGTCGACTTCCAGATCGCCCAGCAGGAGCTGGCCGAGGCGAAGTGGGCGCTGGCGCAGACCGTCATCAAGTCGCCGTTCTCCGGTCGAGTCACGCTGCGCGAAATCCAGCTCGGTCAGCACGTGCGCCCCGGCGATACGCTGTTCCAGATCACCGACTTCGATCCGCTGATCGCCCGCATCTACCTCTCCGAGAGCGACATCGTCGGCCTCACCGAGGGAACCGAGACGCGAATCCAGCTCAACGCCGATCCGAGCGTCGTGCTCGCCGGCCGGATCCGCCAGATCTCGCCGATCGTCGACACCGCCACCGGCACCGTCAAGGTGACGGTCGAAGCGAACGCGGTCTCGGGCGACGGTCCGCCGCCGGTGAGACCGGGTAGCTTCGTGTCGATCCACGTCGTCCGCGAAACCCACGAGAACGCCCTGACCGTGCCGCGCGAGGCGGTGCTGCGCGAGCTGCAGGCGACCCACGTCTTCGTCACCGACGGAGCGACCGCCACCAAGAAGGCGATCCAGCTCGGCATCGAGGACGGCAATCGCGTGCAGGTGCTCGCCGGGCTCGAGGCTGGAGAGAACGTCATCGTCGCCGGCCAGGGCGGCCTGCGCGAGGGGACGAAGATCCGCGTCCTCGGTGACGAGAGCGACGCGACCGCCGAGACCGACGTCGACGTCGCGTCCGCGAGCTGAGGAGCGAAGCCGTGCGCCTGATCGAGTTCTCCCTCACCCGTCGGGTCACCATCGCCATGGGCGCAGTCGCCCTGGTGCTGTTCGGCCTCGTCGCCTTCCAGCGGCTGTCGATCAACCTGCTGCCCGATCTTTCGTATCCCAGCCTTACGGTCGAGACCCGCTATCCGGGCGCCGCCCCGGCCGAGATCGAGAGCCTCGTCACGAGACCGATCGAAGAGGTGATCGGCGTCGTCTCCGGCGTCCAGCGGCTGACCTCGACCTCGCGCCCCGGCCTCTCGCAGGTGACGCTCGAGTTCGACTGGAAGCGCGACATGGACTTCGCCGCGCTCGACGTGCGCGAGAAGCTCGATCTGATCCGCCTGCCCCAGCAGGCGTCGAAGCCGGTGGTGCTGCGCTTCGATCCGGCGAACGACCCGATCCTGCGGCTCTACCTGACCGGCGGCGAGAGCCTCTATCAGCTCCGCTACGTCGGTGAGGAGGTCGTCAAGAAGGACCTCGAGTCGACCGAGGGGGTCGCCGCGATCAAGGTCAACGGCGGCTACGAGGAAGAGATTCAGGTGCGGGTCGACGAGGGCAAGCTCTCGCTCGTCGGGCTCACCATCCAGGACGTCAACACCAAGCTGCTGCAGGAGAACGTCAACCAGGCGGGCGGCAGCCTCTACGAATCGGAAGCGCGCTATCTGGTGCGCGCCAACAACGAGTTCGAGGGCCTGCCGGACATCCTGCAGACGGTCCTCACCTCTCAGAACGGGCGCGTGGTGCGGGTCTCCGACGTCGCGCGGGTCGAGCGCGGCCACAAGCGGCGCGAGGTGATCACCCGTCACGGCGCCGAGGAGGCGGTCGAGCTCGCCCTCTACAAGGAGGGGGACTCGAACACCGTGCAGGTCGCGCGCTCGGTCAGCACGCGGCTCGCCGCGATCGCCGACGAGCTGCCCGAGGGAATCGAGATCTCGACCGGCGTCGACCAGTCGAAGTTCATCCAGGCGTCGATCCGCGAGGTGCTCTCGAACGCGCTGCTGGGCGGCTTCATCGCCGTGATCGTGCTGCTGCTGTTCCTCAAGGATCCGCGGTCGACCCTCATCATCGGCCTGTCGATCCCGATCTCGATCGTGACGACCTTCTTCCTCATGTACCGCACCGGGACGACGCTCAACATCATGTCGCTCGGCGGTCTGGCGCTGGGCGTCGGCATGCTGGTCGACAACGCGATCGTCGTGCTGGAAGCGGTCTACAAGCACCGCGAGGCCGGCGAGAACCGCTTCGATTCGGCGCTCAAGGGTGCCTCCGAGGTCGGCCGCGCGGTCATCGCCTCGACGCTGACGACGGTCGCCGTCTTCCTGCCGGTGGTGTTCCTCGACGGTGTCGCGGCGCAGCTCTTCCGCGACATGGCACTCACCGTGTCGTTCTCGCTCGTCGCGTCGCTGGTGATCGCTCTGACGCTCATTCCGATGCTCGCCGCGGCGCTCGGGGCCACGCGGCTCGAGTCGGTGCCGACGCCACCGGCCGCCGGCCGGCGCATCGCGCGCTCCATCTGGCGTGTCTTCGTCTGGCTGCCGAGCCTGGTCCTCAAGGGGCTGCGGATCGCCGGCGGCTGGGTCGGCCGTGTGCTTACGATCGCCGCGAAGCCGATCAGCAAGGCGTTCGACGGCGTCCTCGGCACCGTGTCGAACGCCTATCCGAAGCTCCTGGGTTGGGCGCTCGCGCGGCGCATGCTCGTCATCGTCGTCGCGCTGGTGGTCTTCATCGGCGCCCTCGCGCTGGTTCCGGGACTCGGCTTCGACCTCATCCCCGCCTTCTCGCAGGGTGAGTTCAGCTTCCTCGTCGAGCTGCCGGAAGGGACGCCGCTCGAGGTGGTCGATCGCTACGTCGCCGAAGTACAGGACGTGGTGGCGGACGATCCGCGGGTCGGTTCGCTGTCGAGCATCGCCGGCGGACGCGGGCTGAGCCTCACCAACACCGGCACCGAGGGCGAGAACACCGCCCGCATCCAGGTGCTGATGGCCTCCGGTACGACGCCGCAGGACGAGCAGGCGGTGATCACGGCACTGCGCTCGCGGTTCGACGAAACGCCGGAGGTCGCCTACAAGTTCGAGCGGCCGACCTACTTCAGCTTCCGCACCCCGATCGAGGTCGAGATCTACGGCGACCAGCTCGAGGATCTGCACTCGGTGGCCGCCGACGTGCGCG
Organism: Candidatus Multivoradales bacterium; assembly: GCA_965223855.1. Lineage (GTDB taxonomy): Bacteria > Acidobacteriota > Thermoanaerobaculia > Multivoradales > JAHEKO01 > CALZKB01. The sequence continues at coordinate 351,547 of CBDCXM010000009.1, forward strand.
GCCGGCTGGCCGAGCTGCCCGGCCTCGTCGACGTCAAGTCGTCGGCCGAGCTCGGCAACCCCGAGCTCCAGGTGCGCTTCGACCGCGCCCAGTTCGCGCAGCTCGACCTGGCGATCGGGACGGTCGCCGACACCATCCGCAACAAGGTGCAGGGCGAGGTCGCGACCCGGCTGACCGAGGGCGACCGCGAGATCGACATCGTCGTCCGCTCGGTCGACGTCGGCCAGGCGAAGGTGCGCGACATCGAGAACTTCATCGTCGCGCAGCGCCACGGCGTGCCGGTCTACCTCAAGTCGATCGCCGACGTGTCGATCGTCGCCGGCCCGAGCGAGATCCGCCGTATCGGCCAGAAGCGCGCCGCGGTGGTCTCCGCCAATCTCGACGGCCGCGACATGGGCGCGGCGGCGGCCGACGTCCGCCGGGCGCTGACCGAGGTCGTTCTGCCCGCCTCGACCACGGTGGCCGTGAGCGGTCAGGAAGAGGAGCGCACGAGTGCTCAGAGCTCGCTCCTGATGGCGATGGCGCTGGCGATCTTCCTCGTCTACCTGGTGATGGCCTCGCAGTTCGAGTCGTTCCTCCACCCGTTCGTCATCATCTTCTCGCTGCCGCTCGGTGCGATCGGCGTCGTGATGGCGCTCGGCGTCACCGGCAACAGCGTCAACATCGTGGCGATGATCGGCGCCGTCATGCTGGCCGGCATCGTCGTCAACAACGCGATCGTCCTCATCGACGCCGTCAACCAGCGGCGGCGCGCCGGGATGGCGAAAGAGGAAGCGCTGCTGGCCGCCGGCTCCGACCGCCTGCGGCCGATTCTCATGACGTCCGCAACGACCGTGCTCGGCCTGCTGCCGATGGCCCTCGGCCTCGGCGAGGGGGCGGAGCTTCGGGCGCCGCTCGCGATCACCGTGATCGGCGGTCTCACCGTGGCGACGCTCCTGACCCTGATCGTCATCCCGGTGGTCTACGCCACCTTCGACCGCCGCGAGTCGCTCGCCGAGGAGGATCTCGGAGAGCCCGAGGACGACGACCAGGCGAAGGCCGAAGATGACGAAGCCGCCGCAGACGAGGAACCGGACCTCGACGACGCCCTCGAAGCCGGAGCCGCCGGCGCCTGACCGCCGGCCGATCGACAAGGAAGCCGCGATGAGCCTGCTCAAACTCTCCGTCAGCCGCCCCGTCACCACCGCGATGGTGCTGGTGAGCATCCTCGTGCTCGGGGGTATCGCCGCCGCGCGCCTGCCGCTCGCCTACCTGCCGGAGATCGACGTGCCGTTCATCGGCATCCAGATCCCCTACCCCAACTCGAATCCGCAGCAGATCGAGAAGGAGATCGTGCGGCCGGTCGAGGAGCTGCTGGCAACGCTGCCGGGAGTCAACTCGCTCAACGCCAACGCCACCGCCGATCAGGCGGAGTTCTTCCTCGAGTTCGACTGGGGCAACTCGATCGACATCGTCCGCATGCAGGTGGGCGAGAAGATGGACCAGATCAAGCCCGAGCTGCCGGCCGGCATCGGCGAGGTCTTCATCTTCTCGTTCAACACGAGCGACATCCCGGTGGTCGAAGGGCGCATCTCAGCCCCCGGGGTCGATCTCTCCTCGAGCTACGAGCTGATCGAGGCGCGGGTGCTCAACCGCCTGCGCCGCATCCCCGGCGTCGGCCGGGTCGACCTCGACGGCGTGCTGCCGCGCGAGATCTTCATCGACCTCGTACTCGACGAGATCGCCGCCCACAACGTCGACGTCAGCGCGCTGATCGGCAAGCTCCAGGGGGCGACCTCGAACCTCGTCCTCGGTCAGGTGGCGGACGATCAGATGAGCTTCACCGCCCGCGCCGTGGGTGACTTCGAGTCGGTCGAGGAGATCCAGACCCTCGCCATCGACCAGCGCGGGCTGACCCTCGGCGACATTGCCGAGATCTCCTACGAGCAGCCGCCGATCGGCCACGGCCGGCATCTCGACGGCTCCTACGCCGTCGCCCTGATGGTGTTCAAGGAGTCGACCGCCAACACCGTCGACGTCGCCAACGAGGTGTTGCGGGTGCTCGACGAGGACATCGGCGCCGATCCGCTCCTCCAGGGGATCAACGTCTTCATGTGGGACAACCAGGCGGACGCGATCACCAACGGCGTGCAGGGGCTCCTGATGGCGGGCATCATCGGCGGCCTGCTGGCGGTGCTGTGCCTCTACTTCTTCCTGCGGCGGCTCGATTCGACGCTGATCGTCTCGCTGTCGATCCCGTTCTCGATCATCGCCGCGTGCGGCATCCTCTACTTCCTCGGCGGATCGCTGAACATCCTGTCGATGATGGGGTTGATGCTCGCGGTCGGCATGCTGGTCGACAACGGCGTCGTGGTGCTCGAATCGATCGACCGCCACCACCGGACGGAGAAGAACCGCAAGAAGTCGGCGCTCCAGGGCGCCCGCGAGGTCGTCGTGGCGGTCGGCAGCTCGACCCTCACCACCGTGATCGTCTTCCTGCCGCTGATCCTCGGCGGCAAGACCGACCTCGCCGTCTGGCTCAAGGAGATCGGGGTCGCGATCACCATCGCCCTCGGCTGCTCGCTCTTCACCGCGATGACGCTGATCCCGCTGATGTCGGCACACTTCCTCGGCCGCAAGAGGTCGAAGCCGATCCGGGCGATGTCGAAGCTCGAGGATCGCTACGCGGCCATCCTCGGATGGACCCTCACCCGGCCGTGGAAGACGGCGGGCCTGATGATCCTCTTCGCGGTGCTGGGTGTGGTGCCGATGATGACCGGCATGGTCGACGCGGCGATGTTCTCCGGCACGCTCAACGAGCGGATCTACTTCAGCTACGAGTTCTCGGAATTCGCCTACAAGTCGCAGGCCGAAGACGCGGTCGACGTGGTCGAGAAGGCGATCGAGCCCCACAAGGTGCGGCTCGGCATCGATTCGGTCTACAGCTACTACACCTCGAACGAGGCGGGCACGACGCTGACGCTGGCGCAGAAGAACCTCTCGGACGACGAGGTCAAGGAGCTGCGCAAGCAGGTGCGCGAGGTGCTTCCGGAGATGGCGGGCGTCAAGTTGCGCTTCGACGAGGAGTCGGACTCCGGCGGCAACTCGACCTACTTCGCCGTCAAGTTCTTCGGTCAGGACACCGACGTGCTGCTCGATCTGGCGACCGAGGCGGCGCGGCGCATCGACACCGTCGAGGGGGTCGAGGACGTCCGCACCCCGTTCAAGGAGGCGCAGCGCGAGATCCAGGTGTCGATCGACCGCGAGAAGGCTACCCGCCAGGGGCTGACCGCCCAGGACATGGCGAACATCTTCTCCTTCACCCTCGGCTCGATGCGGCTGCCGCGCTTCGACGCCGGAGATCGCGAGGTCGACACCTGGCTGGCGCTGCGCATCGAGGACCGCGAGAACCTCGAGGATCTCAAGAAGATCCAGATCGGCGGTAGCGACGACCGGCCGGTGCGGCTGGGCGACGTCGCGAACTTCCAGTTCGTCAGCCGCCCGCGCGAGATCCAGCGCGAGAACCGCAAGGTGCGGATGGCGGTGCGCGCCACCTACGAGGGCGAGGACTGGGAGAGCACCCAGAAGGAGATCGAGGGGCTGATGAACGCCTTCGAGCTCCCCGCAGGCTATTCCTGGAGCTGGAACGACCGCATCATCGAGCAGGGGCAGCAGAACGCCCAGATGGGGGTCAACATGCTGCTGGCGCTGCTGCTGGTCTACATCGTCATGGCATCGCTCTTCGAATCGCTCGCCCAGCCGTTCGCGATCCTCTTCTCGATCCTCTTCGCCCTCCCCGGAGTCTTCTGGGCGCTGGCGCTCACCGGCACCTCGTTCAACCTGATGGCGCAGATCGGCATCCTCATCCTGATGGGGATCGTCGTGAACAACGGCATCGTGCTGCTCGACCACGTGAAGAGGCTGCGCGACAGCGGCCTCACCCAGCACGACGCCTTCCTCCGCGCCGGCCGCGAGCGGCTGCGGCCGATCCTCATGACCGCCTCGACCACCGTCATCGGCCTGCTGCCGCTGGCGGTGCGCGGCCCCAACGCCGGCGGCGTCTTCTACTACCCGCTGGCGCGCACCGTGATGGGGGGGCTCATCTCCTCCGTCATCCTGACCCTCATCATCCTCCCCTTCTGGAGCGTCTTCATCGAGAAGGGCGTCGCCTGGCTGCGCAACATCTGGCGCCTGTCGGGCGCGCGCAAGAGCGACGGCGAGGCGGGGGTGCCGGTGGCGGCCGAGACGACGAGCTGAAGTCGCTAACCCGGACTTCTCACCAGGTTTCTGCTCCAGGTCCGTGACTTGTTGGAGATACGAGGCTCTTCGTCCTGAGCAGCGCAGGCGTAGCCGTAGCTACATCGAGGAGCGCAGGGACGGAGAAACGCAGTAGATCCAGCAAGATACGGGCCTGGAGTAGGGAGCTGGTGAGAGGTCCGGGCTAGGGGACGGTCACCGACCAGGCCGAGGTGTCGCCTGACTCGAAGCCGTCTTCGAAGATCGGCGGGAGTCTGAACACCCAGGCGATGCCGTGGGGCTCGAACTGGATGTTGTTGGAGTTGCCGACGAGGAGCCGGGAACCGCTGAATGAGAGGGCCTCACCGAATGTGTCGAGGATCTGGCCGACCGGCGCTCGGAAAGTACCTACCTCTACCCATTCACCGTCGATGTAGCGGTTGTCGTAGACGATCCCCTGCCTGATCTGAGCGCCGTTGTCGCTCTCGCCGCCTACGAGGGCGATGTTGCCCCTCAGGGCCACGGCAGTGCCGTAGTAGTTGCCGTTGTTGGCGGCGTCCGACGCCAGGAGCTGTTGTTCTTCGCTCCAAACACCTCCTGAGCGACGGAAGACGTAGGCGGCACCGGGGCCGGGACCGCTTGGCGAAGGGTGCTGTTGCGCGCCAGCGAGCAGCGCATCTGGCTCCAGGGAGACAGAGAAACCCAGCATGGTGGCAAGAGTCCCGTCAGAAGCGCCCAGCTTCTGCTGAAACTGCCAGTTGGAGCCGTCGAAGGTGTAGACGAAGACCGCACCGGAGTTGAGACCTCCGGTGGTGTCGTTGCTGAAGTCGCCCACGACGAGGTCGTCCCCTCGCAGATCTACGGCCCAGCCGAAGCTGTGGCTACTGGACGGAGCCGAGTCGGTCAACTTCTGCCTCTCGATCCACTGATGGCCTATTCGCTCGAAGTAGTAGACAGCTCCAGGGGTGGCCGTGTCGGCCCCGGCCCGCATGGCTCCCACAGCCAGCCGGTCTCCCTCTAGTGCAAGAGCCCTCGCGAAGTGGTCCTGTTCGTCGCTGTCTGACCCTCGAATCTTGTCGACCTCGATCCAGTTGTCACCTACGCCGCGAATGAAGTAGTAGAAACTCCCCTGGTTCAATTCGTCGTCGTCGAACGGTGCCCCGACGATGGCTACGCTCCCATCGATGGCGACCGCAACTCCGAAACCGTCGCCCTCAGCGCCATCGGAAGCTGTAAGCATCGCGTCCTCAACCCAGGTTTCACCTTCGCGCTTGAAGATCCATGCGGCGCCCTGCTCTTCCTGTCCGCCGATGTCAGCTCCGTTGGCGCCGACGATGGCGTAGTCGCCATCGATATCGACTGCCGAACCGAACCTCCAGCCGCTCTGTTGCATGACACCTTGCAGCTGAGCCTCGGCCTCCCATTGGCCGCCGGAACCTTCGGAGGCTGCGGCCAGGCCTACAACGTTCGCGACCGGCAGGAGCAGTAGCGTGAGCGCCCGTCGCTTGGCTCTAGGGGCAAACGGTTCCATCGTCGATGGTCAAGCGTACATCCCATCGGGTGAAGCGAGCCCGAATGTTGCCTTGGGAACTTGGCCAGTTCGTGAGCCTGAGGGTCCATGGGCCGTCCGCTACCGTGCCTACGAAGACATTGTCTAGCAGCACCAATGGCGTCAGCTCGTCCTGGTCGTAGGCAACTTGGAGCTCGTCAGCCGGCTCGAAGTCTTTCAGGAGAATCGACTGACCCTGAGGTCCTGTCAGGGCAACGGAGAATCTCGTATCCGCCGGCACACTGAAGCCGCGAAGCAAATAGACATCAGCGTCTGAAACCGTGCCGCCGATCGGATCTGATGCGAACGTCAGTGTCGCCTCGGCCCACTCTCCGGGCTCGAGCACGCCCTCGTTCATCGAGGATGTCTCGATCTGCCTCAGATGGTCGAACTTCACGTTCTGTGTCCGCCTGAACGTAGGGAATCCTGAGTCGTCCGAGGCCACCTCGATCTGCGCCGTCCTCACGATGGGGCAGTCCTCGGTGTCGTCGAAGGTCATCGCGATATCGACCGGAGGCTCGGGCGCATCGACCGGGGGCAGCGTGTGCGTTGAAGGCGAGGTCGCCGGGACGTTGTCGAAGAGAATCCATCCCGCACCGCCAGCCGAGAGGGTGACGTCCTGCGGCACGATCCATCGGTTTCTCGGGTCGTAGGTGATCTGCGTTCCGGTGGGAAGGCCAAGGCCACCGTCTCCAGTCAGGTCTTTCGGTACAGAAAGTGTGAAGCCCTCTGTACCGACGAACACCCGATGGAGGATCGGTTCCCGAGTCTCGTAGGTGTAGTCAAAAAAAGCCAACGTTTCTTCGAAGACACCCGGACCCAGGCTGATGTTGTTGTTGGGCGCCACCTCGAGACTCACCTCCTGCCCCTCCCCTAGTGTGCCCGAAGTGGGCCCGCTCACCACATCGAAGAAGCTCGTGATCGGCTGGGGGTGAGACTTGACTTCCCATGGGAGCGGTGTGCCATCCGGAGTCCCGTCGAACGGCACGGCAACGTCGAAGGTCAGACCCGGGAAGTCGCTGGCGTCAGTAGGAGGGCCGTAGAACTCTGCTACGGGTCCGCTGAAGCTCTGATTCACCTGAATCCCGAGCGCAGGGATCGTTGTGTTCATGCTCGACCCGAGGGGTCCCCATCCGACGCCCAGGGCACCGTCAACTATGGGTCGAACGGGGCCCAGGCGTCAGCTACCTGTCGGTAGCGGTCACTGAGCCAGTCGGCGATGGCGGCCCGCTCCAGCTTGCGCTGTCCACCTGCTCGCGCGGGGGATCCGGCGTGACCGCGCACGCGCCAGCTCTCGGCAACGTCGCCGTCGTAGGCCGTCTCCGGAGCCTTCGCAACCTCGCGGTAGGCGTCACGGAACGGCTCCCCCTTCGCCACCCGCTGGTAGACGGCATCGGTTGCCGCGCTCGCAGGTTCGATCGCCGAGCGGCAGCGCTCGCGATCGACCTCGAGCCCTTCGAGCACCGGTACGAAGGTCACCAGCAGGTCGCGCGCCAGGGTCATCCCTTCGAGGAACGGCGCCTTGGTGAGCTGCAGGTCGCGGTGGTAGCCGGCGCCGACGCCGCCGTAGATATCCCCGATCTCGCCGACCAACGAGCGCAACCGCGCCGCCGCGGCGCGGGCGATCTCGAGCGGGTCGGGGTTGCGTTTCTGCGGCATGATGCTCGAGCCGGTGGTGGTCGCGGCGCCGAGGCGCAGGAAGGCGTGCTCCTCGCCCGACCAGGCGATGAGGTCGCGGGCCAGTCGGCCGAGGTCGGTGGCGATCGCCGCGGCGACTCCGAGCACCAGCGCCTCGGTGCGGCCACGGTCGCTCTGGACGGCGACGGTGTTGACCTGCACGCGGTCGAAGCCGAGCAGCTCGGCGACCCGCTCGCGGTCGAGCGGCAGGGCAACGCCGTAGCCGGAGGCGCTGCCGAGCGGCGAGCGGTTGAGGTGGCCCCAGGCGGTCTCGATCCATGGCTGGTGGTCGAGCAACGCGTCGACCCAAGAGTCGAAGTAGTGGCCGAGCGTCGTCGGCATCGCCTGCCGGGTGTGGGTGTAGCCGGGCATGCTGGTCTCGGCGTGCTCCTGCGCCAGCCCGGCCAACGCGCCGACGGCCTCGAGGAGGGCCTTGTCGAGCTCGAGCAGCGCCTCGCGCCCCCACAGCCGCAGCGCCGCGATCACCTGATCGTTGCGGCTGCGGCCGGTGTGGATCCGCTTGCCGGCGTCGCCGAGCCTGGCCGTCAGCCGGTTCTCGATCGCGGTGTGCCCGTCCTCCTCTTCTGAGGCGATCGTGAAGTCGTCGTCCGCGGCGATCGCCGCGAGCTCCCGGCACAGCGCCTCCGCCTCTTCGGCGGAGAGCACACCGATCTCGGCGAGCATCGTTGCGTGCGCCGCGCTCGCCAGAGCGTCGTGCGGCACCAGCAGGAGGTCGAGCTCCGGGTCGCGACCGACGGTCAGTCGGGCGACGGCGGCCGACAGCGGCTCACCCTTGTCCCACAGCCGGCTCACGAGCCACTGTCGCCGAACTTGGTGATCACCCGGTGCGCCCGCAGGCGCAGCGAGTTGACGCGGATGAAGCCGCGCGCATCCTCGGCGTCGTAGCCCCCCTCGACGTCCATCGACGCGAGCGCCTGGTCGTAGAGCGAGCTCGGTGACGAGCGGCCGAGGATGGTGACCGAGCCCTTGTAGAGCCGCAGCCGCACCTCGCCGTCGATCAGCTTCTCCGACTGGTCGAAGGCGGCGCGGATGAAATCCATCTCGGGGCTGAACCAGAAGCCGTTGTAGATCAGTTCGGCGAACTTGGGTGCCAGCGAATCGCGGAGCCGCTGGACCTCTCGGTCCATGGCGATCCCCTCGAGGTCGCGCAGCGCGTGGTGGAGGATCGTGCCGCCCGGGGTCTCGTAGACGCCGCGCGACTTGATGCCGATGAAGCGGTTCTCGACGATGTCGATCCGGCCGATGCCATGGAGCCCGCCGAGTTCGTTGAGGCGGAGGAACAGCTCGAGCGGGTCGGAGATCCGACGGTAGCCGTCGTCGAGCTCGACCGGCCGCGCGTCGGCGAAGCGCAGCACGATCTCCTCCGGGTCGTCGGGGGCGTCGAGCGGCGAGCGGGTGAGCCGGAACATCTCTTCCGACGGCTCCTGCGCCGGGTCTTCGAGCATCCCCGCCTCGTAGCTGCAGTGCATCAGGTTCTCGTCGGTGCTGTAGGGCTTCGACACCGTCGCATCGACTTCGAGCCCCTGGGCGGCAGCGTACTCGAGCAGGTCCTGGCGCCCCTCGAAGCGCTCGAGGAACGCGCGGTCCTTCCACGGCGAGACGACGTCGAGGTTGGCGGCCAGCCCCGCGTAGGCGAGTTCGAAGCGCACCTGGTCGTTGCCCTTGCCCGTGGCGCCGTGGGCGACGGCGCTCGCCCCGGTCTCGCGCGCCACCGCGATCTGCTCGCGGGCGATCAGCGGCCGCGCCAGGGCGGTGCCCAGCAGATAGCGGTTCTCGTAGATCGCGTTGCCCGCCACCGCCGGGAAGATGAAGTCGGTAACAAGCTCTTCGCGCAGGTCGCTCACGCGGACCTCGACCGCCCCCTGCTGCCTGGCGCGCTCGGCCACCGCCTCGAAGTCCTCCCGCTGGCCGACGTCGGCGACGAAGGCGACGACGTCCCACCCCTCCTCCTGAAGGAAGCGCAGGATGCAGGCCGTGTCGAGCCCGCCGCTGTAGGCGAGAACAATGCGTCGTTTCATGGCGTCTCTCCGTCCGGAGGCGAGGCTACCGCCGTCTCAACTCCCGGCGCCAGTACCGCGGGTGGGGTTGTCGTCCCCGGGACCGGGGGTGCCCGCCCGCGAGGATCTATCGACCTGCTCAGTCCCCCCGGGTCTCGCGCTCCTGGAAGCGCTCGGCGAGCGAGCGCAGGAAACCGCTGACCCACGGCTTGATGGCGTCGAGCTCCTCGAGCAGCTGGTCGCGGCTGACCCGCTCGACGACCGTCTCTTCGAGCGTCACGACGCTCGCGGTGCGCGGCTCCGAGGTCATGATCGCCGTCTCGCCGAAGCACTCGCCCGGCCCGATGGTGCGGAGCGACACCTTCTCCCCGTCGATCTCCTTGAACACCTCGCACGAGCCGCTGGCGATGATGTAGGCGTGCTCGCCGGGGTCCCCCTCCCGCATCAGCAGATGCCCCGCCTCGAAGGTCTCGAGCGGCAGGCTGCCGCCGCGCATGAAGCCGACGATGTCCTGACGCAGCTCGACGACCGTCTGCTGCCTGTCCTCGGGTTTGCGCGCCATCGCTTTCTCGAGGATCCGCACCAGCTCGCGCGGTGCTCCGGCATCGTCCGGCAGCGGGGTGAAGTGGCGCTGGCGGGCCCGCAGGATCACCGTCTCGCTGGTGCGCCCCTCGTAGGGCGGCCGGCGGGCGACGAGGAAGTAGAGCATCGCGCCGACGGCGAAGATGTCCGCCCGGGCGTCCATCTCTCCCCCGGCCGCCTGCTCGGGCGACATGTAGCCCGGGGTACCGATGACCCTCCGCCCCCAGATCCGGGTGAACGTGCTCGACACCGGGTCGTCGATCTTCGCCAGCTCGCCGTCGGGGTCCGCCAGCCTCGCCAGCCCCCAGTCGACCAGGTAGACCTCGCCGAACTCCCCCACCATGACGTTCTCCGGCTTGACGTCGCGATGGACGACCCCTCGCTTGTGGGCGAAGGCGAGGGCGTTGCAGACCTTGACGACCACCTCCAGGAGGTCGAAGAGGGCGCCCCGCTCGATCGGCCCGGGCGGCAGCTCACGGACGAGCTCGGCGTAGGTCCGCCCCTCGAGGAGCTTCATCGTGAAGTGGAGCCGCCCGTCCTCGGTCCTTCCCAGATCGTGGACCGGCACGATGTTGGGATGCTGCAACTGACCGGTGATCTGAGCCTCCCTCAGGAACGACTGGACCGCCTGGCGTTCGTCCTCCATCTCCGTCCGCAAGAGCTTCCGCGCCAGCCGGCGCCTCAGGGTGCGGTCGTGCAGCAGCTCGACGATCGCCATCCCGCCGCTGCCGATCTCCTCGCCCGTCTCGAAGCGCTCCTCGTCAGGCGGCAGGACGTTGGCCACCAGATCCGCCTTCGCCCGTTCGTCGAGCCGTTCCGGGGGGTCGTCGCGGGAACCGAGGAGACGCTTGAACCAACCCTTCCGCGCACCGGAACCCTCCACGCGCGTCCCCTCGAGCACGGTCGCCGTACCGCCGTGTGTGCCCGATCCGGAACCGCTGGAGCGACCTTTCGTCACCGGCGAATCGTATCAACGGCTTCGCCCCACGACTGTGGCAAACGAGGCTTCTCTCGCGACCTGCGCCAGGTCGTCGTCTCCCCGTCTCGTAACATGGCCGACAGTGAAGAAACGAGCCAAGGCCGGGGCTCCGAGCGCCCTGCGCGACTGGGCGCCGGTGGGCCTTTCGCTGGTGCTCCTCGTCGCCGCTATCGTCGCGACGGTCGCCGAGCCGACCGCGATGACGACCCTGCGTCACGCGGCGTTCGACGCCTACCAGCGCCTGCAGCCCCGCGAGTACCGGCCGGCCCCGGTGCGGGTGATCGACATCGACGAGGAGAGTCTCGACCGGCACGGCCAGTGGCCGTGGCCGCGGACGACGCTCGCCACGTTGATCGAACGGCTCGACGAAGCCGGAGCGCGCTCGATCGCCCTCGACGTCATGCTCGCCGAGCCGGACCGCACCTCGCCACAGCTCGCGCTCGAGAGTTGGGCCGCGGACCCGGCCGTCCGGGACCTGGTGGCGCGCCTGCCCGATCACGACGAGGCTCTCGAGAAGAGGCTCGCCGCCTCGCCGGTAGTCACCGGCTTCATCCTCGATCAGGAGACCCAGGGAGAGACGCCGCTCGAGAAGGGGAGGATGGTGCTCGCCGGCGATCCGGCCGCCGCCTTCCTGCCGCCGTTTCGCGGTGCCGTCACCTCTCTGCGAGCGTTCGAGGCCGCGGCGGCGGGCAACGGTGCCCTCAACATGATCCCGAGCAACGACGGCATCGTCCGTCAGCTGCCCCTGTTGCTCGGCCACGGCGGAGCGGTGCGGCCCGGTCTGGCCGCCGAGGCTCTGCGGGTCGCCGAGGGCGCCGACAACTACGTCGTCAAGGCGTCGGGGGCGAGCGGCGAGGGGCGCTTCGGCGGCCGCACCGGCATTGTCAACGTGCGGATCGGCGACCTCGAGCCGATCGTCACCGACGCGCGCGGCGCTGTCTGGCTCCACTACTCGGACCCGGTCCCCGAGCGCACGCTCCCGGCCTGGAAGGTGCTGGCGGGCGACGTCCCGGAAGGCGCTCTCGAAGGGGGCATCCTCTTCCTCGGCACCTCCGCCGCGGGCCTCCACGACCTGCGCCTCGACCCACTCGGCCGGATCGCCCCGGGAGCAGAGGTGCACGCCCAGGGGATCGAGCAGATCCTGCAGGGGACCTATCTGACGAGGCCCGACTGGGCGCGGGCGGCCGAGATCCTCTTCATGGTGGCGATGTGGTTCGTGCTCGTCGCGCTGATCCTGCGCTTCGGCGCGCTGCCGGCGGCGGTGATCGGCATCGCGACGATCGCCGCCGCCTACCTCGGCTCGTGGTTCGCTTTCGATCGTCTGCGGCTGCTGCTCGATCCAACCTTTCCCTCGCTGTCGGCGCTGTCGATCTACTTTGTCTGCTCGGTGGCGCAGCACTGGCGCGCGGAGCGCGATCGCACCTGGATCCGCGACGCCTTCTCGAGCTATATCTCGCCCAATCTCGTCCGGCACCTGATCGACAACCCCGGCGATCTCGCTCTCGGCGGCGAGCGACGCGAGTGCAGCTTCGTGATGACCGACCTCGAGTCGTTCACCACACTGGTCGAGAACCTCGAACCGACGGTCGCCGTCAGCCTGCTCAACGAGTACCTCGACGGCATCGTCGACATCGCGCTGGCGCGCGACGGCACCATCGACCGCATCGTCGGCGACGCGGTAGCGGTGATGTTCTCGGCGCCGGCGGTGCAGCCCGACCACGCCGAACGCGCCGTCGCCTGCGCCCTCGAGATCGACGCGTTCGCCCGGCGCTTCAGCGCCGCCAGGGGCGAGCAGGGGGTCGAGGTCGGGCGGACGCGGATCGGCGTCAACACGGGCGTCGTCACCGTCGGCAACGTCGGCGGCGACCGGATCGTCGACTATCGTGCCCTCGGCGATCCGGTCAACACGGCCGCACGCCTCGAGACGGTCAACCGACACCTCGGTACCAACGTCTGCGTGAGCGCGGCGACCGTCGCCGCCTGCCCCGACTTCCACGGCCGCCCGATCGGACGCCTCCTGCTCAAGGGGAAATCCGAGGCGGTCGAGGCGTTCGAGCCGCTGTCGCGGGAAGAGGCGGCGGGGGCTTCGAACACGGCCTATCTGCGGGCGTTCGCCCTGATGGAGGAGGAGGCGGCGGAGGCCCCCGCCGCCTTCGACCGACTGCGGCAGCAACACCCCGACGACCCCCTGGTCGCCCTCCACGCCGATCGCCTCGCCGCCGGCGAGACCGGCTCGACCATCGCCTTCTCCGAGAAGTAGCTCAGCGCTCGGAGGCGGCTTCGATCCGCCGGGCCTGCTCGAGCTGCGCCTCGATGTTGGCGAGCCAGGCACGGCCGTCGGCGGTGCGCGCCAGGAGTTGCATCGCCGGCTCGCAGTAGCGCTGGACGATCTTCGAGAAGAAGTGCGGGAAGTCCGCTTCGAGGTCCCGCGGGCTACCGTAGCCGAGGCGTTCATTGACGCCCGTTTCCTCGAACTCGTAGTAGAGCGCCGGGTAGCGGCGGCGGGCGTGCGGCTCCGCCACCTGCCCGAGCAGATCGGCGGCGCGCGCGAGCCCCGGGAGGTCTTCGACCTCCTGGTAGGCGTCCTTTTCGGGCACCGGGAAACGGGTCCGATCGATGCAGGCGGTCATCCGCTCGACGTCGAGCAGCGGATGGCTCGCGAATCGCTCGCAGACGAACTGGATGGCGCGATCGACGTGGTAAGGGCCGAGAGCGGCGTCGGTCGCCTCGAGGGGAAGCTCGACCACCGCGTCGCCGATCCCGGTCGCTCGGCGACCCGGGTCGTCACCGCGGCACAGATCCGGCACGTAACCGATGTCGTGGCACAGGAGCGATGCGAGGACGTCCAGGCGATCGCAGGCCGGCACGGTTCCGCTCCGGTCGAGCCCTTCGAGGACCGCTTTGCCGACGAGGGTGACGAGCACCGTGTGGTGAGCGTTGTGGTAGAGCGCGTTGCACGAGGCCAGCCGCCCCAGCACCTCGACCGCGATCTCCCGCAGCGCGGCCGCATGCTCCCCCGCTTCGGGATCGGCCGCGAGAAAGCCCGCCTCCAGCCGCTCGGCGACGAGTTCGACGAGGGCGGCGGAAGGCTCGAACGATGGCGCCCCGCCGCCGATCAGCGCACCCTGACGACGACCCTGCGATTCCGCGGTTCGCGCACCCCGTCTCCCGTCGGCACCGCCGGTTGCGATTCACCGAACGCCTCGATGGCGATCGCCGCTGCAGGGACACCGGCCTCGATCAGCCTGTCGCGCACCGCTTCGGCCCGTCGCCGCGACAGGCCGTCGTTGAGCGTCTCGGTCCCCGAAGTGTCGGTGTGACCGGCCACCCGGATCGCCGCAGTCGCACGCTGTCGGAGGTCTTCGAGCAGCTCGTCCATCGCCCCGTCCGCCCCGCCCGCCAGCCGGGTCGTGCCGAGCTCGAAGAGGACGGTCCAGTCCGTCGGAGCGGGAGGCTCGTGCTCGATCGCCGGAGAAAAGCCGAGCTCGAGCCCGTCGACCTCCACCGTGCGGATGTCACTCAGATCGTCGAAGGAGACCGCCTCGTAGGCGGAGTCGAGCAGCGCGCTCTCGCCGTCGCGCGTCACTTCGATCGCGCCGACAGTGCCGTCCTCGTCGGGCAGCAGGACGACGTACTGGCGCCATTCGGGCTCCTCCTCGACCGGCTCTTCGCCACCAAGGAGCGGCAGCACCACCGAGTCAGGCGGCCACCAGTGGACCGGCACCCGCTGCGCGGCACAACCTGGAAGCAGGAGAGCTCCGATCAGCACGACCGCCCGCGCTCGGTTCATTCGGCTGCGCTCTCCAACCTCACGAGAAATCGCGTGCCTCGGATCCCGATCGTGCCGACCGGGGTCTCCACGTTCGCCGATTCGGGCGACAGCTTGGCGATCAGGCCGGAGACGTAGAGCAGCGTGCCGCGGGCGAGGCGGGAGAGGAACGCCCCCTCGCTCGCACCCGCCTCGTAGACGTACTCGTCGATCGTGAGACTGGTGTCGGGGCCGATCGACAGTCGGGAGTCGTCGATGAACAGCACCCCCAGGGCGCCGTCGGATCCGGTCTCCAGGGTGTCGTCCTGGAACACCGCGGCGCCCAGCTCGGCAGCGCTGCGCTCCCCGCCCGACACGATGAAGGCACTTCCACTCAACTCCTTGACGTGGCCGACGGGCTCGGACGCCGCGACGGCACCGGCCGAGAGGACCACGAGAACCAACCAGAGACGGCGATGCATCACCTCTCCCTTCCCTTCAGATGGCTGTTACACGACCCTCACAGAATAGCACCGCCACCTCGCCGGGCAGCTGCCGACAGCGCCACACAGGTCGAAAAATCGCTATGACAGACTACCGACACCCTACCCATGGCAGATATGGCAGGTCACACCACAGGCCGCGTCCTCCTCGCCATCGCGCTCGTCGCGGTGATGGCGCCCGCTGCCTGGTCCCAGGAGGAGACGGCGCCGGTCCGCACCGCCGACGAGGAGCACGCGGCGCTCTTCCTCGAAGACCGCTTCCCGGCCGCCACGACCTGCGCCACCTGTCACCCCGACCACTACCGCGAGTGGTCGGTGTCGCCGCACGCCTACGCGCAGATGAGCCCCGTTTTCAACGCCATGCACGGGACGATTCTCAAGCTGACCAACGGCACGAACGGCGACTTCTGCATCCGCTGCCACACGCCGGTGGGGATGAACCTCGGCGAGCCCGAGTTCATGAGCAACATGGACCGCCACCCGACCTCGCGGGAAGGGGTCACCTGCATCGTCTGCCACCGGGTCAATCGCGCCTACGGCAAGCTCAGCGGACGGCTGGCGATCGTCGAGGGCGACGTCTTCGACACCGTCTACGGACCGACCGGAGGCGAGGAGCTCGAGCGGGTGATCGACAGCTCCGAGTTTCGCGTCAACACCGAGCGGGGGCAGGCCGGGCGGGCGATCCACGCCGAGGCGGAGCCGTTCTTCCAACTCCGAGAGGCGGGCATCTGCGGAACCTGCCACGACGTCAACCTGGTGAACGGCTTCCGTCTCGAGGAGGCGTTCAGCGAGTTCAAGACGTCACCGGCCGCGCGCCGGGGGGTGACGTGCCAGGACTGCCACATGGGGACGGAGCCGGGAATCGCCTCCGGGTTCCGCCAGGGGCCGGCGGCAATGATCGGCACCCGGCCGACCGCCGAGCGCCGGCTCACGAATCACATGTTCATCGGGCCGGATTACTCGATCGTCCACCCGGGGATCTTCCCGCACAACACCCGGGCCTCCGAACTGGCGACGATCCGCGACTGGCTCCAGTTCGACTGGGAAGCGGGCTGGGGCACCGACGCCTTCGAGCTCGAAGCGCCGGAGGACTACGAGTTCCCCGAGGTGTGGGCCTCCGCCGACGACCGCTACGACGCCCGCGACATCCTCGACGCCAACCTCACGCTGCTCGACGAGGCCAACCAGGCGCGCCTCCAGCTGCTGCGCGCCGGTTACGTTCTCGGGGACACGAAGGTCGAGAAGAAGGGTCGCGGGCTCGCCTTCTCGATCGAAGTCCGCAACGCCACCGACGGTCACGGCGTGCCGACCGGCTTCGACGCCGAGAGGCTCGTCTGGCTCGAAGTGACGGTCGCGGACGCGGACGGCGAGGTCGTCTTCCGCTCCGGCGATCTCGACCCGAACGGCGACGTGCGCGACCTGCACTCCCTCTACGTCCACAACGGCGAGCTGCCTCTCGACCGCTACCTCTTCAGCCTCCAGTCGAAGTTCCTGACCCGGATGGTGCGGGGCGGCGAGCGCGAGCAGGTGCTGGCGATCAACTACTCGCCCGACCCTCTGCCGTTCCTGCGACCCTCGGTCACCTCGACGATCCTCACCGGGAGACCTCGCGGCGCCCGCAAGCACAAGCAGAACCTCGCTCCGCTCGGTCACCGCGTGGCGCGCTACGAGGTGCCGGCGGCCAAGCTCACCGGGCGCCCGCCGTACCGGGCCACGTTCCGGCTCAAGGCGGCGATGGTGCCGGTGAATCTGGTCCACGAAATCAAGGACGTCGGGTTCGACTACTTCATGAGCGCTCGCGACGTCGCCGAGCGAGTGGTGGCAGGCCATCTCGTCCTCTGGGAACGACAGCTCGCCCTCGAAGACGGTGCCGAACCGCCCCAAGCCGAAGAAGCCGTGGATGCCGCCGCGTCGCCCTAGGGGCTTGCTGAGGAACCCTCGTGGGTCGCGCGCCGGCCTCATCTTCGCCGCCGCGACGCTGATGGCGACGGCGATCGGCGCCGCCGAGCCTCCCACCGAGGGAGACGGCGAGAGCGCGAGCCGCCTCACCGACGAGGCGATCCCACTGCAGGTCGATGCGGTACCCGAGCGGCCGAAGCCGCCCCTCGAGCTCGGCGAACCGTTCCTCGGCACCGGCACCCTGCGCCCCGGCTTCCGACTGCCGACCGGCGCCGTGTGGCAGCCGGCGCTCGTCGCTTTCGGCTCCCTGAGGACCGCGGCCCAGAGCTTCGACTCCGGCGCCGGCAGGGTGAGCGAGCTCGTCGCCCGGTTGGACCTCTTCGCCAACCTTCAGCTCTCGGGAACGGAGCGCGTGGTCGTCGGCTTCCGGCCGCTCGACCGCGACGGTCGCTTCACCTCGTACGTCTTCTCGAGCGACGTCCCGGGGATCGAGGACGGGTCCCGCGACGAGTGGAACGGCGAGGTGACGAGCGTCTACTTCGAGGGAGACTTCGGCGAGATCTTCCCCAATCTCTCGAAGGACGACTTCAGCCGCACCGACGTAGGTTTCTCGGCCGGCCGTCAGCCGCTGATCTTCCAGGAAGGGATGCTGATCAACGACTCGATCGACGGCATCGGGTTGACCCGCAACACGCTTCAGCCGGGCAATCTGTCGAACTTCCGCGCCACGCTCTTCCTCGGCTTCGACGAGGTCGGCCGGCCCGACCGCATCGACGACGACGCGCGGCTCGTCGCGCTCCTGACCTCGACCGATACCAGGAGGTCGACCTGGGACGTCGATCTCGCGTGGGTGGAATCGCAGGTCGAGGGAGACCTCCTGGCCGGCGGGATCAGCGCGATTCAGAGACTCGGGCACTACAACACCGCGTTTCGACTGCTCGGCTCTTCAGCCCTCGACCGGGAAAGCGACCTCGTCTCCGACGGCTGGCTGCTGCTCAACGAGGTGTCGTGGACGCCGCACCACAGCCACGACCTCGTCTACGTCAACACCTTCGTCGCCGCCGACCGCTTCTCGTCCGCGGCGCGCGGGCCGAGCACCGGAGGCCCGCTCGGGCGCGCGGGCATCAACTTCGCTGCCGTCGGGCTGGGCAACTACGGCGCGGCGCTGAGCTCGGAGGCCGAGGACGTCGCCGGCGCGGCGGTCGGCTACCAGCGCTTCTTCGATCACACCCGCAAGCAGCTCCTCGTCGAGGCTGGCGCGCGTCTCGGCACCCGTTCCGGGAGCGCCGACTCCGCCGCCGTCACCGTGCGGTTTCAGACCGCGCTCAAGCGCCACTACGTGCTGGTGCTCGATGCCTTCGGCGGCTACCGCGACCCGGGACCCGCAGCACCCGGCGGCCGGCAGGAGCTACTCGGTGCGCGGGTCGAACTGGTGACGAAGTTCTGATGGCGGCCGCCCGCCTCCTCGGCCCGGCGGTGGCCGGTCTGCTCGCGATCGGCCCGGTGGCGGCGGCCGAGACCCCGGCGGCGCGCGACCCGGCGAAGATCGTCACCGCCGAGGCGTGCGGCGAGTGCCATCTCGAGGAGTTCGAGGTGTGGAAGACGACGCCTCACGCACTCGGCTTCAAGTCGCTCCACCGCAGCGCCGACGCTGAAGAGATCGCGCGCAAGATGGGTCATCGGCTCATCAAGCGCGACAGCCCCTGCCTCGAATGTCACTACACGACGGCACTCGACGGCGAGCGCGAACGCGCGGTGTCGGGAGTGTCGTGCGAGTCGTGCCACGGCGCCGGCCGCGACTGGATCGAGGTACACAACGACTACGGCCCCGACGCCACCTTCGCCACCGAGACCGACGCCCACCGCGAGCAGCGAATCGCCGCCAGCCGAGCGGCCGGGATGCTGCGGCCGACCGACCTCTACGAGGTGGCCGCCAACTGCTTCGGCTGCCACACGGTGCCCAACGAGGAGCTCGTCAACGTCGGCGGCCACACGACGGGCAGCATCGGCTTCGAGCTGGTCGAGTGGTCGCAGGGCGAGATCCGGCATAACTTCGTCGCGGCGCAGCGGGGCGGGAGCAAGGAGAACGTCGAGCGCTCCGACGAGCGCAAGCGGCTGATGTACGTCGTCGGCCGATCGCTCGAGCTCGAGTACGCGCTGCGCGGACTCGCCAAAGCGACCGAGGACGGGGCCTACGCGAAGTCGATGATCCGCAAGGTTCGCAACGCGGTTGCCGAGGTCGGCGACATCGCGGCGGTCACGACCCTCGCGCCGGTCAACACCATGACCGCCGCGGTGCGCGAAGCCCGGGTCAGCCAGGGGAACGCAGCCGAGCTGCTGGCCGCCGCCGATCGGGTGAGCGCGGCGACCAGAGCGCTGCTCCGGGAGCCGGCCGGCGCGCAGGTGGCGGCCCTCGATCCTCTGAGACTCGGCCAGCCGCTCCCGGGGACGGATCAACTCGCCGAGGACGAGCGCGAGGGCCTCGAGGACCCCGTCGAGGGCGCGGCCGAGACCGTCCCGGCGGCCGTCGCCGCGGCGGCCGCACCCGGAGAGCCCGGCGCCACCACCGCCGGCGCCGGCAGCGGTCGGAGCGTGCCCGACTACGCTCGCAAGACCCGGCTGCGACCGACCTCGCCGCACCGCACGATCGACGCCGGCGCGTGCAGCGGCTGCCACGAGGAGCAGAACGCCTGGTGGTTCGACGACCCTCACTACGCCGCCGCCGAGCCGTTTCACGAGGGCGATCCGAAGAACGCCCAGATCGCCCGGCTCTACGGGCTCGCGGCCGGCGAGGCGACCAGGGGAAACCAGCTGTGCATGGACTGTCACGGCACGGTCGTCACCGGCAAGGAGCGCCGCGAAGTGTGGGACGGGGTGAGCTGCCAGAGCTGCCACGGTGGCGCCGCCGACTACCTCGAGCCGCACAAGGAAGGGGACGAGACGGCCGGAGATCAGCGCAGCGGCTACCTCGCCGCACTCGGTCTCGGCATGAAGGAGCTGCGTCGTCCCGAGGTGCGGGCGCGCAACTGCGCGAGCTGCCACTACATCACCGACCCGCGTCTGATCTCCGCCGGGCACCCGACCGGCAGGGACTTCCGGATCGTCGAGCGGATGCCGCGGATTCGCCACTGGGAGCGGGCCGATCTCGACGCCTCCGCCCTCGAGAGCGCCTTCCGCGACGAGGTGGCACGGCGAGGAGCGATTCCCGAGGTTGTCCTCGCCTCGCTGCCGGCGGGAGAGTCGCCGCTCGCCGCCGCTGCGACGGCGACGCGGACCCGCCGCGCGGGAGGGGGCTCCCGCCCCGTCAGAGCCCTGCCGCCGCGACAGCGACCGGTCGATCCGATCGCCATCCCGGACCCTGCGAGCGTCGGCCCGCTCGACCTCCCCCCCTTCGACCCTCCGGCGGACGACGCGCCGCTCGAGGAGGTCCTGGCGCTGATTCAGCAGCGACTCGCCCTCATCTACGAAAACGTTCAGGAGCCGTGACGTGAGCGAGCCGTTCGAACCGGGCAAGACCGTGCTCAAGCAGATCGAGCAGTACGGCGACCGCTGGAGCGCCTACGGCGCGAGCGAGAGCATCGTCTCGATCTCCGACAGGCTCACCCTCGAGGAGATGAGGGAGATCGACGTCTTCTCCGACTACGACGACTCGTTCCTCGAGAAGATCCGCTCCGACGTCTCGGTGGCGGTGTGGAAGCCGGACTCGGTGCTGTTCGAGGAAGGGAGCTACATCGACCTCGCCTTCGTCGTCCTCGAGGGAGAGGTCGAGACCTTCGTCGCCGGGATCGGCAAGGGTGAAGCGACGCCGCAGCCGATCTTCGACGCCACACGCACCGTGCTGGGCGACGCCGAGACCACCCTGGCGGCCGAGCGCACCACACTGATGCCGACGCTCTCGCCGCCGAGGCGGGCGCCGAAGGAGATCACGCTCCTCGCTTCGATGGACTTCGACATGCCGCGCGAAGGCACCGTGAGACTCGGCCCCGGCGAGGTGTTCGGCGAGATCGGCGCCCTGAGCGGCTGGCCTCAGTCGGTGACGGCACGGACCGTGACCGAGTGCCGTCTGGTGCAGATCCGGATCAACGCGCTCAGGCTGATGAAGCGCAAGTCCGCGGCACTCAAGGAGCGCCTCGACGAGCGCTACCGCGAGCGCTCGCTGAGCGCGCAGCTGCGGACGACGCCGCTCCTGAGGCGCTCGAGCCCGCTGGTGATCGAGGCGCTCAAGGACGAGGTCGAGCTCGTCTCCTGCGAGCCGGGAGAGACGGTGCTCACCCACGGCGACGAGCCCGACGCGCTCTATCTGGTGCGCTCCGGCTTCCTCAAGCTGCTGCAGCCGCTGGCCGACGGTCAGATCGCCGTCTCGTACCTGTCGAAGGGGATGACCCTCGGCGAGGCGGAGCTGCTGCTGCCCGAGATCGACGGCTGGCAGGTCAGCGCCGAATCGGTCGAGTACAGCGAGCTGGTGCGGATCCCGGCACCGGTCTTCGACAATCTCCTGCGCAACGAGCCGCTGATCGAAGCCGATCTTTGGGCGTCGGCTCAGGAGCGCATCCGCGAGTCCGGCTTCGCGCGGCGGCACATCGGTCACGCGGAGTTCCTCCAGGAGGCGCTCGACACCGGGCTCGTTCAGGGCAACAGCATCCTGGTGATCGACCTCGAATCCTGCACCCGATGCGACGACTGCGTGCGCGCCTGTGCCGACACGCACGAGGGGCGCCCCCGCTTCGTGCGCGAGGGAGACAAGTACGCCAACCTCCTGATCGCCAAGTCCTGCTACCACTGCCGGGATCCGGTCTGTCTCGTCGGCTGCCCGACCGGCGCGATCCATCGCGCCGGGCTGAGCGATGTCGTCGAGATCGAAGACGAAATCTGTATCGGCTGCGCGAGCTGTTTCCGCAACTGCCCGTACGACGCGATCGTCATGCACGAGACCGGCGACCTGTGGCCGGACGACATGATCCCGGTCGGGCTGCGAGGGCGCGATCGCCAGGTCGCCAGCAAGTGCGACCTTTGTGCCGACACCGGTCACGGGCCGGCGTGTGTCAGCAACTGCCCTCAGGGTTGCGCCTACCGGGTCGGATCGCTGGAGGAGTTCCAACGGCTGATGAGCGGGGAGAGCTAGGCCTTGACTCACCGCCACCGCAGCGCGCGCCGGTCGAGGGCGGCCGTGATCGCGGCCTCCGTCGCCGCGCTCGCAGTGGTCGTCTACGTCGGCGGCGCGACCCTGTGGGAGGTGGCTCCGGGAACTCCGTTGAGCATCGGCTTCGGTGTCGCGGCGGCGATCCTCCTTCTCGGGGCAGCCCTCTACGGCGCGCGGCGGCGACTCGTACGCCTCGCCTCGCGACGCAGCCTCGGGACAGCCTCGAGCTGGCTCGCCTTTCATCTCTACGGCAGCCTCCTCTTCCTGCTGCTCGTGCACCTCCACTCCGGCTTCGCCGTTCCGAGCGAAGGGGTGACCTGGTGGCTGTGGGCACTCTCCTGGTGGACGGTCGTCACGGGGGTCGCCGGTCGGCTGCTGCAACTGTGGATCCCCAGAGCGCTCG
This sequence comes from Candidatus Multivoradales bacterium, assembly GCA_965223855.1. GTDB lineage: Bacteria > Acidobacteriota > Thermoanaerobaculia > Multivoradales > JAHEKO01 > CALZKB01. The sequence continues at coordinate 374,260 of CBDCXM010000009.1, forward strand.
GCTCGGGCCTGTCGGTGGAGGTGCTCTACGAGCGCATCCCCGAGCTGATCGAGGAGCTGCGCGAACGGTCGGAGACTCTCGCCGCCACTTGCGACGAGTCGGTGCAGAATCTCTACTCCAACCAGGTGGCGAAGCAGCTCACGGGGCCGAGGCGCCGCTGGATCTACTTCGTCGATCCGGCCGGCGGAGCGCGGTCGCAACTGCGTGAGTTCGACTACCTGCGCACGATGCTGCCGCCGGAGGAGCAGGACAAACTCGATCGACTGGCGGGGTACCTGCGCACGAAGCTCGAATTCGACGCTCACTACACCCTGCAGGGAGTGCTGCGCTCGTGGCTGTGGATCCACGTCCCGCCGTCGCTGGCGGTGCTCGCCCTGGTCATCGTCCACGTCTTCGCGGTCACCTACTACTGATGGCGGACTCACACGATGGCGGCTAAGCGTCGGCAGGGGAAGGGCTCCTACGGCCGCTGGCAACTGCCGGTGGCGAGGCGCTATCTCGTCCCGGGGTCGAGGGGGCGTCGGATGGTCCTGGCGGCCGCGCTCTTCGCGCTCATCCTGGCCGCGGTGGCGGCAGACTTCCGGCTGCGGCGCGGCAAGGCGCTCTCCAAGGGCGCGCTGTCGTCGCACCACGCCCTCCAGGAGCAGGACTGCGCCTCCTGCCACGTCGAGTTCGATGCGGTGAGCGACGACCGCTGCTCCTCGTGCCACGAGAAGTTCGGCGATCAGCTCGGCGTCTACACCTTCGCCGCTCACTACCTGTACCGGTCGACCGACTTCCAGCGCGTCGTCGCCTCGGAACACGAGCTGCCGTGCTCCTCCTGCCATCTCGAGCACGCGGGGCGCGAAGCTCAGATCACCCGCGTACCGGATTCGCGCTGTCTCGACTGTCACGAATACGGCGCCTTCGGCGACGACCACCCGGAGTTCGCCTTCGCGCGGGAGGAGGCCGCCGAGGCGGGCGGCCTGCACTTCCCTCACATCGAGCACATTCGCGAAGTGATGGCGCAGCAGAACCTGCACGACGTCGAGCGGTCGTGCCTCTACTGTCATCGGCCGGAGGCGGACGGGCGCTCGTTCCAGCCGATCGAGTTCGATCTCCATTGCGACTCCTGCCACCTCACGACGACTACGGCGACGCCGCGGCTGCCGATCGCAGGAGAGGCGGGCGAGGAGGATGGTCCCGGAGTCGAGACGCTGGAAGCAATCCGCGCTCGCGGCGGCCCGGGCACGGAGTGGGCCTACTACACGAACCCCAACGAGTTCCGCCGCACCGGGCCGCGGATCCTCAAGTCGCCGCTGCATCACGAGGATCCATGGATTCTCGACAACCTGCGCCGGCTGCGGCGCGAGCTCTATCCCGACGCCGGGCTCGCCGACCTCCTGACCGCCTCCCCCGATGCCCCGGTGCATCGATTGAGCGAGGTCTACGGCGAGGCGATCGCCACCCTGCAGTCACAGGTCGACGGCCTGCGTGCCCGCCCCGAGCCGGAGATCCAACGTGACCTCGCGAAGCTCTCCGCGCTCCTGACCGAGGCGGAGCGGAGCCTCCTCGATCCCTATACCCCCCTCGACGAGACCGAGTTCCAGCTCGCCCTCGAGCGACCCGATCCGAATCTGTCGGCGGAGCAAGTCGACTCGATCGACCGCCTCGCCGACGAGCTGACGACGCCGTGCCGCCAGTGCCACATCGTCGAGAACGCCACCCTCGCCCGGGTCCAGACCGATCAGCGGACTCTCCTGAGCGCCGAGTTCGACCACCGCGCCCACATCCTCCAGCGGCGCTGTCTCGACTGCCATCGCGAGATCCCCGTACTCGAGCACCTGAACTCCCCCGAGCCGGTCGATCCCGCGATCGACAACGCCGGCATTCACAACCTGCCGCGCATCGAAGCGTGCCGGGAGTGCCACCAGCCGCGCCAGGTCTCGGACCGCTGCGTCACCTGCCACGTCTTTCATCCGGACAAGAACCGGCGATCGGAACTGCTGCTCTACCTGGAGACCGGCTGATGGGAGCGCGGCTGCTGTGCAAGACCGGCAAGCTGGAGGGGCTCGAGTTCTCGCTCGGCGAAGAGACGACCGTGGGTCGCCGCCGCTCGAGCGACGCGGTGGTCGACGCCCCCGGGGTTTCGGGCACGCACGCGACGATCCGCTGGTCGGAGGAGGGCGGCCGCTACGAGCTCGAGGACCTCGGCAGTACCAACGGCACCCTGCTCGACGGCGTCCCCGCCCAGGGCATCGAGCCTCTCGGGACCCTGCACGTCATCACCTTCGGGCGGCACCACAGCTTCATCTTCGTGTGGGACGGCGCGACCCCGACCGGCACGACGAGCGCCGAGGAGGAGTAGGCCGCTCTCCCCCCCTCGGCCTCGGCCCCTCGGAGAACTCCGAGCCCGGGCTCGTCAGGACTCTCGCGAATCGGGCGGCGAATCGGGCTTGGCCTTCTTGAGGAAGCGCAGCGTCAAGAAGTTGGCGAGCGTGAGCGCAACGGCGATCTCGAAACGCCCGACCGCGACCGCCACGCCGACCGCGGCGGTACTCCAGATGCTCGCCGCGGTCGCCGTGCCGTGTACGGTCACTCCGCGCTTGACGATCGCCCCACCACCGAGGAAACCGACCCCGGTCAGCAGCCCCTGGATGATCCTGCCGAGTTCCGGGCTGGCGTTGCCGAGCACCGAGCGCGCCAGCAGCACATAGGCGGTGCTCGCCATCGCCACCAGCGGGAAGGTGCGCAACCCGAGACTGCGCTCCTCCTGTTCGCGGTCCCACGCGATCGGCAACGCAAGCAGAAACGAAGCGCCGAGCAGCAGGAGGTGCTCCAGGACGCTCGCCGGATCGACCAGTTCGCTCAAACCGTCTCCTCCCCCGCTCCCTCGCCGCTCATCATGTCGGCGATCCACTCGACCGCACCGATCAGGTCCTGCCGCTGCCGGTCGTCGAGCGAGTCGAAGCGCCGCTGAAACTCATCGCCCAGTGGCAGCGGCAGCCGGGCGGCGACCGCTCTGCCCGCCTCCGTCGCGACGATATGCACGTTGCGGCGATCCACCGGGTCGCGAACCCGGTCGATCCAACCCTTCGCTTCGAGGCGATCGATCACACCGACGAGGGTGCTCGGGCTGACGAAGAGTTGAGCCGCGATCGCGCGGGAGGTCACCGCCTCGCCCGTCACGACAGCGAGCAGGCACAGGAGCTGAGGCATCGTGACCCCTTCGCGGTTCGACAGTCCCCGCGAATGGACGTCGAGCGCATGGCCCATGCGGCGAACGGCCGCTACCAGAGCGAGCGACTGCTCGAGGGAGCGCTCAGTCCTGTCCGGGGGCAAGGCTTCGCTTGACAAGGCCGACACCAATCATTAGTGTAAGAACCGTTACAGCAGTACCGCTTGCTTCAAGAACAGTCTAAAGGAGCCCCCCGTGGACATCAACCAGGCACTCGAGCCCGCGAAAGACCGTCTCCAGGAGTGGGGCGACACCTTGATCGCACTGGCGCCGAATCTCGTCGCCGGAATCCTGATTCTCGTCTGTGCCTGGCTCCTCTCGAAGCTCGGCCGCCGAGCGGTCGAGAAGATCGCACTCCGAGCCGCCGCCCGCAGCGCCATCGCGAGACTGCTCGGCACGGCCACGGCCGTCGGCATCATGGTCGCCGGTCTGTTCGTCGCCCTCGGGGTGCTGCAACTCGACAAGACGGTGACCTCCCTCCTCGCCGGTGCCGGTGTGATCGGAATCGCCCTCGGTTTCGCTGCGCAGAGCATGGCGGCGAACATCCTCTCCGGCACCGTCATCTCGCTGCGCAAGCCGTACAAGGAGGGAGACGTCATCGAGTCGGCGGAGCACTTCGGCACCGTCGAGGTGATCGACCTTCGCGTGACCGAGATCCTCACGCCCGAGGGCCAGACTGTCCTGCTACCGAACAAAGAGGTTCTCGAGCAGCCGCTCGTCAACTACAGCAGACTCGGACTGCGCAGGATCGATCTCAGCGTCGGCGTCTCCTACTCCGACGATCTCGACTCGGCGGCCGCTATCGCGAGAGAGGCGGTCTCCGGCATCTCGAGTCGCCTCGAGGAACGCGAGGTCGAACTCTTCTACACCGAGTTCGGGTCGAGCTCGATCGACTTCACGGTGCGCTTCTGGATTCCGTTCGAGCGCCAGAGCGACTACCTGTCGGCCCGATCGGAAGCGATCGTCCGCATCAAGAAGGCGTTCGACGCCCACGACATCACCATCCCGTTCCCGATCCGGACTCTCGACTTCGGCATCGAGGGGGCTCAGACGCCCGATGCCGTGATCACCGCCCTCCCCGCCCTCGGGAGCCCGACACCTCATCATCACACTACGGAAAGGAAGGCCTCATGAACCGTCATCGCAGAAGACAGGTCCAGCAGCGACTGAACTCCGAGCATCACCGGCTGGAGGCTCGTCTCCACCTCGTCAAGGCGCGCATCGCCCGGCTGCGAGCCGAGCTCGCCGGCACCTCCCGTTCGGCGCTCGACCGGGTCGAGGAGCGCAAGCAGAAGTTCGAGCGCGCGCTCGACCGCCTGGAGCAGGCCGGGGCGGACACCTGGGAGGCGGCCGGGCGTCACGCCTCGAGCGCCTGGAGTCACCTCGAGAGCGCCTACCGCGATCTCACCCGCGGCCTCGACCGCAACTTGTCGACCGACGCCGGCTAAACAACCGGACGTCCGGGCTACTGCTCCGGCGCCGGCCTCAGTCGAGGATCGGATCCTTGTAGCCCGTGAGCTGCCAGCGGATCAGCGATACCGGAATGACTCCGGCGGCGTCGACTTCCTCGAAGAAGCCCGAGAGGGTGAAGTCGTCGCCGAGCTGCTCCGAGCGCTCCCGCAGCAGCTCCTCGATCAGCACCTTGCCCGTGATGTAGCTCGTGCCGTAGCCCGGCTGGCGCAGGTAGAGAAGCTGTTCGAACCCGAGCAGGTCGAGGTCCTCGCGCATCCAGCCCCGCGGCGTCCATTCGACGTGAAAGTCGCGCGCCTCGGCCATCGTCTTGTCGTTGGAGTGAACCCACAGCGACCCGAGGCCGCGCGCGGCGCGCTGCGCGAGCATGATCCAGACGATCTCGCGCACCCGCGGATTGTCGTCATAGAGGCCGGCGTGCATCATCATCTCCTCGACCCCGGTCGCCATCCCCTCGGCGCGCGAGTCGAAGATGTTGTAGAGGAGCGGCCCGCGGCGGATCGGGCTGGGGTGCGGGTCGCTCTCCATCCGTGCGAGATCCCACCAGTGGTAGAAGTGGGTCCACAGCGTCATCGGCTCGAAATGGATCGCCGTGCGGAAGAAGTTGCGCTCCTGCTCGGGAACAAAACTGCCGATCCGGGCCCGTAGCGCCGGGTCCATGTAGTCCTTCATCTCGAGGACGTCGTTGTCCTCGAGGAAGCGCAGGTAGTCCGTCACCGCAGCGTTGGCCCGCTCGTCGTACTCCTCGGGCGAGGCGATCGCCACGAGAGGCGGCAGATCACGGTTGCGGTGCTCCTCGAGCCGCAGGGAGGCGTGCGCGCGGTCGAGCTCACGCTCGAGCAGGCGCACCTCGTCCTCCCAGGTCAGCGGCACCAGGTGGACGTTGTGCAGATACCAGGTGTAGTGCTCGCGGCCGATGCCGGAGGAACCGGTCTTGGACGCCGTCTGCTGCTCGAGCCAGCCGATGAAGTCGACCGTCGCCCGGTGGGCCGCGGCGCGCGCCTCGGCAAGTGCGTCGCCGGCGCCCTCGATCCGATCGGCGAGCCCGGCCAGAACTTCGGCCTGGTCGCGCAGGTCGCCGATCCCCGCTTCCCACAGCTCTCGCGCGTTGCCGGTCAGGTTGCCGCGAGCCTGGGCCAGAAGCGGCGCGATGGTCGAGAGTTCCGAACGCAGCTTCTCCGCAGCAGCCTCGGTGAGCGGGAACTCGTAGGTCCACAACTCGACCACGCCGTGATGAGTCGGCCCCTCGTGAGCCGGTGTGTCACTCTGATAGGTCCACACCGACTTGTAGAAGGCGGGATCGCGCTGCCACGGCCGGAGCACCCGCAGGTTGAAGTCGAGCCCGTTCATCTCGGCGCGCACGATGTGGTAATCCACCTGCCGTTCGACCGGCCAACCTTCCGGGTCGATCGCCGCCAGCCGCTGCTGTAGCGCTTCGAGACCGGTCCGCTGTTCGGCCAGGGCAGCCTCGGTGTAGTCGGGCGCACCGTCGAGAAGTCGCGGTCGCTCCAGCTGGCGCCAGTCGGCGAAGAGATCGAGCAGCTCTTCGTAGCCGTCGGCTGCCGCGGGTGAAACGGTCGCGGCGATCGAAACAACGGCAAGCAGGGTCGCGATCGTGAGTCGTGGGCTCTTCATGGCATCCTCCCGGGTAGTCGAACCCCGAGTGTGCCAGAGCCGGCGCTTCTCCAGAGCCGAGGCCTGGCCGGAGCCGTACCTTCTTCTGCAAGCGGAGACACGGACAAGGAGATGCCATGCACGAGATGAGCGCCCTCACCACCTGGTTCCTGCCCTTCCTGCCCAAGCTCTTCGCCGCCTTCGCCGCCGGCGCCATCGTCGGCCTCGAACGCCAGCGTGCCAGCGGCTCGATCGGCATCCGGCACTGCGTTCTGGTATGCGCCGGCGCGACGACCTACATGGCGACCGGCCACCTGATCCTCGAACACACCCAACTCGTGGGCGATCCGACCCGCATAGCGAGTCAGATCATCACCGGCATCGGCTTCCTCGGCGCCGGCGCGATCCTGCGCGGGGACGGCGGCGTGAGCGGCCTCGCTTCCGCCGCCACCGTATGGTTCCTGGGCGCTCTCGGAATCCTGATCGGCTGCGACTTCCCCCTGATCGGAGTCCTCCTGGCAGCGGTGGTCGCCCTTCTGCTGATGGCGCTCAGCAGCTTCGAGACAAGCCTGAGGAAGCGGCGAGCCAGTTCAGGCTAGCCGTCTCCGCGGCGCACCAGCGGCCGGCGACGATCGAGCACTCTGCGTGGGCGCTCCCGCTCGCGCAACGCCTGCAGGCCTCGTTCGACCGCCGCCTGTTGCACCGCGCGTTCGAACGCCTCGCTCTCGTCGATCTGCGCCTGCCTCTTCGCCAGGTAGGCGTCCCTCGCCTCCGCCTGCCGGGCGAGCCAGTTGCGCACGGAGGCCCGCGTCGCGCGCTGCCGCCGCCTCAGCTCGCCGACGGTAGCGGAGCCGCCGTCGGCGCCGACGAGAACCCGCTCGTCGGGCAGCGCCCGGATCTGAGCGGGCCTCATGGTCTCGAGCTGCCTTGCGGTGATGCGCTCCGTCGTCGCGACGGGCGCCTCCCGCGCTTGAACTCTGCGCTGGGCATCGCCCTGCGTTGCCAGCGCCCAGACCGCCATAGTCATCGCACCAGCCACCAGCAATCTCGCTCTCGTCCTCATCGCCGCTCCTACTTGTGAGAGGTGCACACCGGACCGCGAATGAAGACGTCCAGCGTGTACAGGATCTTGTCGTTCGGGGTGACGACCCAGTCGATCGAGGGCCGCCACGACGTTGCACCCGGGACGAATCCCGAAGGAAGTGTTCCCGACGCAGGGGTCGTCCTCCCCTCGTCCGGGTCGGTCTCGTCTTCGAGGTGACTGCTGAACTCGGCGTGATCGAGCACCCAGCCGTTGCTCAGAGAGATCTGGTACCGGTCGGTGCCCGAGTCGTCACCGATCGTCCCCCAGCAGTTCTCGTGAGAGGCGCGGATGGTCGGCGGCGGCGATCCCACGACGACACCTTCCTGGATGCCGAGGATGTCGGCGACCCCCCACTGACAGGAGCCCTCGAAGCTCGCGCCGGTGCAGCCACCGGCGTTGGCGTCCCGACCGCACTCGAGGTTGACGACGTCCTCGGTCGGGAACTGACGGACTTCGGTCGGTACCGGCACGGGAAAGACCGGCGACAGCTTTCCGTCGGCCGTCTCGATCTGAATGCCGAAGACGCAGTTGTCGTGAACGCCGGCCGGCACGAGGCCGCCGATCGCGTCATCGAACCAGTTCTCCACCTCGAGTTGGTGGCTCGTCGTCGGCGAGGCGATGAACCACACCTTGCCCGCCTGATCGCCGAAGCCGCTGCCACCGACCAGCAGACCGAGCCCCGGCGTGATCCCGAAGCCGAAGATCCGCTCGATGCGGGGACCCGGTATGTACTCGAACCCGCGCTCGAACTCCCGGCGTTCGAGCCGGATCCGCACGGAGATCTGGATCTCGTCCTGGCCGACGATGTTGCAGTCGCCCGACGTCACCCGCGCCGGGAAGCTGCCCGGGCTGTCGTAGACGTGGTCGAGGTCGGCCAGCGGCAAGGCGGCGTTGTTGAAGGCGTCCGAGTCGCCGTCGCCGTAGTCGAGCGTGACATCGCAGATGCCCTGCCCCTCGACCCGGAAGGTGACCGTGTCGCCGACGAAGACCGAAGCCGGGTTCGCGGAAATCCCCGAAACAAAGTCCTGCGCCAGCGCCGGCGAGCTGACGATCCAGAGCGTCGCCGCGACGCACCCCAACAGGCGGTTCCTCATAGTCCCCCCTTTTGAACTGAGAGCCCTCATTGTCTCAGATGGGGGCGAGACTCCTGTGGTCTGCGTTACAGGACGCGTGTCGACCCGCCTCAGGCGATCTCGGTCACCCGCTCGTCCTGCGGTCCCTCGACCGCCTCGACGGCCACCCCGTGCGCGCGCAGATAGTCGACCCCGTTGGCGCCCGCGTAGCCTCCGCCGACGACGACCACCTTGGTGATGCCCGCGTGGTGAATCAGTTTCGCGCACAGCACGCATGGCTCGCCGGTGACGAGCAGCCAGGCTCCCTGGGTGGCGACGCCGGAAGCCGCACAGTTGCAGATGACGTTCATCTCCGCATGGTGGCAGCCGATCTCCATCCGCGTTCCCGACTGCACCCCGAGCTCGTCGCGCGAGCAGACATCTCCGCCGCACAGATCCCCGCCGCCGCGCGGACCCCCGTTGTAGCCGTCCATCAGGGTCACGTTGCGGCTCGGGTCGAGCAACAGAGCCCCGAACTTTCGCCGCGGGCAGTTCGACGCCTTGGCGAGCGCCAGACACTGCTCGATCCGGATGCGGATGTGTTTTTCTTTCAACTCGAAATCTCCTCCGCGCCGATCTGTTGCGGCACCCGATGCTGTGTCGCCTCAACGAACAGAGCCTCGCCGAACTCTTGGGTGGCTCGCTCTCGAGGAGAGAACGGCCCTCGTGCGACGAGGGAACGATAGCAGCGACGCCTCTCACTGAACTCCGGCTCCGTGGCGTTGTAGTCTTCTCAGCAAATCTGTCGAATTGGAGAAGTTGATGGACGTCGAGCGATACCAGCGCGCCGCAGCCAGTCCGGCGTTGTACCTCTGCCTGCTGGGCCTGGCACTCGGGGTCGCAGGGTGCCCTCCGACCACGGTCCCGCCGTCGGCCCCGCCGCTCCCTCCGGAGCTCGATTTCCCCGCCGCCTACAGGGTCCAGGCCGCCGGACAGGTCCAGGTGGACACGATCGAGCTGCCGGGGACCGCGACGATGGACTATCTCGTCTACCCGAGCGGTCGGGTGGTCGTCACGCATCTCGACGTCCGGGTCCCGGACCTCGACATCGTCGTCTACTTTCTCTGGTGGGAGACCGACCGAGAGCGGCTGCGATGCAATCGGATGCACCTGACCGAGCCGGTCGTCGCCAGCCTGGTCGGCGATCGGATCGATTTCGCTGTCGGATCGGCCGCGATGCGGGGGGTGTCGTTCTTTGAGCGCTCGCCCTCGGGTGATTGCTCAGGGCGCCACCGGCGACTCGAGGTTTCCAACGACGGCGTGTTCTCCGTCCTGCACGACCCCGACATGCCGAAGTGGGAGATGCGTGCCGCCTTCACGGCAACCTTCGACGGCAACAGCGTGCCGCTCGACTTCCGACTCGACGGCCGGTTTCTGAACCGGCCGCCGATGGCGTCGATGGGCGTCGCCGAGGCGGGCACGACGAGCTGGGAGCTCATCGGCGAGGGATGTCCGGTCGCCCAGGAGGAGTCCAAGATCCCGCCGAACCGTCCGGAGGGGCTGGTGCTCGATCTGCGTTCCTTCTCCTACGACAACGACAGCCGCGAAAGCGAGACCCGCTTTCAGGTGAAGTTCCCGCGTGGAGACATCAGCACCGAGCAGTGGGCCAAGTCGAGCGGCGGCAAGTACGAGTACCTGGGCGAGGGCCGTCTCCTCGGACCGGTTCTCTTCGAGGCGGGCAAGGCCCATTCGCTGATGCTGACCGTCACCGATCGCACCGGGGCCAAGGCCCGACAGATCTGCCAGTTCGAGGTTTCGCCGTCATGAGCTCACTCCTCTCCCGGATCCACCCTCGCTCCTTCGCGCTGCCGCTCCTTCTCCTCGTCGGCGCAGTCACGCCCGGCTGCGGCTTCTTCATCGACGAGTTCATCCCGCGCGGCCCGTCGCTCGAGTGCACGGCTCAGGTCCGCAGCGCAGACGGCCATGTCGAGACGATCTCCAGCCTCACCCACCCCGACTTCGTGGAGATCGTCACCAGTGGCGGTACCACCGAGACGGCACAGCTGCGCGAGTACTTCCTGTGTGAAGCCGGCAGTTGTCCCGCTCCCGATGCCTGCCCCCGCTTCTCCTCGATCGCCAACGCGGAGGCGGACTGGGAGTCCTGGCTCGGCCTGCGGGTTCGTGGCCAGACCGCCGAGCCGACCTCCGTGTTCGGCCAGTTCGAAGGCCCGTGGTGCCTCGTCCCGGACACGATCGTCTGCACGGAAGCGGCCTTCCAGGAAGGCTACGGCGATTGCGGGCTGCTCCCGTCCGTCGATCGGTTGCCGATCTGCCCGGACGCTCCGCCGCCACCGCCCGGCGATCCGTGCCTCGAGATCGCCTGCAGTGGTGGCGTACCCTGCACCTCGGTCGACTTCGGTGACCTGCCGCTCGGCGGCACGGCGACCGAAACGGTGACCGTGAGCAACTGCGGCGCCACCGCCAGCCCCGATATCGCACTGGTGCTCGACGGCGAGATCCTGCCGGACCTCGCATTCGGACAGCGCGACTTCGCGGTCACCCGTAACGACTGCCTCCCCGACACCCCGGAAGAGATGCTGGCGGGCGAGGAGATCCTCACCAACCCGTTGGTCGACGCCGTCAACTCGCGCTGCGAGTTCGACGTCACCTTCGCACCCGAGAACCCGCGCGAGCACGGTGCCGAGATCGCCTTCCGCAGCGACCTCGACCCGCGCCACCAGATTGTCCTCAGGGGCAACGGCCTCGGCGGAAGCCTCATCTTCGAAGTGCCCGATCTGCCCGACCCGCGGGCGATTCCGCCGGCGATCTGCGTCGATGCGGTCGTCGGGAGCTGCACGCGCAGCCGCATCGTCCGGATCACCAACACCGGCCCGGGTGCGGTCACGATCACCGACGTCCGTCTCGACCGCGGGGCTCCGAACTGGCAGGTCGTCATGCCGACGGGCGCGGCCCTGCCGGTGACCCTCGGGCCGGCCGATCCCCCCTTCGACGTCACGGTGCGCTGGTGCACGAGCGCCCCGCCGGAAGAGCTGGACGGTCAGCTGGTCATCGACACGAACTCTCCCGACACCCCGACCTTCCTGCTCGGGCTCAACCGACAGGGCAGCGGTACCTGCCCGCCCGGAACCTGACGCCAGGAACCTGGTGCTCGACACCTGACGCTCGGAGCCTGGCGTCGGTATCCGGGGCTCAGCCCAACGCTTCGAGCTGCCGGCGCAGGTCGTCCGGCAGCGGCTTCTTTTCGCCCGTCCGGTAGTCGATCAGCACGACGACTCCCTTACCCCGGGCGACCGGCTTGTCGGGGGTCGAGGCTCGCGCCGCCCGGTAGTCCATGCCGAAGCTGGTAGTGCCGAGTCTCGAGATCCGCGTGCCGACGACGATCTCCTCCGGATAATGAACCGCCTCGAGGAAATCGCAGCTCGTGTGGGCGAGGATCGGGCCCGTCTCCGGGGTGCCGTCGGTCGCGAGGCCGAGCTGCCGGAAGCACTCGATCCTGGCGGTCTCGAACCAGGTGAAGTAGCGCGCGTTGTTCACGTGACCGAGCGCGTCGAGCTCGGACCAGTGCAGGCGGAAGGTGACGGTGACCGGAAAGCCGTCCATCCCGGCATCCTAGCCCGTTCTTCTCAGACGGCAGCGGCCTGATTTCGCCGGTGACGGGCGGCCAACCGGGCTACTGCGGCTCGAGAGGAACGGACTGCCGGTTCCGGCGGCCGCCGCTCTCCCACAGATAGCTGACCATCGCCGGCCTGCCCTGCCATTCGAGCACTGCGACGCGCAGGTCGCAGCGCCTGACCCTGCGGTCCCGGGTCAGCACCCTCACGGCCAGGGTCGCTTCCGGATCGGGATCGCAGACCAGTCCCGCCAGCCGCCGGGCGAGGACCTGCCGGCGGTCGTCCGGGTGCACCAGCTCGCCGAAGCTCATCCGCGCCAGCTCGCGCGGTCGGTAGCCCAGATGCTTCGAGACCGCCGGATTGGAGTACCTCAGAAGGCCGTCCTGCGCCACCAGGATCATCTCGCCGGCATGGTCGGCCACCTGGCGGAACGCGTCGCCCCCTGTGAGCCGGGCTCGGTCGGGGGTCGCTGTGGCGGCGATCGGAATCGTCATCTCCCTCTTCCTCCTCGACACTGCTTCTCGCAAGGTCCATACCGACTCAGGCCGGGCTCGCAACTCCCTGACGGGGAGGCACTTACAGCATCCCGCAACCGTGGCGGCGATCCTCGAGCCTCCCGGCGACCGGGGAGTTCTTCCCCGGTCGAACGGCGCCGGCGCGACCTCGACACCTGCGACCACAGTGAGCCCCAGCCGGTAAGATCGCCCGGCAGCCCCCTGAGATCCCATGGAACCCGACGCAGCGATCGAAAAGGTCAAGAGCGCACTCGACGTGCCGCTGTTCTCGATCGCCGGCACCGAGATCACGGCGGCGACCCTGACGGCGTTCTTCCTCATCGTCGTCGCTTCCTTCGTCATCTCGAAGTTGCTGCGCAAGGGCGTCGAGCGCTTCCTGACGGCGCGCGAGGTCGAAGACCATGGAACCCGTGCGGTCATCTCGCGGCTGCTGCACTACGTGATCGTCTTCGTCGGCGTCGGCACGGCCCTTCACACGATCGGCATCAACCTGAGCGCTCTCTTCGCCGCCGGGGCACTCTTTGCCGTGGCGATCGGTTTCGCGATGCAGAACGTCACCGCGAACTTCGTCTCCGGCGTCATCCTGCTCGTCGAGCGGTCGATCAAGCCGGGAGACGTGATCGAGGTCAACGGCGCCATGGTGCGGGTGCGCGACATGGGCATCCGCGCCACGATCGTGCGCACGCTCGACGACGAGGACGTGGTGATCCCCAATTCGGTGCTGGTCCAGGGTGAGGTCAAGAACTTCACCTTTCGCGACGACCTCTACCGGTTGCGGGTCGAGGTCGGCGTCGCCTACGAATCGGATCTGCACCGGGTGCGGGACGTGCTCGAGGCGTGCACACGCAGCCTCGATTGGCGCAGCGATCAGAGGGACCCGGTCGTCCTGCTGACCCTCTTCGGCAGCTCCTCCGTCGACTACGAGATCTCGGTGTGGACCGAGAACCCCTGGAAGAGCCGCTCCGACCGCTCGCGCCTGCGAGAAGCGATCTGGTGGGCGTTCCAGGAAGCGGGCATCACGATCGCCTTCCCGCAGCTCGACGTTCACTTCGACGACCGGGAGGGGAAGAGGCCGGACTTGAGAAAGGTGCAGGCCTCGGAGTGAACCGCCGGCGCCGCAGGCGAAAGTCCGCCCCGGGCTCCCAGCCAGGGCACATCGCACTCGAGCCGGACGCAGGCGAGGTTTCGATGAGCCTCATCGGTTACCGCGGCGAGCGAATCGCCGAAGTCGAGACCGTGGATCTCGCCGATGTCCGCGACTACCTCGACCGCTTCGACGTCACCTGGGTCAACGTCGATGGCCTCGGCGACGGCCGGCTCCTGCACGAGCTGGCGGAGCTCTTCGGCATGCACGCCCTGGCGCTCGAAGACGTCGTGCACGTAGGCCAGCGGCCAAAGGTCGAGATCTACGAAGAGGATCTCTTCATCGTCGCCCAGATGGTCTCGCTCGATGATCGTTCCACCGCCTCCGAGCAGATCAGTCTCTACCTCACCGACCGCTGCGTCATCACCTTCCAGGAGCGGCCCGGGGACTGTCTCGAGCCCGTACGGCAGCGATTGCGAGCCGGCCATCGACGGCGGCTGCGGGAGCGGGGCCCCGACTACCTCGCCTACGCCATTCTCGACGCGGTCATCGACCACTACTTCCCGACCCTCGAGGAGTTCCAGGACCGGCTGGAAGCGTTCGAGGAGCGCCTGCGCGAAGGGGTCGAGGATCCGCACGACGAGATCCGAGGCACCCGACGCGACCTGCAGACGCTGCGCCAGGCGATCCAGCCGACCCGCGACGCGACCCGCCTGCTGGCGGCGACCGAGCTGCCGCGAATCACCGCCGAGACTCAGACCTTCCTGCGCGATTGCCACGACCACGTGCTCGAGGCGGTCGAGCAGCTCGAATCGTGCCGCGAGATCGCCTCCGGGCTGATGGACCTCCACCTCGCCGCAGAGAGCCATCGGGCCAACGAGACCATGAAGGTGCTCACGCTGGTGGCGACGATCTTCATGCCGTTGTCGTTTCTTGCCGGCGTCTACGGCATGAACTTCGACTCGTCGCTGCCGGGCAACATGCCCGAGCTGTCGATCCCTTACGGCTACGTCGGCCTGCTCGGCATCATGCTGGTGCTCGCAGTCCTGATGCTGATCTTCTTTCGCAGGAACCGCTGGCTGTGACCGCTCCCCGCGGGAACCAGCCGAGCCTGTGCGGAGTCGAAGCCGACGCAGTTGTGCCGAGCGACCTGAGACCGCTTCCAACGACACCGAACCCGAATCCCGAGCCAACCCTGGAGACCGACCGATGATCCGCAACCTCTCCCGCACGCTCCTCAGCCTCGCAGTTTTCGCCCTCACGGCCGTCCATGCAGGAGCCGACGACTGGCCGCAGTGGCGCGGCGCCGACCGCGACGGCAAGTCGGCCGAGACCGGGCTTCTCCAGAGCTGGCCGGAGGGCGGCCCGCCGCTCGCCTGGACGGCGGAAGGGCTCGGAAGCGGCTTCTCGAGCCTCTCGGTCGCCGACGGTCGCATCTATACGCTGGGCGACCTCGAGGACTCGCAGTACGCGATCGCCCTGAGCGAAGAGACGGGCGAGATTCTCTGGAAGACCGCCATCGGCCCGTCGTGGGAGGACCGATTCCTCGGGCCCCGCTCGACGCCGACCATCGACGGCGACCACGTCTACATCATGAGCACCGAGGGCGACGTGATCTGCCTCGAGGCCGCGACCGGCACCGAGAAATGGCGCCGCAGCCTGCCGAACGACTTCGAGAGCAACATGATGCAGGCGATGGGGTCGACCGACTGGAAATACTCGGAGTCGCCGCTGGTCGACGGCGACCGGGTGATCGTCACCCCGGGGGTCACGCCGGCAGCGCTGGTCGCGCTCGACAAGGCCACCGGAGAGACGATCTGGCAGGCGCCGATCGGCCGCATCGGCTCGGCGGGCGCGCACGGCGCCGGCTACTCGTCGGTGGTGGTCTCGCACGGCGCCGGCGTCAAGCAGTACGTGCAGCTCATCGGCCGCGGAGTGATCGGCATCGAAGCCGAGAGCGGGCGCCATCTGTGGGGATACAACAGGGTGGCCAACGACATCGCGAACATCCCGACTCCGATCGTCGACGGCGACCATGTGTTCGCGACCACCGGCTACGGCACCGGCGCGGCGCTGATCCGAATCGTCCCGGCCGAGGAAGGGAGCGAGGACGCCGAGGAGGGAAAGCTCGCCGCCGAGGAGGTCTACTTCCTCGAAGCCGACACCTTCCAGAACCATCACGGCGGCGTCATTCTCCACGATGGCTATCTGTACGCGGGCACCGGCCACAATCGGGGGTTCCCGGTGGCGGTCAAGCTGGACGACGGATCGGTGGCCTGGGGGCCGGAGCGCAACGACGGCAGCGGCTCGGCTGCGGTGGCCTACGCGGACGGGCGGCTCTATTTCCGCTACCAGAACGGGGTGGTGGTGCTGATCGAGGCGACGCCGGACGAGTATCGGGAGCACGGCTCGTTCGAGATTCCCGAGGTCGAGCACCCGAGCTGGCCGCATCCGGTGATCTCGGACGGCAAGCTCTATCTGCGCGAGCAGGACAAGTTGTATGTCTACGACGTGCGGGCGCCGGTGACGGAGGCGGCGGGAGCCTTCTGAGGCTAGTCACCTGGGGCCGGGCGGGCCTTCGATGAGGAGAGGAACTCGGGTATTTCGAGCGGGGCCTTGCGCCGCTAGAGCCGGTCTCTGAGGAGCGTGGAAGCCGCGCCCGAGGGGGACGGCGCGCGTCAGGGGTGGGAGAACCCTCGACGCGCGCTCGCTCGCCTGCGCCGGGTACCCGCTCGATAGAAGGACGGCTTTCGGGGCTTGGCGAGAGCCCCCTCGGGCCCGGCTTCCACGCTCCTCAGAGACCTACCGCCCTTGTTCTTGCGGACCTCCCTTCGGCCCTAGGCCTGTCAGGGGGCGGCTTCGGCAACCGTATCCGCCTCCTCAGCAAGACAATAGAGAGAAGAGGATCCTCGGAGGTAGAGCTCGCTTCCCGCGAGGGCGGGCGAAGCGGCGAAGTCCTCGTCAAGCTGGTTCTCGGCCAGTACTTCGAACTCGGGGCCGGTGCCGAGGACGACGGTCGTGCCGCCGCGGCCGACGATGTAGATGCGGCCGTCGGCGGCCACGAGGGAGGAGTAGACGCCGTCGATCCCCGGCAGGCGGACGGGGCCGAAGCGCTTCTCGCCGGTCTTCGCGTCGAGGCTCGTGAGGATGCCGGTGTTGACCTTGAGGAAGTAGAGCTGGTCGCCGTAGAGGACGGGTGACGGGACATAGGGAGTGTCTTCGTCGTACGACCAGGCGAACTCGTCTTCGGTGCCGGCGGCCTCGGGCCGGATCGCCTTGAAGGCGGCGCCGCGGAAGCCGCTGGTGGCGTAGACGAGGCCGTTTGCGTAGATCGGCGACGGCACGACGTTGACGGTCTGGCCGCCGACCGCCCAGCGCTCTTCGCCGGTCGCGAGGTCGTAGCCGCGCACGGCGCCGGTGGCGCTGACGACCACCTCGGTCACGCCGTCGCGCTCGATGACGATCGGGGTCGACCACGAGGTGACCTCTTCGCGTTCGTGGCGCCAGCGCTCCTCGCCGCTGGTCTTGTCGAAGACGACGAGGAAGGAGTCGCCCTCGTGATCCCAGTTGAGGACGAGCGCGTCGCCCGCGAGCACCGGCGACGAGCCTTCGCCGAAGCCGCGGCGGGTGGCCATGTCACCCAGGTCCTTCGACCACAGAAGGTCGCCCTCGAGGTCGTAGACGTAGGTGCCCAGCGAGCCGAAGTGGGCGACGAGGACCTCGCCGTCGGTGACCGGCGAAGCCGACGCCCAGGAGGCGTCGGTGTGGGTCCCCTCGTGCGGTTCTTTCTCGATCGGGACGTGCTCCCACGTCTTCTCGCCGGTCGCCCGGTCATAGGCGAGGACGGTCATCCGCAGCGGGCCGTCGGGAGCGACGCCGCGCTGGCCTTCCTGCGGCCCGCTCGGAGCCCGGGTCGGCACCGCGGTGACGACGTAGACGCGCTCGCCCCAGACGATCGGCGAGCCGTGGCCGTAGCCGGGGATATCGGCCTTCCATCGCACGTTCCTCTCCTCCGACCACTCGAGCGGCGGCTCGGCGTCGGGAGCGGCGCCGCTGGCGAGCGGGCCGCGCCACTGCGGCCAGGCGGCCTCTCCGGCTGCGGCGAACGTCGCCGGCGTGAGCGCCAACGCGAGAAGAGCTGCAGTGACTCTGTTCGGTGCCATCGGGAAGACCTCCACATGGTGAGTGAATCGGACGGCGATCGTACCGTGCCGATTCGTCGTGGCTGCGGCACGGGTACACTGCACCTCCCATTCCGGGCGCGGTCTGCGGAACCGACTGCGCTCCTGCGGGAGAGGAGACGAATCGATGGCAACTGCTCAGAGTTCCGGCCTCGCGTGGCTGGTCTTCGTGTTCATGACCGTGGCGTCTTGGGGCGTCTACGGGATCTTCCTTCACAACGGCCAGACGGCGATGGGCGACCCGGTCAACGGGCGCTACAAGGCGTTCCTCTTCGTCGGCGTCGCCTACTTCCTGACCGCGGTGCTGGCGCCGCTCGTGCTACTGAAGCTCCGCGGCGCCGAGTGGGCGATGCCCGCCTCAGGCATCACCTGGTCTCTGGTGGCGGGGATCGTCGGCGCCGCCGGGGCGTTCGGCGTGCTGCTCGCCTTCGGCGCCGGCGGCACCCCTGCTTCGGTGATGTCGCTCGTCTTCGCCGGAGCGCCGGTCGTCAACGCGATCGTCGCTCTGACCTGGCATCCGCCGGCCGGAGGCATCGGCTCGATCCGCTGGCCGTTCTTTGCAGGCATCGTGCTCGCCGCGCTCGGGGGCTACCTCGTGACGGTGTTCAAACCGGCACCGGGACCGGCTCCCGGCTCCCCACCGAAAGCGCCGACCGAGGTCGCCTCGCAGCAGAAATAGCCGGCGGTCGATGCCGGTCCGCATGCGGCGAGCCGCCTGCTAGAATCGGGCAGGTCGCTTTCCCCGGAAGACGCATCCGCGCCCTCCGAATCCACACCTCCAAGAGCCCACAAGGAGTCGCACGTGCCAGCACGAATCAGGACGCTCTTTCTCTTCGCTACGGCGCTCGCGGTCGCCTCGACCACCGTCGCCGGTGACTGGACCCACTGGCGGGGACCGACCCGCAACGGCGTCTCCCCGGAGACCGGCTTGCTGGAAGCCTGGTCGGCCGAGGGGGAGAACCTGCTGTGGAGGGTCGAGGACTTCATCGGCCGCTCGACGCCGGTGGTGTTCGGCAACCGGGTGTGCGCCAACGGGCGCGCCGGCGAGGGCGCCGAGCGGCAGGAGATGGTCGCCTGCTTCGATGCCGAGACCGGCGAGCGGCTTTGGGAGCGACGGTTCAACGTCTTCCACACCTCGGTGCCGTGGACCCGTGTCGGCTGGGCCAACATCACGGCGGATGCGGAGACCGGCTATCTCTACGTCCAGGGGGTGGGCGGCCTCTTCCACTGCCTCGACAGTGCCGACGGCAGCATCGTCTGGTCGCGCAACCTGATCGAGGACTTCGGCTTCATGGAGGGCTACGGCGGGCGCACCCAGACGCCGGTCGTCGACGAAGACAGGGTCATCGTGACCTTCGCCAACACCAGCTGGGGCGACGAAGGCAGGCCGCTCCACCGCCTGCGCGCCTTCGACAAGCGGACCGGGGAGCAGCTCTGGGTCGCTTCGCCCGCCAACTCGATGGCCGACAAGAACAGTCAGTCGACGCCGGCGATCGCCGTCATCGGCGGGCGGAGGCTGGTGATCCAGGGCAACGGCGGCGGCTGGATCTACGCCGTAGAGGCTCGGACCGGCCGCGAGGTGTGGGGTTTCCACCTCAGCCAGCGCGGCATCAACACCTCGGTGCTGGTGGAAGGCACGACGGTCTATGCCATGCACAGCGAGGAGAACGTCGACGAGGGGACGATGGGCCGAGTGGTGGCGATCGACGCCACCGGTTCGGGCGACGTCACAGCGACCCACGAGCTGTGGCGCTCCGACATCGGCGCCGGCTTCACATCGCCCGCTCTCGCTGACGGCAAGCTGTTCGTCGTCGACAATTCCGCCAACCTCTACGCCCTCGACCCGGAGACGGGAGAGGAGCTGTGGGAGCTCAACGTCGGTCGTGTCGGCAAAGGCTCGCCCGTGTGGGCGGACGGCAAGATCTACCTCACCGAGGTCAACGGCCGCTTCGCCATCGTCGATGCGAGCGGCGAGGAAGGGACTCTTCTCGACCTCGAGCAGCTGCGCGTCGGGCGCCGCCGGCCGGAGATCTACGGCTCACCGGCGATCGCCAACGGGCGGATCTACTTCACCACCGACGCCGGGCTCTACGCACTCGGACAGGGCGACCCGAGCCCGGCGGCGACGGTAGAGCTCGACCTCGAGGAGCCGTCGATCCCCTCCGACACCGCCGCCGCCACGATTCGCGTCGTCCCGGGCGACCTCCAACTCGCCTTCGGCGAGACGGCCAGCTTCCGGGTGGATGCCTTCGACGAGCTCGGCCGTCGGCTCGGCTCGCGCCAGGCGGAACTCGCGGTGGAGGGCATCGAAGGCTCGATCGACGGTGACACGCTCACGGCAGGTTCACTGCCGGGCACCGGATCTGTCGTCGCCACCTTCGACGACATGACGGCGAAGGCCCGGATCCGCGTGGTCCCCTCGATCCCGTTCTCGGAGGACTTCGAGGGTACCGAGACCGGCTCCCGCCCCGGTTACATGCTCGGCTACCTCGCCCGCTTCGCCGTCGCCGAGCACGACGGCAGCAAGGTGCTCGCCAAGGGGCCGTCGCCGGTCAAGATCCACCGCCACATCACCTTCCTCGGCGCGCCGTGGCATGACAACTACACCGTCGAGGCGGACCTCAAGGCCGACGCCGAGAACCCCGAGAATCCCGATCTCGGGCTCATCAACGGCGGCTACACCATGGAGCTCCTCTCGATCGGCGCCCGTCCGGGTGCCCCTCCGGGGCCGAAGCTCCAGGTGCGCTCGTGGCAGGCGGGGCTGCGCATCGCCACCGATATCGAGTTCGACTGGACACCCGGTACCTGGTACCGGATGAAACTCCGTGTCGATCAGCAGGAAGACTCGGCGCTCATCCGCGGCAAGGTGTGGCCGCGTGGCGAGGACGAGCCGGCCGACTGGTCGATCGAGGTCACCGACGCACTGCCGATTCTCTCCGGCGCCGCCGGGATCTCCGCCTACTCCCCCTCTTTCGTCTACTTCGACAACTTTCAGGTGAGTGAGAACGAATGAACCGCAACAGCCTCTTCGTCGTCGCCGCTCTCGCGGCTCTGATCGCTCTTCCCGCCATCGCCCAGGACGCGGCGATGTTCGGCAACGGCCCGCAGCGCAACATGACTTCGGATGCCACCGACCTTCCCACCGAGTGGGACCTGGGGAGCGGCAAGAACGTGCTGTGGAAGCAGCAGCTCGGTTCGCAGTCCTACGGCGGTCCGGTGCTCTTCGACGACCGCATCTACGTCGGCACCAACAACGAAGCCGAGCGCAACCCGGCGATCACCGGCGACCGCGGGAACGTGATGGCGTTCAACGCCACCACCGGTGAGTTCCTGTGGCAGGCGGCTCACGCCAAGCTGACCTCGGGCCGGGTGCATGACTGGCCGCTCCAGGGGGTCTGCGCGGCGCCCTACGTCGAGGGCGACCGCCTCTGGTACGTGTCGAACCGTGCGGAGATCATCGCCGCCGACGTCGACGGCTTCCGCGACGGTGAGAACGACGGACCGTACACCTCGGAGGAGCACAGCTCCGAGATCGACGAGGATGTGATCTGGAAGGTCGACATGATCGGCGATCTCGACGTCTTCCCGCACAACCTGGCCGTCGGCAGCCCGCTGGCTGTCGGCGACAAGCTGTTCATCGTCACCGGCAACGGCGTCGACGAGGGACACATCAACATCCCTTCGCCCGACGCGCCGAGCTTCCTCGCCGTCGACAAGAACACCGGCGAAGTGCTGTGGACCTCGGACGCACCGGGGCCGAGCATCCTCCACGGCCAGTGGTCGAACCCGGCCTACGGAGTGATCGGCGGTACGCCTCAGGTGGTCTTCCCCGGCGGTGACGGCTGGCTCTATTCGTTCCACCCCGACTCCGGCGAGCTGCTGTGGAAGTTCGACTGCAACCCCAAGGACTCGATCTGGGAGCTCGGCGGCATGGGGACGCGCAACGCGATCATCTCGACGCCGGTGATCCACAACGACCGCGTCTACCTCGGCGTCGGCCAGGATCCCGAGCACGGCGAAGGGGTCGGCAACTTCTGGGTGATCGACGCGACGAAGCGCGGTGAGCTCGGTGCGGACGCGGTCGTGTGGCATCGCGGCGGGGAAGAGTTCGGCCGCACGATCTCGACGGCGGCGATCCACGACGGCATCGTCTACATCGCCGACCTCTCCGGCTTCCTCTACGCCCTCGATGCCGACACCGGCGAGCACTACTGGACCTACGACGCCTTCGCGGCGGTGTGGGGCTCGGCGTTCGTCGCCGACGGCAAGGTCTACCTCGGTGACGAGGACGGCGACATCGTGGTGCTCGAGGCCGGCAAGGAGATGAACCTGATCGCCGAGACCAACCTCGGATCGGCGGTCTACACGACGCCGGTGGCGCGCGACGGCACGCTCTACATCGCCAGCCGCAACATGCTCTTCGCCTTCCAGGAGGGGGCGATGCTCGAGGCCGCCGAGGGCGGCGAAACAGCAGCGGCGCCGTGAGCGATCTCGCCTCCAGGGTCGAGGCTGCTCGGGAGCAGCTCGACGCTCACGTGCGCGACACGGTCGCCTGGCACTTCGACCCGGAGACCGGCTGCCCGTTCTGGCTCGACTTCGCCTCGAAGCTCGACTTCGATCCGCGCGAACGGATCCACGGCTACAAGGATCTCGCGGTCCTGGGACACTTCGAGGACGAGTGGCTCCGCGGCGGCCCGATCCGCCGCTGGGTGCCGAAGGGGCTGGCCGACAAGCCGCTCTACGTCTTCGAAACCGGCGGCTCCACCGGGCTGCCGAAGTCGCGCGTCAACATCGAGGACTTCCAGACCGACTACGAGCTCTTCAGCGACACCCTTTCCGACGAGACCTTCCCGAAGGGCGCCGACTGGTTGATGCTCGGCCCCACCGGGCCGCGTCGGCTGCGCCTCGCGATCGAGCACCTCGCTCAGCACCGCGGCGGCGTCGCCTTTCACGTCGACCTCGACCCGCGCTGGGTCAACAAGCTGATCAAGGCGGGCAAGCACCAGGAGATGCAGCTCTACAAGGAGCACGTCATCGACCAGGGCTTGAAGATCCTGCGCGCCCACGACTCGGTCGAGTGCCTCTTCACGACGCCGAAGCTCCTCGAGGCGCTGTGCGAGAAGATCTCGCTCACCAAGGCGGGCATCAAGGGGATCTTCTGCGGCGGCACCGAGATGAACGCCCAGTTCCACCGCTTCGCCCG
Source organism: Candidatus Multivoradales bacterium (assembly GCA_965223855.1). Lineage (GTDB taxonomy): Bacteria > Acidobacteriota > Thermoanaerobaculia > Multivoradales > JAHEKO01 > CALZKB01. The sequence goes on from CBDCXM010000009.1 coordinate 397,312, forward strand.
CGAGGAGCTGGTGCCGGGGATCGACTTCCAGCCGACCTACGGCAACACGTTGATGGGCCTCGCCTGCAACAAGCCGTTCGAGCTCACCGAGAACTACGAGATCACCTACTACGCCCCGGCGCCACGTGCGATCTTCGACATCGTCAACCCCGACGACCCGACCGAGACCGTCGGTTACGGCGAGACGGGGCGCGTCATGCTGACGACGCTCACGAAGGAGTTCTTCATGCCGCGCTTCCTCGAGCGCGACGAGGGCGAGCGGGCGGAGCCGACCGACCGGTTCCCGTGGGACGGGGTGACGAACCTGAGGCTCTTCCAGCGGTTGGAGAGTTCGGTGGTGGTGGGGGTGTACTAGGAGTTGAAAGTCCCCAGGGCGCCGGAAACTACTAGAAATCTGTAGTTTTCCGTCAAGCCGGCATAACGTAACTACAGTTTTACTGTAGTATGGCGTAGTGGCACAACAGCGGATCGACCGGCGGAGGACCCTCGCCAACCTCGCTGGTCAACAGAAGGGCTACTTCCTGGCATCCCAGGCCGTCGATGCCGGCTACAGCTATCAGGCCCAGAAGTACCACACGGATCGAGGCAACTGGATTCGAATTGATCGAGGCCTATACCGGCTTCGAGACTGGCCTGTCGGCCCATACGACGATCTGGTCCGCTGGTCACTGTGGAGCCGAGGCCGCGCTGTCATCTCGCACGAGACGGCACTCGACGTCCACGATCTCGGTGACGTCAACCCCAGTCGCATCCACCTGACCGTCCCCTCGACCTTCCACGCCAGGTCGGCTCAGGTGCACCTCCATCGCGCAGACCTCGACCCGTCCGACATCAGCGAACACGACGGATATCGAGTCACCACGCCCCTCAGGACCCTGCTCGATGCGGCTGTCAGCGATCTCGACCAGGACTACCTCACAGGCGCCGTCGACGATGCCCGTTCCCGCGACCCGACCATCGCTCCCAGGCTTCTCCGGATCGCAGATGCGTTCGGGCCTCGCGCTGCCCTCCGTATCGAGAGAGCCCTCGCCGAACTGTGACCGCCTACGCCACTGCCGCCGCTCTCCGCCAGGCGATCGAAGAGCGTCTTCGCCATCGGTCCGAGACCACGGGAGAGAGTCTCGATCGTCTGCGACGCAGGCTCGTCTTTGAACGCCTGCTGGTTCGACTCCAGGAGTCTCAGCCTGGGAGCTGGATCCTGAAAGGAGGGATGGCGCTCGAACTTCGGCTTGGAGATCGAGCCCGAGCCACCAAGGATCTCGACCTGGCGCTACGAGAGAGCGAACCGACGGAAGAACTCGTGCTCACGAAGCTGGCGCAAGCAATCCAGATCGAAGTCGATCAAGACCGATTCGAGTTCGAGATTCGCGGCATCCGGAGCATGGCGCCCCATGTCTCTCCCGACACTGTCTGGCGAGTCAACCTTCTCGCGAAGCTGGCAGGGCGGGAGTTCGGCTCGATCCGCGCCGACATCGTTACGCGAACCGACGAGATCGCGTCAACCGAGACTTTTCTGCCTACGCCCACCCTGGACATCCCCGAGTTGCAGACTCGCGAAGTGGAGATCGTCGATCCGAAACAGCACTTTGCAGAGAAGCTCCACGCGGTCACTCGTTCCTTCGCCAACCGACCCAACACGCGCTCTCGAGACCTGGTCGATCTGGTTCTGTTGATCGAGAACGGCCTACGCGCCGATCAACGGCTCGCCAAGACACTCGCGCACGTCTTCGACCACCGCGGCACTCACTCTCTGGAGGGCCCTTTGCCCGAACTCCCGGAGAGCTGGCGCCCGGAGTTCGACAGAGCCGTTCGAGACTTGCAACTCGGACCCAAGAGCCTCGATGAGGCCGTCGAACTCGTCGAGACCTTCCTGAGTCGGACTTTCTCCAACCCCGAAGGGTGAGTCCGGCCGGCAAGGCTCGACTCGCCCGAGCTACACCGGATAGACCTTCAGTACCTCGTCCCCGTAGTGGTTGATCACCTTGACGGCGATCTTCCCTGACTCGGGCTTGTCGAACGGGCGACTCTCGGTCCGGTAGAGGGTCGACCAGGCGTCCTCGTCGATCTCCGCCTTGAGCGCCTTCTTGAGCTTCTCGTAGGGCTTGTCGGCGCCGGTGAAGTAGGCATGACGGACGAAGAAGCTCTCGCCGTTGTAGTCGGTATCGAGGAACCAACAGGCGATCTCGTCGGTGGTGCTGGAGCGGATCTCGCCAGTGGTCGGGTCGTAGACGTCGAGACCGTGGATCTCGACCTGCATGCGGCCGCCCTCGACTTCGCGCAGCTCGATGTCCGGCTCGCCGAACACCATGAAGAGATTGCCGGCGCCGGTCTTCTTGAGGAGTTCCTCGCCCATCGAGAGATCGGGGTTCATCCGCACCAGCAGCACCGGCAGCTTGCCGTACTGCTTCGAGGCTTCGGCGATGAAACCTCGTTCCGCAGTCGCTCCTTCGGGTGAGATCGCCTTCGCCTTCTCGCTCGCGTGGGCATCGAAGGCGAAGCCGAGTACCAGCAGCAGGTCGAAGCCGACCCCCGCCACCGCCTCCTTGGCCGCCCCTTCGATCTGATCCTTGCCGACCGTACCGTGCTCGGGGCCGATCGCGATCGCCACGCGCTTTCTCTTGCCGTCGGCGTCCTCGTACTCGCCCGCCGCCTGCACCCAGGCGCCGGCGAACGGCTCGACGAAGTCGAACTCGAGCCGCTCCTCGCGGCGGGTGTTCTGGACCCCGGCCTTCCGCAGATTGTCGAGGATCATCGACTCGAACCCCTCGCCGCCGCGCTCGGCGGCCGCCGCCCGGCGTTCCTCGCCCTCCCCCGCCGGGCGTTCGGCCGACGGATCGAGCAGGCGGTGGGGGGAGAGGCTCTCGACCGTGAACGGGCCAGTCACCCGCACCGCGCCCTTGTCTTCGTAGGGGCGGTCGACCAGCAGCTCCTGGTCGGCACGGCGGGCGATCGAAGCGTCGATCTCCTCTTGGCGGCGGCGGCGGAGCTTCCACCACGCCTCGTGCGCCTCGGTCGCCTCCTGCGGCCAGCCGGCGTCGGGTTCGCGCGGAATCTCCCACTCCTCCCACGACTGCTTCGCCGCCTCGTTGAGCGCCGCGCGCAGGGGCTCCAGCTCCTGCTGGTGGCGCTCCCAAATCTCGTCGATCTCCTCGTTGTTGGCGATCGCCTTCAGGGTGATGTGGGGGACGCGCTCGTAGACGAAGCCCCTCCGCACATCGCCGCCGTACTCGGGCTCGGCGCCGGAGGCGTCGAGCGGGCGACCGGTGATCTCCGCCTCCTTCGCTGTACCCTCGGGGGTGTCGGCGAGCAGGTAGTACGGGTACTTCGCCGTCATCAGGCGGGTGCGGGCCAGCGCAAGGGCGACGCGTGAGGTGTCGATGGTAATCCAGCGGCGGCCCCATTGCTCGGCGAGGAGAGCGGTCATCCCCGACCCGCAAGTCGGATCCAGAACGAGGTCGCCAGGGTGGCTCGCCATGAGAAGACACCGCTCGATCACCTCAGGTTGAGTTTGAACTACGTACACCTTGGCTGCGGACTTACCGGCCGTATCACCCCATAGATTGGTCCGCGGAGTGAACGCAAAGTCGTCATGGAAACGCACAAACCACGGTGGGCCTCCGCGACTCTCGAGTCGTCCAGCGCGCTCGAGCCGATCAAGGCCGTCCAGGGTGGTCTTCCAGTGGGCGTTCCTCCCGGGATTGAACTCTGCACCGCGCCAGGAGAATCCTTGAGCGGTCTTGGCAGCGCCAGCTGAGTTCAACTTGGAGAGAGCGTAGATCCTCGCTCCTTTGGGAAGCCGGTCGGGGTTCGACTTCTCATTTCCGCGGACTGGCCTTCGCACACCTTCGTGCTCGATCCCCCACGATCCTCCGGCCGTCCCGCTCATCCAAGCAGCCTGCCGCCTCCTGCGCCAAAGTTGGTGGTACGCGGCTTGGTCGGCTCTCTTCGAGTACCAGACGACGTAGAACACACCATCGTCCAGCAACTTGCTGGGCGTAGCCGTCTTCTTGACGCTGATCAGAGAAACGCAGTTCTCGCTACCGAACACCTCGTCCAGTAGAGCCCTAACGAGGTGGACGTTCTCGACTCCAATCTGGACGAAGACAGAGCCCGTCTCAGTGAGCAGCTCTCGCGCCACCACCAACCGATCCCTCAAGTACGCCAGGTACGAGTGAATCCCCAGCTCCCACGTATCCCGGAACGCCTTCACCTGCTCCGGCTGCCGCGTCGCGTCCCCCGCCTTGCCGTCCTTGACGTCACGCTTCCGCGTCGAAACCTGCCAGTTCGACCCGAACTTGATCCCGTAGGGCGGGTCGAGATAGATCGTCTGCACCTTCCCCTTGAGCCCCTCCTTCTCCGCCAGGCTCGTCATCACCATCAGCGAGTCGCCGAGGATCATCCGGTTCGACCACTTCTCGTCGTGCCGGTAGAAGTCGATCCGCTTGTCGAAGTCGTCGAGCGCGTCGAATTCGGCGAAGAGCATCTGCTCCGGCTCGGGCTCCCCTTCCCGCGCCGTGTCGCGCAGGTTCTCCACCAGCGCCTGGGGATGGACCTTCTCCTGGATGTAGACCGGCACCACCGGCACCGCGAGGTCGGCGCGGTCCTGCTCGTCTTTGCCCTGCCAGACGAGCTGCGGGTCGAGCGACGGGTCGCGCGGGTAGAGCAGGTGCTCGCGCCCCTCTTCGTCCTCGGCGACGAAGGCGGCGAGCTCCTCGGTGGGGATGTTGGTGCGGGCGTCCTGGTGGTGGATCGCCTCGACGGACTTCTCCTTCTTCTTCTTCGCCATCTACGTTCTCTTTCCGGAGGGTTGCCGGGTCATACCCAGACTGTGCGAACTGCTGTCGGCGCGCGTCCAGCGGCCCGTTTCGGCAACTGGCGGATGGACAGTGTCTGAAGAAGCTGTAGCTCTCCGGTCCGTCAAGGGCGGCGAAGGGGTTTCTCTGCCCGGGGCCAGGTCGGGTATGGCCGGGCAGAGAAAGGGCTTCGCCGCCCTGAATCCTCTGGACGCGCGAACGATGGTCACCGCTCGCCTCCGCCAAGCCAGTCCAGAATCGCCTGCTTCCCCTGCCAGGGGTCGGTGATCTCCAAGAAGCCCCAGCGCCCGAGACGCGCGTTGTTGACCGCCGGCACCCAGAGCGACTTCGCGGTATCGACCTTCACCTGCTTGTCCTTGCGCCTCTCGCCGCTGACTTCGAGGACGAGGTGCAGGGGGTCGTCGTGGCCGCCCCCGTCGTCGATGCGGGCAATGAAGTCGGGCACATAGCTACGGGTGATGCCGCCGTCCGAGTAGGGGATGGTGAAGCCGAGGTTGTCGTTCTTGACGTACGCCTCGACCGGGTCGAGCTTCTCCAGACTCTGCGCCATCTTCTGCTCCCACGACTCGGTGTCGGCGACGACGTGGGAGACGTGGCACTTCTCCGGGTCCGTCACCCACACCGGCCGCCGGGTGTCGAATTCGACCCAGCGGGTCGAACCCTCCGGCTCGAAGCGCCGCAGGATCGGCAGCAGCACCGCGTCGTCCGCTGCGGCGCGGACGATCGAGCGGTAGATGCGGCCGGCCGCCTGGTGAGAGAGTTCGGAGAGCAGCAGCAACTGGGGAAAGACGTCGTCGGAGAGCACGAGACACTGTTCGCGCCACCGGCGGGCGATGGCGAGGATCTCCGGGAATCGCCACGCCTGGACCGTCTCCGGCGCGACGTCGCCATCCTCCTCCTCACCCTCGACGCCGCCGCGGAAATAGCGCTCCAGCACCCGGCGGGCCAGTTGGAAATCGACCTCGGCGAGGCGGCGCGCCTTGAGGTCGTCGAGCGTGTGGATGGCGCTCTCGCCGACGATCGGCGCGTTCTCGACCTCGGTCGGCACGTCGCGAGTCGACAGATGGAGCACGGCGCCGTCGTCGAACTGCGCCTCCAGTCGCTCGGACGGCAGCTCCCAGCGGTAACCCTCGAGGCGGGGGAAGGCGATCTCGCACTCGGCACGATCGGGCAGTGCCCTCACATGAGTCGGCTCGACGTCCGGCTTCGGATCTTCGATCGAGCCCGAGGTGGGGATGAACGAGAACGGCACGCCGTAGACCTCGGCGTACTCGGGGCTGAACTTCCTCTTCTCGTTGAGGGCGTAGCTGCGCCGTCTCAAGCCGCGGCCGATCACCTGCTCGCACAGGAGCTGAGTGCCGAAGGCGCGCACACCGAGGATGTGGGTGACGGTGCTCGCGTCCCAACCCTCGGTGAGCATCGACACCGACACCACGCACCGCACCCCCTCGCCGAGCTTGCCTTTCTTGCCGACGGTGTTCATCACCTCGCGCAACAGGTCGGAGTCGGTGAGCTGGTCGGGGTCGCGACCGGGGAAGCGTGCGCGGAATTCGTCCTTCCACTCCTCGATCTCGTGCGCCATCAGCTTCTTGAACGCCGGCGCGAGGGCGTCGCCCGATTCGAGCTGCTCGCTGTCGATGAGCACCGTGTTGGGGCGCGCCCGCCAGCGGGCGGGGGAGCCGGCTTCGACGTTGTCAAAGAGCGCCAGTTTGCCGGGGACGAGGACCGATTCGCCCTTCCTGACCTGTTTCTCCCAGCCGGAGATGTAGTCGTAGACGAGCTTCGACACCGCGGTGTTGTTGCAGACGACAATGAAAACCGGCGGCGTCGAGCCTCCGGAGCGCTCCTTCTCCCCCGCCTCCCAGGCGGCGTAGTGCTGCTCGTAGTGTCCGTAGAGGCTCTGGAGCGCCCCTTCCAGCTCAGCCGGCAGGTCGGGTTCAGTCGGAGTGGCGCCGGCGGTGCGCCCCTTCTTCGGCAGGTCGTCGCGGATCTTGGACCACAGCTCCCGGTAGGTCGGCAGAGGGCCGGTCATCGAGTCGTCCGCCACCGGCACGCGCGGCACCTTCACGAGCCCCGCCTCGATGGCATCGATGAGCGAGAAGTCGGACACCACCCAAGGGAAGAGCGTCCCTTCCGAGTAGCCGGAGCCCTTGAGGAAGAACGGCGTCGCCGAAAGGTCGTAGATCGCCCGGATACCGATCTTCTTCTGGATCGCTTCGAGACCGGAGATCCAGACGTGCGCCTTCTTGCCTTCGCGCGTCGCCTCGGCGCGCTCGTCGCGGGTGAGCTTCTCCTTCTTCGCGGACTCCTTCGGCCGGTAGCAGTGGTGCGCCTCGTCGTTCAAGACGACGATGTTCTTCTTGCCGCCGAGATCGCGCAGCACGCGGCGCACCATCTGGTCGGGAGTCTCGAGGAACGGGCTCTCTTCGCTCCCCCGGGTGAGGATCGCCTTGGTCAGCCGCGCGGCGTCGCCGGTGTCGCGGCGGATGAACCTGTGGAAGTTGACGATCTCGATCTTCGCCCGATGGAGCTGACCGCGCAGCTCGGGCGGCACCAGGTTCCACCTGCCGCCGTAGTAGTTCTCGGCGTCGCCCGGCAGCAGCACTCGCAATCGGTCGCGCACGGTGATGCCCGGGGCGACGACGAGGAAGGCGTCGGAGAAGCGCTTGTCCTGCGGGTTGGCGATTTTGTTGAGCGCCTGCCAGGCGATGAGCATCGCCATGATGAGCGTCTTGCCGGAGCCGGTCGCCATCTTGAGGGCGAGCCGGTAGAGGCCGGGGTTGGCCCCCTCGTTGGCCTCACGCAGCTCGTTCTCGATCCAGGCGTCCCCTTCCCTCCTGGCCGCCTCGGCCAGGTAGATCGCCGTTTCGAGCGCTTCGCGCTGGCAGAAGAAGAGGCGCGGCTCGCGGCCGGTGTCGTTCCAGTGCTCGAGCAGCCGGCGGGTGGTCGGCGTCACCCCCGGATAGTCGCCCTGGCGGAAGCGGGCGACGCGGGCGCGAACGCGGTTGATGAAGGCGTTCTCCTCGACCCGGTCCGAGGTCCATTGGGTCTTCTCGAGCTGGAGCTGCTTCTTTCCCTTCTTCTTCGTCGGCGCGATCGGAATGAAGTACGCGCTGGTGCGCCGTGACTCGACAATCTCGTCGGTGATTCCGTCTTCGCCGAAGCGGAAGTGGCGATCCGGCTCCTCGTAGGGGGTGTTGAGGATCGGGTTCGGGATCGTGGTTGGGGGCATGGATCGAGTTTGCGGAATCGCAACGAGGAAGTCTCGTTGGCGTTTCGGCACATCGGCAACCGAAGAAGAGCTTGCGGCGAAGCTAACAAAGGGCCGCTCACCGCGTAAAGAAGAGTGCTGCGTGGCGACGGCTCGCGGCTCCGCGACTGCTACCATCGCCGACCCGGGCATCCGGCCGGGTACCCTCTTCTCCCCATACTCGAGGTCGATCACCGATGCTCCATATCCCTCTGCTCCGCGCCGGCAAGCCCTATCGCAGCCTCGCCGTCCGCACGCTGACCGACATCCGCACCGGCGAGCCGGTGGTGGAGGTCTCGCAGGCCAACGCCGGGCTGCTGGCCCGCGATCTGACGCGCGCGGCGGAGAACCAGCAGCGGCTAGAGCGGCTCTCGGTCGACGAGCTGCTCGACATCTGTTCGCGAGCCGCCGCGGCGCTGGCGGAAGACGAACTGCCGATCGGTGACGAGATGCAGTCGCCCGAGCGCTACCTCGAGCAGGTTTCGGCCACCACCGGCCTGCCGCAGGCGATGGCGCGTGCCAATCTCGGCAAGGCGAAGTTCGTGCTCGAGGAGATGCGCACCGTCCTTGGCGGTCTCACCCGCGGCCTCGACGCCGACATCCTCGACCGTGGCTACGGCGAGCAGGACGGGCGGATCCTCTCCTACCGCCGCGAGACGCCGGTGCTCGGCGCGGTGCTGCCGTCGAACTCGCCCGGCGTGCACTCGCTGTGGCTGCCGGCGATCCCGATGAAGGTGACGCTGGCGCTCAAGCCCGGGCGGATGGAGCCGTGGACGCCGTATCGCATCGCCCAGGCGTTCATCGCCGCCGGCTGCCCGCCCGAGGCGTTCGGCTTCTACCCGACCGACCATGCCGGCGCCGGCGAGATCCTGCAGCGCTGCGGACGGTCGCTGCTTTACGGCGACGCCGCGACGGTCAAGCCGTGGGAGGGCGACCGCCGCGTGCAGCGCCACGGTCCCGGGTGGAGCAAGGTCGTGCTCGGCGAGGACGGCGCGGTCGACTGGGAGGAGCACCTGCCGCTGATGGCCGACTCGGTGGCCGCCAACGGCGGGCGTTCCTGCGTCAACGCCTCGGGCGTCTGGACTGCGGCTCAGGGACGCGAGATCGCCAAGGGGCTCGCCGGCGCGCTGGCGAAGATCGAAGCGCTGCCGCTCGACCATCCCGAGGCCCGGCTCGCCGCCTTCCCGAGCATCGAAGGCGCCCATCAACTCTCCGACTACATCGACGCGCGACTGGCGATCCCCGGTGCTGAGGACGTGACTGCCTCCTACCGCGACAGCCGGGTCGTCGAGGTCGACGGTTGCGCCTTCGTCCTGCCGACCGTCGTCTACTGCACCGACCCGGAGCACCCGCTGGCGCGGGCCGAGTTCCTGTTCCCCTTCGTCAGCGTCGTCGAGCGGCCGGCGGGCGAGCTGGTGGCGGATCTCGGCGAGTCGCTGGTGGTGACCGGCCTCACCGAGGACCCGGCGCTGCGGCAGCAGCTCCTGACGGCGCCGCACGTCGAGCGCCTCAACCTCGGCGCCCTCGGCACCCACCAGGTCGCCTGGGACCAGCCGCACGAAGGAAATCTCTTCGAGCTGCTCTACCGGCAGCGGTCGTTCCAGGCCGCCGCCGCGGTCTGAGCGCGGATCTCGACGGGTCGAAGCGACGATGAGCGTTCCCGAGGGGCCTGTATCCGGGGGCCCGGTTTCCGAGGACTCGGCGTCCAGTGATCCGGGGCCCGACAGCTCGGGGCTCGAGCCCACTGCGAGCCCTGCGGCGGCCAGCTCGCTGGACCCGCTCTCGGAGTGGACCCGTCGCGTTGGCGGAATCGAGGTGCGCTTCGGCGAGGGGCGGCTGGCGGAGCTCGGCGAGGCGGCCCGCGAGTTCACCCGGACCCGCGTCCTGCTCGTCACCGATCCGGGGCTGGTGGCGGCCGGCCATCCGGCGCGCGCCGAGGAGGCGCTCACCCGAGCCGGTCTCGACGTGACGACGTTCTCCGCCGTCAATGCCAACCCGACGGAGGAGGACGTCGCTGCGGGAACCGAAGTCGCTCGCGGGCGGTCTATCGAACTGATCGTCGCCCTCGGCGGCGGCAGTGCCATGGACTGCGCCAAGGGAATCAACTTCCTGCTGACCAACGGCGGGCGGATGGAGGACTACTGGGGTCGCGGCAAGGCGACGCGGCCGATGCTGCCGTCGATCGGCGTGCCGACGACCGCCGGCACCGGCAGCGAGGCACAGTCCTACGCCCTCATCACCCACGCCGAAACCCATCGCAAGATGGCCTGCGGTGACGAGAAGGCGCGCTTCCGGGCGGTCATCCTCGATCCGTCGCTGCTGCCGACGGCGCCACGCGCGATCGCCGCAGCCGCCGGCATGGACGCCCTGTCGCACGCGCTCGAGAGCCTCGTCACCACGGCGCGCACCGAGCGCTCCGGCGAGCTCTCGCGCCGCGCCTGGGAGCTGCTCGCTCCGGTCACCGACCGTCTCGACCCGGGCGACTCCACAGGGCGACTGCTGGCCGACCGCTCCGACCGCGGACCGGCCGCCCTCGGAGCCTTCCTCGGCGGCGCCGCCATCGAGCAGTCGATGCTCGGTGCGGCCCACGCCGCCGCCAACCCGTTGACCGCCCGTTTCGGGGTACCCCACGGCGAGGCGATCGGCCTCACCCTGGCGCCGGTGATCCGGGCGAACCGCGAGGTTGCCGAGGTGCTCTACAGGACCCTCGACCCGGGCGGCGCCGAGGCGCTGGCGACCCATGTCGAGACGACCCGCGACCGGCTCGAAATGCCGCAGTCGCTTTCGGTGTTGGGCATCTCGAAGCACGATCTGCCGGAGCTCGCGGCCGCTGCGACGCTCGAATGGACCGGCACGTTCAACCCGCGGCCGCTCGAGGCACAGGACTTCGAGGAGATCTATGAACAGGTTTTCTAGACCGATCGCCGCCACGATCGTGCTGCTCGCCGCAGGGGCGTCCCGGGCAACCGCGGCCGACTGGCCGCTCTTCCGCGGCGACTCCGCCCTCACCGGCGTGGCTCGCGAGGTGCTCGCTCCGCCGCTCGACGTCGTGTGGAGCTTCACCATCGACGAAGGCTCGGAGTCGAGCCCGGCGATCGCCGGCGACCGCGTGTTCGTCGCCGGTCTCGACGGCGTGCTCCGCGCCCTCTCTCTGGCCGACGGGACCGAGCTGTGGAGCTACGCCACCGAGGACGAGATCAAGTCGTCGCCGTCGGTCTTCGGCGACACGGTCTACATCGGCGACGAGGGGGGCGTCTTCCACGCCGTCGACGCCACCAACGGTGAGAAGCGGTGGAGCTACGCCACCGACGGCGGTGTGATCTCGTCGGCCAACCAGGTCGGCGACGTCGTGCTCTTCGGCTCCTACGACCAGTACCTCTACGCCCTCGATGCCGCGACGGGCGAACTCCGATGGCAGGTCGAGACCGACGCCCAGGTGCATGCCACCCCGGCGGTTCACGACGGCCTCGCCTACATCGCCGGTTGCGACGGCCAGTTCCGGGGCATCCGGCTGGCCGACGGCGAGCAGGCGACGACCATCGGTCTCGGCGGCTACGTCGCCGCCAGCCCGGCGATTCTCGGCGAGCGCGCCTTCGTCGGCAGCTTCGAGAACGAGGTGCTGGGACTCGACCTCGGAACCTCCGAAGTCGTCTGGCGTTACCGCCACCCCGACAAGAGCTTCCCCTACTACGCCTCGCCGGCGATCACCGACGAAGTGGTCGTCATCGGCGGCCGGGACAAGTTCGTTCACGCCATCGACCCCAAGAGCGGCGAAGCGCGCTGGACCGTCGCCATGCGGGCCCGGATCGACGTCTCGCCGGTGATCTCGGGCGAGTTGGTCTACGTTGGCGACAAGTCAGGCGACCTGCTGGCGCTGTCGCTCGCCGACGGCGGTGAAGTGTGGCGCTTCGAGACCGGCGAGGCGCTCGGCACCTCACCGGCGCTCGCAGACGGTAGGCTGGTGGTCGTGACTCTCGACGGAACCGTCCTCGCTTTCGCACGTAAGAAGACACCATGACCGAGCCCGAACCGGCAACCGCCGGCACCCCCTCCGCAGAGACCGAAGTCGGCAGCGTCTTCGTCTCCAACTACCCGCCGTACTCGGCGTGGAGCCGCGACCACCTGCCGGAGCTCGACAGGGTGCTGGCCGCTCCGCCCCGGCCCGACACGCCGCTCGGCCTCTACCTCCACATCCCGTTCTGCCGCAAGCGCTGCAAGTTCTGCTACTTCCGGGTCTACACCGACAAGAACTTCAACGAGATCGGCGCCTACGTCGACGCCCTGGCGCGCGAGATCGAGCTCTACGCGCCGTCTCCGGCGATCGCCGGGCGCAAGCCGAAGTTCGTCTACTTCGGCGGCGGCACACCCTCCTACATCAGCGCCAAGCAGCTGGTCGCTCTGGTCGAGCGGGCCCAGCGCGCGATTCCCTGGGACGAGGCCGAGGAGGTGTCGTTCGAATGCGAGCCGGGGACCCTCTCCGAGGGCAAGGTCGAAACGCTCAAGGAGATCGGCGTCACTCGACTGTCGCTGGGCATCGAGAACTTCGACGACGAGATCCTGCGCGAGAACGGCCGAGCGCACCTGTCGCACGAGATCGACCGCTGCCTGCCGTGGATCGCCGCGGCCGACTTCGACCAGCTCAACATCGATCTGATCGCCGGCATGGTCGGCGAGCGCTGGGAGACCTGGCGCGAGACGGTCGCCCGCACCGTCGATCTCTCACCCGACAGCGTGACCATCTACCAGATGGAACTGCCGTTCAACACCCGCTACTCCGGACGCCTCCTCGAGGAGGGGACGCTCGACGTGCCGCTCGCCACCTGGGACGACAAGCGGGCGTGGCACGACTTCGCGATCGAGGAGCTCATCAAGGCGGGCTACGAGATCTCCTCCGGCTACACGATGGTGAAGTCGAAGGCGCGCACCCGCTTCGTCTACCGGGACTCGGTGTGGGAGGGGTGCGACCTGCTCGGCACCGGCGTCGCCTCGTTCTCGCACCTCTCGGGCGTGCACTTCCAGAATCTCGACGGCTGGGGGGAGTACCTCGCCACCGTCGGCGAAGACCGCCTGCCGCTCGGCCGCGCGCTGCCGACGACCGAGCGCGACCGGCTGGTGCGCGAGACGATCCTGCAGCTCAAGCGCGGCCGGCTCGAGACGGCGCCGCTCGAAGCGAAGTTCGGGGTTTCGATCGCCGAGACGTTCGCCGAGCCGCTCGCAAAGCTCGCCGCGGACGAGATGCTCCAGGTCCACGACGGCGCCATCGAGCTGACCCGCAGGGGGCTCTTGCGCGTCGACTCTCTCCTTCCCGCTTTCTACGACGACTCCCATCGGGGACGTCGCTACACCTAGAGGACTTCACATGCACCACTTCCTTCTCGCGCCGCGGCGCGGAACGCTCTACCTCTTCGCGCCGATCCTCCTGGCCGCGCTGTCGATCTCTCCCGGTCTCTCCGCTCAGGAGGCCGATGCCGACGACGAGGACACGTCAACGGTCGAAGAGACGATCGACGTCACCGACTCGCTCCCCTTCCTGCCGACCTCGAACACCGTCGCCTCGAAACTGCCGACCGAGCTGACCTGGACGCCGGCCAACATCGGCGCCGTCAGCGGCACGCTCTTCGAGCAGCAGGGCGCCGACGTGCTCGGCGACGCGCTCGCCAACGTCAGCGGCGTCAACGTCCAGACCGGCTCCGGAGTGTTCGACTACTTCGTCCTGCGCGGCTTCGATTCGCTCACCAGCGGGCTGATCCTCACCGACGGCGCGATCGAGCCGGAGACGACCTTCTACCAGCTCTACGACGTCGAGCGGGTGGAGGTGTTCAAGGGGCCGGCCGGCTTCCTGTACGGCAGCAACCCGCTGGCGGGAGTCGTCAATCTGGTGCGCAAGCGCCCCGTGCCGCATCGGTTCGCCAACTTCGCCGTCGAGGGCGGCAGCTTCGGCTCTCGCGAGGCGTCGATCGACTTCAACCACGGCAGCGACGAGGGGGCGACCCGATTCCGCCTCAACGGCCTGTGGCGCGAGAGCGACGGCTACCGCGACGGCCGCGATCGTGAGGTGGTGGCGATTCACCCGACGCTCAGCTGGCGGCCCGACGACCGCCAGCAACTGACCTTCAGCTTCGAGAGCCTCGACTCCGACTACCGCCCCGACGCCGGGTTGCCGCTCCTCGACAACCAGCTGCCCGACGTTCCACGCGAGCGCTCCTACGCCTCGCCGTTCGACCTCTCGACGCAACAGGTGACGCGCGGCCAGGTCGACTACGACCGGCAGCTCGACGAGCGCTGGTCGCTGCGCGACAAGCTTTACTACCGCGAGCTCGACTGGCAGACCCGTGGCACGCTCATCAACGGCGTCCTCGACCTCGGCTTCGGCGATCCGTTCGTCTTCCGCACCCTCTTCGACCTCGACGACCGGCAGACCTTCGTCGGCAATCAGTTCGAGGTGCTCTTCGCGAGCGAGCGCCATCAGCTGATGGCCGGCGTCGAGATCGGCGACTACGCCGACGACTACACCCTCGACGCCTCGTTCCTCGACCCGATCGGGCTCTTCATGCCGATCGAGAATCCGGGCGGCGTCCCGATCCCGATCCCGGGCCAGGCGATGAGCGGCGACACCGAGACCCGTGTCATCGCCCCCTACGTCGTCGATCAGATCCAACTCTCCGACCGCGCCCGACTGACCGTCGGCGCGCGCTTCGACTCGATCGAGTTCGAGGACACGGTCAGCGGCACCAGCCGCAGCGACGGCGAGCTGAGCCCGCTCCTCGGACTGGTCGTCGCCACCGGCGACGAGTCGTCGATCTACGCCAACGCCGCGCGCTCCTTCTCGCCCGCCTCGCCGCGGGTGATCGGCGACCGGGAGCCCGAGGAGGGGACGCAGTTCGAACTCGGCTTCCGCCATCACTTCGCCGGCGGCAGGGTTCGAACCGTCGTCGCCGCCTATCAGCTCGAACGCGAGAACATCGCCATCCCCGACGACAACGGCTTCACCCAGCAGGCGGGCGATCAGCGCTCCCAGGGGATCGAGGCGGAGTTCGGCGGCGACTTCGGCTGTGGCATCAACGGCACGTTCTCCTATGCCTACACCGACGCCGAGCTGACCCGGTTCAGCGAGGCGATCTTCCTCCCGGAGCCGCCGTTCGTGCTCGTTCTCGACCGATCCGGCAACCGTCCGGCGTTTTCGCCCGAACATATGTTCAGCGGCTGGTTGAGCCGCAGGTTCGCCGGCAACTGGACCGTCGCCGGCGGCGTGCGCTGGCTCGACGACCAGTTCATCGCCGAGGACAACGCGGCGGTGATCGACTCCCACACGGTGGTCGACGCGATGGTGGCCTACGACTTCGACCGCTGGAGGATCGCGCTGGACCTCGACAACCTGACCGACGAAACCTACGAGACCCGCGGTTTCGGCTCCTTCTCGGTAATCCCGGCGGAGCCGTTCTCCGCGAGCGTGAGGGTCGAGCTCCGGCGCTGATACGAGAACACGAGACACGAGTGAGATCGCCATGAAGACGAACTACGACGCCGTCGTCATCGGCGGCGGCCCCGCGGGCTCGACCGCCGCCACCGTGCTGGCCCAGCACGGCCGCAGCGTCGCTCTCTACGAGCGCTCGGCGACCCCGCAATTCAAGGTCGGCGAGTCGCTGATGCCGGCGACCTACTGGATCTTCGAGCGCCTCGGCGTGCTCGACAAGGTGCGCGCGACCTCGTTCCCGCAGAAGCGCAGCGTCCAGTTCGTCAACTCCGACGGCGACGAGTCGAAGCCGTTCTACTTCCACGAGTTCCGCGACGAAGAGAGCTCGCAGACGTGGCAGGTGAAGCGCAGCGAGTTCGATGCGCTGCTCGTCGACAACGCGCGCGAGCACGGTGTCGATGTCGCCTGGGGAACGGCGGTGCGAGAGGTGCGCTTCGACGGCGAACGCGCCGTCGGCGTCACGATCGACCGCGACGGTGAGCCGATCGACGTCGATGCCGGCGTCGTGATCGACGCGAGCGGCCAGAGTGCGTTGATCTCGCGTCGCCTCGGCCTGCGCGAGTTCGAGCCGAACCTGCGCAACGTCGCCTACTACTCACACTTCGAGGGAGCGCGACTCGACGAGGGGATCGACGGCGGCGCGACGATCATCTTCCGCACCTCCGACAGCAAGGCGTGGTTCTGGCTCATCCCGCAGCCGGACGGCATCGCCAGCGTCGGTGTCGTCGGCGGTGTCGATCACCTGGTCGAGGGACGCGGCGGCGATCCTCAGAAGGTGTTCGAGGAGGAGCTGACGCGTTGCCCGCGGCTCGCCGAGCGGCTGACCGAGGCTCGGCAGACGATGGAGATGAAGGCGATCCGCGACTTCTCCTACCACTCGCGCCACGCCGCGGGAGACGGCTGGGTGCTGGTCGGTGACGCCTTCGGCTTCATCGACCCGATCTACTCGAGCGGCGTCTTCCTGGCGATGAAGTCGGGCGAGATGGCCGCAGACGCGATCCAGGAGGCGCTCGCGGCCGACGACACCTCCGCCGCCCGGCTGGGAGCGTTCGAGAGCGAGCTGCGGCGCGGCACGGAGGCGCTTCGTCAGCTCGTCTACGCCTACTACGACCCGGACTTCTCCGTCGCCGAGTTCCTCGGCCGCTATCCGCGCTTCCGCAAGGACCTGACCGAGATGCTGATCGGCAACGTCTACCGGGTGCCGATCGACGACTTCGTCGCCGCCCTCGTCGAGCATCGCGAACACACCGCCGCCGGGGTCGCTTCTTGAGTCGCGGCCGCGGCCTCTGGATCGCGGCGATCGTGCTGGCGGTGCTGCGCGCCGACCTGTGGTGGTGGCACGAGCCGAGGCTCGTCCTCGGACTGCCGATCGGCCTCGCCTACCAGGTCGGCTTCTGTCTTCTCGCCGCCGGCGTCATGGCGCTGCTGGCGCGACGACTGCTGCCTGAAGCATGACGCTGGCGATCATCGCCGGCTATCTGCTGCTCGTCCTCGGGGTCGGGTGGTGGAGCTCGCGCGCCTTCCGCGGCACGGGCGAGGACTACTTCGTCGCCACCCGCAGCATCGGCGCGTTACTGCTGCTGGCGTCGCTCTTCGGCACCAACATGACGTCGTTCTCGCTGCTCGGCGCCTCCGGCGAGGCCTACCGGCGCGGCATCGGAGTCTTCGGCCTCATGGCGTCTTCGACCGCGCTGGTGGCGCCGCTGGTGCTGCTCACCCTCGCTCCGCGCGCCTGGGAGCTCGGCCGCCGCAACGGCTATCGCACCCAGGTCGAGCTGGTGCGCGATCGCTGGGGGTCGGACACCCTGGGGACGGTGCTCTTCGCCTTTCAGGTGGTCCTGCTGGTGCCGTATCTGATGATCGGCATCAAGGGGGGCGGCATCACCCTCGCGCAGATCACCGAGGGAACGGTGCCCGAGTGGGGAGGCTCGCTCGTGATGGTGCTGGTGGTGCTCGCCTACGTCACCATCGGCGGGCTGCGCGGCACCGCGTGGGCGAACGCGCTGCAGACGATCGTCTTCATGACCCTGGGCGCCCTCACGTTCGTGATCGTGGTGCACAACTTCGGCGGGCTCACCGCCGCCTTCCAGCGGGTCGCCGAGGCCGAGCCGGCCCTTCTGGTGCGCGGCGAGCGGATCACGCCGGCCGAGTTCCTCGGCTACCTGGCGGTGCCGCTGTCGGCGGTCGGGTTCCCGCACCTCTTCCTCCACTGGCTGACGGCACGCGATCGGGCGAGCTTCCGGCTGCCGGTGATCGCCTACCCGCTGTGCCTCGCCGCGGTGTGGCTGCCGAGCGTGTCGATCGGCGTCCTCGGGGCGGTCGACTTCCCCGGCCTCGAGGGGCCGCAGTCGAACTCGGTGCTGATCCTGATGATCGGCGAGCACGCGCCGGCGGTGCTGGCCGGCTTTCTCGCCGCCGGCGTGCTCGCCGCGGTGATGTCGTCGCTCGACTCACAGAGTCTCGCGCTCGCCAACATGTTCACGCGCGACGTCGTGAAACACTACCGGGGCGGCCTGAGCGACCGACTCGAGGTGCTCGCCGGCCGCGGTTTCGTGGTGCTGGTGCTGGCCGTGACCTTCGTGCTCTCCATCGTCGTCGACCGCAGTCTCTTCCGCCTCGGCGTGTGGTCGTTCAGCGGCTTCGCCGCGCTCACCCCACTGATGGTGGGCGCGCTCTTCTGGCGTCGCTGCACCCTCGCCGGTGCCGCCGCCTCGCTCGCCGCCGCCATCGGCACCTGGAGCGTCTTCTTCGCCCAGGGCCACGACGTTCCCGGGTTCAAGGTCGCCGGAGTGCCGCCGGTGGTGATCGTCCTCGGCGCAGCGGCCGTCGCGCTCGTCGCCGGCTCGTGGATCGGACGCACCGGAGACGAGCGCGTCGAGCGCTTCTTCCCGGCGGACGGAGATCAGGTTTGAGGGGGGAGCGGGCATGAGGATCGCCTACATCGCCGCCGGCGCCGGGGGGATGTACTGCGGCAGCTGCCTCCACGACAACGCGCTCGCCGCCGCCCTGCAGCGCGCGGGTCACGACGTGGCGCTCCTGCCGACCTACACGCCGCTCAAGACCGACGAAGCGAACGTCAGCGACGAGCGGGTCTTCTACGGTGCGCTCAACGTCTACCTGCAGCAGAAGTCGAAGCTCTTCCGCCGCACCCCGCGATTTCTCGACCGGCTGCTCGACAGCCGGCGACTGCTCGGCTGGATCTCGAAGCTCGGTGCCTCGACCGACCCGAGCGAGCTCGGCGACCTGACGCTCGACATGCTGCGCGGTGAAGAGGGGGCGCAAGCCAAGGAGCTCGATCGCCTCGTCACCTGGCTGGCCGACGACTACCGCCCCGAGATCGTCGTCCTTACCAACTCGCTGCTGCTCGGTCTCGCGAAGCGTCTCAAGGAGACGCTGGGTGTGCCGGTGGTGGTCGTCCTCCAGGGAGAGGATCTCTTCGTCGACGGTCTGAAGGAGCCGTTGCGCGAAGCGGTGCGCGCCGAGATGCAGCGCCGCGCCGCCGACCCCGACCTGTTCCTCGCACCGAGCCGCTACTACGCCGGCCTGATGGCCCAGCGGCTCGCCGTTGCCGAGCAGCGGATCGCCGTCGTGCCGCTCGGCATCGAGCTCACCGACTATCGCAAAGCGCCGCCCCGGGAAGGGCCGCCGACGATCGGCTTCCTCGCCCGCAACGCGCCGGAGAAGGGGCTCCACAACCTGATCGAGGCCTTCGTCACCCTCGCCGAGCGGGACAAGACGCTGCGCCTGCGGATCGCCGGCTACCAGAGTGCGGTCGATCGCGACTACATCGACGAGCAACGACGGACGGTGCGCGATGCCGGTCTCGACGACCGGGTCGAGTTTCTGGGGGAGATCGACCGCGACGCGAAGCTCGCCTTCCTGCACTCGATCGATCTGCTCTGCGTGCCGACCACCTACGCCGAGCCGAAGGGGCGCTTCGTGCTCGAAGCGATGGCGAGCGGCGTCCCGGTGCTCGTTCCCGACCATGGGTCGTTCCCGGAGCTGATCGAATCGACCGGCGGCGGCGCCCTGTGCGAGCCGCAGTCTCCGACCGCGTTGGTGACGTCTCTGGAGGCACTCCTCGCCGACCGGGACGAGCGGGGGCGGCTCGCCGCTCGCGGGCACGAGTCGGTGCATCGCGACCGCGGCGCCGACGCCATGGCCGTCGCCACTGCCCGGGTCCTCGAGGCGCTGCTGACACAGGCGGCTCCGGAGGCGGAGCTGCCGGTGGAGAAGAGCGCTTGAGCGAGCCGATCTCGGAGTTCCGGACCCGCCGCCGGGTCGAATTCGCCGACACCGATCTCGCCGGCCTGGTGCACTTCGCCCGCTTCTTCGTCTTCATGGAGACCGCCGAGCACGAGCTGCTGCGCTCACTCGGCACCGAGGTCCACCGCCAGTGGGAGGGCCACGAGATCGGCTGGCCGCGGGTCAAAGCGACCTGCGAGTATCGCAAGGCGGCGCGCTTCGCCGACGTGCTCGACATCACCGTCACGATCGCCCGCAAGGGCGAGCGGTCGATGACCTACCGGATCGAGTTCAGCCGCGACGGCGAGCGGATCGCGGTCGGCGAGACGACCGCTGTGTGTTGCGTCGTCGACGAGCCCGGCGGTCCCCGCTCGATCCCGATCCCCTCCGATATCGCCGATCGGCTGGTGGAGACGGGGAGTTCCGCGTGAGTCGCCTGGTGCTGGAAGCGGTGACCAAGACCTTCGGCGACGGGCCGACGGCCGTGGAGGTGCTGCGCGGAGTCGATCTCGCCCTCGACGCCGACGACAGCGTCGCCGTCACCGGGCCGTCGGGCTCCGGCAAGAGCACGCTGCTCCACATCGTCGGCACCCTCGAGGCACCGACGTCGGGGCGGGTCGTCCTCGACGGCGAGGACCCGTTCACCCGTCGCGATACGGAGCTGGCGCGCTACCGCAACCGCACGGTCGGCTTCGTCTTCCAGGATCACCACCTGCTCCCCCAGTACACCGTGCTCGAGAACGTGCTGCTGCCGACCCTCGCCTTCCCGCCGGCCGACGAGGAGGCTGAAGATCGGGCTCGCGAGCTCCTGGAGCGGGTCGGCCTCGGACACCGGCTCGGGCATCGCCCGGCGGAGATCTCGGGCGGCGAACGGCAGCGTGCCGCGGTGGCGAGAGCGCTGGTGCAGCAGCCGACGCTGCTCTTGTGTGACGAGCCGACCGGGAATCTCGATCACGCCAACGCCATGTCGGTCGCCGATCTGCTGCTCGAGCTGCAACGCGAGATGGAGGCGCTGCTGGTCGTCGTCACCCACAGTGACGAGCTGGCGGCGCGCTTCGCTCGTCGGGTCCGGCTCGCCGAAGGCCGATGCGTCGCAGCCTGACCCACTACCGGCGCACTCATCTCGCCGTCCTCGCCGCCGCTGCGGTGACGACCGCGGTCCTCACCGGTGCCCTGCTGGTCGGCGACTCGCTACGCGGCAGCCTGCGCGAGCTCGCCCTCGGCCGGCTCGGTAAGGTCGACTGGGCGGTCCTGGCGGAGCGCCCGTTCCGGCAGCGGCTCGCCGGCGAACTGGCGGTTCTCGACGGTGTGACGGCAGTCCCCGCTCTGACGGTCCGCGGTTCGGCGACCGCCGCCGAAAGCGGCGCCCGAGCCAGCACCGTGGCGCTGTGGGGAGTGCCCGAGAGCTTCGGCGAGCTCCAACCTGAGCTGGCCGCTCTCGATCTCGCCGCACGCAGCGGACCCTTCCCGTCGGCCGCCGTCAGCCACGCCCTCGCGACCGAGCTGGGAGTCGAACCCGGCTCCCAGCTGGTGCTTTCGTTCCAACGGCCGAGCGACGTACCACGCGAGACGATCGTCGGGCGCGACGACACCGACGACACCATCGAGACGCTGCGCGTCACGGTCACCGACGTCCTTCCCGATCGTGGCGCAGGCGGCTTCGGCCTCGAGCCGAGTCAGGGCAGGCCGCTGACGGTCTACGTCGCTCTCGACAGGCTCCAGCGCGCGCTCCTCGGCCGCGGCTCCGACCGCGTCAATGCAGTCCTCGGGGCCGGTGGCACGACGCAGGCCGTCGAGGCCGCGTTGCCGGGGCTCCTCGACCTCGACGACCTCGGTCTGAAGCTGCGCCAAGCTCCCGAGGCGGTGACGGTGGAGAGCCGACAGTTCGTCCTCGATCCACAGCGCGAGGCGGCCATCGAGGAGGCGGCGCGGAGCCTGGGTTCGCCGACGATGCCGGTCCTCACCTACATGGCGAACGCACTGAGCGCAGGGGAACGCTCGGTGCCCTACTCGACGATCTCGGCGCTCGACGCTCCCGGCGATCCGGCACTGGGCAGGCTGACTCTCGTCGACGGCCGATCCGCCCCCCGGCTCACCGACTCGCAGATCCTGCTCGACGCCTGGAGCGCCGCCGAGCTCGAGGCGGAACCGGGCGACACCGTGACGGTCGAGTACTACCAGCTCGGAGCGTTCGACGAGCTGACGACCGTCGAACATGCCTTCGAGCTCGCCGGGATCGTCGCCATGGAAGGGCTGGCGACCGACCGCGACCTCACGCCCGAGTTCCCGGGCATCGAGGACGCCGACGACATCTCGGCCTGGGATCCGCCCTTCCCCGTCGATCTGGACACGATCCGACCGCAGGACGAAGCGTACTGGGACGACTACCGGGCCGCCCCCAAGGCATTCGTCGGCCTCGAGCTCGGCAAGCGCCTGTGGCAGAGCCGCTTCGGCACCCTCACCGGACTGCGGGTCGGCCTGGGGGCGAGCCAGCCGGACTGGGAGGACGCGGGCGTCGGTGCCTTCACCGCCGCGCTCGTAGAACGCCTCTCCCCCGCCGCCGCCGGCTTCGGCGTCCACCCGCTGCGCGATGCCGCCACCCGGGCGGCGAGCGGAGCGACCGATTTCGCCGGACTGTTCCTGGGTTTGAGCATGTTCCTGATCGCTTCCGCGGCACTGGTGGTCGGCCTGGTGTTCCGGCTCGGCGTCGAGCAGCGGGCGCGCGAGATCGGCCTGCTGCGCGCGGTCGGCTTCCCCGCCGGCCGGGTGCGACGGCGCTTCCTCGGCGAGGGGCTGGCGATCGCCGCCCTCGGCGCCCTCCTCGGCAGCCTCGGAGGAATCGCCTACGCATGGGCGCTGCTGGCGGGGCTGCGCACCTGGTGGCTGCCGGCGATCGGCGAGCCGGTGCTGTTCCTTCATCTGCGAGCGGTAACGCTCGTCATCGGCGCGCTCGCCGCCATGGCGGTCATCGCAGTCGCGATCCTCGCCGCGCTGCGACGGCTCGGACGCCAGTCGACGGTCGGCCTGCTCGCCGGCAGCGTCGCCGGCGCGCGGCCGAGCGGCTCGCGCAAGCCGCTGCTGGTGGCTGCCGCGGCTCTCGGGCTGGCCGTCGCGGCGACCGCTTTCGCCGCGACCCTCGATGCACGTGAGGCGGCGGGTCTCGCCTTCGTCGTCGGTGCGCTGCTACTGGTCGCCGGTATCGCCGCCTTCGCCTGGAGGAGCGGCCGCGCGGCGACCTCCCCCAATCGCCTCGGTACCGGCAGCACCTTCGCCGTGGCGGCCCGCGACAGCGCTCGCTCCCGCGGCCGCAGTCTTCTGAGCGTTGCACTCATGTCGTCGGCGGCGTTCGTCATCGTGGTCGTTGCCGCCAACCGTGTGCACGCCCCCGTCGACGTCCGCGAGCGGACTTCGGGCGCAGGCGGTTTCACCCTCGTCGCCGAGGCCGACGTACCGATTCTCGGCACCCTCGAGGGCGAGGGAGAGGCGGTGGCGACGCTCCTCGACGGCGTCGAGACGGTGCCGTTCCGCCTGCTGCCGGGCGAGGACGTGTCGTGTCTCAACCTCTACAAGCCGGAGCGGCCGCGCCTGCTCGGCGTACCGCCGGCGATGCAGGAACGGGGCGGCTTCACCTTCCAGCAGACGAGCGTCGAGACCGAGGATCCGTGGTCGCTCCTCGACCTCGAGCTCGAGGACGGGGTGATCCCCGCCTTCGGCGATGCGAACTCGGTGCTTTGGATCCTCCACTCCGGCCTCGGCCAGGACCTCGAGCTCGAGAACGAGCGTGGGGAGCCGATCCGGCTGCGCTTCGTCGGTCTGCTGTCGAAGAGCGTCTTTCAGAGTGAGGTGCTGATCGGCGAGGAGGCGTTCCGGCGCCACTTCCCGAGCCGCTCCGGCTACGCCTGGTTCCTGCTCGATGCGCCGCCCGATCGCGCACCGCAGCTGGCGACCGATCTCGAGCAGCAGCTCTCGCGCCACGGCTTCGACGCGGTCTCGACCGCCGAGCGGCTGGCGGCTTTCCAGGCTGTGGAGTCGACGTATCTGTCGACCTTCCAGACCCTCGGCGGGCTAGGGCTCATTCTCGGCACTCTGGGGCTCGGCATCGTCCTGTTGCGCAACGTCCTCGAACGGCGCGCCGAGCTGGCGACGCTGCGCGCCATCGGCTACCCGCGCGCCCGGCTGCAGCGGCGGGTGCTGGCGGAGAACGCCTACCTGCTACTGATCGGGCTCGGTATCGGCACCGCAGCCGGAGCGATCGCCGCCGCCCCCCATCTGGCGCTCGCCGGCGCCGCGCCGCCGTGGCTGCCGCTCGCCGCCACCCTCGGTGCGATCTTCATCGTCGGCATGCTCTCGAGCCTGATGGCGGTGCGGGCCGTGGCGAAGATGCCGCTCGTGGGATCGCTGCGCGCCTCCTAACGACCTTCACGGGTGAGCGCCTCCCGGGCCGTCGCCGGCCTCGTCGACTCGAACGGCGTCTTCGACGCCCGCACGATGGTCGGGAATCAGGTCGGTCAGAACGAGGACGACGGCGACCTCGGCCCCGTCACGGGCGTAGACGAGACTCACCTCACCGTCTCCGAGGAGCCGGGCACGCGCGCCTTCGAAGTCCGCTCCGGTCACGGGCCGGTCGTCGATCCTGATGAGCACGTCCCCAGGCTCGAGACCCGCCTGATCGGCCGGTGAGCCGGCGATGATGCCCTCGATCTTCAAGGTGTCGGCGGGAGTCAGCCTCAGGCCGGAGCGATCGAAGCGAAACTCGTCCTCGAACCGGCCGTTGGGAACGAGGAGCATCCTGTCGTTGAAGTAGTCCATGGTCGTCGTGAACCGACTGAGCACCCCGGTGCCCAGATTCCCGCCGACACCGGAGAGGCCGCGAGGATTCTGATGATCCGGGGAGGGGAAGGAGGTAACGACTCCTTCCATCGCTGCGCCCGCAATGTCGAGCTTCGCGATCCGCCCCACATGGCCATGAAGGAGCCCGGAGATGCCGCGTCCGACGATGGCAGCGGGACTTCCCGCCGGCACCTGCAGGCCTTCGACCTCCTCGGTGTAGAGGGACAGGGCGTGCGAGGCGCCGAGGTCCACGTGCACTCGAGTGGCGATCGGGCCGCCCCCGTACGGAGTCACAGTGACGGTCGTGTAGGGCACGCCGCCCTGGAACTCGAGAGAGAGCTCGAGGGCTTCCGCCGGCTTCTCGTGGAGCTCGGGCTCATGAAGTCTCATGACGCGACTCTCGAAGTCCAGCTCGACGACGAATCTCGACAGCAGCGAGGCGCCGACGATGCCTTCGTGGTAGCTCCCGATCCCCAGATCGGGCAGGACGAGGATCGGCAAGCCGGCGAACCGGGCGCCGCCGACATCGAAGGACTCCCTCGGCGCGACCTTGACGGCGAACTGATCGCCCGAGCCGCCTGCTCCCCTGGCGCTGGTCTGCATCGACGGATCGAGGGTCAGGCCCAGCGCAGCCACGCGGGGCCCGTCGTAGAGCGCGAGCCCCGGTGTCGGGAAGCCGGAGTCGAGCACCACCTCGAACGCGGAGCTGCCGTTGACCGAGACCGGGATGACGATGTGATGGTTCCTCAGTTCGAACGGCACGGCGAGAATCTCGGCGCCCGGGGAGTCGGTGGCGGCGGTCGCACCCCCGGCCGGAGGTCGGCATCCCGAAGGGACGACGGCGACCAGGGCGAGGAAGCCGACGAAGGTGGTCCTCCCGACGAAGCTCTCGGGCCGGGTCGAGGATCGAGTCATCGCGCAACCCCGTCCTGGAGCGCACGGCGCCTCAGGACGGCGAGGCCGGCCGACAGCAGCAACGCGAGGAGCGCCGCCCCGGGAGGCATCTCGCCGGCGATCAGGTGAGACCCGACCGCTCCGAGCATGATCACCCCGATCGACGTCGCCCCGTAGAGGCTGGTGCGCGGCCACAAGGCGAGAAGGCCGCCGACGACCTCGGCGACGCCGACAAGGGGGACCATTACGAGCGGCAGGCCCAGATGGCCGAACATGGCCTGGAACATCGGAGCGGCGAAGAACTTCTGGCTACCGGCGAGCAGGAACCAGAGCCCGAGGACGGTCCCCAGGACGATCGTCGTGATGCGTAGCGGTCGATTCATGTGTTTCCCCCAGGTGGGTCGCGGTTGGTACACTGGAATAACGGCAAGTGACCTAACGTCACATTACATTACTACGGCCCACCGCTTGCTCGGTTTCATGGGGAATCCACAGTGAGCTCCGAAACGCGCCTTTCTCAGCTGCAGTTCCTGGTTCTCGGGAGCCTTCTCCAGGGTGAGCGACCCGGTCGTGAGGTTCGTGAGGAGCTTGCCCGCTTCGGCGTCAAGCGGTCGGGGCCTTCCTTCTACCAACTCATGTCCCGGTTGGAGGAGGGGCGGCTGGTCGAGGGTCGCTACCGGCAGCGCATCGTCGACAGCCAGATCATCCGCGAGCGCAACTACCGGCTCACCGCCAAAGGGCGCAGCGCCTGGGACGGGTACCGTCGCTTCAACGAGAGCATCATCGCCGAGTTCGGCCCGTCCAATGCCTGACCCGCCGCGTTGGAATCGCTGGCTGACCGTCCTGGGGAGCCTGCTCCCCGTTCGCATCCGCGAGCGGGTCTTCGAGCCCGCCTGCTATGACCTCGCCGGAAGGTTGCTGCGAAGCAGCGACTCCACGAGATTTCTCGGCCCGAGGATCCTCGTCATCCTGCTGTACGTCGCCACGGCCAACTTCCCCCGCGTCCTGTTCGAGGATCGGCGCCCGAGTCGGCTGGGCGTGCTCGTCGGCTCCCTGGTTCTTCTGAGCTTCGCTTTGCTCGTCGGACTCAGAATCGCCCTTGCCGGCAGGTACCCGGCCTACTGACCCCGGCTGACTCGCGCTCCCCTGCGCCCGAACCGCGCGCGGACGCCGCCCCCTCGAGTACCAGCGACGGCCAGGCCGGATCGCCGTCGTTCGGCGCCGGCTCGACCCCCAGCACCGCTGCCATCAGGTTGTAGATCTCGACGCTCTCGAAGCGCTCGATCGTCTCGCCGCTGCGAAACGACGGTCCAGCGGCGACGAACAGGCCGTGCATCCGCGGGTCGGCCGGATCCTGGCCGTGGTCGCCGGCGATGACGCCGTGGCTCTCGAGCCGCGAGCGCAGCATCGCCTCCCAGCCGACGCTCGGCACGCCG
This sequence comes from Candidatus Multivoradales bacterium, assembly GCA_965223855.1. Classification (GTDB taxonomy): domain Bacteria; phylum Acidobacteriota; class Thermoanaerobaculia; order Multivoradales; family JAHEKO01; genus CALZKB01. The sequence continues at coordinate 424,255 of CBDCXM010000009.1, forward strand.
ATGATCGGCGCCACCCGCGGGCTGTCACGCAGGTGGTAGCGCTCGGGGATCTCGTCGCGCTCGTAAATCGTGAGCTCCGGATGCGCTCCGCGCAGCGTCGCCAGCAGCAGCTCGTGACGGCCCTCGTCGGGGAAGATCTGGACGTAGGCTCCGGACTCGAACAGCTCCCCCTCCCGGAAGTCGACGTAGTCGTCGAGCAGCACCAAGTGGTCGGGGTCGATGTCCGCCATGCCGTGATCCGAGGTCAGGATCAGATCGACCGCGCCTTCCAGACCGCGCTCCTCGATGCCCGCCAGCAGATCGGCGAGCCGGGCATCGACCCCGGCCACCGCGGAGCGGGTCTCGGGTGCCTCGGCGCCGTAGTGATGACTGACGTCGTTGGGATGCTCGAAGTAAAGGGTGATCACCCGCGGCCGCGGCTCGGCGTCGAGCCACTCGAGCACCTGCTCGACGCGGCGCTCGAACGAGAAGTCCTTGTCGAAGCGATGCCAGTGGCTCGGCCGGTGGCCGGCGATCTCGGTCTCGGTGCCGGGCCAGAACATCGCCGCCGCGGGGAGGCCGTTCTTCTCCGCCGTCACCCAGATCGGCTCGCCCCCCCACCAACGCGGGTCTTCGACCGCCGAGCGGTCGGAGAGGTGGAACTCGCCGCCGATCGTCGCGTCGCGCATGTTGTTGGAGACGATGCCGTTATGCCCCGGATAGAGCCCGGTGACGAGCGCGTAATGACACGGGAAGGTCTTCGACGGGAACACCGGGATCAGCCCCTCGGCGCGCACGCCTCGCTCGGCGAGCGTTCGCACGGTCGCCGCCTCCGGCCAGTCGACGTAGTCCCAGCGGAAGCCGTCGAAGGAGATCAGGATCAGAGTGGTGTCGGTTGCCTCGGGACGCCCCGTCCCACCGACCTCGGGAGGCGGCGCCGTCGCACAGCCGACGAGCAGCAGCACGAGGACCCACAGTGCCGATCCTCGAACTCTCGGGGGGCGCGAGACCATGCCCGGATGTTAGCCCGACGACGTGACGCTGCGTAGACGCGTCCTCCGGCGGCACCGTACCTCTACTCCGAAGCATCCTCGACGGACACGAGCTCCCGCCTGGCGCTCCGCCGTGTCCTCAGTCAGCCCACGAACTCAACCGAAGGAGACTCCGATGGTCGCGAAAACCGCGCTTTCCACCCTGACCCTGGTCGTACTGACCGCCCTTCCGCTGGCGGCGGACGAGACCCCGTCGCGACCCGCCGACGACGGCGCCAACGTCCGCTTCACGCTCTTCGTCGAGGATTCCGGCGAATCCGCCGCCCTCCCCGGCAGTGAAGTGAGCGCCGTGGCCCTCGAGGGGCGCTGGGCGCGGATCCAGTCCGGCTGGCGCGTTCCGTTCCCCGTGACCGTGCTCGCCACCAACGCCTCAGGCGACGGACCCCTGACGACCTACAAGTACAACGACGTCGGGCTGGCGGCCTCGATCACCGGCCGCGGCGTCGCCGGCGGCAGAGTGCACGTCCGGGGAGAGATCGAGCTCAGCGCCGTCGGAGAACCTTCGGAAGACGGCCGGGGCCTCCCGGTCGGAAACTTCACTCACGACTTCGAGGTGATGGTGTCCGCCGGTCAGCGCCTGACCCTGGTCGAGGTTCCGCAACCCGCCGGCGGACGGCTCGCCGTGGCACTCGAAGCGACCCTCGAGCGCTAGCCCGACCTTCTCACCGCCGGGAGGACCTGTCGCCTCTGCCTCTTGACTTCGTGTCGTCTTCACACTTAAGCTTAGTGTGATCGAGACACGAAGAGAGGAGGCCGCCGATGCCATCGCCGGACACCGAGTTCTGACCGCTTGTCATCCCATCGACTTCAGGACAGGAGACGACTCATGAACACCCACCACGGTGAAGCCACTTCCAACGCTCGCGAGCGCAGCCGGCGCGCGACCGATACCGCAGCCCTTCGGCGGGCGGAGCGGACCGACGATCGACTCAAGGCCGAGAGGCTGCAGCTCGCCCGCCGCATCGAGCGTCGGCGCGAGCGGGTCTGCGGTCCAGTCAGTGGAGCGGGAAGCTCGGCGACGAGCGGCCCGATCGAGGGCCGCCATCCCACGGACTCCGACTAGAGCTTCGGGTCGGGGTCGCTGCGGCCAACCGCCACCCGCGGCCCCGACCAACTCCCCCCTCACCCACCGGCACTTCCCCCGGTCGGCTCGCGCAACTGCTCGACGATCTCCTGCAGGTGCGACGGCGGGGCCGGGGTCAGACGGCTGACGAGGACGGTCACCGCCAGATTCACCAGCATGCCGACGATTCCGATCCCTTCGGGACTGATGCCGAAGAGCCAGTTCCCGGCGACGTTGAGCTCCGGCGCGACGAACTTGAAGTAGAGGATGTAGCCGGCGGTGAAGCCGATGCCGGAGAGCATGCCGGCGATCGCCCCCTGGCGGGTCGTCCGCCGGTCGAAGATGCCGAGCAGGATCACCGGGAAGAAGCTCGAGGCGGCGAGGCCGAAGGCGAAGGCGACCACCTGGGCGACGAACCCGGGGGGCCGGATGCCGAAGTAGCCCGCCACCACCACCGCGGCGCAGGCGGCCACCCGCGCCCAGCGCAGCTCCTCGCGCTCGCTCATCTGCGGGCGCAGGATGCGTTTCACCAGGTCGTGCGACACCGCCGACGAGATCACCAGCAGCAACCCCGCTGCGGTCGAGAGCGCCGCGGCGAGCCCTCCCGCCGCCACCAGGCCGACCACCCAGGCGGGCAGGTTGGCGATCTCCGGATTGGCGAGCACCATGATGTCGCGGTCGACGTAGAGCTCGTTGGCGTTCGAGCTCGGCGCGTTGTCCAACCGGCGGGGCCCCGGCCCGGTGTCCTCCGCGTCGACGAAGGTCGGCTTGCCGTCGAACGGCGCCCCCGGCCGATACTGAATCCGCCCGTCGCCGTTCTTGTCCATCCACGCCAGGAGCCCAGTCTGCTCCCAGTTGCGGAACCACGGCGGCGCCTCTTCGTAGGCGGTCCCTTCGAGAGTCTGGATGAGATTGGCGCGGGCGAACGTCGCCACCGCCGGCGCGGTCGTGTAGAGCACGGCGATGAAGGCGAGCGCCCAGAATGCGCTCCAGCGCGCCGCCCGCACCGTCGGCACGGTGTAGAAGCGGACGATCACGTGCGGCAGTCCCGCCGTACCGGTCATCAGAGCGAGGGTGATCGCCAGCACGTCGATCATCGACTTCTTGCCGGCGACGAAGGCCGCCGTGTACTCGGGAAAGCCGAGGTCGCGATGGATCGCGTCGATCGCCTCGAGCAGGTAGCGCCCCGCGTTCGGTCCCTCGACGACCGCCGAGCCGAGGCCGAGCTGAGGGATCGGATTGCCGGTGATTCGAATCGAAATCGCCACCGCCGGGATGAGATAGGCGACGATCAGCACCCCGTTCTGCGCCACCTGGGTGTAGGTGATGCCGCGCATCCCGCCGAGGGTGGCGTAGACCAGCACCAACAACGTGCCGATCACCACGCCGGTCGTGATGTCGACGCCGAGGAAGCGGGAGAACACGACGCCGACCCCGCGCATCTGGCCGGCGATGTAGGTAAAGGAGACGAAGATGGCGCAGAACACCGCCACCAGCCGCGCACCGCTCGAGTCGTAGCGGTCGCCGACGAAGTCCGGCACCGTGAACTTGCCGAACCGTCTGAGGTACGGCGCCAGCAGCAGCGCCAGCAGTACGTAGCCTCCGGTCCAGCCGAGCAGGTAGACCGAGCCGGTGTAGCCCATGAAGGAGATCAGCCCCGCCATCGAGATGAACGACGCCGCGCTCATCCAGTCGGCACCGGTCGCCATACCGTTGAGGACCGGCGGCACATGGTGCCCGGCGACGTAGAAGCCCGAAGTGGTGCTGACCCGGCTCCAGATGCCGATGCCGATGTAGGTGCCGAAGGTGAGGAGCACCCAGAAGTAGGTCCAGCCGAGGAGACTCACGCCGGCCCCTCGTCCGTAGCGGCCCCGGAATCGCCGGCGCTCGCCACCTCTTCTTCCTCAGTCGGAGCGAACCGGCGCTCGAGACGCTCCATCCAGCGCGCGTAGACGAAGATCAGAAGGACGAAGACGTAGATCGCACCCTGCTGCGCGAACCAGAAGCCGAGCGGATAGCCGCCGAGGCGGAACCGGTTGAGCGGCTCGACGAAGACGATCGACGCCAGCACACCGACCAGCAGCCAGACCGTCAGCAGGATCGCAATCGCCCGCAGGTTGGCGCGCCAGAAGGCGCGCGCACCGACCGCTCGGTCGTGCGCCGCCTCGTTCGTAGCTCGATGCTCGGTCACGGTAGCCGGGCGATGCTACCGGAGCCCCGGTTCCGCCAGAGCCCTGGAAGAGCTGTACTTCTAGAAGAAGAGTGACAGCACGCCGAGAATCGCCAGACCGATCAGCAGCATGAAGCAGCCACAGCCGCAACCGCACAAACCACCGCATCCACCGTCGTCGCCCCAGATCATGCCTCTACCTACGCAGGAACCGGCGGAAGGATTCCACCTACGCGCATGCTAGCGTCCCTCGCCCGATGCCTCTTCCAACCGCCACACCGGCTGCCAGTGCCGCCGAGCGCCGTGCGGCACTGTTGTTCGGCACCGCCCTGGCCGCCTGGGTCGCGCAACGCGTCGCGACCGTGTGGCCGTTCTCGACCGACGACGCCTACATCACCTTGCGCTACGCCCGTCACTGGGCGAGCGGCCAGGGCCTGCTGTGGAACGTCGGCGAGGCCCCGGTCGAGGGCTACTCCAACTTTCTCTCGCTGACCCTGGCGACCGCGAGCCTTCGCCTCGGCATCGACCCCTTGCTCACGCTCAAGAGCCTCGGCGTCCTCTCTCTCTTCGTCGCCGGCGCCCTCCTGTGGCGGCAAGCGCGTCGCTGGGCCGGGCCGCTCGGCGCGCTGGCGGCGCCGGCCGCCCTGTCGGCCCTCACCGGCACAGTCTGGTGGAGCGTCAGCGGCCTCGAGACCACCCTCTACCTGGCGCTCGCCCTGCTGGCGATCACCTTCTTCCAGGCCGGTTGGGAGCCGACATGGAGGCAGAACGGGGAGCCGAAGCGCGGGCCGCTGATCGCCGCCGCCCTCTGCGCGCTGCTCGTCGCACTCACCCGCCCCGAGGGGCTGCTGATCGGCGGCGTGCTCGGCCTCTTTGCCCTCGTCACCCTGCGAAAGGCGAACCTCCAGGAAAGCGCCGACCGGCGGCGGCTGGCGGCGCTCGCTCTCTTCGCCGCCGTGGTGCTCGTGCCGTTCGCGCTCTACACCGCATGGCGCCTCTCCTACTACGGGCGTCTGTTCCCCAATCCGGTCTACTGCAAGGTGAGCGGAGCGTTCGCGGACCGGACGCTGCTGCGCGACTATCTCGGCGCTGCGTGGCCGCTCCTCGTGGCCGCCCTGCCGGCGCTTGTGCCCCGGCGCTTCGACCCCCGCCTGCTCCCCTACCTCATGATCGCCGCGCTCTACGGCCTCCTGCTCCGCAACGCCGACCCGGTGATCGCCTACCACCATCGCCACACGCTGCTCGCCCTCGCCCTGCTCGCCGTCGTCGCCGCCGCTGGACTCGCCTCGCTGTCGCGTGTCGCGAGCGCTCGAAGTTCCCTCGATCGGCGGCTCCTCGATGCAGCCGCGGGCGTCGGAGTGTTTCTCATCGCCGTCTTCGCGGCGCGTCCGATCGCGGAGCTGGAGGCCGACACCGACCGCTACGTCGATCGGATGCGGGCGCGCTCCGAGGTGGCGGCGTTCCTCGACACCCACCTGCCGCCCGATGAGGTCTACGCGACCCCCGACGCCGGACTCATCCCCTACCGCACCCCCCACCCGGTGATCGACGCCATGTGCCTCAACTGCCGCGAGGCCACCGAGCCGCCGATCTCCCTCGACCCCTACCGCTACGGCGCCTGGCTCGTCGCCCGCAATCCCCGCTTTCTCGTCTCCGTTGTCGACGACCGGCACCGCGTCCGGACCGGCTGGGCGATCGGCGCCCTCAGCCTGACGCCCCAGTTCCCGCTGGCCTACCGCGAAGTCGCGTTCTTCGAGACGACGACGCCCAATCTCCATTTCGCGGTGTTCGAGCGCCGGCCGGACTGGCCTCCCGCGAAAGAGGGCAGCTAGCCCGACTCGGCGCTGTCGGTGGGGGCCGCTGGTTCCTGCTTCACCGGCTCGAGCGTCCGCAGATACTCGTAGATCGCCGCCAGGTCCTCGTCCGTCATACCGGCGTAGCGCGACCAGGGCATGACGGTGTTGATCCTGTCGCCCGGGATGCGACTGCCCTCGGGCGGGGCGAAGGAGCGGAAGACGCCGATGAAGTTCTCCTGCGACCAGGCGCCGATGCGGTTCGACGGATGGGGAGTGAGGTTCTCGGAGAGCACCCGTTCCTCCGTGCCCCGCTCTTCCGTGCCGGGAATGCGGAAGCTGCGGCCGCCGCTGTAGTCCGCTCGATGGCAGAAGCTGCATTCGGCGACGCCGGCGAGGTAGCGGCCGTACGCCACCCGATCGGTCGGGTCCACCGGCTCGGGAGCCTCGTACGGCTTCGGCAGCAGGCGGGCGAGGAGACGGAAGGCGAAACCCTCCTCCGGCTTCGGCGGTGTGTGCTCGATCGCCGGCATCACCCGGAGATAGGCGACGATGGCGGCGACGTCGGCCGGCGCGAGGCGGGCGTAGCTGTCGTAGGGCATGAACGGGTGGAGCGCCCTGCCGTCGCGGCCCACCCCGGCGGTGATCGCGCGCGCGATCTCGCCGTCGCTCCATTCACCGAGCGCCGCCGGGGTGATGTTGGCCGACCAGGTCTCCGGCCGCAGCACCCGCAGCGGCGCCCCCTTGCCCTCGGTGCCGGGCACCACCGGACCGCCGTAGAAGTCCCAGTTGCGCTCGGAATGGCAGTCGAGGCAGTTCGCCACGTTCTCGACCAGGTAGCGCCCTCGCTCGACATCGCCTCTCGGGAGGCGGTCGGCGACCTCCTCGGCCGGGCTGACGCGAGGGAAGAAGAGCAGGGCCGCCCCCAGCGCGAGGCCGACGACCGCGGTGAACGCCAGCACCAGCACCTTCAGGACCGACAGCAGCTTTCGCACGGCGGGACTCCTCGTCGAAACGGCTCCGGGGGACTCCGGGCCGAGCGGCGAAGCTAGCGAGGTCCGTCGCGGATGTCCTGAATCAGTTCTTAAGCGTGCCGATCGCCGCTTTCCGGTGGCGGCGCGGCTCGTCGCGCATCGCCACCAGCAGCTCGTCCGGTCCGGCATGGCCGGCCAGCCACAACCCCGCCACGGAGGTTGCGACCCGCGGCACGAGGGGCGAGCCGGTGCCGAGGTCGGCTGCAGCCACCGAACGGACTTCGTCGTCGACCAGGTAGTGCAGTCGATCGCCGTCGATCGACCAGAACGGGTAGCTGCCGCGGCTGGTGGAGACCCTCGCCGGAGCGCCACCCGTCGCGAGATCGACGACGTAGACCTCCGGATCGCCGTCGATGTCGGACACGAAGGCGACCCTGCGACCGTCGGGCGAGAGCGCACCGAACGCCTCGTGGCGGTGGGTTCGCACGATCGGCGTCGGCAGCCAGCTCCCGTCGGCCAGCCGCCGCAGCCGCCACAGATCGAAGCCGGTCTCGGGGTGATGCTCCGAATAGACGAGGGTCGCACCGTCGCGTGACCACGACTCCGGGTACTGATCGAAAGGCGCATCGAGCAGCAGCTGCGAGGGCCCGCCCGGCTCGACGGCCCTCAGGACGAGATCGAAGGAGTCGCCCCGGCGCTGGGCCATGGCGAGCCTCGACCCTCCGGGCTGCCAGACGGGATCGGAGAACGAGCCTCCGGTCGCGATCCGATCGAGCCGGCCCGTGCGGGGCTCGGCGACCCAGACGTCCGACCGGCCGCCCTCGGTCATCGAGAATGCCATCCGGCCGCTGAGCGGATCGATCGAGAGATCGTTGAGAGGCAGCGACGGAATACGGAAGGTCTCGTGCTCCGGGCCGCCGAGAGAAACCGTCGCCAGCCGATAACGCGGCCGCTCCTTCGGCTCCGGTACCGCGGCTTCGGGAGTCCGGGTATCGGAATCGGTCGACATGTCGAGCGCCGGCGCCGCCGCGACCCCAACTCCGGCCCTTGCCCCAGCGGGATCTCCATCGCGAAGCGAGGTCGCTCCCCAGGCGAACAGAATCAGAGTCAACGAGGCCGCCAGGGGCAGTCGCCACGGAAGGCGCCGGCGAGCGGTCGACGAACGAGGCCTACAGACGGGAGCGACGAAGCGATATCCCCTGCGATGAACGGTCTCGATGTAGGTCGGTTGTCGCGCGTCGTCGTCGAGCTCCTGCCGCAACCGGCTCACCGCCTCCGACAGGGAACCGTCCGAGACGAAGGCGCCCTGCCAGATGTCGTCGACCAGACGGTCGCGCGACACCGTCTCCCCCGGGCATTGCAGCAGCCCTTCGAGCAGGCGGATCGAACGATCCGGCAGCTCGATCGCCGTCCCATCGCGCGAAAGCACCCGCTCTCCCCGGTCGAATCGGAACGGCCCGAACGCGACGGGATCCTCGGGAGGGGCGGAGTGCGCGGACATCGGTATCGGTGGTACGAAGAAGAGAAGAGCGGAGTTGCCCGATCTCCGCACCGATCAGCCGCGCTTGCGTGCCACCGCCTCGGTCATCACCTTGCGGAGGCTCTCCAGTGGCAGCTCGTCTCCCGGCGCGAAGCGCAGCACGCACTTGCTCTGCGGGATACCCGCCAGCTCGTCCGCGAACTCTGCCAGAAGGCCGAGAGTCAGCACGTAGAGGTTGACCTGCTTCTTATTGGCCGAGAGGGCGAACAGGCTGCCGTCGAGATCGTAGGCGATCGTTCCCCACTTGACGGAGACCTCGGCCTCCGGAACCAGCTCTTCGATCAGACCCTTGAGGGCACCGAAGTGGGGCCGGTGAGCCTCCGCGAGGGAGCCCTCCAGCTCGGCAATCTCGCTTGCGACGTCGGCATCCATCTTCACGATCCCTCTCGACGCTCCCGGCGGAGCGCCCTCACTCTCTCAAGCTCTCGATCGCTCGCCTTCCTCGTCTCCGAGCGAAGCTGACCCGGTCGGTCGGCGCGCAGCCGACCGCGAGGACTGGTCCTCAGCTCAGCGACAGCCGACTCGACTCAGTCGACGTCGAACTCCATCAGCTCCACCGGCACGACCACGGTGCCCGAAACCCGCACCATGGCGTTCTGGCCGGCGACATTGTTGAATGGCGATCCGAAGGCATTCGCCGCCGTCACCGCATGGAAGCCCTGGCCGTTGGTCGAAGCGCTCCGCATCCCGACCGCGTCGGCCGACGAGACGTAGTTGCTCGACGCCAGCACGATCCCCATGAAGACCGACGGCACCGGTGCCGCCAGAGCGAAGGTGTTGAACTGATAGGGGACCTGACTTCCGGCGTACGCGACGCCGTAGATGCCGGTATTGGCCGTGTTGAGGATCGCCAGCACCGGGAAGGTGGCATCCTGCCCGCCCCAGTAGGCGGCGATTGCCGTGACGGTGCCCGGAGACAGCGGCGCGCCGCTGCGGCTGTCGAAGCGGTTGCCGATCAGCAGAGCCGGTCCCGGCAGCAGCGAGTCCGCGGGCGTGCCGGGGTCGTACTGGACGGTGCCGGTGCCGAGCTTCTTGGTGTCGCTCGCCTGGCCCGAGCCGTCGCGGCCGACCCAGCCCTGCCCCTCGGCCGGAGCCGCGAGATGGAACGAGGTGACGAGCAGCGCACACAGGAAGACGATCGACTTCATTGCCGGAAAAGCTCTCATGGGGTTCTCCTTCCAGACGGCCCTGCCCGCATGACACCGGTCCCGGCAGCGGCTCACTCTCGTAAGTGTTGATCTTCAACATCTTATCAGCTCCGCGACCGCTGCCTCCGATCCGAAGGCCTGGAGACGCCGATCTCCCAGCTCATGAGGACGAGGCGTGCCTACCCACGTCGTGCAGTCGGGCGGCGCAGCACATAGACCCACGCCCGCAGCCGGGAGCCGTCGTCGAGGGTGACCTCGGCTGTGACCCGTTCGTACTCGGCGCCTTCGAAAGCGTCGAGATCCGACCACCGCGAAGCGAGCCCCGAAGAGGCCAGGACACGGCCGTGGACGCGCTCTCCCTCCGGGTCGAGAGTCAGGGCCGGGTAGCCCAGTACCGCCCCCCAGCCGGCCTCGCGGAGTCGCCCGCGCACCCACCCCCGCCGCCACTCACCTTCGAGATCGGCGAGCTGGTCGGCGTTCGAGCCACCGGGCTGGAGCGAGCCGTAGACGAAGAGCTGTTCCATCAGCGAGCCTATTGTGTCGTGGCACCGCCACGCGCGGGCAGTAACATCAGCGGCCGGTCCAGGGACCATCTCCATGCGCGGCGACTCTCTCCGCGTGGCCGCCAGGGCGGCAACAGGGCAAACAAGGAGGATCGATGGCCGAACTCAGTTCCCTCAACGACGTCTTCCGCTTTCTCCAGCTCCGCGCGAGCGACCCTTCCGAAGTCGAGGGCCCCGCGATCGACGACACCACCGGGCTTGCAGAAGCGCTCGCCGGCGTCGACGACGCGAGCCACCGGCGCCGGATCGCCCGCGAGGCTCTCGGCGGCGGCACGCCCCGTGCCGAGGACAGCCCGCTCGGGCGCAGGCTCCTGCCACTCGTGCGGAGACTGACCGGCGGCGGGACCGTTGAGCCCGACGACTTCGTGGCGGCAGGACCTCTCGCCGCCTCGCGCGAGGGAGCGGCCGCCGTGCGATCGATGTCCGACGCCATCCTCGCCGGCCTCTACTCCGGGCTCGAAGCAGCGCAGCAGCGCGGCTTCCGGGAACTGGTCGCGGTCTACAAGCTGGCTGTGGCGATGCGACGGGAGCGCGGCCACGTGCTCACAGTCGACCAGGCGCGCGAGGTGCTCTCGCGGCCGCTGGCCTTTCCGGACTCTCTCGGACGGTCGGCACAACCTCGGGAAGAGCCGCCTGCGGCGCGCGAGCGCGTCGATGACACCGGGACGGATCGTGGCGCCGTCCGGCGGGGCGATCTGCGCAACGTCGCACCGCCGATGCGGCGCGTCTCCGGGCTTGCCGTCGCGATCGACGAGCTGGTCCGCATCGATCGCCACGACAATGTCGTGCAGCCGGCCGACGGCGTCCGCCACCCCTTCGTCCTCACCCCGGAGGCCCGCGCGCGGCTGACCCCCCGGACCCGGGAGGTGCTCGAGAAGGAGGGGATCGATCTCGGCACGACCCCGATCCACCGCGCTACGGAGGCGCTATCGCTCGCCACCGAGACGGCCCTCGCGACCGAGGCTCCCCTCCTGCGCTCGACGAGCTTCGTTTCGCACAATCCCGCGCAATCGCAGTCGCACTTCATCGGGCCGCGCTACCGGCCGGCCGGCGTCGCGGATCTGCTGGTCGTCAAGCAGCAGATCAAGCGTTACGAGGCGGCGGAGATCGCGCACGTCGAGAACGCGCTGGCCGGGGAACGACGCGCCCGCTCTCATCGCAAGCTCGAGCGCAGCGAGGAGCTGTTCCGTCGCGAGGTCGAGCGCACGACCGAGGAGGAGCACGAGCTCCATTCCGCCGACCGCTTCGAGCTCAACCGCGAGACTTCGCGCACGCTGCGCAACGACCAGCAGGTCGGCTTCCGTCTGTCGCTGTCGGGCAAGTACGGCCCGGCGGTCGAGTTCGAGAACGAACTGGCGGTCCAGAACCAGTCGACCAGCGAGACGGCCGCCAGGAGCGCCAGCCGCTACGCCCGCGAGATCGTCGATCGAACCGTCGAACGGGTCGCCGAGACGGTCAGCGAGACCCGCAGTCGCAAGCTCGTCCGTGAGGCGGAGGAGACGAACCTCCACGAGCTCGACAACGAATCGAACGAGCACCGGCGCGGCATCTATCAGTTCCTCGAGAAGGTCTACGAAGCGCAGGTCTTCAACTACGGCGTGCGCCAGATGTTCGAGTTCATGGTGCCGGAGCCGGCGTCCTACCTGTGGCACCTCGAGGGCAATCCCGAGACCGGCCTGCAACTGCCGCAGCCGCCGATCGACCTGAGGAGCGTGCTGCCCGGGCCGCTGGCGCAGCTCGACGCTCTCTATCTGCTGCTCGGACCGCTTTACGGCGCCACGGAACTCGATCCGCCGCCGCCGCCGTTTCGCATGGTCTCGGCAAGTGTGCAGCACGGCGAGGAGGACGGCAGCGAAGCCGACCAGCCGCGCAGCGTGCAGAAACTCGAGCTCTCCATCCCCGATGGCTACGAACCGTGGCGCGGCACGCTGAACCTGTCGCTCCTGAGCGACAACACGTCCGACCTCGTCGTGCTCGTCACGATCGGGCACCGGACGATCCGATGGCAGCCCGGCCCAGGGGACGCGGTCGACATCCACAAGGTCGATTTCGCCACCGACCAGATTTCGTTCGATCTCTCGGACGATACGCACGAACTCACCTCCGAGAGCAAGCTGCCGGCCACTGCAGTCGTCTACGAGAGCGACAGCTACGCCGTCAGCATCACGGTCGTCTGCAAGCGCAGCAGCGAGGCGCTCCAGGCGTGGCGGCTCGCGACCTACGAGAAGCTGCAGGCGGCCTACTCCGATCGGCTGCGCGAATACGAGCAGCAGGTCGAGGCGCTCAAGGCAGCCGCCTCCCAGCAGGAGGAGCTCCTCCCCTACGGTGCGCCGCCACCGCAGAACCTCGAGACCATCGCCGGAGAGCTGCGCAAGCACTGCCTGACGATCCTCACCGGCCAGCGCTTCGAGGATTTCGGCTCGGTGTCCGAGCCGCCGGACGGGCCGCCGCAGTTCGACTTCCTGCGGGCGGCCGGCGAAGGGAGCATCGTCCGCTTCTTCGAGCAGGCGTTCGAGTGGCACCAGTTGCAGTACGTCTTCTACCCCTACTTCTGGAGTCGCAGGGAGACCTGGGCCGATCGCTTTCTGCGCCAGGACGCAGACCCGCAGTTCCGGGAGTTCCTGCGCGCCGGCGCCGCAAGGGTCGTCGTCCCGGTTCGCCCCGGCTTCGAGCCGGCGGTCGCTCACTTCCTCCAGACCGGGCAGCTATGGCACGGCGACGGAGCGCCGCCGGCGATCGGCGACGAGACGTATCTGCCGATCCTCGAAGAGATCCGCCAGCGCCGCGGCGCACCCGAGGGCGAGATCCCGGTCGGCGAGCCCTGGGAGGTTAGGCTGCCGACGGCTCTCGTCGCCGTGCGCACGACCGACGACCTGCCGGCGTGGGAACGGGTCGAAGGTCAGAGTTGGAGCTGGCGGCCCGTCGATCCCCCGCCCACGGATGTGTCGGCAGGCGACGGCACCGGCGACGCCGGGGACGGCGGCGGCGACGACACGGACTGAGACCCCGCGCCATGGCCGACCTCAAGCAGATCGTCTTCGTCCGGGGCACCAAGCAGCCCGAGCTGACGATGTGGCGCTACTTCCACTTTCACCCGCACGACGAAGTCGACATCGGGCCGGTCCAGCTCGTCTACTTCGACTATCCCGAGAACCAGCTCCTGAAGTGGAAGCGGTGGAAGCCCGTGCGAGGCAGCAAGCGGGAGGACGTCCTGCCCGACCCGGACAGCGTCGAGGATCTGGAACCTCGGATCGAGTGGCGGAACTACGAGGACCAGAAGGTCCAGAGGACGCCGAAGCGAGCTTCGATCGTCGCTCTCTACGACTACGTCAAGGCTCAACCCTCGAAGAGCATCCTGTCGTTGCAGTTCTTCAGCCACGGATTCTGGAAGGGGCCGATTCTGTGGAACGACGTATCGGAAGACGATGCGGTCGCCGCCATGCCGGTCGAAGAACCGCGCGATCCACACGACACCGAGCCGCGCGTGCGGGACTTCTACGGTCTCAACCCGCTTGCCGGCACCGACGGTTTTCTCTTCGCCGGCAGCTTCGTCGACGACCCCTTCGTCAAGCTCTGGGGCTGCGACGCAGCCGACGCCGCCCGTCTCGCCATCAACACGATTCTCGACGAGGACACGTCGACGCGCGAGGGCCGCGTCCGCCGACTTCACGACGTCGGTCAGTACCTGGAAGACAGGATCGGCACCACCTACGCCCTTCACCTGGCGGACCTTCTCGGTGTCACCGTCTGGGGGGCACCGCCCGGCTGGGGGAGCAATCCGTGGTCGGGTCCCGAGAAGCTCGACGACGACACCTACATGGGCAACTTCCCGCCCGACCTGTCGAAAGAGAGATGGTGGCGGATGACCACGACCTTCAAACGCAGACACGAGCGCTTCTTTCGCGACGAACTCGAGGCACCGATCGACGCCGCCCGCTACATCGGCTTCAACGTCGGCTGGTACCACGATGCCGTGCGGCGCAACCGCGCCGGCAAGAGGGTCCTGGAGGTCACCGATCCCAAGGCCCTCCAGAAGCGCCTCCGCGAGCGCCATCCCTGGCTGCCTGGCGCAGGCGATTGAGGCCGCCGGGGGCAAGAAACCGCCCGGCGACCTCGAGGCTACTGCGACTTCAGCGCGTGACCGGCGACAGAAGCTCGGGCTGCGTCACCAGCTCCCGTACACCGTGGGCCTGGTCCTCTTCGAACACGTTGCCCTCGCACCAGCGCGCGAGCGAGTTGATGTCGAGCTTCGCGCACGCGGGACGCACGCTCCACGACACCTGGAGCGGTGAGCAGGCCTCCTCGGTGTACTTCGGCCCGGTCGTCGAGCCTAGGAATCTCGCCGGAGTCCCGGTGCCGGTCGGCAGCGCCTTCGGCTGGGAGTAGCCGTCGACCTTGCCCTCGGCCTCGATGAAGTCCGCGAGGTCGAGCGCGTCGCTGTCGTTGACGAGCACGAAGACCTGCGCCTCGACTCTCAGGTTCGGGTTGGCGCACGAGTCGCTGAGGCAGGAACCGAGACCGGCACCCGGCGCGACGTCGCACGACGAGAAGACCCAGTGGAACTCCACCGTGTCGCCCGGCTTCATGCCGTTGCAGACCTCGCCGGCCGGCGCCGCGAGCTCCGCCGCCGACAGCTCGCTCGTCATGTTGCACTGGTAACCGCCTCCGACCCCTTCGACGCCCTCACCGGCGTAGATCGAGTAGTCGGCCGCCTTGTGTTCGGCGTTGTTGTGGAAGTGCAGGTTGCACAGGTTGAGCTGCGACGACTCCGGCGCCATCGAGAAGACGCGCCCGTTGAGACCTTCGACCTGATCGATGTCTCGAGGCGTCTGTGGGCCGAAGCCCTGACAGTAGCTCGCCTCTTCGTGGTCGCTCGCGGAAACGGCACCCGGGGCGATCGCCAAGGCAAGTACGGCTGCAAGAGCAAGAAACTTCTTCGTCTTCACGGGTTTTCCTCCTGATGGCTGAATGTTGATTGGATGCACATCTACCCTCCCCGGCGCGACGACCGGGCTCTGCGTCACTGAATGTGTGCTGGATGTACCTCTACCCGGCCCGACATGAAGCCGGGCAGGCTTTCCTCTACCTGACTCTTCGCAAGTGACCTCGAATCGGTTGCAGCCGGGCCGGTCACCCGCCGTGCTAGCTTTCGATCATGCCCTCGCCTCCCGGTTCGTCAGGTTCCAGGTCTTCGCTTCCAGAGCCCCTGGAGACCGAGCGGCTCGTGCTCCGGATTCCGCGCGAGTCCGACCTCGACGACTGGGCCGCTCAGATGGCCCATCCGGAAGCGATGCGATTCCTCGGCGGGCCCCAGGGCCGGGCGGCGGCGTGGCGGCACATGGCGACGATGGTCGGCGGCTGGCACCTCAGGGGGTGCGGCTTCTTCTCGGTCCTCGAGAAGGCGACCGGCCGCTGGGTAGGGCGCGTCGGAGCATGGTTCCCGGAGGGCTGGCCGGGCACCGAAGTCGGCTGGGGGATCTCAGCCGAGGTTCAGCGCCGCGGCTACGCCACCGAGGCGGCCGCCGCCTGCATCGACTGGGCCTTCGAGGCGCTCGGCTGGACCGAGGTCATCCACTGCATCGACGCCGAGAACCTCCCCTCGATCCGCGTCGCCACCAAGCTCGGCTCGCGCAAGATCGGGCACGAGCCGAATCTCCAGCCTTTCGGAACGTCGGCCGACATCTACGGGCAGACGCGGGAGGAGTGGGCCGTCCATCGCACGACTCTTCTTGCAGCCCGAGACGCCGGGGACCGCGGTACGCAGAGCGAGTAGACTCGCTTGCACCCCTTGTCGTAGAGCGCCTCGCGCAGCCTTGCTGCCGAGGCGTACAAGTCGTCGGCTTCTCCGGGTTTCCTCCGTGATCGAGCGTCGCGTCCTTCACTTCCGCCTGCTGCACCGACTCGGCGCGGGCGGCATGGGCGTCGTGTTCGAGGCGTTCGACGAGAAGCTGCGCCGAGAGGTGGCACTCAAATTCCTCGCGCCCGCGCTCTTCGAGGACGAAGAGGCGAAGCGGCGGCTGCTCGCCGAGGCGCGGGCCGCGGCCGGCCTCGACCACCCGTCGATCTGCACGATCTACGAGATCGGCGAGACCGAAGACGACGGTCTCTTCATCGCCATGGCTCTCTATCGAGGTGAGGGGCTCGACGAGAGGCTGAAGAAGGGACCGCTGCCGATGCGGCAGGCGCTCGGTATCGCCCGGGAGGTGGCGGCCGGGCTCGCCCACGCGCACGGCAGGGGGGTGATCCATCGCGACATCAAGCCTTCAAACATCCTCCTCGCCGAGGACGGCGGGGTACGAATTCTCGACTTCGGGCTCGCTCGCAGCATCGACGAGGAACGGCTCACCCGTGACGGCCGGATCCTCGGCACCGTCTCCTACATGTCGCCGGAACAGGTCCGCGGGGCGGCGTCGATCGACCATCGCACCGACCTCTGGTCGCTCGGCTGCCTCCTCTCCGAAATGCTGGAGGGGGCCGCACCGTTCTCGGCACCGTCGCTGCCGGCGATCGCCGATCGGATCCTGAGAGCCGAGCCTCGGCTTCCCTCCCACCCTCCGTTCGTTCGCGAGCTCCTGGCGCGCTGCCTCGCCAAGGAGCCCGACGCGAGGCCCGCGACGGCAGAAGCGGTCGCAGCCGCCCTCGATCCGCACGCCGCAGCCCCGATCGACGACGAGACCCTGACGGCGGAGATGCCCACAGAGGCCCTGACCGGGAATCCGCCTGCAGAGAGCGACCCGCAGAGGTCTCGTCTCCTGCGACGCCCGCTGACCTGGGTGGCTCTAGCGTTGCTGGCTGTCGCTGCAGCGGCTCTCCTCTGGCGGCAGAAGAGGGAAGGGGAGCATCGACAGGAGCGGATCTCCGAGCTCGAGGCCTTCGTCGAGAGCGAGAACTTCGGGGCAGCCTGGGAGCTGCTCGAGGACTTCTCGTCGCCGGATGGAGCGAGCGCCGGAGTCGACGCACTCCGCACACGGATCGTGCAGGAGGCAAGAATCGACACCGATCCCACCGGCGCGCGGATCGCTTTCCAGCCCTACACGAGCCGGAAGGGTTGGCGGCCGCTCGGAACGACGCCCCTCGAGGCCGAGCTGCCGAAAGTGCCTCTGCGTTTCCGCATCGACGGTTCCGGCGGGAGCCGGTTGGAAGTGGCCGCGTCGATCGGTGAGGCCGCTAGCTGGGCGCTACCGGACGAGCCCGCCCCGGACGGCGCGGTGTGGATTCCCGCCGGCTCCGCCTCGACCCACTGGTTCGCACCCACCCTGATCGCGGCCGAGGTCGAGGTCCCCGCCTTCTTCATCGACAGCTTCGAGATCTCGAACGCCGAGTATCAGCAGTTCGTCGACGCCGGCGGCTACGGCGAGCCGGGCTACTGGCCTCCTCTGATCAGAGACGGCGCGACCGTCGCCTGGGAGGAGGGAATCCGGTCGTTCGTCGATCAGACCGGTCGGCCGGGCCCTGCCGGCTGGCAGGCGGGGCGACACGGGGATGGAGACGGGGCGCTGCCCGTGACAGGCATCTCGTGGTTCGAGGCGCACGCCTTCGCCACCTGGCAGGGTCGCCGCCTGCCCACCCTTCACGAGTGGCTGCGGGCGGCGGAACTCTCCACCCGGGCCTTCGTCGCTCCAGCGAGCAACTTCGGCGACTCGCTGCTTCCGCGCGACGAGGAGCGCGGGATCGGCGCGTGGGGGACGCGAGATCTCGCCGGCAACGCCAAGGAGTGGTCGGCCACGCCGACCCTCGCAGGCGAGCGGCTGCTGCTGGGCGGCTCGTGGTCCGAACCTTCGTACAACTACTTCGCCACCTTCGACGTCCGTTCTCCCTGGGACCGCGATGACGACTTCGGCTTCCGTACCGTGGTGGGAAAGGACGGGGAGACCGCGATGCCGGTCGAAGTCAGGCCGGTCCCACCTCCGCCACCGCCGATGGGCGACGAGGCGTTCGAAGTCGTGCGCAGGTTCTTCGACTACGAGCGCCGCCCGCTGGAGGTCGAGGCAGGCGACGTCACCGTGAAGGGCGACTGGAAACTCGAGCGCGTCACGATCGACGCCGGCCACGCCGACGAACGACTGCCGCTCCTGGTCTTCACACCCGAGGACGCACCCGAAGGGCGTCTGCCGGCCGTGGTGCTCGCCCCGGGCTTGAACGCCGTTCGGGCCAGGAGCAGTGAGCAGATCGAAGATCTCGTGAGTTTCGATGCCGTCGACTTCCTGATCGCAGGGGGTCGAGTCGTCGTCATACCTGTCTTCCTCGGGAGCTACGAGCGTGAGAGCGACCTCCAGGCCGACCTCCTCGAGCCGACGGTCCTCCGCGATCACGCCATCGCCTGGGTGAAGGAGACGCGACGCACCATCGACTACCTGGAGACGCGAAACGACGTCGATGCCGAGCGCATCGCCTTCTACGGCAGCAGCGTGGGAGCCTGCCTGTCTCCCCTCTTCCTCGCAATTGAGCCGAGGTTCGGCGCCGGCCTGCTTCGGCTCGGGGGACTCTTCCCGGGCGAGGTGATCGCAGAAGAGGCGGCACCCCGGCATTTCGCTCCGCGAGTCCGGGTACCGATCCTCCTGCTCAACGGGCGCTACGACTCTCTGCTGCCGTTCGAATCGTCCCAGCAGCCATTCTTCGAGCTGCTGGGCACACCCGAAGATCGCAAGCGGCTCGTCCTCTTCGACGTCGGGCACTCGGCGCCACGACCGCGCAACCGTGCCATTCGAGAGACGCTCGACTTCCTCGACGAAGTGTTCGGCCCCGTCGCGTCCTCCGTACCCCGAGGCTGACGACGGTCCCGACCCCTTCCGTATCGGGCATTCGTCGACCCCGATGATGGTTGAAGACGGCATGCCCGCCGAAGCGCTGCGACCCGATGACCCGCCATTGCGAGAGACGCTGTTCTGCGACGCGGATCTCAAAGTGGGCCTCTTTCGGGCCTGCCCGCAGCATCCGCGGTTTCGCGACTCGGGTCCCGCGCGCCATCACGTGTTCGTCTTCCCCCGGTCGGCGGTCTGGATCAAGCACCCTTCCACTCCGGCCTTCGTCGCCGACGCCAACGTCGCCACCCTCTACAACCGAGGCCGGCGCTACCGTCGCGAAGCGATCGATCCGCGAGGAGATCGGTCGCTGTGGTTCGCTCCCTCGGAGCGGCGGCTGGCGGAGACGTTCGAGGAGCTGGAAGTGCCGTGGCGACACGACACTCCCTTTCGCCGGCACGCGCGAAGGGTCGGCGCCCGGGCCTATGCCCTGCAGGCCGCCCTCGCCCGCTACCTGCGCAGCTCCACCAGCGTCGATCCTCTGGCTGTCGAGGAGACGGCCCTCACCCTGCTCGAGCACCTGATTGCGGACCGGGGCAAAGAGGCGTCGAGCTCGCCGCCGAGGCGGCATCGGGACCTCGCCGAGGCGGCGCGGTGCGTGATCGACCGCCGATTCGACGAGCGGCTCTCCCTCGGCGCACTCGCCCGCCTCGTGGGCTGCTCGCCGTCGCACCTGTGCCGGGTCTTCCGTGCCACGGCCGGTCGGTCGATTCACTCCTACCGCGACCAGATCCGGCTGCGCGAGGCGCTCCACCGCCTCGAACTCACGGAGACACCGCTGACGGAGCTCGCTCTCGATCTCGGCTACGACAGCCACAGTCACTTCACGGCCCGCTTCAGCGCCGCGTTCGGTGTGCCGCCGTCGAGCTTCCGTTCGCTGCCGTACGAGGTCTTGCACCACCGCCTGGGCCGACCGCGCCGAGCACGATCCTGATAGCCGCGGGGCGACAGCGGGTCTAGTGTTTCGGGAACATCACGAAGACTCCCTCGAACCGGAGGTCGAACCATGACTCGCCATCCAGCTCCCACCCTTTGCGCCCTTCTCGTCGCCCTGATGGCGGCTTCCAGCGTCGCCGCCCAGACAGCCGCGCCCCCAGCGGGCTGCGAGGACGCCGTCCATCGCCAGTTCGATTTCTGGGCCGGCCAATGGGCGGTCACGGGCGCCGCCAACGGCAATGTCGCCGGCTCCAACACGATCGAGATCATCCTCGGCGGCTGCGTGCTGCAGGAGAACTGGTCGGGCGCGGGCGGCACCGACGGCAAGAGCTTCAACTACTTCGACGACGGCCAATGGCGGCAGCTGTGGCTCGACTCCTCGGGCAACGCGCTCGAGCTGGCGGGCAACCTCGAAGAGGGCTCGATGGTGCTGCGGGGCGAAAGCCCCGCACGCGACGGTGGCACGGCGCAGCACGAGATCCGCTACGAACCGCGCGAAGACGGCACGGTGCGTCAGACCTGGCGCGCCTCACGCGACGGCGGGAAGAACTGGAACGTGCTCTTCGACGGCATCTACACGCGGGTCGGCGACTAGGCGGCTCGCCATCGCGCGCCCGGCCGCGGCGTCTCGGGAGGGGCCGGTGTCGTGAACTGCCCCATAGTCCGCGACCGACAGGGGAGGTAGAACGGATGGGCGATGGAGCGATGGCGCCCTTCCTTCCTGCTCACCGTGGCGCTTGCGGGCGCCGTGGCGGTCGGTGCCCAGCCGCCGACCTTCGAGCACGTCGTCATCGACGCCGACAACCCTGACGACCCGCACTGCAAGACCCTCGGCGACATCGACGGCGACGGCCTCCTCGACGCGATCGTCGCGAGCTCGTCGGGCGACGGGATGTACTGGTACGAGTATCCCGCCTGGACCCGGCACACGATTCGCGCCGCCGGCTCGTGGACGACCGACATGCAGGCCGGAGACGTCGACGACGACGGCGATCTCGATCTGGTGATCCCAGACTCCGCAGCGCTCAGGTGGTACGAGAACCCTCGCCCCGGCGGTGACCCGCGCACCGACCCGTGGATCGAGCACACGATCGGCGCGTCGGGAGCCGACAACCACGACGTCGAGATCGGTGATGTCGACGACGACGGCGACCTAGACGTCGTCTCGCGGCGCAAGAACGGCCAGGGGACCTGGTTCTGGCGCCAGGCGACGCCGACCTCATGGTCCCGGATCACCGTCTCACTCGAGCACGGCGAGGGGGTCGGGCTGGGCGACCTCGACGGCGACGGTGATCTCGACGTCGCCCAGAACGGCTTCTGGAGTGAACAGCTCTCGCCGACGAGCTGGGTCGACCACACGTTCGACACCAACTGGCCGCACGACGTCGGCGTCCTGATGGCGCACGTCGACGGCAACTCGAGTCTCGACATCGTGATCGGCCCTTCCGAGAGCTCGGGCCGCCTCTCCTGGTACGAGGCGAGCGACCCGGTCAACGGACCGTGGACCGAACACTCGATCGACCCGAGCGTCTCCTTCCTCCACACCTTCAAGGCGGCCGACATGGACGGCGACGGAGACCTCGACCTCGTCACCGCCGAGATGCATCAGTCCTCCGACCCGGACGAGGTGAGCGTCTATCTCAACGACGGCGACGGCCTCGGCTGGAGCCAGCTCGTCGTCGCTCAGACCGGCTCTCACAACGTCCGGGTCGGCGACGTCGGCAACGACGGCGACCTGGATATCTTCGGCGCCAACTGGAGCGACAGCGCCCCCAACTCGGCGATCGTCGAGCTGTGGGAGAACCAGAGCGGCCCGCTGCCACTCGACCTTTGGCAGCGCCACGTCGTCGAGAGCTCGATGCCGTGGCAGGCGGTCTTCGTCGACGGTCGCGACGTCAACGGCGACGCCCGGCCGGACATCGTCACGGGTGGCTGGTGGTACCCGAACCCCGGCGACCTCGGCGGCTCCTGGACCCGCACCCCGATCGGCACCGGGCTCGACAACATGGCGGTCGTCCACGACTTCGACGGCGACGGTGACCTCGACATCCTCGGCACCGACGGTCGCCCGTCGGGCGAGGACTTCAGCTGGGCCGACAACGACGGTAGCGGCGGCTTCACGGTGCGCGGGATCACCCATCCGTCCCACGGCGGCGACTTCCTTCAGGGGGCGAGCGCCGGCCAGGTGGTAGCGGGCGCCGCCACCGAGGTGGTGCTGTCGTGGCACAACGGCGGCTCCGGCACGGCGATGTTCACGGTGCCCGCCGACCCGACGACCGCGGCGTGGCCGCTCGCGGTGATCAGCGCCACCACCAATCAGGAGGCGGTGCCGATCGGTGACGTCGACGGTGACGAGGACATCGACATCCACCTCGGCAGCCAGTGGCTGCGACAGGGCGCCGGCGGCGGCTTCGCGACCCGTCCGGGAGTGCCGCTCTCGGCCGGCGTTCCCGATCGGGTCGTGCTCGGCGACATCGACGGCGACGACGATCTCGACGTGGTGATCGGCGTCGAGTTCGCCGACCGGCTGGTGTGGGGCGAGAACCGCTCGAGCGGCGGCACCTGGGTCGAGCACGAGATCGCGACCGACTTCGACTACTTCAGCGTCGACACGGCCGACATCGACGGCGACGGCGACCTCGACGTCGTCGGTGGCGCGCACCTGGGCAACGGCGAGGTGACCGTCTACGAGAACGACGGCAGCGGCGGCGGCTGGACCGCGCACGTGGTCGACCCCGGAGACAACCCACAGATCGACCATCACGACGGCACCCGTCTCATCGACATGGACCTCGACGGCGATCTCGACATCCTCTCGATCGGCTGGAACCCGCGCAGCCTCGTCGTCTACGAGAACCTGGCGATCGACGGCGGCGGCGGCGACGTCACCGGCCCGCGCATCGCGGCGGTGCTGGCGGCGGGTGACCCGACACGGGTGCTCGTGGAGTTCGACGAGCCGGTCGATCCGGCGTCCTCTCAAACCGTCGGCAACTACGCGATCTCGGGCGGCGTCGCGATCTCGGCGGCCGATCGGCTCGCCAACCGCCGCGTCGTCGATCTCGCCACCTCGCCGCTCAGTGGCGGCCCCGGCTACACCCTGTCGGTCGACGACGTCGAGGACCTCGCCGGCAACCCGATCCTCCCCAACTCCGAGCACGCCTTCGACTTCGAGCCGATCTCGCCGACCGCCGGCCTCGTCGGCTACTGGCCGCTCGACGAGGGGGTCGGCACCATGACCGTCGACCGGTCCGGCAGCGGCCGCCACGGCGTGCTCGTCGGCGGTGCCGCCTGGGGCGCCGGCAGCGTGAGTCTCGACGGCATCGACGACCACGTCGATCTGGGTGCCTTCGACGTCCCCTCCTCCGAGCTGACGATCGCCGCCTGGATCCACGCCGACGACCTCGACAACTGCAGCGCCAACGACTGCCGCGTTCTCTCCAAGGCGACCGGGACCGCCGAAGCCGACCACTACTTCATGCTCAGCACCATCGAGACCGGCGGCGAGACCCGGCTCCGGTTCCGCCTCAAGACCGGCGGCACGACGACGACCCTCGTCGCCTCTTCCGGCGCCCTCGTCGAGGGCCAGTGGATCCACGCCGCCGCGGTCTACGACGGCACAACCATGAGTCTCTACAAAGACGGCAACCTCGTCGGCTCCACCGGCAAAAGCGGCACGGTCACCGGCGCTCCCACCGTCCCGGTCTGGATCGGCGGCAACCCCCCCGACGCCGGCGCCAAGCCGTGGGACGGCCTGCTCGACGAGGTGCGTCTCTACGACCGTGCCCTCAGCCAGCAGGAGATCCGCGACCTTCCAGGGCCCGGGAGCAACTCGATCTTCGAAGACGGCTTCGAGAGCGGCGACACCTCGGCCTGGTCGAACACGATCGACTGACCGGAGTTTCGGCGGAGTTCCGGTGACAGGTTACTGATCTCCGGCAGCGGGCCAGGGGAACAAGGGCCGGGCACCCTGTTCTGGACTAGCATCCAGCCCTGGGCAGTCTCAGCACCCGCCAAAGGCCCTCTCACAGTCCCGGCTATCGACCCGAGCGGCGAGCACTCCGGTCGCTCCCGCGCCTCCTCCAGGGGATCCGAACATGAACCTTCTCTTCACGGTCGTCGCATTCACCCTCATCCTCTCGGCCTGCTGCTCGCTGTTCGAGGCGACGCTCTACTCCACCCGCATCGCTTCGCTCGAGGCGTCGAAGGCGCAGGGGCGTCACGCTCGCGGTGCCGAGGCGTTCCTCGGCCTCAAGCGGCGCATCGCCGAGCCGACGGCGGCGATCCTGATCCTCAACACCGTCGCCAACACCGCCGGCGCCACGGTGGCCGGCATGCTCGCCGCCCAGCACCTCGGGCCGGGAGCCGTGCCTCTCTTCTCGGCCTTCCTGACACTGGCGATCCTGATGCTCTCGGAGATCCTCCCCAAGACCTACGGTGCCATCCGCTGGCGCAGCCTTTGGCCGGTCCTCGTGTGGCCGATCACGGGGATCCGCAAGGTGCTCGCGCCGGCGGTCTGGGTGACGGAGAAATTCTCGTCGCTCCTGACGAGAGGCGAGACGGCGCCGGTGACCACCGAGGGCGAGATCCTGGCCATGATCCAGCTCGGGGCTCAGGAGGGTGAGGTCTCCCCGACCGAGCTCCAGCTCCTGACGGCGGTCTTCCGCTTCGACGAGACCACGGTCGGCGAGATCATGGTTCCCCGACACGAGGTCGTTTGCCTCGAAGCAGGCAGCTCCGTCGGCGACTGTCTCGAGGTGATTCAGACGCACAAGCACACCCGCTTCCCGCTCTGCTCCGGCTCGCTCGACAACGCGATCGGCGTCGTCCACGTCAAGGATCTCCTCGGCCTCGACGCAAGTTCCGATGCCGACCTCGAATCCCGGGCACGCCCGCTCGAACGGATCCCGGACCTGCTGCCGATCCGGCAGGTGCTCGCGACCATGCAGAAGAACCGCTCCCACCTGGCGCTCGTCGTCGACGAGCTCGGCTCCGTGGTCGGGGCTGTCACGCTGGAGAACATCCTCGAGCAGCTCGTCGGTGCCGTGCAGGACGAGTTCGACGCCGAGACAACGCCGCTCATGGCGACGGCCCCCGGCACCTGGATCGCCGCCGGAGAGCTGCCCCTGCTGCGCCTCGAGCAGGAGCTCGAGCTCACTCTGAGCCGGCCCGGCGCCTCGACCCTCTCCGGGTTCCTCACCGCGAAGCTGGGCCGGCTGCCGCGAGTCGGCGACCGGGTTCGCCTCGAGGAGGTCGAGGCCGAGGTGCTCGAGGTGCGCAACTACAGGGCCAGTCAGATCCGCCTGACGGCGCTGGTGGAGGAAACGCACGAGACCGGCGCTGAGTCGGAGCGAGAGAGCTCCTAGCCCGATCGGCGCCGGGGAAATCTGCGCCGAGGCCGATCGGCGGCCTCAGTCGAGCCCCAGCTCCTCGAGGAGCCACCTTGCCGTGTCTCCTTCGATCTCCTCGAGCATCCAGAGCATGTAGCGCAGGTCGGCGGAGACGTTGCGAGCGATGTCGGGGTTGTAGCCGAAGTCGTTGGCGATGTTCTCCCACACGCGGTCGAAGTTGACGCCGACGAGCTCACCGCGGCCATTGAGCACCGGGCTGCCGGAAGAGCCGCCGGTCGTGTCTCCGGTGGCGAGAAAGCCCACCGGGACGGTACCGACCGCCGGCTCGGCCCAACGGCTCTCACCGGCCCGGGGTGCGTGCTCGAGCACCGCCTCCGGGGCGTCGAACGGCTCCACACCGGTGTGCTTCTCGACCACGCCCTCGACGGTCGTGAGCGGCGTCATCCAGACCGCCTCGCGCGGCGAGTAGCCCCTGACGTGGGCCAGGCTCACTCGCAACGTGCCGTTGGCATCGGGATCGATCGGCCGGCCCGCGTGTGCCTCGACGGCGCGCCGCCACGCCGGACGAAGGCGCGACTCCGCCCCGGATCGTCGGTCGGACGTGCGCTCGCGCGGCAGGTAGACCTGCCGCTGCAGCGCCAGGGCGAGGTCGATCAGCGGATCGTCACGCTCGGCGAGCTGGTCGGGGGTCTCGCCGAACATCTCGAGCCGCGCGTCGTTGCCGGTGACCGAGGTCTCGGCCAGCAGCCGGTCCACGGTGGCGCGAAGCTCGTCGTCTCCGGCGCCCGGCGCGACGATCGCATCGAGCGGAGCGACCCTCTGATCCTCCGGCAGGGCGTAGAGACGCCCCCACCAGTCGGCCATCAGCTCGGCGTCGGTCGATGCATGGAGCACCGTCTGCGCCCGCTCGAGACGGCTGCGCGCACGCGCCCGATTGCGCTCCTGATAGGCGGCCCGCCGCTCGGCGTCCGGCTTCTCCGACTCGATCGCCCAGCGGGCGATGGTGAGCGCCAGCGACAACGGCAGGGCGCCGGAGCGGACCTGGCCGAGCAGGAAGTCCCGGTCCCAGTCGGCGAGCACCTCTTCTGAAAGCGCCTCGAGGCCCCGATGGCTCTCGAGCGCCGCCGCATGCTCGGGGTGGCCGCCAATCCACTCGAGGACGGTCTCTTCCGCGGCGACCTTCTTCGCCACCAGATCGCCTCGATCGATCGCCGCCACCTGGCCGCGCGAGTTCTTCTCCCGGTTCGACAGGCTCTTGTAACGGCTCGCCATGGCGATGCGGGCAGCCTCGTCGCGCTCACCGGCCGCCGCCATGATCGCCATCCAGTCCCGGTAAAGAGCCGCGCGAGCCGGGAAGTAGCGCTCGTGGCGCTCCCTCATCTCGCTGCCGATCAGCCGCCGGTAGGTGCTCCCGGGGTAGCCGACCACCATGACGAAGCTGCCGTCGGAGATACCCTCTCGCGCGATCCTCAGGAAGCGCTTCGGTACCAGCGGCACGTTCTCCGGTGCGTGCTCGGCGGGGCTGCCGTCCGGAGCGGTGTAGACGCGCAGCAGCGCGAAGTCGCCCGTGTGGCGTGGCCACATCCAGTTGTCGATGTCGCCGCCGTACTCACCGACCGCCCGGGGCGGCGCGTAAGCCAGTCGCACGTCGCGGTACTCCACGGCCTCGATCAGCGTGTAGCGCACGCCGTCGTCGAAGACCGCGACCCTGCATCGACGGTCCTCCCGCTCCTCACACCGCGCGACCAGCTCCTTCTTCTTCGCTGCGATGGCGTCGAATCGCTCGAGGTCGTCCGCTCCCTCGGGAACGGCGGCCTCGATCGCCTCGCTGACGTCGGTGAAGCGACTCGGGATCGACGCCCGCACGGCCGGGCCCGGCAGCTCGTCGGCCGGGCTCGCCGCCAGATAGCCGTCGGCGATCACGTCGTTCTCGGCGGTCGAATGGTGCTGCAGGATGCCGAACACGCAGTGGTGGTTGGTGACGAGCATCCCCCTGGGCGACACGAAGCCGGACGAGCAGCCGCCGACCTGCACCACCGCTTCGAGAAGGCCACCCTCGCCCGTACTCCAGAGATCGCCCGCCGGGATCTCGAGGCCGAGCTCGGCCAGCCAGGCAGGGTCGTGTTCGAGCAGCTGCTCGGGCGTCCACTTTCCCCCCACCGCGTGGACCGCCGAGGCGGTCATGAACACCAGACCGGAGAGACCGATACCTGCCTTCTTCATCCGCGCATGCTACTGCGCGCGGACCGCCGGCTAGCCGAGAGTGGCGCCGAAGAGGCGTCCGATGGCCGCCGTCAACCCCATCGCGAGCGCTCCACCGAGAACGACACGCGCGATCGCTCGCGGCACCGGAGCCCCGCCCTGAAGAGCGCTCCAGGCACCGAGAACGGCGAGCGCAACCAGGGTGGCGGCGGCCGTTACCCATCCTCGAATGTCGGCGGGAGCAGCGGCGATCGCAACCAGCGGCAGCGCGGCGCCCAGAGCGAATGCCACCGCAGAGACCACCGCCGCCTGGAACGGCCGCGCCAGCCCACCGAGCTCCAGCCCGAGCTCCTCCAGAGCGTGTGCCGCGAGCGCATCGTGATCGGTCATCTCCCGCGCCGCTGCTCGCGCGGTGCCCTCACTCAGGCCCTTCTTTCGCAACAGCTCGGCGAGCTCGGCGAGCTCCTGCTCCGGCTCGTCACGCAGCTCCTGCCGCTCCCGCTCGAGGTCCGCCTCCTCGACGTCGCGCTGCGAGCTCACCGAGACGTACTCGCCGACCGCCATCGAGAGCGCTCCTCCGACCAGCCCCGCAAGCCCTGCGGTGAGAATCGCCCCTCTCGAAGCCTCCGCCGCGGCCACGCCGACCACCAGACTGGCGATCGAGACCACGCCGTCGTTGGCTCCCAGCACCGCGGCCCGGAGCCATCCACCGACACCGATCCTGTGACCCTCGGACGGACTGGCTGCCAAAGTCTCCTCCTCCGGGAGACCCTATCTCAGAGAGCCTGGGGATACGGTGACAGGATACCCATCTTCCGGCCAGCGGACGACAGAGTCCCGGTCCTGCAAGAACTTCGTCCTGTGTCCCGTCTCCAAAAGAGATGGCACGACTCGCTCGCGTTGTTGTCCCCGGAATCCCTCACCACGTCACCCAGCGCGGGGTGCGCCGCATGCGCGTCTTCTTTCACGACGGCGACTACCGCGCCTACCTCGACACCCTGGCTGGTAGAGCCAGGCGTCACTCTTTGAAGGTTTGGGCCTACTGTCTGATGCCCAATCACGTTCACCTGCTTGCCGTCCCCAGTTCCCCGGTCGGCCTTGCGCGCCCGATCGGCGAAGCGCATCGCCGCTACGCCGTCGGGATCAACCGACGCCAGGGTTGGACCGGACATCTCTGGCAGGAGCGCTTAGCTTCGTTTCCCATGGACGAAGCTCATCTGCTCGCTGCAACCCGGTACGTTCTGATGAACCCGGTCCGGGCCGGGCTCGTCCGCCAAGCTATCGACTGGCCCCACTCGAGCGCACGCGCTCACCTCCTCGGACGGCCAGACCCCCTCGTCGACAGAGTCGGCCTCGGGGTTGGTAGCGAAATCCTGGAACCCCTCCTGCAGCTCGATGCCCCCGATGCTGAGACCGAGTCCCTTCGCCGACACTCGAGCACCGGTCGACCTCTTGGCTCAGAGAGCTTTGTCAGCGAGCTGGAAGGCTGTCTCGGTCGAAGATTGCGCCGACGGCTTCCAGGCCCGAGGAAGGGAGGATAGGTATCCTGTCACCGGAACTCCCTCACCGGAACTCCCTGCTTATCGCAAGCCCTACACCTGAGCGGTCTTCCACCTCCCGCGAGTGAAGAGCCAGAGCGTGAAGAGCCCGACGGACGTCTCCGAGAAGAAGACGCCCCAGAAGACTCCGGACTGCTTCCAGTCGAGAGTGATCGCCAGGTAGTAGGAGAGCGGAATCTGGATCAGCCAGAAGAAGACCAGATTGATCTTCGTCGGGGTCGCCGTGTCGCCGGCGCCGTTGAAGGCCTGGACCGCGACCATCCACCAGCCATAGACGAAGTAGGAGTAGGAGAGGATGCGCAGCCATTCGGCCCCGACCTCGACCACTCGAGCGTCGTCGGTGAAGAGCCGGATCAGCTCTTCGTTGTAGAGGAAGTAGGCCACCGAGACGGCGACCATGAAGACCATGTTGTAGGCGCCGGTGCGCCACACCGCCGACTCGGCACGACCGGGGAGCCCGGCGCCGAGGTTCTGGCCCACCAGGGTGGCTGCGGCGTTGGACATGCCCCAGGCGGGCATCAGGCTGAACATCGCGATCCGCAGCGCGATCGTGGCGCCCGCCACCGCCTCGCTGCCGACCCCGGCGAGGATGCGCATGAGGAGAATCCACGACGTCATGGCGACGATCATCTGCCCGACGCCGCCGCGCGACGTCCGCAGGATGTTCAGCAGGATCGCGCTCCGCGCCCGCAGGTGAGATTTCAGCGCCCGGATGTGCCGGCTGCCGCGGAAGAGCACCCAGAGCTGCAGCGCCACACCGGTGCCACGCCCGATCGTGGTCGCGATCGCCGCTCCCTGGATGCCGAGCGCCGGTACCGGCCCGAGCCCGAAGATCAGCAGCGGATCGAGCACCAGGTTGATGCCGTTGGCCAGCCACAACACCTTCATCGCGATGGCGGCGTCGCCGGCGCCGCGGAAGATGGCGTTGATGACGAAGATCAGCACCACCACCACGTTGGTGCCGAGCATCCATCGGGTGTAGGTGTAGCCCTCCGTAAGCGCCCAGTCGTCGCCCCCCATGAGCGCCAGCAGTTCGGGGGCGAAGAACCACCCGACGACCGCGAACGGCAGCGACGCCAGAAGACCGAGGTAGATCGCCTGCACCGCAGTCGCCCCGGCCTCGTCCCGCTTCTTCTCGCCGATTCGCCGCGCGACGATCGCCGTCACCGCCATCGCCATACCCATGGCGACCGAATAAAGAAGGAAGAGCACCGTCTCGGTCAGCCCCACCGTGGCGACCGCCGACGGCCCGAGCCTTGCGACGAAGTAGATGTCGGCGACCGCGAACGTCGACTCCATGACCAGCTCGAGGATCATCGGTACCGCGAGCAGGAACACCGCCTTGCCGAGCGGAATGCTCGTGTAGTCGGCCTCGGTACCGCCAATGGCGTCCCTGAGCTGACGCCAGAGAGAGCGGTGGGGCACGTCAGGGAGAGGGGGCGAAGGTTCCATCATCAAGAACTCGGTTTCAGCCGCAGGTCCGCCCCCAGGCGCGCGAGCGGACGCCGAACTCTACCGACATCCACCGCCTGCATCGACTCTTCCAGTGGTCGGGGGATACGGTGACAGGATACCGATCACCTCTCGTTGGCAAGCCGCTCCGCGCAAGATTCGAAGTAGAAATAGGTATCCTGTCACCGTATCTCCCGAGTTCTCGAACCTCTCGGCTTCGTCCATACCGGAACACCCCGACTCTCGGTTTTCGAGCACCCTCACTGCGAGTGGTATCTCGAGTTCCCGCCGGCACCCCTCGCGTTCGGAAACCACTACGTAGACGTATCCCAGTCCCATCTGCTGACGACCGATGCGGGAAGGATTCGCATCATCACGGCCACGCAGTCCGTCATGGACCGGCTGGCCGCAGCCGCAGCCTGGTACGAGCCTCAGTCTCTGGAGCAAGCGGTCCTGATCGCGGAGTTTTCGTCCCAAGAGGTCGACTGGACCGAGCTCGACCGGTGGGTGGCAGGTGAAGGCATAGGAGAGATGCCGGAAGTACGCGCCTTCTATGGGAGGACTCGCGGATAGGCAACGGAACGAGAGTTCAAGAAGGCCGAGCCTGAACCACCCACTCCAGAGCCCATGAGACGCTCTTCCGGACTAGCGTCGTCACGCGAGGCGTAGGCATCCCAGGGGCTGCAACCTCCCCAGCTCCGACACAAAGATGAGAACGAAACAGAAGAAGTCGTTCGAAGAGGCACTGTCGAGTCATCGGCTCCGCCCTGGATGGCGCTACTTCTACCTGGCGTGCTCGGTGAGCCTCGTTGCGGCAGCGGTCTGGTTGGTTCTCGTCGATGACGATCGAGGCTGGGCCCAGATCGTGATCGGCTCGGCGTTGGGCCTCGTCGGCGTCTGGCTGGCGGTGAGACAGGGCCGAGAGACGATAGAGATCTACTCCGATCGAATCTGTGTCCAGGGTGCCTGGTGGCGGCGAGAGGTCCCCTTCTCCAAGATCGTCGGCTATCGCCGAATTCACGACCACATCGACTACTACCGGCTCCAAGTGAGGGAAGAATGGTGGTTGGACGTGGCCATGACCTACGAAGCCGTCGGAAGCCTGGAAGAGTTCCTGGTCAGCAGCTTCGTCAATCTCGATGACGAGGAGGCCACTCGCTCACTCGTCGAAATTCAGAGCAACGCTCGCCTCGGCAACACGCCACACGAGCGGCTCGAGTACGTCCTCCGAATGAAGACTCGCGCGCGGGTGATCAACGCCCTGGGGATCGCCCTGATGCTGTGGGCGCTGTTCCATCCGAGGCCCTACGAGGTCCTCATGTGGAGTTGTGTTCTGGCACCTCCGCTCGTTCTGGCAATCGTCAAGGCGGCGGGCGGCGCCCTCAAACTGGACGGTCGCGAAAGGGAGGTCATCCCCAACGTAGCCCTGGCCTTCCTGTCGCCGATCCTGGCTCTGGTGTTCCGCAGTATCGGCAAATGGAACCTGGCCTCCTGGCACCAGATCTGGATCCCGTCAGGATTCGTTGCTCTGCTGCTGGCGGCCGCTGCGTCCCGGGTGATGTGGAAGGAGAAGCGTGGCGTTCAGATCGCGGTCTGGTTCTTCTGCGCCGTCTACGGATTGGGCGCGAGTCTGACGGTCAATGGAATCGCGGTCTCCTCGCCGCCCGAGATGCTCGAAGCACGGGTTCTCGACAAGCAGCTCGACCAGGACAAGGCGTACGGCTGCCGTCTGCAGCTGAGCGCGTGGGGTCCACGGACCGAGGCCAACGAAGTGGAGCTCAGTCGCAAGAAGTGTCCGGAGATCGAGGTCGGAGATCGAGTGAGGGTCCGGCTCTACCAAGGTCGGCTGGGGATCCCCTGGTTCAAGATCGACAATCTCGTCGACTGATCGCGGCGGAAGATGCGCTCGCCAGGTCCCCGCAGCGACGATCAAGCTGCCCGTATCCCCCGGTCCGACGATCACCTCCCAGAGCTCTCACTCGACGCGATGTCGCCTACGCACGCCTCCCGAGCAAACAAGCCAGACCGAGCGAAGCAAAGGTCTGTCCTCCCCCGACCTAAGGGATTCGCGCAGCACGGTTCGCGACTCCGTCGCGAGCCGTCTGCTCAGAATCCCGTACGCGCAGCCAAACTGAAGCGTCAGCGGAAGTTTGGTAGCGCGTACGGGATTCGAACCCGTGTTACCGGCGTGAGAGGCCGGCGTCCTAGACCCCTAGACGAACGCGCCACGGACCGCGAAACCTAACAAAGTCGCTCCGCCGGTTGCAAGCCCGACCGGTCCCGTAACCCCTTCCCCCGGCAGGGTTTTCGCCCTACTTGCATCACCCTTCGCCGGCCTGCTCCGGTGGTATCCTGCGCGGCGTGAAGCGCCGGTGGTCCCTGCTCGTCGTTGCTGGTGCGCTGCTCGTCGGGCCGGGCCTGGCGCCGGAGCGCTCGGGCCTTCATGCCGCCGAGACGGAGGCGGAGGAGCGGCTGCCGCTCTACAGCACTTCCGGGGTGCTCGAGATCGCCGGTAGACGGGCTCCGCTCGCGGTGGCGATGATGCCGCTGGGGCCGCAGTTCTCCGTTCGCCAGGCGGTCGAGGCGCTCGGCGGCACCCTGACGGTCGGTCCGCTGCGACAAAGTCATGAAGTCGAGCTCGACGGCGTCGACTACCGCTTCGGGCCGGACAGCTCCGCGATCACGGTCGGGCAGGAGATCTACGAACTGCGGCAGGCGCCAGTGCGCACTCCCGAGGGGCTCCACGTGCCGCTCGAGCTGCTGGAGGCGATCTACGCCGAGTCGTCGGGCCTGAGCTTCCTCTGGTCGCCGGGGGAACGCCGCCTCATCGTCACTCGCGCCGGCTCGCAGACTCTGCCGGTGGCGGTCGACGTGGTGCATCTCCAGGGGGTGAGCACCCTGGTGCTGCAGTTCCCGCGGCGGCCGCGCTACCGGATCGACGACGGGCTCCCCGGGCGCGTGACGGTCCGCATCCTCGGCGATCGGCTCGATCCACCGCTCGCCACTCCGGCGCTCGACGAGGGGTATCTCAGGAGCCTGCGCTTCCGCGACCAGGAGATCGTCCTCGATCTGTCGAACGGCGCCGCCGCCGAGAGCTACGAGCTCTCGGACCCTTATCGTCTGGTGTTCGACATCTTCCCGGGGGCCGCGGCCTCGACCGCCGGCGGTGAAACTCCGGCACCGACGCCGCCGCGCCGCACCCGGATCCCGACGATCGTCATCGATCCCGGTCATGGCGGTAGCGACACGGGGGCGGAGAGTGCCGACGGCCTGATCGAGAAGGACCTGACCCTGCGCCTGGCGCGGATGCTCCGCACCAGGCTGCAGTCGCGGCTGCCGATGCGTGTCGTGCTGACCCGCGACGAGGACGCCGACCTGCCGCTCGAGACCCGGGCGGCGATCGCCAACCAGCTCAAGGCGGAGTTCTTCATCTCGCTTCACCTGAACGCCTCGTTCGGCAGTTCGGCGCACGGCGCCGAGACCTACTTCCTGAGTCTCGAGGCGAGCGACGAGCGGGCGCAGGCGGCCGCCGACGCCGCCAACCTCGGCGCGGAATCGACACCCGGCAGCGGCCTGAGCGACCTCGAGCTGATCCTGTGGGACATGGCGCAGAGTCAGCACCTGGCCCGCAGCCAGCGCCTCGCCGGGATGATCCAGGAGGAGCTCAACCAGGCGCTCGGGCTGCGCAACCGCGGGGTCAAGCAGGCGCCGTTCGTGGTGCTCAACGGCGCGGCGATGCCCGCCGTCCTGGTCGAGTTCGGGTTCCTCTCGAACCCCGACGAGGTCCGGCGCCTGCGCGACCCGGAGTATCAGAGCGAACTCGCCGACGCGATCGCGCGCGCCTTCGTCCGCTACCGTGCCCCCGGCACCGTCGCGGACGGCGGCGGCGTCGAGGTTCCCGAGTGACGCAGCGCCAGGGGATTCTCTTCGTTCTCGGCTTCGTCGTCGTCGGCATCGTGGCGGGCACGCTGTGGACCCGCCGGGCGCGGACGGTCGGCGGAGACGAGGAAGCACCTCGGGAGCAGCTCGAGGTGGCGGTCGAAGGGTCGGTGAGCCTCTACTTCCCCGGCAGCGACGGGCGGCTTCACGAGGAGGTTCGCGGCATCGACACCGGGGTGGAGGGGGCGGCGCTGGCGGTGCGGGTGCTCGAGAACGTGTTGTCGGGACCCGACGCCGGGGAGCTGTTCGCACCGCTGCCGGAGTCGACCACCGTCGGCGGCGCTTTCCTGGCCGCCGACGGCACCCTGTACCTCGATCTCGCCTCGAGCGAGCACGCGACCCCTCCGGTCGCGGGCTCGCAGCGCGAGATCCTGGCGGCCTACAGCCTCGTCAACTCGGTGTGCGCCAACGTGCCCGGCGTGCAGGCGGTCGCCCTGCTGTGGAACGGCGAGCAGCGCACCACCTTCGCCGGCAACCTCGACACCACCCGACCGCTGGTGCCGAACCGGCGCCTGGTGGCCGCCGGTTGAGCGGCG
Organism: Candidatus Multivoradales bacterium; assembly: GCA_965223855.1. Classification (GTDB taxonomy): domain Bacteria; phylum Acidobacteriota; class Thermoanaerobaculia; order Multivoradales; family JAHEKO01; genus CALZKB01. Next base: position 459,310 of record CBDCXM010000009.1, read on the forward strand.
CCGACGCCCCGATCGGGGTCTTCGACTCCGGCGTCGGCGGCTTGACCGTGGTCGCCGAGCTCGAGCGACGGCTGCCCGGCGAGTCGATCCTCTACCTCGGCGACACCGCCCGCCTCCCCTACGGATCGAAGTCGCCGCAGACGGTGCGGCGCTACACCGAACGCAATCTGCGGTTCCTCGCCGAGCGCGGCGTCAAGGCGGCGGTGGTCGCCTGCAACACCGCCTCGGCGCTGGCGCTCGATGAGCTCGAGACCGCGCTGCCGGTCGTCGGCGTGGTGCATCCCGGCGCCGCTGCCGCGGTCGCCGCGAGCCGCGGCCGGGTGGGAGTCCTCGCCACCGCCTCGACGACCGACTCGGGCGCCTACCCCCGCGCCATCGCCGCCCTCGACCCCGCGGTCGAGGTCTTCCCCGCCGCCTGCCCGCTCTTCGTGCCGCTGGTCGAAGAGGGGTGGCACGACGACCCGGTGACGCAGCAGGTGGCACGGCGCTACCTCGAGCCGCTGCTCGAGCATGGCGTCGACACGCTGCTTCTGGGGTGCACGCACTATCCGCTTCTGGCGCCGACGCTCGCCGCCGTCGCCGGGCCCGCGGTCGCGCTGGTCGATTCTGCGGCGACCGCCGCTGCCGCCACGGCCGAGGTCCTGGAAGACCGGGGCCTCCTCTCGACCGGCGAATCGACCGCTTCGCACTTCTGCCTCACGGACGTCAATCCGCGCTTCCGTCAGCTCGCGCGCACGATCCTCGACCGCCCCGAGCTGACGTTCGAGTGGGTCGACGTCTCGTGAGCGTATGATCCGCCGATGAATCAGACCCGACCGCATGGGCGCGCCGTCGACGCACTCCGCCCTGTCGCCATCGAACTCGACCCGCTCAAGTACGCCGAGGGCTCGGCCCTCATCTCGATGGGCGACACCCGGGTGCTGGTCGCCGCGTCGCTCGAACGCCGCGTGCCACCGTTCCTGATCGACAGCGGCAAGGGGTGGGTGACCGCGGAGTACGCGATGCTGCCGCGCGCCACCTCGACCCGCAACCGGCGCGAGGTCAAGAAGGGCCGCCAGGACGGGAGGAGTGCCGAGATCCAGCGCCTCATCGGGCGGAGCTTGCGGGCGGTGTTCGATCTCACCGCGATGCCCGAGCGCACCCTGACGATCGACTGCGACGTGATTCAGGCCGACGGAGGGACGCGCACCGCCTCGATCACCGGCGCCTACATCGCCGCAGCTTCGGCACTCGCGAAGGCCGTCCTGACCGGCGACGTGGAGCGCTGGCCGCTGGCGCGGCAGATGGCGGCCATCTCCGTCGGCGTGGTCGACGGCCGGCCGTTGCTCGATCTCGAGGCGGTCGAGGATCAGGCGGCAGACGTCGACATGAACGTCGTCGCGACCGCCGACGGCGACTTCATCGAGGTTCAGGGGACCGGCGAACGCGGGACGTTCCCACGCACCCAGCTCGACGAGCTGCTCGACCTGGCACTCGCCGGCATCGGCGAGCTGTGCCGTCGGCAGAGCGAGGTGCTCGCCGATCGGCTCGCCGAGCTGCGGGAGTTCGAGAGCCGCCCGCGGCGCAACGCCGAGCCGCGCGACGAGAAGGACCTCTGGGGCCGACCGTAGTCGGCGGCCCCAGGCCCCGGAAGAACCCCCCGGAAGAGCCCCCCGGAAGAGCCCGGCCGGCGCCTACAGAACGGTGCCGAGAACGTCGATCTCGAGCAGCGGCTGCAGGGCGTTGGTCGTCGGGATCGTCACCTTGCCGGAGAAGCCGCCCTTCGGCATGTCTGGATCGAGGGTGAGCTCGAGCCGGAAGCGCTGCCCCTCCTCGACCACCTCGAGCTTCGGCACGACGCCGGTGATGCTGCTCGTGACCTCGCCGAGGGAGACCGCGGTGTCGCCCAGGTTGCGCACCTCGAGCACCTGGGTGCGCGCGGTCGCCGGATCGCGGCGTCCGAAGTCGGCGACTCTCGGCAGCACCGCCACCACCGGGCGGACGAAGCCCGACACCGGGATCTTCATCTGCCGCAGCCGCGGATGGGAGATGTCGAGCATGACGAAGTCGGCAAACCCGCCCTCGGGCGCGTTGCGATCGAGCGACACCTCGACCACCCACTGACGGCCGGGGCGGCCGGACAGCCGCTCGTCGTCGGTCGCCTCTCGGACCTCGACGTCGACGAAACCGAGCGGCGTCCGCGCGGAGTTGACCTGGAAGTCGCCGGGCTCCTCCGACCAGACGATCTGCTTCGCCGGCTCCGCCCCCTTGCCCCGCACGGCGAGGAAACGGGCGTAGCCGGGCTCGGCATCGACGTAGGCGCGCACGTCGGCCTTGATGACGAAATCGAGCTGTGGGTTGCGCGGGTCGCTGGTGAAGACCTGAACGCTCTTGGCCGTCGGGCCGCGCAGGCTCTTGGTGCTCAGGGTGACGGCGAGCTGCCCGGTGGCGCCCGGGGCGATGCGATCGTCGTACGAGGCGACGGTGCAGCCGCAGGCCGCCTTGACGTCGGTCAGCTCGAGGGTCTCGTTGCCGTCGTTGCGGATCTCGAAGGTCTGCTCGACGGTCTCGCCGCGGCTGACGATCCCGACGTCGACCACCGACTGGCCGAGCACCGCGCGCGGCTGGGCGCCGGCGGTTCCGACACCCCCTGTGACAAGGGCAAAGAGGGTCGCAATCAGGGTGATCGAACGTCGTCGCATGCCGTAGAGCCTCCGACCGCCGATGCTACACTGCGCCCGTTTCGCGCCCCAACCCATGACGCCGCTCGACATCCACCTGATCGCGATCGGCGGCACCGGGATGGCCCCTCTCGCCTGCCTCCTGAAGGAACAAGGCCACCGGGTGCGAGGCTCCGACGGGCCGCTCTACCCGCCGATGAGCACGCTGCTCGCGGAAGCGGGGATCGAGCCGTTCGTCGGCTACCGGGCGGAGCATCTCGAGCCGGCTCCCGACCTGGTGGTCGTCGGTAACGCCCTCCGGCGCGACAACGAGGAGGCGACCGCCGCCCGTGATCGCGGCCTCGAGCAGCTCTCGATGCCCGAGGCGCTGGCGCGCTTCTTTCTCGCCGACCGCAAGCCTCTGGTCGTCGCCGGTACTCACGGCAAGACGACGACCTCGTCGCTCGCCGCCTGGGTCTACTCCGCCTGCGACCGCGACCCCGGGTTCCTGATCGGCGGCGTGCCGCAGAACCTCGGCGTCAGCTTCGCCGCCGGCAGCGGCGAGCGCTTCGTCATCGAAGGCGACGAGTACAACGCCGCCTACTTCGATCGCGGCCCGAAGTTCCTCCACTACCGGCCGGAGACGGCCATCTTGACGAGCGTCGAGTACGACCACGCCGACCTCTACGACTCACCGGAGGCGCTGCTTGCCGCCTACCGCAGGCTGGTCGAGATCGTCCCCGCCGACGGCACGCTGGTGGCGTGCGGCGACGCACCCGGCGTGACCGGGCTCGCGGCTTCGGCAGCCTGCGAAGTCGTCACCTACGGACTCGAGACGACGAACGACGTTCACCCGATCGAGATCGAAGAACTGCCGGCTTCGACTCGCTGCCGGGTGGTCGCAGGCGGCGACCCCGCCGTCCCCCTCGAGTTCGGCGTCACCGGACGGCACAACCTCCAGAACGCGATGGCGGTGTGGGCGGCGGCGCGGCGGGACGGGGTCGCGCCCGAAGCGATCGCCACCGCGATGAGCGAGTTCCGGGGCGTCCAGCGGCGTCAGCAGGAGCTCGGCACGGCGGCAGGTGTGACCGTGGTCGACGACTTCGCCCATCATCCGACCGCGGTGGCGGCGACGATCCCGGCGCTGCGCCAGCGCTACCCCGGACGACGGCTCGTGCTCGCCTTCGAACCCAGGAGCCTGACGGCGGGACGGGAGTGGTTCCACGCCCCGTATCTGCAGGCGTTCGGCGGCGCCGACGCCGTCTTCGTGGCGCCGATCTTCCACGCCGCCCGGCTGGAGGACGACGAACGGCTCGATCTCGAGCGGCTGGCGGCCGATCTCACCGTCGCCGGCACGCCGGCCTTTGCCCCGACCTCGATCGAGCAGCTCAAGCTGGACCTCCAGGCGTTCGTGACCGCCGGCGACGTGGTGGTGACGATGTCCTCGGGCTCGTTCGAGGGGCTTGGCCATGCGCTCCTGAGCGCTCTCGAGCCGGCCTGAGGAGGGCCGTCGGGCGGCGTCCCGGAGTCGATATCGGGCGGCCGATCCCTGTGCTACCATCCCGGCGTTCCCGCCGTTATCGGCCTGATTCTCCAATGACTTACCCTGGCGATCCCAAGCTGTCGGACGAGATCCGTCGACGGGTGGAGGAGACCTTCGCCCAGTCGCAGCAACTCGCTTCCGAGGGCAAGCAACAGGAAGCGACGCTCGGCTGCGAGTTCGTGCTGCGGCTCGATCCGCTCTTTGAGCCGGCGCGCCGGCTCATCGACCAGCTCGCCGGCGGCGAGACGCCGAACGGGGAGGGAGCGGCCACCGAAGCTCCGGCGAGCGAGCCCGCCGAGATGCCGATGCCGGACTTCTCGGCGCCGGCCGGGGAGGCCGGGGACGGAGATGCATCGGACAGCGGCGCTCCCGACATCTGGAGAGCCGACACAGGCCCGACCGAGGGCGAACCGTCGGAGGCAGCGCCCACCGAGAGCGAACAGACGGGAGGCGCTTCGCCGCTCGAGAACTTCGACCTCGAAGCCGAGATCGACGATCTGCTCGATCGCCGCGACTTCCGCACCCTGATGAGCCTTGCCGAGGATCATCAGGCCGCCGTTCAGGCGAATCCGGATCTCGTCGCCAAGGTGACCCAGGCGGCCGAACGACTCGAGGCCGAGCCGTACATGCGCGAGTTCCTCGACAACGCCGAGCGCGCCCAGCGCGAGGGTCGTGCCGAGGAGGCGGCACAGCTGATCGCCAAGGCGCGCGAGCTCGATCCCTCGCACCCGGCCTTGCCGCCGGAAGCGCCTTCGAGCCAGTTCAACGAAAGCAACGATCGCATCCGCGAGCTGCTCGAAGAAGGTCAGGCGTCGATCGATCGCAAGGACTACCAGGGTGCGATCGACTCCTGGTCGCGGATCTTCCTCATCGACATCGATCACCCGGAGGCGAACAAGCGGATCGAGAAGGCGCGCCGCATGAAGGCCGAGAGCGAGCGCCAGATCGAAGAGGCGTTCCACGAGGCGGTCTCGCTGTGGGAACTCGGCACCACCGACAAGGCGCGCGAGCTGTTCGAGAAGGTCCTCGAGCTCGATAGCGGCCACGCGGGTGCGAAGGAGTACCTCGATCGGATGGACGCGCGCCAGGTCGGCGAGATTCTCGACGCACCCGACCCCGAACCCGGGCCCGCGGCGGGATCGATCGAGGGACTCGATCTCGGCGCCTCGGATGCCGAGATCATGATGCCTCCCGATCCCGGCGCGCCTGCGCCGGGCGCCGCCGGCAGCGTGACCGGGGCCGGTTTCGACGACTTCGAGCTGGACGCGGGGGTCGGCGAAGCCGAAGCTCCCGCGAAGCAGCCCGCCGCCAGGCGCGGCGGGCTGCTGCAGAAAAAGTTCCTCACCATCGCCGGGGCCGGTCTCGCGCTGCTGCTCGTCCTGCTGGCCGTGGCGTACTGGAAACGAGACGCGCTGCTGCCGAACTCCGACGAAGCAGTGGGGAGCGCCAGACCCGACATCCTGGCGCGGGCGCAGAAGCTCCACGACCAGGGGCAGACTTCCATGGCGATCGGTCAGCTCAGCCGGCTGTCGACCGACCACCCGCAGTACGCCGAGGCGCAGTCGCTGATCGCTCAGTGGGAGGCACCCGACGAAGAGGTGGCCGACGAGCCGCAGGGGCCGAGCCCGGCCCAGATCGCCGTGCGCGACTCGAGGGTGGCGAGCGCGCTCGCCGCACGTGATGCGCAGGAGTACCTGCTCGCCGCCGAGCTGTTGGACGAGGCGGCGGAGAGCGCGCCGCTCGAAGCCGAAGAGGAGCTGATCCTCGAAGAGGTCCGGCAGCGCCTCGCGCCTCTCGATTCGCAGATCGAGATGTACCGTCAGGGAGACTGGGAGTTCGTCCTGCCGGAGCTCTGGCGGCTCCATGCAGACGCTCCCGAAGACCGCGACATCATCCGCCTGATGGTCAACTCCTACTACAACCTGGGGATCCGCGACCTTCAGCGCGGCGACGTCGTAGCGGCGGACGAAAAGCTGGAGCGCGCCGGAGAGCTCGACCCCGAGGATGCCGGCGTCGAGCGGCTGGCTCGTTTCTGTGACACCTACGCAGACCGGCCGGCGGACCTGCTCTACCGCATCTTCGTCAAGTACCTCCCGTTCCGGTGAGCGACGAACCTCTCGAGCTTCCGCTCTTCGAGTCCGACGACACGCCCTCTTCGGACGAGGCGGGCGACGTCGATCCCGACGTCGTGGTCGTCGAAACGATCGACCTCGACGCTCCCGAGCCGGAAGCGACGCCGCCCTCGGCCACGGAGGATGCACTCTCCTCGACCCTCATTACCGGCGAGCTGAACCTCGACGCGGTTCGCAACCCCGAAGACGACGACAGGAACGAGGATGGGGACCCGGAGGGAAGCTCGGGCGGCGAAGAGGAGGACAACTTCGACCCGCTCCTCGCCACGACGCTCCCGCAGAGAAAGCCGGCTGGACTCGTGGCGCGTCTCGTCGCCGGGTCGATCGACCTCGTGGTGCACGTCGCGACCGCCGGCCTCCTGATCGCCGGCGCCGACCAGCTCGGAGTCGAGGTGCAGCAACGCCATCTCCTGCCGCTCGCCATCGTCATGGCGGCCTTTGCCTTCGTCTACCACCTCGTGCCGCTGACGTTCTGGGGGCGCACCCCCGGCATGGCGGTGACTGGGCTGCGTGCCCGCGCCGAGGGCGACCTGCCGGTCTCGATTCCGCAGGCCATCCGCCGCTTCGTCGGCGTGACGGTGACCGTGGCGACGGCCGGGTTGGGAACCCTGCTGGCGCTCTCCGGCCGGTCGCTGGCCGACCGGATCAGCGGCACGTGGACCTGGAAAGCGTGATCTGGTCGGCGTGACCCGAGAAACCTGACCCGGAAGGCCCGACCGGCCTCGGGTTGCGGGTCGGCCCCTGAGCGGCCGGAACGTCAGCCGGCGAGGCGCGCCTGGACGCGGGCCCGCCGCAGTGCCTTCTCGCGCTGAGCGAGGGCGATCTCGTCGTTCGCCGGCAGCGCCTGCGCCTCGGCCATCGCCGCAGCAGCACTCTCGCGATCGAAACTCTCCGGATCGCGGGCATCCTCGGTCAGCACCGTCAGCCGGTTGTCGACCATCTCGGCGAAGCCGCCGTCGACGTAGAGCGACGTCTTCCCTTCGGCGGTCTCGGCGCGCAGCAGTCCTACGTCGAGCTTCACCAGCAGCGGCGCGCGATCGCGCAGGAAGCCGATCTCACCGTCGTGCGCAGGCAGCGTGACCGACGTCGCCTCGACGTCGAGCACCGCCTCCTCGGGCGTGACCACACTGAGCGTGAACGTGCCGCTCATCGTCTGCCGGCTTCGGCCCGTCAGGCCGCCGCCATCTCCTCGGCCTTCTTCGCCGCATCTTCGATCGTGCCGACGTACATGAAGGCGTTGTCGGGCAGGTGGTCCCACTTGCCGTCACACAGCTCGTCGAAGGAGCGGATCGTGTCTTCGAGCTTGACGTAGATGCCCGAGAAGCCGGTGAACTGCTCGGCGGTGAAGAACGGCTGCGAGAGGAAGCGCTCGATCTTGCGGGCGCGGCGGACGATGACCTTGTCCTCCTCGGAGAGCTCGTCGACGCCGAGGATGGCGATGATGTCCTGGAGGTCCTTGTAGCGCTGCAGGATCTGCTGGACCTTCCGCGCCACCTGGTAGTGGTGCTTGCCGAGGATCTCGGGGGCGACGATGCGGCTCGACGAGGCGAGCGGATCGACCGCCGGGTAGATGCCCTTCTCGGCGATCGAGCGCTCGAGGTTCACGGTCGAGTCGAGGTGGGTGAAGGCGGCCGCGGGCGCCGGGTCGGTGTAGTCGTCCGCCGGCACGTAGATCGCCTGGATCGACGTCACCGATCCCGCCTTGGTCGAGGTGATGCGCTCCTGGAGCTCACCCATCTCGGTACCCAGCGTCGGCTGGTAGCCGACCGCCGAAGGCATGCGGCCCAGCAGCGCCGAGACCTCGGAGCCTGCCTGGGTGAAGCGGAAGATGTTGTCGATGAAGAGCAGGGTGTCGGTACCGGTCTGATCGCGGAAGTGCTCCGCCATCGTCAGTGCCGAAAGAGCGACACGCAGACGGGCGCCCGGCGGCTCGTTCATCTGACCGAAGACCATCACAGTCTGGTCGATGACGCTCTTGCCGGTGTCGCCGATCTTCGCCTCCTGCATCTCGAGCCACAGGTCGTTGCCCTCACGGGTCCGCTCGCCGACGCCGGCGAAGCAGGAGTAGCCGCTGTGGAAGCGGGCGAGGCGGGCGATCAGCTCCTGAATGATGACCGTCTTGCCGACGCCGGCGCCACCGAAGAGACCGGCCTTACCACCACGCACCAGCGGGCAGAGCAGGTCCATCACCTTGATGCCGGTCTCGAACATCTCGGTCTTCGACGACAGGTTCTCGAGGAGCGGCGGCTCTTGATGGATGGCGCGCCGCGCCGTCGTCTCGATCGGACCGCGGTCGTCGATCGGGTCGCCCACCAGGTTGAAGACCCGGCCGAGCGTCTCCTCGCCGACCGGCACCTCGATCGGGCCGCCGGTGTCGGTGATCGTGGCACCGCGCTTGAGACCGTCGGTCGAGTCGAGCGCCACCGCTCGCACGCGACCGCCGCCGAGGTGCTGGGCAACCTCGCACCACAGCGTCTCGGTCGTCGTCTCGCCGAGCACGGTGCGCGCCACATCGACCTTGAGGGCGTTGTAGATCTTGGGCAGGCTCTCCTCGGAGAACTGGGCGTCGAGAATCGAGCCGATGACCTGCGTGACCTTTCCGGTGTTCTTGCTCATCTTGGTGACTTCCTATGGGCTTCGCCGTCAGGCGAGTGCATTGGCGCCGCCGACGATGTCGAGCAGCTCCATGGTGACCTGGGTTTGGCGCGCCCGGTTGTACTGCATCGTCAGGCGCTTGATCATGTCTTCGGCGGCGTCGGTGGCGGCCTTCATCGCCACCATCCGCGCTACCTGCTCGCTGACCGCCGCGTCCGTGAACGCCTGGAAGATGCGCACACGCACGGTCGCCGGCAGCAGCTCGTCGAGCAGCTCCTGCGGACTGGGCGAGAACTCGTACTCGACGTTGGCGCCGCCTTCCTCGCCCTCGGGGGCTTCGTAGGAGAGCGGCAGAATCTGCTCGATGACGGGAATCTGCTTGCCGGTCGAGACGAACTTCATGTAGCCGACGTGAAGGGCGGCGATCTCACCGCGCACGAAGGCGTCCATCAGCCGGTTGGCGACCGGCTCGACCTGGTCGAAGCGCGGACTGTCGCCGAGGCCGGTAATCTCGTCGGCCACCGGTCGATTGCGGAAGGCGAAGTTGGCGACCCCTTTGCCGCCGACCATGGTGACCTCGCTCTCGACACCGTCGTCGCGGCGCGCGTCGATGTGATCCATCGTCGCCTTGAGGACGTTGGCGTTGTAGCCGCCGCAAAGGCCCCGATCGGATGTCAGCACCAGCAACGCTTCGCGGTCGACCCCCTCGTGCACCTGCATCAGCGGGTGGTCGAGACCGTCCGCCGCTCGGGCGAGACCGCCGACGAGCTGCGCCAGCTTCTCGGTGTACGGCTTGCCGGCGGTGGCGCGATTGAACGCCGCCTGGAAGCGCGCCGTGGCGATCAGCTGCATCGTCCGCGTGATCTTGCGGATGTTGCGCGTCGCGCTGCGGCGCTTGACGAGAACTCTACGGTTGGCCATGGCTCAGCTCGAGGAGGGGTCGCTCAGTCGGAGAGGAACTGCTGCTTGAAGTTGCCGACGACGCCACCGAGGGTCTCGGAGAGCTCGTCGGAGAGCTTGCCGGTGGAGCCGATCTCTTCGAGGATCTCCGGGAACTCGTCGCGCACGTGGCCGAGAAGTTCGCTCTCGAAGTCGGCGACCTTCGCCACGTCGAGATCGTCGAGGTAGCCCTTGGTGCCGGCGAAGATCGAAACCACCTGCTCGGCGACAGAGAACGGCTCGTACTGCGGCTGCTTGAGCAGCTCGACCATGCGGGCACCGCGATCGAGCTGCTTCTGCGTGGCGTCGTCGAGCTCGGTGCCGAGCTGCGCGAATGCCTCGAGGGCGCGGAACGCCGCCAGATCGAGTCGCAACGAACCGGCGAGCTTCTTCATCGCCTTGATCTGTGCGTTTCCACCGACACGCGACACCGAGATACCGACGTTGACCGCCGGCCGGACACCGGCGAAGAAGAGATCGGGCTCGAGGAAGATCTGGCCGTCGGTGATCGAGATCACGTTGGTCGGAATGTAGGCCGAGACCTCGCCTTCGAGGGTCTCGATGATCGGCAGCGCGGTCATCGAGCCGCCGCTGTCGGGGAACTTGTGCACCTTGTAGCCGCCGCCGGCCGCCTCGACGGCCGCCTCGGCCCGCTCCAGCCCTTCGCCCCGGTGGTAGAGACCGGCGGGGTCGTCGGGAGCGTGCTCCTTCATCGCGTCGAGATCGGTCACCGCGACCGAGCGGTCGGTGGTGGCGTCGTCGGTCTCGGCGCGCACGATCGCGTACTCGTCGCGCAGCTTGACGGCGCGCTCGAGCAGGCGGGAATGGAGATAGAAGACGTCGCCGGGGTACGCCTCACGACCCGGCGGGCGACGCAGCAGCAGCGAGAGCTGGCGGTAGGCGTGCGCCTGCTTCGAGAGATCGTCGTAGATCACCAGCGTCGCCTTGCCCTGCTGGTACATGAAGTACTCGGCCATCGCCGCGCCGGCGTAGGGGGCGATGTACTGGAGCGGCGCCGGGTCGGAAGCCGAAGCGGAGACGACGATGGTGTAGTCCATCGCGCCGAGCTCGCGCAGCTTCTCGACCGTGCCGACCACGGTCGACTCCTTCTGGCCGACGGCGACGTAGATGCAGACGACGTCGCCACCCTTCTGGTTGACGATCGCGTCGAGGGCGATCGCCGTCTTGCCGGTCTTGCGGTCGCCGATGATCAGCTCGCGCTGGCCACGGCCGATCGGGATCATGCCGTCGATCGCCTTGACACCGGTCTGGAGCGGCTCGTCGACAGGCTGGCGAGCGGCGATGCCCGGCGCCTTGAACTCGAGCGGCCGCCGATGCGGCGTCTCGACCGTTCCCAGGCCGTCGAGCGGGCGGCCGAGGGGATCGACCACGCGGCCGACGAGCGCCTCGCCGCACGGCACCGACAGCAGCTCGCCGGTGCGACGAACCTCGTCGCCCTCCTTGATCGACAGGTAGTCGCCGAAGATGACGACGCCGACCGACCCCTCTTCGAGGTTGAACACCTGGCCGTACTCGCCGTTCTCGAACTGCAACTGCTCCCCAGCGAGTGCGTTGGTCAGGCCGTAGACGCGAGCGATGCCGTCGCCGACCTCGAGCACGCGGCCAACTTCGGACAGGTCCACCTCGGTCCGGTAGTTGCTGATCTCTTCGGTCAGGACCGACGAAATCTCATCCACCTTGAACTTCATCTCAGATACCTCTCTCAGGTCGTCGCGTTGTGGATCTCGTGCGTCGCACGTTCCCGCAACTGGTCATCCAACTGGCGCAGGTCCGTCGCCAGGCTGTAGTCGATCTTGCGGTCGCCCACCGACACGACGATGCCGCCGAGCGTCTTCGGGTCGACCGTTTCTGCCAGGCGCACCTTCTTTCCGGTGATGCGGCCCAGCGTGTCCGTAAGTCTGGTGCGCAGCGCCTCGGTGAGCGGGGTCGCCGAGACGACCGTCGCATCCACCCGACCCCGCAGTTCGTCGAGCGCCTGGCGGTAGGCGACGGCCAGCGCCCGGATCAGGCCGAGACGGCCTTTCCTGTTCATCACCTGCAGGGTGTCGACGACCAGGTCGTCCGCCTGCCCCCGCAGGACCTTCTCGAGCGTGTCGCGTCGCGCATCGACGTCGACCAGCGGGCTCGAGAAGAAGCGCTCGAGGTCCGGATCGCGATCCTGCAGGGCGACGAGATCGTCGAGCTCTTCGAGCACGGCATCGCCGATGCCGCGTTCCTCGGCCAGCCCGAGGACGGACTCGGCGTAGACGCGGGCGATCGAGAGTTCGCGATCGTTGACGTGATGGCTCATGGCGCGTTCAGTGGCTCAGTTGAGGTTCTGCTCGCCGAGCTTGGCGATCGCGTCCTCGATCAGGCGCTCGTGATCCTCGGCCTTCACTTCGCGCGCGATCACCTTCGAGGCGATGTCGGTCGCCACCCTGGCGCTGGTCTCGTAGAGCTCCCGCACCGCAGTCGACCTGGCGATCTCGATCTCGCGCTTGGCTCGGGCGAGCATTTTCGACGCCTCGCCGCGAGCCTCCTCCTCGATGGTCGCCTTGACCACCTCGGCGTCGCGGCGCCCCTCCTCGACGATCGCCGTCGCCTCGGCGCGGGCGTCGTTGAGCTTGTCGGTGTATTCCTGAAGCGTCGCCGCCGCCTCTTCGCGGTCGCTCTTCGCCTGCTCGAGCGATTCGCGGATGAAGCTCTCGCGCTCCTGGAGTGTCGAGAGCAGCGGCCCCCAGGCGAACTTGCCGAGAAAGAAGACCGCCAGCAGGAAGATGACGAGCGTCCAGATCGCGTTGCCGAGATCGCCGGCGAAGAGATTGGACTCTCCGCCACCGCCGCCCGCGGCATGGGCCGCTCCGGCGCCGGCGATCGCGAGGACCAGCAGGGTGAGCACGGTGGTCTTGGCTGTCGTGAATCGAGTCATAGCGACCCTTCCGTCGGGCTGCAAAGCCCGGGGATCAACGGCGGCCGGGGCGCCGAACGCCCCGGCCCGCCGGGTATTGCGTCAGAGAACCGCGAGCAGTCCGACGAGAACGGCGAAGAGCGTCGCGCCTTCGACGAAGGCTGCGGTGAGCAGCATCGCCGGGCTGATCTTGTCGGCCGCCTCGGGCTGGCGCGCCATCGACTCGACGGCACTGCCGCCGATCCGGCCGATACCGGCCGCGCCGCCCATCACCGCCAGACCGGCGCCGATCGCGCCGCCCAGCTTGCGGGCACCGTCCGTCGTCAGCAGAGCGCCACCCTCTTCGGCGGCGAACGCGGCGGGAGCGAGCATCAGGCCGAGGCCGAAGACGATCGCCACCAGAGCGAACTTTGCGAACTTCTTGTTCATGAGGTGTTTCCTTTTTTTCGGGAGTCCGGCGGGGCAGACCCCCCGTTCGAATTCGCCATCGCAGTCACGCCTCGTGGCCCGCGTGCCCCGCGCTTGTCCGGGCATGGCGAAGATCTGGAACTTGCTCTAGTGAGCGTGAGCCTCCTCGTGGTCGTCGTGGTGGAACAGGATCGACTGACCGATGAACATGACGGTGAGGAAGGTGAAGATGAACGCCTGAATGAAGGCGACGAGAATCTCGAGGAAGGTGATCGCGACCGAGCCGACCACCACCGGTACGGCGATGCCGAAGCCGAGGCCGGTGCTCGCCGCGCCCGCCGAGAGGATGAAGCTCAGCAACACCGCGAGGATGATGTGGCCGGCGACCATGTTGGCAAACAGACGCACCGTCAGGGCGAAGGTCTTGGCGATGAAGCCGATGATCTCGAGCGGCACCAGAAGCGGCGCGAGCCACAGCGGCCCCGGGCACAGATGGGCGACGAAGTGCTTGCCGCCGATCCTGAGGCCGTTGTAGACCATCATGAAGAGCGTCAGGGTCGCGAGCGTCGCCGTCACCCAGATGTTGGCGGTCGCCGTGCCGCCGATGTAGACCGGGCTGACGAACGGGCTGATCGCGCCGATCGGCAGCAGGCCGAGCAGGTTGAGCGACAGGACGAAGAAGAACACCGTCCAGATGTAGGGGATGAAGCGGTCGGTGTACTCCCCCAGGTTGGGGCGGGCGATGTCGTTGCGGAAGTACGAGCAGATCGCCTCGATGCCGTTGCCGAAACCGCTCGGCACGAGGCGCTCGATCCCCTCGCTCGACTTCTTCCTGAGCGAACGCGGCAGCACCAGGACGAGCACGAAGAACGCCAGCACGATCATGCTGATGTGGTCGGAGAAGACCGTCAGCTTCTGCTCGGGCGTCAACGGGCCGAAGTCGGCGTCGATCTGATGGATCGGGTGCTGGACGACGTGGGAGAGAGGGTTGGAAGCGGCCATGTCTGCTTGCTCGCGGTCAGTCGTTTCGAGGGTCGTTGCTGCGGGTCGCGGAAAGCGTCAGGAGGATGTCGATCGGCAGGAGGGCGAGGTAGCTGATCCCGACCCAGACGAGGAACGGCTTGCGGGCGATCTCGCTTCCGAGCACCACCACCAGGGAAAGCCCCAGGGCGACCGCCATCCGCAGCGAGGTCCCCCCGAGCAGGGTGACCATCTCCTGGGACGCGTTCCCTCCCGATCGAGACCGCAACACCGGCAGGATTCCAAGCAGGGAAGCCGCGAGGCTCACCCCGATTCCTGCCAGCATCGCTCGTATGCCTGACGCACCTCCGAGATTCTGTGTGGGAAACCACCCGAGCGCCGCCAGCGCGCCGCTCGCGAGGATCAGTGTCGTGGCCAGCCGCAGAAACAGCGTGGCGGCACCATGACCACCGGAACCCACGTTCGTTATGTCTCCGGATTCCCTCGCTTCGTCGAAGACCGCCGGTTGGCACCGAGGCCCTGACGCACAAGATTATACATGCCGCCGACGATTCCGAGAACGCCCCCGATCGCGAGTCCGAGCGTCGACTTCTCCCAGTACCCGCCGATCCAGTAGCCGAAGAGACCCATCCCGACCACCGCGCCGAGCAGCTCGAACCCCTTGCTGTAGGCCCCCATCCAACCGGGGCCTCCCGAGGGCCTGCCGCTCACGCCGGGACCAGCCTGGAGAGGGGCTGCGGATCGGTCGGAGACTCGGGCATCTCAGACCGGATACTCGATCCGCACCCAGGTTCCGGGGGTGCCCTGCCGGTAGCTCACCTGCACCTGGCGCCCGCCGCGCTCGAACGCCCCGTCCTCGAGCTCGGTCCAGCCGGAGGAACGCAACTGCTGCTTGTAGCGCCGTTCGACGACCGACGGCTGGGCCGGTACCGACAGTTCGATGAAGCTGCGGCCGGAGGTCGCGGGCCCGTAGTTGATGAGGCTGGCGGACGCGTAGAGCGGCAGGTCGGAGGGGAAGTCGCCCGGCATTCTCACGCCGGTGTTGTCCTCCGCCGAGCGCGCCTGCAGATCGTAGTCGGTCGTCAGGTTGGCATCGACCGGTGCGGCGACGTCCTCGGTCTCGAGCACCTCGGGCTCGGGCGCCTCGGTGGCGCGGCAACCGCCGAGAACGACGAGCAAGCCGGCTAGCAGGCAGGCATTTCTCATGTGACGAATCTAACAGAGCTCTCAGCGACCACCGTCAGCTCGCGGGTGAGCGTGCGGAGGTCGGCGCCGATCGAGCGATCGACCCGACGGGCATGCATCCCCAGCGCCTTCGGGCCCTCGACATCTTCGAGCTCGCGATCGCCCAGGTGCAGCACCTGCTCGGCCGGCAGCTCGAGCAGGCTCAGAGCGGTCTGGAAGATCAGAGGATGCGGTTTCTCGACGCCCGCCCCCTGGGAGGTGACGATCGACTCGAACGCCTCGCCGATCCCGAGTCGGGCCAGGAGCCGTGGCAGCCGCTCGTCCCAGTTGGCGATCACCGCCACTCGCAGACCGGCACGCCGCAGCGCCGCCAGCGTCGATTCGACCTCCGGGTAGAGCGACCATGCCTCGGCCCGGCCGAAGCGGTCGTAGAGCTCCGCAGCCGCGAAGCGGGTCGGGGGCGGAGCGTCGAGGTGCTCGCAGAAGCGCTCGAGGAAGCGCCGCCACCAGCCGGCGGCGCCTTCCGGATGGGTGCCGAAGCGATCGCTGCCGGTGTCGTTGGCGCAGTCGAACTCCTGCCACACCTCGAGGATCAGTTCGCGCGCGGCCAGCGCGTCGACGGCGTAGCCGTGGCGGGTGAGAACCTCGGCATAGACCTGCCCCAATCGAGGACTGTGAAACAGCGTCCCGGTCGCGTCGAGCGTCACCGCGCGCACCCGCAACGGGTTCATCGCTCGCTCCTGATGACGGCGAACGCTGTGCTAGCGTCTCGACCGGTGAGCAGGGACCAGCGCATCGTCCTGGCGTGCATCGCCTTCGCGGCGTGGATGGGGTTGCTGATGATCGGCTGGATCGGCGGTGGAGTCGTCCATCTGCTGCTGCCGCTGGCGCTCGTCATCGTCCCATGGAGCCGTCTCTGAGACGGCTCGCCCAGGCGGCTCATTCGCGCGGCCTCCACGAAGACAGGTTCTGCACCGCCCGGACGACCAGGAAAGCGAGCGCGCCGAACGCCAGGCCGCTCATCGTGGCGTAGGCCCACGGCAGACCGCGCAGATAGTGGACCGCCGGGATCGCCAGTGCCGCCGTGGCGACGCCGGCCGCGACTCTGGGGCCGAGCGGCCCGAGGTCGGCCGAGCCGCCCGGTGAAGGGACACTGCCGGGCACGCCCTGACCGGGCGCGGATCCGTCACGTTCGAAGCGCGAGCGCTTCATGCCCGTCCCCCGCCGCCGGCGAGCGTCACCACTCGGCAGCCTCCACCCGGCTCTCGAGCGTGCCGACCGAGGAGACCTCGATTTCGACCCGGTCGCCGGGGGCGAGCGGTCCCACTCCAGCGGGGGTTCCGGTCAGCACCAGGTCACCCGGCTCGAGGGTCATCATCCGCGAGATGTAGACCAGCTGCTCGACGATCCCCCACTCCATGTCGGCCACCGAGCCGCGCTGGCGCCCCTCGCCACCGATGCGCGTAACCACCTCGAGGGCCTCCAGATCGGGCTCGACCTGGATCGCCGGGCCGAGCGGGCAGAACGTGTCGAACGACTTGCCGCGCGCGAACGTCGCGTCCTTCCTCTGGAGGTCGCGCGCGGTGACGTCGCACGCCGCCGTCACGCCGAGGATGGCGCCGCGCGCCTGCTCGGGCGTAGCGCGGGTCAGGCGGTGGCGCACCACCACGGCAATCTCCCCCTCGTACTCCACCCGCTCGCTCTCCGGCGGCAGCACGATCGGCGCCCCGGGACCGATCACCGAGCTCGGCGCCTTGAGGAAGAGGAGCGGCTCTTCCGGCATCGGGTTGTCGAGCTCGGCGGCATGCTCGCGGTAGTTGCGGCCGACGCCGACGATCTTCCCCGGCAGCACCGGCGGCAGCAGGCCGCCCCCCTCCTCGACCTCGCGCCCGAACTCCCAGCCGCCGGGTCGCGTCTCGAACGGGTCGGAGAAGAGCACCCGCAGCGGTTCGCCTTCGGCCTCGCGGGCCGCATGAAACCCCTCCGGGCCGAGGCGGTAGAGCAGCATGCCGGGATTCTAACGACCTCTCCCCCCTCGACCCGACGGAGACAGTCCCTCCGGCAGGCCCTCAGGCGAGAGCGAGTCGCGGCTTCTCTTCCGTGTCCGGTTGCCGGCGCTCGGCGGGCAGGCGGACGCGCACCCGCGCTCCGCCCTCATCGCCGTTGGTGAGCCGCAGCCGGCCGCCGTGGTCCTCGACGATCCGCTCGACGATCGCCAGTCCGAGCCCCAGCCCCCCGGGGCGCCGGGAGAAGAACGGCTCGCAGCCGCGCTCGAGCGCCTCGACGCCGAAGCCCCTGCCCTGGTCGTGAACCGTGGCGTCGACCCAGAGATCGCCCTCGGCGTCCTCGTGGGTACCGGCCATGACCGAGACCGTCGAGCCGGGTGGGGAATGCTGGAGGGCGTTCGAGATCAGATTGGAGAACAGCGACACCACCGCCTCACGGTTCATCGGCACGACGGCGTCGTCGAGCTCGAGCTCGAGTTCGAGTTCGACCGCGACCCGAACCTCGGCTGCCAGCGGTGAGCAGTCCTCGGCGGCGCGCTCGATCACCTCGTGGAGACTGCCGTCCTTGCGCTCGAGGCCCGCCGAGCGGCCGTAGGCGAGCAGCCCGTTCATCAGGTTCGTCATCCGATCGACCTGCGATCGCAGGCCGTCGAGATAGGGGCGCAGGTCGGTGTCGTCGGCGAAGCTCGCCCGCATCGCGTCGAGAGTCGCGGAAACCCCGAACAGGGGGTTACGCACCTCGTGGGCGACACCGCCGACGAGTGCGCCGATCGCCGCCAGCTTCTCGCCGCGGCGCAATGAGTCCTCGAGCTCGACGACCTCGGTCGCGTCCTGGAGCACCAGCACGACCCGCTCGTCCCAGAAGCGCCTCGTGAGCGTCGCGGTGAGCTGCCAGTAGCGGGTCTCCGACGAGGTCGTGCGGTGCATCGACTGACCCCGCTCCTCGGTCTCCTGAACCGCCTTGACCAGCTCCGCAGCCGTCTCCCACGGTTCTCCCTCGAGGGAACCGAGTCTTCGCCCCTTCACCTCGTCCCACGGCAGGGTCGCCAGTTGCTGTGCCGCGCGGTTGAGGCGCCGGATCCGCCCCAGGGTGTCGAGGATCAGCACCGGCGACTCGACGGTGTCGAAGGTCACCTGCCACTCCTGAGCGACCTGCTGAATCACCCGGCGTAGCGACTTCTCGCGCTCGAGCGTCTTGCGCTCCGAGATCTCGAGCACCATGCCGGAGACGAGCTGCAGGCGGCCCTTCTCGTCGAAGATCGGCTGGCCGCGCTCCTCGACCCACGACCACTCGCCGTCGGCGTTGCGAATGCGGTAGTCGACGACGTAGTCGGTCCGCTCGAGCACCGCCAGGTCCTTCTTGGAACCGACCGCTGAGCGGTCCTCGGGGTGACAGAGGTCGAGCATCGTCTTGAGCTCGTCCGAGAGCTGATCGACGGAGCGCCCGGTCATCTCCTCCACCGACCCGCCGAGGAAGAGGATCCGCGGCTCGACTCCCGGCACCGAGAGGTGGACGATGCCGGGAACGTTGTCGACCAGCGTCCGGAACTGACTCTCGCTTTCGCGCAGCTTCCGCTTCGAGCTCCAAAGCGACCGCGATGCGCGCGCCGCCAGCGAAGCGACCACGAAGAGCAGGGACACGGTCACCAGCGTCACGATCACCTGGGTACGCCACGGTACCGGTCGGGCGCCCATCAGCTCGTGGTGCGGGAGCCAGCCGACCTGCTCGGCGACGACCATCAACGTGAAGGCCAGCGAGCACATGCCGGCGACGAGGAACGGCATCCGGGCGCGGCCGAGAAAGCCCGCATAGGCGATCAGTGCGGCGTAGATCAGCGTCAGGTTGGTCGCCTCGATGCCGCCCGAGAAGTGGATCGCCGCCGTGTAGCCGACGATCTCCAGCGCATGCACGACGAGCGACCAGGCGATCACTCCTCCGCGGGTCGAGAGCCGCCGCAGCACCAGCAGCGTCGGCGGATTGATGGCGATGACGTACAGCAGCGCGGCGCTGATCCCGAGAAAGCTCGTCGACGGCAACACCCCGAACATCTGCGCGGCCACCGCCGCGAGCCACATCACGGCAGCGGCTCGCGACCGCACCATCGCCGCATGAGCGAAGCGGCGGTAGATGCGTTCCTGGTCGGCGGCCCTCAGTTGGCGGCGCGACGCCGTCTGCGAGTTGGGGTCGAAGCCCTCGAAGTCGTAGCTCACGCAACCCCCGCGAGGACGAACGCCTTGTCGCGTTCCGAGCCCCAGAAGAGCGAACGGGTGCCGGAGAGTGTCGCCCCCTCCTCGTCGCGTGTCCAGCGGACCTCACCGACCATCAGGCAAGGGTCGCTCGCCTTTGGCGGGTAGATCAGGAAGGCTGCGAACTGGTGCTCCGGCAGCTCTTCGTGTGTGAGGAACGAAAGGCCGTGCTCGGAGATGTCGCGCAGCGACGCCCGTCGGGGGTTGAGCTGCGCAGCGGTCAGATCGGGGATCGACAGCGGGATGTAGTCGACCCGCCAGTCGACCGGGAAGCGCTCGGGACGCGGCAGGTGCGAGGCTCTGTCGAGCACCGTATCGCGCACCATCCCCGTGAAGTCCTCTCCCGAGAATGGCTTGTCGAGAACCGCCGCGAAGAGCTCGAGGTCGGTGTCAGAGAGCTTGCGGCGGTCGGCCGTCACCAGACAGACCGGCAGCTCCGGATCGATCGCCCGCACCTTGCGGGCGAGGTCCGCGCCGTTCCAGACCGGCATGTCGAAGTCGGTGACGACGAGATCGAACGAGCGGCTCACCACGCGCTCGAGTGCCTTGCGCGGATCGGTGGCGGTCGTCGCGTTGCCCCCCTCCGCCTCGACGAAGTCAGCGAGAAGGCGACCGACGTACGGGTCGTCGTCGACAACCAGAATCGACTTCGTCTTCATTCGCCCTCCGAAACCCCATACCGGCGAAACCGTGAGCCGCTCCCCCCAGGTCGACTCTTCGCTCGGTAACGCCAAGGATACAACCTCCGCATGCTCGAATCGTCCGTCTCTACTCCTGAGGCACCCAGGAGGTGATCGACATCGGCTCGGTGAGGCCGTTGCTGAACGGAACGTGGGTGTCCCAGAACGGGTACGAGGTCCCCCACAGATACCCGTTGCCCCACAGGTAGCCGTTACCCCACAGATAGCCGTCGGGCCACAGGAAGTCCTTCTGCCAGTTGTAGCCGTTGCCCCACAGATAGCCGCCGCCCCACAGGTAACCGTCGACCCCTTCGATGAAGAAGTTGCCGTCGGAGTCGAGGTCGGCCGGACCGCCGAAGTGATGGCTGCCGGCGAGGTCGGCACGGACGTCGAGACCGACGTTGGCGCAGTCGAACGTCCACGACTGAATCGCGCCGAGGGCATCCACGAGGCCGGCGCCCTGCTGGAAGACGCTGTAGGCCAGCACCTCCTCCTCGACCGCAGGGCGACTGGTATCGAGCAGACGGCACTTGATGTCGTCCGGAGTCAGGAACGGCTCGAGTTCGAGCAGCAGGGCGGCAATGCCGCTGACCACCGCCGCGGCCTGGGAGGTCCCGGACATCATGAAGTAGTCGTTGCCGTCGTGAAAGTCGGGATGCTCGATGGCGAGCGTCGACTGGGCCGACATGATCGCCAGCACGTGGCCTCCCGGCGCCACGACGTCCGGCTTGACGAAGCCTTCTACAGTCGGCCCGACGGACGAGAACGAGGTGAGGAAGTCGTCGGTCGGCCGCTGCGTGATGTTGTCCGACACCGCCCCCACGGTGATGATGTAGGGGACGTTGCCGGGCACCCCGATCGTCATCGGCTCGGGACCGTCGTTGCCGGCCGCCGCCACCACGACCAACCCCGCCTCCCAGGCCGCCATCACCGCCTGGTTGAGCGGGTCGTCCCAGTAGTGCGACACCGGGGTGCCGCTGAACGAGAGATTCAGCACCCGGATGCCGTAGGCGGCGCTGTTGCGGACCGCGAAGTCGATGGCTCGGATGACGTCGAGATAACAGCCGCGGCCGTTCTCGTCGAACGCACCGATCGAAATCAGCTCGGCGCCGGGGGCGACGCCGTGGAAGCCGTTACTGCGCGAGGAATCGCCGTTGACGATGACGCTCGAGACGTGGGTGCCGTGGCCGTAGCCGTCGGTCGGAACTCCGGCGCCCTCCTGAGAGACGATCGTGTCGGCGACCGCGTCGTACTGCACCCGCAGCCGCGGCCCGTGGGGGCCCGAGACGAGGGCCGGGTGGTTCCACAGCCCGGTGTCGACCACCGCGACCCCGATCCCCGCCCCGGTGATACCGGCGCTGTGAATCGGGCCTGCGTTGACCCGCCGGGTGTGGGTCACGTCGGGCACGTAATCGTCGACCTCGACGACGACCTCGTCGATCCACATCCTCCCGCCGCCGCCCTCGGCATCGACCCGGAAGCGCAGCAGCGTCGTCGGACTGATCAGCCCGCCGAGATCCGCGGACACCTCGCCGGCCACCGTGCTGGACCTCTCGAAGATCGCGAGCAACTCGAAGGTCGCTCCCTGGTCGGCACTCCCCTCGACGACGACGCGGTCGCCCGGCATCAGCTCGTGCTGATAGCGAAACGACAGCCACGCCTCCACGGCTCCGCTGAGATCGACGGCGCGGGTGACATGGCGGCCAAAGCCGCCCCAGACCTGCATCTCGAGGCACGAACCGCTCCAGCAGCGACTGTCGGTCCGCACCAGGATCCGCCCGCTGCCGGCGGAGTCGTCGTCGTGCTCGCGCCAGCCGCCGAACCAGGAGAGGTCGCCGTCGTCGCCCTCGTAGGAGCCGTCGTCGAGCCGATCGCGGATCGTGCCCGCGCTGTCGCTCGATGGTGGCGGCGGCGGGCCGCCGTCGCTCTCGATCCACTCCACCTCGACGTCGTCGATCCAGACGAACTTGCCCGGGCCGGACGAGGTGGTCCGGAAGCGGACCCGGGTCTGCGGTCCCACCCACGAGGAAAGGTCGATCTCCTCCCAGCCCCCGGCCGCCGACCAGGCGTGATAGGTGCGCAGCGTCTCGTAGCTCGCGCCGCCGTCGGGCGAGACCTCGAGCACCACCTCGTCCCTGCCTCGGAGGGTCTGGTGGAAGTGGTAGCGGAGGGTCGCCGCCACTGCGGCGCTCAGATCGACCTCCCTCCACACCGAGTCGCACGCCAGGTTCCTGGTCCGCACGGCGAGACAGGCTCCCGAGGTGCACCTCGGCGAGTGCTGCACCTGGCACATACCCGAGTCGGCGCTGCCGTCGTCGTCCTCGACCCAGCTGCCGCTCCAGCTGTGGCTGCCGTCGTCGTTCGAGTAGCCGATGGTGTCGAAGCGGTCGGCGACCGTGTGAACGGCCGACCGCAGGTGCAGCGGGCGGTCAGGGGTGATCTCGAGGCCGTCGCTCTCGCGCAACCGTTCGACCTGCTCGGGAGTCAGTTGAGCGCCGACCGCCCGGATGATCCCGAGTTCGTGGGTGACGGTGCCACCGACACCTTCGACGGCCGCCACCAGCGAGGCCACCTCGGCACCGCGGACGATCATCGAGCGCGTCGGTACCGGGTCGGCAGGGCCGTGAGCCGACGGCACCGGCGAAGGAGCGCCGGTACAGGCCGTCAGAGCCAGGGTCAGTGGAAGCAGCACCAGCAGGAACCGACTTCCCCACCGGCCTCGCCCGGAACCTGAGCGTGTCTCTACGAACTTCATGACTTCACCTCCAAACACCAGATGGCTGACACCTTGCGGATCTTCACGACCCTCGAACGCTCTGCGCCCTGCTTTTCGCTTCCTCAGTCGCTACACCTCATTGCCCGCCCACCTGGACGGCTCCGGGACGACCAGTGGGGCGGTCGAGCTGCGCGACCGGAACGGCTGCCACGCGAGGTTCGCCGGATCCTCGATCGAGGTCATCGCGACCACCTCCCCGGCATCGACCAGCGCCGCCGGGTTCTCCCGCAGACCGCGGAGCAGACCGCGCGCGAAGGTCCGCTCGGTCGAGAACAGCCCGACCCAGGCGTTGCGCCCGCTGCGCTTCGCGGCATAGAGGGCCACGTCCGCAACGTTGACGACCTGATCCCAGGACATCGTCTCGAGGTCCGACTTGACGAACGGGTAGCACGCAACGCCGATCGAGCAGGTCAGCCGGACCACCTGCCCGCCCTCGACGACGAAGGGGCGCTCTTCGATCTCGGAGCGGATCCGCTCGGCAAGCCGGGCGACCTCCTCCGGACTGGAGCCTCGGGCGACCACCAGAAACTCGTCGCCGCCCCATCGGATCATCAGATCGGGCATGCGGCAGCTCTCGTCGAGCACCTGCCGCACCTCCCTTAGCACCTGGTCGCCGGCGTAGTGCCCACAGGTGTCGTTGACGCTCTTGAACTCGTCGAGGTCGATCATGAGGAAGACGAGATCGAAGCTGTCCGGCGCGATCGAGCCGGTCGCGAGCTCTTCATACTGGCGCTGGAGCTGAGCGACCTCCTTCTCCACCCACTCGAAGAGATAGCGGCGGTTCGCCATCCCGGTCAGCGAGTCGGTGAGACTCGCCTGCACCAGCTTCTCGTTGAGCGTCTCGAGCTGCCTCGCCCGCTCCGCCAGCTCTCCCGTGCGCGTCTCTACCTCGCGCTCGAGCTGCGCGCTGTACTCCTCCTCGCGACGCAGCCGTCGTCGATGAAGCGCCCCGTAGGCGAACAGCGCGCCGAGAGCGGCGACGGCGTAGAGGCCGTAGGCCCAGGTCGTCGCCCAGGGCGGGCTCTCGACCTCGACCGGCACGGTCAACCCCTGTTCGTTCCAGACGCCGTCGTTGTTCGCCGCCCTGACCTCGAACCGATAGCTCCCGCCATCGAGATCGGTGTAGGTCGCCCGGCGCTCGGATCCCGCTTCGGTCCACTCCTCGTCGAAGCCCACCAGCCGGTAGGTGAAGCGGTTGCGCTCCGGCGCCGCGAAGTCGAGAGCGGCGAACTCGAAGGAGACGACGTCGTCGCGGTAGCCGAGATCGATCGGCGCCCCTGTCGTCAAAGCCGCGAGGTCGAGCGGCTGGTGCTGCAGCAGGATCCGGGTCAGTACGACCGGTGGAACGTGGCGGTTGACCGACAGACGGTCGGGGTAGAAGCCGTTGAAGCCGTTGACCCCGCCGAAGAACAGCTCGCCGGAGGTGCTGCGGTAGTGGGATCCGAAATGGAACTCGTCGGCCTGGAGGCCGTGGCTGTCGTCGAAGTTGGTGAAGGTCTCGGACTCCGGATCGAAGCGCGACAGCCCGCGGTTGGTGCTCAGCCACAGCTCACCGCTCATCGATTCGAGAATCCCGTAGATATCGTCGTCCGGCAGGCCGTCGCGCTCGGTCCAGGTCCGGACGGTGAGGCTGTGGGGAGAGGAGGGGTGACCGTCGACGCGGCTCAACCCGCCGCCGCGGGTTCCGACCCAGAGCACGCCCGACGCATCGGCGTGGAGTGCATAGACGACGTCCGAGCCGAGGCTCGCGGTGTCGAGCGGGTCGTGCCGCAGCGCCATGAACTCGCCGGTGCGCCGGTCGAGCGCATTGAGGCCACCGCCCTCGGTGCCGATCCAGAGCCACTCCCGAGGACCGTCCTCGAGGCTCGTGACGCGCCCGGCGGTCAGACCGGCGCCGCCGTCGGGATCGTGGCGGTAGCGGACGAAACGGCCGGTCGCGGCATCGAGCCGCGCCAGGCCGCCGCCGAACGTGCCGACCCAGACGGCACCGCCAACGTCCTCGAAGACGGTCATGATCGCGTCCGACGGCAGCGAAGTATCGTCCGCGGGATCGTGCCGGTAGACGCTGAGCACCGAGCCGTCCTCGCGCAGACGGTTGAGGCCGCCGCCCATCGTCCCGACCCAGACGGTGCCCTCGCGGTCGCGCAGCAGAGTCATGACCCGGTCGCTCGACAGGGCGTCACGACGGCCGGGTCGATGGCGCAGCCGCTCCGCCGTCCAGGCGCTGCGGTCGAGGATCTCGATCCCGCCGCCGAAGGTGCCGACCCACAGCCGACCCCGGCGATCCTCGGTGAAGGAGGTGGCGTTCGGCTCCAGCAGCAGCGCCGTCTCTTCGTTGCCCGGCGCGACGTGCCCGAAGGCGAGGGTCGCCGGGTTCCAGCGATCGACCCCGGCGGTCCGGGTGCCGAGCCACACCACACCGCCACGGTCCTCGTGGAGGGACATCACGACGTCGGAGGCGAGACTCCGCCGGTCGAGCGGATCGTTGCGCTCGCTCTCGAAGACGGCTCGCCCCCGATGCCGGATGGCCAGCCCGGTCGGTGTGGCGATCAGGAGACGACCGTCCCGATCCTCGAGCAGGGCCTGGATCCGGTCGTCCGGCAGGCTCGCCGGGTCCGCCGGATCGTGACGAAAGGTGACGAAACCGCCCTCACGATCGAGGCGAGCCAGACCGCCGCCCCAGGTCCCGATCCACAGAGCCCCCGAGTGGTCCTCGAGGATCGCCCGCACCTCGTCGGCGGGCAGCGTGCCGGCCGTCTCCGGGTCGTGGACGAAGCGCTCGACCCGCCCGCTTTCCGGCTCCAGCCGCACGAGACCACCGTCGGTCGCCACCCAGACGACGCCCTCCGAATCGCGGTGAACCGCATAGACGGCGTCGGCGACTCCCGCTGTGTCGCTCTCCGGCCGCAGGCGTACATGGGCGACCTCGCCCGTTCGGGGGTCGAGCCGATCGAGCCCCGCATCCAGCGTTCCGACCCAGACCGAACCGTCCTCATCGACCTGGACGGAGCGGATGCGGTCGCTCGCGAGACTCGCCGGATTCTGCGGATCGTGACGGTAGGAGGAGAAGGCCCCGGTCACGGGATCGAAGCGGTTGACGCCGCCGCCGACGGTCGCGATCCACAGCCTGCCGGCCGCATCCTCGTCGAGATCCCATACATAGTCCGCCGACAGCGACGCCGGGTTGCCGCGTTCGTGCGAATAGACACGGACCTCGTGACCGTCATAGCGGTTGAGCCCGTCCTCCGTACCGAACCAGAGGAAACCGCGGCTGTCCTGGTGGACGGCGAGCACGGCGCTCTGCGACAGCCCGTCGTCGATCGTCAGATGGTCGAAGCGCATCGATGCCGATGCGGTGTTCACTCCCGCGAGGAAGCCGACGACGACTGTCAACCAGGTTGCGGTCGTCAGCCGCCATGGCCCTCCTCGCGGTCCCGCGACCTTCCATCGCTGGTCTCTCTTCATGGCCGTCCCTCTCGGTCCTCGTTCCTACCGGTCGTCTCTCTCGACCGTGTCTCCATCCCGCGCAGAGCCCTCCCCCGCAACCCGGCCCCGGGTTGTGTCGCGGGCGAAGGACTCTGCGCCTTGGCGGTCGCCGGCCTCGATCCCCGGCACCGCCTCCATCTCGGCCTGGCCCTCGAGAGCCCGCCGAAACTCTCCCGCTCGCACCGCGGGAGAGAAGTGAAAGCCCTGCAACTCGTCGCATCGCCAGGCTCGCAGCAGCTCCTTCTGGCGCGCGCGCTCGACCCCTTCGGCGACGACCGTGAGGTCGAGGCTGTGCGCCATCGTCACCATGGCGGAGGCGATGCCGGCGTCGCTGCTGCTGCTCGCCAGGCCCGCCACATAGGAGCGATCGATCTTGAGCACGTCGAGCGGAAAGCGCTTCAGGTAGCCGATCGCCGAGTGCCCGGTTCCGAAGTCGTCGACCGAGAGCCGGACGCCGAGCCGCTTCAACTGATGGAGCTGCTGGAGGACGACACGATCCTGCCGCAGGACCCCCTTCTCGCTCAGCTCCAGTTCGAGCAGCTCCGGCGGGACGCCGGTGTCGCTCAACACCTCTTCTACGAGCGCCGCCAGATCCGATCGGCGCAGCTGGCAGGAGGCGATGTTGACCGCCATCCTCACTCGCGGGAGATCCGAAGCGAGCCACTCGGCGAGCTGACGGCATGCCGTCTCGAGGACCCACTTGCCGATCGCGAGCATCAGATCGGTCCCCTCGGCGGAAGGGAGAAACTCGGCCGGGCGAATGATCCCGTGCTGCGGATGGCGCCAGCGCAGCAGCGCCTCGGCCGCGACGATGCGCTCCGACTCCGCACAGATGAGCGGCTGGTAGTACAGCTCCAGCTCATCCGCCTCGAGCGCCTTTCGCAGTCGCTCGTGAATGTCGACCTTGCGCTGCGAGAAGCCCTCCATCGAGCTCTCGTACGAGCGCACCACGCCGCCTCCCTGGCGCTTGGCCTCCGACATCGCCACCTCGGCGTGCTGAAGCAGGTCCTCGCCGCTCTCGACCCTGCGGCCGGAAAGTGAGATGCCCACCGTTGCCGACAGGTAGAGGTCGCGGCCGGCCACCTGGAACGGGTCAGCGAGCACCTCCAGCACCTTGCGGGCCGCCTGCAGCACCTCGTGGCGCGACGAGACGTGGGTCAGGAGCACTGTGAACTCGTCGCCGCTCAGACGCGCCAGGGCTGCGGTGCCGATGCCCGGAGTGCTCCGCAGGACGAGGTCGGAGCGCTGGACACAGCTCTGCAGCCGCTCCGCCACCTGGCGCAGGATGCGATCGCCCTCCTCGCGGCCGACCACCTCGTTGATCGCGCGGAAACGGTCGAGGTCCATGTAGAGGACGCCGACCTCGCACCCGTGCCTCGAGTTGGTCAGCGCGCGATCGATGAGCGCTTCGAAGCGCTTCCGGTTCGGCAGTTCCGTCAGATGATCGACCTGACCGAGGCGACGGAGCCGCTTCTCCGCCTCCGAGGCCGACCGTTCCGCGAGGTGCCGAGCCTCGCCGGCCTGTTCGACCGCGCGGCGCGCCAACTGCAGCCGAGAGAGATGCTCGAGCCGGCGACCGATGAGGTTCCAGCTCCACGGCTTGCGGACGACGTCCGTCGAGCCGCACTCGAGCGCACTCTCCGCCTCGGAGGCGCGACTGCACAGCGTGACCACGGGCAGACCGTCGTCGCCGGCCGCTTCCCGCACCGCCGCCGGCAACGACCTGCCGTCCACCCGGTGAAGACCCTCCGCAAGGACGATGGCCGGCGCGGTCGAGCCGGCCGCCTCGACCGCTGCGGCACCGTCGGCGACCACGGCCACCTCGAACCCCCAACGACGCAGCCAGCGGCTGCCCCAGCGCACGGTCGAGGCGCTGCGGCTGACCACCAGAACCGTCGGCCGGCGCTCGTCCGGCGCCGGCGTTGCGCTCTCCTCCTTCGCCGCGACGGCCGGCCCCGCTTCACCCGGCAGTACCGGTGGAAGCGTGGCAGCTGGCTCCTCGGCGACGAGGCGCAGTGTGGTCTCTCTCCTCTGCAACGTCTCTCGACCCGGCCGACCCCCGAGAAGCGGGCGACCTTCGGACTCGTCGGGACGACGAGATCTGGGTATTCAGCCCTTGAGAGCAAGGGACGTACCAGGCTCGACCCCCTGTCGGACAGGGTCTAAATCTATGTAGAGAGGAGACTTACGGCGTGCCGGGATCGCGTGAGGTCAAGCGGCCCGTCCGGATCCCGGACGACGCGTCTAGAAGTCGGACGGCTCGAGCTCGTACTGCTTGATCTTCTGGTAGAGCGTGCTGCGCGCCATCCCCAGGCGCCGCGAGGCGGCGGTCACGTTGCCGTTGACCTCGGCCAGCACGCTCTCGATATGGCGGCGAACCACGCTGTCGACCGACTCGTCCTCGGGCTCCGTAGGGGTCGTCGCACCGCCCAGTCGGAGGTCGCGCCTGCGGATCCGGCCGCCCTCCTGAAGGAGCGCCGCGCGCTCGAGGACGTTCCTGAGCTCCCGGATGTTGCCGGGCCAGCCGTAGCCCTGGAGGGCGTCGAGCGCGTCGTCCGACAGCGTGATGCCGTCCGCACTTCGAGGCCCATGGACGCGATCGAGGATCTCCTGCGCCAGCACCGGCAGATCCTCGACACGCTCGCGCAACGAGGGGACCCTCAAGGGAAAGGTGCTGAGCCTGAAGTAGAGGTCCTCCCGGAACTCGCGCTCGGTGACCATTGCCGCGAGGTCGCGATGGGTCGCGGCGATCAGCTGCAGGTCGGCTCGGCGCGTCTGGGTCTCGCCCAGGCGACGGAACTCGTGGCCCTCGATCACCTTGAGCAGCTTCGGTTGCACGTCGAGATCGAGATCGCCGATCTCGTCGAGAAAGACCGTGCCGCGATGCGCCGTCTCGAGAAGTCCTTCCTTCTGCGTGCCGGCGCCGGTGAAAGCACCGCGCGCATGGCCGAAGAGCTCGCTTTCCGCCAGCTCGCGCGAGAGCCCGGCGCAGTTGAGGTCGAGGAACGCCTCCTGGGCGCGCGGACCGTTTCGATGAAGCCAGCTCGCCAGCACCCCCTTGCCCGAGCCCGTCTCGCCCTGGATCAGGATCGGGCTCCGCGCCTCGAGCACGCGGTGAGCCTCCTGCTCGAGATCCTCGATCGCCGCGCTCGAGCCGACGAACGGATCGAGGGCGCGCTTGCGCCTGCGGGTCCGCTCCACGCGCTCCACCTGGCGGCTGCGGCGGTTGTCGAGCGCCCGTTCGACGATCACCAGCAGCGCTTCGAGCTCCACCGGTTTGGTGAGGAACTGCTCGGCGCCTTCCTTGATCGCCCGCACCGCGAGGTCGATCGATCCGTGGGCCGTCAGGATGACGGTCGGCAGATGCGAGCCGCCACTCTGGAGACGCTCGAGCAGCTCGAGTGCGTCGCCGTCCGGCAGCTTGTAGTCGAGCAACGCCAGGTCCGGCCGCCGGTTCTCGAGCTGCGCCACGGCGCTCGCACAGCTCTCCGCTTCGAGCACCTCGTAGCCGTGGTGCTCGAAGAATCTCCGGATTCCGAAGCGGATGACCTCTTCGTCATCGACCAGCAGGATCGTGTTCTTCATCGTCGATCGGCCCTCGCCCCGGAAGGAGGCGCCCCCGAACCAACCTTCGATCGCGGCATGCTATCCCACACCGCGCCCGCCGGGACAGGCGACCCGCGGATCAGCGCGAGTAGCGGAATTCGGCGAAAGAGACCCGGAAGAAGAGGGAGTAGAGGACCGGAACGACTCCGAGTGTCAGCAGGGTGGCGAACACGAGGCCGAACATGATCGCCACCGCCATCGGTTGATACATGACGCCGCCGCCGAGATAGAGCGGGATGAGGCCGCCCAGCGTCGTCATCGTCGTCAGCAGGATCGGCCGCAGCCGGCGCTGCGCCGACTCGACGATCGCGCGCTGCGGCGACAGACCGTTCTCGCGCTGCTCGATCTCGATCCGGTCGAGCAGCACGATGGCATTGTTGATGACGATGCCCGCGAGCGACACCACCCCCAGGAGCGTCATGAAGCCGAAGTACGAGCGCATCACCAGCAGACCGAAGATCACGCCGATCATCCCCAGCGGGATCGTGATCAGGATGATCGCCGGTCGCCGCAGCGAGTTGAACTGCGCCACCAGCAGCAGGACGATCAGGAGCCCGGCGATCGGCAGCTTGGCGCCGATCGAGGCGTTGGCCTCCTCGGAAGCCTCGTCCTCGCCGCCGATCTCGTAGCTGTAACCGAGCGGCCACTCGGCGCGGTCCTGGTCGAGGAGCGGCACGAGCTGCTGGTTGACGGCGATCGCAGTGAACCCGGGATCGAGATCGGCGGCCACCGTGACCGTCCGCAGCCGGTTGCGCCGCCGGATGTTCGCCGGCTGCCAGGCGACCTCGAGATCGGCCACCTGCTCGAGCGGGAGGGAGCGCCCGGTCGCCTGCGAGTAGACGTTGAGGCTCGAGAGCTTTCCGAGGTCGAGCCGGTCGGCCTCGACCGAACGAAGGGTGACCGGGATGATCTTGTCGTCCTCCCGGTACTCGGTGGTCGTGATGCCCGAGAGCACGGTCTGGAGCGACAGCGCGATGTCCTGGTTGCTCACCCCTGCACGCTGTGCCCTCGCTTCGTCGACCCGCACCAGGAGCTTCTTCGAGCGCGCCCCCCAGTCGTCGGCGAGGTTGCGGGGGCCATCCACTTCACCGAGACGACGCTTGACCTGATCGACGAGCCGGAAGACGACGTCGCTGTCCGGCCCGGAGACCCGCACCTCGATCGGATCACCCGCCGGAGGCCCCAGCGGCAGAGGGTCGATCTGCGCCTTGAGACCCGGGAAGCGACGCGCGAACACCCGCAGTGTCTCGACCGCCTCGTCGATGTAGGGGCGTGTCGTCGCGTTGGCGACGATGATCGCGTACTCCGGGCTCGCCTGCTCGGGGCCGTAGGAGAGGAAGAAGCGCGGCGCCCCCTCGCCGACGAAGGTCGCCCAATCGGTGAGCCCGACGGCGCCGGCGGCCGCCTCGTCAGGCGTCACCAGCAACTCCTCCCTCATGAAGGCCTCGAACTCGGCGGTCAGCTCCGAAGTCCTGGCGAGCGGCGTGCCGGTCGGGAGCCGAAGCTCGGCGATCAGGCTCGCCCGTTCGTTGGGCGGGAAGAAGATCGCAGGCACGAAGGCGAAGAGCTGCATCGAACCGAAGAACACCAGCGCCACGATCGCCACGGTCTTCCACGGGTTGCGCAACGCCAGTTGGAGCAGCCCGCGGTAGCGACGGTAGAAGGTGGAGTCGTAGCTCTCGCCCTCCTGCTTCTTCACCTTGAGGAAGAGCACGCACAGGAGCGGGATCATCGTGATCGCCAGCAGCCACGAGCACAGGAGCGTGATCGTCACCACCTGGAAGAGCGCCGCCGTGTACTCGCCGACCGCCGATTCGGCCAGGTAGATCGGCAGGAAGGCTGCGGCGGTCGTCAGCGACGACACCAGCAGCGGCAGCTTGAGCTCCGCCGCCGACGCGATCGCCGCCTCCTTGACGCTCTTGCCCTCCCCGGTCGAGACCAGGATCGACTCGGACATCACGATCGCGTTGTCGACCAGCAGACCGAGCGCGATGATCAGTGCCGCCAGCGACATCGAGTTGATGCCGACGTCGAACAGCGACATGAAGTTGAAGCTCATGACGATCGCCATCGGGATGAGACTCGCCACCACCAGCCCGGTGCGCAGTCCCAGGCTCACCAGCATCACCAGCATGACGATGCCGACCGCCTGCAGCAGGTTGCCGACGAAGTCGTCGACCCGCTTCGCCACCTCGCCGGCCTGGAACTGCGTGAACTCGAACTCGATGCCGTGCGGGTAGGAGTTGCGGGCACGCTCGATCGCCGCCTCGACCTTCTCGCCCAGCACGAGGATGTTGCCCCCTTCGCGCAGCGACACCGCGAGCGCCAGCCCGGGCACACCGCTGGCGCGCATCAGACGCTCCGGAGGGTCGATGTATCCGCGGGTCACCGTGGCGACGTCCTCGAGGTAGACCAGCTCGCCGCTGCCCGGAAGCCGGAGGATGGTCCGCGCCAGATCCTCCACCGACTCGAAATTGCCCGACGGTTCCAGCACGATCACCTCGTCGTTCGTGCGTACCTCGCCGCCCGGGTTGATGATGTTGCGGCTCTCGAGCACCCCGGAGAGCTGTCCCGGCGAGAGTCCCAGTTCCGCCAGCCTGGCGTTGTTGAACTCGACGAACACCCGCTCGTCCTGGGTACCGTGCACCGCCACCTTGGCGACCTCGTCGATCAGCAGCAGGTCGTCGCGCACCGCCTCGGCGACGTCCTCGAGCTCGGCGTAGGTGTAGCCGTCGCCGGTCAGGTTGACGACGGTGCCGAAGACGTCGCCGAACTCGTCGTTGACGTTCGGGCCGATCACGCCGTCCGGCAGCTCCCCCGACGCCCTCTGCACCTTGCGCCGCAGGTCGTCCCAGATCGGGCGCATCTCCGTGTAGCGCTCCTGGATGTCGACCAGCACCACGGAGACGCCGTTCTTGGATTGGCTCGAGATCGTGTCGACCTCCGGCATCTCCTGAATCGCCTTTTCCAGCTTGTCGGTGACGAGCTGCTCGACCCGCTCCGGGCTGGCGCCGGGGAAGTAGGTGAGGATCATCGCGGTGCGGATCGTGAAGCCGGGATCCTCCGCCCGCGGCATGCCGAGATACGCCTGCAGTCCCGCGACGACGATCACGCCGAGCAGCACGAGGCTGACCCGGTTCTGCTCGATCGCCGTGCGGGTGAGATTCAAGGGGCCGTCTCCGCCGCCACCCGCTCGCCGTCCGAGAGGCGGCGCACGCCGGCCGTGACGACGCGATCGCCGATGTGCACTCCGTCGAGAACCTCGATCCCGCGATCGGAGAGCCCGCCGACCGCAACGGCGCGACGGCGCACGATCCCCGCCCCCTCACCGTCTTCGACAAGTACGAAGACGTAGGTGCCCTCGCGATCCTCGCCGACCGCGACTGCCGGAATCACGAGCCGATCGGCGCCGGCGCTGGGAGCGAAGCGGAAGCCGACCTCCGCCGCCATGCCGGAGCGGATGTCCGGGTCGGCACTCGCCAGCCGTACGACGACCGGGAACGTCGTCGCCGTGCCGACGGCGGCCGCACCCGCCTCGCTGACGGTGGCATCGAAGCTGCGACCCGGCAGCGCGGGGAAGCTCACCGAGACCTGCTGGCCGAGCTCGATGGAAGCGATCAACTGCTCCGGCAGCGATACCTCGACTTCGGCACTACCGCCGGAAGTCAGCAGGAATGCCATCTGGCCGGCCTGCACCGCCTCGTTGACCTCGATGTTGCTCGACGCCACCGTGCCCGCCTCGGGCGAGCGCAGCCGCGTGTAGGAGAGCTGCTGACGCGCCTGCTCGAGCCGCTTGGCGGCGGCGTCGACCTGGGCGCTCGAGGATTCCGAGCCGGCGCGCGCGGCGTCGAGCTCGCGGCGCGACGCGTTGTTGTTCTCGTAAAGGGCGCGTACCCTATCGTAGTCGGCTTCGGCGTTGCGCGAGGCCGCTTCGGCCTGCGCGAGGCCGGCGACCGCCTCCTGGACCCGGAGCTCGTAGTCGGTCGTGTCGAGCGCCGCCAGCACCGCGCCGCGCTCGACCTTCTGACCGACGACCACCGGGATGCGCTCGACCGTTCCCGCGACCCGGAAGCTCAGGCGCGATTCGGTGCCGGCCTTGGCCAGGCCGGCGAACGTTCGCACCTGCGCCTCGGCGCTGGAGCTGACCGTGACGGTACGCACCGGCCGCAGCACCGTTTCTGCCGGCGGCGGCTCGGAGCAGCCGAACACCATCGCGGCGGCGCCGGCGATACAGAACCCGCGGACTGGAACTCTCATCGTCGATCTCCGTTCTCGAGGGCGCCCTCTTGCGCCAGGAACTCCTGGAGCCTCCTCATGAAATCCGCCCGTTCCGATGGGTCGGCGGCCGGTTCGATCGCACTCGCCGCTCGCTTCGCCTCGAGGAAGTCGAGCAGAAAATCGTAGCGGGCGTCGGAGGCGACCTCCTCGGCATTGAGGGCGGCGGTCTGGGCGTCGAGCAGGTCGAGCAGCGCCGCCGCCCCGCGGACGTAGGCATCCACCACCAGGTCGAGGTTCTCGCGAGCCGCATCGGCCGCCTGGTCGGCGAGCTCCATTCCGAGCCTCGACGCACGCGCCTGCTCGAGCGCGATGAGGATCCCCTGCTCGATCTTCTCCGCCAGCGAGGTCCTCAGGAGGCCGAGACGCTCGAGCTCGACCGCCGCCTGGCGCTGGACGGCGCCGCGGGCGCCACCGGTGAAGAGCGGCAGCGAGGAGAACAGCCCGAGGCTCCAGTTGGTGTCGTCGGTGCGCACCATGTCGGCGCCCGCCCCGGAGCGCGAGACGATCTCCTCGAGCGACCCCTGGAGCGAGAAGCTCGGCGCCCACGCACCGAGCCGGGCGGCACGCTCGAAGCGCTGCTGTGCGCGGACGGAGGCATCGACCGCGGCCAGCGCCGGCGAGCGCTCAAGCCCTTCGCCGACGACGAACCGGGTGAAGGCGCGGTAGCCGCGTGGAGTGCCGACATAGGTCTCGAACTCGTCGGTGCCCGCCATCACCCGGCTCGCTCCGGTGTCGATCTCGCTCACCACGATGGGAGCGTCGAGATCGCGATGCAGCAGCCGGTTGAGAGCGATCTCGGCAGTGCGCCGGGAAGCGACCGCCGAGACCAGCGACTGCCGGGCGCTGGCGATCTCGCTCTCCCAGCGGACCACCTCTCCGGCCGCCGCCGCACCGACCTCGCGTCGCACCTGCGCCACCTCGAGATTCGAGCGGGTGCGATCGACGTTGTTGCGCTGAATGCGCTCGAAGGCCCGTGCCCGCAGCAGGTTGAGATAGGCGGAGCCCGCCTCGAGGGCGGTGTCGAGCCGTGCGTTCTGAAGCTCGTGTTCGCGGCTCGCCAGCAGCTCACGCTGGATCGCCCGGTTGGCGACGACGGTCGGTGAAAACAGCAGGTGCGAGAAGCCCAGGCCGACCGAGGTCGAACGCTCGGGTTGATTGCCGAAGCTCTCGGCCGCCCGGTCGCGATCGACCTGGTTCGTCCCGGCCGTCAGATCGAGCTGGGGCAGCAGGTCGGCCACCGCCAGCCTGACGTCCTCGACGCTCGCCTCGAGCGACCGGCGCTCCGCGGCGAGATCGACGTTCGACTGGAGCGCCTCGCTGACCGCCTGGTCGAAGTCGAGCCGGTACGACCCTTCGAGCGGTTCGGCATGGAGCAGCTCGGCCTCGATCAGCACCTCCCAGCGCGGCGAGACGTCGATCGCCCGCGCCGTCGCCATGTTGATCACCAGCCGCTCGCGGACGCTGAAATCGACCGGGATCTCGCCCGGTTCCTCGCCGAGCAGTATGCGCTGGACGTTGAGAGCGATCCGGCGGGAGAGCTTGGGGAAGAACTCCGGCGTACCGGTGGTGGCGAGCATCCCCGCCTCGACATCCCCCCCGCCGAGCCCCGAGAAGCTCGGCAACCCGCGGTCGATGAAACCGTCGATCAGGCGTCGGTACTCGCCCGGGCCGAACTGGAAGAGCGGCCACACATAGACCGCGTCGATGTCGGCCGGCAGCGCCGCCAGAACCTCCTCGGCCGACTCCCGCGCCGGCACGTACTCGAAGTCGATCCCGGTCCCCTCGAGGCTCTGGCTCGTGTTCTGCTCGATCTCCGGAATCGCCTCGAGCAGGGCCGCCGACGAGACGACCGCCAGCTTGCGGAACGGGACGATGTCGCGGAAGGTCTCGACCTCCTGAACGATCGTGTCCGGCAAGGCCACGTAGGAGAGGTTCTTCACCCCGCTGGCGCCGTTGACCCGGCTGAGCCCCTGGAGGTCGGCATCGAGGATCACCGGTGCGATCACCGGCTTCGGCAGCTCGCCGAAGCAGCAGACCAGGTGCGACCCGATCAGCCCCCAGGTGATGACGAGATCGACCTCAGGATCGGCCAGCAGCTCGCGCAGATTGCGCTGCGCCGTCTCGAGGGTCCAGTCGCCGATCCGGTGGGCGTCGGGCGGAAACTCGATCTCGAACTCTCCCTCCGTCAGCGCCCCGATCTCGTTCGCGGTCAGCGCCTGAAGAGTGTCGTTGAACGCCCAGGGACCGTCGACGACGACGCCAATCGACACCGGCCCCTTCACCGCGGAGGCCGCGCCGGCGGTGGGCGGCGCGAGTGCCCATGACAGAAGCGCGATCGCCAGAATGGCGATGCCCGGGGAAACCAGGCGAACCGACGCGTGTCGCGCCTCGGGCGCCCGCGATGTGCGTTCCAGGGTCATCTTCGACCGGGGGATGATGAGAGAGCTACGGATCGACGACACGCTATCACCGCAGCCCGCGCTTCGACATCAGCAGCCAGAGGAAGAACGGCCCGCCCAGGAGCGCCGTGACCACACCGACCGGCAGCTCGGCCGGCGCCATGATGCGGCGGCCGACCAGATCGCACAGCGCGAGGAAGGCGCCGCCCCCGAGGAAACAGGCGGGCAGCAGCACCAGGTGGTCGTGGCCGAGGAAGCGTCGCAGGATGTGCGGCACGATCAGGCCGACGAAGCCGATCGGGCCGGCGACGGCGACGAGCGCTCCGATCATCGCCGAAGCGCCGGCGAGCACCGAGCGACGCAGTCGATGCAGATCGACACCACGGCTGGCCGCCACCTCTTCTCCCGTCAGCAGCAGGTCGAGATCCCAGCGCAGCCGCAGCAGCACCAGCACCCCGACCACCACCCAGGGCAGCAGCCAGAACACCTCTCGGTAGCCGACCACCGCCAGCCCCCCCATCATCCAGCGCACCATGCGGAACGTCTCGGTGAAATCGGAGCGGTACTGCAGGAACAGGATCAGCGCCGAGCAGGAGAGCGAGACCGCGATCCCCGACAGCAGGAGTGTCGAGGTCGTGAAGCTGCGGCGCGTCGCCAGGCCGAGGATGAGGATCGACACCGCCGCGGCGCCGACGAAGCTCGCCAGCCCGGTCAGCGGCACCGCGGCGAGCGTGCCGACCCCGATCTGGATCGCCACCACGGCGCCGAGCGCGGCACCAG
This sequence comes from Candidatus Multivoradales bacterium, assembly GCA_965223855.1. Lineage (GTDB taxonomy): Bacteria > Acidobacteriota > Thermoanaerobaculia > Multivoradales > JAHEKO01 > CALZKB01. The sequence goes on from CBDCXM010000009.1 coordinate 496,898, forward strand.
AGGCGACACCGAGCGTGTACGGCTCGGCGAGCGAGTTGCGAAACAGGGTTTGAAAGGCGAGCCCGGCGGTTGCCAGCGCGCCGCCGGCCAGCAGTGCCAGCAGCACTCGCGGCAGGCGGATATGCCAGAAGACGAGATGGCCGGTCGTCCTCGGCTCGAAGAGCTCGCGCCACTGGAGCGTGTGCTCGCCCAGCCACGGAGCGAGCGCGAGCACCGCCAGCCACCCGGCGGCGAGAGCGACGAGACCGGTCGTCGCGCGACTCACCGTGCCGTCCGCGAGGCGCTCTCTCCGGTGTCGAAATCGAGCACCGGCAGCGGCTCGCCCGCGCCGTCGAGAATCCGGAACGGCGCCTCGAAGAGCTCGGCGAGGCGCTGGGAGGTCAGCACCTCCCGGGGCGTACCCTCGGCGACCACCTCGCCGTCGCGCAACGCGACGAGTCGTCGACACAGCCGCGCCGCGAAACCGAGATCGTGAGTCGCCACCAGCAGCGTTCGCGAGCCGCGCTGAGCCAGCGCCAGCAGCCGCTCGGCGACCCGTCGCTGGTTGCCGGCATCGAGGTGGGTCGTCGGCTCGTCGAGCAGCACGATCGGGCTCTCCTGGGCGAGAGCGGCGGCGAGGAAGGCGATCTGCCGCTCCCCGCCCGAGAGAGTCGAGAGCGGTCGCTCGAGCAGCGGCTCGATACCGACCTCGGCGGCGGCCCTGGCGACCGCCTCGAAGTCGCGCTGCGCGGGAGCGAGCTGAGTGCGCCCGAGGTAGGGATAGCGGGCCGAGAGCAGGAGCCGCCTCACCGTCAGCGGCACCTCCACCGGGCTGAGCTGCGGGACGTAGGCGATGCGCTTCGCCCTCTCCCTCGCCGGCCAGCCGGCGAGCGGTCTGCCGTCGAGATGCACCTCTCCCGCGTTCGGCGCCAGAAGCCCGCACAGCAGTCTCAACAGGGTGGTCTTGCCGGCGCCGTTGGGGCCGATCAGACCGACGCACTCTCCCCGGTCGAGCTCGAGATCGACTCCGGCGAGAATCTCCCGCCCGCCGGCCGTCCATCGCAGCCGGCGCGCTTCGACGAGGCTCATACCAGCGGTTCGACGCAACGCGCCAGCGCTTCGCGCAGCTCGAGCATCACTTCAGGCAGACGTGGGCCCGGCACCATCACCTTCTCGCCGTCGACGACCTGCACACAGCGCGGCTCGCGCCCCGCCAGTCGGTCGAACTCGGCCCAGTCCTGGCGCAGCGCCTCCTCACGGTGCTCGAGCACCTCGAGCGGCTGGATCTCGACGACGACGTCCGGGTCGCGCACCAGAATCTCCTCGACCCCGACCTGCGGGTACGGCGTGCCGGCGTCGTGGAAGACGTTGCGACCGCCGACCTTCGCCAACAGCTGGTGGTAGAAGGTGCCGGACCCGGCGATCAGCAGGTCACCGAGCTTCTGAGGCTCGCGGCCGATGACGAGTGCCACGCTCAGTGACTCGTCGAGCACCTCCGGCGCAAGGTCCTGCCGCCACTGGCGAAGGAACGCCTCGCCCCGCTCAGAGACGCCTGCCGCTTCGGCGATCCTGCCGATCGCAATCTCGACGTCGCCGAGGGTGTCGCTCGGCACCATCAGCACCTCGACTCCGACCGCCTCGAGCCGCTCGGCCAGCGACGCCTCGCTTTCGAGCAGTACGGCGAGCTCGGGTTGGAGAGTGACGATGCGTTCGAAGTCGGGGTTGAAGAGACCACCGAGGCGCGGCTTCGCCGCCAGCGCCGGAGGCCAGTTGACGTAGTCGCCCACGCCGACGACCCGGTCGTCGAGATCGAGCACGTGCAGCACCTCGGCGGCGCTGGGCGCCATCGCGAGGATTCGCTGTGGCGCCGAGGAGGCGTCAACGCTCTCGCCTCCGTCGCCTCCGTCTCCTCCGCCGCAGGCGGCGAAGAGGAGCGCGGTGCTCAGCAGAAGGATCGCTCGCAGCTTCGGCATTATCGACATGGAGACTCGGGTCACCCGGGGTTCTTCAGCCGCTGGAAATCGAGGCGGACGCCGGCCACCATCGTCCTCCCCGGGGCCGGGAAGCCTAGCGCCTCGGAGTAGGTCTCCTCCGTCAGATTCTCCACTCTCGCATACGGCGACCAGCGCGACCAGCCGCGGTAGGCGACGGCGACGTCGAGCCGCTCGTAGCCGGGGTTGGTTGCCCGTTCGAAGGTCGCCGGGTCGACATCGGGCCGCGAGCCCGTGTGGAACGCCGTTGCCGTGACCGCCCAGTCCTCCGGGCGCCAGGTGACGACCAGCGAGCCGCGCCACTCGGGGCGCCGCAACAGATCCAGGCGGTCCTCGAGATTCTCGGTATCGAGCCGGGTAGCGGTCAACCGCCCTTCGACCGTGCGGCGGCGGAATCCGGCCGTCGTCTCCACCCCGCGGGTCCGTGCACGGCCGACGTTGATGTTGGTGAAGGTCGCGAAGTCGAAATCGATCAGCTCTTCGAGCTCGTTCTCGAACGCCGTTACCGCCACGTCGACCCTCGAACCGCGATAGCTCCAGCCGAGCTCCACGCTTTCTGTCCGTTCGGGCTCGAGGGCGGGGTTGCCGCTGAAGGGGAAGTAGAGCTCGCCGAGGGACGGAGCACGGAACCCTTCGGCAGCGGCGAGATGGAAGCGGTGGCGCGCGGTGGCGGCGAACGCCACTCCCAGCCGCGGGGTCGTCGCCGAGCCGAAGGCGTCGTGATCGTCGGCCCGCACGCCGAGATCGATGCGCCAGCGCCCGGCGGAATGGAAGAGCTGGCCGAACCAGGCGTCGGTGCGCTGGCGCTCGCCTTCGAGATCGGGGCCGAAGACGGAGCCACTGTCGACCTCCTGCCGCTCGACCTCCGAACCGAAGGCGATCCAGGTGTCGTCGCCGGCGTGTCGGGTGACGACGACGCGGGCCCGCTCGGAGGTGGAACGGTTGTCGGCGAAGGTGAAGCCGAACGGGTCGTCGGGGGCGAAAAAGGCGCTGTCCTGCTCGACTCGCGAGAGGCGGCCAGCGACTCTCCAGCGGCTCGAGGAGTACTCGATGGGGACCGAAATCTCGTGCTCGTCCCAGGCGCTGCGCCGGCGCGGAGTCGGCAGCCCTCCGGAGAACGGGATGCCGACCTCCGATTCGTTGTAGCGGCCGACGAGGCCGACCTCGAGCGCTTCGGTCGGCTCCCAGCGCAGCCTCACCGAAGCGTCGTCGCTGTCGTAGAAGTCGTTCGTCGCCTCACCGTCGCCGCGTCGCCGGTGGGCGGCGACGTCGATCGCCAGCCGCTCTCCCTCGACCCCGGCGGTCAGCATCATCCGCGAATGGCCGTTCTCTCCCGCCTCGACAGTCAGCCGTTCGCGGCTCGGCCCACTGAGCACCTGGACGACACCCCCGACCGCGTCGCTGCCGTAGAGGGCGCTATAGGGACCGCGAACGACCTCGACACGCTCGACGCCGTCGGTCGGCAGCAGCCCCCAGTCGAAACCGCCGAAGTAGGGGCTGTTGAGCTCGATGCCGTTCCACAGCACCAGGGTGTGGTCCGACTCGGTGCCGCGGGTGAAAAGGGAGGTGACCTTGCCCGTCGTCCCCGAGCGCACCACGTCGAGGCCGGCGACCGAGCGCAGCAGGTCGGCGACGTGGTGGGCCTGCCGGTCCTCGATCTCCCGTCGCCCGATCACCGAGGCGGCGACCGGCAGCAGGTCGGCCGACTCCGGCTCGAGCGAGGCGGTCACGAGGAGCGACTCCTCGATCCTGGTGCCGGCGCTCCCGGCGCCGGGTGCGTCGTCGTTCTCTTCGGCGCCGATCGGCGGCGCCAGGGTGGCGACCATCACTCCCCCGAGGAGGGTTCGCCGCAGGATGCGTTTCGTCATCTCGTCTCCGTTCCCGGATCGACGCCCCTCCCTTCAGGGGCGGATCACGAACGGCACGAGCCGACTCGAGCCCCGCACCCCGCGGGAAGTCCCGACGCGGTCACGCCGTACAGACGAGTCCGGATCGGGGCGTCGGACGTCGGGGTCGGTCTCCTGGCTCCCGGGTCGTCCTACCTCCGGGCCTTCCCACGCGGTCGATGGACGCCCATCGCGCCGCGCAGTGGTGATCCCGGTTTCGTCACCGGTAACAGTGGCGGGGGCCGCGCCGGATTCTCACCGGCTTCCCAGGCAGCTCGGGCTAGCGAGCTGCGCACCCCGACGTCAGGTTGTCAAAGAATCGGAACCCGACGCTCGGCCGGGCCTCGTTCGTCTGAACCTGATTGTACCCGCTCGCGCCGTCCGCGTCGGTCGGTGGCACCACGAGCCGGACAGCGGCGAAGAACTACTGCTCGGCGCCGCCGCCGTCGCCGGGATCCGCTCCGGACGACAGGACCGCGGTCCCGAGAGCGAAACCGCCCGGGACGGTGTTCGTCGACGAGGAGCCGCCCGTCGAGAACGTCGAGGGGAAGCCGGCGCTGCCGGCGGAGTCGGTGTTGACGAACTGCTCCACCGACTGGTTCTGCTGCCCGGCGTCGCGCTGCTCGAGATAGCGCAGCAGACGGCTCGCCGGATCGGCGGGCGTCTCTTCCTCGCTGGAGGTCTCGTTGGGAGCGAATCCGAGGCTGATCGTGGTGTTGTCGATGACGAGGCCGTAACCCTTGCTCTCGAAGTCGACCTCGACCGCCGCGACCCGCTCGCGGGGGAAGGCGATCCAGTTGCCGTTCGAGGTCAGGAGCATCACCTTGTCCTCGTCCGGGTACGAGAGCTTCGGCCGGTAGCGGGTCTCGAAGGTCGCGCCGTTCTCGAGCGTCAGCGTGAACACTTCCGCCACCGCCATGGCGGGCAGCAGCAGGGCGAGCAGGGCGAGGACGAACGATTTGCGGGTCATCGACGACTCCTTCTGTGAACCGGCTCGGTACGTCTCCCGGACCGGCCTTTTCCACGTAACTGTGCACTATAGCACCGCTTTTTCGGTCCACGGGTGTGACGCAGACCGCAAGCAGCCGCTTTCACCGACGCTCCGGCAGACGTAAACTGCAGCTCGATCCGCGCCGCTCTCCATTCACCTGGCACCTCGTCGCAGAACCCGTCACAGCGCGCACCGTGAGCCGGCCCGTCAACAGCTATTTCGACCACGATCTCGTCGCTCGCGAGTCCGAGCTCGGCCATCACCGCGAGGTGATCGGCGGGATGTGGGAGGAACTGGGGAGGCTTCAGCGCGACTGGCTGGTGGCGCAGGGCCTCGAGCCCGGGATGCGTCTCGTCGACATCGGCTGCGGTTGTCTGCGGGCCGGTGTGTGGCTCGTCGACGAGCTCGAGCCGGGGCACTACTACGGCCTCGACGTCAGCCAGGCGCTGCTCGACGCCGGGTGGGAGCGCGAGCTCGACGACCATCAGCGGGCGCGGTTGCCGCGCGAGAACCTCGTCTGCTCCGACGATTTCGATCTCGGCGCCCTCGAGGTGCGCTTCGACGCCGGCATCGCGCAGTCGGTCTTCACCCACCTGCCGGTGAGCTACCTGCGGCGCTGTCTCGAGCAGCTCGTCCCGCGCTTCGTGTCGGGGGGGCGGTTCTTCGTCACTTTCTTCGAGTGCCCCGAGGGGCATCCCCGCGAGGCGCCGCTGACGCACGAACCGGGCGGCATCGTCACCCGACCGGACGCCGACCCGTTCCATCACCGCTTCTCAGACCTCGAGCAGGCCGCCGAAGGGCTGCCGTGGAGGGCCGAGCACCACGGCGACTGGCGCCATCCGCGTGCGCAGCGGATGGCGATCTTCCACCGCCTCTAGCCTGCTCTGCCCGGACGGCCTGCTTATCCGGACGGCGCCGCCGCCGTCTCGATCTCGAGCACCGGCTTGGCGGCGCCACGGTCGTCGCGGTAGACCCGGCCGCGCTTCATCACGAACTCGACGCTCATCAGCTCGTCGATGTCGTCGAGCGGCGAAGCGGCGGTCGCGACGAGGTCGGCGCGCATCCCGGGAGCGAGCGTCCCGGTATCGGGCGCCTCGAGCACCTCGGCGGCGACCACCGTCGCCGTCCGGATCGCCTCCATCGGCGTCAGGCCCGCCTCGACCAGCAGCGCGAACTCCCGGGCGTTGTCGCCGTGGCGGCTCACCCCCGAATCGGTGCCGAAGGCGATCGGCACGCCGGCGGCGTGCGCCGCGCGCACCATCTCGATCATCTGCGGGCCGACCGAGAGCGCCTTCTCGCGAATCGGGGGCGGCATGAACTCGGCGTTCTTCGCCATGTCGACCACCGTGACTCCGGCGAGGATCGTCGGCACGAGATAGGCCCCCTTCTCCTTGTAGAGCGCGAACGACGTCTCGTCGCCGTAGGTGCCGTGCTCGATCGTCCTGACGCCCGCCTCGAGAGCGGCGTTGATGCCGTCGGTACCGTGCGCGTGAGCGGCGACATGGCGACCCATCATCGCCGCCGTCCGGACGATCGCCTCCATCTCGTCGGCGAAGAGTTGCTGGTTGACCCCGGCCGCGGTCTCGCTCAGCACTCCGCCCGTGGCGGTGATCTTGATCCAGTCGGACCCGCGCTTGATCTGCGTGCGCACCGCCCGGCGGCAGTCTTCGACGCCATTACAGATGGAGCTCGAGGCTCGAGCTTCGAGGACCTCCTCGACATAGCCATGGTTGTCGGCATGCCCGCCGGTGCCGGAGACCCCGGCACCGGCGGCGTAGATTCGCGGACCCGGCAAGCGCTCGGCGGCGATCGCCCGCCGCAGACCGAACATCACTTCCGGGTTGCCGCCGACATTGCGGATCGTCGTGAAGCCGGCGCGCAGCGTCGTCTCCAGGAACTCGATCGTGTCCACCGCGACGTCGACGTCGGTCTTGGTCACCGCATCGAGCTTGCGCGTCGGGCCGAGCTCGCCGTTGACGTGGGTGTGGAGATCGATCAGGCCCGGCAGCACGAACGCCCCGGAGAGATCGACCACCTCGACCGTCGTCCCATCGCCGGCGAACTCGCGCGGATCGGCGAAGCCGTCCCGCACTTCGGCGACGACGCCTCCGCGCACGACGACGGTCTGCTCGCTGCGCGGCGCCTCGCCGGGCACGGCGAGGAGGGTGCCGGCGTGAATCACCGTCACCGTCTCGGCGACGGCCGAGAGGGGGTACAGGGCACAGACAAGAGCGAGGACGGGCAGCAGATGGCGTCGCATGGGTCTCCTCCTGGTTCTTCCGAGCGAACGTTTCAGGCGGCTTCGCGGGTGAACACCAGCCGGTCGGGCTCGGAGAGGTCCTCCCGGTAGCCGTACCCCTCGACGTCGAACGCCTTCAGGTCCTCGGGGTCTTCGATCCGGTTCTCGATCTGGAAGCGGGCCATCAGGCCACGCGCCCGCTTCGCCTTGAAGCTGATCGTCTTCGGCCGGCCGTCGCGGATCTCCTGGAAGACCGCCGTCACCAACCGCGGCACGAGCCGCTTCTTCGGCACCGCGCGGAAGTACTCGTTCGAGGCGAGGTTGAGCACCGCCTGGACCGGCCGCGCCTCGTGCTCGGCATTGAGGCTGTCGACCAGCCGGTTCTTCCAGAACTCGTAGAGGTTGCTGCCTCGCGTGTTGGCGAGGCGCGTCCCCATCTCGAGCCGGTAGGGCTGGATGAGGTCGAGCGGCCGGAGCACTCCGTAGAGCCCGGAGAGGATGCGCAGATGATCCTGCGCGTAGCGCAGTTGCGGCTTCGTCAGCTCCGCCGCCGCGAGCCCTTTGTAGACGTCGCCCTGGAAGGCGAGCACGCACGCCTTGGCGTTGTCTTCGGTGAACGGCCAGCGCATCTCCTGGAAGCGCTCGCGGTTGAGCTCGGCGAGCGGTTCGCTCAGATCCATCAGCTCGCGCAGCTTCTTCACACTGAGCTTCCTGCAGCGCTTCATCAGCATCTCGATGTCGTGGCCGAACCGCGGTTCGGTGGTCGGAATCCCCTTGCGGGGCGGCTCGAAATCGAGCGACTTGGCGGGCGAAAGCAACGTCAGCACGGTGGTCCTCCCGGGTGTTGGTACCGGCGGAGGCGGCAGGCTACCAGAGGGCTACGGCGGTCGAGGTGGCGATAGAATCGCACCATGAAACTCTCCGCGCGCTCCTGTGTTCTCGTCGTCCTGTGCTGCTGTCTGATCCCTCTGGTGAGCGCCGCGACCGCGGTCGCCAACCCGTGCGCCGGCTCGGGCGACCGCGCCGCGGTCTGCACCGTCAACGTCTTCGGCGGCATCGACGGCGCGCGGCTCGAACCGATCGACATCGACCGCCCGATCACCCTCGGTATCGGCGAGACGCTGGAGCTCGAGTTCGAGGCCTACGACCAGTTCCGCCGCCGTTTCCCCGACGACCGTCTCGCGTGGGGCTACGACGCCGACGATTGCGACGACGCGGTGAAGGTCGACCAGGAGGACGTCGGCCGCTTCGAGATGAGGGCCGCCGCCCGGCGCGGCGACTGCCGGGTGGTGGTGTGGATTCCGGGAGACCTCAACTTCGAGTTCCCGCTCGTGCTGCGCGTCGAGGGGCGCGATGCGAGCGGCTACGGCGCGAGTGACGCCGAGTACGTGGCGACCCGCCTCTATCGCGGGCTGCTCGGCCGCGAGCCGGACCGCACCGGGCTCCTCGCCACCGCCGCCGAGATCACCAAGGGCAACCTCGAGTCGCAGATCCTGGCAATCATCCAGAGTCCCGAGTTCGGCAGCAAGACCGATCGTGGCGACGCGATCGCGATTCTGGAGCGTCTCTACCAGGGGTTCTTCGGCCGTGCGGTCGATGCCGCCGGAGTGGCGGCCTTCCAGACTCGGATTCAGGCCGGCAGGCTGCCCGACGTGGTGATGGAGTTGCTCAACTCCGAGGAGTTCGAAAGTGGGCTGGTCCGGCAGGGTGAGACCCCTCGCAGCGGCCGCGGGCGGCGCAATCGCGGCGATCGCTGATCGGTCGGGAGGCCCGGATGTCGAGAGGCCCGGGTGTCCAGAGGCCCCAGGGTGACGGCAGCCGGACGATGACGACCCGCCCAGTCCGGACCTCCCTGCTTGCCCTCGCCGCGGGCGTCGGGTGGCTCGCCTGCGCGGCACCGGTGCCGGATGGCGCCGTGGTCGAGCGGGTCGAACCCTGGGGACTCGCCGAAGAAGCCGGCATCGAGGCAGGAGACGTCATCGTCGGCTGGCGCACGGCCTCCGGCAGCGGCGACGCACCCAGCTGGGCGGAGCTTCTGGCGCTCGAAGCGGATCGCGCCCCCGACGGCGGTGTCGTCCTCGTCGTCGCCCGCGACTCCGGCAGCTTCGAGGTCGAACTGGCCGACGCTCACTGGGGCCTCGAAGTCCGGCCGCACCTCGCCGACGCCGGCCTCGAGGCCTTGGCCGCGGCGGCGGAGCGGCCCGACCGGGAGCGGCCGCCTCTTTTCGAGGAACTCGAGGCGGCGGTCGCGTCCGCGGCGCCTGACGTCCGCCGCTGGGCGGCCCACCGATCGGCCGTCGCGGCGCTCGCCGCCGGGGAGCCCGAGGCAGCGCTCGAGGCGTTCCGCAGAGCACGGGAAGGTCTCACCGACCCCGCTCGACTCGCGCCGCTCCTCGTCGATGCGGCGCTGCGCCTGCGCTGGGCCGGCGAAGAGAGCGCCGAGGGCTACTTCGAGGAGGCGGAGGCGACGGTCCGCGCCGCCGGGCGATCGACACCGTCGCTGGTCCGCGCCCTGATCGGCAGGGCTTCGTCGCGGATCGACGCCCGCGAGCTCGACGCGAGCGGCGAACTGCTCGAAGCGGCGCGCGAGGAGGCCGCCCGGTTCGCCGCATCGGACTCCCTGCGGGCCGAGCTCGCAGCCGCTCTCGGCGTCCAGGCCCACGTCCAGGGTCGCCTCGAGGTCGCAGAGGACCGCTACCAGGAGACGCTCGCCGCGATTCCGCGGCGGGGTGGAGCGCTCGCCGTCCGGTCGCTGATCAACCTCGGCATGCTGCACGGTTCACAGGGACGCTTCGAGGCCTCGGAGCTCGACTTCCTCGAGGCGCTGGAGCTGCTGCGCACGAGCCCGTCGGAGACCTATCAGACGGCCCGCATCCTCAACTCGCTCGGGGTCCTCAACCGCAATCTGCTGCGGCTCGATCGGGCCGAGGGCTACTACGCTTCGGCGCTCGAGGCTTTCCCCGCAGGCGGCGTCGAAGAGGCGGGCGTGCGCAACAATCTCGGCAACCTCGCAAAGGTACGGGGTGCCCTCGACCTCGCGACCGAGCATCTCACCGCCGCCCTGGAGCTGCGGCTCGCGCTCGACCCGGAGTCGCTCGACGTCGCGTCGAACTACCACAACCTCGGCGAGGTCCATCGCGCCGCCGGGCGTCTGGAAGAGGCCGAGCGCCGGCTCGTCGAGGCGTTGAAGCTCAAGGAGCGGCTGCTGCCGGAGAGCCTCGTGCTGTCGTCCACCCTGGTCGTGCTCGGCCAGACGCGCCTCGCGCTCGGCCGACCGGCGGCCGCCGAGGCCGATCTCGAACGGGCGCTGGCCCTCGTAGAGACCTCCAATCCCGGCAGTCTCGACCATGGACGGGCGATCCTCCTGCTCGGCGACGTCGCCGCCGCCTCCGGCCAGCCCCGGCTTGCGATCGAGCGCTGGCGCTCCGGGCTCGACGTCCTCGGCGCACTGCGCGAGAACATCTCGACCGAGGAGGGACGCGCCCGGTTTTCCGCCGCCTATGCCGACTACTATGACCGGCTCTCGGCGGCGCTCCTGGAACGCGGCGCGACGCACGAGGCGTTCCTCGTGCTCGAGACCTCGCGCGCACGACTGCTGCGCGCCATGCTGCAGCAGGTCGGTGCCCGCATCGCCGTCGCCGCAGCGCCGGACATCCTCGCCGAACGCCGCAGGCAGGACTCGCGCATCCGCAGGACCCTGGGCCGGGTTCACCGCCTCAACGCGGCGACCGAGGGCGAGCGCCTGCGCGAGCTCCGGGCCGAGCTCAAGGCGCTCAAAGCACGACGCGAAGAACTCAACGAGAGGCTCTACCGCGAGGCGCGGCGGCTCGCCGAGATCGAAGAGCCGTCGCGGGTCTCTCTCGAGCGGATCCGGGCGCACCTGCCGGAGCGATCGGCCGGGCTGCTCTACTTTCTCGGCGAAGAGCGCTCCCACGTCTTCGTCGTCCGGCCGGCGGACGCGACGGGAGCCGGTCTGGACGCGATCGAGCTGCCGGTGACGGCGACCGAGGCGTCTCGGCGCATCGGCATCTTCCGCAGCCTGATCGAGCGCGGCCGTCATGCACCGCTCGAGCCGGCACTCCTCGCGCAGGGGGCACGGCTCTACGACGACCTGCTCCGCCCGGTCGACGAGTTCCTGCCGCCGGGGACCGCGCTGGTGATCGCGCCCGACGCGGCGCTCGCCGAGCTTCCCTTCGCGGCGCTCGTCGTCGATCGGGACACGCCGCAGTTCCTCGCCGAGCTGCGGCCTCACACCGTCGTCCCCTCGCTGACCGCGCTCGCCGAGCTCGGCGAGCGGCTCGTCGAACGGACGCCCCCCGAGCTGGCACTCGCCGCCTTCGGAGCCCCGCGCTTCGACTCCGGCTGGGAGGGGTCGCTCGACCTGCGCCCGCTCCCCGGCGCCGGGATCGAGATCGAGCGTCTCGACGCTCTGTTCGACGACTCGGTCGCCCTGAGCGGCAACCAGGCGACCGAGACCGCGGCGCGCGAGCTGCTGCCGCGCGCCCGCTTCGTCCATTTCGCCACCCATGCGCTTCTCGACCGACGCTTCCCTCTCGACTCGAGCCTCGCGCTGACCGCCTCTGCGGAGGAGGGCGCCGACGACGGCCTGCTCCACGGCTGGGAGGTGCTCGAGAGCCCCGAGCTCTCCGCCGAGCTGGTGTCACTCGCCGGTTGCGAGACCGGCCTCGGCGCGCGCTGGAAGGGAGAGGGTTTGGTCGGGCTGACCCAGGCGTTCCACTACGCCGGGGCTCCGAACGTGCTCGCCTCGCAGTGGAACGTCGGCGACGCCTGGGCCGGCGAAATGACGGCGCGCTTCTACGAGCTGCTGCTCGAGGACCTCCCGCCGATCGAGGCGCTCGCTCGCGTCCAGGCGGAGATGATCGGCGCGCAGAGTTCCGAGGACGCCGAAGTGAAGCGCCACCCTTTCTACTGGGCTTCCTTCACCCTCTTCGGCACGGGCCGGACGGCACCGGTCGGAACGGCACCGGTCGGAACGGCCCGGATCAGCGGGTGATCTCGAACCGCGCCAGCGGCGAGGCGGCCTCAACGGCGACGACCCGCCAGAAGTAGACGCCGGGCTCGCGCACGACTTCCGGCGGCCAGGGCAAGGTCGCGCCGGCGACCGCCCCGCTCGTCCACAACGGCTCGCCCTCGGCGTCGAGCAGCTCGACCCGCACCGCCGTCTGCCCGGAGGGAGCGGACCATTCGAAGCGCTCGAAAGCGCCCCGGGCGCCGTCCGCAGGGCTGAGGAGCTCGGGCGCCAGATCGATGCCGGCGCGATCGACCTCCGCAGACTCCCGGGTACCGCTCGCTATGGAGCCCCGCAACGTCGACCCGTCCCCCACCCACCAGGTGACGCCGACGGCGGCGAGCATCGCCGCCGCCAGGGCGAGCCAGGCCGGGCGCCAGGTCGATCTCGGCGCCGGCTCCGGAAGCTCGGAAAGATAGGGGTCGAAATCGCTGGCGGCGGAGCGGACCTCCTCGAGCGCGCTCCAGGTCGCGGCGCAGGAGTCGCAGCGCTCGACGTGTGCCAGAGCGGCACTGCGCTCCCGGCGAGACAGCTCACCGCAGGCGAGTTGCTCCCAGGTCTGGTGGTCGAGATGGGGGTCGGCCAGGTTTCGGTCGTCGAGATGCCTGTCGTCAGTCATTTCCGAACCCCCGGCCGCTCAGCTCCTGGCGCAGGTCGGCCATCCCGCGGGCGACGAGATTGCGCGCCCTGCCATAGCTCCAGCCGTGACGCTCCATGATCTCGCGAACACGATAGCCGACGAGATGGTCGCGCACCGCCTTGCGCCGGTCGGGGAGCAGGCCGCCCAGCACCACCTCGATCTGCCTGCGGATCTCGAGCGCCCTCAGCGCCCGCACCGGCGAAGGCCGCTCGTCGGCGCCGCCCTCCGGCTCCGTCATCGGTTGCTCCTCTCGCGCCCGCTGCCGGTCCATCAGCCGGACCGTCTCCCGCACCGCCGCCCGGTAGAGATAGGACGACGGCGATCGGATGTCGCGCTCGCGGCGCAACTGCTTCCACACCTCGAGCAGCACCGACTGCTCCACGTCGTCGGCCTCGATGCCGCATCTGCCGGCGCCGGCGCGTGCCACCGCAGCCCGGATCACCCGACCGTACTGGCGGACGAGCTCCTCGAACTGCCGGGTCGTCGCCTCCTCCGGAGACCGTCGAGACATCGGCTCCATCATCGCATCGGCGGCGATGTCCCGGCCCGCGCCGGCAAGAGTAGCGACTCGCTACCTCCCGCCGCCCGCCGGCAGATAGTTGGTCACCACCGGCACCGCGAGGTTCGTCGCGCCGCCGAGGGTCTGAGCGATCTCGAGACCGGCAACTGCGCCGGCACTGCAGGCAAGCCGCAACCCTTCGTCGCCGACGAACTCGACCAGGGCGCGCACCTGAACGGCCGCTCCCGGCGGGCCCGACGCCCGGTAGACCATCGAACCGATGGCTCCCGGGTCGACGACGACCTCCTCGCTCGCGAGCACGCGTCCGTCGGCATCGGTCAGCGTCAGCAGCGCCGGGCAGACGCAGGGGTTGATACCGCCCACCCGATCGGTGGCGTTGACGAAGCTCACCCGTGCGAACTGACTGGTGGTCATGCCGATCGCCACCGAGCCGGGAGGCTCCGGCTGGGGGTTGAAGGCGTGAGCGGGCAGGGAGAGGGCGGCGAGCAGCAGCGCTGCCGCCAGACGGATGTTGCGCGGTCGACTCATGACTTTCTCCTTGTGTCGGATGGTTGGAAGCTGCCCACCGGGTAGTGGTCAATCGATCACGACGACGTCTTCGCCGACGATCTGGGCGCCACCCGCCGAGGGCAGGAGAGAGCCCGAAAGCGGCACGACGAGCACGTCGCCGCTGGTGAGCGGCCCGAAGGCCGCTTCGAGGGCGGCGATCAGGTCCCGCTTGTCGAAACGCAGGTCGAGATCGTCGAGGCCGTCGGCGCCGAGACCGTTGCAGTCGGTCGGCTGGCTCTTGCCGGTGAAGGGCGAATAGGGAGTCGCAAGGTCTCGGACGCTCGACTGGATCGGCGCCAGGCCGAGCACGTTCACCGTGGTGAGGTCGACCGTGGACGGGTCGAACCCGGGATGGCCGGCGATGGCGATCTTCACCCGGCCGCCCCCCTGCAGCTTGACGCCGCTCGGGCACTTGCCGGGCACCATGTCGACCGGCACCTCGACGATCACCGGCAGGACGGTGACGGTCACCGTCGCGGTCGCCGTGCCGCCGTTGCCGTCACCGGCGGTGTAGGTGAACGACTCGGTGCCGCTGAAGCCGGGTGGAGCGGCGTAGATCAGAGACAGCGTCGAGGCGGTCACCGAGCCGGCGGCCGGCTGGGTGACGCTGACGATGGTCAGCGCATCGCCATCGACGTCGCTGTCATTGGCGAGCACGTCGATCAGCACCGCGTTGCCGGAGAGCGCCTGCGCCGTGTCGGCGATCGCCACCGGCGGGTCGTTGACAGGCTGCACCGTCAGAGTGACCGTGACCGGCACCGAGGCTTCCTCGGCGTCACGGGCGGTGTAGGTGAAGCCGTCCGTGCCGTTGAAGTCGGGATCCGGCGTATAGGAGAAGGAGCCGTCGGACGCCAGTGCCAGCATCCCCTGTGCGGTCGACGTCTCGAGCACCGCCGTCAGCGGGTCGCCGTCGGGATCGCTGTCGTTGCCGAGCACCCCGGGCGCCGGCGCCACCAGCAGGCCGTCCTCGTCGACCGAGTAGCTGTCCGCGACCGCCGTCGGCGGCTGATTCGGAAGGAGGAACGGCCACCGCAGGACGAAGGCGTCAAAGCCGCCCGCGTTGACCGGCTGCAACGACGACGGCGTCGTCGGGAACGGTGCCGTCGCGGTGCCGGCGTCGGCGTTTCCAGCCGCTACGATCGAGGCGCCGTCGAAGGCCACCCCGGCGGCGTGTTCCCCGGTGCCGCTACCGCCGCCGAGGAAGCTGCTCTGAACGAGCGCCGACGCGGACGGCGTGAGCACGGAGAGGAAGAGGTCGGCGGAGTTGGTGCGTGCCGGCTGGAACGCCTCGAGCACCGGCAGGTCGGCCGACAGCGTCACCCCCATCAGGGCGATGCGGCCCGCATCGTCGATCGCAACCTCCTTCAACTGATCGAGGCCGCTGCCGCCGAAGTACGTGGCAAAGTCGAGGCCGCCCGCCGGGTCGAGCCGGAAGACGAAGCCGTCCGAGCTGCCGGCGATCGCCGGCTGGATCGTCCCCGGCGTCGTCACCAGGTCGCTCGACACCGTCGTCGCGCCGTAGGTCGCCCAGCCGAGATCGTCGACAGCGACATCGCCGTCCTCGACCGTGCCGTTCTCGTCGAAACTGCCGCCGAAGTAGGTCGAGTAGATGAGCGAGGCGGCGTCGGGGACGCTCGGGTCGATCGCGGTGGCGAAGGCGTCGGCGCCGCCGCCTCGGGTCGGCTGGACGGCATTGGCCACGGGAAAGTCGAACGACTGAGTGCGACCGGTCAGGTAGGCCCTCCCGCCGCCGTCGACGGCGAGACCGACCGCCGCATCGCTGCCGGCGCCGCCGAGGAAGGTGCCGTAGACGAGCGACGTCGCGGCGATCGGGTTGAGCTTGACGAAGAACGCGTCGGCGCCGCCGCCCGCGGTCGGCTGAAAGCCGTCGAGAAGCGGGAAGCCGAGCGCCGTGGCGGTGCCGGCGACGTAGAGGTCGCCGATCGAGTCGACATCGATCGCTCCCGGGGTCGAACCGTTGAAGCCGGTCAGGAAGGTCGCGTAGAGCAGATTCGCGCCGGCGGCGTCGAAGGTCGCGACATAGCTGTGGGTGAAGGTCCCGACCGAGCTCTGCACCGCGTTGGCGGTGGTGAAGAGGTCCGAAAGCGGCCCCGCCTGTGCGAGTACCGAAGCGCGCCCGAACGGATCGACAGCCACGCCGACGCCGAGCACGTCGCTGCTGGCGCCGAGATAGGTCGAGTAGACGAGCGCGTCACCGCCGGGCGTGAGCTTCGACAGGAACAGGTTGATGCGGACGGCGTCGCCCACCTTGGTCCCCTGGTAAACGCCCGGCGTCGTCGGGAAGTCGAACGAGCGCGTCCAGCCGACGACGTAGATGTTGCCGTCGGCGTCGACGGCGACGTCGTTGGCGATCTCCTCGACGGTGCCTCCGAGGAAGGTCGAGAACTCGAGCGGCGGATCGATGACGAGCGGCAGGGTCGGGTCCCATTCACCGAGCTCGAAGCCGACGGTGCCGTCGGCGATCACGAATGCCGCGTCGACCCTGCGGCGCTTCCCGGATCCGTCGAGCTGGAACGCCACCGGCGGCGCTTGCGACAGCCGCCCCGCGACGGTCTCCGCCACGAGCCGGCCGGCCGCATCGACCTCGAGCGAGTCGACTCCGCGAACCCTGAGCCGGATCCGCGCCGGGTCGGCACCGGGAGCGAGCTCGAAGTCGTAGTGCACGGCGCCGTCGGCGCTGCGATAAACGAGGTCGATCCCGGGGTAGACCTCGGGGTAGCGCACCCGCCCGAGGTGGCCGGCGCCGCGAACCCAGCTTCGGGGGTCGGCGCCGTGGAGGTAGTGGCTGCTGCCGGCGAGACGCCCCTCCCCCTGCGGCTCGACCGGATCGATCCCCTCGGGCTCGAGGACGACCACCGGAACGACATCGCCCTTCCCCGCCGGCTCGAGCGCGAGATGCAGCCGCCCCGCCGACAGGAAGCCCATGTAGCCGGCGGCGCGGACGACGTAATCCACCCGCTCGTCGAACTGCCCCAGGTTCTCCTCGAACACCGGCGTCTTCAACAGAGCGGTCGGCGCCGCAGTCGCCACGGCCGCGGACACCACAACCATGGCCAGAAAGAGTCTCAGTCGGCTCGCTCGCATCGCATCGTCCTCCCGTTCGATCTCCGACGGGTCTTCCTCGAGCCGGCCGGGCGGCCGCTGCGAGGCCCGTCTGATCTACAGGAGGAGATACACGCGCGATTTGCTCACGAGGCCCCCCCGCCTCCGGCGGCCGCGAGCCGCCGGAGGCGTTGGTTCCCGGGTCTACCGGTCAGGCTGAGGGGGTGGCGCGCGCCTGCAGGCCGACTTCGGCATCGAACTGCGCCAGGAAGGCCACCGTGAACGCGCGGTAGGCCGCCAGCACCGGCAGCATGAACACCGTGCCGACGAACGGAATCGCCAGAAGCAGAAAGCCGACGCAGCAGGTCATCACCCCGGTGAAGAAGACCAGGCAGGCGACCACCATCGTCAGCAGAAGCACCATCAGCGCGCACGCCAGGAACCACCAGGGGTTGGCGCCGAAGAGCGCGAAGAAGCGTCGCCACCCGGCGAGCACGCCGAGCCGATGGCGATGCATCAGCGGCACGACGAAGGCGTCGAGAAAGAAGACGGTCAGAAGGAGCACCAGGACAAGGAGGGAGCCCAGCGCCGCCGTCGAGATCCCGGCGACGACGCGCAACAGTCCGGAGTCGTGAAGCCAACCGCCGTCGCCGAAGGCCAGCCAGGCGATCCCGCCGACGAGCGCCAGACCGACCGGCAGGCAGACCAGCATGGCGATCAGCCGGAAGACGAAGAGGGAGTTGCCCTCCCGTGCGTATTCGCGCCACGGAGCGAGGATCTCGCCGCGGTCGTGCACGACGTTGTCGACGAACACGAACTTGCCGCGCGAGGACAGCCACAGCACCAGCACGATCAGCGCCAGGCCGAAGAGCAGCCCGCCGGCGATCATGCCGAGCACCCACTCGCGGCCGTCCACCCAGCGCCAGAAGTCGCTCCAGTGGTGGTGACTCCATCCGGAGTCGTCGAGGCCGAAGTTGAGACCTCCACCGCCTCCCCCGCCGAGCCCTGCAAGCCAGGCCGAGAACGCCACCACGATCCACTTGCCGAGATCGAACGGGCGGAACAGCATCTCCACCATCCGGTCCCAACCCCGGGTCAGAGGCCCGGTCACAGAGATTGCGCGTGCTTCCATCGGTCTCCTCCTGTCGAGGCCTACGGCGGAACCGGCGGAAAGATTCGCCCCAGGGTCCCCAGCTACAGGACGGACGGCTCCCCTGCGCAGTGCGATACTGCCCGCCGCCGCGCCGTGCTGCCGGCTCCCACGGATCGATGAACTACTTTGCCCACGGCCTCGGCTCGATCGGCCGCCCCTGGCGACTCGCCGGCACCGCCACCCCCGACTGGCTGGGCGCCGCCGACCGCTCGATGCGGCTCCGGCGCAAGAAGGTCCGGCCGTTCGCCACCGGTGACGACAGCCCGCGCGCCCAACTCGCCGAGGGGATCCTCCAGCACCTCGCCGACGACTCCCGCTTCCACGGCAGCGCCCTTTTTCACACTCTCACCCGCGAGATCGCCGCGAGCCTCCGCAAGGCCGCCAGCTACCCCGCCGGGCCGCAGCCGGGTGTCGGGCGGCGCTTCCGACCCGGCTTCACCGCCCACATTCTCGTCGAGCTGCTGCTCGACAGCGCTCTGATCGAAGACGATCCGGCCCGCCTCGACCGCTACTACGCCGACCTGGCGTCGATCGACCCCGCAGAGGTCGCGGACAGCGTGGAGGCGATCACCGGTCGCAGACCCCACGGCGTCGAGGCTTACGTCGAGCGCTTCCTCTCGCTCGAGTTCCTGCGCAACTACGGCGATGACGACGCGCTGATACGGAGCCTCGACCACGTGCTGGGCCGGGTCGGCCTCGCGCCCCTGCCCGCAGCGACTCTGGGGACGATCGTCGAAGTCAGGGCTTTCGTCCGCCGGCGACGCGACGAGCTGCTGGCGAGCTCGGTACCGGGGTGAGCGCTACTCGAGCGTCACCCGCAACCCGCCGATCCACCCGGCCACGAGGTTGTAGAACCAGGCCGAGAAGGCGCCACCGAGGAAGCCGATCACGCCGTAGAAGATCGGCAGGATCAGCGCCGAACAGCCGCCGAAGAGGAAGGACGGGAAGGCGGTGTCGGCCTCGAGCTGCGAGGCGAGGCCCCCTCCCACCATCATCAGGAGACTGAACATCAGGCCGAGGATCAGTCCCATTCCTGCGTACATGAGGCCGACGACTTTGGCGGCGGACAGCGGTTCGACTCGCTTGAGCTCCATGGCACGTCCTTTCCCGGACCGACCGCCTGAGACGGCCGCTCCGCAGAGCGCTGCATCAAGTTCGGGTTGCCTCCCGATTGTCGCACGGTCGGGAGTTCTCGCTCCGGGCGGCAGCCGGCGCGTGAGCGAGGAGTGGCCGAACGGCTCAGGCCGACTTCAGGGGGCGAGCCACTTGCTGAACTTGACCAGCAGCACGTCTTCGGCCGGCGCCCGGAAGAGCTCCGAGAGGCCGTTGTCGAATCTGCGGTCCTGGAGCAGCAGGCTGTCGGAGCGCGTCTGGTTCCACACCACGAAGACCGCCGACCCGGGGGAGAACTCCCAGCGCAGCACGAGATTCGAGTTGAAGTCGCGGAAGTCGAAGTCGGGCTGATCGAACGAGTAGTCGGTCGCGCCGTCAAGGTCCTCGTCGATCGAGTAGACGTCGTCTTCGAAACCGATCTCGCCGCCGCCGAAGGTCGCGAACCGGTCGGTGAAGGCGGCGGCGCGCGGATCGGTGATGCGCTTGAAGCGATCGTAGCGGCCGGTCGAGAGGAACGGCTGACCGTAGAACTGGATCGTCAGATTCGGCGTGATCGAGTAGTCGATCCGCGCCGTCAGAGCGTGGGTCTCCTGATCGAGCCGGCCGAAGAGGTAGCGATCGACCCCGTCGAAATCGAAGGTGCCGACGTACTGCAGCTCCGGCCGGCGGGTGGTCACCGAGCCGCTCAGCGAGAGCCGGGTGGCATCGGTCGGCCGGTAGGTCACGCTCGCCCAGACCTCTTCGCTGTCGCCGCTGCCGTCGTCACCGTCCGAGCGCCAGCCGCCGAAGCCGCCGCTGACCTTGCGGCGGCTGTCGGTGTTGACCCAGAAGTTCGACTCCCAGCGGCCCGGCCACTTCGAGGTAGGGCCGCCCCGCAGAGCGGTGTTCGAGTTCTCGTCGTTCTGACGGGTCACCCCGAAACCGGCGGAGTACTTGTTCTTGAATTGGGCGTTGGAGTTGAAGTTGTAGGCCGAGCTCAGGAAGTTGCCGGCGTAGTCCCAATTGACCCACTGATTGCCGTTGACGCCGATGCGCTCGAAGACGCCGAACGGCTCGTTCTTGCGCCAGCCGACCCAGGTGAACTGGTTGATCTCGTCGGCGTTGCGCATGAAGCCGAGATCGTTGATCTCGAATCCCGGCGAGCGCCACGCTACGCCGGTCTGAAAGCGCAGGTCGAAGTTGTTCGTGCGTTGGAAGCGGACCGAACCGCCGTGACCCGAGAGCGAGGTGCGGGTGGGGTCGAGCGTCGCGGAGTCGTTGTCGGGCCGCTGGTAGTAGCGCGCCGACGATTCCTGGGCGGCGAGGATCGACTCCGCGCTCCCCTGGATCTCGCTCGAGAAGAGCGACGCCTCCAGCCGGTAGTCGCGGTCTTTGAAGTAGGCGCTGAAGTCGAGCCCCCCTGTGTAGGCCGCGTCGCGGAGGCCCGAAAGATGCGGGTCGAGATCGCGATTGACCGCCGTCACCATGCCACCGAGCAGCACGTCGCCGCCGCGGAAGTCCTGCTGCAGGCGACCGACGAAGTAGTTGGTCGGCGGCTCCACCACCACCTTGCTGCGTTCGCCGTCGAGCGAGATCCGGGCCTCCTCCTTCGGCGTGAAGCTCTCGAGGATGCCGATCGAGAGCCCGGAAGCGGTCTTGCCCGAGAGCTTGAAGGCACCGAGGATGGTCGTGTTCTGCGGCACGTCGACGAACGCACCGTCGGGGGCGTCGGGAGTGTGGGCCGGGCGCCTGCCGATGCGCCTCGAGTAGAAGATCTGGTCGCGGGTGAACGAGCCGCCGGTGATCGCCGGGGCCAGCCGCAGGTCGAAGATGTTCTGGCCCTCGATGAAGAACGGCCGCCGCTCCGAGAAGAAGGTCTCGAAGGCGGTCAGGTTGACTTGCGACGGGTCGGCCTCGACCTGCCCGAAGTCGGGGTTGACCGTGAAGTCGAGGGTCAGGTTGTTGGTCAGCCCGATCTTGCCGTCGATGCCGCCGTCGATCTCGCCGTCCTCGCCGTCACGGAAAGGATTGCCGGGCTCGGCTTCGAACCGCTCGGTCGAGCTCACCGCGTAGGGGAGCAGCTCGATCCGCCGCTTGGGCTGGAGGTTGCGCAGCCCGCGCAGCTCGCCGAACTGGCTGACCCACCCCTGCGAGTCGTTGGGGATGTGCTGCCAGGTCGAGCGCTCCTCGAGCCGGAAGAGCCGCCGCTGCACCTGCAGCCCCCACACCTGCTCCGCGGCGTCGCTGAAGCGCAGCTGGCTCAGCGGGATCCGGACCTCGGCCGTCCAGCCGTCGCCGTTGACTTCGGAGGCGCCGCTCCACACCGGGTCCCAGTTGCTGTCCCAGTTGTTGCCGTCGTTCGAGATGAACTCGTCGCCGCGCGTGCCGGAGAGGCTGAAGGTGAACGAGAACGCCGTGCGGCGATCCTGGAGGCTGTCGATGTTGACCTCGATCCAGTCGCCCGGAAACGAGTCGCGGCGCGCCAACTGCTTCGTCACCAGGTTCGGGTCATCGTGGCTGTAGAAGGCGAAGTAGAGCGCCTCGTCGTCGTAGAGCACCTTGAAGCGCGACTCGACGCTCGGCGCCTCGCCGTTGGCCGGCTGGTGCTGGATGAAGTCTCCCGACCACTCGACCGAGTCCCACACCGCCTCGTCCAGCCGGCCGTCGACGACCGGCGCCTCGGAGACAATCCGGGCGGTCTCGTAGGAGCGCTTCTCCGGTTGGGACTCGGCTCCCGTGGGCAGGAAGGCGAGGGCGACGACGACAGGGACGACTCTGTGCATGGCTCTCATCACTCCTCAAGACAGCACGCGAGCCGACTTGTCTCACCTCCGCGGAGCCGGAGGTTCCTTTTCGGGGGGCGACGAGGTGCTCGCGCTGGTGCGACACCGTCTTGTCAGACCGTCCGGGAGGGCGAACGGTTCCCGCAGTTCTCGCGGGAGCCGGCCGGGGCAGCGACCCACCGGCGGGAGGCGATCTCAGCCGTCGTCGGAGGGCAGGCTCTCCGGCACGCCGTCGGCGACGGCGCTCGAGTCGCACTCGCACGGCAGCCGCCGCCAGTGAAACGACCGGCTCTGCCGCGACGCACCCTCGCCGCCGCTGATCTCCGACGTCAGCGTGTCACCCTCCAGGCGATACGAGATCCGCTGCGGGAAGTCGTGCTCCGGATTCTCGAAGGCGACGAAGCCGTCGCCGGCTTCGACCTGCGTGAACTCGGTCGTCCCCTTTCCCAGGGGCGACGCGACGTAGACCACGGCATCGTCGCGCTGCTCGATCCGCAGGTACTCGAAGAAAGGCCGCTCTCCCGGCGCCGCCGGGGCCCGGTTGAGGCCCAGCATCAGACCGCCGGAAGGTGCCATCCACGACTCGACGACCGTGTCCTCCTCGCCCCACGAGCCGCACAACCACCCGAGGTGAGAGAGCGATCCGGCGCTTGTCGGTATCGGGACGAGGAACACCAGCAGGAGTGCCAGCGCGGTTGCAGGTCGTGGAGCCGCAGATCTCATGTCACACCTCCCTCAGGGAACGCCGGCGGCGATGAGCTCCCGCCCGGCGCCCGGAGCTTTGTATCCTGTCACCGAAACTCCCCGCCGACTCCGCGAGGGTGTCAGGGAGTCGCGAACTCGACGGGCGGCAGGACGATCGGCTCCACCGAGGTCGTGCCGGTCGAGAGGAACTCGGCAATCCGGCGCCCGATCTCCTCGCTGACCATGAAGAGGTCGTGACCGGCGTTCTCGATCACGAGGTGAAGGGCGCCCTCGAAGCCGGCGGCCAGCTCGCGGTGCGACTCGACGTACGTGCGGCCGTCGAGCGAGCCGCTGAGAAAGAGTGCCGGTACCGCAGAGTGCAGCGGCGCGCGGAAGCTGTCCGGCAGCACCTCGACTCCCAGCGCCGAGGCGAGATCGGGGCCGGGGAAGTTCATCACGTCCGAGAGCACCGCGCTCTCCCGCTCGCGCTCGATGCGCGCCTGGCGCTCGGCGGAGGTTCCGGAGGCGGCGTCCATCGCCTCCGGCATCCCGCGCATGCTGGTGAGGTTCTTGAAGTCGACGAGATAGGGAGCGAGCATCGAAGCGTCGCGCCGGCTGAGCGCAAGGTAGGCGAGCGGCAGGGTGCGCAGGCTCGAAGGATTCTTGACCAGATAGCCGGTCAGGAGCTGAATCTCCGCCTTGCCGATGCCGATCTCGAGCTCTTCCCCCGTCCTCGGGTTGCGGGTCACGACCTGCAGCGGGTTCGCCTCGAGGTCGGCGAGCACGCTACGCATCAGGCCGATCAGGTCGGGCACCATGGCACCGAGCTTCGGGTCCTCCTTCACCAGCCGCGCCACCTCCTCGAGATAGGCCTGGGTGCGGCTCGGCAGCTTGACCGTCTCGTCGGGGCCCTCGGCGCTCGCGAGCACGACCCGACCGAAGCTGTCGGGATGGCGGCGCAGCGCCGAGAACGCCAGATGGGTGCCGTAGGAGATGCCCCACAGATCGAGCTTGTCCACACCCAGTGCGCGGCGCAGCGCCTCGAGGTCGTCGGCGCTCTGTGCCGTGTCGTAGCCGTCGAGGTCGACTCCCTCTTCCGCCCAGAAGGCGGCGCAGTAGCGGGCCATCTCCTCCATCCCGGCGAGCGCCGTCTCGCGCGTCAGCGCCTCGCTCGGATCGAGGGTCGAGCTCTCGCGCTCGCAGCGGGGGATCGAGTTCGAGAGCCCGGTGCCTCGCTGATCGAAAGCGATGACATCGGCGACCTCCCGCAGCGCCATGAAAAGCGGGAAGCGCGGCCCCTTCGCCGTGCCGGTTCCCGAACCGCCGGGGCCTCCTGCGAGGTAGACGATCGGGTTGCCGGGGGTCGCCGTGGTGGCGGGGAAGCGGACGAAGCCGATTTCGATCTCGCGGCTGTCGGGGTTGTCGCGATTCTCGGCAACGCGGAAGGTCCCTCGCTCGGCGGCGACGGTCTGCTCGCCGGGGCCGACGAATTCGTAGGGCTCGACGGCGAGCTCCGGCGCCGAGGCGAGAGCCGGGGCGGCGATCAGGGTGGCGAAGACAGCGAGACGGGAAGCGGCTTTCATCGTTCTTTCCTCCAAGGAAGTGTTCGGGAAACGAGAGGCATCCTGCTCGCTTCCTACGCCCCGCCGGGAGGAAGGTGTCCACCCGTTCGGTGGACGGTACGAACCGCTCGGTGAAGGGCACGAACGACCGCCGACCGGCGAGCTAGACTGATGCCGTCGTGCGCTCGAGAGTCCTGTTGTTCCTGCTGCTGCCGGCGTTCCTCACACCGGCCCTGCTCGCAGAAGTGGAAGCCGGGAGCACCGGGAGGGCGCCGATGTTGTGGGCCGACGAGGTCGCCTGGAAGGTCGGAGACGATCCCGCCTGGGCCTCTCCCGGCTTCGACGATCGCGGCTGGCGGCGCAGCCCCTACGAGGACCTCGCCGGCCAGGAGTCGCTCTTCTGGATGCGAACCCGGTTCTCGCTCGGCCCGAGCCACGCCGCCGGCGTCGAGCCGCTGGCGATCTGGTTCTCCGGCATGGCGACCTGCGACTTCTACTGGGACGGCGTCGCCGTCGAGTTCGAGGGCACTCCAGGCGCCGACGCCGAGGCAGAGGTCCCGGGCCCCATCGACGGCCGCGCCTACCTGGCGACGACGCTGGCAACCGAAGGAGAGCACCTGCTCGCCGCGCGTTGCTCGACCGCACACCGCCAGATCGAGCCGACCACCGGCTTCTACCTGCTGGGTGTCGGGCCCTACGTCCGGCTTCTCGAAGCGGTGCGAGGCTACTCGTGGAAGGCGATGGCGAGCCTGACCGCCAAGCTCGTGGCCTTCGTCTACTTCCTCGTTCTGTTCTTCCTCGGCCGCCGCCGTGCGGCACTCTGGCTCAGCCTGCTCAGCCTCGCGGCTGCCGCCCTGCTGATCGCCGAGGCGTGGCGGTCGCTGATCGGCTACAGCTACGACTGGCACATTCCCCGGCTGGTCGTCATCCACCTGCTGGCCTGGCTGTGCAACGCCGCCCTGCTTCTCTACTTTCTGGAGCAGTTCCCCGCCCGCCGCCGCTGGTGGGTGGCCGGCGCGGCCCTCGCTGCGAGCCTCGCCGTCCCCTTCGCCGTCCGACCGTTCGACGGCCGCGTGGCGACCACCTTCCTCCTCGGCCTCGTGGTTTGCTTCCTGTGGGGGATCGGGGCGATCCGCCGGCGGGCACCGGCCGCCCGCCTGGCGACCGGCGGCGTCGCACTCGCCCTCGCCGTCCTCGCCATCGATCCGATGCGCTTCCTCGATCTGCGGATCTTCTACGTCCTCGACGCCCTGCTCGTGTTGCTGCTGATCGCCCGGGCGCGGGAGAGCCGGCGCGAACGGGACGCCCTGGAGGCGGAGCGCCTGCGATCGACGCGCCTCGAACTCGAACTCGTCAAGAAGAGCATCCAGCCGCACTTCCTGATGAACACCCTGACGGCGCTCTCCGAGTGGTTCGAGCGTGAACCTGCCGTCGCCGGAGAGGCGATCGAGGCGCTCGCGCGCGAGATGCGGCTGCTCGGCGATCTCGCCGAACGACGCACCGTGCCGCTCGCGCGGGAACTCGAACTGTGCCGCGCTCATCTCGCGGTGATGAGCCTGCGGCGCGGCACCCGCTACGAGCTTCGGGTCTCCGGCGTCGACGACGACGCTCCCTGCCCGCCCGGGATCGTCCACACCATGGTCGAGAACGCCGTCACCCACGGTGCGGCGACTCAGGGCGGGCGAATCGAGGTGGAACTCGAAAGCCGGGTCGAGGACGGGAAGCTCCACTACCGGCTGAGCTCCCCTCTGGGCTCCGTGACCGAGCCGTCGCGCGGCGAAGGCACCGGCCTGCGCTACATCCGGACGCGGCTCGAGGAGGCGTTCGGCAACGCCTTCGACTTCTCCGCACAGCGGCAGGGAGAGCAGTGGGTCAACGAGTGGACCGTGCCGGCGGAAGAACCGGGATGAAAGCCGGGATGAGAGTCGCGATCGTCGAAGACGAGGCGATCGTCGCTCAGAGGCTCGAGCGGATGGTCGCCGAGGTGCTCGACTCGCACCTCGAGCGGCTCGACCTCCTCCCCTCGCTCGAGGAGGCGCGCCGCCATCTCGAGACGCACCCGATCGACCTGCTGTTCCTCGACCTCAACCTCAACGGCAGCGACGGCTTCTCGTTGCTGCACGAAGCGATGGCGGGCGCGTTCGCCACCATCGTCGTCTCGGCTCACGAAGAGGAGGCGATGCAGGCGTTCGAGCTCGGTGTCACCGACTTCGTCCCCAAGCCGTTCTCGGCTGCGCGGGTCGCTCAGGCAATCCGCCGGGTGGAAGAGCGAAGCTCCGATCGCGGCCGCGAAACCCGACGACTCGCCATTCGCAAGGTCGGCGGCATCACCCTGGTCGAGGTGTCTCGGATTCGCTACATCCGCGGTGCCGACGACTACTCGGCCCTCCACCTCGAAGGCGACGCGACCGAACTGCACGAGAAGAGCCTCTCCGCACTCGAGCTCTGCCTGCCGCAACGCTTCGCCCGCTGCCACCGCTCCCACCTCGTCGATCTCGACCGGGTGCGGGAGTTCAGGAGCCTCGGTGCGGGCCGCTACCAGCTGGTGCTCGACGACGGCACCGAGCTGCCGGTCGCCCGCAGGCGGGTAGCGGAGCTCCGGCGGAAGCTGGTGTGAGCGAGGGCAACGAGATTCCAGTCTCGAAACGCGGCCTTGGCTAGCCCCCTTCCCTTGCGGACCCGCCCAGGGTTCCAGCCCAGAAGTCGGCCCAGCGCATCAGGTAGGACTCGTAGTCGAGAGCCTTGTCGCAGCTCTACTTCGGCACTGTGGGGTGACGAGACCCGGAGCCCCCGGCCGCCCCTCGGGCTCAGGGACGTGCACCCCTTGCTATGCTTCTCCCCGAACCGATGAGACCGATCCGCTACGCCGCATGTCTGCTGGGGTTCGTGATCGCGCCTGCGGCCGCCGACCAGGTCCCGGTTGGCGAGCCCTTCCTGATCGCCCAGTTCGAACAGGGACAGCTGCGACTGCTGGACGCCGCCTCGGAGGGAGACGGAACGTTCGTCGTGGTCTGGTCCACGACGGCAACCGCCGACAACGACAGCGTCGTCCAGGGACGTCGCCTTACCGACCGCGGTGCCGCGCTCACCGACGTGTTTGCCATCAGTGAAGACACGACCGGCAGTCGTTGGACGCTGGAAGTGGCGACCGACGCCGCGGGCAACTTCGTCGTCGCCTGGGCCAGCAGCCAGACCGGCGAGCACGCGGTCTTCGCGCGCCGGTTCGAGGCCGATGCAACTCCTCTCGGCGGCGAGTTCCAGGTCAACACGGCAACGATCGCCAACCTGGCTGGACCGACCGTGAGCAGCAACGCTGCCGGAGACGTCGTCGTCGCCTGGGGAGGCTTCTCGGACGGCGTCCTCGCGACGGTGTTCGATTCCGCAGGCTCCACCACCGTTCCTGAGTTTCTGGTCAACGACCCGACCACGCCTCCCGGAGCCTCCTTTCTCGACGTCTCCGCTGGAATCGCCTCCGATCGCTCCTTCACAGTGGGTTGGGGCAGCCAGTTCCTCGGCGAGTCCGGCACGGACTCACAGCTGTTTCAACGCCGCTTCTCCGACACCGGCGTCCCCCTCGGCCCTGCGGTTCAGATCTCGGATGCGGGAGACGACGGCAACTTCGCATCCGCTCTGGACTCCGACATCGACCGCCACGACGAGTTTCTCGTCGTCTGGCACGAGCAACTCAACCTCGCCTTCGGCGCGGTCATGGGCCGCAAGACCGACACCTCCGGCACGCTCGGCCCGGCGAAGGTTCTTCATCCCGTCAGCGAAGGCCACTCTTTCTCGATGGCCGATACCGGCGAGTTCGTCGTCGTCTCGCAGAGCTACTACGCCAACCCGCCCTACAGCGGCGCCGTCTTCGACCGCGAAGGCGACCCGATCCGTACCTTCACCCTTCCGGCGGAACGCCTCGGAACCATCGTCGTCACCCGCACTCGCCCCTCGACGTACGTCCGATTGACCACCGACGACGAAGACAATCTGATCGGACAACTGTTCGTCGATCGCTTCTTCGCGGACGGATTCGAGAGCGGGGATACGGGACAGTGGCCGGTGGTGGTGCCGTAGGGGACCGGTGGACCCCCCGAGGAAGAGGTTCCCCGAGGAAGAGGTTCCGGGTGATTGGTCAGGAGCCGGCACTCGACGATCCGAACCCGGCTTGGATCGCCTCTTGTCGCCGTGCGCCACTCTTCGATCGCGCGGTTCACTCGCCTCTCGACCGGTGAAGCGCTGACGCGAAGGGCCTTGAAGACCCCCGAGAAGAGGTTCCGGGTGATTGGTCAGGAGCCGGCACTCGACGATCCGAACCCGGCTTGGATCGCCTCTTGTCGCCGCGCGCCACTCTGCGATCGGGCGGTTCACTCGCCTCTCGACCGGTGAAGCGCTGACGCGAAGGGCCCCCGAGAAGAGGTTCCGGGTGATTGGTCAGGAGCCGGCTCTCGACAATCCGAACCCGGCTTGGATCGCTTCTTGTCGCCGCGCACCACTCTTCGATCGCGCGGTTCACTCGCCTCTCGACCGGTGAAGCGCTGACGCGAAGGGCCTTCAAGACCGTCTCGCTCGTTCTCGGGAGTCCGGGCGCATAGAGGCATCTACGACCCCGGTGGGCGTTGAGAACAGCACACGCTGAGGGCTCTTCGTCTACCCGGCGCGCGCTTTCACCGGCAGGTAGCACGGTGGGCGGAAGCAGCCTTCGGGAAAGCAGACCTCTCGGCCTCTGCGAAGCTTCTCCGAAGCCGCCCGATACTCGACCAAGAACCATCGGTACGCTTCTTCCATCGCCCGACGGACCTTGCCGTCACAGGCATGGAATCTCGGCGCGGGCGTGCGCTCGAAGTGCTCAGGCCGGTCGTGAGGATCCTGCGCCAGGATCGCCTTGCGACCCAGCACCGGTCTGCCGGTCTTCTCGTGCGCCTTCTCGATGGCCCTGACCATCTCGCGGACTCGTTTGCGGTACTCGGCTTTGTCGAGGTGCTCCCAGCAAGGGATCGGAGTCAGCTCTAGACGATGCTTGGAGGCGAAGCGTGCCGGAGGATTCGCCTCTCCGCGGCGGGACGCTCGATACTGCTCCGAACGGTCGATCCACTCGCCTTCCATCGTCTCTCCCGAGAGAAGCGCATGCGTACTCGTCGCTCCAGGCCAGTGGCGCGGTGAAGCAACGAGTCGCTCCTTGACGCCCTGCTCGAGGAGATAGCGGAGTCGCCGAACGTGATCCTCAGGCGTTTCGCTGACGACGACATCCGTGTAGCGACGGCCCCAGAAACGCTCCCTCCAGTCGTGCAGCCTTCCGATCTCGCGCGCGACATTGGAATTGACGTAGGCCATGAAGCTGGCCATCTGCTGAACGTCGGTAGGCCTCAGGAGCAGGTGAGCGTGGTTCGACAGGTAGACGAAGCCGCAGACCCGCATCCCGGTTCTCTCCTGAGCGCGCGCGAGAATCCCGACGACGCGGTCGCGCACCTTGGCTGAGGGTCGCAACAGATAGCGGCCCTGTTGGGTCCGGACCGTGATCTCGACCAGCGACTCTTCCGGCAGGTAGCGAAGCTTCCTAGACATTCCATGGAGAAGGACGCGACCGAGGCGGAGAATCTTGCACTATTCACCCGGCACCTCCTCTCGGGGCACCTCCTCTCGGGCACCTCCTCTCGGGGCTGCTCGTCCGTGTCACACGGACCGTTGTTCTGGGAGGGCCGGCTGCCGATCATGCCTCAGGGCAGAGCCTGGCCCAGACACTGGTAGCACCGCCACCAGTAACTCCTGATGAGCCCTTGGCCCTAGCCGAGATCGGTGCAGTCCCTGAAGGCAGGATGGGCGACTCTGCACTCGCCTCTTTGCCGCTTGGAGTGAAGGAGCCTGACCTCGTCGTCGAGATCTTGGGCTCTCACATCATGGTCAAGGCGCGCAATCAGCAGGCTACGAGTGTCGAATGGTCACCCAACGACGAGCTCAGAGAGTACCTTGAGGACAAGTACAAGCAGCTCGCCACACTGGCCAGAGGATCCGAGCGACTCGGACCACTGGAGGCCTCGGTCACAAACACAGCAAGAGGCGTCGGCGTCTTCCTGTACCGCCACTTCGCTCCGCCGACATTCAAACAGGCACTCGAGCGGCTGCTCGTCGAGGCACCAGAAGGCGAGCGGCTGTCGCTTCAGATCTACTCAGACAACCCCCTCCTGCCGTGGGAACTCCTTGTTCCCGAGTTCGAAGCTTCTCCAAGGCGCTACTCGCATCTGTCTCTGGAGACCGGCATAAGCCGCTGGCACGCGAGGCAGGACGGCCAAGTCATGAGGAGCCCACCTCATAGACTTCAACTCGACGAGATCGTCGTCGTCGCTCCCGAATACTCCAGCCAGTTGCCTGCTGTGAGGTCGGAAGTCGAGATTCTCCGCGAGTTCGCAACCAACAGCACCCTTCAAGTAGCGACCGAGGTCGCGACCGCAGCGGCAGCCCTGACTCGGCTGCCCAAAGGCCTCCTCCACTTTGCTGGCCACGGCAGGGTGGTTCGAGGAGATCTCTCGACACCGGCCTATCAGCTGCTCCTCGATGACGACCAGCAGCTCTCGGTTGACCAATGGCGTGGCTCAACTAGTTCCTCGCTGTCAAGTCCGGCCCTAGTCTTCTTCAACGCCTGCGATGTGGGGCGTTCAGGGACCTCAGCCAGCGTTGTCGATGGGTGGGCACCAGCGCTCCTAGACGCCGGGGCCAGCGGCTATCTCGGCGCGCTCTGGCCAGTTACCGACTCTGCGGCCGGCGCCTTCGCGAGACGCTTCTATGAGACCTTGGCCGAGCAGCTTGAAGGTGGCTCCGCGGCCAATGTGCTAGATGCTGTGGCGGCTGCCAGAGAGCTCTTCCTTGAAACTGGAGACCCAAGCTACGCCGCCTACGTTTTCTACGGCGACAGCGAACTATCTCTCTCCATCGACGACGGATCAGGCTGACTCCACCCGACCGCCGAAACCCCAGCTTCTGGCACCAGCAGTGGTTCGCTCAGGGGGCGATGTCGCGAAGCTCTGATGCATGGTTGCGTCTGATCATCGCACGTAGGAATGGGCGCATGCTGTGCGAGCGCGTCCGTGCACGCTGCCGGCACATGGCTCTGGGACGTGCGCCCCTTGCCATGCTTCCCACCGAACGATGACACCGATCCGTTGCGCCACCTGTCTCCTGGGGTTCAGGATCAGCCCTGCCGATACCCGCCGAGCCGAAGGCGAAAAGGAGCGGTGCGCTCTCTAGCGACCTCGCCGGACGTGGCACCAACTCACCCCCCAAGATTCGCGTAGCCGCTCAGCGACTCCGTCGCTGAAGCGCTACTCAGAATCCCTTCGGGCGCAACACCCGCCGAGCCGAAGGCGAGAAGGAGTGGTGCGCCCGAAGGGATTCGAACCCCTGACCTACGGCTCCGGAGGCCGTCGTCGGAACACTAGCTTTCACTAGCATTTTGCTGCTCTCTCGGGAGTTACAGCAAACCGCCGGTCAACGTCTCGGTCAACGTTATCTCGACGCTACCGCCCGTCCACCGATGTTGAGGAATGCTGAGGTTCATGTCGCGACCGGTCCTGCTAGCAGGGCCAGAACAGGGTCGCGCTACCTGCTCTTGCAGAAATAGCTGGACCAGGAGGCCGAAGCGAGCGGCAGAGAGCCGTCGAGAATCTGACAGTGAGTGAGCAACGCGGGAGACCCGGCTTTGTCACCACGTCAGCTTGCGCTGGCAACCGGCGCATGACTGAGCCCCCTTGCCGACGCGGGTGCCACAAGCCGCGCACTCGTGCCAATAGCCGGAGCGAGTCCCCGCAATCAGCAGTGCGATTCCGACCGGCCACAGAACTAGCGGAAGGATGATTGTCGCAATGCCCAGCAGTCCACCCAACAGCGCGAGGATGCCGAAAGCCTGCATCGCGCAGCCGCCAGCCGATAGACCAGAGCCTGAGCGTCCGGCTGCCGCCTGGCTGTTGTAGGCGTCCATGGCCCTCGACGCGACAGCCTTCTGAGCCTCGTCCAAGCTCTCCCACAGCTCCTTGCGGGCGGCTTCGGACGCAGCGTTGTATCGGCCTACGAAAGACGCCCATTCGTCCGAGAGAGTCAGAGCGCCGCAGTGACGGCACTTCACGGCCTCCGGTTGAATCTCCTCAGCGCAGGACGGACACTGGCGCAGCTCGGCCATCAAACCCTCCTTGCAAATGTGACTACCCGAGACTACCTGAGCCGGAGGGGTGCGGCACTCGAGTCTCTGCCGCGTGTGTCACGGCCGACCGCGCGGGCAGCGCGGTATGTCCATGAGCAGGTCCAAGCATGGGGGAGGGGCCTGAGAACAGGCACGAAACAGGGTCCAGCCAGGGGCCAAGGGGTCAAGCGCCCTTGTTTGAACCCCTTGCCGTTCTCGGCCAGCCGACCTATCAATCATTAGCTGGCTTCTCGCCAAGGGGGTCAAGCTGTGCTGCGTTGGTCCCCTTGGCACCGTTGAACCCCTTGAATCCTCGGCCGGTAGCCTCAATACCTCCTCATCGCGTCACCTATTCGGTCGGCGGCTGCCAGTACCAGCCGCCCGCCTCCTTCTTCGCCTCGATCCCGAGTAGCCGCTTCGCTCGCTTCAGCGTGCTGTGCGAGATTCCCTCGCCCTCGGCCGCCGCGAGTAGCTCGCTAGACGGCCGGGGTCCGCTCGCCAGCTCGCCGCGCAGGAACTCAGCAGCTTCCTCGCGTGCCGTCAGCGTCTCCGCCTCTGACGGCTCGCCAAGAATCTCGGACGCCTTGGGCGCGTCGTCGGTCCACTCGACCCGCGCCGCCCCGCGTTCAGCATCGGTCAGCCGGAATCCCAACGGCTCGCCCAGCTTCGCCCCGTTCGCCTTGGCGTGGCACAGCGCCCGCCGCTCGGGATCGTTCGGGTCGCTACCGACCAGCAGAACGCTCCGCGCTCCCGCCACGAAATCGACAGACCCTTGAGCGCGATAGATCGCCCGCCCTGACGCGCCCTTGTTCAAGTGATGGACGGCCAGTGTCGCGAGCCCGTGTGCTTCGGACAGCGCCGCCAGCGGCGCCAGGATGCCGCGCACCTGATTCGCGCGATGGGTGTCGGTCTGGGCGCCACAGTACGCTACCAGCGGATCGACCACGACCAGAGACGGCGAGCGGCGGATCACCTCATCCTCGAGCTTCTGCCGCACGCCTTCTTCCGAGAGGTTCATCGGCACCGCCGCCGCGAACACTCGACTGGCATCCGCACCGGCCGCGTCGAGTCGGGGCCGCACCACCTCCGCTAACGCATCCTCGACGGTCAGGACGAGAACCGTGCGCGGCGAGCGTCGCTCCGTGTCTCCCGGTAGCGCTCGGCCCGCCGAAAGACACGCGGCGATGTTGAGTGCAAGCGTGCTCTTGCCCTGCCCCGGATCGCCCACCATGAGATTGACGGCGCCGCTCACAAGGTAGGGGCGCCAGAGGAACGAAACCGGGCGCGGCTTCACACCGGCCATGCACACCGAAAGCGGCTTCGCGTCGTCGAAGGCGGCGGCCAGCTCGCAGGAGCAGTAGCGCTCCGTCTTGCCGCAGTCGGCGCAGCCGTCCGGCGTACCACCGTCAGGAACCGGCGCGAGCACCACGGTCAGGCTCCAATCGGTCGCGCTCGACGTGCTCAGTGCGCAGGACGTGATTCCAGCACCACCAGTGCCCGTGCGGATCGCGGACGATGCCGGGGCGAAGGCAGCGCGAGCCGTCGGCGGTCCATGCCGCGCAGCGGTCGCGCATCACTCGCCCCGCTGCGCGGTGCTCTTGCGCGTTGAGGCTTCCAGGTAGCGGTCAAGCTCGCGCACGTCATAGCGGACGAGCCGCCCCCCAAGACGCAGGAACTTCGGCCCGTCGCCGCGCATCCGGCGCCGCGCGAGCCAGTCCGTAGTGACGCCCAGGTAGTCGGCTGCCGCTTGGGCCGTGAGGCGCTTGCCCGACGGACGGGACAGCAAGGTTGGGTTTGTGTTCTTCATGCCCTGCATGTTCGAACAGGGCTCGCGTCGCTGTCGCGGTCAAAACTCCCGCAGCAGTTATGTCCGGTTGCGCTGTTCGATGCCGAGCTGCTCGCAGAACCGATTCACAGCGTTCCTTGCTGCGTCGTCGTAGACCAACGCCACGGCACTTTGAGCGATGGCGCCGTACGTCAGCCCGAGCAACAGGCGCTCGGCCGTCCATTGTGCGTCGCGCTCAATGTTGGGGCGGGCGCCCGCTCGTTCGGAGCGCACCTGTCTAGGCTTCTGAAGTGCGCCAACCTTCTGCGCAAAGCTGGCTACGCTCTGAGCATGCTCCTTGGCCCGCTCTCCGAAGTCTTTGGCCGTCTCAGCTAGCGGATCGAACGGCTCCAACGCCTCACTCATCTCGAATGCAGCTAGACGCGCCATCGGCTCAAGGTCGGAATCGTCCCGAGCAAGCCTGCCCGCAAGGACTGCAAGGGCGCGATCAACGTCAATGTCGCGCAGCTTCTCCAAACCGCTTTCGTTGAGCGCTTCGACCAACTTCCCGCGAACCTGGCGCTTCAGTTCGCTCCTCGCCCTAGTCAGTAGCCGAGTGTCGGCAGAGCTCGCGAATAGCTCTCGCAGTGCTGGCAGATCACGAGGGAAGCTGAACTCACGCCCAGAGCCTTCGCTGTTCCGCCCGCCAACAAGGTACTCAATCGCGCCCCCTAGAGGCTCATTGAGCACACTGAGCTCGACGACTCCGGTGGAGTAGAGCCACCTGTCTGCGCATCGGTGCCAACGTAGCCACCATTCGAACCTCTCGACCGTCGTTCGGGTGAGCGCCTCAACCTCGCGCATGACCGTCGCGATGGCTTCCTGCGCTGCCTTCTCCGCCTCTGCTCTTTCGCCCGACGACATAGCGTTATGTTCGGCCACCAGGTCGTCAAACCTCACTTCCCTCGGTTGGCGCGTGTCAATCGTGAGCACCGGTTCACGCGGCCTCGCTCTGGGCTTGGGTTCGGGCTTGGGTTTGGGTCGTGGCGTGTCGGCTCTGCTGATCTCATTCTCGAGCTCGTCTATCGCGTCAGGCTTCACTCTCGCGATCGCCGCAAGAAAGAAGGCCCAATAGTCGGCCCGTACGCGCTCCGGAGAGGTCAGAGCGCCCGTCCCTCCAAGCGGCTTCTTCATCTCCCTACTCCGCGCCGCCGGTCCGCCCCGCAACCGGGAACTCCACTACTTCGCCTGCTTCTCCCAGGTCCAACAGGGACGCCAGCTCTCCGGCAATGGCGTCGGCTGCTTGGCGGAGCGCCGCCGGATCAGCCGTGATGTACCGCTCCGTGATCGACCGCTTCTGATACCCATGCCCCAGCAACGGCGCAACGTGCCCAAGAAAGCGCCCATGCTGGACGTGAGCGCCTATCGACGCGAACGAGTGCCGCAGGCTATGCAGGTCCGCTCCCTCGATTCCAGCGGCCGCGTAGAGCTTTGCGCGGGGACGGTCGATCCCAACGAAGGGCTGCCCCTCGATCTTGCCGGGGCAGACCGGATCGCTCGGGTTCGCGGTCGCCGGTTTCGCTTCGCGGAGCACTTCCGCCGCAGCACTCCCAAGCACTCGCGTTTGAGCGCCCGTCTTGGTCTGCCTGAGCGACAAGGTGCCGGCGTCGAGGTCTACGTCGCCCCATCGCAGCCCTTCGCGCTTGCCCCGCCGCGCCTTCGACTCGTGCCCGAGTAGCTCGGATCGCCGCAGCCCCGTCAGCGCAATCAGGCGCAGCGCCAGCAGCGCCACCGGAGACACGGTGCCCGAAGTCTCTGCCTCGCGCATCGCGTTTCCAAGCGCCCGCAGCTCCTCAGCCATGAGCGCCCGCCGCTCGCCCGTTTCCTCAAATCGCTCCACGTGGCGGGCAGGATTGAATCCGGCCGGCGTGGTGCCCTGCCGCGAACCGAAGCCGAGCACGGCAGACAGCGCCGTCAGCGTTCGATTCGCTTCGACAGGCGTAGCTTTCAGGCTGCGATGCATCCGTCGCACGTGATCGACGGTCAGATCGCGCACCCGCAGTTTCCCGAGCTTGGGCAGGACGTGGCGCCGCAGTCGATTCTCGGCTGTCGCCAGACCCGAGCGGCGGCCGCGCTTGGCCCCACTTTCCGCGCGTGCCCGCAGATCGGCCAGATAGCTTTCGACGAGACCGGCGACCGTCTCGGACTCACGACGCACCCGCTCGCGCTCTGCCTTGGGGTCGCGCCCCGCAGCCACGTCGCCTCGAAGGCTGCCGGCAATCTCTCTTGCCTGGTCGAGGGTGATGGCGCCGTAGTCATCAATGGTCAACCGCCGCCGTTGACCACCGGACGGCGGCCGGTACACGAAAACGAACGTGACGCGCCCCCGGCGCACCTGCGCGTACAGACCGGGCGCACCAGCGTCCGCGACCATCTTCGAAAAGCCTGAGTCGGCCTTCGCCTCGCGTCGCAGCTTGTCCAGGTTGGCTTTTGTTAGCCGCTTGTCTGCCTTCGGAATCATGGGCGCCTCCGGTGCTGGTCAACGTCTTGGTCAACGCTCTAGGCCCATTGTACGCAATCTCGCCCCATCGACCACCATGCCGGAATGGCCGGTCCCCGGACGCAAAAAACCCCGCTAGCTACTAGCTTCTAGCGGGGAGTTCGTTGTGCTGACTAGTGGTGCGCCCGAAGGGATTCGAACCCCTGACCTACGGCTCCGGAGGCCGTCGCTCTATCCAGCTGAGCTACGGGCGCACAAGTTGAATCTGTCAAATGGGGTGAGCGACGGGACTCGAACCCGCAACCACCTGGACCACAACCAGGGGCTCTACCAATTGAGCTACGCTCACCACAGAGAACGCGGAATATAGCCTGAACGACCCTGCACGGGGAACCGGCCGTCCGTTCAAGCTGGCAAAGATCTGGCCTGCCTGGAGGGACTCGAACCCCCGACCCGCGGCTTAGAAGGCCGCCGCTCTATCCAGCTGAGCTACAGGCAGTCGCGTCCGCCGGGTGTCGCTGGACGGGCTCGAACCACCTCGGGAGTTCAAGTTGGTCGGGGCGCCCAGATTTGAACTGGGGACCCCCTGCGCCCAAGGCAGGTGCGCTACCTGACTGCGCTACGCCCCGACGGGCGCCTGAGTGTAAGTGCTGCCTCGGGGGGTGTCAATTTGCCGCGGCGTCGCCGAGATAACGGGTCAGGAAGTCGGTCTCCGCCTCGGCCGCACCGTCGCTGCTGCGCTCCAGCACGCCCTTGTCGGGCTGCCAGACGAAGCCCTCGGCCGACTGGAGGCCTGCCAGCAGATCGGCCACCCTGGAGGCGGGGCGCGGGCGCATCTCGGGATCGCTGTCGAGCAGGCCGTCGATCAGGCGCTCGAGCTGCTGAGGGAGGTCGGGGCGCCGGAGACCGATCGGCTTCGCCTTGCCCTCGCGGGTACGCATCATCACGTCGCCGACGCCACCACCGGCGAACGGATTGCGGCCGGCGAGCGACTCGTAGAGCACCACGCCGAGCGAGAAAAGATCGGCCTCCTGGGAGCTCCCGCGCCCCTCGAGTACTTCGGGGGCGATGTAGCCGGGCGTGCCGACGATCGACGCGTCGGCGGTGCCCCGTTCGCGCAGGATCTGCGAGGTACCGAAGTCGGCGACCTTGATCGCACCGTCCTTGCCGAGCAGCACGTTCGACGGCTTGAGATCGCCGTGGACGAGCTGCTCGCCGTGCGCCACGTCGAGAGCGCGCGCGATGGCGAGACCGACAGAGACGGTGGCCTCGACGGTCAACGGTCGCAGCGCCCGCAGGTAGTCGGCGAACGACACGCCGTCGATGCGCTCCATCGCGATGTAGGCGGCGTCTCCGCGGCGCTCGAAGTCGTGGATGGTGACGATGTTGGGATGGTTGAGCTGGGCGGCGTGCACCGCCTCGATCTGCAGGCGCGCGACCATCTTGTTCGCATCGTCGATGTTCGCCGGGAGCTGAATGGTCTTGAGCGCGACGTCGCGCTTGAGGATCGGGTCGTAGCCGCGGAAAACGGTGCCGGCACCTCCCTTTCCGAGCTGCCCCATCACCTGGTAGCGGCCGAGGAACACCTCGCCGATCCGCTCGCGGTCGTGCTCGATCGCCAGCAGACGGGCGAAGGTCGACTCGAGCTGCTCGATCTCGGAGCCTCCCTGGGCGAGTGGATCGACGCCGGCGAACTGCGCCTGGGCGCGCGCCAGCCGGCGCATCGGCTGGATCAGCAGCCGGTAGCCGAGCCACGACAGGAGCGCGGCGACGAGGAGCGCCCCGGCAGTCGCCAGTGTCGTCGTCTGCATCATCCTTCGGCGCGCCTGATCCGCCGCCTCGCGTGGCTGGCGCGACAGCACGACCCAACCGGTGCCGGCGACAGGGGAATGGGCGGCGATCAGATCGACACCCGCGGCATCGACGTAGCGCCCGGCGCCGCCGGTGAGCCGCGTCGAGCGTGCCTGCGACAGCAGCTCCTCGGGCAGGTCCACGCTCGCAGCCGGGTTGCCGGCGACGAGACGACCGGCACTGTCGAGCAGGGCGGTCTGCGCCTCGCCGACGAGACCGGTGTCGGCGAGGGCCGCTTCGAAGCCGCTCGCGTCGTAGACCAGCCTGAGTTCGCGGTCGTCGGCAGACGTGCGTCGCAGCCGCAGCCAGCGCTGTTCGCCGACAGCGACGATCTGCTCGTCCGCCTCGCCGTCCGCTGCGAGCACGGCCGCGATCTCGTCGGCGTACTCACGGCGCTGCGCCCGTAGCAGCTCGGCGCCATCGTCGGCCGAGAGCACCGCGGCGACGAGCTCGGGAGTCCCCTGCAGCCAGGCGACCAGCACCTCCTGCGCCTCGGCGGAGGCGGGGTTGTCGAGATCGGGATCGACGAGCACCTGGCGCGCCGCCTCGTCGAGCGCTTCGACCCGGGCGGCGAGCGTGCCGGCAGCGGTCGAGGCGGCGAGGATCTGCATCCGCTGCACCTGGTCGAGCAGCGCGTCGCGATGGCTGCGCAGCTGCAGCGCTCCGATGACCACCGGCGACAGCGCCGCGGCGCCGAGCGCCAGCGCCATCCAGAAGAGCAGCGAAGGGCCGCGACGGGCCAACTACGACCCCGAGCCGAGGCCGCGCCACAGCTCGAGGACGGCGCGCGAGAGATTGCCCACCCGGTCCTCGCTCTCGATCACGAGCGTGCGAACCCGGTCGGGCTCGCGAAAGTCGTGCTCGACCTCGAAGCGCAGCTCGCCGACGCCCGAGCGATCGTCGTCGGACGTCGCCCGCACCTGACGCTCCGGCGTCAGACGGACGTACTCCTCGGCCTCGAAGTAGAGGCGCTGCTTGCGGCGGCTGGTGCGCAAAGCGAACCAGGAGTCGGCGTCCGGGAATCGGTACACCGATCTGCCGTCGACGATCTCCCACCTGCCACGCTCGTCCGACCAGACGAGGCGCGGCAGATCCCAACCTTCGCGGCGATGCGTCGGGCCGCCGGCGATCGTCGTCGCCGCGCCGCTGAAGTCGGTGAGCCGGCCGCCCTCGAAGTCGAGGTGGATCACCGGCGGTGTGACGTCGTAGTGGAAATCGAACCGCTTCGTCGTTCGATTGCCGGCGCGGTCTTCGGCGACGATCTCGATCGAGTGGGGACCCTCGTCCCACGGCGGGCCCGCCGCATCGAGCTCACGGCGCTCGCCGTCGACCACGGCGTAGGAGACCGCGAGCCCCGTGCCGACGTCGTCGACCTCGACCGAGAGCTCGGCGTCGGCGCCGAGGTAGAGGACGCCGTCGTCCTCGAACTGCCGTCCGCTCAGCTCCGCGGCGATCGTCGGGGCGTCGTCGTCGACGACTCCCGAAACCGAGAACTCGCGCGACGCGCTCGAATAGCCGTCGAGCCCCGAGGGTGCGACGGCGGTCAGGCGCCAGAAGTAGCTCCCCTCCTCGAGCGGCGGCGGCTTGAAGGAGGTCTCTTCGAGGGCCGGGTAGCGGGCTTCGAGCAGAGTGCAGTCGGCATCGCGGCAGACCTCGACGACGTAGTTCGAGGCACCCTCGAGCGGCTGCCAGTCGAAGCGCGGATTGGGAATCGCCCATTCGCTTCCGGCCTCCGGGGAGAGGGGCTGCGGCGCCGGCAGCAGTTTTTCGGGCGGCGCTGGCGGCTCACCCTTCTTGACGACGGTGCCCATCCCCTCGGCGACCGGCACCGACTCGCCACCCGCTTCGACGACGCTCTCGCCTTCGAACACCATCAGCTCGGCACCGCCCGCCTCGGGACGGCGGGCGCGCGCCTGGGCGCGGCCGTCGGCACCGACCTGCGGTCGCAGCAGGCTGTCGCCGATCAGCAGGTCGTAGTTGGCGTCGGCGCCGGCGTCGAGATCGGCCTGGCCGACGACGACCTCGATCTCGTCGCGCCGCACCGACTGCTCGACCTCGCCTCGGCGGCCGAGGAAGACCAGCGTGTCCTCGGTGATCACCAACCTCGAGTCGTCGGCGAAGACCAGCTCGGCCGAACTCGCCTCGAAGGTGCGCACCCCGTCGCGGGTGTTGAGGAAGTTGGCCTCCAGAGCCGGCGACCAGTCATAAGGACGGAGCTGCTCCTCGACACGCCGGCTGACCTTTGACATCTGCGCGGTGTCGGGGGAGACACCGCTGTCGACTCGAACTCGGAGCCTCTGCCCCGGGCGGATGAGATCCGGGTCATGGATGCCGGGGTTGAGCCGCGCGAGAAGCCTCCAACGCTCCGGGTCTCCGAGATAGCGCTCGGCGATGACGTACAGGGATTCGTCCGGCCGGACGATGTGCCAGCCGTCGCGAAGGTCGTCCGCCGGGGCATCCGCCGCCGGCTGCGTAGCGGCCGGCCCCGCCGCCACGATGGCGCACACCAACGCCAGAACCGCGCCTGCGCACCGCCCCTTCCCAGGACTTGCTGCAGATCTCATGTCGTGTCCCTCCTCTGTCTGCCATGGGAGACTTCCTTCCCGGTCCTTCCTTGCTCCCGTGACCTCACTATTGTGACCGCTCCCGTCCCTCCAAGTCACACCGCCGGCCCGCCTCGCGCGGAAAGCCGGCGGCAAGCCGATGTCTGAGAGCTCCGTGGGAGCGACCTCGTTGGAAGGGATGAGGGTAGAGGGCGACGTCTGCGTCGTCGGAGCGGGCGTCACCGCCGACGCGATCACGGCAGAGCTCGCCGGCGGCGGCCTAGCGGTCGTCGTCCTGGCACCGCCGGCCTCCGGCAGCGACGCGGGCGACGAGAATCTGCGAGAGCTCTACCGGCCGCACGCGCCGTACCTGGCGGGCCTGCGGCGCGCCCGTGAACCCACGCTCCCGCTGTGCGTCGCCCTGCCACCCACCGAGCGGCGGCCACGCCCGTGGGTCGAAGACAGCGGCTGGCCCGAGGAGCTCGAGCTCGAGCCCTGGCTGCGGGCCGCACGCGATGCGTGGGGCACCGTGACAGCCACGGCTTCGGTCGATACAGGTCTCTTCGGGAAGCCGCCGGCCTTCGAGTCGTCGCCAGTCGACACGGCCACCGTCGCCAATCCATGGTCGGCGAAGGACGGCGGCACCGACTCTCCCCGCGTCCTCGCCGACGCCAGCGTCGAAGGGTGGGCGCTCGACGAACCCGGCACGACGGTTCGCGAGCTGCTCGTCCGGCGCGCCGACGGCTCCCGGCTCGCGGTCTCCGCGCGCCGCTTCGTGCTGGCCGCCGGCGCGATCGACAACGCCCGTCTGCTGCTGCTGGCGGACCGCGAGCGCCCGGGCAGTCTCGGCAACTCGCACGACCTCGTCGGCCGCTTCTTTCAAGACGCCATCACCTGCCCGATCGGCACCCTGATGGGGCGTGCACCCGACCCGATCGGCGACGCGCTCCCCGGCGGTTGGTGGCTGCCGGCGTCATGGCTGCAGGAGCGGCATGAGCTCCTCTCCTCGCGCCTGGCCCTGGAGACGTTCGACGGACCGCCCCCCGGCCTGAGCGCCGAGATCGGCGCCTACCTGGGCGACGAACGCGCCTGGCAGCACCTGGCGACGCTGACGGTCGAGACGCCGCCTCGCCGGGAGCATCGGGTACGGCTGGCCGACACCGTCGATGAAGCCGGTGTGCCGCTACCTCGCCTCGACTGGCACGATCACGAGTACCCGACCTGGACGCTGCGCGCCACCGGCCATCGACTGGCGGAGACGGTCGGCGGGGCGGGAGCGGCGCGGCTGCGGATGCCCCGTATCCGGGGACTGCCTCGTCACGCCATGCCGATGAGCCAGCCGGGAGGCACCACACGGATGAACGCCGACCCACGGCGCGGCGTCGTCGATCTCGACGGTCTCGTCCACACGACGACCAACCTGTACGTCGCCGGTGCCAGCGTCTTTCCGACCCTCGGTTGCCTGCCGCCGCAACTCACCTCGACCGCACTGACGCTGCGTCTCGCCGACCACCTCCGGCGCGCGATCGGTGCCTGACATACTCCCGCGCATGTCGCTCGACCGCCGTCAGCTG
The DNA here is from genome assembly GCA_965223855.1 of Candidatus Multivoradales bacterium. Lineage (GTDB taxonomy): Bacteria > Acidobacteriota > Thermoanaerobaculia > Multivoradales > JAHEKO01 > CALZKB01. The sequence continues at coordinate 539,456 of CBDCXM010000009.1, forward strand.
CTCCTCGGGGGCGCCACCGGGCTCGGCCTGCTGGTCGTCGGCGGCTGCCGGCGGGAGCCGACCGAGCTGCTCATCGACGAGCTCGTCGATCTGGCGATCACTCGCGACAGCCTGCGCGCCATCGGCCGTGCCTATCTCGACGACCACCAGCCCGGCACGCTCGAGAGCCTCGCCGCGCGGATGGCCGCCGACCTCAAGTGGCAGGGCCGCGGCGATACGAAGGTCCTGTCCGAGCGCCTGATCCGCCGCATCCGCGACGACTTCCGCGAATCGAAGACCGTTCGCGTGCGTGGCTGGGTACTGGCGGAGACCGAGGCTCGCTGGGCCGCGGTCGTCACGCTCGCCTCCCCCGGCTGAGCGGCCGCGTCGATGGCGCCCGGGAGGTAGAATCCCGCCTTCATGGCTCCACAACGCTACGTGGTGATAGGGGCGGGGGAGGTCGGCTTCCACCTCGCTCGGTCGCTCTCCGGCGAAGGGCACGAAGTCACCGTCATCGAGATCGACGCCGCCAAGCGCGAGCGCATCGAGGAGGAGCTCGACGTCGAGGTGGTGGCGGGCAACGGCGCCCAGCCGCAGGTGCTCGCCGAGGCGGGCGTCGAGGCGTGCGACCTGCTGATGGCGGTGTCGTCGTCCGACGAGGCGAACCTCGCGGCGGCTCACATCGCCAAGCATCTCGGCGCCAGCCGCACCGTGGTGCGGGTCGGCGAGGCGGACGAGGTGATCAGTGACCGGCGGCTGCTGGAACAGGTGTTCGGGGTCGATCTGCTCCTGTCGACTCAGCTCCTGACGACGACGCGGATCCTCAACCTGATCCGCGGCCACAACACGATGGCGGTCGAGTACCTCGCCGGCGGCAAGGTGCAGTTGCGCAAGATCCGTCTCGACAGCGACTCGCCGCTGACGCAGAAGCCGCTGCGCGAGGTTTCACTCCCCAACGACAGTCTCGTCGTCGCCTACTTCCGCGGCAAAGAGCTGACGATCCCGTCGGGAGACGATCGGGCAGAACCGGGCGACGACGCACTCCTGCTCGGCACGACGGCGGTGATCCGCGAAGCGGAACGGATGGTGTCGAGCAGCCAGGAGGTGGTCGGCACGGTGGTGATCGCCGGTGGCGGCCGTACCGGGCGCACAGTCGCCCGGGCGCTGCAGTCGTTCGACGCCAAGGTCAAGATCATCGAGCGCGATCGCAGCGATGCCGAGGAGCTGGCGGCGATGTTCCCCGCCTACCAGGTGCTCCATGGCGACGCGACCGACTTCTCGCTGCTTCAGGCGGAGCGGATCGACCTCGCCAACATCTTCGTCGCCCTGACCGGCAACGACGAATCGAACCTGATGGCGTCGCTGCTGGCCCGCGATCTCGGCGTGCCGCGCGAGCTCGCGCTGGTGCACCGCGCCGAGACGTCGCACCTGTGGCGGCGGCTCGGACTGCATCACGTGTTCAGCCCGCGGGCGCTCGCCTATGCGCGGATTCGTGAGTACATCGACAGCGACTACAGCGCCAATATCGTGTCGCTCGAGCGCGGTGCCGCGCAGGTGATGGAGCGCCGCCTCGCCCCGGCGAGCCCGGTGGCCGGTGTCACTCTCGCCGAGCTCAAGCCGCCGAAGGGGCTGATCGTGGGCGCGGTCGTACGGGGCGAGAAGGTGTTCGTGCCCGACGGCAGTCACCGCCTCGAGGCGGGCGACCTGGTGATCCTCTTCGTTCAGGAAGAGGAGCTCGACACGGTCAAGCTGCTTTTCCCCGGTCCCGCGGCGTGAACTTCCGCGCCGCCCTGCGGTTCCTGGGCCGCCTGATGCTGCTGCTGGCGGCGACGGAGCTCGTGCCCGCGGTGTGCGCCGCCTTCTACCGCGACTGGTCGGACGTGACCGCGTTCGTCATCGGCGCGCTGCTGACCGCCGTCTGCGGGGCGGTGCTCGCTTTCGTCGGCCGCTCGGCAGGCCAGGTCTTCCGCCGCGAGGGGATCCTCATCGTCGTCGGCGGCTGGGTGCTGGCGTCGATCTTCGGCGCCCTGCCGTACCTGCTGACCGGCACCTTCACCAACCCGATGGACGCGATGTTCGAGGCGGTGTCGGGCTTCACGACCACCGGCGCCTCGGTGATGACCGACATCGAGGCGCAGTCGCGGGCGATTCTCTTCTGGCGCTCGATGACCCAGTGGCTGGGCGGGATGGGAATCATCGTTCTCTTCGTCGCCCTGCTGCCGGAGCTCGGGCCGGGGGCGCGCTTCCTCTACAAGCTCGAATCTCCCGGTCCGGCCGCCAAGTCGATCCAGCCCCGCATCCAGGACAGCGCGGCGATTCTGTGGAAGCTCTACCTGTCGCTCACGGTCGTGCAGACCGGGCTGCTGCTGGTGGCGGGGATGAACCTCTACGACGCCATCACCCACACCTTCTCGACGCTCTCGACCGGCGGATTCTCGCCGCGCAACGCCTCGGTGGCGGCGTTCGACTCGGTCTGGGTGCACCTCATCATCATCGTCTTCATGGTGATCGCCGGCGCCAACTTCTCGCTCTTCTACGGCCTCAGGCTGCGGCGCAACTGGAAACTGTGGAAGGACACCGAGTTCCGGCTTTACGTGCAGATCGTCGCCGGCGCGACGCTCTTCGTCGCCATCAACCTGCTGGCCAACGGCACCTATGAGCGGCCGTTCCGGGCGCTCCTCGACTCGGCGTTCCAGGTCGCCTCGATCCTCACCACCACCGGGTTCGCGACCGCCGACTTCGACACCTGGCCGACGCTCAGCCGGCTCTTCCTCGTGACGCTGATGTTCGTCGGCGGCTGCGCCGGCTCGACTTCGGGCTCGATGAAGGTGATGCGGATGGTGATCGGGTTGCGCTACGCCGTGCGCGAAGCGAAGCTGATTTTCAGCCCCAATCAGGTGCTGCGGGTGTTCGTCGGCGGCAAGCCGGTGCCGGAGAACGTGGTGCGCAGCGTCGCCGGCTTCTTCATCCTCTATCTGTCGACCTGGGCGCTGGGGGCGCTCCTGATCAGCGTCGGCGGCCCCGACATCGTCTCGACCGCCACGGCGTCGGCGGCGATGCTCGGCAACATCGGACCGGGTCTCGGCGCCGTCGGGCCAACCCAGAACTTCAGCATCTTCGGCGACCCGCACAAGGCGCTCATGGTGCTGCTGATGCTGCTCGGCCGCCTCGAGGTCTACGCCATCGCCGCGCTTTTCACCCGCGCCTTCTGGAAGGCGTGAGCGAGGACCGGCAGACCGTCGCAGCCGGGCCGAGCCACCTTCTCTTTCCCGGGCCGCGGCCGCCGCTGACGCATCTGGGCGCCACGCTGCTGCGCCATGTCGTGCTGACGGGGCTGCGCTACACCGCCTACCATCTCGGGATGCCGATGCCGGTCAAGGCGCCGGTACGCATCCGCCACCTGAACCTGTCGTTCGACCCCGGCGCCCTCGAGCGGCTGCTCTCGGAGGCCAGGGGCGGGCGAGCGGTCGCCGGGGCGATCAGCGCGCCCGACGAGCCCGACGACGGCTCGGTGCGACCGAGCGGCGCCGCCTTCTTCCATCGCTGCCGGTTGCGCTGGTGGCGGCGGCGCCTGCCCGTCGTCGAGGCGCCGACCGTTGAGGCGACTACGGTCGAGCTCGAGAGTGCCTTCCGGCAGCAACTCGCCCGCTGCCTCCCGGCGCTCAACGACGCCCTGCTCTCGGAGGTACTCGGGTCGCTGGCCCGGCGGCGGCGGCGGGCGCGGGGACCGCTGCCGCCGACGCGAGGCCCCGAAGCGACGGCGTTCGTCGGCGGGCGACAGACGAGGCTCGATCGCCTGGGGCCACCCGACCCCTACAGAGAATCGTGGGTGGACGGTGCGCCCACGACCGCAGCCGAGAGAAACGACGACCCCGGCAGCGGCCACCGCGACGGGCGCGGCCGGTTCGCGGAGGCCTACCGTGCGGTGCTCGACCGGCTGCGACCGACGCTCCTGGCGCTCGGCCGCTCCTCCCATGCCGACGGCGTCGCCGGCCACCGCGACGACGTCTTCTTCCTCCCTTCCGACCTGATGGGCGACCTGACCCTGCCCTCAAAGCCCGGCTGGCTCGACGGCGCGGTGTTGCGCAATCGGGCCGAGTACTTCGGGCTCGTAGAGGCCGCGGACGAGACCACCCTCCGCGCCTGGGAGCTGGCGCCCCTTCATCCGCATGCCTGAGGCTGCACCCCTCGAGGAGGCCCGCCTTCCCGAGCGGATGGACGATCCACGGCTGCCGCGCGCCGACACCGATCGCGCCCTCGCCGATCTCGACCGGGTCCATCGCTGGGTCGGGCACCGCGCCCTCTTGAGCGGTTTCGCCCGCGTCATGCGGGCCGGCCTCGGGGAGGGCCGCGTGCTCTTCGTCGGCAGCGGGAGCGGGGCGGTGGCGCGCGCGGTCGGGCGCTGGCTCGAAGGTCGCGGCCACACGCCGCGGGTGATCGAGCTCGATCGCAAGCTCCTGCACCTGACCTACCGGCGAGCGGAGCGTCGCTCGAGGCTGGTCGTCGCCGATGCCCGCCGGCTGCCGTTCCGAGACGGCGCGATCGCCTTCGCGTCTTCGACGCTGCTCCAGCACCATTTCGACCGGCGCGAGGGGGCGCGGGTCCTGGGCGAGATGCGGCGGGTCGCGAGCCGTGCGGTGGTGGTGAGCGATCTCAGGGCGTCCCGACTCGGCGCGTGGCTCGGAACGCTCGTGCTGCGACTTCTCAGGCTCGGCCCGGTGGCGAGCTATGACGGTCGCCTGAGTCTGCGCCAGGCCTGGAGCGAAGCCGAGGTGCGCACCGCGGCCGGAGACGAGGCGGTGACTTCGCTCGAGCGGCGCTTCCCGTTCCGCTGGACGGCGGTGCTCGCACCGCTCTCCGGGCGCGACTGAGCTCCCCGACTGAGCTCCCCTCACTCGCCCCACACAACGGCTGGACACAGATAGTCTTCCGGGCATGAACGACGGCACGTTCGAACTGCCCTCTCCTCCCTGGATCGTCGGCCATCGGGGAGCCGCCGGTGAGGCCCCCGAGAACACGGTGCCGAGCCTGCTCCTCGCCGTCGATCAGGGTGCGGATATGGTCGAGTTCGACCTCCAGTTGACTGCCGACGGGGCGCTCGTGCTGCACCACGACTGGACTCTCGAACGCATGGCCGGAGTCGATCGTGCGATCGAGGGCGCCGATCTCGACGAGCTGAGCGACCTCGACGTCGGCGGCCCGTTTCGGCGCGAGTCCGCTCCCGTCACCCTCGCGACCCTGGCGCAAGCACTCGAAGCGCTGCCGGCATCGCTGCCGCTCAACCTCGAGCTCAAGCGCCGTGACGCCCCGGTCGCGGACTTCGCCGACCGCCTCGCGGCGACCCTGCCGGAGCATCGGGCGGTGCTGGTTTCGAGCTTCGACTGGGCCCTGCTGACGGCGGTTCGCGAGCGCCTCCCGGGGCTGCCGCTGGCGCCGCTCGGCGGGCGGCGCGTCGATCCTGCTGCGCTGCTCGATGTGGCCGACGAGCTCGACGCCTGGAGCGTCCACTGCCGGCACACCGTCGCCACCGACACGCTGGTCGGTCGCGCGATGGCCGCCGGAAGGCCCGTTCTGACCTACACTGTCAACGATGGGGCGACGGCACGCGACCTGTTCGACCGCGGTGTCGCCGGGGTGTTCACCGACTTCCCCGGGCGACTGCGGGCACAGCTCGCTGCGGAGAAGGGCTAGATGAGCGAGCTCCTCTCCTACGCCGTCGTCGATCAGGGGTCCACCGCGACCAAGGCGGCGCTGTGCGATCTGTCAGGCCGGATCTATCGCCACGCCGAAGAGCCCACCCCTACGAAGCGCGTCGACGGCCGTATCGAGATCGATGCCGAGGCGGTGGCCGATTCGGTCGAACGGTTGCTCACGCCACTGGTCCACGACGATCCGGTCGGCGCCATCGGTCTGACCTGCCAGCGCTCGACCTGTCTCGTCTGGGATCGCGACAGCGGGCACGCGATGACGCCGGCGCTGTCGTGGCAGGACACCAGTCAGGTCGAGGCGATCGAGCGCCTCGCTCCGCATGCGGCGGACGTCGCACGGTTGACCGGTCTGCGCCTGTCGCCTCACTACGCCGCCTCCAAGCTCGCGGCGCTCCTCGGCGAAATCCCCGACGGCGCACGGAGGGCGGCGGCGGGAGAACTGGTGGCCGGTACCCTCGACGCCTTTCTGTTGCAGCGCCTTACCGGCGAGCCGGCGACCGAGCCGGGGCACGCCGGCCGCACCCTGCTCTACAACCTCGACCGCGGCTCCTGGGATCCCCACCTTTGCGACCTCTTCGGAGTCCCTTCGCAGGCGCTGCCGCTGCTGCGACCGAGCGCCGGCGAGTGGGGGAGCTTCCAGGGAGTGCCGGTCTGCGCGGTGGCCGGCGACCAGCAGGCGGCCCTGGTCGGCCACGGCGGCTGGCGGGAAGGGGTGGTCGCGGTCCACTTCGGCACCGGAGCCTTCGTCCTCGCCTCGACCGGAGTGCGGGTGCGCCGCCACGAGCGCCTGCTGTCGGCGGCCGTCGCCTCGACCGTCGGCGGTCGGCGCTTTCAGATCGAGGGGTCGATCAACAGCGCCGGGAGCGCCGTCGACTGGGCGCGCCGCTTCGGGAACCAGAGGCTCGACGACTGGGCAGCCCGCGAGCTGGTGCCGGAGAAGCTGCCGTGGGTGATCCCCTCCTTCGCCGGTCTCGGCGCCCCGTGGTGGCGGCCGCGCCAGCGCGCCTCGATCCACGGCCTCGATCTCACCACCGGCGGTGCCGAGATCCTCGGCGGCGTGCTCGCCGGCCTGGCGATGCGGGTGGTCGACAACCTGGAGGCGATCGTCGACGCCGGTCAGCTCCCGGAGACGGTCAGAGTCAGCGGCAAGCTGACGCGACTGCACGGTCTGGTCGAGCTGATCGCCAACCTCGCCGGGGTGCCGGTCGAGGTCGCCGCCAACGAGGAGCTCGGGCTCACCGGCATCTGCCGGCTCGCCGCCGCCGGTCTCGGAGGGGGCGAGGAAGGCCTCGGTCGCGCGCCGGCGGCGGGCTGGGTCTGCGAGCCCACCTGGGGCGACGAGCGTCGCAAGGCGCTGCGGAACCGGTGGCACGAGCTGGTGGGCCGCTCAACCGGCGAGTAGGTCCCGGCTTGTTCTCACCGGTTCCGGCCGGCTACCAGGCGAGCCAGTCGTTGCGGCGCCACGAGTTCCGCTTGCCGGGGACCGCCGTCAGACCGTGGCTCTCGAGCGCCTCGCCGAGGACGTGCAGAAATTCGTTGCGATCGTCGATCACCCCGAGGTTGAGATAGAACTCGCGCTCGTTCCCCTTGCGGTCGTGATGCACCAGCCGCAACGCCTGGGTGCCGGGGCGCGGCCCCATCGCCAGCACGTCGGAGAGCGCCAGCTTCTTCGCACGGAAGAGGTGGAGCGGCTGGTAGGAGAGGGTGTCGCCGTCGACGGTCACCGCGGCGCTGCCGGCGGTCCACCACACCTTGGCGAGCGTCGCCCAGAAAAGCGAGGTGTAGAGGAGCAGCACGCCGAACGCGCGCGCCGCCGGCACACTCCCCGGTTGACGCAACAGCCAGGAGATCGCCGCCAGCAGCGCCAGCACGCCGATGCCCCACAACAGCGCTTTGCGGCAGGTACTGCGAACCCAGGGGCGGAACGGGAAGGCGTGGCTCGTGCTCATCGACTCTCGTGGTCGCGGTCGACCCTGAACCGGTCTTCTCGACACCGCGTACTGAAAGGATGATGACACGCGCCACGACTCTCGTCTTCACCGTTCTGGCCGCGATCGCGGCCCAAGCCCTCGTCTCGACGGAGCCCGTCGAGGCCGACGAGCGGCGCGTGGTGCTGGTCGAACTCTTCACCTCCCAGGGGTGTTCGAGCTGCCCGCCGGCCGACGAACTGCTGACCGAGCTCGGCACCGACGGGATCGCCGGCGTCGAGGTGATTCCGCTCTCGTTCCACGTCGACTACTGGAACTACATCGGCTGGACCGATCCGTTCTCGGCCGCCGAGTGGTCGTGGCGCCAGCGCCGCTACGCCGCCCGCTTCGAGAGCGACCGTGTCTACACGCCGCAACTGGTGGTCGACGGGGTCGGCGAGTGCGTCGGTTCGCGCAAGAGCGACGTACGGCGCGAGATCGTGGCCGCCGCCGAGCGTGCCCGGGAAGCCCTCGTCGAAGTCGGTGTGAACACCGCGGGAGAGCTGGCCTGGAGCGCCTCACTCGCCGCCGATGCGGCGGGCAGCGGCGAAGTGCTGCTGGCGATCGTCGAGACCGGGCTCTCGACCGAGGTCGGGCGTGGGGAGAACGCCCGCCGCACGCTGCGCAACGATCACGTCGTCCGCCGCCTCGAAACGCTGGCGACGCTCGCTCCCGGCGAGGATGCGAACGCCGCGCACGCTCTCGATCTGCCGGCCGAGTGGCGACGCGACCGGCTGCGGGCGGTGGTCTTCGTTCAGGGAGTCGAGACGCTCGAGGTTCACGGCGCGGCGAGCGCGGCGCTGACTTCTGGACTTACTCCCGAGGGGTGACGAAGCGCTCGACGATCCAGTCGCCGACGAGCTTCAGCACCTCCGGCGACATCGTCTCCTCGATCCTGCCGTACTCGTCCACGGTGCCGCGCTCGGCCCGCTGGAAGAGGTGGTTGAGGCCCGGCAGCTTGCGCACGGTGACGTCGGCATTGCCGGCGGCCGCGAGCTGCTCCTCGATCACCGGCAGATTCTGATCGGCGTCGACCTGCAGGTCGAGCTCGCCGTTGAGCGCCAGCACCGGCACCTCTACCTCCCGCAGCACCGGCCGCGGGTCGTGCTCCAGGAAGTACTGGAACCACGGCGTCAGCAGCCGGTCGAGCTGGGGCTCGATGGCGGCACGCGGATCGTCGCCGAGCGCCTCACGCGCCGCCTCGCCGCCGAGCTCGAACTGTTCGAGGGCAAGCGCCATCAGGCGTTCGCGCACCGCGCCCTCCTCGGCTCCCGATAGAGCCGTATCGACGATCTCCTCGAGCAGCTCGACCTGGCGATCGAGCGTCGCCGGATCCGCTCCCGCGGCCGCCGCCTGCAGCCGGGTCTGGAGCGGCAGGATCTCGCGCCCCGAGACTCCGGGGCCCGCCAGCATGACGACGAAGGCGACCGTGTCCGACCGGCTCGCTGCCAGCGGCCCGACCAACCCCCCCTCGCTGTGACCGAGGATGCCGATCCGGTTGGGCGCGACCTCGGGACGGGCGCGCAGCCACTCGATCGCCGACAGCACGTCGGCGGCGAAGTCCGAGGTGGTCGAGAGCTCGACGCTGCCGCTCGATCCGCCGACGCCTCGGTCGTCGCTCCGCAGCACGGCGATGCCCCGCCGTGCGAGAGCATCGGCGAGCACCCGGAACGGCCGGTGGTCGAAGAGCTCCTCGTCGCGGTTCTGCGCGCCGCTGCCGCTGACGAGGACCACCGCGGCGAATGGTCCTTCCCCCGGCGGAATCGTCAGCGTCCCGGCCAGCGTGACGTCGCCGTTCGCGTAGACGGCTTCTTCCTCGCGGTAGGGGAACGGCGGTTTCGGATCCTGTGGCCGGCCGGTCGTCTCGAGCGTCTCGCGCCCGAGCCGGAAGCTCAGTCGCGCCGCCCCCTGCGTGAAGGTCCCGGTCAGCTCGCCGTCGACGAGGCGACCGTCGAAGGTCGGGGCGCCCGGCACGCCGTCGATGGCGAAACGAGCGCGGTCGCCGTCTACCGTGATCTCGCGCAGCGGCAGACCGAACGCCGATTGGGCCGGAATGTCGATCGTTCCGCTCCAACCAGACGGTGCGGCGGGCTGGAAGTCGAGCTTGACGACGAGCGGCGCCCCCGGCAGGTCGATCTCACCCTCCCAGTGCCCGGTCAGGTCGACCTCCGGCGCCGGCGCCGGCTCTTCGGCGACAACCGGTGCCACGACGACCAGTGCCACGACGGTCGTCAGACCCGAAAGCCAGGCTTTCCGCCGCCGAAGATCTGGTCGGTCAGCGCGTTCCATCCTCGTCTCCCAGGCCGCCCTACGGCACCTGCCGCCCTTCCATTCCGCCCGCCACCGTCAGGAGCTCTCCACTCAGGTGCCCCGAGTCCTCCTCGGAGGCGAGGAAGCACACCGCCGCCGCGATGTCCTCGGGTGTCGCCACCTTCTTGAGCGACATGGTGGAGAGTGCCCTGGCGACCCGCGCCTCGTCCTCGAGCGCATCGGCCGACATCGGTGTCGCCACCCATCCGGGCGCCACCGCGTTGACCCGCACCTCGTTGCCGATCCGCGCCGCCTCGTTCTTCGCCGACAGCAGCAGGCCGGTCTGGATCGCCCCCTTGGCGGCGGCGTAGTCGGCATGCCCGGCCTCGCCGAAGCGGCCGGCGGTCGAGCCGATCAGCACCAGCGAGCCCGTCCCCGTGGTCGCCGCGTGAGCGAGGAAGGCACGGGCCGTGAGGAAGGTGGCGGTGAGGTTCGAGTCGAGCGTCGAACGCCAGCGCTCGGGCGGCAGCTCCCACAAAGGCAGGTCCGCTTCCGGCCACACCCCTGCGTTGGCGACGCACACCTGGACGGAACCGAGCGTCGCCACCGCCCGATCGAAGAGGTCCGTGACCGCCCCCTCATCTCGAAGATCCGCGGCGAGAGCGACGCCGCCGACCTCGTCCGCCAGCCTTTCAGCCGCCCCCCTCGAAGAGCGATAGTGCACCGCTACGCGATAGCCGCGATTCGCCAGCGCCCGCACCACCGCCGTGCCGATCCCGCCCGCGCCTCCCGTCACCAGAGCCGTCTTCGTTCGAGCCTCCATGTCGCCGTACTGTAGGCGGGCGGGCCGCCGCACACAACGCCCGCGCCGGCTCGCCGGCCCCGTGGAAGGACGCAGGCTAGACTGCTGCCGTGAGCGGAATCGATCGTCTGGCCGACTGCGGGCGGCGGCCCAACTGCATCTCCTCCACCGCCTCGAACGAGCGCCGCCGCCTCGGGCCGTGGCCGCTGGCACTCGCCGCCGGGGACGCCTGGCCGCGCATCGAGAGGGCGGTGACGGCGCTGCCGCGCACCCGCATCGTCACGAGCGAGGACGGGTATCTCCATGCCGAGTCGCGCACGCGCTGGTGCCGCTTCGTCGACGATCTCGAGGTGGTGCTCGACGCCGAGCAGGGAGTGGTCGGAGTGCGCTCGGCATCGCGCATCGGCTACTCGGATCGTGGCGTCAACCGCCGTCGGGTGCGGGCACTCCTGGCGGAGCTCGTCGAGCGGGGCGTCGTGGCGGGATGAGCCGCTCCGCCGCGAGAGCCGACAGCTACCAACGCATCTACGACGTCGTCGAGCGCATCCCTCGCGGCCGGGTGGCGACGTACGGTCAGGTGGCGGTGCTCGCCGGGCTGCCGGGTCACGCCCGCCAGGTCGGCTACGCCCTCCACCGCACCCCCGACGAGCGCGACCTGCCGTGGCAGCGGGTGATCAACGCCCGCGGCGAGGTCAGCAGCCGCGCCGAGCCGATGTTCGAGGGGATCCAGCGCGACCTGCTGGAAGCGGAGGGAATCGTCTTCGACCTGCGAGGCCGCGTCGACCTCGACCGCTATCGCTGGGAGCCCTGAGCCGTTGCCTGCCGCGAGAGAGTTCTCGATCGAGGTCGACGGCGGCTGTGTCTCCGCCCTCTGGCTGCGCCCGCGCCACGCCGTCGCCGTCCTCACCCTGGCACACGGCGCCGGCGCCGGGATGCGCCACCCCTTCCTGGAGGCGCTGGCCACGGCGCTCGCCGGTGAGCGCATCGCGACGCTGCGCTACCAGTTCCCCTACATGGAGGCGGGGCGGCGCTATCCCGACCGGGCTCCTGCGCTCCACGCAACCGTGCGCGCCGCCGTCGCCGAGGGGCGTCGACGCACCCGCGGCGTGCCCCTCTTCGCCGGCGGCAAGTCGATGGGCGGGCGCATGACGTCCGAGGCGGATGCTCTCGAGACGCTCCCCGGCATCGCCGGGATCGTCTTCTTCGGCTTCCCCCTCCACCCGCCGCGCAAGCCTGGCACCGCGCGCGCCCGCCACCTCGCCGCCACCCGTCCGCCGCTCCTCTTCCTCCAGGGCGATCGCGACGCTCTCGCCGGCCTCGACCTGTTGCGCCCCGAGCTGACGCACCTCGGCGGCCGCGCCACTCTCCACGTCGTCACCGGAGCCGACCACGGTTTCGCCGTCCTCAAGCGCTCCGGGCGGAGCGGGGCAGAGATCCTGACCGAACTCGCCGTCACGACACGGCGCTGGGTCGAACTTGCCGTCGATCGCCCAGGTGTCGAACGCACGGCTGTCCCGGGCCCGGGCGAGACGTAAACTCGCGTCATGGAACTGCGTGCCGGGACGAGCGGCTTCAGCTACAAGGCGTGGAAGGGGGCCTTCTACCCCGAGGATCTCTCCGACAGGAAGATGCTCGAGTACTACGGCTCACAGCTGCCGGCGGTCGAGATCAACAACACCTTCTACCGGCTGCCGAAGGCTTCCGTCCTCGAAGGGTGGGCGGAGAAGGTGCCCGAGGACTTCCGCTTCTCGATCAAGGCGTCGCGGCGGATCACCCACTTCAAGCGTCTCAAGCGGCCGGTGGAAGAGACCGCCTATCTCGTCGAGACGGTCGCCGTCCTCGGCACGCGGCTCGGCGCGCTGCTGCTGCAACTGCCGCCCAACTTCAAGCGCGACGACGAGCGGCTGCGTGATTTCCTCACCCTGCTGCCCGCGGGGACCCGAGCCGCCTTCGAGTTCCGCCACCCGAGCTGGTTCGACGACGCTACCTACGCCGCGCTCTCCGACCACAACTGCGCGTTGTGCCTCGCCGACACCGGCGGTGAGGGCGACGCGCCGCGGGTGGCGACCGCCGACTGGGGGTATTTGCGGCTGCGGCGCGAGGAGTACACCCCCGAAGAGCTCGCCGACTGGAACGGTTGGACCGCCGAGCAGTCGTGGTCGGACGCCCTGGTCTTCTTCAAGCACGAGGACGCCGGCGCCGGACCGCGGCTTGCCCGGACCTTCCTCGCACTGTGAGCGCCGAGCTGCGCCCCGCGCGGCCCGAGGAAGCGGCGGCGCTGACCGCTCTGGCGCTGGCTGCCAAAGCGCACTGGGGATATCCCGACGAATGGCTGGAACTGTGGCGCCCGGGGCTTTCGTTCACCGCGGAGTCGATCGCGCGCGACTGGGTGCTCGTTGCCGTGGAAGAGGGCACTCCCTGCGCCGTCGCCGCCCTCGAAGGCAGACCGCCGCAGATGGAGCTCGGCCACCTGTGGGTCCACCCGGAGCACATGGGCGCCGGCCTCGGCCGACGGCTCTTCGAGGCGGCGACAGGAGAAGCCCGGGCCCGAGGCGCGAGCCGCCTCGAGATCGTCTCCGACCCTCACGCCGAGGGGTTCTACACCGCACTCGGCGCGCGACGGTTCGGTCACCTCGCGAGCGAACCTGGCGAGCGGACGCTGCCCCTCCTGCTCTACGATCTGTAGCCGAGCCGGCGCCGGTGGAACATCCCGCCGCTGCCACCGGTTGAGACGCACGCCATGCCTGATCGCCTCCGACCCATCGTCGTCGCCGTCGCTCTCGCGACCCTCGCCGCCCTTCTATCGCCGGCGGGCGCGAGCGAGCCGCTCTATTTCGAGCTCTGGCAACCGGAAGAGTCGGCCTCGGAGGAGACCGACCCGGGGGCCGATGACGGAGCGGAGATCGAACGCTCCCAGATCCTCCTCGCGATGGACCAGATCGACGCCGAGTCGCCGATCGCCGAATGGTGCCGGCAGCAGAGGCTCCACCTGCCGGAGGAGACGCTGCCGCTCGCCCTGCTGCGCGAGGCGCCCTACAGCCGTTTCGAGACCGGCATCGTGCCGCTCGAGCTCGAGCTGCTGATCGACGACGTGGAGCTGCGCTACGCCCTCGGCACGAACCGCCCGCTCGGTGCCGACGGTCTGAGCTTCCCGTACTTCGAGCTGTGCGCCCTCGGCTTCGGCCGCCGCGACGGCGGCGACTGGTCGCTCGACGTCGTCCACCTGTCGAATGCACGCGGACAGCAGATCGTCGTCGGCGTTTACAAGGGAGTGCTGCCGAAGCACGAGCGTGACTTCCTCGCAGCCTCGCTCGGCTACGACCACGAGCAGCCCGACCCGGCCGGCATCCTGCTGCTCGGCCAGGGAGAAGAGTTGCCGGCGATGCTGCTCGTGCGCTCCGAGAGCGGCGAGGCGTTCGACGCACTCCGCAGACGCATCGTCCGCTGACACGCTAAGGTCCGCTGCCATGTCCCCGGCCGGCTACTCAGGCACTCCGCTCGCCCGCAAGCTCGGTTTGAAGCCCGGCATGAGGGCCTGCGTCCTCAACGCCCCAGACCACTACGCCGAGCTCATCGCGCCCGAGCCGAAGGACATCCAGTGGCTCGGGCCGCGAGCCGGAGTGCTCGACTTCGTCCACCTCTTCGTGCTGCGCGAGACCGAGCTCGCCCGCCGGCTGTCTCGTCAGATGGAGCGCATCGTCAGCGACGGCATGATCTGGATTTCGTGGCCGAAGAAGGCGTCGAAGGTCAAGACCGACGTCACCGAAGACACGGTGCGCAAGCATGCCCTCAAGCTCGGGCTCGTCGACATCAAGGTGTGCGCGGTCGACGAGGTGTGGTCGGGGTTGAAGCTGGTGATCCGGAAAGAGAACCGGTAGGACGAGGGGCGGGCTCAGAGCTCGCCCGCGACTTGCCTCGCGTGCCGGACGAGGACGACCGCGGCGGCTAGAATCAGAGCGATCGGCCACCTGTGCATAGGCGGGAATTTCGAGAGCCGCGTCGCGTACTCGTCGGGGGCACCGCTGTCGGTCCAGGGTCCGCTACCTCCCGCAGCTTCTCGCGTCGCACAGCCGGCGATGTCCCGCACGGAATCCGATCCGCCGAGCCCCGCCCCGACATGAGCTCCCGGTCACCGAAGAAACCCGACGACGACGTGACCGGCCTGCTCCGGGCCTGGAGCCGGGGCGAGGACGGAGTGGAAGCCACCCTGCTCGAACTCATCTACGCCGAGCTCCGAAAGCTCGCGATCGCTCATCTGAGGGCCGAAAGGAGCGATCACACGCTCGAGCCTGCCGCCCTGGTGCACGAGGCGTACCTGCGGTTGATCGATCAGCACCGTACCGAGTGGCAGAGCCGTGAGCACTTCTACGGCATCGCCTCCAGGATGATGCGCCGAGTGCTGACCGACTACGCCCGACGGCGCGCGCGCGTCAAGCGGGGCGGCGACTGGGTGCGGGTCAGCTTGGAAGCCGTCCGAGCGGGAACCGAGCCGCTGTCGATCGAAGCGCGTGCGCTCGACGATGCGATCACCGAGCTCGCGTCGGTGGACGAACGCAAGGCACGGATCGTCGAGCTGAGATTCTTCGGCGGCCTGACCATTGGTGAAACGGCGAGTTTGCTCGCGTGCAGCCCGGCCACCGTGCGACGGGACTGGGCGTTCACCAAGGCGTGGCTGGTGGACCGCCTTACCGCGTGACTTGCCCTCCGTCGAACGTTCCACACCGGTCGAGGCCCGCATCGATCGAGCGCCGGACATCGCTTTCAGGCGGCAGCCCTGCCGCCAGGTCGCGCGCTTCCTCGAGGAGCGGCCTCGCCTCGCGGCACCTGTCGCGCTGCAGCAGAAACTCGGCGTAGGAGCTCAGTGGCGCCGCCCGCTGCACGAGGGCGGGAACCGTTCTTCTCATGCCTTCCGTCGCCTCGCGGAAGAGCTGCTCGGCCTCGAGATCCCGGCCCCCGGCCGCGAGCACCTCAGCCAGAGCCACCTCGCCGAACGTGATCCAGGGATGTCCCGGCGGGAAGAGTTCGCGCTGAATCTCGAGGGCCTGGCGAACCGACTCCTCGGCGCCGACCAGATCCCCCAACTCCAGCTGTGCACTTCCCTTGTGCTTGAGACTGCCACCGACCTCCGCGTGCAGGGGGCCGAAGAGTTGGACGAGTCGGTCATGGGCCTCCTGGTGAAGCGCCAGCGCCTCGGCCGGACGGCCGAGATTCAACAGCGCCGTCCCGAGATGGTTCGCGTTGACGGCGGCGTCGTACGGTGACTCCCGACCGAGAGCTTCGGAGGCGTGGGCTTGCGAGAAGAAGTCCGCAGCCCTCTCCCATTCGAACTGCTGCGAGGCGAGCACTCCGAGGGAGTGGAGAGCCATCGAGGTGTCCTGGTGCTCGGGCCCGAAGACGCGCGTGAACACGCCGAGAGCCTCTCCCAGCGTGGCTTCCGCCTCGCCGAAGTCTCCGGTGTAGGACTGCAGCATCCCCAGCAGCTGCAGAGCCCGCCCCTGGCAGAGCGGATCACCCTCCGCAGCGATCCGACACTCCTCTGCCGCCCGCGCCGCGGCCTCTGCCGCGCCGCGCAGGTCCCCGGAGAGATGTAGAGCCCGTGCCAGGGAGAGTCGGGCGCGACCGGAGGACGCCCGATCGCCGTCGAGGCGCCCACGGATTTCGAGAGCCTCCTCGGAGAGCGGAATCGCGTCGCCGGGAAGCCCCAGCTGCACGTAGGCGTTGGCGATGCTCTCGAGTACGAGCACGCGAACCTCGGGCTCTGTCTCGAGGTCCTGCTGCAGTCGTCGCGCACCGCGGGCGAGGACCTCTCTGGCGGTCACGTCCGGACTCCCGCTCTGAGAAGGGTCCGCGCTCTCGAACAGGCCGACGAGGAAGTCGCTGGCCGCCGTCGCCTTGGCCGCTTCCACTTCGGCAGCATCTCGCTGCAGTCGGATCTCGTTGCTCTGCGAGCGAGCGCTCCAGGCCCAGAGCGAGGCGATGAGAAGGAGTGCGGCGACAACACCCAACTGCGGACGGTTGCGACGGAGCCACCGGTTGCTCAGGTAGAGCCACGTACCCTGACGAGCCCGGACCGGTTCACCACGCCGCGAGCGATCGAGATCATCGAGAAGCTCCTGGACGGTCGCGTAGCGGTCCTCCTGACGGACGCGGAGCGCCATCGCCACGATCGCGTCCAGATCGCCCTCCAGAACACGCACGTTCGGTTCGTACCCGGTCGATCGTGCCGCCGCGGTGCTCGCCCTCGGCGGCTCCTCGCCGGCCAGCAGCTGGCTCAATCGGCCCGCGAGATCGGTCGCGAACGGCCGGCGACCCGTCACGAGCAGATACAGCAGCGCCCCCAGGCTGTAGACGTCGGTAGCCGTGGTCACCGGCTCGCCGCGCAGCTGCTCGGGGCTGGCGAAGCCGGGCGTCATCGGCACGAAGTCGGCGTGGCTCAGGGTGGCGAAACGCGGCTCCTGGTCGAGCAGCTTGGCGATGCCGAAGTCGAGCAGCCGGACCTCGCCCGACTCGTTGACCAGAATGTTCGACGGTTTCAGATCCCGGTGCACCACGAGGCGCTGGTGGGCGTAGGCCACCGCCTCGCACACCTGACGGAACAACTCCAGGCGTTCTTCGAGTCCGGCGTTCGTCCTCGCGCAGTAGTCGTCGATCGGCTCGCCGACGACCAGCTCCAGAACGAGGTAGGGGGCGTGGTCCTCCGTGACGCCACCGTCGAAGACCCGCGCAATCGACGGGTGATCGAGCTTCGCCAGGATCTGCCGCTCGGCGGCGAATCGTTCGCGGAGCATCCAGTCCTCGATCGGGGCGCGCAGGACCTTGATTGCGACGTCACGATCGAACACGCCGTCGGTCCGCCGCGCGCGGTAGACCGTCGCCGCACCGCCCCGGCCGATCTCTTCGATCAACTCGTAGACGCCCAGCGTCTGTCCCACGCGGCTGGCCGCGTTCGCGGCGGGCTCGGCGGCGCCGTCCAGTTCCCACTCCCCACCCACAGTGAGCTGCGACGAGCGCTCGTGCGCCGCCAGCAGGCGCTCGACCGCCCGAGCCAGATCCTCGTCTCCCTCGCAGCGTTCGCGGACGAACGCCGCCCTGTCCTCCGGCCGTGCTTCGATGGCTTCGCGAAAGAGACGCTCCATCGAGCGCCATCGCTGCAGAGGCTCGTCCATCCCCGGTTCCTCCAGAGTCTCAGGATCCCTTGATCGAACGTCGCCCAGAGTACCCGAGGAGACTCGATGACTCAGTCCGTGCAGTTTCGACGCGTGGACAGTGAGACCCGCTGGCGTCGAGACCCGCCGCCAGACCGTGCCCACAGGGGAGGAAATCAGATGACCCGAACGCTGCTCTCGACCCGTCTCGCGCTACTCGTGTCCATCGCCGGCGCCTCGATGCTGGCGGCCTACCAAGGCCCGATCCAGATCGTCAGCCACCAGCCGGGGAGTCCAGTCGGCGGCAACGGCCCCAGCCGCAGCTCCGACGTCAGCTGGGACGGCCGCTACGTGGTCTTCGATTCCACCGCCGACAATCTGGTGGCAAACGACGACAACGGGCGCCGGGACGTTTTCCTGTGGGATCGCAAGACCGGCGACCTCACCGCGATCAGCGTGGTAAATCCGGCGGACCCCGAGTCAAGCACCGCTAACGACGACAGTAACAACCCGAGCATCAGCGCCGACGGCAAGTTCGTCGTGTTCACGTCGCACGCCAGCGACCTGCCGGGCGCCAATGACGAGTGCAACACGTTTCTCTGGGACCGGGAGGCTGAGACGATCGAGATCGTCAGCGTCAAGGACAGCGGACACGGCTCGGGCCCCGGCAATGGCGCCTGCGGTTACGGCACACCCGGGGTCAGTGACGACGGCGTGCGAGTGATCTTTGCTTCCACCTCCTGCGATCTCGTCCCGGATGACAGCCAGACTTGCTGGCCGTACGATTGGTCGCAGATCTTCGTTCGGAACCGTCGGTTCAGGACGACACGACGGCTGACGGACCCCGTCGATCCGACTGAGGAGAGGCCGAACGACCACAGCTCCGACCCCGTCATCAGTGCCGACGGACGAAGCTTCGCCTTCCGTACCGCAGCGACGAACATCCCCGGCACTCCGAGCTGTTGCATCACGACGGTCGTCGAGCGCGATGGCGCCATCTTCGGAATCGACGACGGCGCCAGCCAACCCATCACGGGGAAGGATCTCGGGATCTCCGGTGACGGCAGCACGGTCGTCTTCAGCTCGACGACCGCTCACGTGCCGGAGGACACGGACGGGAAGTGGGACGCCTACGCCTGGACGCCGCAGGGCCTCAAGCTACTGAGCGGCGACGTTCCGGGTAACCCGCATCTCAAGTGGCCGGCGATCGACGACCGGGGGCGCAACGTAGTCTTCGAGTCCGCAAATCAGGTCTGGCACTACAACATGGAGTCCGGTGAAACAACACCGGTGATCGTCCGCACGGACGGCAGCCCGCCAGGCTTCGGCGCCTACGACGGGCACATCAGCGGCGACGGAAGGAACGTCGTGTTCACCAGCCGCGATCACCTCCTGGTCGAGGGCGACGACAACGGGAACCAGTACGACGTCTTCTTTCGTGGAGATCTTCTCGATCTCGTGGATCCCTTCCACGAGCTGCTGGACAAGGATAGCGGCAAGATCGACAGCGAGGCTCACCACTGGGCGCGGCCGGATCTCACCGAGGTGAGCTCGGTGGTGGCCGACGGTGTCACTCCGATCATCATCCGCTACTTCGCCCACGACGTTCCCGGCACAGTGACGTTCTCGATCGACAGCCCGTTCGCCGACAGCGGCACCTTGAGCACCCGTGTGGGCTTCGCGAGCGGCGCTCCCGAGCGCCTTCAGACACTCGAGAGCGTCGCCACCGAGCCGACGCAGGCCGGCGAAGTGGCCTTCGCGCTCTACGAACCCCCATTGAACTTCGTGCGCCAGGGGGGCGCACCCACCTGCCCGGGCGGCACCGCGGAAGACACCTGCCGCGAAAGCCGGCTCGTGACCATCGCTGTCGACTTCACCCCGACCTCGGGATCTCGTTCGAGCGCGATCGCGCAGATCCCGCTCCTCCGGCCTCCCACGATGCTTGTCCACGGCCTCTGGCCCAAGAAGCAAACCTGGGAGCTAGACCTCATGTCGGACACCCGCTTTCACATCTACACTCACGACTACAAATCCACCAGCGGTCTCGCCTTCGCCGACAACCTCCTCCAACCGTACCTCGGTACCCGTCAGCTCCTCAGCGAGGTCCGAGCCCGACGCACCGCTGTGACCCAGATCGACTACGTGGGGCACAGCATGGGCGGAATCCTCGGCCGGATCTTCGTTGGCCGCCCTCCCGGCTACGACCCCTTCCCCGACTACGCGCCCGGCGAAACTTACGGTCAAGGCTACTTTCACAAGCTGATTACGGTCGGCAGTCCACACCGCGGTTCCCCTCATGCCAACTGCTACGAGCGCCTTCCCTCAGCCATCCGGGCGCTCATAGCTTCTGTCCAGGGGTATCGGTTCGGCGGAGTCGACGCGCTAGAGGATCTCGCGGTCGGTAGCGCAGTCAACCTCGCCCTCCCGGACGCCAACGTTTTCAGCCACGCAGTCGCCGGACTCGGTGGACGAGCTCTGTTCGACGACGCTCCTCTTGTGAACTGGCATCCCGCTTTCGCCATGCAACTGGACATCCTCGAGACCATGGGTGTTCCTACGCACGACGCCCTCTTTCCGGCGAGTTCGGAGCATGATCTGGTGGTCGCTCAAGCGAGTCAGGAGGGGCGGCTTGCCCCCGACCACACGACTGGCCTTCTGGAAGAACTTCACATCGGCCCGAATTCCGAAACCAACAGCGACGACGCCAACTGGGTCCTGGACTCCCTGTTGAACGAGCCGATCGACCCGCTCTTCGGGAGTTTCGCCTCGGCCTTCCCATTCCGCGATCCCGCAGACATCGACCCCAGTGAACAGCTCTCGCCCACCCTCTGTGACGCCACCTGGGCGCAAGGCATTGGTGAGCTCGCCATCTCGGGTCCAGTGGTCGCCGCGCCCGGAGACACCGTCACGATCACGGTCGACGCAGACTTCAACACCCCGGTGCCGCCGCCGATCGATCGCGTTGTCGCCTACACCCGATTCTCCCAATCGGCCGCCCAGTCGGTCGCCGGGCCCTTCTTCGGGGCGCAGACCTTCGACATCCAGATGGACGTCCCGGCGGACGAGCACGGGACCGTTCAGGTCGAAGTCATCGCGTTCGCGAGCGGAGCCTCGGAGTACTACCTCGGACCCGGAATCACTTTCGAGGTGATTCCGACCGCGGAGCTCGAGTCCCTGCGTGTGGAGCCAGACCCGATGTTCCTCGACTACCTCACACCGTCGCAGAACCTGGTCGTGCACGGCACCTATGACGACGGCGTCGAACGCAGGATCCAGGGGCCTGAAGCCGGGACCACATACACCAGCGACGACCCTCTCGTGGCCACGGTCGACGCCTACGGCAAGGTCGAAGCGATCAATCTCGGGTCCACCGCGATCCTCGTCGAGAACTCCGGGGTGGAGGACCACGCCACGATCCACGTCGGTACCAGCCGACTCAGACATCTCGATCCGTTGCCCTCTTCGAGGGATCTCTGGCTTCGTGTCGCTAGTGCCGAACCCGGCGCGACGAT
This sequence comes from Candidatus Multivoradales bacterium, assembly GCA_965223855.1. GTDB lineage: Bacteria > Acidobacteriota > Thermoanaerobaculia > Multivoradales > JAHEKO01 > CALZKB01. The sequence continues at coordinate 560,819 of CBDCXM010000009.1, forward strand.
CGCCTTCTACTGGGATACCGACGCCGGCTCGGATGAAGTGCCGGGTTGTCCGGGTCTGACTTTCGGTCTCGACCAGGCCAACCTCGAGGGGACGGCAACAGCCTCCTCGGACGGAACCGCCACGATCAAGCTCAACGGCGCCATCCAGGGTACGACCTATCTCCTTCAAGCGGTGGACGAGTCGCTTTGTGCCGTGAGCAACCTAGTTGAGGCCGACTGGTAGGCCACGAGGCAAGGACGCTGCCGGAGCCCGATCAACACGCCAGCAGCGGCGGATCCCTGCTGTCCGTCACCTAATCTCTACTGGAGCTATTGGGTGACCGGAGGCCTCGTCAGGAGGCCTCCGCCACCCTCCTGTCCGCCAACAACCCCATCACCTCGTCCACCTGCTGCCACCCCTGTCGCATGAGAAAGCTCGTGTTCCGCCCATAGGACTTCGCGCCGAGGATGAAGAACCCCGGCTCCGGGTTGACGAGGGTGTCGGCGCCGTGGCTCTCCTGGGCGAGACAGTCGCTGCTCCCCGCCCCCAGCAGCGCGGCGGCGAGTTTCATCGGGCCGCTGGTGGCGTAGCACTCGTGGATCTGGAGCTGTCGGTAGAGGGTGTGGTCGCCGACGGAGCCGGTGAGGCCGAGGACGCGATCGACCTCGAGCGTCTCGGTCGAGCCGTCGGTCGAGCGCAGGGTGACGGCGACGCCGTCTTCCCGCGGCTCGAAGCGGTCGATGACGACGCCGAGGCGGGTCTCGAAGCCGGGGGCGCCCACTTCGACGAGACCGCGGGCGGCGGCGGTGAGGCGCGAGCGTTCCGGCAGCGGGTCTTCGGGATCGACGTGCCAGCTCGGCTGCTCGCTTCGCAGCGCCCAGACGACCTGCGTGCCGTCGTCTTCCGCCGCGAGCTTCGCCAGACCTTCGGCGGCGGTCTGTGCCGAGTGGCCGGCGCCGACCAGCAGCACCCGGCGGCCACGCCAAGCGGCCGCATCGGCTTCGAGGTCGGGGATGCGTTGGGAGATGGAGCCCGACGCACTCGCTTCTCCGGGCGCCGGGATGCCGCCATCGCCGAGTCGATTCGGCTCCGAGTAGCTGCCGCTGCAGTCGAATACCAGGTCGGCGTGGTCGATGCGTTGCTCGCCGGCACCGTTCTCGACGAGCAGCCGGAAGCGGCGGGTCTCGCGCTCCCCGTCGCCGATCGCCTCGTGCTTGAGCAACCCCTCGCGGCCTACGCTGACGACCCGGCTGCCGAGTTGCAGCCCTTCGGCCAGGGGTGAGGCTGCCGCGAGCGGCTCGAACACCGTGCGGCGCAGCTCCGCGCCGGTCGGGCAGCTCTCGTCGTCCGGCGCCGAGCGGCCGAGCTTTTCGAGCGCGGCGCGCATGCGCGGCGAGACGTCGAGCGACCACGGCGAGAAGAGCCGCACGTGGCCCCAGTCGTCCATGTTGCCGGCGATCTTCGGCGCCGCTTCGTAGAGGGTGAAGCTCCACGCCTGCTCGGCCGCGGCCAGGGCGGCGTCGATGCCGGTCGGGCCGGCGCCGAGGATGGCGAGATGGGGGCTGCCGGTCAGGTCAGTCGTGTCGGTCATCAGAACCTCGATGCGGCCCGCTCTCGGGCCGGCAGGATTTCCAGGCAGGTGGTCCACCAGCCGGTGAGCACAGTCTCGACGAACTCCTCGGGAAGTTCCTCGGCGCGCATCTCGGCGGCGAGCGCCTCGTGATCGTAGGCGAGCGGCACCAGTTCGACGCCGAGCTCGCTCCCGTCCGCCTCTAGCAGCGCGTACCAGACGTTGGTCCGGCCGTCGTTCGCCGGCCGGCCGATGACGCCGACGTTGACGAGGTCGCGCCCCGACGGCAAGCGACGGTGCCAGTGGAGCCCGCTGTGCGTGCACAGCACGCCGTCGCAGCGCTCGCGATCGAGCATCACTTCGAGGAACGGCACCGGGGCGGTCGACTCGAACAGGAACTCGTTGACCCGTCGCGGCGAGCCGTGGACGAGCAGCAGCTCGCGCTCGCCGACCCGGATCCGGCGCCGTCGCGGAAGCTCTCCCATCCAAGCCTTGAAGTCGTCCGAACAGCGCTCGGCGGTGTAGCGGTAGGAGAGCTCGGCGAAATGGTTGTCGCGCGGGTCGGTGTAGCCGCAGTTGCAGTCCTCGTGGCCGGTCGAGAGCGACTCCTCGTAGTTGCCCTGCAGCACCCGGACGTCGTGCTCGACCAGCAGCGGCCACACCTTCTCCGGGTTGGGCCCGAACCCGCCGAGGTCGCCGAGGCAGTAGAGCCGCTCGGCGCCCCGCTTGCGCGCGTCGTCGATCAGCGCCTGCAACGCGTAGTGGTTGTTGTAGACGCCGCCGAAGACGGCGACCCGCTCGAACGGACCTTCGATCGGTGTCGCATCGGTCGGCAGCTCGAGATAGCGCTCGGCCTCGGCAGCACGCTGCTCGTCCGCAAGGGTGCGGCCGGCGGTAGCGGTAGCGCGATGGAACTCGCCCAGCGGCACCAGCCGCTCCCCCCAGGTCGCCATGCCGCGATGCGCGGTGAGCTTGGCGCGCCGCTCTTCGTCGCGCAGCTCTTTGGGCTGACGCGGTTCGCTGGGCTTGCGGGAGGGCATGGGGGGCGGCCTCGGGGCTCTAGAGGTCTACGGAGACGGACGCGGCCGGGATTGGCCGCGCAGCGTGCCGCGGATTCTACGCCCTGGCCGCGCCCGGGCCGGGCCGAGGGGCTAAGATGCCGCGAAGCTTCACTCCCAAGAACGGTTTCCGAGACTCCTCTGGAGGTGTGCGCGTGGAACGGCTGATCAGTCTGCTCGGTCTCTTCACCATGGTCGGTCTGGCGTGGGCGATGAGTTCCCACAAGAGGCGGGTCTCCTGGCGCCTGGTCGGCGCGGGGATGGCGCTCCAGTTCGTCTTCGCCCTGCTGATCCTGAAGACCGTCCCCGGGCAGGCCGTGTTCGCCGCCATGGGCGACTTCTTCCAGCAGATCCTCGGCTTCGTCGATCGCGGGTCGGCCTTCATGTTCGACATCTATCCGCGGCCCGGCGACGAGCCGCTGCCGCCGACCTACACGCTGTGGCGCTCGTTCGCCTTCGGAGTGCTGCCGACGGTCGTCTTCTTTTCGTCGCTGATGGCGATCCTCTACCACGTCGGCTTCATGCAGAAGGTGGTGCAGCTCTTCGCCTGGATCATGCAGCGCACGCTCGGCACCTCGGGCGCCGAGAGCCTGTCGGCCGCGGCCAACATCTTCGTCGGCCAGACCGAGGCACCGCTGGTGATCCGCCCCTACGTCGCCAAGATGACGATGTCCGAGCTCAACGCGGTCATGGTCGGCGGCTTCGCCACCATCGCCGGCGGCGTGCTGGCGGCGTTCGTCGCCATGGGTCTCGACGCCGGGCACCTCATCACCGCGTCGGTGATCTCGGCACCCGCCGCGCTGCTGATCGCCAAGGTGATGCAGCCCGAGGTCGAGGAGCCGAAGACGCTCGGCTCCGTGAAGCTCGAGGTGGAGAAGCACAACGTCAACGTCGTCGAGGCGGCGGCGACCGGTGCCAGCGACGGCATCAAGCTCGCCTTCAACATCGCCGCGATGCTGATCGCATTCGTCGCCCTGGTGGCGATGGCCAACGCGCTGCTGGGCTGGTTCGGAGGGTTCTTCGGCTTCGAGGGTGAGACCGCATGGAGCCTCGAGAAGGCGTTCGGGCTCGTCTTCGCGCCGCTCGCCTACCTGATGGGGATTCCGTGGAGCGAGTGCCGCCTCGCCGGCGAGATCATCGGCACCAAGACGGCGGTCAACGAGTTCGTCGCCTTCGCCAGTCTCAGCACCCGGCTCGAGATGTTCAGCGAACGCACCGTCACGATCCTCACCTACGCCCTGGCCGGCTTCGCCAACTTCAGCTCGATCGGCATCCAGCTGGGCGGCATCGGCGCCATGGCCCCGGAGCGCCGCAGCGACCTCGCTCGCCTCGGCGTCAGGGCGATGATCGGAGGCACTCTCGCCGCCTTCATGACGGCCTGTGTGGCGGGCCTCCTGATCTAACCCGTTCCCGTCCTCTATAATCGGCAGTCCCTGGAGAACGAAACGCCCGTGTTGGTCGGGGTTTAGCGGCCAATCGGACAAAGGACTCGAGTCGCCTTGGATCGACGCAGCTTCCTGAGGATCGTCCCCCGCGTCGCCGGCGCCGCGACCGTCGGCGCGTTGCTGAAGGGGGGTTCTCCAGGTTCCAGACCCATGGAGGTCGATGAGGCGCTCGCCGCCGACCACACGGTCGAGCCGACGCGCGACGAGGGGAGCTTCGTCGCGCCGCCGATTCACGGCGACTCGCCGCCGTCGGTCGCCCGCGCGGTCGTCAAGGCGCGCGACTTCGACCGCGCCTACGACGACGACGTCTGGATCGAGGATCCTCAGTGGGACATCCTCGTCTCCACCGCCGCCAGGCTCGAGCGGGCGCAGATCGTCGTCGGTCACGGCAACTTCAACCGCGTCGGCTTCGACGAGGTCGTGTCGTTCGCCAACAGCTATCCCGACATCGGCATCTTCGATCGCGAAGAGCTCGAGCTGATGGACGAGCTCTTTCACGCAGACGTCTCGAGCTACGGCTTCCTCGGCGACAAGGTGATCGAGAACCTGACCGACCAGCTCGCGGAGAACGAACTCGAGCGGATCGCCGGCACCGGCCACTATCTGCTGCGCGGGCCGTCGCTCGAGAAGTACGAGCAGATCCGGCGCGACATCGGCGACTCCGTGCTCCTGACCTCGGGAGTCCGCGGCCTCGCCAAGCAGTACCACCTGTTCCTGCGCAAGGCGGTCGAGACCCAGGGCAACCTGTCGCAGGCGGCTCGCTCGCTGGCGCCGCCCGGATACTCGTTCCACGCGATCGGCGACTTCGACATCGGCAAGCGCGGCCTCGGCCCGGCCAACTTCACCGACTCCTTCGCCGACACCGACGAGTTCAGGAAGCTCATCGACCTCGGCTACATCGACATCCGCTACCCGGAGTCGAACGAGTACGGCGTGCGCCACGAGCCGTGGCACATCAAGATCGGCTGACCCGCTCCGGAGGCTGAGGCTCGCCCCTTCGCCGCGACAGGGACGGCGGCGAGCGAGGTCGCAAGGGGGGGAAGGCACCGAGAGCCGGGAGCAGGCGCGCAGCGACGAGCTATCGCGCGGCCCCGGCTGCGCGCGGCGTAGACTCGCCTGCCGTGTCTGCCCGCTCCGAGACCCCACCCGCCGCCGCGGTGGGCTACCTCGAACTCGTCCGTCGCAACCGCGACTTCCGGCGGCTGTGGCTGGGCGACGTCGCGTCGCACCTCGGCGACTGGTTCAACACGATCGCCGTCTACACGCTGATCGACCGCCTCACCGGCTCGCCGCTGGCGCTGGGGCTGGTCTTCCTCACCAAGTCGCTGCCGTTCGCGCTCGCCGCCCCGATCGCCGGCCTCGTCGCCGATCGCTTCGACCGGCGACGGCTGATGATCGGTTGCGACCTCGTCAGGGCGCTCGTGGTGCTCGGCCTGCTGCTGGTGAGAGAGCCCGACGACGTGGTCTGGATCTACGTCCTCGGAGCGCTGCAGATGCTCGCGAGCGCGGTCTTCATTCCGGCTCGCTCGGCGTCGATCCCCAACGTCACCTCCGAGCGTGAGCTGCTGACCGCGAACGCGCTGTCGGCCGGCACCTGGTCGGCCCTTCTCGCCCTCGGAGCGGCGGTCGGCGGGTTCGCCACCGAGTGGCTCGGGGTGCGGGCCGTGTTCGTGATCGACAGCCTCACGTACCTCGTCTCCGCCTGGCTCGTCTGGCGGACCGTCATCCCCCAGCAGACCGACGCGGAGCCCTCCAGGGAGGCAGGGCTCGCGCCGCTGATCGGCACGGCGAGGCGCCAGGTGGTCGACGGTTGGCGCCAGCTACGGCACGACCCGCGGATCGGCCGCGCTGCACTCGTCAAGTCCGCGTGGGCGCTCGGCGGCGGCGGCCTCGTCTACATGCTGGCGCTGCTGGGAGGTCAACTGACCCCTGCCGCACCGGCGCTCGGGATCGGATGGCTCTACGCGGCGCGCGGCCTCGGCACGGGCGTCGGCCCCGTGCTGCTGCGGAGATTCCTCCCGGCTCGCGAGCGCTGGCCGGGAGCCATCGGCTGGGGAATCGTCGTGAGCGGCCTCGGCTACTGGGCGGTCTCAGGCCTCTCCGCCCTACCGGCGCTCTTGCTGCTGGTGGTCCTCGCCCACTCGACCAGCGGCGCCAACTGGGTCGCCTCGACGGTCCTTCTCCAGGAGCGGACCGCCGATCGCTATCGCGGCCGGGTCTTCGCCACCGAGTGGCTGCTGCTGACGCTGGTCGACTCGCTGGCGATCCTGGTCGCCAGCCTGGTACTGGAGCGCGGGCTCCTGACGCTTCGTCAGGGCCTCTTCACCTTCGGCACCGTCCAGGTGCTGACGGGATTGCTATGGCTCGTCACGGCGGCGCGTGCAGAGAGGAAGGGCGGCGACGAAGGCCCTGACAACCCGGGAAGCTCGGAAGGTCAAAGCCACATCTCCATGTAGGACCGTTCTCGGTGTACGCTTCGCCGGCCATGCTGCACGTCGTCGATCACCCGTTGATTCGCCACAAAGTCGGTTACCTGCGCGATCAGTCGACCTCGCCGTCGCTGTTTCGAGCCATCGTCACGGAGCTGTCGGCCATGATGATCGTGGAAGCACTCCGCGACGCGCCGACCGAGGCCTCGAGTGTCTTGACCTGGTCCGGACCGGCTCAGGTCCAGCGAGTTTCCGGCGAGAAGCTGGTGTTGTGCCCGATCCTCCGCGCCGGCCTCGGCATGCTGGCTGGAGCGCAGTTGATTCTGCCGACCGCCGGCGTCGCCACCCTCGGGCTCGAGCGCGACGAGGAGACCCTCGAGCCGCGCGTCTACTACGAGAAGATGCCCGCCACCCTGCAGGGAGCCACGGTGCTGCTACTCGACCCGATGCTGGCGACCGGTGGCAGCGCGGTCGCAGCAGCCGCGAGGCTGCGCGCCGAAGGAGCCGCGCGGATTCGCGGTCTCTTCCTGATCTCGGCGCCTGAAGGGGTCGCGAGGCTCGAGAGGGCAGAGCCGGAGATGGACATCTACACCGCGGCCCTCGACCACCGTCTCAATCGCCGCGGCTACATCCTGCCGGGGCTCGGCGACGCGGGCGACCGGCTCTTCGGCACCTGAGCGGTAGCGCCACCGTCACCCCGAATCGAGGACGAAGACACGACGGGCGTTGGCGGTCGTCACGACGGCGAGCTCCTCGAACGACACCTCTTTGACCTCTGCGAGCTTGCGAGCGGTCGTCGCCACGAACGCCGGTTCGTTGGCGACCTTGCCGTGGCCGCGGGGCGTGAGCCACGGCGAGTCGGTCTCGACGAGGCACTGCTCGAGCGGGGTCACCCGCGCCGCGGCGCGCACGTTCCCGGCACGCGGATAGGTGAGGATGCCGGAGAACGAGACCGGCCACCCCCACTCGACGAACGGCACCACCTCCTCCTCGTCGCCGGCGAAGCAGTGGACGACGCCGCGCAGGCCGTCGGCGGCGGCGCGCTCGAGCCTGGCGGCGGCCCGGGGATACTCGTCGCGGATGTGCAGGATCAGCGGCAGGTCGCACTCGAAGGCCAGGTCGACGTGGCGGTCCAGGAACTCCTCCTGAAGGGAGAGGGGCGCCCGGTCCCAGTAGGAGTCGAGACCGCTCTCGCCGATCGCCACCACCTTCTCGTGGCGGGCGAGCTCCGCGACCCTCGCCAGATCTCCGTCCTGCGCCTCGGCGACGTGGTTGGGGTGGATGCCGACGGCGGCCCACAGACCCTCTTGCGACGCGACGAAGTCGAGCACTCGCGGGGCGCTCGGAGCGTCGATCGCGACGACCACGGCCTCCTCGACACCGGCCGCGCGGGCACGCTGCCACGCCCCGGCGGGATCGTCGGCCAGCGCGTCGTAGGTCAGGTGGCAGTGAGTGTCGAAGAGCACGGGCCGGGAAGATAGCAGGTGTAGACTCGCCCGCCGTGCGCACCCTCGCCGACATCGACTGGAACAGCTGGGAGCCCGTCGATCGGGCGACCCTGCTGTTCGTAGTCCGCGGCGAGGAAGTGTTACTGATCCGCAAGAAGCGCGGTCTCGGCGCCGGCAAGATCAACGGCCCGGGAGGCCGGCAGGAGGAGGGTGAGACGCTCGCCCAGTGCGCGGTGCGCGAGGTCGAGGAGGAGCTCGTGACCACGCCCACCGAGCCGCGAGCGGCGGGCGAGCTGCTGTTCCAGTTCGTCGACGGCTACTCGATCCACGTTCACGTCTTCCGCTCCGACGACTGCGACCGCCACCCCCAGGAGACCGAGGAGGCCGAGCCGCTGTGGACGCCGGTCGACGCCGTGCCGTTCGACGAGATGTGGGAGGACGACCGGATCTGGCTGCCGCTGATGTTCGCCGACGAGCCGTTCTTCGGCCGTTTCCTGTTCGACGACGATCGGATGCTCGATCACGAGATGGCGGACCCGGTACCGCGCCTCGCTCACGCGTAATCGCACCGTCATCGGCCATCCGTTGTCATGCCGACGACCCCGCGAGGGATCAGCGTGCAACCGTCGACCCAGCGGCCGTCGTATCATTCGAGACAGGCCCTCACGGGCGTCCTCTTCGTTACCTGACCAGGAGTTCCATCATGCGTCGTCTCCCCCATCTCCCCCTCTTCGCCGTCGTCATCTGCACCGGCCTGGTGGCCGGCTTCGCCCTCGCCGCGTCGGAGGAGTCGAGCGAGTTCGGCGATGCGCAGGCCGACGCTGAGCGCTACATGCGCTACTACAGCGAGATCGAGCTCACCCCCGAGCAGGAGAAGGTCAAGCGCGAGGCGCTGGAGGCGCTGCCCGCCGCGTGCTGCAGCGACAACAGCGCCTACACCTGCTGCTGTCCCTGCAACCTCTCACGGACCGTCTGGGGTCTGTCGGCCCACCTGATCGCCAATGAAGGCGCCGACGCAGCGACCGTGCGCACCGCGGTCGAGCAGTGGTACCAGCGGGTCAACCCGGACGGCTTCCCCGGCAACACCTGCTACACCGGCGGCTGCGGCAAGCCGTTCTCCCATGGCGGCTGCGGCGGCATGAACCCGACGCGGCTGAGCTGGGCGCAGTAGGCGTCCAGCAGCCCGTGGCGGGTAGCCGGGCCGATCGAGGCGCCGGCATGGCACCATAGCGCCCATGGAGGGCCTCGACAGTCGACCGCGCTGGCAACCGTGGCAGGTCGTCGCCGTCGTCGCCGCCCTGCTCTTCCTCCCCTGGCTCCACCAGCGGAGCCTCTGGTACCCGGACGAGCCGGACGTGGCGGAGCCCACGATCTCGATGCTCGAGAGCGGCGACTGGGTCGTGCCGCGGCACAACGACGAGGCGTGGCTCGACTACCCCCCCGTGACCTACTGGCTGGGGGCGATCAGCAGCTCGGTCGCGGGCGCGTGGAGCCCGTTCGCGCTGCGCCTTCCGGTCGCGCTGCTGGCGACGCTGCTCGCCGCGCTCACGGCGTGGGCCACCACACGCCTCGCCGGCCGGGCGGCGGGGTTGTGGGCCGGCCTCACGATGGTGACCGCCCCGCATTTCGCCTATCAGGCGACCAACTTCCATCCCGACATGGCGTTCGCCGTCTTCATCGCGCTGGGCATCGCCGCCTACGCTCGCGGCGCCGGTGACGGCTCCGGCCGACCCCGCTACCTGTGGATGGTCGCGGGCTTCGCCTGCTTCGGCGGCGCGATGCTCTCGAAAGGGCCGCTGGGGCTGCTGCTGCCGGGGCTGATCCTCTTCGTCTGGCACGCCGTCCAGAGACAGTGGGGAGCGATGCTGCGCCTCGCGCCACTGGCTCTGGTGTCGATCGCGGTCTCCCTCGCCTGGTACGGGCCCCTCATAGGAGCCCTCGGCTGGCAGGAGGTCTCGACCGAGCTCTACCTCCAGAACTTCGCCCGCTACGAGGACACCAGCCGCGGGCACGGTGGCAAGGGGTGGTGGTACTACCTGGAGCGCCTGTGGGTCGACTGGGCCCCCTGGTCGCTCCTGCTCCCCGGCGCCGTCGCCGCGGCATTCGCGGCACGCCGCCGGGATCCCTGGGTGCGGCTCGCACTCTTGTGGATCTTCCTGAGCGTCGCCTTCTTCACGCTCGCAGCGACCAAACGACAGGTCTATCTGCTTCCCGTCTACCCGGCGATCGCCTTCCTGATCGGTCGCTGGGTCGGAGCGGCGCTGGAGGACGGCCGGCGATCGCTCCCGCGCGCCATGCAGATCCTCGGCGGACTCTGTGCGGTCGTGGGGCTGGTCCTCCTCGGTGCGGCGATCTTCACCGGGCCGCTCGAGGAGCGGCTCGCCCGCAGCGAGCTGCCGCTCGACGAGTTCCGGCTGCCACTCCTGGTCCTTGGCGCGAGCCTCGGCGGCGGCGGGATCGTTGCCTTCCTGGCGGCGCGCCGCGGACGGCCGCAACGCGGTCTCGGGGCGGCCGCGGTGGGACTGTGGCTGTGCTACGCCGTCGCCTTCGGCGGCATCCTCCCGCGGCTCGACGGTGGCAAGTCCTACGGCGAGGCGGTGCGGGCACTGCGGGCCTCGGCGGGCGAGGAGCCCTTCGGCTTCTACCCGCCCGACATCCAGAACAAGAGAGCCGGCTTCCGGGTGGAGGACCCTGCCTTCATGCCCCTCGAGGTTCTCTCCTCGCCGGAGGAAGTGGAGGCCTACCTGTCGTCCGGTTCGAGACTCGTCATCCTCCACCCGTCGCGCGAAGCCGAGATCGGAGGGAGCGAGCGGGGGGAAAGACCCCGGCAGGAGATCGAGCTCGGAAGCAGGAAGTTCGTCGTCCTCGGCCCGGAAGTCGACCCCGAGGTCGAAGGGCCGGAGGCTTCCGAACCCACTCCCTGACGTTCGGGGCTAGGGCACCGCAGGTTCGCCGCCGCCCGTCGCGCGTGCGATCCGCACCACCACCGACTCCAGATCGACCCGGCCGTCACGGTTGGTCTGCACGGCCACCGTCAGTTCCCTGTCGAGATAGTGGGCGACGTGGGAGCGATATCCGGACCACAGCCCCGCGTGGCCGAAGGAACGGGTCGGCGCGTGAACGAAGACGCCGAAGCCGTAGTGCCACTCCGCTCCCGGCTTGCGATATCCCGACTCGAGCATGAGGGTGAGGCTCTCGGTCGAAACCAGCTCGCCGCGGGCGAGCGATCGGTAGAAGCGCGCGAGCATTTCCGGCGTGACGATCAGCCCTCCCCCCGTCCACTCCGACCGCGGGTCGAGCTTCATCCGCCCGTCCTTGCGGTAGACGCTCGCGCCGCCCGTGTAGCCGATCGCCACGTCGGTCAGCACCGCGTCATCCTGCGCCCTGACGCGATCGAGTCCGAGCGGCACGAGCACCCGTTCCTCCAGCAGCTCGAAGTAGCCGCGCCCGGTCGCCGCCTCGATCACCCGCCCGAGGACCAGATAGCCGATGTCCGTGTAGCGGTACCCCTCGCCGGGGGCGAAGGAGGGCCGCTTGCCGAGCGTGAAGGCGATCAGCTCCTCCGGCTCGTAGTAGGCGCTGCCGTGCCGAAGCACCCGCACGATCATCGACAGCAGAAAACTCGGCCGACCCGGATAGTCGCCGAGCCCGGCGGAATGTGACAGCAGATGCCGCACGCGAATCTCCTCCGCGTTCGGCAACCGCGCGAACCAGTCGCGACCTCCCAGCCACTTCGAGATCGGATCATCGAGCGACAGCACCCCCTCTTCGACCAGCAGCATCGTCAGGGCCGCGACGAACGTCTTGCCGGTACTGCCGCCCGGCATGCCGATGTCGTTGTCGAGTGGTATCCCCGCCTTCCTGTCCGCCACGCCGACGGCGGCCCTCACCACCGATCCATCCGCGAGCACCACCGCGGCCCGCAAGCCCGGCATCTCCCGGTCGCGCATCTCCTTGTCCAGCAGCGCCGCCAGCGAGAACTCGTCCAGCACCGACGCCGACACGAGGGCAGGGAGCAGAATCAGGGCCGCAAGCGCGCCGCAAAGCTTCATCCCCTACCACCCTACCCCGCCGTCGGCGGGGCCTCGCCGCGAACTCCGTCGCTCGGCTCCCGACTCTCGCCGGAGAAGCTGCAGCCTCGCGTGCCATCAAGGACGACGAAGGGGTTTCTCCACCCGGGGCATGGTCGGGTGAGGCCGGGGGGAGAAAGGGCTTCGTCGTCCTGAATCGACAGGACGAGAACAGCGGCCGTTTCAGCGAGGCTCGAGCCGGAACTGCTCCGGCAACAGCTCCGCCAGCCGACGACGCCGCGTCACCGTCCCTTCGGCGTCGACGATCACCACCTCCAGGTCGCCGAACTCCGAGAGCACCTGCCGGCAGGCGCCGCACGGCCCCGCCTTGCCGTCGGTCGCGATCACCACCCGGCGAAACTCGCGATGACCTGCCGTGACCGCCGCACCGACCGCCACCCGCTCGGCGCAGTTCGTCAGGCCGTAGGAGGCGTTCTCTACGTTGCAGCCCGCGAACACGTCGCCGTTCGCCGTCTCGAGAGCCGCGCCGACGTAGTAGCGCGAGTAGGGGGCGTGCGCGTTGGCACGCGCCGCCAACGCAGCCTCGATCAGGGGTTGGAGGTCGTCGTCCGCCATCGCTGCGATCCTAGCCTGAACCCCTCCCGACTTCCCGCTCCAGGGCCTCAGCCTGCTGGCGAGAGGTCCCTACTAGCCTCTCAGCTCGATCAGGAGCGGGGGCGGCTCCACCGGCTCGTCACCGATCGCGACCGTCGCTTCGAGCGCTCCGGCAGCCAGCCGGCCGGGATCGCCGTACAGAGTGAAGAGCGGGTCGCCCGCCTCGATGCGGTCGCCGATCCGGACCTGTGCTTCCACCCCGACCGACGGATCGACCCGGTCGCCCTGACGCTTGCGGCCGCCGCCCAGCTCGATCACCGCGAATCCGACCCCTTCGCCGTCGAAGCCGGTGACCCAGCCGGAGCGGGTCGCGACGACGTCATGCGCCTCGGCGAGCGATCGCGGCGCTTCCAGATCGCCCCCCTGAGCCGCCACCATCCGCGCCAGCCGCTCGCGGGCGGAGCCATCGTCGATCGTCGCCGTGAGCCGGGCTCTCGCCGCTCCCTCGTCTTCTTCGATCCCGGTCGCCACCAGAAGATCGGCGCACAGCGCCAGCGTCACCTCCAGCAGATCGTCCGGAGCGCATCCCTCGAGCAGTGCCACCGCCTCGTCCACCTCGTTCGCGTTGCCGACCGCTCGGCCGAGCGGCTGGCTCATGTCGGTGAGCCGCGCGCTGGTCTTCACCCCGTAGACACGTCCCGCAGCGACCAGCGACGCGGCCAGCTCGCGGGCCCCTTCCAGGGTTTTCATGAACGCCGCCGAGCCAACCTTGACGTCGAACACCAGGGCGTCCAGGGTCTCGGCGACCTTCTTCGACAGGATGCTGCCGGTGATGAGCGGCACGCTCGCCACCGTGGCGGTGACGTCGCGCAGCGCGTAGAGGCGCCGATCGGCCGGCGCGATCTCGGCGGTCGCGCCGGTGATGACGCAGCCGGCGGTCGCCAGCACGCGATCGATCTCGTCGAGCGACAGGTCGGTCCGGAAACCGGGAATCGCTTCGAGCTTGTCGAGGGTGCCACCGGTCGAGCCGAGGCCGCGACCCGAGATCATCGGCACCTCGAGACCGCACACCGCCAGCAGCGGCGCCAGCGCGATCGAAACCTTGTCGCCGATGCCGCCGGTCGAGTGTTTGTCGACCCGCGGTCGGTCGCTACGCCGCGGCAGCTCGGTGCCGCTCGCCACCATCGCGCCGGTCAGCGCCGCCGTCTCCTCGGCGCTCATGCCGTTGAGATAGACCGCCATGGCCCAGGCGGCCATCTGCTCGTCGCCGACGGCACCCGAGGTGTAGCCCTCGATCCACGTCTCGATCTCGGCGGCCCCATGGGTGCCTCCGTCACGCTTGACGGCGATGAACCGCTCCGGATTCATCCGCCGACCGTCTCCGGCAGGATCGCCTCGACGATCGCGGTCAGATGCCGGCTCGCTCCATCCGCCGCCTCCAGCACTTCCTCGTGGCCGGTCTCGTCGAGGCAGTCGGGCCGGCACAGGTTGGTGATCACGGAGAGCCCCAGCACCCGCATCCCGGCGTGGCGGGCGACGATGACCTCGGGAACCGTCGACATGCCGACCGCATCGGCACCGAGACGGCGCAGCATCCGGTACTCGGCACGGGTCTCGAAGCTCGGCCCGGTGAAGCCGGCGTAGACACCGGGATGAGCCACCGCGTCGAGGCGTCGCGCGATCGACAGCGCCCGGTCACGGAGGCCCGCGTCGTAGGGCGCGCTCATGTCCGGGAAACGCGGCCCCAGCTCGTCGTCGTTGATGCCGAAGAGCGGGTTGTCGAACATCATGTTGATGTGATCTTCGATCACCATCACATCGCCCGAGCCGAACCGCGGGTTGAGACCACCGCTGGCGTTCGAAACCACCAGAAGCTCGCAGCCGAGCGCTTTCATCACCCGCACCGGGTAGGTCACCTGGGCGAGTGTCCACCCCTCGTACTTGTGAAAGCGCCCCTGCATCACCACGACCGGTACGCCGGCGAGGGTTCCGAGGAGCAGCCGTCCGGCATGACCTTCGGCGGTCGAGCGGGGGAAATGGGGCAGCTCGGAGTAGTCGAAGGCGGCCTCCTCCTCCACCCTGTCCGCGAGCGGTCCGAGGCCGCTGCCGAGGATGATCCCGGCCCGCGGCATCCCCTGCCAGCTCCCGCGGATCGCGGCCGTCGTCTCGGCGACCTGCTCCCGCACTCCCTTCACCGTCAGCTCCGCGCTTCGTGCTCGAGGACCGCCCTGACCAGGGTCCTGAGCTTCGGCGCCGCGGCCTCGGCGGCTGCGACGATCTCGGAAGCCTCCGCCTCTTCGAGCGCGTCGGGCAGGCACATGTCGGTCACCACCGACATGCCGAACACCCGCATCCCCGCGTGCACCGCGGTGATCGTCTCGGGAATCGTCGACATGCCGACGACGTCGGCGCCGATCGCCCGCAGGAAGCGGTACTCGGCGCGGGTTTCCAGGCAGGGACCGGTGACCGCCACGGTGACGCCACGGTGGGCAGCGAAGTCTCCCCTGCGCGCGGCCGCCAGGGCGACGTCGATCAGCGCCGGATCGTAGGGGGCACTCATGTCCGGGAAGCGCGGTCCCAACTCGTCGTCGTTGATACCGATCAACGGGTTGTCGCCGAGCAGGTTGATCTGGTCGTCGATCACCATCACGTCGCCGACGCGATAGTTCGGGTTGAGGCCGCCGGTCGCCTGACTGACGATCAGCAGCTCGGCGCCGAGCGCCTTCATCACCCGGATCGGCAGCGTGATCTGCTGCAGCGGGTACCCCTCGTAGAGGTGGAACCGGCCCTGCATCGCGACGACGGTGACGCCGTCGAGCGTCCCCATCACCAGCCGTCCGGCGTGCGACAGCGCCGTCGAGTGCGGGAAGTGCGGCAGGTCCGCGTAGTCGATCGTCATCGGCGACTCGATCTCGTCGGCCACGCCGCCGAGACCGCTGCCGAGGATCAGGCCAGCGTGAGGGGCACCGTCCCATCGTTGTCGGATCGCCGCGACCACGTCGTCGATCCGGCCTCGCAGTTCGAGCATTCCGTTCAGGCCCTCCCCTCGATCGCCGCTTCCTCGCGGCCGCGCGGCTGCCCATCGACCTCGTCGGCGGCCGCCTCCTGCTGCAGCCAACGCCGGAACTCCTCGTCGACCGTCGCCGTGATCTTGCGCCGGAAAGGGCGGAAGATCCACGGCACCCTGACGTCGATGTCGTAGCAGTCGTCGCACACCGTGATCCGGCCTCCGATGCGGGTCCCTGAGACCTTGAAGCCGACCTCGGCCGTCTCAGCATCGAGCCACGAGGTGGCGACGTCGTACTCGGCATAGTTCTGCCGGTAGGCGCCCAGGGCGCGATCCAGCAGATCCTTCGCCCGATCGGGGGCGAGCGTGTGGCGAACGGAGTGCTTCATCCGGGGTTCCTCGAAGACGCCGGGATGATAGCGCGTGGAGTCGCCACGACCGCGCCGGCACCGCGCATCCCCGCCCGTTTGGTACCCTCACCGAGGCCCGCAGCGGCACCGTCCGCCGCGGTCTCGAAGGGAACGGTGGGACTGGGGAGTCCCGCGAACAGCAAGGGAGATTGGAATGAAGGTGCGTGTTCCGCGCCCGGAGCGATGGGCCGTGGTCTATCTCGCAAGGGGAGACTCGGAGCCGGAGCTGCTGGGAGGCTCGGTATCGCTGGCGGGAGCGAAGCAGATTGCCCGCGCCTGGTGGGACCTTCACACCGAGCGCCGGCTCGACCGCAGCGACCGCGACTTCGTCGCCGTCTGTGCAGTCCAGGGCGGGCAGATCGACCCGGGGATATGGCATGCCAGACTCGACCGACGGGGTTGGAGCGGAGTCGACGATCGCTGACACTTCCGGCCGGGCCGGCGGGAACCTCCCGCGACCTGGGAGGGTCGAACCAGCCTGACCTCTCACCTCACGCCACCTCGCTCGCCGGGCCGGTGAAAGTACGCTCTCTGAGGAGCCTGCCATGCCTCGACTCTCAGCCTTCAGCCTCGCCCTGATCCTCGCTCTGGCAGCCGGATCCGTGTTCGCGGACTGGTCTCACTGGCGAGGGCCCGCGCGCGACGGCGACGCCGGGCCAACCGGCTTCCCACCCGGTTCCGTGACCATGGAAGTGCTGTGGAACCAGGAGCTCGGCTCGGGGTACTCGAGCGTCTCCGTGGTCGCGGACCTCGCGGTGACGGCAGCGACGATCGGCGACGCCGACTGGGTCGTCGCCTTCGATGCGGCGACGGGGCGGAAGCGGTGGCGCTATCGGCTCGGCGACGCCTTTCGCGGCCGCTCCGGTTCCGATGACGGCCCGATGGCGACACCGGCACTCGCGGCCGGCAAGGTCGTCGCAGTGTCGGGAGAGGGGTCGCTCGTCGTTCTCGACGCGACCAGCGGGCGGGAGCTGTGGAAGCGCGACCTCGTTGCCGACGACGAAGCACGGGTCGAGGTCTACGGCTACTCGGCCGCGCCGCTCGTCGACGGCGACACAGTGATCGTTCAGCTCGGCTCCGAGAGCGCCATGCTGGCGGCGTTCGCCCTCGAGGACGGGACGTCGCTGTGGCGTTCCGCGGGGGCGCTTGCGACCCACCACAATCCGTCCATCGTCGAGCTGGCTGGCCGGCGTCAGGTGGTCGCCTCGGGCGTCACCTCGGTCCACGGTTTCGACGTCACAGACGGCTCGACGTTGTGGAGTCTCGATCTCGAGGACCATTCCGAGAGCGGGGAGATCGTCCCGCTCGGGACCGACCGCGTGCTCGTGACCCGCTGGAGCGATGTCCACGCCATCGAAGTGACTGTGGCTGGCGAGGCGATGACGGCGGCGCTCGTGTGGAGCTCGAACAGCCTCGGCAACACCTACGCGGTACCGGTGGTCCGCGACGGCTACCTCTACGGCCTCAAACGCGGCTTCCTGACCTGCGTCGATGCCGCCACCGGAGAGGTCGTGTGGCGGTCCAGACCTCCGGGCGGAAACACCATCGTGGCGGCCGGCGGCAGCCTCTTCCTGCTCACCACCGACGGCGAACTCGTCGGGGTCGAGGCGACGGCCGACGGCTACCGTGAGACCGGACGCGCGGATCTGTTCGACACCGGCTCCGTTCACACTCCGGCAAGTGCGTCCGGCGGCAGGCTCTTCGTTCGCAACCTCCACTCGATCGCCGCCGTCGCCGTCGCTCCCGGGCAGGCACTCGCGGCGACAGGCGAGTCGATCGCCCCCCCAGCCGGCTCCGTTCTCGCCGGGCTCGCGAGCGACCTCGCCGGCGAAGGTGGAGCTTCGGCCGTCGACGCGTTCCTCGATCGCCACCCGGTGTCGCCGATTCTCGACGGCGAACACGTTCATTTCGTCTACCGTGGCGACGTCGAGGACCTGGCGCTGCTTGGAGACATGACCGGCGGCAACACCGAGGAGGTGATGCACCGCCTCGGAGACTCCGACCTCTTCTTCCGCAGCTACCCGTTGCCGGCCGGTGAACGCTGGGAGTACACCCTGCGCGAGTTCGACCGCGGATTTCCCGACCCGCGCAATCCCGACCGGGTGGGCGCCGAGGGACGGGAGCGCTCGGTCGTTCGGTTCCCGGGCTGGTCGGACCTCGAGACGGCGGCTGAGGCTGCCGGCGAGTTCGCCGAGCACACCCTGCCCGCGGAGTCGGAGGACGGTGACGAGCTGGCGCTCACGATCTACTCCCCGGCGGCGGCGGGCGACGGTCCGCTACCGATGCTCGTCTGGTTCGACGGCCGGGGGGCGCAGAGCGACGGCAGGATCCCGCAGACCCTCGACCGCCTCGCGGCGGAGGGCCTGGCAGTGCGGGCCGTCTTCCTGAGACTGCCCGGGAACTACGCCTGGGAGGTGGGTCTCGACGCGCTCCGAGCGGCGCTGCGCGACAGGATCCTCCCTCTCCTCGACGCGCACTACCCCGCGAGCGGCTCCCGCTTCCTCGTCGCGCAGGGCTGGACCGCGGAGGTCGCCCTGCCGGTCGCGCTCGAGCTGGGTTTCTCGGGCCTCGCGCTCCAGTCGCCGGTCATCGGCTCGCCGCGGCCGGAGGCGAGGGTGCGGGAGGCCGCCCCCGGAGTCGACGAGTTCGCCCTCTGGGTCGACTACGGCCGCTTCGACACCACGTACCCGGTGCAAGGCTGGTCCGCCTCGGGAGCGGCGGGGGACCTGGAGTCTCTGTTCTCCGAACTCGGCTTCCGCGCCACGCGGCTCGAGACCGGAGGAGGCGCCAACTGGACTCGCTGGCGCGGCGCGACCCCGGCGCTGGTGCGCTCGCTCGCCGGGAACGAGTAGGTAGAACAGCCGGGCCGGACTCCGCCTTCAGTCGACGATGCCGACGACCAGCGAGCGCATCGGCGCCGAGTCGTCCTCGAGGATCTGCCGCGCACCGTTGCCCTCGTCGAGGACCAGGACCGTCTCTCCGTGCCCGGCACCGATGGCGTCGAGCGCGAGCAGGTAGCCGTCGGTCGGTCCGCCTTCTTCGTCGAGTCGCTCGACCACCAGCAGCCGGCGACCGTCGATCACCGGGTGGTGGATCGTCGAGACGACGCTGCCGACGATGCGCCCGAGAATCATCGCGGTGATTCCCCGTCGAGACGGACGTCGTCGACCAGCCCGACGACGGCGTGGTCGACCGGCACGTACCAGGGGTCGAGGGTCAGCGCCGCCTCACGACTCTCGACCCAGTAGACGAGTTCGCCGGGGCCCGCCATCCGGGTCCCGTCGGCGCAGACGATCGGCTCGCCCGCCGGCTGCCGGCGGCGATCGAGGGGCTGGACCCACAGGAGCGGCACCCCTTCGAGGCCGTCGGCGACCAGCGCGGGCACCAGGGTTCCGGTCACCCGTCCCAGGAGCATGCGACCTCCTCGGGGTACTCGGCGCCTGCGGGCTCGACTCCGGGGCCGGGCGCGAAGGCGCTGCCGGTGGCGAGCAGCGCGCGCAGGTTGTCGTCGAGGCGCGGTAGCAGCGAGCGGCCGAGGACGGCCTCGCCGGCGCGCTCGGCGGCCAGCTCGAGGGCGGTCGTCGCGGTCGTCAGATCGCCCGACAGCAATCCGACCGCCTTGCCGCCGAGATCGTCGGCGAGGCGTACCTCGACGATCTCGACGTCCGTGCCCTTGACCGCCGCGTCGAGGCCGCGCAGCAGCGCCGGTGAGGTGGCGCACTCGAGCACCGCGAGTGCGTCGCCGCCCGGCGTGCGGCGCTCGCCGACCACCGCGTCGTGAAGCTGCGGGTGGACGTCGCCCAGGAAGACGCCGTCGAGCTCCCTCGCGGAGTCGGCGACCGCGAAGGCGACCTCGGTCGCCGCCACGCTGCCGCCGACGAGGACCAGGTAGCGGCCGGGGTGGACGGTCCCGGCGCGCAACAGGGCGATCGGTGCCGCCTTGACCATCCGGTCGGCGGCCGCGAGGCCGGCGGCGATGCTCGCCCACTCGACCAGCGCCAGTGCGGCGTGGCGACGCTCTCCCGCGGCCTTCGCCATCTCAGACGATGCGGAAGTGATCGACCATCACGCAGCGGCGCAGGCGGCTGAAGCTGATCGGCCCGGTCAGGCCCTCGCCGGTCGGGCTGGCGATGGTGAAGCTGGTGTGGCCCTCGCCTCCCTCGCCGAGACCGGCATAGAACGGACCGTTCTTGGTGAAGATGCTGGTGTTGATCACCCGGGCCATCTTCGACAGCGCCTCGATGTCGCGCGAGTACATGCCGGACGAATGGCCGAAGCCGTGCTCCGCCTCCTTCGCCAGCTCGATGCCGCGATCCACGTCGGGGACGGAGGTGACCGGCAGCACCGGCATCATCTGCTCGGTCCACACCAGCGGATGCTCGTTCGGCACGCGCGCCACGGCGAGGCGTGGGTTGCCGTGACCGGAGATGCCGGCCGCATCGAGAATCACCCCAGCATCCTTGCCGATGAAGTCTTTGTGGACCACCGAGCGGCGACCCGGGCCGCGGTTCTCGGCAAAGATCGTCCGCTCGACCTTCTCGAGCTCCGCCGGGTCGAGCAGGTAGGCACCGTGGCGCTCCATCTGCGCGACGAGCTCGTCGACGATCGAGTAGACGGCGATCACTTCCTTTTCGTCGGTGCAGACGATGTTGTTGTCGAACGACGCCCCGGCGACGATCGACCTGCCGGCGTGCTCGAGGTCGGCGGTCTCATCGACCACCACCGGCGGGTTGCCAGGGCCGGCGCAGATCGCCCGCTTGCCGCTCTTCATCGCCGCGCGCACGACTCCCGTGCCGCCTGTGACCACCAGCAAACGGATCCCCTTGTGGGTCATCAGCTCCTGCGCCGACTCGATCGTCGGCTGCGCCACGCCGCAGACGACGTTCGGCGGTCCGCCGGCCGCCTGGATCACCCGGTGGAGCAGACGGATGTTGTGCTTCGAGCATTCGGCGGCGTTGGGGTGGACGTTGAAGACCACGGTGTTGCCGGCCGAGACCATGGCGATCGTGTTGCAGATGATCGTCGAGGTCGGATTGGTGGTCGGCGTGATCGCGCCGATGACGCCGTAGGGAGCGTACTCGGTGAGGGTGAGGCCCCGGTCGCCGGTCACCGCCTGCGGCGTCAGCGTTTCGACGCCGGCGGTCTTGTTGGTGACCAGCCGGTTCTTGACGATCTTGTCGCTCGTGCGCCCGAGGCCGGTCTCTTCGTGCGCCATGCGAGCCAGCTCCTCGGCATGCTCGAGCATCGACTCGCGGATCGCCGCGATGATGGTGGTGCGTCGCTCGAGCGACAGCTCATCGAGTCGCCGGAACGCCTCCCGGGCCGCAGCGACGGCATCATCGACGGTCGCGAAGATCCCTTCGCCGAGCCCGGCGCCGGTCGACGTCGACGGCACGGATGCCGGTCCGGCGGAGGCTCCTCCCGCAATCCGCGCCGCCAGCCGGTCGGCGATCCGCTCGACCTGAGCCTCGCTGAGGCTCACCCGTCAGCCCCCTTGCTGTAGCGCTCCTTGCCGTCGGTCTCCCAGCTGTCGACGATCGCCATCACCACGGCGTCGACCGGCTTGCCGTCGGTCGCCGCCGTCTGGCGGGCCGACGAACCGCTGGCGAAGAGCACCATCTCGCCGACCCCGGCACCGACGCCGTCGACCGCCACGACCGATCCACCGGCCGGCTTGTTGTCCGGCCCGTAGAGACCGAGCATCAGGAAGCGCAGCCCCCTGAGCTTCTCCTCCTTCTGGGTGGCGACGACGGTGCCGAGCACCTTGGCGAGCTTCACGCTACTTCTTGGCCTTGGCGGCCTCGGCGTCACGTCCCAGCGGGATCACCAGATCGACGTTGGTGTGCGGCCGAGCGATCACATGCACCGCCACGACGTCACCGACTCGCGCCGCCGCCGTCTGCCCGGCGTCGCATGCCGCCTTCACCGCCGCCACGTCGCCGCGGATGACCGCGGTCGTGTAGCCGCCGCCGGTCTTCTCGTAGCTCACGAGCTCGACCCGCGCCGCCTTGACCATGGCATCGGCCGCCTCGACCATCGCCGGGAAGCTCCGGCATTCGACCATTCCCAAAGCTTCGGACATAGACCTACCTCCTGACCCCCGTGCCGTCCGGCACGCGGTTGATGACGGGACGGGGCGTCACTTCGCCCTCCCGGTGAGACTCTCGATCGCCTGCACGGCCGCGACCTGCGCGACCTCGACGTCTTCTTCCTCTCCGCCGATGTAGACGCGGCCGAAGCTGCCGACCGCCCGTACCTCGAGGATGTTGATGTTCGCCGCCTTCTCCGCCTCGTTGGCCGCCAGCGCCGCGTAGGCCGCCGGCTCGCACTCGAGGACGAAGAGCGTCTGCCCTGACAGGATCATGTTGCCGTGGCGCATCCGATTGACGAGCATCGTCTGGGTGTCGGCGAGATGACGCACCACCTGGTTCGACACCACCCGCGGCTTCATCCGATCCTGCTCGGTCAACCCGAGCGCGTCGAGGATCGCCGCACCCGCCTCCCGGACCTGGGCCTGAGAGTCGGAGTGGACTTCCAGCATGCCGAAGTGCCGCTCGACGATCTGCATCCCGGGCGTCACGTCGGTCGACTTGAGCGCGACGTCGGTGATCCGGTTGACCTCCATCCCGGGTGCGATCTCGATGAAGAGACTCGCCTGCCCAGTGCGGGGCAGATACCCCTTCGAGATCGTCGCCTGGAACGAGGCGAACTGCGGCTGCAGAGAATCGAGGATCACGAAGGCCC
This sequence comes from Candidatus Multivoradales bacterium, assembly GCA_965223855.1. GTDB lineage: Bacteria > Acidobacteriota > Thermoanaerobaculia > Multivoradales > JAHEKO01 > CALZKB01. Next base: position 583,535 of record CBDCXM010000009.1, read on the forward strand.
TCAGATCGACGTCGCTCATCGGTTCCTCATCTCCCTCAGGCGCTCACGGTGGCCGCCACCGCCTCCTGGACGATCGCGATCGAGGCGCTGGCACCGAGCCGGGTCGCCCCCGCCTCGATCATCGCCCGCGCATCGCTGTAGGACTTGATGCCGCCGGACGCCTTGACCTCCATGCCGGCCGGCCGCACGACCTCGGCCATCAGGGCGACGTCGGCGACCGTTGCGCCGCCGGTCGAGAAGCCGGTCGACGTCTTGACGAAGTGCGCTCGCGCCTGGCGCGAGAGCTCCGACGCCCGCCTCTTCTCGTCGTCGGTCAGGAGCGCTGTCTCCAGGATCACCTTGCACACAGCGCTACCGTCGCGGCACGCCTCGACCACCGCGCGGATGTCGCGCAGCACCAGATCCTCGAGACCGCTCTTCATGGCGCCGACGTTGAGCACCATGTCGATCTCCTTCGCCCCGGCGCGGATCGCGCGCCGAGCCTCGAACGCCTTGATCTCCGGCTCGTTGGCGCCGAGGGGGAAGCCGACCACCGTGCAGGTGAGCACCTCGGAGCCACGCAGCAGTCGAGCGGCCAGCGGTACCCAGGTCGGATTGACGCACACCGACCGGAAGTTGTGCTCCCGCGCCTCGGCACAGAGCTTCTCGACCTGGTCCTGGGTCGCGTCGGGTTTGAGCAGCGTGTGGTCGATGTAGCGGGCGAGGTCTTCAGGGATCCGCCCCGGCGGCTCGACCTCGGCGACACTGGTGAGCCCGGTTGCTCCCAGGCGGATCAGGCCACGGGCCGTCTCGGGGCAGTCGCCGACGCACTGCCCGGCAGGCTGCCCGACCGACCCGAGCTTGGCGTGAAGCCGGGCGATCACCCGCTCGAGGTCGTGCTCCGACAGCGCAGGTTCACCTCCGGCTGCCGCCGGAGCCACCGCGGGCCCCCCGGCGCCGGCGCCGTCGCCGATCATCGCCACCCGCTTGCGATGGCGCGGCTCGGTGCACTCCGTGGCAAGCCAGACGTCGACGATCTGACGCGCCAGCCCCGGCCCGATCAACGCGGCGCCGAGGGTCAGGACGTTGGCGTCGTTGTGCTCACGACTGTTGCGCGCGCTCGACACGTCGTAGGCGAGCGCAGCCCGCACGCCCGGCACCTTGTTGGCCGCCATCGAAGAACCGATGCCTGCGCCGTCGATCATGATCCCGACGTCGGCACGCCCCTCCGCCACCGCCTCGGCCACCGCGCGGGCGAACACCGGGTAGTCAACCGCGTCGGTGGTCGAGGTCCCGAGGTCGGTCACCTGGTGCCCGGCCGCCGTCAGATGCCAGGTCAACGCCGCCTTGAGCTCGACTCCACCGTGGTCGGCACCGATGGCGATTCTCACGACCACACCTCCGAGTCGTCGCGACGTTCCGAGGCGAGCACCGGCCGGATCACCCCTTCCTCGCTCTCGAGCACCGACTGGAGCGTCCGAACATGAAATCGCAGCCGCTCGAGCCCGAGCTCGGTCATCCGGAACTCGGTCACCGAACGCCGACCCCGCAGCCCCTTGCGGATGTCGATGTATCCGGCATCGGCCAGCTTGTTGGTCTGCACATGGAGATTGCCGTCGGCAAGACCGGTCTCGCGCTTGAGCTCGGTGAAGCGCACCGCCTCGCCGGGGGCCAGGGTGGCCAGAATGGCGAGCCGCGCAGGGGAGGTGATCATCTCGTCGAACTGTGGCAACGCAGGGGCTTACGAGCTGTTTTTACTTCGTCTCTTGAAGTATTGCTCGCTACAGACGCAGCAGTCAAGCTTTGCGGCCGCCCAATGCTGCCTAAACTTCACATTTTGAAGTAATGCGGCTCCACTGGCGTGGGGGCTTCTCGGATCGACCGGCGTCCGGCCGACCGAGGGATCCTTGCGACAGGGACGTCGCCCCGCTTTCAGGTGTGGCTCGGGACGGCTCGAACGAGGCATCTGATGCCCTGCTGCAAGGTTCCCTCGGTCGGCCGGACGCCTATGTGGGTGAGACTTCGGGCCGGCTCGCAGTTCGCGGGTGGACTTGTCGAAGCAGGGGCATCGAGCTTTTCGAGCCTTCTCGCGGTTCGAGCCGGCACTCTCGACTCTGCTCAGGCTCCCCCCGCAGGGATGTCGCCCTGCTGTTCAGGGTGAAGCCGGTCTGCTCGAACGAGGGTACTCATACCCTGCGGCTGGGAGCCTGGGCAGGGTCTCGGTTGCCTACGGTTCGTTGCGGGGATGGAGAAGGGGTTCGACGAGATTAGAGAGAGGGGAGGACCCCCCTCCCGTCCCAGTGGTGCGCACCGGTACCGTGCGTAGGAGCCCCAGCCTTGCGGAGGGTTCCGGCCGCAGGGTGTCGGTGCCCTCGTTCTAGGAGGTCCGCGCTTCAGATTCCCCTGGGGCGACATCCCTGCGGGGGAACCCTTCGCACGGCGCAGGGGCTCCGGGTGTATCCGCGCACACCGTCGCTGAGACCCTCTGGATCTTCCAAGCCGACTTCACTAGGTCCCTCCACCTCGGAGACCCACCGTCGCCGCCCCGGTAGGCGGGCGGCCCGAGCGCAGATCCCGTCAGGCAGGGCATCAGATGCCTCGTTCGAGCAGAACCGCAGGACACATACCCCTGGGGCGACGTCCCTGCAGACGGGAACTGCGATCGGGCCGGCCCGCCGGCAGTCAAAGAAGGCCGTCAGACTTCCAGTGCGGATTGAGCGGTCGGATCCGAGCCGCCGGCAACCACCAGGGAGTCAGGTCTTGCAGGAAACCCCGTACACATGGCAAGTCCAGCAGGCCGGATGTGCCAGCGGGAAGGGGTTGAGGGTGTCCTTGAGCGTCTCCCCCATCTTGCCGCTCGGCTCGTTGACGAGGATCGGGCAGACCCACACTCCCTGGTCGGTGACCATGCGGCAGTTGGAGCACTGGAGGTGGTCCCAGTCACCGTCCGGGGCGTCGCCTTCGCGCAGCACCTGCCAGCTCTCGTAGGCGGCGGAGCGCTCCGCTTCGGCGCCGATCCGGAACACCGGGAGGATCTTGAGCCGCGGGCGTTCGACGCCGAGCTCGCGCAGCAGCTCGAAGAAGCGCTCCTTGCCGGCGGCCGAACCGTTGGCGTCGTGGACCTCGGTGACGGTGATCACCGGGTTGATCCCGGCGGCGGCGAGGTTCGAGATCCCCTCGAGGATACGGACGAAGGTCCCTTCGCCGCGGATCGGATCGTTGGACTCCGCATCGTAGCCGTCCATCGACACACGGAAGTCGAGCGAGTAGTCGGCTCCGGTGGCGAGCTCGGCCAGCCGCTCGCAGCGCGCCGGATCGAGCAGCAAACCGTTGGTCAGCACGTTGGCCGGACCGAAGTCCAGGGTGCGCGCGAGGATCGCCTCCATCTCCGGGTTGAGGAACGGCTCGCCGCCGGTGAAGTAGAACTCCCGCACCCCGAGCTCGGCCGCCTCGAGCAGGTAGGGCTCGATCTCCTCGAGCGTCATCCCCTCGTGGGTGTGATTGGTCGGCGACGACGAGACGAAGCAGTGGGTGCAGGCGAGGTTGCAGACCGTGCCGGCGACCTGGAACCACAGGGTGTCGAGGGAGCGCAGGGCGGCGACCGGCACGGCGCCGGGGCGCGGCTGCGGACTCACGGTCGCCGGGGTCGTCCCCTCCTTTTCAGTCACCGCGTTCTCAGCCATGGTGTTCTCAGCCATCGGTGCCTCCCACGTCGAGATAGTCGATCACTTCCGGGGTCTTGGGGTTGTCGAACAGCTCTCCGCAGCAGCCCACCTCGAGCACGCGACCGACCCCGTCACGTCGGCAGACGCAGGCGACGTTGTCGGCCAGGCGCCGCGCCTGTGCGAGGTCGTGGGTGACGAGGACCACGGTGTGGTCGCGGGCGAGGTCGGCGGCGAGACGTTCGATGGCGGCGGTCGCCTTCGGGTCGAGAGCGCTCGTCGGCTCGTCCATCAGGATCACCTCGGGCCTCAGCGCCAGGGCGCGGGCGAGGCACAGTCGCTGTTGCTGGCCGACCGAGAGTTCGACCGCCGGGCGATCGAGCCGGTCGGCGACCTCGTCCCACAGCGCCGAGCCGTCGAGCGCCTCGCGCAGCCGCTCCTCGAGGCCGTCGCGGCTCAGCCGCTCGACCTGGCGGACGCCGAAGAGGACGTTGCGGCGGATCGACGCCGGGAAGACCACCGGCTGCTGGAAGAGCATGCCGATGCGGCTGCGGAGGCGGTCGGCATCGACGGCGGCGCCGTAGATCGGTCGGCCGCGAAACAGCACCTCGCCCGTCACTTCGAGCGGCGGCGACTCGAGCTCGAGGAGCCGGTTGAACGCCTTGAGGAGCGTGCTCTTGCCGGCGCCCGACGGTCCGATGACGGCGAAGATGCCGCGCTCGGGGATCGCGAGATCGACCGCGTCGAGGATCGCCTGCTCACCGCTCGCCACGCGCAGGTTGCGGGCGGTGAGGATCGGCTCCGGGGGTGCCGGCATCGACAGGACGTCAGCCATGTCGCGCCTCCTCCGCGGCTCTGAGGCGCAGCGGCAGCGCCGCGAGACTCAGACCCAGCACCAGCGCCAGCAGCACGAAGGCGGCCGCCCACAGGTGGCTCGACGCCGCCGGGTCGAACGAGTCCTGGGCGAGCGTGAACACATGGTAGGGCAGCGCCAGGACCGGGCTCTCGACGACCCCGCGGGGGAGCGTCACGCCCGAGAAGACCGCGGCGGTGAAGAGGATCGGCGCCGTCTCGCCGGCGGCACGGGCGAGCCCCAGGAGCGCCCCCGACGCCCCGCCGGCCCAGCATTGCGGCAGCACCACGGTCGTAGCGACCTGTGCGCGGCTCAGCCCGAGCGCCGAAGCGGCCGAGAGATAGCGGGTCGGCAACGCCTCGATTCTCTCGACGAGGGCGACGGCGATCGTCGGCACGATCATCCAGCCGAGCACGATGCCCCCACCGAGCCACGACTTGCCCCAGCCGAAGAACTTGACGAACACGATCAGGCCGAGGATTCCGAACAGGATCGACGGCACCGCGTGGACGGCGTAGAGGATCCGCTTCATCGTGCGGCCGGTCCGCGCGCCGACCCACAGCGTCTCGATGAGCGACCAGCCCAGCGCGAGCGGCGCCGCCACGGCCAGCGCCGTGGTCACCAGGAGCAGCGTGCCGAGAAGCTGGTATCGCACCCCGCCGCTGCCGATCCGTTCGCCGGCGGCGGCGGTGACGAACTCGCCGCCCAGGCTCGGCAGGCCGCGCACCAGGATCACAGCGACGATGCCGACGAGTAGCGCGCAGGCGGCAACCGCGCAGGCGGCGGCTGAGACCTTCAGGCCGCGATCGAGCGCCCTACGCACCACGCATCTCCCGGCGATCCGGCAGCCAACGGCCGGCGATCAGGGTGAGCGCCATCACCAGCGACAGCAGGACCAGCCCGAGGCCGACGATCGCTCCCCAGTGAAGCGGGTCGCCGTAGGCGAGGAAGGTCTCGGACGAGCCGAGCTTGCTGGTGAGCGTCTGCCCAGGCTCGAGCCAGGCGCGGAAGCCGAGCAACGCCTGGTTGTCCATCCGCCCGACGACCAGGAAGACGGCGATCGTCTCCCCCATCGCGCGGCCGAGGCCGAGCAGCAGCGCGGCACCGAGCCCGGGGGCGGCCTGCGGCAAGGCGACCTTGACGACCGACTCCGCCTTCGTCGCTCCGAGCGCCCGGGCGGCGCGGCGCTGAGAGCCCGGCACGCCACGCAGCGCGTCGTCGGCGAGCGTCATCACCGTCGGCAGGATCATCACCGCCAGCAGCACGCCGGCGGTCAGCAGGGTGTCGCCCGAGAGCGGCTCGAACGGTTCGAGCAGGCGGTAGATCCAGTCGCGCAGCAGCAGCACCCCGAGGAGACCGAACACGACCGATGGGACCCCGGCGAGGAGCTCGATCGGCACCTTGACCCACCAGCGCCTGCGGTCGCTCATGTACTCCGCGGTCCAGATCGCCGCGCCGAGCGCCAGCGGCGCCGCCAGCACGAGCGCGATCGCCGACACGACGACCGAACCGTAGACCATCGGCAACACCCCGAACTCCTGCGCCCGGTAGTGCCAGGTCTTGCCCGTGAGGTAGCCGAGCCCCTCGTGCTGCCACACCGGCACGCTCTGGGCGACGAACGAGCCGAGGAGGGTGACGACGAAGGCGAGCGTCAGCGCCGTCGCGACCCAGCTCGCGGGACGGATCCAGCCGGCGTTCATGGCCGGTCGGCGATCCCGTGGAGCGGCACGGACGTCATGGAGAACTCGTCGCCTCCGAGGATTGCGGCGGCAGCGGCAGGAAGCCGTGCCGGCCGACCAGCTCCTGGCCGCGCGCGTCGAGGATGAGATCGATCAGCCGCCGAGCTGCCCCATCGGGCGGACCGTCGGTCATCACGTTGAGCGGCCTGGCAAGCGGATAACGGCCGCTGAGCACGTTGTCGCTCGTCGGTCGCACCTCTTCCTCGCCCGGCTCGCACAGCCCGAGGGCGAAGGTCCTCTCTCCGTCGGCCCAGGCGGCGGAGAGCTGCGTGACGGCGCCGCGGGTGGAGGCGACCTTGGTGCGCGCCTCCTCGTTCGAACCGACCTCCGGCAGACTCACCAGCGGCGCGGCGTCGCCGTCGCCGTAGAGCCAGTCGGCGAACACCTCCCATGTGCCGCGCCCGGGCTCCTTGTTGAAGAACACCACGCGGCGATCGGGGCCGCCGACCTCGGTCCAGCGCGCGGTCTCGCCCTCGTAGAGGGAGCGCACCTGGGCACGTGAGAGACAGCGCACTCCGGCCTGCCAGACATCCGCCGACACGACCAGCGCAAGTGCATCCGAGCCGAGGGTCGTCACCCGGAAGTCGACGTGCGGGAAACGCTCACGGTCGCCCGCGGTGAGCGGCCGCGACACCATCGCCAGGTCGGCGCGCCCGTCGGCCAGCGCCGCGATACCTCCGGAGCTGCCGCCCGCCGTATCGACGTGGATCTCGAGCCCCTCCTCGGCGCGCAGGATGGCCGCCGCCTCGCTGACCACCGGATTGACGGTCGTCGAGCCGTTGATGCGCAACGCCGCCGAAGCCGGCAGCGCCAGCAGCACGACCGCGACCCAGGCGACGCCCCTCAGCAACATCCGTCCGGGCCGCAACAGTCGGCGGCCGCCTCGACGGTGGCGTCGTAGTCCTCGCCCTTGGTCTCGCGCGGATGGCGGAGCACCGTCCGGGAGCAATCGAACGGCTCGGCACCTTCGAGCGGGATCTCCTCCAGCGGATCGACGAAGTCGAACTGCCCCGTGTAGGGCTCCTGGCGGTAGAGCTCATAGGTCTTGTCGCACACCGCGTAGCGGTAGCCACGCTGCATCCGATGGCCGTCGTCGTCGAGCACCTCCTTGAAGGGGCCGCGGTAGACCACCGCCTGCTTGCGCTCCCAGCACGCCCCCTCCTTGCCCTTGAACGCCTCGACGGTAAGCGAGCGGAACTCGATCCCCTCCACCGTCTGCCACGGCTCGACCTGGCGCTCGAGCACCCGGATGCCGTGAAAGCCGGCGCGCTCGAACGCCTCGAGGAAGCCGCTCTCGGTGAGCGCCCCGGAGATGCAGCCGCTCCACAACTCCGGATCCTGCTGCAGCTCGAGCGGCACTTCCTCGTCGCTCACGATGTCGGAGATCACCGCCCGGCCGCCGCGGCGCAGCACCCGGTAGATCTCTTCGAACATCTGCTCCTTGAGGTCGCTGTCGACGAGGTTGAGGACACAATTCGAAACCACGACGTCGACCGAATCGGAGGCGATCATCGGCTCGCTGGTCCGCAGCCGGGCCGCGACCTCCTCCAGCTGGATCAGCCGCTCGACGCTGTCGACCGGCTGCTTCGCGAGCTCCGCTTCCAACCGGTCGAGATCGAGCGCCAGATCCTGAATCCGGCCACGCCGGAACTCGACGTTCGAGAACCCCGTCTTCTCCGCCACCACCGGCTCGTTGCGGCGCGCGACGTCGAGCATGTCCGGGGTCATGTCGACGCCGATCACCCTCCCCTCGGCACCCACCACCTGAGAGGCGATGAAGCAGATCTTGCCGGTGCCGCTGCCGAGATCGAGCACGGTCTCGCCGGGCTTGAGGTGCTTCGACGGATCGCCGCAGCCGTAGTCGCGCTCGATCACCTCGCTGGGGATCACCTCGAGGTACTGCGGGTCGTAGTCGACCGGGCAGCACAGCTCCGGCACCTGGGCGCGAGCCCCCTCGCTGTAGCGCTCGCGGACGTTCTTCTCTACATTGGCAACGGACATCGCTCTCTCCTTCTCGGCACCACTCCACTCTGGCTTCACGCGAGTCGGCCTGCGGCCCGCGGAACGCTGCGGCGACCGCCCTCGCGGTCGACCGCTTTCCCGCCGGTGCGCGAGGAACGCGCTACCGGCTCTTCGCCCTGGAGGTCAGAGGGGAGGGGCGCGGCCCGCGGGGGCGGCAACCGCCTCGGCGGGGCGAAGCCGACGCGGCGCTCCGGCCCAGCGGGCGAGGCTCGCGAGGGTGACGCCGACGCGCGCCAGCAACCTGCGCCAGGCGCCGGTCAGCAGGCGGGCCCGTGCGCTCCACCATTCGAGATCGTTCCTCGAGTCGAGGTCGCGCAACGGCTCGAGCAGGTGGACCCGGAGGCCCGCGGTCTCGAGCGTCTCGACGAGCGAGCGGAGGGTCGCGGTGGAGCGCCAACGCACCCGGTCGAGCAACGCCGCCACCGGCCGCGCGGCCGCCAGCAGGTAGATCCCGCCGTCGGTCGACGGCCCGACGACCACGGAGTCGGGTCGGGTAGTGACCCGCTGCAGTGCCGCGGCCACCGTCTGGCGGCCGATGCCGGGCGTATCCGTGCCGACCACCACCAGCGGTGCCGACCCCTCCGCCTCGACGGTCGCCACGGCGGCGACCAGGCGCTCGCGGAAACTGTCGCCCGCCTGCGTCACGAAGGTCGCGTCGGCGACCCGTGAGGCGCTGCGCGGTGCCGCCATCACGAGGCGGCAGCCGTTCGCTCGCCCCGCCTCGAGGACCGCCGCCAGCCCCTGTTCGTGGACCGCGCGCTCGATCGCTGCGCCCCGCGCGCCGAGCCAGCCGCGACGGGCCTGTTCGCGGCCCGGCCCGAGCGTGAAAACGACGAGGGCGGGCGCGTCGGGGCGGGCGGCGGTGCTGGGGCGGTTCAGGGGCACACAGTTCCTACGAGACCGAAACGGCAACGGTTTTCCCGTTGGAGTCTACCCGTTGGGGGATCCTTCGCCTCGGCCCTTCGCATCGACTCAGATGCAGCGGCGGTCGGGCTATCATCGGCCTCCCTTGATCCGCTTCCTCTTCCTCACGATCCCGCTCGCGACCCTGCTGCTGGGCGGTGCAGCGCTCGGCTTCGATCTGCTCGACGGCGGCGAGTTCGGACCGCGTCTCGACGGAAAGACGGTGGCGGGCGGCTGGCTCCTCGAAGCGACCGCTCTGGCGGCCCTCTTTCTGCTGGTCCAGGGCCGGGGCGGCAGCTGGTGGCTCGACGGACTGCTCGCCGCCTGGCTCGGCTGGATCTTCCGCGGCCCGGTGATGGTGCTGGTGGTGGTCGAGCAGCTCGGCGGCGGCCGCGACCCGTGGTGGACGATGGCGCTCCAGTCGCTGCTCGTCTACTCGCTGGTCGGCTTCCTGATGGCGCTCGTGGCGCGGAAGCTCGGGGTCCGGCGGTGAGGATCGCGGGGCTCGGGCACGCGTTCCCGCCCCATTTCTACGATCAGCAGCAACTCATCGCCGCCGCCGAGGCGCAGTGGGGCTCCGACTTCCACAACCCGGAGCGGATCCGCCGACTGTTCTCGAACGTCGCCGTCGGCGGCCGCCATCTGGCGCTGCCGCTCGAGCGCTATGCCGACCTCGGCTCGTTCGGGGCCGCCAATGACGCCTGGATCGAGGTCGGCACGGCGATCGGCGCCGAGGCGCTCGAGGCGGCCCTCGACGACGCCGGGCTGACGGCGGAGACGCTCGAGGCGCTCGTCACCGTCTCCGTCACCGGGCTCGCTACGCCGTCGCTCGACGCCCGGTTGATGAACGTGATGCCGCTTGCGCCGACCCTCAAGCGGACGCCGATCTTCGGCCTCGGCTGCGTCGCCGGGGCCGCCGGCCTGGCGCGCGCGGCAGACTACCTGCGTGGGCACCCCGGCGCGGCGGTCGCGCTGTTGTCGGTCGAGCTGTGCTCGCTCACGCTGCAGCGCGAGGACCTGTCGATCGCCAACCTGATCGCCTCGGGGCTCTTCGGCGACGGCGCCGCGGCGGCCGTCCTCGTCGGCGCGGAGCATCCCGCCGTCCACCATGCGGCGGGGCCGCGGATCGTCGATACCCGCGCCTCCTTCTATCGAGACACCGAGGACGTGATGGGTTGGACGATCTCCGAGCGCGGCTTCCAGATCGTACTGTCGGCCGAGGTACCGGAGATGGTGGAGCGCCACCTGAGGGCCGACGTCGATGCCTTCCTCGCCGACCACGGTCTCGAGCCTGGCGACATCGGCTGCTGGACCGCGCACACAGGAGGGCCACGCGTGCTCGAAGCGATGGAATCCGCGCTCGAGCTCCCGGCGGGTGCCCTCGACGCGAGCTGGCGCTCGCTGCGCGAGGTCGGCAACCTGTCGTCGACCTCCGTCTTGCTGGTGCTGGAGGAGACGGTCCGCGAAGATCGCCCCGAACCGGGCACGCCGGGGCTGCTGATGGCGATGGGCCCCGGGTTCTGCTCCGAGCTGGTACTGCTCGAGTGGTGACCTGGGGACGAGGACGGCGACGGAAGGACCGATGAGCGTTCGCCGTACGCTTCTCGAGCCACTCTCGAAGGCCTCTCCATGACCACCGACCCGACGTCCCCGGAACTGCGCCGCCTGGTCGCCTGCCCCGGCTGCGCGTTGCAGTACGACGCCACCGGCCACGAGCCGCCGGGGCGCTTCCGCTGCGCCTGTGGGGAGGTGGTCGTGGTCGAAGCCGGCGTCCCGGCCGAGGCGGCAGTGGTGCGCTGCTCCGCTTGTGGCGCTCCACGCCGCCACGCGGCGCCGGCCTGCGAGCACTGCGGCGCCGACTTCACCCTTCACGAGCGCGACCTCCACACGCTGTGTCCGGGTTGCGTCACCCGTATCAGCGACCGCGCACGCCACTGCCACGCCTGCGGCATCGCGATCGTGCCGCAGGGCCGCGTCGGCGCGCTGACCGATCGACCGTGTCCGGTGTGCGGAGAGTCGCATCGTCTCTACAGCCGCAACGTCGAGGGGCAGATCACGGTGCTCGAGTGCGACCACTGCGCCGGTCTGTGGCTCGGCCACCGCATCTTCGAGCTGCTCGAGACGGCCTCGGAACGAGCGCTCGAGCCGCTGGGAGAGGTCGAGGCCGCGCCGGTGACGGACGTGGCCGCCCTCGACGGCACCAGCTTCTACCGCGCCTGCCCGCAATGCTCGAAGCTCATGCATCGTCGCAACTACGGGCGCAAGAGCGGGGTGATCGTCGACGTCTGTCAGCAGGACGGCATCTGGTTCGATCGTGGCGAGCTCGACCGCATCCTCGCCTGGCGGCGCGACGGCGGTGCGCTGCGGGCCGAGCGCCTCGCTGCCGAGACACCTCCGGCCCGCGACGCCGGAGCCGCCACGCCGACGCTGCCCGACCTGATGGGCGACGGCGACCACCCGGCTCTCGACTTCATCGAGATGCTGCTCGACGCGCTGCTCGGCTTTCTCCGGCGCTAGGGGGAAGACCAGCCGGGTCCTTCTGCGGGCCCGGAATCAGCGCGCCGTCGCACGGCGCGGCCACCACCAGATCGCCGCCCCGACAGCGAGGGCGATCTCGAACGCTCCGCACAGGGCGAAGGCGAAGCCGAAACCACGCTCGGCGTACGCCCAGGCACCAACGAGCGGCCCGATGGCGAAGCCGAGCGAGCCGGCGAGGTTGAAGCCGCCCATCGCGCTGGCACGGGTCTCCGGCGCTGCGAGCTGCGCCGTCAGGAGCATCGCCGGCGGGAACATCACCGCGGCGAAGACGCCGAGGGCGATCATCACCGGCCCGAGGAGCGCCAGGTCGGCGACGCCGACCGTCGTCAGCACGATGCCGTAGACGAGTGAGCCGAAGATCAGCGGCCGGTACGGCCCGGTGCGGTCGGTCATGCGGCCGGTGAACACCTGCAGGAACGCGAACGGCAGCAGGAAGAGCGACAGATAGCGCCCCCGCACCGCTGCGTCGCCCGCCCCCAGAGTGTCGAGATAGAGCGGGAAGACGACGACGAAGAGGCCCACCGCCAGTCGATCGACGAAGTGGAAGAGCATCGGCAGCAGCAGGCGTGGCCGCTCGCGCAGCGCCAGCGCGATACGCCGCAGTCGCACGCCGCGCTGGAGCGACTTCGACTCCACCAGTGCCAGCGCGGCCAGCGCCAGCACGGCGAACAGGATCGCCGCCGCGCCGAGCGGCGCGCGGGCGCCGAACCAGCGCGTCAGATAGCCGCCGAACGGCGCCCCGATCCCCACTCCGAGGATGAGGCTCGCCCCCATCAGACCCATCGAGCGGCCGGAGCGTTCGCGGTCGGGTCGGTCGAGCACCGAGGCCATCACCAGCGACCAACCCATCACCGTGCACGCCCCCTGAACGAAGCGCAGCGCCAGCAACGAGGGCACCGTTTCGACGCCCTGGTAGGCGGCGTAGATCAGCGCCGAGCTGGCGAAGCCGACGACGATGAACGGCCGGCGTCGCCCGAGCCGATCGCTGGCGAGTCCCCAGATCGGCGCGAACAGGATGTAGGCGATCGTCTCGACCGAGAAGAACAGCGTCGCGTCGCGCACCGTGCCGCCGAGATCGTCGATGACGAACTCCTTGAGCCCGGCGACCACCAGGGTGAGGTTGAACATCGCGCCGAACAGCAGCGCGCATGGCAGGAGCACACCGCGGCCGAAGCGGGAGGATTCGCTGGACGAACTCACGGCTGAAGGAAGCTGTTGGGGGAGCCGGGGGGCGGCCTCAGCGACCGGTGTCCTGGACCTCGAACTCGATCCGGCGGTTCACCGCGCGGCCGTCGGGCGTTTCGTTCGAGACCAGCGGCCGATCGGGGCCGTAGCCGACCGCGGTCAACCGCTCTCGCGGCACTCCGGCCGCGACGAGGTAGGAGAGCACCGACTCGGCCCGACGCAGCGAAAGCTCGAGGTTCTCGTCGCGCGGCCCGCTGGCATCGGTATGCCCGGCGATTTCGATCCGCCCGCCCTCGCAGCCGGTGAGCGCCGCAACCAGTGCCGAGAGCGCCCCTTCGCTCGATTCGCGCAGGGCCGCACTGCTGCTCTCGAAGTCGATTCGCCCGGCGGTCAGAGCCTCGTCGATCGCTCCCTGGCAGGCGGTGATCGAGGAGCTGGATTCGATGCCCTGCGCCGGATCAGTGTCGACCCCGGCGGCAGGCGGCGCGATGTCGAGGGTGAGGCGGTTGGCGACGTTGCGCACGCCTTCAATCCCGGCGACGCTGTGTCCGGCGGCCTGCTTGCGCTCGACGTTGGGCACCGTCCCCTCGAGCAGCACGTCCCGCCCGTCGACCGTCGCCGTCACCTGGTCGAGACCCTGCTGGTCGACGGCGCTCTGCACTTCGTCGGAGAGTCTCGACTCGACGGCGCGCGCCTCGGTCCAGGCGCACACGAACGCGGTCGCGACCAGCACGAGGATGGCGAGGAGCGGTCTCACGGCAGTGCCATAATGCTGTCACGATTCGAGCCTCCGAGGTGGACCCGCGACAGGAAATCCGGCAACAGATCGAGGGGATCGCCACCTCTGAGTTCGGCTGGCGGGGCGCCCTCGCGGAGGAGATGCGGATTCAGACCGACCTCGGCCTCGACTCGCTGCGGGCGATGGCATTGATCGTCGAGATCGAGAACCGCTTCGAGATCGTGCTCGAACCGGAGGACGAGGCGCGACTGGAGACGATCGGAGACCTCATAGATCTGGTGATCGAGCGCCGGCCGACCCTGGGCTGAAACGCCAAGCGACGACATGGCGACCACACTGCAGGAGCTCCTGCTCGCGACCGCCGATGCCGGTCGCGGCGGGCTGCGGTTCGTCGACCGCCGGGAGCAGGCGGTCTTCGTCCCCTGGCACGAAGTCGCCGAGCGCGCTCTGGCGGCAGCGGCGGAGCTCGCCGCTCGAGGCGTCGCCGCGGGTGACCGGCTGGCGATCATCCTCAGGACCTCGCCCCGCTTCTTCGACGCCTTCTTCGGCGCACTCTTCGCCGGCGCCGTCCCGGTGCCCCTCTACCCCCCGGTGCGCCTCGGAAAGCTGGCCGAGTATCACCGCCGCACCGCCGCCATGCTTCACGCGGTCGGAGCGCGCCATCTCGTCAGCGAACCGGGTCTCTCGGGGCTGCTGGGAGAGTCGACCGGCAGCACCGTCGCGATCCTCGAGCTCGGTAATCCGCCGACCGCAGGCGTCGCGACCCCGCCGATCACGACCCCCACCGAGCTCGCGCTGGTGCAGTTCTCCTCCGGTACCACCGTCGATCCGAAGCCGGTGGCGCTCGGCCACCGCGCGGTGCTCGCGCAGACACGGCTCCTGAACGACCACTGGCGGCATCTCGAAGAAGCGAGCGGCGTATCGTGGCTGCCGCTCTACCACGACATGGGGCTCATCGGCTGCGTGTTTCCGGCACTGGAGCTCGCCGCCGAGCTGACCCTGCTGCCCCCGGAGCTCTTCGTCCACCGCCCGGCGCTGTGGCTGCGGACGCTGTCCCGCTACCGCGGCACCGTCTCACCGGCGCCCAACTTCGCCTACGGGCTGTGTGTCGATCGGATCACCGACGATGAGCTCGAAGGGGTCGATCTCTCGCCCTGGAGGGTGGCGCTCAACGGCGCCGAGACCGTCTCGCCGGAGGTGCTGCGACGTTTCGTCGAGCGCTTCGCTCCATTCGGCTTCCGACGGGAAGCTCTGTCGCCCGTCTACGGGCTCTCGGAGGCGAGTCTCGCCGTCACCTTCCCGGACCTCGGAGCGCCGTTCGAGACGCTGGTCGTCGATCGCCGGCGCCTCGCCGAAGAGGGTGTCGCCGTCGATGCCGCCGAGGGGCGCGAGCTGGTGTCGGTCGGGCGGCCGCTGCCCGAGTTCGAGATCGAGATCCGGGGAGACGACGGCTCGAAGCTCGGCGACGACCGGGTCGGGCGTCTGTGGGTGCGGGGGCCCTCGCTGATGGACGGCTACCTCGACCGCCCCGAAGCGACCGCCGGCGCGCTCGTCGACGGCTGGCTCGACACCGGCGACCGCGGCTTCCGGCGTGACGGCCAGCTGTACCTCGTCGGCCGCGACAAGGATCTGCTGATCGTGCGCGGACGCAACCATGCACCCGAAGAGGTCGAGCGCGCCGTCGACCGGGTCGCCGGAGTCCGCACGGGCTGCTGTGCCGCGGTCGGCGCCCCGCAGGAAGACAGCGGCGAAGAGGCGGTGCGGCTGTTCGTCGAGCTGCGGCGCGGCATCGCGCCGTCGCCCGACCTGGAGCGCCGCTGTCGTGACGCCGTACGCGAGGAGACCGGGATCGAGATCGACGAGCTCCACCTGCTCTCACCGGGCACCCTGCCCCGCACTTCGTCGGGAAAGATCCGCCGGGGTGAGACGCTGCACCGCCACCTGACCGGGCACCTCACGCCGCCGAAGCGCTTCCACCTCGGCCGACTCGCCGTCGCCTGGTGGCGATCGTGGCGGGCGCGCCGCGCACCGCGGAGAGCCGACGCATGAAGGCGCCCGAAGGGACGGCGATCGTCGTCGGCGGCGGCCCGGCAGGGCTCGCGACCGCCATTGCGCTGCGCCGGCACGATTTCGAGGTGACGATCTTCGACCGCGGCGAGCCGCCGATCGACAAGGCGTGCGGCGAGGGCATCATGCCGGCCGGTGTCAGGGCGCTCGACCGGCTCGGGGTGCGGCGGGGCGCCCTCGAAGGACGGGAGTTTCGCGGCATCAAGTACCTGGGAGAACGCTTCGCCGGAGAGCTGCCGTCGGAGGCCGTGGCTTTGGTCCGAGAAGACCGGCCTCCGGCGAACGAGGCTCGAGAAGACATAGCTCCCGACGACATCGTCGAAGTGCGCGGCGACCTCCCCGAGCCCGGGGGTCTCGCGGTGCGCCGGACGGCGCTCCAGCGGGCGCTCGTCGAGCGCGCGGAGGAGGTCGGCGTCGACCTTCGCTGGCGCACGGCGGTCCGCGGCCTCGTCGAGTACGGCGTCACCACCGACGACGGCCACCACCGCGCGCGCTGGATCCTCGGCGCAGACGGCCTTCATTCCCGCGTCCGTCAGTGGGGCGGCTTCGGCCCCGTGCCGAGCCGCCGGCCGGCCCGCTTCGGTGTGCGCCGCCACTACGACGTCCGCCCGTGGAGCGACGACGTCGAGGTCTACTGGGGCAACCGCTGCGAGGCGTACGTCTGGGGACTCGCCGGCGACGAGGTCGGCGTGGCGATCCTGTGGAGCGGCGGCAAGAGCAGCTTCGACCGGCTGCTGCAGCGCTTTCCGAGGCTCGAAAAGAGGCTCGCCGGTGCCACGCCGACCAGTCACGACCAGGGCGCCGGGCCGTTCGATCAGCGGGTCCGCGAGCCGAGCCGCGGCCACCTCGCCCTGGTCGGCGACGCCGCCGGCTACCGCGACGCGATCACCGGCGAGGGGGTGGCGCTGTCGCTCGAGCAGGCACTCGCGCTCGCCGACTGCCTGGGGCGGGGATCGCTCAAGGGCTACCCGCGGGCGTTGCGCCGACTCACCGCGCGCCCCTACGCCTTCATCCGTCTGCTGCTCTTTGTCGAGCAGCGGCCGGCGATGCGGCGGCGGATGCTCGACGCTCTCGCCGACGATCCATGGATCTTCCAGCGTCTGCTCGACATCCACGCCGGGGCCGCCCCGCTGACCTCGCTCGGTATCGTCGGCGGCTGGACCCTGGTGCGGCGCCTGATCCTCGACGGCGGCTACTGAGCGGCGGTCGCCGCAGCATCGGTCGGCAGCCCGGCTCGGCGCTCATCGAGTCGCGCCAGCGCCTCGGCCGCCACCCGCAGCCGATAGCCGAGCTCGAAATAGCGCCTTTCCCGGCAAGCCCGTACGCCGTCGGCGAGCGCCGCCAGGACGACGTGCACCTCCAGCGCCTCGAGGTACGGCGCCCCGGCGACGAGCGTGCGGCGATCGACCCGCTCCAGGCTCTCGAGGGCGAGGGCGCAGCGCTCATGTCGAGCGAGCCGCCACAGCCGGTGCCGCGTTTCGAGCAGGCGGCGGGACTCGCTCAGCAGCGGTACCGCCCGATCGAAGCTCCGCCACCACGAGGCGACATCGTCTTCCGCCCCGGCGGTGGGCCCCGATCGTTCGAGCGACACGCCGTCGGCATCGCCGACGATCACCGCCCGGGATTGCGTCCCGGCTGCCTGGGCCGCGGCCACGAAGACGGCCGCCGCGGTGAAGAGTCGAACGATTCCTACGACACCGGTCCGCGGGCGCTCGCGCGCGGCCTGTCGTTGTGTGACCAACGTTCTTCTGACACTCCGTAGGCATCTCATGCCCCGAAAGACGCGAAGCGGGCGGAGATCCTTGCACCGCCGCCGGAGGTCACCGGGCGCACGGGACGTAGAATTCCCCCGTGGCACGTCGTCGGAGCAGGAAAGAGCCGTCAACCGGCTGGCACGCAGTGCGTGCCGTCGAGAAGCCGATCGTCCCGACCTCCGCGCACGGTCGCTTCTCGCTCGCCCTCGCCTACGCCAACAGCTACCACGTCGGCATGTCGAGCCTCGCCTTCCAGCGGGTGTTCGAGCTCGTCCACCAGACGCCGGACTGGAGCTGCGAGCGCTTCTTCCTCGACGGCGACGGGATGCCGCTGTCGGTCGACACCGACTCGCCGCTCGACGCCTTCGGTGCGATCGCCTTCTCGATCTCGTTCGAGGAGGACTACGTGCACTTCCTGCAGATGCTCGATCGAGCCGGAATCGCCGCCCGCCGGGAAGCCCGCGGCGACGGCGACCCGCTGGTGATCGTCGGCGGCTCGTGCGCGATGATCAACCCGCTGACGCTCTCGGCCTTCGTCGACGTCTTCCCCCTGGGCGCCGCCGAGAACGTCCTCCCGGAGCTGCTGGCGGCGCTCGCCGAGGAGGAGGACCGCGAGGCGGTCCTCGCACGCCTCGCCGGGTGCGACGGCTTCTACGTCCCGGCGCACCACCGCCCCGAGGAGGGGGGGCTCGAGGCGCGGCTCAAGAAGCTCGAGCTCTCCGCCGAGCAGATGCGCCGGCCGGGCAACCTGCCGACCACCGCCATCGTCACCCCGCACACCGAGTTCGCGAACAAGTTCCTGATCGAGATGTCGCGCGGCTGCCCCGAGAAGTGCCGCTATTGCTGGGCGACCTTCGGCATGGGGTCGTTCCGCTGGCACCCGACCGAGTTCATCCTCGAAGCGATCGAGGGCGCCCGCGGCATCACCGACCAGCTCGGCTTTGTCGCCACCGCCGTCGGCGACCACCCGGAGATCGAGCGCATCCTCCACGAGGCTAACCGGATGGGCTTCCGCAGCTCGCTCTCCTCGGTGCGCATCCCGGCGGTGACCCCGGGTCTGCTCGAGGCGCTCAAGGCGTCCGGCGACCGGTCGATCACCCTGGCGCCGGAGACCGGCAGCGACTCGCTGCGGGTGAAGCTCAACAAGCCGATCCCGAACTCCGTGCTCTACGACAAGGTGCGAATGATCTTCCGCCACGGCCTGACGCACCTGAAGCTCTACTTCATCGTCGGCCTGCCCGAGGAGTCGATGGAGGACGTGCAGGCGATCCTCGACGTCGCCACGGAGTGCCGCCGCATCATGCTCGAGGAGCTCGCCCCGACCGGTGTCATCGGCCACATCCACCTCGGCGTCAACATCCTCATCCCCAAGCCCTACACCGGCTACCAGCGCGAGACGATGGAGGACGAGGCGACCCTCAAGGCGAAGCTCAAACTGGTGAAGAGGGGCGCCGCGGCGATCCCCAACCTTTCGCTCGCCACCATGCCGATCCGTCAGGCGATCTGGCAGACCTACATCACCAAGGCGGGCTCCGACGCCGCCGACCTGCTCGAAGCGGCGGCGGCCGGGGAGCCGATCTCGTCACTCCTGAGGCGCCACGCCGGCCGCATCGAGGCGGAGGTCTTCGCCCGCGGTGAGGGGAAGCTGCGATGGCACTTCCTGCAGACGGGTTGAGGCGCGAAGCCGCCCCGCGAAATCCCGAGCCACGCGACGTCCGGTAACAACCCGCGCCGCCGTGCCCCTGTAGGAGATTGAACCCGACGTGGCCCCTGGTGAGGTCTACCATGCGTCGTCCCTTCGCCCCCCGTTCGAGTCCGACGGTTCCGGCCGCCCTTCTCCTCCTAACAGCTCTGGCGGTGATCGCCCCCGGCTGCCGCAGCTCGGGGACCACCGCGCCTCAGCAGCCGGTGCGATATGTCGCCGCCGCAAGGCCCTCGGGAAACGCCCTCGCTCGGGTGACCCAGAGCCTCGACGGGCTCGCCTGGACGGTGCCGCAGACGATCGTCGACTCGAGCGGCAGCGCGGTGCCCGCCTCGACCTCGATCGGTATCGCCTGGGACGGAGTGCTCTACCACGCCGCCTGGTTCGATGGCTCCCGCCTGCGCTACGCCACCTCCGGCAACGGAGACGACTGGCTCGCCTCCGCTTCCGACCTCGGGACCTTTCCGGTCGGCAGTCAGGCGCGGCCCGCCGTCGCCGCGGGAGCGGGAAAGGTGCTGGTGGCGTTCCTCAGCGGCAGTCAGATCGTCGTCGTCGACATCAGCGCACCGAGTCCCCTCGTCGTCTCCGGTTCGGCGTCGGCCGGTCCGGCACTGGCCTTCGGCAACGGCCGCTTCGTCCTCGCCTTCCCGAGCGCCGCCCCACGTTCGCTGCAGGTCCGCACCTCCGGCGACGGCGTCACCTGGGCGACCGGGGCCAACCTGCCCGCCGCGGGCTTCCAGCCCGGTGCCGTGGCACTCGGCTTCGATGGCGGTCGCTTTCAGCTCGTCCAGCGGATCTCGGTCAGCACCGGCACCCTGTCGCGTACCGACCTCCAGACCTTCACCTCGAGCGACGGCGCAAGCTGGACGGCCGCCGACGTCCCCCGCGGTCAGGCATTCGGCACCGGCACCGCCATCGCCGGCAGCGCCGGCGGACGGCTGCTGCTCGACGCCTCGACCCGGGTCCACGCCTACGTGGGCACTTCGCCGCCGGTCGCGGTCGGCTGGACCGCCCTCAACGGGCTCGGCCTCACCCGGGGTCGCGGCCGTGCGATGGCGAGCTTCTCGCTCGACTCGGTCACGGTGACCCGGGCTCAGGAGCGCAGTGGTGACGAGCCTTACTTCCTCGTCTACAGCTTCCACTCGCGGGTGGCGCGCCCCGGATCGACGCGGGTCCACTGGTCGGGGGCTCTCGAGAAGGTCGGCGACGACCTCGGCGACGGCGACATGCGGCCGATCCCTCCCGCCATGGGCAGCACCGCCTGGACGATCGAGCCGGCGCGCGACCTGGTCGACAACACCAACGGCCAGGTGGACATCATGGGGGCGGTGATCGTCGCGATCGAGGAAGACGGCTGCCCTGACAGCGGCGTTGCTGCCAGAGCACGGCAGGCGGAGACCGTGATCGCCGGCGCAATCGAGAGCCTCATCGCAGGCGGAACCCTGGGCACCCTGTTGAACCAGTCGTCGCGCAACGCAGCTGTCGCCGCCGCGACGACCTCCGTGCGCAACTCGCTCGGCGGCGGCAGCGGTTTCAAGAGCTTCTTCGGCTGCGCCACCGACCGCGACGATCAGATCCAGGATCGGATCGTGCTGTTCGTCGGCACGGAACTCTTCACCGAGGACCCGTCGATGCGCACCTTCCGGATCGACCCGACGCGACCGACCCTGCCGATCTCGCTGACGTTCACCGACCCCGACACCACCTGGACGGTGGCCGCGACGCTGCGGGTGCACTGAGGCGACCCCGCGGCTTCGACCCGAAGGCGCCCTGTAACCAATCGCGCGCTCCGGCCCCTGTGACTACAGACCTGACCACCACCCTCCGAATCACCGATCGTCGCAGGGAGAGGACCATGCCGAGACCCTGGAGAACCTTGTTCGCGCTCTCGATTCTGTGCCTCGCCGCCAGCGCGGCCCAGGCGAGTGAGACCACGACGAAGTGCTACGAGAGCTGCCATCAGGAGCGGGCCAAGTGCACCGACACGGTAGCGGAGAACGCGCCGAAGACCGATTGCGTCACTCAGCTGCTGGGCGACCTCAACAACTGCACCGCCGAGTGGCAGCGCGCCTTCCGCGCCTCCTGGACACAGCCGGGGATTCTGCCGTGGGCACGCTCGCAGCGTCATGCCTGCGAGACCCGGGCGCACAGCCGGCGCTCGCAATGCGAGGCGGCGTGGAAGCCTTCTCAGGAGGCCCTGAAACTCTGCTTCGAGCTCGAGACCAAGTGCGAGACCCGCTGCGAAGAGGAGTGCTACGCGCGGGAGGGAGACGAGACCGATTGCAGCAATCCGACGACCTACGGCGGCGGTGGCGGGGTCTCGTACCGGGTGCGACCCTGTCCGCCGAGCACGGTAAGGAGCTTCGGGGTGCTCGGACTCTGCGAGGCGACGTTCCGGGGTCGCGACTCCTCTCCGCCCGGAGAAGACGGCTGCCCGAGCGGGACGCGCCGGGGCCCCGACGACCGTTGCGTGCCGACCTTCACGGTCGCGGTGGCGCCCTTCGGCGACGAGCATCTGCTGCTTTGCCCGCCGGGGACTCGGCCGAGCCCGATCGATGGCGGCTGCGTCTTCGGAGGCGGAACCGATGGAGGCGACACCGGCGCCGAGCCGGGGCGCAATGTCTGCCCTCCCGGCACAACGCCGTCCCCCGACGACGGGACGTGCCTGCCGACGATCTCCCCGCCACAGCCCGGTGGAGTCATCGCCATCGACCCGTCGCTCGGACTGCGTCCGCTGCCCGAGCTCTCGCTCGAGCAGGTGAACGCCGTCGCCGGCTACGGCGCTCTGGTCACCTCGGACGTCGCTGCGGGCCTCGAAGCGACGGCGGAGGCTCTCGGCATGGAGCTGGTGCGACCGGAGGAGACGCCGGACCCGTAGGCAGCCCCGGGACGCCCTCCCATCGGCACCGTACGCCCGCCCAAACGGCGTGCGGGCTCAGGGGCCTCTTCCGGTCTTCTCCTCCAGCTCCTCCAGCGTCCGCGGCCAGTCCTTCTTCATCAGTTGCGACAGCACCCGGTCGGCGAGCAGCTTGCCGCCCGTCTGGCAGGTGACGCAGTAGTTGGCTTCGTTGTCGGCGTAGAGGATCCGCTGCACCGGATCGCCGCACACGGGGCACGGCTCACCGTACTTGCCGTGCACCGCCATCTCGGGGCGGAAGGCGGTCACCTTGTCGGGGAACGCGCCGTCGAGCTCGGCGACGAAGCGCTCGCGCCATTCGGTCAGCACCTCGACCGCCGCTTCGAAGAGGCGCGCCGCCTCTCCGTCGCCGATCGTCGCGGTGCGCAGGAACGGCGAGAGCTGCGCCCGGTGGAGGATCTCGTCCGAGTACGCGTTGCCGACGCCGGAGAAGATCCGCGGGTCGGTCAGCGCCCGCTTGAGGGTGTGGCGGTGCGCCCTGAGCGCCGCGGTGAAACCCTCGACCGTACCGCCCACCACTTCAATGCCGCCCGGATCGTGCTCCGCGACCCCCTCCTCCCCCTCGACGACGTAGAGCGACGCCCGCTTCTTGCTCCCCGCCTCGGTCAAGAGCAGCGATCCGTGGGCGAAGTCGAACGCCGCCAGGCCGAGCTTGCGCGGCACCTTCACCCCGACGCCCTTCCAGCGCAGGCGGCCGGCGATCATCAGGTGGAGGACAAGATGGAGATCGCCTTCGAGGTCGAAGACGATCCGTTTGCCGAGGCGGCGCGCACCGACGACCTCGCGGCCATGAGCCTCCGTCAGCGGCGGCCGAACCGAGCGCAGCAGAAACGGGCTGCCCAGCCGGACGCGCTCCAACGGATGGCCCACCACATGTCCACGCAAAGCATGAACGTAGGCCTCTACGTCGGGGTACTCGGGCATGCCTCGTCACTCTATCGGTGGCCTCACCTCCACCGGAGTACGAATCGTGCGAGACCGGATCGTGCTGGAGCTCTAGTCGGAGGCGTCGGGCTCGCGGCCGTTCAGGAGATCGAACCCCCGATCGATCTCTGCGTGACTGCCGACCAGCACCAGGTCGTCACCCTCCTCGAGCACGGTGCCGGCATCGGGGTTGGGCTGCGGCTTCTCTCCGCGAACGACCGCCAGCACGGTGGCGCCGGTGCGTCGTCGCAGGTCGAGGTCGCGCAGCGAGCGGCCGACGACGGCACTCCCGGGCTCGATGCGGAAGATGTCGGTCGTCCCCGCCTCCAGCGCATCGAGGACCGCAGCCGACACCGCGGGGCTGCCCTCCGGCGAGCGGAGCATCCGGTAGCCCTCGCCACGCAGCACCCGGGTCTGCGCCCGCACGACGTTGCGCGGCACGTGGAAGCGCTCGAGCACGAGGGTGAAGATCTCGATCGCGGTCTCGAACTCCTCGGCCACGACCTCGTTGGCGCCGAGCGCGCGCAGCTCCTCGATCTCGTCGAGCCGACGGGTCCGCACCACGAGCTCGACCGTCGGGTTGAGGTCTCTGGCGACCTGCACGGCGCGCTTCTGGGCGGTGTGGTCCGAGAGCGCGAACACCACGAGGCGCGCCCGCTCGATCCCGGCGTGCTCGAGCACCTCGCGCCGGGTCGCGTCGCCGAAGAAGATCGGTTCGCCGGCGCGCCGGCCGCGCTTCACCGTCTCGGAGTTGAGCTCCGCGACCACGTAGCGGATCCCCGCCTCCCGCAGCACCCGGGCGACGAGCCGGCCGCCGGCGCCGAAGCCGAGCACGATCACGTGTTCGCGGGCCGCCGCCACCTCTTCCGGCGAATCGGCGGCGGGCGACTCCCAGCGTCGAGCCCAGGCCCGGCCGGCGGCGGGTGCGAGAGAGACGAGGAGTGGCGTCAGGACCATGGTGAGCACCACGGCGCTCAGCAGGAGCTGGTACGCCGCCGCTTCGAGCAGGCCGTGCGATCGCCCCACCTCCATGAGGAGGAACGAGAACTCGCCAATCTGCGCCAGGCCGAGCCCGGCGACGATGCGGATGCGCGCCGGCAGGCCGACGGCGAAGACGGCACCGCCGGCGACCACGCTCTTGATCACGACGACCGCCCCGGCCAGCAGCAGGATCGCCGGCCAGTTCGCGACGACGAAGCGCAGATCGACCAGCATGCCGATCGAGATGAAGAAGACGCTGGCGAAGAGATCGCGGAACGGCGCCACGTCCGCCACCGCCTGGTGGCTGTACTCGGTCTCCGAGATCAGCAGGCCGGCGACGAAGGCACCCAGCGCCAGCGAGAAGCCGAGCACATGGGTCCCCCATGCGAGCGCCAGGCACAGCCCGAGCGAGCCGAGGACGAAGGTCTCGCGGGCGCGGGTGCGGGCGATGCGGTCGAAGAGCGCGGGGGCGACCCGGCGGGCGATCAGCACGACGGCACCGATCGCCGCCAGCGAGCCGCCGAAGCGCAGCGCGAGATCGGCGGCCGACGCCCCCACCTCCCCGGCGAGCACCGGCACGAGGACGATCATCGGCACGATCAGGAAGTCCTGGAAGAGCAGGATCCCCAGCACCATGCGCCCCTGGGGCGTCTCGGTCTCGCGCCGGTCGCCGTAGAGCTTGAGCACGATCGCGGTGCTCGACAGAGCGATGACGAAGCCGAAGAAAATCGCCCGCTCGATCGACAGGCCGAGCGCCAGGCTCGCCCCCGCCACCAGCACCGCCGTCACCCCCACCTGCAGCGTCCCGCCGACGAGGAACGGGCGGCGGAGCTCCCGTAGCTTGGCGAGCGACAGCTCGAGACCGATGACGAACAGCAGCAGCACGACGCCGATCTCGGCGAACACCTCGACATCCTCGGTGTCGGAGACCCAGCCGAGCGCCGACGGGCCGATCAGCACACCGGTCAGGAGCAGCGCGACGACCGGCGGGATCCGCAGTCGCGCCGTGACCAACAGAACGGTGACCGCGCTCGCCAGCAGGACGACGCTTTCCTGAAGCAGGTGTTCCAGGTGCACGGGGGGATTCTACGGGTCGGCTGCCAAGATGCCGTCTCGACTCGAGAACGAACTCACTCCCAACGGAGTCCGGAAGGACAGCACGAGCGTCAGACCCTCGCCCCTCTTGACTTGACCCAGAGTCACACCACTTGACAACAGCCTTTCGTTCGTCCATACTCCCCTCACTTCGGCCTTTGATTCAAAGGCCCAGATCTTTGAGACGTAGAGAATCTCTCTTGCGAGAGCGATCAGAAGGGGAAGATTCATGGAGCAGCGTCAACGCTGGCGCTGTTCGGGCTCCCGAGCCCTCTTAATGGGGACACATCCCCGCGACCGATTGCGGTCGAAACCTTCCACCACCCCTTGGCTGACTACCTACTGGTCTCGGTCTGACTATTCTCAGATCTAGATCGAATTGGTTCAGTTAGGAGTTGTGAGAGGACAACGCGGCGGCAGCTGCGTTTGAAAGACGGGTTAACCAACGCTTCATCCCGGCGAATCTCGATCCAACCTTCTTTTCGGCGGCGGAAGGGCAATGGAGTCTTTCCGAGATTGCAAGGAGGTTTTCTATGAAAACCAAAGATCTGTCGCTCGCGCTCGCCAACCTTAGGCGTCTTCGGGCGGAACCGGGATTGGAGTTAGGTCATCGAAAGGTCCTGAACAAAGCTGAGAGGGAACTGAAAGCAGTAGCGCGATCAGGTAAGCCGCAACCCGACAGGGTATATCGAGCGGTAGAGCTGATTTGCGAAGTTGCTCTTGAGGTGCTCTTTCAGTCGACGTCGGTGCGATAGACCAGGTTAACCCGTATTTCCATGAACTTCTATGAACTACGGTAAAGCAATAAAGATATGTCGCGCTGCATTCGACCTGAGCCAGGTCGATCTGGCGGCGCACCTATCTATTGGCCCGAGTCAGCTGTCGTTGGTCGAGGCTGGAAAGAGACGTCCCAGCACGCGGACGATCGAGGAGATTTGCCAAACCCTTGGAATTCCGCCAGCGCTATTCCATGTACTCGCAGCCGACGGCGACACTCTGCAGTCACAATCAAACGAACTAGTTTCCTCCCTTGGTGAGAGCCTTCTGCGGCTTCTGGTTTCCTCCTCATCGTCAACGGGCTCACGGCTCTCATGAGGCCGCTTCTTTCCCTTCGAGATCTTGAGTGGAGACTCGAGATCCCACGTGAAGTACTTCGCAAGATCGCGAGTTCGATTCCGCTGCACTACCATCCTTGGCGAAAGGGAAACCGGCTCATCGACAATCCGGACGAGCAGTTGAAGCACATCCAGCGGAGGATCAACTCTCGCCTCCTTGACGAGCTCGACTTGCCACTTCACCTTCACGGCGGCGTTCGTGGCCGATCACCTCGAACCAACGCACAAGCGCACAGCGCCGCCAAAACTCTCGTACGAATCGATGTAGAGAGGTTCTTTCCAAGCATCACGAACCGGCACGTGTACGGTGTGTGGCGCGACCAACTCGGAGCAGGCCGAGATGTGGCCAAGCTCCTGACTCAGCTGACGACGTATCGTTTTCGACTCCCGCAAGGCGCTCCATCAAGCGTAGCGCTAGCGAATCTCGCGCTGGCTCCGATCGAAGATTTCCTCTTGGTGCGTTCTGAGGAACTCAACATCGTTTTCACCCGTTTCGTTGACGACATCGCGTTGTCCGGGGACTATCCGCAGGAACTTATTCAAGACGTCGTTACGGGGCTTCGCTCGCTCGGCCTACGAAACAACCGCAAGAAGCTGAATATCATGGGGCCCCAATCGAACCGCCAACTGACCGGGCTCAACACCGAGAGCAGTGGCGGTCCTAGCGTCCCTCTGGAGTACCGAAATGGCCTGCGGTCAGCGGTCCATCGATATCGGCATTCTCGAGACGGCTCCGAGGAGAAGTCTAAGGCTCTCGACAGACTAAGGGGCCGAATCAACTACGTAAGGCAGACCAACCCCGGCTCGGCGAGATCACTTGAAGAGCTGCTGGTTGCCGTTGAAGCCCACGCCTGAGCATAGGTGGGCATCGCCGGTTTAGACCCAGCCGGTACCGGCGAATGGACTGGGTCACGGAGTATTCCTCAGCGTCCGGCAGTAACCACCTTTCGCTCAGCTGTCCTGGCCGGTACCATCCCGCATGCTTGATCGTCAGGTCGAATCAGGCCTGAACGTCTTCCACCCGACGATCGCGCGCTGGTTCACCGAGTCGCTCGGCACACCGACCGACGTCCAGGCGCGCGCGTGGCCGCGGATCGCCGCCGGGGAGCACCTGCTGGTCAGCGCTCCGACCGGTACCGGCAAGACGCTGACCGCGTTTCTGTGGGCGCTCGACCGGCTGCTCACCGGAGCGTGGGAGGGCGGGCAGGTGCGGGTGCTCTACGTCTCGCCGCTGAAGGCGCTCAACAACGACGTGCGGCGCAATCTGCTCTCACCGCTGGCGGCGTTGGAGACTGCGTTCGAGACCGCCCGAGAGCCCTACGAGCCGGTGGAGGTGATGACCCGCAGCGGCGACACGCCGCAATCGGAGCGCCAGCGGATGGTGCGGCGGCCGCCGGAGATCCTGATCACGACGCCGGAGAGCCTCAACATCCTGCTCACCTCCAAGGGCGGGCGGTCGATCCTCACCGGGCTCGAGACGGTGATCTTCGACGAGATCCACGCCGCCGCCGGGTCGAAGCGCGGCACCCACTGGATCACCGCCGTCGATCGGCTGGTGCCGCTGGCGGGGGAGTTCCAGCGCATCGCGCTCTCCGCCACGGTGCGGCCGCTCGAGACGGTGGCGCGCTTCGTCGGCGGCTACGAGATGCGGCCACTCGACGACGAGGGACGCGAGGTCGAATACCGCGAGCGGCCGGTCGGGATCGTCACCTCGGAGCGGGCGAAGGCGTACGACCTCGAGGTCGATCTCGGTGCGCCACAGCTTGCGGACGCGACCGCACCCGGCGGCACAGTCCCGGGCACAGGCGAAGCCGGCATCAACGAAGACAAGGAGGAGAATGCCTGGGAGAGCCTCGCCGCCCGCATCGTCGACGTGGTGGCGCGCAACCGCTCGACGCTGGTGTTCGCCAACTCGCGCCGCACCACCGAGCGGCTGACGCGGCTGATCAACGAGCGCGGGAGCACCACCGGCAACGCCAGTCTCGCCTACTCCCACCACGGCTCGCTGTCGCGGGAGCTCCGCACGGTGGTCGAGCGCAAACTCAAGAACGGTGAGCTCCGGAGCATCGTCGCCACCAACTCGCTCGAGCTCGGCATCGACATCGGCTCGCTCGACGAGGTGGTGATGGTGCAGACGCCGCCGACGGTCGCGGCGGCGGTGCAACGGCTCGGGCGCGCCGGCCATCAGGTGGACGCCGTCTCGCGCGGGCGGCTCTATCCGCTGTTCGAGCGCGACCTGGTGAGCGCTGCCGTGGTCGCCCGCTGCGTGCTCGAAGGGGACATCGAGGAGGTGCGGCCGATCGAGGGGGCCCTCGACGTGCTCGCGCAGGTGATCCTCTCGATGGTCGCCACCGAGGCGTGGCCGCTCGACCGCCTTTTTCACACCGTGCGTTCGAGCGCCCCTTACCACCGCCTCAGCCGGCGGCAGTTCGACCTGGTTCTCGAGATGCTCGCCGGCCGCTACGCCGACACCCGGGTGCGGGAGCTGGCGCCGCGGGTGACGATCGACCGGGTCGAGGGGGTGGTGCACGCGCGCCCCGGGGCGGCGATGAGCGTCTACCTCTCCGGCGGCACGATCCCCGACCGCGGCTACTTCGGCCTGCGCACCGTCGACACCATGGCGAAGCTCGGCGAGCTCGACGAGGAGTTCGTCTGGGAGCGCCGGGTCGGCGACACCTTCTCGCTCGGCGCCCAG
This sequence comes from Candidatus Multivoradales bacterium, assembly GCA_965223855.1. Classification (GTDB taxonomy): domain Bacteria; phylum Acidobacteriota; class Thermoanaerobaculia; order Multivoradales; family JAHEKO01; genus CALZKB01. Next base: position 612,405 of record CBDCXM010000009.1, read on the forward strand.
AACTGGCGGGTGCGGCGGATCACTTCGAGCGACGTGCTCGTCTCCCCCGCACACCGCTCGGCCGCCATGACCCCGTTCTGGCGTGCCGACGCGCGCAACCGCAGCTTCTTCCTCTCCGAGCGGCTGGGCACGTTCCTCGAGACAGCCGACGCCCATCTCGAGGAGCCGGGCGGCCGTGAGGCGCTCCTGGCCGCCCTCACCGAGCGCCACGCGCTGAGCGCCGAGGCCGCCGCCGCGCTGGTCGATCTGCTGGAGCGCCAGCGCGAGGCGACGGGCGGGTCGCTCCCCCATCGGCGCCATCTGCTGGTCGAGCACGCCGACGACGCCACCGATCAGTCGGGCGGCAGGCGGATGCTGCTGCACACCGGCTGGGGCGGGCGCGTCAACCGGCCGTTCGCCATCGCGCTGGCGGCGGCGTGGGAGGAGCAGAGCGACCTGCCGCTCCAGATCGAAGCCGAGAACGATGTCGTGCAGATCGTCCTGCCGTCGCCGATGGCGATCGACGACCTGCTGGCGCTGGTGCGGCCCGACAACATCGAGAGCCTGCTGCGCGCCCGGCTCCAGCGCACCGGCCTCTTCGGCGGCCGATTCCGCGAGAACGCCGGCCGCGCGCTGCTGCTGCCGCGCTCCGACCTGCGACGCCGGATCCCGCTGTGGCTCACCCGCGAGCGCTCGAAGAAGCTCCTCGAGTCGGTCGCCGGCCACGAGGACTTCCCCGTCGTCGTCGAGACCTGGCGCACCTGTCTGCAGGACACCTTCGACCTGGAGGCGCTGCGCCAGGTGCTCGATGAGCTCGACCGAGGCGAGATCCGCATCACCGAGTGCCGCACGCTCGCACCGTCGCCGTTCGCCGCCGCACTGGTCTGGCAGCAGACCAACCGGCTGATGTACGAGGACGACGTGCCGGAAGGGGGCGGCGAGCTCAGCCGCACTCTCCTCCAGGAGCTGGTGTTCTCGTCGCAACTGCGCCCGCGACTCCCGGCCCAGTTGATCGACACGTTCCAGCGCAAGCTCCACCGCACCTTCCCGGGGTACGCGCCGACGACGATCCCGGAGGTCGACGCCTGGATCGGCGAACGGTTGGCGCTGCCGGTCGAGGAGTTCGAGGCGCTGCTTGCGGCGCGGGCGCGCCAGGTCGGCGACGCCACTACGGCCGAGCTGCTGGAGCTGGTCGATACCGAGGCGTGTGTCGTCAGCACGGCCGGCGGCGGGCGCTGGATCTCGGCACTCGAGCGCCTGCCGCGGGTGCTGCGCGGGCTGTCGTTGACTCCCGAAGACGTCGAGCTGACCTCGATCACCGACCCTGGAGGGCCGGTGTCCGCGGAGTTCCGCTCCCATCTCGAGGAACTGTGGCAGAGCCGTGAAGATCCGGGCGAGGGCGCCGGGGAGGCGCTACGGGCGCTCCTTGCCGAGTGGCTGCGCTTCTACGGCCCGATCCCGCCACGGATGCCGGTCGCGGTCTTCGGGCTCGAGCCCGCGGCGGCGCAGCGCGCGCTGGCGGCGCTGGTCGACGACGAGACGCTGGTGCTCGACCGCTTCCGCCGCGACGACGATGACGAGGAGCTGTGCGACGCCGAGAATCTGGAACGATTGCTGCGGGCGCTGCGCGCCCAGGCACGACCGTCGTTTCAGGCGCTACCGCTCGACCATCTGCCGCTGCTGCTGGCCGAGCGTCAGGGGCTTGTTGGCCGCGGCGACGGCATCGAGGGGCTGCAGGACGCGCTCGAGGGGTTGCTGCTCTACCCGGCGCCGGCCGGGAGCTGGGAGTCGGATCTGCTGCCGGCGCGCCTCGCCCCCTACTACCCGGCGTGGCTCGACTCGGTGCTGCTCGAGAGCGACCTGGTGTGGATCGGCTGCGGGCGCGAGCGCACGACCTTCACCTTCGCCGAGGAGCGCGAGCTGCTGGCGGAAGCGCCGATCGACGAGGACCTCGCCGGAGAGCTGCCGCCGGAGATCGACGAGGCGTTCGCCTTCGGCCGCCGCCGGGCGTTCGAGGAGCTGGTGCGCTCGCAAGATGCACCGGCGGCCGACCTGGCGGCGAAGCTCTGGCGCGCGGCGTGGCGCGGCGAGCTGTCGAACACCACCTTCTCGGTGGTGCGCCAGGGAGTACTCCAGCGTTTCAAGCCAGCGGCAGCGGCGGAGCGGCGTCCTCCGAGGCCCGGCGGCCGGGGCAGCCGCTCCGCCGTCGGCCGACGCGCCTTCGATCGCTGGAAGTCGGCGCGTCCCTCGGGCGGCGACTGGTTCCGGCTCGACCCGGTCGCCGCGCCCGAGGACCCGCTGGCGGCCGAAGACCTCGAGCGCGACCGCGCCCGGTTGCTGCTGTCGCGCTACGGCATCCTCTTCCGCGAGCTGCTCGACCGCGAGCTGCCGAGCTTCCAGTGGTCTCGGATCTTCCGCGCCCTCAGACTGATGGAGCTCTCGGGCGAGGTGGTGGCGGGGCAGTTCTTCGAGGGAATCCACGGCCCGCAGTTCGTCTCGCGCTCGACCTGGCGGCGGCTCTCCGAGGGACTCGGCCAGGGGGAGGTCTACTGGGTCAGCGCAATCGACCCGGCGGCGCCGTCGGGGATCGCTCTCGACGAGTGGCGCGAGCGCTGGCTGCCACGCCGCTCGTCGAACCACCTGGTGTTCGAGGGGACGCGGCCGGTGGTCCTTTCGCGCCGCCACGCCGCCGAGCTCGACATCACGGTGCGCCCCGACCACCCGAAGCTGCCCGAGTATCTCGGCTTCCTGAAGGTGCTCCTGACGCGCGACGCTCAGCCACGCAAGGCGATCGACATCGAGACGATCAACGGCGAGCCGGCCAAGCGGAGCGCCTTCGCCGGCCCGCTGGGAGAACTCTTCAGCACCACCCGCGAGGCGAAGAGCCTGCGGCTGCGCCGGCGCTACTGAGCGCGGCCTGCTCCGGCCAGCACTACTCCGGTCGCAAGGCCCGCACCGGGTCCGCCGGCTGCTCGGGAATCTCGGGCCAGTCGCCCTCCTCGAGCAGACGCAGCGCCTCCGCCACCGCCGCCTCGAGTTGCGGATCGCCGCCGGCGATCACCTCCTTCGGCGTCATCTCGACCTCGATGTCGGGGGCCACCCCCTCGTTCTCGACCGCCCAGCCGTCCTCGGTGAAGAAGCCTCCACGCGGTGCGGTGATGAAGCCTCCGTCGACGAGCGGGGGTACGTCCCAGATGCCGACCAGGCCGCCCCAGGTGCGGGTGCCGACGAGCGGACCGATCCCCATGTTGCGGAACATCCACGGCATCAGGTCGCCGCCCGAGCCGGCGAGCTCGTTGACGATCATCACCTTGGGCCCCCAGATCCCCGCCCCGGGGTTGGTGAACGGGCGGTTTTCGCCCACCGGGTTGTTGAAGAAGCCCTGGAGTTTGCGGGACAGCAGATCGACAACCCAGTCGGCCGCGTAGCCGCCCCCGTTGTAGCGCTCGTCGATGACGGCGCCCTGCTTGTCCTGCTGGGCGAAGTAGTAGCGGTTGAACTGGGTGTAGCCGGCGCCGGCGGTGTTGGGGAGCCAGACGTAGGCGAGGCGGCCGCCGGAGAGTTCGTCGACCTTGCGGCGGTTGTCCTCGATCCAGCGGCGGCGACGCAGCAGCCGCTCGTTGGCCACCGGCACCACGGTGACGTCGTGCTCGTCGTCGCCGCGGCGCAGCGTCAGCACGGTCTGGCGCTCGGCCGTGCCCTCGAAGAGGCTGTGGGGGTTGGTCGGCGCCGTCAGATCGACGCCGTCGACGGCGATCAGCAGGTCGCCCTCGCGGACGTCGATTCCGGGCGCGGCCAGCGGCGCGCGCAGCTCGGGATTCCAGTTCTCGCCGGTGTAGATGCGCGCGATGCGGTACCGCTCGCCCCCTGTCTCCCCCTCGAGCTCGAGGTCGGCGCCCAGCAGGCCGATCGGCACCTCGTCGACGTCGGGACGGTCGCCGCCGCCGGTGAACGAGTGGCCGACCGAGGTCTCGCCACCCATGATGTCGAGCAGGTGGGTGAGATCGCTACGGTGGCCGACGTGCTCGACCCACGGCGAGTAGGCCTCGTAGACCCAGTCCCAGTCGGCACCGTGGAGGTTGTCGACATAGAAGAAGTCGCGCTGGTAGCGCCACGCCTCACGGAACATCTGGCGCCACTCGGCCCGCGGGTCGATGCGGGCGCGCAGACTCATGTCGAGGGCGCCGTCGCCGGCAGACGGCTTGGAGCCGGTCTCGACGACGTGCCACCCGCCGCCGCTCGCGTATAGCAGGTGCGAGCCGTCGGCGGAGACGACCCAGCCGCCGACGCCGGTGGCGAACTCTTCCGCCTCCCGTTCTTCGAAGCTGTACTTGTGGAGCGTCAGCGTGCGCTCGTTCGGCACCCGTTCGGTGACGAACACGACACCCTCGGGGCCGGCCTTCACCCGCACGTAGGGCCGCGACGGCATCGAGACCGAGAGGATGCGGTCGCGAAGACCGTCGAAGTCGATCTTCACCTCGGGAGCGTCGTCCTCCTCCGCGTCGTCGCCCTCGTCGTCGCTCTCATCCGTCTCGCTCTCCGCCTCGCTCTCTTCCTCGACGGGCTCCTCGTCGCTCTCCGGCAGCAGCGGTGAGGGGGTGTCGGCGCCGAGCACCGCGAAGTAGAGCTCGCGCCGCACCTCGTGCTCGATCGACGACAGATCCAGCCAGCCACTCGAGACCGAGTAGTTGGTGCTGCCGAGGAACCACAGGTACTTGCCGCTCGCGTCCCAGGCGGGCGAGATCACGTCCGACAACGAGTCGGTGATCTGGTGGGTCGTACCGTCCGCGGTCGAGTAGACGAAGATCGCGTGGTACTGGTTGTCGAGACGTTTGGCGTATGCGATCCACTTCGAATCGGGCGACCACACCGGATCCATCGTCCGCTCCGGGTGGGCGAAGGCGTCGGTGTCGACGAGGGTCTGCTCACCGCTCTCGACGTCGAGGTGCCACAGCCGGATCTCCTCGTCGGTGTAGGTGAGCGACTTCGAATCGGGCGACCACGACGGGGTGAAGTAGAAGGTCGGGCTCTCGAGGGCGATCGTGCGCGGCTCCTCGAGCCCCTTCTGGTCGGAGATCACCAGCGCGTACTCGCCGCCGGAGTCGGAGAACCACGAGATCCACCGGCCGTCCGGCGACCACGCCGGCGCACGCTCGGCCGAGCCCGAGCTGCGGGTGAGGTTGCGCCAGTTGCCCTTGTCGGTCGGCACGGTGAAGATCTCGCCGCGCGCCTCGAAGACGGCGCGCTGGCCGGTCGGCGACAGTGCCGCCTGCCGCACCGCATCGCCGACCTCTTCCCACTGCGCTCGGGTCCACGGCAGGTCGCCCACCACCTCGAAAGCGAGCTGGCGGCTGCCGCCCGCGGGATCCCAGGCATGCAGGTAGCCGCCCGCCTCGTAGGTCAGCCGCCCGCCTCCGGCGGTCAGGTTCTTGGCATCGAAGACCTTGTGGAAGGTCACCTGCTCGACACTGTCACTGCCGGGCGTCCAGGCGTAGACGTTCTTCACGTAGTCGCGGTCAGAGAGGAAGTAGACCGTGTCGCCGAGCCACACCGGGTCGGTGTTGTCCGACCCGTCCGCGTCCTGAGGCGACTTCGTCAGCTCGTAGCTTTCGAGATCGACGACCCAGATCGGCGCCGCCTGCCCGCCGCGGTAGTTGCGCCACTCGCGGTCCCAGCGCACGTAGGGCTCGTAGGCGAGCCGGCCGCCGTCGGGCGACAGACTGCCGACCGAGCCGCGCGGGATCGCCAGCGCCGTCGGCAACCCGCCGTCGACGCTCACCCGCCAGTAGCGCCCCATGAGGATCGGCGCGTCGTCGCGGGTCGAGAGGAAGAGCACCTCCGAGCCGTCCGGCGACCAGCCGATCGGGGAGTCGGGCGCCGGGTGCCAGGTGAGTCGCCGCGGCGTTCCGCCGTCGACGCTCACCACGTAGACGTCGACGTTGCCGTCGTACTCGCCGCTGAAGGCGATCCACTCGCCGTCGGGCGAGAAGGTCGGTGAGCTCTCGCTGCCGGGGAAGACCGTCAGCCGCCGCGCTTCGCCACCGTCACGGTCGGCGACCCAGAGATCGTTGGCGTAGGCGAACGCGATCCGGGACTCGCTCAGCGTCGGGTGCCGGAGCAGGCGGGTGCCTTCGTCGGCGGCGACGGGGGAAATGGCGGAAAGAGCCAGGGCGATGATCGGCGACAGTTTGCGCATCGGACCTCCTCGGTGACGCGTCTTCGGCGGCGGGGCGCGATCGCATCCGCGAGCCGGAAACATGAGCAGACAGCGAACCTCGATCTTAGTCGAGCGAGTCGCGGCTCCCTCTTGCCCGCTCGTCGGCAGGGAATCGTGCCGGGGCCGACGGAGGTAGTAGGGAGTACAAGGTCAACGATCGCGCCGAGGAGACACCGATGATCGAGTTCGTCACCCTGTTCCTGGGACTGGCCGCCGGGCCCCAGACCGTCGAGGTCACGGCCGGCGACGCCACCGCGGAAGTCCGCCTGCTGCTCGACGGGGAGATTGTGGCGACGGACAGCGACAGCCCCTGGAGCCTGTCGTTCGACCTCGGCGCAGCGATGCGGCCCCACCTGCTCGAGGCGGTCGCGTTCGACGGGAACGGCAGGGAGCTCGGCCGTGCCGCTCAGCCGCTCAACCTGCCGCGCCCGGCGGCCGAGGCCCGGATCGCTCTCGAACGCGAGCCGGACGGCCGCGTGACCGAGGCGCACCTGTCGTGGGAGAGCACGGTCCGCGCCCGACCGCTGCGAACGGAGGCGTGGCTCGACGAAGCTCCGCTCGACGTCAGCGACATGCCGCGCATCCCGATCCCCTCCTACGATCGGACGACCTTCCACCTGCTGCAGGCCGAGCTCGAGTTTTCGGCCGACGTGGCGGCCCACGCTCACGCCGCCTTCGGCGGCGCCTACGCCGACGAGTCACGCACCGACCTCACCGCCTTCCCGGTCGTCGCCGCGAGACGGGCCCGGCAGGCCAGCCCCGACGCGATGAGTGACTGGTTCCTCACCTCTCCCCCGAGTCGTGTCGTCGCTCTCGAGAAGGGGGGTCTCGACCTGGTTCTCGTCCGCGGGCCGGGCGTTTCGCGTGCGCTGGCCGGGCTCGAGGGGGGGTTCACCAACGACCTGACCTCCGGCGGACTCTCGAGCGGCGGAAGCCCCGGTGGGGTGGGGAGCATCAACGACGTCGGCCAGATCGCCAACATGGGTGTCGCCCGGGAGACCGAGCGTTTGCGGCAGGTGATGGCGCTGGAGGGCAACCAGCGGCTGCGCATTCTCGAGCCGCGGGCCCGCCGGCAGACCGGTCGCGGCACCGAGATGGAAGTGTTCGCGCTCTCGCCGGAGATCACCAACGAGCGTGGAGGCCTCTACTGGGCGCTGATGCAGGAGATCGAGCTACCCGGCCTCGCTCCGGAGCTACGCCTCGCCGATGCGGTGTCGGTCGCCGCCCTGCAGGCGGCCAACGGCAATCGGCGCCGGGCCGTGCTGCTGGTGCTGGCCGACGAGGCCTCGGACGAGAGCCGTCATGCAGTGTCGACGGTGCGCAGCTACCTGGCGGCACTCCAGGTGCCGCTGGTCGTGTGGCGGGTCGGCGAGGGCGCCGGCGCGTGGCGGGAGTGGGGAGAGGCGACCGAGATCCCTCACTTCCGGGGGCTCCAGAACTCCGCCCGCAAGCTGGCCGATCAGCTCGATCGGCAGGCGATCGTCTGGCTCGAGGGACATCACCTCCCGAACGCCGTCGAGCTCACGGCCACCGCGCGAAGGTACGTCTCGAAGGCGACCGCCGGGCTCTGAGTCCCCGGAGGGTCGGCCGGCGGGCTACTGCTGCTGGTCGAGGCGCATCTCGAGCCTCTGATCCATCTCGAGCGACGTTCCCATGGTCTGGTCGCCGAAGGTCATGGCGATGTCCATCCTGACGACGAAGTCGAGGTCGCTCGTGCGGGTCACACCGGTGGCCGGCTCGACGCACAGGCTGCCGCTGCCCGACATCTCGTGCACGGTGGCCTTCATGTCGAAGCCTTCGGCCTCCGGGAGGCCCAGCATCCCGAAGAGCCCGGCGAAATCGAGATCGACGTCGGAGGTCATCTCGACGCCGATGCCGGCGCAGTCGCCCTCCTCACTCTTCTCGAGGCCCAGATACTCGTAGCTCACATCGGTCTCGAACTTGCCGAAGATCGGGTTGCTGAGATCGAGAGTCGTCTGCCAGGTGTCGCCGACGACGACCGCCTCCTCCGGGAAGACGACGCCGTTCATCTGCATCTGCGAGCGGAACGCCTCGTCGCCGAAGGCGGCCTTCGTCTGTTCGAGCACCAGCGCCATCTGCGGATCGTCGGAGGACAACGACTCCCACAGCTCGTCGAAGCCTTCGATGTCGACGATGCTGGCGTCGCTCGCCTGATGGACGACGACCTCGTGCCCGATCATCGCCAGCACGGGGGCGAGTTCGTCCGGCGCCTCTTCGTCCGACTCCGAGTCGAAGGTCATCCCGCCTTCGTCTTCGCCGCGCAACTCCATCTGCACCCGCTCGATCACCTGACGGGTGGTGATCGTCCCGTCGGCCGCCGCCTCGAGCACGTCCTGGCGCGCCGTCAGGGTCTGAACGCTCGTCATCGCGACCGTCTGATCGGGCCCCATCGACAGCCTCATGTCCTGCTCGATCTGTGCGGTCATCACGTAGCTCGACCCCGGTGGAGGCTGGAAACGCAGGAACCACGCGTCGTCCTCGGTCGCCGCGGCTCGCGCGCCCGTCGCAGTCGCCAGCGCGAGAGCCAGGACCGAGACTCCTCTGAGGAAACTGCGGCCGATCACGGGAAGATCCCCAGGCCCTGGTAGCAGCTCGCGATCTTGTCGATCGCGTTGATGAACGAAGCGTCTCGCAGGTCTGCACCCTCGTGAGTCATCTTGATCTCCCTGGTCTGGACGTAGGCGAGGGCGATCGTCTCCTCGAGGCCGGAGCGCACCAGATCGGCCTCACCGGCGCCGCGGGCGAAGAACTCGGTCTCCTCCTCCCCGAAGCGTTTCTCGGTCTGGGCCTCGATCGCCGACAGCAGACGGCGGTTCGACATCTCCTCGAAGCGCTTCTGCAGGCGGCCGAAGCGCAGGTGAGAGAGATTCTTGACCCACTCGAAGTAGGAAACCGTGACGCCGCCGGCGTTCAGGAAGGCGTCGGGGAGCACCATCACGCCGCGCTCGCGCAGGATCTCGTCGGCGCCGAAGGTCGTCGGGCCGTTGGCCGCCTCGGCGATGATCTTCGCCTGGATGTCGGCGGCGTTCTCCGAGGTGATCTGTTTCTCGATCGCCGCCGGCACCAGGATGTCGCAGTCGAGCAGCAGGCCGTCGGTGGATTTCTCGAGGTCGGTGGCGCCGGGGAAGCCGAGGATCGATCCCGTCTTCCTGCGGTGCTCGACCACCGCCTCCAGATCGAGACCGCTCGGATCGCTGATCGCGCCTTCGTACTCGAGGATGCCGACCAGCGTCGCGCCTCCCTCCACGAGGTACTTCGCCGTGTGGTAGCCGACGTTGCCGAGTCCCTGGACGACCGCCCGCTTGCCCTCCACCCCGGCCGAGAGACCGAGGGCCGCCATATCCTCCTCGATCGAGCACGCTTCGCGAATACCGAAGTACACCCCGAGTCCGGTCGCTTCGGTGCGACCGCGGATGCCGCCGAGCGGGATCGGCTTGCCGGTGACGCACGCCTGCGAGTTGAGCTCCCCTGACGAGAGCGAGCTGTAGGTGTCGGCGATCCAGGCCATCTCACGCGGACCGGTGCCGAGATCGGGCGCCGGCACGTCGACGCCGGGGCCGATGAAGTTCTTGCTCTTGAGCTCGGCGGTGAAGCGCCGGGTGATCCTTTCGAGCTCGCGCTCGGAGTAGTTGCGGGGATCGATCTTGATGCCGCCCTTGGCACCGCCAAACGGCACGTCGACGATCGCGCACTTGTAGGTCATGAGCGCGGCGAGCGCCATCACCTCGTCCTCGTTGACGTGAACCGAGTAGCGGATACCGCCCTTGGTCGGCAGCTTGTGGTGGCTGTGCTCGGCGCGCCACGCGCTGACGACCTCCATCGAGCCGTCGTCCTTCTTCACCGGGAAGGTGACGTGGTACACCGAGTTGCAGGCGCGGATCTGCCGGAGCAGGCGCGGATCGTGGTCGGTCATCGCCGCGGCGCGATCGAAGCCGCGGTTGACCTGGTCGAAGAAGCTGTAGGGCTTGGACATGGGGGATCCCTCCCTTGGAGCCGGATGTGCCGGTTAGCGCTTGATTCTCGCCCCCTGCTCCTCGACCGAGAGGATCCAACCGACGATCTTCCCCGGCTGGAGGGGGCTGTTCTCTTTCCAGAAACGAGCGTCCCGAAGATATCGGCTCGATGTGTCGTTCTCTGGGATGTTCTGCGTCTCGGCGTGGATCGCGCGCACCCGCTCGACCCAGCGACGACAGTTGTCGGGTCTGAGATCGACCCACCCGGCCTCGCACCACTGATCGATCAGCTCCGGCGTCGTCGGCCGCGCCTCACAACCGCTCGGCACGATGACCTTCGGGCCGCGCAGCAGCTTGCCGTCGGAGCGCAGGATCGGAATGCCGATCGCCGCCACCTCGTCGACAACCCTCGGGTTCTCGCGTACCAGCGCGTCGAGTCCCGCCGCGACCTCCTCCGGCTCGAGCTTGCGCAGCTCAGCCATCGAGCCGAACGCCTCGCGCAGCAGGTGAGCCTCGAACAGCAGCTTGGTGTTGCGCGGCGGGCCTAGCATCTCGAAGGCGACGCTTTTGACCTCGCCGCCACGCTCGAGCTCGGCCATCTTCTCGAGCGCCCAGTGGCGCATGAGCCCGGCGCGGTAGGTGGGGCCGAGCACCGCGTTGTCGAGCGCGTTGACGATGTCGTGCCCTGTGTTGCCGCCCTCGATCTCGAAAACCAGATAGCGGGCGATCTCCTCGGGGGTGACGAACTCCATCTGGCGCGCGGTGGTCAGGAGGGCGAACTCCTCGAGGCTGAAGAGGCCGTTCTCGCCGGTGTCGATGAAGACCGTCTCCAGCACCTCTTCGGTCTCCCTGCCGGCTGACGGGTCGTGGGTCGAGAAGGTGTCGCCGAGCTCGGTCTCCGCCGCCTCGACCAGGTGGATCGGCTGTCCCTTGCGGCGGATCGGACCGTGGTCGATCGCCTTCCAGGCGATCGCCGCCGCCGGTTTGATCTCCTTGACGATCGGCCCGCCGGCGGTGCGCCCCATGAGGAAGAGGAGCATCGAATGGGCGCCCGCCATCGCCGCCTTGGAGAGCAGTGTGCGGCTCGGCTTCTCCTCCGAGTGCGTGTAGGGAACGTTGAGGCCCATGCCGCCGGTGCCGCTGGTGCCGACCTTCATGTAGACCGAAGCGCGGCAGTCGGTGAGACCGCGGTAGAGCACCTGGATGTGGCGGATGAGCCGCGGCACGTAGAGCGCCTCGAGCAGGTCGCGAGCGGTCTCGTCGTCAACCCCGCCGTCGGCGAGCTGGTGCCACAGCTTCTCGGCGTTCGGGTAGATGTCCTTGTAGGCGATCGCCGTCGCCGTGTTGACGCAGTCGATCACCACGTCGGGACGACTGTCGACGAGGAGCTTGTAAAGCAGGAACTCCTCCAGATCCTCGTCGGCGAGCTGATGGAGCTGAGCACCGATCCGCTCGTCGCGGTCGGCCTCGTGGTCGAGGCCGAAGATGTCGCCGCCCGACACGGTGAGCTTCGTGCCGTTCGCCTCGGCCGAGAGCTCCTCGCGCGCCTGCTCCGACTCCTCGAGGTGCAGCGAGTGGATCTGGATCTCCCCGGCACCGCGCTCGAGCAGCTCCCTGCACACGGCAGTGCCGACGAGGCCATAGCCTCCCAGCACCAGGACTCTGCTGCCTGCGATCTTCATGCGTCTCTCGGGGATGAAAAAGCACCCGGCCGGCACGCGGGTGCTCGTCGAGGAGCTTAGCAGGGAGGAACCGGTCGCGTTCCGGTCGGTTCGCGATCTGCGAGGTTGACTGCCGCGCGACGCTGGCGGACGATTCGAGGCATGAGCGACCCGCGCTACCCCATCGGCCCCTTCGACCAGCCCGACTCCCTGACCTCCGACGAGCGCGCCCGCGCGATCGCGGTCCTGGCCGCGTTGCCCGTCGAGCTGCGCGCCGCCGTCGAAGGGCTCTCCGACGAACAGCTCGACACTCCCTACCGCGACGGTGGGTGGACGCTTCGTCAGGTCGTCCACCACCTTCCCGACAGCCACATGAACAGCTTCGTGCGCTTCAGGAAGGGGCTGACCGAGGACGAGCCGACGATCGGCACCTACGAGGAGGCGCGGTGGGCCGAGCTTCCCGATGCGGCGCTGCCGATCGACGTCTCGCTGCGCCTCATCGAGGCTCTGCACGAACGGTGGGTCGCCATGCTCGGCGCTCTCGACGACGAGCAGTGGGCGCGCCGGATCGACCACCCCGAGATCGGGTGGATGCGGCTCGACCAGCTCCTCGCTCTCTACGAGTGGCATTCGCTTCACCACGTGGCGCACATCCGCTCGCTTCGCGACCGCGAGGGTTGGTAGTCTTCGCGAGCCTCTTGGGAAGAGCCGCTCCGGCGGCCCACCTCATCGCCTGACATTCAGGCGCCTTCCGAATCCTCCCGACCCGACGTCTCTGGAGTCTGCCCGAGCTATGGACAACCAAGGCCCGGCCGTGAATCGCCACGGCCTCGAACCGCACGGCATCACCGACGCCGCCACCGTTTACTGGAATCTCTCGGCGCCCGCCCTCTACGAACGGGCGCTCGCCAACGGCGAGGCCGAACTCACGGCACACGGGCCGCTGGCAGCACGCACCGGCGAGCGCACGGGGCGCTCCCCCAACGACAAGTTCGTCGTCAGGAGTGGCGCCTCGGCGGAGGAGATCTGGTGGGGCCAGGTCAATCGGCCGTTCGAGCCCGAGCGCTTCGAAGCCCTCGAGGCGAAGGTGCTCGACCACTACCGGGGACGGGACCTCTACGTCTTCGACGGCTATGCCGGCGCCGACCCCGAGCACCGGATGCGGGTGCGGGTGATCACCGAGTTCGCCTGGCACGCCCTGTTTGCCCGCAACATGTTCGTCCGCGAGACCGACCCGGAGGTGCTGGCCGGCTTCGAGCCTGAGTTCACGGTGCTGAGCGCGCCGACGCTCTCGGCCGACCCCGAGGCCGACGGGGTGAACTCGGAGGCGTTCATCGTCGTCGACATCGAGCGCCACAAGGTGCTCGTCGGCGGCACCCGCTACGCCGGCGAGATCAAGAAGAGCATCTTCTCGGTGATGAACTACTACCTGCCGCGCAAGGGGGTGCTGTCGATGCACTGCTCGGCCAACTACGGCGCGACGCCCGACGACACGGCGCTCTTCTTCGGCCTCTCCGGCACCGGCAAGACGACGCTCTCGGCCGACCCGAACCGCACCCTCATCGGTGACGACGAGCACGGCTGGAGCGAGCGCGGCACCTTCAACATCGAGGGGGGCTGTTACGCCAAGGTGATCCGGCTGTCGGCAGAGGGGGAGCCCGACATCTACCGCACCACCCGCACCTTCGGCACCATCCTCGAGAACGTGGTGGTCGACCCGGCGACGCGCGAGCTCGACCTCGACGATGCGCGCTACACCGAGAACACCCGCTCGAGCTACCCGATCACCCAGCTGCCGAACGCCGACCTCGGCGGCTGCGCCGGCCACCCGAAGCAGATCCTCTTCCTCACCGCCGACGCCTTCGGCGTGCTGCCGCCGATCGCCCGGCTGACCGAGGAGCAGGCGCTCTACCACTTCCTCTCCGGCTACACCGCCAAGGTCGCCGGCACCGAGGGCGGGGTCACCGAGCCCAAGGCGACCTTCTCGGCCTGCTTCGGAGCGCCGTTCATGCCGCTCCACCCGGGGCGCTACGCCGAACTGCTGGGCGAGAAGATCCGCCGCCACGGCGCCACGGCGTGGCTGATCAACACCGGCTGGACCGGCGGCCCCTACGGCACCGGCGAGCGGATGAAGCTCTCCCACACCCGGCGCATGGTGACGGCGGCGCTCTGCGGCGAGCTCGACGCCACCCCCTGCCGCACCGATCCGGTGTTCGGCCTCGAAGTGCCCGAAGCAGTCGACGGAGTGCCGACCGGGGTTCTCGACCCGCGCGGCACCTGGGCCGACCCGGTGGCCTACGACGAGCTGGCAGCGAAGCTGGCGCAGATGTTCCGCGACAACTTCGAGCCGTACCGCGACGGCGTCTCCGACGCGGTGGCAGCGGCCGGGCCGCCCGAGCGGTAGAGCGTTCCCCATTCTTTGTTCGTGCCCATCGCCGAGGCGATCGGGCCGAGTCCGATCCTCGCGCTTCGGAGGGAGGGCATCGCCGCTGAGCTTGTGAGCCCGGCGCGCTAACGCGGAGTCACCCTGGCGTCGATCGAGGTGCCGACGAGCTTGCGCAGGCAGTCCGAGACGCCCCACCCGCCTGCGATGGCGGGGACCGCGAGGACCAGGGCAGCGAAGGGGCGACCGAGCAACAGGTGACCGAGGGCGAAGACGGTGCCGAAGATCAGCGCCAGACCGGCGACGACCCCGACGAGCGCGACTCGCAGCTCGCCTCGCGGCGGAGCCTCGACTCCGGCGAGAGCACGCACCGGCCCCCAGGCGCCCGCAGGGCGCAGACGGCGGTAGAAGTCGGTCAGCGAGGCCGGGTCAGGGCGGGGGCCGAAGGCGATCACCACGAGGGCCGCCGTCAGCGACGCACCGGCCACCATCACCAGTCGTCCCTCGTGAGCGATCGCGCCGCCCGGGCTCAACGGCCCGAGCGACCATTCGACCGGTGCCCACGTGACCGCCAGCGTCGTGGCCGCCGAGGTCAGCATGGCGGCGATCTCCGCCCACGCCGTTACCCGCCACCAGAACCAGCGCAGCAGATAGACCGGGCCGACACCGCCGAGGAACGAGATGAAGAGGGTGAAGAGCGCGGCGATCGACGACGCCCGGGAGGCAGCGACCGCCGCCGCCGCGAGCACCGCGGCACTCGCCGCCCGACCGGCCCACACGTAGTGGCGCTCCGATGCGTCGGTCCTCAGGAAGCGCCGGTAGACGTCGTTGACGAAGAACGACGCCGCGACGTTGATCTGGGTGTCGATGGTCGACATGAAGGCGGCCAGGAGCGACGCCGCCATCAGCCCCAGGAGGCCGACCGGCAGGTAGCGCTTGAGCATCACCACGTAGGCGCGCTCCGAGTCGGTCACGGCGACGAGCTCGCCTGCCGTCACCGCATCGCCCGCTTCGACCCTGGGGACGGCCTGCCAGTCCGGCGCGCTCCCTTCGCCCAGGAGCGGCAGGAGCCGCTCTTCGCCGTCGGCACCGACCAGATGAATCCCGGTCGAGCTCACGATCGACACGGTGCCGTCGACCGGCGCTTCGACCGTCAGGGGGGGCAGCACGAGGAGCGAGGCGATCGCGACCACAATCCACGGCCACGGCCGTAGCGCATTGTTGGCGACCGCGAACCACACCACCGCCAGAACCCCCTGGCGCTCGTCGCGGGTCGCCGAGATCCGCTGCACGGTCAGCGGTGCTCCGTCTGCGCTCTCGACGGCGAACCAGGCGAGGCCGAGGTAGACCGCCAGCGCCGCGACCGGGGTGGTCCAGAAGCTCGCTTCGAGGGGTGTGCCGGGGCCGGGCGGAGGCAGAAAGGCGAGTCGGTCGGCCGGCACCGCTCCGGAGGCGACCGCCTCCCAGAGCGCCGGTGCTCCGCCGATCGCCTGCCAGGCGAGCACCGCCAGCACCACCGCGCCGATCATCGACAGGGTGAACTGCGCGAGATCGGTGACCACCACTCCCCACAGGCCGGCCGCCAGCGAATAGGCAAGAGCGATCGCGCAGGCGAAGGCGAGCGCCACCACCTTGTCGACGCCGAAGAGGACGTCGACGATCTTCGCTGCCGCCAGCAGCACCCAGCACAGGCCGATGACGTCGACGAAGCCGGCATGGAGGGCGCCGAGGAAGCCGCGCAGCCAGCGCGCCCCGCGGTCGCCGTAGCGCAGCTCGGCGAACTCCGCCTTCGTCATCACGGCGCCGCGCCGCCACCAGCGGGCGAAGACGAAGCCGGTGACGAGGCCGGTGATGGCGTAGCACCACCACAGCCAGTTCTTCCAGATGCCGAAGTCGCGCACCCAGCCGGTGATCACCAGCGGCGTGTCGATGGCGAAGGTGGTGGCGACGATCGACGTCCCGGCGAGCCACCAGGGGAGCTTGCGGCCGGCGAGGAAGAAGTCGTCGGCGCCGCCACTTCCGCGGCGCGCGAGCACCGCACCCGCGGTCAGAGCGAAGACGACGTAGGCGCCGACCAGCCACCAGTCGAGGGGGTGCATGGGAGCAGTCTATGCTCCACGGGCATCCCGCTCGCCGACCCACCCGATGGCCGAGCGACCTATTGGATCGTCACGTTCCAGACGCTGGTGTCGCCGCTCTCGAAGCCGTCGGCGAAGATGAAGAGGTCCGCCGGGATGATCCTCGTGGTCCGGGTCGGTCCACCGCCGCTGAGCTCGGCTCGCACCCGACCTTCGCCGAGAGCGTTCAGCTGATCGGGCGTCATCTCGCACTCGAAGCTGAAGTCCTCTGGGATCGAGAAGAACTCGCAGATCGTCTCGTCGCCGCCGAGCGACATCTCCTCGATCGTCGAGCGAGTCAACCTCAAGTCGGAGATTCCGCCGGTCCCGGGAGAGCCCAGGTAGCGCCCGCTCCATGCAGTCCCGAGCGGCTCTCTCCCCTGGATGGTCTCCTGGGTCAGGTTGAAGCGACCGTAGAAGGTGTAGACGCCGGCGCCGAACGCGGCTGAACTGAGGTTCGGATTGCCGTTGGTGCACGGATCGGCCGGCACGGCGCCGTTGACGCCGGTCCAGCAGGCCATGTCCTGGGGACCTATCTGGTCGGCGACCAGAAACTGACCCGCAGTGTCGTCGCCGTCGAAGTCGGTGCTGACGAAGAAGTCGGCGCCATGGAGAGCGTCGTTGAGATTGCCGTTGCTGGGGATGGGATCGAGGTCGAAGATTCCCTGGCCGGGGAAGATCGGGACGTTGACGAGGGTGAAGGAGGCTGGCTGGCTGCGTGGACCGCCGGGCATGGGAGGTCCGTCCGCCGGCGACGCCGGCGGCCGCAGCGCGATCCTCACCGGCATATCGGGCGCACCGCTCCCCAGCCGAGTGACCCCGATCCGGACTCTTGTCACCCACGTCCTGCCGCCGCGCAGACAGGCGGCGGGGACGCTCATGCGGACCGCGAACTCGCGCACAACGCCGGGTTCCGCGCCGATGCCGTTATCGACCGTCTGCCACGGCACGATGTCGCACGGATCCCCGAGCTCGACCTGAGCTGTCGCCGGCGCCGTGCCGGCAAGGATCGACAAACCGAGGAGAAGGGCGGCGCTGACTCGCATGACGACCTCCGTTCTGAGCGTTGCGCTCGTCTTTCGGGATGAAAGGGAGGCTATCAGCGGTCCCGGCAATCGAGCCGGGCCATGGTCGAATCCAGATCGACCCCGGTTATACGCAGTTTCAGTGTAAACTGCGTATAACCGTGAGCGCTGAACGCCTGCCCGAGTCCACCCAGAATCTCTATGTGGAGCTGCTGGATCAGTCGATCCGGGCCGAGGCCGAGCGCGTTGCACGCCGCCTTCCGGCGCGGGGGCAGTTCGTCTCCAAGACAGTCAAGGGCGGGCTCTACTGGTATCTGCAGCGCCACGAAGCCGGACGCAAGCGGCAGTACTACGTCGGCAGAGACTCCGAGTCCCTGGTGTCGTGGATGCGTTACGCCTCGGAGGGTCATCGCGAAGTCAAGCTCGACGACGACCGGCGGGCCGAGCTGGTCGAGATGTTGGTGCTGGGTGGTGCCACTCGTGAGGACGCTTCGACCGGGCGGGTCCTTGAGGTGCTTGCCGAGGCGGGGGTCTTTCGGCTCGGCGGCGTCCTGATCGGTACCCAGGCGTTCCGCTGCTACGGCAACGCGCTAGGGGTCCGCTTCGAGTCGCAGACCCTGCGCACACAGGATGTCGATCTCGCCTACGACCCGGCTGTCCCGGTCGCGATCGACCCTGCGCGCGTCCCGCGGCCCATCCAGGAACTCCTTCAAAAGGCCGACGCGCGATTCCTCGCGGTCCCCTCACTAGACCCGCGAAGCCCGTCGACCGCCTTCAAGGTGCGTGGGCGCGACCTGCGCGTCGATCTGGTCGCCCCGGCTCGAAGTCCGGAAGACGAAGGACCGATTCGACTCCCGCACCTTCAAGCCGCCGCTCAACCGGTCGCCTTTCTCGACTATCTGCTCGAAGAGACGATGCAGGCGGTGGTCCTTTCGGGCGACGCTCCGCTCGTCAATCTCCCCGGTCCGGGTCGCTTCGCCCTCCACAAGCTCTGGCTGTCAGGGCAGAGACCCACTACGTTCGAGGCGAGAGCACGGAAGGACCTCCGGCAAGGCGGTGAGATGCTCGAAGTGCTCGTCGAAGACCGACCGGGGGAAGTCAGGCGGGCCTGGAATGCGCTGACAGCCGAACGGCAAGATCAGGTCGCGACGGCAGCACGGGCGCTGCCTGACGCGCAGCAACAAGCCATTGAGGCGCTGATCTGAGTCCGACCCTATGGACCGCGAGCCCCGATGAACTACGACCGTAAACGGGCGGCTTCGCCTTGATCGCTCGCATCGACACGCGCGGCTACGACGTCGAGGGCAGGGCCACACTCCTGCCGGAGAAGAAGAGCCTTCATTTCCGGCCGACGGCCGCGATGGGAACCTATCTGAGCGGCGAGCTGCAAGTCCGGTTGGAGACCCTCGAGGAGCTGCAGGGTTTCCTGCGCAGCTGTCGCTACGTGTCCGATCCGGAGCAGTTCGGCGTCAGGGACTACTGGGCTCATCCCAGCGAGTTCGAGCGCACCCGGAAGGGCGACTGCGACTGCTTCTCCCTCTACGCGTGGCGGCAGCTGGTGGAAATGGGCTACGAGGCACGCTTTGTCATCGGCCGCGCCGGCTACGGCCGGCGGTGCCATGCCTGGGTGACGTTCCTCTCCGGCGACATCTGGTTCCTCCTGGAGCCCGTCGCGGCGAGACGCAGGGAGCTGTCCCGTCTCGCGACCATGATGTACGAGCCGACCCTGTCGGTCTCCTGGGACGGGAAGCGCTGCAGGTACCACCAGCATCGGCCTCGAGACTACGAGCCGACGTTCACTGAGTCGCTCGTCATCGCGTTCGAGTGGATCCCGTTGTTCCTGAGTCGGTGGGCTCGCCGGCCCTTCCTCTGGGGCTGGTCGAAGCTGCGCCGCGCAGGCTGAGTGGCCGCAGTTTCGCTTCGCGGCGGTCCCCGACCCCCATTTCCCGGCAGCGAACCATTGCACACCCGGCCTGTGAAGCAGGCCGTAGGAGCGACGGCGGCTGGTCTCTAGCATCTGGGGTCCAAATACCCTCGAGGAGGATTGCCGTGGGCAAGACAGCGCAAGACGAGCGAGAGCGGACCAGCCGGCGGGAGCTGTGGCGCTCGCTGACGAGATCCGGGTCGAGCGCCGCCGCGGCTCCCCGGCCCGAAGAGATCGCTCTGCGGCGACCCGGCAAGAGCGCCCTGGTAGACCGCGGCGACGCACCCGAGGGCGGCCCGGTCACCCCGTCGGGGGCGGTCATCGCCCTCAACCGGATGGGCTACGGCCCGCGGCCCGGGGACATCGCGGCCTTCAACGCTCTGGGCGGCAACGACACCGCGCGGATGGCGGCCTACGTCGCCCAGCAGCTCGACCCCGACTCGATCAACGACAGCGAGGTCGAGGCGCGGATCGCAGCGGCCAACTTCGAGTCGGTCGACATCGGCAACGGTCTCGACCACTACCTGACGCTGCTGTGGGCCTGGTACATCAACGACCAGGCGCCGAGCGGCAACACCTCCTCGAGCTGGCCGCGCGACGAGCTGATCCGTGCGACCTTCCTGCGGGCGATGTATTCGAAGCGCCAGTTGCTGGAAGTGATGGTCGAGTTCTGGCACGACCACTTCAACGTCTACTCGAGCGCCAGCTCGTGGATCCGCGCCACGATCCCTCATCTCGACCGGATCCTGCGCAACAACGCCTTCGGCAACTTCCGCTCGATGCTCGAGCGGGTGGCGAAGGCGCCGGCGATGCTGCGCTATCTCGACAACTACACGAGCTCGAACGCCGGCCCGAACGAGAACTACAGCCGCGAGCTCTTCGAGCTTCACACCCTGGGGGCGGAGAACTACCTCGGCACCATCCCGCAGAGCCAGGTGCCGCTCGACGGCGACGGCATTCCGATCGGCTACGTCGACGCCGACGTCTTCGAGTCGACCCGCTGCTTCACCGGCTGGTCGTTCGCCTACGGCACCGGCGGCGACCCCGACAACGGCCTCTTCTACTACCGCTCCGACTGGCACGACCGCTTCCAGAAGTTCGTCCTCGGCAATTTCATCCCGCAGGATCAGCCCGACCTCGCGGACGGCAAGGACGTCCTCGACGCGCTCGCCTCCCACCCCGGCACCGGACGCCACATCGCCCGCAAGCTGTGCCGCAAGTTCATCGGCGACGACCCGCCGCAGTCGGTGATCGACGCGGCGGCGGGAAAATTCACGCAACGCTGGCAGTCAGGCACCCAGATCGAGCAGGTACTCGAGGTCATTCTTCTTTCGCCCGAGTTCCTCGCCACCTGGGGTGAAAAGACCAAGCGCCCCTACGAGCTGGCGGTCAGTGCGATGCGCGCCGGCGGAGCCGACTTCACGCTCAAGATGGACGACGGCGACACCAGCGACTTCCTGTGGCGCTATCGCTCGACCGGCCAGGAGCGCTTCGCATGGCCGGCCCCGAACGGCTATCCCGACGTGCGGGGTGCCTGGGCGAGCATGAGCCCCCGGGTCCAGGGATGGCGTCTCGCCAACTGGCTGATCGACTTCGACGACGACAACGATCAGTTCTTCCTCAACGTTCTGAGTCAGACGCCCGGCGGGGTGCGCACCGCCAACGAGCTCGCCGACTTCTGGATCAATCGCATCCTCGGGCGCCCCATGGAGAGTGGCGACCGGGCGGAGATCGTCGACTTCATGGCGCAGGGGGTCAACCCTGACTTCGATCTCGATCTGAACGACGATGACACCCGCGACCGGGTGAGGTCGATGGTCGGCCTGATCTTCATGTCGCCCGATTTCCTCTGGCGCTAGAGAACCCCGGGCAGACCGGTATCAAGGAGAACACGATGAGCATGACTCGGAGAGGTTTCGTCACCGGTTGTTCCGCCGCCGTCGCGGCTTACGCGGGCACCAGCTTCAACACTCTCGCCTTCGGCGATCCGAACGGCACCACCGACGAGATTCTGGTCACGATCTTCCTGCGGGGCGGCATCGACGGGCTCAACGTCATCTGCCCGATCGCCGGCGCCGACCGCGGGCACTACGAGGCCGCCCGCCCCGACCTGGCGATTCCCCTCACCGGGTCCAACCGCGCGCTGACCCTCAACAGCCAGTTCGGCATGCACCCGGCGGGCGACACCTGGCCGAGCGGCAGTCCGGTGCCCCCGGCGACGCTCTACGAGCTCTACCAGGCCAACAAACTGTCGGTCGTCGTCGCCGCGGGGATGAACGAGGGCAACCGGTCGCACTTCGATTCGATGGGCTACATGGAACTCGGCACGCCGGGAACTCTCTCGACACCGACCGGCTGGCTCACCCGCCACCTGCAGAGCGCCAGCGGCTCGCCGCTCAACATCGTCGTGCCGTCGCTGGCCGTCGGGAACATGCAGCAGAACTCGCTGCGCGGCAGCCTCGAGACGCTGAACATGACCGATCCGGACAGCTTCACCTTCAACACCGGACCGTGGGACTGGCGCGACGCCCAGCGGTTGGCGCTGCGCAACCTCTTCGACGGCTCGTCGTGGATGCACCAGACCGGCACCGCCAGTCTCGACGCCATCGACATCATCGAGCTCAACGGCGGTGGCGGCGACTACGAGCCGGACAACGGTGCGGTCTACCCGAGCACCACCTTCGGCAACCACCTCCAGACGATCGCGCTGATGGTCAAGCTCGAACTCGGCCTCAAGGTGGCGACGATCGACTTCGGCGGCTGGGACACCCACAACGGCCAGGGCAACGACGGCACCGGCTACTTCTTCTCGCACTTCGAGGAGCTGGCGCGCGGCATGGCGGCGTTCTACACCGACCTCGACGGCTCGGGAGCGAGCAACTACACCGATCGCCTCACCGTGGTCGTGATGAGCGAGTTCGGACGCCGGCTGGCGGAGAACGCCGACAACGGCTCCGACCACGGGCACGGCAACATGATGTTCGTGCTCTCCGGCAACGCCACCGGCGGGATCCACGGTCCGTGGCCCGGGCTCGCCAACGGTCAGCTCTATCAGGGCGCCGACCTCGAGGTGGAGACCGACTTCCGCCAGGTGCTCTCGGAGATCCTGATCCGGCGCACGGGGAACGTGGCGATCGACCAGGTGTTCCCCGGCTACACCGGCTACACCCCGCTCGGAGTCGTCAACGGATCGGACCCGAACGCGATCTTCAGCGACGGCTTCGAATCGGGCGACACCTCGGCCTGGTCGAACACCGTCGGCTGAGCGGTCAGGTAGCCGGAGCGCCCTCGTGTAGGCTCCTCTCGCCCGGGGTCGTGCACATCGGCACGTTCCCCGG
Source organism: Candidatus Multivoradales bacterium (assembly GCA_965223855.1). Taxonomy (GTDB): domain Bacteria; phylum Acidobacteriota; class Thermoanaerobaculia; order Multivoradales; family JAHEKO01; genus CALZKB01. Next base: position 635,023 of record CBDCXM010000009.1, read on the forward strand.
GGCACTTCCCCGGAGGAGACCGCATGAAGGCCTCTGCACGCCTGCCCGTCGTCCTGTTCCTCGTCGCCTGCGCGATCGGCAGTCCCGCTCCGGCCCAACCTGCAGCGCCGGGCGAGGCGGAGGCGTCGGCGACGCCGGGCGTGCGGCTTGCGGAGGCGCTCTCGACCGCCACCGGCATCGCCATCACGCCGATGCTCGGCGTGAGCGCGGTCGGCGCCTGGCGCTGGTGGCAGGCGAGCGCAGCGGAGCGTGAGGCACTCGACTGGTTCTGCTCGCCGTGGGTCTGGGGCCCGGGGCTGTTCTTCACCCTGCTGCTGCTCCTCAAGGAGCCGGTGCTCGGCGCCGCACCGCCGCTCAAGAAGCCGCTCGACGCCCTCGAAGTGGTCGAGAGCAAGGTGAGCGCGCTCGTCGCCACACCGGCGGTGGTGCCGATGTTCCTCGGCGCCTTCGGCTCGGCGGCCGCGGTGTCGTCGCTCGCCGGATCGCTCCCGGTGCCCATGGCTGCGGTGGGTGGCGAGACGATGGCGGCACCGGTGGCGATTCTCGTCTACACCCTGGCCGGGGTGCTCTTCGTCGGTGCCTTCCTCGTGGTGTGGCTTGCCTTTCACGCCGTCAACGTACTGATCCTGCTGAGCCCGTTCGGCTTCCTCGACCTCTTCCTGCGGCTGATCAAGTTCGGAGCGCTGGCGGTGCTGCTCGTCGCCACCTGGATCAGCCCGTGGCTCGGCGCCGCAGTGGCGGCGGCGATCCTCGTCGTCTCGATTCCGATCGCCGGCTGGTCGTTGCGACTGACCTCGTTCGGATCGATCGTCGCCTGGGATCTGCTGACCGGCCGGCATCGGCGCCTCGGCGCGGATGGCGCGGCCGGCGCCGACGGCCCGGTCGTCGCCTTCACCGCCGGGCGGACGCACGGCATTCCGACGCGCGCCGTCGGCCGGCTCGAGGCCGGCGACGGTCGGCTGTCCTTCCGCTACCGGCCGTGGCTCGTTCTGCGGTCTCGCAGCATCGACCTCGGCAGCGTGCCGAATCGGCTCGAGCGCGCGCTGGTCTGCCCGCAGATCCGCGAGACGGCGTCCGGCGATCGCGGCGATGTGCTGTTCCGGTTGCCGCCCCGGTACCGCGGCCACGAGCCGCGGGTCGCCACCTCGCTCGGTTGCGCGGAAGTGATCGACGCACCGGTTCTCCGAGGGGTCAAGTCGGTCTTCGCCTGGATGCGCGAGAGCATCGGCACGGGCGCCGGCGCTCTCGCCCGCCGGGTCGGCGCGGCCGACTGACGCCGGTCGTCAGCGGCCGGGGTGGTCAGCAGACAAGGTCGTCAGAGGCCGAGCTCGTCAGCGGCGAGAGTCGTCCTCTTCTGCCGACTCTTCCGCACCGATCTTCCACGGCGGGTCGAGCCGGTTCTCGCCGGCGTTGTAGAGCCGGATGTCGTGCCCGTCGGGGTCGGCGATCCGCGCTTCGCGCCAGCGGTACGGCATGTCGGTCGGCGGCTGGTGGAACCGGAGCCCCGCCTCCTCGAGCGCCGCCACCGTTGCATCGACATCCGCGCAGTCGAAGAAGAGCTGCGCCCGGGGCGGCAGCGGCGGATCGCCCGTGACCTCGATCGACAACGTTGACTCGCCGTCGGGGCACCGGAAGCGCGCGTAGCGGGGCGGGCTGTGAACGATCGGCTCGAGGCCGAGCTGCCGGTAGAACTCGTACGAGCGCTCGAACTCGGTGACGATCAGGGTGACGTGGTTGAGGTCCATCGCGATCAGAGTATCTCGCGACGCGTGACCCCCTATCGGCGCCTCAGCTGGAGTTGTGCAGCCTGGCTCCTACGGCGCTGGCAGGGACGAGCAGCGCGAGGAAGCTCAGGTGGAACCACAGCGGCATCTGGTCCCATACCGTCGACTGAACTAAGACGCCGACTGCCAGCAGCAGGGCGCCGAGGACGAGGGCGAGGACCGAGCTCCCGGCGCGGGAGACGGCGGTCGTCGTCCAGCCGGCGGCGATCGAGAAGAGGGCCGACAGCACGACGAACGCCGCCAGCAGGCCGGCATCGTCGGTCATCCCCCGCTCGTCGAAACGGGTCGAGAACAGCCGCAGCGCGAGCTGGTTCGAGGCCAGCCACAGGACGGTCCAGAGCGCGAAACCGGCGAGTACGGCAAGGAGCTTGCGGATCATCGGGATCTCCCGGGAGGTAGCGCCGCTCAGCGCGGCCAGTTCTCGGAGCGCAGACGCTTCGGCGTCAACGGTCCCATCAGCTTGAAGACGACGAAGAGCAGGCGGGCCCCCAAGGTCGGTCGGCCGGTCTCGACGATCGCCTTGAGGTTCTTGACGATGAAGGTCCCGCCCTGCTTCATCTGCTTCGTGGATTTCGTTCCCGGCGTCATCTCGCTGACGGTCAACGTGAGCTCGACGCCGCCCTCGACCTCTCTCAAGTCGTACACCACCGTCGCTTCAGGGTCGTCGTAGGAGGTGAAGCGCATGGTGTGCGCGAGTCGCACCGGCTGCTCGACCTCGAGGAAGGTGCCGACGACGGAAGTGAAGCGACCGTTCGGCGTGCGCATGCACAGCTTGTTTCCGGGCTCGAGACCGCGGGTGTCCATCCGCGAATTGAACATCGCCCTCTGCAGGCCGTCGGTGCGGGTCAACTCCTGCCACACCTCGTCGAGCGTGCTCTCGATGACGATCCTGAAGACCGCGCTCTCACTGTCGCTCACGATTCCTCCTTCGCCTCCAGGCGGTATTTGAGGCCGGTCAGGCGGTCGGCCCACAACGAGCTGTACTCGGTGGTCCAGCGGTCGTAGATCCGGCGGATCGGCACCGCGTTGAAGTACAGACGTCGCTCACGCCCCTCGCGCTCGCTGACCAGCAGCTCGGCGTCATCGAGCAGGTTGATGTGCTTCATCACGCCGATGCGACTCATCTCGAAGTGGCCGCTGACCTGCTGCACGGTCGCCCCGGGCGACTCCTTCACGATGTCGAGAATCGCCCGGCGTGCGGGGTGTGAAAGCGCGCGGAAGGTGCCGTCCATCGACTCCATCAGTAACCAAACGGTTACATACAAAACGAAAGCCGTCAAGCTCCCTGATCGCGAGGCAGGGCAGGGCGGTATCATCCGCCGCCGGAGGAACGACCGTGAGCGAGCACACCTACACCCAGACGACCTGGTCCCTCGACGAGCTGTTGCCGGACGCCTCGGAGGCGACGATCCGGGCGAAACTGGACGAGGTGCAGCAGCTCGTCTCCGCTTTCGAGGCGCGTCGCGGTGAGCTGGATGCGACGATGGCGCCGGCGACGCTGCTCGAGATCGTCGACGAGTACGAAGCGCTCGTCGAGCGGCTCTACGTGCTCTCGGCCTACGGCTCTTTGTGGTTCGCCTCCGACACGCAGTCGGCGGAGGCCCTCGCGTTTCGCAACCGCATCGAGCAGGTGCTCACCGGCGTGCAGAACCGGCTGCTGTTCCTCGGCCTCTGGTGGAAGGAGCTCGACGACGACGCGGCCGCGCGACTGCTGCCCGCGGAGGAGACGCACGCCGACCACCGCTTCTTCCTCGAGGATCTGCGGCGGCTCAAGCCGTTCACCCTGGACGAGCGCTCGGAGCAGATCGTCAACGTCAAGGACGCCAACGGCATGAGCGCCCTGATGACGGTCTACTCGATGCTCACCAACCGCCTCGAGTTCACCCTCGAGGAGGACGGCGAAACGCAGACGCTCACCCGCGGCGAGCTGATGAGTCACGTCTATTCGATCGACCCCCAGCGCCGCGCCGCCGCCTACCGGGAGCTCCATCGGGTGTTCGACGGCGAGGCGGCGATCCTCGGCCAGATCTACGTCCACCGGGTGCGCGACTGGGCCGAGGAGGGGCTCGAGCTGCGCGGCTACGGCTCGCCGATCGCGGTGCGCAACGCCGGCAACGACATTCCGGACGCCGCCGTGGAGGTGCTCCTCGACGTCGCCACGGAGCACGTCTCGCTCTTCCGGCGCTACTTCCGGCTCAAGGCGGAATGGCTCGGGATGGAGCGGTTGCGCCGCTACGATCTCTACGCCCCGCTGGCGTCGAGCGACAAGGAGATTCCCTACGAGCGGGCGGTGGCGATGGTGCTCGACACCTTCCGCGACTTCGACGCCGACTTCGCCGCACGTGCCCGGCGGGTGTTCGCCGACGACCACGTCGACAGCGAGATCCGGCCGGGCAAGAAGAGCGGCGCCTTCTGCTCGACCGTGCTGCCGCGCCAGGCGCCTTGGGTGCTCTTGAACTACACCGGCAAAGTGCGCGACGTGGCGACGATGGCGCACGAGCTGGGCCACGCGGTCCACAGCCTGCTCGCCGACGAGCACACGGTGCTGACCCAGCACTCCTGCCTGCCGCTCGCCGAGACCGCCTCGGTGTTCGCCGAGCAGTTGCTGACCGACCGCCTGCTGGCAAACGAGGCCGACCCCGCCGTGCGGCGCGAGCTGCTGGCGGCGCAGATGGACGACATCTACGCCACGGTGATGCGGCAGGCGTACTTCACCCGCTTCGAAATCGCCGCGCATGAGGCGATCGCCGGAGGCGCCGCGGCGTCGGAGCTCGATGCGCTCTACTTCTCGACCCTCGAGGAGCAGTTCGGTGATGCGGTCGAGCTCTCCGACGACTTCCGGCGCGAGTGGGTGACGATCCCGCACATCTACCACACGCCGTTCTACTGCTATGCCTACAGCTTCGGCCAGCTCCTCGTGCTGGCGCTCTACCGGCGCTACCAGGAGGAGGGGGCCTCCTTCGTCCCCGGCTACCTGGAGATGCTTGCCGCCGGAGGTTCGGCACCGCCGGTCGAGGTCCTGGCCGAGGCGGGGGTCGACCCGAACGACGAGGAGTTCTGGCGAGGTGGCTTCGAGGTCGTCGCCGCCATCGTCGACGAGCTCGAGGCTCTCGACGCGCCGCAGTAACCCACCGGTAACCGTTCTCCGGTACAGTGTCTCCGAACTACGAAGGCACCGTCCCGCGGACGTACGCCATGAACGTCACCGACCTGCGCCAGCTCCGCCGTCTCGGTAGCGGCCTTTTCACCGCCGCGCTGATCGTCCTCCATGCGCGCCTCCTGTGGAGCCGCTGGAGCGACGGTTCGCTGTTCGAGCCCGGAGTGATCGCGCGCTGGTTGGCGTCCGCCGTGCTGCTGACGGCGATGCTCGCCCTCTACCGGCGCCACAGCTCGCTCTTCTCCGGTCGCCGATCGGCGGTCCTGTGGCTTCTCGTCGCCCTGCTGCACGCGGCGGCGGGGATCACTCCGGTGGCGGCGACCGAGGCGACCTTGCCGTGGCTGGCAGCGCCGACGCTCGCTCTCGCCCTCGCGGCCGGAGCGGCCGCGTTGCGCCCGCGAGAGCCTCAGCGGCTGGTACCGGTCGCCTTCGCCCGGACCTGCTCGCCCGGCCTGCCTCCGGCCGCAAGCCGGCGCCCCGCCGGCGCCCGCGCGCCGCCGCTCGTCTGAGAGCCCCTGCCTGACGCTTCGCCGGCTTTTCGTGCCGGCGGCCCCCCCGGGCTCCTCGCCCGGACGCTTCCATTTCCATTGGGAGAACCGATCATGGCTCTCGAAGATCTGCATCGCGGCGTGCTCTACCTGCCCGCCGTCACGACACTGTTCTCGGCCTTCTTCAGCTACAACCTTTTTCGCCGCTATCGCGACAAGGGTGGCGGCGCCCACCTGCTGTGGTGGGGCATCGGCATGGTCACCTACGGCATCGGCACCTTCACCGAGGCGTGGACGTCGATCGCCGGTTGGCACCCCGCCGTGTTCAAAGCGTGGTACATCGCCGGCGCCTTCCTCGGCGGCTACCCGCTCGCGCAGGGAAGCATCTTCCTGCTCATGCGGCGGCGCTTCGCCGTCGCTTCGGCGTGGATCGCCAGCGGCTTCATCCTCGTCGCCTCGCTGTGCCTTCTGGCGAGCCCGATCGCCGTCGAACGGGCCCAGGAGTTCCGTCTGTCGGGCGACGTCCTCGAATGGGGATGGGTGCGGCTGCTCAGCCCGTTCATCAACATCTACTCGCTGATCTTCCTGGTCGGTGGAGCGATCGTCTCCGCGATCCGCTTTCGCCGTCACTCGAGCCTGCGCCACCGCTACCTGGGCAACATCTGGATCGCCGTCGGCGCCCTGCTGCCGGGGATCGGCGGTTCCTTCACCCGCTTCGGCTACGTCGAAGCGCTCTACATCACCGAACTGGTCGGACTGCTGTGCATTTATCGCGGCTACCGGCTCAACATCCGCGACAGCTCGGCCGTCAGGGCCCGCGCCGTGGATCCGACCCCAACGGAGCCCGACATGTCTCCCGCCACCTCCCGACTCGCTCTGCTGCTCGCCCCCCTGCTCGCCCTCTCCATCCCACTGAGCGCGCAGGACGACGGCGCCTCGACCGAGGAGCCTGCGTCGTTCTTCGCCACCACCACGGTGACCGCCACCGGCTCCGAGATCGACACCTTCGAGATCGCCAATCCGGTGAACGTCATCACCGCCGAGGAGATCGAGACGGTGGCGCCGCAGAACGCCTCCGACCTTCTGCGCTCCGAACCCGGAGTCGACGTGGACGGCGTCGGTCCCAACCAGTCGCGTCCGATCGTCCGCGGCCAGCGGGGACTGAGGGTCCTCTTCCTCGAGAACGGCCTGCGGATGAACAATCCTCGTCGTCAGACCGACTTCGGTGAGATCCCGGGCCTCGTCGACATCGACGACGTCGCGGTGATGGAGGTCGTGCGCGGCCCGTCGTCCGTGCTTTACGGCAGTGACGCCATCGGCGGCGTGCTCAACCTGGTGACCCGCTCCGCGATCATCGGCTCCGATTTCGCCGGCTCGCTTTCCGGCCGCTACGCCTCTGCCGGCAGCGGCACGCAGTTCGGAGCCCACCTTTCCGGCGGCGGCGAACGCAGCGCCTGGAAGCTCTCGCTCACCGAGCGTTCGTTCGACGACTACGACGCCGCCGCCGGCAGCTTCGGCGCGATCGACCTGACGGACGGCGCCACGGTCACCGACACCGGGCTCGACGACACGAGCGTGTCGGCCAGCCTCGTCTGGGCGCTCGACGACTCGAGCGACCTGCGCTTGCGATGGAACCGCTACCGCGCCGACGACACCGGCTTCGGCTTCGTCGAACCGGAGCTGATCGGCGACGACTCCGGGGCCAGGATTCGCATCCTCTATCCGTTCCAGGACTTCGATCGGCTGGCGCTCTCCTACACCGGCAGCGACTTCGCGCTGCCGTGGATCGACTCGCTCGACGCCCAGCTCTACCACCAGAGCAACGAGCGCAACCTGGTCAACGACATCTTCATCGACATCGGCCCGATCGCGCCCGGCTTCCCGAACTCGTCGGTCCAGGCCGACACCGACAACTTCACCGATCTCGACTCGCTCGGCCTGCGTCTCGAAGCGGTCAAGAGCTTCGGCGGCCGCCACCTGCTGACCTACGGGGTCGAGGCCTACGAGGACGAGTCGTTCAACACCGACGCTTCCGTGACGACGACCACCATCGCCTTCCCGTTTCCCCCGTTCGCCGTCGTCGACGTCCAGACCGACACCGTCGCCAACGCCCCCAACGCCACCAACTCGAGCGCCGGCATCTTCGCTCAGACGGAGCTGGCGGCGGGAGATCGCTGGAAGCTCACCTTCGGTGCGCGCTCACAGACAGTCGATACCCGCGCCGAGGCCACGCCCGGCTGGGACATCTCGGGCCTCGACTTCAGCGACAGCGCCACCGTCGCCTCGGCGAGCGCGCTCTTCCGCGCCAGCGACAACATTCACCTCTCGCTCGCCTGGGGCTCGGCGTTCCGCGCTCCGAACCTGATCGAGCGGCTGTTCAACGGCCTCACCCCGGAGGGGATCGGCTTCCAGATCCTCAACCCCGACCTGACGTCCGAAGACAGTGAGACGGTCGATCTCGGCCTCAAGTACCGCCGCGCCGACACCCTCATGGAACTCAACCTCTTCCGCACCGACATAGACGACGGGATCGTGCAGTACTTCCTGACCGGTGCCGACATCGCTGCGCTCCCCACCGACGTCCAGGACGAGATCGCCCAGAGCGGCGTCACCTTCGTCGTCCAGCAGCGCAACATCGACCGGCTGCGCTACGAGGGAGTGGAGCTCCTGGTTCAGCAGCGGCTCGGCAACGCCTGGACTCTCGGCGGCAACGCGACCTATCTCGACGCCGAGCGGCTCGACTCCGCCAACCCGCCGACCGGCGACACCTTCGGCGAGAAGCTCAATCTGTTCGGCCGCTGGCAGCCGGACGGCGGTCGCGGCTGGGTCGAGTACCGGCTGCGGCACAACGGCGGCGATCGCGCCAATCTCGATCCCGGCGAGCCGGTGCCCCCTGTCGGCCCCGAGCTGCCGTCGTTCACCGTCCACACCCTCGCCGCCGGCTACGAGGTCGGCACGACCGGACGGCTGCGGCACCATCTTGGTGTGGTGGTCGACAACCTCACCGACGAGCTCTACGCCGAGTTCTCGAACGCCGCGTTCTTCCGGCCGCAGCCGGAGCGCCGGGTGGTGGCGACCTACCGGCTGCGCTTCTAGCCCGGGCGAGGACCGGCTCCTCTCGCCGACCGTGGCCGTGGGACAATCGGCCGCGGCCATGGTCGGCGAGACATTGCTCCACTATCGCCTGCTCGAACGCGCCGGCGCCGGCGCGATGGGTGAGGTGTACCGCGCCGAGGACCAGCGCCTGCGGCGCACCGTCGCCGTCAAGCTGCTGCCAGAGCGCTTCCTCGACGACCAGGCGCTGCTCGATCGCTTTCACCGCGAGGCCGAGACGCTCGCACAGCTCGAGCACCCGAACATCGTCACGATCTACTCGATCGATCAGGACCGCGGACGGCCGTTCCTCACCATGGCGTGGGTGGAGGGGGAGACGCTCGCCGCCGCGCTGCCGGCGGGTGGCTTCGAACTCGACCGCCTGCTCGAGATCGGGGTCGCACTCGCCGATGCGCTGGCCGCCGCCCACGCCAGGGGCATTACCCACCGCGATCTCAAGCCGGCCAACGTGATGCTGGCGGCCGACGGCTGCCCGCGGGTGCTCGATTTCGGGCTCGCCAAGTCTTCGGGAGTCGACCGGCCGGTCGACTCCGCGACCGAGCCGTTGACCGAGCGGGGGATGGTGATCGGATCGCTCCCCTACATGGCGCCGGAGCAGGTGCGCGGCGGCATCGTCGATCCGCGCTCCGACGTCTTCGCTCTCGGAGTGATGCTGTACGAGCTGGCGACCGGTGAGCGGCCGTTCCGGGGCGCCACGGCCGGCGATCTGATCTCGGCGATCCTGCGCGACAGTCCGCGACCGGTCGACCAGATCCGTCCCGACCTGCCGCGTCAGCTCGCCAGGGTGTTGAGACGCTGCCTGCACAAGGATCCCGAGCGACGCTACGAGTCGGCACGCGGGCTGCGCAACGCCCTCGAGGATCTGCAGACCGAGGTGCAGGCGGCCGAGGAGCGGGAGCGCATCACGGTCGCGGTGCTGCCGTTCGTCGACATGAGCCGCGAGAAGGACCAGGAGTACTTCTGCGCCGGCATTGCCGAGGAGATCGTCGGCGCTCTGGCGCGCCTCGAGTCGGTCTGCGTCGTGGCCCGCGCGTCGAGCTTCCAGGCGCGGGCCGGGGCGCTCGACCTGCGTGAGATGGGGTCGCGACTCGATGCCCAGGCGATCCTCGACGGCAGCGTGCGCAAGGACGGCGACCGGGTGCGGATCAGCGTTCAGCTGGTCAACGTCGCCGACGGCTTCCACCTGTGGGCCGATCGCTACGACCGGGAGTTGACCGACATCTTCGCCATCCAGGAGGACATCGCCCAGCGGATCGCCGACGCTCTCGACGTCACCCTGTCACCGGCCGAGCGGCGATCGCTGCGCAAACCGGTGGCCGACATCGAGGCCTACGATGCCTATCTGCGAGGGCGCCGCTTCACCGCGCTGACGACACGCTCCGGCCTCGACCGTGCCCTCGAGATGTTTCATCGGGCGATCGAGATCGACCCGGAGTACGCCCCGGCGTGGGCCGGCATCGCCGACACTCACTGCTGGCGCTACGGCTGGTTCGGATCGTGCGACGACAATCTCGAGGAGGCGGGGCGCGCCAGCCTCAGGGCGATCGAGCTGGCGCCGGAGTCCGCCGAGGCGCATGCTTCCCGCGGCTACGTGCTCTCCCTGCGCGGCTCCAGCGACGAGGCTGAAGGATGCTTTCGCCGCTCGATCGAACTCAACCCGAACCTGTTCGAGCCCTACTGGTACTGGGCGCGCGACCTCTTCACCCGCGGCGACTTCGCACCGGCGGTCGAACTGATGGAGAAGGCGGCCGAGGTCGCGCCGCACGACTACCAGGCGCTGCTGCTCGCCCACAACGTGCACGACGCGCTGGGCAACGAGGAGCGCGCCGCCGAAGCGGCGAGAATCGGGCTCGAGCGGGCTCGTCGGGCGCTGGAACTCAACCCGCAGGACGCGCGCGCTCTCTATCTCGGCACCTTCCCGCTCTTCAATCTGGGACGCCAGGAAGAAGCGTTCCGCAACGCCGAGCGGGCGCTGGCGATCGATCCCGAGGCACCGACGACGCTCTACAACGTCGGCTGCTTCTACGCTCTCGCCGGCCTTCGGGACAAGGCGCTCGACTGCCTCGAGAAGGCGAGCGAGGAGAATTTCGGCTTCAAGGCGTGGTTCGAGCACGACACCGATCTCGACTCTCTGCGAGACGAGCCGAGGTTCCAGGCGATTCTCGATCGGATGTCGGGCTCCGCCCACCAGGACGAAACGGGCTCAGCCCAGCCCGACTGAAGACTCCTGTCGCGCCTCGAAAGCTCGAAAAGAAAGACGCCCGGCGTCGATTCGCCGGGCGTCTCGGGATCTCGAGGTCTGAGTGGCTCTGGCTAGTACTCGTCGCTCTCGGCAGCGGGCTTCGACTGATCCTGCTTCGCCTTCCAGATCAGGTAGCCGCCGAAGAGGATCAGCGCCACCGGCCACCACTCGTCGATCCAGTCGAGCGACATGTCGAAGCGGGTGTGGAGCAGCAGCACCGTACCGATGGCGGCGATCGTCGCTCCGGCGGGCACCGAACCGGCGAAACCGGGCATGCCCATGTCGGCGGGGAGCTCGAAGGCCGTCCGCCCGGCCAGCGCCTCGTTGATGAGGGCGGCGCGACGCCACGCATCGACGACGTTGTAGAGCCAGAAGAAGGCCAGGAACAGCCCGGCCAGTGGGATCAGCGGGCCCATCTCGCCGCTCGCAAGCAGCGTGATCGTCGTCGCCGCGACCGCCAGGTGGACGAAGCCGCGCTGGTAGTAGCCGGTGTAGACCTGGCCGAGGCCCGGCATCAGGGAGAGGAAGGCCGCGAGCAGCGGCGACTTGCGCTGCGGGTCGATCGCCGCCGGCATCGGCGGCAGCGCCCGGCGTTCGTCGGCGCGTTTCTCACGCGCCCGCTCGTGGCTGTCCTGGTGGTCGTTCATCTGCTCTTCGTGTTCGCTCATGGGTCCGTCTCCGTGGATTCGTGAGTCGCCTCTTCGGCGTTCTCAAGCAGGGACGCAGCCGAGTCCCACAAGGTTCCCAATCGTGATCCGGCCTCCTCCCACCATCCCTTCGCCTGCACCGCCGCCTCCTCGATCTCGGTCGCCGTCGACGACGCGCGAACGCGTTCGGTCCCCTGCCGCGTCAGCTCGGCGGCACGCTCCGGGACCGCGGCGAGCGGTGTCCCGGTAGCGCCGAGGAACACCACCACGAACAGCACTCCGACATAGGCGGCTTCGATAGCGAAGCGCGGACGGCGCACCCAGCGTGGCCAACTCTCGGCCCACCAGCGACGCGCCTTGATCGACCACGGCAGGGTCGCCGCCAGCACCTCGTCGACGAAGTCCCCGCCCGGATCGAGTTCGGCGAGCCAGGGCAGCTCGACCGCCAGGCGGGCGAGGGTGCGACGCAACTCCCGGCACGTGCCGCACCCCGCGGCATGCTCCTCGAGCAGAGCGGCATCGAGACGCTCGAGCGCACCGTCGATCTCCGCCGCCGCGAGCCGTCGCGCGGCCTCACAGCCGTCACCGGTCGCCGCCAGCACCGACGGCGCGAGATCGACCGGCTGCTCGTCATCCGTCATCGGCTCGAGCCGCGCCAGGCGCAGCAGCTCACCACAGCTCTCGCACCCGGCCGCGTGGTGCTCGCAGGCCGCGAGCTCGTGTCCGTCGAGTACACCCGCCTCGAGGGCCGCCAGTCGCAGCTCGAATCGACGGCAGTCCATCAGAGCGCCGCTCCGAAATCGGGATCGAGCCGGCGCACCAGATCGGCCAGTTCGAGCCGTGCACGGTGAGAACGGGACTTGACGGTGCCGAGCGGCAGGCCGAGCATCTCGGCGATCTCGGCGAGCTTGAGCTCCTGGATGTCCTTGAGCTGGATCATCTCCCGGCTCTGTTCGCTCATCTCGCCCATGGCGCGGTAGAGGAGCGCCTTGCGGTCGCCCGCCATCGACTCGGCCTCCGGGGTCGGCTCGGAGGTCGGAAGCTGCGGAGCCTCTTCCACCGGCACTTCATGCTCCGGGGTTCGCACCTTGAGCCGTCGCAGACGGTCGATGCAGGAGTTGCGCGCCAGACGCAGCAGCCACGGCATGAAGATCGCTTCGTCGTCGAGCCGATGGAGGTTGCGATACACCTTGACGAAGATCTCCTGCGCCGCGTCGCGCGCCTCTTCCCGGTCGCGCATGTAGGAGTAGGCGACGGCGTAGATCCGCCCCTGGGTGCGGCGCACCAGCGCCTCCCAGGCGAGGTCGTCGCCCCCCTTGCAGCGCTCGATCAGGTCTGAGACGTCGATCAACGGCTTCGAGCCTCCTCCTCCGCCACCACTGGCGGAACCGGTTGTCCACACAGACGCACCGGCTGCGGGAAAGGTTCCATCGTTCTCACGACGACCGCCTCACGAGGCGTGACCTGAGGAACTGGTGGTCGCGCGAGAACAGTCGCCGGTAGGCCAGGAGCGTCACCACGACGGTGCCCAGAGCGGTGGACGTTGCGATCAGGAACATGATCATCACCTGGTACTTGACCGCTTCGACCGGCGAGACGCCGGAGAGCAGTTGCCCGGTCATCATGCCGGGCAGGCTGACGATACCGACCACCATCATAGAGTTGGTGATCGGCACGAGGCCGGTGCGGGTCGCCGATCGAAGCGGCTCGGCTGCCGATTCCCACCGGGTAGCGCCGAGCGCCAGCAGACCATCGACCCTTTCGCGGCCGGTCGCCAGCTCCTCCCCGAGTCGCTCGAGTCCCAGGGAGACGCCGTTCAGCGAGTTGCCGAGCATCATGCCCAGCAGCGGGATGGCGTACTGCGGCAGGTACCACGGCTCCGGGCGCACGATCGCCGTCAACGCCAGCGCGGTGACCGCCCAGGACGACAGGGTCATCGCCAGCAGGCCGTCGAGCCACACTCCACGATAGCGGCGGCTGACGTTGCCGATCGCCGCCCGACCCGCCGCCAGCACCATCACCATCGCGATCCCCACAACCGCGTACCAGCGATCGAGGCCGAAGACCCACTCGAGAACCAGTCCGACGAGCAGCAGCTGCACGATCGTGCGCACCGCCGCGATCAGAAGCCGGCGCTCGATGCCGAGTCGCAGCGCCATCGACAGGCCGGCGTTGAGGAGAATCAAAGCCGCGGCCAGGCCGAGCCGGCCGTACGAGAGCTCCAGATAGGAGGCCGAGGCGGCGTTCACGGCTCGAGACCTCCCCCGTCGATCCTCAATCTCCGGTCGCACAGGCGCTCGAGCTGAGCCGGGTCGTGGCTGACCCAGATCCAGGCGCGCCCCGGGCCATCGGTGATCCAGCTCTCGAGGTGATCCTCGACCCGCCCGCGGGTCTCCGGGTCCATCGCCGCCGTCGGCTCGTCGAGCAGCAGCACCTCGGGATCGACCAGCAACGTGCGCACGAGCGCCAGGAGCTGGCCCTCGCCGCCGGAGAGGTGCGTCCCATCCACGTCGAGGAAGCGCTCCTCGCGACCGAGCGCCGCCACCATCGCCGCCGCCCGGGCTCGATCGAAGAATGCGCCCTGCGCCGTGGCGAGCCGCCAAGGATCCTCGAGCTGCTCGACCACCGGCCGGTCGTCGAGCATCGGTCGCTGGGGGAGGTAGGCGACCCGGCGGCGGAAGGCGGGCAGCAGGTCGCCCGACACCGATCGACCTTGCCACTCGATCCGGCCCGCGGTCAGCGGATCGAGCTGCACCAGCGCGCGCAGGAGCACCGACTTGCCGGAGCCGGACGGCCCTTCGAGAGCCACGCGGTCTCCCCCCCTGAGGGCCAGATCGGTCGGCAGGAGCAACCGTTCGCCGGCATCCCCTCGTCGTTCGATCGCCGTCGCTTCGAGCACAGCCGGATTGTCCCCCAGCCGCACCGTGTCTGCCATCGCCACGGAACCGCGACGCGCCCGGCGGTATTCTCAGGAGACCGCTCCCCTCGCCGACACTCTTTTCGAGCGCCGATGCCGACGCCACGATCTCCGACCGCCCGTGCGCTCCGGCGCGACTCGAAGTGGCTCGTGGTCGCAGCGATGATCTTTCTCGGTGTCGGGCTCGGCGCGCGCGACTTGTGGAACCCGAACGAGCCGACCTACGGCCGCATCGTCGTCGAGACCCTCGAGGGCGGCCACTGGATCGTCCCCCAGCTCAACGGCCGCGACTTCGTCGAGAAGCCGGTCCTCCTCTACTGGATGGCTGCCGGTGTCTCGCACCTTGCGGGCGGGGTCAGCGAGGTGACCGTGCGCCTGCCGGTGTGCCTCGCCGGCGTCGTCTCGACGGCACTGCTGTTCGTCGTCGTCGCCCTCTATGACGGTCGGCGGCGCGCCTGGTTGGCGGCCGCTTGTTTCGTCACTACCTACGCAGTCTGGTTCAACGCCCGCAACGCGCAGATGGACTCGTTCGTCCTGCTCGGCACCCTCGGCGCTGTGGTCCCGCTGGCGCTGCGGCTCGACGCCGAGCGTCTCGGCCTTCGACTCAGTGGCCGCTCGGCCTGGCTGGTCGCCGGCTGTGGTGCCGGCCTCGGGTTCGCCGGCAAGGGGCCGGTGTCGATCGTCGTGCCCGGCCTGATCCTTTCGGCCTATCTGGTCGCCCGCCGCCAGGATTGGCGGCGCCTGCTGCCGGGACTCGGATGGGGCTTCGCCGTCTTCCTCCTGCTGGCGACGCCGGCCTACCTGCTGCTGTGGCTCGACGGCCGGAGCGACGCGCTCCACGAGATGCTCCTGCGTCAGAACTTCTCGCGCTTCGTCGATGCGTGGGACCACGACCAGCCGTGGTGGTACTACCTGAAGTACCACTGGATGACCTTCGTACCGTGGTCGTGGCTGGTGCCGGCAGCGATCGTCGACGGCTGGAGCCGCCGGCGCCGAGGCGAGCTGAGGCCGGGGGAGCGCCTCACCTGGCTGTGGTGGCTCGTCCCGCTGCTGTTCTTCTCGCTCTCGGACAGCAAGCGCGAGCCGTACATGCTGCCTGCAGCGCCGGCGATCGCCTGGCTCGCCGCCGGAGTCACGGAGAGGCTCGTCGCCGGCTGTCTCGGCCGGTGGTCGAGGATGCTGCTCCTGACGGCGGTGGCGAGCCTCGGTCTGTTGCTGACCCTCGCCGCGCTCGCTCTGCCGCAGATCGCCCAACGCATGGAGCTGCCGGCCGGACTGTCGGTGCCGCTGAGCTCGACCGTGATCGCCTTTCTCGGCGGCATCGTGCTGTTCCCGCTCCTCCAGCACCGCACCCGCCGCTTCGCGCCCATCGCCCTCGCCGGCGCGTTTGCCGGGCTCTACCTGCTGATCGCCCTTCATCTTCATACGGCGGTCGATCCCGTGAAGTCGTCGCGCGAGCTCGCCGAGCGGCTGCGCCGCGAACTGCCGCGGGGAGCGGTACTCACCAGCTACCTGCCGCTCA
This sequence comes from Candidatus Multivoradales bacterium, assembly GCA_965223855.1. Classification (GTDB taxonomy): domain Bacteria; phylum Acidobacteriota; class Thermoanaerobaculia; order Multivoradales; family JAHEKO01; genus CALZKB01. The sequence continues at coordinate 650,894 of CBDCXM010000009.1, forward strand.
ACGGCCATGTCCGCGGCGGCTATGCGTTCTACCTCGAGAGATCGATCCCGAACGCCGTGACGGTCGCCGAGCTGGAGTCCCATTGGGGCGCCTCTCCGCTCGCCTGCGTGCTGTGGGACGAGGCCGAGCACGACGACTTCATCGCGGCCCTTCCCGGGAGCGAGCGCCGGATCGATCACGTGGAGGGCAGCCGGAAGGTGCGCGTCGCGTGCAAAGGCGAGGCTCGGAGTTGAGCTTGGCGCCGGAGGTCTCGGTCGTAGAGGTCTCGGTCGTAGTGCCGGCCCTCAACGAGGCACACACCATCGCCGCCTCCCTCGAGCGGATCTCCCGCTACCTCGGTGCTCGCCCGGGCGGCTACGAGGTGCTCGTCGTCGACGACGGCTCGACGGATGCCACAGCCGAGCTGGTCGCGGCCCACGACGACCGGGCCGCCCGGCTCCTGCGGCAGCCTGGGAACCGTGGCAAGGGTGCAGCGCTGCGCCGCGGCGTCGCGGACTCGGTCGGCCGGCGGGTCCTGCTGTGCGACGCCGATCTCTCGACGCCGATTCGCGAACTCGAGCGTCTCGAGCCGAGTCTCGAAGAGGCAGGCCTCGTCCTCGGCAGTCGGCGGCTGCCCGACTCCCGGCTCGAGCGCAAGCTCGCACGCCGGGCGGCGAGCTGGATGTTCAACTCCGCCGTCCACCTGATGGGACTTTGCCGTGGGGTACGCGACACGCAGTGCGGCTTCAAGCTGCTCGACGGCGAGGCGGCGCGCGGCCTCTTTCCCCGACTCACCCTCGACGGCTTCGCCTTCGATCTCGAGCTGATCGAGCTCGCCCGGCGCGAGGGGGTCGGCGTCGTCGAGGTCGGCGTCAAGTGGAACGACACCGCCGAGTCGACCGTCCGGCCGCTGCGCGACGGCGCGGCGATGCTGCGCGATGCCCTCGCGGTGCGACGGCGACTCAGGAGCTGAGTGCGCCGACGAAGGCGTCGGTGTCGTCGGCGACCGCCTCCGCCACCAGTCGGTCGAGCTTGCCCGCGAGATCGATCACCGTCAGCTCCCAGGCATCGAGCTCGACGATGTAGAGGTTCCTGATCGAGCCGTCTTCGTCGTGCCTGAGGTAGATCCAGGTCTGCGAATCGAGCTCACGGGTGCGCACCATCGCCGACCAACCCTGCGCCTCGAGCGCCTTCTCCAGCTGGGCCGGGATCCGCAACTCGTCGATGCCGGGACCGGCCGGGCCGGTCTCCGCGGTGTCGGGCGTAACGACCTCGTAGCTGGCGATATCCACCCGTCGGACTCGCGACAGGGCTCGCCGCGTCTCGCGGTCGTCCGCCGCGACCAGCTTCATGGCGCCCCTGGCGAGCGCGAAGGTGAAGCGGCCGAGCCGGACCCGCGACTCGCGACGCAGCTCAGTGCCGGGGATCGATCGCTCCACATAGCGGGCAACCGCGTCGGCGCTCGGCGGCTTGCTGCCGTCGCAGGCGACCAAAAAGAGAGTCGCGAGGACGACGGCAGAAGTGGCGAAGCGCTTCACGGCTCGATCTCCTCGAGTGGCGGCAGGTCTTCGAGACGATCGATGTCGACACCGTTGATATCGAAGCCCTCGATCAGCCGGGCGATCGTCTTCGGGTCGATGCGCCCGATCAGATTGACGACCGTCGCTTCGTTCTCCTCGAGGGCCAGCACCGTCAACCCCATCAGGGCGTCGTCCGCCGGCCGCGCAAACACCCGCACCTCGGAGCCCGGCTCGCTGACGCGAACCATCGCCACCCACCCGTTGGCACCGAGCCATTCGCTACCGGCGTCGAAGCGCTCCCGCACTTCGTCGAGCCGCGCGGGCGAGAGCTCGCCACTGCGCACCCGCACCTCCTCGAGGTCGCCCACCAGGGCGGCGAACTCCGGTTCCGCGTCGCCGACGAAGGCCGACACCATGTTGAGCATGGCGCCGAAGAGGTTGATCTCGATGCTGACCTCGTCGCCGTCGAACAGTTCGAGGTATTCGGCCGGAAAGCTGCCGACGTGGCCCTCCGCCTGCGAGCGAGCGGCCGGCGCCGCGGCGAGCGAGAGGCCGAGCCATGCCGCTGCCCAGGCGATTCTCGGGAATCGTTTCGTCACTTCAACTCTCCTTCGTGCTGTTGGGCTGCGTGCGGTTGGGCTGCGTGGAGTTGGGGATGGCGCCGGTACGGCCGAAGCCGAGCGACCGATCGAGTCTTCGCAGCGCCGGGCCGACGAGCTCCGACGGATCGAGTTCGCGTCGCACGTCGTCTCCGGCGCGCTGCGACAGACGCGCAACGATGGCGAGCGCCTGGCGCATGTCGCGCTCGGCCGCCAGCAGCTCGGCACTGGGAGCGGCCGTACGAGGACCCGTCGCCACGACTTCGGGCGTGCTCGACGCATCCGTTTCCGGACCGCGAACGGTCGCGAACCACGTCGACAGACCGAGAGCCACCAGAAGCGCGGCGGCGAGGCGGGGAAGCCACGTCACGGACTTGCGCTGCGACTCGCTTCGCGGCAACTCCCGCAGCCGTCGCGAGAGGTCGGCCGGCGGTTCGAACTGCGGTAGTGCGGCAAGCTCGTCGCGGATCCGTGCCGCCAGCCGAGCCTGCGCCTCGCACGACGAACAGCCGGCGAGGTGGCGGGCGAGGCTCTCCGCCTCCGCCGCCTCCATCAGGCCATCCGCCCACGCTTCGAGTCGCGGCTCGACCTCGGAGCAGTGCACCGCGCGCTCACTCATCGCCGTAGACCTTCGACAGTTCCTCCCGCAGCCGTTTGCGGCCACGGTGCAGATAGACCCGCACGCTGTTGAGCGGTACCTCGAGCGCCGCGGCGATGTCCGCGTAGGGGTAGCCGAGCACCTCGCGCAGCACCAGAGCGCTGCGGGTCGGTTCGGTCAGTCGCGCGAGGGCCGCCTGAAGCCGCCCCCGGAACTCGGTCGCCTCCGCCTCGTCGCTCGGCCCCGGCTCCCGGGCCTCGAACAGATCGGGGTCGCCGTCGCCGGTCGGCGCCACGTACTGTGCCGCCGTCCGCCGGCGGCGCAGCCGGTCGTAGCAGAGGTTGCGGGTCACCCTCGTGAGCCACGCCTCGACCCGCGGCAGATCGATCGACGACCAGTTGCGCCACAGCCGCAGGAACGCCTCCTGAGTGACGTCCTGCGCGGCCGCCAGATCGCCCAGCAGGTGACAGGCGTAGCTGTAGACGCGCTTCTCGCAAGCGTCGACTACCTCCTCGAACTGTCGTGACATCCAGCCGTGCCATCACTCGAGAACGACCCTGGCGTCTCCGATTCTCAGGCCGACGCGGATCGACGACTCGCCGACGCCCTCTTCCCAGCGAACCCGAGCGCCGATCAGCCGCTTGCGGCGGGTGTGCGCTCGGGCGCGCCCGCTGACGGTGGCGTCACCGATGCCGGTCTTCGCAGCCACGGCACCGAACAGCTCGTACGGCGCGTGCACCGTGAGGTCGCCGATCCCCATCGCCACGGCGAGGTCGCGATCGGGAGCGACGATGTCGACGTCGCCGATGCCGATGCGCGCCTCGAGCGGCGCCCACCGGGGAACGATCACCTCGCCCTCGAGCTGGAGCTTGCGCAACTTCCACTTCGGCAGCCCGACGAGTCGAACCTCAACCACCCCGTCACGCACCTCTCCCTCGAGCCGCAGTCGCGAACGATACCGCTCACACAGGCGTTCGGAGAGCTTGCGGCAGGTGATGTCGAGCGTCGTCTCGACCGCAAAGACGTCGCGCGCCTCGATGCGGAGTGAGCCGACCGGAAAACGGACACGGACGGATTGCCCCCGCTCCACCGGTTGCAGGAACGGCGCCGAGGCTTCGACGTCGACGACGTCGCGGAAGGTCAGGCCTGGCGCCGTCTCGGGCGCCGTCTCGGCCGTGCACAGCGTCGCCGCGACGGTCAGGGTGAGGACTGTCAGGATCGTTCGTGCCTTCATCGTCTCCTCCGGTGTGGCATACGGCGACCGCCCCTCGGGAGTTACAACTGTTTCGGCACCGTCTTCGACCCGGCTGTGGCATCGTTGGGCCATGATCCATCGTCTCCCTGCAGCAGCGCTCCTTCTCTGTGCCACCCTCCTGACCGCGTTCCCCGCCGGCGCCGAGCTCTCACCCGCCGAAGAAGCGCTCGTCGACGCTATCGCGAGCCGCGAAGCGGCGGCTCTCGAGCTGCTGGAGACGAGCGTCAACATCAACAGCGGGACGCTCCACTTCGACGGCGTTCGTGCCGTCGGCGAGCTGTTTGCGGCACCCTTCGAGGCACTCGGCTTCGAGACGCGCTGGATCGACGGCGCACCGTTCGGGCGTGCCGGTCACCTGATCGCCGAGCGGCCCGGGGCCGGCCCGACGGTGCTGCTCATCGGGCACCTCGACACCGTGTTCGAGCCCTCGAGCCCGTTCCAGCGCTACGAGCGCCTGCCCGGCAACGAAGCGAGCGGTCCGGGAGTCACGGACATGAAGGGCGGCAACGTCGTCATGCTGCTGGCACTCGAAGCGCTCGACACCGTCGGAGCCCTCGACGACCTCGATCTGCGGGTCGTCCTGACCGGCGACGAGGAGAAGAGCGGCCGGCCGCTCGAGCTCGCCCGGGCGCCCCTGATCGAGGCGGCCCGCGGCGCCGACTACGCGCTCGGCTTCGAGGACGGTGACAGCAATCCGGCCACCGCAGTGGTCGCGAGGCGCGGCTCGACCCAGTGGCAGCTGAAGGTGAGCGGCACCGCCGCCCATTCGTCCCAGATCTTCCAGCCCGAGGTCGGGGCCGGTGCGATTCTCGGGACGGCGCACCTGCTCGACCTCTTCCGGCAGCGACTCGAGGCGTTCGATGACCTCACGTTCAGCCCGGGACGGATCGTCGGCGGCACCGACGTGACCGACGACCCGGCGCAGTCGAGCGGCACCGCGTTCGGCAAGAGCAACGTCGTCGCCGCGGCGGCGATCGTCACCGGCGACCTTCGCGCGCTGTCGCCGGAGCAGTACTCCGACGCGACCGAAGCGATGCGGGCGGCAACCGGGGAGGCGCTCCCGGGCACGCGCGCCGAGGTCGAGTTTTCGCCCGGCTATCCGCCGATGGCGGCGACCGAGGGAAACCGGGCGCTCCTGGGTCGCTTCGACGAGGCGAGCCGGGATCTCGGCCACGGTCCGGTGGCAGCCGTCGATCCAAGACGGGCAGGAGCCGCGGACATCTCGTTCGTCGCCTCGCTGGTGCCTCAGTGTCTCGACGGCATCGGCCTCATGGGGCGGGGCGGGCACACGGTGGACGAGGTCGCCGACCTCGACACCCTGACGGTGCAGGCGGAACGCGCTGCCGTCCTCCTCTACCGGCTCAGCCGCCGCTAGCTGGCAAGGCCGGCGTGACAGTTGTCACCCGAAGTGGTGACGAACGGCCCTGCCGCAGGGCGACGCCGGTGGGCACTCTAGGGTCGAAAGGAGCCCACCATGTTCTCTTCGACTTCCACCAGGAGCCCTTCCCACGCCGCGGCGCTGACCGGAGCCGTCAAGCGATTCGGCGAGGTGACCGCGCTCGACAGCGTCGATCTCGTCCTGCGACGCGGCGAGGTGACCGCCCTGCTCGGCCCGAACGGTGCCGGCAAGACGACGGCGGTGCGCTCGCTGCTCGGACTGTCCGCGCTCGACGAGGGGCGCGCCGAGATCTTCGGCGGCGATCCCGCCGATCTCTCGCGGCGCATCCGCACCGGCGCGATGATGCAAATCGCCAGCGTGCCGCCGACGTTGACGGTGCGTGAGCACGTGCGCCTGTTCTCCTCGTACTACCCCGCTCCGCTGCCGCTCGACGAGGTGCTCGCGGCAGCCGGTCTCGACGAGTTCGCCGATCAGCACTACGGCAGGCTCTCCGGCGGACAGCAGCAGCGGTTGCTCTTCGCCCTGGCGGTGTGCGGCAATCCGGAGCTGCTGTTCCTCGACGAACCGACGGTCGGCCTCGACGTCACGCGGAGGCGCGCTTTCTGGGAGCACATCCGCACCCTCGTATCGACGGGACGCACGGTGCTCCTGACCACCCACTACCTCGAGGAGGCCGATGCCCTCGCCGACCGGATCGTCGTCATCGACCGCGGCCGGATCGTCGCAGACGGCACTCCGGACGAGATCAAGGCGCGAGCCGCCGCCCGGCGGGTCCGCTGCCGCACCTCGCTCGAGCCACCGACGATCGCCGCCTTCGCCGACGTGCAGAGGGTGCGGCGCGACGGTTCGGCGATCGAAGTCCTGACCTCTCACGCCGAAGCACTCGTACGCGAACTGCTCGCTCGCGACGCCGGCCTGACCGATCTCGAGGTGACGGGAGCCGGTCTCGAGGAAGCGTTCCTCTCCCTCACCGCATCGGTGCCCGAACTCGAAGAAGGAGCCGCCTGATGAACACCACCACCCTGCATGACGCCTCTGCATCCCCGGCCCGCCCGGCGCTCGGGCGGATCTACACCCTCGAGGCGAAACTCGAGTTCCTCAAGGTGCTGCGCCTGCCGGCGTTCGCCCTGCCGACGATCGCCTTCCCGGTGCTCTTCTATGCCTTCTTCGGCCTCACCTTCTCTCCGCCGGGCGGGTTCGACCTGTCGCACTACCTGCTGGCCACCTACGGTGCCTTCGGCGTCATCGGCGCCTCGCTCTTCGGCTTCGGCGTCGGGGTGGCGATCGAGCGCGGGCAGGGGTGGATGCTGCTGCGTCGCGCCAGTCCCGCCCCGCCGTCGGCCTACTTCGTCGCCAAGCTCGGCATGGCGTTTCTCTTCAGCACCATCATCGTCGCGCTGCTCTACGGCGTGGCGATCGTCTTCGGCGGCGTCGAGATGGCTCTCGCACGCTGGGCGCTTCTGGCGGCGACGCTCGTTCTCGGCAGCGTGCCTTTCTGCGCCATGGGGCTCGCGCTCGGCTATTGGTGCGGCCCCAACTCGGCGCCGGCGGTGGTGAATCTCATCTACCTGCCGATGGGCTTCCTCTCCGGCCTCTGGATCCCCCTCCAGGTGCTGCCGGAGACGATTCAGAAGATCGCTACGATGCTGCCGGCGTTTCACTTCGCGCAGGTGGCGCTCAAGGTGATCGACATGGACGCCGGGAGCCCGCTCGGAGCGCACCTCGCCTATCTCGCTATCTTCTCCCTACTCAGCCTGGCGCTGGCGCGCCTCGGCTATCGTCGTGACGAGGACAAGACCTATGGTTAGAACACTCATGGCTGGAACCACGCGCTACCTCGCGATCCTTCTCACCTTCTTCGCCGCCGTTGTCGATGCAGACGTGCTCGTTTTCGAGAACGCCCGCGTCTTCGACGGCGAGCGCCTTCACGAGAGCCTCACCGTGATCGTCGAGGACGGTGTGATCGCCTCGCTTGGGGACGATGTCGCCATCCCCGAAGGCGCGACCTCGATCGACGCCTCCGGTGCGACGCTCCTTCCCGGCTTCATCGACAGCCACGGCCATTCGTGGGGCGACCATCTCGAGCGCGCCGCGGTGTGGGGGGTGACGACGGTGATCGACATGTTCACCGCTCCCGGGTTCGCCGCCGAGCAGAGGGCCGCGCAGGAGGCCGGCGAGGCCGATCACCGCGCCGATCTCGTCTCGGCCGGTGTGCTCGCCACCGCCCCGGGCGGGCACGGCACCCAGTTCGGCATCGAGATCCCGACCCTGACGGCGCCCGAGGAGGCCGACGGCTGGGTCGAAGGGCGCCTCGCGGAAGGCTCGGACTTCATCAAGATCGTCCTCGAAGACGGCACGATGGTCGGCCGTCCGATACCGACCCTCGATCCACCGACCTTCAGAGCGGTCGTCGACGCCGCGCAACGCCGCGACCAGTTGGCGGTCGTCCACGCGACGACCCTGACGATGGCCGAGCTCGCTGCCGATGCCGGAGTCGACGGTTTCGTCCACCTGTTTCGCGACGAAGCCGCCACGGAGGCGTGGATCGCCGATCTTCTCGCCGGCGGGATGTTCGTCATCCCGACCCTGACGGTGATCGAGAGCACCACCGGGACGCCTTCCGGCGCGAGCCTCGTCGAGGACGAGCGCCTCGTCCCGTGGCTGACGGCCGTGGAGCGCAGCGGGCTGACCCAGGGCTTCCCCGCCCGACCCGAGGCCAAACTCGACACCGCGCTGGCGAGCGCAAGCCGGCTCCATGAGGCCGGCGTGCCGATCCTCGCCGGCACCGACGCGCCCAACCCGGGCACGGCACACGGTGTCAGCATGCACCGCGAGCTCGAGCTGCTGGTCGAGGCCGGCCTGACGCCCCTCGAGGCGCTGACCGCTGCCACGGCTGCGCCGGCCGACGCCTTCGCGCTCGTCGACCGTGGCCGCATCGCCCGCGGCAGGCGGGCCGACCTGGTGCTGGTCGACGGCGACCCGACGAGCGACATCTTCGCCACCCGGGCGATTCGCGGCGTCTGGAAGCGCGGCCAGGCGGTCGCACGGCCGGAGGTCGAAGCCGGGCCCGACCGGCCGGTGGTCTCGGGAGCCCTCGCCGACTTCGACGGGGGAGAGCTGTCCGCCCTGACCGGCTTCGGCTGGATGGAGTCCACCGACTCGATGATGAGCGGCAAGTCGACCGTCGCCCTCGAGGTGATCGCCGGCGGCGCCGACGGAAGCACCCACGCCCTGCGGGTCCACGGGGAGGTCCGTCCCGGCTTCGCCTTTCCATGGGCGGGAGCGATGTACTTCCCTGCTTCGGGGCCGATGGCGCCGGCCGACGCGTCGGGTGCCGGAGCGCTCGTCTTCCAGGCGCGGGGCGAGCCGGCGACCTACCGGGTGATGGCGTTCGCCGAGAGTCTCGGCCAGATGCCGGCCCAGGTCTCCTTCGAGGTCGGCGAGAGCTGGTCCGAGGTCTCGATTGAGCTTTCGAGCTTCCGAGGCCTCGACCCCGCCGGCCTGACCGGTTTCCTGTGGTCGGGTGGTCCGGCGACCGGGCCGTTCGACTTCGAGATCGATCAGATCGAACTGCGGCCGGTAGACTGACCCAGACCGACTTCCGCACTGCCTTCCGCACGGCCTTTCGCACTGCAGACCCCGCCATGCAACTCCTCCCCAGGGATCGCGAACTCGGCTGGACCCGCTACGTCTGGCTGGTCTACCTGGTGCCGGTGTTCTTCCACCCCGTCATGTCGGGGTCGGGGCGGGACTGGGCGATCGCCGCCGGGTCCGCCGCGCTCCTGGTGCCGCTCTACTTCCTCGGCTACTGGTGCACCGGTCGACGCCTGCTGGCCGTCATCGCGGGCATCACGCTCCTCGGCATTCTCACCGCCCCGCTGAACTCCGGGGCCGCCGGCTACTTCATCTATGCCGCCAGTTTCGTCGGCCGGCTGGGGCGACCGCGGGTCGGGGTTCGCTACCTCCTCGCGATCCTCTCCATCCTGCTGCTCGAAGCGTGGCTCGTTGGCTTCCCCTACCGTTCGTGGATCTGGGCGGCCGCTTTCACTCTGATCGTCGGCGGCATCAACATCCACTTCAGCGACGCGGCTCGCAGGCAGGCGAAGCTCAAGCTCGCCCACGACGAGGTCGAACGTCTAGCCACGATGGCGGAACGAGAGCGGATCGCCCGCGACCTGCACGACGTGCTCGGGCACACGCTGTCGCTGATCACGATCAAGGCGGGTCTCGCGGCGAGACTGGCGGAGGAGGATCCGGCCCGCACCCGGCGTGAGGTCGAGGAGATCGAAGAGATCGCACGCTCGGCGCTCGGCGACGTGCGCCGCACGGTCTCCGGCTATCGCTACCTCTCGCTCGGTGCCGAAGTGGCGCGCGCCAAGGTCGCGCTGGCGGCCGCCGGCATCGATACGGAAGTGCGCCCCTCGCCCTTCGACCTCGACGCCGAGCGTGAGAGCGCCCTGGCGCTGGCGCTCCGAGAGGGAGTGACCAACGTAGTGCGCCATTCGGGCGCCGAGTCGTGCCGCATCGGGTTCCGGCAGGCGGACGGGCGCTTCGAGCTCGAGATCGTCGATGACGGACGCGGCGGCGACTCGCCCGAGGGCAACGGTCTGGCCGGCATGCGCGAGCGCATCGCAGCACTCGGCGGCACCGTGATGCGGGACGGCAGCCGCGGTACCCGCCTCGGGATCGAGGTGCCGCTCGATCCCGCCACGCCGCGACGCGAGGCGATCGGCTCGTGATCCGCATCGTCGTCGCCGAAGACCAGGCGATGGTGCGCGGCGCTCTCGCGGCGCTCCTCGAGACCGAGGGTGACCTGACTGTGGTCGCCTGCGCCGACGACGGCGAGCAGGCCCTCGATCGGATCGCCGAGCACGACCCCGACGTCGTCGTCACAGACATCGAGATGCCCCGCCGCACCGGCCTCGAGCTGGCGAGCGAGCTGCGCTCCCGCGGGCCCCGCCCGCGGGTCCTCATCCTCACCACCTTTGCCCGCCCCGGCTACCTGCGGCGCGCCCTCGAGGCGGGCGCCTCCGGCTACCTGCTCAAGGACTCCCCCGCCTCGGAGCTCGCTCAAGCGATCCGCCAGGTCCACGCCGGCGGGCGGGCGATCGACCCCGAGCTCGCCGCCGAAGCGTGGAGCGAGCCCGACCCCCTGACCGACCGCGAGCGTCAGGTGCTGCGGCTCGCCGGCGAGGGCAAGACCGGCGCCCGGATCGCCGCCGATCTGCACCTGTCCGAAGGGACGGTGCGCAACTATCTCTCCGAGGCGATCTCGAAGCTCGGCGTCACCAATCGGATCGAGGCGGCGCGGCTGGCCCGGCAGCGCGGGTGGCTCTAACCCCATCGATCCGCTCGGAAGGGAGCCGAGTCTCGACCCGGCCCGGCTTCGGTCTCAGTTACCGATGCACGAGAAGACGCCAGGGCCGGCGCCGAAGACGACCTGAGCCTTCCCCTGCCAATCGACCCGGCCGCAGACGGTCCCGGTCGAGGCCGTCTCACCCGGGCACCGGCCGAACTGGACGACCGGCCTCGGACCGCCGTCGCGGGGGTAGGCGAACATCCGGCCACGGTGCATGAAGCCCGCACGATGGACGCTCGGCTGCAGTCCCCACAGCTCCTGCGGGTCGGCAACGTCGACGCTGCCTTCGAGCTCGAGAGTGAGCGCGAACTTGGAGAGGATGTGCCCCGCCCCTCGCGCCAGATCGACGAGCGAGAGGTCGCCCGCGATCCCTGCCGATGCCCCTCCCACGAGCTCGATGTCGTCGTCGTTGCGGACGCTCTCGAGCGTCAGGAACGTCCGGGCGTCGGCCTCGAGTGTCTCCACCAGCCCCATCGCGGTCGCCTCGGACTCGGAGGCGGCCTCTCCAGCAGCGCCGGCGGTAGCCTCCTGGGCGGCCGCAACAGCCGCCTGCAACTGGTCGAGCGGTAGCCCGGCGGCGGCCAGCGCCTCCGTGTCCAGGTTGGCCATCCCCTCCATGATCTCCTGCTCCTCCTCCTCGTCGGGGACCGGCAGCTCGTCCTCCTCCAGGAGGATTCCGGTCGGGTTGTCGCTCCAGAAGGCGTAGTCACCGGAAACCTCGACGCCGCCAGCAACCCCCGCGACCGTACCCACTACCCAGCAGGCGCGCTGGAGACGGCGGAGGATCAGCTCCTGTTGAACCTCGACCCGGTAGCGGTCTACCCAGTTGTAATCCAGCTTGGCGGCTCGGACTTCGATGCCGCGACTCGACCGCAGCAGGCGGTGGAAGCGCCTCCCTCCCTGCTCACCGTCGTAGGAGTAGTAGATGAAGGCACCGGCCCCGTGCTCGGCAAGTGTTTCGGGCCATTCACTTCGGGACAGCTCTTCTCCGTCGTAGACGACCCGGCGGATCGTGGAGACGATCTCGGCTTCGAACACGCCGACTTCCGTCGGCTTGAAGGTAGCCGTGTAGCGGATCCATCTCGTATCGGTACCGAGATCGAGTTCGGTCGTACACCGCACCTCGTTCGCGCCGGCCGGAAGCTCCAACTCGATGGGCCCCGCCTCCAGCGAACAGGGTACCGACGCTGCAAGGGGCCCGAGGCCGGCGAGGAGGCCAAGCACCACCTGCCAGCCGAGCGTCGCCTGCCTCACGACTCCTCCGGGACCGGCGTCGGAACGATTCGTCTTCGCATGAAAGGCCTCCTCGGACAAGGGCGGAACGTACCGATGAATCCTGCCACACACGCGAGGGCCGATCCGAGCTCGCGGAACTCGCGCGGTCAGCGCCGCAGATCGACCTCCGGGGCGAGACGCAGAGCCCGCTCGCTCGCGTGCGCCGCCTCGTCGCTGCGGCCCGTCTGCTCGAGCAGCAGCGCCAGCTTGTGCCACGCCACGCCGTCGGAAGGCCAGCGCCGGGTGAGCGCCTCGAGGCCGGCCTGGGCGAGGTCGACGCGGCCGGTGCGCTCGGCGAGATCGACCCGGAGGCGCCACGGCTGCTCGGCGGACGGGAACATCTCGATCACCATCTGGCTGTCTTCGAGGGTCCCGGCGATGTCGCCGCGATCGAGCCGCAGGCGTGCACGGGCGAGGCGAGCCGAAGGGCGGGAGGGGTCGAGAGCCAGCGCGTCGCCGAGCGCCGCCAATGCCGCATCGATTTCGCCGCGGGCCATCAGCACGAGGGCGCGGGTCTCGTGCAGATCCGCCCGCGACAGGAGTGGTGTCAGCGGCGACGACGCTGTCGGCGTGACGGCGGCCTCGCTGCCCGGAGCCGGCAGACGGCCGAACCACTCCGCCGCTTCGTCGAAGCGGCCGAGCGTCGCCAGCCCCATCGCGCGCACCGCCGCCTCCCAGGTCGCGCCGGCCGGCGTCGCCAGCGCTTCCGCGATCGAGGAGCGCCCCCACAACTCCAACACGCCGTCGCGATCCTGGAACTGACGATGAGGGATGCCCTGCTCGGGCGGCGGAGTCCGGCGGCGGATCCAGTGGTCGGCGGAGCGCACGTGAGTGAGGTCGAACGGCTGGCTGCGGCGAACGTGACAGTCGACGCATCCCGCTGCGCTGCGCCCCGGCTCCCCCGTGACCGCCTCGACCTCGAGATCCGCCGGCCGCGAGCACCCCTCCGCCTCGTGGCAGGACTGACAGCGCGCGTCGAAGGACGCGGTGCCCTGCGCCGCGACGCCGCGGTGGGCTTCGTGGCAGGTGGAGCAGGTCATCGCGGGTGAAGCGGTGAAGCAGGCGGAGAGTTCGAGACGCTCGTGCTGACCGACGAAGCGGAAGTCGTCGCCCGGGTCGCCGGCGACGAGGGTCGGCAGCCGTGCCGCCAGCGATGCGGCGCGATGGGGGCCGTTCGCCGGGCCGGTCAACTCCCATCGGAAGTCGCCCTGAAGGTGACAGCGGGCGCAGACGTCGAGCTGCACCCGCGCCGGCAGCGCGGCGAGATCGTCGAGCCCCTGGTCGAGGGCGATCTCGTCGCCGGCGACGACGGCGAGATGGAGTTCGGTCGACCCGTGGCACGCTTCGCAGCCGATGCCCCTCAGGTGATCGAACGCCTCGGCCCCCAGGGCGTTGGCGGGATAGAGGTGGTGCCCTCCGGGCTGCGAGCCGCGGTGCGCATCCGGCAGCTCGACCAGCGGCTGATCGACATGGCAGGTGAGGCAGCCCTCGGTCAGAGCGAGATCCGCTCCCGCAGCCGGTTCACTCTCCTCGAACGGCGCCAGCACCAGCTCGCCCCCCATCGTCTCGAGCGGCGCGAAGTAGAGCCGGTCGGTCAGCGAACCGTCGACGACGTCCGCCTCCGCGGTGACCCAGGAGTTGCCGAAGTTGCCGGCGCCGATGCGGCCGACGATCTTCTGCCGCCGCATGCCGCCGTCGCTTTCGGACGTCGTCAACCACCCGCCGTCGGCCGACGCCTCCACGGTGTAGCTCCGGGCCAGGTCGGGATGCTCGACCCGTCCGGCAACCACAGCGCCCACCGGCTGTACGCTGCGCGCCATGCCGTGATCGGCGGTGTAGCTCGCGACCACGTCCGGATGGCAGCCGGCGCAGCTTTCGGCGCCCCGCGGCAGCAGAGTGTTCGCCTCGACCTCCGTCCTCGCCGCAGCCGTCGCGCTCAACGTCTCGTCGGCCGCGGGCGGCTCGGGCTGTCGCTCGGATGGCGGCTCGCCCCCGCCGCACGCCGCCAGCAGCAGGGCGAGCAGCGGCGCGCCCGTGAGGCTCAGTCTCACTCGACGGCGACGGTCAGACGCACGATCGGCGCACCATCGGAGAAGAGCCCGGTCAGAGTCTCTTCCGAGAAGTCGAACTCGAGATCGACCGGTCGGCCGGTCTCGGGATCGTGACTGCCGATCATCTTGCCGAGCTTTACGCGGCCGGTGTCGGCGGAGGCAATCACTTCGCCGCCGTCGAGCAGCTCTACCGTCGCCGCTGCGGAGCGCTGGAAGGTCGTCGCCCGCAGGTGAACGGTGACGACGAGGCGGTGCTTCCCTTTGCGCCCGCGCCGGGTCGCATCCACCAGCGCGACGCTGACGTCGTCTGCCCGGTAGGGACGCAGCTCGTCGGTGCGCCAGGCGGCCCCTTCAGGATAGCGATGCACCGGGCCGAGCTCGAACTCGAGCGTCATCGGCGACTCCATCTCGATCGTCTGGCTCGCCTCGCGCTTGCGCTCGGAGCGCACCTTCACAGCCGGCTCGGCCTTCGGCGGCGCGGGGGTGACCGGCGCAGGGGCGGCGGTCGGTGCGGGCTCCGGAGCCGACTCCTGCGGCGCGGGAGCGGGAGGCTCAGGGACCGCTTCCGGTGTTGCGGGAGCCGCCTCGACCGCCGCAGGCGAGACCGGGTCGGGCGATGCCGGCGCTGTGTCGGCGACGGGAGGCGTCTCCCTGCCGGCAGGCAGGTAGAGCGTCGCGGGCAGTGCCTCGCGGGTCGCCCAGTCGTCTGTCGACAACTCGGTGCGCTCGCGGAAACCGCCCTGTTCGAGTGCCTCGAGCGCCACGCTCAGCGAGATCTTCTCGCCGCCGCCGTCGACCATCACCCCCTCCGCAGTGACGCCGCTGAGCGAAGGGACGAAGGTCACGGTCCCGCTCTCTCCCCTGCTGGTCGCCCAGGATTCCTGCCATCGCCCGCTCGATGCATCGAAGGTGAGAAGCGCCCGTTCCCGGGAACCGTCTTCGAGTTCGCGAACCTCCTCCACCGCACAGCCACCGAGGAGCGGCGTGAGACGGGTCGTTCCGAGCAAACGGCCATCGGCCTCGGCGACGATCCGCCATTCTCCGAGGAAGGGCGCTATGGCGCCGTAGCGCGACTCGCTCTCGCAAACCGCATCCGCCGCACCCGCAGGAAGTGGCGCAAGCAGCAGGAAGGAGACGACTGCCGGTAGAGCCCTGGTCACGGAGCGCAGCATCTGCGAGCAGTCTAGCAAGGGTCGTGCTTTGTCCTCCCCCGTCGAGCTGCTAGCCCTCTCCCTCTTCGCCCGCCTCGAACTCGATCGCCTCGAGCCCGCCACGATAGAGAGCGTTGAAGAGCAGCTTGAAGGTCCTCAGCGGCTGTGCCCGATGCTGCGGCCGGAAGCCGAAGAGCACCACCCGGCCGTCGCCGACGCTGAACTCGACCATCGCCGCGCGCCGCTCGAGCTGGTCGATTCCGCGCACGTAGCCGGACACCTTGATGTCGTCGCGGTGATCGGGATAGCGAGCGATCACGCGGCGGTCGATCCCGCCGTGAGGCAGGCCGGTGCGAAACGCCGGCGACGAGGCGAAGTAACCCGCCTCCTCCTCTCGCAGGCCGTATCCGAGCGGGTGCTCGTTGTCGACGAGCAGGCGCAGCATCGTCCCCGGGGCGTAGAAGTCGTCGCGCGACACCCCTTCGAGCACGTCGGTCACCGGGAGCTGGAAGAGCTCGATGGCGTAGGCCGCCGAGGAGTCCATCGCCACCAGCGTGCCTCCCGCTTCGACCCAGGTACGCAGCGTCTCCGCCCCCTCCGGGCCCAGCCCGCCGTGATACTTCGGCGGCAGCTTCGACCAGAAGCGGCGCTGCTCCGCGCTCTCCGGCTCACCGGTGGCGAGAATCGACTTCGAGACATCGGGCAGCAGCACGACGTCGGCGCCCTGCCAGAGGCCGTCGCGAATCGCCTCGTTGGAGAGGTTGACGTAATCGAACTCGTACTGCTCGAGGACGTAGCGGGTCCAGCCCTCGTCCATGCTCGCCACCCAGGGTTTGTAGAGACCGACCTTCGGCGCGGCAACGCTCCAGCCGTCGCCCGCGGGAGCGGAGGTGAGCGGGGTCAGCGGCACCCGGAGCTCCGCGGCCAGCTCACGCAGCGCCCCGTCGTCTTCGCTGGCAGGGAACCAGACGTCTCCCGGGCTGCCGCCGTCGCCGGGATCGGAGATCCAGTAGACCTCCTCGCCGGCGGCAAGGCGCCGGTTCATCAACGGGAAGATCGAGTCGACCGCATGCGAGGCTCGATAGCCGTGCTCCGAAGGGGCGGTGTCGTGCGACGGCCAGTGAGCGGCCGTGACCTCGGTTCGAGCCCCCACCGGTTCGCTCGCCACCTCGTCGACTTCGACCCCCATGAGGATTGGCAGCGACCAGGCGGTGACGTCGTAGGGCGGGATGATCGGTCCGCCGACGTAGGGGAGCACCTCCGGATAGCGCTGCGGCCGCAGCATCGTGCGCAGGAACGCGTGGTAAGGCTGTGCCGCCGGGATCACGTGGGTGCCGGGTGGATAGGTCGTCCGTCCTACCGTGATCTCCTCCGCGGCCACCTCGACCCGGACACCATGTCGCAGCAGCAGCTCGACCAGCCGTCCGGCGGCAACCGGATCGTGCTGCTCCGGACGCACGATCCACGCACGCGCGTCGCTCTCGGCGCCGGCGGCCGCTGCCTCACTCGCCATGCGATGGAAGTTCTCGAGGATCTCGCGCCGGTACTGGGCGCTCGTCTCGACCGCCGCCCAGGTGGCGATCATCTCGTAGTCGATGATGTCGCGCAGCCTCCACCAGCCGCCCGGCCAGACCGACGGGAAGTTGGCGCGCCGCTTGTACTCAGGGAAACCCTTGCCGCCGCCGCGCAGCTCTCCCGGCTCGATGTAGATCGGGGTTGCGATCCTCACACTCGCCACCTCTGTCAGCAGGCCGGTGACGTTCTTCCACCAGGCCGTGTTGCGGGTGCCGCCGGGCCAGTAGCTGTCGAAGATCATGTTGTGGCCGACGCCGGTCTTGCCCGCCTCCTCGAGACGGAACGACATGTTGGTGCCGATGAGATCCGCCTGGCGGAAGATCAGCGGGTGGATCTCCGGGTCGAGCGGATCGGTCTGCGGCGGCACGAACATCCGCGGCCCCGTCGAGCCCATCTGGTGCTCGTCGATGAAGATCTGCGGGAACCAGCGGTGGTAGAGCAGGTCGTTGACCGCCCGCGTTTCCGGCTGGGTCAGCATGTAGAAGTCGCGGTTGTTGTCGTGGCCGACGTAGTGGTGGTAGAGCCACGGCATCGGCCCGCCCTCGTAGTCGGTGCCGAGCTGCTCGTTGTACCAGTCGATGACCAGGAACTGGCCGTCGGGGTTGATCGACGGCACGAGCAGCAGGATGACGTCCTCCATCCACGACACCCTCGCCGGGTCCTCGGTCGTCGCGAAGTCGTGGACGAACTCCATCGCCATCTGGGTGGCGCCGACCTCGG
The DNA here is from genome assembly GCA_965223855.1 of Candidatus Multivoradales bacterium. GTDB lineage: Bacteria > Acidobacteriota > Thermoanaerobaculia > Multivoradales > JAHEKO01 > CALZKB01. Next base: position 668,375 of record CBDCXM010000009.1, read on the forward strand.
TCGCGTGGATGGTGCAGGTCACCAGCACGATCGCCTTGCCGCTGGCGGCAAGCTCCGCCGCCTCTTCCGGAGTCGTGCGGTCGCCCGCGGCCATGCGGGCGGCGATCGCGCGGTAGGTGTCGAGCTCCCCCTGGTTGGCGGCCGACGTGAGCACGACGGCCACCATCTCGTTGCCGAGCACCGAGGTACCGATCGACTCGATCGACACTCGGTCGGAGGCGGCCTCGACCTCCCGCAGATACTCGAGAACGGTGTCGTAGCGCGCCAGTTGCCGGTCGGCGCCCACCGGGAAACCGAGGAACTCTTCGGGCGTGCGCAGCGTCTGCGCGCTGCTGCCGACGGGGGAACAGATCAGGGCGAAGAGAGCGATGCCGACGGCCGCGGCCGACCTTCGTTCGAGCATGAAGCCTCCAGAGATGTCGCGGGCGCGGCGCCGCCTCACCATCGGTAGAGCCGCCGCCGCGCCCAGGGCTGCCTGTTGAATGGGATCATAGCGTGGCGCCACGGGCGGACCGTGCGCGGGCAGGAGAGCATCGGCCGATGAGCGACGACTACACCAGCAGCAGCGAAGGTGCCCTGATCGTCGGGGCGATCGTAATACCGCGCGAGGAGGTCTCCTTCCGCACCTCTCGCAGTTCCGGACCCGGCGGTCAGAACGTCAACAAGGTCGAAACGAAGGTGACCCTGCTGTTCGATCTTGCGGGCTCGGCGGCGCTGACGCGCGGCCAGAAGGAGCGCGTCGCCGCGAAGCTGGGAGGACGGATCAACCGCGACGGTGTCCTCCGCGTGTCGAGCCAGCGCCACCGGACCCAGAAGGGCAACCGCGCGGCCGTCGAGCAGCGCTTCGTCGAGCTGCTGACCGGAGCGCTCGCCAGGCCGAAGAGACGGCGGCCGACGAAGGTGCCGCGCGCCGCCCACGAGCGGCGGCTGGAGGAGAAGCGACGCCGCTCTCAGCGCAAGCGCGACCGCCGATCGCCGTCAGGCCGGAGCGACTGACGCGGCTTCTTCCCGCGGCACCGTCGCGCCGGCGGCCGCCCTGACCAGGTCGGCGCCGTGCTCGGCGATCATCACCGTCGGTGCGTTGGTGTTGCCACGCACCACCGTCGGCATCACCGAGGCGTCGATCACCCGCAGTCCATCGAGGCCTCGCACCGTCAGCGTCGGATCGACGACCGCACCGTTTCCATTTCCCATCCTGCAGGTTCCGACCGGGTGGTAGAGGAGCTCGGTCTTGCGTCGCAGGAAGTCGTCGATCTGCTCGTCGCTCTCGACCTCTCCGCCGGGGCGCCACTCCCCCTCGCAGTGATCGGCCAGAGGCGCGGTGGCGGCGATGCGGCGGGCGATCTTCACCCCCTCGCGCAGCACCGCGACGTCGCGATCGTCCCCGAGCTGGCCGGTGACGATTCGTGGAGGCGTGCGCGGGTCGGCATCCGCCAGACGAAGGTGACCCCGACTCCGGGGAGCGATCAGCGTCGGTGCGAGGGTGAACCCGTCGCCGGAGGTGTCGAGGGCGTGGTCCTCGAACAGCGCCGGCGCGAAGTGGAACTGGAGATCGGGCGCCGCGAGCCCGTCACGGCTGCGCACGAACCCTCCCGCCTCTGCGACGTTCGAGGTCAGCGGACCGCGACGTGACAGCAGGAAGCGTCCGAGGTTGGGCAGCGATTCGGCACGCCGCAGCGTGCGGCACTTCGGGGTGTACCAGCCGACCGCGACCACCGGATGGTCGTGGAGGTTGGCGCCGACACCGGGGAGATCGACGGCGACCTCGAGGCCGAGTGCCTCGAGGTCGGCCGCCGGGCCGATTCCGGAGAGCAGCAGCAACTGCGGCGACTTGAGGGATCCGGCGGCAACGAGGACCTCCCGCCCGATCAGCACCGCCTCGGTGCGCCCGTGGCGCCGGTACTCGACCCCGACCGCGCGCCGGCCGTCGAGCAGGATGCGATCGACCTCCACTCCGGTGCGCACCGTGAGATTGGGGCGCCGCAGCGCCGGCTTGAGATAGGCGTCGGCAACGCTCCACCGCCGCCCGTCGAGCTGCGTCACCTGGTAGGTGCCGAAGCCTCCCTGCCGGGCACCGTTGAAGTCCTCGTTGGTGTCGTAACCGGCCGCCGCGGCGGACTCGATCAGCGCCGAAGACAGCGGGTGGGGTTCGCGGGCGTCCTCGACCACCAGCGGCCCTCCCTCGCCGTGGTACTCGTCACCGCCTCGCGCCTGCTTCTCGGCGCGCCGGAAGTACGGCAGCACTTCCTCGAAGCTCCACCCCGAGGCGCCCTCGCGAGCCCAGTCGTCGTAGTCGTTGCGATGGCCGCGAATGTAGATCATCGCGTTCATCGAGCTCGAACCGCCCAGCATCCGACCGCGTGGCATGTAGAGCGACCGTCCTGCCAGCTGCGGCTCGGCGGCGCCCCACAGATTCCAGTCGCGGCGGGTATGGAAGAGTTTCGAGAACGCGGCCGGCACCCGCACCTCCAGGCTGCGGTCGCTGCCACCCGCCTCGAGGACCAGCACCCTGCAATCCGGGTCCTCGGTCAGGCGACTGGCCAGCACGCATCCGGCGGAGCCGGCGCCGACGATCACGTAATCGAACATGCCTGGAGATCTTCTCACCTTCCGGCAGCGACTCGCCGGTAACCCGGCCCCCTACGTCGAGGGGAAGCCGTCGATCGTCAACGCGACCTCTCCTGGCGGCGCCGGCCTGCCGAGAAAGTACCCCTGGACCGCGTCGCAGCCGGCGGCAGCCAGGAAATCGAGCTGCGAGCGACGCTCCACTCCCTCGGCGACGACTTTGAGATCGAGGCTGCGGGCGAGGTTGATGACCGCTTCGACGATCACGCTCTCGGTCTCTCCGCGGTCGCAGGACTCGATGAAGGTGCGATCGAGCTTGAGAGTGTCGATCGGCAGCCGGCTGAGCGAGCTCAGGGACGAATGCCCGGTGCCGAAGTCGTCGAGAGCGACGCGGATTCCGAGCTCCTTCAGGCTCTCGATGGTCCGCACCCCGGCGTCGAGATCCCGCATCACGGAGCCCTCGGTGAGCTCGACCTCGAGCAGCTCCGGGGGCAGCTGAGCCTCTGTCAGACAGGCTCGGATGACGTCCACCAGCCCCCTCTGACGGAACTGCCGGGCGGAGATGTTGACAGCGATCCGGAACTCGTCGAGCCCTTCGTCGAGCCACGCCCGACGCTGGCGCAAGGCCGTCTCGAGAGCCCAGCGCCCGAGCGGTGCGATGAGCCCACACTCTTCCGCCGCCGACACGAACTCCAGCGGCTCGACGGGTGCGCCGTTGCGCGACCAGCGCAGGAGCCCCTCGACACAGGCGAGCTCCCCCGAGGACAGGCCGAAGATCGGCTGGTAGGCCATGGTGAAGGTCTCACTCTGGAGCGCCTCACGGATGTCGTTCTCAAGGTTCAGACGCTCGGCGGCATGCTCCCGCATCGACGGCGAAAAGATCTGGTAGCAGTCGCGACCGAGCTCCTTCGCCCGGTACAGCGCCGTGTCGGCGTTCCTGACGAGCGTGTCCGAGTCCACCCCGTCGTGCGGGAAGAGGCTGATACCGATGCTCGCCGTCACCTGCAAGGTCCGCTCCTCGATCTGGAACGGCGGCCTCAGCCCTTCGAGCGTGGTCTCGGCCACCTTGGCGGCGTTCTCGGCCGTGCCGAGATCCGACACCACCAGCATGAACTCGTCGCCGCCGAGTCGCGCCACCGTATCGCCCGACCGGGTGCGGGTCTCGAGCCTGCGACCGACTTCGCTCAGGAGCTGGTCGCCCACCACGTGGCCGAGGGTGTCGTTGATCGTCTTGAAACGATCGAGATCGATGAAGAAGACCCCCAGCAGCTCGTCGCCCCGCGCCGCCGATCCGAGCGCCTGATCGAGGCGGTCGTAGAGCAGCGTCCGGTTCGGCAGGCCGGTCAATCCGTCCCGGTAGGCGTGCAACCGGATGGCCTCTTCCGCCTTCTTCTGCTCGGTGACGTCGCGAAAGCTCCAGACCCGCCCCCCCTGATCGGTCGGCTGGGGCCGGGAATAGCGCTCGAAGACACGCCCGTCGCGAAACTCGAGGATGTCGAAGCTCTCCGTCTCATGATCGGCGTAGAGCTCACGGACCTTGGACAGGAAGGACTCCGGATAGACGAGCTGCCCGAGCACATGCTGAATCGCCCGCTCGTCGTCGCGCGACTGCAGGATCTCGGGAGGGATCTTCCAAAGCTCGCGGAAGCGCTCGTTGAAAGCGCTGATCCGTCCCTCCCCGTCGACCACGAGAATGCCGTCGGCGGTCGAGTCGAGGGTCGCCCGCAACAGCGCGAGGGAGCGCTCGAGCTCCCTCGACGCCTCGACCTCCCGCGTCACGTTCCTGACGAGCGCCAGCAGTTGGCCGTCGTGCATCGGAACGATGCGCGCCTCCCAGGAGTGTTTCGCGCCGCCGATCGCAAGGTCGTACTGCAGGCGAACCATCGTCTCGCCGTCGCGCGAGCGACGCAGGGCGTCCCGAAAGAGGCCGGCGACCCCTTCGTCGGGCACCGACTGGATCCTGCGGCCGACGAGATCGGGAGCCGGCCTCATCAGATGGGCCTTCGGACTCCCCCGACACTCGACGATGCGACCGTCGGGCTCGAGCCGGAAGAACAGGTCGGGGAACGCCTGCAGGACCGCGCGGATCTGCGAGTTGGCCTCGAGCAGCTCCTCGGAGCTCAGATCGAAGGCTCGTTCGAGCATCGCCCTGTCGCCGTCGGCCTGGCGATAGGCGGAGTCGATCGAGTCGAGAAACGCCGCCCAGGCTTCCGGGATCTGGAAGTTGCGACCGAAGTGGCGGCGCAGTTGACGGGCCAGCAGTGCGTGGTGCGACTTCACCGGCGTCGGATCCCGCGGGCCGCGCCCGCCAGCGCGCCGAAGAGCGACGGAGTGGGGCAACCCGGTGGCTGGTACAACATGACTTGACGGCCGGGGCTGAGGAGACGTCCCGGCTAGATCTCCCTCAGAGTCGTGATCGTCAGAGTCTGATTGTGGAGGTCGCAGGGCCCGGGCGCAAGAAGTGGCGAGATTTCGCCGTTCGAGTAGAAGCCGCAGAAGGCCGCCGACCCACCGATCACGTCGCGGGCGCTCTCGATCTCCTCTTCGACCCGCTGTTGCAGCACGAGCTTGCGGCCGATGCAACTGATGAGGATCGCGAGCTCGGCGGTATCGTCCCCTTCCAGGCGGGCCTTCCTCGCCGCCCCCACCGCGCCGTCGATCAGGCGGTCGAAGTTCGCCTTCATGAAGCGGGCGTACCCCCCCTGCGGAATGTTGCCGGCGAAGGTCATCGAGCCGCCTTCGTCGTCGATCGCGACGACGGTTCGCACGAGCGGCTCGCTCTCCCTCGAGGGCCGCACGCTCAGTGGAAAGAGGAGGCCGGAAGCAGGGAGCCGATCGGCGTAGTCGCCGAGGTAGCGCCTGTAGAGCTCCAGAGCGGAGCGACCGTCGAGCTCGAAGAGCTGGTTGCCTTCCGACGAGGTGACCAGCCGCTCCGGTCCGAAGGGATCCCAGCCGCCCAGCGACCCGAACCCGACGCTCAGGCGCGAGCCGTAGAAGCCGACCGCCGCCACCAGCCGGGTGCAGGCGCGGCCCTCGAACAGCACACGAGTTTCCTCCAGCCTGATGCCGTCGCTCGCGAGTCCGCCGGTGACGACGACCGACTCCGGCAACCGCTCGTTGAGCCCGCGCACCAGCTCAGAGCCGTTGATGTGGATGCCGTCGGAGAGCACCAGGACGTGCGTGAGGTCGGGCGACGCGAGCTGCTCGGCGAGTTCACGTCCGGCGAGGTGGCTGGTGGCGGGCTCGCAGATCGACGCGCTGGCGAGTCTCGCCTCGGTGTTCTCCAGGTAGATGGCCGAGACGACGAGGGTGTCGTCCCGAACCTGGTCACCGAGGATCTCGCCGGCGGTCGAGCAACCGACGAGACTCTTCGAGCCGTAGACCCGCGCGAGCTCGTCGATGAGGTCGGAGCGCTCCAGCAGTCCTGTAGCACCGAACACGAGAGTCACGTCGGGGAGCCGCCCCTGGTGAGCGCAGGGCGGCGGGTTCCAGCCGCCATCCACCGACCAGCACGCTTGCATCACCTCCATCACAACCCCTTCCGTCGCAATCCGCCGAAAAAACGGAGTGTATTGTGGCGGAAAACGGCACTCGTCGGCAAAGAGCCTTTCGTGCAGGTGCAAACAGGGCGAGCGGCAACCATGAAAAAAGCGGAGGTCGAAACCTCCGCCTTTCGGACTGCTCGTTGAGCCGGATCTCAGGCGAGACCCATGCGCCGTTCTTCCGCGAGCTTGCGCATCATCTTCTTACGAGCCTGCGCCGCCTTGCGCTTGCGCTTGATCGACGGCTTCTCGTAGTACTGACGCTTCTTGAGCTCCGTCAGAACCCCGGACTTCTCGCACTTGCGCTTGAAGCGCCGCAGGGCTCCCTCGAAGTTCTCGTCCTCGCGAATAAAGACTACCGGCACGGAAACATCACCTCACTCTCGTCTGCCGTGATTTCCTACCTGTGAAGGAGGGCCGCCGGAATCGGCGGGACGCGTATTGTCCCCACCGACTCCAGGGGTGTCAAGCGGCCTCTTCCTCCTCGGCCTTGCCTTCGACGGCTTCGAACTTCATCTGGTAGACCTTGGCCACGCCGTCGTCGTCCGGCCGGAACCAGACCGCCGCCGCCGCGCCGTTGTCCGCGGTCGGGTAGAACCAGGCGGTGACGCCGTTGTCGTCGTAGGTGCGGACGTTGTAGTGAAGGGGCGTACCGAGGGCGGCGCGGATCTCGGCCTCGGTCATGCCGTTCTGAGCGGCCTCGAACCGCTCCAGGCTCATGAAACGCTCGGACTCGGCACTCGCCAGAGCCGCCTTGAGCGCATCGTTGTCGGGGTCGAGCACCAGCGCCTGGTTGTAGATCTGGATCGCCTTCTTGTAGTCGCCACCCTCGCTGATCCACTCCTTGGCGAGCTCCATGTCCTCGGTGCTCTTCATGCGGATCGCCGCGAGCTGGCGCTCGTTGATCGGTTCCCCTTCGATCATCGGATCGGCGTTGAGAAAGCCGACGATGTTGGTACCGAACTGCTCCGCCATCGCGGCCACCTCTGCCTTGGCCTGCTCGACCTGGCCCGAAAGATCCTCGCCGGCGGTCGCAGCGCCCTCTTCGCCCTCGGCGGTCGCCTCGTCCGTGCCCTCGGCGTCGGTCGCAGCGGCTGCGGCAGCCGCAGCCTGAGCGACGAGGTCTGCGTACTCGGCACGCTTGGCGTCGAGCGCCGCCTTCTCGGCCTCCAGGGCCGCGAACTGCTCGTTGAGCGGATCGGCCGCCTCGCCACCGCAAGCGGCGAGCGAAAGCACCCCTGTCAGCGCCAGCGCCACGGCGACCAGCGTCTTCGCTTTGTCTCTCATCGTCTTGCCTCCCTGGGAGCGTGCAAAGAGGCGTCAAACTACCACAGGGGTCGGAGACGACAAAACGCCGCGCCTTCGCGAGTTCGCCATAAACCCCTTGACTACAATGCTTTTCGCGTCCTGCTTCCTTGACACACCCAGGGGGCTGCCTGATAATCAACCGCCCCGAAACCGCCCGTGTGGCCTCCGGAGACGCTGCTCAAGATGACTACGTTCGAGCCCAGCCCCGATCTCGATCCCGCCGTAGCCCAGGCGATTCAGGACGCGATGAGTGCTCTGCGTGCCGAGTTCCTCGGCGGCGGCGCGAAGAACGAGACGGATCGTATCGAACAGCTCGACGAAGCGGTCCGGGCGCTCGACCGCGCGGAAGGCCAGACCGAGCTGCTGGCAGCACTGCTCGAGGAGGCGGGGAGGTTCGCCGAACGATCGCTGTTCCTCGTTCGCGACGACCACCGCTTCACCGGCTGGGCCGCGTTCGGATTCGGTTCGAGCGACGACGAGGTCGCAGCGGTGGAGGTCAGCGGTGGCGCCTGGTCGCGACTGACGGACGATCGCGAGCCGGTCGATCTGTCGGCGGCCGACTGCGGGGAAGTCTGCGCGGCGCTCGGAGCGCGGCACGCCGAAGGCGGGCTCGCCGTGCCGTTCGAGTTGCGAGGCTCGACCGCCGGGGCTCTCTATGCCGACGGATCGACGATCGATCGTGCTGCTCTGCGCCTGCTCGTTTACATCGCCGCGCAGGCGCTCGAGACGTTGCCGGTGAGAAGGGGCGCTGCACCGGCCGCCCCTGCCGAGCGTGTGGCGGCACCGCCACCGGTCGAGCCCCCCACGCCCGCGGCCCCCGCCGCAGACGAGACGCCGGAGCCCGAGCCGACCCCCGAGCCGACCCCCGAGAAGCGCGTCCGCGACGAGGAGGTCGAGGACGCAATCGCCAGCGCCACCGAGAGGGTCGTCCCCGAGGAGACCACGAAGGCGCCCGAGCGGGACGATCTGGTGTCGATCCATCAGGACGTCACCCCGGAAGGCTTCGACACCGTGGTGGAGGACTTCACCACCTCCGAGGAGGTCGATCTCGATCAGGTGGTGACAGCCGAAATCGACGACCTCGAGGCCATCGACGAGCCCGAGGTGGATCCGGGCTTCGCCACCCAGGAGATCTCGACTCTCGAGGAGCCACCGCCGGAGCCGGAACCGAAAGCACCGAGCCGGTCGATCGAGCAGAGTGAGTTCGCGCCTCCCGCCGAGCTCGACGGTCCCGGCTGGGCGTTCGGCGACCGCAAGAACGAGGACGACGCCGGGCACGAGGAAGCGCGCCGTCTGGCGAGATTGCTGGTCACCGAGATCAAGCTCTACAACGAAGAGAAGGTGCGCGAGGCGAGAGAGAGCGGCTCTCTGTACGAGGCTCTCAAGGAAGACATCGACCGCTCTCGCAGGATCTACAGCGAGCGGATCGAAGAGACCGTCCGCGACTCGAGCGACTACTTCCAGGACGAGCTCGTCCGGATCCTCGCCGGCGGCGACGCGTCCGCTCTGGGCGCTTGACGCGCGCGGCGGCCGGCCTCGCGCTCGCCGTCGCCCTGACGGCCATCGCCCTTGCCGGAAGCGAGGGCACCGCGGGTGCTCTCGCTCCGACGACGACGGCGTCAACGGCTACCGCATCTCATCGGCCGCTCGCCACGGGCCCGGCACTGCCGACCGCGGTCGCCGAAGGCTGGCCGCTCGAGAGCCTCTCGGCCGCAGCGGCAGCCTTCCGGGAAGGAGGGCCGGGGGCGGCGCGACGCATCCTCGGCGACGGTTCCGATCGCGGGCACCGCGCCTTGCTGCTCGGGCTCTACGCCTGGTCGGCCGGCGAACCGACGACGGCGGCCTCGCTGCTCGAGCACGGTCGTGACCCTACCGGGCTGCTCGAGGACTGGCGACTCCACGCACTGGCAGAAGCGCTCGCCGAAACCGGCGCCCACGAGCGATCGCTCGCAGAACTCGAGCGCCTTCTGGCGGCCCACGCCGACTCCCCCCTGCACGCCGAGAGCCATCGCCGCCGCCTCGAGACGACCTACCGCTCGGGGGACTGGCTCGGAGCGCTGCGCGGCATCGAGGCGGCTCGGCAGCTCGGCCTTCACGATGACCTGGCACCGCGACTCGACCTGCTGGAATGGGAGATCGCCGAGGCGCGCGAGCTTCCCGACCTGCAGCGCGAGACGGCGCGGCACCTGCTCGTCCACCATCCGCTCGAGGCGTCCGAGCTTCGAGCCGTGGAGTTGTTCCGGCGCCCGGACGGCGAGGTGCCGTGGGAACAATTCCTGAGCGACGCCGACCTCGTCGAACGAGCCCGTCAACTGCTGCGCAGCGGTGTCGCTTCCGCTGCCTTGCCGGCGCTCGAGGCGGTGCCCGAGGTCCGTCGCGACCTCGACTGGTTCCTGCTCGAGGCCGAGGCGCTGACCCTCGAACGCAGGGGAGCCGACGCGCTCGCCGCCCTGGCTCGCCGCCCATCGACGCCGCACGATCGATTGACCCAGATCCGGCAGGCGAGGGCCGCTGCGGCGCTCGAAGCGGCGACCGTGCGACGGGGGAGGGCAAACGCCGACGCCGAGCAGCGCTCACGCTGGCGCGATGCCGCCTGGCAGGATCTGTGGCGCATCGCCCTCGACGCCGAGGACAGCGGGGACCGTATCGCTGCGCTGCGCCGTCTCTACCGTCTTGCCGACCTCGAAGAGAACTTCGAGCTCGCCGTCGACGTGCTGCGCCGCCTGAGAATCGAGGACCCGGAGGAGATCACCGGTTATCGCGACCTGTGGAAGCTCGGCTGGCGCGCCTTCCGCGAGGACGACCTGACGGTGGCGATCGGCATCTGGCGGGAGCTTCAGAACCTCTATCCCGAGGTGTCGACGGCCCGTCAGGCGCTCTACTGGTCGGCGGTCGCCCATCAGGGGCTCGGCGACACCGACCGCTCGCGACGCCTGCTCGCTCAGGTCGTGTCTGCCGACACGTTCGACTTCTACTCCCGGCACGCCGCTCGCCGGCTCGGCAGCGCCCCTCGCCGCGGACGGCCGCTGCCGGTCTCCGAGCCGTGGCCGTCCTCCGGTCTCCTCGCCCGCACCGCTCTGCTGAGCGAGCTCGGCCTGGACACTGCGGCGGCCTACGAACTCGAGCTTCTGCGGGAGCGGGCCGAGCCGCGGGCGGTCGAGGCTCTCGACGCTCTGATCCTCGCGCGGCGCGGCAACCGCCGCGACAGCGTGCAGGCTGCCTGGCGAGCCTTCAAGCGACTCGGCAAGCCGGGGCAGACCGCCGTACCGAGGTCGATGCGCGAGCTCTACTACCCGCTCGAGTACGAGGCGTCGATCTCGCGCTGGGCGAAGGAGCGCGGGCTCGACCCCGAGCTGGTGTTCGCCATCGTGCGCCAGGAAAGCGCGTTCGATGCAGCAGCGGTCAGTCGGGCGGGAGCTCGCGGGTTGATGCAGCTCATGCCCGCGACCGGTCGCGAGCTCGCCGGCAAGCTCGGCCTCTCGTACTCGACGACGCGTCTGCTCGATCCCGAGTACAGCGTGCGGCTCGGAACCCGCTACTTCGCTCAGGTACTCGCGATGTTCGACGGTGACGTCGAGCTGGCGCTCGCCGGCTACAACGGCGGCCCCTACCGGATCCGTCGCTGGTGGCGGGAAGCGGGACCGGACCACGGTGTCGACCGCTTCGTCGAAGGTCTCGCCCTTGCGGAGACGACGAGCTACGTCAAGAGGATCGTCAGCCTCCGCGACAGCTACGAAGCGCTCTACGGAGCGGGCTGACCCAGTCCCCATAGAACCGGTATACTTCAAGGCTATTTCGGAGGCCCGGCGAAGCAATCAGGCCGGGTGCCGGGGGCGGGCCGGCGCGACGCTGGAATCCGCGGTACACGGGTCCATAGCTCAGCGGTTAGAGCATCCGGCTCATAACCGGCAGGTCCCTGGTTCGAATCCAGGTGGACCCACATAGGAGAGTCGATGTCGGCGAGTTCAACGACCACAACGATTGACGTCATTGTCGAGCTGCAGGAGACCCACGACGAGCTGACCGCGGCGGAAGCGCTGCTCGGCGGGATCCCCGACTGGATGCAGGAGCTGCATGCCGAGTACTCCGAGCGGCGCGCCGCGATCGACTCGATTCAGGAGGGCATCGACCAGGCGGCCTCCGACCGCAGGACCGCCGAGGCCGAGATCGCCGACGCGCAGGAGAAGCTGGCGCACTACCAGGACCAGATCGGCCGGGTGCGCAATCAGCGTGAGTACAGCGCCCTTCTGCAGGAGATCGACATCGTCAAGCAGGCGATCCAGACGCACGACGAGAGCAGTCTGGAAGCGCTCGAGCGGCACGAGGCCGAGACCGGCCGTCTGGAAGAGGAACGGCAGGCGTTCGCGGATCTCGAGGAGCGCTACAACGGCGAGCTCGCCAAGTGGGAGGCGCAGAAGCCCGACGTCGCCGCCAACGCTGCGAGCCTCAAGGCAAAGATCGACGAGTTGCGGGAACAGCTCGAGCCCGGCGATCTCAGGGCTTTCGACGTCAACTACGAGCGGTTCGGCGGCGCCGCCCTCGCCCGGATTCAGCTGGTGCAACGACCCGGCAAGGGCCCTCAGATGTGGCACTGCAGCAACTGCAACTATCGGGTTCTGCCGCAGGCGCTCGTCGAGGTGCGCAATCACGGGTCCGTCGTGCTCTGCGACAGTTGTAAGCGCATTCTCCACTTCGTCGAGAGCGACGACTGAGGAAGCTCCGCGTCCGGCGGAGACGACCCTTGACCGACCCGCACGGCGTCGCCTCACGGCTGGCGGCGGTCGAGGAGCGGATCTCGGACGCCTGCCTCGAAGCAGGGCGGCCGCGCGGCGGTGTCACCCTGATCGGCGCCAGCAAGGTGCACCCTCCGGAGGTGCTGGCAGCCGCCTACGATGCCGGTCTGCGCACCTTCGGCGAGAACCGCGTGCAGGAGGGGCTCGAGAAGGCGCCGCAGCTGCCGGACGACATCGACTGGCATCTGATCGGACCGCTCCAGTCGAACAAGGTGCGCAAGGCGGTGACGCTCTTCTCGACGATCCACTCGATCGACCGCCTCAAGATCGCCCGCGCCATCGATCGCGTCGCCGCCGAGAGCGGCGCCAGGAGGACCGGCCTGATCGAGGTCAACGTCGGCGGCGAAGCGAGCAAGCACGGCTTCGATCCGGGGACTCTCGCGCGCGATCTCGAAGAGCTGGTGAGGCTCGAAGCGCTCGACATCGCCGGCCTGATGACGATCCCCCCGTTCGGCGGCACCGCTGAGGCGTCGCGCCCCTGGTTCGAGCGGCTGCGCACCCTCGCAGAGGAGATCGGCGGCCTCGGACTGCCCGGTTGGCGAGGCTGGCTGTCGATGGGGATGAGTCACGACCTCGAAGTCGCGATCGAGTGCGGCGCCACCCATGTGAGGGTCGGCACCGATCTCTTCGGGCCACGACCGCCCCGTGGAGCGCCTCGATGAGCGCGACCGGCAGAGCCGCATCGATGGCGCGCCACGCGCCTCACTACCGATCCGAGCTCCTCGAGCAGGACGAGTGGGCATCGTGGCGCGTAGCGACCCTGCTCGAGGACGGCGATCGTCGCGAGTTGCGCGCGCTCGTCGAGGACGTCGGAGCGAAGCGGCTGAGGCAGTGGCTCGTCGAACGAGGCGCGCGGCAGCTGTCGCGTCGCAGCCTCGCCTTCTGGGCGCTCGTTCTCGATGCGAAAGTGACGGCGACCTCCGGACGGGACGAGCTGTGGCCGCTGTGACGCCCGTCGCCGGCGAGGTACTCGCCCCCGAGGCCCGGGAGAGCCTGCGCACCCTCGCCCGGGTGCCGGCGATCGCCGACATGTACCTCGCCGGGTCGGCGGCGCTGGCCCTCTACCTCGACCATCGCCCGGTCCGCCAGCTCGACTTCATGGCCGCCGGCAACCGGCTGCTGCCGCCCGACCGCCGCGACCTGCTGGAGGCGCTGCTGGCCCGGGACACGGGCACCAGCGTCGAGACGGCCCGCGACGGCTTGCTCCACGTCCGGACGGGCAACGACACGGTCGTGCGTTTCTACTACTACCCGTACCCGCTGATCGACCCGGAAGAGGAGGCGCTCGGGCTGCCGGTCGCCTCGCTGCTCGATCTCGGATTGATGAAGCTGGGAGCGATCATCAGTCGCGGCACGCGGCGCGACTTCGTCGATCTCCATCTGTTGACGCAGGTGCTGCCGCTGGCGACCCTGCTCGAACGCTCCCACGAGAAGTTCGGTCATGTGCGCGACTTCCCGCTCCAGGCGCTCAAGGGGCTCGCCGACTTCTCGCTCACCGAGGGAGAGCCGATGCCGCGCCTCAACACGGCGCTCGACTGGCACGAGGTCCGCGAGCGACTCGAGACCGAGGTCGCGCACCTGGCAGGAGGGGAGTTCGGCCTCCCGGGTGGCCGCCCGGTAGAGACGGCTCCAGATGGAGGAGAGCGATCGTGACGATGTTGTGGATCGAGGGAGCGACGGACCTGGCGACTCCGCTGGGCGACACCCCGCGTGCCGGGGCGGCGCAAGGGCGCCTCGAGCGACACTCGAACGTCGATCTGCTGTGCCGCGACGGTGAAATCGTCGCGATCGGCCCCGCCGCGGAGATCGCCGCCGCGGTAGAGGCGGCCGGCGACGAAGGCATCGAGCGCTTCGACGCGCGCGGCCGCACGCTGATCCCCGGCTTCGTCGATCCGCACACCCACCTGCCGTGGGCGGGCAGTCGGGAAGGGGAGTTCGCACAGCGCCTCGCCGGGCGCAGCTATCAGGAGATCGCCGCAGAGGGCGGCGGCATCCTCTCGACGGTCCGGACCACCCGTGAGGCGGACGAGGACGAGATTGCACGGCTGACCCGCGCGCGACTCGACCGGATGCTCGCCTGGGGCACGACGACGGTCGAGGCCAAGAGCGGGTACGGGCTTTCGGTCGAAGCCGAGCTCAAGCAGCTGCGCTCCCTCGACAAGGCGGCCGAAGACCACCCTCTCGACGTCGTGCCGACGCTCCTCGCCGCCCACGAGACACCGCCCGAGCTGCGTCCCGACACCGATCGCTACGTCGACATCGTGTGTAGCGAGATCGTACCGGCGGTGGCCGAGGCAGAGCTCGCGACCTACTGCGACGTCTTCTGCGAGGAGGGGGTGTTCTCGCCGGAACAGTCGCGTCGGGTGCTCGAGGCGGGGCTCGCCCACGGCCTCGTCCCCCGGCTGCACGCAGACGAGTTCGTCGATTCCCACGGCGCCGAGCTGGCCGCTGAGGTCGGAGCCGTCACGGCGGACCATCTGATGGCCGTCTCGACGCGGGGCCTCGAATCGCTGCGCGACGGCGGCGTGCTTGCCGGTCTGCTCCCCGGGACTAGCTTCTTCCTCAAGAAGAAGGTGTACGCCCCGGCGCGGCGACTGATCGAAGAGGGGGTCGCCGTGACGCTGGCGACCGACTGCAACCCCGGTTCGTCCCACACCGAGTCGATGCCGATGATCTTCTGGCTCGCGGTTCTCGAACTCGACATGACGGTCGAGGAGGCTCTGACCGCGGCCACTCTCAACGCCGCCTGCAGTGTCGGCATGGGAGAGCGCATCGGCTCGCTGGAGATCGGCAAGCAGGCCGACGTCGTGATTCTGGAGGGGTCGAGCTTCGACTCTCTCGCCTACCACTACGGAATCCACCCGATCCACGCGGTCGTCAAGCGTGGAAGGGTCGTCTTCGAGGCTTCGGACCCGGCCTGACGACTCGGTCTCCCTCGAGGCGGGGTGCGATCGTCAGTCCTGTACGAGAGCCAGACGGGCGGCCGTGATGAGGGCGTTCTCGCCTTCGACCAGCTGCGCTCCGCGACGGCCGAGCGAGAACTTGATCTCGATCGCCGTATCGAGATCCGCGGCCCTCCGAACCCGCACCAGCTTGGCTGGCAGCGTCTCCGGAGCGTAGCGCCAGATCTCGACCTGTACCTCACGCATCGTCGAACGTGACCCTCGGCGCCCTGGCTTCCAGGCCAGCGAGTCTTCGGTCGCGATCTGCATGTGCGGCGGAGGGCCGAGAAGGATGAGGGCACGGCCACGAGCGGTGAGACTCCCCCGTTCGTTCCTCTCTGCATAAAGCAGATCGGCGGCCTCGACCCGGGCCAGGAACTGAGCGCGGAACTCGTTGTCGATCGTCGCCGGCTCCGGATCGCGCAACTGCCAGAAGCGCTCGACGAAGTTGGCAGCCTCGGCGGGTGTCTCGACGCGCCGGATCTCGCGCCAGTCGCTGGGGAGCAGGAGCCATCTCACCGGACCCTGGGCCCAGTCCATCAACTCCTCCGTGCCGTCGGACGACTGACCGGTCGCGACCGCCGGTTGGATCACCGCCAGGGTCACCGCCAGAGCGGCCAGTCGGTACCTCCGAGTCCTGCTCAGTTGAGCGGGCCTCCGGAAGGCTCGGCTGCCTCGACGATCTCGCCGAAACGGTCCTCGTAGCGTCTCAGGTTGTCCCCCAGCGCGTGGAGGATCCGTTTGAGATGCCCCGGGCTGGTGACGATCCTCGCCGTGACCGCCCCTTGCGGCGGCACCACGTTGATGAAGTCGAGGATGAACTCCTCCCGGGTATGGGTGATGCGGAGCAGATTCGAGTAGCGCCCTTTGAGCTCCTCGTCCGCGATCTTGATGTTGATGCCGTTCTCGGAATCGGCCATGGCTGTCTCCTCAGGTGCAACGAATCATGCTAGCAATCCCGTCGCGAGCGGCCACGACTGCGGTCGTCGGCCGACGTCCCGTCGATTCGGCTTTCTGCCGGTCCTGCCGCCCGGGGCGGTCCCGGGAGGATCAGTTGCCCCGGCGGCGGCGCTCTTCGAGCTCGCGCAGGCGCTCCATGATCTCCTTGCGCTTGAGCTCGATTTCCTTCTTGTAGTCGACCAGCCGGCCCTCGTTGATGACGAAGACGCGCGGGAACTTCTGGACGTCGCCGCGCTCGTCGAACTGCAGCATTCCGGTCACGCCCTGAAAGTCGCGCAGGCCGCGCAGACCACTCCACAGTTCGCTCGGGAACTCGCCACCCGACTGCTCGATCGCCGCTGCGAGCACCAGCACCGAGTCGTAGCCGTGTGCCGCGTAGAGGTCGGGGGTGAGTCCGTACTTCTCGCGGTAGGCATCGACGAACGACTTGATCTGCTCCTCTTCGCTCTTGGTGTCGAATCCGGCCTGGGTCAGGAAGACACCCTCTGCCGGCTCACCGACCTGCTCGATGATCTCCGGCGACGCGAAGGCGGCTGTCGAGAGAATCCGCCCCGCGAACTCGCGCGACCGAAGCTCGCGGATGATCTCTGCGATGTCGTCGGCGTAGGCGGCGAGGTAGACCGCATCCGGCTCGAGGGTCATCACTCGATCGACGAGACCGGTGAAGTCCCCGCCGGCCGGGAAGACGATCTTCTCCAACACCTCTCCTCCCTGGCGCTCGAAGTTGGTCTCGAAGACCTCTCGATTGCCCTGGGCGTAGGCGTCCTCCTTGGCGAGGATCACGGCGGTCGCCACCTTGAGCTCCTGGGTGGCGAAGTTCGCCATCGTCGTGCCTTCGCGCGCGTCGGAGACGAACACCCGGTAGAAGTACTTCGAGATCCCGGTCAGCTCCGGTGTCGACGCCGACGGTGAGAGCAGCACCCGGCTCGCCCCGTCGGCGACCGCGACGGCCTTGAGCGCCTCCGGTGTCGTCACTCCGCCGATCACGGCCGTCGCACCGTCGATGTAGAGCTGCTCCACGAACTGCGCGGCCTTGTCGGGGTCGCTCTCGGAGTCGAGCACCGAAAGCTTGTACTGAACTTCGGTCTCCTGTTGCAGCAGCCGCTCGAAGGCAAGTTGGATCCCCTTCTCGATCGACTGGCCGTAGAGCTGGAAATCGCCGGTCAGTGGGAGAACGGCTCCGATCTGGACGGACGTTTCGCCCCCGCATCCCGCGAGGGCCAGGGACGTCAGGAGGAAACAGATCAGCGCTCTTCGCATGGGCCAGCCTCCACTCGAGAATGACGGGTATCTGCCCGGTTTGTAACCCACGGCCCTGAGGGTGTCAAGCTGGCGCGGTCGATCCAAACCGGTTCGGGCGTGGCACAATCCACTCGTGAGCGAGACCCGCAAGTTGCGCGTGCGCTGCCCCGACTGCCAGAGCCGGCTGGTCGTGGACGCCGCCACCGGAGAGGTTCTGGCCCACGAGACGCCCGACCGACCGGCCGCCGCCGGGCAGGACTTCGAAGAGCTGCTCGCCGACCTCGACCGCGGCAAGGCCGAGGCGGAAGCGGTGTTCGCGCGCGAAGTGGCCGCTCACGAGGATCAGGATCGCCTGCTCGAGGAGAAGTTCCGCGAGGCGATGAAGCGAGCTGCCGACGAGCCGGAGGACGAGCGGCCGCCGAGTCCCTTCGACTACGACTGAGGGTCGCACTCCCGGGCAGAGGGGTTCAGCGCAGATAGATCGGCGAGTCGCCGACGGTGACGGGTGTACCCTCCTCGAGACCGGAGAGAGCCTCGATGGCAGCACCGTCGCGAGCGTTGGCCGTCCCGATCCCGATCGGCACCTCGGCCTGACGGTGCCCTCCGGTCGACCAGCCAACCCAGCGCTCCTCGCCGCCTACGTCGAAGCCGTACCACCAGACCCCCTCGGCGGTCACCCGCCGGTGCCTGAGCCGGCCGCCGCCGAGACGTTCGCACAGCGTCGAGAGTGCCTCGAACGCCGGCCGGCGCCGCAGCGATCCGTCCGCCTCCTGCACCACAAGCCCGTAGCCACGGGCGATCAACTGCCACCAGTAGGCGCGCTCGACCATCCCCGAAGCGAGGGCCTGCACGTAGAAGCGCACCAGATAGTCGGCCTGGCGCTCCTCGTCGACCGAGACCTTGCGACCGGCCGGAGAGTGCGGCCCCTCCCACAACGGCCAGTTGAACTCGGTGATCCAGTTCTCGCCGGCGGCGTTGCGCGCGGTGTCGGCGATCGCCCGCAGCAGCGTCACCTTGCCGATCGTGTCGAGGCCGAGCTGGCGGTTCTCCGGCGCCCCTCTGCGATCGACGTAGAGCAGGCTCGCGACACCGTCGAGGGCCAGCCCTTCGCGCCACCTGGCGTTGAGCAGCGAGGCGGTGGCGTAGAACTCGAAGTCGATCACCGCCGGGCCGAAGAGCTGAGCGTCGTAGGGCTCGAAGGCGTCCCGCGCCGCCATCAGCAGACGTTCGTACTCGTCGTAGCGCCACACCCCCCACTTGCTGCGGTTGACCGCCTGGCCGACCTGGAAGGTCGAACCGTAGGGGGTGAAGCGCGCCGCCAGCTCGTCGAGTGACGCACGCCAGCGTCCGAGGTCCTTCACCAGCTCACGATTCTGCGGCAGGCTGTAGACGAGGTCGTAGCCACGGCCGGCGAGCTCACGCGCGAGGGCCTCCTCGTCGTCGTGCTCGTTCTGCCAGGGATGGAGTCGCAGCAGGAGCTTGCGCACCCCCAGCGCCTCGAGCTCGCGCAGCAGACCGTCGGGATCGGCCGGCCACGGGCGCAAGGCCAGACCGATGCCGTCGAGACCGATTCCGTCGAGACCGACCTCTGACGTCTCTCGAGCCCCCGGGTCGGCGGCGGATGCCAACACGACAGGGCCGCCGCCGTTGCGAAGCCGCCGGTAGCGCCCGGCGATGCGTGGCAGTGCGGCGGCACAGACGGCGAGCTCGCGAAGGTGAGCGCCGGAGTCGGCAAGCCGCACCCCGAGACGCTGCCACCTGCCGGCGTGCTGGTGAGGCTGATCGGAGAGGTGGTCCCACACCGAGCGGTCGCGGGCGCCGGCTTGCTCGGGCGCCGCCGGGATGTGAGCGTGCGGGCGCCGCGGTGCGAAGCCCGAGAAGGGCGAGCGCAGCCAGCGTTTGGTTTCATTGCGCCACAGAAAGGCGTTCGAGTAGAGCGAGTAGAGGAAGCGCTTCCAACCGCTCTCGCCATCGTCCCAGTAGGCCTCGAGAAAGCATCGCTGATGCGCCGGATCGAAGATTCGCAACCGGCACAGGTCTCGCACCCGCTCGACCGTGGTCGGCACGGGGCCGACGCGCGCTCGGTTCAGATCGACGATCGCCACCTCGGGAAGTCTCCCTTCGCGCGGACAGACGAGCAGGTTGCCGACCGAGACGTCGCGGTGCCAGATGCCGGCGTCGTGCATCCCGCGGAGGAAGAGCGCCAGCGCGGTCAGCAGATCTTCGACCGAGAGCTGCGGGAACTCCTCCTGAGCCAATCCCCTCTCGAGGGCGCGGAAGAAGTAGCGCGACTCGAAGCAGTCGGCGATGCGGCGCGAAACGAAGAGCGACGGGCCCTCGGGGTCTCGCGACTCGATGAGGAGTAGAGGTTCGGCCGTGGCGACACCATGTTCGACGCAGTAGCGCGCCACCCGCCAGCTCTTCTCCGCCTTGCTCCCCTCGAAGCGGCGGCGCAAGCGCGCCTTCCAACCCTGATTGCGAAACTGCTTGACGACGACGTCGACGGCCCCCGACTCAGTCGGAAGCTGCTGGCGATAGAGATAGTTTCTCCCCCAATGGATCGTCTCGGTCGCCCGCCCCGGATCGACGAGCTCCACGACCGCGGCCTCGAGGTCGAGCGGTCTCGCGCTCGCGAGCACCTCTCCCCTCCAGGCGTCGAGCTCGAACGACTCCGTCCTCAAGAGCTCACCTCGGTCAGCTCGAAAGTCCCGGCCTCGAGATCGGCGGCGGTCTCGACTTCGAGGCGCCCTTCGAGATCCTCCTGCAACCTGCGCGCAGCCGGATCGGCAAGCTCGCTCTCGCCGGGGAGAGCCGCCGGGAGTCGCAGGCGCCAGCGCCGGCCGCCGGCCCGCCGCTCGGCCGAACGCAGTTCCCGGCCGGCCGAACGCACCGTTTCGAGCAGCGACGGCAGACGGCCGGATCCCTGACAGGCCCCGCAGCGCGTCGTCGTGCGGCGCCAGAGGTCTTCGCGGCCCCGCTTGCGGGTGACACCGACCAGGCCGAACGCCCCCAACGCCTCGACCTGAGTCGCCGCCTTGTCGGCTTCGAGCGCGCTCCTCAGCGCATCGAGCACCCGCTCCCAGTGATCGGGCTCCTCGAGATCGATGAAGTCGATGACCACGATCCCGGCGAGATCGCGCAGCCTGAGCTGGCGCGCGACCTCGGCGGCGGCCTCCAGATTGGTGGCGAGCGCGGTCTCCTCGAGCCGCATCGCGCCCAGGTCGCGTCCCGAGTTGACGTCGACCGCCAGCAGTGCCTCCGTCGGCTCGATCACCAGCGAACCCCCCGACGGGAGGGGCACGCGGCGCGACGCGAGTCCTGCGATCTGCGCCTCCGCGCCGTAGGCCGCCAGCAGCGACTCGGGGTCCGTGTGGACGTTCAGCCGCTCCACAAGCTCGGGCGACGCGACCTCGAGCACCGCACGCACCCTTCGCTCCATCGCCTCGTCGTCGACGACGATCTCATCGATCCCGGAGTGCAACCGGTCGCGCAACCACCGTTCGATCGGATCGAGGTCCCGATGCAGTCGGCGGACCGGTCGACCTTCGGCCGCCCGTCGGCAGAGGATCCGGTAGAGGGCGAGCAGCTCCTCCCCCTCTGAACGCAACGTGTCGACGCTCACGCCAACCGCTGCCGTTCGGACGATCCAGCCGACACCGTCGCCGATCCCTTCCAACGCACCCGCGAGCCGGAGCGCCTCGTCTTCGTCCTCGATCCGGCTCGAGACGGCAACCCCGTCTCCAGGGGCGAGCAACACGGCGAAACGCCCGGGAAGGGACATGCCGCGCCGTACCCGCGCCCCCTTGCCGGGAAGCGGATCACGGTAGACCTGAACGACGATCGGAGCGTTCACCTCGAGCCGTTCGCCCTCCTCCAGGTGGAAGTCCGACTCGTGGAGAAAGGCGTGCCGCTCCCCGCCGATGTCGACGAACGCGGCGTCGATCGCCGGCGCCAGCCGGCGGATCCTCCCGTGGTAGACGTCGCCGACCAGCGAGTCGCCCTCTATCTCGGAGAGAAACTCGGTCAGGCGCCCGTCCGCGAGCAGCGCCATCCTCACCCCGACGGGGTCGCTCTCGATCAGCAGCCTCACCGGTTCACGTAGCGCCGCAGATCGACGTTGAGAATCAGCCCGGCACTCATGAAGGACGCCAGGGTGAACGACCCGCCGTAGGAAAGAAACGGCAGCGGGATGCCGGTGATCGGCAGCAGCCCGACGACCATGGCGGTGTTGTAGATGACGTGAAAGCCGAAGCCTGAGAGCAGGCCGATCACCAGGAAGATGCCGGCCCGGTCCCTCGCCCGCATCGCCACCTGGGCGCCGTTGTAGAGGTAGAGGGTATAGAGCATCAGCACGACGACGACACCGAAGAACCCCCACTCCTCCGCCAGCACGGCGAAGATGAAGTCGGTGTGCCGCGCCGGCAGAAACCGCAGCTGGCTCTGCGTCCCCTGCAGGTAGCCGCGGCCGGCGAGCTGCCCGGAGCCGACCGCGATCTTGCTCTGCTGGAGCTGGTAACCGGCACCCAGCGGTTCGCGCTCGGGGTCGAGGAAGGTCCGCACCCTCTCCTTCTGGTAGTCGAGCAGGGCGAAGTTCCACACCAGCGCCAGGACGAGCACGCCGAGGACGAGCGCCGCGACGACCCACTGCCAGCGCACTCCGGCGACGAACAGCATGCCGGCGAAGATCGGCAGGAACATGACCGCGCTTCCGAGGTCACGTTCGAGGATGATGAGCGACATCGGCGCCAGCACGATGCCCGACGCCAGGAGGATCTGCGACAGCCGCAGGTAGCGGCGGTTGGTGCCCGACAGGTAGCGCGCCAGCAGCAACGCCGTCGAGAGCTTGGCGAACTCCGAAGGCTGGAGCCCGAAACCGCCGATGCCGAACCAGCTCCGTGCCCCCCCGCGCACCGCGCCGACGAACAGCACCGCTACCAGAGCCGCCATGCCGAGCGCGTAGATCACGACCGAGAACTTGGTGAGCGTCTGATAGTCGAACGAGAGCATCGCCACGAACGCCACGAGCCCGATGAGGATCCACACCCCCTGCCGCGGCACGTAGTCGATGCCGAGCTCGGAGCTCGCGCTGTGGACCGTCGCCAGCCCGACTGCCGCCAGCAGCAGCGCCGCCAGCAGCAATGCCCAGCGAACGTCGGCGAGGCTGCGCAGCAGCGGCCGGTCGTCAGCCAGCGTCAGGGTCGTCGAAGTAGGTTTCATAGATGGTCCTGGCGATCGGAGCCGCCGCCTCCGAGCCGTGGCCGCCGTGCTCGACGAACGCCACCACCACCAGCTCCGCATGTTCGGTCGGCGCGAACGCGGCGAACCAGGCGTGGTCGCGCTGCTCGAACGGCAGATCCTCGCTGCGGGTCCAGGTGCGCTGCTCCACCACCTGGGCGGTACCGGTCTTGCCGGCCACGGCGACGTGCGGCAGCCGCGCCACGCCGCCGGTGCCTCGCTCCTCGTTGACCACCGCCCACATGGCGTCCTTCACCGTGTCGAGAATCGCCGGATCGATCTCGATCGTCTCGACCCGCGGAGCGGTACCGGCGATCACGTGCGGTGTCACCAGCCTGCCGCCGTTGGCGATCGCGGCGATCATCCGGGCCGTCTGCAGCGGCGTGACCAGGATCGGCCCCTGGCCGATCGCGACCGAGACCGTCTCTCCCGGATACCACGGTGATCCGCGCTTCGCGAGACTCCACTCGGCATCCGGGATGAGACCGGATTTCTCGCCGGGGATGTCGAAGCCGGTCCTCGAGCCGAGCCCGAACAGACGGGAGTAGTGGGCGATCCTGCTGATGCCGAGCTTCATCCCGAGCTGGTAGAAGTAGATGTCGCACGAGCGCTGGATCGCGGTGCGCAGGTTGACCCAGCCGTGGCCGCTGCGAAGCCAGCAGCGAGTGCGCCTGTTGTAGATCTTCGTATGGCCGGCGCAGTAGACCGAGTCGCGCTCGCTGACCACCCGCTCGGCGAGACCGGCGGCCGCCACCAGCACCTTGAACACCGATCCGGGCGCGTGCGCGTTCTGCACCGCGCGGTTCTGAAGCGGCTGGTGCGGTGCCTCTATCACCGCCTGCCACTGCTCGTTGTCGAGCCGCCGCGTGAAGAGGTTCGGGTTGTACGAGGGCGCCGAGACGAGCACCAGCACCTCTCCCGTTCTGGCGTCGAGAGCCACCACCGAGCCGACCCGGTCGCCGAGCTGACGCGCCGCCTGCTGCTGCAGCTCGAGATCGAGCGTCAGATCGAGACGTCGACCGGCAACCGCCGCGCGTCGCCCGTGTTCGTCGCGGGTGCGTCCGAACGAGTCGACCACCAGCTCCCGCTCGCCGTCCTCGCCTCGAAGGCGACCGTCGAACGCGCGCTCGACCCCCTTGCGACCGACGAGATCGCCGGCGCGGTAGGCGCCGTCGGCCCGGGTCAGATCGGCCTCGGTCGCCTCGCCCAGATAGCCGAGCGCATGAGCGGTGATCTCTCCCTGGCGGTAGAGGCGCAGATGCTCGATCTGGATCTCGAACTCCGGGTGCTCGAGCTCCGCGACGCCGAAGCGGGCCACCTCGGCCAGCGACAGGTTCTCTGCCAGCAGCACCGGTTTGAAGCGCGAGCTCCCCTCGCTGCGCGCGACCGCCTCGTCGAGCTCGGAGCGTTCGAGCTCGAGCGTTCGCGCCGC
Source organism: Candidatus Multivoradales bacterium (assembly GCA_965223855.1). GTDB lineage: Bacteria > Acidobacteriota > Thermoanaerobaculia > Multivoradales > JAHEKO01 > CALZKB01. The sequence continues at coordinate 692,394 of CBDCXM010000009.1, forward strand.
GAAGTCGAGCGCGAGGTCGAGATCGGCGGTGACGCTGCGATCGAGCAGCAGGTTGTAGCTCGGTACGTTGTCGACCAGCAGCCGACCATGACGGTCGTAGATCAGTCCACGCGGAGCCTGGATCGGTGATCGGCGCAGCCTGTTGTTCTCGGCCAGCTCGCGGTAGTAGTCCCCCTGCACCACCTGAACCCGCCAGTACGCCGTCGCGATCACCACCAGCAGCACCATGCAGGCGATCTGCAGCATCGGCACCCTCGAGACGAGGTCGTCGCGTTGCTCCCGAACTCTCTTCATCGTCTCAGTCCAACCTGATCCTCGTGCGACGGGTGCGCTTCCACAGATCGACCCGGCTGCTGAGCCGCTGCCGGACGGCGAAGAGCGCCGCTCCCAGCAAGCCCGTGACGGCGATCCGCGTCGCCACCCAGGGCATGGCGGGCACCTCCGGGCCGACGGAAAGCAGCCCCGAAAGGCCGAGCACCAGCAGCTGCTGGGCTGTCGCCACGAGAGCGAACAGCCACGCCGCACCGGACGGCCTCTGAATGACGACGCGCTGCACCGCGAAGGCGGTGCCGTAGCCGAGAATCGTATCAACGGCCCCGAAGAGGCCGAACGGCGAGCCGTACACTGCATCGGTCATCCAGCCCGCCGCGAGGCCTCCCGCCAGACCCGCAAGGGTGTTGCCGTCGAGGGAGTTGAAGATGGCGACGAGCAGGAAGAGATCGACGGCCACCGACCACGAGTCGAACCAGCGCACCGCGACCGTGTGCAGGACGAGCGCGGCCAGCAGGGCTGCGACGAACTTCGCCAGCCGCCTCACGGTGTCGGTGTCTCCGACGGCGCACCAAGGTCGCGCAGGCTCTCGTCGAGCACCTGCACATCGAGCAGGTAGGCATGATCGATCGCCCCGAAATCGGCGGCCGGAGTCACCGTCACCTCGAAGAACAACTCGCTGCCCGGCTCGACGGCGGTGACGGTGCCGATCGTCAGCCCGCGGGGGTAGACGCCGTCGATCCCCGCCGTGACGAGCCGGTCGCCGACCGCCAGATCCGCCTGCAACGGAATGAAATCGAGCACCAGACCGCCGCCCTCTCCGCGCACGACCCCCTGCCGGCGGGTGCGCTCGACCATCGCACCGACCGCCGCCGACCGGTCGGTGATGAGCTGCACCCGGGCATAGCTGCCGCTCGTCGAGACGACGCGCCCGACAAGCCCGTCGGCGGTCACCACCGGCTGGTTCGGCACCGCCGTCGTCTCCGGGACCTTGAGCCACAGCCCCTTCATCCACGAGCCACGATCGAGGTAGATCACGTCGGCCAGCCGCACCTCGACCGCGCCCGAACGCTCGTACTCGACGGCGCCGCGCAATCGCTCGAGGTCGGCCGCCAGACCCTGCTGCCGCACCGCTTCCCGGCGCAGCGCTTCGGTGAGCTCACGCAAACGCTCGTTCTCCGCCAGCAGGCGCTGGCGCGTGGTCAACGCGACGGCGCGACCGGCGACCCAGTCGGCAACGCCGTCGACCACCGCCGCGAACGGCGCCACCGCACCGAGCACGCCACCGGTCAGGACGCTGCGCTCTCCGCTGCCCGGCACCTGCGCCGACAGCAGCAGGAGCTGGATGACGACGACCAGCACCAGCACCCAGAGGGTGCGTCGCTCGGTCAAGCTCCCACCTCACCGAGACACGCGGGCAGCGGCCGCGCGCCGCCGGGCGGAGGGAGGTTCGCCACCATGCGCTCCCGCCAGCCTCGCCGCCTGATCAGCGGATCGAGACCTTCCTCAGCAGACCGATATCCTCGAGCACCTTGCCCGTCCCCAACACCACCGAGGAGAGCGGATCTTCCGCCAGCACGACCGGCAGCCCGGTCTCGTTGCGCAGCCGCTGGTCGAGACCGCGCAACAGCGCTCCGCCGCCGGAGAGGACGATCCCCTTGTCCATGATGTCGGCCGACAGCTCGGGGGGCGTGCGCTCGAGCGCCATCTTGACCGCCTCGACGATCGTCGACACCGGTTCCGCAAGAGCCTCGCGGATCTCTTCGTCGGTCGTCGCCAACGTCTTCGGCACACCTTCGACCAGATCGCGTCCCTTAATCTCGACCTGGATCTCCTCCTTGAGAGGATAGGCCGAACCGACCTCCATCTTGACCCGCTCGGCGGTGCGCTCACCGATGAGCAGGTTGTACTTGCGCTTGAGGTACTGGATGATGCCGTCGTCCATCTCGTTGCCGGCGATCCGCACCGATCGCGAGTAGACCGTCCCCGCCAGCGAGATGACGGCGACGTCGGTGGTCCCGCCGCCGATATCGACGATCATGTTGCCCGACGGTTCGGTGATCGGCAGGCCGGCACCGATCGCGGCCATCATCGCCTGCTCGACGAGGAAGACCTCGGACGCGCCGGCGCGCATCGCCGAGTCCTTGACCGCCCGCTTCTCGACCTGGGTGATCTCCGACGGCACACCGATGACGATCCGCGGATGAACGTACATCTTGCGGCCGTGCGCCTTCTTGATGAAGTACTCGAGCATCCGCTCGGTGACCTCGAAATCGGCGATCACGCCGTCCTTCATCGGCCGCACCGACTTGATGTTGCCGGGGGTGCGGCCGAGCATCTCCTTGGCTTCGCCGCCGACGGCCTCGATGCGGTTCGTCACCGTATTGATGACGACGACGGAGGGTTCGCGCACCACGATCCCCTTGTTGCGCGCGTACACCAGGGTGTTCGCGGTTCCCAGATCGATCGCCAGGTCGTTGGAGAACTGGCGGAAAAGCTTGGCAAACGGCATGAGCTAGAGGGCCTCGGCGGTTGATTCTTCGTCAGCGGGTTCGGGCGGCGCCGGCGCCACGACCTGGAAGCGGCGCGGAGTGCTCCACGGCCCGAGCACTCCCTCGGAACCGATCGCCGCGACCCGCCACACGAAGGTGCCGTCGCCACCCAGTCCGAGCGTCGCCCGCGTCGTGGAGCGGTCGTCGACGTCGATGATGTTGCGCGCGAAGAGCCGGTTGCGCGCCACCTGCAGAGCATAGCGCTCCGCACCGGGGACCGGCTGCCAGCTCAGCACCACCTGCGCCTCGTCGGTCAGCTCGACCTCCAGGTTGTCTCCCGGATCGACCGGCAAAGGCGCCGCGGGCAGCCTGCGCTTCGCTGACAGCGCGTCGCCGGTCTGCACCACCTGCTCCATATGGCGCAGATTGCGGCGCTGTCCGCCGTTGGAGGCGATATCCATCGTGCCGCTGTAGGTGGCGAAGCGACCGACCCTGCGGGTGCCGTCGTAGGCGACGAGAGCGCTCGAGTCCTCGTTGACCTCGGCCTTGGCCGCCGGGGTGGCGATCGTGCTCGCCGCCTTCGCCGTGCTGAGGTTGACCCAGCCGTAGTCGATGGAGATCGAGCGCTGTGTGCGGGTGCCGCCGAGCCCCGTGGTGCGGCCGATGAGGATCACCGTGTCCTCACGCACCGTGTAGACCGTGCCGTCGATCCCCATGATCTCGGCCGTGCCGCTCGATGCCGTCTTGACGTAGTCGCCGGCGTAGAGCACTCCGCGACTGAAGGCGCGCTGCCATTCACCACGCTCGCCGCGACGGAAGTCCACACCTCCTTCGACGGCGATGAACTGCGCCTGGCCACTGCTCTCGGCACGCTCGATCCCGCGCATCACGGCGCCGAGGATCGAACGGCTGCGCTCGGCGCTCTGGAGCGCCGGCTCCCAGCGCGCCTCTCCGGCGAACTCCTCGGCCGCGCGCAGGCTCGAGCGCGCGCGGGTGTACTCGTCGCCGTACTCGGCGAGTGCGCGGTGCTCGCGCACGCTCGCCAGCAGGCCGCGCGCTTCGTGAAGCACCCGCTGGTACTTGCCACGCTGGTAGCGGCTCTCGATCTCGTCCCACCCCTTCCAGGTGAGGAACAGTCCGACGACGATCGCGACGAGGATCAGCGCCCCGCGGACGGTGTCGACGTCGATCTGGTACCAGTCTCTCTGCCAGCGATCCCGAGAGCGAGGAGCCACTCTCCACCCCTTCTAGTCAAGGTGCGGCAATATAGCACAACGCCTTGATTCATCGATGTTTGCGGCGATTCGCCCGGCTCGGGCGAACCTTGCCGCCCCCAGCGGCCCCCTGCTAGAGTTCACCCCCTTTCGGGGCCGCCCGAGTGGTGGGACCGCGCCCCGCCAGATGCCCCGGTCAACAGCCGGTCCCTCGACGGAGTTTCCCGCCATGCTGCAAGTTTTCCGCGACAATCTGAAGTACCTCAGCTGGGTTCTGTGGGGTGTCATCCTGGTGTTCGTCCTGTTCTCGTTCACCGACTTCGGCACTCAGCAGTTCACACCCGGCGCTCCCGCCAACACCGCCGCTACCGTCGGCGACCTCGACGTCAGCTACCGCGAGTTCCAGGACGCCTACCAGCGGGCCGAGCGGCGCTACCGCGAAGACTTCGGCGATCAGTTCTCGACCGAGCTCGCCAACCAGCTCGGACTGCCGCTTCAGGTGCTCAACGGGCTCGTCGACCAGCGCATCCTCCAGCAGGAAGCGGACCGAATCGGCCTCGTCGTCACCGACCGGGAGCTGCAGAAGGCGATCCTCGAGATTCCGGTGTTTCAGGAGGACGGCGTGTTCGTGGGCCAGGATGCCTACCGCAACATCCTCGCCAGCAACCGGATGCGGCCCGAGGAGTTCGAGGGCATGCTGCGGCGCGATCTCGTGACCGACAAGGTGCGCGCGGCCCTGACCGGGAGCGTCTACGTCTCGCCGGAGGAGGTCGAGGAGGCCTTCCGGGAGGAGGCGGAGACCGCGACGATCCGCTTCGTGCGGCTGCCCTCGAGCCGGTTCGCCGCCGAGGTGGAGGTCGACGACAGCGCTCTCGCCGACTATTTCTCCGCCTCCGGCGACGCCTACCGGCTGCCGGAGCGCCGCGTCGTCGACTACCTGATGGTGTCGCCGACGGGCCTCGCCGACCAGGTGACGGTGAGCGACGAAGAAGTGAGGACGTACTACGAGGACAACCTGGCGCTCTTCGAACGTGAAGAGCAGGTCCGGGCGCGGCACATCCTGGTGCGAACCGGCGCCGACCGCACGGTGGAGCAGGCGAAGGAGCAGGCGGCAACGATCCGCGGCCGCATCGAAGCTGGGGAGGATTTCGCGGCGCTGGCGGCTGAGCTGTCCGACGACCCCGGAAGCAAGGACAAGGGAGGGGACCTCGGCTTTTTCGGCCGCGGCGCCATGGTCAAGCCGTTCGAGGACGCCGCCTTCGCCGCCGAGCTCGGCGATCTCGTCGGGCCGGTCGAGTCGACCCACGGCGTCCACCTGATCCAGGTGCAGGCGAAACGTCCCGGCGGCGCGCAGCCTCTGGACGAGGTCGAGACGGGGATCCGAGCCCGCCTCGTCGACGAGCGATCCCGCGAACTGGCCGCAAGCTCCGCTCGTGAGCTCGCCGCCGCCATCGGTTCCGAGATCGGCGACACTGCGGCGCTCGAGGCGCTGGCCGCCGATCGACCGGGCACCACCCTGGTCTCGACGCCGCCCTTCTCCCGCGACGACAACGTGCAGGGGATCGGTCGCGCGACCGATTTCTCCTCGCGCGCGTTCGAGCAGCCGATCGGCGAGCTGTCCGAGCCGATCGAGGTAGCCCGCGGTTGGGCGCTGGCGGTGGTGCGCAAGATTCAGCCGCCACGGATGCCGGAGCTCGACGAGGTCCGCCAGCGGGTGACGACCGACTACCGGCGCGAGCGTCAGCTCGAGATCGCCCGCGAACGACTCGCCGCGGCGCTGGCAGCCGAAGGCTCCGACCTCGACTCGGTCGCCGCGACCTTCGAGGTGACGCCCGAGGAAGCCGGCCCGTTCGGCGCCGAAGGGACGGTCGGCCCGCTCGGCCGGGCGGCCGAGGTCGCCCGCAGAGCGCTCCAGCTCGAGACGGGCGACCTGAGCGAGGCGATCGTGCGTGACAACGAGGTCGTCGCCTTCGAGGTGACGGAGCGGACCCACTTCGATCCGGTGGCCTTCGAGCGCGACAAGGACACGTTGCGCACCCGGCTCGAGAACCAGCGGGCCGGTGAGGTGCTTCAGAGCTTCCTCAACCGCCGGCGCGAGGAACTCGACGTCACCTTCGATCCGCAGGTGCTGGCCGCTTTCGGCCCCGACTCCGGCAGCGCCTCGTGATCGCGCGGTGAGCGGCGACCCCCCGATCTCGAAGCCCCAGACCTCGAAGGCGGAGACGCCAGGCCCGGGGACCCGAGGAGCGGGGACCCCAGAATCGGGGTCTTCGAGCCCGGCGACACGCGCGGTGCATGCCGGAGAGCGGCAGCGACCGCGGCACGAGCCGGCCGCGGTACCGATCTACCAGACCGCTCCGTTCGCCTTCGACTCCTCCGCGGCGCTCGACGCCGGGTTTCACCAGCCGGACCAGCAGGCGCTCTACACCCGCTACGGCAACCCGAGCCTGCGCGTCGTCGAGGAGAAGCTGGCGGCACTCGAAGGGGCCGAAGACGCGATCGCCTTCGCCTCCGGCATGGCGGCGATCACCGCGACGCTGTCGACCGTTCTGCACTCGGGTGACCGCCTGCTGGCCGCCGCCGACCTCTATGGCGGCACCTCCGGCTGGCTCGAGTGGCTGGTCGAGCGCCATCCCGACGTCGGCATCGACCGGGTGCCGCTCGATGAGCTCGTCGAGCGCCTCGAGGCCGGTCCGGCTGCCGGAACGAAACTCGTCTACCTCGAGACCCCGACCAACCCGCTGCTTCGCACCTGCGATCTGAAGCAGGTGGGCGAACTGTGCCGTCGCCACGCTCTGCCGTGGATGATCGACAACACGTTCGCCACGCCGATCCTGCAGCGACCGATCGAACACGGCGCGTCCTACGTCGTCCACAGCGCCACCAAGTACCTCGCCGGCCACAGCGATCTGGTCGCCGGTCTCGTCGCGGGCAGCCACGACGACCTCGAGCCGGTGCGGCGGACGCTGCGACTGTCGGGCGGCTGTCTCGACCCGCACGCGGCGTTCCTGCTCGCCCGGGGCATGCGCACCCTGGCGCTCAGAGTCGAGCGCCAGTCTTCGACCGCCGCGCACCTGGCAGCGACGCTCGCCGCGCACCCCGGGGTCGACGCGGTCTACTACCCCGGAGACGACCCTGTCGCCCGGCACCAGATGAGCGCCGGCGGCGCCATGCTGTCGTTCGAGGTCGCCGGCGGGCTCGAAACGGCCTCCAAACTGCTCGACGCCCTCCGGCTCTTTCGCCTGATGGCGAGCCTCGGCGGCGTCGAATCGAGCGCCGTGCTGCCGGCGGTCACCTCCCACAAGGGGCTGACCGCCGAGGCGCGCGCGGCGCTCGGCATCCGCGACGGCCTGGTTCGACTGTCGGTCGGCATCGAGTCGCCGGAAGATCTCGAAGCCGATCTCCTCCAGGCTCTCGAACGGAGCGCCGCGTGATCGGCTTCCTCCGAGGGCGGCTCCACAGCTCGTCGCCCGACGGCCTGATCCTCGACGTCGGGGGCGTCGGCTACCGGGTGCAGGTGCCGATGTCGACCTACTACGAGATCGAGCGAGCGGGCAGCGAAGAGGTGGCCCTCCACATCCACACCCACGTGCGCGAGGACGCGATCGAGCTCTACGGCTTCTGGACCGAGCGCGAACAGCAGCTCTTCGAGAAGGCGATCTCGGTCTCTGGCATCGGCCCCAAGCTGGCGCGGGTGATCCTCTCCGGGATGGCGCCGGCGGACCTGGTGGCGGCGATCTCCGCCGGCGACATCGCCCGCCTCTCGACCATCCCCGGCATCGGCAAGAAGACCGCCGAGCGGATGGTGCTCGAACTCAAGGACAAGGTGAAGGCCCTCGCCGCCGAGCTCCCGGAGCCGGTCGCCGAAGCCGGCGGTGACGACGACCTCGTCGGAGCCCTCGTCCACCTCGGCTACAAGGAGAACCAGGCCCGTCGCGCCGCCGTCGAGACCCGCGAGGCGCACTCCGACGCGGCCTTCCATGACCTGCTGCGGTTGACCCTCAAGAGGCTGTCGAAGGTCTGAGACCGCCGCGGCGGCCTCGTCGTCAACCGCCGGTCGGACACCCGGTCGATGAGAGTCCCCGCACACCTGCTGGCCGCGATCGTCGCGCTGACGTCCGCCTGCGCTCCACCCGAGGAGCCGGGACCGTCCGGACAGCGCGGGCAGCCCGGGCGGCCCGAGCCGCCCGGCGACATCGTCCTCATCGGCGTCGACACACTGCGCTTCGACCATGTGAGCGCCAACGACCCGGCGAGCCCCGCCACCACGCCGGCGATCGACTCGCTGGCGCGCGACGGCGTGCGCTTCGAGCGGGCGTGGAGCCCGATCTCCGTGACCGGGCCGGCGTTCGCCAGCCTGCTGACGGGAAGGACCATCGCCGAACACGGCGTGGCCACGAACCTCTTCCGCGGCGGCGCCCCACTCGCGGACGAGCAGCTGACCCTCGCGGAAGTGCTGTCGGACGTCGGATATCGCACCGGCGCCTTCGTCTCCGGCTTCACGCTGCGCAGGGAGGTCGGCCTCGACCAGGGCTTCGCGGTCTACGAGTCGCCCGAGTCGGTCGAGCGCTGGTGGGGAGAGCACACGCTGGGACTCACCCTTCGGTGGCTCGACCGCAACCCCACGCCGGTCTTCCTCTGGTTCCACTCCTTCGACCCCCACGGCCCGCTCGACCGCTGGCCGGGCCCGGAGGCGCCGGCTGCGGGCTGGACCGTTCGTGAGGACTCTCCGATCTCCCCCCACCAGCAGATCGACGGCATCGCCGACCCGAGCTTCTACCGCTTCAAGTACGCCCGCGCCGTCGAGGGTGCCGATGCGAACCTCGGCACCCTGCTCGCCTACCTGAAGCGCACCGGGCGCTACGACAGCGCGCTGATCGCACTGGTGGCGGATCACGGAGAGGGGCTCGACGAGAGGGAGATCTGGTTCGAACACGGTTCGAACGCCTACGCCGAGCAGCTCCATGTCCCGCTGATCGTCAAGCTGCCGCACAACCGCGAGGCCGGCAGCACGAGACGGGTCGACGTTTCGACCGTCGGTCTGGCGCGGACGCTGCTCGAAGAATCGGGAATCACACCGCCCGACTCGTTCGGCAACCGCAACCTGCTCCGGACCGCCGGGTCGATCCAGCTGGGGGAGTCGAGCCACTGCAAGCCGTCGCTGGCGATCGACTGCTTCCCTGGAGGCGCGGCCGGCAAGATCTTCGTCGTGCGAGATGCCGACACGACCCTGCTGAGAAAGTCCCTGCGCTCCGGATCCCGGCTCGAGATCTACGATCGACGCAACGACCCCCGCGAGCTCTCGGCGACGAGAGTCCTCGAGGGCCCGGCCGATGGCGTTGCGCAAGTCGACGGATCGGTCCTCGAGAACGTGCTTCGCGGTGTCGTTCGCGAGCGGCTGGCCGAACAGGGGGATCAGCCTCCGGCAGCCGAGACCGACGAGGCGACCCTCGAGCTCCTCCGATCCCTCGGTTACGTGAACTAGGTCCCCGGGCACCCCCACACCGCGGGATCCCTGTCGCCGCGACGGCCGCTACAATGCCGCGGTGACGATCGAACGCCAGCTGCTCTCGGGGGCGGCGCACGACGAGGAGCTCGGATTCGAGGCTTCGCTGCGACCGAAGACGCTCGACGAGTACATCGGCCAGGACAAGGTCGTCGAGAAAATGCGGCTTTTCATCCAGGCCGCTCGCGAGCGCGGCGAAGCGCTCGACCATGTCCTGCTGTTCGGCCCTCCCGGGCTCGGCAAGACGACGCTCGCCCACATCATCGCCAACGAGATGGAGGCGCCGTTGGGAGCCACTTCGGGGCCGGTGCTCGAGCGGCCGGGAGATCTGGCGGCGATTCTCACCAACATGGAGCCCGCGCAGGTTCAGTTCATCGACGAGATCCATCGTCTCGGCCCCACCGTCGAGGAGATCCTCTACCCGGCGCTCGAGGACTTCCATCTCGACATCGTGCTCGGCCAGGGACCGGCGGCGAGGACGATGAAGATCGACCTGCCTCGCTTCACCCTCGTCGGAGCGACGACCCGAGCTGGCCTGATCACGGCCCCTCTCAGGGCGCGCTTCGGCATCGTCCACCGGCTCGACTTCTACCAGCCCGAGGCTCTGGCACAGATCGTCCATCGCTCCGCCAGGCTCCTCGGCGTCGCCGTCGACGAGGCGGGGGCGCTCGAGATCGCCCGTCGCAGCCGCGGCACGCCGCGCGTCGCCAACCGGTTGTTGCGGCGGGTGCGCGACTACGCCCAGGTGCACACCGACGACCGGATCGACCACGATTCCGCCCGCAAGGCGCTCGAGCTGCTCGAAGTCGACGAGTACGGCTTCGACGAGGTCGATCGCAAGATTCTCGGCACACTGATCGAGCACTACCAGGGTGGGCCCGCCGGCATCCAGGCGCTGGCGGCGGCGGTCGGCGAGGATCGCGGCACGCTCGAGGACCTCTACGAGCCCTACCTGATCCAGGAAGGCTTCCTGCAGCGCACCCCGCGCGGCCGGGTGGCGACTCATCGCGCCTACGAGCACCTCGGCGTGCAGCCGCCTCCGGGCACCTCCGGTCGCCTCTTCTAGCCCGTCCCCGTGGAACCGGCCGTCCTGATTCACAATCCGCGCGCCGGCCGTATCGGTCGCCGCCGTCTGGTGGAGCGCCTCGTCGAAGTGCTCGAGGTCGACGGCCCGACGGTCGAGCCGGTCGCCACCCGCGGCCCCGGTGACGCCACCCGCCTCGCTCGCGAGGCCGCCGCGCGGGGGGCACCGATGGTGGTCTCGCTGGGGGGCGACGGCACCCTGCGAGAAGCGGCAGCAGGCCTCCTGGGGAGCGACTGCGCGCTGGCGCCGTTGCCCGGAGGCACCACCAACGTCGTCACCACCGCCCTCGGCCTGCCGGCCGACCCGCTGGCCGCAGCGGCCATGCTCAAGACGCTGCCGCTGCTGGAGCTCGACGTCGGGCTGTGCGGCGAGGAGGTCTTCCTCATGCAGGCGTCGATGGGGATCGACGCCCTCGCGCTCGATGGCGTCTCGGCGCCGCTCAAGCGTGTCCTCGGCAAGGTGGCGGTCGGACTCGCCGGGCTCGCCGCGTGGTGGCGCCACGACTATGCGGAGTTCGAGCTGCTCGTCGACGGCCATCCGGTGCATGCCACTTTCGCGGCGGTGTGCAACCTCCCCTACTACGCCGGGCGCCTCGCCCTGGTGCCCGAGGCACGCACCGACGACGGTCGTCTCGATGTCCTGCTCTTCCGCGGCCGCGGCCGTCGCGCCACCCTCTCCTTCGCCCGCGACCTCGTCGCCGGCCGCCACCTCGAGCGCGACGACGTCTCCGTGCTGCCGGCCGAAGAGGTGGTGCTGACCGACATCGACACACCGCTCCAGATCGACGGCGATCCGCGACCGTGGCGGCTCGGGCTCGAGATCCGTCTGGCACCGGAGCGCCTCCGGATCCTCGGACGGTCGACTATCATCACCGGACGATGAACACGCCGCAGCGCACCCTCATCGAGTCGTTCCTCGGCAAGCTCCGCTTCCCGCAGCTGTTCCTGCTGGCCGGTGCCCTTTTCGTGGTCGACCTGATCTTCCCCGACATGATCCCGCTGATCGACGAGATCCTGCTCGCGATCGGCACCCTGATCCTCGGAACCTGGAAGAAGAAGGTCGACCCGATGGAGGTCGAAAAGCCGCCGATGAAAGACGTCACCCCGGGCGAGGACGGCAACCTCAACTGAGCCCTCCGCGGAAACCACGGCCGTTTCCGCGCGTAGAAGTCAACAAGACCGAATCCAGGACCCGGTGCGGCTCGATGCCGGCACCGCGGTCACCCCTGACAGGAGATCCACCATGCGAAAAACCACCCTTCTGGCCGCGCTCGCCTTCGCGCTCGTCGCGATGCCGGGCGCCGCCGACGACCTCGACTCCCAACGCCAGTCGCTCTTCGATCGCGGGACGCGCCTGGAGCAGAACGCCGACAACCTCTCCGAGAGCGAGCGGCTGCAGGAGTTCCTCGACCTCTACTTCGAGTACGCGATGCTCGAGTTCCCCGAGTTCGCCACCTTCATCGGCGTGCCGGGCGATCACGGGCGCTGGACCGACAACTCACTCGCCGCCGAGGAGCGGCGCGAGCAGGAAGAGATCCGCGCCTACGAGATCCTCAAGTCGATCGACCGTGAGCAACTCGAAGGCGAAGACCGGCTCAACTACGACCTGCTCCACCACGACATGGGCGAGTCGATCGCCGGCCAGAAGTTCATGAACGAGTTCCTGGTGCTCAACCAGATGAACGGCGTCCACCAGAACATCTCGCAGATGACCGCCATGATGCCCGGGCGCTCGGTCGGCGACTTCGAGAACATCCTCTCGCGCCTCGACGGTGTCGAGACGCTCGTGACCAACGCCATGGAACGGCTCCGCATGGGGCTCGAGAAGGGGGTCACGCCGCCCAAGGTCACCCTGCGCGACGTACCCGGTCAGATCGAAGCGCTCCTGACGGAAGACCCGAAGCAGAGCGCCCTGCTCGCCTCGTTCCAGCGGATGCCCGAATCGATCGACGAGAGTGAGCGGGAACGGTTGATGGCGGAGGCCGTCGGCATCTACGAGCGCGAGCTCCGGCCGTCGTTTCAGGCACTCCACACCTTCCTCGTCGACGAGTACATCCCCGGCGCACGTGAGTCGATCGCCACCCGCGACCTTCCCGACGGCGCCGAGTGGTACGCCTTCAACGCCCGCCAGTCGACCACCACCACCATGACGCCGCAGGAGATCCACGACATCGGCCTTTCCGAGGTCAAGCGGATCCGCGGCGAGATGGACCGGGTGATCGAGGAGTCGGGCTTCGAGGGCTCGTTCACCGAGTTCACCGACTTCCTGCGCACCGACCCGCAGTTCTACTTCGAGACCGCCGACGAGCTGCTGATGGCCTACCGCGACATCGCCAAGCGGGCCGACGCCAAGATGGTGAGCCTCTTCGGCACCCTGCCGCGCCTGCCCTACGGCATCGAGCCGGTGCCCGACTTCATGGCACCGTCGCAGACCACCGCGTACTACCAGCCCGGCTCCCTCGAAGCGGGTCGCCCCGGCACCTACTTCGCCAACACCTACGCGCTCGACACGCGGCCGAAGTGGGAGATGGAGGCGCTCACCCTCCACGAGGCCGTCCCCGGCCACCACTTCCAGATCGCCCTCCAGCAGGAGATCGAGGACCTCGCCTGGTTCCGCCGCTTCGGCGGCTACGGCGCCTACATCGAGGGCTGGGGCCTCTACTCCGAGAGCCTCGGCGAGGAGATCGGCTTCTACGAGGACCCGTACTCCAAGTTCGGCCAGCTCACCTACGAGATCTGGCGCGCCATCCGCCTCGTCGTCGATACCGGCATGCACTACCTCGGCTGGAGCCGTCAGGAGGCGATCGACTACTTCATCGCCAACACCGGCAAGCAGGAGCACGACATCATCGTCGAAGTCGATCGCTACATCGTCTGGCCCGGCCAGGCGCTCTCGTACAAGATCGGCGAGCTCAAGATCAAAGAGCTCCGCAAGTGGGCCGAGACCGAGCTCGGCGACTCCTTCGACATCCGCGCCTTCCACGACGTCGTCCTCGGCAACGGCGCCCTCCCCCTCGACGTCCTCGAGATCCAGGTCAAGGAGTGGGTCGGCGGCGTCAAAGACGCCATGGCCTCCACCTGAGCCCAGCTTCAAGAAGTCCTTTCCCGGCCGGCCCGCAAGGGCCGGCCGTTCTCTTTTCCCCTCCTTCCACCCGGGGTGGAGGCGTGCAACAACGCTAGGTCCGCGCCGGCCATTCGCGCTGAGAGCCGAGGGGGCTCGAACCGAGGCCCGAAAGCCTCGGCGACAGATCGCAGGCCGTCGGCCGAAGGTGAGAGAGCGCGCGTCGACGAGAGTCCTACCGAGTACGCGCGACGTCCCCCTCGGGCTCAGCGCGAATGGCCGGGGCGGACCGGCTCCCACCACCATCCTGACGCTCCCCATAGACTCCACCCCATGCCCACCCTCTCCCCAGCCACCGCCCGAGCCCTCGAGCTCCCGTCGCTGCTCGCGGTGCTGGCCGAGTTCACCACCACCGGCCCCGGTCGCGATCTAGTCCTCGCCCTGACTCCCGACCTCGCCGATGACGAGCTCGATCTGAGGCGTCGCCGCTACGAGGAAGCCCGCGTCGCCCTCGTCGACGCACCCCTGATCGGCGCCCTCGATGTCGACGTCCCGCTGCTGCTCGAGCGGGTGGCCGACCCGCGGGCGCTGCTCGAAACCGCCGACGTCCTCGCCGCCGCCGACCTGTTGCGGGTCGTCGGGCGCTGTGCCACCCGTCTGCGCATGGACGACGCCGACCGCTTCCCGCTCCTTGCCGAACTCGTCGCCGACCTCCCCGAGACCCGCCCCTTCACCCGCCGGGTCGCCCAGGTGCTCGACCCCCGCGGCCGGGTGCGCGACGACGCTTCGCCGAAGCTCGGCAAGCTGCGCAACCGCGTCGGCAAGCTGCGCGACCGCGTCTACGGCGAGCTCCAGGGCGCGGTAGGCCGGCACGCCGCCCACCTGTCGGAGGAGACCATCCCGCTCCACGAGGGGCGGCTGGTTCTGCTCTTGAAGAGCGGCGCCCGCGGGCAGGTCGACGGCCTCGTCCACGGCCGCTCCGGCAGCGGCCGCAGCTTCTACTTCGAGCCGCTCTCCGCGGTCGAGAGCAACAACGAGCTGCGCTCGGCGATCGACGACGAGGAGGCCGAGCGCGCCCGTCTCGTCGCCGAGCTGCTGGAGGCGCTGCGAGAACTCGCACCGGCGCTCGAAGAGGCGGCCCGGATCACCGCCGAGCTCGACGCGCTGCAGGCGCTGTCGCGCTTCGCCGAACGCAGCGCCGCACGGCTCGCGGAGCTCGGAGACGAACGAGAGTTGAAGCTCGTCGGCGCCCGCCATCCGCTGCTCGATCCCGAGCTGGCGCCGGAGCGCGAGCGCGCCCTCGGCAGCCCCGGCCACCTGGAGCCGGTCGTGCCGCTCGATCTCGAGCTCGGCGGCGACGGCCGGCTGCTGGTCGTCACCGGACCCAACGCCGGCGGCAAGACGGTAGCGCTCAAGACCCTGGGGCTGCTGGCCGCCGCCACCGCCTGCGGAGTGCCGGTGCCGTGCGAGCGCGGCACCCGGCTGCCGCGCCTCGACCATCTCGTCGCCACCGTCGGCGACGAACAGGATCTGCTGCACGACCGATCCACCTTCAGTGCCCGCCTGCTGCGACTCGCCGAAGCGTGGGAGGCGGCCGGCGAGCGGACCCTGGTCCTGCTCGACGAACTCGGCTCGGGGACCGACCCCGACGAGGGCGCGGCGCTCGCCATCGCGCTCCTGGCCCACCTCCACGAGTCGGGCTCGCTGACACTCGTCACCACCCACCTGACCCGCGTCGCCGCCATGGCACTAGAGACCGAAGGCGCCCGGTGCGCGGCGATGGAGTTCGACGCCCAGCGAGGAGTGCCCACCTTTCGCCTGCGCCCCGGCCGTCCGGGGGCGAGCGAAGCGCTGGCGCTGGCGACCCGGCTCCGCCTTCCCCAGCGGTGGATCCGGGAGGCCGAGCGCCTCGTCGATCCCGAGCGCCGGCGCCTGCAGGCGGTGCTCGACGAAGTCGAGCGGGAACGCCAGGCACTCGAGCAGGAGCGAGAGGAGGTCCGTGAGGCCCTCGACGCGGCCGAGGCGACTCGCGCCGAGGCCGACGCCGAACGCGCGGCGCTCGAGAGCGAACGGCGCTCGCTCGCCCGCCGCCTGAAGGCGCGCTTCGCCGCCTTCGAGGAAGAGGTGCGGGGGCGCCTCACCGCCGCCGAGGCGAGCCTGCGTGAGGAGTTGGCGGCCGGCAGCCGCAAGGGGGCCGGCGCCCGGCGGGCCGCCGAGCTGCTCGACGAGGCACCGCTCGAACTGATCGAGGGGGAACGCCCCGCCACGGTGCCGATCGAGGTCGGCGGGCGGGTGCGCCACCGCGGTCTCGGCTGGGAGGGGACGCTCGTCAGGCTCTCGCGCGGCAAGGCCGAGGTCTCGGTGCGAGGCAAGACGATGCGTTGCGGCGAGAACGATCTCGAAGGTCTCGCAGCCGACGACGACTCGGCTGGGAAGCCGGCTCGTCGACCCGCGACGCCGAAGCCCTCGACCTCCGCCGCCGGCACCGCCGAGATCGATCTCATCGGTCGCCGCGTCGACGCCGGCCTCGACGAACTCGACCGCCAGCTCGATCGGGCGCTGCTCGCGGGTCACGACACCGTGCGGGTCATCCACGGCCACGGCACCGGTCAGCTGCGCAAAGCGGTGCGGAAGCATCTCGTCGAGCACCCCGCTGTCCACAGCCACCGCCCGGGGGGAGAGGAGGAGGGCGGCGATGGCGCGACGATCGTCACCCTGGCGGGGTAGACGAAGGGTGGCCGCGGACGAGAATAGGGCGCGCTCACGGGGCGTTGCGCTGTTACGTCAGGACCACTTCGCTTTGATAGAAACGCCCCCGCCATGGCGGTAAGCCTGCTGACACGAGCCCCCATGGGCCGCACCCTCGCCCTCCTGGTCGCCGTGCTCCTGGCAACGGCTTTCCTGGCAACGGCTTCCCCGGCGACGGCGTTCTCCTCCACCGCTCGCGCCGCGGACACGTGGTTGCGTCTCGACACGCCGTCGTTCACCTTCTTCAGCAACGCGGGCGACGGCGTCACCCGGCGCTATGCGGCCGAGCTCGAGACGTTCCGCCGCTTCGTCGCCCGGGCGCTCGGCAACGGCGCCGTCGAAAGCCCGCTGCCGACCCACGTCTATCTGTTCCGCGGCGGCTTCGACGAGGTCAGTCTCGGGGAGGGCAACGTCGGATGGTTCACCACCTCGCGGCAGGCCAACGTCATCGCCGTCGATACCTCCTCGGCCGAGGGGCTCGAGATCGCGTACCACGAGTACGTCCACTTCGTCGTCGAGAACTCCACTCCGGCGGTGCCGCTGTGGCTCAACGAGGGGCTGGCGGAGTTCTACTCGACCTTCCGGGTGAGCGACGGCAACGTCGAGTTCGGGCGCGAGGTCGACCGCCACGTCGACTACCTGCGGCGGCACCGACTGATCCCGTTCGCCGATCTCTTCGCCGTCACCCGCGACTCCGACGACTACACGGAGGAGCGGCGGCGCGGCGTGTTCTACGCCCAGTCGTGGGCGTTCGTGCACTACCTGCTGGTCGGGCGGCACGAGTTCGACATCGAGGTCGACGACTTCCTCCGCCGGCTGCGCGACGGAGTCGAAGCAGAGGAGGCTTACCGCGCCGCCTTCGGCACCTCGACCGTCGGTCTGCGACGCGACCTCGAACACTACGTCTCGCGGCCGGCCTTCGACTTTCTGCGCCTCGACGGACGCCCGCCGACCCCCGAGACCCTCGGCTGGGCGGCGATGCTCGACGACGCGGAGGCGACCGCCCGCCTCGGACTGCTGCAGACCGCCGGACGGGTCGATCTAGCCGCAGCGGCCGATCGATTCCGCGAAGCCCTGGACCTCGACCCGGCCAACGCCACCGCGATGCGCGGCATGGGCGAGTTGGCTCTCCTCGCGGGCGACGACCGCCAGGCCGAGAGCTGGCTCGCCGAGGCGCAGCGCCATCGCAGCGGCGATCCGGCGCTCTACGACCTTCACGGCCTCGCCCTGCTCCAGGGGGCGGAGAACCTTCAGGTTGCCGAAGGCGACGCCCAGCGCGCTGCCGAACGGCGCCGGCTCGCCGAGCGCGCCCGTCACAGCTTCGCCCGCGCGATCGATCTGTTGCCGTCATTCGCCCCTGCGCTCTCCGGCTACGGCCGCTCGTTCTTCTGGGAGGACGACCCGAGCGAAGGGATCCAGGTGTCGGCGCGCGCCGTGCGACTGCTGCCGCGCAACCCCTATCTGCTGTCGACCCATCTGGCGCTGGTGGCGCAGGCGGGAGATGTCGAATCGGCGCGGCGCGTCTACGCCTGGCTCAGGCGGCCGGCGGTACGCGCCGAGCCGCAGGTGCTCGCCGATGCCGACCGCGCACTCTTCAACGCCGAGTATCAGGCGCTGGTGCGAACCCATACGACCCCGGCGAGCTACGGCGCACTGCTGGAAGGTCTGGAAGAGCTGAGTCGTCGCGCTCCCGATGCCGAGCTCGCCCGGGACCTCGACGCCAGGCTGGACGAGCTGCGGACGGTGGTGGAGCGCAACCGCTGGGCCGACACCTACAATCGAGCCCTCGAGCTGCTGGCCGCCGGCGAGCGGCGCAGCGCCCGCCGGCTGCTCGAAGACGTCGCCGACCAGCAGATCGACCGAGAGATCGCCGACGAGGCGCGGCGGTTGCTGCGAAGCTCCGCCGCCAGCGGTCGCTGACGCCGACAGCTTCATGCGACCACGCTGCGGCGCGGCGCCGGTTGATACTCTGACGGGCCGACCGCGCCGGCCGACCGTGGACCGACCGGCCGACCGGCCGCCCACCCACCCATGGCTCTCGGCAACATCCAGCTCACTCCGCAGTTCGTCCAGGCGGTCCGCGACGCTGTCGACATCGTCGACATCGCCGGCGAGCACACCCGGCTGACGAAGGCCGGCCAGCGCTACAAGGGCCTGTGTCCGCTCCACAAAGAGAAGACACCGTCGTTCTCGATCGAGCCGGTGCAGGGTCTCTACTACTGCTTCGGCTGCGGCGAGGGGGGCGACGCGATCGACCTCTACATGAAGACCTCCGGGGACGACTTCCCGGCGGCGATCGAGGCGCTGGCAGGGCGTTACGGCGTGCCGCTGCCGGCACGCTCGAGCGGCAGCCGCCGCAGCGACGAGCCCGACGTAGAGGGAGCGTTGGCGGCCGCCCAGGAGTTCTTCCGCGACCGGCTCTCCCGGCACGAGATGCCGCGCCGCTACCTGGAAAAGCGCGGCTTCGACAAGGAGCTCGTGGAACGCTTCGGTCTCGGCTACGCCCCTCCCGGCTGGGAGAACCTGCTCGAAACGCTCCAGGGCAAGGTGCCGGTCAAGACGCTCGTCGCCGCCGGCCTCGTCGGCATCTCGCGCAAGTCGGGCAAGCACTACGACCGCTTCCGCGAGCGGCTGATGTTCCCGATCCACTCGTTGTCGGGCCGCATTCTCGGCTTCGGCGGTCGCGCGCTCGACGACGACAAGGCGAAGTACGTCAACACCGCCGAGACCGAGCGCTTCCACAAGGGATCGCTGCTCTATGGCATGCACCACGCCAAGCGGGCGTTGCGCGACGGCGGCAGGGTGCTTCTGGTCGAGGGCTACTTCGACCTGCTCGGCGCGGTCGCCGCCGGCATCGACTGGGTGGTCGCCAGCATGGGGACGGCGCTCACCGAGGAGCAGGCGCGTCTCATGGCCCGCTACGCCGAAGAGGTCTATGTTGCCTATGACGGTGACGAGGCGGGTGAGCGCGCCGCGCGCAAGGCGCTGCCGCTCCTGCTGGCCCACAACCTCGGCGTGCGGCGACTGCGTCTCGGGGAGGGTCACGATCCCGACTCGCTGCGCCTCGAGAAGGGAGCCGAGGCGCTGCTCGCAGCGGTGGAAGAGGCGCCCGACGCCGTCCAGCTCGAGTTCCAGCGGCTCGCCCCGCCGGGAGTCGGACGCGAGCCGCGCAAGCAGGCGGCGGCGGCGCGCGCGATCACCGAACTGCTCGAGCCGATCCCCGACGGCGTGCTGCGCTTCGGCTACGCCCGCCAGGCGGCCGACCGTCTCGGCGTGCCGTCGGATCTGTTGTGGCGGCGTCTCGGCGGCCGCGCCGACCTCGAGCAGGCACAGGCGCAGCGCCCGCGCGACACCGTGGTGCGCAGCGAGGAGGAGAAGCTGCTGCGCCTCCTGATCGTCGAGCGGGCCGAGATCGGCGCCGAGGAGTGGCCCGAACCGGAGGAGTTCTTCGATCGCGAGCTGCGGCGGATCTACGAAGCGTGGCGCCAGCTCGCCGAGGAGGAAGGCGCCCCCGAGCTTCGACCGCTCCTGGAGGCGCTCGGCGAAGAGGGTTCAACGGTTGCGAGATGGGCTCAGGATGACGTACAATTCCCGGCTGCTCAGGTCGGCGACGAGTACGACGCCGCCCGGGCGAAGTTGCGTCGTCGTTGGCAGCGTCAACGAGCGCGGGAATTGACGGCGAAAATCGCCGAGGCCGAGCGTCAGGGAGACACGGACACCGTGACCGCCCTGCTACAGGAAAAGGCCACCCTCAGCCGCGCCCTCCATACACGCCACTAGCGACCGCGTTCTCCCCCCACGGAATCGAAGGAGTCCAAAGAACGTGGTTGTCACTGCTGCTACCCCCATCGAAGAGCGCATTCCCTCCGTGCGCCAGCTCGTCGAGCTCGGCCGCAGCAAGGGGTACCTGCTCTATGACGAGATCTACGACCTGCTGCCGGACGAGCTGACGGCGGTCGCCGACGAAATCGATCAGATCTACATTCGCTTCGGTGAGCTCGGTATCGAGGTCATCGACCGTCCCGAGCGCTACCAGAACCGGGACGACAGCGACGCCATCTCGATCAGCTTCGAGAAGGCCGACGAGACCCCCGAGTTCGCGATCAGCGAGCAGGAGAAGACCAACGACCCGGTGCGCATGTACCTGCGCGAGATGGGCACCGTCCCTCTGCTCGACCGCGAGGGCGAGGTCGAGATCGCCCAGCGCATCGAGCAGGGCGAGTGGCTGATCTACGAAGCGCTGTGCGAGAACCCGGTGGTGCTGCAGGAGCTGCTGCGGCTCAACGAGGCGATCGACGGCGACGGCGGATCGCTCCTGGACGAGACTCCCGACGAGGATCTCGACGCCCGCGCCACCGACCGCATCAAGAACCACCTCAAGGTCTTCAAGCGGATCGGCACCCACGACGGCAAGATCCAGAAGCTGCGCAAGCAGCAGAAGCGCTACAAGGAGGGGGGCGACAAGTGGGCGGAGATCGAGCGCGAGGTCGATCGCCTGGTCGCCAAGATCGCCAAGGACATCCGCACCATCGACCTCTCCGTCCAGTCGCGCGACCGGCTGATCGGCTTCCTCAAAGAGCTCGACAAGCAGTACGGCCGCCTCGACCGCTCGATCGAGCGCGCCAAGAAGGCGCTCAAGGCGGAGTCGAACAAGGAGCTCCAGACGCTTCACCGCCGTCGCATCAACAAGTACCGCAAGCAGGTGCGCGAGATCGAGGGGCGCTACGGCACCGACCACGAGCAGATCGCCGCGACGATCAAGAAGATCCGCCGCGGTGAGGCGCTGTGCGAGCAGGCGAAGCAGGAGCTGATCGTCGCCAACCTGCGCCTGGTGGTGTCGATCGCCAAGAAGTACACCAACCGCGGGCTGCAGTTCCTCGACCTGATCCAGGAAGGGAACATCGGGCTGATGAAGGCGGTCGAGAAGTTCGAGTACCGCCGCGGCTACAAGTTCTCGACCTACGCGACCTGGTGGATCCGTCAGGCGATCACCCGCGCGATCGCCGATCAGGCGCGCACCATCCGCATCCCGGTGCACATGATCGAGACGATCAACAAGCTCACCCGCACCAGCCGCTCGCTGGTGCAGGAGCTCGGCCGCGAACCGAGCGCCGAGGAGATCGGCGAGCGGATGGACCTGCCCGCCTCCAAGGTGCGCAAGATCCTCAAGATCGCCCAGGAGCCGATCTCGCTCGAGACGCCGATCGGCGAGGAAGAGGATTCGCACCTCGGCGACTTCATCGAGGACAAGAACGCCGACTCGCCGGTCGACTCGGTGATCGGCAACAACCTGCGCGAGCAGACGGTGCGGGTCTTGAAGTCGCTCACGCCACGCGAGGAGGCGGTGCTGCGCATGCGCTTCGGCGTCGGCGAAGGCTCGGAGCACACCCTCGAAGAGGTCGGGCGCTCGTTCAACGTCACCCGCGAACGGATCCGCCAGATCGAGTCGAAGGCGCTGCGCAAGCTGCGGCACCCGAGTCGGGCTTCGCAGTTGAAGCCGTTTCTCGATACGACGCTGTAAGCGTTCGAGCAGGACCTTCTCGGTAGGACCCGGCCCCCTGACGGCAGCGGATCGTTGCCGCCAGGGGTACGTCGCGCGTACTCGGTAGGCACCTTCAGCGCGCGCTCTTTCGGCGTCGGACGGCCTGCGGTCTAGCGCCGTGGCTTTCGGGCCTCGCCTCGAGCCCCCTGGCAACAACGATCCGACTCTGTAGTCGCGGTGAGTATCAGCGGACCGCCTTCGCGAAGGACCTGCTCAGTAGGACGAGGGTCAGCGCGCGCTCTTTCGGCGTCGGCCGACGGCCTGCGGTCTACCGGAGTGGCTTTCGGGTCTCGCCATCGCCGACCGGAGGTCGGCGCAAGGACACAGCCCCCCAGGGCCGGCCCTGCCGGCCCCCAGGCAGCAGGGAGCCGCTGCCTGGCGATCTACCGCCTTCTTGCTCTCACGGCCTTCAAAGCAAGGGTCCCAAGGCAACGGGCCAAGCTGCAAGGTCACACAGCTACCCGAGTCGTAAGAGAGAGTGCAAGTCGATCGAAAGTAGCCGAGGAAGAACGACCGATCCTCTCGACCCAATCGAGAGCCCAAAGCTGCAAGGTCATCGCTCCCAAGAAGGCAAACGAAGCGCTTGCGGTCTCGTGCATTGAACCGGGCTAGAACCGTTTCGACGCCGAAGAGCGGGAGCGCCAACGCGAACGCAGAGCCAATCAAGGTTACTCGCCCATTGCTCAGCTCTGCTCGCGGGAACGGCCATGCCGGCCAGGACGAGGACACTCCGCTTGGATGGCTTTTCCGATCTTCCTGCCTAGCACTGCACCTAGCAGGTACTGTCGGGAGACCCTCAGATAGGCCTCGCCCGCCCGGCAACCGGGTGCTCAGGGGGCTCGAAGCGAGGCCCGAAAGCCGTCGTGCCAGATCGCAAGCCGTCGGCCGAACGCTGAGAGAGTGCGCGCTGAAGGTCGTCCTACCCAGTACGCGCGACGTCCCCCTGGGCACCGGGTTGCCGGACGTGCGAGGCCGGTCGTACCACCCAATCGACGCCCGGCGCTGATTGACACAAGTGCCGCCCCTACTTAGGATTGGCGGCCCGACAGCGGCGCGCGCGCCGCACGATTGTCCTCGGTAGCTCAGTGGTAGAGCGGTCGGCTGTTAACCGATTGGTCGGCGGTTCGAATCCGTCCCGGGGAGCCATCTGATTCGCGGCCGCCCTTCACGGGCGGCCGCTTGCTTTGAAGGCCCGATCTCCGAAGGCCGAAGAAAGCCACCACGGATGCTCGACAGAATCGCCCACGACTCGATCACCGAGCTGCGACTGGCACGGCCGCCGGCGAATGCGCTCAATGCCGACCTGCTGGCGACGCTGAGGGAGGCGATCGCCGCCGAGGTGGAGGCGGGGACCGAAGCGATCGTGCTCTCGGGCCGTGAGGGGCTGTTTTCGGCCGGGCTCGACGTGCCGGAGCTGCTGACGCTCGATCGCGACGGCATCGCGCGGCTGTGGCGCGAGCTCTTCGGTGTCATCCGCGCCCTCGCCTCGTGCCCGGTACCGGTCGCCGCGGCGGTGACCGGGCACAGCCCGGCGGGGGGCGCCGTGCTGACGCTCTTCTGCGACTGGCGGGTGATGGCGGAAGGGCCCCCTTCAGAGACTCAGTTCCGGATCGGCCTCAACGAGGTGCAGGTCGGGCTGACTCTCTCGGAGTCGATCTACGGACCGCTGCGGCGCCTCGTCGGGCGGCGCTCGGCCGAGAAGCTGGCGGTGGCGGGCGCGCTGCTACCGGCAGCCGAGGCGCACCGGCTCGGATGGATCGACGAACTGGCGCCGGTCGGCGAGGTCGTCGAGCGGGCCGTCGGCTACCTGCGCGGCCTGCTGGCGCTGCCGCGCACGGCGATGCTCTCGACCCGTGCGTTGCTGCGCGCCGATCTGATGGCGATGATCGACGAGGACGAAGGGGTCGAGGAGCGGGTGACGGAACTGTGGTTCAGCGACGAGACACAGGCCGCCATGAAGGCGATGGTCGCCCGCCTCGCCGATCGCAAGAAGGATCCATCGCAGAAGGAGTCGTCATGACGAAAGAACTGGCATCCCGCGAGTGCATCCCCTGCCGTGGGGCGGTCGAGCCGCTCACCGGCGACGCGCTCGACGCGCTGGCCGCCGAGCTCGACAACGGCTGGCAGGTGGTCGATGGACACCATCTCGAGAAGCGCTACACCTTCCCCGACTTCGCCTCGGCGCTCGAGTTCACCAACAAGGTCGGTGCGCTGGCCGAGGAGGTCGATCACCATCCCGTGATCGAGCTCACCTGGGGCCGGGTCGACGTCGAGATCTACACCCACAAGATCGACGGCCTCCACGAGGCCGACTTCGTCTGGGCGGCGCGGGCCGACGCACTCCTCGACAGCTGAGCCCCGGAGGTAGGGAATTTTTCCCGGGTTGCCCGCGGGTTGGACCGCCCGTGAGCTTCCTTCTTCGCCGCAGGGTCCGATCCCGGCAGGCTTCCGCGCGACGGTCCGCGCTGGCACGCAGGTTGCGCCGGAAGCGGTGCATGAGTGAGCCCCGACAGCGGCGCCGGGTCGGCGGCAGCACGCGGCGACCGCCGACCCGCCCCTCGCCGCGCGGCCGCTACGCCGGCTTGCTCTCGCCGATCGTCAGCAGCGCGATGCAGGTACCCTCCGTGCCCTCGAAGTCGAGCTGCCACGAGCCGGGCAGCGCCGCACTCAGGTCGAGATGCGCCAGGAGGTCGCCCACCAGAGCTTCCTCGGGCACCTCGAAGCCGATCACCTCGATGCCGCTCTCCTCTTCGGCACGCACTTCGGCGAGCGGGCCGGGATCGCGGCTGAACTCGACTGTGAGCGACGAGGCTTCGGCTTCGATCAGCACCTCGGCGGGCGCCAGCGCGGCGCGGCAGAACGGTTCCTCCTCGGCCGCCGCGGCACGGTGGTCGACGGCGCCTCCCCAACTGGCAAGGGTCACCAGGACGGTGAGCAGGATGAAGGCGGTGGGGTCGAGACGTTTCATTTCGGTTCCTTTCCCGGGCTCCCCCAGGCACGGTCTGAGATACCCCTGCGCAACCCGCGTGCCACGGGGGAGGCGACCGGCGACCGTCCAGACTTCGCCTGACGGGAGGCCCGACGGCCTGCCACACCCGGCCCGGCGAAGCGAGAGATCTAACAGGGAGAACTTCCCTGCTTCCTGCACACTGGTGGCTCGATGAGGGACGCCCTTCGCTCCATCCTCGTGGTCGACGACGAGCCGGCGTTGCGCGAAGTGCTCGACGTGCGGCTGCGCGACGCGGGTTACGAGGTCGCTCTCGCCGGCAGCGGCGAGGAAGCGCGCTCGGCGCTCGACGCCGGCGACCCCGACCTGGTGCTCTCCGACGTCGTCCTGCCCGATGCGTCGGGACTCGACCTGCTCGATCTCCTCCGCGGGCCGGCGCCGGGGCGGCCGGTGATCCTGATGACCGCCTTCGGCAGCATCGACGTCGCCGTCGAGGCGATGAAGCGGGGCGCTTTCGACTTCCTCACCAAGCCGCTCGACTACGACAAGTTGGCGGCGCTGCTCGAGGCGGCGCGCAGGACCCTCCATCGGCAGCTCGAGACCGAGGCGATCGAGCGCACGCTCGAACAGGAGGCCTCGGTCGCCGGGCTGATCGGGCGCAGCAAGCCGATGCGCAAGGTGCAGGAACTCCTGCGTACGGTAGCGGAGAGCGAGGCGTCGGTGATCCTGACGGGCGAGAGCGGTACCGGCAAGGAGGTCGCCGCGCGGGCGATCCATCGGCTGAGCCGTCGCGCTCGCGGGCCGCTGGTGGCGGTCAACGCAGCAGCGCTCCCGGAAGGGCTGGTCGAGAGCGAGCTCTTCGGCCACCAGGCCGGAGCGTTCACCGGCGCGACGACCGCCCGCCCCGGCTGTTTCGAGATGGCGGACGGCGGCACGCTCTTCCTCGACGAGATCGCGGAGATGCCGGTCGAGCTCCAGCCGCGCTTCCTGCGTGTGCTCGAGGACGGCAGGGTGCGCCGGCTCGGGGCCCGCAACGAGATCGCCGTCGACGTGCGGGTTCTGACGGCCACCAATCGCGACCCGGAGGACGCCGTCCGTGCCGGCAAGCTGCGTGAGGATCTGTTCTACCGGCTCAACGTCTTTACGGTCGAGCTGCCGCCGCTGCGCGACCGGCTCGACGATGTCGCGCTCCTCGCCCAGCACTTCATCGAGGCGTTCAACGACAAACATCGCGTCGAGGTCCGCGGCGTCGCCGCCGACGCGCTCGAGCTGATGACCGGCTATCACTGGCCGGGCAACGTACGCGAGCTGCGCAACGTCGTCGAGCGATCGATGATCCTCGCCCGCGAGGGATGGATCGAGAGCACCCACCTGCCGCCGTTCCTGCGCGACAGCTCTCTGGCGCGCGGCGCGCGCATCGTGCTGCCGCCGGACATCACCGCCCAGGAGGCCGAGCGCATCGTCATCCTCGAGACGCTCGAGCGCTGCGGCAACAACAAGTCGCAGGCCGCCCGTCGCCTCGGGCTCGACGTCAAGACGATCCGCAACAAGCTGCGTACCTACGGTGTGACCGCCGAGCGGCGCTGAATCGTGAAGGTCGCGACCAAGATCGTCACCCTCGCCGGCACGCTGATCGTGCTGTTGACCGTGGTGCTCGCGCTTCACGTCTGGTGGGTGCAGGAGCTCGCCCGGGCGACCCAGCGGCTGCCGCAGACGATCTTCCGCGTCGGCTCTTCGCAGCTCGAGATCGAGCGCGGACTCCACGAACTGATCCAGTTCTCGCGCAAGGCGGCGATCGTCCCCGACTGGGAAGAGGGAATCCCGGCGATTCGCGAGCGGGTACAGGCCGAGATGCGAACCCTCGCCACGTTCGAGCTCGACCCGGCCGAGCAGAACGCGCTCATCGAGCTGCAGAGCCAGTGGCAGACCTACGCCCGTCTCGACCCGCTCACCGCCCAGCGGCTCGAGACCGACCCCGACCCGGCGGCCGACCGGACGGAAACCGCGGACCGTGAGGCCGCTCTCGAGGAGCCGGCGGTCGCCGGAGAGCCGGCCCCGGTCGATCTCGCTCTTCTCGCCGCCCACCTCGAGCAGCTCGGAGAGCTGCGCTCGCGGCTGCGCGAGTTCCAGGAGGCCACCGAGTTCCACGTCGGGGCACGGCGACGCGAGGCGGCGCGCACCGTGTCGCTCACCAAGCGCATCGCCTGGGCGACCGTCGTCGGGGTGCTCCTGCTGACGCTGCCGCTCCTGTGGTGGACGATCCGCTCGATTCATCGACCGCTGCGGCGGCTGACCGCCGGGACGCGCGACGTCGCCGAGGGTCGGTTCGCACTGCAGCTCGACACTTCGAGCGGTGACGAGCTGGCCGAGGTGGCGGCGAGCTTCAATCGCATGGTCGGGCGGCTGCGGGAGCTCGACGAGCTCAAGCGGGACTTTCTCTCTCATGTCTCGCACGAACTCAACACGCCGTTGGTGGCGATGCGCGAGACCAACGAGCTGCTGCTCGACGGGTTGGCGGGACCGCTGACCCGCGAACAGAGCCGCATGCTCGAGCTCAATCGGGACGGCGCGATGAGACTGTCGGGAATGATCGGCAAGATCCTCGACTTGTCGCGGCTGGAAGCAGGAGCCATGGAATACGAGTTCACGACCGTCGATCTCAACGACCTGATCCGCCAGGTGGTCGAGGAGTTCGGCGCCGCGGCTCACGACCGCGACGTCACCTTCGACACCCGCCTCGCCGAGCCGCCGGTAAGGGCGACCTGCGACCGCGACCGGATGCTCCAGGTGCTCGAGAACCTGGTGTCGAACGCCCTCAAGTTCGCCCCCCGCTCGAGCGTCGTACGGATCGAGGTCGAGCGCCCCGACAGGGGCCGCGGCCTGGCCGCGCGGTTGCAACGACCCGGGCGGCGCGCCGTCGTCACCGTCAGCGATCGCGGCCCGGGAGTGGAGGAGAGCGAGCGCGAGGCGATCTTCGAGCGCTTCCACCGCTCGGGCAGCGACTCGCCGCCCGGCTTCGGGCTCGGGTTGGCGATCAGCCGCGAGATCGTCGAAGCACACGGCGGCCGGATCTGGGTGCGCGACAACCCTCCCGGCGGGAGCACCTTCGGCGTCGAAGTCGCCGCCGCAAACGAGCCGGTGACGGCCGAGGTCGATCCGGGGACGCCCCGGGCGGCGGCGGGAGGAGCGTCATGAGCCGCCGGACCATACTCGGCGCCGCCCTGATCGTCCTGGCGACGGCGTGCGTGCCACGGCACGCCGACCGGCTTTTCCTCGCGCAGGACTATCCTTCCGCGATCGCCGCCTACGAGGCGTATCTGGTGCGGCGCGGCGAGTTCTCGGCCGACGACGCGCCGATCCTGCTGCGTCTGGCGCTCGCCTACGATCGTGCCGAGGAGCCGCAACGCGACCTCGAGACTTCGCGCTACTACCTGCAGCTACTCTCCCGGCAGTTTCCCGACACCCAGGAGGGGATCGCGGCACAGATGCTGCTCGACGGAGCACGCGCCCGGGTCGAGGCCTCGCGGCTCGCGGTCCAGATCCGTCAGCGCGACGAGCGCCTCGCCGCCCTGCAGCGGGTGCTCGATCTCGTCGCCGAAGAAAAGCGCGAGCTCTCGGACGAGGTCGCCGGCCGCGAACGCGAGCAGCAGGACCTCGAGGGGCGGGTGCGCGAACTCACCCGGCAGGCACGGGTGCTCTCCTCCGAAATC
The DNA here is from genome assembly GCA_965223855.1 of Candidatus Multivoradales bacterium. GTDB lineage: Bacteria > Acidobacteriota > Thermoanaerobaculia > Multivoradales > JAHEKO01 > CALZKB01. The sequence continues at coordinate 720,967 of CBDCXM010000009.1, forward strand.
GCCGAGCTCGAGGGGGAGCTCGAGGCGCTCAAGCAGATCGACCTCGAGAGCGTCGCCGGCGAGCCGCCTCCCTAGCCCTGAGAACCGCTCAGCCCGCGCCGTCTGGCTCTAGCCTGCATAATTCACGAGTTCCCTCCTGCAAGGTCGATTTGCCCGCCATCTCGGGCCGTCCTCGCTCCTCGCCTCCTCGACGTGCTGCAAGTACGCCTGCGGGGCTCGTCGCTGCGAGTGGCCCGATCTGACGGACACCTCGACCTTGCGCGACGGGATCTCATGAATCATGCAGGCTAGAGCCAGAAGCTGAAGCCGTCGCGCTCGAGCTGGCGGTAGCGCCGCCGGTCGAAGCGGTAGAGCCGCGGGGCGCGGTAGGCGACTCCCTGCTGCACCTCTCCGGTGTCGACGAGCAGCCCCATGGCGAGGATCTTGCGCCGGAAGTTGCGTTTGTCGAGCTTCTCGTCGAGGACCACCTCGTAGATCTGCTGGAGCTGCGTGAGGGTGAAGCGCCGCGGCAGCAGCTCGAAACCGAGCGGGGCGTAGCGCACCTTGCCCTGCAGGCGTTGATGGGCGACGTCCAGGATCCGATCGTGGTCGAAGGCGAGCGGCGGCGGCGCAGCCACCGGATGCCATGCGACCCGCGCCGCATCGGAGGCCGCCACCGGGCGCGCGCGACGGGAGTCGACCAGGGCATAGTAGGCGACGCTCACCACCCGGCCGCGCGGGTCGCGCTCGGGAGCGCCGAAGGTGTAGAGCTGCTCCAGGAAGACGTCCGTGAGGCCGGTCTCTTCCTCTAGCTCTCTGCGCGCGGCGCTCTCGAGGTCCTCGTCCATGTCGACGAAGCCTCCCGGCAATGCCCAGGCACCGGTGTGCGGCTCGTGCGCCCGCTCGATCAGCAGCACTTCGAGACCGTCCGCTCCGATCGCGAAGACGACACAGTCGACCGTCAGCGCCGGCCGCGGATGCTCGTAGGTGGGGCTCACTCCGCGGTCGCCGCTCTCAGCCGTTCGACCTCTCGCGCCAGTCTCTCGAGCTCACGCTCGAAGCCGCCGGAGAGGATCGGGAAGCGGCACCAGGTCTTCGGATCGAGGTTCTTGTCATCGAGGTGGAACGACGGCGCATAGCGCTCGCGCTTCCACTGGTTGCGGCACCACAGACGGAAGAAGCGGGTGACGTAACCGCCCAGCCGCGGCACCTCGATCTCCGGGAAGGCGGCTCTCATCTCGCGGAACACCTCGAGCGGCGTGTGCTTGTCACGAATCGCCGCCCCCTCGATCGCGTCGAGCAGCGGGTAGGGCATGAGATCGCCCTCGTCGGTCTGCTCCTCGCCGGGAGGCCGCAACTCCGCCGTCGGCGGCTGCGCGTTGACCGCCGCCAGCGCCGGGAGGCGCGGCTCGAGCCATGCGAGCCAGCGGCGCAGGAACGCCTTGTCGATGCCGGCGATCGGGGAGAGACCGCCGCAGGTGTCGCCGTCCATGGTCGCGTAGCCGACCGCCGCCTCCGAGCGGTTGGAGGTGGCGAGCAGCAGAGCATTCTCGAGGTTGGCCAGCATCCACACGGACGGGCCGCGGGCGCGCGCCTGGATGTTCTGGAGAGTCAGGTCGTCACGCTCCCAGCTGAGCTCCCGGCCGACCGCCGCCTCGACCCGCTCGCGATAGCCGGTCACCAGACCGTCGACGTCGATCTCGAAGTAGGTGGCGCCGATCGCCGCTGCGACCCCGCTCGCCGCGGCGCGCGTCGTCTCGGAGCTGTTGCGGGTCGGCTGGTAGACGCAGGTCAGAAGCCGGGCGACGATCTCGGCGGCGGACTTCGCGCCGCCCAGGTCGATCGACTCCAGACGGGCGTCGAGCCCGTCGCGGCCGAGCTCATCGAGCGCCAGCGCCACCATCTCGGCCACCAGGCACGCCACTGCCGCCGAGTCGGCGCCGCCCGAGAGCGAGACGACGAAGCCGCCCGAGCGGCTCTTGCGCAGGTAGTCGAAGAGCCCCAGCGAGACGGTACGCCGGAACTCCTCTTCCTTGACAGCGTCGCCAGCCTCCCACCCATCGGTGTCCGGCTGCGCCGGTTCCGGATCGAGGGCGGGGAAACGGATCGGCGCTGCCAACGGGGCCTCGTGGCGAGGCTTGAAGCCCGACGTCTGCGCCTGACGCATCCGATTCTCGGAGAGATCGACGACCGCGGTGGCGATGCCGTGATCGGCGAACGAGAAGCGCTCGGCGGCGGCGACGATCCGGCCGTCGTGAGCGATCAGCGTGCCGCCGTCGTAGATCACCCGCCCGGCCTCGTTGCCGAGGAGGTTGCTGTAGAGATAGGTGACGCCGAACGCTCTCGAACTCTCGGCGACGTAGCGTCTCCTCACCTCCTGCTTGCCGAACGCGAAGTGACTGGCGCTCGGATTGAGGATGACGTCGGCACCGGCCAGGGCGAGGTCGGTCCCGGGGCGATCGGCCACCCAGGCGTCTTCGCAGATCTCGAAGCCGACCAGCACGCCGCCGCAGTCGAACAGGAGGTCACCGAGCGGCAGGCGCCGACCGGCGATCTCGATCTCCTCGCGCAGATCGTCCGGCCAGGGCTTGAACCAGCGCGGCTCGTAGTGAACCCCGTCGCCCGGCAGGAACTGCTTCGCCACCACGCCGATCGGCTCGCCGTCGACCGCCACGCACATCACGTTGTAGATCGCTTTGCGGTGGAGGATCGGCAGCCCGAAGCAGGTGACGAGGCCGCGGGACGCCGGCAACAGCTCCTCGAGGACCTCGATCGCCGTCTCGTGGACACCGGTCGAGAAGAAGGCGTCCTCGCAGCCGTAGCCGCTGATCGCCAGCTCCGGCAGGCAGACGATCGAGGCGCCGATGCCGCGACACTCCTCGAGCGCCGCGACGATGCGATCGCGATTGCCGTCCCAGTCGAGCGGCGTCTGATTGAGAGAGGCGGTGGCGACGCGGATGAGCTGCATCAGGGGCTCCCGTGGAAGCGAACCCCCAAAGTGTACCATCCACACTCTTGCGTCGAGCGGTGAGATACTGCCCCCGGCATGGCCTCCGCACCGACCGCACTTCGCGTCGTCTCGCGCTGGCAGATCGTCGCCCTGGCGCTGAACGACGTCATCGGGTCGGGTATCTACCTGCTTCCCGCGGCGGCCGCCCTGCTGCTCGGCGGCGCCAGTATCGGGGCGGTGGTCGTGGCCGGCGTCGCGGTGCTTCTAGTGGTGCTGTGCTTCGCCGAGGCGTCGAGCCATTTCGACCAGCCTGGGGGCGCCTATCTCTATGCCCGCGAGGCGTTCGGCGACTTCATCGGCTTCGAGGTCGGATGGATGACGTGGCTGGCCAGGGTCGCTTCGGTCGCGTCGCTCGCCGCCGGGTTCGCTCAGGCGCTCGGTTATCTGTGGCCGGCGGCCGACGGCGGTGCCGGGCGCGTCGTCGCGATCGTCGTGCCGACGCTCGTACTGACGGCACTCAATCTGATCGGGGTCCGCAGCGGAGTCCGCACCGCTGTCGTGCTGGTGGTGGGCAAGCTCGTCCCGCTAGCCTTCTTCGTCTTCGTCGGCTGGCGCTTCACGAGCGCCGACACGCTGGCGGCTCAGCCGGCCGGCAGCGGCGACCTCGGAGCGGCGGCGCTGCTGCTGCTCTATGCCTACGCCGGGTTCGAGAACACGACCGCCCCCGCCGGTGAATACCGCGACCCGCGCCGTGACCTGCCGTTCGCCCTGCTGGTCCACATCGCCGTCATCACCACGCTCTACGTCACGATCCAGTGGATCGCGCTCGCCACCCTGCCCGATGCCGGCGCTTCCGGGACGCCGCTCGCCGATGCGGCGCGGCGCTTCGGCGGCCCGGCGGCCGGTCTCCTGTTGACCGTCGGCGCGACGCTGTCGATCCTCGGTACCCAGAGCAACACGATCCTCATCGGGCCGCGCTACCTCTACGCTCTCGCTCGCGACGGCTACGGCCCGCGAGCGCTGGCCCGGCTCCACCCGCGCTTCCGCACACCGGCGGCGGCACTCGTCCTTCAGGTCGGGCTCGCTCTGCCATTGGCGCTCACCGGAAGTTTCGCCCGGCTGGCGATGCTCTCGGTCGTCGCCCGGCTGGCGACCTACTTCGGCACCATCGCCGCAGTGCCGGTGCTGCGACGGCGCGCCACCCCCGGGGCGTGGCGGCTGCCGGGAGGACTCGCGATTCCGCTCGCGGCCGCGGTGGTGACGGCGGGGCTGGCGGCAAGCGCCACCCGCGGCCACCTGCTGGCGGCCACCGCGGCCCTGCTCGTCGGCGCACTGCTTTTCCGATGGCGTCGCAGCGGCGAGACCGATCCCCCGTAGCCCGAAGGCCGCGCGACAGGTTGCCGCACGGCCGCGACTCAGAGCGCGACGCGTGCCATTCGCAAGCCGCTGACGCGGTCGTCTTCGGTGGCGACCCAGACGACGAGCAGTGACTCACCGAGGCGGGCGAGGCGGGGGATGCCGCTCGCGCGCGACGCACCCGTGACGGCGACCTCATGTCGCTCGAGCTCGCCCGCTTCGGCGAGCCGCGCGATCATTACGCCACCATCCTTCTCCCCCTGCTCGATCCAGCTCAGCCACAGCTCATCCCCCACCCCGTGAGCCAGATCGACTCGCCCGAGCGGTCGCACGTTGGCGAGCTCGAACGGCTCCGAGAAGGTGTCGCCGCCGTCCGTCGAACGCGCCCACCTGATGCGGGCATCTCCCTCCGGAGCGGTGAACCAGGCGATCGCCACCCGGTCGCCGTCCGCTACCGCCGCCGGCCCGTTGACCGGACAGCCGGGAATCGTCCAGCCGTCGTCCCACACCGCCGCCGGGTCGCTCCAGGTTTCGCCGCGCGCCGCGACTCGTGCGATGTTGCGCAGCTCTGTGTCACCTCGGTCACGGTAGAAGGCGACCGCGCCCCCGGCGGTCGCCACCAGCTCGGTCGGACAGCATTCGCAGACCCGCTCGTCCAGCACTTCCGACCCTCCGACCGTCGACCCGAGGACGGCGGTGCGCACCGCCATCGGCCCCTCGCGCTCCATCTCGCGGCCGTCGAGCCAGACGGCGCGCAGGCTCTCGCCCTCGGCGGCGTAGGAGACGAACCCGTGCTCGGTCGGGCTGCTGTCCTCCGCGTGGAGGAGCCCCTGCGGCTCCCAGCTCTCGCCGCCGTCGTCGGAACGGGCGAGCTGAATGCCGTAGGCGTAGGTCGAGGCGCCGAGTTTGGCGAGCCAGTGCGCCCACAGGGTGCCGTCACCGGCGACGCCGATCTTCGGCACGTCGGCCCAGTTGGCGAAGAAGTCGTCCCCGCGCGCGATCTCCACCGGCGGCGACCATTGCCGGCCGTCGAAGCGCGCCGCCCGCAGGCTGTACCCCTCATCCGTCGGCTCCAACCAGCTCAGCCAGACGGCGCCGTCCGCCTCGACGAGCGAGGGAGCCATCGCGCCTGCCCCGGCCGGTGAATCGATCGGTTGAAGCCTCGGTGCCGGCGTCACCGGCTCGCCGGCCGTAAGCTTCTCTCCCCGGTCGGGCGCCGAGCAGGCGAGCGCGAAGATCGCGAGCAGGGCCAGGCGGCGGCTCACGGTTCGATCTCCAATCGCACCGTCGCCATCCTCCTCTCGAGGGCGATTTCGATCGGCGTCGCCCGGTCGTCATTGGCGAGATAGAGGTCGAGCTTACCCTTCCACAGACGCTCCCCCGGCACCTTGCGCGCGCGGATCGCATAGTGGCTGGCGAGATACGGACGACCGTTGACGGTTCGCTGTACCGTGCCCCGTGGCTGAATGACGACCGGGTAGAGCTTGCCGTCGTTCCAGATCCGCAGCTTCCGGTCCTGAGTCGGCCTCTCGCGACGCAGCAGGATGATGCCGGAGGCCGTGTCGATGACCTCCTCTTCTCCCAGCTCCGAGCGCTCGCTCTTCTCCTCGCCGCGGAACCGGTAGGAGCTCCACGCCCGCAGCGTGCGCTGGTCGGCGGGGTCGATCGCCGACCCGTAGCGCCAGTACTCCCCCTCCTCGGCACTCGACGCGGTGATGTCAAGCTCGACCTGGAGCTCCCCGCTCGGCGCCTGGCGGGTCGTCAGGGTTCCTTCTCCACGACCCGGCAGGAAGAGCCGCGCGAAGGTGCCGACGAAGCCGCCGAGCTTCCACGAGTAGCGGAGCACCTCGCTCTCGTCTGCGCGCACCGGTGCCGCCAGCGACGCCGCAAGAGCAAGCGACACGATTGCCGCTGTCACCGGGGCTCGATTCATGCTGCGCACTATAGCGTCGGGCCGCGGACCACGGCGCCGGGTCGGACTCCGGCAGGTCGAGAAGAAGCGGGTTGACGAGCGCTCACGCAGAGCCACAACCCCACCGACCCCTCGGGCTGTTCCCCACGGCGCTATGCTACTTTCGCCGGTCGAGCGCATGAAACTCTCGGTCGCCATCCCCGTCTTCAACGAAGAGCGGACGCTCGAAGAGCTCGTCGGTCGCGTCCTCGCGACGCCGCACGACAAGGAGATCGTGCTGGTCAACGACGGTTCGAGCGACGGCTCGGCGGCGATCATCGACCGGCTGGCCGCCGAGCACCCCAACGTCCAGGCGTTCCACCACGACCGCAATCGCGGCAAGGGGGCGGCACTCGCCACCGCGTTCTCGAAGGTCAGCGGCGACGTTGTCGTCATTCAGGACGCCGACCTCGAGTACGACCCCGGTGACTACGACGCATTGCTCGAGCCGATCGTCAAGGCGAAGGCCGACGTCGTCTACGGCAGCCGCTTCCTCGGCGGGCGCTACAGCAGGGTGCACCTCTTCTGGCACTTCGTCGGCAACCGTTTCCTCACGACCCTGTCGAACGTCTTCACCAACCTCAATCTCAGCGACATGGAGACCTGCTACAAGGTCTTCCGGCGCGAGATCGCTCAACAGCTCGACATCCGGTCGAAGAGTTTCGCCGTCGAGCCGGAGATCACCGCCAAGGTGGCACGGCTGAAGGCGAGGGTCTACGAGGTGCCGATCAGCTACTCGGGGCGCGACTACGGCGAGGGCAAGAAGATCGGGCCCAAGGACGCGGTGATCGCGGTGTTCGCGATCCTGCGCTGGGGCCTCTTCCGGTGATCGGATCCCAGCGGTTCGGCCGGACGGGCCGGGCTCTCCTGGCGTTGCTGATCGCCGGCTGCGGCGCTCCTTCCGATGACCTCGGCCGTACGCGCATCGCCGCGCGGCTGATCACGGAGGCGTCACCCAGCCTCGCGGCGCGCGACCCCGGCGAGCTTTTCGACACCGCCACCTCCGTCGACTGGCGGTTCTCGCCCGAGATCGCGTCTCCGTGGAAGCTGTCGGACCCCGCGATCCCCGGCGAACTCAAGCCGGGCCGGCTGCAGTTCGACTGCGCCGTCTCGCCGTGCCGCCTCGAGGCGCAGGTCGATCTCGAGGCGCGCGAGATCGACGCCCTCGAGATCTCGCTCTCCGGCGCCAACAAGAGCAGCGCTCGCCTCCGCTGGGCGACCGACGGTGGACCCCTCGAGGAGGACCGGGTGCTGGTCGAACGGCTGCCGGCAGGGCGAGACAAGCTCGTACGCTTCGACGTTGCCCGCCACCCCCAATGGCGCGGCCGCATTACGGCACTGTCGCTCGAGCCGACGAGGGTCGCCGATCAGAGGGTGTGGATCCAGCAGATCCGCGGTCTGCGCTACGCCCTCGACGGGGCGGACTCCGCCACCTTTGCCGACGCCTCCTGGTCGGTGCTCGTCGGTGACGAGGCGCGACCCTCACGACTGGCGATCCCGGGAAGGGCCTTCTCGTGGTCGATCGAGGTGCCCCCCGGCGGCCGGCTCCGCTTCGGCACCGCGGTTCCGCAGACCTGGTCCGAGCCCCTGACGTTCCAGGTCGCAGCCGTCTCCGGGGGCAGCGAGGTCGAAGTCTTCGAAGCGGCCCGGCAACCGGGGGCGGGGTGGGCCGAACACGAAGTCGATCTTTCACCGTTCGCCGGCGGCGAGCTCGAGCTGACCTTCGCGGCGGAGGGCTCCGGAGCGCCTCCGATCGCTGGCTTCGCCGCCTGGTCCGGCCCCGAGATCCACGTCGCCGACCGCGAGGAGCGACCGCACGTCGTCCTGGTCTCCGTCGATACCCTGCGCGCCGACCATCTGTCGCTCTACGGCTATCACCGGCCGACGACCCCGAATCTCGACCGTTTCGTCGCCGAGCGCGGGGTGTGGTTTCGCAACACCGTCACCTCGGCCCCCTGGACGCTCCCGGCTCACGTCTCGATGCTGACGGGCATCGACTCGCTCGCCCACGGCGTCAATCATCAGAGCCCGATGCCGGAGGCGCTGGTGACGGCGGCGCACCTCTTCCGCGCCGCCGGTTACCGCACCGTGGCCTATACGGGTGGAGGCTGGCTCACCGATCGCTACGGCTTCGACCGCGCCTTCGATCGCTTCCACTCGTGGCCTCACGGCCGGCCGCGCGACAGCGAGCTCGCGACCAGCATCGATCTGTTGCTCGAAACGTTCTACGAGGCGACGACACCGGTTTTCGCCTTCCTTCACACCTTCGAAGTCCACAGCCCTCACGACCGCCGCGAACCGTTCCGGGAGGACTCTCCGTGGCCGGAGGGGACCCGGTTCTTCGACGCCTCGATCGAGACTCGCCGCGAAGCGGGCTACGCCGTCGAGAAGAAGCTCATGCTCGGGACCCGCCCCGAGGACGCACGCCGGGTGGAGACCGAAGCCGACTGGCGACAGGCTCGCGCCGCCTACGACAACGGCATCGTCCACATGGACGCAGAGCTCGGGAGGCTGCTGACGGCGCTCGACACCTTCGGTCCGAACGCAGTCGCCGTCACCTCGGATCACGGCGAGGCGTTCGGCGAGCACGGACTCGCGTCGCACGGTTATCTCTACGACCACAACGTCCTCGTGCCGCTCGTCCTGGCACCACCGAACGGGGCCCGGGCGGGTGAGGGGCTCCCCGGCCGGGAGATCGAGCAGCAGGTGCGCGTCGTCGATCTGCTGCCGACGCTGCTCGACTACGCCGGGCTCCAGCCGCCGGCCGGTATCGACGGTCGCTCGCTCGCGACCCTGGTCGCCAACGGGCGCGACGACTCGCTGCCGCGCATCGCCACCACCTACGCCACGTCGAGCAACCTCGGCCTGGCACTGCGGACGGCCAACCGGATGAAGTACGTCTTCAACAACTCGCCCTGGCCGCCGATCGCCGGCCAGCAGTCGCTCTTCGACCTGCGCGCCGACCCGGGCGAGCTCGACGACCTCTCGATCGGAGCCGACGACGAGCTCGAGCGGATGCGCAGCCTCACCCGCAGCGCACAGACGACCCGTTCCGGAGTCGCGGTGCTGCGGCTCGCCAACGACGGTTCGTCCCCGCTTTCCGGAACCCTCGCCGGCCGCTGCCTGCAGCCGTTGAGAGTTACCTCCACCGAGGCCGGGGCGGGGGAGCTGCGCTGGCTCGGCACCCACGCCACCTTCGAGCTGCCCGCCGGGCGCTCGATGCCGCTCTTCTTCGAGGCTCCGAGCCAACCGTGCGTCACGATCACCCTCGAGCAGGGCGGCCGCACGTTCGAGTGGTCGATCGACGATCCCGATCAGCCGGCTGCCGGTCGTGCCCTGGGCGCCGACGGCCTCGTGGCGATCGATGCGGAGTCGGCGCTCGGCACCGGGCTGTGGTGGACACCTCCGTCCGCGCGCCTCGTCGATCTCGACCCGACGACCGACCCGGCGCTGCGAGCGGAACTCGAGGCGCTCGGCTACCTCAACTGAGCGTCACGGCGGCCCCTTCTACTGCGACCGGTCCCGCCGCGCCGGGGTGGTGACGAGCTGCGCCGGTTCGATCTTGCGCGCCTGGCCGAGAGCGATCGTGATCGCGTCAGCCGCGGGCGGACTCCTCTCGAGCTCTCGCCTTCGCCCGGCCTGGATGTCCACACCGGGCCGCGCCAGCATCGCCCAGGCGCGAATCGAGTACGGCGCGAGGACCGCGATCTGGCGATAGCGGTCGGGCACCGCCGCCCGCACCACGGAAGGATAGGGCCCCGCCTCGATGCGCGTTCCGGGCTCGGCCGCCGCGAGCTCAGGGCCGAGGGCGGAGAGGAACGTGGCCGATTCCGCCCCGGCGCGCCGGAGCTCGACCGTTCCCGCCCATTGCGGTGCGCCGATCAGCGCCCGGCCGACCAGCAACCCGACCGCCGCCACCAGGACGGCTGAGCGCAGGGGTGACTCCTGTCTGTGGGTAAGGGCGATCCTGGCGAGCGCCGCCAGAGCCAGGGCCAGCGGCGCGATGCCGGCATAGGCGTACCACGGGCTGAACCTGCCGGCGCTCGAGAGCAGCAGGGCAAGGGCCACGCCCCACCCGGAGGCGAGGAGCAGAAGACGGCGCCCACCCTCGCTCCCGCCTGCCAGCGACAGCGCAGCGGCCGCCGCCGTTGCAAGTGCCGCCCAGTGCCACCACGGTACGGCGTTCACCGACAGGAGCGCTTCGCACAGCTTGCGCACGTGCCCGGCCACGAGATCGGGATTCCAGCCGCTCGTCTTGTGGCCGCCGAGGCCGCCGAGCACCCACCAGCGCAGTCCTACGTAGAGCCCCGCCGCGATCGCCGGTGCCGTGGCGAGCCGGAGGGCACGGCCGATGCGGCCTCGACTCGACAGCCGCTCCCGATCTTCCAGCAGACCGACACCAACGGCGACGACCGGCGCAATCAGACCGACTTCTTTCGCCAGCATCGCACCGAGCGCCAGGAGTCCTGCCCGGTAGCCACTGCTCGAGGCGTCGGCTCGCGAGAGAACACTCACCATCCACAGGAGCAGTGTCGCCGACAGCAGGTCCGGACGACGGGCGAGATAGGGCAGCACGGACCCCTGGGCCGGATGGAGCACGAAGACCGTCGTCGCCAACGCCGCCGCCCACGGGGCGCCCGGCAGCCATCGCCGGACGATCCGGTAGAGCGCCAGTGCAGCGAGCGCCAGAAGGACCGCTCCGACGAGCGCGTTGGAGCGCGCCGTGCCGCCGAGCAGAGCACGGTCGAGCGCCACGCTGGCGGTCGTCAGCGGCCGGTAGAACTCGCCCGGATAGAAGCCGGGCATCAGCCGCCCGGCGGCGAGATCGATCAGATCGCTCCAGGAGGAGACGGCGGAGGTCAGCAGGATCGGATAGGTGTCCCAACCGAGATGACCGACCTCTGCCAGCAGGTCGACCCAGAAGATCGCCGCCAGCGCCACGGCCGTGAACGCCACTCCGGCGCACAGGGTGCGGACGTTGCGCGACCCGCTCACAGGTAGCCGAGCGCCTCGAGCCGCTCCCGAGCCTCCTCGTCGAGCGGCTCCGGCTCGCTTCCCGGCTCCAGATCGAGCGCCTCCAGCAACGCGTCGAGTCTTGCCGCGAGCTCCGCGACGATCTCCGGGTGCTGCGCGGCCAGGTCGTGCTCCTCATCCGGGTCACGTTCGAAATCGAAGAGCCAGCGACGTCCCTGCACCCGGTCTTCGACCAGCTTGAGGCGTCGCTCGGCGTCGAGCCAGTAGTGGAGCGAGCGCTCGGAGCGCCGCGTCTCGCCATAGACGCTCGGTACACGAACCCTGCCGCCTTCGAGCGCCGCGGCAAGACTGGTGCCGTGGAACTCCTCCGGCGCCTCGAGGCCGATGAGATCGAGAATCGTCGGCGCGACGTCGATCAGCCGCACCGGATCATCGATCCGGCGCCCACCCTCGGCGCCCGCCGGCAGGCGAATCATCAACGGCACCCGTACCAGCGCATTGGTGACCGACTTCGAATGACCCCAGCGGCCCTTCTCGTCGAACTCCTCTCCGTGGTCGCCGACGAGGACGACGAGGTAGCGATCGAGATCGACCCGCTCGGCAGCGGCGGCGAAGAAGCGCCGGATCGAGTCGTCGGTCGCGCGGAGCTTGCGGTCGTAGTCGCGCTTCGTGCTCGCGACCGGATCCGGCAACTCCTCGTCGCCGAACATCTCGCCGTAGCCCGCCGGGGGGCGGTAGATCGGCGGCGCGCCCGCCTTGTCGAAGTGAGGGTCGAAGAGATGCACCCACAGCAGATGGCGCTCGCTCTCGAAACGCTCCAGCTCGGCCAGCGCCACTTCGAAGGCGCAGGCGGCCGTGCCCCACATGCAGCTTGTTTCGTCGAAGCGGTCGAACCCCTGGGAGAAGCCCTGGCGTTCGATGAGGTGACCGTTGGTCGAGATGCCGGCGGTCTCGTAGCCCGCCTTCTGCAAGGCCTCCGTCAAGGTCGGGTGGCTCTCCGAGAAGCGCTCCACCTCGACCCCGGCGACGCCGCCCCGGCGGCCACGTGGCGCGGGCCTGACGCCGTCGTGAACCCCGAGCGCGGGGGTGTCGAGCCCCGAGAAGAGCGACAGCATCGACGGCAGCGTCCAGGAGCTCTGTGCGAGGGCGGCGTCGAAGACCACCGACTCGCGCGCCAGCTCCTCGAGGAACGGCGTGGTGTCGCGCTCGTACCCGAAGAGGGAGAAGTGGTCGGCACGCGTCGTGTCGAGCGTCACGAGAAGGATCGGAGCTCCGTCGGCACCGGGTGCCGCTGCGGCGACCGAGCCCTCCTCCACCCGTCGGTCGCAGCCCGCCGTCACGACGAGCAGCATCGCCGCCGGAACTCGCCACATCCTCATGGACGGCATCCTGTCAGATCCTCCACCTGTCGCCGGCCGGGGCAGATCGACGTGCAAACGAAAACGGGTAGCCCGTGAGGACTACCCGTTTCGCGCCGCTCAAGGCGGCGAGCTGTCGCGCTCCGCTTAGCGGGTCGCGACGTAGCTGTCGAGAGCGTAGGTGCCGCTGGTCGTGGTGTCGGGGCCCTGAGCGGCTCCGAGACGGACGACATCGACGACCGTACCGAAGTTCGGAATGTCGAGCTTCTCGTACTGCACCGTGTCGCCCTTGATGAGGCGGAAGAAACCGTCGTCCGCACCGGCACCGCTCGCACGGCCCCACTCGTAGCCGACGCGGCCACGGTTGGTCGCCGGGTTGATCGTGAACTTGCCGGCCCAGCGGAAGGCGCCGTTCTCGCGCTTCACGAAGGCGACGATCTTGAACTCGTTGTTCTGGCGAACCAGGTTGACCTTGATCACGTTGTCGCCGGGCTGACGGGACATGTGAACCGTGTGATTGGTGAACTCGGCCATCGTGAGGTCGTCGGCATCGATACGGAACTCGATGTTGTGGGTGACCTCACTGTTGTGAGCCGTGTTCTCTGCCACGTAGGTCGTGTTGGTACCGCTGTTCATCTGCATCTCGAGACCGAAGCTTCCCTCGATCGCTGCAGCGGCGGTCACCGCCAGGGTGTTGGCGCCCGCATGGGCTACGCCGGCCGTCGTGAGCACTCCCAACCCGATCACGGCTACCGAAAGCAGGACTTTACGCATCTTGAACTCTCCCTTTCTTGGGCCTATCTCGAGGCTCACGCCCCAGTGGTCTCTTAACCGCTCAGGCACCGTAGCAAAGGAACCAGGCGAGGGCAAGTGACTTTTTCAACGGACGTCAGAGGTTAGCACAGGCTTCGAGGGGGTCGTTGGGCACCCTTCCGCCGCCGCGATAGGCTCTCCCGGTCCAGCGCGCCGTCAGGGCCTTCCGATGCAGACTCCGCATTCCAAGCTCCTGTCCGCCGCGAAACCGGCTCGCGGCGCCGCAACGCCCGTCCGTCTCGCCGCCGCCGTGCTGTTCGGCCTGCTGAGCGCGGCCTGCGACGTCTCGGACGGCGTCCCGCCCTCCGAGAGGTTTCTAGCCGAGCGCATGGCCGCGGCTCCTCCCTCCTCCCGCGTCGCCAGAGAGGCGGTCCTCACGCCGGTGCCTCTGCTTTCGTGGAACTTCGGCGTCGAGGCCGATCGACGCCCCTGGAAGGTGATCGGAGACGACAGCGTCGAGGAGACCGCGGGGGGCTTTCTTATCGAGTCGCGGTCCGGCGAGGGCCAGGGGCGGGTCCGCTTCCACCTGCCGCTGACGGTGCCGGCGACCCGGATCGACACGATCACCTTCGCCTTCACCGGCGAGCAGACGCCGATGATGCGCCTCGACTGGGCGCGTGCCGACGAGCCCTGCCGCCTCGGACAGCTTCGAACCCGGCAGCAGCTCACCGAGCCCGGGGAGCCGGCCGTCGTCCGCTTTTTCGTCGCCGACGATCCGGACTGGGACGATCGCGTCGAGCGCATCTGCCTCGCGATCCTCTCGTACGCCGTGCCCGCCGAGCTGCAGCGGGCGGCGCTGATTCAGGAGCGCCACCGCCCCGGCGAGCACGCGGGCGACGTCTCTTTCGCCCGCGTCCAGGTCGCCGGCGAAACACGCCCCGGTTGGGTCGGCTCCACGGCGACGACCCCGTCCTGGGAGGTCGAGGTGCCCGCGACGGGCAGGCTCGAGTTCGGCTTCGGCACCACCGCCCACTCTGCCGGCTCGGTCGAGGTCCGGGTGCGGGACCGCTCCGGCGAGCAGGAGGTGTTCGATGCCGACGTCGGATCGGCCGACGGCCTGGCCGCCAACCGGTGGCACGATCGAACCCTCGACCTCGGTCGCTGGGCCGGCGGTTCGGTCGAGCTGCTCTTCGCCACCAGCAGGCAACAGGACGCCCGGGGCCTGCTGTTGTGGAGCGAGCCGAAGATCTGGGTCGAGGCCGAGCGGTCACGACCCGACCTGCCGAACCTGGTGGTGGTGTCGATCGACACCCTGCGCCCCGACCACCTGCCGTTCTACGGCTACCCGACCGACACCGCGCCGAATCTCACCCGGTGGGCGAACGGCGCGGTGGTGTTCGAGAACGCCGTCTCTTCCTCTCCCTGGACCCTTCCGGCACATCTGTCGATGTTCACCGGCCTCGACGCTTTGCGTCACGGAGTCAACCATCGCGCCTCCGTCCCGGCGAGCCTCGATCTGCTCGCTCCGCGGCTCCAGGCGCTCGGATACGAGACCCTCGCGGTGACCGGCGGAGGCTACATGCACGCCGATCTCGGTCTGGACCGCGGTTTCGATCGCTACCGCTCCTGGGCCGACCGCAAGGACTCCGCCCGCGAGATCGACAGCACGGTGGCGACCGCGCTGCGCTGGCTCGAGGAGAAGCCCGACCGGCCGATCTTCCTCCTCGTTCACACCTATGAGGTGCACCACCCGTTCCGCCAGCGGGAGCCGTACTTCAGTCGCTTCAGCGACATCGACCTCGCGGACACCGCGTCGCTCTCCTACCTGTCGAACGGCAAGACCGTCGGCCCGGACACCCTGCTGGCGAAATGGCCGACGATCCGGATGGAGGCGGGAGCCGCGAGAACCGACCTCCCCCGGGATCTCGTGCCCGCCTGGATCGCCGCCTACGACAGCGGCATCGCCCACGCGGACGATCGGCTCGGGCCGCTCTTCTCGAAGCTCGACGACGACCTCTGGTCGGCCCGCACGGCCTCGGTGCTCATCTCGGACCACGGAGAGGCGCTCGGCGAGCACGGGCTCGCCAGCCACATGTACCTCGACGACTTCAACGCCCTCGTTCCGCTGGTCGTCAAGCCGCCAGGCGCATCGGGCCGCGGCCACCGGGTGCCGGACCAGGTGCGCCTGGTCGATCTATTCCCGACGCTGCTGGAGCTCTCCGGTGCCGCGATACCCGACGGCCTCGACGGCGCGTCGCTGCTGCCGCTCGTTCGCGGCGAGCCGGACCCGGTCTCCGAACGACCCGCCTGGACCTACGCCGCCTTCTCGCGCCGCGGCATGGCGCTGCGCCTCGACAACCGGTGGAAGTACCGCTTCAACAACAGCGCAGCACAGGAGCTCCTCGGTCGGGAGCAGCTCCACGATCTCGTCGCCGACCCGGACGAGACCGTCGATCTGGCTCCTTCGAGCGCCGAGACACCACGCCTGCGACGCCGCATGCTGCGCTATCTCATGGAGCACGGCACCGGGGTCCGGTTGCGGTTGAGCAACCCCACCGAAGAGCCGATCGCGCTCGTCTTCGTCGGCCCCGATCTCCAGTTCGTGACGCTCAAGGCGGTACCGCAGGAGGGCGCCAGTCTCCATTGGTCCCATCACCTCCTGCGGGTCGATCTGGAGCCGGGGGGCCGACTCGCGCTGTTCGTCGAGCGCCTGCTGGAGGTCCGCCTCACCGCACGCATCCGTGGGGGGCCGGACGATCGCCGCCAGTGGGCGCTGGGGGACGACCAGCTGGGAGACGCGCTCGTCTGGGGCGGCGACGGCGTCGCCTGGTCATCCGATGTGGGATCGGGGGCGCCGATCCTCGAAATCGACCGCTTCGGCCCCAGCGCCGCCGCCGAGTCGGGAGATCAGAGCGTCCTTCAGCAACAGCTCGAAGCGCTGGGGTACCTCAATTGAGCGGCATGCCCTCTTCGCTCCGGCAGCGGCTCCTCCTGGGCACGGTGGCTCTCGCGGTAGGGGTCGGCGGCTACCGCACGGTGCGCGGATTCGAGCCGCGTTCGAGCGAGCCGCCCCTGAGCGAGCCCAGGGAGCTGCACTGGATCGCCCGCTACGAGCGCGCCGCGCCGGCGCTGCGTCACGATGAGCGCGCCCTCTTCCTTCATTCGCGTGAGAGCAAGGGCAAGACCCGCTTCTTCCGAGCGCAGCTGATCCTCACGCCGACGCGGCTCGTACCGCGGTCGGACGTCACGCGGGTGCTGAACGAGGAGTGGCCGGAGATGCCGATCCTTCTCGATTTCCGCCGTCAGGACGAGTTCCGCAACGTCGCCGCGCTGCTGCGCAGTCGCGCGAAGGCGCTGCGGCTCGAGGTCGAGGTCGAGCACCTCGATCGCGGCCTGCTGCTGATGCGACGAGCGGCGCCGTGACGATCGTCCTGCCGCTCTTGATCGCCCTCTCGGGGGTTGCCGCGGTCGCCTGGTGCACGCGACCGCCGGATCGGGTGCCGCTCGCCGTACTGTGGGGCCCGGCGATCGGCTTCGGCTGGATCTCTCTCCTCTTCTACAGCTGGCGACTCGCCGGTGGCGGCTCTTCGTTTTTTCCGTGGGTGCTGCTCGCCCTGACTCCCTTGCTCCTCTGGTGGTGTACCCGCCGGGCGCCTCTATCGCTACGGGAGCCGCGTCCCCCGACCGCGGCTCCGTCGCTTCTGAGCGGATGCGTGGCGTTGGTCGCCCTGGTCCTGGCGAGCCTCGAGCTCCACCAGGAGTACCTGCGACTGCCGCTCGGCACCTTCGACGCCAAAGCGATCTGGAACCCTCACGCGCTCCTGCTCTACCGCGCGGAGGACGACCTCGCCGCGCGTTTCTCCACTCTCGTCTACGGCCACCCCAGCTACCCGCTGCTGCTGTGCGCCGGGTTGAGCGCACAGTTCGCCCTGCTCGGCGGCGACAATTTCCTGACTCCGGCGGTGCAGAGCTATCTGTTCACCGTCGTCACCGCCGGCGCGATCGTCGCCGCCCTCTACTGCCTCGGGGCCGGGCGCTGGGGAGCGTGGGCCGCGGCCCTCTATCTGTTGACGCCGGCGCTTCATCGCTGGGGGGTGTCGCAGTGCGCCGACATCCCGCTGTCCTATCTGGTTGTCGTCGCCGCGACGAGTCTCGCCCTCTATCTGACCCGCGGCTCCCGCAGCGCCGGCGTCGGAGCGCTCGCCGGCCTCGCCACCGGCATGCTCCCGTGGACCAAGAACGAGGGCCTGCTCCTCGCCGGCATTCTCGCCCTCTCCTGGATGTTCGTGCGCTGGCGCTTCCTCGCCCCCGCCGATCGGCCGCGCCTTCGCCCGGTCGCCCTCGGGGTGATTCCCGGCCTCGCGAGCCTCGTTCTCTTCAAGGCTCTGTGGTCGCCGCGCGACGAGCTCGCCGACTTCGCCGGCAGCGCGCTGCCGAACATCCTCGACCTCGAGCGCTGGAGAATCGTCACGGCAGCCTTCCGGCAGGAGCTCTCTCCCGTCGGCGGGCTGGCACAATGGGGCATCGTCTGGATCATGCTCGTCGGCGTCGCGCTGGCGGTCCGGTCCGCCTGGCGGGGCAACGCCGCGGTTTCCTTCCTCGGGATCGTCAGCGCGCTCGTTCTCCTCACCTGGTTCGGCGTCTACCTCGGAACGCTCCACGACCCGCAATGGCACCTCGACACGTCCTTCCGCCGGCTGCTGTTGCAACTGCTCCCGGTTGCGCTCGTCGCCGTCTTCGCCGCAGCGGGCCGCTCCATCGGCTCGCCGACCACCGCCGGGCGCTCATGACGGCCGCGCCGGCAGCGCTCCTGGGGCTCGCGCTTTTCGTCGGCGCCGTGGCGCTCGAAGGCCAGGTTCCGGAGCCGGTAGACCCTCCTTCCGAAACCGCAAACGAGGCTCGCGTTGCCGGCGAGAGCGCCGCCGAGGGGGGCGCTGCCGAAGCGGCCACCGGCGAGGCTCCCGCCACCGAGGCTGCGAAGGGATTCCAGCCGGTCGAGGCTTCGCTGGCAATCGTCGCGGAGGTGGGGGCCCCGCTCACCGGCGGCGATCCGAAGCGGATCGTGACCAATCTCGGCCTGCCGGTGACCGACGCGCTCGGCCGACTCTCCTTCACCGGCACCTGGGCCCCGGTGGCGGAGGACGGCACCCCCACAGCCGTGGAGGAGGGCTTTGTGTGGCAGAACGGTGCCGTGACCTGGCGGCACGGCGACGCTCCCGAGGCAAAGCTGCTGGGAACCTCCCCGCAGATGGGCAGCTCCGAGCCGGGCCGCTTTCTGTTCCGCACTCAGATCGACGGTGAGGCGGGTCTGTGGTCACAGGAGGGGAGGGTGCTGCGCAACGGCGAGCCGGCCCCCGGCTTCGGACCCGACTCCAGGGTGCTCTTTCTTCGCCGGCCCAGGGTGATCCCCTCGGGCGACGCCTACTGGATCGCCGAGGTGCGCGACCGCAAGGGCCCCCGAGGAAAGGTGCGGGCGCTCTTTCGCCGCAGCGCCTCCGGCACGACCGCGGTCCTGCTGCGCTCGGACGACGCGCTCGGCGACGCCGTGGTCGATCGGCCCCGCGGGCTCGACCTCGCCTACGACGTCAGTCCGAGCGGCAGCCATTGGGCCCAGGTCGCCTACCTGACGAAGGAGGATGGCAAGTCGCGGCAGGTGGTGGTCGTCGACGGCGTGGCGGCGCTGTGGCAGGGCGACGCGACAGGAGACCTCGACCGGCAGATCTGGGGGCGGTTCCACAGTGTGAGCATCGACGATGCCGGGCGCACCCTGGTGAGCGCTTCGACCTCCGGCTCGCCTGTCGACTCGGTCGTCGCGCTCGACGGCAGGGTGCTGATGAGGGAAGGAGAGCAGGTCGCCGGCCGCACCCTGCGCCCGCCCGCCAAGGGGTTGGCGATCTCCTCACGGACGGGCGGGCGAGCGACGATCGTCTGGTCGGTCGGCGGCATGGGTGAGGAGCTGGTTTCGACCTGTGCGATGTCGAGGACCCGGCGACCGCCACGCTGGTCCTCGAGTCGCGCACTCGCATCGACCTGGACGGCGACGGCGCGGTCGACGGCTCGATCGAGCGCCTCGCCGATCTGGGGCACGGCGACCCGTTGGCAGCGATCACCGACACCCACCTCTTTCTCGCCGTGCAGCTCGATCGCGCCGACGCAGCCGGCATGCACGAGGCGATCGTCTCCTTACCGCTGCCTGCCTGCCCTCCCGAGGAGGACGGTGCAGCGCCACCGCAGAGCACGACACCGGGTTGAGTGCACCTACGGCAAGACGTTGCGCACTCCTGATCGCGCTGGCGATCGCCGCGTTGCCGGCGACCGTCGGAGAGAACCGATGCCGGTCCGCCCGAGCGGGCTGGCAACGCGGCTCGATCCGATCACTTCCGAGTGCTCTTCCGTGCCGGACAACGTCTCCCCGGCGCCCAACTGCCGATCGCGAGTCTCGGACTGCCGACGAGCGACGGCGACGGCCGTTTCGCCTTCACCGGTCTGCTCGCGGACGGCGACGGCTTCGTCTGGCGCGACGGCTCGCTGCGATGGCTCAACAGCTCGGCCCCTCCGCCCGCACCGACGGGCGCCGCTCCATCGATGGGGCTCGGAGACGCGGACCAGTTCGTCTTCAGAACACAGCTGCAGGGAGCGGACACGCTGTGGTCGGGTTCGGGCCCGCTCCTCAGCGCCGGAGATCCGGCGCCCGGGATCGCCGGCGCCACCATCGACTTCAACCGGCGCCCGACGATGGCCCCCGACGGCACGGCCTTCTGGCTCTCCGGTTATACCGCCACGGCCACCGGCGCCCTCGGGCGGGCGCTCTACGCCAGCCCCGGCACCGACCCGGGCACGATCGTTCCGCTACTGCGCTCCGGAGATCTGGTCGACGGTGTTCCGATCGCCGGCAATCTCGGTCTGGCTCTCGGTTTCCGCGTGTCCCGCAATCTCGCCCATCTCATCCATGCCATCCGGCTCGCCACCGGCGGTGCAGGCGTCGAAGAGGCGATCTACGTCGACGGAACGATCGCCGCGCGTGAGGGGGACAAGGCAGGCCCCGGCGAACACTGGACGCGATTCTTCGAGGTGACGATCAACAACAACGGCGACTACCTCTTCAGCGCCTCGACCGATGCCGACGACGACAGCGATCAGGTTCTCGCCCACAACGGCGAGGTGGTCCTGCGAGAGGGCGATCGGGTCGACGGGTTCCTGCTGACTCCGGGCGCGCGCGTTCTGAGCGTCGATCTCGACGACGACGGGCGAGTCGCCCATCTGTGGCTGACCGACAACTTCGGCCCGGAGCATCTCTTCTTCGCCTGCTCCGTCGACGAGATTCACCAGTCGGTGCGCCTCTTCTCCGCCGCCCGCAACACCCTGAGCGTGCGCCCGTTCGTGCGCTTCGCCGACATCGCCTTCGGCCCCGCCCTGTGGCTCGCGACCGGTTCCGATCGGCTGTGGGTGCAGGTCGAGGTCGGCAAGCGCACACCGGACGGCTTCGTCCTGGTGGACGCGATCGTCGAGATCGACCTGCCGAGCTGCGACTAGCCTGCATGATTCATGAGATCCCGTCGCGAAAGGTCGAGGTGTCCGTCAGATCGGGCCACTCGCAGCGACGAGCCCCGCAGGCGTACTTGCAGCACGTCGAGGAGGCGAGGAGCGAGGACGGCCCGAGATGGCGGGCAAATCGACCTTGCAGCAGGGAACTCGTGAATTATGCAGGCTAGCTCGGCCCGCTACTCGGTTGCGGACGCCGGCTCGGCGGTGACACGGCGCGCCGTCTCGACGATGACCGGCTCGACCGGGACGTCCGACATCCGCCCGACCCGCTGTGTCGGCACGGCGGCGATCGCGTCGATCACCTCCATCCCTTCGACCACGTGGGCGAAGACCGTGTAGCCCCAACCGTCATAGCTCGGCGGATCGAGCTGTGTGTTGTCGACCACGTTGACGAAGAACTGCGAGGTCGCGCTGTGCGGCGCCTGGGTGCGAGCCAGCGCGACGCTGCCGCGCACGTTGCTCAGCCCGTTCGCCGCCTCGTTCTCGACCCCGGCGCCGGTCGCCTTCTTGTCCATCTTGGTGTCGAAGCCGCCCGTCTGGACCATGAAGTCGGCGATCACGCGATGAAAGACCGTGCCGTCGTAGAAGCCGTCGTCGACGTATCCGAGGATGTTGGCGACCGACTTCGGCGCCTTGTCGGCCTCGAGCTCGATCACGAAGCGGCCCATCGACGTTTCGAAGGCGACACGCGGATTCGCATCCTTGGCGACCGCGGCCGCCGCGAAGAGCAGCAGGAAGACCATCGTCAGGGTGGGCTTTCGGTTCATCACGGCTTCTCCTCGGGTTCGTCGCCGGCCCGCTTCGCGAGCTGGCGCAGGAAGTCGAAACGGTAGATCCCCGTGGCATGACCGTCCGACCACTGGATCGAGATCGCGTAGTTGCCGACCGGAGTGATGGTCAGCGCTTCGACGCCCTGGCTCGGGGCGTGGAAGCTCACCTCTTCGGCCCAGTGGCCCTGACAGCCGGCGCACGGACAGTAGCCGCGCAGGGTCCGGTAATCGAGCTCGGCATCGAAGCCGTCCGCCCACCCCAGGTGGAGCGAAGATCGCTCGGGCTGCCGGCGCACTTCGGTGAGGACAGGTTCTGTGCTCATCGCCATCGCTCTGCGTCCCGAGCCCGCGCCCGGGAGGCGAATGCTACCCCACGAGGGAAGTCGGAGGAGGAGGGTCGACCGTGCCGGCTGGCGTCCACGGTCCGCAACGCAGGATCCTCCACACCGCCCTCAGGCCGCCCCCGAGGGCGCCATGGCTTTCCAGCACGGCGAGCCCGTAGTGGCTGCAGGTCGGCTCGAAGCGGCACTCGACGCCACTCGACGCGAGCCACGGCGAAAGGGTCCGCTGATAGAGCCTGACACCGGCGACCAGGGTGCGGCCGCTCCACTGCCGTTCAGGAGCGGCCCCCAGGTCGAGGCCGGCGAGAAAGCCGGCGACCACGACCGCGATCGCCAGCCCTCTCCTGCGCGACCTCCCGGCGGGGCTCAAGGCGCTCCCACCGGCAAGGCCGCGACGCGCGGAAGGCGCGTCAGAACTTGTCGGCGTACTGGCTGATGCCGGGAATCATGACGCGCTCGCCGTTGAGCGCCTTGACGATGCAGTAGATGTGCAGCGCCAGGCCGGCGAGAGGAATCAGGAGACCGAGGATCGCCACGGCGCATCCGAGCACCGGCACCATCGAGACGATCGAGAAGACGATGCTCAATGCGATCCACATCACCAGCAGCACGATGCCGTGCTTGGCGTGCCACTGGACTTCGGCGTCGTCCTTCTCGACCAGCAGCGGTACCAGGGCGAGGATGCCCAGGTACGACAGGATCAACATCAGGGTCCTGTTGGACGAGCCGCCTTCGGGGGCGGCGGGTGCCGGCTCGCTCGGCGGCGGCGGCGGGGTCGGTTCGCTCATTCCACGCTCTCCTTGTCGAACAACGACCGCAGGGTGCTTCGCGGTATTGGGTTGATGGGGTCATGCTAGCAGCTTGCCCGGAAAGAGGCGCACGGCCGCGGGTGGCCGTTACAACAGCATCACGCCGAGAGCTCGCAGCCGCTCGCGAGTGGCCGGCAGTCGCGACGGTGCGACCCTCAGCACGCAGCGCACCCGCTCCTCGAAGATCGTCTCGCCGACTTCGATCGCAGGCGGGGTGACGAGTCGCTCGACCGCCCCCCAGGTGGCATAGTCGACCGTCAGGCGAAGCTCCTCGTAGCGCCAGCGACGCGCGACCTCGAGCGCGGCCAACGCCTCGCGCACGGCACCGCCGTAGGCACGAACGAGACCGCCCCTGCCGAGCTTCGTGCCGCCGAACCAGCGCGCGACGACAGCGCTCACGTCCGACACTCCGGCCCCGACCAGCGCCTGGAGAATCGGCGCTCCGGCGGTGCCGCTCGGCTCCCCGTCGTCGCTCGAGCGCTCCCGTGGCGGGTCACCGAGCCGCCACGCCCAGCAATGATGGGTCGCCGCCGGGTGCTGCTCGCGCCGGCGATCGAGGTGGGCGCGAGCCTCCTCTTCGCTCCGCACCGGCTCCAGCCAGGCGACGAAGCGCGAGCCGCGATCGACGAGCCCACCCTCGGCCGCGCCGCCGGCGATCGGGTAGCTGTCGTCAGTCACTCTCGAGGGTGCGGCGGTAGAGCTGCCGGTAGCGCTCGACGATCGCGTCCTCCGAGAATCGCTCGACGGCGGTCGTCCGCGCCGCCCGGCTGACCGTATCCCAGCGCTCGGCATCGCCGAGCAACGCGAGCGCCGCTTCGGCCATGCCGTCGACATCTCCCACCGGCCGCAGGAACCCGGTCACCCCCTCCTCGACCACCTCCGGCAGTCCGCCGACCCGGGTGGCGACGACCGGCACGGCGCAAGACATCGCCTCGAGCGCGGCGAGACCGAACGACTCGGTCTCCGAAGGCAGCAGGAAGAGGTCGGCACCGACGAGCACCTCTTCGATCGCCTCGGTCGCGCCGACGAAGCTCACCCGGTCGCAGGTTTCGCTCTGGCGGCAGCGCTGCTCGACCAGCGCCCGGTCGGGGCCGTCACCGACCAGCAGCAGGCGGCAATCGACCTGCTCCACGACGCGCTCGAACACCCGCAGCACGTCGAGCACCCGCTTGACCGGACGGAAGTTGGAGACGTGCACCAGCAGCCGCTCGCCGTCGCGCGCCCAGCGCCTCGCGCCGGCGCCGACACGTGCCGTCTCGTAGCGGTCGGGGTCGATGAAATTGGGGATCACGTCGATCTCCCGCATGGTGGCGAAGTGCTCGACGGTGTCGCGACGCAGCGACTCCGACACGGTCGTCACCGTATCGCTCCTCTCGATGCCGTAACGGGTGGTGGCGAGGTAGTTCGGGTCGTTGCCGACGAGCGTGATGTCGGTCCCGTGAAGCGTCGTCACCACCTTGAGGTGGTTGCCGCCGACGATGTCGCGCGCCAGCACCGCCGACACCGCGTTGGGCACCGCGTAGTGCACGTGGAGCAGATCGAGCTCCTGGTAGCGCGCCACCTCGGCCATCTTGGTCGCCAGGGCGAGGCTGTAGGGCGGATACTCGAACAGCGGGTAGTGCGGCACCACCACCTCGTGAAAGGCGAGGTTCGGATCGACCAGCCGCAGGCGCGACGGCATGGCGTAGCTGATGACGTGTACCTCGTCGCCGAGGCGTGCCAGCGCCATCGCCAACTCGGTGGCGACGACACCCGAGCCGCCGAGCGTCGGGTAGCAGCTGATGCCGATCTTCACCGCAGTCCTCGCGGCAACAGGTCGAGCGGGTCGGTCACGGCGAGCGGAAGAGGCGTCCAGAAGGGCTCTCCGAACTCGGCACCGATCGTCAGCCCGAAGTGGCGCGCGCGCCCCTCCACGGCGTGGCGAAACTCCTCCGAGGCGACCTTGGTCGCCGGCTCGTCGCGCGACTCTCCCGGCTGATGAAGCTGGCTTCGGTAGGCGCCGAGCGCGGCGAGCTTGCGCTCCCAGACCGGCGTCACGTCGACGACGAAGCGCGGCTCGAACGGGTCGTGCTGCATGTACGAATGGACCGCCGCCGGGCGATGCGGCTCGCCGGTACCGCGTCGCGCCAGGCCGGCATAGAAGGCCGCGTCGGCGACCAGCCGGTGAGCGCGCCCGTGGTCGGGGTGACGGTCCGCCGGTGAAGGCCCGAGGACGAGGTCGGGCCGCCAGCGGCGCAGCACCGCGATCAACGCATCCTCCTCGTCGCGACCGCGACGCAGCCCGCCGTCGCCGCAGTGCAGGAACTCGATCGCCTCGACACCGAGCTCGGCGGCGGCGGCGCGCGCCTCGAGCTCGCGCTCTTCAGGAGTCCCGCGAGTGCCCGCCTCGCCGCGGGTCAGGTGAACGATGCCGACCGCGCGGCCGCTACCGGTCAACCGGGCGACCGTGCCCCCGCAGCCGAGTTCGACATCGTCGGGGTGGGCACCGATCGCCACCACATCCAGTTTCTCGCTCATCCGTCTCACCACTCCACGATCGTCATACGGCTGCCGTCGAGCTGCAGTTGCTCCCACAGCGCGTCGACACACGCCTCGCCGTAGCGCCCCGGCAGGTCGGCGGTCGAGAGCGCCCGCTCCTGGAGCCCGTCGGGGCGCACCCAGCGCGCGAGCGCCTCCAGGCGGTTGCGCCGCACCTCGTCGGCTCGCCCGAGGGCACCGGTGAGGCGGCCGCCGAACGCCTCGACGCCGCGGCGCGCCTGCTGGAGCGTCTTCTCGATGGCGCTCTTCATCTCCGCCGCGACCGGCTCCGCCGCCGTGGTCAGCGTCTCTTCGAGCCGGTCGAGCGCCGCCCGGGCAGGCTCGAGCCGCGCCACGCTGTCCTCGCCGGCGAGCAGCGCGTCGGGGTCGAAGTCGGCGGCGACCAGCGCTTCGATGTCGAGCCCGGTCTGTTCGAGCTTCTTCGCCTGAGCGGCAGGCAGCATCAGCGCCTGAGGCCGCAGCGCCGTGGCCGGTGCCGGCACGTCGAGGACCTCGTAGAGCGGCGCAAGCTGCGGCAGATAGGACATCTCGCCGGGACCCATCACCTGGAGCGTCGAACCGAGGATCGCGTCCTGGATGACCGGACGCACCAGAACTCCGGGCATCACCACGGCGGGGTTCTCGGCGATCGCCTCCTCCAGCTCCGCGACCGGCCGGCAGAGCTCGTCGTCGCCTCGCAGGCTCCACTC
Source organism: Candidatus Multivoradales bacterium (assembly GCA_965223855.1). Taxonomy (GTDB): domain Bacteria; phylum Acidobacteriota; class Thermoanaerobaculia; order Multivoradales; family JAHEKO01; genus CALZKB01. Next base: position 746,980 of record CBDCXM010000009.1, read on the forward strand.
GTCTGCGCTCTGCCAGCCGATGCGGCGCCGCTCCCGGCCCTCGAGGAAAAACAGCGGGCTCATCCCCGGTTGCGGCGTCACCTGGAGCGGCAGCCCTCGCGCCTCGACCTTCGCCGAGGCGGCAGCGAGCGCGTCCTCGATCTCGGCCCGAAGCTCGACGGTACGGGCCAACCATCGCCGCTCGGCCGTCTTGACCGCCGGCAGCATCGCGTCGAGGATCAGCGGGCAGCGCTCGCCCAGCAGATGGGCGAGGAGTCTGGCGAACGCCTCGCCGAAGCGCGCCGTCGGGCGGTACCAGGTGGCGAGCGTGTCGCACCATCCGGCGAAGCGTTCGCCGGGCATCGACTCCCGGAGTTCCCCGAACGCCGTTTCGACGGCAGGCCCGAGGCTCCGCACGCCGAGCGGCATCAGGGGGTCGGGGTCGTCGCCGAGGCCGACCCGGCCGAAACGGTCGGGGAACTGAAAGCCCGCCCACGAGCTCTCGCGGAAGTCGTGATCCTCGGTCGCCATCCAGAACACCGCCACCGCAGGAGTGCCGGCCGCTTCGAGCGCCGCCGCCCAGCGGCCGGCAGCGACCGCCTTCGACAACGTGTAGAGGGGGCCGCCGAAGAGCCCCGGCTGCTGGCCGGTGACGACGACCGCGGTCCCGGGTTCGGCCAGCTTCGCGCCCAACTCCTCGGCACCCGGGTGACCGTAGGAGGCGTTGGCGGCCGCCAGACCGGCGGCGAGATCACGACGTTCCGGGGCCTCTCCGGCAGCGCGCGGCAGCTCCCCCGGCCGCAGCCAGGTGAGCGGTGCCAGCAGGTCGAGCTCCCGTCCTTCGACGAACGCGCCGGGCAGCGGCGGCAGCAGACCGGCGGCCGCCAGGTCGACGCTACGCCCGGCGGGCGACGAAGATGTGGCGTTCGCTGGTGCCATCCCCTTCCCTCCCTTCGAAATCTCCGTAGACCGCCTCGACTTCGAGCCCGGCGGCCTCGAGTCCCGCTTCCACCTCGGTACGGTCGTAGGCACGCACGCTCTCGAGGTAGGTTCGTGTCGGTTCGCCTCGGCGCTCGAGGCAGATGCGCTTGTTGATGCGGCGGGTCGCGGTGTCGTACCAGCGACGGATCTCCACCGTCTGCCCCGGCGACTCCTGCCGATCACGCGGCGCGAGGGTCGCGATCACCCGCTCGCTGTTGAAGAGGTCGATCAGGAGCCGCCCCCCCGGGGCGAGCACCCGCGCCACCTCGTGGAGCACCCGCTCGTTCTCCCGCTCGCTCTCGAAATAGCCGAACGAGGTGAAGAAGTTGAGCACCCAGTCAAAGGTGCCGGCGGCGAACGGCAGGTCGCGCATGTCCGCTCCGACCCGCGGCAGGTCGGCCCCCTGCGCGAGCAGCGTCAGCGACAGGTCGGTGCCGAGCGCCCGGTAGCCGCGCGAGCGCAGTTCGCGGGTATGCCGGCCGGCGCCGCACGCGAGATCGAGCACCGCGCGCGGCCGGTTTCCCTCCAGAGCCTGCTCGACGAAGTCGATGTGGCCGCTGGCTTCGCCGGCGTCGCGGTGCGAATAGAGCTCGAGGTAGTCCTCGCCGAACCACTCCTTGTACCACGCCACCGCGCGATGATACCCACCCTCGGGCTTCCGCCGGTCGGCATCGGACCGAACCGCTGTGCGACGAGGAACGGGGCGGCTAGAATCGGCTCATGCGAACGTCACTGGCGTCATTCCTTCTCGTCGTCGCACTGTCGATCTGCAGCGCGGCGACGGCGCAGGACGGCGAGGGGGGCGCGCTCTTCGCCGACGGTTTCGAGAGCGGCAACACCCTCGCCTGGGACAACAGGGTGCCACCGCTACCCGCGCCGGACGCCTTTCGGATCGTTTCGCTCGAGCTGCGGGATCCGCACGTGTTCGTCGACCTGCCGGTGTTCGGCTGCGTCGACTTCACCGACGACCCGCTGCCGGCGGGCCTCGGCCCGTCGTTCAACGACTCTCTGGCGACGGCGATCGACGGCGACGACGACGGCGACGGCTTCCTCGACCTCAGTCTGATCCTCGCCTTCCGTCCGTTCGACGCGACGGCGAGCGACGAGCGACTCGACGCCGGCTGCGGGCTGTGTACCGACCCCGCCGCGACGACCGTGTGTGACTGGGACCTCGAGGTCGCGATTCCCCGTACCTCGCCTTACGACGGTCTCGCCGCCGGGACCTGTCTCGAGCCGCTGGCGGGTACCACTTCGGGGTACTCACCACCGGTGCCGACCACCGTCGCTCCATGCGTCGTCAGCGAGATCTCGCCGGCGCCGCTGCTCGTGCTGGTGATCGACGGTGTGCCGATCGTGCTCGAGGAGAGCCAGCTCTCCGGCAGCCTCGTCGGCGCGCCGGTCTTCCGCCTCGAGGACGGCCTGGTGCGCGGCTTTCTCAGCGAGGCGGTCGCCGACACGATCCAGCTCCCCGGCCCTGCCGGGCCGATCACGCTCTCGTCGCTGCTGCCTGGAGGCACCGACAGCTGTGCTCCCGGAAACGACCGGGACCTGCTCGACGGCGTCTCCGGCTGGTGGTTCTACCTCGAGCAGGACGCCGAGGCGGTCCCCTTCATCGGCGACTGAGTGGGTCGGGGTTGGATTCCGTCTTGACTCCGGCCGCGCTGAGCCCGACGGAACAAGGGGCGGTCGTCTTCGCCCTGGTGCACCTCGTCGTCATGGGGGTGTCTCACGTCCTCGCGCCGCGCGCCTGGATCGACTTCTTCGTCCGTCTGCGGGAGCGAGGCGAGAGCGGCGTCTTCAACGTCGGCCTCCTCAGCCTGGGGTTCGGCTCGGTGATCGTCGCCTTTCACAACGTCTGGTCGGGTTGGAGTCTCGTCCTGACGCTGCTGGGCTGGGCGCAGGTGACGAAGGCGGGGCTCTACTTCGCTTTCCCGCGCTTCGGCCTGCGGCAGCTCGCGCGGGTCTCCCCCGAGCGCCCGCGCGACTTCGTCGTCGCCGGTTGCGGGCTGATCGTCATCGCTTGCCTCGTCGCCCTCCCTCTGCTCGGCCTCTGACCCGCCGGCAGCCTCAGGCGCGGCCGCCGAGGATCCGCATGTAGGCGCTCCACGGACCGACCTCGTCGCGCCACTGGTGGGCGATCACACGGTTGATCTGCGACAGGTGCGACAGGTCGTGGACCATCCAGGCGGCGATGAGCTGCCTTGCGGTAACGGGTCCGAGCTCCGGGTGGCGGGCGGTGCGGTCGAGTGCCGCCTCGTCGAGCGCCAGGTCACCGAGCCTCGCCAGGTTGGCGGTGCGCAGCTCCTCGAACTCGTCGAGCAGGTCGGCGAGCGACTTGCCGCGGCTCTCCTCGCGCTGGGCGAAGCGATCGTACGGCTCGAAGGTGACGTCCGGGCCGTGCTCGAGCAGCAGCTCGAGGCGCGGAATCCAGTCGGCCCGCTCGCCGTGCACCAGATGACCGACGACCTCGAACGGAGAGAAGGTGTCGACGCCCTCGTCGGCGCCTTCCCAGTCCGGCGGCAGCCCGGCGAGCCGCGTCCTCAGCAGCTCCGGCGTGTGCGCGAGCAGAGCGCGGGCGCGCTCGAGGTCGAACGGCCGCGCCGTCACCGTTTGCGGCGCGGGATGTAGAGGTCGGTGATCGTCCCCTCGAACGCCTCCGCGGCCAGGCCGACCGACTCGGAGAGCGTCGGATGCGGGTGGATAGTGAGGCCGATGTCGCCCGCCTCGCAGTCCATCTCGATCGCCAGGGCCAGCTCGGCGATCAGCTCGCCGGCATTGAGGCCGACGACTCCGGCGCCGACCAGCCGTTTGGTCTCCGGGTCGAACAGCAGCTTGGTGGCGCCGTCGGGGCGCGCCACGCCGACCGCCCGACCGCTCGCCGCCCACGGGAAGCGACCTCGCTCGACGGCGATCCCCTTCTCTTTCGCCTCGGTCTCGGTCAGCCCGACCCAGGCGACCTCCGGGTCGGTGTAGGCGACCGACGGGATCACCCGCGCGTCGAAGGCGCTCTTCTCACCGGCCGCCACCTCGGCGGCGACCTTCGCCTCGTGCGTCGCCTTGTGCGCCAGCATCGGATTGCCGACGACGTCGCCGATGGCGAAGATGTGGGAGACGTTGGTGCGCTGCTCACGATCGACCGGGATGAAGCCCCGTTCGTCGACGTGGACCCCGGCGGCCGCGGCGCCGATCAAGTCGCCGTTCGGGCGGCGACCGACGGCGACGAGCACCTTGTCGAAGAGTGTCGGCCCCGGCGCACCCTCGCCCTCGAAGCTCGCCTTGAGACCGTTCTTCTGCGCCTTGACCTCGGAGACCTTCGTCGACAGCAGGACCTTCACCCCGTAGTTGTCCTCGAGCCTCTTCTGGAGCGGCTTGACGAGATCGCGATCGCAGCCGGGGATCAGCCCGTCCATCAGCTCGACGACCGTCACCTGCGATCCCAGCGCGGCATAGACCGTCGCCATCTCGAGGCCGATGATGCCGCCGCCGACGATGAGGAACTTCTTCGGCACGTCCGTGAGCTCGAGCGCGCCGGTCGAGTCGACGAGTCGATCGTCCTCCCACGGAAAACCCGGCAGCTCGACCACCCTCGAGCCGACGGCGAGGATCGCGTTCTGGAAGCCGATCGTGGTGCTCTCGCCGTCGGTTTCGACAAGAAGATGGTTCGTGCCGGTGAGTCGCGCCTCGCCGTTGACCACCTCGACGCCGCGGCGCTTCGCCATCGCACCGATCCCGCCGGCCATCTGGTCGACCACCTGCTGCTTCCAGCCGCGCAGCTTGTCGAGGTCGATCTGCGGCTCGCCGAAGGTGATGCCGTGGGCGGCGAAGCCGGCGGCCTCGTCGAGCACCCGCGCCGCATGGAGGAGCGCCTTCGACGGGATGCAGCCGACGTTGAGGCACACGCCGCCGAGGCTCGAGTGGCGCTCGACCAGCACGACCTTGCGCCCGAGGTCGGCGGCGCGAAAGGCGGCGGTGTAGCCGCCCGGCCCGGAGCCGACGACGACGACCTCCGCCTCGATGTCGACGGCGGACGACCGGGTCGCCGTGGCGGAAGTGGAAGGGGGCGGCGCGGGAGCTGCCGGCTGCTCCCCTGTTTCCTCTCTGGACGCCTGCTCTGGCGGAGCGCTCGACTCTTCCGTCGACTCCTCGACCGCCTCCGGCTCGGACGCACCGGCCTCGGCCACCGTCAGCCGCGCGATCGGATCTCCTTCACCCACCCGGTCACCGACCGCCACCAGCAGCTCGTCGACGGTGCCGGCGACGTCGGTCGGCACGTCCATCGACGCCTTGTCGCTCTCGAGGGTGATGAGGCCGTCGTCGACCTTCACCGTGTCGCCGGCTGCAACCAGTAGCTCGATGACGTCGACCTTGTCGACGTCGCCGATGTCGGGGACCCGGATCTCGACCGTGTCGGCCATCAGAGCAGCAGCCGCCGCAGGTCGGCGAGGACCTCACCGAGATAGCTCGTGAAGCGCACCCCCAGCGCGCCGTCGATCACCCGGTGGTCGTAGGAGAGCGACAGCGGCAGCATCAGGCGCGGCTCGAACTCGCTGCCGTTCCACACCGGCTGCAGGACGTGGCGCGCGACGCCGAGGATCGCCACCTCCGGGGTGTTGACGATCGGCGTGAAGTGGCTGCCGCCGATGCCGCCGAGGCTCGAGATCGTGAAGCTGGCGCCGCGCAGCTGGTCGGGCTTGAGCTTGCCCTCGCGGGTCGCCACGCTCACCTCGCCGAGCTCGCGCGCCAGGTCGAAGAGCCCCTTGGTGTCGACGTCGCGGATCACCGGCACCATCAGCCCGTCGTCGGTATCGACGGCGATGCCGAGGTGGTAGTACCCCTTGAGCACCAGGTTCTCGCCGTCCGGGTCGAGCGACGAGTTGACCGTCGGGAACTTCCGCAGTGCCGCCACTGCCGCCTTCATCAGGAAGGCGAGCGGGGTGAGGCTGAACCCCTGCTGCTTCGCCTCGTCCTTGTGCGCCTGGCGGAACGCCTCGAGCTCGGTGATGTCGGCCCAGTCGTGCTGGGTGACGTGCGGCGCGTGGAGCCAGCTGCGCTGCAGGTTGGGGCCGGAGATCTTCTGGATCCGGGTGAGTTTGCGGCGCTCGATCGGACCGAACTTCGAGAAATCGATCACCGGCATCGGCGGCAGTGCGCCGCCGCCGCTCTCGCCGCCGCCTTCCGACAGCACCCTCTTGACGTAGCCCTGCACGTCCTCGCGCAGGATCCGCTCCTTGCGCCCGGTCCCCTTGACCCGCGTCAGATCGACGCCGAGTTCACGGGCGTAGCGCCGCACGGCGGGGGATGCGTAGACGTTCGAGAAGTCCTCGTCGATGTGGGCGGGGCCGCCCGTTGCCGGAGCCGCCGGTGCGGGCCCGGCCTCCGGTTCCGCCTTTGCGGCCGGCTCCGGAGAAGGCGGCTCCGGAGAAGGCGGCTTTTCCTCCACGGCCGTCTCGGGCACGGACGGCTCCTCAGCCGCCTCCTTCTCTTCCTCGGCGGGCGCCGACGCTTCGAGCGTGAGGATGAGGTCACCCTCGCCGACGCTGTCCCCTGCCTTGACCTTGACGTCGTTCACCTTGCCGGCGGCGGGCGAAGGCACGTCCATCGACGCCTTCTCACTCTCGAGGGTAACGAGCGAGTCCTCGACCGCCACCGCGTCGCCGGGGTTGACGAGCACTTCGACGACGTCGGCGGCTTCGTCGCCGATGTCGGGAATCCGGACTTCGATCAGATCGGCCATCGTCAGACCGTCCACGGCTCCGGCTTGTCGGGATCGATGTCGTACTTCCCGATCGCCTCCGCCACCCTGTCCGCCGGCACCTCGCCGTCGTCGGCCAACGCCTTGAGCGCCGCGACGACGACATGGAAGCGGTCCATCTCGAAGAACGCGCGGAGCCGCTCACGGGTGTCGGAGCGACCGAAGCCGTCGGTGCCGAGCGTCACGTAGCGGCCCGGCACCCAGTTGCGGATCTGGTCGGCCACCGAGCGCATGTAGTCGGTGGTGGCGATCACCGGACCGGGGCTACCTTCGAGACACTGTTCGACGTAGCTTTGGCGGGGTTTCTCGTCCGGGTGGCGGAGGTTCCAGCGGTCGGTGGCGACGCCGTCGCGACGCAGCTCGTTGAACGACGGCGCGCTCCACACGTCGGCCTGGACGCCGAAGTCCTCCGCCAGCAGCCCGGCCGCCGCCTGCACCTCGGGGAGGATCGAGCCGGAGCCCAGGAGCTGCACGCGCGGCGGCTTCTTCTTCGCCTTCGAAGCCTTTGCTTTCGACGACTGGGCTTCCGACAACTGGGCTTCCGACAGCAGATAGAGCCCCTTGCGGATCCCCTCCTCGGCCCCCTTCGGCATCGGCGGGTGGGCGTAGTTCTCATTGAGCAGCGTCACGTAGTAGAAGACGCTCTCGTCCTCGCCGTACATCCGGCGCAGGCCGTCCTGGAGGATGACCGCCACCTCGTAGGCGAAGCTCGGGTCGTAGGAGACGCAGTTGGGGACGGTCGAAGAGAGCAGGTGGCTGTGGCCGTCCTGGTGCTGCAGCCCCTCACCGTTGAGCGTCGTGCGGCCGGAGGTGGCGCCCAGCAGGAAGCCGCGCGCCCGCATGTCGCCGGCCTTCCAGATCAGGTCGCCGACCCGCTGGAAGCCGAACATCGAGTAGAAGATGAAGAACGGGATCATGTGAATCCCGTGGTTGGTGTAGGAGGTGCCGGCGGCGATCCACGAGGCGAGCGAGCCGGCTTCGGAGATCCCCTCCTGGAGGATCTGGCCGGAGACGTCCTCGCGGTAGTAGGCGAGCTGGTCGCGATCCTCCGGGGTATAGAGCTGCCCCGTCGGCGCGTAGATGCCGATCTGGCGGAACATCCCCTCCATGCCGAAGGTGCGCGCCTCGTCGGCGATGATCGGCACCAGCCGCTCCTTGATGTTGTCGTCGCGAGTGAGCGTCATCAGCATGCGGACGAACGCCATGGTGGTCGACATCTCGCGGTCGCCGCTCCCCTCGAGGAGCGCCGAGAAGGTGGAGAGCTCCGGGATCTCGAGCGTCTCCGTCGCCTCGCGTCGCGCCGGCAGGAAGCCGCCGAGCGCTTCGCGCCGCTCGTGGAGATAGCGCATCACCGCGCTGTCCTCCTCCGGCTTGTAGAACGGCAGGTCGTCGAGCTGCTCGTCGGTGATAGGGATGTTGAAGCGGTCGCGGAACTGGCGCAGCGACTCCTCACCGAGCTTCTTCTGCTGGTGGGTGATGTTCTGTCCCTCGCCCGACTCGCCCATGCCGTAGCCCTTGACCGTCTTGGCGAGGATCACCGTCGGCTGCCCCTCGTGCTTCACCGCCTCGTGGAAGGCGGCGTAGACCTTCTGCGGATCGTGGCCGCCACGCTTCAGGCGCCACAGCTCGGCGTCCGACATGTCGGCCACCATCTCGGCCAGCTCCGGATACTTGCCGAAGAAGTGCTGGCGCACGACGTCGCCCTCGCGGTTGGCGGCGTAGAGCTGGTACTCGCCGTCGACCACCTCCTCCATGCGCTTGCGCAGGACCCCCTGCCGGTCCTGCGCCAGCAGCGGATCCCAGTTCGACCCCCACACCACCTTGATGACGTTCCAGCCGGCGCCGCGGAACACCGCCTCCAGCTCCTGGATGATCTTGCCGTTGCCGCGCACCGGCCCGTCGAGCCGCTGCAGGTTGCAGTTGATGACGAAGACGAGGTTGTCGAGCTTCTCGCGCGTGGCGAGCGAGATCGCGCCGAGCGATTCCGGCTCGTCCATCTCGCCGTCGCCGAGGAACGCCCACACCTTGCGCTTCGAGGCGTCGATCAGGCCGCGGTTGTGCAGGTACTTCATGAACCGCGCCTGGTAGATCGCCGACAGCGAGGTCAGCCCCATCGACACCGTCGGGAACTGCCAGAAGCCGGGCATCAGCCACGGGTGGGGGTAGGAGGCGAGGCCGCCGATGGTCTCTTCTCGGAAGGTGGCGAGCTGCTCCTCGGTCAATCGGCCCTCGAGGTAGGCGCGGGCGTAGATGCCGGGCGAACTGTGCCCCTGGAACATCACCAGGTCGCCGCCGTGCTCCTCGGTCGGCGCGTGGAAGAAGTGGTTGAAGCCAATCTCGAACAAGTTGGCGACCGACTGATAGGTCGCGATGTGGCCGCCGAGCGCGCCGGGCTTGCGGTTGGCGCGCACCACCATCGCCATCGCGTTCCACCGGATGATGCTCTTGAGCCGCCGCTCGAGCGACGGGTCGCCGGGGCGGCGCGCCTCGCGATGCGGCGGGATCGTGTTGATGTAGGCGGTGGTGGCGTTGTACGGCAGATAGGCGCCGGTGCGCCGCGCCTTCTCGACCAGCGCTTCGATCAGGTAGTGAGCGCGCTCGGGGCCGTCGCGCTCGATCACCTCTTCGAGGGCGTCTTTCCACTCCCGCGTCTCCTGCGGGTCGATGTCCGTCGTCAACAGGTCGTTGCTGTCTTCCATGCGCGCTCCGTGCTGCCTGCCGCCCGCGGTCGCTGCTCGACGCAGTCGCTCCACCGCGGTGCCGGGGGTGAGCGGCGTATTGTACGCGCTCGTCGTGCACGCCGCCGGTCGACCGCGGACGCCTGCAACCCCGGTGGTAGGCTGACAGCGGCTTCCGGAGAGAGACGATCGACGCTGAACGACTGCTGGGTTCGCTGGTCCGCAACGCCCTCGGGAGACGTGGCAGAAGGCGCGGACGAGGCCGCCGACGGGGCGGCCTCAGCGGGCGCCTCGGGTCCTTGGGCCTCGGCCGCGGAGCCCTCGGCATGGGAGCTCTCGGCGTCGCCATCGCCGCCTTCGAGCACCTGACCGGTCAGGAAAAGGCGGCCGCACGCCCTTCCGCTGCACCTGCGGCCGCACCTCCCGCCGGCGGGAACCCGGCCTCGCCGCCCCTGCCACCGTTGCCGGGAGCGCCACCAGCCGGTTCGCCCCCCCTGCCACCGTTGCCCTCGGAGAGCGCAGCGGCCGAGACCCGGCCGGCCGAAGCGCTGCTGCTGGTGCGGGCGATGATCGCCGCCGCCTACGCCGACCACCAGCTCGACGAAGCCGAGCGCGGCCGCATCGCGGCGGCGATCAACGACGCTTCCGAGACCCCCGAGGAGCGCGAGACGCTGCTGGCGGAGCTCGAGCGGCCGCTCGATCTCGACGCCCTTGCCGCCGCGGTCACCGGCCCCGAGATCGCCGAGCAGGTCTATCTGGCGTCGAAGATGGCGATCGACGTCGATTCCCCCTCCGAGGAGCACTACCTGCGCCGACTGGCGACGAAGCTCGGGCTCGACGAGTCACGACTCCAGGAGTTGGACCGGGCCCTCGAAGCCGACGAGGAGCCGTGACCTCGCGCCGACGGTCGGCTGCGGTGTTGGCATTCGCGGCTGTCGCACTCGTTGCCGCCGAGCTCGGCGGGCCGCCGCCCGAGGTCGTGCCACAGGGGCCTGAGTTCCCGCTCGTCGGCGGCGACACCAGCTTCAACCCGCGGGTTGCGGTGGATGAACAGGGGACATTTCTCGCTCTCTTCCACAACGTCTTCTCGGGGTTCGCCGACCTGCGAGGCGGGATCGGCGACCTCCTCATGCCACCCTTCGCGATCGGTGGTGGAACTCGCGGCGTCGATCTCGACAGCTCCGGGCTCACTGAGTTCGTCGTCAGCTGGACCCAGACCACCTATCCGCTCGTCGGACCGCCGGAGTACGACGTGCAGCTGGCGCGCTATCTGGTGGACGGCACCAAGATCGTGGCTCCCACCGTCGTCAGCGACGTGCCGGCCTCCCACATCACCGCCCTGACCGCCGTCGGGGCGCGCGACGACGACTTCCTCGTCGTCTGGGAGGCCGACCAGCTTCGCCTGAGGTCGATCCCGCGCTCGGGACCACCCGCAGCATCGGTTCCACTCAACAGCTGGACCACCGGCAGTTCGGGGTTTCCGCGCATCGCCGTCGCCGACGACGGCTCGGCGTTGGTCGCCTGGCGTACGACCGACTGCGCGCCACTGGATGATTCCGGTGGCTGCATCCGCGGACGGAAGATCGATCCCGGCGGCGTCCCGACCGGCCCGGATTTTCAGATCAACACCATCACCGCCGGCGTCCAGGGCGCCCCTGTGGTCGCCGCACGCGGATCGACGTTCGTCGTCGCCTGGAACAACACCGAGTGTCCCGGCGAGTGCATCCGCGCGCGGATGATCGACCCTGCTCCCCTCGGCGGCGGCGACGACTTCCGCGTCGATGAACCTGGAGCGGCCGCGGTCGGCGAACCCGGCATCGCAGCCAACGAGCACGGTTTCATCGTCAGCTGGCGGCGCTTCGGCGGCAGCGCGGCGCAAGACGGAATCAGCCGTGCCTTCGCACGCGCCTTCAACGCGAGCGGCGTTGCGTTCGGGGGCGAGTTCGAGGTCAACACTGCGGCGACCAGCGAGTCCTACCAGACCGATGCAGGCATCAACGCCGATGGCACGTTCGTCGTCGTCTGGAGCAACGCCTACGACTTGTGGGGGCGGCGGTTCGTCTTCGATCCGTCAATCTTCGAAGACGGCTTCGAAAGCGGCGACACGGGCGCCTGGAGCGTCACCGTCGACTGACACCGGCAGTCGATTCGACCGACGCTGACAGTGCGCTACAGTCCCCGGATGCCTCGACAAGCTGCGTTGATCCTGACGGCGGTGCTCCTCACGACCGCCGCCTTCGCCCAGGCCCCTTCGACCGATCTCTTCCTGCTGCCGATCGACGGCTCCTCCGTCGGCGAGCCGACGCGGCTGACGGATCGCGACGGCTACGACAACCAGCCACAGTTCCTCGCCGACGGCAGCGCGATCGTCTACAGCTCGATCGAGGCGGACGGATCGACCGACATCGTCCTCCACGACCTCGCCTCGGGCGCGGCGCGGAAGTTCACCGACACCGCCGAAAGCGAGTACTCACCGACCCCGATGCCGGACGGCGAGGCGATCTCGGTGGTGCGCGACTACGGCGACCTGGTGCAGCAGCTGTGGCGCTTCCCGCTCGACGGCGGCGAGCCGGAGCTGCTGCTCGGCGAGGTCGGGCCGATCGGCTACCACGCGTGGATCGACGACGACGAGCTGATCCTCTTCATCCTCGGCGAGACGATGACCCTGCAGCGGGCGGCCGTCGGCGCCGCCGAGGGGACGGTGCTCGGCGAGTCGCCCGGCCGCGCGCTCGCCCGCATCCCCGACAGCACCGAGATGAGTTACGTCGACAAGAGCTCCGAGCGGTGGCGGCTGACCGCGATCGATGCCGCGAGCGGCGAGCGGCGGGCGCTGGTCGAGACCCGGCCGGGGCGCGAAGACTACGCCTGGGCGCCCGACGGCAGCGCCTGGATGGGGGACGGCAGCCGCCTCTACCGCTGGCAGCCGGGAGGCGAAGCGTTCACCGAGGTCGCCGATCTCGAAGCCCACGGCATCTACGGCATCACCCGACTCGCGTTCTCTCCGGGAGGCGACCGTCTCGTCGTCGTCGGCAACCGAGCGCCGGCCGATCTCGAGGCGGCCTACCGGCGCGATGCCGGCCGCATCCTCGGCGCCGCTCTCACCGATGCCGAAGGGTGGGAGAAGATCACTCACCTCGCCACCGTCATCGGCCCGCGGCTCTCCGGCTCGGACGCCCTCGAAGAGGCGATCGACTGGGCCGCCGGCCGGATGGAGGCCGAAGGGCTCACCGTGCGCAAGCAGCCGGTGATGGTGCCGCACTGGGTGCGCGGCTCGGAGCGGGCCGCGGTCGTCTCGCCGATCGAGCGCGAGCTCGAGATCCTCGGTCTCGGCAACAGTGTCGGCACCCCGGAGGGGGCATCACCGCGCCGGTGGTCGTCGTCGAGAGCTTCGAGGAGCTCGAGGCGCTCGGGCGTGAAGGGGTCGAAGGCAAGATCGTCGTCTACGCCGTCCAGTGGGAAGGGTACGGGCGCACCGTGCAGTTCAGGAGCCGCGGGCCGTCGCGGGCGGCGGCGCTCGGCGCGGTCGCGGCGATGACGCGTTCGGCGACCGGCCACAGCCTCTACACCCCACACACCGGGGCGCTGCGCTACGACGAGGAGCAGCCGCAGATCCCGGCGGCGGCGCTCACCGTCGAGGACTCCGAGTGGCTGCGCCGGATGGCCGAGCTCGGCCACGAGGTCACCGTGCACCTCGAGATGGGGGCCGAGATGCTCCCCGACCGCCGGTCCTACAACCTGATCGCCGAGATCGAGGGGAGCGAGCGGCCCGAAGAAGTCGTCGTGATGGGGGGCCACTACGACTCGTGGGACGTCGGTCAGGGGGTGCACGACGACGGTGCCGCCTGTATCGCCGCGTGGCAGGCGCTCAGACTGATCCACCAGCTCGGCCTCCAGCCGCGACGCACCCTGCGGGTCGTCCTGTGGACCAACGAGGAGAACGGCCTGCGAGGCGGGCGCGACTACCACGACCTGCTCAGCGCCGACGAGCTCGCCAATCACGTCGCCGCGATCGAGATGGACGGCGGCGCCGAGCGCCCGCTCGGCTTCGGTTTCGGCCTGCTGGGGACCGACCCCAACGCCGCGGAGCCGGACCCGGTCTACGAGCGCGCCTACGGCATGCTCTCGCAGGTCGCCCGGCTCACCAGCGCGATCGACGCCGACGAAACCTTCCGCGGCGGCGGCGGCGCCGACATCGGGCCGCTGATGCGCTCGGGCGTGCCCGGCCTCGGTCTGCGCACCGTCGGCGAGCACTACTTCGACTGGCATCACACCCACGCCGACACCCTCGACAAGCTCGATCTTCAGGAGTTCCGCAAGGCGATCGCGCTCCTGGGAATCACCGGCTACGTGCTGGCCGACATGCCTGAGAGGCTGGTGGAGGAGCGCGCCCATGTTCGCGAGCCCGAGGCTCCGTAGCGCTCCGGCCACGAGGTTCCTGTCGTGACGAGTTGGATCGACTCGGTCGACCCCGCCGACGCCGACGGCGAGCTCGCGCGGCTCTATGCCGAGGTGGTCGACCCGGTCAGCGGCGAGGTCGACAACGTGCTGCGGGTTCATTCCCTCCACCCGGAGGGGATGGCCGCCCACTGGCGGCTCTACCGTGCCGTCATGCGGCCGACCCGCACGCTGCGCAAGGCGGAGCGCGAGATGATCGCGCTGGTGGTGAGCACGCTCAACGGCTGCCACTACTGAATGCACCACCACCGTCGCGGTCTGCGGCGGCTGCTGGGTGACGACACGACGGGCGCGACGCTCGTCGCCGACTATCGCGAGGCGACGCTCGAGCCTCGCACTCGGGCGATGCTCGACTACGTCGCCCGTCTCACCCGCGAGCCCGCGAACCTCACCCGGCGCGATCTCGAGGCGCTTCGCCGGCACGGCTGGAGCGATCGCGACCTGCTCGAGATCGTCGAGGTCGCCGCCTACTACGCCTACGCCAACCGGATCGCCGACGGGCTCGGTGTCGAGTTGGAGGAGCACGCGACGGGCGAAGAGACGGAGCCGGGACGCGAGTAGAATCGAAGCCGGAACCTCGCCCGCTCCCAGGCGCAGGACCCGCCCGCACATGAGAAATCGAGTCTGGCCGTTCGCCGCCCTGCTGGGGGTGGCGAGCGTCAGCGCCGCCGCCACGCTGTGGCCGCGCAAGTTCCTGTGGGTCTACCGTCTTCCGGGCGCCGACAAGACCGGTCACTTCTTCCTCACCGGCCTCTTCTGTGTGGTGCTGGTGCTGTCGCTCGGCGGCACCGAATGGCTCGGCCGCCGCATCGGCGGTTGGGGGTGGGTCGGCATCGTGCTCGTCCTGGCGGCGCTCGAGGAGGCGATGCAGCGCTTCCTCCCCGGGCGTACTCTGTCGTGGCTCGATCTCCTGTGGAGCTGGGCGGGAGCGCTGAGTCTCGGCGGCCTGGCGGCCGAGTGGCGACGCAGGACGAGGCGCCGGGAGCCCGGGTGATTCAGATCGACGTCAGGCACTGTCGCGAATGCCGCGGCGAGTTCGTCGCCACCGTCGAGACGTGTCCCGACTGCGGCGTGCCGCTGACCTGGGCACCGGCCGTCGACGAGCGCTTCGCGCCAACGGCCGACGACACTCCGGGCCCGGTCCTGGTAGCGACCGTCTTCGACGTCGTCGAGGTCGGCCTCCTGCGAGCCGCGCTGGAGGAGGCCGGTATCGAGTTCACGACGGTCGATCGCTTCTCGCCGCGGGCGATCTTCGGCTCGGTGGAGCGCGAGACCGACATCCTCGTCGCGCCGGGCGATGCCGAGCACGCCCTCGAAGTCGTCGGCGCGCTCGATCTGGGGGAGCGGTGAAGGTACGCAGCGAGAACCGCACCGACTTCGAAGCGGTCGCTCAGGTCGTCACGGCAGCCTTCGGGGCTCGCGGCGAGGCCGACCTCGTCGCCGCATTGCGCGCCACGGTCGAGCCGTACGTCTCACTGGTGGCCGAGCGCGACGGCGAGGTCGTCGGCCACGTCTTCGTCTCGCCGGTGACGCTCGAGAGATCGGACGAAGAGGTGGCATGGGGCGGCCTCGCACCGGTCGCCGTCACCCCCGCCTGTCAGAACTGCGGCATCGGCTCGGCGCTCATGCGCGCGGCTCTCGACGAGAGTCGCAAACTCGGGTGGCAGGCGGTTTTCCTGCTGGGAGACCCGCTCTACTACCGCCGCTTCGGCTTCGAGCTGGCGGCGCCGAAGGGCTTCCATTACGCGAGCTACGAGTTCGACTCGGCGTTTCAGTCGATCGAGCTCATGCCCGGGGCGCTCGAAGGCCGTTCCGGCTGGATCCTCTACCCGCCGGCCTTCGACGCGCTGGGCGAAGGGTGAGCTCCGAGTCCTCGCTCGCCGAGAGTCTGGAACGCCGGGTCGATCACTGGCTGTGGGCCGATCGGCGCGTCGCCGACGCTCTCGGGTCGCTGCCGGCAGAGGAACGGCGCGAGGCGCTGCGGCTCTTCGCTCACGTCGTGACGACCGAGAGGATCTACTACGAGCGCCTCGGCGGCCTCGACCCGTGGCCGCAGGACTTCTGGCCGACACTCGACATCGGTGACTGTCTCGAGATCGCCGAGAGGGCCGCCGCGAACTACCGCGGTTATCTGGCGGCAGCGACGGAGGACGCGCTGCAACGACCGGTGGCCTACCGCGACAGCTCCGGTCGCGCCCACCGCACCGCACCGGCGCAGATGATCGAGCACGTCTCGCTTCACGGCTCCTATCACCGTGGGCAGATCGCCTCGCTGCTTCGAGTGCACGGTTCCTCGCCGGTGGCGACCGACTTCATCCTCTTCGTCCGCGGCGACGACTGAGGCGACCGTCAGGAGGGGGCGTCTTTGCCGCCGTCCGCTTCGCGCGCCTCGAGCTCGCGCAGCCGCTGCCGATCGAAGGTCTCGACGAGCGCAATCCTGAAGTCGCCGAAGTCACGCCGCAGGACGCTCCTCATCGCCCACACGCCGGCGGCTCCGCCCAGGGCGATGCCGAGGACGGTACCCAGGACGCCCTCGAGCCAGGCGGACTCGGTGCGACCGATCGCCAGCAGGAACACGGCGACCACCACGCCTGCCAGGAGGTAGGCGAGGAACGCCCGCCACGCCCAGGCGACGAACACCCGCCCGGCGCGCACCCAGGTCGCCTTGAGGGTCTCCATGCCCCCGAGCCTACCGCGCGGCAGCGAGCCGGCCGCCCTGAGCGAGCCATCCGGGCAGGTCGACAACGCTTTCGAGGATCGCCTCGTGGCGCACCTGCTCGAAATCCTCGCGCCCATGCGAACCGGTCAACACGCCGACGCCGGAGACTCCGGCGTTGCCGGCCATCTCGAGATCGTGGGTGGTATCGCCGATGACGAGCGTGCGGCCCGGCGTCACACCCAACTCGAAGACGAGGGACTCGACCATCCCCGGATGGGGCTTGGCCGGCGCCTCGTCGACGGTGCGGCTGTCGTGGAAGCACGGCCCGAGGCGGGTGCGCTCGAAGTCGGCCCGCAGTCCGCGGCGGCTCTTGGCGGTCGCTACCGCCAGCAGGTAGCCGTCCGACCGCAGCGCCGTCAGCAGTTCGGCCACCCCTTCGAACGGCCGATGGCGGGTGCCGAAGCCGCCGAACCAGCGCTCGCGGTAGGCCAGGCAGATGCGCTCGAAGAGGTCGTCGTCACAACCCGGGACGATGGTCTCCATCATCTCGCGAATGCCGAGGCCGATCGCTCCGCGGATCACCGCCCGGTCGCTCCCTTCGACACCGCAATCCTCGAGCGCCAGCGCGGTGCAATCGACGATCGAGCCGATCGAATCGACGATCGTGCCGTCCCAGTCGAAGATCAGCAGCTCGAAGCGCTTCATCGCGAACCCTCGAGCCGGGAGACGACGAGCCCGCCGACGATCGAGTCACCGGCACGAAGCGCCACGCCGGCGCGCGCCGTCGTCACCATGCGATCCTGAATCCGCGACGCCGGCGGCACCTCGACGTGCGGGCCGACGAGCGCCCTTCGCAGCCGGCTGCCGGCGCCGATGCGAGCCCCCGGGAGGACGAGTGACTTGTGGACCTTGCACCCGGCCTCGACGGTTGCACCGCGCTCGATCACCGAACCGTGCACCGACGCCTCGCGGCTGACGTCGGTCCCCGGCGCCAGCCAGTTACTGCGCCAGAAGCGCCGCGGCCAACGACCGAGCCCCCAGTTGCGCGCTCCGGCCATGTAGCGCTTCGGGGTACCGAGATCGTGCCAGTGACGCCCGCTCTCGACCCCCTGGAGATGGGCGCCCTCGGCGAGCAGCGGCTCGTAGAGATCGGTGACGAAGTCAGCGGCTTCGCCCTCCTCGCCCTGCCAGCGCTCCAGCAGACGCGGCGAGAACACGTGCGCGCCGGCGAACACCCGTCGCCGGTCGCGCTCCCCGCGCCGTCTCTCACCCCCTCTGAGCGACAGAATGCGGCCGTCGCGCGCGACGATCACGCCGCCGCCGAACGCCTTCGGGTCGGGCCGCGTCGCCAGGAGCAGCGACGAGTGGGCGCCGGCCGACCGGTGTTTGCGCAGCAGCACACCGAGCGGCCAGCGACTGAGGCTGTCGCCGTTGACGACCAGGAAGAGGTCGGCTCGCATGGCGAAGTCCTCGAGCGGGCCCAGGGCGCCGAGAGTGCCGAGCAGCGTCGGTTCCTGCGAGTAGACGAGGCGCATGCCGTGGTAGGCCCCGCCAAGGTGGCTCTCGATCGCCTCGCCGAGGTGGTGGAGGTTGAGCGCGACCGCCTCGCAGCCGACCGCCGCGAGCGCGTCGAGCGTGTGTTCCACCACCGGCCGGCCGAGCACCGGCAGCAACGGTTTGGGCACCGCATCGGTCAGCGGACGCAGCCGCATCCCGTGGCCGGCTGCGAGCACGAGGGCGCGCAACCGGGTGCGGGCCACTCAGGCCTCCTCTCGATCGTCGTGCACGCTTTCCTCGAACACCATGTCCCGTCCGCTTTCCGGCGATTGTGCGCGAAAGCTCCGCCACAGCGTTAGGTAGCTTTCCGCCAGCGCCTCGCAGGCCTCGAAGCCGCACGCCGCGGCGGCGTTCGCCGCGCCCTCGCCCTCGAACTCGACGAAGTCCCCCATCGGGGTGCGATCGAGCTCCACGCTCACCCCGTCGAGTTTCCAGCTCTCGCGGTACTTCTGGTACCGCACCGCGACCCGGTAGCCGAGCGCGGTCAGGAGCTGAGCCGCGATCGTGGCGTCGCCGACGGAGGTCTCGAGTTCACGGCGCGACTTGACTCCCTCGTCGAAGGTCGCCACCCCCTTGTAGGTCAGGCGGCCGCCCCGCGCGTCGGTCCGCAGGCGCAGCAGCCGCCCGCCGGTTTCCAACTCGCCGGCGCGATCCCACACCGAGTTGTCCTCGAACGACTCCGGGTGAACGAGCTTCGCCCCGAGTTCGGCGAGCCGGTCGGTGAGCGCAGAGCGATCGGAAAGGTGGAACTTGAGCTCGCGCTCGATCGTCACTCGCCGCCGGCTCGATCGAGCAGGCGCACGATGGTGCGGATGCCGTTGTAGAAGTGGCTGATGTTGAACTTCTCGTTCGGCGAGTGCAGCCGATCGTCGGGCAGGCCGAACCCGACCAGCAGGATCGGCTTCTCGAGCACCTCCGAGAAGGTGCCGACGATCGGGATCGAACCCCCCTCGCGCAGCTTGAAGGGGGGCTTCCCCCAGACGTCTTCCTGCGCCGCCATCGCCGCCTCGGCGAGCGGGCCGTCGATCGCCACGAGAACCGGCGGCGCACCATGGATTGCCTGGACATCGACCGTCACGCCGCGCGGGGCGATCGACTCGACGAACTCCTTGAAGAGCGCGGCGATCTCCTCCGGGTCCTGATCGGGGACGAGCCGCATCGACACCTTCGCGCCGGCGGTTCCCGGCAGCACAGTCTTCGCACCCTCGCCCTGGTAGCCGCTCCACATGCCGTTGACGTCGCACGTCGGCCGCGCCCAGGCGCGCTCGAGCGTCGTGAACCCCTCTTCGCCGAACACGTCGTCGATGCCGAGCTCGCGCTTGTAAGCCTCTTCATCGAACGGCAGGTTGCCGAACTCCTCGCGCTCCCACGCCGCGAGCTCTTTCACCCTGTCGTAGAAGCCGGGGATCTGGATCCTGCCGGTCTCGCTGTCGCGCAGTCGACCGAGGATGTAGCCGAGCGCGTTGGCGGGGTTGGCGACCGCACCGCCGAACACCCCCGAGTGAAGGTCGCGGTTGGGGCCGGTGACCTCGATCTGCATGTACTGCAGACCCTTGAGCCCGTAGAGAAGCGACGGCTGCCCGGGGCCGAACATCGAGGTGTCGGACACCACGACGGCGTCGCAAGCCAGGCGCTCGCCGCCGTCGGCGCGAACATAGGCATCGATCGCCTCGCCACCCGACTCCTCTTCCCCTTCGACGAGGAACTTGACGTTCACCGGCAGCGAGCCGCGCTCAGCGAGCATCGCCGCCACCCCCTTGAGCTGGGCGTAGGACTGACCCTTGTCGTCGGTGGCACCGCGCGCGACCAGCTCGTCCCCCTCCTCGGTCGGCTCAAACGGATCGTTGCGCCACAGCTCGATCGGATCGACCGGCTGAACGTCGTAGTGGCCGTAGAAGAGCAGCGTCGGCTTGCCAGGTGCTCCGAGCCACTCGCCGTAGACGAGCGGGTAGCCGTCGCTCTCGATCAGCTCCGCCTCGAGGCCGGCGTCGGCCATCCGCTCGCGCACGAAGTCCGCGCACCTGAGGACGTCGTCCCGATACTGCGGGTCGGTCGAGATCGACGGGATCCGGATGTAGTCCTTGAGCTCCTCGAGGTAACTCTCTTTGTCGCGATCGACTCGCGCCAGGACGTCGCTGCTGTCAGGTGCCATCGCTGCCGTTCCTTCCGCTCTTGAATCTCAGATTGGCGCAGCAGTTTAGCTTGTCCTCTCCCGACATTCCCGCTGCGAGCGCGACCTCCTCGCCCGAGTACCTCCATCCATGGCTCCGAGCAAAGGCCGTGAGAATCAAAGACCCCCCAGACCCCCGCCTTGTGTTCCCCGTCGGGCGCATTCTCGCGGGCGCTACGTCGCTGCACGGCAAGCCGTGGCCCGAGGTGCGGTTCGAAGAGGTTCTCTGTGCACCGAGGGAACGTTCGACGTTGAAGACTCAGCCAGCACTGCGGGTCGCGTCGTTGCTCCAGCTAGATGGGACCACGCACAACGCCGTGCACGAGCCGCTGCGTGGCCAGCCACGAACCGGTGTTGGCCAGATCGACAACTGCAGCGGCTACCTTGTGGGCCCCGACCGCGTCATGACTGCCGGGCACTGTGTGGATGACGACGGTGACGCAGAGTCCATTGAGTACAGTTGCGTCGAACTCTACTCGGTGATCTTCGACTGGGCGGACCAGGGACCGATCACCGAGTCCGGGACTCTCACGATCGATGCGGACGACGTCTATCACTGCGAGTACGTCGAGTTCGACGGTTACAACGATCCCTCGATCACGCTGCCTACGTTCAATCCACAGGGCGCTGGAGACTATGCTGTTCTCAGGCTCGCAGTACCGGTACAGGGGCGTCTCCCCCTTATCACCGAACGTGTCGCTCGGACGGACGGAGATGACGAAGTACTGGTCCTGGGCCACCCGCTCGGACTGCCCCTAAAAGCGGAGTTCACGGTGCGAGAGCCCGGAACGACCACGACGAGAATCCAGGCCCACGCCCTGGGCGGCAGCTCTGGTTCCGGCGTAGTCGGAATGGAGACTGGCAAGATCGCCCAGAACCTCACGAGCGCCCCCGCGGAGTGGCCGTCTGACGACACTGACCCCGGCGGAGCCTGCAAAGTCATCGACTTCACAACTGGCACACAATGGGCCTCCGGAGCACGTGCCGAGGTCTGGAACGCTCACGTCCCGCCTCTCGGCTTGCAAGTGGAGGCCTCTAATGCCGCGACGGAGGCAGTCTTCTACGGGCCCATAACCACCCAGGCCGACTACCAGCCTTTCGAGTTCAAACTCAGCGTGCCCGTGAACGGACTGCCGGCAGGTGCGACCGATCTCAGCTGGAGCATCGGCGCGGTCTCAGATTTTGAAGTCATCACGGGCGGTACCTCCGGCAGTCTCGAGGAAGGCGAGCATGTCTACGTCCAGACAAAGCCATCTGCTGCGGCTATGGCCTCGCCCGGGCTCAAGCAAGCGGTGATTCCCTTCGTTGACCACACCTACCAGACGCATGAGCCGGTTCTTTACTCGGCCTATGTCGGGATCGAGGGGTTCACGCTCACCGACTACAAGGACATTCTCGGTGAAGGAGAACTCGGCGTCCCTCACGGCACCGCTGAGACGCTGATGCCGCGCAACCGCTGGATCGTCACGCAGTCCGTGACCATCTCGGCGACGGAGGACTGGGTGGTAGTCGATGGCTTCGGAGGCACAACACCTCAGAGCTACCTGTTACCGGGGATCTTCGGATTCCCGGGCGAGCACAACATTCCGATGGAGATCGACGGGACCAATCTGAGTCCTGGCGTTCGGGAAGCGACGCTCACGGTATCGTCGGACGACTCTGGGTCGCCGAGCTTCGCCTACGAACGCCAGGTTCGCTTTGACCACTGTCGGCAGGTGAACGCCCTCCAGGGGAGCTGGCAAGAGACGATTCCACCAGGCGAGGACGACTTCGCCGAGTTCACCGCCACCGCAGACCCGCCGCTGGGGGTGGTAGACGATGTCGATGTCATCGTCGTGGCGACCACTGGGGTCAAGCCGACTCCGGCGCAAGCGTTCTCGGTGGTCCTGGTTGGCCCCGACGGCACCGAAGTTGTGCTCAAAGGAGACAACGATCCTCTGCTGAAGTACTACGACGACGACAACGTCACCCTGCTCGTCCCTCTCGGAGACTTCGACGGTAAACAGGCTGCGGGTCAGTGGAAACTTCGGTTCGAGAACAACTCGGCATCGGACGACCTCGAGGTCGATCTGAGCCGCTGGGAAGTCCGACTGCACGTCGATCAAGCACCCAACTGCGAGTAGCTCCTGCGGCGGTTCGAGATGGTCAAGCATGAGACGCAACATCACCCTCCTCCCGGCGGGGGGCTTGTGCTGGCTTTCCTCGGATGCTGCAGCGCGGTGTCGCTCAGTGCCTCGGAGCTACCTTCGCAACCCGACTTGCCTTGGCAGGAAGACGCTCAGCTTGCCGGTTCGCAGCAACAGTCCATGTGGAGCTTCGGGCAGGCCGTCGACCTTGACGAAGACGTGGCTGTCGTGGGCGCGCCAACGGCGACGATCGGTGGCGAGCAGTTTCAGGGAGCCGTCTTCGTATATCGGAGGATCGGTGATAAGTGGGAGGAAGAGGCCTACCTGACCGCATCCAACGGCTCCGAGGACGATTTTCTTGGCTGGTCGGTTGCGGTTGAGGACGACCGGCTCCTCGTAGGGGCACCCGGCTCTGGAGAGGGGCCATTGTTTGGACGCGGCTCGGTGTACCAGTTCGAGTACGACGGCCTCGGCTGGAACGAAGTGCAGGAGTTCACCGGCTCCGACAGCGGCCGCAATGACCTGTTCGGTTTCTCTATGTCGCTTGAGGGTCCTCGCCTCGTCGTCGGAGCGGAGGGAGCCGGCCCCGGAACAGACGGAATCGGAGCGGCCTACTACTTCGAACTCGGGGAGTCGCTGTGGTCCGAGGTACAGAAACTGAACGACCCCAGCCTCGGCACCGGCAACAACTTCGGATTCAGTGTCGATCTCGATGGCGACACACTCGCTATCGGCAACAACAGTCACGACACCAAGACCGCAGGGAACGCCGGCTCCGTGTATGTCTACACTTTCGACGGTTCCAGTTGGACGGAACAGCAGATGCTCGTGGCCTCGGACGCCGGCAATCACACGTTCCTGGGCTCAGACGTGGCACTCGATGGCGACACGCTTCTGGCTGGAGCCGAGCAGCACGATGTCGGGGCGAACATCCGGCAGGGCGCGGCCTACGTCTTTACCCGCTCCGGTAGCACCTGGACCGAGCAGCAACAGTTGCTCGCCTCCGACGGGCAGGAGGACTCCTCCTTCGGCACCGCCGTCGCACTCGCTGGTCCGCTCGCCCTCGTCGGTGCGGAACTCGACCTGGACGACCAGAACATGCAGGGCGTCGTCTACGAGTATCGACTTCAGGGCGGAATCTGGACCGAGCAGGGCTGGTTCAAGGCCCCGATCGGGCAGGGACTCGACACCTTCGGAGAGGACATCGAGATCGACGGTCGCCGGGTCATCGTGGGCAACTCCAACAACGGTGCTGTCAACCCACCAGGCGCCGCCTGGATCTTCCTGCCACCGGTGTTCTTCGGTGACGGCTTCGAGTCCGGCGACACCTCCGCATGGTCCATCACGGTTCCGTAGTCTTTAGGGTGCTGCGGGTGTCCCTCGAGCAGGTGTGCGCAGTAGGGACCACCGAAGATCGCCATGAGCCGCAGGATCTTGACCCGGCCCGCGAGTTCTCTTGCGTCTTGCGGCGGATCAGAGTCTCGATTGCGAATTCAGCTCTGATGGACTCGGTCGGTGCGGCGGGCAAGCCCCCCGCACCCGATGCTCAGTCGATGTAGCCGAGATCGCGCAGGCCCTCGGTCGTCTCTTCCCCGACCGCGGCTTCGCGGGTCGCGATCGGTGCCAGGGAGCGACGCCACGAGCGCAGGCGTGCCGCCAGCTCGGCGGCGACCTGAGGCTGCTCCGTCAACCGGTCCGAGAGCTCTCCGGGGTCGGCAGCGAGGTCGAACAGCTCTCTGCGCCCTCCCTCGCGCCACACCACCAGCTTGTGGGAGTCGGTGCGAGCGGCGACCATGGTGCTGTTCTCGGCAAACACGGTCGCGACGTCGTCACTTGAAGCTGTGCCCCTCAGTCGGGCGATGAGATCGGGCGCGCCGCGCCCCGGCTCGAGGCCCACCGCCACCCGCAGCGTCGGCGCCACCGCCCGCAGCTCGACCAGACCGTCGTCGCGCCCTCCCCCCTCGATCCCCCAGGAGAGCGGCGGCTTGACGATCAACGGCACGTGGAGGAGCCGATCGACCAATCCCTCCTGATGGCCGAGGAGGCCGCGCTCCATGAACTCCTCACCGTGGTCCGAGGTCACCACCACCAGCATCTCGTCCCAACGCCCCGTCTCACGCAAGCGATCGAACAGCTGGCCGACGAACTCGTCGGTCTGCACCAGCTCCTCGTCGTAGTTCGACACCAGCTGGGCCACTTCCTGGGGCGACAGCTGCCGGCTGCCGTCGCGCACCTCGCGGCGCAGACGGCGCCAGTCGTGGCAGGGGTCGAAGTCGTTGTCACCGGACGAGAACATCCCCTTGGCCCAGTCGCGCGGGCAGTAGGGCCAGTGGAGGTCGAGGTAGTGGAGGTAGACGAAGGTCGGTCGGCCCTCCTCCTGGGCGCCGAGCCAGCGCAGGTAGTTGCGGTTGACGTTGGCGGCGCCGTCGGTCTGGTTGAGGTAGAAGTCGAATCCCTGGTTGAAGTTGAAGTTGCGCGACAGCTGGTACTGCTCGCCGATGAGTGCGGTGGCGAAGCCGGCCGCCTGAAGCGGTTCGGAGACCAGCTCGACACCGTCCGACAGCGCCGGCCCGATCACCTCGCCGCGCCGGTTGCGATCGACCGTCAGGA
This sequence comes from Candidatus Multivoradales bacterium, assembly GCA_965223855.1. GTDB lineage: Bacteria > Acidobacteriota > Thermoanaerobaculia > Multivoradales > JAHEKO01 > CALZKB01. The sequence goes on from CBDCXM010000009.1 coordinate 771,947, forward strand.
GGCCGTGCTCACTGGGATAGAGACCCGACAGCAGGCTCGGGACCGAGCCCCGGGTCCAGTGCGACTGGGAGAAGGCGCGGGTGAAGGTCACCCCTTCCGCCGCCAATCGGTCGAGGTGCGGCGTCGTGGCGCGCTCGTAGCCGTAGGTGCCGACGTGATCGGCTCGCAGGCAGTCGATCACCACCAGCAGCAGGTCGGACGGGCGGGGCAGCGGCGGCGCCTTGCCGCAGCCGCTCATTCCGACCAGCGCCGCTGCTGTCAGCGCGGCGGCGGCAGCGAGACCTCTCGAGGCCGTTGTGAGGTTCATCATCCGTGACGACCGATTCTATGGACGCTCGTCACTCTCCGGAGCGCCGGACGAGCCACAACCTGAGATTGACCGCATTGACGAGGATGTGGGCGACGATCGGCGCCAGCAGCGCTCCGCTCCACTCCCGCAGGAAGGCGAAGAGGCACCCGGCGACGGCGGCGAAGAGCGTCCACCAGCGATGCTCACGGCCCGGCCCGGTATGAAGCAGGGCGAAGAGCGCTGTCGCCCACACCCAGCCCCATGCCCCCTGGATCGCGCCGCGGAAGAGCAGCTCCTCGGCGATACCCGAAAGGACCGCGAGAGCGAGGATCTCGTCGGCTTTCGGCTGCCCGAGGACCGCTGCCAGACTGTCCTCGAGACGGCGCGCCGCGGCGAAGAAGATCCGCACCACCGCCCACAGGCCGATCAGGAGCGCGGCGGCGCCGGCGGCCCCCGCCAGATCGAGCCACCAGCGCTCGCCCGACCAGAAGAGCTCGAGCCTCAGCTCGCCCCGGACGCCGAGCCAGATGACTCCGGCCAGAGCGACGACCAGGTAGAAGGCCCAGGCGATCCGATAGAGCTGTGACGGCTGAGCCGATTCGCCCGGGGTCACGAGGTCGCTGGTCGCGTCAGCCGGTCGCGACGGTCAGCGCGGTCAATGGATCGTCTCCTGACCGTCGTCTTCGCCGTCATCGTCGTCCGAGCGCTCGGCGAGCTTGGCGATCGCCACCAGCCGATCGCCGCCCTCGAGGTCCATCAGCTTGACCCCCATGGTGGCGCGGCCCGACACCCGCACGCCGTCGACGTTGATGCGGATGATCTTGCCCTCCTGGGTGATCAGCATCATGCCGTCTTCGGGGGTCACCTGCTTGGCGCCGAGCACCTGGCCGGTCTTGTCCGACACCTTGAGGTTGATGATCCCCTTGCCGCCGCGGCTCTGGCGCCGGTACTCGTCCACGAGGGTGCGCTTGCCGATCGCGTTGGCGGCGATCGACAGGATCTCTCCCTCGCCCGAGAGGCTCTCCATCGACACGACACGGTCGCCCTTACGCAGCGAGATGCCGCGCACGCCGCGCGTCGCACGCCCCATCGGCCGAGCATCCGCTTCCGGGAAGCGGATCGAGTAGCCGAGGGCGGTCGAGAGCATGATGTCGTTGCCGCCGTCCGTGGTCCGCACGTCGAGCAGCCGGTCGTCGTCGTCGATGTTGATGCCGATGATGCCGCCGGCACGGACGTTCGAGTAGGCCGACAGCTCCGTCTTCTTGACCGTGCCGTTCTCGGTCGCGAAGACGAGGAACTCGTCGTCGCTGAACTCGCGCACCGCTACCGTCGTGGCGAGCCTCTCTTCCTTCTCGAGGTGCAGCAGGTTGACGATCGCCTTGCCGCGCGACGCCGGCCCCATCTGCGGGATCTCGTGCACCTTGAGCCAGTAGAGGCGGCCGCGCTCGGTGAAGACCAGCACGTAGGAGTGCGCCGTGGCGACGTAGAGGTGCTCGACGAAGTCGCCCTCCTTGGTCACCATCCCCATCCGCCCCTTGCCGCCGCGATTCTGCGAGCGGTAGAGCGACAACGGCGAGCGCTTGATGTAGCCCGAGTTGGTGACGGTGATCACCATCTCCTCGTCGGCGATCATGTCCTCGATCGTGATGTCGCTCGCCTCGTCGATGATCTCGGTGCGGCGCTCGTCGCCGTAGGTTTCGACGATCTCGGCCAGCTCGCCGCGGATCACCTCGAGCACCAGCTCGTCCGAGCCGAGGATGGCGCGCAGCCGCTCGATCAGCTCCATCAGCTCCTTGTACTCGGCGACCACCTTGTCGCGCTCGAGGCCGGTGAGCTTCTGGAGCCGCATCTCGAGGATCGCCTGCGCCTGCGGCTCGGTGAACGAGAAGTTCGCGATCAGGTTCTCGCGCGCCTCGGCCGGCGTGGCGCTGGCGCGGATGGTGGCGATCACCTCGTCGAGGTGGTCGAGCGCCTTGAGGATGCCCTCGAGGATGTGGGCGCGCTCCTCGGCCTTGCGCAGGTCGAACCGGGTGCGCCGGATGACGACCGTCTTGCGGTGGTCGAGGAAGTGCTCGAGGATCTCTTTGAGCGAGAGCACCCGCGGCTGGTTGTCGACGATCGCCAGCAGGATCATGCCGAACGTCGACTGCATCGCCGTCATCTTGTAGAGCTGGTTGAGAAGAATCTCCGGCACGGTGCCGCGCTTGACGTCGATGACGACCCGGATGCCGTCGCGATCCGACTCGTCGCGCAGGTCGGAGATGCCCTCGATCTTCTTGTCGCGCACCAGGGTCGCGATGCGCTCGAGCAGCCGCGCCTTGTTGACCTGGTAGGGGACCTCGGTGATGACGATCGACTGCTTGTCGCCGCGGCGCTGGGTTTCGATGTTGGCGCGCGCCCGCATCTGGATCGTGCCGCGACCGGTCTCGTAGGCGGCCCGGATCCCGGCGCGACCGTGGATGAAGCCCGCGGTCGGGAAATCGGGGCCGGGGAGCTTCGCCATAAGCTCCTTGAGCGACGCGTCGGGATTGTCGATCAGCACGTTGAGCGCGCCGATCACCTCGGTCAGGTTGTGGGGCGGGATGTTGGTCGCCATGCCGACGGCGATGCCGCCGGAACCGTTGATCAGGAGCGACGGGATGCGGGCCGGCAGCACCACCGGCTCGGCGAGCGAGCCGTCGTAGTTGGGCGCCCAGTCGACGGTCTCCTTGTCGATGTCCTCCTTGAGCATCTCCTCGGCGAGCTTGGTAAGCCGCACCTCGGTGTAGCGCATCGCCGCCGCGCTGTCGCCGTCGAGTGAACCGAAATTGCCCTGGCCGTCGACCATCGGGTAGCGCAGCGAGAAGTCCTGCGCCATCCGCACCACGGTGTCGTAGATCGCCGAGTCGCCGTGCGGGTGGTACTTACCCATGACGTCACCGACGATGCGGGCCGATTTCTTGTAGGGCTTGCGCGAGGTGTTGCCGCTCTCCCACATGCCGTAGAGGACGCGCCGGTGGACCGGCTTCAGGCCGTCGCGAACGTCGGGCAGCGCGCGCCCGACGATGACGCTCATCGCGTAGTCGATGTAGCTGGACTTCAGTTCCTCTTCGATGTCGATCGTCGCCGACGCGTCGAAGGGCAGAACCCGATCGTGTTCACTCATGATTCACAGAGCCTTCCGGGAAGGATCGGAAGCGAGGAGATCCCCGCGTCAGATGTCCAGGTTGGTGACGTTGAGGGCGTTCTTCTCGATGAACTCGCGCCGCGGCTCGACCTGGTCGCCCATCAGGGTCGAGAAGATGTCGTCGGCCGAGATCTCGTCTTCGATCTTCACCTGCAGCAGGCGCCGGCGCTCGGGATCCATCGTCGTCTCCCACAGCTGCTCGGCGTTCATCTCACCGAGACCCTTGTAGCGCTGAATGGTGAGGCGCTTCTTCGCCCCGTCCCACAGCTGTTCCAGCGCCTCGTCCTGGCTGAGCTCTTCGGTCGCCTCTTCGTCGGCGTGAAGGCGGTAGCCGGGGGTCGCCAACGCCTCGAGGCCGATCTTGTTGCGCCCCAGCGCCCGGAAGGCAGCCCGGGACACCAGCTCCCGGTTGACCACCACCTCGCGTTCGACGCCGTCACGCCGGCTGACGAAGGAGAGCACCGAGTAGCCGTCGTCGTCCGTCGTCACCTCGACACGGTGAAAGCCCGAGGCCTCGATGATCTGGGCGACCTCTTCGACCTTCTTCGCATCCTGGAGCGACTTGGCACCGACGATGCCGTGAAGGAGCAGCACTCTCACGGCGTCCCTGGGGAGGCCGCGCGCGGCCAGCTGATCGACGCCGGCACGGAAATCCGACACCTGCTGCAGGAACGACTCGAGCCGCGCTCCCTTGAGCCGCTTCGAGCTGCCGTTGTCGACCAGCTCGAGCTCGAAGCGATCGCGGATCCGCTCGACGAGGAACTGCCGATACTCGGCGTCGTCCTTGAGATAGGTCTGCTTCTTGCCTTCCGCCACCTTGTAGAGCGGCGGCTGCGCGATGTAGAGGTGCCCACGGCGGACGACCTCCTCCATCTGCCGGTAGAAGAAAGTGAGGATCAGCGTGCGGATGTGAGAGCCGTCGACGTCGGCGTCGCACATGATGACGAGCTTGTGGTAGCGCAGCTTCGAGATGTCGAAGTCGTCCTTGCCGATCCCGGTGCCGAGCGCCGAGATCAGGGTCTTGATCTCGTCCGAGGAGAGCATCTTGTCGAAGCGCGCCTTCTCGACGTTGAGGATCTTGCCCTTGAGCGGCAGGATCGCCTGGAACTTGCGATCGCGCCCCTGCTTGGCGGTGCCGCCGGCCGACTCACCCTCGACGAGGAACAGCTCGGAGAACTCGGGGTTGCGCTCCGAGCAGTCGGCGAGCTTGCCGGGCAGGGTCGAAGCGTCGAGGGCACCCTTGCGCCTCGTGAGCTCGCGCGCCTTGCGGGCCGCCTCGCGGGCGCGCGCCGCCTCGACGCACTTGCCGATGATCCTGCGCGCGACCTTCGGGTTCTCCTCGAGGAAGTTGCCGAGCCGCTCGTTGACCACCTGCTCGACCCACCCCTTGACCTCGGAGGAGACCAGCTTGTCCTTCGTCTGACCGGAGAACTTGGGGTCGGTGATCTTGACCGAGATCACCGCCGTCAGCCCCTCGCGCACATCGTCGCCCGAGAGGTTGCTCTTGAGCTTCTTGAGCAGCCCGGCGTTGTTGGCGTAGGCGTTGATCGTCCGGGTGAGCGCCGACTTGAAGCCCGACAGGTGGGTCCCACCGTCGCGGTTCTTGATCGTGTTCGTGAAGCAGAACGTCTGCTCCTGGTAGCCGTCGTTCCACTGGAGCGCGATCTCGGCCGTCTCGGTGCCGTCCTTCGACTCCTTGTCGTCCTCGAGGTGGATCGGCTTCTTGTGGAGCGTCGACTTGTGCCGGTTGAGGTGGTCGACGAAGCTCGAGATGCCGCCCTTGAAGAGGAACTCGTCCTTGTCGTCCGAGCGCTCGTCGGACAGCAGGATGCGCACTCCGCGGTTGAGAAACGCCAGCTCACGCAGACGCTGCGCCAGCGACTCGTAGCGGAACTCGGTCGAGGCGAAGATCTCCGGATCGGGGACGAACCGCACCTGGGTGCCGGTCGACTTGACGCTCCCGGTGCCCTTGATCGGCGCCTTCGGCACGCCACGCTCGTAGCTCTGCGTCCAGATCTTCCCCTCGCGGCGGATCTCGACGTCGAGTTCGGTCGACAGCGCGTTGACCACCGACACGCCGACGCCGTGCAGACCGCCCGAGACCTTGTACGAGTTGCTGTCGAACTTGCCGCCCGAGTGGAGCTCGGTGAGGATCACCTCGGCAGCCGAGCGCCCCTCGCCCTTGTGCATGCCGACCGGAATGCCGCGTCCGTCGTCGGCCACGGTCACCGACCCGTCGGCGTTGATCGTCACGTCGATCCGCGAGGCATGCCCGGCCTGCGCCTCGTCGATCGCGTTGTCGACGAGCTCGAAGACCATGTGGTGCAGACCGGAGCCGTCATCGGTGTCACCGATGTACATCCCCGGGCGCTTGCGGACCGCCTCGAGCCCCTTGAGGACCTTGATGCTGTCTTCGGTGTACTGGGACGCTGCAGCTTTGTCGGCCAAAGCGGGTCTCCTTGCGACGTCGTCGTCGGGACTCGTTCGAGTTGTTCGGGAGACCGCCGCGAGGCAGCTCGGAGCGAGGCTACCGAGAGGCTCTTCGGCGGTCGTCTCAGAGTACCACAGGACTGCCCGTAGAACAAGTCCTAAATCCTTTATTCATGGACAGTTAGAGAGGCCTACCGTGCCGGGAGCCAGGTTTCTGCCGGACCCGCATCGAAGAGACGCAAAAAGGGCGTAAATCGAACTCGTATCGACGCCCTTTTCCACAGCTCTCGCGGCCACCGGTTCTCACGCCGGCGGCTCTTGTGGGGAAGAGCCGGAAGGGCCGCTCAGGTGGCCGGGAGCGGCCTCAGACCCGCATCGGCATGATCACGCACAGGTAGCGCCGATCGTCGCCCTCGACCGGCAGGCCGATGCACTGAGAGTTCTCGTCCTTGAGCTGGAAGGTCACCCGCTCGGTGCCGACCGCGGAGAGGAAGTTCCCCATGTAGTCGGGGTTGATGCCGAGGGCGAACTTGTCGCCGGAGTAGTCGCACGGCAGCTCCTCGCGTGCTTCCCCCAGATCGGGGTTGGCCGCCGAGATGCTCAGCGTCGAGTCGTCGAACTCAAGCCGCACGGCGCGGGTGCGATCGCCTGTCAGCAGGGCCACGCGCTGAACCGCCGCGGCGAGCGTCTGGCGCTCGAAGGCGACGTTCTTGTCGTTGTCCTTGGCGATCACCCGCTCGTAGTCCGGGAAGGTTCCTTCGAGGATGCGACAGATCAGCTCGCGGCGGCCGAGCCGGAAGGAGAGATGGTGTTCGCTGCGCAGCAGTCCGAGTTCACCGTCGCCTTCGAAGCGCTGCAGCTCCTGGAGCGCCTTGCGCGGCACCAGCACCCCTTCCTCCGCACGGCCGCCGTCGAGAGCGTTCTCGACCAGCGCCAGGCGATGACCGTCGGTCGCCACCAGCTCGATGCCGCCCTCCTTGAGCTTGAACAGCGCGCCGTTGAGCTGAAATCGCGACTCCTCCGTCGACACCGCGAAGAGGATCTTGGCGATCATGCTCTTGACCTGCGCGAAGGGCACGCTCTGAGTGCCCTCCTCGGGCACCTGAGGCAGGGTCGGGAAGTCTTCCGGCGAGAGGCCGTTGATCTTGAATCGCGAACGGCCAGCCTCGATCACGAGCTGCCGATCGTCCTCGAGCCGCAACGTCACTTCCTCGTCCACCAGCGAGCGGATGATCTCGAGGAACTTCTTCGCCTGAACCGCCACGCCCCCGGGCTGCGCCACCTCCGCCTCGCACCACGAGGTCAGCGAGACGTCGAGATCGGTCGCCGCAAGCGCGACGCGGTCGCCGTCCGCACGCAGCAGGATGTGGGACAGCACCGGAATCGTCGTCCGGCGCTCGACGACGCCCTGCATGGGCGTCAATTCAGTCAGAAAGTCGGCGCGATTGAGGCGGATTTCCATGCGGAAGACTCCTTCGGAAAGAACGGGGAATATAGCATAGCCGTCGTCGTAGAAGGTGCTGTTGAAGCCGAGGATGAATCGTCGCGAAGCCTGCTGAGAACTGGGTTTTCGAGCGGGTCCGGTCGGCGGGTGAGGCTGTGGGAAGGTTGTGGAGCGGCTCCCGGCGGGCGGTGGAAATCTGCCGCCGTCCGAGGCTTCCGAAGAACGTCCACAGGCTCGTCCGCAGGCGGCTCGACAGCCTTTCCACAAGGGTTGTCGAGAACGCTCCTTCGAAGGGAGCCGTGTGGCTCCGGTAGGTGCGTCGGCACCGACTCGGATCGGACCGGGACGTCCGGGAAGGTCAGGAAAGCTGCTCGAGCCAGCGCTTGATCGCCCGATTGAGGTCGGGGTCCTCGGCGCGCAACTTCTCGATCTTCTCGACCGAGTACATGACGGTCGAGTGGTGCTTGTCGTTGAAGTGCTTCCCGATCTCCGGGTAGGAGAGCTCGGTCAACTGCTTACACAGATACATCGCGACCTGGCGCGGGAAAGCGACCTGCCGGGAGTTGTTGCGGCTCTTGATCTCGGTGACCTTGAGGCCGTAGTGGCGTGCCACCATCTTGGTGATCTCCGACGGCAGCACCCGCCGGTTGCCGTCCGGCAGGATGTCCTTGAGCGTCTCCTGGGCGAGATCGAGACTGACCGGCTTTCCTGTCAGCGAGGCGAAGGCGATGACGCGGTTGAGGCGCCCTTCGAGCTCGCGAATGTTCGACTTCACCTGGGAGGCGATGAAGAGCGCCACGTCGTCCGGCACCTCGACTCGCTCGAGATCCGCCTTGCGACGCAGGATGGCGATCTTCGTCTCGAGGTCGGGAGGCTGGATGTCGGCGATGAGCCCCCACTCGAAGCGGCTCCGCAGCCGCTCTTCGAGATCCTGTATGTCGCGGGGTGAAGAGTCGGAGGAAAGGATAATCTGCTTCTGTCTCGTATAAAGAGTATTGAAGGTGTGGAAAAACTCTTCCTGGGTACGCTCTTTATTTGCCAGAAACTGAATATCGTCGACCATCAGCACGTCGATCGACCGGTAACGCTCACGGAACTCCGGCATGCGATTGAAGCGCAGCGAGCTGATGAGCTCGTTGACGAACTGCTCGGCTGCCAGGTACATCACCTTGAGGTCGGGATGCCGACGGACGATCTCGTGACCGATGGCGTGCAGGAGGTGGGTCTTGCCCAGTCCTACGCCGCCGTAGAGGAACAACGGGTTGTAGCTCTCCGCCGGTCGGTGCGAGATCGACTGTGCCGCCGCATGAGCGAACTGATTCGAGCTGCCGACGACGAAACTGTCGAAGGAGTAGCGGGGATTGAAGGCATCTCCGACCACGCTGCCGGTCGCCCGGTCGGTGCCGGCCTGCGGCTCGTCCTCGACGGCGAAGAGCACCTTGAACGCGGAGCCGCGCAGCTCGCTGATGGCGCGATCGACCGCCGGCCGGTAGCTCTGCTCGAGGGTGTGGAGAAAACGCTCGCTGGGTGCCGAAAGAGTGAGTGAATCGCCGCTCTCGGAACGTACCTTCAGCGGCCGGAACCAGGTCGTAAACTCCTCTGGATCCAGCTCCTTACGGAGATGGTCCTGGAGGCTTTGCCAGAGGGCGCGTTCCATAATGGAGGGGTTTTCCACAGTTGTGGAAAACTTGTTGATCGCAGTCCCGGAGGCTGCCGGAAGCGAAAAAGCCCTGCGATTCCTTCCCTTGCGGGCGAGCGATAGTAGCACAGCACCGGGGGCGCGCAAGACGGCCGGCGGCCCCTCTGCGGAGGGTCCGCGGAGGGGCTATTCGGGTCGCGCCGCGGCGGCGAGGTGAGGTGCGATCTCGAGCGAGTAGAGGGGACTGCGCAGGGGAACCAGAGCTTCGAGGAGCGCGGCGAGAGAGAAGCCGGGACCGGGAGCTCCGGAGAGGAGGTCGAGGAGCGTCGGCGGTTTCGGATAGAGGGCGAGACGGACCTCTTCGGGCTCGATCCCGGCAGCCGCGGCGGCGGCGTCGATGGCCGCGTCGAACCCTCCGAGCTGATCGACCAGCCCGAGGTCGCGAGCGGTGGTTCCGGTCCACACCCGACCCTGAGCGACGTCTTCGGCGGCCTCCGGCGTCAGCTCGCGCCCCTCGGCGACATGACCGACGAAGGTGTCGTAGACCCCCTGGATGAGCTCCTGGAAGCGTTCTCGCTGCGCCGGGCGCCAGCCGTCGAGCGACGAGAAGAAGTCGGCGTTGGCGCCGCGCCGCAGGACGTCGTGGGAGATACCGAGAAGCTCCTGCTGGAACTGACGGGTGAGGAGGCGGCCGGCGACCACACCGATCGAACCGGTGATGGTGGTCGCCTCGGCGACGATGTGCTCCGCCTTCGCGGAGATGTAGTAGCCACCCGAAGCGGCGACGCTCGACATCGAGACGATGACCGGCTTGACCGCGGCGAGCTGTTCCACCTCGCGCAGCAGCAGGTCGGAGGCGAGCGCCGAACCGCCCGGGCTGTCGACCCTGAGGACGACGGCGGCGATCGAATCGTCGCCCGCCAGCTCGCGCAGCACGGCGCCGAAGTCGGTCGAACCGATCAGCATCTGCTGGCTCCAGGCGTCGATGCCGCCGTAGCCGCGGACGATCGTTCCCTGGGCGAAGGCGATCGCGACACGGCGCCCGCCCAGGCCCGGGCCGCGAGGGGTGTACAGCGGCAGGTCGAGCCAGCTGTCGGCGGTGCCCAGCGTGTCGGCGAGGGCCGACTCGAACTCGTCGGGATAGCCGAGCGCATCGACGAGCCCGAGATCGAGCGCCTCGGCCGCGGTATACGGGGCTGCGTCGATCAACTGCCGCACGCGGGAGGGGTCGAGATCGCGGCCGGTGGCGATCGCGCCGATGATCTCGAGGAAGAGATCGTCCAGAACCGAGGACAGCGCTTCGCGGGCGGCTGCCGAGTGCTCGGTGAGGGTGTAGCTCTCGGAGAAGCTCTTGTAGTCGCCTGCGGAGATGAACTCCGGCTCGATCTTGAGCTTGTCGAGGCTGCCGCGGAAGAAGGCGCTGTCGGCGTAGAGGCCGACGACGTTGAGCTCACCCTGAGGGGCGAGCGTCAGCCGCGGGCAAGCGGAGGCGACGAAGTAGGCGAGCGTCCCGTTGGTCCCTTCGCCGGCGGTCTCGAGGTAGCACTCGACCGTCTTGCCCGCCTCGGCTACCGCGAGGATCTGGCGTCGCAACTCCTCGGCCTGCGCGAGACTGAAGGAGGCGTGATGGATCTCGACGACCAGGGCGTCGACGTCGTCGTCGGTGCGGGCACGCCGCAACGAGCGGTAGATGTCGATCAGGCTCTGCGACTCGCTCTGGCGCAGAAACGGCACGTCCGGAGCGGGAAGGTAGTCGAGCAGCGGCGTGGAGAGTCGAAGCCGGAGGACGGTGTCCTCGGCAATGGACGGCCCGGCCCCGCCTCCGGCCTTCACCGCGACGAGAGCGATCACCACCGCCAACGCGATCAGCGCGAAGATCAGCAAGATGAGTTTTTTCAACGGTTTGCCTCGGTTGCCGGCCGGTTGAACGCGACCGGTGAAGTGCGATTCCCGAGCGTCGCCAAGGACCAACGGGGAAGTTCTGGCACGACCCTTGCTACAGAGAGTGCCGTAAGGATTCCGCGGGGAGGTTCCTCTACTGCAAGCCTAGAACAGCGAGACAACCCAAGCAGTATGTCTCGTCCCGTCTCTACCCGCAACAGAACTCCTGCTTCGCAGGATCCCACCCCAATCCGCATCACCGGGACCTCCCCCTCCTTACCTCTCTGATCAGCGCTCTTCTCGTCCGCTCCCATCGGCTTCGATAACGTCGCGCCCGCGATGGGCCTTCCGGACGACGAATTCGATGCGCCGCCCGCGGTCGGCACAGGCACCACCGGGCCGGCGCTCCTCGACTGGTACCGCCGTCGGCGGCGAGACCTGCCGTGGCGCCGGCGCTCGGACCCGTACGCCATCCTCGTCTCCGAGCTGATGCTCCAGCAGACGAGGGTAGAGACGGTGCTCCGCTACTACGAGCCGTTCCTCGAACGCTTCCCGCAGGTCGAGGATCTCGCCGCGGCCGAAGTCGAAGAGGTGCTGGCCGAGTGGTCCGGCCTCGGGTACTACCAGCGCGCGCGGCGCCTTCACGCGGCGGCGCGCGAGGTCGTCGAAGAGGGTCGCTGGCCGCACGGCGCCACGGCCTGGCGCGAACTCCCGGGCGTCGGCGAGTACACCGCCGCCGCGCTGGCGAGCATCGTCGACGGCGAAGCCGTTCTGGTGCTCGACGGCAATGTCGAGCGGGTGCTGGCGCGCTACCTCGCGCGCCCAGGCGACCTGCGCCGCCGCGCGGCCCGCGAGGCGCTGCGAGCGGTGGCGACCCCATGGCTCGACGAGCGCGTCCCCGGCGACTCCAACCAGGCGTTGATGGAGCTCGGAGCGACCGTCTGCCGGCCGCTCCATCCGCTCTGTCACGAATGCCCTCTGGCGGCGGGGTGTCGCGCCCGGCTGGCGGGCGAGCCGGAGCGCTACCCGACGCCGCGTCGGCGCCGCGCCGTCGAGGAAGTCGAGCGACGGGTCTTCGTCGCCACTTCGAAGCAGGGCGCCGTGTGGATGGTTCGCCGCGCGAGCGACGACTCGCTCCTCGCCGGCTTCTGGGAGCTGCCGACGGTCGACGGCGTGCCGCCGGTCGCCGCTCGCCGCCGCCTCGAGGAGCGCCACGGAGGTGCTTGGCAGCCGGCCGGCGAGGCGGGCAGGGTCACCCACGCAATCACCCATCGGCGCTTCCGGGTCACGGTCGAGGTCGGCTCGTGGCTGCCGGCCGAGGTGGCGGAGACGTCGCGCTACGGCTGGTTCCGGCCGTCGGAGATCGACGCCTTGCCGACCTCGTCGCTGACCCGCAAGGCGCTGTCGGTCGCGGGCGTCCTGTCCTGAGCGACCGCCGGCGGCTCAGACGGTGATGTCGAGAGCCGGAAGATCCTCCGGCTGCGCCAGCATGTGCCAGCCGATGATCTTCTGATCGATCGCCCGCAACCTGCTGGCACCGAGCGCGCAGAGGATCGTCAGCAGTCGGGTCGAAGCGACGCTGTCGATGTTGAGCAGCCCCTCCACCACCTCGCTGGCGATCGAAAGCACGACCGCGCCGCCGTCGTGAGCCTTGGCCGAGGCGGACCGGGTGTCCTTGTCGATCAGAGCCATCTCGCCGAAGTACTCACCCCTCTCGACGAAGGCGAGCGCCTCCTCGCCGGCTCCGGGAACCGACTTCGAGATCATCACTTTGCCCTCGAGGACGACGTACATCTTCTCGCCGTGGTCCCCTTCGCGGAAGATCACCTCCCCTTCGCCGAAGCGCTCTTCGCGCGACAGCGATGCCAGGAAGTGGATCTCCATCGGCGACAGGCGCTGCTCGACGAAGACGGAGCGTCGCGCGGCGAGGTCGAGCCTCTCGGTCGGCTGCGGTACGGCCGGGACATCGAGCGGCGGCCGGCCACCCGGGCGGTCGGCGAAGAAGTTGTCGAGATGGGCGTTGGCGCGCCTCAGCTTGTGGGACAGGCTGTGCCAGAAGGCCCACAGCAGTGCGAGCTCGAAGGCGGCATCGTTCTCTGCCATCGCCGCCAGCCGATCGGCGTCGAAGAGCAACAGCTCGCACGACTCACGAGCGACCGCGTCGCCGCTGCGGCCGAGCTGATCGATGTAGTTGGCCTCGCCGAAGATCTGCCCGGGCCCGAGGACGCTGAGGACGAACGGCGAGTGCGGACCCTCGACGAAGAGCTCGATCGACCCGCTCAGGAGCGCGAACGGCTCGCGGGACGGATCGCCCTGACGGAAGACGTAGGCGCCGTCATCGAAGGTCTGCCGCCAGGCGCAGGCCGCCAGCTGATCTCGCAGCGGGTCGGTGAAGTGCGCCAGGGCCTCGAACGGCTGCAGGCGATCGGCGAGCTCCATAACCGTGCAATTGTGAGCGGCCGATCGGCCCGCACCTATGGCCTAGGTCACTGAAACGGTCGGGGTAAAGGCCCCGCTCATGGCACAGGCTCGGTCGTCGACTCCTCGCCGGCGACGAGCGCCGCCTCCTCCAGCAGCGAGAGTGCGATCTCGTACTGCCGGTCGGTGATCACGAGTGGCGGCGCCAGCTCCGCCACCCTCCCCTCGGGCCCGCCGACCAGCAACAGGACTCCGCGCCGGCGCGCCTCGCGGGCGAAGCGTCGGCCGGAGGCCGCCGAGGAGAGCTCCACGCCCCACAACGCTCCCCGCCCGCGTACCGCCGTGACCGCCGCGAAGCGATCGGGCCAGGTCGAAAGCCGGGGTTCGAGGCGGGTCGCCAGCTCGGCGGCGCGCTCGACGAGCCTTTCACCGTCGAGCACCTCGAGACTCGCCAGGGCCGCGGCGCAGGCGAGCGGATGGGCGACGAAGGTGCCGGTGTGGCGCGCCTCCCCCGGCTCGTTCCACGCCGCCATCACCTCCGGGCGGCCGGCGACGGCGGCGATCGGCAGGCCGCCACCCAGAGCCTTGCCGCAACAGACGAGGTCGGGCTCGACCCCTTCGTGCTCGGTCGCGAACCAGCGCCCGGTGCGGCCGCAACCGGTGAGGATCTCGTCGGCTATCAGCAAGGCTCCGTGGCGGCGGCACGACTCGCCGAGCTCGGCCAGCCACCCGGCCGGCGGCACCAGAACCCCCTCGCGGCCGACGATCGGCTCGACGATCGCCGCGGCGACGTCGTCGGAACCGAGCGCCTTCTCGAGTTCGGCGCCGTCGGCTCCGAACGGCACGCGCACGAGATGCGAATGAAGATGCGAGTCGGCGACCCGGCGGAACGCGGGCCGTGACGTCGCGGCGAGCGCCCCCAACGTCATGCCGTGGTAGGAGGGCTCGAAGACCAGCAGCCTGCCGCGCCCGGTGGCGAGCAGCGCGGTCTTGATGGCGAGTTCCACTGCATCGGCTCCCGAGACGGCGAAGGCGATGCGCGGCTCGGCGAACGGCAGGCGCGCGGCGAGCCGCGCGGCGAGCCGGGCTCTGAGGTCGTGCCCCTGGGCGTCGCCGAGACCGTGGACGAGCCTCGAGCTTTGCGAGGTCAGCGCCGCGACGACGCGAGGGTGGCGATGGCCGATCGCGGCGACGCCGAAGCCCGACAACAGGTCGACGTAGCGGTTGCCCTCGACATCGAGCACGTTGGCGCCGAGCGCCTCGGCCCACACCAGCGGCGCATCGTCGAAGAACGGCGAGAGCCCTGCGACCTCGTGGCGCCGCGCCATGTCGAGGAGCGGCTGCGTCGCTGCCCCGGGACCGTCGTCGAGCGACGAGACCATCTGCGGCGGCAGGTCGCCGCGCTCGAGCTGCGACGGTGCCGGGCGCGACACCGGATCAGAGTTCCTGGCGACCGGCGAGCGAGCGCGCCAGCGTCACCTCGTCGGTGTACTCGATGTCGCCGCCGACCGGCATGCCGAAGGCGAGACGGGTGACGGCGATGCCGCGCGGCTTGATCAGCCGCGCGAGATAGAGGGCGGTCGCCTCGCCGTCGACGTTGGGGTTGGTCGCCAGCACCACCTCGCGTACGCCTTCGAGACGCTCGAGCAGGGGGTCGATTTCGAGATCGGACGGACCGACGCCGCGCTGCGGTGACAGCGCCCCCATCAGTACGTGGTAGAGGCCGTCGAATTCACCGGTGCGCTCCAGCGGCTCGATGTTGAACGGCTCCTCGACCACGCACAGACGGCCGCCGTCGCGCGTCGGATCGCTGCAGTACTTGCACGGATCGGTGTCGGTGATGGCGCCGCAGGTCGAGCAGTGGAAGAGCTTCTCGCGCACCGCGAGGATGGCGTCGGCGAGCGCCTTCGACTCCTCCTGCGGCGTCTTCAGCAGATGGTGCGCCAGCCGCGCCGCGGTCTTCGAGCCGATCCCGGGCAGGCGGGAAAGCTCGCCGACCAGGCGGCGCATCGGTTCAGGGGTCGAGCTCACCGGGGATCAGAAGCCCGGAGGCAGTCCGCCGCCGAGGGCGCCGGCGAGGTTGCCCATCTTCGACTGCATCTCGCTGTCGACCTGACGCGTCGCCTCGTTGACCGCCGCCAGCACCAGGTCCTCGAGCATGCTGGTGTCGTCGCTGTCGACCGCCTCGGGGTCGATCTTCACCGACTGCAGCACCTTGTGGCCGTCCATGGTGACCTCCACCATGCCGCCGCCGACGCTCGCCGAAACCTCGAGCTCGGCGAGCTCGCGCTCCATCTTCTGCTGCATCTGCTGCGCCTGCTGCATGATCTTCTTCATGTTCATGGCATGAGCTCTCTGTCAGTTGGTCTCTTCGATCGGTTCGGCCGTGCCGCCGAAAACATCGAGCGCGGCCTGGACGGTGGGGTGGTCGAGGGAGTCGGCGGCGGTGGGCGCCTGCGACTCGCTGTCGGTGGTCGGGGACTCGCTCTCTGAAGACGGGGCCCGACTGTCGGAAGACGGTGGCCGGCTTGCGGTCTCGCCGTTGGCGGCCGGAGCGGTCTCGATCCGCCACGTCGCATCGTCGCCGAACGCCTCGTGCAGACACGCCTCGAACGCCTTGCGGTTGGCGTCGCGCCGAAGCGCGGTGGCGAGCCAGCCGTCGCCCTCGCCGGTGGTCAGCACCAGCGCCCGGTCGACGAAGTCGATCTTCTCGACCTCGTCGAGATGAGCGGCGATCACCTGTCGGCGGGTGCGGATCAGCTCGACGAAGCGTCCGAGATCGCCGGTCGCGTTGGCGGTGGCTCCGGTCGTCGCCGGTTCGGGCTGCGACGAAACGTCGGCGTGCCGCTCGCTCTCGAGCACCTCGGACTCAGACGCCGCGGGCTCGGGCACCACAGGTTCAGGCGCCTCAGGTTCAGGTGGCGCGCTCAGGGGCGGCTCGGCCACCGTCGGTCGGTCGTCGGCCGACCGTGCGGGCGCGCTGACGGCGGCAGGACGCTCGTCCTTCGCGGGCACGGCATCCGCTCCCGATGCCGCTCCAAGTGCCGCTGCCGCCTCGCGGCCGCCGCCGGGCGAGCTCTTCCCGCCGGCTTGTCCCTCCCCTTGCGGCGCGGCGGGCCCGACTCCACCGGACGACTCTCCCCCGAGCAGCGCTTCGAGGCTCGTCAGCCGCGGGAGCTCGGCGGCCCGCAGCCAGGCGATCTCGACCGCGAGCGCTGCCGACTCACTGCGCCGCACCGCCTCCTCGCCGGCGAGCAGCAGGTGCAGCAACCGCAGCACGGTCTCGTAGCCGGTGGACGTGCCGAGGGCGCGCGCCGCCTCGGCCTCTTCGTTCGGCAGCTCGACGGTCGCCGGATCGCCTCCGAGCGCGAGGTGGAGGACGTCGCGACAGTAGCCGAGGAAGTCGCCGTAGACGTGTCGCGGGTCGCGCCCGCGTCCCTCGACGTCGGCGACGATCTCGACGACGCCGCTGCGGTCGCCGCGCACGATGGCGTCGAGCAGGGTGTGGTGAAGCGAGGTGTCGGCGCCGCCGAGCACCCGGATCGCGTCCTCGTCGCGGATCGCTCCCGAGCCGTAGGTCGCGAGCTGATCGAGGAGCGCCACCGAGTCGCGCACGCTGCCTTCGCCGGCGCGGGCGATCATCATCAGCGCCTTGTCGCCGACCTCGATCTCCTCGGCGTCGGCGAGTCGCCGCAGGTGGGCGACGAGCTGCGGATGCGGGACGCGCCGGAAGTTGAACTCCTGGCAACGCGACAGGATCGTCGCCGGCACCGCCTCGAGTTCGGTGGTGGCGAAGATGAAGACCAGGTGCGGCGGCGGCTCTTCGACGATCTTGAGCAGCGCGTCGAAAGCGTTGCGCGACAAGCGATGGACCTCGTCGAGCACCACCACCTTGTAGCGCCCCGACACCGGCTTGTACTTGAGGTTCTCGGTCAGCTCGCGCACCTGCTCGACCTTCGAGTGGGTCGCGGCGTCGATCTCGAGGATGTCGAGGTTGGCGCCGGAGCCGAACTCGCGGCAGGTCTCGCACTCGTTGCACGGCCCGTCGGCCATGCCGCGCTCGCAGTTGAGCGCCTTGGCGAGGATCCGCGCGACGCTCGTCTTGCCGACCCCGCGGATGCCGGAGAAGAGATACGCCGAGGCGATCCGTCCTTCGGCGAGCGCGTTGCGCAGCGCCGTCACCACCGGCTCCTGGCCGACCACCGCCTCGAAGTCGTGCGGCCGCCACTTGCGGGCTAGGACTTGGTAGGCCATCGAGCGGGAGGGGAGGCGAGCGGCCCCAGCTGCCGACGAAGGGCTCCGACGATCTGCGGCACTCGGCCGGAGCGCCTTATCGCTGCTCCCTTCCGGGCCTGACGAGGTTCAGCGACCGCCGATGCACAGGGCCCGAGCCCTTCGTCGGCTCCTGGGGAGGTAGATGGTACGTCGGTGGGGGGTGGGGTGCAATGGGGAGGGGAGGCCCGGTGAGTCTCAGGCCCCCATTGCGACGCGAGAAGGCGGGGATTCGGTCCTGCGTTCGCAGGACCGCTGCGAGCTGTGTTTCTGCGCGCGCCTCCGGCGGCCTTCGGCCGGCAGGGCCAGCTTCGCTGCCCCTGGGCGCCCGGTGTCTTCATTCTCGCCGGGCTCATCGCCCGGCGAAGCCAGGGTTCGAACCCCTGGTGTGCTGCTCATGAGCTGAGCTAGCGGGATCAGGTTGGAAATGGCGGAGAGGCAGGGATTCGGTCCTGCGTTCGCAGGACCGCTGCGAACTGTGTTTCTGGCACGCCTTCGGCGTGCAAACCAGGGTTCGAGTCCCTGGTGAGCCACCGACAAGCCGAGTCGGTGGCGTCAGAAAGAAATTGGCGGAGAGGCAGGGATTCGAACCCTGGGACCGCTTGCACGGTCAACGGTTTTCGAGACCGCCCCGTTCGACCACTCCGGCACCTCTCCTGCTGGTCGAAAGTCGCGGCTGGGCCGCGAGGAGGGGGATTGTATACGGAGGCGAACGCGAGGGCACGCTCAGTCCGGTTCGCTCTGCTCGGACCTCATTGGGCGCTCCGAGTGAAGCAGGTACGGACCACCCTCTGCACACACGATCGTGTTGATCTCTCCGTCTTCTTCTCCGAGCAGGGGTTGAAAGGCCGGGCCGGAATAATTGCCTCTTCCTGGCTCAGCCGTTCGTATCGAGAGAAAGAAGTCCAGCGGGAGGTCGACCAGCTCGACGATTCTCAACTCGCCGAGCTCGTAGGGCCATCCCATGAGGGTCGTGCACTCGGTGTCGTCGCCCGAGTTCCAGATGCCGAGCATAGGGCTCTGGCCCGTCCAGCACCAGAACACGGCGCTCACTCTGGAAGCGTCTTCGTGCCAGATGAGGTTGTCGACTCGATCGCATTGTCGGAGGGCGTCCAGGAGGCTGTGGGTAGCGCCTTCACCGGCCGCCGGGCTCTGGCGCGTGGAAGCCGATGCGCAAAGCGGGAGCGATAGCGAGAGAAGGAGTGCCAGGGCGGTCTTCATCTGGATTGAGGGCCAAGCGCGTTGTCTTCGCGCCGGAGTTTTTCTCGCTGGATTCATGGCCCGATGGGGGGGTCGACTCCCTCCTTCGGGTACCGTCGCTCATCCTGGGTGCCAGGGTTGCCGCTTTGCCGGTCGTCACCGGAGGACCAGTGCTTCGGCGAAGAGGGAGGGATCCGTTTGGCGTTCGCCAAACGGAAGGCGAACTGTATTTCTGGCGCGCCTTCGGCGGCCTTCGGCCGACTGTCCAGCAAAGCTGACCAGAGTGCCGGTGCTTTCATTCGCCGGGCTCACCGCCCGGCGAAGGAGGGTTCGAATCCCTCCCTTCGGGCATCGTCGCTCATCTTGAGCGCTGGTGTTGCCGCTCAGCTGGTCTTCACCGGAGGACCAGGACGTACGGAGAGGGAGGGATCCGTTTGGGCGTTCGCCCAAACGGAAGGCGAACTGTCTTTCTGGCGCACCTCCGGTGCGCAACCGAGGGTTCGAATCCCTCCGGGCGCGCTGCAGGCCATCCAAGGAACTTGGCGCTGCAGCCGTGGCAGGGTCAAGAACTCTTGGCGGAGAGGGAGGGATTCGAACCCTCGGTAGAGTTTCCCCTACACACGATTTCCAGTCGTGCACCTTCGGCCACTCGGTCACCTCTCCGGGGATCTGGCAAGGAGCTCAGCCCGTGTCGGGCTGACGACCTCTGAGGTCGCAGAAGAAGGAGCGTAGCAAGTCGCCGCACTCTTCGGCCAGTACCCCGGCGGTCACTTCGAGGCGGTGGTTGAGGCGCGGGTCGCGCACCAGATCGCCGAGGCTGCCGCAAAAGCCCGCCTTGGGGTCGGCGGCGCCGTAGACGAGTCTCGCCACTCGCGCGTTGACGAGCGCGCCGGCGCACATGGCGCACGGCTCGAGGGTGACGTAGAGGGTGGTGTCGAGGAGCCGCCACCCCTCGGTCGCGGCGGCCGCCTGCTCGAGCGCCAGCAGCTCGGCGTGGCCGAGCGGGTCGCCGGCGGTCTCGCGCCGGTTGTGGGCCTCGCCGATGACGATGCCGTCGCGCACGACGACGGCTCCGATCGGCACCTCACCGATTGCCGCGGCGCGGCGCGCAAGGCCGAGACAACGCCGCATTGCGGCAATATCGTCCATTCCGGGAGCTTGTCACGGCGGGCCGACCGCGGGCGGATCGGCCCGCTTGCAACTTGACCCAACTGCGATCGGCACGGTACTTTTCGGCGTTCGCGCGTCCGGCTCCGGGCGCGCTCCCCAACACAGCGTTTCCGTTAGCAGAAGCTGACTTTCAGATAGGACAGTGTCGTGAAGCGTACGTTTCAGCCCAACAACCGCCGTCGTAAGAAGAAGCACGGTTTCCGGGCCCGGATGCGCACCCGCGCGGGCCAGGCGATCCTCAAGCGGCGGCGCCGGAAAGGTCGCAAGAGCCTCTCGGCCTGACGGCGATGAGCGGCCGACCGGCCGACCGGCGGCCCGACGAGTCGTTCCCGCGCCGGGAGAGGCTCAGAAAGCGCAGTGAGTTCCTGCGTTGCTACCGCGAGGGGCGTCGCCGCCACGGCGACCTCCTGATTCTCTACGCGGTCGCCAACGAGTGCGGTCATCCGCGGCTCGGCATCACGGTGAGTCGCAAGGTCGGGAACTCGGTCGTTCGCCATCGCGTCAAGCGCCGGGTCCGCGAGATCTACCGCCGATGGAACGAGCGCGCGCGACTGCCAGCGATGGACTTCATGGTGCACGCCAGACCGACGATCGCGACAGCGACGTTCCAGGCGCTCGAGAAAGAGATCGAGCGGCTGCTCGCGACCTGGCTGCCGCGGGAGAACGCGGCTTCGTCGTCCGTGCGCTGATCCGAGCGCTGGTCCTCTACAAGAGATGGTTGTCCCCGCTGCTTCCCGAGTCGTGCCGCTTCACTCCGAGTTGCTCGGAGTACATGAGGCTGGCGATTCTCAAGCACGGGGTGGTGCGCGGGGTGTTGAAGGGGTCGTGGCGGGTGATGCGCTGCAACCCGTTCGTCCGTGGCGGGGTCGACCTGCCGTGAGCGCCTCCGAACCGAGAACGGCGTAGCCGAGGGAGAGTGATGGAGACCCGTCGATTACTGCTGGCCGCCCTGCTGTCGATGGGGGTCCTGCTGGTGTGGCAGAAGCTCTTCCCGGTGGAGCCGGTGAGCACCCCTGACAGCGCGCCTCTGGCGGCGCCCTCGGAGCAGGTGTCCGAGCCTGCCGCCATCGATCCTCCGCCTGGTTCGGCCGCCGTTGAAGGCGCGCCGACCGAGCCGGCGACGCCTGCGGCCTCTGTTTCCGACTCCGGGGACTCTGACTCCGGGGACAGCGCCGAGCTCGAACCGGTGAGCGAAGTCGCCGCCGCGGGTGAAGAGACCGTCGTCCTCGAGGACGATCGGGTGCGAGCCGAGTGGAGCAATCGCGGCGCGCGTCTGGTGCATCTGGAGCTCAAGAACCACCCGGCCAATGACGGCGAAGGGGTGGTCGATCTGGTGCGACGCCGCTCGGCTTCGCTGGCCCCCTTCAGCCTGGTCGATGCCGAGGGGCAGCCGCTCCCGGTCGACGGAGCGCTGTTCCAGGTCGAGCGGCGCACCGGAGGCGCGACCTTCACCTACCGCGGCCCTCTCGGCAGTGCCACCAAGTCGATCGACCTGACCCCGGAGGGCCTCTTCGCGGTCGATGTCGAAGCCGAAGGCGGCTGGCGTCTGCTGCTCGGCCCCGGGCTGCGCAACCCGACCCCCGAGGAGGCGAAGAACCGCTTCGCCCGTCGGGCGGCGGTCTATCGCCAGGGTGGTTCGACCGAGCGGGTCGATGCCGCCGGGGCCAAGGAGGCGACGGTCATCAGCGGCACCGGGCTCTCCTGGGTCGGCCTGCAGGATCAGTACTTCCTGGCGGCGGTGCTGCCGCGCAGCGGTCTGCGCGAGGCGGTCGCCGAGCCGATGCTGTTCGAGGTCGACGAAGGGGGTGTCTATACGTTCCGTCCGCGGCCGCTCGAGCTGACCGACGCCGAGAAGGAGCTCGGCTCGGAGCTGCGGGTGCTGCTCGCCCCCGAGGACGGGGCTCTCTCGTTCGACGCCTATCTCGGGTCGAAGCAGTACAGCCTGCTGTCGACCTTGCCGGGCGGTCTCGAGGGCGCCGTCGACCTCGGCTTCTTCGCCTTCCTCGGACGGCCGCTCCTGATCGCCCTGCACTGGATCTACGACAACGTGGTCGCCAACTACGGCTGGGCGATCGTGCTGCTGACGGTGCTGCTGCGCATCGTGCTCTTCCCCCTCAATCACAAGGCGATTGTGTCGATGGAGAAGATGCAGAAGCTCAACCCGAAGATGCAGGCGATCCGCAACAAGTACCGCAGCAAGCTCAAGGACAAGAAGGGGCGGCCCAACCCCGAGGCGTCCGCCAAGATGAACCAGGAGATCATGGATCTCTACAAGCAGGAGGGGGTCAACCCGGCCGGTGGCTGCCTTCCGATGCTCCTCCAGATGCCGGTGCTGTTCGCCTTCTACGGCCTTCTGTCGGCCGCGGTGGAGCTGCGCCACGCTCCCTGGATCGGCTGGGTCAATGACCTGTCGGCCCCCGACCCCTTCTACGCGCTGCCGATCGTCATGGGTGGCAGCATGCTGCTGCAGCAGAAGATGACGCCGACCCAGGCCGATCCGATGCAGCGCCGCATGTTCATGTTCATGCCGATCATCTTCACGGTGCTGTTCCTCGGCTTTCCGGCCGGCATGGTGCTCTACTGGTTGACCAACAACGTCCTCGCCATCGCTCAGCAGGCGGGCTACAAGCGCTTCCGCAAGGACAAGGCGGAAGAGGGAGGTAAGAAGTCATGACCCTTTCGCGCAAGTTCTTCTCCGCGCCGACCCCTGACGCGCGCACTTCTCGATGCGGCGCGCCACCACGGGGTCGAGCCCGATGCGATCGTCTACGAGGTGGTCGACAAGAAGACCGGCTTCGTCAAAGCGCCGCGCGGCGTGTTGATCGAGGTCGACCCCGACGCCCCGACCGGCAGCGGCGCCACGGCCGAAGTCTCGACCGAGCGGGCTGAAGCCGCGACGCCGGAGCCGGCCCCGACCGAGCCGGCGCCACCCGCGCCGACACTGACCGAGCCGGCTCCCACCAGGGCAGAGCCCGCGGAGCCGATCGAGTCGGCGCCCGATAGCGCCGAAACCCCGACGGCGTCCACACCCTCGCCCTCCGAGCTGCTGGCGGACGTCGATACTCCCAGCGGCGGGGAGCGCCACGATGTCGACGTCGCCGCTCCGCCCGAGGAGATCGACGAGGCGCCGGCGTCGCCGGCTCTCGCGGCGGCGACCGAGGAGGCTTCGGCGACACCGGAGGACGCA
The DNA here is from genome assembly GCA_965223855.1 of Candidatus Multivoradales bacterium. Lineage (GTDB taxonomy): Bacteria > Acidobacteriota > Thermoanaerobaculia > Multivoradales > JAHEKO01 > CALZKB01. The sequence goes on from CBDCXM010000009.1 coordinate 795,043, forward strand.
GCGTTTGCGCCCGGCGACGAGGCAGCCGCGGAGGAACCCGCTGGAGATGTTCCGGAGGGCGACGAAGAGGAACTGGAGCAGTCGGCGGCAGTTGCCTCGCCGGACGAGGCGAAGGGTGCCGACCCGAGATCGGAGGACGGGCCCAGCCGGGAGAAGGTAGCTGAGGCGGTGGCGCGCGCGATCGACGATCTCGCCTGCCTCGCCAGTCTCCGCGTCCAGGTGGCGAAGGTCGAGCGCACCGAGGACGGGCTCGAGGTCGAACTCGAAGGGCCGGACGGTGATCGCCTGGCGGCGCGCGGCGGCCGCGCCCTGCTGGCGATGCAGCACCTGCTGCCGAGGCTGCTGTTTCACGATCTCGGCGGCGCGTTCCACTGCCGCCTCGACTGCGAAGGGTTTCAGCAGGCTCGCGAGGAGCACTTCGAGGATCTCGCGCGCCGCGCCGCCGACAAGGTGCGCGACGGTGGCCGCCCGTGGATGCTCGATCCGATGGCGCCCGACGAGCGGCGACTGGTGCATCTGGCGCTCGCCGGGGACGACAGCGTCGAGACCAACAGCGTCGGCGAGGGGTTCCTCAAGCGGGTGCGGGTCTCCCCCGCCTGATTGCCGAGCCGGACAGCTAGAGGTTGTAGGTCTCGCGCATCGCGAGATAGCGCCTCCAGGCGCGCTCGTCGAGCCTGGGGTCAAGGTGCGCCTCGAGCAGCGGCAGGAGGTCTTCGCGCAGGGCCACTCCGCGGACCATCCACTGGTAGTAGGACCGGCCGCCATGGTGGTACGGCCCGTAGAGCTTGCTGCGCGGCAGGCGTGACTGCAGCCAATGGAAGAGCGCCTCGTGGTCGGTGTGCATTCGCAAGGTGACCTGCGGCTGCTTACCGTCGCCGCCGAAGTGCCCTTCACCGACGAGAATGCCCAACAGGAAGCCGATTTCGAAGTCCGAGAGTTGTTTCACCGTCAAGTTTCCCGTGAAACACCAGCCTGCCCGCTTCTTGTTTCACCGTCAAGTTTCCCGTGAAACATGTGGCGTCCGGGCGAGCGCATCGCTACCATCCTGGCGAAGAGACTGCCGTGGGTGCCTTGCTGCCAGAGTTGTCGAGAGCGGACTTCGAGTCCCGGCTGTCCCTGGTGGCGCCGAGACCCCTCCAGCCGGAGCCGATCGAGCGGATGTGGGCCCATTACCGCGAGCTGGCGCGGTGGAATCGGCGGCTGTCGCTGGTCGGACCGGGAACGGCGGATGAGGTGGTCGAGCGGCACTTCGGCGAGGCGCTGGCCGCGCTTCCCTGGCTCGAGGGTGGGGAAAAGCTGCTGGACGTCGGCTCGGGCGGAGGGTTTCCCGGTCTGGTGCTGGCGGCTGCCGGGCCCGCCCTCGAGGTCACCGTCGTCGAGGCACGGGAGCGGAAGTGGTCGTTCCTCTCCGGGGTCGTGCGTCGGGCTCGATTGGAGGCTCGGTGCCTGAATGCTAGAGTTTCGCCCGCCCCGGGGGACGTGCCGGCGTCGGTCGAGAGTCCGGAGCGCTTCGACATCGTCGCCTGGCGGGCGGTCCGTCTGCCGGTGGCGACGGTCGAGGATCTGGCCCGCCGGTGCTACAGCATGTGGGTCTGGTGCGGCCGCGAGGAACCCGTGCTCCCGGCGGGTTGGCGCTTCGGGCGGGAGCAGGCGCTGGCCGGGGCTGCGGGCGGGGAAACAGGACGAAGAATCGTCGAGATGACAGCAGCGAACGACAGCCGGCCTGCCGCCGTGGACTCCAGGAGGTCGAGTCTATGAAGGCTGAGTCCACGAATCCCGAGCCCGGCGGGAACGGGCAAGGCGGGCTGCAAGCATGACGGTGCTGGCGATCGCCAACCAGAAGGGCGGAGTCGGCAAGACCACCACCGCGATCAACCTGGCGGCCGCGCTGGCGGCGTTGGAGCACAGGGTGCTGCTGGTCGACAGCGATCCGCAGGGCAACGCGACGCGTGGTCTCGGGGCGCGCGCCGAGCGGCCGCATCTCTACCACGTGCTGGCCGACGGCGTGGCGATCACCGAAGCGGCGGTGGCGACCTCGCTTCCGCGCCTCGACCTGCTGGCGAGCGATCGCGATCTGGTGGGGGTGGAGGTCGAGTTCGTCGGCCGGCCCGGCTGGCGACACGTGCTGGAGCGCCGCCTCGCCGCCGTGCGGGAGCGCTACGACGTGGTGCTGATCGACTGCCCGCCGTCGCTCGGTCACCTCACGGTCGGCGCGCTCACGGCGGCCGACGGCGTTCTGGTACCGCTCCAGTGTGAGTACTTCGCCCTCGAGGGGATCAGCGAGCTGGTGCAGACGGTCGGTCGGGTCCGCAACTCCGGCAACCCGCGGCTGGCGATCGCCGGTATCCTGCTGACGATGTACGACGACCGCACCAACCTGGCCCGCGACGTGGCGGCGGAGATCCGCGCCCATTTCGGCGGCAAGGTGTTCGAGACGGTGGTGCCGCGCAACGTCCGCCTCGCCGAGGCGCCGAGCCACGGGTTGCCGATTCTGCAGTACGACATCAAGAGTCGCGGCGCCGAAGCGTATCTGGCGCTGGCCCGCGAGTATCTGTCGAGGGCGGCCTGATGGCGCGGCGCCGGGGTCTCGGCCGGGGGCTCGACGCGCTCCTCGAGGCCGAGGAGTCGGGCCTTCGCACGGTAGCGGTCGAGGCGCTCGAGCCGAACCGCCTGCAGCCACGTCAGAGTTTCGACGACGACAAGCTGGAGGCGCTGGCGGAATCGATTCGCGCCCAGGGTGTGGTGCAGCCGTTGATCGTGACGGCCGCCGAGGGTGGCTATCGGATCGTCGCCGGCGAGCGTCGCTGGCGCGCCGCGCAGCGCGCCGGGTTGACAGAGGTACCGGTGGTTGTGCGCGAGGTGCGTGGCGACCAGGAGCTTCTCGAGCTGGCGCTGGTCGAGAACCTGCAGCGCGCCGACCTCGACCCGATCGAGGAGGCGGAGGCGTTCGCCGCGCTGGCGAGGAGCTTCGGCCTCACCCAGGAGGAGATCGGGCGTCGAGTCGGTCGCAGCCGCGCTGCCGTCGCCAACAGCCTGCGCCTGTTGCGGCTCGCTCCCGAGATTCAGGACCTGTTGCGAGACGGTGCCTTGACCGCTGGGCAGGCTCGTCCGCTGGTCGGGCTCGACATCGAGCGGGCCCAGGCGCTGGCCGAGCGCGCCGCGCGCGAGGGGTGGAGCGCCCGCAAGATCGAGGAGCTCGTCGCTCCCCGGCCGCGACAGCGGCCATCGGCGCAGCCCGACGCGGTGACCGCCGACGCCGCCGAGCGGCTGACGCGCAAGCTGCAGACCAGGGTCGAGATTCGTCGCCGTGGCAAGGGTGGCGCGATCGTCGTCCACTTTCACGACGAGGAAGAGCTGATGAGGCTCTTCGACCGATTCAACCGATAGGAGTATATGGCCATGCCCAAACCGAACGTCCGCGGCGACCTCAACGGCTTCCTCGATGCCGGCAGCCACATCGACGGCGAGCTGCACTTCGAGGATACCTTCCGCGTGGATGGCCGCCTGACCGGGAAAGTGGTCTCAAAGGGTGATTTGGTGATCGGAGAAGAGGGTGAAGTGGACGGAGAGGTTGAAGTAGGGAGGGTTTTTGTCTCTGGTGTGGCCAGAGGTTCGATTGTGGCCCGCGAGCGTGCGGAGCTGACCGCCGGCAGCAAGGTGTACGCCGACCTTCAGACGCCGACCCTGATCGTCGAGGAGGGTGCCTGGTTCGAGGGTCGCTGCCGGATGCAGCCGCAGGGCGGGAAGGTGCGCCGCCTGCCGGTCGGCGGTGAGAGCTAGGCAGCGACAGAACTAGTTGAGCGGGGCGGCATCCGGTGCCGCGCGCTCGGTGCCCAGCAGCTCCGGTCCCGGTGGGGCCGCCTGCTCCAGAGTGAGCGTCTGGTAGGAGGGGACGAAGGTCAGCGGTCGGCGCCCCAGGAAGGCCGGTTCGAACAGGTTGGTCAGCACCCGGCCGTCGAGGTCGCGCGCGATCGGCAGACCGAGGGCGTAGAGCACCGACGGGAGCAGATCGACCGCCCGCGCCTCCGGCAGACGCTCGCCGCTGCGAATCCCGGGACCGCTGATGATGAGGGCGCCATCAGGCTGGCCTGAGCGCGTGCCTTCGAGCGCGGCGTCGCCGGCGAGCGCGAACATCCGCCCGAGCCCGCTGGGGGCGTCGAAGCCGTAGGGCGAGACGACGACCAGCAGCCGATTGGGGTTCGGGTGCTGTTCATCGAGAGCGGCGAGGAAGCGATCGACCTGACGGTAGTAGGCGCTCAGCAGCCGGGCCGCCTCCTGGCGAGCCGGGTCCTGGGCGCCCTCGAAGTGCACGCGCGCGAAGGCGCCGTAGTAGCGCTGCGACGCTTCGGCGATGCCCTCGAGTCGCAGGAACAGGGCGTCGACCTCCGAGCGCTGCTCGAGCAGGAACTCCAGCAGCGACTGGCGCCACAGGTCTTCCGCCAGCGCCTGCAGCAGCGGGAACGGCAGCGGCTCACCGGAGGCGACGAGCCGCTCGGGCGAGATCTCCTCGGGCGCGACGCGGAACAGCTGACCGCGCTCCGCGAGATCGTGAGGTCGGGCGTCCGCCGCGCCGCGATCGCCGGCGAAGTAGCGCTCCGAGAAGCCGAACGAGAGCGCCTCGTGCGGCGGGTGCGAGGCCGGCCAGCCGACGACCCCGGCCGGGATGTCGAGACGGCCGAGCATTTCCCACAGCGTCAGGTGCCGCCGATGACGGGCATCCGTCGGCTCCGGCTCGCCGCCGAAGAAGCCCCACCAGCGATAGCCGAACGGCACCAGCCGCAGCGGGCCGGGGATGCCGAGAGCGGTGCGCGGGTAGACGCGCTCCCCCACCACCCGATGCCGGTAGGGGAAGTGGCCGGTAGCCACGGTCGTCCAGAGCGTGGCGTCGGTGATCGTCGGTGCGGTCCGCAGGCGGGCCGAAACGCCACGCTCCAGCAGACGGGAAAAGAACGGCAGCTCGCCCTGTTCGGCGAGCGGCAGCAAGGCGTCGAGCGTAGCGCCGTCGAGCCCGACGACCCACAGCTCCGGGCGGCTGCGGTAGACGGCGAACGACTCGAGAGGCGTCGCCGTCGTCGGTGGGTCGAACGCCGCCCGCCGCTCGATCATGATCCACAGCACTGCCACCGAAAGTACGGCGAAGAGCCAGCGGCTCCGCCAGCCGTAGCGCCTGCGGTCGAGGGTGTGGAGCCAGGCGGTCAGCGCCGCCACGAGGGCGAACACCGACAGGGTGACCGCAGCCTTGACCAGGCGCACGTTGATCCCCGGCGGCAGGAACTGGGCGAAGCGATAGGCGTGGATCCAGGTGGCGGCCGCGGCGACGGCTAGCGTCGCGGTGAGAGCCCACGGCAGCACGGCGCGGGCGGCCTCGACGCGACCACGGGTGGCGGCCCAGAGGACGAGACCGGTCGCAGCGCCGAAGAGCGCGCCATAGAGCACCACCCCGCGCGCCAGGGCGGCGCCGGTCGGCTCCAGCTCCGGGTTGAGGAAGAAGAGCAACCCGGTGACGTACCCCCCGAGGAGCACTCCCGGGAGAGCGCCGAGGGCCAAGCTGATAACGTCCCGGCGCGCTGCCGGCGCGTCCGCGCGGTCCGCTGTCTCGTCCGTCATCATCGCAGTCGGCGCGCCCGAGACGAGTCTACCCAATTGCTCTATCCGCTCCTCAGGTCGGCGCTCTTCGGCCTCGAGGCCGAGCAGGCACACGACCTGGCGGTCTCCACCCTAGAGCGTGCTCAGAAGCTCGGCGTGGTGCGCCGGTCGCTGGCGCGCCGCTATGCGCACCCGCGGACCGAGCTCGCGATCGAAGTGTTGGGGCTCGACTTCACGAGTCCACTGGGAGTGGCCGCCGGCTTCGACAAGAACGCCCGCCTGGTTCCGGCGCTGGCGGCTCTCGGCTTCGGCGCGGTGGAGGTCGGCACCGTCACCCCGCGGCCGCAGCCGGGCAATCCGAAACCGCGGCTGTGGCGCCATCCCCGGCACAGGAGCCTGCAGAACTGCCTCGGCTTCAACGGCCTCGGGATGGACGCCGTGGCCGATTCGATCGAGAGCCTCGAACGGCGGCCGCTGCCGATCGGTATCAATCTGGGCAAGAACAAGGACACCCCGCAGGAGCGCGCCGGCGAAGACTATGAACGGCTGCTCGAGCGTTTCGCACCGCTGGCCGACTACTTCGTCCTCAACCTCTCCTCCCCCAACACGCCGCAGCTGCGCGACCTCCAGGTTCCGGAGTTCGTCGCCCGGCTGCTGAGGCGCGCAGCCGAGCTCGCCCAGGTCCCGGTGCTCGTCAAGATCGCCCCGGACCTTCCCGATCGTGCTGCGGTCGAGCTCGCCGTGTCGGCGGTCGAGGCGGGGGCCGCCGGCGTGATCGCCACCAACACCACCATCGACTACTCGCTCGTTCCCGGCGCCAGGCCGATCGGCGGTCTGAGCGGCGGGGTGCTCAGGGAACGGAGCTTCGAGCTGCTGTGCGAGCTGGCGGCGGAGCTCGGCGATCGAGCCGTACTGGTGAGTGTCGGCGGCATCGACAGCGCGGCGGAGGCTTACCGGCGTATCCGCGCCGGGGCGACCCTGGTGCAGTTGTACACTGCGATGGTGTTCGAAGGTCCCGGCGTGGCGCGCAGGATCAACGACGGTCTCGTCGAGCTGCTGGCGGCCGACGGTCTGACCTCGGTGAGCGACGCGGTGGGGGTGGAGCGGCGGCGACGATGAGTCTCGATCGACTGGCGGTCGCTCTCGATACCTCGTCGCGCGACGAGTTCAGTCTCTGGTGCGAGACCTTCGGCCCGCAGGTCGGGGTGCTCAAGGTCGGGCTCGAGGCCTACACCCGCTGGGGCCCGGAGGTGGTGGCTGAAGCGCGACGCCACGGCGCCGCGGTCTTTCTCGATCTCAAGCTGCACGACATCCCGAACACGGTCGCCGGCGCGGTGGCGGCCGCCGCCGACCTCGGGGTGCGTTACCTGACGATCCATGCGAGCGGCGGACCGGCGATGCTCGAGGCCGCCGCCGCTGCCGCCGCCGATCGGGTGCGGCTCCTGGCGGTCACCCTCCTGACCCATCTCGATACCGACGCCCTCGAGCAACTCGGCTACCCGGGGAGCTCCGCCGGGCGCGCCCGGCGATGGGCGTCGATGGCGGCTGCGGCCGGCTGCCACGGCGCCGTATGCTCGGCGCTCGAGGTGGCGCGGTTGCGCTCGAACCTGGCGGCGCCGTTCGAGCTCGTCACCCCCGGGATTCGGCTGGCACCGGTGGCGAACGACGATCAGGCGCGGGTCGCCGGTCCTCGCGAGGCGCTCGACGCCGGGGCCGACCTGCTGGTGGTCGGGCGGCCGCTCACACAGGCCGCGAACCCCGGGCTCGAGCTCGAGCGTTGGCGGCAGGCGTTGGGAGCGGGCTGACGAGCTGCCCGCTCAGATGATGAAGATAGGTCGATCGACCTGGTGGTCGAACTTCCACATGTAGGTGTGGACGACCAGATCGACCGGCACCACATAGGTGCAGCGCATCCGGATTCTGCCGCCGCTGAGTCTCACCGACACGTCTTCCTTGGTCACCGGGAGGCCGAGCTCATCGGCCTTGTCGAGAATCGCCTTCTTGATGCGGTCGGCGTTGGCCCGCCTACCGGCGAACTTCGCCTGCTCGAGCATGAAGTCCTTGAGCTCCGCGCTCTGGACCTTGACGGGCACGATCTTGATGACGATCAGTACGGCGATGCCGAGGATCACGGCCCACAGGGCACATCCGGCGATGCCCTCACCGGCCTGACGTTGTCTGAATCGCATGCTCTCGTCCTTTCCTTCGAGCGGGGCTGGCTATGCTAGCAGCGTTCAGCGCACCGGCAGCAGGGTCCGCTCCCATCGGGTGCGGCTGAAGAAACCGCGCGCGACGGTGGCGAGCTGTTCGAACTTGGCGCGGTAGCCCTGCCACTCGATGTTCCCCTCACCGTGGTCGAAGGACCAGTAGACGAGCAGCGCCCGCCCCTTGACGAAGTGCGCCGGCACCGTTCCCCACGCGCGGGAATCGTTGGAGTTGTCCCGGTTGTCGCCCATGACGAAGAAGTGCCCCTCCGGCACCGTGTACGGGCCGTAGTTGTCGCGCAGCCGGAAGGCGTCGCTCACGAACAGTGATTCGCGACGGGTGTAGGTGCGCGGGTCGGCGAAGTAGACGTAGGCGCTCTCCTCGAGACGGCGACCGTTGACCCACACCTGCTTGTCGATCAGCTCGATGCGATCGCCCGGCAGGGCGATGCATCTCTTGATGAAGTCGCGCTCCGGTTCGTCGGGAAACTTGAAGACGACCACGTCTCCACGTTGCGGCGATCGCACCGGCAGCAGGCGACGCTCCCACTCCCCGCTCGTCGGCGCGTAGGCGAACTTGTTGACGAGGATGTGATCGCCGATCAGCAGGTTCTGCTCCATCGAGCCGCTGGGGATCTTGAACGCCTGAACGACGAAGGTCTTGGCGAAGAACGCCAGCAGCATCGCGATCAGCAACGCCTCGATGTTGTCTCGGAGCGGGCTGCGGCCGGGCTGAGCTGCGTGAGCTGTCGTCAACGCCTCACCGTCAGCGCACGAGCGTGAAGGTGCGCTCCCACCGGGTGCGCGTGAAGAAGCCGACCACGGTGCGCGCGAAGAGCTTCAGGCGGTGCCCCCAACCCCGCCACACGCCGTCGGAAGTGTCGCCGCCGTAGGACCAGTAGATGAGGAAGGCCCGGCCCTTGACGAGATTGCGGGGCACCGGGCCCCAACTGCGCGAGTCGCGCGAATTGTCCCGGTTGTCGCCCATGCAGAAGTAGTGATCGTCCGGCACGGTGAACGGGCCGAAGTTGTCGCTCGGCTCCCCGACCCACGGTCTCGTGTGCTGGGTGTAGCTCGAATCCTCCACCCACTCTCCGTTGATGTAGAGATCCTTGGAGGCGACTTCGATCACGTCACCCGGCAGGCCGATGCAGCGTTTCACCATGTCCTGGGTCGGCGTCTTGGGGTTGCGGAAGATGACGACGTCACCACGCCTGACGTCGCGGCCCGGCAGACCGGCCGCCGTCTCGCTCCCCCAGCCGTAGATGTAGCGATTGACGAACAGGTGGTCGCCGATCAGGAGCGTCTCCTCCATCGACGCACTGGGGATGTAGAAGGTCTTGACGACGAAGGTGTTGGAGAACCCGAGGAAGGCGCCGGCGATCAGGAGTGCCTCGAAATACTCGCGCAGCGTCGAGGTCGATCGCCCGCTGCCGGTCGCTCCTGCTTCCTCCGGGGCGTCGCGGCCGTCGTGACGCCGCTTGCGCTCACCGCCCTCGCCTCCCCCTCTGCTGTTCTTCCGGCGGCTCATCGGCCGCCTAATCTAGCAGTTCGCCCGTCCGGGCCCCGGCCTGTCCAGCGATCTTGCGCGCGTCCAGTTCGCTGGACACGAGAGCCCGGCCTCCCCGATCGGGAAGCCGACGCCGTCGTCGCCTGGTAGCTGAGCCTCGAGCTCGTGGCGCGACCGCGACCACGCTGCCAGATCGCTGGACGGCCCGATATGGCTCCTGGTCGACGAAATCCTCGTAAGCGACGTTTTTTCAATGGTTTATGAGCCGACCCCCGGATGGCTTGGAGCTTGATCTGTCACTGCGGCGAAGCCAGATCAAGGACCGGAGAAAGGAGGTCGCACAGACCCACTGCCACCGCAAACGCGACAGACACGGGCTGTGCCGGCGCCCGCCCTCGACAGAGGTAAAGCCGGCAATCGAAGAACCGAATCTCACCATCACCAAGGAGACACACATGTTTCGCATTCACAAGACCCTCACCGCCATCGCCTTCCTGCTCGTGCTCGCCGCCCTGCCGGCGCTCGCCGCTCAGGGGGTGGTCAACATCAACACCGCCGATGTCGACGAGCTGGCGCTTCTGCCGCGCGTCGGCGAGACCGTCGCCCAGCGGATCGTCGACTTCCGCGAGGAGAACGGCAGCTTCAAGGCGCCCGAGGACCTGCTGCTGGTCAAGGGCATCGGCGACCGGACCTTCGAGCTCATGGAGCCGCACGTCACCGTGACGGGCGAGACCACCCTCGGGGAGAAGGTGCGCATCGCCTCTCAGGCCGACGGTGGCGAGGAGTAGCGGTCCGATCGACCGCGGGCGGGGCGTCTCGGCGCCCCGCCCTCTTCGGCACGGTCGCGGCTTCCAGCTCGTGCAGCTCGTCGTGGCGCTGGCGATCGTCGGCTCGACGGCGGCGGTGGCGATTCCGCCGGTGCTGCGCTGGTCGAGTGCGTTGAGGGTGAGAATGGCGGCCGCCGAGTTCGTCGGTGTGCTGCGCAAGGCACGGATCCTCGCCGTCTCGACGCGCTCGAACGTCGGCGTCAAGTTCTGGCCGGTCGAGCAAGGCCGGGTCGCCTTCGCACTCCACCGGGACGGCGACGGCGACGGGGTCAGGACTGCCGACATTCGCTCGGGGGTCGATCCGGCGATCGGACCGCCGATGCAGCTGCAGCACGTCGGCGCTCACGTGCGCCTCGGCTTTCCGCCCGGTCCGGCGCCGCGCGACCCGGCGCGGCCGAGCCGTCGTCTTGATCGGCTCGACGACCCGATCCGCTTCAACCGCTCCGACATCGCGTCGTTCAACCCGTTCGGTGAGTCGACCCCGGGGTCGCTCTACCTGACGGACGGCGTTCGGGCCCTGGCGGTGGTGAGGCTCTTCGGCGGCACCGGCAAGGTCAAGGTTCTGGTCTACGACCCGGCCCGGGAAAGCTGGCACCCCGACTGAGCGTCTTGCGGCGGGAGGCGCGGTTCTGAGAGAGTTCCCGGCCGTGGGTTATCTCGTCGTCGTCACCAGCGTCGGGTGCGAAGAGCAGGCGAACCTGGTCGCGGACCAGCTCGTCGTGCGCCGCCACGCCGCGTGCGTCAACATCGTCAAGGTGCAGCGTTCGGTCTACCGCTGGCAGGGCAAGGTGTTCGACGACGACGAGTTCCTGCTGATCGCCAAGACGACGGACGAGGAGTACGAGGCGATCGAAGAGGCGATCCGAGAGCTGTCGACCTACGACCTGCCCGAGATCCTGGCGTTCCAGGTTTCGCGCGGCGAGGCGAAGTTCCTCGAGTGGATCGCTTCCGGCCTCGACAAGGGCGCCGACTACAGCGACGACATCGAACCGCGCTGAGCCTGGCCTGGATGGGGTGCTGGCTCAGGCTCGCGGAGCGCGAGCCAGGCGAGGAGCGCCGAGAGGTTGTGCTGCACGTGGTCGATGCGGATCGCCCTCCGGTGGTGCTGCCAGCGGAAGCCGCCGAGCCAGGACTGGGGATCGGTGCGCAGGATCGCGGTCGCGGGACGTTCCTGGAGTAGCAACTGGTGGGCCACCCCGAGGTCGAGCGCCGACTCGAGAGCGGTCGTCTCTTCGCCGGCTCGACGGAGCAGGCGGATCGCCGCTGCCAGGCCCTCGAGGCGAGCCGCGCGTGCGGCCGGGGGGTCGCCGAAGCTGCCGACCGCCCAACGCGGGTCGACGTTCTGCGCCGAGACGATCTCGGCGCCCAGTCGGGCGGCACGACGGGCGAGTTCGAGCGAAGGTCGGTGCCGGTGAAGGCGGTCGATGGCGATCAGCTCCCAGTGGTTCGGGGGCCCGGACGGCGACGGGTGTTCACGCAGCCATCGCGCCGCCTCGGCCGCCGCGACGAGGAGCTCCGACTCTGCGCTTCGTTCCGCCGCCACGACGAGGGCGAGGACGGCCTGGGCGGAGTAGTAGTTCGAGGCCGTCGCCAGGACGCTGCCCCCGGGCCATGTCTGGATGTGGATGGCGAAGCGACCGGCCGGCGTCTGAACCGCGCGAATCCACTCGAGCAGGGCGTCCGCCTCCCCGGCCCACCGGTCGTCGCCGGTCAGCGTCGAGTACTCGAGCAGGACGAGGGCGGCGAGGGCCTGACCGCCGAGCTTGACCTCGCCCCTCTCGATCACGCAGCGGTATGTTTCCGGCCCGAGCCGGCAGTCGCGGATTTGCCTGACGAGGAAGTCGAGCCCCCTCTCGACGGCCGCTCGAAGAGCAGCGTCGGGGGCGTGCTCGAGGAGCTCGATCATCGACCACAGTGCGCCTGAGTGCCGCAGGATGTTGTAGTCGTCGGGCGACCGGGACGGCAGCAGATAGCGGAAGCGGCCGCTCTCCCCCACGGCACGCTCGAGGAAGGCTCCCGCCCCGACCGCCGCGTCCCACGCGTCGGCGCGATCCACGGGCGGTGGTGCGCCACCGGGATCGACGGAGATCTCGTCACCGTCCGAGAACGCCCAGGCGGTGCGGAAGCGCAGGAGCGTCTCCTCCTGCCCGTGCTCGATCCTCTGCGGGTCGATGATCCGATCTGCGGCCTCCGCGAGCGTCGCCGCCTCGAGTGGCAGCCAGGCGGAGCCGCCCACCGCTGAACGAGGCGCCACCGCGAGACCGTGCACGCCGGCGAGGGTCGCGGAGGTGGCATCGTCGACGGTCTCGACGGCGAACGGCACATCGATCCGCCACCAGCGAGCCGTGAACGCTTCCGGCAACCGCAGGCGGAGCGAGGCGTCGGAGGCGGCCGAGTCGAGATCGACTCCCGAGCCCCAGGCGGTGATTCCCTTGGCGTTCCCGTCCGACACCGTCACTGCGACGATCGCCGCTCCGTCATCGATCGATGAGTCGTCTGCCGGCGGCGCGAGCGTGCCCCGGGACACGCGCGTCAGAAGCTCCACCAGCATCGAGCGATCGGGTGGCTCGGTGGCGATCACTCGCGACCACGGGAGCCGGACCGAGAGCTTCTCGTCGGCGCAGGCCGCTTGCGGTTCGAACAGCAGTCCGAAGAGCAGTCCGGCGCAGACGACCGCGAGCGAGGCGGTGACGCGCTGGGCTCTCATGCTCCGCTGTCCCTCGTTGGGGGCGCCGTCCGACCGGCGGGCCGGGGTTGGCCCTGCCGGTCGAACGGACGCGGGCTCAGTCGACGACGTTGCTCCAGTAGCGCAGATCGCCGGACTCGAAGTCGTCCATCAGGATCGGCACCACCACGCCGCCGTAGCGGACCTCGGACCCGGTGCCGAACTGCAACTCGGCCACCGGCTGCAGTCGGGTGAAGGCGTGGAAGATGCGCGTTCCGCCACGCGTCCTCACGAGGTCGTTGAAGGCTCCCGCCCAGTCGGTGCGCCGGTTCTCGGTGACCCGGTCGACCAGCATCGGCTCGCCGCCCTGCGCCGAGGTCGAAGCGAGCGTCGTCTGGATGACGAACGTGTCGGTCGTCCCCGTCGTCTCGCCGCTGCCGTGATAGAGGAAACTGGCGAACTGCCCGTTGGCCTCGCAGTCGAAAGCCTGGCGGTTGGCGCGCGCTCCCGGAAGCACGACCGACGAGATCCCCTGAAGCCCTCCTCCGGGGCCGAGGAAGACGGCGTAGAAGTTGGTGATCCCGAGGTCGGGGCGCGGCTCGAGAGTGCCGATCACGTAGCCGGTGTCGAGCGGGCAACTGCGGCTCTGGGTGTAGGTGAACTGCGACGCGCTCGCCGGCAGGCCGTTGTTGAGCACGATCTCGGAGACCGTGAAGTTGATGTGCGACATGCGCTTGATGACGAAGCGGTTGGCCGTCGTCACGCAGGAGATGAAGCTCTCGTCGAGAGAGCCGGATCCCGAGCGCGAGAAGTGCCAGTTGGAGCTGACGCCGCGGCAGTCGGGGATTGTCGTCTCGAGGACGTGGCCGCCCTCGGTCCCGGCGTCGGAGTGGACGTCGAGCCCGTTGCCGGGAAAGTTCGACGTCACCATGATCCGACGGAAGCCGACCGTGCCTTCGAGGCCACCGCTCTGGCGCTCGTCGTCGTCATCGTCGTCGTGATCGTCGTCGTCGTCGGATATGTCGCCATCGTGCCCGAGCGACCGGCGACTCTCGACGGCGACCACCCCCGCCGCTGGAGCGCCGATCTCGATTTCGAAACTCTCCAGGGTGTTGAAGTCGCTCAGGTAGTGCAGGCTGGCGTCGTCGTCGAGCCCCTTGCCGTAGTTCGAGCAGCACAGTCCGTCGAGCGCCGGCTGGACGCCGGCGGAACTGAAGACGACATCGTCGTCGATCAGCACCCGCCGCGAGGACGGTCCGGTATCGAGCGCCGGTAGCAGCGCCGAGGAGTGGTAGTCGAATCGGTTGCCGCCCGAGTTGTAGCCGACGAGCGCTTCGAGGCGCACCATCGGGTTTCCGAGGCTGGCCGGCAGATTGACGCCCCGCAGCACCGGCGTGACGCTGAACGGGTTGGTCACGGGGAAGGACTCCCATTCGAGGAACCGGGCTTTGGCGGCTCCTGGTAGCGCCAACACGAAAGCCAGGGCGAAGACAGTACGAGCACGCAGAAGGTTCCCGGCGCGGCATGACCGCAGCAGGGCGAAACGGGGATGGAGCATCACGAGCCTCCTGATCGATCGTGGGCCGGGGTCATACTCCGGCCTACGCAGCGCCCCCGTTCCTGGATGAACACGCGTCTCGGAGCGCAAGCTCGCTACCGCCGGCCATCAGTGCTAGGGTCCGCGCCGCTCCGGCCGAGCCGCAGCACCCGCCCGTCTTCTCCCCAGCTGCCTCAACCCGTCCCGTCACAGTTCCGGAGACACCATGACTCGTTCCGTCCGCACCGACCTGCGCAACCTGGCGATCATCGCCCACGTCGATCACGGCAAGACCACGCTGGTCGACTCGATGCTGTGGCAAAGCGGCATCTTCCGCGACAACGAGGAGGTCGCCGAGCGGGTGATGGACTCGATCGATCTGGAGCGCGAGAAGGGCATCACCATCATGGCCAAGAACACGGCCATCCAGTACGGCGAGACGCGGATCAACATCGTCGACACTCCGGGTCATGCCGACTTCGGCGGCGAGGTCGAACGCACCCTGAAGCTGGTCGACGGCGTGCTGCTGCTGGTCGATGCCAGCGAGGGGCCGCTTCCGCAGACCCGCTTCGTGCTGCGCAAGGCGCTCGAGGCGGGGCTCGCGCCGATCGTCGTGATCAACAAGATCGACCGTGCCGATGCGAGGATCTCCGAGGTGGTCGACGAGGTCTACGATCTCTTCATCGACCTCGACGCGAGCGAGGAACAGATCGAGTTCCCGGTGCTCTACGCGGTGGCGCGCGACGGCATCTGCCGCACCGAGGCCGACGGCCCCGACCAGACCCTCGAGCCGCTCTTCGAGCAGATCCTCGAAACCGTCCCGCCGCCGTCCTTCGAGGAGGGGCATCCACTCCAGATGCTCGTCACCACCCTCGGTCACGACGACTACGTCGGCCGGCTCGGCATCGGACGGGTCTTCGAGGGCGAGGTCGAGCGCGGGACCACCGTCGCCCGTTGCCGGCTCGACGGTTCGATCGAGACGGTCAAGGTGGCGCATCTCTACGGCTACGACGGCCTCGAGAGGGTGAAGATCGACCGTGCGGGCCCCGGCGACATCGTCGCGGTCGCCGGCTTCGACGAGGTGGCGATCGGCGAGACGATCGCCGACGCCGACGACTCCCGTGCGCTCCCGCCGATCACAGTCGACGAGCCGACGCTGGCGATGGTGTTCTCGGTCAACGACTCACCGCTGGCCGGCACCGAGGGCAAGCACGTCACCTCCAACAAGATCCGCGAGCGGCTCGAGCGCGAGACCTGGACCAACGTCTCGATCCGGGTCGAGGATGCCGAGGGCGGCCGCGGCTTCAAGGTCTCGGGGCGCGGCGAGCTGCAGCTCGCCATTCTGATCGAGATGATGCGGCGCGAGGGCTACGAACTTTCGGTCGGCAAACCACAGGTTCTGACCCGCAGAGACGAAGAGGGCCAGCTCGAGGAGCCGATGGAGATCCTCACCATCGACTGCCCGGAGGAGTTCGTCGGCGCGGTGACGCAGAACCTGGGCCCGCGCCGCGGCCGGATGATGAAGATGACCAACCACGGCAGCGGCCGGGTGCGGATGGAGTTCCGGGTGCCGTCGCGCGGCCTCATCGGCTTCCGCACCGAGTTCCTGACCGAGACCAAGGGGACCGGGATCCTCAACCATCTCTTCGACGGCTTCGGGCCGTGGCAGGGCGACATCCCGCAACGCACGACCGGCGCGCTGATCGCCGACCGCTCCGGTCGCGCGACGCCGTTCGCCATCGAGCACCTGCAGCCGCGCGGCATCTTCTTCATCCCGCCCGGCGAGACCGTCTACGAGGGGATGGTGGTCGGCGAGCATTCTCGACCGAGCGATCTCGACGTCAACATCACCAAGGAGAAGAAGCTCACCAACATGCGGGCGGCGTCGGCCGACGAGCTGGTGCGCCTCGTCCCGCCGACGCTGCTGTCGCTCGAGCAGGCGATCGAGTTCATCGCCGAGGACGAGCTCATCGAGGTGACGCCGAAGGCGTTCCGCCTGCGCAAGAAGACCCTCGCCGCCAACTACCGCTGAGGGCGGCCGCGCAACGAGCGTGGAACGCGTCGCGGAGCCTCTCCGGCGCTTCCACATGAGCCCTCCGGCGGGCTCTGACGACCCCGGAGGCGGTGGTAGATTTCCGGCGGTCCGATGGACATGCCGGCAACTCTGGGTCCCTACAAAGTGCTCTCGCGCCTCGGCGCGGGCAGCATGGGCGAGGTGTACCGCGGGCTCGACCCGACGCTCGAGCGCGAGGTCGCCCTCAAGGTGCTCCCCGACTCGCTGGTGAAGGACGAATCGGCGCTCAAGCGCTTCCGCCGTGAGGCGTTGCTGCTGGCGTCGGTCAACAACCCGAACATCGCGACCGTCTTCGGCTTCGAGGAGGTCGACGGCAATCAGGTGCTGGTGCTCGAGCTGGTGGAGGGGGAGACCCTCGACGACCGCCTCGCCCGCGGCCCTCTCGACGTCGAGTCGGCGTTGAAGGTCAACCGGCAGATCGCGAGCGCCCTCGAAGCCGCCCACCGGCAGGGCATCATCCATCGCGATCTCAAGCCGGCCAACGTCATGATCTCGAAGGACGGGTGGGTCAAGGTGCTGGACTTCGGGGTCGCGAAGGCGCTGAGTTCACAGACCGCTGCGAGCTCCGCGACCCCGGCGGCGGGTCCCGAGACACAGGCGATCGATCTCACGGATCCTGGGCTCGAGGTGCCGCAGACATCCGAACCGGCGGCGCCGGAAGCGGCAGACGAGGCGGAGCCGGAGACGAGAACGCTCGATCTCGACCACCTCGACTCGGCAGAGCCGACCGACTCGTTCGAAGAGCCGCTCCAGTCCCCTGGTCGAGTGGCGGGCCGCGCCGCTCCGGCGGGCGTGGACGACCCGAACCTCACCGCCGCCGGCACGGTGCTCGGCACCGTGTCCTACATGAGTCCGGAGCAGCTGCGGATCGCCGACATCGACGAGCGGGTCGACATCTGGGCGTTCGGCTGCGTCCTCTACGAGTCGCTGACCGGGAGGATGGCGTTCGAGGGCGGGACCGTCCTCGAAACGGTGACCGCCGTCAGCGACAGCGAGCCCGACTGGGCGGCGTTGCCGCCCGACCTGCCCGACCCGGTGCGGACGCTGCTGGGCCGCTGCCTGCACAAGGACCGCGAACGACGCCTGCATTCGATCGCCGACGCGCGGATCGAGCTCGAGGACGCCCTGCACCCGTTCCTCGCCCCCGACCGCACCGGGCCTCCGCGTACGGGACCGTCGCCGAGCGGCTCAACTACCGGCTCAACGACCGGCGAGCTGAGGTCGCGCCCGCCCGGCACCTCCCCGCGAGCGGCGCTCGAGTATCTCGACACCCTCGGTTCCTACACGGTGGTCGAGCGACTCGACGTCGGTGCCATGGGCGACGTCTACCGCGCACACGACAGCCAGATGGATCGCGACGTCGCCCTCAAGGTGCTGCGTCCCGGGCTGCTGGACGGGGAGGAGGCGCGCGCGCGCTTCCGCGGCGAGGCGGAGGCGCTCTCGCGGCTGAACCACCCTCACGTGGCGGCACTGATCGAGTTCGGGGAAGGGGTCGAGTTCCAGGAGGGGAAGGTCGACTTCCTGGCGATGGAGTACGTCGATGGAGAGTCGCTCGCCATGCGCCTCACCCGCGGGCCGTTGTCGTCGGCCGACGTGGCTCGGCTCGGATCGCAGATCGCCGCCGGCCTCGCGGCGGCACACGACGCCGGGATCGTTCACCGCGACGTCAAGCCGGGGAACATCCTGCTCGCGGGCGACGGGGGGGCCAAGCTGCTCGATTTCGGCGTGGCGCTCGTCGCCGACCGGCCGGACGCGGAGCGCGAGGTCAAGTTGCACGGCCCGCTGCCGTACGCCGCGCCGGAACTGGTGCGAGGGGCGCGGGCGAATCCACAGACCGACGTCTACGCCCTCGGTGTGGTGCTCTATCAGGCGGCCACCGGTGCCCGTCCGTTCGGCGATGACACCGCCGAGCAGCTCGCGAACTCGATCCAGCACCACAATCCGCCGCCGCCGACCGAGCTCAATCCGGAGCTCGACCCGCAGCTCGAGAAGGTCATCCTGCGCTGTCTCGAGAAAGACACCGACGCCCGCTTCCGCGACGCCCGTGAGCTCGAGACCGCCCTCGAGGAGCTCGGCCCGGCGCTCGATCCGGGCGGCTCTACCGGGAGCTTCGGAGAGCTCCTCTCCCGCCCCGCGGTCTGGGGGTCCGCGCTTCTGATGATCGCGCTGGTCGCCTTCCTGCTGCTGACGCGACCGTTCGGCCCGGAAGAGGTCGCTCCGCAAGGCGACGACGGGGTCATCTCCTCGGTTGTCGTCCTGCCGGGAGAGCTGACGGCCGGGGAGGAGGATAGCTTCCTCGCCGACGCGATCGCCAACTCGATCTCCGCCGGTCTGCTGCAGACGCAGGGGCTCGACACCAAGATCCCGCCCTCGAGCCTCCTCGTCGAGGCGACACCGGGCGGCTTGCGACGGCTGGCGCAGGCCTACGCGGTCGAGGCGATGGTGGTGCCGAGCGCACGCGTCGTCGACGAGCGGCTCGAACTGACGGTTCAGCTCGTCGACGCCGCAGAGCTCGGGATCGTCTGGAGCGGCAACTTCGCGGGGGCGCGGACCGACTATGCGCGGCTCTCGCGGGAAGCTGCGGAGAGCCTCAGGATGGCGCTGAGGCCGGGGGTCGAGATCGAGGCGCTTCCGGCCGCCACCCTCGACCCGGAGGCGGAGTCGCTCCTGCAGCGCGGCCGCTACTACTCGAGCCTCTTCACCAACCGCGGGCGGATCGGCGACTACGAACGGGCGCAGGCGGCCTTCGAGGAGAGCTTCGCACTCGATCCGGGTGACGGCGAGGCGGCAGCCGAGATCGCTCAGCTCCACTTTGCCCGTCTCGCAACCGGAGTCTCGATGCTCGAGGTTCTCCCCGAGATCGAGACGTGGGCCAACCGGGCGATGGAGCACGATCCCCGCTCGAGCAAGGCGTGGGGAGTGCTGAGCTCGATCGAGAGCGGCCGCACACCGGAGAGCTACCGGCGCAAGCTCGACTTCGCGTTGAAGTCTGCGACCTACGGGCCGCGCGACGGCTACTCGCATCGCCGTCTGAGCATCCCGCTGATGTCGAACTCGCACGAGCTGGCGCTCATCGCGTCGCAGAAGGCGTCGGCGCTCGATCCGCTGCTGGTCAACGGGCCGATCTTCGAGGCGCTCTTCCTGACCATCCTCCATCGCACCGACGAGGCGCTGGCGCAGCTCGACGCGGCGTTCGAGGTCGAGCCCGACATTCCCTTCGGGCGCTACGTCCAGTCGCTGGTGCTGACGGTGCACGGCGAAGAGCAGCGAGCCCTCGCGGTTGCCGAAGAGCTGGAGGGCGTCGTCGACGAGGGGCGGCTTCATCCCCAGTGGGTCGCTTTCGCGCGCGACATCGCTACCCTCGGTGTCGAGGCCGCGGCGGGCCGAGCTACCGGGGACAAGGCGCGCGAGGTGGTCGAGCGACTCGTCTCCCTGGGACGAGGAGAGGTGCCGTTCCCGCGCTGGGAGCAGACGACTCTCGGGATCACCATGCTCCTCGCCCGCCACGGCTACCGCAGAGAGGCGATCGAACTGCTCCACCACCGTCACCGGATCGAGATCAACGACACCTACGACTACCTGCTCTTCAACGAGGAGCTCGAGTCGCTGCGGGACGACGATCGGGTGCGCGAGGTGGTGTCCGCGGCCAAGGAGCGCTTCGACGGCATGATCGCCATTCTCGAGGAGGCGCGGTCGCGCGGCGACCTGCCCAAGTATCTCGAGCAGCCGCTGAGCGACCTGCTCGCGCGGCTGCGAGAGGCGGCCTGATCCCATTTGATGGCGGGGCCCGTCGTCCTGCGGCTGCCCCCGGGATCAGAGCTCGAAGAGCGCTACCCGCGCCAGTTTCTGCTCTCGGCAGGACGTGCCCGGGTCGTCCTCTCGGAGCCGTCGGAGGCGCTGCTCCAGGTGGTGCGAGGGCTGCTGGGTGAGGGTGTCGAGGAGTCGGGAACGCTGCGAAACCCGACCGCCGAGTTGGCCGATCTGCTGGCCGAGCTCGTCTCCGGGGGCGGTCTGTGCCGAGCGGTCATCGACGGGGGGCGGGACGTCGCCACGGCCGTACCGCGGGCGGCGCCCTGTGAGCCGACCTGCCGTGTCGCGAAGCCCGGCGCACGGTTGGTGCTCTCCCGCTTTGCGACGCTCCACCGCGGTGCCGCCGGCCTCACCGTGGTCTCGCCGCGTTCGCGGGCGAAGCTGCTGCTCCACGATCCGGCTGCTGCGGCGCTCTTCCAGGAGCTCGCCACGCCGACCGACCCGGGAACTCTCGAGAGCGACGAGCTCTCGCCCGAGGCGCTCGCCGCGGTCGTCGCTCTGGCATACGGTGCCGAGATCCTGACGACGGTCGACGAGGACGGCGTCCCGGCAGAGGATCGCGATCCCTCCCTGAGGCAGTGGGAGGCCCACGACCTGGTGTTCCACGCCCGCAGTCGGTCGGGTCGACATGGCAGCCGGCTCGGCGCGACCTACCGCCTCGACGGTGAGCTCGAAGCGCTGCCGGCGTTCCGTCACCATGCGACGGACCAGGTCGTGAAGCTTCATCGCCCGGACCTCGACCGGCTCGCCCGCGAGGACCCGCCCCTCACCCGGGTCGTCGAAGAGCGACGGTCGCGCCGCTCTCACGGCGAGCAGGCGCTGCGACTCGAGGAGCTCGGGGAGCTGCTCTACAGAGCTGTGGGGGCTCGTGGTTCGGTCTCGGGCGGCTCGGTTTCGGGCGGGCGCTACGAGACGAGTGAGCGGCCCTACCCCGGCGGCGGTGCCGCCTACGAGCTCGAGGTCTATCTGGCGGTCTCCCGTTGCCGAGGGCTCGAGCCCGGGCTCTTCCACTACGAGCCGGACGCCCACCGACTCGCCCGGCTGAGCGGTCGCACGCCCGAAGTCGATCGCCTGCTGCACTCGGCCCGGCGCACTGCCGGTGCCGAGACCGAGCCGCAGGTGCTGATGATCCTGGCGGCGCGGTTTCGACGGGTGTTCTGGAAGTACTCGTCGATCGGCTACGCCACGATCCTCAAGGACGCCGGAGTGCTGATCCACAACGTCTACCTGGCAGCGACGGCCATGGATCTGGCGGTGTGCGCCCTCGGCGGTGGCGACTCGGATCTCTTTGCCGCCGCCTCCGGCACGAACTACTACGACGAGACGTCGGTGGCGGAGCTGATCCTCGGCAGCCGCGCCGAGAGCAGGACAGACTGAGGGTCAGCCCTTCGCCCGGGCGCCGCGCAGCGCTGCGATCAGCTCCTCGCCGCGTGGCGAACCCTGGCCGGTGCAGGCGTCCCATCCGGCACCGGCATCGAAGGTGCCGTTGTTGCCGGCCGTGATGTCGGTGAAGACCGACGCGAAATCGGGATGGTAGAGCAAAGGGTTGATCCAGCCTGCACGCGCGCCGAGACTCTCGTTGGCGCACGCGAGCAGTCCCGCCCACATCGGCGCCGCGGCACTGGTGCCGCCCATGGCGATCCAGAGACCGGCGATCAGCATCGCGTAGCCGTCGCCGATGTCGGCCTTGCCGGCGACGTCGGGGATGCCGCGCCCGGGAGGTGTCGCCGCCGAGGGGTCGGCGATCTGCCCCTCCTGCCATGCGGGCACGGGGAAGACGTCGCTGAAGCCGCCGCCGGTCGCCGTCGTGCGCGTCGCCGAGGACTCGTTCCATGCGTCCTCCGGTCGGTCCGAGGACGGCTCGAGCGTCGTGCCGCCGCAGGCGAGCACGTAAGGGCTGGTCGCGGGGAACTGCACCCGCGGCCTGCCGTCGGCGCCGGGGTTGGCACCCTTGTCGCCCGACGAGTAGCAGATCGACACGCCGCGCAGCGCCGCCCCCGCGAAGATGCCGTTCAAGGCGTCGATGAACGCCGGTGTCAGGTTCGCCTCCACCTGCCCCCAGCTGCAGGAGACGACGTCCGGCAGCCCGGCGGGATCGGACAGCGCCGCCGCCAATCCCTCGAGCTTGCCGCGCGCCGAGTTGGGTGCGAAGTAGACCCGGATCGACGCGGCGTTGGCGAACGCACCGACGAGCTGGACGTCGATCGTCGCCTCGATCGTCCACCAGATGCGGCGGACCGTCTCGGCGTCCGGTTTCGTATCCGTCTCCGGCGGACCGTCGATCGGCGGCGCCAATCCGATCGAGCGCAGGTAGTCGCGCAGCACCGGCTGCGCTACGGGGTCGTTCCTCTGCCCGTCGACCTCGGTGACGGCGATCGGCGGCAGGTCGAGGCCGAGCTCGGCGAAGTAGCGCTCGATGTCGGAGTCGTAGAAGCCGCCGCCGAGGAGGACGATCGCGACCTTGCGGCCCTTGCCCAGCGAATCGGCCGGAAAGCCGTAGTGCTTCGCCACCGCGACAGGCTCGATCAGGTCTCCCGGTCCCTGCTTGTCGACGGCCGTCGCCTGCGGATGGTCCCGGGCGTCGGCCGGACGCTCGAACAGCGGCAGGTTGTCGAGGCCGAGCACCTCCTCGACGAGGTCGCCGAGCTCCGCCGGCATCGTCGCGTCGCCGGTGTGCACCCGATGCATGGTGCCGCGGGTCTCGAGGCCGGTGAACTCGACGCCGAGCGCGCGCTCGAAGGCGCTCGCGGCTCCGGCCACGGTCACCAGGCGCAATGCCCGGTCGGTCCGCACGACCTCGAGCTCTGCCTGCTCGGCGAAGCGGGCGACCTGCTCGAGATCGCGCTCGGAGACACCGAAGCGCGCGGCGAAGTCGTCGGTCGAGAGGTCGCTGCGTTCGGTCGGTCTCTGGGAAGCGATCGTCTCGAGCGCCGAGTCGATCTCCCCGGGCGACGCCCGTGAGCGCAGGACCAGGGTGGCCTCGATGCGCTCTCCGCCGGAAGGGGCGGCCTCGGGGCGCAGGCGGGCGTCGGTCGCGCGAACCGGCGCCTTGCCGGCCACGGCCTTCCGGGCGCCGTCGGTCATCGCCGTCGTCGCGCTGCGACCGCGTCAGGCGGCGCAGGTGGTATCGGGATCGTCGTACTCCGGCGGCTTGGTGACGCCCCAGCGCTCCTGCAGATGCTCACGCAGCTCCTGCTGGGTGAGGTCGTAGCCGCAGTCCCGGGCGATCGCGATGTAGTTCGCGGACACCGCCTTGAGCCTGGCCTGCAGTTCCGGGTCCCGGTCCACATGATCGAAGAAAGCCTGCGCGTCCTTTTCCGACATCTCTAGTCCCCTCTTTCTGCGTCTCCCGGCACAGGCCGACGTGAAGGAACCGGAGAGCCTGGCCGGGGGAGCCCGATGATGTTGGCGAGTTCGCATAAACCATAGGGTCTCGGACCACGCGCCGTCAATGGGCCGGGGCTCTCGGATCGGGGCTCTCGGATCGGGCTTCAGCTCAGGGCGTCAGATCAGTACGTGAGCCTCGTGGAGGTCGCTCTCGCTGCACGGGGTCCTCCGCCAGCCGACCGCGACCGGCACCTCGAACAGCCGGCCGGGAGCGAAGCGCGGCCAGTAGTGGCGCAGCCCCGGCGCGACGACTCGCACGACGTCGAGCTCGAACTCGGGACGGCTCTGGTCGAGGACGAATGTTTCGATGCCGGCTGCGAGCAGGCGCTCGACGCACAGCTCGATCGCTGAGGCGATGTCGTCGGCAAGCGGCGGCCCGAACTCGCCTCGGTCTCGCACGCCGGTCGGCTCGTCGAGGAACGGGCACTCGAGCGCGAGCGGTCGGCTCACCAGCCGACGCCCGCTGCCGGCGAGCAGGCCGGGGAGGAACTGGTTGATCTCGCTGAGGGCGCGGGCCAGGGCGATGGCCGGATCGACGTGGGCACCGAAGCCGAGCAGCGGCTGCCCTTCCTTTGCCGTCGCGTCGCGGGCGACGGCGGCGAACGTCGGAATGCCGAGGTCGTGGGTGATGTCGTAGACGGCGAGTCGCCGCCCCAGTGAGCGGTAGTGCTCGCTCATGCGGCGCATCTCGGCACCGTCGAGGGCGATCCGCGGCCGCGGAATGCGGTTGTACCACCAGACGGCGACGGCGTCGCGCTCGATCAGCTCCAGCAGCCCCTGGAGGACCGCTTCTTCGAAGCTGTTGCCCGCCGCCGTGCCGTTCGAGTCCGCCGGGCAGTCGTCCGCTTCGGGATGGCCGTAGAAACACCGTGCCGTCGGCAGGTAGCGCGGAGGACCGCCGCCGAGCGGTCTCAGCTCGGTCCAGTCGCGCTCCCGCCCGTCGTCGAACGTCTCGGGGACGCGCTCGTAGGGGTGACGCGTTCGGCTGTTCCAGCGGTCCCGATCGGCCAGCTGCCGGGCGCTGAACTGGAGCACGTCGCCGGCCGGCACGGCGTCGTCGCCGAGCTCCCGTGCGGTCGCGCGCAAGGTGGCGTCGCCGCCTCTGTAGACACCGCTGTAGCGCTCGATCGCCTCGCCCAGCGCGCTCACCCGCGCCTGAGCGTCGGAAAACCCCTTGCCGGCGCTCTGCCGGCGCCAGCCACGATGGACTCCCTCGGAGCGTCCCACCAGCGGCGGGAAGAGATGCTCGGCGACGTAGACGACGGATCCACCGGCGTCCTGCCGCTCGAGGCGCGAGACGACTCCGGTCAGCGGGCTGAGGTGACGCTCGAGCCGCGCGCAGGTCTCCTGCGGATCCACGCTTCGGTAACCGCCGTCCGTCCAAC
This sequence comes from Candidatus Multivoradales bacterium, assembly GCA_965223855.1. Classification (GTDB taxonomy): domain Bacteria; phylum Acidobacteriota; class Thermoanaerobaculia; order Multivoradales; family JAHEKO01; genus CALZKB01. The sequence goes on from CBDCXM010000009.1 coordinate 820,028, forward strand.
CGCCGCCGGTCGCTGCAGCGGTAGCAGCGTGAGTCCGGATCCCACCCGATTCCTCCGTCCCGGTTGCTCGTTCGCGAGAGCAGGTCGGGCAGTCGGAGGCAGGGACGACCACGTGCCGCCGAACCTCTCCGGTGACATGGGAAAGGGTGTGGAGAGTGTTCGTCAGGACGGGCTCATCGGCCGTGCCCGTCAGCCAGCGAGCCGCCCGCTCGGCGACCCAGGTGTGAGCGGCCCGCAGATGCGACCGCGCGGTGGTGGAGAGCGGCGCCGCAGCTTCGATCACATGGGCCCGTGGCGCTTCGAGCTGGAGCCATGGGCGGTTGCGGCGCAGCCGCCGCGCCAGGCAGGGCCAGCAGCCGGGTGTCCGCGGGCCGAAGGACGGCCCGACCCAGCACTCCGTTCCCACCGGTCGGGCGAGGAGCCACGAGACGTTCCCTCTCACGGCCTCTTCGTGCCAGCCCTCGATTTCGGGATGGAGGTAGTCCTCGGTGAGGACGAGCACCCGCTGCGCATCCGTAGCGACTCTCACGCCGTGCTCTTCGAGCGTCCCGATCTGCAGGGACTCCTCGACCTCGCCGAAGGTCACGAGTCGGACGGTGCGCGCGACACCCTGATCGACCGGGGCGAGCCTGATCTCGGCGGACGGTGCCGGCGGGTCGTCCAGAGGCGCCGACGCCAGAACCCCCGCCGCTTGCAGCATGTCCAGGCCGAAGTCGACGTCGATGGCGGTGGCATGCCCTTCGACCGCCGCGACGACGTCCTCGCGGCTCATCGTGCCGTCGAGCAGCGGTACGAGCTTCGGCAGCAGGCGACCGGGAAGCGCCGTGTGGCGCCAGTCATCGATCACGAGCACGAGATCGGGCTCGATCACCTCGACGCGCAGACGGCGTTTGAATCGCGGGTTCCGGGAGATGGGCAGGAGGCTATCAACGCGAGTCGGAAGCCCTCCGAAGCGACGACGCGACGAAGCATTGCTACGATCGCACCTATCGAAGCGACGGACAGACCTCGACCGGGTCGCGGCGGCGACGGCAGGGGCACCGCAGAGGTGGTGCTGGTGGGGATGCCGTTCGCGCCGCTGCGCGACCCGTCGATCGCGCTCAGTCTGCTGAAGGCTTCGGTGCCCGACGTCACCGCGCGGGTGCTCTATCTCAATCTCGCGTTCGCCGAGCGCTACGGCGTCGAGCTCTACCAGCTCGTGGCCAACGGCCTGCCGGGACCGTGCCTGCCCGGCGAGTGGCTCTTCTCTCGCGCCCTCCACGACGAAGCGCCCCACTCGATCGAGGCCTACATGGACGACATTCTCGATCCGGCGGCGGGCGATCGCCTGACCGTCGACAGCCGTCGCGACTTTCTCGCCGCCGCGGCTTCGATCGACGACTTCGTGACCGACTGTGTGGCGACGATCGAGGCGCTCGAGCCGCGCATCGTCGGCTTCAGCAGCGTCTTCCAGCAGCACGCACCCGCCCTGGCCCTGGCCCGCGCGCTCGCGCGCCGCAACCCCGATCTCTTCATCCTCTTCGGCGGTGCCAACGTCGAGGGAGTGATGGGGCTCGAGACGATCAGGAGCTTCCGGTTCGTCGACGCTTCGGTGTCGGGAGAGGCCGATCTCGTCTTCCCACGCATCGTCGAGCGCGTCCTCGCCGGAGAACCGGTAGACGATCTCGACGGAGTGATCACGTCGGCGAACCTCGAACTGCGAGCGGCCGACGAGCGGCTGACGGCGCCGCGCACCGCGGCGATGGACGACCTCCCCTACCCCGACTACGACGACTTCTTCGATCAGTGGTACGGCTCGTCGCTGGCCGCCGCGATGACGGCGCGGCTCGTCTACGAGACCTCGCGTGGCTGCTGGTGGGGCGAGAAGCAGCACTGCACCTTCTGCGGCATCAACGGCGCCTCGATGGCGTTTCGCAGCAAGAGCTCCGAGCGCGCGATGGAGGAGCTGCTCCACCTCATCGACACCTACCCGGGCCACCCCCTGATGGTCGTCGACACGATCCTCAACATGAGGTTCTTCGACGACTTCCTGCCGCGCCTCGCCGAGACCGGGCTCGACCTCAAGCTCTTCTACGAGACCAAGGCGAACCTGCGCAAGGACCAGATCGAGCTGCTGCAGGCGGCGGGCGTGACCGAGATCCAGCCGGGGATCGAGAGTCTGAGCGACCCGGTGCTCGCCGAGATGCGCAAGGGCGTGTCGGCGCTCCAGAACGTGCAACTGCTCAAGTGGTGCGCCACGATCGGCGTCTGGCCGTCGTGGTACTTCCTCTGGGGCTTCCCCAACGAGGATCCGGACGAGTACCGCAAGATGGCGGCGCTGATCCCGCACCTGAGCCACCTGCCGCCACCGATGGTCGGCACGCCGATCCACCTGGTGCGGTGGAGCCCGAATCTCGAGCGCTCGGAAGAGATGGGCTTCGTCGATGTGCGCCCCGCGCCCGCCTACCGGCACGTCTACGGTCTCGACGAGGCGGCGCTCGAGAATCTCGCCTACTACTTCGCGTTCCGCTACGGCGACGGGCGCGACATCACCGGGTACACGGCACCGCTGGTGGCGGCGATCGAGCGCTGGCGCGAGGTCTACGAGGAGAGCGAGCTGTTCTCCGTCGAGCGCGAAGACGAGCTGTGGGTCTGGGACCTGCGGCCGGGTGCCATCCAGCCGCTGACGGCGCTCGAGGGGGCCGAGCGGCGGCTTTACCTCGACTGCGACCAGATCCGCACCCTCGCCTGGCTCGGCGAGCATTCGCTGGCGCTCCCGGATCGAGCGGCAACCCGGGAAGAAGTGCTGGCGGTGGTCGAACCACTCGTCGTGCGTGGCTTTGCGGTGCGCGACGGGGAGCGGGTGCTGGCGCTGGCGCTGCCGCGCGGAGAATCCGTGCCGCAGCGGGCCAGGGCGAAAGCCGCCACGTCAAGCGGCTGACGCTGGACACGGCGAACGGGACGCCTGCAACCGGAGAGCAGGTGGCGGCGACTCGCTCGTCGGAAGCCAGCGCCGGTTCCCGCGCGCGAGCACGCAGGCGTTCCCCCGCCCACCTCATCCGGTGGCACGAGGACTCCGTAGGGCTGATGAAACGGCAGCCGCAGATCGTGCGGCGGCAGTCGAATCACCGCGCGAACTATCGCCCCACCCAACGCCCTACAGGAGAGTTACCGCATGAGAGCCCACTCGAAACGCAAAACCCGGGTCGCCCTGGGCGCCCTCGCACTCCTCGCCGCGCTGCCGCTGGCAGCGTCGAGCCACCGCGAAGCGCCGGGAATCATCGCCCACCCGCAGGTCGACGGCACCGACTTCTACATGTTCCGCAGCTACGAGGCCGGCCGCGACGGCTTCGTCACCCTGATCGCCAACTACCTGCCGCTGCAGGATCCGTACGGCGGGCCGAACTACTTCCCGCTCGACCCGGACGCCCGGTACCGGATCAACATCGACAACAGCGGCGACGGTCGGCCGAACGTGATCTTCGAGTTCCTGCCCGACCAGCAGCTCAGGGATATCCGCCTCGACGTCGGCGACAAGAGCGTGTCGATCCCGCTCAAGAACGCCGGACCGATCGTCGCCGGTGACGAGGGGGCGCTCAACGTCACCGAGTCGTACCGCGTGCGGGTGATTCGCCCCGGCGGTGCCTCGGGCGGATTGACCCAGCTCGACAACGGCAGCGAGCACTTCCGCAAGCCGATGGACAACATCGGCCGGAAGTCGTTCCCCGACTACGCCTCCTACGCCAACTCGTTCCTCTACGACGCGGCGATCCCCGGTTGCGGCAACGGCCGGGTGTTCGTCGGCCAGCGCAAGGACTCGTTCGCCGTCAACCTCGGTGAGGTGTTCGACCTCGTCAACATCCGCAACCCGGTCGGCGGCAGCAACCGCGAGACCGACGATCTGGCGGACAAGAACGTCACCTCCTTCATTCTCGAGGTGCCGATCGACTGTCTGACTCAGGGCTCCACCGACGTCATCGGCGGCTGGACGACCGCGAGTCTGCGACGCACCCGCCGGGCGCTCAACAACCCGACCTTCAACCGGCCCGAGGCCGCCGCCGGCGGCTTCGTGCAGGTTTCGCGTCTCGGCATGCCGCTGGTCAACGAGGTAGTGATCGGCCTTCGGGACAAGAACGCCTTCAACGCCAGCGAGCCGAAGCGCGATGCCCAGTTCGCCGACTACGTCACCAATCCGACGCTGCCCGAGCTGCTGGAGATCCTGTTCGGCGTCGAGGCGCCGAACAACTTCCCACGCGCCGATCTGCTGGCGACCTTCATCACCGGCGTGACCGGGCTCAACGAGTTCGGCTTCGGCGAGATGCAGCGGCTCAACGTCACCATCCCGCCGACCCCGAAGGGGGCGCAGGAGCGGCTCGGCGTGATCGCCGGCGACAATGCCGGCTTCCCCAACGGTCGCCGTCCGGGTGACGACGTGGTCGACATCGAGCTGCGGGTGGCGATGGGCCTGCTGTGTCACGCCTTCCCGGGGGTTTACTGCAGCCCCGAGGATGCGCCGGCCGGCACCCTGCCGTTCACCGACGGTGCGCGCCAGTCCGCCAGCCAGTTTGGCGACTCGTTCCCCTATCTCCGCACGCCCATCGGCGGTTCGCCGAACTGAGGCGTCTCTCCTCCTCGGTGCCGGGCCGGAGGCCCGGTCTTCGAACGCCAGGGCCGGAGGCCCGGTATTCGAACGACAGACCCGGTAGAAGGGGCCGGCCCGGCACCGATCCTCTCTCTTGACGGTTACCTTGCGGAGGCTGCGCCATGTTCATGCTTCGTCTCTCCCTGGTCCTTTTCGCCCTCGGGTTGATGGTCGGCCAGGCGCTCGCGGCTCACGACTTCTGGATCGAGCCGCACACCTTCACGGCAGCTGCCGGCACGACGGTCGCACTGGAGCTGCGCGTGGGTGAGCACCTCGAGGGTGATCGCCTGCCGGCCCCGCGGCCCGAGAGCGGTCGCTTCCTCCCGGGGCCCGGAATCGAGCTGCGATCGATCCCCGGTGCGCGCCCGGCGGCAGTCGCCGGCGTCGTCGAGAGCGGAGCCAGGGCGATCGGCTACACGAGCGAGGACCGGACGATCGAACTGCCGGCCGAAGAGTTCGAGAGCTACCTTCGAGAGGAGGGACTCGAGCACGCGCTCGAAGAGCGCCGCCGGCGTGGGGAGGAGCAACGTCCGGGCCGCGAGAAGTTCTCCCGTTCGGTCAAGACGGTCCTTTCGGTCGGCGGCGCCGCGGCTCACGAGGCGCCCCTGCTGGGCCTGCCGTTCGAACTGCAATTGGAAGGCGGGCCCGGGGCCGACGGCTCGACCCTCGTCCGCGCGCTGTTTCGCGACCGACCGCTGGCGGCGATTCGCGTTGTCGCCCTGGCCTACGACGATCCTTCGACGCCGACCGTCGGTCGCACCGACGAGGAGGGCCGGGTCCAGTTGACGCTCAGCGGTACCGGTCCGTGGCTCGTGAAGGCGGTCCACATCGAGCGTCTCGAGGATCCGGACGCCGACTGGAAGAGCTGGTGGGCCTCCGTGACCTTTGCCACCACCGACCGGGTGGCGGGTGCGAAACACTCGATTGCGCCTCGCTGAGTCGCTGCTAGCATCATCGCCTTCCAATGTCGGGAAGTAGCGGTGAGATCCATCGAATGACCACCGAGGTGCGAGAGGACGACCTGATGCTCCGTGTGGCCGGCGGCGACAGCGTGGCGTTCGCGCAGCTCTTCGATCTTCACGCCTCGAAGGTGCTCGGCTCGCTGGTGGCGCTGCTCCGGCGGCGCGAAGTCGCGGAGGAGGTGCTTCAGGAGACGTTCCTCCAGGCATGGTCGCAGGCGGAGCGCTACAACCCGGCGCGCGCCACGCCGGCCGGCTGGCTGTTGATGCTGGCGCGCTCCCGGGCCCTCGATCGGCTGCGCTCGGCAACGGCACGCGAGCGTCGCGAGGAGAGGACCGCCGAGGCTCCGCAGACGGCGAGATTCGAGCAGCCGGTGGGGACCCGCCAGCTGGAGACCGAGGAGCGCCGGCGAATGGTCGTCACGGCGCTCGGCGAACTGCCGCCCGATCAGCGAAGATGTCTCGAGATGGCCTTCTACGACGGTCGCTCGCAGAGCGAGATCGCGACCCGGCTCGACATGCCGCTCGGGACGGTCAAGTCGCGGGTGCGGGCGGCGATGAAGAAGGTTGGAGCCGCCGTCCGACCCTACTTCGATGCGGGCGAACCGACATGACACGCCACGACCACGAAACGCTCCTCGCCTCGATCCCGGCCTACGTCCTCGGTGCGCTCGACCGTGCCGATTCCGAGGCGCTCGAGCAGCATCTCGCCGCCGGCTGTGCCGAGTGCGACGAGGCGATGCTCCAGGCGACCCGCGGTCTGGAGGCGCTCGCCGACACCGTCGAGCCGGTGGCACCGTCCGACCTGGTGCGCGGGCGGGTGCTGGCGCAGACCGTCTCCGACAGCGAGGCGCATGCGATGGAGACCCAGCCGATCGAGCCGGTACGGCGCATCCGCTGGTGGCCGGTGGTGGCCGCCGCCTCGCTGGCGGTCCTCGTTTGGAGCGGTTTCGAGCAACGGGAGTTGCGCCGTCAGGTCGAGGGTCTGGCGCTCGACCGCGACCACGCCAACGAGTCGCTCCGCCACCTCGAACGCTCGCTGGGCGAGGCGGAACAGCGACTGCGGCGCTACGAGCTCGCCAGCCGCATCGCCGCTTCGCCGGCGATGCGCACTGTGCGGCTCGCCGGTCTCGAAGCGGCGCCCGAGGCGCAGGCACAGGCATTGATCGAGGGGGGAGAGGCGAAGGCGGTGCTCTACGTCAGCAACCTCCAGCCGGCGGGTGCCGACCGGACCTATCAGCTGTGGATCATCGTCGGCGGCACGCCGGTGTCGGCCGGACTCTTCGATGTCGACGCCGGCGGCGGCGCATCGGTGCTGGTGGAAGACCTCGAGCGCCTCGACGAGATCGAGGCGTGGGCGGTGACGCTCGAGCCGAGCGGCGGAGTGCCGCAGCCGACCGGGCCGATGGTGCTGATGGGCACCGCCTGACCGGCCTGAGTCCCCTTCGATCCCTCTTTCAGCTCAATGAAGAGAGTTTCTCTCCACCCCGATGTCGAGGATAAGGTCCTCGACCACCTCGTGGTCCACTATGGAGTAGGGCGCGACCTCGCCGAGCCGCTCCGCCGTCTGTCGGGAGAGAACCTCAACGTCGCGGTCGCGGCCGGCGGCGTGAAGGGTGTGTTCAAGGTAGCGACCCAGGGGCAGTCGTGGGAGGCGGTCGACTTCGAGCACCGCCTGACCGCCTCGCTCGCCGAGCAGGGGGGGCTCGAGTTGCCGCTCTCGGTCGCCGCCGTCGACGGCAGCTTCGTCACCGGTTTCCGCGATCCACAGGGCCGCGAGTGGCCGGCACGCCTCCTGCGGCGCCTCTCAGGCACCCCCTGGGGGGAGCTCGACGACAGGCCGGTCGAGCTTCATGCCGATCTGGGGCGGAATCTCGGTCGGCTCGCCCGGCGGCTGGCGGCGTTCGAGGAGGGCGGCCCCGCTCTAGCGGCGACCGCCAACGAGCCATGGGATCTCACGCGGGCGCACCAGCACCGCGCCGCGGTGGCGCTCGTCCCCGATCTCGACCGCCGGCTCGAGCTCGATCAGGCGTTGAGGATCTTCCAGGCCGCCCGCGCCGACCTCGAAGCTCTCCCGCGGACCCTGATCCACGGCGACGTCAACGACGAGAACGTGCTGTGCCGGGGCGGCAGGGTGTCGGGGCTGATCGACTTCGGCGACGTCTGCCGGGCGCCCCAGGTAGTGGAGCTCGCGATCGCCTGCACCTACGCACTGCTCCACGAGCCTCCCGAGCGGGTCGCCCACCTCGTCGCCGGCTACCACGCCGAACGGCCCCTCGAGCAGGCCGAGATGGAGCTGGTGGTGCCGCTCGTCTTCGGTCGCCTCGCCACCAGCGCGGCGATGGCGGCGCGGCGGCGCCGCGACGAGCCCGAACACCCGACCTGGTTCGCCTCCGAGGCGGCGGTGTGGCGAGTCCTGTCGAGCGTCCTGGCCGCGGGGCCGCGAGCCCTGGGTGACGTGCTGCTCGGAGAGATCGTCGAGCGTCCTGCCTCGCCGACGGCCGAAGCCCTGATGACCGAGCGCCGGCGTCGCATCGGCCCTTCGCTGTCGGTCTCCTACGACTCGCCGCTGGTGATCGAGCGCGGGCGTGGCCCGTACCTGATCGATCGCGACGGCCGCCCGTTCCTGGACCTCGTCAACAACGTCTGCCATGTCGGCCATTGCCATCCTCGGGTGGTCGCCGCCGGTCAGCGGCAGATGGCGCGCCTCAACACCAACAGCCGCTACCTCTATCCGGGGATGACCGCCTACGCCGAGCGGCTGTGCGAGACCCTGCCAGAGCGCTTCGAGATCTGCTACTTCGTCAACTCGGGGAGCGAAGCGAACGAGCTGGCGCTGCGCCTCGCGCACGCCGCGACCGGCCGCCGCGGGGTGCTGGTGGTCGACGGCGCGTACCACGGCAACACGGCGCGACTGGTGGCGGCGAGCCCCTACAAGTTCCTCGGCCCCGGGGGGAGCGGCCGCCCCGCGCCATGGCTCGCCACCGCACCGATGCCCGACGTCTATCGCGGGCCTCACCGCGACGGCGCCGCCTATGCGGAGACGGTGCGAGCGGCGCTCGCCGCCGCCGCCGAGCCGGTGGGGGCGTTCCTGATCGAGCCGCTCCTCGGGTGCGGCGGCCAGATCGTCCCGCCGGAGGGCTATCTCGCCGCGGCCTTCGAGCACGCCCGCGCCGCCGGCGCGGTGCCGATCGCCGACGAGGTACAGGTCGGCTTCGGCCGCGTCGGCACTCACTTCTGGGCCTTCGAGGCCCAGGGCGCCGAGCCCGACATCGTCGTCGCCGGCAAGCCGATCGGCAACGGTCACCCGATGTCGGCGGTCGTCACCACGCGGGCGATCGCCGAAGCGTTCGCCAACGGCATGGAGTTCTTCAGCACCTTCGGCGGCAACCCGGTGTCGTGCGCGATCGGCATGGCGGTGCTCGACGTCATCGAGGAGGAGGGTCTGCAACAGCACGCTCTCGAGGTCGGCGCGCGGTTTCGCAGCGGCCTCGAGGAGCTCGCTTCACGTCATCCGGCGATCGGTGACGTGCGCGGCCTCGGGCTCTTCGTCGGCGTCGAGCTGGTGGTCGACCGCGAGAGCCGTGAGCCGGCGGCTGCGCTCGCTACTGCTGTGATCGACCGGATGCGCCGGCACGGCGTCCTGCTGTCGACCGACGGGCCGCTCCACAACGTGCTCAAGATCAAGCCGCCGATGGTGCTCGACGCCGAAGACGTGGCGGCCGCGCTGCGGGCTCTCGACGAAGCGCTGAGCGTCGCGACTAGAACGTAAAGTCGACGCCGAAGAGCGCCCGCACCTCGCGATCGCCGCCGTCGAGCCCCTCGATCGCATTGGCGGCGAACACCAGCCCGGCCTTGCCGACCACGTGGCCGATCGAGATGCCGAGGACCAGCTGGTCGAACGGGTCGTCGGTCATGTTGGTGCCGAAGACGAGGCCCCAGGAACGGCGAAAGCGCGACTTGCGGCCGGGCGAAACGTCGAGTCGCGGGCGCTGGCCGGGAAAGTAGAACTTGGCGAGAGCGTAGGCGTTGAAGTGTGGGTCGGAAGAGGTCTCGCCGAGAGCGGTGTCGTCGACGCCGAAGGTCGCTCCCAGACCGACGCTGAAGGCGGTCGAGCTGGCGCGCGAGTTCGAGAGGTGAGCGGTGATCGACTGGAAGTTGACCGGGCTCCCCGACGCCGGCGACAGGGTCAGCCGCGAGACGATGTCGGCGGCGATCGGCAGACGCGTGCTGCCGATGTAGAGCGGGTTGTCGTCCTCCGCCCCGGCGAGGCGACGCCAGCTCAGCGTCTTCTCCTCCGCGGAGCTCTGGGACGTCGGCGCCGTCGAGCCGGCATCGACGCCGAAGAGACCGATCATGCCGGCGAACGGGTTGACCTCCTTCTCCTGGATGGTCGTCAGCTGGGCGTTCATCTCGACCTTTTCGTCGGACACGACGAGCACCCAGAGATGCTCGACGCCCAGCAGGTACGGTGTGTTGCGGCGGTCGAAGATCAGAAGCGGCTGGCCGACCTCCAGGGTGCCGTCCTCGGCCTTGCGCAGTCGGACGATGAAGTCCGGCAGGTCGTCGCGATAGCTCCCCTGGAAGAGGGTTCGCAGCAGCTCCTCGCCCGGCTCGCAGACCTCCTCGATCCGCGTGCACTCCGCCTCGGCCCTTGCCAGCAGGCGCCGCACCGGCGTGTCGTCCTGGTGGATCGGCATCGCGTCGAAGTAGGAGGCGGGGCTCTGAGGATCGAGCTTGGTCTTCTTCTTGCGCGGCGACTGCGCGCTCGTGCTCGGGGTCGTCAGGGCGACGGCGATCAGCGCCGCCAGCGCGATCGTGCTCGAACGTCGGATCATCGGTCTCTCCTCGTGGAAAGCTCGCCTTCGGGGGAGGCTGCGCTCTTGGGGGAACGCGCGAAGTCTAGCCTGAACGCCCCCCGACTTCCCGCCCGGGCCGCGTCCTGCTGAATCTGCGGCTTCGCCCTGCTTCTCGATGCATCCACGGCTGCGGGGACTCAGGTCAAAGAGCCTTCTCTCTCGAGCGCCTGCGGCGAGGAGGGCTTGATACCGAAGGAGCCGAACCGCGAGCCGAAGGCGACCAGCAACGAGAACAGCGGGCCGCCGTAACAGAACGCCGCCCATGGCGCGTACTCGACGGTCGGCACCCCGAGGGTCGTCGCCATGAAGATCCCCGACACCGTCCATGGCATCAGCGCCTCGACCACCGTCACCGAATCCTCGAGCGAGCGCGACAGGTTCTCCGGCGCCAGTCCGCGGTCACGGTAGGCGGGCTGGAACATCTCGCCGACGATCAGCGCGGTGACCCCGGCGTGGCTGGTGAGCGAGATCATCGTCATGCCTGCGGCGAGCGTCGAGACGATCAGGCCGAAGGTCGAGCGCACGACCCCGAGCAGGGCGCCGAGGATCCGAGCGAGGGCACCGGAGACGTCCATCGCGGCGGCGAGCACGAACGCCGCGATGACGACGATCAGGGTGTTCGCCATCGAATAGAGACCCCCCCGATCGACCAGCGTCTCGAGGAGCGGACTCACGGCCGCCGGATCGATGTTGCGACTCGCCAGCATCTGCGGGTCGAAGCCGCTGACCGCCGCCGCCAGCACCTGATCGAGGCCGAAGCCCTGCACCGCGATTCCCAGCACCATGGCGACCACCGAGGCGCCGGCGAGCACCAGCGCCGGCGGCCGGCGCGCGGCGACGCCGAGGAGCACGAGCGCCATCGGCATGAGCGCCCACGGCGAGGTGACGAAGGTCGACTCGATCTCGGTCGCCAGTTCGACCGCACCGGCGGGGGCGGCCTCGGTGGCGCCGCCGGCCCAGGCGAACACCGCCAGGGCGACGAGGAACGACGGCAGCGACGTGTAGAGCAGGTGGCGGATGTGAGCGTAGAGGTTCGCCCCAGCGCCGAGGGCGCAGATGTTGGTCGAGTCCGACAGCGCCGAGAGCTTGTCGCCGAAGTAGGCGCCCGACACGACCGCCCCGGCGGTCGCCGGCAGCGGGGAACCGACCGCGGTGGCGGCGCCCATCAGCGCGACGCCCAGCGTGCCGGCCGAGCCCCACGAGGTGCCGGTGGCGAGCGACATCGCCGCGGTCGAGAGGAACGCCGTGACGACGAACCAGCGTGGCTCCACCAGCTCGAGGCCGAGCTTCACCAGCAGCGGGATGGTGCCGGAGGCGACCCAGGTCCCGATCAGCATGCCGATCGCCAGCAGGATCAGGATCACCGGCAGCACGGCGGCGAGCTTGGTTCCGGTCGAGTGCTCGATGTCGCCCCAGGTGGCGCCGCGCCGCAGGGCGATCAACCCGGCGACCGAGGCGGCGGCGAGCATCGACGAGATCAGGATCTCGTTCGACAGGCCGAAGGTCAGCGCGCCGCCGGCGAAGCAGGCGACGAGTGTCACCAGCGGCGCCAGCGCCACGGCGAGCGGGATTTCGGGACGTCCCTGCACCCGTCAGCCCGCCAGCGCCCGGCCGAGATCGGCGATCAGCTCGTCCGGCTCCTCGAGGCCGATCGACAGCCGCACCAGTCCGGGAGGCAGCCCGTGGCGCTCGAGCGCCGCCTCGTTGCCGCCGCGGTTGGGCGCCAGCACGAGGCTCTCGACCCCTCCCCACGAGACGCCGATGCGGAACAGGTCCAGGGCATCGACTGTCCGTGCGACGTTGACGGTGCTGCCGTCCTCGAGCTCGAAGGCGAGGAGGCCCGAGCAGCCGGACAGACTCGTCCTGGCGGCATCCGCGTTCGCGGCGAGGGCCGGGTGAAAGACCGTCCGCACCGCAGGATGTCCTGCGAGGAAGCGCGCCACGGCGATCCCCGAGGCGTGGTGACGCTCCATCCTCACCGGCAGCGTCCGCAGGCCGCGTTGCAGCAGGAAGGCGTCCCACGGCGCCAGCGTCGCGCCGCCCAGCAGGAAGCCGCGCTCGAAGATCGCCCGTACGCGGTCGCGGGCACCGACGACCGCGCCCGCCACCACGTCGCTGTGGCCGCCGATGTACTTGGTCGCAGAGTGCACCACCAGGTCGATCCCCGCCTCGAGCGGCTTCTGGAAGAGCGGCGACGCCCAGCTGTTGTCGTGCACCGTCACCGCGCCGTGGACGCGGGCGAGCGCCGCCACCGCCGGCAGATCGACGAGCCGCATCAGCATCGTGCCGGGGCTCTCGATCCACACCAGCCGGGTGTTCGGGCGCAGCGCCGCCTCGACGGAGGCCGGCGCGACGTCGAGCAGCAGGTCGTGCTCGACGCCGAAGCGCTCCAGGTGGCGGGCGAGCTGCAGCGTCGGGCCGTAGGTCTGGTTGACGAACAGCACGTGGTCGCCGGCAGCGAGCAGCGACACCAGCACGGCGTGGATCGCCCCCATGCCGGAGCCGAAGCACTTCGCCTCTTCACCGCGCTCGAGCCGCGCCAGCTTGTCCTCGAGCGCTTGCACCGTCGGATTGCGGCCGCGGGTGTAGACCGGGCGCTCGAACTCGGCGGCGAGCCCGGCGGCGAGCTCGGCATGCGACGGCTGGGCGAACAGAGAGGTCTGCACCACCGGCGGTGCCAGGGCACCCCCCTGCGCCGCCAGATCCTCCTCGTGACCGAGGCAGATCCGGACGTCGACGGGGTCGATCCGCGGCGTCCACTCGGAAGGCATCGTCGGATCGTAGCGCTTCGGCCTTCTCCGCCCTCAGGCGTCCCTGGTCTGCTCAGGCTGCGATTCCCCGAGCCTGAGGCCTTCCATCTCCATGCGAACCAGTAGGGCGCAAGCTGCAACTGGAGAGCGGAAGCGGGCGTGAAGTGCGCGCCCTGATTCGGAGGCTCTGTAGAGAAGCCAGTGGTCCCCGCTCTCCTCGAGACCCCAGGACGGTGTCCAACGCTTGTCCTCGGACAACCGCAACCACTCCTCGATCAGTGTCTGGTCTCGTCGCAGAACTGCCTCGATCGCGTCCTGGGTGATCTCCGAGTGGTGCAGGTCGTACCCGGCTTCTTCATAGATCTGGCGCGGCGTCATCTCGTGCTCGCTCCGATAGCGGCGAGCAAACTCGCAGATCCTGTTGATGGTGTCGTCGAGCATTCGATAGAGGTCACCTGTGCTTGCTCCGACGGGCACCCGAATCGTAGCCCGTAGTGATTTGCGTCAGGATCAGATGCTGGCGGGTTTCGTCGCCGATGACGAAAGGACGAGTAGAGCCCGCGCGGGCGGAGGGGCCGGGGACTTTCCTGGGCCTAGTCCCGAGGCAGACCGCCGCCCGCGCCGGGCCCGCTTCCACTGCCACCCGAAACCTTCTCGCGCTCGGGCAGCTCGGTGAAGTCCTCGCCCGGGTTGATGAACTGGTCCGCATGCAGGTGGTACTGCCGCTCGTAGAGCTCGCGGTAGCGTCCGTCGTGCGCCAGCAGCTCGTCGTGGGTGCCGCGCTCGACGATCTGTCCCTCCTCGAGCACCAGGATCTGGTCGGCGTTGCGGATGGTCGACAGTCGGTGGGCGATGACGAAGGTGGTGCGTCCCTGCTTGAGGCGCTGGAACCCCTCCTGGATCGCCGCCTCGTTCTCGCTGTCGAGCGACGAGGTCGCCTCGTCGAGGATCAGGATCCGCGGGTCGGCGAGCGTCGCGCGGGCGATCGACACCCGCTGGCGCTGTCCGCCCGAGAGCTTCACCCCGCGCTCGCCGATCACGGTGTCGTAGCCGTCCTCGAAGCCGTTGACGAACTCCTCGCAGCGCGCCAGCCGCCCGGCGCGTTCGATGTCCGCACGGCTCGCCCCCGGGTTGCCGTAGCCGATGTTCTCGGCGATCGTGCCGTCGAACAGGAAGTCGTCCTGCAGCACCACGGCGATGTGGCGCCGGTAGTCGTCCATCCGCACGCTCTCGAGGTCGTGGCCATCGACGGTCACGGTGCCGCGATCCGGGTGGCGGAACCCCATCACCAGCGAGATCACGGTGCTCTTGCCGGCGCCGCTCGAGCCGACGAGCGCGGTGGTGGTTCCGGCCGGGGCGTCGAACGAGACGTCGCGCAGCACCAGCTGGTCGTCGGTGTAGGCGAAGTCGACGCCGTCGAAGGCGATGTGGCCGTCGACTCGCGGCAGCTCGAGCGAGCCCTGCAGATCGCTCTCGGCATCGACCGACATCACCTCGCGGATGCGGTCGAGGCCGGCGAACGCCTCGGTGAACTGGGTGCCGATGTTCGACATCTGCACCAGCGGCCGCACCAGCAGGCCGGTGAACATGACGAACATGAAGATGTCGCCGACGGTCATCCGCCCGGCGAGCACCTCGCGAGCGCCGACGATCGACATCACCACCCCGACGATGCCGAAGATCAGCGTCGAGAGACTGGTGATCCCGGCCACCCCGACCATCGACTTGGCGACGTTGCGCAACAGCCGGTGCACTCCCTGGGTGAAGATCCGCTCCTCGCGCTTCTCCGAGGTGTAGGCCTTGACCACCCGGATGCCACCCAGCGACTCGGTCAGCCGGCCGGTGACCTCGGCGTTGATCTTGCCGCGCTCGCGGAAGATCGGCCGGATGCGCGAGAAGCCCTTCACCATCACCAGGCCGAAGAGCGCCAGGAAGACCAGCGTCAGCGAGGTCAGTCGCCAGTTGAGCCACAGAAGCACCACCAGTGCGACAGCGGCGCTGAAGAGGCCGCCGACCATCTGCACGAAGCCGGTGCCGACGAGGTTCCGGATCCCCTCGGCGTCGCTCATGATCCGAGAGATCAGCTCGCCGCTCTTGTGATTCTCGTAGTAGGAGACCGGCAGCCGCCCGACGTGGCGCTGCACCCGGCGGCGCAGGTCGGCGATCGCCCGCTGCCCCGCCACACCGAGGAGCACCGTCAGCGAGAACGAGGTCGCGGCGTTCACGACCGTCGCCCCGATCGCCGCCAGCGCGATCCACTTCAGCAGCTCCACCCGCCCCTGGCCGATGACGTCGTCGATCAGGAACTTGGTCGACGCCGGCAGCACCATGCCGGCCGTCCGCGAGACCAGCAGCAGCACGAAGCCGAAGACCATCCGTTTGCGGTAGCGCCACACCAGCCGCCGCGCCTCCGGCCAGGCGGAGGACCACTCGAACTTCTTCTTCTCCGGCGGAGACATGGGACCGGGAACCCTATCGCACGCGCTGCGGTAGCCTCGCCGGCGACATGAATGGAGCGCGAACGCCGAGGTCGGGCCCCTGCCGGAGGCGGTCGGCGATGGCGACGGTCCTGCTTGGCGTGCTGCTCGGCGTCCTGCTCTTCGGCCTGCCGCCGGGAGAGGCAGCGGCCGATCCGCTGCCTGCCGCCGACGAGCACCGGGTCGATCTCGGCAGCCACCGACTCCACGCCGTCGTTCGCGGCAGCGGTACGCCGGTGCTGGTGTTCGACACCGGCATGGGAGACGCCCAGGAGGCGTGGGGCGACCTGCCCGCCGCGCTGGCAGAGCTGACGACCGTCGTCACCTACGATCGCGCCGGGCTCGGTGGCTCCGAAGCCGGCCCCGAGCCGCGCGATGCGATCGCGGTGACGGACGATCTGCGGGCGCTCCTGCAGGCGCTCGAGCTCGACCCTCCGTGGATACTGGTCGGGCACTCGCTCGGCGGCCTTCACATCAGCGTCTTTGCCGACCGGTTTCCGCACGAGGTAGCCGGCCTCGTGTTTCTCGACCCGACGACGAAGGGGATGCTGCAGAGCGTCCTGACCGAGGAGGGCCAGGCCGACGTGATGAGGCAACTCGAGGGCGAGAGCGAAGGGCTGCTCGCCGAGGCGCGCGGTGTGCCGGCACGGGTGCGCCGCCTCGCCGAGTGCGGCCCGCCTCCCGACGTCCCGGCCGTGGTCGTGAGCGCCGCCGCGCCTCCGGTGCTGCCCGAGGAGATGCGCGAAGAGGCCGCTGCCGCAGGCGTGACCCAGGAGCGGCTCGACGAGCTGCACCGGCTCAAGCTCAGCCTCCACGCCGAGCTGGCGGCCGGCTTCCCACGAGGCGGTCATCGTCGCGTCGACGATGCCCATCACTACGTACACCTCGATCGTCCGGAACTGGTTCGCGACGAGATCGCCGCGGTCGTCTCTCGAATCTGTGCCTCGCTCGCCCCCGGTGCGGCCTCCCCCGGGGTTCTGCAGCCGATGGACCGCGGGCGAAGTCAGGTCAGGCAGCGTCCGCCGGTTTCGGGAGACAATGGCTCCATGAAGACCGCCACCGGAACCTTCGAGGTCGAGCTGCGGCCCCTCGACCCCTACAACCAGGATCCCGAGGCCAAGATCGGCCGCATGTCGATCGACAAGACCCTCGCCGGCGACCTCGTCGCCACCGGCAAGGGAGAGATGGTGAGCGGCGGTTCCCCCGCGGAAGGATCCGCCGGCTACGTCGCCATGGAGCGGATCACCGGCACTCTCCACGGCCGCGCGGGAAGCTTCCTGCTCCAGCACTCGGCGACCATGACCCCGGAGACTCAGCAGGCGACGATCACTGTCGTCCCCGGATCCGGCACCGGCGAGCTCTCGGGCCTCGCCGGCACCTTCGTCATCCGGATCGAGGACGGCGCGCACTTCTACGACTTCGAGTACTCCCTGCCGTCGTCGTCGGACTGATCGACGGGGATCGAGAGCGGAGTCCGGCGGCCGGTGCAAATGGCGAGCACGGTCTTCGGCTGGCCCGCAGTCGCCACGTCGACGGCGCTGATGGCGGCCGGCCTCACGAGGCGCGAAGGCGGGTGGTGCGTGGCGAGTGCCGTCGTCCTGTCGCCCTTCGCTTTCTACCTGGGAGGCCAGCCGCTGACGCCGTGGGGCTACCTGCTTCCGGCCCTGCCGTTGATCGGCGCCGCGACGGCACGCCGCCGCCCGCAGGTCGGGTGGCTGTGCCTCGGGGCGATCGTCCTGGTCGCGATCTGGCTGGCATGGCGGGTGTTCGCGAGCCCTGTCGGCTGAGCGAGTGCCTCTCCAGCGAGGGGTGGCGGGGTGACCGCTGTGAAGCGCGAGACAGGGCCGGACGGATGGGTCGGCTAGGTTGTGAAGGTGTTCCTTCGAGCCTCTCTGTTCTGGGTGGTCTGGCTGGCCGTGTCGCTCCTCGCGACTGCGGCTCCGGGCGGTGACGGCTCTTCGCTGACGTTCTTCGTCAACGACCCGTTCGACTCGGACTACGGTCAGATCCTCGACCTGCCGCCGACCTTCGGTACGGGGGAGTTCACCCTCGAGCTGTGGATTCGTCCCGACGACAGCTTCCCGGTCGGCGACACCAGCTGCTGCGCCGGACAGCGCCTCAACTGGTCGGACGCCGACGTCGAGCCCTATTCCAGCGGCAGCTGGTGGTTCACCGGCAACTTCCTGCTCGACGGCCACAACAACGTCGACTTCGCGAGCGGCACCTTCTCGCTCCAGTTCTACGGCAGCGGCCGGGTGCGCTGGCTCTTTGGCGACGGCGCCTCACCGACCGGCGGCAACTGGTCGGTCGGCGCCTACCCGGCGACCGGCACCGCCTCGCTGCTGGACGGCAACTGGCACCACCTGACCCTGGTGCGGCGCTGGGAGGGAGCGAGCGCCGCCCGCCTCGAGTTGTGGGTGGACGGCCAGGCGGTCGCCGCCGAGATCACCCCGGTTCGCACCGACATGCAGGCCGCCTACTGGAGCGACTGGTCGGGCTTCCCGACCGGCCAGGAGGGATGGTTCTGGGGTGCCGAGAAGCAGGCGGCGATCGGCCTGCTCAGCCAGTACGAGGACTACAAGGGCCCGATCGACGAGCTGCGCTTCTGGGACCGGGCGAAGAGCCCCGGCGAGATCGGCACCGGCTGGAACCTCCCCGTCGACGGCACCGAGCCGGGCCTCGTCGGCTGGTTCCGCTTCAACGAGGGTGCCGGAGTCGTCACCTGCGATGAACTCACCCCGGCGCGCTGCATCGATCTGTTCGACATGAAGCCCGGCTACTGGTCCGACGACGAGCCGCCGCTCGGCGGCGGTGAGATCTTCAGCGACGGGTTCGAGAGCGGGGACGTCGGCGCCTGGTCGAACAGCGTTCCGTAGCCGGCATAGAACGGAGTGCCGGTCCTCGAGATCCGCCTACTGGATGGTGGTCGACCAGGCGGACGTGTCACCCGATTCGAAGCCGTCGGCGAAGATCTCGGCGCCGGACACCCGCTTGGCCTGTACGCTGGTGCCGGAGTTGTCGGAGCCGCTCGAGCCGCCGCTGGTCCACACGACGACTAGCCTTCCGGAGCCATCGGGACTCACGGCCGCTTCGAGCTGCTGCCCCGTTGAGTAGCTGTTGACCTGGAACTCCCCTCCGACCGGCAGCCAGTCGGCGTCGAAGCGCTGAGCCCTGATCGTGGAGAAGAACGAGCTGTCCCAGGCGACGAGGAACCCACCGGAACCGTCCGGAGCGATTGCCGGGCGGGCCTCGAAAGCCGACGTATAGGAGTTCACCTGGAACTGGGCCCCGATCGGGTCACCCTCGGCATCGAAGCGCTGGGCCTGGATGCTGTCGAGGAGGCCCTCGTTGCCGTACGAACCATCGCTTCGCCACGCGACGACGAAACCTGCGGCACCATCGGCGATGACGGTCGGTTGCTCCTGGTCGCCGGTCGTATAGCTGTTGACTTGAAAAGGAGCTCCAGCGGGACTGCCGCCAGAGTCGAAGCGCCGCGCCTGGATGCTGAGGCCGTCGTCGTCGGTGCCGTGCGAGGCATCGCTTTGCCACACCACGACGAAACCGCCCGCGCCCACCTCGCTGACAGCCGGAAGCCGGTGGTAGTAGCTCAGGCTGGGGTCGTCGACCTGAAACTCGGGTCCCACCGTGTCGCCTTCGGAGTCGAAGCGCTGAGCCTTGATCCTCCGGACGGGGTCGTAGTAGCTGCCGATGTAGTACTGCCAGGCGACGACGAAACCGCCGGAGCCGTCCGGACTCACGGCCGGCGAGGACTGGTCGTAGAACGTGTCTGTGTTGACCTGAAAGTCGGCCCCGAGCGGACTGCCGTTCGCGTCGAAACGCCGCGCCTGGATGCTCCTCTCGTCGTTGTCGCTGCCGCTCGACCCGTAGCTCGCCCACACCACGACGAAGCCCCCGGAGCCGTCGGGGCTGACGGCCGGCAGAAACTGAAGGTCCGGAGTGTAGGTGTTGACCTGAAACTGAGTGCCGACCTCACCGCCGTCCGGGCCGAAGCGCTGACCCTCGATGCTCGAGAAAGAGCCGTCACCGCTCGGGCCGTCGCTCCGCCAAACGACGACGAAGCCGCCGGAACCGTCCACGCTCACTGCGGACTCCTGCTGGTCGTCCAGGGTCTCGCTGTTGACCTGGAACTCCTCGCCCACCGGGTGCTGGGCGATGGCCGGAGTGGAGCTGAGGAGCAGAGCGAAAGCACACCAGAGGCGCATCGATTCCTCCCGTGAAGGCTTGCGACTTGCAGTCTTGCACACTCTGCGAGCAGTGTTCTGCGTTCGCCGAGTCATTCCCCGTCAGGCTTGCCGGACCTTCTGAAGGTTAGCTGGATTCCGTGCCATGAGACGCGAAGCAGATCGAGGAGCGAAAGCTGCGTCAGCTTCAAGTGGTCGTCGGCATCGCCGACCGCAGCTCTCAGGCCCGGTCCCCTCGGTCAGGCCCGGCCCCTCGCTCAGGCCTGGCTCCAGTGCGATTCGAGCTAGCGAGTGCTGTCGGAAGAAATGACAGTCAGAGTTCCAGCAGCCTGACCTCATCGGGGCTCCCAATCAGCTCGGGTTCCCGCCCCCCATTTGCTCCGAAGATCCAGGCCTCGAGGCCGGGACCGGACTCGGCGAGAACCAGTCGCCGCCGGCCGTCGATCAGTAGGAAGCTCTCTTCGAGGCGCTCGGAGAGCTCCAGCCCGAGCAGCGCGTTGGCCACCCGCGCCGCTGACGCTGCGCTGTGAAGGCCGCGCTCGAACGACTCGCGAGCCTCCGGATCGAGCCGATCGAAGAGCGGACCATGCCACCCGATCTGGATGTGGGGGTTGAAGCTCGCAAGGGAGAAGTAGACGCTGCCGTACAACGAGCCGGTATGAGAACCGGCCTCCAATTGCCGGCCGCGCTCGAGCTCTCCGGCGAGGGCCTCGGCCGGGCTGGCCTTGCCGTCCAGATGCAGCTCCAACGTTCTTCCCGTTTCGGCGCAGAAGCCGTCTTCGTCCAACTCGAGCTCGAACGGCGAGGTGTCGAACTCGAAGCCGGACTCTTCGAGCGTCGTCAAGAGCGCTCTGGGGAAGAGCGGTTGCTCCTCGCCTGGAAAGAGCAGGCATGTGTACCAGGACGCCAAAGCCTGCTACCCGGCGTCCTCGAGAGTCGCCCCTGGCGTCTCCATCCACGGAAGCGCTCCTTCAGTCATCCTTGGTCCCCTGCTCTCCACGTTCGTGCGAGTCCCAGTCCGACCACATGTGACAACCCGCGTGCGCGCGGACCGGTGAGGGCGATCCGAGCATCAGTGTGGCGGCCCAGCTGGTAGAGAGCCGCCCGCATGGGCTGCGATTCACCGCGAGAGTCTAGCCCGGACTTGTCACGCCGGTGTGTCCTGGCAGGCCGTAGGTTGCTGAAGATACAAGGCTTCCGGTCGCGAGCACCGGAGACATAGCCGTAGCTACGTCGAGGAGCGCAGGGGCCGGAAAACGCAGTAGATTCAGTGACATACGGGCTGCCAGGGTGCATTGGCGTGAGAGGTTCGGGCTGGCTGCTCTAGACTGACCCGATGCTGGCAGCTCTGGTCTATCTGCTGGGCGGCCTCGTCGCGGCGGCGCTCTTCACCGCCTGGGCAGGCGCTCCGACCCGTCGTCGCGGACGCGTCGTCTACGGCAGTGCGCTGGTCGTGGCGGCGGCGATCTATCTCGGCTTCGCGCTCGCGCGGGGCGCGGAGTGGGGCGCACGTGTGGACGAGACGATCGGTCTGCTGCTCTTCGGTGCCTTGGCCGCGGCCGGCGTCGCGCGCTATCCGTGGCTGCTGGCGGGCGGCTGGCTGCTCCACGTGCTGTGGGACATCGTCGTCCACCCGCTGGGGACGCCGACCTACGCTCCCGAGTGGTACCGCTGGGCCTGCCTCGGCTTCGACCTGCTGGTCGCCGGCCGGATCGCCGCCGGCCTCAGGCGGGACTCGCCGGCCGACGAGTAGCCGCGGCCGGCACCGTCACCGCGCCGTGCCGCTCGAGGCGGTCGTCGCCTGCGGCCGCGGCGCGGTGCAACCGAGCAGGAACCTGCCGAGCCGGGTGTAGAAGTCGATCCTCGAAGCCTCGTCGCGGAACGAGTGCGCCACGTCCTCGTGCACCACGAGCTCGACCTCCCGCCCGGCGCGCTCGAGCGCCTTGGCCAGCAGCGTCGAGTGCGAGACGCTCACCCGCTCGTCCTCCTCGCCGTGACCGAGAAACACCGGCACCCGGATCCGATCGACGTTCTCGAGCGGCGAGGTCTCGCGCAGCCGCTCGCGGTCCTTGAGCGAGCCGCCGATGAGCGGCACGTTGATCTCCGAGAAGAGATACCCCTTGTCGTGGTTGAGCATCCTCACCAGGTCGCTCGGGCCGGCGTAGCTGGCGCCACAGCGGAACAGCTCCGGCGTCTTGACGAGCCCCATCAGCGCCGCGTAGCCGCCGTAACTGGCGCCGTAGATCGCCACCCGGTCGGGGTCGGCGACCCCGGTCTCGACGAGCCACCGGACGCCATCCGTGAGGTCGTCCTGCATCGCGAGCCCCCACTGCTGATGGCCGGCGGTCTCGTGCGCCGAGCCGTAGCCGGTCGAGCCGCGATAGTTGGGTTGCAGTACCGCGAATCCGAGTGCGGCGAGGTACTGGGCGGGCGCGTCGAACCCGAGCACGTCGCGCACGCTCGGGCCGCCGTGCGGCATGATGATCGTCGGCAGCGGCCCGTCGACCGGCGGCCGGGTGAGGATGGCCGGGATCTCCAGGCCGTCGCGCGCCGGGTAGGAGACCACCGCCACCTCCGACATGCGCAGGCCGGCCAGCATCGGATAGGACTCCGAGGCGAGGCTCAGCTCCTGCGCCTCGCGGCGGTAGAGGTAGTAGGTCGTCGGATGAACCGGGCTCGACGCCTCGACCAGGGCGACCTTGCGATCGCGGCTCTGGCTGACGATGTCGGTGTAGCGCCCCCGCAGGGCGCCCGCCAGCGCCTGGTGCTCGGTGTGCGCCGTGTCGTCGAAGAAGTGTCGCTCCGGGCCGGCGGCGTAGTAGCCGGCCGCGGTCAGCACCCGGCGCTCGCGAGAGAACTCGAGCCAGCTCGGCACGTCGAAGCCGGGCGCCGCGAAGAGCTCTTTGCCGAGCCTTTCCTCGCCAAGGTGGTACTCGTAGAGCGCCATGAAACCGTCGTCGCGCTCCCGGCGGACGTAGATCAACCCCGGGTCGTACGAGAAGTCGATGAACTCGAGTCCACCCTCTCCCTGGCCGTGGCGGGAGATCGTCTGCCATGGATCGCTCTCGGAGCGCCGGGCGACGAGGACGAAGTTTCCGTGCTCGTAGCCCGAGCCGGCGCGCACGACGCCGTCGTGGTCGGTGTACCAGTAGAGCACTCCGTCGACCGCCGTCACCACCCTCTCGAGGCCGCCCGTCTCGACCTCCATCCGGTAGACCGAGGGGTAGGCCTCGGTCGGCTTGCGGACGGTGATCAGCACATGGTCGGGGTCGTTCCGCAGCCAGTCGGTGATCCGGTCCTCGATCTGAAAGGAACCGCGGCCGAGCAGCAGGAACTTGCCCCAGTTGCGCGCCAGATGAGTGTAGTCGCTGCCGTCGCGGTTGACCGCGTAGAGACGGGTGCGGCGGGGTCGTGGAGGCGAGCGGCTCTCCATCGGCTCCTCGACGGCGAACAGCAGACGCTCGTCGTTGGCCCACCGCAGCCAGCGCAGCCGCGCCTCCGGATCGTCGAGGCCGACGATCGGTGAGGCCGCACCGCCGTCGAGAGGACGCACGACCACCCGCTCGGTGCCGTCGCTACTGAAGAGCGCCGCGGCATGGGTGCCGTCGGGCGAGATCGCTAGTTTCGACAGCGCGGGGCTGCGGAAGAACGCCTGAGCGAGGGTGGCCGGGTCCGGCGCGGCGGTGAGGACGGCGGGGGTGAACAGCAACAGCCCCAGACACCAACCGCCGAACCACCGACCCGGTCGGAAACCGGGGGGTGTCGAAGGAGGCATGGCCAACAGTCTATCGGCTCCGTTCGGGAGAGAGCGCCGTCAGCACCCTTCGTCCAACACCTCGAGCCGGTCGGGCAGGTTGGGAACCATGCAGAGGAACTCGAACGGCGCCTCGAGCACCTCGTAGGAGTGCGGCAGGCCGGCGGGGATGTAGAGCACGTCGCCGGTCGTCACCTCGCGCACCTCGTCGCCCAGCGTCAGGCGACCGCGACCGGTGAGGACGTACTGCTCGTGCTCGACCTGGTTGGTGTGAAGCGGCATGCCGCCCCCCTCGCCCATGATGAAGCGCCGCATGGCGAAGTTCGGCGCGCCGTCGTCGGCCCCCATGAGCAGCTGAACTTCGGTGGAGCGGCCGGCCGTGACCATTGTCCTCTCGACGGCGCGTGAGCGCTTGACGACCGCGCTCGCTGGCGCCTTCTGCGGAGATCGAGCCATGGTTTCCTCCCACCATGCAGACTAGCAAGTCGGAGCCTGGCTCGCGGTTGCGGTCCGGGAGAATGAAGAGAGAGAATCTGGAGCAACCCTAACTCAGAGACCGTGGAGAGCAAGCGGTGTGCAGGAGGAGCGAATGCTGCGGGCCGCCGTCTCCAGGCGTCGAGCAGCTCCGGAGGAGGACGACGATGCGCTTTCGAGCAGCACCTTTGATCACCGTATTGGCCCTGATCGCGGTTCCACCGGTCGGTTCGCAGGAGGACCCGGACGGCGGCTACTCCCCCCTGCCGGTGTTCGAGCAGTTCGGTGAACCGGCCAGCGAGGCGGACGGCCAGGCGATCGAAGCTCTCATCGAGCGCGCTGGCCGCGCCTGGCGCAGTGGAGATGTCGAAGGATCCGTCGCCGCCTACTCTGAGGACGCCGAGTGGGTGAATGCGTTCGGCGACGTGCGCCGAGGGCATGCCGAGCTCCGAGAGCAATTCCGCTACCTGTTCGCCAGGTTCGAGAGCGACACGGATGCGCAGGACTCTTCGGGCTCGGAGTCTTCGTCAGAGGCCGATGCTGCGTCGCAGAGTGCGCCGAGTCGAGGTCGAATCTCGCTGCGGCATGTAGGCCCGACCGCTGCGGTGCTTCACTCCTACGTCGAGAGCAACTGGGGGCGCAATAGGAACAGCGACGAGGGGCCGAGGCGGATCTACATCACCCGGGTAGTGGAGAAACGGGACGGGAACTGGTTGATCGTGCATCAGATGATCATGGATGCACGCCGCTAGAGGCAGCCGAGGGGCGGGAGCCGAACTCGGTTCGTGCGTATCCGAGCGCCGACAGAGACCGCCGGTTAGCACGAACAACTCGGAACGCTGCGGCAGCCTCTCGCCGACAGACCGGACCGTCGGCGCCTGTTAGAACGGACGCAAGCCGGAGCTTCGCCCGGGGAAAGCGGGAGGCACCGGGTCGAAGGAGGCCCATCAAACCTCCGACCCGATGCCCCCCTTGCGGTCTGGTTGCGGTCTCTCTCCCGTCTTCGGTCTCAGGGCAGGGTGGTCGACCAGGCAGACGTGTTCCCGCTCTCGAAGCCGTCCTCGAAGATCAGCATCGACGGTGGTGGGCCGGAGAGGTCGGTCAACGGCAGGCGCGCCATGTAGGCCGGCCTCGCGTTGGCCGGATCGAGGACGAAGGCGGTGCAAAGGACATCCGCAGAGTCGGCGTAGACGATCCCCGAACCCTGATCGAGGGCCGGTGTTCCGTTCGCTGTTCCGAGAACGATGTCGTCGAACAGAAGCGCCGTCCGGTGGGTCGAGAAGGTGGTGGTATTCGAGGGAGGGATCGACGCCAGGCCCTCGTACGGGGTGCCGTCGAAGTCCGTGACCTCCACCGTCACGAGCAGGGTGACGCTCGAGAAGTTGGAGCAGATGACGGATGTCGCCGCTTCGCCGGTGTTCGCGCTCTGCTCGCCGCTGTCGACGACGCCCGAGAACGCGAAGCGTGGCGCCGGGCCGTCGGGGGTCGCGGCGGGAAGCCATCCGGCGAGAAGGACTCCCACCCCACAGAGGATGGCGATTCGCTTCATTCGAACATCTCCAGCGTCGCCAGGTACTCGGGCGTCGCGTTGGCCGGATCGACGACCGTGGCGTTGCAGATCAGGTTCGACGAGGAGGAGACGACCTGTCCGGAGCCCTGGTCGATCGCCGGGGTGCCGCCGCCGCCGCCAATGACGACGTCGTCGAAATAGAAGGCGGTGAGGTGAGTCGTGTAGGTGAGCGTGAACGAGGGGCTGATCGTGGCCGATCCGACGTGGACGGTGCCGTCGAAGTCGAGGATCTGAACCTCGACGCTGGCGGAGGATCCGCCGGTGTTCGTACACTGAACGGAGGTCGCGGCCTCACCGGTGTTGGAGGTCTGCTCACCGCTGTCGACGGCGCCCGCGAAGCGATAGACCACGCTGCCGAGGAGCTCGGAGCTGTCGCCGAGCAGGAAGTGATCCGGCAGGTGACCGACCTGGAAGGCTCCGGCGATCCCTCCGGCGCCTTCGGGGTAAGGGCGCTCGGCGGTGGCGGCGGTGACGGCCGAGAGCGCCACGAGAGCGATGAGACCAGGCAACTTGATACGCGAGAACATAGGTTCCTCCTTCGAGAAGCGACCGGGCGTCGTTGCCACGGACGAAGGCCGCGATTGCGGCGGCCTCTTCACTTGTGGCGACGCACGAGCCGTCGCCACAACACGGTCGTTCGAGGCGGAGCGGGGTCCGGGCCGCGAAGGCCCGGCTCGATAGGCCCAGCTCGATCGGGCGGGCTCGGTACTTCGGGCTCGCGGGTCAGCGAACGGTGACCGGCTCGCCGAGGGTGGCATCCCCTCCGGCGTCGAAGACGGCGCCGACGTCGCTGTCGAGCGAGCCGAGGCTCGGCCAGGGCGGTGCGGTGTCGAGGAACAGCACGGGCTGGTAACTCCCGGGCTCTTCGACCTTCCAATCGAGCCGCAGGGCCCGACGCTCGCGTCGACACGGCGGCTCGGTCGAGCAACGGAGGACGACGTCACGGTCGGAGCGATAGATGCGGATCTCGGCGACGTCGTCCGCGGCCACCCCGGCGGCGAGCTGCACCGTCGTTCCGGGAACCACCTCCGCGCTCCGCCGCTCGGGGCCGCTGCCCTCGGCATAGGTGAGGTTCAGGGCGCCGGGCTCGATGCCCGGAGGCCGCACCACGAGCCAGACGGCGGCGATCGACGCGGCCGCGGCGAGCCCGAACGGCAGCCAGCGCGAAGGGCGTGAGCCGAGGCTCGTCGCCGGACGAGGCTCGGAGGCCTCCTCTTCCCGAGCCGCGAGCCGCACCTTCTCGCGCCAGTCGGTGGGTGGTGCGTCCTCGGCGCCGACCTCGGCGAGAGCGGCCTCGAGTCGCCGGTACTGCCGCTTCGCGCCCGCGCAATCGGGACAGTCCGCGAGGTGCGGGTCGCCTTCGCCCAGCGGCCGGCCGTCGGCCAGAGCGTCCTCGAACCGGTCGCAACGACTCACAGCGAAACTCCGTGCCCTTCGAGGCAGCCCTTCAACACCGGCAACGCACGCGCCACCCGCGCCTGCAGGGTGGGCGCCCGGTCGCCGAGGGCGTCGGACATCTCGGGGAACGAAAGGCCCGCCTGGAAGCGCAGCAGCACCGCCTCCCGAATCTTCGGCGCGATGCGCTCCAGGCAGCGCTCGAGGATCGTCGCCAGCGAGCGCTGCTCGACGGCGCTGTGCGGAGACTCGGCGGCGTCCTCGACCTCCGGCAGCTCCTCGACCAGCTCGAAGCGCGCGCTCCACCGCCGCCGCGCCTTGAGGGCGTCGAGGCAGCGGTGGCGCGCGATGCTGTAGAGCCAGGTCTTGAAGGTAGAGCGCCCCTCGAAGCGCGGCAGCGCCCGGAACGCCTGGACGAACGTGAGCTGATGGACGTCGTCTGCGAGTGCCGAGTCCCGCGTCATCTGCCGGCAGAAGCGGTAGACGGCGTCGCCGTAGCGGTCCATCAGGAGCTCGAGGGCGCCCTCGAAATCGCCCTGCGCCGCCGCCTCGGCGATCGCAGCCTCCGACCCGCGCGAAGACGGGTCGGAGGGCGGCTCGCGCCGGACTGACGACGATTCCGAGGGCTCCATCGGCGGGATTATGGAACGAACAGCAGTTCGATCGGCCTGAGCAGCTTCCACTGGCTCGGCGGCGGTGGCGGTGGTACGCAGTCATCTCCCCTGAAGGTGCACTTGTTGCACTCGGCGCCCGGAGGGCATTGCGCAACCAGGTTCAGTTCGTAGACCCAGGCGCCGTTCTCCGTGCGGACGGTCTTCCCCGACTGGACGACGGTCAGCTCGTCGGCGCTGCCCGGGTCCGGAGCGTCCCCCATCGGGATGACGAGATGAACGACGCCGTCGTCCGTGGCTGTCAGCTGCAGCCCATCCTGGGTCCACTCTGAGTCGAAGGCGAGCGACTCGACCGGCTTCGAAGGTTGGCTGTCGATCTTCGCAGTGTGGGGGCACGCCAGCAGAAAGAGCGCCGGGACGAGGGCCAGCAGCAAGGCGTTGCGGGTTCTTGAGGTCATGAGGTTCCTCCCTTTTGAGTGGAATTGGAATGAAGCGGGCGTGATTCGAAGATGCCGAACGGTGCCCAACGGACAGGCTCGACGCCGAGAGCGATCAGCTCGCGCTGCGCCCTGGCGAGGGAACCCGGCGGATCGTCGATGCCGAGCGAGTAGAAACGCAGGACGAGCTCCCGGGCGGCGGCATCCGGCACGGAGCCGAGGGTGCCGAGCACAGACCGGCTGCCGGCCGCGAGGAAGGCGCCGGTCATCGATCCCCACAAGCCGTAGCCCTGGCGATCGGCCGACGAGCAGCTGGCGAGGACCACCAGGTCGGCCCGGAGGCTCGAGCGGACGACCTCGTCGGCGGTCAGCCGTCCGTCCGCGAGCTGGAGCCAGGCGCCGCGAGCGCCCACTCCACCGTGAGTGGCGAAGTGGAGCAGCCCGGCTCCGGCGCTCGCGAGAACGGCCTCTCGCCTCGCTTGCGAAGCGACGAGCGCTGAGACGCCGAGGCGCCCGGCGATCTCGGCAGATTCGGTCCTGGCGTCCGGGAGGTCCTGCAGGGGGTCACCGAAGACTGCGGGAGCTCCGCCGGCGCTCGGGCCGAAGCCGCGAGAAGGCTCGCCCGCGCCGGCCGCCGCAAGACTCGGGGCGTAGGAAAGGACGTAGCTCTCCACCAGGTAACCGTCGCCGTGACGAAGTGCGGCAAAGGCGAGCGAACCGAGCGAACGGTCGGTCACGATGGTGAGTCGCGACCCGACCGGCGGCAACGCTTCGGGCGGGAGCAGGGCCCGGGAGAGGGCTCCCGCACCCTCCTCGAGAAACGCCGTCGTCAGCATCTCCTGCAGCGAGTCGGCACCGACTCCGAGATCGAAGTGCCGCGTTGCGCCGTCGCTGATCGTGACGAGCCAGGTGGTGGCCTCGGTCGAGTAGTAGTGGAGTACGTGCCGACCGGCGAGGCTTTCGAGGGTCGCCTCGATCTCCGGCCGGTCGACGGTGGCTGAGCGGCGAACCGGTGGCACGAGCTCGCTCAGCGCCGCGAGTCGCTCTCGAGCCTCGCCGGCGAAGTCGCCGCCGCCGATCGAGGCCGAGGTCGAATCGACGAACGCCTCGACGAAGGCGACCGATCGCGAGCGCTCCGCCACCTCGAGGGCCGCGGCGACCCTGCCCCGGCGCAGCTCGAGCGAGACGAGCGCCTCGTAGGCCGAGCGGCGATAGTCGACCGTCCAGGCCGCGAGGTCGTCGACGCCGATCTCGCGGCGGAGCGCCTCGGTCGCCTCGATCGAGCGGCGATAGCTGTCGCCGGCGACGTCGAAGTTTCCGCGTTGCTCCTCGATCTCTCCGTGGAGACGGTGGAGGTCGCGCGACCAGCTCGGACCGGGTTGGAGGACGACCGCCTCGGCAATCCTCGCCAGCGCAACCTCCAGGTCACCGTGCTCACGCTGGACCCGGGCCTCGTAGTAGAGGAGAGCCGGGTTCGCAGGACCGTCCGGGCGGGCGTACCGTTGGGCCTGAGCGAGGTGCTCGGCCGCGCGAGCGACGTCGCCCAGCTCCAGGTTGGCCTTGACGAGGTTGAGGTGGTTGGCTCGCCGGAAGTCGGCGTCCTCGGAGCCGAGAGCGAGGGCTCGCTCGTAGTCGCGTCGGGCGATCGCCGGCCTGCCGAGGTTCATCTGCAGGATCCCGCGATAGACCGCCAGCCGCGCCCGGGTCGCGGCGTCGTCCTCGCGAACGAGACGGTCCGCTTCATCGAGCGCCTCGAGCGCCCGCTCGCGGTCGCCGACTTCGGTGAGCACCCGTGCCAGCGCCTCGGCGGCGCGCAGGGTCGCCTCGTCGTTGCCCGCCAACGTGGCATGGCGGTAGCTCTCGACGGCGAACTCGAGTGCGGTGCGCAGATCGTCGTCCGGCCTCGCTGAAGCGAAGTAGAAGCCGCGGTAGGCGGCGAGCGCCGCGCCGTCGTCGTCCTGCCGGCCTCGGAACAGCTCGAACTGCCGCCGCGCCGCCTCGCCGGCCTCGTCGAGTCGGCCCTGCCGCCAGCGGATCATCGCGACCTGCGTGAGCGCCTCCGCTTCCCGAGCGGTCCCTGCGACCTCGCCGAACCAGGAGAGCGCCTCGTCGTCGTTGCCCAGTTCGTAGTGGGCGCGCACGAGTGCCGCCGCGGAGGCCGGATCACTTTTCTGGTCCCAGGCTGCTCGGCAGGTCGTCAAGGCGTTGTTCCAGTCGCTCGCTTCGATCGAGGCGTGACAGGGGCCGGCCTCCTCGCCGCCGGGCTTCTCGCCGACACACGCCGCGAGGATCGCGACGAACAGGAACGTCCGCAGTGTCCTCATCCGGACGGCGGCGGTGAGTCGGGCCGACTCCCGTTGGTAGTGGCGCCTCGGCACGCCGCGAGACAACACGAACGGACGCAGAGGTCTCCGGACGCCCGGGTCCTGCTGCCGGGCGGCTCCATGCGTCGGTGACCCCGATCGCGAAGGGAGAGAAACCCAACCAACTCAAACATTCCAGAACTCCGAGGAAACGCGATGTGCCGGCAGGCTAGCAGCTGCGGGCTGTGGCATCATCGCCGTCTGTCGCCATGGCCACCGATCGCATCCTCGTCGTCGGCGCCGGAGTGTTCGGCCTCGCAGCGGCGCTCGAGCTCGACCGGCGCGGCTATCGGGTCGAGGTCCTCGAGGCGGGGACGGTGCCCCATCCACTCGCCGGCGGCACTGACATCAGCAAGGTGTGCCGCATGGAGTACGGCGCCGACGAGGGCTACATGGCGTGGATGGAGGAGGCGCGCGAGGGGTGGCTCGAGTTCAACGCCGAGTGCCGTCGCGCGGGGCGCGACGAGCTCTACCACGAGACGGGGGTGCTGATGGTCAGCCTCGACCCGATGGCGCCCGGTCGCTTCGAGCACGAGAGCTACCGGAGCCTGCTGCGTCGCGGCCACTCCCCGGAGCGCCTCGACGGTGCCGAGCTGGCGCGACGCTTCCCGGCATGGAGCAAGCAGTTCGTCGACGGCTTCTATCACTCCAAGGGGGGCTGGGCGGAGAGCGGGCGGGTTGCCGAGGAGCTGGCGCGGCGGGCGCGCGAGCGCGGGATCGAGCTGCGCGAGGAGACGCCGGTGGAGGCGATCCTCGACGGCGGTGTGCGGATCGCCGGGGGCGAGGAGGTGCGGGCCGAACGCGTCGTCGTCGCCGCCGGATCGTGGACCGGCGAGCTCCTGCCGCATCTCGCGCCCGCCCTGCGACGCTCCTACCACCCGGTCTGGCACTTGCGGGTCGAAGACGCCGACCTCTTCGCCCCCGAGCGGTTCCCGGTCTTCACCGCCGACGTCAACCGCACCGGCTTCTACGGCTTTCCGCTCCACCCGCTGGCCGGCGTCGTCAAGGTGGCGCACCACGGGCCGGCGGTCGAGCCGGGGCCCGACGGCGAGCTGGTGGCGACGCCGGAGCACACGGCGCAGTTCCGGCGCTTCCTCGAAGAGCGGATGCCCGCCCTTGCGGGCGCCGAGATCGTTTCCACCCGGTTGTGCCCGTACTGCGACAGCCAGGACGAAGACTTCTGGATCACGGCCGACCCGGATCGGCCCGCCGTCGTCGTCGCGAGCGGCGGCAGCGGGCACGGCTTCAAGTTCACTCCGGTGCTCGGGGCGGTGATCGCCGACGCGGTCGAGGGCCGTGAGCATCCGATGCTCCCGCGCTTCGGCTGGCGCCCCGAGCTGCGACTCGAGCACGGCAACGAGGCGTCGCGCTGCCACGATGCGGGATCTCTCGGCTGAATCGCGTCTGGATGAGGAGAGCATGACACCGACCACCGAGACCAGCGCGCAGGGAACCACGGAGCTCGACGCCACCATCCGGCGCGTCTGGGGCTTCGACGAGCTCCTGCCGCTCCAGGGGCAGGCGATGGCGGCGGTGCTCGCCGGTCGCGACAGCCTGCTGGTGCTGCCGACGGGCGGCGGCAAGTCGTTGTGCTTCCAGGCGCCGGCGCTGGTGCGGCCGGGGCTCGCGGTGGTGGTCTCGCCGCTGATCTCGCTGATGAAGGACCAGGTCGACGGACTGGTCGCCAACGGTGTCGCGGCGGCCGCCTACAACTCGAGCCTCGAGCCCGGCGAGCAGCGCTCCGTGGAGGCGGCGCTGGCTGCGGGCGAGCTGTCGCTGCTCTACGTGGCCCCCGAGCGACTCGCCGGGGAGGGGGCGGACGCCTTCCTCGAGCGCCTCGAAAACGCCGGCGTGTCGTTCTTCGCTATCGACGAGGCGCATTGCATCAGTCAGTGGGGGCACGCCTTCCGGCCGGAGTACCGGCTTCTCGGCGCCCTGCGTGAGCGCTTCCCCGAGGCGTCGATGCACGGCTACACGGCGACGGCGACGCCGCGCGTGCGCACCGACATCTGCGATCAGCTCGGGCTCGAGAATCCCGAAGTGCTCGTCGGCTCGTTCGACCGGCCGAATCTGACCTATCGGGTGTTTCGGCGATCCGACCTCAACCGCCGGCTGCGCGCGCTGATCGATCGCCACCCCGGCGAGGGGGGCATCGTCTACTGCAACTCCCGCAAGCAGGTCGAGCGCCTCGCCGCGTCGCTGGCGAAGTCGGGGGTGAGCGCCCTGCCCTACCACGCCGGTCTCGACAGCGGGACCCGGCATCGGCACCAGGAGGCATTCAGTCGCGAGGAGGTCGACGTCGTCGTGGCGACCGTAGCCTTCGGCATGGGGATCGACCGCTCGAACGTCCGCTTCGTCGCCCACGCCGGGGCGCCGCGCTCGATCGAGCACTACCAGCAGGAGACCGGCCGTGCGGGCCGCGACGGCCTGCCGGCGGAGTGCGTGCTCTTCTACTCGCCGGCCGACTTCGCCAACTGGAGGCGGCTACTCGAGTCGAGCGAGGAGTGGTCGGATCAGGCGCGCCGGCTGATGGCGGCGATGCAGCGCTTCGCCGGCGCCACCCGCTGCCGTCACCGGGCGCTCCTCGAGTACTTCGGCGAGCGCTACGAGGCCGATTCGTGCGACGCATGCGACTGGTGTCTCGGCGAGCTCGAGCTCGCCGACGAACCGGTCGTGCTGGCGCAGAAGATCCTCTCCTGCGTGCTGCGGCTCGAGGAGCGGTGGGGGGTCGTGCGGGTGGTCGACGTGCTGCGTGGTCGTGCCACCGAGGCGATCGAGCGCGCCGGCCACGACCGGCTCTCGACCTTCGGCCTGCTCGAAGAGCTGTCGGTCGGCGAGCTGCGCGGCTACATCGACCAGCTTCTCGACCAGGGGTTCCTGCTCCAGACCGGCGGCGAGTACCCGGTCGTCAAACTCACCGCCGAGGGCGCCCAGCTGCTGCGTGGCAACCTCGAGTGCCGCCTCTACTACCAGCCGCGACCGAAGCCGGCGACGAGGAAGAAGGGGGAGACGGGCGGCGCCGACTGGGAAGGGGTCGACATGGCGCTCTTCGAGCGCCTTCGCGAGCTGCGGCTCGAGATCTCGCGCGAGCGCTCGGTGCCGCCGTACGTGGTCTTTCACGACAGCGTGTTGCGGGATCTAGCCCGCTACCGCCCGTCTTCGCGAGCCGAACTCGAGGAGATCAAGGGAGTCGGCGAGAAGAAGGCGGCTGACCTCGGTCCGCGCTTCCTCGCGGCGGTCGCGGAGCATGCGGCGCTCGAGGTCGAACGCGAACGCGAGGTCGTCACGGAGTGAGAGCGGCAGGAGGGGCCTTTCTGTGGGTACTGGCAGCCGCGATCGCCGCCGGCTGCCAGCCGCCGCCGGCCAGCGATGGCCCGGAGCCGCGGCCGGAACCGCAGCCACCCGAGACCGCCACCGAGGCGCTGCGGCCGGTCGCCGACCGGCTCTTCCGGGAGCTGATCGACGACGGCGACGCCGCGAGCCTGCGTCTGGCGCTGGCGCGGAACGTCGAGTGGCTCGAGCGCCAACCCGCCGAGCGCGAGCTCGAGTTCGGGCCGCGGCGTGTCACCGTCGAGCGAATGGCGGCGGCGCTCTCGCGCTTCGACGCCTGGTGGACCGAAGGGGGCGACGTCGCCTCGCGCCTGGCCGAGGAGTTCGAGCTCTTCGTCAACGTCGGCGACGGCGCGAGCGAGGTGCTCGTCACCGGCTACTACGAGCCGCTCATCCCCGGCAGCCGGCGAAGGACGGCGGAGTACGACGTGCCGGTCTACGGGCCGCCCGACGATCTCTTCAGCATCGACCTCGGCGACTTCCGCGACGAGTGGCAGGGGCGCAGGGTCACGGGGCTCCTGAGCGGCCGCCGACTCCTCCCCTATCCGGATCGACGCGAAATCCGCGAGACCGCGCGGCTGGCGGGGCGCGAGATCGCCTGGGCGCGCGACCCGGTCGATCTCTTCTTCGTCGAGGTCCAGGGGAGCGGCGCCCTCGCTTTCGAGGACGGCAGCGAAATGCGGATCGGCTACGCCGGCGCCAACGGCCGCGAGTACAGGAGCATCGGCAGGCTGCTGATCGACGAGGGTGAGATCCCGCGCGAGCGAATGTCGATGCAGGCGCTACGCTCCTGGCTGGCTGCGCACCCGGACGAAATCGAACGGGTGCTCGACTACAACACCTCGCAGGTGTTCTTCCGCCGCCTCGACGGTCCGCCGGTCGGCAACCTCGGCGTGCCGGTGACCGCCGGTCGCTCGATCGCCGTCGATCAGAAGCTGCTGCCGCCCGGCGCGCTCGGCTTCCTGCTGACCGAGATCCCCGGCGTCGGCCCCACCGGCGACACCGTCGCCGTCGGCGAACTCCGCCGCTTCGTGCTGAGCCAGGACACCGGCGGCGCGATCAGGGGCGCCGACCGGGTCGACTTCTTCTGGGGCCGCGGCGAGGAGGCGGCGCTGCGCGCCGGGCTGATGAAGCAGCCCGGCCGGCTCTACCTGCTGGTGCCGCGCGGCTGACCCCGCCTGCGCCCGGTGCGAGCGGGGTCAGCACACTCACGGCACGGTGTTGGACCAGGCCGAGGTGTTCCCCGACTCGAAGCCGTCGGCGAAGATGAAGAGGTCGAGCTCGACCCTCCAGATCCCGCGCCCTTGGCTGCCGATGTAGGCCGCCACCGTCGTGCCGTCCTCGACGTCGAAGTAGGCGTAGCGCGGTCGCGGCAGGTGAGGCACGCCGGAAGTGTCCGAAGTGAACGGGTCCGTGATGAGCTCCCACGATTCGCCGTCGTCGGTGCTCAGGAAGACGCCGGAGTTCTTCCCCCCGGCCATGGCGATCGAGCTGTTGGGGTCGAGGGCCACGAAGCTCGGTTGCCAGTAGCCGAAGAAGCCGGTGAAGTCGCTCGGCCCGCGAGTGCTGCGCCCGACGATGTCGCCGCCTGCGTTCATCAGCGTGTCGAGCTCCGGCATGGCGATCCAGGTGTCGCCGCCGTCCTCAGAGCGGAACATGGAGCTGCCGCTTCCCGTCAATCCCGAAGCCATCAGGCGGTCCGGGTCGGACGGGTCGACGCCTACGACACCGAAGCCGCCGGACGGCAGCGACACCTCGGTCCAGCTGCCTGCCGGGCTGGTGCCGCGGAAGCGGTAAAGGCGGTCGTTGGTACCGGTGCTGCCGCAACTCCCGGTCTGGAGATAGAAGGTCGGTGTGCCGCCGTTGCCGCCGTAGAGCCCGCACCAGGTGCCGACCGGCTCGGTCGCATCGCCGAGTTCGGTCCAGGTGGTCGGTGTAGCGGTGATGTCACTGGTGATGTAGAGGCCGCCGTCGGCGCCGGGGCAACCCCCGCTGCCCGGCGTGCAGTTGACCGTGAACATCGCCCACGAATCGGGGGCGTAGTTGACGAAGGAGTCGGGGTATTCGAACGCCTTGAGGAGACCGGTCGGGGGGTAGAAGAGCTGCGAGATGCCGCTGAAGCCGGGACCGCCACGGAAGGCGCGGGTCGCGCGCCCTCCACCGCCGAAGCAGCAGATCGTGTAGATCGAGGTCGAGGAGTCGGCGCTGGTGTCGAAACCGTCGCAACAGATCTCGTTGTGCCAGGTCGGCTCCGCGGCGCCCGCGTCGGTAGTGGCAAAAAGACCATTGTCCTGAAGCCCGAAGTAGAGATCTTCGGAGGTCGCGCCGGGCTGATTGGCGCCTGACACCGACCACGGCCAGATACCGTGGGGGGTCACGTCGGGCTGCTCCCAGTCGGGGTTGTGACAGTCGGAAGTGGTGTCGGTGTTCCAGTAGACCCCGCCGTCCGAAGAGAACAGGACCGGGCAGGCGTCGATGCCGACCTCGGAGTCGAAGAGGATGGCGCCGGTGTCGTCGTGTCCGCCGACGGCGCGGGTGAAGGGACCCTCCCACGCCGGGGTGTTCCCGGTGCCGCAGCGGGGTGCGCCGCCCGACGAGCTGCCGCTGGTGCACTGCACGCGGAACAGAGAGACGTCGCCGAACCACAGGTCGAAGACATCGATCGGGAGCCCCTCCGACCCTTCGGTCAGATCGGAGCGATCGTTGGTCGCGACGAAAGGAATCCGCCCCTGTGGTGTCAGGTTGGTCCTCGTCTGGGTCCAGGTCGGCGTCGGGTCGTTGGCGTTGGTGGTCTCGTAGATCGACGTTCCGGAGACGGCCAGCAGCACGTATGGCTCGTCGGGAGAGACCGCAAGCGAGCAGAAGCCGGAGGCGAGGCCGGAGCCGGCCACCCAGGAGGCGCCGCCGTCGTCAGAGCGCAGATGGCCGTCGTCACCGCAGACGTGGACGACGCCACCTCCGATGGCCACCACATCCCAGATGCGGGTGCCGCTGCCGGCCGGAGCCGTCGGATCGCGGTAGGTCCAGGTGACGCCGGAGTCGTTGCTCACCGCAAGGCCGCAGCTGGTGCCGATGAAGACGTTGGCACTGTTGGTCGGGTCCATCGCGATGCCGTGGGCGGCACGCTCGTCTTCATCGGTCGAGTTCGAGCAGAAGCCGCTCGGCGGTACGGCGGTGGCGGGCTGCGCCCATGTGATCCCGCCGTCGTTGCTCACGTTGATCCCAGCCGTCGACGCCACCTTGCCGTCGAAGAACGAGGTGGCATAGATGCGCGTCGGCGTCGCCGGGTCGATCTCGACATCCCAGGTCGCGAGCGGCAGATGCCCCTCGTGGAACGCCCAGTTGAGACCGGCGTCGGTGGTGCTGTAGATGCCGCCCCATTCGCTGGCGGCGAACATGATGTCGTTGTCCGACGGGTGGATGGACAGGCCGTTGACGCGCCCGCCGGTGGCACCGTCCGGATCGAGGTTGTCGGTGTCGGAGTTGTCGGGGCTCACGTCCTCGAAGGTGAGGCTGCCGCCGAGCGCGTCGGCCTTGAGGCTCGAGGGCAAGGCGAACAGGGAGAGGACGAGAGCGGCGGTGAGGAATCTCGAGTCAGGTTTCATCGTCATCTCCTCAGCTCGCCGGGAAGTCGTCGCGCGGACCGTCGAGCGGGCAGGTGGGAACCTCGAACCGGCCACTGTCACTTGCGACCCAGCCGGCTGAGGTGCGCGTCAGGACGCGCCAGTAGTAGCGGATGCCGACCTCGGCGCCGTCGATCGACGCTCCGGTTCGTTCCGCTGCGAGCTCACCGCTGGTCTCGAAGCGACCGAGTTCGAAGCCGTCGCGGAACTTGGTGATGTCGAGGCGCTGGGCGAGCACCGGAACGTCGGCCGGAGCCCAGGAGATGGAGACGCGAGGGATACGCGGAGCGCCGTCGAGGCAGTCCGAAGTGAACTCTCCCGGCACGGCGACGTTGTCGGCCACTCGCTCGGCGAGTTCGATCCGGAGGTCCTTCTCGGTCGCCGGTCGCATGAGGGTGGGCGGTGTCTCGGCGATGGCGACGGTTGCGAACAGTGCCGTCGCGAAGAGCGTGAGGTGTCGATGCATGTTGATCCCCCGTTCTGCGAGCGCACGGGCTCGCGTCGAGTGGTCTGGCGTACGCCGCGCCAGGGCGCGGCCGCCGCGATTTCGGAGC
This sequence comes from Candidatus Multivoradales bacterium, assembly GCA_965223855.1. Taxonomy (GTDB): domain Bacteria; phylum Acidobacteriota; class Thermoanaerobaculia; order Multivoradales; family JAHEKO01; genus CALZKB01. The sequence goes on from CBDCXM010000009.1 coordinate 858,007, forward strand.
GGGCCGTCTCCCGGGGGCAATGTAGCAAACCCGTCCGACGCCGGCTGCGAGTTCAGTCGAGCCGGGTGCCCGGCAGATCCGCGATCTGCGCCTCGGGAAACGCTTCGAGCATCGCCGCGCGCAGCCCCTCGTAGTTTCCCCAGCGGCCGAAGTGACCTGCCGGGGCGTCGCGTGTCGGCAAGTGGGCGGCGATGACCCGCGCGGGTGCGATCCGGTCTCTCACCATCGCGGCGCGCCACTCGCTCGACAGGAACCAGAACGGCAGCAGTGCCAGCTCGGTGCCCGCGAGGTGATCGAGGTAGGGGGCGAAGTCCTCCATCTTCGCCTCGGTGTCGCCGAAGTGGAGGAACCGCTCGCCGCCGAACGTGACGATGAAGCCGAGGTTCTCGACCGGCGGGGTGCGCCGGCCGTGGTGGAGGTTGAGCACCTCGATCGTGATGCCGAAGTACTCGAGGGTCTCGATCGTCCCTTCGGCCGGAAGGACCGCGGTCACCCGATCGAGGATCGCGGGATCGTCGGTCGCTGCCTCGAGCAGCGCTACGGCCTGCGGCGTCGAGACGAATCGTGCTGAGGGCCGGTTCCGGAGGAAGCGCACCACCGGCTCGGCGGCGAAGTGATCGCCGTGGAAGTGGGTGGCGAGGGCGACGTCGATCCCCGCTGCGCCGCCGGTCTCGAGCTCTTCGCGCAGCGGTGGCGGCACGACCTGATAGCCGGGAATGCCGCTGCCGAAGAAGCCGTCGACGACGACGCCGCGACCGCCGTCCGAGACCAGGAAGCCCTCGTTGCCGAGATAGGTGACGGCGAGTGCCGGTCGCGGAGGATCCGCCTCGGGCGGCGATGCCTTGTCGGGCTCGGCAGGTGGAGTCTCCGCGGGCGGGCTCTCCCCCGGCCGGGTGTCGGCGGCAGGTTGCTCTTCGCTCGGGCAGCAGTCGACCGCGGTCGTGCAACCGGCGACGGCCACGAGCGTCGCGGCAAACAGGAGCAGGAACGGCTTCGAGAGAACTCTCATGGGGCGAGCAGGATCTTGGTGCAGCCCGGTCGACGCTCGGCGAACATGGCGTAGGCGTCGACGCCCTCCTCGAGCGACAGCCGGTGAGAGATCAGGCGGTCGAGATCGTAGCGCTCCGAGGCGATCACCGCGAGAGCGCGCTCCATGTAGCGGCGCGCCGGGCAGCGGCCGGCGCGGTAGGTGAGGTTGCGGTCGTAGGCTTCCCCGGGGGCGAAGGCGAAGCTCGCCTCGGTATGCACCCCGACCGCGGCCACGGTGCCGCCGTGGCGCACCAGGTCGACCGCGGTGCGGGTGGCCCCGGGGCTGCCGACCGCCTCGACCACCCCGTCGACACCACGTCCGCCGGTCGCTTCGAGCACCGCTGCCGGGCTGTTCCGCAGCTCGACCGGCGTCGCCCCCCAGCCGGCGGCGAGTGCGAGCCGCTCGCCGATGCTGTCGATGGCGAAGACGCGCTCGGCACCGAGCTCCCGTGCCGCGACCACCGCCATCAGGCCCACGGGGCCGCAGCCGACGACGCCGATCGAGCGGCCCGGGGCGGCGCCCGCCCCCTCGGCGCCGAAGAAGCCGGTCGCCAGGATGTCGCCGGCCAGGAGCGCCAGGTCGAGTGGCGCTTCCCGTGGTGCGGCGACCAGCGACGCGTCGGCGAGCGGGATGCGGACGTACTCCGCCTGGCAGCCGTGAAGCCCACGCCCCTCCTCGACCCAACCGAGCAGTTGGCCGTGCTCACAACGCGCTGTCAGCCCGTCGTCGCAGTAGAAGCAGGAGCCGCAGCTCGTCGTGAACGGGCTCACCACGTCGTCGCCGACCGCGAACCGACGCACTTCCGAGCCTGTGGCGACGACCTCGCCGGCGAGCTCGTGCCCCATGACGGTGCCGGCATCGAGCCCGCGCTCGCGCCCGTGGTAGACGTGCAGATCGGAGCCGCAGATTCCCGCCCAGCGCACCCGCACCACCACGTCGCCGGGAGCGACGATGCCGGGATCGTCGACCGTGGCGACGGCGAGCGTCTCGACGTCCTGAAAGGTCAGAGCGCGCATCTCGTGGAGTCAGCCGACGAACGGCAGCAGCACGTCCTCGAGATAGCTGTCGAAGGCGCCGGCGTCGGTGACGAAGGGCGGCCTCGTCATCGCATCGGCGCAGGAGGTGTCGATCGCCCGCGGATCGCCGCTCTCGATCAGCTCGGCCCACATGCCGTGAACGCACTCCCACGAGTCGGCAAGATCGAACGGCCCATGCTGGCCCTCGTCGAGGATGACGTGGCGGGAGTTCGGAAAGAGCTCGGCGGCCTCGGTCGCGTACTCGGGAGGGGTCACCGGATCGAGCGCGCCGGAGAGCATCAGGGTGGGGATCGGCAGCGGTCGCGGTTCGTCGACTCCGAGCGGCGGCACCCGCTCGTGAGGCCAGTGGCGGCATCCCTGGAGCTGCTGCTCGAGGCGGTAGTTGCCGACCAGCGTCCGGGCGCCTCGTCGTCGCGCCTCTTCGACGTCGAACTCCATCATCTCGGAACATTGAACGGTGAGCGCCAGCCCGGTGGCGAGCGCGCCGCGGAAGGTGCGCTCGATGAGGACCGCCAGGGTGGTGAGCGGGCGCCAGTCGTCCGCGACCTTGGCGCGATGGACCGCCCACGGCAGGGCGCGCGACGTCGTGGTGAAGTAGAGCACCAGCCGCAACTGCTCGGTCAGCCACTGGCGCCCGACGTCGACGGTGAGCGTCCGCTCGGGATCCTGCGGGTCGGGCATCGTCACCCGGCGCGGCCCGGCATCGAGGCTCTCGAGCAGCTCTCGGGTCCAGGCGTCGAGATCGGGAGTGACGCCGTGGCACGGCGGTGAGGCGGCGCACAGTTCCTCGAGCCGACCGAGCACGCGATCTGTCCACACGCCGCGCTCGGCGAGGTTGTCGCGCGCCGCCCAGCCGATGCCGAACATCGACGCCACGCTGTCGGGATGGCGCTGCGCGTAGACCGTCATCGCGGCGGTGCCGTACGAGCCGCCGCGCAGATGGAGCTGTTCGTAGCCGAGGGTGGTGCGCACCTCTTCGACGTCGTCGGCGAAACGGGCGCTGGTGTAGAGGCGGGTGTCGGTCTGTGCGGCGATCTCCTCCGCGCAGGCGACGACGTCGTCCACCGGGTACATCTCGCGCAGCTCCCCCTCCACGAATTCCGGGTCCCAGTCGCACTCGAGCGGGTTCGAGCGGCCGGTGCCGCGCTGATCGACCAGCACGATGTCGCGAGCGCGCACCGGCCCGGCGTAGACCGAGCCGACGGCGCGCCGGGTGGCGGCGCCGCCGGGACCACCTTCGAACACGAACACCGCCTCCGGGGGCGGCATGTCGCTGGTCGACGGCACGACCACGATCTCGAGCGAGATCGTCCGGCTGTCGGGGTCGGAGCGGTTCTCCGGCACCGCGAGCCGCCCGCACAGAAGCGTCTCGGGAGATCCCGGAACTTCGCACGGCTCGAGCAGCGGCAGCCGGGTCGCGGCCGCGGCGGCATGGTCGTGTGCGGCTGCGCCCTCGCCGGATGCGGAATCGTCCGGCGACGGGTCGGGCGGAGTGAGCCCGTGCGAGCAGCCGAGAAGCCCAAGCCCGAGGCACAACGGAAGCAGGCGAACCGTCATGCCGGCAGTCTACGGGAGGCCGAGACGGCATCGTCGCTGGCGCGTGAAGAGGGGTGGGCTTAAGCTGCAACGATGGACGAGGAACTGAGGACTCTGCTCGCCGAGACGCACGAGCGCGCGGTCGCCTACCTGGACCGCCTCGACGAACGGCCGGTGGCGCCGACCTCCGAGGCGCGCGCGGCGTTGTCGCGGTTCCACGAGCCGCTCCCCGAGGAGCCGACGGCGGCGCGCGACGTGCTGGCGCTGCTCGACGACATCGGTTCTCCGGCGACGACGGCGGTCGCCGGAGGGCGGTACTTCGGCTACGTCATCGGCGGCGTGCTGCCCGCCGCGCTCGGCGCCAACTGGCTCGCCGGCGCCTGGGATCAGCCGACCGGGCTCTACGACTTCACACCGGCGACGGCGACGCTCGAGATCGTCGCCCTCGACTGGCTGATCGAGCTCCTCGGGCTGCCCTCGGATTGCGGCGGCGGCTTCGTCACCGGGGCGACGATGGCCAACTTCTCGGCGCTGGCGGCGGCGCGCCATGCGGTGCTCGGCGAGGTCGGCTGGAACGTCGAGGCGGACGGCCTCTTCGGTGCGCCACCGATCACCGTGATCGTCGGCGAGGAAACGCATCCGACGCTCTTCAAGTCGCTGGGGATGCTCGGCCTCGGACGCGAGAGGGTCGTGCGGGTTCCGGTCGACGACCAGGGGCGGATGCTCGCCGACGCGCTGCCGCCGGTCGAAGGACCGACGATCGTCTGTACCCAGGCTGGCAACGTCAACAGCGGCGCCTTCGACCCGGTCGGCGAGATCGCGAGGCGGGTGAGGCCGGAGGGGGCGTGGGTGCATGTCGACGGCGCCTTCGGCCTCTGGGCGATGGCGTGTCCGCGTTTCGCCGACGAGATGGCGGGGACCGAGGAGGCGGACTCGTGGGCGACCGACGCTCACAAGACCCTCAACGTCCCCTACGACAGCGGCCTCGTGTTCCTGCGCCGCCCCGAGCTGCTGCGCGCGGCGATGGCGGTGACCGCCGAGTACCTGCCGACGACGACGCGGCGCCAGCCGTCCGACTACACCCCGGAACTGTCGCGACGCGCCCGCGGTGTCGAGGTGTGGGCCGCCCTTCGCCAGCTCGGCCGCAGCGGCTTCGTCGCCATGGTCGAGCGGCTCCACGACCATGCGCTGCGCTTCGCCGCCGGGCTCGAGGAGGGGGGGCACGAGGTGCTCAACGAGGTCGTCTTCAACCAGGTGGTGGTGGCGTTCGGCGACGCGGCGACGACCGAGCGGGTGATCGCCGCGATCCAGGCGGACGGCAGCTGCTGGTGCGGCCCTACCGAGTGGCGCGGCCGGCGGGCGATGCGGATCAGCGTCTCTTCGTGGCGAACTTCCGACGAGGACGTCGAGAGGAGCCTCCGGGCAATCATCGACATTGCCGCAGAAGTCATTCGTTGATCGGGGTTTACAAGGGGCGGTACCTCCTCGTAGACTGCCGCCTCATTTGCCTCTGACTGACCAAGGAGAGACCATGCGGAAGACAACCCTGCTACTGGCCCTGCTCGCCCTGGTGGCCTTCGCGCCCGCCGTGGATGCGCAGAGCGCCCGTACCGACGGCACCTTCGTCTACGACCCGAGCGCGCAGCCGAAGCCGCCCGAGGATGGCGACGACGACTGCCCGCCGAGCACGATCATCAACTCGACGCCGTTCAACGACACGGGCGACACCTGTGGCAACACGAACACCATCACCACCTACTCGGGTACCTGCACGCTCCCGTTCCCCTACGGCGGTGAGGATCAGGTCTACGGCCTGACCGTCGGTGGCGGCGCGAACATCAACATCTCCGCCGATCTCACCGGCTCGACAGGCGACCTCGCGCTCTTCATCGTCGGCACCTGCGGCGACGGCAGCACCTGTGTCGCCAACTCCCAGGACTCCATCGGCCCCGGCGCGGGTCCCGAGGAGATCCTCGGTTTTTCGGCGGCGGTCGGGAACTACTTCCTCTACGTCGACTCGTACTACAACGCCGGCAGCCCCGGTTCGTGCGGCACGTTCGACCTGGACGTCACGGGCACGATTCCGGCCGAGCTGGTCGAGTTCGAGATTCACTGAATCGGATCGAGCTGCAAGCCGAACCCCGTCGCCGGCCCGGCGGCGGGGTTTTTCTTGCAAGGAGTGATCGAAACTGAAGCTGCTGCCCGTCTTCTCGGCCCTACTGGCGCTCGCCGGCGTCGCGACAGCCGAAGAGCGGCCCGAGAAGGCCCTCGGCGCGACCGGCATCCCCGGGTCGCTGACGATCGAGGAGGCCCACGCCGACTTCGGTGAGCGCTACGCCTCCGACGAGGTCGAGTGGCAGTGGCGGGTCAGGAACGAGGGCGAGGTCCCGGTGGCGATCGAGGAGGCGATCGCCGTCGAGGGGGACGCGCGGCTCGGCGGTGCTCCCGCAATCCTCGCGCCCGGTGAGGAGGTGACGGTGACGGTCGAGCAACCGCTCCAGGGGATGCTCGGGGTGACCTCGCGCCGCTACGCGCTCGTCACCGACGAGCCGGGAGTCGCCCGCTATCGCTTCTCGCTCACCGGTTTCGTCGAGTCGGCCTTCGAGCCGGAGATCCCCACCCTGCAGTTCGGCAAGGTGGGGAGCGGGCTCGGCATCGCGACGGTGGAGGTCGTCAGCCGCGAGGTCGAAGAGCTGCAGGTCCGCCCGGTCGGTCCGCTGCCGGGCGAGATGGCGATCGAGGTAGCGAGCGTCGAAGGGGACCCTCAGGCGCTGACCCTCGAGGCCGTGCTCGCGCCGGACGCTCCGCTCGGGATCACCGAGGGCGCCTTCCTGCTCGAGACCAACGTGCCGACGCATCCCGAGCTCGAGGTGCGCTACGGCTACGCCTACTACGGAGCCGTCGTGCCGGAGCGCAATCCGCTGATGGTGCTGCCGGCCGAAGCGGGGACGCCGATGGAGGATTCGTTCCGTCTCGTTTCCGAGGAGCCGTTCGAGATCGTGTCGGTGGAGGCGGACTTCGAAGTGGTGACACTGGAGAGCACCCCCTGCGCCGGCGACTCGCCTTCGAGCTGCTGGACGATTCGCTTCCGCACACCGCCGCGTGCGATCGGCCCCTTTGCGGGCTCGCTCGAAGTGGTCGTGGCCGGCGAGTCGCGGCCCCTGCCGCTGCGGGTTCTCGGCATCGGGATCCCACCGGGGACCGAGCTCAAGACCATCGACATCTCGGGAGGAGCCTGAGATGAGGATGGCAAGCACCCTTCTGTGCGCGATCGTGCTGTCCGTCCCGGCGGCGATGGCAGCCGAGGAAGACGCGGCCCTGCCGAGGCTCGAGTGGCGCGCGCAGCACGAGGAGGCACTCTACGGCTACCTCGTCTATCGCTCCGAAGCCCGCTCGGGTCCCTTCCTCAGGGTCTCGAAGAAGATCGTCCGGGTGCCCGAGGACGGTTCGACCTCTCATAGTTACGAGTTCGTCGATGCGACCGCCGAACCGTGCCGCACCTACTACTACTACCTCGACCAGGTGCTGAGGAACGGAGCGAAGTCGAGATTCTCCGGGGTGCTGGCGAAGGAGACGGCTTGTCCGGCGGAAGGCGAGGCGTCGACGTCCGATGCGGCCGGGCGTCGGGCCGCCGACGGCACGTCCGAAGACAGTTGAGCACGCGCCGGCGACGCGAATGGCGGGCCCTGGCGGTGGCGGGGTCGCTCGTCTGGATCGGAGCAGCCGGATCCGCGGCCGGATCAACAGCCGAGCCTCAGCCCGGCCTTGGCGCTGCTCGAGACGAGCTCGCCGGACCTGAGGTCTCCAGGCCCGATGTCCTGGTCATCACCATCGACACCCTGCGCCCCGACGCGGTGGGGGCGATCGGCGGTAGCAACGAGACGCCTCATCTCGACCGTCTGATCTCCGAGGGGGTGCTGTTCGACGGCGCGGTCTCACCGTTGCCGCTCACCCTGCCCGCTCACACCTCACTCTTCTCCGGGCTGCTGCCGGCGCGTCACGGCTTGCGGGACAACGGGCAGACCGTCGCGCCCGGCACCGGGCTGCTGGCGGAGCAGTTGAGGGAGGTGGGCTACACCACGGCGGCGTTCGTCAGCGGCTTCCCGCTCGAGAGCGTCTTCGGCCTCGATCGCGGTTTCGACCACTACGACGACGCCCTCGTCGACGGGCCCGCCGGGCGGCTCGAACGCCCCGCCGACCGCACGGCCGATGCGGCGATCGCCTGGCTCGAGGAGGCCGCGTCGCCGTGGTTCGTCTGGGTCCACTTCTACGACCCTCACGATCCGTACGAGCCGCCGCGCGCCTTCTGGAAGCCGGGGACGCGAGGGGCCTACGACGGTGAAGTGACCTTCGTCGACGAAGCGATCGGCCGTCTCGCCGCCGTCACGGCGCCCCGGCCGACGCTCACCGTCGTCACCGCGGATCACGGCGAGGCACTCGGCGAGCACGCCGAGAAGACGCACGGCTACTTCGTCTACGACTCGACGATGCTGGTACCTCTGCTGTTCCACTTCCCGGAGCGGATCGCGCCGGCGCGGCTCGGAGCCGCGGCACGACTCATCGACGTCGCACCGACCCTGCTCGACCTGCTCGATGTCCGGGGGTCAGGCGTCGAGGCGCCGGGAGCGGTCGACGGGGTGTCGCTGCGCTCGGCGTTCGAGGGGCAGCTGCCGGTCGTACCGCCCGCCATCCTCGAGACCTTCCTCCCCTGGACCTACTTCGGCTGGTCGCCGCTGCGTGCGATCCGCACCGGGAAGTGGAAGCTCATCGAAGCGCCGAGACCGGAGCTCTACGACCTGACCGCCGACCCCGGCGAGACCACCAACGTACTGTCGAGCCATCGACAGCAGGCTCGCCTCCTGGCCGAGCAGCTCGGGGACCTGGGTGCGGGAGAGTCGTCGACACCGGCTGCGGTCGAGGACCCCGAGACGGTCGAGAAACTGCGGGCTCTCGGTTACACCGTCTCGCCACGCCGCGAGCCGCCGCGTCGGGGACTTCCCGACCCCAAGGATCGCATCGCGCTGCGAGACCGGCTCACCCTGGCAGAGGACCTTCTGGCGAGCGGCCGAGTCGCCGAGGCGGCGACGCTCTTCGAGGAGGTGCTCGCCGTCGAGGCCGACAATCGAGCCGCGCTGCTGCGCTCGGGAGTGACGGCGCTCCGGCGGGGCGACCTCGAGCTCGCCGAGGAGCGGCTCGGCCGCTCGATCGAGCTCGACCCGCACCGGGCGGAGGCGCGCTTCGCTCTCGGTGACACCCTGATGCGGCGCGAACGCTGGGCCGAGGCGGCGCAGCAGTGGATGGAGGTCGCGCGTCTGCAGCCGCGACGGGTGGAGGCGTGGGCGAATCTCGCGCAGGCCCAATGCGCCGCCGGGCAACCGGAGCTGGCGAAGTCCGCACGGCGCGAGGCGCTGGCGCTCGAGCCGGAGACCGAGGAGCGTCTTCCCGAGTGCGGCGCCGTGAAGAGTTCAGGCTAAGATCAAGCGCCCCTGAATCAGCCCTGTTCGCGGCGACCGCTCGCGAACTGCTGCGACCAACTACGGAGTTCGCGATGAGATCAGCCTTCCCGACGTCCTGTGTCCGAGCGTTGTGGGTGGGAGCCACGATGATGGTGCTGCTCGCTTCGGCAGTTGCCGCCGAGCCGCCCTCGCCGCCGCCCTACTACGCGATCACGAACGTCACCGTCGCCACCGGCGACGGCCGCACCCTCGAAGGAGCCACGGTGCTGGTGGCCGACGGCCTGATCGAGGCGGTTGGCAGCAGCGTCTCCGTGCCGGGCGACGCCTGGACGATCGACGGCAGCGGGCTCTACCTCTACCCCGGCCTGATCGACGGCATGTCGACGCTCGGCCAGGCCTCCGGTGGCGGCGAGTCGGACGACGACTCGGGCGGCAACCCCTTCGCCTCCGACGGCCCGGAGATCCGCGGCCCCGAGGACCGGCCGAAGACGACCCCGTGGGTCAGCGCCGCCGATCTGCTTGGCGACGACAGCCGGGTCGAGAAGTGGCGCGACGCCGGTTTCACCGCGGCGATGTCGGTGCCGGAGAGCGGCATTTTCGGCGGCAGCGCGAGCCTGGTGCACCTGGGCGACGTCGAGCCGCGCGAGCGGGTAGTGGCGACCGGGCTCGCTCAGCGAGTGGCGCTCGAGACCGGCGGCTTCCGCAACTATCCCGGCTCGCTGATGGGGGTCATCTCCTATGTGCGGCAGGTGCTCTCCGACGCCGACCACTATGCCCAGGCGAGCGCCGCCTACGAGCGCGCTCCGGCGGGCCGCAAGCGCCCTGAGTACGACCGCACGCTCGAGCCTCTGGTGACGGCGCGAGCCGCCGGCGTGCGCTTCCTGCTGCCGGCCGACAACGGCCAGGAGATCGATCGGGCGCTGGCGATCGGCAGCGACTACGACCTGTCGACCGTGATCTACGGCGCCCGCGGCGCCTACGCCCGGACCGGGCGCCTCGAAAACGCCGGTGTCGCCGTGCTGGTCAGCCCCGACTGGCCCGAGGAGGAGAAGGACCGCGACCCGGATGCCGACACCGACTTCCGCGACTACTACCACCGGCGGATGGCGCCGACGACCCCCGCCGCGCTCGCCGAGGCGGGCGTCGACTTCGCCTTCTACTCGCACGGCATCGCCGGCTCCGACGCCTTCTTCGAGGGGGTGCGCGCGGCGATCGAAGCCGGCCTGTCGGAGGACGACGCCCTGGCGGCGCTGACCTCCGCGCCGGCCAAGATCTTCGGCGTCGGCGACCGGGTCGGCACCGTCGAGCGCGGCAAGATCGCCAACCTGGTGCTCGCGACCGGCCCGCTGTGGGCCGAGGACACCGAGATCGAGGCGGTGTTCGTCGATGGCCGGAAGTATCAGGAGCGCGAGAGCGAGGAGCCGACCGAGGCCCCCGAGGGCGACGCTTCAGGGACCTGGTCGCTGGCCCTCGTGACGCCCGGCGGTACGCGCGACATGACCGCCGAGCTCGAGATGGACGACGAGGGCAAGGTGACCGGTGAGCTCTCGAGCGAGATGGGCTCGAGCTCGGTCGACGACGGCCGGCTCTCCGGCACCCAGCTGCGCTTCAAGACGACGCGCGAGATGGCGGGTCGCAGCATGGAGGCGTCGTTCTCGATGGAGCTCGACGGCGACACGCTCTCCGGCACGATGAGCGCCGGCCCGATGGCGATGGATATCTCCGGCGAGCGCACCGCGCAGGCGGCCGACGCGAGCGAGGAGGGCGACGACGAGGCCGCGGCGGACGACGTCTCCCTCGCCGAGCTCGCCGAAGCGATGGAGGTCTACCAGGGGCCGGTCAGGAAGCTCGACACCTTCGCGATCATGAACGCCCGCATCTACACCGTGACGGGCGAGACGATCGACAACGGCTCGGTGCTCGTGCGGGACGGCAAGATCGCCGCGGTGGGTCTCGAGCTGCGGCTGCCGAGCGACGTCGAGATCTTCGACGCCGCGGGCGGGTCGCTCGTCCCCGGGATCTTCGACGCCCATGCTCACATCGCCGTCGACGGCAGCGTCAACGAAGGGTCGCTCGCGGTGACGTCGATGGTCGGTACCGGTGACGTGATCGACCCCGACGACATCGCGATCTACCGCGCGCTCGCCGGCGGGGTGACGACCGCCAACATCCTCCACGGCTCCGCCAACCCGATCGGCGGCCGCAACCAGCTCATCAAGCTGCGCTGGGGAATGGACGCCGAGGGAATGAAGTTCGCCGGCGCCCCCAAGGGGATCAAGTTCGCTCTCGGTGAGAATCCGAAGCGCTCGAACTTTCGCTCGCCGGCGATTCCGCAGCGCTACCCGCAGACCCGGATGGGCGTGATCGACGTCATCCGGCGCGCCTTCACCGAGGCGAAGGCCTATCAGGCCGAGTGGCAGGAGTGGGAGGCAACGCCGGCAGGGAAGCGCGGTGTCGCCCCGCGGCGCGACTTCAAGCTCGAGGCGCTGGTCGAGATCCTCGAGGGCGAGAGGCTGGTGCACTCGCACAGCTACCGCGCCGACGAGATCCTGCAGCTGATCCGCCTTGCCGAGGAGTTCGGCTTCACCGTCGCGACCTTCCAGCACGTGCTCGAGGGCTACAAGGTGGCCGACGAGCTGGCTGCTCACGGCGCCGGCGCTTCGACCTTCTCCGACTGGTGGGGCTACAAGGTCGAGGCCTACGACGCCATCCCCCACAACGCGGCGCTGATGACCGAGCGCGGCGTGGTCGTGTCGATCAACTCCGACAGCGGTGAGGAGATGCGCCACCTCAACCAGGAGGCGGCGAAGGCGGTCAAGTGGGGCGGCATGAGCGAGGTCGAGGCGTTGAAGCTCGTGACGCTCAACCCGGCGATCCAGTTCGGCGTCGACGACCGGATCGGCTCGATCGAGGTCGGCAAGGATGCCGACCTGGTGCTCTACGACGGCCCGCCGCTGTCGATCTCCTCTGTGGTGCAGAAGACCTTCGTCGACGGCGACCTCTACTTCGACATCGACGCCGATCGTGAGCGCCAGGCGCTGATCGACGAGCTCGAAGAGCGCCTCGGCGGCGGTGACGAAGAGGAGACGGACGAAGAAGAGGGTGAAGGCTCCGAAGAGGAGGAGGTCAAGGCACCCGACCCGCCGGAAACGATCGCGCTCGAGGCCGGGCGCTCGGAGGAGGTGAGCTGATGCGCCGCAACCGGAATCTGATTCTTGCCCTCGCCGTCGTCGCGGCATCGACGCCCTTTGCCGGAGCCGAGAGCCTCGCCATCACCGGCGGCACCGTCCATCCGGTCTCGGGCGAGTCGTTCGTCGGTACCGTGGTGATCGAAGACGGCGTCATCGCCGCCGCCGGAGCCGATCTCGACGTCGTGACCGACGCCACGATCGACGCGACCGGTCTCCACGTCTATCCCGGGCTCTTCGACGCCTTCAGCCAGCTCGGTCTGGTGGAGGTCAACGCGGTCGCGGCGACCGACGACCAGGCGGAGATGGGGACCTACAACCCGCACCTGCGCGCCGCCACGGCGATCCACCCGGCGAGCCGGGTCCTCGGCGTGACCCGCGCCAACGGCATCACCCACTCGGTGGTCGCACCGCAGGCCGACGGCGACGGCGTCATCTCCGGTCAGGCGGTGCTGGTGAACCTCGACGGCTGGACGGTCGAGGAGATGACCGTCGAGCCCGACGTCGCAATGATCGTCTACTGGCCCGAGATCCAGACCCGCAGCTTCGACTTCTCCACCTTCAGCGTGCGCGAAACGCCGTTCGCAGAGGCGAAGGAGAAGGCGGAAGAGCAGGCCAACGAGCTGCGCGACTGGCTCGACGCCGCGCGCCACTACCACGCGGCCTCGACGGCCGACGGCAGTCGCGTCGAGCGCAATCTCGAGCTCGAGGCGCTCGCCGGCGTCCTCGATGGCGCTCAGAAAGTGCTCATCATGGCCGACGCCGAGCGTGACATCGAAGCGGCGGTCGAGTTCGCCGAAGAGCAGGGGCTCTCGATGATCCTCGGCGGCGGGCGCGACGCCTGGAAGGTGAAGGAGATGCTGGCCGAGAAGGGCATCGGCGTCGTGCTCGGCCTCACCCAGAGCCTGCCGAACAACGAGGACGACCCGTACGACCGGCCGTTCAGGAACCCCGGCCTGCTGGCCGAGGCGGGCGTCACCATCGCCTTCACCTCCGGCGCCGGCGGCGGCTTCGGCCCCGGCGGCCCCCACCAGTCGCGCACCACCCCGTACGAGGCCGGCACGGCCGCCGCCTACGGGCTCGACCGCGAGGCGGCCATCCGGGCGCTGACCCTCGGCCCGGCCGAGATCTACGGCGTCGCCGACCGCCTCGGCTCGATCGAACCGGGCAAGATCGCCAATCTCATCGTCACCGACGGCGATCCGCTGGAGATCACGACACAGGTCTTGCACCTGGTGATCGGCGGCCAGGAGGTCTCGACCGACAACTACCACCGCGACCTCTACGAGACCTATCGCGGGCGGTGACACGGCGGTGAGTCGGTCCGGCAGCTCGGGAGAGGGGCCGGATCGGCCATTGCCTTCGAGCCAGGTACCGGCACGCCCCGGCGTCGCCCTCCGGCTCGGGGCGGCGCTCGTGCTGCTGCCGCTGGCCGTCCTCGTCCTGCTGGTCGCCCTCGACTGGCCGGCCGGGGACGGCGCCACCGAGGGCGATCACGCCCTGATCGAGCTGTCGGTCCGCGAAGCGGCGGCCGGCCGGCAGTGGACCGGCGCCTACTCCCGCTGGGGTTGGGACCACCCGGGGCCGCTGTGGTTCTACCTGATGGTGCCCCTCTACCTCGCAACGGGAGGCTCCTCGTGGGGGCTGGCGCTCGGAGCGGCACTGCTCAACCTGCTTTGTGCGGCATTTCTCGTGGCCGTCGCGCTGCGGCGTTGCGGGAACGGGCTTGGCGGTTGGTTGGCGCTGTTCGTGCTGGCGCTCTTCTTCGCCGCCTTTCAGACGTACCACCCACCGCTGTCACTGATCTCGATCTGGAACCCGGTGGTCGCCGTTCTGCCGCTCGGAGCGTTGCTGGCGCTGGCGCTCCTTGGATCGGGCGGCCGCTGGGAGCTCTACACAGCGGTGGCGCTCCACGCCGTCGTCTGTCAGTCGCATGTGTCGCTGGTGGCTGTCGCGACAGTGGCGTTGCTGGCGGTGGGCGCCAGGGAGATTGGGGTTGCCAGGGACCGGATGCGACAGCTCGTCGGACCCGCACTGGCGATAGTGGCGCTCTGGTCGCTGCCGCTCCTGGACCTCCTCATCGGTCAACGCAACCTGATCGATCTTGCGCGCTTCCTGCTGGCGCCGCCCTACGAGGCGATCGGCCTCTCCCGGGCGATCGCCGAGGGGTCGGTCGCCTTTTCGCGACCGCTCTGGTTCCCGTTCGTCGAGCAGGCGCCGGCGTGGCTGGCTGGTCTCCTGAGCGCGGTCGTCGTTCCGTTCGTGATCTCGCGTTTCCGCTCGGGGGGTCGCCATGCCCGCGCGGCTCGGTTGTCGCTGCTACTCCTGGTCGTTGCCGCCGTCACTCTCGCGCGCGGCGACGCCGGCAACCTCTCTCACACGCGGTGGCTGCCGATGCTGACGACGCTCCTGCTGCTGGTCTCGTGTGCCGGCCTGACCGGACCGCGACCTCGGCCCGTCGTGCGCTGGATCGGCATGATCGTGCTCTCAACGCTGGCCGTCTGGCAGCTCCTCTTCGTGGAGCCGCGTCTCGAGCGGATCCGCGAGACGGTCGAGACGAAGCACAAGCGCTACGAGGATGTCGTCGCCGAACTCGGCGAGGAGGCCCTCGGCAGCGAGGTGCTCAGCACTTCGGGTTCGATGAACCGGCGCTTTCCCGGACTCGTCCTTGCGCTCTCGAAGCGGGGCGTCGCCGTGACGGTAGACGACTCGTGGGAAGCACAGTTCGGTCGTGCAGTGGCATACGGACCTACCGCGACTCTGCAGGTGGAAGAGCTGCCGCTCGAGAGCCAGCCTCTGGCGGGCCGACAAGGGCTCTGGCTTTACCTGGTGCGGTAGCGGATCGAGGCGCTCCGGAGCCCGGCTGCGGTGCTACCTTATGTTCCTGTTTCAAGGCGCCGACACTCCTATGGAGACCCTGCATGTCCGCTGACCGAGATCTGATGCGCGTCCTCGATGCGTTGCGCGAGCTGTCGACGTCGGAGCTCGACAAGGGGCATCGCTTCGAGCGCCTGATGCTGGGCTTCCTGCGGGTTGCGCCGCAGTGGGCGACGAAGTTCTCGCACGTCTGGCTGTGGCAGGACTGGCCGGGGAACGGCGGCAAGGTCGATACCGGTATCGATCTGGTGGCCGAGCACGCCGACGGCTCGGGTCTGACGGCGATCCAATGCAAGTTCTTCGACGCTGCGAGCTCGCTGACACTCAAGGAGACCGGCACCTTCTTTGCGGCCTCCGAAGGGGCTCCGTTCACCGAGCGCATGCTGATCGCCACCACTTCGAAGTGGTCGGGGCATCTGCTCGACGCGATCGAGAAGCACGACAAGCCCACCGTCCGCCTCACCCTTCCCGATCTGGCCGACTCCGGCGTCGACTGGAGCGCCTGGAAGGACGACGGCTCGACCCCACTCCAACGCTGCACCCGCAAGCCGCTGCCGCATCAGGTGACGGCGATCGACAGGGTCCTCGCCGGCTTCGAGCAGCACGACCGCGGCCAGCTCATCATGGCGTGCGGTACCGGCAAGACCTTCGCCGGGCAGGTGATCGCCGAGCGGCTGGTGGGGAGCGATGGTTTGGTGCTGGTCCTGCTGCCGTCGATCTCGCTGCTGTCGCAGACGGTCAAGGAGTGGGCGGCGTGGTCGTCGCTGCCGCTGACGCCTTTCGCGGTCTGCTCCGACACCCGGGCTGGGGCGAAGGGCGATCAGGAGGACCTGTCGCCGTTCGATCTCGTGGTGCCGGCGACCACTGATCCGGAGGTGCTGCTCGACAACCTCGGCCGCGCCCCCGAGGGGCATCTGCGGGTGATCTTCTCCACTTACCAGTCCTCGCCGGTGATCTCCGCCGCGCAGGCTGCCGGGCTCGGCCGCTTCGACCTGGCGATCTGCGACGAGGCCCACCGCACCACCGGCGTGACGCTGGCCGGCGACGAGGACTCGAACTTCACCCGTATCCACGACGACGAACAGATAGCCGTCGCCCGGCGGCTTTACATGACGGCGACGCCACGTGTCTACAGCGACGGCTCGAAGGCCAAAGCGAGCGCTGAAGACGCCGTACTGGCGTCGATGGACGACGCGGCCACCTTCGGCCCCGAGTTCCACCGCATCGGTTTCCGCGAGGCGGTCGACCGGGGCCTGCTGACGGACTACAAAGTACTCGTACTGGCGGTCGACGAGCGGTCAGTCTCGACCGCCTTCCAGGACCTGATCTCGGACGCCGACCACGACCTGCGGCTCGAAGGGGCGGCGCGGATGGTCGGCTGCCTCAACGCGCTCACCAAGCGCAACGCCCTCGGCAAAGCGTTCTCTGCGAGCGACACCGTGCCGATGCAGACCGCGCTCGCCTTCCACACCACCATCGCCCAGTCGCAGGAGTTCGCGGCGCTCCTGAGTGAGGTTGCCGACCGTTACGACACCATGGTCGAGGACTTCGACGTCGCCGTCGAGGTCGACCACGTCGACGGCGGCCACCACGCCCTCGAGCGCGAGGAGAAACTCGCCTGGCTCGCCGCCGACGTCGGCGACGACCGGGTGCGGGTGCTCTCCAACGCCCGCTGCCTCACCGAGGGGGTCGACGTGCCGACCCTCGACGCGGTGATGTTCCTCGAGCCGCGCAACTCGATGGTCGACGTCATCCAGGCGGTCGGCCGGGTCATGCGGCGCGACCCGACCGGGCGCAAGAAGCTCGGCTACGTCATCCTGCCGATCGGCATCCCGGCCGGCATCACGCCGGAGGAAGCGCTCGCCGACAACCAGACCTACAAGGTGGTCTGGCAGGTGCTCAATGCGCTCCGCTCCCACGACGAGCGCCTGAACGCGGTCATCAACCAGCTCGAGCTCAACCGCGAGAAGCCGAAGCTCGTCGACATCCTCCCCGGTGGCGTCGGAGCCGTGGCGGGTGTGGCTGAGGACGAGGTGGACGCCTACGGCCGCCAGCTCACCCTCGGCTTCCCGATCGGCGAGGTCAGCGAGGCGATCTACGCCCAGCTCGTGAAGAAGGTCGGCACCCGCCACTACTGGGAGGACTGGGCGACCGACATCGCCGCCATCGCGGCGCGCCACGAGACCCGCATCCGCAGCCTGCTCGACGCGGGCGACGGTGACGGAGCGGAAGTGGCGGCGGAGTTCGAGCAGTTCGTCACCGGCCTGCGCGCCAACCTCAACGACGCCATCTCGACCGACGACGTCATCGGCATGCTCTCGCAGCACCTGATCACCCGCCCGGTGTTCGAGGCGCTGTTCGAGGGCTACGACTTCATCGGCTCGAACCCGGTGTCGATCGCCATGCAGGGGATGATCGACCGCCTCGATCACCACAGTCTCGACAAGGAGGCGCGCACCCTCGAGCGTTTCTATAAGGACGTTCGTTTGCGCGCCGAAGGGATCGACAATGCCGAGGGCAAGCAGCGCATCATCACCGAGCTCTACGAGCGCTTCTTCGCCCGTGCGCTGCCGAAGACCGCCGATCAGTTGGGCATCGTCTACACCCCGATCGAAGTGGTCGACTTCCTGCTCCACGCCGCGAACGACGCCCTGGAGCGCCATCTCGGCTGTTCGCTCTCCGACGAAGGGGTCCACGTGCTCGACCCCTTCACCGGCACCGGCACCTTCGTCGTCCGGCTGCTCGAATCGGGGCTCGTCTCGCCGCACGACCTGGCGCGCAAGTACGCCAGCGAACTGCACGCCAACGAGATCCTGCTGCTGGCGTACTACATCGCCGCGATCAACATCGAGGCGACCTACCACGACCTGACGGCGGGCGCGGGCGACGGCCCGTACCAGGCCTTTCCCGGCATCGTGCTGACGGACACCTTCCAACTGGGCGAGGAGGGCGCCGGCTCCAACCTCGACCTGTTTGGCTCCAACAACCGCCGAGCGGAGCGCCAGAACGAGCTGCCGATCCGGGTGATCGTCGGCAACCCGCCCTACTCGGCGGGGCAGACCTCGGCCAACGACAACGCGCAGAATCTCAAGTACCCGGCGCTCGACGCCCGGATCGGCGAGACCTACGCCGCGCGTTCCACCGCGACTCTCAAGAACAGCCTCTACGACAGCTACATCCGGGCGCTCCGCTGGGCCTCCGACCGCATCGCCGACAACCCGGCCGGCGGGGTGGTGGCGTATGTGTCGAACGGCGGCTACATCGACTCCAACGTTGCCGACGGTCTGCGACTGTCGCTGGCGGAGGAGTTCCACCACCTCTACGTCTACAACCTGCGTGGCAACCAGCGCACCGCCGGCGAGCAGTCCCGCAAGGAGGGTGGCAAGGTCTTCGGCCAGGGGAGCCGCGCGACCGTCGCGCTGCTGCTCGCTGTGCGCGAGGAGGGGGCGGTGCCGGAGAGCGGGGCCGAACTCCACTACCGTGACATCGGTGACTACCTCACCCGGGTGCAGAAGCTCGCGCGGTTGCGCGACGAGGCCGCGGCGGAGTCACCGCTGGCGGCGGTCGAGTGGCAGGAGGTCGAGCCGAACGAGCATGGAGATTGGATCAACCAGCGGTCGGAGCGGTTCGCAACCTTTTATCCGATGCTCGAGCCGGAAGACAAGGACAGCATTTTCTTGATGCGGACCAGCGGTCTCGTCACCTCTCGGGACGCATGGAACTACAACAGCGGTAGACCCACGTTGCTCAAGAACGTGGAGAAGATGGTCGAGTTCTTCAACCGGGAGGCAGAGCGTTTCGAGAAGGACCACCCTAGCCTGACCGGCACCATGAAGGAGCTCTCAACGACAGCAAGAAGCTACGTTAGCCTAGACCCTAGGAAGTTCAGTTGGGACTACTCGGATTTTGGTCGAATCGCTAAGAACGAGCGCCACGAGGTCGACCTCTCGTGGGCGTACGTAGCTCAGTACCGTCCCTTCGAGAAGCGGCATGTGATCGCCCAGCCGAGCCTCAACAATCGCACGTATCAGCTCCCTAGGCTCTTCCCTTCGTCAGAGGCTCGAACCCTAACGATCACGCTGACGGAGGCGGGTTCACGAGTGCCATTCTCATGCTTGCTTGTTGATCGACTACCCGATAGCAAGGTCTACATCGACGCTATTCGTTGCTTTCCCATGAGGACGTTCGAAGGTCTAACTAGTGACGAACCGAGCCTGTTCGACAGCCACGAGCAGGACGGTTGGCGGTCGAACCTCTCGCCCACAGCCCTCGCCCGCTACCAGCAGCTCGATCCTTCCCTCACCGACGAAGACCTCTTCTTCCACGTCTACGGCCTCCTCCACGCCCCCGACTACCGGTCCGCGTTCGCCGCCGACCTCAAGAAGTCGCTGCCGCGCATTCCGCCGGTGGACACACCGGAACTCTTCTGGGCGTTCAGCAACGCCGGCCGCGCGCTTGCCGATCTTCACCTGGGCTACGAGGAAGTCGAGCCGTGGCCCGACCTCGAGGTCACCTTCGCCGACGGCTTCGACGACGCCAACCCCGACCACTGGCGGGTCGAGAAGATGCGCTACCCGAAGGTCACCGATCCCGAGACGAAGAAGAAGGTCAACGACCTCACCACCGTCGTCGTCAACCGCTTCCTCACCGTCGCCGGCATCCCCGAGCGGGCTCACGACTACCGCCTCGGCTCACGCTCGGCGGTCGACTGGATCCTCAACCAGTACCAGGTCAAGACCCACAAGAAGTCGGGCATCACCAACGACCCCAACGACTGGGCGACCGAGCACGGCAAGCCGAGCTACATCTTCGACCTGCTGTGCTCGGTGGTCACGGTGTCGATGAGAACCCTCGACATCGTAGAGGGCCTGCCGCCTCTCGATCTCTAGCCTGCCGAGGCACCCGGTAGACTGAACTGCTATGCAGAGCCGTGGCGTCCACCTGCCTCCTCCTCATCGCACCTTCCTCGACAACGCTCTCCACCAGCTCCCCGCCGACCCGCGCCTGATCGGCCTCGCCGTCGGCGGCTCGTATCTCGACGACGCGCTCGACGAGTTCAGCGACCTCGATTTCGTCGTCGGCGTCGAGCCGGCGGCGTTTGACGAGGTGATGGTGGCACGCCTGAAGATCGCCCGCGGCCTAGGCCCGCTGCTGGCCGGTTTCAGCGGCGAGCACGTCGGCGAGCCGCGGGTGCTGATCTGCCTCTACGGGCCGCCGCTGCTCCATGTCGATCTCAAGTTCGTCAGCGAGCCCGATCTCGCCGAACGGGTCGAGGACCCGCAGGTGTTGTGGGAGCGCGACGGGCGGATGACGGCGGCTCTCGAACGGGGAGAGGCGCGGTTCCCGCAGCCCGACCCGCAGTGGATCGAGGATCGTTTCTGGGTCTGGGTGCACTACGGGGCCGCCAAGATCGGCCGCGGCGAGCTGTTCGAGGCGCTCGGCTTCCTGGCCTTCCTGCGCGAGCGGGTGCTCGGACCGCTCGCGCTGGCGAGTCGCGGCGAGCAGCCGACCGGGGTGCGCAAGCTCGAGCGGCTGCTGCCCGACCTCCAGCCGGCATTCGAGGCGACCGTGGCGGCGTACTCGGCGCACTCAGCGGCCGCAGCGCTCGGGGCGGCGTCGGACTTCTACCTCGAGCTGCGGGAGGACCTCGACGTCGAGCGTCACGAGGCTGCGGAGAGAGAGGCGCTGGCGTATCTCGAGGAGATCGCCGGCCGCGCCGGGTGACGACTACTCTTCTTCCGAGGCCCGGTTCTCAGCCTTCGAGGCCAGGCGGCGCTCTATCTCGATCTCGGACTGCAGGCGTCGGAGCTTCTCGACGTCGACGAGGTCGATTGGCCGTCCGGAGTCGAGTTTCATGCGGATGAGATCCTCGAGGCCGAGGAAGCGGGCTGGCACGCCGGTCGCCGCGTCGTCGACGAAGGCGCGCTCGTAGACGGCGTCGAAGTCGAACGGCTCTTCGAGGAAGAGGTCGATCCGCATCAGAGGGTCGCGCTGGTGATAGAGCTGGAAGACGACCGCGTGCTTCTCTTCCTGCCAGCGCCGGCGCTCCTCCGCGCTGGCGAAGCTCTCGAAGGGAACCGGAACGGTGGGCTGGTAGCCGAGCTCGACAAGGGCGCCGATGGCTCGCTGGAGGTTCTCGGGCTCTAGCTGGAGCACCAGGTCGATGTCCTTGGTCGCGCGGACGTAGCCGTGAGCGACGACGGCGACACCGCCGACGACGAGGTAGCGCACTCTTGCTTCTTCGAGTGCCCGCAGGATGGCGACGAAGTACTCGACGACCATGTTGGTACTCTACAGGTGTGACCGTGCCGGAACTTCAGCGAGACCCCTGGTTCTACGCCACCTGGGAAGGCAACGAGATCGCCACACTGCTCGCCGGCGCTCGCCTGACGCTGCCCGAGAAGCTTCAATGGCTCGAGGATGCCTGCCGGATGGCTGAGTATTTCGAGGGGCGCCGGGTCGAGGGGCGCAGCGTCGAGGCGAAGCAGAAGTCGGGTCCCGAAGCGGAGTAGCGTCGTCGGTTTGGCCCGCTGGCAACCACCGGGAGACCCGTGGCGCTACGTCACCTGGGAGGGCGCGGAGCTGGCGAACCTCCTCCACGGTCGAAGCCTGTCAATGCTCGAGAAGCTCGACTGGCTGGAGGAGATGAGCCGCGTCGTCGAGCACCTTCAGGGGCGGGCGAAGGCAAGGACGCGCGGTCGCTCCGAAGCCGTCGACTGCGGTGACTGACGCCTCCGGCCGTTCAGCGGACAGGCCCCTGCGAAACTCCGTTTCCGATGCGGGTCAGTTCGCCTTCCGGTAAGGCCTCACGTAAGGCGTCTCGTCCGCCCGCGCCTTGCGCTGCCAGCGCCAGACGAGGAGCAGCAGCAGTGCCGCGACGACGATCCAGAAGACCTTGAGGCACGGATCTCGGTGGACGTGCTCGGGCTTCTCCGGGTGCGGCGGCGCGAGGTACGGGAACTCGGCCGCGAATGGCTTGTCGTTGACCGTCTTGCGCGGCCAGCCCCCCTCGATGAAGGCGACCTCCTGGAGGACGCAGTCGCCCTGGGCGCAGGTCAGCCCGGCGACGTCGTCCTCGAGGCGCCGGCCGTTGGGAAAGCCGGGCGCGCGGGAGTCGCTGTAGATGAGGACGTCGGGGAAGACGTCGTAGTCGCGCACCTGGAGGACGTACTGGTAGAGGCCCTGGAGCGCGCTCACCGGCATCAGGTGCTCCATCAGGTGGGCGAGCACCTTCTGCACCCGGTTACCGCCGGCGAGGCGCTTCTCGACCGCTGCGACGTGCTCGTCGGGCGGCAGGGTGTTGAGAAAGTCGAGGCGGCCGAGCTGGGTGCGGTTGGAGCGGCCGACGAGGTCGATCTGCTCGCCTTTGCCGGCCTTGGTGGTCGTCGCCCAGACGAGCATCGAGCCGCTGGGGATCGCACTCCTGGGGAGCGCCACGGCCATGGCGATCACGTTGGTGCCGAAGAAGCGGGGGAAGATGAACGGGTCGTCGTAGACCCCGCTCGCGACCTTCGCTCCGGCGCCGGAGATCCCCTCGTAGCGCGGGTAGCCCTCCGTGAGGTCGCCCTTCTCGTCGAGCCGGAAGCGCAGTGACACGTCGGCGGAGATCCCCTCCGGATTGGGAATGCTGCCGCCGTAGCGGGCGAGCTCGGAGTCGTTGCCGAACATCACCCGGCTGTGGTGGTCGATGTGGATCGCATACTCGAACTTCTCGAGGTCGTAGGGGGGCGTCGAGGTGAGGCCGCGGTGGAGGGTGAGGATGAACACCAGATCGTCGCCTTCGGGAAAGACGAACAGGCCGGTGAGGCCGGCGTCGAGGTTGCTCAGGGTGATCGGGTCGGCGTGGTCGGAAGCGCCCGCGGCGGCCGCGACGAGCAGGAGCGCCGCCAGGAAGGCGGCCGCAGTGCCAGTACGAGTGCCAGTGCCGGTGCCAGTGCCAGTTCGAGAGCGGCTCATGACGCCGCCGCCTTGGCGAGGATGACGTCCGCCGCCTTCTCGCCGATCGTGTAGATCGACGAGACGATGAAGAAGCCGGGGATCTTCGGGAACACCGAGGCGTCGACGATCCGCAGGTTCTCGACCCCGTGGACCTCGAAGTCGCCGTTGACGACGCCGTTCCTGTTGCGCGGTCCGATCGGGCAGGTGCACGAGGCGTGGTGGCCCCAGGCACGGTCCTTGACCCACTGGGCGATGCTCGGCGTCGCTGTGCGACCCCCGGGCCCCGGGCGACTCCTCCTCGGCGATGGTCCCGTCGGCCAGCAGCGGCGCCGTCATCTTGCGAACGAAGCGGATCCCTTCGACTACCGCCCGGACGTCGTCGTCCGATTCGTCGTTGCCCTCGTCGAAGTACTTGAAGTTGATTTCCGGGGTATCCCTCGGGTCCGCCGAGCGGAGCCTGACGTAGCCGGACGTGTTGTTGGTGTGCGCCTTGAGGATGGCCCAGGTGAGGTAGTTGAGGTTCCTGGCGAAGAGCGACGAGTAGCTCGGGAAGTAGCCGCGGAAGAGTCCGAGCAGCCCGAAGACAAAGAGGTCGGGCAGCGGCCGCTCGGGGAGGGAGCGTTTGATGACGGCAAGCACCGCTCCGTTGGTCGTGTAGACACCGCGCCGCTTCTTCCACTGCTCGAACTGCGGATCCCCCGGAGCGAACTTCGCCCCCTGGAGCACTTCCCAGGTGTCGAAGTTCATCCGGTTGACGATGCCGACTTCGTAGCGATCCTGGAGATTCTGTCCGACGCCCGGCAAGGGCACGAGACAGTCGATCGAGTGCTCTTCGAGGTGCGCGGGGTCTCCGATGCCGGAGAGCATCAGGAGTTGCGGGGTGTTGAAGGCGCCGCCGGCGAGAATCACCTCGCCATCCGTCATCGCCTGGCGCACCTCGCCACGGTCCTGAGAGGGGTCGAAGCTCGCTCGATAGAGGCGCGACCCTTTGAGGTACTCGACGCCGACCGCGCGCGTGCCGTCGAAGAGTACCCGCGTCGCCAGAGCGTCGAGTTCGATCGTCAGCGGGTGCTTCTTCGCGACCTCTAGGAGGCGCTCACGGGTGCCGTTGCGCCGGCGCTTTCGCGTGGCCAACGGCGGATAGCGCAACCCGGTGGCGTTGCGCTGCGTGAGTCGCCAGTCGTTCGGTTCGCCCTTACCCTCGATGAACCAGCGGATCCGGCTTTCCTTGCTTCCTCCCTCGAACTTGATCGCCGCCTTCGCGGACTTGCGGATCGTGCGAATCAGCTTGCGGTCCTTGATCAGAGCGAGGAGGGGGATCGCCTTCTCGGTACTGAGCCAACCCTTGAACCCGTGCTTGGACGGGTTGAGACCGAGCTTGCTCAGGAACCGGAGAAACGGCCGGTAGTGGCAGTTCTCCAGGCGCTGGAAGTACCTGCGCATGTTCGGCGTAGACCAGGAGCGGTCGCCGGTGAGGCTCTCGATGTAGTCCCAGTCGGCGTTGTGCGGGTAGACGGTGATCATGGCGTTGTGCGCCGTGCAGCCGCCGAGGGTTCCGGCGCGCGGGTAGAGGATGCCGCGAGCGGGCTCCTCCACAGGGCCGACCGCGACATCCGGCCGACCGCCTTTCCCTGTGACCGGATCCTTCGGCGGCTCGCTCTCCTGTGACCAGTCGTCGCTGTACTTGGGGTCGCGCTTGCGCCGCTCCGGGTCGGAGTAGTGATCGACGAAGAAGTCCCACTTCATCGCGTTGTTCTCGGACGAGATCGCGTGGAACACCGGCACCTGGTAGTCCTCCGGCAGCCGGTTGTTCTCCGGATCGACCGCGTCGGCCCCCTGGAGGTGGATCGGGTCGCCGCCCGCTTCGAGCAGCAGCACCCGCTTGCCCGCCTCGGCGAGGCGCGCGGCCACGGTGCCGCCGCCGGCGCCCGAGCCGACGACGATGTAGTCGTACCTGGTCTCAGTGCTCATCCTGCACTCCCCTCTCGACGATGTGCCCCGACCCGCACGGCGGGAATCGCTGTGCGGACCGGGGAGGAAACTCGGATCGTCATCACGCTCAGAGTGTCTTCAAGTACTCGATCAGCGCCCACTTGTCGTCGTCCGACAGCCCAGGCTCCTGATCGAACCAGTCGGTGCCGAAGTAGTGGCCGCGGTTGACGACGAAGTCGGGACACTTGTTGAGCGCCAGCAGGTCGGGCACCAGGTTCGAGAAGGCGCTGCGCGCCTGCTCGTCGCTGGCGTCCTGCGGCAGATGCTTGAGATCGCGAATCGCGGTCTTGAGGAAGTGCACCAGCATCTTGGCGTGCTCGGCGCGCGCCGACAGGCTGCGGTCTTCCGACAGCGGATTCAGGTTCGCCAGCAGATTGACCGGAGTGCCGGCCGGGATCGGGCCGAGCTCGATCGCCTGCGTCCTCGAGGTTGACCCACGGGAAGAAGCGGGCGATACCGCCGAGTGCCTGGAGGCTTCTTCGGCAGGTAGCCTACCGGCACCTTGAGATAGCTGCGCTCGGTGGTGCGGTACATGTAGCCCGGCAGATCGACGGCGATCGAGTCGGGGAGCCCCAGCTCGGCGACGTGCTGGCGGTCGGTCTTGCGCTTCTCCGGCCACAGCATCTTCTGGATCGAGTCGTCGAACGACGCCATCCGCGACTCGACCGACGGCAGATAGTGGAAGTCGCCGACCGAGTTGTTGAGCAGATAGGGCGCCTGCGACCACAGGCTGATGAGTGACGCGGGCCGCGTGTAGCCGCGGCCGCCGCCCGGCATGTCGTACTCGTAGGGCTCACCGGTGAACGGATGGTGCACCGTGTACTTGCCGACCGCCGGCAGCTCCTTGTAGGTCTGCGACGAGAAGTTGTCCCAGATGTCGTTGGCGATCGCGTTGGTGGCGAGCGGCGAGCAGGCGTTGGTGCCCAGAAGCGTCACCGGGATCCGCACCTCGGTTGACAGAAAGTTGTCGGCGAGGAAGTCGTCCGCCATCACCATCTCGGTCATCGCGGTCTTGAACTCGTCGGTCTTGGTGTACTCCCAGTAGGCGTCCCACTCGTGAGGGCGTCTTGCCCTCGGGCAGCTCCGGCAGCTTGCCGGAGTGGCAGCGGGCGCAGGTCTGGGCGAACACCTCCTTGCCGCGGGTCATCTGCGGATCGTCGTCGGCGATCAGGTACTCCTCACCGCCCGGGGCATCGCGCAGGTAGTCGGGCGGTGCCGTCCTGGCGAAGAAGAGCGCCACGTCGGGTGTCTGGAGCTCGTTGGCGTTCCAGTAGGTCGAGTTCTCGCGCGCCACCGAAATCTCGATCGGAGTGATCACCTTGCCGCCGATCAGCTGGTTGAAGTGCAGCAGCCACTCCTCGCTGAAGAGACCGATGTTGAGGTAGACCGGTTGAGCGCTCCGAGAATGCCGACCGCGTCGGCGCCGTCCTTGAGGACGTGCGGGGTGAGCACGGTGTCCGGCGCCTCGAAGTACTCGGAGAGGAACTTCGTCTGCTCGTAGTCGTTGAACTGCGCGTTGTCGAGACCACCCCCCGCGAGCTTCTCGCGGCCGTACTTCTTGGCCGGGCCGAGCCGTGCGCCGATCGAGTAGACGGCGTTCATCGTGCGCGGGTTGTTGATGTTGTCGGTCGATACGAACGAGGTGTCGAGCGCGCCCGGCGGCGAGGTGTGGAACAGCTGCCAGGCGAAGTTGGTGGTGTCGGGGTCCCAGAAGAAAATGCGGTCGATCCAGAAGTACTGGGCGCCCGGATTCGACGTCAGGTTGGCCCACTCCGGGTTCTCGGCGTCGGCCGGCGGGTTGGTCGGGTCGGGCCCGACGTGGCAGAAGCCGCACGACATGCCGACGCGGTAGGGGCGCACCAGGTCCTTGTCGTTGTAGTAGGACGGGTCGGTGTAGAAGCGATCCGGGTCCCAGTTCGCCTCGGCCTCCTCGTCGAACGCCGGATTCGGGAAGACCCTCAAGCCGACGATGCCGGAGGCGTAGCCGTAGTAGGAGCCGGCTTCGATGTTGTCGCCGCGCGCGCCGATCTCGACGCCCGGGTACTTCTCCTCGTTCTCGAACGGGTCGGGCGGGCAGTCGCCGTCGCGCACGTCGAGCCACAGGCCGTGGCGGTCCTCACGCCCGGAGGTGGCCTTCGAGAAGCACGGTTCGTTGACGAGGCCGAAGTACTTCCAGCGGTTGTCGCGACTCGCCTCGTACCACTTGCCGGGGCCGTCGTCGCAGTAGGAGGCGGGGTAGGTCTCCCAGCCGTAGTAGGCGTCGCCGCAGTACTTGAGACTGGGGTGCGACGACAGGGTCTTCAGCAGGTCGATGGAGCCGAAACTCGTGTTGGCGAGGTGGTCCCAGAAGCGGTCGTTGCCGGCCGTCCAGGCGATCCAGTTGTTGCGGCCGATGACCTCGTTGCGGGTCAGCTCGACCCCGCGGTCCATGTCGTGGAAGTAGTCCTCGTCGGCGCCGGGAAGGTCCTCGGCGCTCAGTCCGGCGAGCATCGCCTCGTCTTTGACTTCACCCGGCTTCGGGCCGTGATCCCTGAGGCGGTTGAAAACGACGATCCCGACGATCAAGGCCAGGATCAGTCCGATGACGACCAGCGCTTTCATGTCTCTCTCCTCCCCGATGAGTTGTCGATGCGTATGCCCGGGCACACGATCGGTGGAGCAGGTTCACGAGCGCGCCGGGGCCTCTCCCGGGCCCGGCGGTTGTCGTCGTGAACCTCCGGCGGCTCGAGCCGCCCGATGACGCCTTGAAGATTTGTCAAGACGGTATGAATCTTTTCGTGCAAGTGTCAAGTCCGGAGTTGCGCCGGTTCCGGTGCCGGAAGCTGAATCGGGCCTCTGTAGAGACAGGCCCGTGAGCCGCGACTTCGTTACGCGCGGCGGTAGGATTCGCCGGATGCGAAGGGTCTCGACGGGGTGGATTCGCGCGGCCGCGGGTGTCGCAGCTGCCGTCGGACTGTCGCTGGGCGTGGCCGCCTGTTCCGGGGCCGGAGCGCGTCTCCCCGAGGGGTACCCGGCGCCGGAGCGACCGGTGGTCCTCGTTCCCGGCATCACCGGCTCGGCGCTCAGGACTCCCGAGAGGCGGGTCGCCTTCGGCACCGCGCGACAGCTCTTCCTGCCCCGTGACGGCGGCTATCTCCTCACCCGGGCGCTCGACGGCTCGAGCCCGGCGTTCGATGCCTTCGACCTGCTCCGCGAGATCGACCTCGGGTTCTATCGCAAGCCGATCTACCAGCCGTTGATCGACCTGCTCGGCGCGGTGGGCTACCCGCTCGGCGATCCCGAGCGGCCGACCGCGAGTCCGCAGCTCTATCCGTTCGCCTACGACTGGCGCCAGGACAACCTCGACAACGCCGCCCGTCTCGCCGTCACCTTGAGGCGGATCGCCGACGCCTCCGGCGGGCGGGTCGATCTGATCTGCCAGAGCAACGGCGCGCACCTGTGTCGCTGGGCAGCGCGCTACGGCGAGCTGGGGCTCGAGAAGGCGGAGAGCGTCGAGAAGGGGGCGGAGATCGCGGTGCACCGCCCGCCGCTCGGGCGCCTCGTCCTGGTCGGCACCTCGAACGGCGGCAGCCTGCGGATCCTCCAGGAGATGAATCGCGGGCGACGCTATCTGCCGCTCGTCGGCCGGCGCTTCCTGCCCGAGACCTTCTTCACCTTCCCGTCGCTCTACCTCGACCTGCCGTTCGACTCGACCGATCTCTTCGTCGACGCCGCCGGCGAGCGGCTCGACATCGACCTTCACGACTCCGCGTCCTGGGAGCGCTACGGGTGGTCGATCTTCGCTCCCGAGAGCAGCGTGCGCGCCGACCGGCACAGCGGGCTCTTCGGTACCCGAGAGGAGCGCCGCTCCTACCTCGAGCGGCAGCTCGAGCGTTCGCGCCGCGCCCAGACGCTCCTCGGCACCGGCGTCTCACCGCCGGACGCGGTGAGCTATCACCTGATCGAGAACGGCTCGGCGCCGACGTCGCGACGGGCGATGGTCGAGCGTCGCGGCGCACGCTGGCGGACCCTCTTCGCCGGCGACCGCGGAGTGACGGCGGCGGCCAGGCGGCGGCTCACGGAGGCGGGAGACGGTCACTCGGTGCTGGCGAGCCAGCGACGTCTGACGCCGGCCGAGGCGGCCGTGCTGGCGCCGCCGAAGGCAGTCGGCGGCGGCCACTTCGAGATGCTGCAGGAGGCGGAGACCGAGCGCTATCTGCTGGATGTGCTGGCGCTGCCGCTGCCGCCGGCGTCGTTGGCTGCCGGCTCCGGGAACGCCTCCAACCCGTCGTCGAAGTAGCGCCGCAGCACCTCGGCCAGTGCCGCCGGGCTTTCCTCCATCGGCAGGTGGCCGATGCCGGGGAGTTCGACGAACCGGTAGGCGGAGAGGACACGGGCGGCGCGGCGGGCGGAGTCGGCGGTGATGAGGGTGTCTTCGCTCCCCCAGACGAGCAGCGTCGGCAGCTCGATGTCGGCCAGCTCGACCTCACCCTGCGGGTCACGCAGCGGGGCGGTGAGCCCCCAGAAGGCACGCGGCGTCCCCTCGATCGTCAGTCTCTGGTGGTAGGCGTCGACCAGCTCTTCGGTGACGATCGAGTCGTCGGCCGTCGAGCGCTGGAGCCCCTCGCGCACCCGGCCGCGCCGCAGATTGAGGCGGACGAAGGCGCCGGCCAGAGGGCGGAAGGCCGCTGCCGCGCTGCGTCGAGCGCTCGGATAGTCGGGGGCGGCGAGTCGACCAGCGTGAGCGACGAGAAGCGCTCGGGGGCGCGCGCCGCCAGCGCGCTCGAGATCGAGCCGCCGTAGGAGTGACCGACCAGGTGGGCTCGCTCGATACCCAGCGCGTCGAGCACGCCGATCACCATCTCCCCCTGGGCGAAGCGCGAGTAGGCGGCCCGCTCGCGCGGCCGTCTCGTCAGCCCGAAGCCGTGAAGGTCGATCGCGAGCACCCGGTAGCCGCCGGCGACGAGATCGGCCGAGACGTCCCGCCACGAGTAGGTCGAGGCGCCGAAGCCGTGCAGCAGGACGACCGCCGGCCCGATCGCCCGTGTCCTCGACGTGCACCAGCCCGTCGCCGACCTCGACGAAGCGGCCGCGGCCGAGCTCCCGGCGGGCGGTCTCGAACGGGGTGAAGCCGACACAGCCGCCAAGGAAGGCGGTCAGCACGACAGCGACGAGGACCGATCGCGGCGCGACAGCGATGCGCTTCACGTCGGCGCCTAAGGCTCGCTCGGAGGAGCCGGGAATGCGGCGATCGCGTCGCGGTAGCTGCGGGCGCGTTCCAGCGCGGCGTCGCGATCGACGGTCAGCACCCGGCGGTCGCGCACGACGATTCGCCCGTCGACGATCACCGTCTCGACGTCCGCCGCTCCGGTCGAGTAGCTCAGCAGCGAGTACGGGTCGAACCACGGCTCCTGATGCGGCGCATCGGTCGTCACGACGATCAGGTCGGCACGCTTGCCCGGCTCGAGCGAGCCGATGCGCTCGTCGAGATCGATCGCCTGCGCCCCGCCCAGCGTCGCCATGTGGAGCGCCTCGTAGGCGTCGACGACCGTCGGGTCGCCGGTCGTCACCTTGTGCAGCTTGGCGGCGGTGTCGATCTCGTCCCACAGCTCGAGGTCGTTGTTGGACGCCGCGCCGTCGGTGCCGAGACCGACCGCGACGCCCGCCTCGAGTAGCGCCGGAACCGGTGCTACTCCGGCGGCGATCTTCATATTCGACTGCGGGCAGTGGGCGACGCCGACGCCACGCTCGGCCAGAAGCGCGATCTCCTCACCATCGGGCCACACCATGTGCGCGGCGAGCATCCGATCGTCGAGCACCCCGAGGCGGTCGAGCCAGCGCACCGACGACGTGCCGGTGCGCGCGGTCACCGACTCGATCTCCTTGCGGTCCTCGGCGAGGTGGATCAGGAGCGGGGTTCCGAGTTCGGCGGCGAGGGCGTGCGCCTCGCGCAGGTGCGCGTCGGAGACCGTGTAGGGGGCGTGCGGCGCCACCGCGGCGACGATCCGCTCGTGGCCGCGCCAGCGCTCGACGAAGCGACGCGTGGCGGCGACCATCGCCTCCCAGCTCTCGTTGTCGGGTGCCGGGAAGTCGATCAGCGTCTGTCCGAGCACCGCGCGGATGCCGCACGCCTCGGCCTCCTCGGCGATCGCGTCCTCGAAGTAGTACATGTCGACCACGGTGGTCACGCCGCCCATGAGCAGCTCGACGCACGCCAGCCGGGTGCCCCAACGGACGAACTGCTCGTCGACGAACTCCGCCTCGGCCGGGAAGATGTGGTTCTCGAGCCAGTCCATCAGCTCGAGATCGTCGGCGATGCCGCGGAAGAGCACCATCGGCAGGTGGGTGTGAGCGTTGACGAGCCCCGGCAGGACGACGCGGCCGCCGGCGTCGATCCGCTCGACGGCCTCGAACTCCGCCTCGATCTCGCTGCGCGGGCCGACGGCGACGATCTCGCCGCCCTCGCACCGCCACCGCACCGTCATCGAAGCGCGCGCGCTCGGCGTTCATCGTCAGCACCGTGCCGCCCGAGACGATCAGATCGACCGTCTCCGGTTCGGCAGCACCCGGGAGCGTCGCGAAGGCGAGCAGGAGGGCGACGCTGGAAGTGCGCAGCCGGGCCGAGGTCGCCGTCCACATGGTCGGGCGATCCTGTCACAGGGGCGGCGACCTCTCGGCGGTGGCTCTGAGAGACTGACAGCATGAGGAAGGTCGCTCCATCGGCGCGAGGATGGCTCTTGCTGGTCTGCGTCTTCTGCGCCTCCTGCGGCTTGCTGCCGAGCGATGGAGGAAGGGTTCTCCAGGCTCACCTCGATGAGGTGTGGGCGAAGTGTCGCGTGCCGATCGGCGAGCGGATGCGGGTCGCGGGCGACCCGAACGGACCACCTCCCGCCGGCGCCCTCGGCGAGCGGCAGCTCGACGAGCTTCGCAGGTGGGAGACGGCGGGTTTTGTGACCCTCATGCCGATCGGAGGCCCGGTGAGGGCTACCGCTTTCGACCTCTGCTACTTGGCGCGGGACTGCTCGAAGAGTTGGCCGGAAGCCGTGGTCGGGGCCGTTCCCACCGAGGAGGGATTGAGGAGGGCCAGTATCGAGAGCTCTGAAACCTCTCCGAGTGGCAGGATCCTGGTCGCCGACTGCGGCAGCGTCGAGGTCGTTCGGCTGCTGGACGACGAGCTGTTCGAGAGCGGTGAGAGTCGCTACCGAGTGGTGGAAGCGGTCGTCCGCCGCGAGCCCAACGACACCTGGTCTCAAATTCGGCGACGCGACCTCTCACAAGGGCGCAGCCGCTTCGCCTTGCGCCAGCTCTTTCACCTCGACCCCGTGGAGAGCGCCTGGGTAGCGACGGAGGACTTCGACCTCGGCGATGCGACCGGCGTCTTCGACAGCAACTTCGTCGGGCTGTCGCTGGCGGGTCGCGGAATTTCGCATCCCTGGTCAGAAGCGAGGGCGGCAGAGATCAGGCAGCTCTGGCGCCGGCCGCTCGAGGGCGGCGTCGAGTAGGTCCGCCGGGTCGAGCCCGCCGACGGCGAGCCACTCCCAGAGCTCCTCGTGCCCCTCCGCGGGGGCGGGTCGGCTGCGCTCGAACAGCCGGTCGGAGAGTTCGAGCAAATCGTCTCCATCGAGCGCGATCGCCGGCGATGCGGGGTCGAACCAGCGCTGCGGGTCCCGGACCTCGATTGACTTCGGCAGTTGCCAGTGGGTGCCGAAGCCGGTGCGCAAGGCGTCGGGCAGCGGCACGTCGACGAGCTGCAGCGTGTTGCCGCCGTGCCGGTACCAGCGGCACTGGAGATCGGCCGCCAGCTCGGCGATCAGACCGTCCCCCAGCCGCCGGCGCGCGGCGCCGACTGCGCCGAGACCGCGGTCCTCGGAGTAGCGGGTCGAGAGGCCGGAGGCCTGGGCGACGAGGACGGTCAGCGGCGGCAGCCGCAGCTCGCCCGGCTTGCGCTCGAGCGCGTCGAGCTCGGCGCGCAGGGCCAGCAGCAGGCTGATGGCACCGCGATTCTCGATCGCCCCGCCGTCGGTGACGTAGAAGGTCGAGGGCGTCTCGGCTTCGAGTTCGACCCGGGCGTTCGAGAAGACGGGCGGGAAGTTGGCGCTCAGCGCCGCTGCTGTCGTGAGCGGCACGGTCGGATCGTGGACCGTCACGTAGTCGAAGTCGTGGTCCCAGCCCGGCACCGGGGTCGCTGCTGCCTCGGCGGTGAACGAGGCGAGGTTGGTGATCGCGAGACGCCCTCCCGTCCGGGCGAGCGTGGCGCAGCGCCGTGGCGGCAGGCCCGATTCGAGGCATGCCTCCGTGGCCTCGCCCGGCTCCCGAGCCCCCGTGATCGCGGTGTTGAACAGGACACCGAAGTCGAGGCCGTCGCCGTCCGGGCAGCCGACGGTGCGGCAGGCGGGCGGTTGGTCGAAGTAGACCCGCCCGAAGCCCTCGTCGAGAAGCGCGCCGAGCCGGGTCCCCTGGAAGAAGCGGAACTCGCCGACTCCGGCCAGGACGTCGTGGATGAAGGGCGCACCGACAGCGTCGCGGAAGCGCGACCAGGAGTCGTCGCCCACCGGCGCGTCGAGGAGCGCTCGATGGTGAGCGGCGAAGTAGGCGACGCCGGCGCTGCCGCCGGAGACGCTCGAGGTGAGCACGACGTCGCCGAGCCGATCGCGCTCGTGGAGCCCGCGCATCATCGAGTAGGCGTAGAGCGCCGCCCGCGTGCCGCCGCCCGAGTAGGCGACGGCGAGCAGGGGCTCGTCGGATGTCCCGGCCGCGGACTCGGAAAGGCGGGCCGCAAGGTCGAAGCCGGTCGTCTCCACGGTCGGCGCAGGGTCCGCGTCGGCTTGCAGGCTGACGGCCTGATCGAGGTGGAAGAGCCACCAACCGCAGCCGCCGAGCACCAGCAGCAGCACGAGGGCGGGAACGGTGACGAACAGGCGCACCTTCGCCTCGAGGGCGGCGAGGGCGAAGGTCACGTCGTCGTAGGTCGCCCAGTCGAGCGGTCGCCCGGCCCGCTCGACCACGGTGCCGTCCTTGCGCTTCGCATGCTCGGCGGATCGCACGTCGCAGCCGAGCTGCCGGTGAATGCGCTCGAACGCCTCGAGCGGGCGGTACGACTCGAAGGCCACGTCCTCGCCCTCGCGCGGCGGCTGAATCGCCAGCCAGCGGCCGGCACCATGGATCTGGAGGCGAACCGAGCGTGCGCCGTCGCGCGTGAAGTCGAGGGACGAGAGGTAGTCGCCTGAAGATCCGTCGGCAGGGGCTCCGTCGGCAGAAGCCGTGCGTGCCGCCGGAGCCGGCGTCCTTCCCGCCGGCTTCCGGTCGCAGGAACCCGAGCAGCGTCTCGGCGGCGGCGCGTTGCAGCCAGTAGTCGTAGAGCCAGAGGATCAGGTAGAGGATCGCGAACAGGCTCCAGATCACCCGCTGACTCGCCTGGTCGAGGACGGTGGTG
Organism: Candidatus Multivoradales bacterium; assembly: GCA_965223855.1. Taxonomy (GTDB): domain Bacteria; phylum Acidobacteriota; class Thermoanaerobaculia; order Multivoradales; family JAHEKO01; genus CALZKB01. Next base: position 892,473 of record CBDCXM010000009.1, read on the forward strand.
ACGTAGTCGACGCCGGCCAGGCGGGTGGCGGCGAAGACGATCACCAGGAGGGAGACGAGCAGCGGCGCTCCCGTCGCGAGTGCCTGGCGGGCGAGCATGCGGAAGGTGACGAGACGATCGTTGTAGTGCGTCGCCGCGAGGGCGATCCAGCCGAGGACGAGCGTCGAGGCGGCGATCCAGCCGAGCCAGCGGGCGGGTGCGAGCAGCGAGAAGAAGGCCGGAATCCACAGGAAGAGGATCGGCGAGCTCAACGGTACGAGGGCGTACGCGCGGACGACCCGGGCGACGCTGTGAGGACCCTCGCTCGGCGTCACCAGGAGCTGGGTGGCGGCCAGGTGCGGTGCGAAGGTGCGGCGGAACCGCTCCCGCTCCCCGCCGATCAGCCGTTCGGAGAGCCACCGTCCGGCCGGCATGCCGACGGTGAGGGCGAAGGCACCGAGCAGCCCGTAGATGTGGCGGTAGGGGACGCCGTCGGCCTCGAGCGCGGCCTCCGGGACGACGAGAAACACCGTCACGGCGAACCCGGCCAGGAAGAGCCACTGCAGGCGCGGCAGCCAGCGACCCCGCGCCCAGCGGGCGAGGGCGAGGTGCACGCCGAGCGCGGCGACGCAGGCCAGGGCGAGCCCGACCCCTCGCCAGCGGAGCATCCCGTAGGCGAGCACGATCAGCACCGGGATCGGCAGCACGAAGGAGAGCCTCGAGTGCCCGCGCACGAAGCCGGCCTCGTGCAGCGAGGTCCCCTCGATCCGATTGACCCGGAAGTCCCACCAGCGCAGCCGCCGATCCAGCCGTGCCGGGAAGTGGAAGAACCAGTCCCGAATCCGTTGCCACATGGTCGACACCCTCCCCGAAGCCCCCTCGGAAGGTGCGGTCGTGCCCGGGCTGCGCCTCAGAACGGGAAGAACACAGGCACCAGGAGCACCAGCAGCACGAACAGCATCAGAGTCAGCGGCGTGCCGACCTTGAGGTAGTCGGACGACTTGTACCCGCCCGCTCCCATGACGAGGAGATTTGCTTTATGGCTAAAGGGTGTCATGAAAGCTGCGGATGCGGCGAGGCTCACCCCCATCATCAGAGGGTAGGGGCTGTAGCCGAGCTTGTCCGCCATCTCGAGCACCACCGGCGCCAGCAGCACCACCGCCGGCGCACCGTCGAGCCCCTGGCTCAGGAGGCTGGCGAGCACGATCAGCGCCGCCAGCACCGCATGGGGGCCGAGCGGCCCGGCGAGGCTGGTGACGTTGTCGGCGAGGAAGTTGGCCGCCCCGGTGCGCTCCATCGCAAAGCCGACCGGCAGCACGGCGGAGACGAGGAAGATCGCCCGCCACTCGATGGCACGGTACGCCTCGCGCATCGTCATCGCGCCGAAGAGCACCGACAGCGAGGCGGCGGTGAACGCGGCGACGTGAATCGGCTGATAGCCGGTGGCGACGAGGGCGATCATCAGGATCAACGCACCGAGGGCGTACTTGGCTTTGTGAGTGCGGCGCACCCCCTGATCGGCGTCGGAGAGGACGACGAAGTCGGGCTCGGAGGCGAGCCGCGTGATCCGGTCGGGGGTACCGTAGAGGAGCAGAGCGTCGCCGGTGCGCAGCGGGATGTGGGCGAAATCGGCATGGATCGGCCGCCCGTCGCGCCAGATGGCGAGTGCGATCAGGCGGTAGCGGTCGCGGAAGTCGATCTCGGCCAGCGTGCGGCCGTCGAGCGCCGAGCGCGGCGCCACCGTCGCCTCCACCATCACCAGCTTCTCGGTCTCGAGCTGCGTCTTCTCGCCGCGCGCCGAGAGCTCGACCTCCCCCATCTCGAGCAGCGCGGCGATGCTGTCGGGATTCGAGGCAAGCAGCAGCCGGTCGTTGGCCTCGATTGTCTCGCCCGGCGAGACGGCGAGCCGGGTGGCGTCGCCGCGTGCGATCCCCGCCACAGTCAGTCCGGCGAGCTCGCCGAGTCGGCTGTCGGCGATCGAGCCGCCGATGAGCGCCGAACCCTCCGGGACGACGATCACGTAGAGGCCGGTCCCCAGCTCTTCGAGCGCCGTGAAGCCGACGTCGCTGACGACGAAATCGGACTCTTCGGCGAAGCGCTCCAGAGCGTCGCGCGAGCCGAGTGCGAGCAGCTCGTCGTCGCCTTCGAGCGGCAGGTCGCCGAGGCGGTCGCGCCTTAGAGAGTCGCCTTGCCTGAGACCGACGACGACGAGTCCGAAGCGGCCGCGGAAGTCGATCTCCTTGAGCGTGCGGCCGCGAAGCTCGCTGTCGGGAGCGAGGCGGGCGCGGATGCCGCCGACGCCCCCCATGATGTCCGGCAGCTCGTCGAGCGCCGTCGGTCGGACCTGCACGTCCTGGAGCCTGAGGAGCTCCGCCAGTCGCTGCGCCTCGCCGTTGACGAACAGCACGTCGCCCCCTCGGAGCTCGGCGTCGGCGGTCGCTTCGATCCGCTTGCTGCCACGCAGGATGGAGAGCACCTTGACCCCGAGCGTGGTGCCGATGCGGGTCTCGGCGATCGTCTGGCCGCCGAGCGGCGAATCGGGCGGCAGGCGGATGAAGAACAGCCGCTCCTCGAGCTGGTAGAGCTGGCTCAGGTCGGCGCTGTCGCCGCCGCCGGTGCCGCGCTGCTCGTAGGTCGGCAGCAGTTTGCGGCCGAGCGTCAGCATGAAGACGACGCCGAGGGCGAGGATCGCCAGCCCGAGCGGCGTGAAGTCGAAGAGCTGGAACGGCTCGAGGCCGCGATCGGCGAGGATCTGCGCCGCGAGGATGTTGGGCGGTGTGCCGACCAGCGTCGTGGTGCCGCCGAGGATGGCGCCGAACGCGAGCGGCATGAAGAGGCGCGACGGCGCCAGCCCGGCGCGCGGCCCGAGCGTCGCCACCGCCGGCATCAGCACCGCGGTGGCGGCGATGTTGTTCATGAAGGCCGACAGCACGCCGGCGACCACCATCAGCACGATCACCAGGCGGATCTCGCTCGAGCCGACGATGCGGTGAATGTGCTTGCCGATGGTGTCGGCGACCCCCGTCTCGAGCAGCGCCGCGCCGACGATGAAGACCGACAGCATGGTGATGACCGCCGGCGAGGAGAACCCCTGGAACGCCTCGGCCGGGGTGACGTAGCCGGCGAAGATCAGCACGACGAGACCGAGAAACGCGGTCAGGTCGACGGCCAGCTTCTCCGTCAGGAACAGATAGACCATGACGGCCAAGAGGGCGAAGAGAGCGCCGATCTGGAGGGTCACCGCGCGATTGTAGCTCGCGCTCGAAGGCGCCCCGCGGGAGGGTCGCTCGGATACCATCAGCCAGGGATCGGAGTCGTCTCACGTTCCCCTCCCGTACCCCCTGCAGGAACCGCCGCCATGTCTTCCGACGTTCGCCTCGACTACGTCTCGCCGCTGCCGCCGGTGCGCTCGGGAATCGCCGACTACAGCGCCGACCTGCTGCCGGAGCTCGAGTCGCGCTGCGACCTCCGGGTGGTGAGGGTCGCCGGGCAGCCGGTGTCCGACGAGATGGAGCGCCGCTGGCAGCCGGTCGGGAGCGAGCAGCTCGGCGAGGACGGTCGGCTCCCGTACTACCAGATGGGCAACAACGAGCATCACGCCGAGGTGTGGAAACTCGCCCACGAGACGCCGGGAGTGGTGACCCTCCACGACCTCGTCCTTCACCACCTGCTGATCGAGCTGACGCTGGCCGAGGAGAACTGGGACAGCTACGCCGCGCGGCTCGAGGCCGACCACGGCTGGCTCGGCCGGGTGGTGGCGAAGGCACGCGAGTGGACCGAGCTCGGGCAGTCGGCGGTGTTCGGGCTGCCGGCCCATCGCACGCTGCTGCGGCGCCAGCGGGGGGTGGTCGTGCACAGCCGCTGGGCAGCGGGGATGCTGGCGGAGTCCGACCCCGAGCTCGCCGTGCGGGTGGTGCCGATGGGGGTGCCGCTGCCCCAACTCGTCGATGCCGCGGCGGCGACCGTCTGGCGAGGGGAGAACGGAATTCCGGAGTCGGTGCCGCTCATCGGCTCGTTCGGCTTCCAGACGCCGATCAAGCGCACCGACAAGGCGATCCTCGCCCTCGCCGAGCCGCGGCTCGAGGGGGTGCACCTGCTGATCGGCGGCGCGGTCTCGGAGAACCTCGACCTGATGGGGGTCGCCACCTCGGCGGGGGTGGCCGAGCGGGTGCACTTCCTCGGCTTCCTGCCGTTCCAGCAGTTCGAGACCGCGATCTCGGCGTGCGACCTGTGCCTCAACCTGCGCTACCCGACCGCCGGGGAGACCTCGGCCTCGCTGCTGCGGATGCTGGCGCTCGGGCGGCCGGCGATCGTCTCCGACTACGCGCAGTTCGCCGAGCTGCCGGACGAGGTGGCGGTCAAGGTACCGCTGGGAGACGACGAGGTGCCAGCGCTCGCGGCGGCGGTCGGCGAGCTGCTGGCGGACGCAGCGTGCCTCGAACGGATGGCGGTCGCCGCTCGCGAGCACGTCGTTGCGGTGCACGATCCGGGGCGCGCGGCGGCGGCGGTGGTGGCGGCCTGTGCGGAGCTCGCGGACCTGGAACCGCCGGGCGACCGGCCGTTCGTCATGCCGCCGCCGACGAGCTTCCTCTATCGCTCGCTGCCCGGCCGGGTCGAGGTCGAGGGCGCCGAGGCGCCGTGGCCGGTCGGCGAGCGACGGCGGCTCGCGGTGCGGCTCCACAACGGCTCGATCGCCCGCTGGCTGTCGGCGGAGCACGAGGTCGGCGGCGTGATGATCGACGTCCACTGGCGCCGCGAGAGCAAGGGCGAGTCGGGCGAGCAGCACTGGTTGAAGCTGCCGCGCGACCTCGAGCCGGGGGAGTCGATCAACCTCGAGATCGAAGTGCGCCGACCGCTCGAGGACGCCCACCTGCTGGTGGTCGAGCCGCACCTGCGCGAGATCACCGGTTTCAACGCCATCGACGGGCCGTCGTGGATCGGAGAGGTGTCGTGAGCGAGCGCCCGAGCGATCTCGCCGGCTGGCGCGCTCTGTGGGAGAGCGACGGCCGTTTCCGGGTGGAGCGCGGCCCCGGTCTCAAGGGGTGGGTGGCGGCGGCGCTGCGACGACTGCTGCGGCCGCTGCTGGCGGCGCCGCTCGCCGATCTGTGGGACCGCCAGCGGGCCTACAACCTGGTCGTCCAGGAACAGCTCGAGGAGCGCTCGGCGGAGGCGGCGTCGCTCGCCGGACTGCGCGACGCGATCGACGGTCTCGGCGCCGACCTGCAGACGATCCAGAAGGAACTCGGCCGCGACCTGCGCAAGTCCGAGGCGCAGCTCGAGGAGGCGATCCGCAAGTCGGCGAAGGAGCTTCTCGACTACCTGCAGGCTCACGAGGACCAGATCCAGCGGATGCTGCTGCTCGAGCAGGAGGGGTTCGACGAAGTCAAGCGCCACCACGAGGGGGTCTTCACGTTGCTCGAGCAGCGGATCGAGCAGTACCGGCGCTCGGCGGTCGAGCTGCGGGCGAAGCTGGTGAGCCTGCTGAAGGTGGCCGAAGCGGGAGGGGCACCGGCGCTCGAGGAGGCGGTCGGCGAGCAGGCGTATCTCGAGCTCGAGCGACGCCATCGCGGCACCGAGGAGGAGATCGTCGGTCGCATCGAGCCGTATCTCGGCTTCTTCCGCCCGCCGTCCCGGTTCGCCGGCAGCGGCGAGATCCTCGACCTCGGCTGCGGGCGCGGCGAGGCGCTGGCGGTTCTGGGAGAGCGCGGCCTGCCGGCGCGTGGCGTCGACTCGAATGCGGAGATGGTGGCGCGCTGCCGCGACAAGGGGCTCGAGGCCGAGGTCGGCGACCTGTTCGATGTCCTGCGCGCGGTGCCCGAGGGGAGCCTCGGCGGCGTGATCTCGTTCCACGTCATCGAGCATCTGCCCGCGGAACTGCTCGAGCAGCTGGTGCTGCTGTCGTGGAAGGCGCTCGAGCCGGGCGGGGTGCTGGTGGTCGAGACGCCGAGCCCGCTGTCGGTGGTCGTCGGCGCCCGCAACTTCTGGCTCGACCCGACCCATCAGCGGCCGGTCCATCCCGAGAGCCTGGCGCTGCTGTTCGAGGAGGCAGGCTTCGAGGCGGTCGAACGCATCGACCGTCAGCCCTTCACGGCTGCCGACCGGTTGCCGGAGCTCGACACCGCCTCGTTCGAGGGCGAGGCGCGGCGGCTCGCGCACGACGTCAACGCGATCCGCGACCAGCTCGACGGTCTGCTCTACGGCTTCCAGGACTTCGGAATGGTGGGGCGCAAGAGCGCCCCCGCCTGACGAATGCCGCGCTCCCGCATGGCAGCCTCGAGCCGGGCGCTCCTGGTCGCCACCGCCGTCCTCGTGCTGGCGGCGTTCGGCTTCCTCGGCTCGCAGCGCGACGCGCTCGAGCGGGTCGTCGGCGACGAGGGGACCTTCCTCGCCATGACGCAGAGCCTGGCGCTCGACGGTGACTTCCTCTTCGGCGCGGCGGATCTGGCGCGGGCCGAAGCGACCGACGAACCGGGGCGCAGAGCGCTGATCCTGCAGCGCGCCGAGGGGCGGCTCAGCTACTCCAAGTCGTGGGTCTACCCGCTGCTGGCGGCACCTTTCTACCGGCTGGCGGGCGAGGGAGGGGTGGTGTTCTTCAACTTCCTCGCGCTGGCGTTGGCCGGCGCTCTGGCGTGGGGGTTCCTGTGCCGGCTCGGCTCCCGGCCGTCGGCGAGCTGGACCCTGCTCGTCTTCGTCGGCGCCTCGACGCTGCTGCCGCTGGCGGTCTACCGGATGAGCGATCTGTTGCAGGTCGCGCTCTCGCTGTCCGGCGGCGTGCTGGCACTGGCCGCCCTGAGGAGCGTGCCCGAGGGCGAGAGCGACTCGCGGCTCCAGCGGCTGCTGGCGAGCCGGTGGGCGCCGTGGATCGGCGGCGTGCTGCTGGGCCTCCTCGGTGTCGCCCGCTACCCCAACTTCGTGTTCCCCGCCGGAGTGACGCTGGCGCTGGTGGTCGCCGCCCGTTGGCGGCACGCCCTGGCGGTCGCTGTGGCGACCGCGGCCACGGCCGGAGTCCTTCTCGCAGCCGGTGAGCTGGCGACCGGCGCGGCGGTGCCGTACAAGGCGGAGCGCGCCACCTTCAACGAGGTCACCGGCTACCCGACGGCGGCCGCCGACGAGGTGGCGAATCGCGGCTTCGTCGAGCGGCGCGCCACCCAGAGGCTCGGCGCGCAGCCGCTCGTGAGGCCGAGCGTCTCCGCCTACGCGTCGCTCTACTTCTTCCTCGGCCGGCATACCGGGCTGCTGGTCTATTTCCCGGCGGTCGTCGCGCTGATGATCGCGGCACTCGGATGGCGCGCGCGCCCCGACCGCGTGACCTTCGCCCTCTATGCCACGCTGGCGGCGGCGTTCGTCTTCTTCGTCGTCTGGATGCCCGAGAACTACTTCGGCGGCGCGACCTTCGTCGGCAACCGCTACGCCGCCAGTCTCTATCCGCTCTTCCTGCTGGCGCTGCCGCGCCTGCCGGGGAGGCGCGCCCTCGCGGCGAGCGGCCTGCTGGCGGTGGCCGTCTGGGCCTCGGCGGCGGCGTCGGAGCTGGCGGTCGGCGAGCGCGCCCGCCACAGCCAGACTCACACCTTCGGCGGCCTCTTCCGGCTGTTGCCGTACGAATCGACCGGACGCAACATCGACGGCCGGCAGGACCGCTACTGGTCGGGCGACTTCGTCCGCTTCCAGGATCCGTTCGCGAAGGTCGGCGAGAGCTCGTGGAAACTCGCCGTCGGCGATCGGCCGAGCGAAGTGATGCTCGCCACGCAGCACCCGCAGAACAGCTTCGACCTCCTGGTGCACGCTCCGGGCGGAGACGTCGAGCTGGTGTACGGGGACTGGGCGGGCGAGGGGCGCTACCCGGTCGCCGCTCCAGGCGGACTCGTGCGGGTCGAAACCTCGGAGCCGTGGCGCCGCCACTCGTACTGGTTCCCGCAGTGGGAGATCTACGACACCCGGGTCGTGCGCCTCGCCGCCGAGGGCGACCAGGAGGGCGAGGTGGAGCTGCGCTACCTCGGCACGACCCTCGACGGCATGGCCACCACGCTCCTTCACGAGGTCGAGATACCGGCGGCGGTGACGGCGGGATCGACCGTGCCGCTGCACATCCGGGTGAGAAACATGAGCGACTACCCGTGGTACCAGCGCGGCGTCGTGCCGCTGCGCTGGGTGATTGACCTGCGGCCCGTCGACGGCACCGACCGCGACATCGGGGTGCCGGCGCGCGGGGTCTTCGATCTGCCGCACGACGTGGGCTCGGGAGATCCGGTGCTCCTCGAAGCGCCCGTCCTGTGGCCGACGGTGCCCGGCGACTACCGGGTGATCGTCGATCTCCAGTACGGCGACCTGATGCGCTTCGAGCAGCGCGCGGGGGCGCCGATGGTGGAAAGGAAGGTCGTCGTTGGCGCTCCGTAGGGCCGCTGCCTTTCTGGTCGGGTGTTGCGCGCTCCTGGCGGACGGGAGCTTCGGCGAGGAGCGACGCTACTTCACCTCGCCCGAGCATTGGGACGAGCCACGCATGTTCCATCATGCCTTCGACGCCTGGTACGAGTCGCGGCTGGTCGTCGAGCCGGCACAGAGCGCGGAGGGCGATCTGCGACTGGTCTCTCCGAACGGCGGCTACGCGATCGTCGTCGTCGCGGCGGATTGGGAATCCGAGAATGGTGAGCTGCAGTCGCGGGCGTTTGTGCCCGACCTGTTGCTACATATCGATCGGGAACTCGAATCTCCTCTGGCGATCCGTCTCCTCGATCGCTATCCGAACTTCTACGTTTCGGTGCGTTGGGTGTCGGAGAAGCTCGTTTTCGTGCGCGTGTGGTGGGGCCGGGTACTGGGGACCGACGCGATCCTGGATGTCGAGAGCGGCCGCTTCGTCTACCGCGAAATGGTCCAGAGCGGCATAGGGGCGTTCCTGCAGCATCAGCATCTGAGAGAGGGTCGGGACGGGTCGGACTCCAACTAGGAAGGCCGACTCTCCCGGCCATCGCGGGCAGGCTAGAATCGCCCATCGCTTCCTCCACCAGTCGCCGGGCCGCCTAGACCGCCGATGCTGCGCTCGATCGTGATGCTGATCCCGATCGCCGTCATGGCGGTGATCGTGTTCTTCGTCTTCACGGAGTCGATGCCGGAGGGCGGCATTCACAGTTGGGACGACTTCCTCCAGGTCGCCTTCTTCCCTCTGGCGATCGTCGCCATGGGGCTCGTCATGCTGCTCATCCGCTACTGGATGCGGCGGCGGCGCGAGACGGAGGCGGTGGCCGCGCCGATCCAGGAGGCGATCTCGAGCCGCGAGGCGAGCGGCGGCAAGTGCGGCTGCTGGGCCGGCGCGTGGATGTTCTTCCTGGCCGGCCTCGGCTTCAGCCTGGTCTTCATCATTCCGGGGGTGAAGAACCTCCAGGCGCGTTCGTGGGCCGAGACCGACTGCGAGATCCTCAGGAGCTGGGTGCAGTCGCACTCGGGGGACGACGGGGGAACGACGTACAGCGTCGAGGTCGAGTACCGCTACACCTTCGACGGCGTCGAGTACCAGGGCGACCGGTACCAGTTCATGGGGGGGTCGTCGAGCGGTCACAAGGGGAAGCGGAAGGTCGTCGACGCGCTACCCGAAGGGTCGACGACCACCTGCTGGGTCGATCCGGAGGAGCCGAGCGAATCGGTGCTCTATCGGGGGTGGTCGTGGGTCTATCTGATCGTCCTCTTCCCGATGGTGTTCGTGGTGGCGGGGGCGGTCGGCCTTTGGATCACCTGGAAATCGGGCCCCGACACACGCACGGTGTCGCTCGGCGGCGAGTCGGGAGAAAGCAAGAACGGTCTCGAGGCCGTCTTCGCGGCCGACACCGACGGCCTGCCCGAGGTGCCTGCCGGCCCGATGGAGCTGGAGGAGTCGGTCAGCCCGCTCGGCAAGCTCGCGATGCTCCTGTTCTTCACCGTGTTCTGGAACGGCATCGTCGGCGTCTTCCTCTTCGCCGGCTGGCACGAGTGGCAGCAGGGCGGCTCCTTCCCCGGCTGCATGGCGCTGTTCCTCCTGCCGTTCGTCATCATCGGCGTGCTGCTGCTGGTGAGCGTGCCCTACCAGATCCTGGCGCTCGCCAATCCGCGGCCGCAGCTGCGGCTCGCCGAGGGCGGGGTGAGAGTCGGTGAGAGCACCAGCCTCGAATGGAGCTTCCGGGGCGCGGCCCACCGGATCCGTGACTTCCGGCTGGTGCTCGAAGGGAAGGAGTCGGCGACCTACACGATGGGGACCAACCGATCGACCGCCACGCGGGTCTTCGAGCGGCTCGAAGTGGCGTCGATCGACAGGGGGATGCTCGCCCACCAGGGAAGCGCCCGGATCGAGGTGCCCCAAGGAACGATGCACTCCTTCGACTTCGGCGACAACGAGATCTCGTGGAAGCTCAAGCTGCACGCGAAGATCCGCTGGTGGCCTGACGTCATTACCGAGTTCCCGTTCGTCGTACGGCCGCCGGAGAGGGGCTACCGTGGTTGAGCTCGAGATCAGGCTCGCGGACGGGCGCGCCCGCTACGCGCCGGGCGAAGCGATCCGCGGCACCGCCGAGTGGCGGGCGGCCGGCGACGTCGACGAGCTCGAGATCCGGCTGATCTGGTTCACCGAGGGCCGGGGAGACCGCGACGTCGCGATCCTCGACGAGGTGAAGATCGACACGCCCTCGCCGAGCGGCGAGCGCGACTTCGAGTTCGCCGCTCCCGATTCGCCGCTGTCGTTCTCCGGCCAGCTGATCACCCTGCAGTGGGCGGTCGAGCTCGTGGCACTGCCGTCGCGCGAGGCGAAGCTCGCGCCGTTCGTCCTGAGCCACGGCGATCGGGAAATCGACATCCAGGCGGAGCCGCCGGAAGAGGCCTGAGCTTGCGCGCCGCCGACAACCCCTATCGCGTCAGCCGCACCGACGCGCTCGAGTACCGCGCTACGGGCTTCTGCTGGTCGGCGCTGCTCGAGCGGCTCGCCGCGAGCGGCGGTCGTGGAGCGATTCGCGGCCCGCACGGCAGCGGCAAGTCGACCCTGTTGCGGGGGCTCGCTCCGCGCCTGCGCGAGCAGGGAGCCGCCGTCCACCACCTGCGGCCCGACCCCGATGACATCGAACGGGCGGAGCGCCAGCTCGCTCGCCTCGAGAGCACGATCGCAGAGGGCGACGCCGTACTGCTCGACGGCGCCGACCGGCTCCCGGCACGCCGCTGGCGCCGGCTCCAGGCGGCCGCCGCGCCGGCGGCGTGGCTGGTGGTGACGACCCACCGCCGCGGCCGGCTGCCGACACTCCACCGCTGCCGACCGACGGTCGAGCTCCTCGCCGGGCTGCTGACGGAGCTCGACGCCGAAGCCGCCCACGACGCTCGCGGGCTCTTCCGCCGGCACGGCGGCGACCTGCGGGCGGCGCTCAGGGAGTGCTTCGACGCCGCGGCCCGCAGTTCGGCGGCTCGCTAGGGCTCACAAACAGCGCCCGACGCTGCCCGGTTCGACCCTATTGAACAGGCCATAAGCAAGCGGCTGCGGGCCTGCTACGTTGCCGGCATCGAGAGAATGTCGGTTCCGGAGGTCGAGGCGGCATGACGGGCAGATGGATCGGAGGACGTGCACGAGGGCGGTCGGTCGGGCTTGTGGCTGTCGTGACGCTCGGCCTGCTGATCGCGGCCCCGGTCGGTGCAGGGGTCGACCTTCCTCACCCGGTGCTGTTCGTCACCCAGATGCCGATCCCGGCGGACTTCGCCACCATCGGCTCGGTGTTCGCCAACCACCGCGCCGACTTGCAATCGGTCGGGCGCGGCGGTGATCTCTACATCCGCTACGAGGACGGTGCGCTTCGCAACCTGACCGCCGAAGCGGGCTACGGCGAGAGCGGTTTCCAGGGTGCCAACGCGATCGCGGTGCGCGACCCGACGGTGCACTGGAGCGGCACGCGGGCGGTGTTCTCGATGGTGATCGGCGCCCCCGAGGAGCAGTTCGACTACGAGACCTACTACTGGCAGCTCTACGAGGTCAGTGGCTTCGGGGTCGGCGAGACGGTGTCGATCAGCCGGGTCCCGAACCAGCCGGCGGCGAACAACAACATCTATCCGTTCTACGCCGAGGACGGAAGGATCCTCTTCGTCTCCGACCGGGCGCGTGACGGCTCGGGCCATCTCTATCCCAATCTCGACGAGTACGAATCGACGCCGACCAACAGTGGGTTGTGGAGCCTCGACCCGGCGAGCGGCGAGTTGCGGCTCCTCGACCACGCGCCCTCGGGCGACTTCGACCCGTTCGTCGACAGCTTCGGCCGCATCCTCTTCACCCGCTGGGATCACCTGCAGCGCGACCAGCAGGCCGACGCCGACGCCGTCGGCGGGGGGAGCTACGGCACCTTCAACTGGTCGGGCGAAGGGCCGGGGGCGGTACCGCTCGACACGAGGGAGGAGGTCTTCCCCGAGCCGCGCCCTCAGCGCACCGACCTGCTCGACGGCACCAATCTCGAAGGGCATCGCTTCAACCACTTCCTGCCGTGGCAGTTGGAGCTCGACGGCACCGGGCTCGAGATCCTCAACCACCTCGGGCGCCACGAGCTGCACTCCTACTTCAACCGCTCGATCAACGACGACGGCAACGTCGTCGAGTTCATCGCCTCCGCCTCGGGCCGCACCAACCCGAACTCGATCGGCAACCTGCTGCAGCTCGCCGAGGACCCGACGAGCGCGGGGCGCTACTTCGGCACCGACGCGCCGGAGTTCCAGACCCACGCCTCGGGGATGATCGTCTCCCTCGACGCGCCGCCGACGCTGCGCCCTGACCTGACGACGGTCACCTACGTCACCCATCCCGACACCGCGACCGTGGTGCCGGACGGCGACCCGGTGCCGCCGACCCACTCGGGCCACTACCGCGAGCCGATCGCACTCGACGACGGCACCCTGATCGCGGTCCACACGCCGGAGGCGCGCCGCGCCGCCAACGAAGGGTCGCGCCCCTTCCCGGTGCCGCGCTACGACTTCCGGCTCAAGGTCGTCGATCGCTCCGGCACCTACGGGACGGCGGCGGCACCCCTGACCGGCGGGATCACGAAGACCCTCTCGTACTGGGACCCCGACGTTCTGGTGCAGTACTCGGGTGAGCTGTGGGAGCTCAACCCGGTCGAGGTGCGGCCGCGCACGGTGCCGCCCAGCCCGAGCTTCGAGCTGCCCGCACCCGAGCAGGCGATCTTCGACCAGGAGGGGGTCGACGTTGCCTCCTTCCGCACCGGCATGGCGGCCGATGGGCTGGCGCTGGTAGTGGTGCGCAACGCGACGACCCGTGACGCTCTCGACCGCCAGCAGCCGTTCAACCTGCGGGTGCCGGGTGGGGAGGAGACGCTCGGCGCCGCCGGCACGGTGTACGACGTCGCTCACCTGCAGTTCTTCCAGGGCGATCTCATCCGCGGCATGGGCGGTATCGCCAGCCCCGATCCGGGACGTCGAGTGCTGGCACAGCCGATGCACGGGGTCGACGCCAATCCGCCCAACCCGACCGGTCCCGAGGGCAGCGTCGCGGTGGCGCTCGACGGCTCGATCGCCGCGCTGGTGCCCGCCGAGCGGGCGCTCGCCTGGCAGCTCACCGATTCCTCCGGGGTGCCGGTGGTGCGGGAGCGCAACTGGCTGACCTTCCAGGCGGGCGAGATCCGCGTCTGCGACGGCTGCCACGGCGTCAACGACGTCAATCAGGCCGGCGAGCCGCCGGCGTCGAACTCGCCGGAGGCGCTGCGCTCGCTGCTTCAGCAGGTGTCATTCGACACGATCTTCGCCGACGGCTTCGAGAGCGGCGACACCTCGGCGTGGCCGACGACCCGCCCCTGACGGGTCACTCAGCGCGGTGAGCCAGCCCGCGTAGCCAGCCCAGCGAGCCAGCCGACGAGCACCTCGGGCGCCGGGGCGGTGCGCGCAGCGGCCCAGGAGCCAGCGGCCGACTCGAGCTCGGCGGCCTGGCGCGGGCGGAGTTCGACCAGCGCGGCGTGCGCGGCGAGCGTCTCGTCGTAGCGTCCAAGATCGAGCAGCGTCAGCGTCCACGGGCCGATCAGCCCGTGGTCTTCGGGGGTCTGCTCGAGGGCGGTGCTCAGGACCGTGAGAGCCTCGTCCAGGCGACCCAGTCCCCGTAGCGCCACTCCACGCCCGGCGAGCGCCTCGTGCAGTTCGGGGGCGAGGGTCCAGGCGCGCTCGTAGGCGGCGAGGGAGCGTTCCCAGGCGGCGAGCCGCTTGCGCTCGATCCGCTCGCGGCGCTTCGCCGCGGTGACGCGGCTGTCGAGCTTCTCGGCCAGTGCCCGGTCGCGGCGCGCGGTGGCGAGGTGCTCGTTCGCCTCTTCGAGCGGCGAGGTTTCGATCGGCTCGAGGCGCCCGAAGCTCGGCGTCCGCTGCTGCGCCGGCCCGCGGGTCACCTGCGACTCGGCACTGGTCGCCGCCAGAACGATGGCCAGGACCGCACTCGTAACTAGGGTCGTTCGTCTCAACTCGGGGCGTTGCGCCACCCGGCCAGATTAGCAGGGGGCACACTAGCAGGGGGCCAGACTGGCAGGGGGTACCGCTGCCACCGCTATCATCGGCCGATGAAGGATCCGCAGTCGCGTCCGGTCCGCTGGTGGCCTCTGGTCACGATCCTCGTCCTGTGGGCGATCGCGCTCGCCCTGACCTGGTGGACCGGCGATGCCACCGGACAGGAGCGGGTGACCAAGACCCTCGCCGCCACGCTGCTGGCGATCCTGCTCGGCGTGCTGTGGCTGCTGGCGCTCAGTCGCCTGCCGTGGCGGCGCCGGCTACTGACCTTCCTGGGTGTTGCCGCCGGCCTGTTCGTGCTGTCGCAGGGGCTCGAGTTCCGCGGGGTGAGCGGCGACCTGATGCCGATCCTCGAGTGGCGCTGGGGCGGCGGTGGCGTGGCACGCGGCGGCGATGAGGCGCTGGACGGGCAGCTCACCGACTACCCGCAGTTCCTCGGGCCGGGGCGCAACGCCACCGTGCCGGGGCCGTCGCTGTCGCGCAGCTGGGAAGTGCCGCCACGCGAGTTGTGGCGACGCCCGGTCGGCGAGGGGTGGTCGGCGTTCGCGATTGCCGGCGGCGTCGCCGTCACTCAGGAGCAACGCGAGAACGACGAGATCGTCTCGGCGTGGGAGCTCGAGAGCGGAGAACGGCTGTGGGAGCACGCGGACCCCGGGCGCTACGCGACGGGCATCGGCGGTGTCGGGCCGCGCGCGACGCCGACGATCTTCGACGGGGTCGTCTATACGGTGGGAGCGACCGGTCGCGTCAACGCTCTCACCCTGGCGGAGGGACGGCTTCTGTGGACCGTCGATCTCGAAGCCGAGTACGGCAGGGCGACCCCGGAGTGGGGGCGCAGCGGGTCGCCCCTGGTCTACGACGACCTGGTGGTGGTCGCCGCCGGAGGCCGAGGGGGCACGATGGCCGCGTTCGACCGGGCGACCGGAGAGCCGCGTTGGAAGGGCGGCAGCGGAGGCGTGAGCTACTCGTCTCCGCAACTGCTCGAGCTCGCCGGCCGCCGTCAGGTCGTGACCTTCAACCGCACCGCCGTGATCGGTCAGGATCCCCTCACCGGCGCCGAGTTGTGGTCGTTCCCGTGGCCGGTGACGCAGCCCAACGTCGCCATGCCGGTACCGGTCGGCACCGATCGCTTGCTCGTGTCGTCCGGCTACGGTACCGGCAGCAAGTTGCTGCGCCTCAGCCCCGCGGGATCGCAGTTCGAGGTCGCGGCGCTGTGGGAAAGCCCGCGCCTCAAAGCGAAGTTCACCAACGTCGTCCTTCACGCCGGCTCGATCTACGGGCTCGATGACGGTGTGCTGGTGTGTCTCGACCCCGAGACGGGGGAGCGTCGATGGAAGCGCGGCCGCTACGGCCACGGCCAGATGATCCTCGTCGGCAACCTGCTGCTGGTGACTACGGAGAAGGGGGAGGTGGTGCTCGTGGAGCCGAATCCGGAGGAGCTGCGGGAACTCGGTCGCTTCACCGCCTTCGACGGCAAGACCTGGAATCCGCCCGCTCTCGCGGGGCGCTATCTGCTGGTTCGCAGCCACGAGGAGGCGGCCCTCTACGAGTTGCCGCTCGCCGACGAGGGAGCCTGACTCGGGACCTCGCCGCGTGAGCAACCCGCTCCGTGGCGACCTGTAGACTCTCCGCATGTTGAGCCTGAGCCGCTTTCGTCCCTTCAGCTTCGTCCTCATCGCCCTGCTCGCCGCCGGATGTGGTGGTGGCGGAGACTCCACGACCGCAGACGGCGAGGGCGCACCGGCGTCGCCCGAACGCAGGTTCCTGAGCCTCGGCACCGCCCCTCCGGGTGGCGCCTTCTTCGTCGTCGGCGGGGCGCTCGCGGAAGTGCTCAACGAAGCCGAAGGCACCGGCTGGCAGGTGACGGCGGAGGCGACCAAGGGGACGCAGGAGAACCTGCGACGGCTCGCCTCGGGCGAGCTCGACTTCGCCCTCGCCAACGCGGCGATCAGCTATTTCGCGGTGCGCGGCGAGGAAGGGTGGGAGCAGCCGTACGACGTACGCGCGGTGATGACGCTCGCCCCCAACGTCGCGTTCTTCGTCTCGCCGCGCGATGCCGGGCTGACCTCGGTCGCCGATCTCGCCGGCGAGCGGGTGGTCGTCGGGCCCGCAGGGGCGGGCTTCGAATTCTTCCTGCGGCCGATCCTCGGCGCCCACGGCGTCACCTACGACGACTTCACGGCGCTCAACGGCACCCAGTCCGGGTCGGTCGATCTGCTGGCCGACGGCTCGGCGGCGGCGGCGATCCTCGGCGGCGCCGTGCCGACGGCGTCGATCACTCAGGCGGCGAGCGGTCAGGACGTCGTCTTCCTGGAGTTCGACCCGGCGGCGCGCGCCTCACTCGTCGAGCAGTATCCGTTCTTCGCCCCGGTGACGGTTCCCGGGGGGACCTACCCGGGCCGCGACGACGATTTCGCCGGTCTCAACGTCGGCTCGATGCATCTCGTCACCGGCGCGGGGGTCGACGAGGAGCTGGTCTACCAGGTGACGAAGTGGCTCTACGAGAACCGGGCACGGGTGGTCGAACGACACCCGGCCGGCCGCGCGATCAACGAGGCGAACGCCCCTCGCGACGTCGGCACCCCGTTCCATCCCGGGGCCGAGCGCTACTACCGCGAGGCCGGCCTGTGGCCCACGGCTGACAGCGGCGAATGAGCGCGCGGCCGAGCGCCCGGCCGAGCACCCAGCCGATCAGCCCTCCAGCGGCCGAGCTGTGGGCGCGCCTCGCCGCGTTCGTGCTGCCGCTCTTCGTCCTCGTCGAGGTCAACTACCCGATGCTGCGTCCCGAGACGCAGCTCGCGCTCTTCGCCGGCCTCGGTGTGGTGCTGGTGTTCGGTCGTCCCCGCCGGCAGCCGAAGGCATGGACGATCTGGCTCGATCGGCTGCTGGCTCTCGGGGCGGCCGCCGTCTTCGGCTACGTCCTCGTCCAGAGCGAGCCGGCGTTCTCGGGATGGTGGCTTGGAGGCCGCTCGCTCGGTGAGCGCGCCGGGATCGAGCAGCCGCTCGACTTCGCGGTCGCGATCGTCGGCCTCCTGCTGGTGTTCGAGGGGGCACGTCGCACCGTCGGCTGGGCGCTGCCGCTGCTGGCGCTCGGTTTCCTCGCCTACGGCTTCTGGGGGGCGTCGCTCCCCGACTGGCTGTTGCCCCATCGGGGGTACGGGGTGGAGAGGCTGGTCGCGCAGACCTTCCTCCACAGCCAGGGGGTGTTCGGCATCGCGCTGCGGGTGATGTTCACCTACGTCTTCCTGTTCGTGCTGTTCGGCGCGCTGCTCGAGGCGACGGGGACGACGAAGGCGGTGGTGGCGCTCACCCGCCGGGTGTTCCGCGGCAGCGTCGGCGCGCCCGCCAAGGTGGCGGTCGTGTCGAGCGGCCTGCTCGGTTCGTTGTCGGGAAGCGCAGTGGCCAACACCGCGACTACCGGCACCTTCACCATCCCGATGATGCGCGGCGCGGGGTTCCGGCGCTCGATCGCCGGCGGCATCGAGGCGGCGGCGAGCTCGGGGGGAGCGCTGGTGCCGCCGGTGATGGGGGCGGGCGCCTACATGATGCTCGAGCTCGTCGAGCCGGCGGTGACCTATCTCGAGATCGTCCGGGCCGCGCTCCTGCCGGCGCTCCTCTACTACCTCTCCCTGTTGCTGCTGGTGCATCTTCAGGGGTTGCGCGACGGTCTCGGCGCGTTCGGTGGCGAGGAGGCGTCGGCGTCGGGAGAGGAGAGCCCCACGGAGACGAACGGCGACGACGGCGAGTGAGGAACTCCGGGGGCGGCTCACGACTGCTGAGTGCGGAGATCGGCGTCTTCGTCGTCGGTCTCGGCCTCCTGCTGGTGCTGCTGCTCATGGGCTTCAGCGTCTTCCGGGCGGTGACGGGTGCGCTCGCGATCGCGCTGGTGGCGAGCGCACTTCATCCCCGCACCCGACTCTCGCCCGGCAAGCTGGCCTCGGTCTGCCGCCGTGCCGCGACCGCGACCACGCCGCTCATCGCCGCCGCCTCCTGTGTCGGCGTCGTCATCGGCGTCGTCACCCTGACCGGCATCGGCACCCGGCTGCCGGCACTCATCCTGTCGCTGGCCGAAGGGCAGCTGCTCGCCGCGCTGGTGCTGATCATGGTCTCGTCGATCGTCCTCGGTATGGGGCTGCCGTCGGCGGTCTGCTACCTGCTGATGGCGACTCTGGTCGGGCCGGCGCTCTCCGGCCTCGGGATCGTGCCGCTGGCGGCGCATCTCTTCATCTTCTACTTCGGCATGATGTCGATGGTCACGCCGCCGGTGGCGCTCGCCGCCTACACCGCGAGCTCGATCGCCGACTCGAAGCTGATGCCGACGAGTTTCGCGGCGCTGCGCTTCGCGCTCGTCGGCTTCGTGCTGCCGTTCCTGTTCGTCTTCCGGCCGGAGCTGCTGATGCTGGAGTCGGGAGGGGGGACGGCAGCGGCGACGGGCATCCTCGCCGCACTGGCGCTGGCGCTGGCCGGCGTGCTGCCGCTGGCGGGAGCCCTGGCGGGCTACTGGTGGGGGCGGATCGGCCTTCCGGTCCGGCTCGCGCTCGGGGCACTCGCCGCAGCGGTGCTCCTGCCGTCGGGCGCGGACGGCACTTCTTTCGGCTGGTGGAACGCCGTCGGCCTGGGTCTCCTGCTGGTTGCCGCTCTGTGGGGGTGGCTGCGGTCCCGTCGACCCGCCGCGACCTGATCAGGGGGCTTCGCCCTCGACCGCGGTGCCCGGTTCCTCAGCGGCCAGGTCCGCTGCGCCCGGTTCTTCCACGGCCTCCGCTCCGGCCTGCAGCGAGGCGGCGAGGCGGCGGCCCACCTCCCAGGTGGCGAAGGCGCCGCCGAAGAGCTCGCTGCCCGGCCCGTAGGCCATCAGCGGGACGTCCACGGCGGTGTGGTCGCGCGTCGACCAGGATCCTCGAATCGCGTGCCAGCCCTGCCGCCCCTTGGTGAGGGAAAGCCCCCCGGTCTCGTGGTCGGAGGTGAAGACGAGGAGGGTGTTGCCGTCTCCGGCCGCGAAGTCGAGCAGTTGGGCCGCGACGGTCTCGATCGCCTCCAGTCCGCGCATCACGCGGGCGAAGTCGGAGCGATGCGAAGCCGAGTCGATCTCCTCGCTTTCGACCAGCAGCAGGAACGGGCGCTCTGCCGAGGCCATCCGGTCGAGCGCCACGGTCACGAGCTCGGGGAGGGTCGGCGTCGACTCCAGATCCTGAACCTGGTCTTCGTGGAACAGCCAGGCGATCGGCTCGCCCGCTCGGTTGGCTGCGGCGAGGTCCGCCGGGTCGACCGCGACCACATAGCGCTTCGACAGAGTCGCCACGGTCGCCTCGACCTCCGGGACTTCCCCCTCGCCGACGTCCTCGAGCTCGCCGATCAGCACGTCGAGTGGTGCGGCTGCGAGCTGCTCGAGGATCTGCGCCGCCTCGTCCCGATCGGGCACGCGGGTCACGAAGGCGGCAGGGGTGGCGTCCCAGACGTAGGAGTCGGTGACGATGCCGGTGCGATAGCCGAGCGCGGTGGCGCGCTCGAAGAGCGTCGGGCGCTCCTCGCCCGAAGCCGCGAGCCCCACCGCACCCGGGTCGGCCGGCTCGCCGATCGACAGTGCCGTGGCGGCGGCGGCGGAGTCGGTAAAGGGGTAGCCGGCGGAGTGGGTGGCGTGCCATCCGGTCGCGGTGAAGCGGCGCCACAGGTCGCGGCTCGGCGCCCCCTTCTCGATGCCGGCGGCGGCGAGATGGGCGAAGCCGAGGCCGTCGGCCACCATGACGATCACCGAGCGCGGGGCCAGGGCGGTGGTCGGGCCGAGGGCGGCGGGAGAAGCGGCGGCCCGGTCGAGCTCGGACTGTGCCATCGGCGGGGAGTGCGTGGACACACGAGTGAGACGAAAGCCGAGCATTCGGGAGAGGGCGAAGGCGACGAGCAGGAGTGCCACGGCGCCGATCAGGCCCGCGAGGAGAGGGCGGCCGGGAGATCTGCGGTGTGCCATGGCTGCGAGAATAGCTGTCCCACGCGGGCTTCGGGAGACGGCATGCTCACGAGCCGCGGAACCAACGGCCGACTTCCGGAGTCGGATACGCTGCGAGGCGACGATGGGGGATCGCGAAGTGGTGACGATGACGACAATCAGGCTCGGTGCTCGAGGCCTCCTCTTTGCCGCCCTCGTGAGCCTCGCGGCGCCGCTTGCGGCGCAGCGAGAGCCCGCGGAGCTTCCTCCCGAAGCCGCGCGACGGCTCGAGGCGATCGTCGGCAGTTGGGATTCCACCTGGCAGTGGCTCGGCCCAGACGGGGAGGTCGTGAGGACACTGGTCGGGACCGAGGAGGCGAGCTGGGCGATCGAAGGGAGGGTCGTCCTGCTGGCCACGGCGGTGCCGGAGGTCGGCAGCGAGAGCCGGTCGCTCATGTACTACAGCGAGATCGACGAGCGCTTCCACCTCGTGTCGGTGGATGCCCGCGGCGATCTGTGGCTGCTGTCGGGCGGGCTCGAGGCCTACGTCATTACTTCGGAACCGAAGCCGCAGCCGGACGGCAGCGAGCTGACGATCCGCTTCACTCACGACGAAAGCGATCCCGACCGCTTCACCGCCGTGATGGAGACGAGCAACGACGGAGGCCGGACCTGGCGCAAGGCCGTTCATCAGGAACTGGTTCGCAGGAAGGAAGGATGAGAGCGATGGGTAGACAGTCGGCGGCGTGGATGATTCTGGCCCTGGGGGGCGCGGTCGCCCTCCTCGGTGAGGGCAGCGGAGAGTGGCCTCAGTTCGGCGGCCCGGAGCGGACGTTCCAGGTTCCGACGGGCCCGGTGGCCGGGTGGGGCGAGGACGGGCCGCGCGAGCTGTGGCGACGTTCCCTCGGCGACGGCAACTCGACGATCGCGGCGGCCGGAGAGCGGCTCTACACGATGTACCGCAAGGACGATCGCGAGGTGATCGTCGCGCTCGATCGCTCGAACGGCGAGACGATCTGGGAGTACGGCTGGGACGCGGTGCCGTTGTGGGAGACGTTCTTCGATCAGTTCGGCCTCGGTCCCCACGTCACACCGCTCGTCGTCGGTGGGCGCCTCTACGCGGCCGGCTTTGCCGGTCGCCTGGTGTGCCTCGACGTCGCCTCGGGAGACGAGGTGTGGACACGCGAGCTGTGGCAGGACATCGATCTCGGGGCGAAGGAGTTCGGCCCGCGGCAGCTCGGCTACTCGGGAAGCCCGCTGCTCCATGACGGTCGCCTGATCGTCGTCGGCGGTGAGATCGAGGCGGGCCTGCTGGCGCTCGACCCGACGACCGGCGAGACGGTGTGGTCGACCACGGGGGTCGAGCCGGCGTTCGCCTCGCCGATCGTCATCGAGTCGGGCGGTCGCGAGCAGATCATCTGGTTCGCCGCCGACGAGGTGGTGGGGGTCGATCCTGCGGACGGCTCCGTCCTGTGGCGCTGGGAGCACAAGACCGACTTCTACGTCAACGCGACGCCTCCGATCTGGGACGGCAAGGACACGCTCTTCCTCTCCTCGGCCTACGGCAGCGGCAGCCGCGCGCTGCGCCTGACGACGAGCGACGGCAAGGTGGAGGTCTCCGAGCTGTGGGCAGACA
This sequence comes from Candidatus Multivoradales bacterium, assembly GCA_965223855.1. GTDB lineage: Bacteria > Acidobacteriota > Thermoanaerobaculia > Multivoradales > JAHEKO01 > CALZKB01. The sequence goes on from CBDCXM010000009.1 coordinate 914,492, forward strand.
AGGGGGTGCAGGTTCACCACCAGTCGGCGGTGCTGATCGACGGGCTGGTCTACGCCTCGAGCGGCGATTTCGGTCCGGCGTTCCTCAAGACGGTGCGTCTCGCCGACGGCGAGGTGGTGTCTCAGGAGCGCGGCTTCGCAAAGGCGAATCTGATCGCGGCCGGGGATCGGCTGCTGATCCTCGACGAGGACGGGGTGCTGGCGGTGGCCCGTACCTCACCCGAGGGGCCGGTCGTCGAAGCGCGAGCCGACGTCATGAAGTCGCGCTCGTGGTCATCGCCGACGCTGGTCGGTTCGACGCTCTACGTGCGCGACCGCGAGGAGATCGTCGCTCTCGATCTGGGTGGATGAGCCGATGACGGCCACCGGAGAGCTCGAGGTGGTGGAGCTCACCGCTGAGGATGCGCCGCGTGTCGTCGAGGTGCACTGCGACGCCTTCTTCGACTACCCGACGATGCGCGACGTCCTCGGAGCGGGGGGCGAGTATCCGGAGCGGTTGCGAACCCTGATCGCGCTTTTCATCGACGGCACGCTGCTGCGCGGCGGAGTGCTGCTGGGCGCCGTCAGCGGAGACGACCTGGTCGGTGCCGCCGATCTCGTGCCGTCCGAAGCCGACGCTACCGGCCTCGAGGAGCGCCGTCGCCGGGCGTGGGAGAGTCTCGGTGAAGGGGCGCGCCGTCGCTACGAGGACTATTCGAGGATCACCGCGCCGTTCGAGCCGTCGCGCCCACATCTCTATCTGAGCATGCTGGGTGTCCGTCGCGCCGCGACCGGGCGCGGCGTCGCCGGGCGGCTGCTCGAAGCGGCGCACCGACGCTCCCTCGAGGACCCGCGCTCCGAAGGGGTGGCTCTGGAGACCGAGGATCCGGACAACGTTTCGTTCTACGAACACTTCGGTTACCGGCGGGTGGGCTACGGCAGGACGTCGAGCGGTCTCGAGTCCTGGGGGTTCTTCCGGCCCGACCCCTGAGCGCCCCCGTGGATCGACAGGGCTCAGCCGACGGGATCGCCGGAAAGCCAGTCGCTGAGGAGCTCGAGGACCCGCGGGTCGCGGTAGGGCGCGCTGTGGCGCAGCGACGCGTCGTCACCGCCGTCGGGCGCCAGTAGCGACACGCTCCACTCGCCGGGAGGGGTCGCCTCGATCGAGACGTCGAGAAAGAGATTGCCGAAGGCGATTCGAGGGCCGAACGGGACGATCAGGACCAGGGAGAGGAGAAGAGCGAGCGGGAAGGCGAGCGCGCTTCCCAGATAGACCAGGAGTGTCGAGACGATCGGGGTGGCCCGCAGGAGAAGGAACGCAACCCCGCCGAGTCCCACGGTCTTGCCGACGTCGACGGTCGTTCCGGCGTCGAGCCACCAGGCGAGCCCCCAGATCGGCAAGCCGATCGCCGCGGCCACTGCCGCGACAACGGTGGCTCGCGACGCACCGCGCGAGCTGTGGCGCTCGGCTGCCGCCGTCTCCATCGCGCCGAGGCGAGCGAAGATCCGGGCGGTGAGCGCGGCGGCGAACTGGCCGGCGAGAAGGCCGGCGGAAGCCTCGTCGCCGACCATCCGCACGATCCGCAGCTTGCCCTGGAGCCGGTCGGCGGCGAGGTCGAGGCGGGTGACGAGCCTGCCGAGTCGCTGGTGCCACCAGGCGAGCGATGCGAGGGCGGCACCGAAACCAACCATGGCGATCAGCGCCGTCCACCATGGGGCGTCGAGGTGATCGAGCACGCCGTAGGCGACGAGCAGCAGGGGCAGCGGTGCGAGGATCGCGAAGCGGGCCGGGCCACCGACCAGATCGCGGCGGGAGAGTTGCAGGAAGGGAGTGGCGAGGCAGGTCACGGTCGAGACCCGGTCGCGGAGTGGCGCGAGCGCTCCGGCAACCTCGCGCTGCTCGTCGTCGGCGAGTCCTTCCGAGCGTCTGCGTAGCGAGGCATAGCGCTCGTCGTTGAGCGCGTAGAGAGCAACGTTCCCGCCGTGCGAGTGAGCGATCAGATGGTGTTGCGCCGTCGGCCATCGATCGAGCTGCTCGGCGAGCACCGCCCGAAGCTCGTTGGCGGCACGGAGCCGTGCCTCGAGGGTGTTGCCGCCGGACCAGACGAGACGGCGCAGCGCGGTGCTCTGTGATCCCAGCTTCTCGACGACGGAGCGCGAGAGGGTGGACTCGGCAGCCGTCCACGCCGCGGATCGGGCGAAGGTCCCGTGAATCAGGACGACGACATGCTCGGGTCGTTCGCATTCGAGGAGCTCTTCGACCTTGCACGGACGCCGTTCGATCCACAGGCTCCACAGCACGAGCGCGACGACCGCCACGGCGGCGATGGCAGCGAACATCGACACTCCGGTCTCGCGTTCTACTGTTTGTAGTTGCGCAGGAAGTACTCGAAGCCGCTCTGCACCCGGCCGAGCGCGTCGGTGGCGTCGTTGAGACTCGACTCGGTCTCGGCGGTGCTGGCGTCGAAGTTCCGCAGCGCTCCCTCGACCGCCTGAGTCGAGCCGTCGATCTCGTCCCGCAACCCGGCGAGCTTCTGCGCGACGGTCTGCGAGGCCTCGGCGCGCGCGGAGAGCGCCTGCTCGTGGAGCGTCTCCGCCTCGGTGCGGGTGTTGTCGAAGTTGGTCTGCGAATTCTCGATCGCCGCCTCGAGAGTCTCGATCACCAGCTGCTCGATCTCGCCCGCCTTGGCGGCGAAGTCCTCGCTCGCCTCGGTCACGCGCCCCGAGGCTTCGCTCTCGAGGCTCGCGGCGACCTGATCGCCTTGCCCCTCGAGAGTCCCGGTCGCTTCGTCGAGCTCGGTGAGCAGGGTCTCGCCGTACTGCTCGCGGGCGCTGTCGAGCGCCTGGGTGGCGCCGGCCGCCAGGCCGCTGAACTGCTCCGCGAGTGCGGTCTGCACTGTCTCGATCTCGTCCAACTGGGCTCTCACCGCGGCCGCCGCTTCCTCGAGGGCGCTTCCCTCGTCGCCCAGCGCTGCGACTTCGGCCTCCGCCTGTCCTGCGACGGTCTGTTCCAGAGTCGACAGCGCGTTCGCCGCGTCGGACAGGGCGCCGAGCGCCTGCTCGAGCTCGGTCGCCAGCCGACTCTGCTCTCCGGCCAGCCAGGTGACGAGGCCGGTCGCCTCCTCTTCCAGCTTCGCCCAGCCGTCCTCGACCTGCGCGGTCGCCTCCTCCGAGGCGGTCTCGAGCGCGTCGAAGGTCGCGTCGATCTCGGTCGCCGCGCCCTCGATCTCCTCGAGTGCATTGACCAGCTCGCCGCTCGAGGCGGAGAGCTCATCGACGAGCTGGTCGGCCTGGTCCGCACCGGCCATCAGATGCCGAGCTCCCTGGCGATGTGAACGACGGTGTCCGCGAGTTCCTTGCCGCCTTCCGAGAGGCTCTTGACACCCTCGAAGAGCGCATCGAGCTGGTCCGCGGCACCGGTGGAGTGGGACTCGACTTCCTTGAGGCGGCCCTCGAGCTGCTGCACCCGCTCCGGTACCGAGGCGGCCTCCTGCGCCACCGGTTGCTCGATCTCGGAGGTCAGTCGCTCGTCGGCGGCGTCGCGCGCCTCGTCGGCCCATTCGCGCATCTGCTCGGCCAGTCCCACGAGCTCGCGGCCGTGCTCCGTGGCCGCGTTCGAGACCTGGGTGAGGGCCGACTGCGCCGCTTCAGAGATATGAGCCGTCGCTTCGGCCATCTGACCGGCGAGCGCCGCGGCGGCGGCGGTGACGACCCCGGTGGCCGCGTCGCCGCCGTCACCGTGGCTGCCGGCGCCGGCGGAGCAGTTCGAGCCGGCTTCGCCTGCCGCCGCTTCTCCTTCCTCGATCGCACTCGTCGCCTCTCCCGTCGCCGCTTCGACGCTTGCTGCCGAGGCGCCCACGGCCTGAGGCGCCGACTCGAGAACTCCGTCCAGGGATTCTCCCGTCGCCACGGTCTGGCGGTTGGCGGTGGAGAGAGTCTCGGCGTTTTCGGCAACCGATTCCTCGGCGCCGGCTGCGGCCGAGGCGACCGCTTCACCCTGCTGCTCGAGCGTGGTGGTGGCGGTGGCGCCGAACTCACCGAGCGCCGCGAGCGCCTGGTCGAGCTGGGCCGTGGTGCCGGGAACTTTGCCGGTGAGCTTCTGCACCGTCGCGAGGCGCTGGGCCAGCGTGCGCTGGAGTGCGGTGCCGCGACGGGTGAGCTCCTGCAGCTGTTGCGGGACGCTCTCGAGGAGCTCCTCCAACCGGTCGTGTCCACCGAACATCGCCATGACCCTCTACTCCCCCACCGCGTCGATCCGCTGTTTGGCCTGATGGCCGCGGTCGATGTCGTCGGCCGAGCCCGAGAAGTCGGCCGTTCGGCTGCTCCACCCCTCTGCGGCGTCGAGCACCTTGCCGAGCCCGTCCTCCGCCGCGACCATCGCGTCGCCCTGCAGCCGCTCACACGGCTCTCGAAGTTGCGTGTCGGCCGTCTCGATCAGGCTCTGAACGACCCGGCCGGCCGCCGTGGTGATCCCCTCGAGCAACGACTGGCGGGCGGCGTCGGCCTCTCCACCCCAGGTCGAGTAGGTCTCACCGAGAGCCGAGGAGAGCCCTTCCGCCTCGCTCTCGCACTCGCCCCCGACTCCCTCGAGTTCGCTGCCGGCGGACTGCCCGGCTTCGGCCAGCGCCTCCGCTCCGTCGGAGGCGAGCGTAGAGGCCGCTGAGTCGAGTGCGGCTGCCGCCGTCTCCAGGGCGCTCGCGACCTCCTGCCCGGTTGCCTCGCTGCGTGAGGAGGCGCCCGACAGCGCGGCGGAGAGTGAAGAGGCATGAGTCGCGTCGGCCGCCGCGGCGTCGGTCAGCGATGCCGTGACCTGCTCGAAACTCTGCCCGAGCCGGGTCGTGAGCTGCGCCAGCGCCTCGGTCTCGGTGCTGACGGTCGTCGCGGCGCCGTCGGCGGCCGCCTCGACTTTGCCGCTCCCCTCCGAGCAGCCGGCGTCCCCCTCCTGCGCCGCGGCGGTGGCGCCTTCGAGACTGCCGACCGTCTCGGGCAGCGCGGCATCGAGGGAACCGTCGAGCTCGGCGACGGCATCGGAGAAGGCGGTGAACCCTTCGAGCACCTGCTGCTGGGACTCTTCGGCCCAGGTGAGGAGGCTGTCGACCAGCGCGAGGCTCTTCTCGTTGCGGGCGCGCGCGCTGGCGAACATCCGGGTCAGCTTGGCCAGGCCGGAGGGGTTGACGTCGCTCATCCGGGCACCTTCGAGGCCGTGCTGCTGATCTCGGACTGCAGGCCGCCGATCGCTTCGGCGAGCCCCTCCGTGAGTTCCGTGACTCTGGGTGCCGCCGACTGCAGCGACTGAAGCTGTTGCTCCTGCACGGCGCCGACGCCGTCGAGGACCTCGCCGACGGTCTCGAGCTCTCCATCGAGTGCCTCCGGAGCGTCGACTGCCAGCCCCTGCCAGAGCCCCTCCATGACCTCGTTGTGCTGCTCGACCATGGCGTTGCCCGCGTCGATCAGCGATCTCCCGAGGTGGCGCACCAGCTCACCACCGGCGCTGGCGAACTCGGTGCTGTGCTGTGCCCCCTCGCGGGCGACATCGGACAGCGCCTCGGCCCACGAGGATCGAGCCGTCAGCAGGCTCTGGTGAGCCGTGCCGGCCGTCTCGACGGCGGCGGAGAGGGCGGACTGCAACGCCTCGATTCCGGCGTTGCCTTCGGCGACGGCTGCCTGTGCGGCGGCAGCGACCTCGGTTGCCGCCTCCGCTGCTGCCGACAACGAGCTGCCGCGCTCCTCGCCGAGCTCCCGGCGGGCCTCGGAGAGCTGCTCGAGTTGCGGCGTCAGCTCCTCGAGGGACGTGCGGGCCGTCGCCGCCAGGGCGGAAGCCTCCGCGGTCAGCTCCGACAGCGCTTCGTGAAGGCCGCCCGTCGCCGTCTCGCCGGCGGCGCGAGCGGCCGCGACCTGCTCGAGCGCCTGCTCGATCGACGCCTGCGCGGTCTGCGCTTCGGCTTCGATCGCCGCGACGAGATCCTCGCTGCGGCCCAGAAGCTCCTGGACCGGAGCGCGGGCCGCTTCGCAGCGCTGCTCGAGCTCCCGGCAGCTCGAGACGGCCTCCTCCAACCGGTCGATGATGACGGGCTGTGCCATGACGGTGAGGGGATTCTAGTCCTCCGGCACGGTCGACTCCATGACGACTCGCACAGTCTTGGGCGCGGCTTTCACGCACGGCGTTACAGGGCGCCTGGACCGGAGGGATAGAATTCGGGCAATGACTCCTGCGAGGTGGCTCGCGACGCCGGTTCTCGGCGCCCTGTGTCTGATGCTGACCACGCCCGGCTGCGCGCCGCCGGCGAAGAACGGCGAGCCCGGCAATGGGAGTGATTCGCCCGGGAGTTCCGAGCCGGACTACGCCGTCGTCCGTGTTCTCTACGGCACCGATCGCGACGACACCGGAGCGGATCATCCGCGCGACAAGTACGGTGTCGCGCGCGGTGACGGAATCTCGTGGGGTCAGTGCGAGGTCAGCATCCCGCGGGACCATCGGATGGGAGAGCTGGAGGAGCCGTCGATCTGGCGCCTCGAGTTCCGCGAGGACCCGGAGAAGCACGTCGTCCTGCTCGACGGGGTGCGCTACGACCGTGACGAGTTCGTCGCGGCGCTCGCCGGCGCGACCGAGAGCTCCCGGAACCGGTCGGTGCTCGTCTTCGTCCACGGCTACAACGTCACCTTCGAGGACGCGGCGCGACGCACCGCCCAACTGAAGTACGACCTCGGGTTCGGCGGCGCCGCGACCTTCTTCTCGTGGCCGTCGAACGGCTCGAAGGCTGCCTATGCGGCGGACGAAGCCGACATCCAGTGGTCGACGCCCCACATCCGGGAGTTTCTCGAGACGGTGGCGACGGCCGACGGGGTGGGTGAAGTGTTCGTCGTCGCCCACAGCATGGGCAACCGGGGGGTCACTCGCGCGCTCATCGATCTCGAGCCCGAAGCGCGGAGCCGGATCCGGGAGGTCGTCCTCACGGCGCCGGACATCGACGCCGACGTCTTCGTTCGCGACCTGCTGCCGCGTCTCGGCGCGGAGGGGAGTCGCCTGACCCTCTACGCGTCGTCGAACGATCTGGCGCTGCAGGCCTCGAAGCGGTTGCATCAGGGGCGCCGGGCGGGCGAGGCCGGGCCGGAGTTGATCGTGGCCGAGGGGCTCGACACCATCGACGCCTCGAGCGTCGAGACTTCGTTTCTCGGTCACTCCTACTTCGCCGAGGAGCGCTCCCTGCTGTCCGACCTCTATTACCTGCTCACCACCGGCAGCGCACCCGACGAGCGTGCCGGCCTCGAGCGCGAGGAGCTCGCCGGGCAGCCCTACTGGCGTTTTCGCGACTAACCCGGCGGTATCATCGGCGCCGAACAGGGAGGCGAACGATGAGACGAACGGTGACGATCCTGCTGGGCCTGTGGCTCGCTTCTGCTGCCGGTGCGGCGCCTGCCGAATCGACCCGGCGCGAGGGCCCCGAACCTGTCCGGATCCTGCGTGAGCGCGCCAACCTTCCGGCTGCCGTGATCGAGTCGGGCTCGGGCACCTTCCCCTCGCCGGAGCTGCTGTTCTCGATGGTGGGCGCCGACAACGCGCCCACCGTGCGCGCTCTTCCCGACGTCACCGGCGACGGTGTCGCCGAGGTGCTGGTGGGGATCGACGAGTCGGGCACCGACAACCTGTTCTGCCTCGACGGGACGTCCGCCGGAGCCTCGCCAACGGTCGTCTGGAGCCTCGAAACGATGGACGGCGTCTCCGGCGGGTCGCCCTGGAGCGAGGAGTCGCTCTCCGTCGGCTCCGACCAGGACGACGACGGCTCGCCGAATCTCTACTTCGGCACCGCCTGGGGCGGTCGCACCGCCTACTCGATCAACGGTGACGACGGCGAGATCGTCTGGCGCTTCGACACCTACGACAGCCCCGACTCCGGCTGGATCTATTCGCTGGCGGAGATCGGGGACGTGACCGGCGACGGAGTACCGGAGACCGCTTTCGCCAGCGGCTCCGACAGCGACCGGCTCTACCTGGTCGACGGGGCCAGCAGCGGTGAGCCGGCGACGATCGTCTGGACCTATCTCGCGGCTGACGCGGTCGGCTCGGTGCGCAATCTCGGCGACGCCGACGACGACGGGTTCGACGACGTCGTCGCGGCGGTGTGGGACAACGGCGATCTGGTGGTCGCGCTGAGCGGCGCGACCACGGCGCCCGGAGGCGACGTGCTTTGGACCCGCCCGATCGGACTGACCCCGCAGTCGCTCGGCGTGATCCCCGATCTCGACGGCGACGGCGTCGACGAGGTGCTGGCCGCGGTGTGGGCGACCGACGGCAGCTCGGTGCGCTGTCTCGACGGCGAGAGCGGCAACGAAGTGTGGCGTACGACCACCGTCGGTGGGCCCGGGATGGCGGTCGATCTCCTCGACGACATCACGGGCGACGGTGTCCCCGAGGTGATCGTCTCGTCGTGGGACAACGCGGTCACCGTCGTCGACGGCAGCGACGGCAGCCAGGTGTGGAAGACCTTCGTCGGCACGACCAACGGCGGCGACGTGTGGACGGCGCGCGCGATCGGCGACCTCGACGGCGACGGGCAGGAGGACGTCGTCGCCGGTTCGTTCGATTACCACGTCTACGCGATGAGCGGCGACGACGGCGACATCCTGTGGGCCTACTTCACCGCGAACCGAGTCTTCAGCGTGCACCCGATCGACGACCTCGACGGCGACGGCGCTCCCGACGTCGTCGCCGGGACCCAGGACACCCAGAACAACGTCGTGCTCCACGTCCTGAGCGGCGGCGCCGGGCCGATCTTCGTCGACGGGTTCGAGTCGGGCGACACGAGCGCCTGGCCTTCGACCGTGCCCTGAGGGCCGGCCGTTCCCGAGAGGAACGGGCTAGCGCGGCGGCAGCCAGCAGGTGACGACCGTGCCGAGCTCGCCGTTGGCCTGCAGGCTGATCTTGCCGCCGTGGGCCTCGAGGATCTCGCGGCACAGCGGCAACCCGAGACCGGTGCCGGTCTTCTTGGTCGAGTAGAAGGGCAGCAGGGCCTTCTGTATCGTCTCCTCGTCCATCCCGAGACCCCGATCGAGAACCTGCAGGTAGGTGCCCTCCGGGGTCGCCTCCACCCGCAGCTCGACGGGAGCGGCACCGAGGCCCGCCTCGATCGCGTTCTTGACGAGGTTCTGGATCGCCTGCCGCATCTGCGAGGGGTCGAAGTAGCCCGGCTCGCGAGGCACGTCTCCCACCAGCACGACCCGCGGCGGGTCCTCGAACTCGCCGAGGAAATCGGCCCACTCGACCTCCTCCCGTCGCGGCGCCGGCAGGCGGGCGAAACGGGCGTACCCCTCGATGAAGCGACGCAGGTGGCGCAGCCGCTCTTCGATCGACTGGAACACCTCGGTCATCCGATCCGCATGCTCCGGGGCGCGACTGATCTTCTGTGCGGAATGCACGAGCGACGACACCGGCGCCAGTGAGTTGTTGAGCTCGTGCGAGATCACCCGAATGACGCGCTTCCAGGTCTCCGCCTCCTGCCGCCCGAGCTCACCGGTGAGGCGGCGCAGCAGCACGAGAGTGTGCGGTCGCCGGTTGAGCTGAAAGCTGCGCTGGGAGAGGTGATAGGTCTCGCTTTGAAGGTCGCCGGGCACGGTGAAGATACCGTCGGTGCGGCTGGCGAGCACCTCCTGCATCTCGGGCGGGCAGCCGGCGCGCAGCTCGGTGAAGCTGCGCCCCTCGAGCTTGTCGCCGCCGGTCAGCAGGCGCCGCGCCTCGCGATTCGAGTAGAGGATCCGGTCGAGCGGGTTGATCAGCAGGATCGCCGCCGGCGAGCTGTCGAGCGCCGACTGCAACAGCAGCTCGCGCTGGCGCACTCCGTGGCGCTCGTCGTGGAGGACGGTGCGGACCTCGTTGTAGTAGCGCACCAGATCGCCGAGCTCGTCGTCGCGCCGGTAGGCGAGCGACATGCTGAAGTCGCGGTCGCGGAAGCTGCGAATGCCGTCGGAAACGCCGCGCACCACCCGGTCGAGCGGCTCGAGCACCCGGCCGACGAACCAGGCCGCCAGCGGCAGGCCGACCAGCAGGATGCCGAGGAAGAGCGCCAGCGGCGAGACGATGTCGAAGCTCGAGCCCCAGGCTGCGAGTGCCGCCAGCAGCGTGAGGAGGACGAACAACCCGGCGGTGATGCGGCCGGCGAGCGAGAAACGCCGCCGCAGCGGCGCCTCGGTCGATTCCCCTCGGTGCTCGGGCTCGCTCATCGTGGCGATCTTGCCAGAGCCGGGCCTGCACGCCGGCGTCGAGGCCGCTGCTAAGAGTCCTTGAGGCGGCGCTCGAGCTCGATGCCGAGGCGCGCCATCTTGCGGTAGAGCGCCTGGCGACTGACGCCGAGCTCGTCCGCGGCGTGAGCGACGACGCCGCCGGACCGCTCGAGGGCGGAGAGCACTCGCTGGCGTTCCTCCTCCTGATTCGGGTCGAGCGTCGGGCCGGTGTGCTCGAGCGGCTCGATCCCGATCCCGAGCCCGAGATCGGCCGGCTCGAGCTGGGTGCCGCCGACCAGCAGGCCGCGCTGCACCCGGTTCTCGAGCTCGCGGACGTTGCCCGGCCAGTCGTGCTCGGTGAGGGCACGGGCGGCGGCGGCCGACAGGGCGACCTCCCCGGCGGCGTCTCCTTCGGTGGCGAAGCCGGAGAGAAAGTGGCGCGCGAGTGGCAGGATGTCGTCGCGCCGGGCGGCGAGCGGGGGGATCGCCAGTTCGACGACGTTGAGGCGGAAGTAGAGGTCCTCGCGGAACTCGCCGCGCTCGACCGCTCCCTCGAGGTCGGCGTTCGAGGCCGACAGCACCCGCACGTCCACGGCATGGGTGTCGCTGCTGCCGAGACGTTGGAACTCGCCACTCTGCAGCACCCGCAGCAGCTTGACCTGCCCCGCCAGCGACAGGGCGTCGATCTCGTCGAGGAAGAGAGTGCCACGGTGGGCGCTCTCGAAGTGGCCGATCCGTCGGCGGTTGAGCCCCGTGTAGGCGCCGGCCTCGGCGCCGAAGAGCTCGCTCTCCATCAGCTCCTCGGGGATCGCGCCGACGTTCACCCTGACGAACGGCCGGTCGCGGCGCTCGGAGTTGGCCTGGAGCAGCTCGGCGATCTTCTCCTTGCCGCAACCGCTCGGGCCGGTGACGAGCACCGGTGCGCGCGAGTCGGCGACGTGGAGCGCCAGCGCGACGACGTCCTGCATCGCGCGGCTGGCGTAGACGAGATCGCCCAGGTCGTAGCGCTCGGCGAGTTCCTCGCGAGACTGCCGCACCGCGCGACGGAGCTGCTCGTTCTCGAGCTCCAGCCGCCGCAGCCGCACCAGGTTGCGCACCGCGGCGACCAGCTTCTCGTCGTTCCACGGCTTCTCGATGTAGTCGGACGCTCCTTCGCGCACCAGCTCGACGGCGGTCTCGAGCGAGGCCCAGGCGGTCATCAGCAGCACCGGCAGGCCCGGCTGCAGCTCCTTGAGCTCGCGGAAGAGCCGGATGCCCGCCTCGCCGTCGGTCTCGCTGCGAGCGAAGTTCATGTCCTGAATCGCCGCGCCGAGAGTTTCCGAGCGGGCCAGGTCGCACGCCTCCTCCGGCGTGGAGGCGGCGACGTGAGCAATCCCCTCGAGATCGAGAAGAACCTGGAGCGCTTTGAGAATCGCCGGTTGGTCGTCGATCAGCAGGACGCGAAGCGGAAGTTCGGCGACCATGGCGCGATTGTACGGTTGCGGTGCCCGGTGCGTCGGCCGTCACGGCGGCCGGCGACACCGTCCGGTCACACCGTCCGCGTAGCGACCTCCGGTGCCACCCGGGTCGCTCGCAGCGCCGGTACCAGGGCGGCGAAGATCCCCGTGACCCACAGCAGCGCCCCGCCGGCCACGAGCAGTACCCAGTCGAGCTTCGGCGCGGCGGCCAACTTGGTCAGCATGAAGGAAAGTCCGATCGCCAGCGCCGTGCCGAGGACGAGGCCGATGCCGGTGATGATCCAGTTCTCGACCAGAAAGTAGCGGATGACGTCGCCCTTGGTCGCCCCGAGGGCGCGACGCGTGCCGATCTCGCGGGTGCGCTGGGTGACCGAGAAGGCGGTCAGACCGACGATGCCGAGCGAGGTGATCAGGAGCAGCAGGACGCTGAGGGCGCCGAGCATCTTCATCAGCGAAGTCTCGTTGCTGTACGTGCTGGCGCGGAAGTCGGCCATGGTGTCGAGGTTGATCACCCGGTCGGGGTGGATCGAGAGCATCAACTCCTCGAGTCCGGCGGACACGCTGTCGACGGCACCTTCTTCGGTGCGCACCATGTAGGTCATGCGACGCGCGTTGCCGACCTCCGCGGGGAAGAAGGCGACCCTGTACTTGCCTTCCTGCCAGCCGGGCCAGGAGTTGTGCATGTCGCTGACGACGCCGATGATGGTGTTCGACAGCTCGCCGGTCGAGTTCTCGATCAGCGAGCCGAGGGCGCCGCCGTCCGGGAAGAGGGCGTCGGCCAGCGTGCGGGTGACCAGGACGTTGCGGTGCGGGATATCGCCGTTCTCGAGCTCGACGAGATCGAAATCGGCAGCCTCGAACCCCCGGCCCTCGAGCAGCTCGAGACCGAGGGACTCGACGACCTTGTCGCTGGCGCGGTAGTAGGGGGTGTTGACTTCGAGATCGACGCCGACCGGCTTGCGGGTCGTGGCGCTGCCACCGGAGCTGATCGGCACGGCGCTGGTCGCCATGGCGTTGTGCACCCCGGGGAAACTCCGCAGGCGGCGCAGATCCTCCTTCTCGAGGTCGGCGATGAAGTCGTCGTCTTCGAACTCGGGACCGAACGGTTCGGCGCGGATGACGACGATGTTGGGCTCGTCGATTCCCGACGGCTCGTTGTAGCGCGCGCGCAGGTCGAGCACGACGTTGATGCAGTTGACGACGATCGCCAGTGTCAGCGCCACCTCGACGGTGATCAGCCAGAACCGGGTCTTGTTGTGGAACAGGGCGCGAAGGACGGGGCCGAAGTGCATCAGGAGCCTCCTCTACTGAAGCTTGAGGTGGAGCGCGGGTGGAACCGCGCAGATCCGCCATGCGGGGTAGATGCCGGCGACGAGGCCGGCGACGAGGGAAAGCAACAGACCGGCGCCGACCATGTTGAGGTCGAGGCTGAAGACGAACTGTTCGCCCAGCAGCCGGTTGATGATCTTGAGTGCCCCCGCCGACAGGGCGATTCCCAGCACGCCGCCAAGCAGACCTATGAGCTCGCACTCGACGATGTGCTGCAGGAAGACGGAACGGCGACTGGCACCGAGGGCGCGACGCACCCCGACTTCGGGTGAGCGGGCGAGGAACTTGCCGAGCAGGATGCCGATCAGGTTGACCGAGCAGACGATCAGGAAAAGCAACGAGATGATCAGCATCAGCTTCGCCTCGTCGGCCACCACCTCCCGCTTCGCGAGCCAGGTCGGCACGTCGGAGAGCTGGTTGTTGGTCGGGCGCTGAAAGCGACCCGCGGCGCGCTGCGACTCGGTGTAGGCGTCGAGAAAGCTCTGGTAGCGCGCCCGCTGTTCCCGGTCGTCGAGTTGGACCCACATCTGGAGCCACACCGACTCGGAGCCGAGGAAATCTTCGTAGGCGGTGCCGGGGTAGAACTTCCAGCCGTTGGTGTTCCCCGAGCTGTAGAGCTCCATCTGACGATGGAAGTGGAACGGCAGGTAGACCGCCTCGGGCTCCTCGTACGGGTGGTTGTTGACGTCGTAGTACTTGACGATCGGCCGCCACTCGCCGAGCACGCCGACGACGCGGAAGTCGCGGTCTTCGATCCGCAGGGTGCGGCCGACGCTGTCGCGGCCGCCGAACAGCCGGTCGTTCGTGTCGCGCGAGAGGACGACCACCTCTTCCGGGCCGCGATCCGCGCTCGCGTCCCAGGGGCCGCCGTATTCGAACGGCACGTTGAACAGGCGGAAGAAGTCACCCGAGGTCAGTCGGGTCATCGCCCGGTAGGGCCGCAGCTCCTCGCTCGCCGGGTGAACCGTCAGCTGGGCCTTGAACATCACCGTCTGGTGGGTCGGGATGTCGCTCTCCATCAGCGCGATGGCGTCGCGGTAGGTCACCTGCTGCGGCGGCTCCTCCGGATGGTCGTCGTCGTAGGGCTCGTTGGGGTCCCAGCTGTCGAGTTGCACGGCGAACAGGCGGTCGCTCTTCGACGGGATCGGATCGGCCGCCATCAGGTAGTAGGCGGTGACGAACGCTGTCGAGACGGCGATGCCCAGGGCGATGCCGGCGATCAGTACGGTCGACAGCACCGGGTTGCGTCGCAGGCTCTTCCACGCGATGCGGATCTGGTAGGCGAGCATCCGTTCCTCCTCAGGCCTCGGCCGGCGCCGTCGGCTCGGTGTGCTTCGGGGCGTAGAGCGGCGCCGCCGCCTCCTGGCCGTCGATGTCGATCATCCGGCCGTCGAGCAGATAGATCTGTCGCGACGCCCGGGCGGCGAGTTCCGGGTCGTGGGTCACGACCACCACGGTCGTTCCCATCTCGTTGATCTTCTCGAGTAGATCCATGATCTCGTTCGCCATCGCCGAGTCGAGGTTGCCGGTCGGCTCGTCGGCGAGGATCAGAGAGGGTGTTCCGACCAGGGCGCGGGCGACGGCGACTCGCTGCTGCTGGCCGCCCGAGAGCTGCGCCGGGTAGTGGCGCAGCCGGGAGCTCAGGCCGACGATCTCCAGCGCCTCTTCGATGGCCCCGCGTCGCGCCGCACCGCCCATGCCGCGATAGCGCAGCGGCACGTCGACGTTGTCGAACACGTTGAGATCCGGGATCAGGTTGAACCCCTGAAAGATGAAGCCGATCCGCTCGTTGCGGATGCGCGACATCTCGGAATCGGAGAGGCGCGAGACGTCCTCGTCACCGAGACGGTAGGTTCCCGAGTCGAAGGAGTCGAGGAGGCCGGTGACGTTGAGGAAGGTCGTCTTCCCCGAGCCGGACGGGCCCATCACCGACAGGAACTCGCCGGTGGCGACGTGAAGAGAGAAGCCGCTCAGGGCGTGGGTCTCCACGTGCTCGGTGCGGTAGACCTTGCTGATGTTGTCCATCTGGATCATGCTGTGACTCCCGTTGGCATCGTGTCTTTTGGGGACGTTCTCAGTCGGTGACGAGGACGCGCTCGGCGCCGTCGAAGCGGGTGGTGTCGGAGAGGATGATCTGGTCGCCGGGCTCGAGTCCGGCGACGATCTCGACCTCGCCGACCGACAGGCTCCCGACCTCGATCGGGCGCAGGGTCGCGAGACCGTCCTCGAGGACGTAGGCCTGGCGGCCGCCGCCGCTTTCGAGGAACGGCCCGCGCGGCACCTTGAGGACGTCGGTGCGGCTTTCGAGCAGCAGTCGGGTCGAAACGCGCTGGTTCTGCTTGAGCGAATCCGGAGACTCGCCGGCGAAGACGACGGTGGTGCGCACCCGGCTCCCCTCGACCTCGGGGGCGATCCCCTTGACGGTGCCGGGCCAGTCACGGTTGTCGTAGCGGATCACCGCTTCGACCCCCGGGGTGATCTCGTCGGCGTAGATCTCGGGCACCATCACCTCGACCTCGAAGGCCGACAGGTCGACGACGGTGACGATCGGCTGGCCGCTGGTGACGGTGTCGCGATCGTTGATCGACACGCGCGAGACGAGTCCTTCGACCGGTGAGCGCAGGGTCAGCTCATCGACCCGCCGCTCGAGGTCGGTGACCAGCAGGCGCTGGCGCTCGACGCGCGAGGCGCGGTCCTGGACCTCGAACTCGAGCGTCTCGCGATCGAAGTCCGCCTTCTGCCGGGCGAGGTCGAGGCGCAGCGACGTGACCTTGACGTCATCCTGAGCCTCTTCGTACTCGACGGCGTTGAGCAGTCCCTCGGAGCGAATGCGCTCGGCGCGGTCGAGGGCGCGCTGGGCCGCCTCGAGCTCGACCTCGAGCACGCCGATGTCCTGCTCCGCCTGTAGAGCGCTCTGGCGGGCCATGATGCGCTGGCGCTGCCAGTCGGCACGAAGCGACTCGAGGACCGAGCGCTCCTGGGCCAGCAGGCTCTCGACCTCGGGCGACTCGATGCGAGCCAGCACGGTTCCGGCGCCGACCACGGCGCCCGGCTGAACCTCGACCCGCGCGGTGCCGCGGGCGGGGCTCGTCAGTGTCGGGTTGAACGCGGCCACCACGCTGCCCTGCGCCGAGACGTCGCGCACCAGGTCGCCGCGAGTCACGGTGCCGATGCGGATGCGCGACATCGGCACCGAGGTCTCGGCCTCGGCCCAGCGCTTGATAGCGGGGCCGACCGTGAGGAGTGCGAGGACGACAGCGATCGCGATCGCGCCGAGCCACCACAGTCGCCGTGACGACGAAGGGCGCTCGATCGGCCGATCCATGCTGGCCGAGCCGTGAAGGACGGAACGTTTCTCGCTCATCGGACTCTCTCCTTACAAGGCCTGTGCCAGCGGCGGCAGGCTTCTCTAAGTGGCTTCCTTCCAGACACTTGGAAGATCTTGCGTGGCGGAGAGGCCGTCTGCGGGTTGACACCTGTCCGGCCCGACGCGGACACCTGTCCGCCCTCCGGTGCCCGTCGGTCGCCGGCACTCGCGCCCATCGACTCACGTAGCTTCGCCGGCGGGATCGCCCCCTGAGCGGCTTGAGAGGTTCAGGCTAGACTGACTTCATGGAGACGTTCGCCGTCGGCGACCTGGTGCATCTGCCGGCGCGCGCGGCCGTGCGGCGCTACTTCGCCGGGCTCAACGAGACCGTGTTGAGGCGGCTGCTGGTGGTCGCGGTGCCGATGAGCCTCCTGACTCCGCTCGTGCGTTGGGTGGGCTCCGATCGCATCGGCGCGGCGCTGTGGCTGCCGGCGGCGCTCCTCTCGCTCACGCTGGCGGCGATGGGACGCAACGACTGGTTCCGTCGCCGTCGTGCCATCTGGACTCCTGCGTTCCTCGTCTGCCTCGTGATCTCTGCGGCGATCGGCTTCCCCGAGGAGGTCGCCTCGACGGTGATCGCCGGCTTCGTGATCCCGGCCGTCCTGCCGCTGTTCCGTCTCTCTGCGCGCTCGCTGACGCTGGTGGCGGTGGTCAACGCGCTGGCGACCGGCGCCGCGCTGTGGCGCTCGACCACGGTGGACGTCGGGTCACGGTTGGGGGTCGGGATCGCGGCGCTTGTCTTTCAGCTCGCCGTCGTCGCCTTCACCTGGAGCCGTACCCGCAAGACCCGCGACGGCTTCCTGGCGCAATGGCGCCTCGAGGTGGCTCGCGAGAAGGACCGCGCCCGCATGCTGACCGAGCTCGAGGATGCGCGCGAGATCCAGCTCAGCATGCTCCCGCTGGCGCCGCCGGCACTGCCCTGGCTCGACATCTCGAGCGTGTCGCTGCCGGCCTCCGAGGTCGGAGGCGACTACTTCGACTTCTTTCAACTCCCCGGTTCGCGACTCGCCGTGGTGATCGGCGACGTCGCCGGACACGGCGTGGCGAGCGGGCTGGTGCTGTCGGGAGTCCGCAGCGGACTTCATCTGCTGGACGACCGCCTGGAGGATCCGGTCGGGGTGCTCGAACGCCTCGACCGGATGCTCCGAGCGACGGTCGGCGGGCGCATCTTCATGACTTTCCAGATCGCCGTTCTCGACCCGATCGAGAGGAGCGTCCGGGTCGCCAACGCCGGCCATCCGCCGCTGCTCAAAGTTGCCCGCAACGGCAGTCTGACGCGCCTCGGCGAGCCGGGCCTGCCGCTGGGCACCCGCCTGTCGGGGGAATACTCGATCGCCGAGGCCCCGCTAGTCGAGGGCGACGTCCTGGTGCAGATCAGCGACGGCGTCATCGAGGTCCGCAATCATCGCGACGATGTCTTCGGGGACCAGAGGCTCGAGGCCGTGTTGCGCGGTTCGGCCGAGCTGAGTTCGAGGCGACTGCGCGACAACCTGCTGAGCAACCTGTCGCGCTTCAAGGGCGACGCCGAGCAGGAGGACGACCTCACTGTCGTCCTGACGAGGGTCGGCGACCTCTCGTCCGGCTAGCCGGGACTTCTCACGCCGGCAACCTTGGTCTGCGCTCGCCGTATCCATGAGCGTCGTCGAGGCCCGAGCCCTCGTTCCCGCAACCTGTGTTCCCTCGACAGGAGGTCGTATGTCCAGACGTCTTCTTCTTCCCTCGGCGGCGCTGGCGCTGATGTTCAGCGCCGCGTTGGCCGCTCACGCCCAACGCCTCACTGCACCCCCCGGAGGGGCCAATCAGCGCTCGGTGGTCACCCAGTACCTGGGGCTGGTGTCGGTGACGATCGACTACAACAGCCCCGACGTGACGAGCCCCGCCGGCGACGACCGAACCGGCCAGATCTGGGGGCAGCTCGTTCCCTGGGGGATCGCCCCCAACCCGTTCTTCCCGGGCTTTGGCAGTGCCGAGACCATGCCGTGGCGGGCAGGGGCCAACGAGGCGACGACGATCACCGTCTCTCACGACGTGGAGGTCGAGGGGCAACCGCTCCCGGCCGGCAAGTACGCCCTCTTCATGGCTCCCGGCGAAGACGAGTGGGAGGTGATCTTCAATCGCAATCACGCCGCCTGGGGGAGCTTCTTCTACGACCCCGATCTCGACGTTGCGAAGGTGAGCGTGAAGCCGGAAACGACCGACTTCTTCCGCGAGTGGCTGACGTTCGAGTTCGACGATCGCCAGCTCGATACGGCGCGGGCGGTGCTCCACTGGGAGCATCTGAGGGTGCCCTTCCGCATCAGCGTGCCGGATCAGGCATCGCTCTACCACCAGGCGATGTCCGACGAGCTCACCGGCCCGGTCGGCTTCAACTTCCAGAACTTCATCCAGGCGTCTCAGTGGGCGGTGCAGCATGAGGCGTACCACGACGACGCCATTGGCTGGGCGGATGCGGCGGTGACCGCCAACACCAATTTCCAGACCCTCTCCAACAAGGCCAACGTCCTCAATGCGGCCGGTCGCAACGAAGAGGCGATGGCGGCGCTCGACCAGGCGATCGACCACCCGACCGCCACCGCGGTAGCGGTCCACATGGCCGCGCGAGGTCTGCAGGGCCAGGGGCAGATGGACGCCGCCAACCTGATCTTCCGCAAGAACTACGAGAAGAACCCCGGAGAGTGGCCGGTCGACTTCGGCATGGCGCGGCTCTACTCTCAGGAAGGCGACTTCGACAAGGCGCTCGAGCATGCGCGAATCGCGCTCGGCCGCGCACCGGAAGGGCCCCAGAAGCAGAATCTCGAGACGCAGATCGAGCGACTGGAGCGGCAGGAGAACATCAACCCCTGACAGAGCAAGATCGCCTCGAAGCCGGTCTCAGGGCCGGCTTCCTTTTTTGCCTCAGTGTACTAGTTGACTAGTTCAATGGTAGAGCCATACAATGCCGCCGTGCCGACGAAACGCTTCGAGATCGACCGCACCAGCGCCGTGCCGGTCTACGTGCAGCTCCAGGAGCAGATCCGACTGCTCGTGCACCGCGGTGTGCTCACCCCCGGCGACGCGATGCCGACCGTGCGCGCGCTCGCCGTCGAGCTGGGTATCAACGCCAACACCGTCACCCGGGTCTACCGCGAGTTGCAGCAGCAGGGTTTCCTGCGCCTCGAGCGGGGGGTCGGTACCTTCGTGGCGGTGCCCCCCCGCGATCCCTCCCTGGGAGAAGACGACTACCGGCGCCTCGAGACGCAGGTGCGGGCGCTCGTGGAAATGGCTCGTTCGAAGGGCCTCGCCCGGCGCGAACTGACACAACTGCTCGAAACTCTCTGGAAGGAGACTTCGTCATGAAAGGACGCTTCAACCCCGTCGCCATGATCGTGCTGCTCGTCTCGGCGGGCCTCGCCGTCGCGTGCGCACTGACCGTCGGACCCTGGCCGGCAGGAGCGATCTTCGTGCTCGGCTTCTATCTCAGTCTCTCTCCGCGCCTGCTCAAGGAGTGGGAGCGCGGCGTACTGCTGCGACTCGGCCGCTTCCAGCGCGTGCTCGAGCCGGGTATCTCCTGGACCTTCCCCGGCTTCGACCGCCTGACCGCCGCGGTCGACATGAGGATCCGCTCGACACCGTTCGCCGCCGAGAAGACGCTGACTCGCGACACCGTGCCGGTCAACGTGGATGCGGTGCTCTTCTGGGTCGTGACCGACGCCAAGCGGGCGATCGTCGAGGTCGAGCACTTCGAGTCGACCGTGAGCTGGGCGGCGCAGACGACGCTGCGCGACGTCATCGGCCACACGGAACTCGTACGGATGATCTCCGACCGCGAGGCGATCGACCGCCAGCTCCAGGAGATCATCGATGCCAAGACCTCCGAGTGGGGCATTACGGTCCAGTCGGTCGAGATCCGGGACGTCCGCATCCCCGGGGGTCTCGAGGACGCCATGTCGCGCAAGGCGCAGGCCGACCGCGAGCGCGAGGCGCGCATCATCCTCGCCGAGTCCGAGCGGCAGGTCGCCGGCGAGATGGAGAAGGCCGCGGCGGTCTACGAGCGCGACCCGGTGGCCTTGCGGATCCGCGCCATGAACATGACCTACGAGTCGATCAAGGAGCGTGGGGCGCTGATGGTCGTGCCGTCGGACATGGTCGGCTCGATGAACGGCGTGCTGGGGATGGCGACCGCCGCGTTCGAGGCGCCGGCGGTCTCCGCCGACGGCTCCGACTGAGTCGGGAAGATGCTCGCCGTCCGACAGAGTCGATTGCACGACGTGGCGCTCGCCATCGGCGGGCTGCGCACTCCGGGCCTTTCGCTCTTCCCGTTCTTCGACGATGGCGGAAGCGTGCAGGCGGCGATGGTGACGAGTGACGCCGACGGCCGCATCGTGCTCCTCGACCGCAGCCGGCTGAGTCGTGCCGTCGGCTCCCGGCGGGCGTGGAGTGTGGCGCAAGGCCTGCTGCTCGACCCCTCTCATTGGGCGGATCTTTCCACCCTCGATGCCGTCGACGTCGAGGAGCTGTGGCACTTCGACCCGTGGTGGGAGCTGGCCGAGGCGCGCTACGACGGTCATCCGGCCGTGCCGGCGATCAAGCAGACGAATCTTCCCGCCTACGATGGGGAGCTCTCGGAGGTGTGGTTCGACCGCACGCTTTCGCGGGTCGTCTGGTTCGTCTGGGGCGAGGGCGAGGAGGCACGGCAGCGCCCGTTTCGCCCCAGGCTGCTGGCTGCTGCGCGGGAGGCGAGACGTCGCGAGTCGGCCCCCCCGAGCAGGGTGGCACCGAGCCGTGAAGGATGGCGGCTGCGCCCCTATTGGTAGCACTCTGCGAGCGGCCACGAGGCAGCCCGAGCCTCTCGCCGGCACGCCCCGCGGCGCCTGTGTGGTCCGCCAAAAAAAACGTTCGGCCTCGTCAGGGAGTCGACGAGGCCGAACAGGGGATGGCTCCGGGCGACGGAGCCTCGAAGGGTCTGCGTAGTATCGCAAGAACGCGATAGGTCCCGATGTGACCGACTTCACAGGCTGCGGAGCCGTCCGTCAGACGAGTTCCGGATCAGCGACGATCTCGACCAGGCTCGGCCCGTCGATCGACAGCGCTTCCTCGAGCGCCGCGTCGAGATCGGCGTGTTCGGTGACCCGACGTCCGTGGGTGCCGCAGAGCCGCGCGTAGGCGGCAAAGTCCGGGTTGTGGAGCGAGGTCTGCCAGACGTCCCAGTTGCCGGAGCGCTGTTCCTTGGAGATCTTGCCCAGTTCGCTGTTGTTGACGAGGACGTGGGTGATGTTCATCCCGTACTTGACCGCCGTCGTGAGCTCACCGAGGTACTGGCCGAAGCCGCCGTCTCCCGACACCGACACGACCGGCCGGCCGGCAAAAGGAGTGTCCTCCTCCTGCGTGGCCGCCCACGCTCCCATCGCCGCCGGAAAGGCGAAGCCGATCGAACCGAGGTAGCCCGACATCAGGATCGCCTGTCTCGTGCACTCGAAGTAGCGACCGAAGGAGTAGGTGTTGTTGCCGACGTCGACCGGCACGATGGCGTCCTCGGGCACGACCCGGTTCATGGCGTCGAAGATCGCCGCCGAGGAAACCCCGCGACCGCGCTCCTCATCGAGCCGGCGTCGCTTCTCACGGCGCCACAGCTTCCAGCGGGAGGCGACGTCCGGGCGCTGATCTTCGCTGCCGGTTCCGCCGTCCAGCGCTTCGAGTAGCAGCCTCGCGGTCACTCCGATTTCTCCCCACACCGGCACCGCCACCGGGTGGAACTTGCCGAGCACCATCGGGTCGTAGTCGACCTGAACGATCGGTCGCTTCGGAGTGATGCCGGTGTGGTTCGAGAAGCTCGCGCCGAAGACCAGCAGCGCGTCCGACTCGTTCATCAGCCAGCTCGCCACCGGGGTGCCGCTCCTGCCCAGCACCCCGGCGCCCAGCGGGTGGTGATCGGAGACGAGCCCCTTGCCCTTGAAGGTCGTCAGCACCGGCGCGTGCAGACACTCGGCGAGCTCGATCACCGGCTTCATCTCGAAGCGGGCGCCGTGTCCGACGACGAGCACCGGTCGCCGGGAGGCGCGCAGCAGCTCGACCGCCTCGTCGAGGCTCTCGCGAGGCGGCGCGATCTGCCGCCGCGTCACCCGTCCTTCGGGACCCCCGGCCCTGGCTCCGTCCGGAGCCGGCTGGGTCTGCACCTCGTCGGGGAAGATCAGGTGCGACACGCCGCGCTCGAGGATCGCCGTCTTGGCGGCCAGGTTGACCAGCTCGGCATGGCGGCTGGTCGTGAGCACCGGCTGCGTCCAGCGGGCCACGCCACCGAAGGCGGCGGCGAGATCGACCTCCTGAAACGCCCCGGGCCCGAGCACCTGGGTATCGACCTGGCCGGTGAGTGCGAGCACCGGAGAGCGATCGACGTTGGCATCCCATAACCCGGTCAGCAGATTGGTCGCTCCGGGGCCGGCGATCGACAGACAGGCGGCTGGGCGCCCGGTGAGCTTGCCGTAGGCCGAGGCGGCGAATGCCGCAGCCCCCTCGTGCCGGATGCCGTAGAAGCGCAGCCGCCCCGCCTCCTCCTGGCGCCGCAGGGCGTCGGCGAGCCCCAGGTTCGAGTGACCGACCATCCCCCATACGTGGCGCACCCCCCAGTTGGTGAGCGTCTCCGCCATCACGTCGGTGACGGTCTCGACATGAGGCTCCTCTGCGGGAAGCGCCACCCAGACGCCGTCGTCACGTTCCTCGACCTCGAAAGCCTCGACGCCGTCGTCGAACCCCGGGGCCTTGCCGGTCAGGGGATCGTAGTCCCAGCCGTGCCACGGACAGCGGAGCAACCCGTTCTCGATCGTCCCCTCGCCCAACGGACCGCCCTGGTGGGGGCAGCGATTGTCGAGTGCGCCGAAGCGGCCGCCATGACGGGTGACGCATACGGTCGTGTGACCGCACGTCACCGCCTTGACGCGACCTTCCGCCAGCTCCTCCCTGTCGAGCACCTTGTGCCATCGCACGCTGTCTTCACTCATGGGACGCCTTTCTCCGCTGTCGTCGCGGGCGAACGTGAGAGACTGGAGCGTAGCGAAACACCGCGACCGCCCTGTGGTTTTCTGAGGCTCCCCCGATCGGTTGGGTTGGGGGAGATCATTCGAACGCGGGCTTCGACCCCGCGGGGAGATCTCCGGTAAGGAGGAGGAATATGAACATCGTCTGGTTTCTGATTCTCGGAGCGGTGGCCGGCTGGATCGCCGGTCAGATCATGAAGGGGGGCGGCTTCGGCCTGCTCGGCAACATCATCGTCGGTGTCATCGGCGCGGTCATCGGTGGCTGGACCTTCGGCGCCCTCGGCCTGTCGGCCGGCGGCCTCGTGGGGTCGCTGGTGATGGCGGTGGTGGGAGCGGTCATCCTGCTGTTCCTCGTCGGCCTGATCAAGAAATAGCCGGGCCGGAGGTCGGCCGAAGGAGCTCGCCGGTGGCGAGTTCGAGGGAGGGGTGTGCCCGCGCTCACCAGGGGTGACTCGATTGCCGGCGGGAAACCCCGGGGCGCCGATCGCCGTCTCTATGCGCAAAGGAGGTGGCGATGCTTCATCGGGCTTCGGAGTTGGCCGCGCGCGGCTACGTCTTCGTGCTTCTCAACGTGTACGGCCTCGGCAAGATGGCGGGAGGGCAGTTCTATCGCCGTGGAGAGCTGCCCGCAGACGTAGCGGCAACGCCCCTGGGAGAGGCGTCGGCGTTCCAGCTCGCATGGTGCTTCATGGGCTACTCGCCGCTCTACATCGCCTTCGTCGGCGTCACCCAGGTGGTCGGGGCCTGGATGCTCCTGTGGGGGCGCACCAGGCTGCTGGGTGCCCTCATCCTCCTGCCGGTGATGATCAATGTGGTGGTCTTCGACGTGATCTTCCTCGACATGCCCGGAGCGTTGGCGAGCGCGTCGATCTATACCTCGCTGCTGGTGGCGGTGCTCGCGCTGAACGCCCCGTCGGTGCGACGGGCACTGGTCGCCCTCACCGTGTCCGATCGGCGGACGAGGGACTGGCGGGTGTTCGCACTCGCACTGGCGCTGATGGCGGCGCTCTTCGGCCTGGATCAGCTGCTCGTGAACTGGCTCGGACACGGCGAAGGGTAATGACGACAGGGAGAGTCACCAACGACGACGCCCCGGACACCTGGAGGGTGCCCGGGGCGAATCGGATCCGTAGACCTCGAAGTGCAGGGCTCAGCGGGCGCGGGCGACCGTGACCCGCACGGTCGGGTTGCGCCAGTCGTGCGTCCGCTCGCTCAGATTGCCGGCGCGTCGGACGCCGGGTGAGACATGGATGAATCCCTCGGCACCGTTGGTGACGCGGACTCCGGGGTTGCCGCACGGCGGACCGGGGATGTGCGCGCAACGCTGTGTGTTGGCCTCGGAGCCGGCGTCGTACGCGGGGCCGATGAAGGTGTCGCCCGAACGCACGACCTGACCGCCGGCGGCGTAGAAGGCGTCGTTGGTCGTCACCAGCATGCCGAGGACGGTGACGTTCTTGAACCCTCCGGCGAGAGAGATGGTGACCGTCTGACTCTGCCCGGGGAGGATGACGTCGCTGCCGATCTCGACCGAGCCGACTCGCGGTTCGGTTCCCAGCAGCGCGATCAGCCCCGCGCTGTCGGCGTCCTCGGCCACCGCCGCGAGCTCGGGGCTCGCCGCTTCGCCGGTCTCGAAGACCCGGAAGTTGCGCCGGTGGGAGACGACGATCGGCGGCGACATGATCTGTCCCGGAGTGAGGTTCGTGATCGTGACTTCGTAGGCGTTGCCCTGAGCGGCGGCCGGAGTGCCGCCGGTGAGCGCGACCGCAACTGCGATCACCGTGAGGGCGAGGGTGCGGAATCTGGACATCTGAGCCTCCTTGGGAAGTTGCTCGTGAGTGGGGGCGTCGATCTCGTGTCGACGCTCGAAGCATCGAGCGCCGAGTTCACGAGAAGTTCCCCCGGATCTCACGTTTTCCTCACGACGGCTGGCCCTGTCGGCGGCCGCCTGCCTGTGGATTCGCCTGTCAGGCGGCGACGAGCGGCAGTTCGAAGGAGAAGGTGCTGCCCGCCCCGACCTCGGAATCGACGGCGATCGAGGCTCCGTGCAGCTCCAGCGCCTTGCGGGCGATGGCGAGGCCGAGGCCGTTACCGTGGCCTCTGGCGCCATGGCTCTCGCCGCCCGCGCGGCGTCCCGAGGCGCCGTAGAAGTAGCGATCGAAGAGGTGGGGCAGCTCGTCCTCCGGGATTCCGCTGCCGGTGTCGGTGATCTCCACCACGGCGGTGCCGTCGCTCTCGCCGACGGCGATCCGCACCCGCCCTCCGGCGGGCGTGTGCTCGAGCGCGTTGTCGAGCAGGTTCTGCAGCACCCGGGCCAGGAGGCCGGTGTCGGCGTGTACGCGGGCGAGTCCCTCGGGAAGACCTGCTTCGAGCCTCACTCCACGCTGTTCGGCCGCGAGCCGGTACTCGGCGACGATGTCCTGCACCAGCTCCGTCATCGCCACCGCCTCGCGGTCGAGCTTGACGCCCCCCGAGTCGAGCTTCGCCAGCTCGAAAAGCTCGGCGACGAGCTGCTCGAGGCGCGACGCCTGGCGGGAGGCGATCTCCAGGTAGCGGGCGCGACGCTCGTCGTCGAGCCCTTCGTTTCTGAAGCGCAGGGTGTCGAGGTAGCCGCGCAGTGAGGTCAGAGGCGTGCGCAGGTCGTGCGAGACGTTGGCGACCAGGTCGCGGCGCAGCCGATCGAGGTGTCGCAGCTCGTGAAGCTGCGTCACCAGTCGCTCGGCCATGCGGCCGAAGGTGCGGCCGAGCCGGTCGATCTCGTCACCGCCGCCCGTGATGTCCCCGGCTCTGCGGTCCGGGTCGCCGGAAGGCAGCGCCGCCGCCCGGCGGAAGTCGCTTTCTTCGAAGCTCTCGACGGCGGCCGAGAGCCGGCGCAGCCGGCGGGTCAGGTAATAGAGCAGGCCGAGCCCGCCGAGGAGCGCGACCAGCAGCGAGGCGATGACGCCCCCGGCGGCGAGGCGCGCGATGTAGCTCCCGCGAAGCAGGGCCGCTGCGGAGTCGTACTCCTGCCCACCGAGGACGACGTAGAGGTAGCCCTGCGGCGCCGAGGGCGGACCGACGGTGGCGGCCGAGAACACCTTGCGACGCTCCGCGTGGCGCGGGTCGTCGCCGACGATCGCGCGTGTCGAGGAAGCGGCGAGGAAGCGGCGCACCGGCCCGAGATCGACGCGATCCCGGACGACGACGCCGTAAGGCGCCGAGTAGGAGAGGATCTCGCCCGCCGCGTCGAGGAGGTAGACCTCGATCGCCGGGTTCACCACCATCATCGTGTGGAAGACGTCGTAGAGCGCGTCGTCCTGGACCTCGCCCTCGATCATGATGTCCGCCTCCTTTACCAGGTTGGCGGCCAGATCGTGGTGCAGGCTCTGGGTGAGCTCGGCCTGATAGGCGCGCGTCGTCGCGAGCGTCACCCCTAGGTAGAGCGCGCCGACGAACAGCACGATCGCCAGCAGCGCTAGGGCGAGACGCGCGAAGAGGCTGGAGCGCCGGTTCACGCCGCCAGGTCCTCGGCGAATCGATAGCCGACGCCCCACACCGTCTGGATGTAGCGCGGCTGCCCCGGGTCGGGCTCGAGCTTCCCGCGCAGCCGGTTGATGTGCGAGTTGACGGTGTGCTCGTAGCCGTCGTGGCCGTACCCCCACACCTCGTCGAGCAGCTGGCTGCGGGTGAAGACGTGGCCCGGATGACGTGCGAAGAACAGCAGGAGATCGAACTCCCTGGCGGTCAGGTGCAGCTCGCGCTCGGCGACGGTGACGGTCCGCCGGGTGCGATCGATCGACAGGTCGCCCACGGTCACCGTCTCGATCGCCTCCTCGCTCGCGGCCGGGGAGGCGTCGATGCGTCGGAACGCCGCCTTCACCCGGGCGACCAGCTCCAGCACGCTGAACGGCTTGGTGAGGTAGTCGTCTGCACCGACCTCGAGGCCGAGCACCCGGTCGAGCTCGGTCGCCTTGGCGGTGAGCATCAGGACGTAGGTCTCGGGCGCCTCGGCGCGCAGGCGTCTCGCCACCTCGAGCCCGTCGATCCCGGGCAGCATCAGGTCGAGAACGACGAGGTCGTAGCGGGATTGACGGGTGCGTTCCAGAGCGGCGAGCCCGTCGGCGGCCCAGTCGCACTCGAGCGGCAGGCTGCCGAGATGCAGCGCCACCAGGTCGGCGATGTCGCGGTCGTCCTCCACGATCAGTACCCGTCTCACGTCGTTGCCTCCATGCGCACCGTAGCGACGGGAGTTCACGAAACCATCACGCCCGAGCGCCACTGCCGCCGAAGCTACGGTTGCGGCCCAGGCGCGGTTCAAGCAGGCAAAGCTCGCTCCCACGATAGGCTGCGCCCTTCGCGGAACCTCTTCCGTGGCGCAACGTAGGGGACCTCATGAGAATCCAGACCGGTCGGCCCGTTCTTCGCTTCCTTCTGCCCGCCCTCGCACTCCTCCTCGCCGTCCTGCCGGCAGCTGCCGACGAGGGCGACGGTGTCGGAAGACTCCTGCGCTATCCGTCGATCCACGGCGACTTCGTCGTCTTCGTCTACGCCGGCGACCTGTGGCGGGCGCCGACCGCCGGCGGGCGCGCCTATCGCCTGACGAGCCACGACGGAGTGGAGCTGACGCCGAGGATCTCTCCCGACGGGGAGTGGGTCGCCTACAGCGCCGAGTACACCGGCAGCCGGCAGGTCTACGTCATGCCCTCCTCCGGCGGCGCGCCCCGTCAGCTCACCTTCTACAACGACGTCGGCGTCATGCCTCCGCGCGGCGGTTTCGACTACTGGATTCAGGGGTGGAGCGCCGACGGCCGGATCCTCGTGCGCATGAACCGCACGCCGTGGGGGCAGCGACCCGGGCGTTACTTCCTCGTCGATCCCGACGGCGGGCTTGAGCAGCCGCTACCGGTTCCGGTCGGTGGCAGCGCGTCGCTCTCCCCCGCCGGCGATCGTCTCGCCTACACCTATTTCGATCGCGAGTTCCGCACCTGGAAGCGTTACCTCGGCGGCCGCAATCAGGACATCTGGACCCTCGATCTCACCACCCTCGAGTCCGAGCGCCTCACCGACTGGGACGGATCGGACAACTTCCCGTTGTGGCACGGCGAGACGATCTACTTCACCTCCGATCGCGAAGGGACGCTCAATCTCTTCGCCCATGACCTCGCCGGCGGCAGTCAGACGAAGGTCACCGACTTCGACGAGTACGACGTCCTGTGGCCGAGCCTCGGTCCCGAGTCGATCGTGTTCATGAACGGCGGCTGGCTCTACCGTCACGACCTCGCGAGCGGCGAGACGCGGCGCCTCGAGATCGAGCTCAGCGGCGACCTGCCGGGAGCCGCACCGCGCTGGGAGGACACCAGCGACAACATCGCCGCGGCCGATCCGTCACCCGACGGCAAGCGGGCGGTGTTCGAGGCCCGCGGCGACCTCTACACGGTGCCGGCGAGCGACGGCGCAACGCGCGCCCTGACCGCCACCTCCGGAGTGCGCGAGAGCTCGCCCGCGTGGTCGCCCGACGGCGCCTGGATCGCCCACTACTCCGACGCCAGCGGCGAGATGGAGCTCTATCTGCGCCCGCAGGACGGTCGGGGCGAGGTCCGGCAGATCACCGACGGCACGTCGGTATGGCGTTATCCGCCGGTGTGGAGCCCCGACTCGTCGCGACTCGCCTTCGGCGACTCCGACCATCACCTCTGGGTTCTCGACGTCGATTCGGGCGATCTGACGAAGGTCGATACCGACACCCAGGGCGACATCGACACCTATCGCTGGTCGCCCGACAGCGCCTGGGTCGCGTACGAGAAGAGCCATCCCGAGACCCGGCTGCCGAGCCTGGCGGTCTACTCGATCGAGACGGACCGCGCAACGCTCCTCGGCTCCGGGCTGACCTTCGACTTCGATCCGACCTTCAGTGCCGACGGGCAGTACCTCTTCTTCCTCTCGAATCGCGACTACAACCTCAACTTCTCCGATTTCGAGTTCAACTACGTCTACGACAACGCGACCCGGATCTTCGCCGCCGCGCTCGACCCGGAGGCGCCGGCACTCTTCCCGCTCGAGACCGACGAAGTGGCGATCGAGACCGAAGATGAAGGCGATGACGAAGGGGAAGACGACGAAGGCGAGGACGACACCGCCACGACCGTCGAGGCCGCCGGCTTCGTCGAGCGCACCGTCGCCCTGCCCGGCATCGAGTCCGGCAACTACGGCGCCCTGTCGGCGGTCGAAGGCGGCCTTCTCTTCCTGACATTCCCCGACGCCGGCGCGCCGGCGTTGATGAAGTACGACCTCGCCGGCCGCGAGGCGAGTGAGGTGGCGAGCGGGGTCGGCAGCTACGTGCTGGCGGCGCGCGGCGACAAACTGCTGCTGCAACAGGGGGGCTCCTGGAAGCTGGCGTCGGCGGACTCGGGGGACGGCGACGACCTCGATCTGTCCGGTCTCAGGGTCAAGCTCGATCCGCGGGCCGAGTGGCGCCAGATGTACGACGAGGCCTGGCGTATCGGCCGCGACTGGTTCTACGACGAAGCGATGCACGGCGTCGACTGGGCGGCGCTCGGCGAGCGCTATCGGGCGCTCCTCCCCTGGGTCGCCGATCGCTCCGACCTCGACTTCCTGCTGAGCGAGCTGGTCTCCGAGCTCGAAGCGGGCCACGCCTACGTCCAGCGCGGCGAGGAGGCTCGCATCGAGCGCGTCGAAGGGGGCATGCTGGGAGCCGAGTTCGAAGCCGACGCGTCGGGCCGCTACCGCATCGCCCGCATCTACCCGGGCGAGAACTGGGACGACGCCTGGCGCTCGCCGCTCACCGAGCCGGGGGTCGACGTCGCCGAGGGAGAGTTCCTGCTGGCGATCGACGGCCGCGAGCTGACGACCGCCGACAACCCCTACGAATGGCTCGAAGGCAAGGGCGACCGGCAGGTCGAGCTGACGGTCGGCACCAGCCCCGACCCGGAGGAGGGCCGCCGGGTGCGCGTTCACACGATCACCAGCGAGGGCAACCTGCGCTACCTCGACTGGGTGACCTCGCGCGCCGCCCTGGTGGAGGAGCTCTCCGACGGCCGGATCGGCTATCTCCACCTGCCCAACACGGCCGGCGCGGGAAACCGGGCGCTCCAGAAGTATTTCTACAGCCAGGCGAGCAAGCCGGGACTGATCGTCGACGACCGCTACAACGGTGGCGGCTTCATCCCCGACCGGATGATCGAGATGCTCTCGCGCACGACCCTCTCCTATTGGGCCCGTCGAGGCATCGAGTCGTTCGCTACGCCCGGTTTCGCTCATGACGGGCCGAAGGCGATGCTGATCAACGGCTACGCCGCATCGGGCGGCGATGCGCTCCCCTACTACTTCCGCCAGGCGGGCCTCGGACCGCTGATCGGTACTCGCACCTGGGGCGGGCTGATCGGTATCTCGGGCAACCCGATGCTGGTCGACGGCGGGGGCGTTCTCTACCCGACGTTCCGCTTCTACGGCACGGACGGCGAATGGGACGTCGAGAACGTCGGCGTCGCCCCTGACGTCGAGGTCTGGGACCTGCCGGGTCCGATCTCCGAGGGCGGCGATCCGTCGATCGAGAAGGCGGTCGAGATGCTTCTCGAAGAGCTCGGGGACTACGAAGGCCGGCCGGAGACGCCTCAGCCGCCGGACATGAGCGATGACTGACGGCGTCGTCTCCCGGGTCGGGCTGTCACGCCGCGGCTGGGTCGTTCTCGTCGCGCTCGCGTTGCTGCCGGTCGCGGTGTCGTGGCTCAACGTCGCTCTGGCCGGTGATCCGGTCGCCGCGGCGCGCTCAGCGCTCACGAGCGAGGGGGGCGACGAGGCGACCCTGGTGGGTCTGTCGCTCGATCAGCGCTACGCGTTTCTCTGGGGTCGGGGCGAGGCGAGGTTCGCGACCGCGCCGTCCCCGGGAGAGGCGATCGTGGTCGAACTGCGTCGCGCCGCCTTCGGCCCCTGGCGCGCCGTCGGCGCCCGGCGTTCGCCGGCGTGAGCGCGACTCAGTCGCCGACCTGGAGGAACTGGACCTCGTAGTCGATCGGGATCGTCGCTTCGGTCTCGATCGCGAGCCGGTACCAGCCGGCCTCTTCCATTCGATGGGGGCCGAGGTCGGAGCCCTGCCTGAAGACCTCGTTGCCGTCGGCATCGAACAGGGTGAAGGTCGCCGGGCGCGACATGAAGACGATGTCGAAGTAGATGTAACCGGGTCGGCGCACCTCGAGGTCGTAGACCACCATGTCCTCGGGTTCGAGCCTGCCGCCGCGCGCGCGTCCGAAGGCGATCTCGCCGCCGGAGTAGACCCGCCCCCCTTCGCGCACCGTCAGGGGGAGCGTCGGAAGGTCGCTCGGGGTGGTGCCGAGGCCGGCCCGCTCCCGGGTGTCGTCGGAGACGATCTCGGCACCGTCGGGAACGCTCAACACTTCGGGCTCCTGCTGACGACCGCGGTCGGGGCGGGCGCTCGCGGCGGGACTGCCGGTCGCCGGTACCGAGGGTGCCTGGGTGGCGCTGGCGAGGGGCTCGCCGGAGAAGGTCTCGGGCTCGACGGCTGCCTCGGCCTCTGCCCCCGGCTCTTCCGTGACCGGGAGCGCCGTCTCGGCGATCGCCGCTTCCGGTTGCGGTTCCTGCCCGGGCTCTTCGACGGCGGGCGTCGATAGCCCTGTGGACGGGTCTTCCTCGTCCACCGTAGCCGGAGCCTCGATCGGCGCGCTCTCGGCGGCCTCCTCGGCGCCGAAGAGCGCCAGCACGTCGTCGAACTCCTGTGCCTGCCACCAGCGCCATCCGAGCCACGCGGCGGTGACGCCGAGGGCGAGCATCACCAGCGCGATCGTCGCCGCGACGAGCAGTCCCTTGCGGGCACCGCCGCCGGATGTTGCCGGCGTCGCTGCAGCGGGGGTGGCCACCGGAGGTGGTGGCGGCTCCGCCGTCGCGCCGTCGCCGGGGGTGGTTGCCGGAATCGGAGGTTGCGGCACGGAGTCTGTCGGCACGGGGTCCTCCGACACGGGGTCCTCCGACACGGGGTCTTCCGACACCGGGTTTTCAGAAACAGGGCTTTCCGACAGCACGGTCGGCTCGCTCGGCGTCTCGGACGGCGGCTCGCTGACGACGGTGCCCGCGAGCACCGGTTCAGTAGCGGCCTGAGCGGCGGTCGAGCGTGCCAGCATCGGCCGCGTGGTCGGATCGGGGACAGGGTCGGGAGCGATGCCGAGCAGGCTCTGACGGCAGGCCTCGATCAACGCCTCGGCGCTCGGGTAGCGCTGCCCCGGCTCGAACGCCATCGCCTTGAGCACGACTCCCTGGAGGGCGTCGGGGATGTCGGCGGTGAAGTCGCGCGGCGGCGGCACCGGGTCGTGCACCACCTTGTGAAGCACGGCGAGCGGTGTGTCGGCAGCGAACGGCGCGTGCGCGGTCAGCATCTCGTAGAGCACCACTCCGACGGCGTAGAGGTCGGAGGCCGGCGTCGCGCTCTCGCGGCCCATCACCGTCTCCGGTGCCATGTAGGCGGGCGTCCCGATCTCCGCACCGGCGGCAGTCAGCGCCGGGTCGCCCGAGTCGACGATCTTGGCGATGCCGAAGTCGGTGAGGATCACCGAGCCGTCGGTGCCGAGCATCACATTGTCCGGCTTGACGTCGCGGTGCAGCACTCCCTGCTGGTGGGCGTAGCCGAGGCCGGCCGTCAGCTGCTCGACGATGCGGATCGCCTCGGAAAACGGGCGGATCGGGCCGTCCCGCTTGATGCGTGCCTTGAGGTCCTCCCCTTCGACGAACTCCATCACCATGTAGAAGAGGTCCTCGTGACGCCCGAAGTCGTGCATCTGAACGATGTTCGGGTGGCGCAGTCCCGCCACGGCGCGTGCCTCGCGCTGGAAGCGCTCGTCGAAGTTCTTCGAGCCCGACAGATCGGGTCGGATGACCTTGATCGCGCGGTGGACCGCGAGTCCGGGGTGGAACGCCTTGTAGACGTTGGCCATCCCTCCGCGGCCGAGCTTCTCGAGAATCTCGTAGTTGCCCAGCGTGATGCCGCTCAGATCCTGCATAGCCTCGGGTCCTTCATGGTCGTCCATTGATGACGCGTGTGCGGACTTGATTGTAGCGAGCGGCCGGAGGCGTCACGCCTTCGTGCTGCTCCCCGGAGCGGGCCGGTGCATCAGCAGGATGTTGGTGGCGCCGCATTCGGGGCAGACGAGATGACGCTCGAAACGCTCGCCGTCGGCCGGGTCGGCGACATCGCGCACCTCAAGGAACCCGTCCTCGTTCTTCGGGCAGCGCACCTTCGCCTCGGGGTCCTCGGCGAGAACCTTGGCGGCTTCGATCCAGCGCAGGGTCTCCGGTTTCACAGTTCCTTCACCGCCCTTTCCGCAAAGTCGAACGTGGCCTGGGTCTCCTGCTGCGCGAGTTCGCCGCCGACACCCGAAGCGGCCTCGCTCGTCTTCAGGCGATAGAGCTCGTGAAGCACGGTCTTCTTCGGCTCTTCTTCGTTGCGGAACGCTTCGCGACCCATGAGGAAGCCATTCTCCCCGAAAAGGGTCATGCCTGATGCGGGGAGGCCCGGCTCGTATTGAATGATTCGCCCGTCGATCTCGACGATCAGGACCTCGCCCGCTTCGTGAGCGGCGCGGATCTGCTCGAACTCGGGAGACTCGAGGATGGTGCGTGCCTCGTCGATGACGGCGAGTTCGATCTCGGAGAAGTCGCCGCCTCCGTCGTCACCGCCCCCATCGTCACCGGCTCCGCCGTCGCCGGCGAGCCAGTCCGGAGACTCGATCTTCGGCAGCTCTTCTGGTCCCCCCAAACGGGGTCTCCTCGAGAGTTGTGGGACTCTCGGGGAAGGCTAGCAGAGGGTGTCAGGCGCGGTTGCGGATCCGGTAACGGAGCGCCAGACGCAGGTTGACGAACGACTCGAAACCGGCATCGCGCCCCGGGGGCCGTGCGACTTCGAGAGGGGTGAAGAAGAGCTCGGCCGCCGCCCGCCACCGGTCTCCCGCACGGGTGGTGACGCCGAGAGCCGCCGAGTAGGTGGTCCCGGACGCCGACAGGGTGCTGCGATCGACCAGTCCCCGGTACTCGGCGCGCACCTGGAAGTCGAGATCGAGACGGTGAAGGGCGAGGGCGAGGTAGGGGGCGAGCCGGCGATCCGGCGTTGAGCGGCGCGACACCGTCGTCTCGAA
Source organism: Candidatus Multivoradales bacterium (assembly GCA_965223855.1). Classification (GTDB taxonomy): domain Bacteria; phylum Acidobacteriota; class Thermoanaerobaculia; order Multivoradales; family JAHEKO01; genus CALZKB01. Next base: position 948,980 of record CBDCXM010000009.1, read on the forward strand.
GCTCAGGCTCTCGAGGTCCATCGTGTCCGCAGACGGTGTCTCGCAGCCGAACTCGTTGGGGCCTTCGGCGATCTCCCGCGCCGAGCAGGTGATGTCGCCGTCGAACCGGCCGCGTTGCGCCACGAGGCGGAAGGCGACCGGGAAGGCGCGCTGACGAAACGCCGCGCGACCGACGGCAAGCGCCACCAGCTCGGGCTCGATCCCGGAGATGTCGACCGGCGGCAGATAGCTCCCTTCGAGGCTCCACCCGCCGGGAAGGCCGACCGCGATCCGCGGGCGGCCGAAGACCGAAGTGCGATCGAAATCCTCCTCTTTGGTGCCGTCGAAACCGACCGTGCGCTCGGCCGCGGAGAGGGACGGCACCGAGTCGAGCTCGATCGCCAGCTCGACTGCGCCGGGAGGGAGCGGCTCACCGTCGTCGAGGCCGGTGAGCAGTCCGAGGCTGGCGGCGTACTGCATCGCCCACGACTCCGGGCGCTCGAAAGCAAGCGCCTCGTGGCCGGCGAGTACGACCTGTGCCGAGGCCGGCGAAGGCAGCAGGGCGCAGGCGACAAGAGCGAGCGTTCGCAGCCTCACGGTGTCGTGCGCGTGAGGGCGACGAAGCGCACCCGGTCGCTCGCTTCGAGTCGTTCGATGGCCGCCTCAGCCGTTTCCGACGGCAGCTTTAGCCGGTAGAGACCGAGGTCGTCGGGGCCGTCGATGATCTGCGCCTCGGCGTCGGTCAGCAGGCGGCGGATCTCCGCCTCGGTCGTCTGCTCGCTGAAGAGAATGTGCGCCACCCGCTCGCCGGGCGGCGTCTGCGCCGGTGCGTCGGAGAGGGTACGGAAGGTCGGTTCGTGTGACGGTTCTTCGAGCGCCGGGCGCTGAGGCGCCAGCAGCCACGCCGCGCCGAGCGCCAGCAGCATGGTGGCGGCGGCGGCCAGCGGAGCCCATCGCGACGGATCCGCTCGTTGTCGCGAGGCTTCAGGGCCTTCGACGGCCATGCGCAGAGCGCGGACGCCGGACTCGACATCGAAGCCGGGGATGGGGGTCTGCTCGACCGCATCCTGAATCTCCTCGAGGTCCCTCAGCGCGCTGCGACAGGTGACGCAGGTGGCGGCGTGAGCGCGCATGTCCCTGGCCTCCTCGGGTTGCAGCGTGCCGTTGAGGTACCAGGGCAGCAGCGGCTCCCATCGTTCGTGGTGTGTCGTCATCGCGGGTCTAACTCCTCGGGTCCGTGGGCTCCTCGGGCGCGTGGGCTCCTCGGGCGCGCGTTGTTGCGGGCTCTTCGGCGCCACTCGCCTCGCGCGGCAGCAGGTCGCGGAGCCTGCGTCGGGCGTGGAACATCCGGGTCTTGACGGTGTTCTCGGGGCAGCCGACGATCTCGGCGATCTCGGCGTAGGAGTGGCCGAAGTAGTAGGTGAGTTCGACGACGGCGCGGTGCTCGGGGCTCAGCCGGCCGAGCGCGGCGAAGACTGCATGGCGCCGCTCCCGCTCCTCGACCCGTCGCTCGGGTCCGCCGTGCTCGACCTGATGGTCGGCTTCGACCTCGACCAGTGTCGGGGCCTTCGAGAGCTTGCCTACCGCGGAGAGGGCCTTGCGATAGGCGATGCCGAGGATCCAGGTCGACGGCTTCGATCGACCGGCAAAGGTTCCCGCCTTCTGCCAGACGACGATCATGACGTCGTTCACCAGTTCCTCGACGATGCCGTGCCGTCCGACCATGCGATAGAGGAACGCGGTGACCGGTCCGTGGTAGCGCCGGTACAGCTCCTCCAGCGCCGCCCGGTTGCCGGCGGCGACGGAGCTGAGAAGCGCGCTGTCGGAGACTTCCATCGCTGGTTTCAGGGGGTCTGGTTCCCGGAGGTGAGTCTTCCAGGCGGTCGTAGCGGTTCAATCCTCGGGAGCGTTCGGTCGGCACCCCGCTTCGGGCACCTTCAGTTGGCCGGACGCCCCGGAATTGATCCAGGCGATCATCGCGTCGATCTCCGCCTGGCCGAGGAACGGACCGCCACGCGGCATTCTCTCGCCGATGATGCCGGCGTCGCCCCGGAGTTTGTGGATCAGATAGCTCTGCTCGGCATCGCCGGGATCGACCCGCAGCAGCGCGGGCACCTCCGTCGACGGCACACCGACGAGGTTGCCGTGGGCGACGCCGGGTTCCAGGACGAGGCCGGCCTGGGCCGAAGCGGCGCTGTGACAGCCGCCGCGGGCGCAGGTCGGGGTGAAGATCTGCGCCTGGAAGTCGGAGAAGGTGACGGGCGGCCCGGCCGGCGGCTGCATCGGCGGCGCGGTCGGGGTACCGCCACCTCCTCCTCCACCGCAGCCGGCGGCGATCAGGGTGACGAGGGCGAGGACGGGTCGGTACGAGGTCATCGGCGTTCCTCCTTGCACGATGTGTGGGCAGGCGTCGCACTCCGGTTCACTCTTGAACCTCGAAGCCGCATCCACCGACTCACGGCGACAGGAGGCACCGATATGCGACTGATTCCCAGCCGAGCGTTCCCGTCCATCCTGATCCTCGTCTTCGCCGCAACGTCCAGCCTGCATTGCGGAGGAGGTGGCGGCGGAGGGGGCGCGACACCGACGGCCCCGGGCGGTCCGGTCGTCATCTCGATCGTCGACAACGCCTTCAGCCCGAGGTCGCCGGTGATCTCGCCCGGTCAGACGGTCCGCTGGGTCCTCGATGGCATGGATCCGACCCACACGACGACGGCGATGAACGGAAGCTGGGACAGCGGTTTCGTCTTCAACGCCCAGGGCAACTTCTACGAGCGCACCTTCCCCGCCACGGAGACGGGAAGAACGTTCGAGTACTCGTGCGTCACCCACCGCGACTCCGACGCCATGCAGGGTTCGATCCGCGTGGGTGCCGACGCCCCCGACCCACAGGACGGCTATTGAGCGACTTGTTGTGGAGCGCTGTGCGACACTGAATCGATGGTGCTGCGGAAGGCAACGGCGCGCTGGGCACGGGTCGGCTGGGCGCTGCTGCTCGGACTCCCGGCCGCGGTGTCGTCCCAGGAGAAGGGGGCCGAGCGGTTGCATGCCATGGTGACGCTGACCTCCGACTACGTTTACCGCGGGGTCTCGCAGTCCGACGGTGACCCGGCGATCCAGGGGGGCTTCGAGTTCGAGGCCGACCGCGGCGGCTTCGTGGGCCTCTGGGCCTCCAGCGTCCAGTTCAGCGAGGCGACTCCGCGGGAAACTCCGCGAGACCTCGAGCTCGATCTCTACGCCGGCTGGCGCTTCGAGCTCGGCCCGGAGTGGAACGGAGAGGTGAGCTGGACGCGGCTCACCTACCCCGGTGCCGATACCTTTTTCGACTATGACTACGACGAGGCGCGCCTCTCCCTCACCTGGCGCGGCACCCTCGGCGCCACGGTCGGTTACCAGCCTGAGGGGCTCGGAAGCCCGACCTCGGCGTGGGTCTACGAAGTTCTCGCCGGTCGGCCGGTGAGACGGGGCACCGAGCTGGGAGCCGGCTACGGCTACCACGATCTCGAGGGCTTCTTCGGCGGCGGCTACGGGTACTGGAGCGCCGTCGTGTCCCACGGGCGAGGGCGTCTGCGCGCGGCGCTGACCTACGTCGGCACGTCGAGCGCCGCCGAGCGCCTCTGGGATCGGGAGCTGGTCGGCGATCGGTGGGTCGTCAGCGTTTCGGCGGGGGTCCGTTGACGTGAAGCGAGGCAGGCACATCCCGCGGCGGTGGTGGATCGCAGCGGCGCTGACGATCGGCCTGAGCCGGGCGCTGTGCGCCGCGGAGGGCGCGGCCGGAGAGGGCGGTCCTCCCGACGCCCGCGAGCTCGAGCGCCACCTGCTCGTCACCCTGGCCGAGGCTCCCCGCCGACCTCTTCCGCCGGTCGGCTCCACACCGCGCGCCTACGGTGGTGCCCGGGGCTACAAGAGCTCCGCGCGCGCCCGTCGACTCGCCCGCCGGCTGGCGAAACGCCACGGGCTGACGCGGATCGACGGGTGGCCGATCGAGTCGCTCGACGTCTACTGCGTCGTGTACGAAGTCGCGGCCGACCGATCGATCGACGAGGCGCTCTCCCGTCTGACGGCGGATCCGCTGGTCGAGAGCGTTCAGAGGATGGGTGTCTTCCGGGTGCTCGCCGAGCGGCACAACGACCCGCTGCTGGAGCTGCAGCACGGCTTCTCGGCGCTCGAGCTCGAGGAGGCGCATCGCTGGTCACGGGGCGACGGGGTCGAGGTCGCGGTGGTCGATACGGGGATCGACGTCACCCATCCCGAGTTTTCCTCCCGTGTCGTGTCGACCGAGAACTTCGTCGGAGATGCCGGGGCGCCGCTCGCCGACGTCCACGGCACCGCGGTGGCGGGAGTCATCGCCGCCGCGGCCGACAACGGCATCGGCATCGCCGGAGTCGCTCCGGCGGTGCGCCTTCTGGCGCTGCGCGCCTGCTGGCCCGAGGGGCGGGACACGGCAGCGGCGCTTTGCAGCAGCTTCACGCTCGCCAAGGCGCTGAGCTACGTCGTCGAGCACCGTCCCGACGTCGTCAACCTGAGCCTGGCCGGCCCGCCCGACCCGCTGCTGGCGCGCCTGCTTGCGCGCGCCGTGGAGCGCGGCGTGCTGGTGGTCAGCGCGATGCCGGAGCGTGCCCTGCACGAGCCGCGGTTCCCGGCGACGGCCGACCGGGTGATCGCCGTCGGCACCGGGGTCGGCAAGGAGACCGACACGCACTCGAGCGACGCGCTTGCTGCGCTCCCCGCTTCGGTGCTCCGAGCCCCCGGAGATCGGATCCTCACGACCATGCCTGCCGGGGGCTACGACTTCCTCTCCGGGAGCTCGCTGGCGGCCGCTCACGTCACCGGGCTCATCGCTCTCCTCCTCGAGCAGGAGAGGCGACTCAGCTACGAGCGGGTGGTCGAGCTGCTGAGGACCAGCGATCCGGCGCGCCGCAGCGCGGTCAACGGCTGCCGCGCTTTGCAGCTGCTGAGCGCGAGGGTCGAGTGTCGGGAAGCTGACGGCACAGGCCCGACGGCGACCGGCGCCCGCTAGCCTGTTCTTTCCCGTCAGCCCGAGAGCCGGCCCGGCCCCATTCGTGTCGCCAGCAGCCAGAAGGCGAGCGACACCAGCGACAGGCTGACGCCGCCGGCCAGCAGTTGAGGCGCGCCGAGGCCGCTCGCCAGCGGCTCTCGCAGATGCCAGAAGATGAGTGCGCTCACCAGCGCCGCGAGACCCCAGTAGGGCAACAGCCAGCGACTTGCGCCACGGACGCGCCGCGGCGGCGTCTCGGCGGCGTCGAGGCGTGCGGCGAGCCGCTGCTCGAAACCGGGCCGCACGCGGGGTGTCGCGGTGTTCGCGAATGCGCTGCGCAGCTGCTGATCGACCGATGTCCGGGGTGTCTGCTTCACGGGTGTTCCTCCAGAGCGTTGCCGAGTCGCGCGCGTGCGCGATGCAGGCGGGCCTTGACGGTGCCGGGCCGCACCGAGTGGAGCGTGGCGATCTCGTCGATCGACTGTCCCTGCCAGTAGTGCAGCAGGATGGTGCTGCGCTGAGGTTCCCCGAGGGCGTTCACCGCCGCCAGCAGGTCGAGTCGACGCTCCCGCTCCTCACCGGGGCCGGCAAGCTGAGCGAGCGCCTCGTCTCCCAGGTGAGGGCGTTGGAAGCGGGCCCGACGGGCGACGTCGATCGCCCGTCGGCGGGTGATCGCGTAGAGCCAGGTCGAGAACCGGCTTTCCGACCGGAAGGTGGCCAGCTTGCGATGGACGAGCACGAACACCTCCTGTGCGACGTCCTCGGCCTCGGCGTCGAAGCCGGGGCCGAGGATCGAAGCGGCCAACCTGAAGACGCGATCCCGGTAGCGGGTGACGAGGGCGAGGAACGCTTCGTCGCTACCCTCCGCGACACAGCGCCGGACGAGATCCTCGTCGCTCGGCAGGCTGTCGGCGGTCATCGCTGCTGGCAGGGTCGTGGGCATCGCTCGGGGGAGCCGTCCGTCCGGGCCGGTCAGTCTCCCGGGAACAGGCGTCTGGCGACGAGGGAGAACAGCAGCAGGCCGAAGCCGGCCATCATCGGCACCAGCCCGATCGACCAGAGCTTCTCGAGCTCGGGGTCGGCGATGATGAGGAAGCCGACGAAGAGCCCGGTGCCGCCGAACATCAGCAGCAGGCCGAGGCCGAAGGCGATCAGCCGGACCCACTGGCTCTGCCGGCGGTAGGCGTCCTGCGGGGTCAGGGTTTCAGTGGTCATGGAGGGGTCTCCTTTCGGTTGCGGAGTCTCGCCGTGCTCGATCGCCGCCAGCCGCTCGCGATGTTCCATGAGCCGGGTGCGGTAGGCCTGCTGGCGCACCAGCAGCCAGACCCCGGCGACGAGGGCAGCGGTGAGCAGGATGGTGAGTTCGATCGGCATGAGAGGGCTCCTGTGGTCTTCGTTCTTGAGACGAGGTGACCGGACCGAAAGGTTGCGCAGGTTGCGCGGGGATTCTGTCGGCGAGCGGCCGCACGATTGCGGACAGCTGTGTCAGCTCTGACAGCTGTTCTGGCGGCCCGGAAGGGCCTTCGCGATCAGCCGGCGGCTCTCAGGCGCTCGAGCAGAGCGGAGTTGAGTCGAGTGTACTCGTCCCTCAGCTCGTCGCCCTCGGTGGCAGCCCCGGCGAGCGAGCGCTCGGCGGCGTCCACCGCGGCCTCGATGTCACCGAGACCCTCTCGAATCAGGGCCAGCCGGTAGAGCATGCCGATGTGGCCGGGGGTCGACTCGAGCGCCTTCTCCATCAGCTCGGCGGCGCGAGCGAGGTCGAGACCGCTCTCGAAGTAGAACATCGCGGCGTGGAAGTAGGGCTTGCGTCCGTCCCCGGCGAGAGCCTCCTCGAGCCGTGGCACCACGGTGGTCGCCAGGTCGACGGTCACCGGCACCTCGAGCCGCGTCCGCGCCCATGCCAGGTAGAGGAGTGCCCGATCGCGTCCGACATCGTCGAAGCCGATCGTGAAGCTTTCGATGGGGAGCGGCAGTTCGCTCGGAGTCACGACGATGCGTGCGACGTCTCGGGCCGGGTCGTAGGCGTACGACCCCCATTGCGACCGACTCGACTGGAGGATGACCTCCCAGCGATAAGGGCCGGGGATGGTGAAGAGTTCGTAGCTTCCCGCCTCTACGGCGACGCCGCCGAACGAGAACGCCGTGCTCGCCGTGAGGCTGGTGGCGGCGTCCGCTCCGGTCCGCCAGATCCGTCCGAACGGCACGAGCGCGCCGAAGATCTCCCGCCCCCTTACCGACGGCCGACCGTAGTTGATCTCGAAACGGGTCGAAGCCACCTGCTGGTGGATCTCGGCGCGAGGATTCGTCGCCGGCAACGGGAAGTCGGCGGCCGCGACCGTGAGTGGCTGCACGCACAGTGCGAAAGCGAGCGAGTGCCAGGAAGGTGATTTCATCTCGAGCTCGTTTCTCCAGGACCGAAGCGGCGAGTTCTGAGGATGTCCAACCCCCTGCCGGGTCGCCTTGTTCCCTTCGATCCAGCCGCTTCGCCTGCCCCGGGGGTGCGCGAAGAACCCTCAGTCGGATCGGGAGTCGTCGACGAACCAGCTCAGAGCGCTCCAGCGCTCGCTGGCTTCGTTGCCGTCCATCAGCGCCACCACTCTGCCGGTCGTGGCGTAGACGGCCCGCCAGTAGCGGCCGGGCTCGCGAAAGTCGATCGTCGGCGGGTCGATCCCCGGCTGCTGACCGTGGATCTCCTCGATCTGCCCGAACACCTCTCCCTCGAAGATCGTCGTGAAGAGCACTTCGGCGCTGTGCTCGACGCGCGTACCCCGGCTGTAGACACGGACCGGCTTGCCGGCGCGGATCGCCGCGATCAGCTCGGCCTTCGAGCCCTCGACCGGCTGGCCGTTCTCGTCATGACGGTAGGCGAGTCTCCAGCCGCCGGACATCTCTGCCGTCCGCGGCTCGACGATCAGGAAGACGGCGGTCGTGTCGCCGACGTTGAGCACCTCGTGCCAGTCGACACCGTCACTCGCCCAGGAGAGGCCGGTGGCGAGGTCGACTTCGCGCACACCCTCTGCATCGCGCATCTGCATGCGCCCGCCGGCCACGGTGTAGCCGAAGTGCGGAGCGTGGAAGTGGCGCTCGTGTCCGACTCCCGGAGGGAAGTTGCAGAGCAGAGCGCGGTGCCGGTCGTCCTCGGAGAGAAGCTCGCACACAGCGTCGTCCTGCCAACCGGCGGCCAACGGGTCGGGCAGCTCGGCGGCCGCGCCCGAGGGGGCGAGGCTCGTGACGACGAGGCTTGCGGTGACGAGGCCTGGGGCGACGAAGACGGCGCCGAGTCCCCGCAGGGTGCTCGCGAAGTGGGAGGCGCTCTCGGCGCCGGCGGGTTCGTTCATGGTGGCTCTGCTCCGATGTGGGGTGTCGGGAGGGACCGGCGCCCTCAATCGCCGCTGCCGCGTTGCCAGCTCGTCCAGCCGATCTCGCCTTCGCCCGGCGGCTTGACCCAGTGGGCGTCGGGGAGTTCGAGCCTCGTGCGCGCCTGTCCGCGCGGCATGGAGAAACGCTCGGTCGTGAAGGTGTGTCCGTAGGTGTGCACCGAGATCAGATGCACCGTGCGAGGTTGTCCGGCGACGAGGATCGCCGGCAGCTCGCCCGGCGGCGAGTACGGCCGGGCGGGGATCGAGATCTGAAGCGAGACCAGTCGACCCGGCTCGAAGGCGCCGGGCTGGGGGCTCTCACCGCCGGTCATGGCGTCGCGCAGGGAACCGACGAGGCAGCGCGGCGTGCCGTCGGCGCAGGGGGCGAGTCCGAGGCTCCCGCCGTCGGACGGCTGGAACAGCCGCCGCACGACGACCAGCTCCGGCCCGCGAGCACGGAACCAGCGCGGCGAGAGGGTTCGCAGCTCCTTGCGATCGACCGAGGTCATCGCCCGCGCGTGCCAGCTCGCCCCCGGCTCGAACAGCCGTCGACTGTGGAAGATCCAGCCGTCGGCGCTCTCGAGAACACCCGGGTCGACCCCGTCCAGCCTCTCGACGTCGTGGCGGAGGCCGCGGATCGGCCGCCGTCCGTGCCAGGCGGGCTCGGGAACGTCCATCCGCTCGGCGAGAACGACGTGGTTGTCGCTACGAGTCATCGGTCGGCGCAGGAAGCGCTCAGCGAGGTCGCGGGTGTGCGGGATCGACTGCCTGTAGACGTAGTTCCAGCCCGGTGGCACGACGAGCGCCGCCAGTGCCAGCCACGCTCCGGTACCTGCCCGGCCTCGCCATCGCGGGGGAACGAGGTGGCGCACGCCACGCCAGAGAGCGCGGAGCGCGAACGCCAGACAGAGGCAGGTGACCGGCAGGATCGGCAGCACGTTGTTCGGCTTGAAGTGGTTGGTCTGAGTGACGTACACCAACAGCCAGATCGGCGCGAACGAAAGCAGTCCGAGGGTGGCGGCCGCGCGGGCTCGCGTCGCGCTGGCGGCGGGCCGTCGTAGCACCGGGAGCGCCGCGATCAGCAGGAAGAGGGCGCCGCCGCCGGCGAGCCAGGCGCCGGGGGGCGAGTGGACCCAGCGGCCGGCAAAGAGCGCCAGGGAGTCGGCGGTCACGTCCCAGCGGCTGGTGCCGTGGAGGAAGGCGCCGTACTCGTACTCGCTCTTGAGCCGCTCCATGTAGCCGGGGTAGAGGCGCCAGTGGGGGTTGAAGAGCAGGAAGGAGAGCGCCGATACCGTCGCCGCGACGGCGAGGTTGCGCCACCGGCGACGGTCGCCCGGTCCGAGGAGCACGGTCCCCAGGGCGAGGGGAAAGGCTGCGACCACGCCGGTGAGCTTGGCGCTGGCGGCGGCCGCGATCGCGAGACCGGTCACGGCGCCCCATCTCCACGACGCCGTCTCGAGCGTGCGGACGGTGGCGTAGAGCGCCGCGACGATGGCGGTGATGAGCATCGCGTCCGGCTTGAAGTAGCCCGACATGTGGAGGTGCCACGGCAGGAAGGTGAGGAGCGCCGCCGCCAGCAGGCCGACGTCGGGTCCGCGCAGACGTCGTCCCAGCAGGTAGAGGAGCCCGATGCCGGCGACCGCCAGCAGCGCCGTCCAAGCTCTGGCCGCGCGATAGAGCGCGGGTTGCGGGGCTCCGTCTTCCAGTGCGTCCCAGCGCGCATCGCCGGTGCGTTCGTGCAGCCGCTCGAGGGCGAGCGCAAGTCCGGAGACCGGGGCGAAGAAGAGCGGCGAGGCGTAGAAGCCCCTGGGGGTGAGCGTCGTCCCCTTCACCGCCAGGGCATGCACGTTCTCGAACGCGTAGCGCTCGTCCCAGAAGCGGTTGTGGTGAGTGCCGCCCCAGCCGTAGGCGACCCGCAGTGCCAGGCCGACGAGGAGCAGCAGGGCCAGCAGCCAGCGATGACCGCGGCCGGCTGCCGCTGGTGGAGGGCTTGGGAACGGGCGGGCTGGGGCGTCGCCGCTCATCTCAGGTCCGCAACGATCTCAGGAGGCGGAGATTACCGGCGTCGCCGACGCCGTCTTTGGGGGTCTCGAGCACCATCGGAACATCGCCCAAGCGGCGATCGGAGACGATGCGTGCGAGCGCCGCTCGACCGAGATGACCGGCGCCGATGTGCTCGTGCCGGTCGCGACGCGAGCCGAACGGCTGCTTCGAGTCGTTGAGGTGGACCGCTCGCACCTGGTCGAGGCCGAGGCGACGGTCAATCTCGCCGATCGTCGCTTCGAGCCCCTCCGCCTCGTGGATCGGATAGCCGGCCGCGAACAGGTGGCAGGTGTCGAGGCACACGCCCAGCCGCTCCGGTCGACGCACGGCGTCGTAGATCCCCTCCAGTTCCTCGAGGTCGGCGCCGAGGTTCGAGCCCTGACCGGCGGTGGTCTCGAGGAGGAGGCGGGTGGCGAATCCCGCGGTGCGTTCGAACACCCGATCGAGGAAGGCCCCGACCCGCCGCACGCCGGTGGCGACGCCGGCCCCGACATGGCTCCCGGGGTGGAGCACGACGCCTGCAAGGCCGAGCCGCTCGGCTCGCTGGAGCTCGTCGATCAGCGCGACGATCGAGCGTTCGCGGGTGGCCGGCTCGGGGGACGCCGGGTTGACGAGGTAGCTGCCGTGCGAGATCAGCCGGTGCGGCGGCCAACGGCGCGCCAGCTTGCGGAAGCGGTCGACGTCGCTCGCGGCGAGGGGCTTCGCCCGCCACTGGTTCTGATTGCGGGTGAAGAGCTGCACCGCGCCGCAATCGAGCTCGGCGGCCCGTTCGAGGGCACGCCACACCCCGCCCGCGGCCGAGGTGTGCGCTCCGAGATTGTCCAACGGCGGGCCGCGTCTCGTCAGATGTAGCCGAGGCTGCGCAGCCGCTCGAGCTCGGCGGCGTCCATGCCGGCGGTCGGGTCGACCCGGTCGAGACGCGCCGCCTCCGCCTGGCGCCGCCAGTTGTCGAGCACCGAGGAAAGACGCTCGACGACCTCGGGATGCTCGGCAGCGACGTCGATCTGGTTGAGGGGGTCGTCGAGGTGACGATAGAGGGCGTGACGGACGTCGCCGTCGTCGACTTCGTGGCGGATCAGCTTCCACTCCCCCAGCTGAATCGCGGTAGATGTGTGCCCTCGCAGGGTCATCAGCATCTCGGTGATGGCTGGCCGGTTCCACAGCGGCGCCTCGGTGCCGTCGAAGAGTGGCGCCAGCGAAGCCCCCTGTGCACGCTCCGGTACGGGCAGGCCGCTGAGCTCGAGCATCGTCGGCATGAGGTCGATCGTCTGCACCGTCGGCTCGACGACGACGCCGGCGGGAAGGCGCCCCGGCTGCCACAGGAGCATCGGCACCCGGTTCAGCTCGCCGTAGACGGTGTGGCCGTGGAAGTGAGCGTCGTGCTCGAGGAACTCGGTGCCGTGATCGGCGACCACCGCGACCAGTACGCGGCCGCCGAGTTCGAGCTCGTCGAGGCGCGAGAAGAGCTGCTCGAGTGCGACGTCCATGCCGCGGATCGAGCTGTCGTAGCCGTCGAGCTCGTGGGCGACGAAACTCTCTGGGTCGAGACCCGCCGCCTCGAGCTCCTCGCGCAGCGGCATACCGAAGCGCTGCATCAGCTCGTGGTGGGTGATGTGGGGCCGCACCTGCTCGATCCACCCGTCGAGCCGGTCCATGTCGCCCGGCTCGGAGAAGATCTCCTCGTCTTCGGGCAACGGCCGGTAGGGGCTGTGGGGGTCGGCGACGTGGAGCAGGGCGAAGAAGGGCGTGTCGTGCCGCTGCTCGATCCAGGGCAGCAGTCGGCCCACGTGCTCGCGGGCGGTCTTCGGGCCGAGGTCGTCGTCGACGGACGCTCCTTCGTGCATCACCTCGTACCCCTGATGGAGGGCCGTCAGCCGGCCGACGAACGGGATGGTGGTGAGAGCCAGCGTGGCGTAGCCGGCTTCGCGGTAGACCTCGGCGAGGGTCTGGGCCGCCGCCGGCAGCCGGTCGGGGATGTCGGCCACCGTGTGGGTGCTCGGATAGAGCGAGGTCTGGATCGCCGGCACCGAGACCTTGGTCCAGGTCGCCTGGGAGACGGTGTTGGCGAACCGCACTCCTTCGTCCGCCAGCCGGGTGAGGGTCGGTGCCGTCTCCCGCTCGTAGCCGTACGAGGCCAGATGGTCGGCGCGCAGCGTGTCGGTGAGAATCAGGATGACGCCGGCGAGCTCGTCGGGAGCGGTGCGCGAGCGCACCACCGGATTGCCCCAGACGCCGATCGTCCCCTCGTCCCCGGAGAGCGACAGGGCGATCTCGACCGCCGCGCCGTCGAGCCCGTCGAGCTCGAGCCACAGCTCGTTCCACGCTTCCGGTTCGGTGATCGACTGCTCGATCACGCGCGGTTCGCCGCTCTCCGGGATGACCTCGACACGGAAGTCGACGGCGGTCGCCCCGGTCGAGCCGACCGCGACCTCGAGCGCCGGCGCCGCCGGCAGTACGGCCTGGTAGCGCAGCGTCTCGGGTGCCCGCGCGACGATCGACTCGCGGTAGATCTCCGACATCCCCTTCCAGCTCACTCCCGAAGGGATCGACGCGAAGTGCTCGCCCTCGAAGACCAGCTTCACCGACTCGATCTCGAAGCGGGCTCCCGCGGTGTCGGACGGCGAGATCAGCAGGTGGTGGGCGGAGTCGGCGGTGACGGTGCGCGGCGGACGCAGGACGTAGGTCTGCATCTCCTCGCCCGTGCGGAGCGGAGTGCGGAACTCGCCGAACGGATTGCCGAGCGCGCGCCCGAGGACCAGCGGGTCGCCGTCGAAACGCACGGTCAGATGGTCGCCGTCGGAGACCTTCGCCCGGACCTCCACCGAATGGACCCTCTCGCCGTCGGGGACGTCGGTCGGTCGCCGGGCGACCACGAAGGCCTCCTCGCCGGTGACGCTGCCGCGCAGCACCCCTTCGACGACCTCGAGTCCTTCGATCCCGCGCTCGGCGCGGAAGTCGTTCGCGCCGTCGGCGAAGGTCCAGCTCGTCGCCTCGTAGCCGGCGGGCGCCGGTGGCGGGCTGGACTCGACCACGGAGGAGGCGAAGAGGTCGACGAGGCGGACCGGCTGCCGTGAAGGCTCTTCGGGCGCCGAACAGGCTGCGAACACGACCGCAGCGGCGCCGACCGGAATGCTGGCGAGGCGCGTCGGAGACGCGGAGAGGGGGTGCATCGCGAGATTCTAGCTCGTCCCTCTCGCGCCGCTGTGCCCCGGTAGGTCGCAGGTCGCTGGAGATAGGAGGCTTCCGCTCTACGTCGAGGAGCGCAGTACGGAAACGAAGCGGCCCGGCGATTCGTGTTGAACCCGGTCGCCCCGGAGGCGGACTCAAGGTTCGACAGCGGTCGTTCATCCGGAGCCGGAGACGACTTCGTAGATCAGATGAAAACCGCTGGAAGCCGTCGGGTTGGTGGTTGATTGGGCCTCCACCGACCCGGCGGCTTCCCCTGCCCTGGCCGCGCCTCGTTTTCCTTCTCGCTGACGGGCCGTTCGCGGCCTGCTAGCGTCGCGCCATGTCGAGCATGACGCCTGTCGCCGTACGATGCCGCCGGCTCGCAAGACGGTTCCCCGCGGGGGTCTTGCTGCTGGCATCGTTGCTCTCCGGGAGGACGCTCACCGCACAGCCGATCGATCGACTCGGCGCCATCGGTGACAGCCTGACCGACGAGTACCTCGAGGACAGCTACGACTACGCTCGTGCCTGGACCGAGATCCTGGTCGATGAACGGGGAATCACCTTCGGTCCCACCGCCGTCCAGGCGGGGCAGCCGGGTGGCACCTGGGGCGAGCCGCGACGGCGGGGGTTCCAGGACAACTGGGCACGCTCCGGCGCCACCACCAACGACGCGTTGAACACGGGCCAGCACACCGGCGTCGCGGGCGGAGCACAGAGTCGCGACGTCTCGCACGTGGTGATCTACATCGGCGGCAACGACTTCTCGCCGTGGGCCGGCGCCTACGACGAGATCTACGATGGCGCGTGGAGCCAGGGTCAGATCAACGCCTGGATCGCCGGCCGGGTCGGCAACGTCGGCACGATCCTCGACACCGTCGGGGCGACGCCGGCGAAGATCGTGCTGCTTGGCATCCTCGACTTCTCGGTCATGCCGTGGCTTCATCAGGGGGCGTACACCGATCCGGCGCGGCGCGAGGCGGTCGCCGACGCGGTCTCGCAGCTCGGCGACGGCCTGCGGGTGCTCGCTCAGCAGCGCCAGCTCGTGTTCGTGGATGTCTTCGCCTTCGGGCGCGCCGTCTTCGGCGACAACTTCAACCTGCGGCCGACGCTCACGATCGGCAACGTCGCCATCGACCTCGACGAAGTCGACAGCTCGACCGGCGCCATCCCGACCGCTGGCTTCGTCGATGACGGTGTGCACCCCAACACCGTGCTGCAGGCGCTGTGGGCGAATCTCATCCTCACCGCCCTCAATCAGGCCTACGACACCGGTGTCCCGCTCTTCTCCGAGCAACAGATGCTGGCGACCGCGGGAATCGCCTACGGCGGCGTCGACACCCTCGACGACGAGATCGGCCCGCTGTCGGAGTTCGTCGCCGACTACACCGGACGGACGATCTTCGCCGACGGCTTCGAGGGTGGCGACACCTCGGCGTGGTCGGCGACCGTGCCCTGATCTTCGCGCCCGGAGACCGGAATCGCTTCCCCCTTCCCGGGTCGTCGCCATTTCGACACGCCGACGCGATAAGTTTCGCGGGTGATCCCGACAACAGGGGGGCTGTCATGGACCCGGCGCGCGATCGTCCTCGGCGCCGTCGCTGCGGTCACCGGTGCCGCGTCCGGGAGCCGTGCGACGGCCCAGCAGGTGGTCAGCGACACGATCCCGACGACCTTCCTCGAGTCGCTGCGGATCGATCTGGTCGAGGTCGAGGTGTTCGTCACCGACTCGAAGGGCACGGTGGTGACCGGACTGACCGAGCGTGACTTCAGGCTTCTGGAGGACGGCCGCAAGGTCGACATCGAGCACTTCGCCTGGATCGCCCCCACGACACCGCCCGATGCGGCTGCGGCGGACGCCGTCGATGCCACCTCGGCTGCGCCGATCCCGACCGAGACCGCGGCCGCCGAGCCGGGCCGCGTCGTCTTCTTCCTCGATGGAGCGTCGCTGCCGGCGGCGGCACGCCATCAGGCGGTCGACTCGCTGGTGCGTTTCGTCGGCGAGGATCTGGACGATGGGATCGAGGTGGCAGTGGCCGCCTACGACGGCGCATTCTCGATGCCGCTCACCTTCACCGTCGGCCGTGCCGAGGCCCAGGAGGCGCTGCGATCGGTGGCGCAGCCGAGCGCTCTCGGACTCCTGCGCCAGCGCGAGCGGGAGTCGACGGCGATCGAGTCGCTCGAGCTGCTGCGCCGGATCCGCGACCTTTCACGGAGCCCGGTTCGCCGTACCGAGGTGCCACGCTACTTCGGCGCCGTCAGCCGGCAGATCGAGGCTCAGGCTCGCCGGATTCGGGAGCAAAGTGCGGGGAGTCTCTACGCCCTGAGTCATGTCGTCAATGCGCTCGGCACCCTGCCCGGGCGCAAGGCGCTCGTCTACGTCGGTGCGGGCATGCCGATGCGCCCCGGGGCGGAGCTCCACGAGGCGCTCTCCGAGGCGGTGCGCACGACCGGCCCGATCGACGTCGACGTGACGGATGGCGAGAGCCGCGACGCGGAGATCGCCCGGCGGTCAGCAGTTCTCGGTGCGGTGGAGGAGGCGAGTCCGCGCCGCAGCCGTGAGGTCGGCGAGGCCAACCGCGATCTCGCGCTACTGGCGGCGCTCGCCAACGCAAGCGGCGTGACCTTCTACCCGTTCCGGCCCGAGGGGCACATCGGTGGCTCGCTGCCGGAGCTCGCCGGCGGTGCCGCTGAGCTCGCGACACCGCAGTACAAGAGTCTTCGCCAGGCGAATCTGGTGGACACCCTGCGGTTTCTCTCCGATCGCAGCGGTGGCGTGACCGCGGTCGGTGGTGATGTCTCGGACGTCGTCGCTCAGGCGCGCGCCGACTTCGGCGGGCGCTACTCGCTGGCGTTCACGCCTCGTGCCACTGACGACGGAGAGATTCACGACCTCGAGGTCAAGGTCAAGGGACGCGGGCTGCGGGTGCGCCACCGTGCCAGTTATCTCGCCAAGCCGCCGGCGATCCGCCTCGCAGACCGGGCGAGCACGGCGATGCTCTTCGGCATCGAGGACAACCCGCTCGATCTCTCCATCGCTATCGGGCGACAGGAAGCGACCGATCATCCGGAACGGGTGATCGTGCCTCTGAGCTTGCGAATCCCGCTCGGCAATCTGGTGCTCGCGCCGGAGGAAGGCGTGCATGCGACGACGGCGACCCTCTTCATCGCCGCCATGGCTCCCGACGGCCAGCTCGCACCGGTACAGGAGGCCCAGCTGAAGATCGCCGTGCCCGAGGATCGACTCGCCAACGTGAACCGCGAGGTGCACGCGACCCGCATCGAGCTGCTGATGCGCCCCGGCCCACAGCGGGTGGCGATCGGCTTCGTCGATCCGGCGACCGGCCTGACGAGCTACGTCAGCCGCGACGTGGACGTGCGAGCCGCCGAGTAGCCGGCCGCGCCGAAGCTAACCGTCTTCGCACTCTTCCGAGGCATCGCAGCCGGCGATGAAGTCGAGGCAGATCTCCGGCGGTGCCGGCGGCGGGCTCGGGTCGGGCCGCACGTCGCCCGGGTCCGCGCACCCCTCGTCGTCGGTGACCTCGCGGGAGACGGAGAAGGCGTCTCCAGCCAGCGACAGGTCGCCGGCAATCGGAGGTGTGGCTTCGCCCGGCGCGAGGGTCACGGGGTCGCGGCCCGGGACCGTCACCGTCACGCTCCGCCCGTCGGTGCAGTTGCGGATCGCCCGCAGCTTCAGATCTCCGAGAGTGTCGGGGTCGAAGGTGAAGGCGGTGTCGGTTCGGCAGGTGCTCGAGGTGCGCCGGAACGGCCGGTCGTCCGTGACGACGTCGACCTCGGTGAAGGCGCAGGTGGTGAGCCCCATCCCGCAATCCTCCTCCGCCAGCTTCCAGAACTTGGCGGCGAAGACGGTGTCCTGGCAGACGGCGAACTGCTGGTTGCCGATGTAGCTGCCGTCGGCCCGGCGGAAGAGCGAGGAGCTGCTGCCGGCGGCGGGACGCGGCACGACATCGAGCGCGCCCTGGGTATGGCCGTTACTCGATTCGATCTGCAGCCGGAAGATCTCACCCGGGCAGACGACCGGCGGGTTGACGGAGAGCCGGATCTGAGGGGGTGAGACGCAACCGATCGAGATGAGCGTCGACAGAGGGAACAGGGCGACGAGCGAGAGCTTTCGCATGGGGCAACTCCTTTCGATGGAGTTGGCGACTCGTCGCGTCGTTCCACAACAGATTCAAGCCGATGCGCCTTCGCCTTCCGGGAGATCGCCTCCCAGCAGCTCGGCTACCCGGAGTCGGGTCTCGCGCCGTTCGTGGAGCGAGTGGCTCAGACCGGAGGTTCTCTCGTCGGTTTCGACTCGCAGCGTCTCGACGGTGGCACTCGCACCGGCCGGCACCGGTTCGACCTCCACGGCCACCAGACCGGCGTAGCGCAACACGGCGCCTCCCGTAGCGAAGCGCAGCGCCAGCGTACCGACGTGCACGGAGAGCGGTGCGACGACGGCGACGATCAGAGCTCCGACGAGGACGAATCCGATGCCGACACCCATGATCGCTTCGATGATGTAGACCCACCAGGGGTCGAAGCCGTCTCCTGCAAGGAGGTCCCAACCGAGGCGACCCAGCGCCACTGCGATCCACAGGGCGACGACGAAAAAGAAGCCCAGCCGCTTCTCTCCGAGTTCGAGCAGTCGGCCCAACCCGCCGACAAGTCCGCCGGCTGTCAACTGTGACAGGCACCGGTCGATCGTCTGCGCGAGGGCGATTCCCAGGCTCGCCTCGTCGCCGGGCGTTCGCAGTGCATGGAACCGCCCGGGCATCCGATGGTAGCGATCCGGGGCGAGCAGTCTGGTGAGGCCTTCGTGCGGGCGAAGCGCCCAGTGGGGAGCGAACCTGCCGAGCAGGACAAGGGCAACGACTACCGCCAGGGTGAGGTAGGCGATGAGACCTCCGAACTCGTCACGCTGCCACGCCCAGACAGTGGCCGAAGCGGCAATCCAGGCGGCAACGAGGGAGGGCAGCAGATCGGCCAGCGCTCGCGCCGCGGCGCCGGAGCGCCGGACGACCCATGGATAGGCCAGAAGCAGGGCACCGGCGGGCAGCCAGATCCAGCGACTCCAACTCTCGTCCAGGGTCCAGGCGTGAAGGGAGGACGCGGCCAGCAGGCAAGCGACGAGGATGAAGAAGAAGCGGGCGCCCGAGACGAAGCGCATCAGCATCTCCGCCCGACTCGCCTTGAGCTGCCTCAGCGCCGCGAAGGGGGTGCCGAGGGTGACGAGCGCGACCGGGTTGCGAGGGAGTGCTGCGCCGCATGCCAGGGCATCGAAGGCGACCGTGCCGCCGTGGCTGTGAGCGACGATCGCATGCTCGGTGGCGCCGTCGTTCTCCATCTCGGCCGTGAGCTCTTCGCGGAGCCGCGCTGCCGCCTCGTGACGGGCGACGAACGAGTTCTCGCCCGACCATTCGAACGGTCTGAACTCGAGCGGCCGATCCGCCGCCTCACCGACCTCCCGGCAGAAGTCGGACCCCGGTCGGAACCACGGCAGGGGGAAGCGTTTCGGGTCGGCCTCGTGGCGCCGCTCCCACCGCTCGCGGCCCCCGAGGCCGTACGCCCAGGTCCCGTGCACGAGGTGGACGATCAGCGGTCTCATACGGTCAGTAGCGCCAGCTCGTCAGGTCCGCCCCTTCGGGAGCGCTCGCCTCGATCCGTTCGAGGATCTTCGGCAGGTACATCGTGTTGTAGCGCAGCCGCGAGATGTGGTTCCCGTTCTCGTGATCGCCGTTCCAGCAGTGCTCGGCGCGGTCGCCGTAGTCGACCTCGCCGGCGTAGTAGGGGTCGGTGGTCGACTCGAGGAACTCCTCCACCAGGTAGACGGCGTTGTTGAGGTAGAAGTTGTCCATGTCGCCGCAATAGAGGTGGATCTTGCCGACCAGGTCGGGGCCGATCTCGGACCAGTTCTCCCGCAGCACCAGGCCGAGGTCGTACTTCTTCCAGTGCTCGGCGACCTCGCGATCGATCTCGCCCGTGAGCTTGTTCCACAACCGCTTCGGGTAACCGTCCTCCCCGACCGGCGAGTAGACCGCCTCCCAGATGTCGAACTGGTCGCCGGAGCGGGTCTTCGTCCCCTTGGCGAGCTCCTGATGATTGAAGCCGGCGAGCGTCGCCGTGACGTTGCCGAGATAGTCGCGAATTCCGGGGCGCTCGACCCGGGTGAAAGGGCCGTCCTCGTAGTAGAGGTTGTCGTCCTCGTAGATGTCGACCAGCATGAAGGCGCGGAAGTCGATCGGGTCGGGGCAGGCGGCGAAGGCGCCGTTGTACTCGGTCGGGTAGAAGACCTGCGCCGCGAGTGCCTCCCAGCCGCCGGTCGAGCCGCCGTAGAGGAAGCGCGCCCAACCCTCGCCGAGGCCGCGGAAGCGGCGCTCGATCTCCGGGATCAGCTCATAGGTGATCGCATCGCCGTAGGGGCCGACGTTGGCCGAGTTGACGGCGTAGGAGTCGTCGTAGAACGGGTTCGGATGCTGGATCTGGACGATCAGCACCCGGGGGAAGCCGTCGCCGGTCCACCGGCGGTAGAAGTCGTACGCCTCCTGCTGCTGGATGCGGTTGTAGCAGTCGACGTCGAAGCGCTCGCTGTAGGCGCACTCGAGATCGGGCTCGGGCGGCGTGGTGCGAAACCCGCCGAAGTCGGACGGGAAGTGGCCGTGGAAGATCATCAGCGGATAGCGCGCCTCGGGGTGTTCGTCGAACCCCTCGGGCACCAGCACGTGGGCGCCGAGCTCCATGTCTCGTCCCCAGAACTCCGACAGGAGCTCCGAGCGCATGCGCAGGTGGCGCACGTACTTGGTGTCCTTCGGTGGCTCGATCGGCGGGATCTCGCGGTCGAGCTCCAGGGTCGGGTTGTCCTCGCCGCCGGTCCCGAGCTCGAGCCATCGTGGAGTCGAGTAGAGGTTGCCGGGGGCGCGGTTCCACTGCTGCCCTTCGCCGCGGTCCATCGGCAGCTTGACGACGTGGCCGTCGGAGCGGTGGAAGGTCTCGTAGCGGTGCAACAGCGCCTGCACCCGGTAGCGCCCGGCCGGCAGATCGCCGAGGCGGGATACCGGGTAGCCGAAGGTGTCGCCGTCGAAGACGACCGTCGCACCCGGTGCGGCTCCTTCGACATCGACGCCGAAGACCTGCATCGTCGTCGTCGCGTTCCATCCGATCTGGAAACGCGGCTCGGCGTCGTCGTTGGTGGAGACGAGCAGCAGCATCCGCCCGTCGACCGGCCTGTCGATCTGGCTGTCTGTCGGGCCGGGCTCCGAGGCCGGCAGTCGCACCGCGATCTCGGTAGCAAGCGCGACAGCCGGCGCCAGCAGGATGAGTACGGCGAGCGCGCCTCGCGACGAAACCTTCATGGCATCTCCTCCGGGGGAAGTGAGGCCACATGGTACCGCTGCGGGGCGTCGGTCCCGCCGCCGGATGCCTTACCGATCAGATGGCGTCGCGTTGTCTCGACGCGCTGTCCTGCAGCCTGCGATCGAGCTCGCGAATCGCCCGGCGCACGAGCATCCGCGCCTTGCCCAGCAGCAACAGGGAGCTGAAGCGCACGGCCATCAGGTAGTCGATCTGCTTCGACAGGATGAGTCCGCCCGGGGTGGCGTCGAGAGTCATCTCCGCGGTCCCGCTGACGGATTGGAGCGTGGCGAGGAGAGACTCACGCTGGGCGGCAAGGGCGTCTCCCGGCGAATCCCCGAAGGCGGTCGTGCCTCGAGGGGCTCGATGACGGGCGCCGGTTGCGTCGATCCACTCCACCCACAGGATGCCCGGCTTCCGGGCCAGCTCTTCCAGCGCATCCCTAAGCACCGTGTCAGGGGAAAGCGCCGGACGAATCTCGGTAGCGAGTGGCGGCACAAGAGCGAAGCCGACCTCGCGGTGCGACGTGGAGGCCGGTTCGCGATCGGGCGGAAGCAGCGGGCTTGTCACCAGGTGAGCCGACAGCGCTGCATGTACTGCTTCTTCGAGCTCCGCCAGGGAGAACGGACTCGAGATGAGACAGTCGGCGCCGGCCTCTGCGGCGAGCGCGTTCGATTCCCCGATCGCATCGGTGGAGATCAAGACGATGCCGATGTCGGGAAACTCCTCCGAGTGCCGAAACCGCTGACACACCTCGAGTCCATTCCGGTTCCGAAGGCCAAGCTCACAGATGACCACATCCGGCAACTCCCTGCGAGCCGCGCGGAGAGCGTCCTCGGCGGACTGCGCGACTGCGACGCTGTGGCCCCTTCCGAGCATCCTCTCGACCGTCTTGCCGAAGTCGACGCTCTCGCCGAAGACGAGGATCCTGTTCATGGCCCCGCTTCCTCGCGGCTCGCGTGATCCAGTCTCATGCCCGCCTCGAGCAGGAGCTCCATGCCATGGATCTCCAGGGTCTGTGGAACTCCGACCATGCTCTCCTCGCTGGTCGATGTGAACGCGAACGGAATGCCGCCTGGTGCCGGCCTTCTCGCGAGCAGCTCGGTGACCGCTTCGAGTCCGGTCACGCTGTCGGCCTCTGCGTGGAGGAGGAACCCCCGACGGTAGTAGAGCGAGGCGGTCGCGTCACCGAACTGAAGGGAGAGCCTGCCGGTGCTGACGGTCCGCCCGAAGAAGAGAATGAGTTCGGGAAGCCCTACGCCCTCGAGACTCCCCTCGAGGGAGATCCGGCTGGCCTCGGCCGCTGGAGAGCATTTGTCGGAACGCCGGCTCTTCGCCTCGCTCTTCTCCGGATCGAGCGCAGCGAGAATGCGGTTCGCTGTCAGGATGCGGCTCTCGTCCTCTTGCACGAAACAGGTCGCGTCAAGCGGTCCTGCCTGGATCGCCGTCTCCCGGCCGAAGATGAGAAGGGCAATCTCGCCGAGCAGATTCTCGAGATCCAGTGCCTCGACCAGCTCCCCAGGGGTCAGGCCCACCTGGTCGGCGGCGTAGACGATGGCGTCGGGTCGGCACTCCCGGACCCTTTCCAGTGCGCTGACCGCTTCGGGTATGTGCTCTGTCTCGACACCACTAGCCTCGAAGGCCCCGACCAGGGTCATGGCGCGCCGTGCGTCGGGGTCGATGAGGAGGAAGCGCCTCATAGACTCCGTTTGCTCCGGAGGCCGTTGAGCAGCGACAACTCTCAGTCCTCGAAGAGCTCGTCGAGCGCGGGGTCTGATACTCGGAGAGGCGAGGTGGGCCGCAGTGGCTGGGCCGGGCTCTCTTCCGGGTCGTTCAGGTCCGCTAACGGTAGTGGCCCGCGGAGGCACTGTTGCACCGTCTCCTGCAAGGAGATGGGCGAAAAAGGCTTGACCAGATACTTGGTGGCGCCAAGAAGGTAGCCACGGTCGATGTCGGACTCGCTACTCTTCGAGGAGATGAGGACGATCGGCAGCTCCGCGGCCGAAGTCGACCTTCTCAGCGACTCCAGGACCTCGTACCCGTCCGGATCCGGCATCGAGATGTCGAGGAGCAGGACGTCCGGCGCAACCTCTTCGACGAGCGCCTCTGTCTGGTTGGTGTGGCCGCTCATGTGAACCTCATGTCCGGCTCCTTCGAGGATCGAGCCGATCAGCTTTCGATCTGCTTCGGAGTCGTCGATGACAAGAAGTGATGCCATGGGTGCTGCTCCTGTTGTGAGTTGGAATGGCGAGACGGCAACTCAGGGGCTCACGAGAGTCGAGTCGTCCTGGAAGAGAGGCCCTCGAAGGTGTCAGCCGTGCCTGCTTCGAGGCTCTCGCGAGTCCCGGAAAGCATGCAGGGCGAGAGCCTGATCCCGGGTCAGCATCCGAGTCGCCAGCGACTCGATTTTCGTGCGCAGCTCGCTCAGTAGCGGCGACCAATCGTGCCTTCCGCCGGTGATTCCGAGCAGGCCCAGATACGGGGGCTCGTCCGGATCTGCAGCCACGGTGTTCAGCCCGAGAGGCAGGTGCCGTCCTGCCCTGGAAGCTTTCAACACCGCTTGCAGGCCGGCCGCCCAGAGCCGGTCGAATCGATCTATGGTCTCGTCGGCGCCGTACCCCGACCACTCGAGCGCGGTCAGCTCATCCTCGAGGCTCTTGCGCTTTCGGACTACTTCCCAGATCTGGACGCCTTCCTCGAATGTCGGAAGCAGCGCAAGAGCACGTCCGGTGGAGATCAAGCCGACGAGCTTCACGTGCTCTCTGGCCCAGGCGATCAGGTGTGGTCGCGCCAGCTCGGGCGTGTCGAAGGACCGGGTCTCGTCAGTGGCGAAGCTCCAGTTGCGAGTTTCACCGCGCGCTCTCAATGCACCCAATTCCAGCCAGGAGATGTCCTCGCGAAGTGCCTCGCTCAGGAGCAGTCGCCCCTCCACCGGCGGCCACACCGTGCCCTCGCCCACCGGAGTCAGCAGATCCGGTGTTACGTTGCTCGAGAACCGCTGTCGAGCGAGTTCGTCGAAAGAGGACGACGACGTTCGCCGGGATGCCACGGAGAGCTCAGGCCGGAGTTCATCGTCTTCGAGATCAAGCTCGGCGAGAAGGGCATTGGGGGAGGAGCTCCCGGCATCTGCCGCTTCGAGGTGTCCAAGGGAGTCGAGCTCACGGACCCGGGCCAGAGCTGCTCTCACCGCTGCAACGAACGTCTCGCGAACGCCGGTGCCTTCTGTTGCCGAAGTCTCGTGCCACTCGTGGTCTCCGGTAAGTCTCGCGTCAAGGTCGGACACTGCGATGGCGGTACGCATGTCTCGCTTGTTCAGCTGCAAGAGCATCGGAACTTGCCGGCCGCTGTCGACGAGGTAATCCAGGCATTCCTCGAGGGCGACCTGACTGGCAGCAAGGGCGGACTCGCGAGTGTCGACCACGAAGACGATCACGTCGGCGTCCTCGAGGATCCTGCGGCGCCTCGCTGCCAGAGCGGGCTGGCCAGGAACGGCAACGAGCTGGCATTGGATCGGACGCCCGCCGAATCGACCCGCGGTGTGCTCGACCCAGTCGAAGTAGAGAGTGCGACCCTCCCGCTCACCAGGTGTGATCATCTCGGCGCCGAGTGAGCGACTCAGCGCCTCGAGCGTGGCGGTCTTTCCCGCCTCCGCGGCACCGTCGTACACAAGCCGAAGGCGAAGACAACCCGTCTCTGTGTCAATCTGAGGCATGCCGGGACCCAGCGGCTCCTGAGAGACGACAGTTTGGCCCTCGGTCGCCAATGCCGGGAGTTTGAGACGAGCGACAGGCTTTCGAGGAGCCTGTCGCTCTCTCAGGTCGGCGTGGGGTGCTTCGTCTAGGCGGCCGCCTGGACGGTCGAAGCGACGGCGCGCCGAACAAGAGCGAGATTGGACTGCGACTTGTCGACTGCCAGGTAGAGGAAGGTGCCTTTGTCGATCAGCTTGATCAGATGGATCTGGTCGCTGAGAGTCAGCAGCATGTCCTCGAGGTCCGAGTCAAGGCCGAGGGCCCCGATGGTCTTGAGCTTCATCTTGACCATCTCGCTGTTGTAGGCGCTTGCTGCGTCCAGGTCGAAGTCCGTTCTTTGGGTGCGAACGGCGATGGTCATTCCTGAATCGATGTCGGCAACCGAGGCGCCGATGAAGCCTCCAAGGCTCGCTTCCAGGCTCTCGAGGGCTGACTCCATGTTGTTGTCGTTGGGCATTGCTCTTTACTCCTTTGGGTGCGGTTTGGGAAGGTCGCCGTCAGACGACTTCGAGATCCTGCTCGACGGTTCTCAGCGAGTGCCGTGCCATGGCCAGATTCGCCTTGGCCTTGTCGATCACGAGATAGACGAAGAGTGCATCGTTGTCGTTCACTGGGCGGATCAGGTGGAACTGCTTGTCCAGCGTGATCAGGATGTCGTCGATGCGGTCATCGAGGTCGAGGGACCTCATCGTGGCGCGCTTGGCCCGCACGACTTCCGTATTGCCGGCGGCGGCCACTTCGAGGTCGATGCTGCTACCGCCGCCGTTCGACGCCAGCATCATGCCGCTGTCGCTGTCGACGATGCAGGCGCCGACGTAGCCATTGATCTCCGCGAGTTGGTCGAGTGCTTCTTGCGCAGTACTCATTCGTGAATCCTCCTTGGGTGGGATGTCTTGCGTCGGGTCACTTTGCCCGGGCTGTACCTCCCTATCGCAAGCGGCGTACCACGGTCGGATAGGGTAGTTTGACGACCGCTAAATGTTTGTATTCAAGTGGCTTGCGGGTTTCGCGCCGGCAGAGCCTCAGAAGGGGTTGCGTCCGGATTCCGAACAGTCGTTTTCGGATACCGAACGGGGCTGCGGCGCCCGAGAGGGAGGGCTCCGGAATCTCGGACCTCCCAGGGGGTAACGATCGAGTCGGGCCGTGCGCCTAGCTCAGAAAGAAGATCGGTGATCGAGGAATGCAGTCGGGTCGCCGCTTCGGCCCGGTGGCCGTGAGGTGGGCTGCAATCCCAACAACTATCTGTTTCTGAGGAGGAAACCCATGGGAAAGTGGGCATTCATTGCCGGATTGGTACTTGCCGTTGTAGCAGCCTTCGTCGATCTGGGGTGGCTGCCCTGGGCCGTCGCCGGGCTCGGCGTCGTCGTCGGTCTTCTCAACGTGACCGAAAGCGAGACCCGGACGTTCCTGCTGGCGGCCGCCGGCCTGACGATCGCCTTGATCTCGATTCAGGCGCAGCGCTACAACCCGGACTGGCTGACCGACATCGTCTTTTTCGCCAAGGTGTTCGTCTCGCACGCCTTGCTGATCGTTGCGCTGATGTCGGTCTTCGAGACCGCGAGGGACTGAAAGCCGGCCAGGCTAGGGAACCGCTCCCACCTTCATGCCGTCGCCGGCGACCTTGGGAACACCCTGCGCCATGATGAGGCGGAAGGCTCCCCCCTTGAGGCCGCGACCGCTACCCTGGGTCGCCGTGAACACTTCCGACGTTTCGGTCGAGAGGAGTTCGACTTCGAGCGCTGCGTCGGGCTGGAAGAAGAAGGTGCCGAGCGGCACGCCGAGTTCGAAGGCATAGGTCGAGGTGCCGACGGCGACGATCAGGCGGTCGGTGCTGATGTTGGTCAGCGTCACCTCGAGCGTCCGGCCGTCGCCGCCTTCGGGCACCCGGAAGTCGAGGGCGACCGCCCCCTGCTGATAGGCGAGGGCCACGTCGATCCGGCGGGCTTCGGCGCGCTCGAGCGTCCGGACCGCGGTAGTTCCATGGTCGACGAGCACGGTCTCGAACGACGACTCGCCGCTCTTCTTGTGGTTCGAGGTCGATTTCTGGTGCACCAGGCCGAAGGGGATCCCGGCGTTGAGGCAGGTCTCGCCCGTCATCGTCCCGGGATTGGGTCCGCCCAGCACGGCTCGGAAGGAGAAGACATCGCACTCCACACCGCCGTGCGTCGCAGAGCCGCCGGCGTCGAAACCGCCGCCGAAGTCGGCCATCGAGTCCCGCATCGCCGTGACCATCGACGGCGCCTGCTCCATCGGCGCGCTGCCGGCGACGACGAAGCTCGCCCCCGAGAGCGCCTTCCCGAAGCTGAGAAACCGGTTCTGCCAGTCGAAGCCGGGCTCGATGACGAAGATGCTCGTCGAGCCGCCGCCGGCTCCCGGCCCTTCGAGGAACTCGGTCTCGATCTCGACCACGAAGCCGCCGTCACGGTCGGCGAGGCGGGTGTAGGTGGCGGCGGTCCGCGCCCCCGCCGATGTCGTCGTCTCATAGCGCGCCCAGCTGCCGGGTGAGGTCGATCCGAAGTAGGGCCGAGGGAGGTCGCCGGCCATCAGCGAGCCTGCTCCCAGGAAGACGAGTGTCGCTGCAACGGCACTGACTGCTTTCATCCGAGTCTCCTTCGTCGCTGATCGACGCGCGCTGCGAGCCGCTCTATACCGGACGTTCCTCGCCACACCGGTGAGCGCACGAAGCACGCAAGCCGGCCTGGCGACAGGTTGCAAGAGGGAGCGGGCAGGCTAGCACGCGGGTCTGGAGCGGCCGAGCCGGCCGACTAGAGCCCGAGGCGGCGACTCAGGAAGGAGCGTTCGCCCGTAGAGACGGGCCCGCGGTCTCGACCGGCCCGCGGGGAGCGCGCTTCGCCGGATGGCCGTCGTCGGCGGAGCGGGAGCGCAGCAGCTTCAACGGGCAACGCCAGATGGTGCGCGGCAGATCGACCAGGTCGTCCGGGGCTCGGGTCGTGAACTCGAAGCTCGTCTCGTCCGGCAGCGCTGTGGAGTCGAGCAGCGCCCGTACCGCCTGCTCCCCCTGCACGTCATCTCCTGTTGCGTGGATGACGGCGCCGTCTATGTAGTAGATCTCCGCCTCCAGGCATCCGTGGCACAGACGTAGACGACCGGTGCTGCCGGTCTGCTGGAAGAACGCCATCAACTCGGCGAGCTCGACGATGTCGAGGCTGCCGGCGAGTGACGAGCGGCCGCCGCGATCGAGCCGAGGTGGTGGACCCTGCGGGTTGCCGGCACGTTCTACGCCGGCGGCCGTGAGCGCAGCGACGATGTTGTCGGCGATCAGGGCGGCATCGTCGCGCCTGCCGACGATCACCCCGCAGGCGCCCTCGACCGACTGCACCTCCTCGCGCCGCCCGTAGACGACGATCTTGTGCCGTGACAGTGCAGAATGGCTCTTGAGGAGCTCAAGAACCTGGGGCGTGGTCAGGTAGCTGGAGCCGCAGGCGAAGGCGACCGCATGGGGCGTTCGCCTGTCGGCTGCGGCGAGCGCGAAGACCGGTTCCTCGACCCGGAGCGTCTCCACACCGAGCGCCTCGAGAGCGACCTCGAGACCGAGCGCGCGGCCGCGATCCGGTTCGATCAGCAGAAGGTGGCTCATTGCTGCTCCCGCTTCTGGACGTGGTCCGATGAGTGGGCGGCGGGTCGGGTCGAGGAGAAGTAGATGGCTTTGTGCAAGGTGCTCCTTGGAGGCAGGGAGAAGGGATCCGTCGGTCATTCCCTGTCAGGAGCAAGGACTGGGCCACTTCGTGCCGACGGTGCATTCGGCAGGGAAGTCGCTTGGAGAGAGAGGTTTGGGTGACTCCTGGCGTGCCGACCGGAGCGGTAGTCGGGGTCCGCATTCTGAAGTCTCCGTCCAGATCCCGGACGCCGTCGTGTGCCGTCGATCGGGAGCGGCCGGTTCGGCTCTACAATCCCCTGCCATGAGAGCGGCTAGGAGAGTGCCCGGAGAGAGTCTGTTGGGAGAGCCCCCCGGAGAAACAGTGAAGAAGCGGCGGCGCGGCGGCTGGCTCGTCCTGGCGGTTGCCGGCGGCGTCGGGCTGCCGCTCGCGAGCCCGGCGGAGGGGCAGGCAACGGAGGCGAACCGGCGCTCGATGCGCGCCGGGCGCGCGACCGTCGTCCCGACCCTCGACGGCGAGGTTCTGGACGACGAGGGCTGGGCGGCGATCGAGCCGACCGGCGGGTTCGTCCAGAACACTCCCGACGAAGGGGAGCCGGCGACCGAGCGAACCGAGGTCCGTGTCGCCTTCACCGACGACACGCTCTACGTCGGCGTCGTCTGTTTCGATCGCGATCCGTCCGCGATCGTCGTCTCCGACAGCAGGCGCGACGCCTCACTGAGCGAGACCGATGCCTTCCTGATCCTCCTGGACAGCTACGACGACCGGCAGACCGGCTTCGTCTTCGGCACCAACCCGGCCGGCATCGAGTACGACGGCCAGGTGACCGCCCGCACCGAAGGGGGGCTGACCGCCGGCAACGCCTTCAATCTCAACTGGGACGCCTCCTGGGAGGTGCGCACCCGCATCGCCGAGGACGGCTGGAGCGCCGAGTTCGCGATCCCGTTCCGAACCCTGCGCTACAAAGGAGCCGGGGAGCAGCGCTGGGGCGTCAACTTCCAGCGCAACATCCGGCGCCGCAACGAGGTGTCGTTCTGGGCGCCGCTCGACCGCCAGTTCAACCTCTTCCGGGTGTCGGGAGCAGGCGCGCTCGAGGGGCTGGAGGTACCGCGACTGCGCAACCTCCAGGTGACCCCCTACGTGCTGGCGGACGCGCGCAAGGCGGGTGTCAGCGGCGCGACGACCGAGACAGACCTCGACGGCGGCTTCGACCTCAAGTACGGCGTCACGCCGAGCCTGACGCTCGATGCGACCGTCAACACCGACTTCGCCCAGGTCGAGGCCGACGAGCAGCAGATCAACCTCGACCGCTTCAACCTCTTCTTTCCCGAGAAGCGGCCGTTCTTCCTCGAGAACGCCGGGCTGTTCTCGGTCGGCGTGCCGCAGGAGGTCGAGCTCTTCTTCAGCCGTCGCATCGGGCTGAGCCCCGGGGGCGAGGCGATCCCGATCGAGGCCGGCTTGCGCCTCTCCGGCAAGGCGGGGGCGAACAACCTCGGCCTCCTCTACATGCGCGCCGAGGAGACACCCGGAGTGGCGCCGCGCAACGACTTCGCCGTCGCCCGACTGAGCCGCGACCTGCCGAACCGCTCCGCGATCGGCGCGATCTTCGTCGGCCGCGACGGCGCCGACGGCGGCGACAACCAGGCGTTCGGCATCGACGGCCAGTGGGGGCTGGGAGAGTACGGCCAGGTGTCGGGGTTCGTCGCCCGCACGGAGACTCCCGGTATCGAGACCGACGACCACGCCTTCCGCCTCGCCGCGCGCTACGACTCGGACACGCTCATCTACTCGATCGGCTACACCGAGGTCGGCGAGGGGTTCAACCCCGAGGTCGGCTTCCTGCAGCGCCGCGGCTACCGCAAGCCCGACGCCTTCGTCCTCTATCGCTACCGTCCGGAGAACTGGCTCGGCATCCACGAGATGCGGCCGCACATCTCGTACCGCGGCTTCTGGAACTTCGACGATTTCCAGGAGACCGGCTACCTCCATGTCGATAACCACTGGGAGTGGAAGAACGGCTACGAGGTTCACACCGGCATCAACTTCACCCGCGAGGGGGTAGAGACGCCGTTCGAGATCTTCCCCGGCGTCACCGTGCCGGCGGGCACCTACGACCACGAGGACCTCCAGCTCGTCTTCTTCACCAACCGTGGCGCGCCGGTGTCGTTCGAGACCCGGATGACGCTCGGCGGGATCTTCGGCGGCGACCGCAACTCGATCTCGCCCGGCGTGCGCTGGCGTGCCGGCGAGAAGTTCACCGGCGAGGTCAACTGGACCTACAACGACGTCGACCTGCCGGGCGGCAGCTTCGAGACCAACCTCGGTCGCACCCGCATCTCCTACTCCTTCACCCCGCGGATGTTCCTGCAAGCGCTGGTGCAGTACAACGACCGCGCCGACCGCTGGGCCACCAACCTGCGCTTCGGCTGGCTCGAGAGCGCCAACACGGGGCTCTTCGTCGTCTACAACGACGTGCGCGACATCGGCGGCGCCGGGACCGGCATCCCGGACCGCAATCTGATCGTCAAGTACAGCCGGCTCTTCGATCTGCTCCGATAGGCACTGCTGAGCCAGACCGCCTTTCTCAGGGAGAGCGGCGCAGCGCATCTGTCGCTGCCTTCACCGCGGCCGGGTCGATCAACGGCGTTCGCGCGGCCACGATCAACGCCGACTCCAGCAAGGCCTTCCCTTCGGCCTCGCGCCCGACTGCGATCTGTGCGCGGCCGAGGGCGAGCGCCCCGCCCGTGACGACCTGTGTCGGTGCTCCGCTCGCGGCGTCGAGGATCGGCTGGGCTTCGGTCAGGACTGCCAGGGCTTCCTCGGCCCGTTCGAGATCCATCAGGATCTCACCGTGGCGCAGGAGGTTGCCGGCGAGGACGATGTCGGCGCTCGTGTCCCCGGGCGCAGACGTCGCGCTGACTCGAGCCAGCTCGACGGCCGTCGAGGACCGACGAAGCGCCTGCTCGAGCGATCCGTGTCGCGACAGGCTCAGCGCCTCGAGACTCAGCATCTCCGCGCGGCGTCGCTCGGTCTTGCTGCCGCTCGCAGCGGCGTGGAAGAAGCGCGCCGCCGTCTCACTGTCGCCCGTCGCCAGATGAAGCGAGCCGAGGTTGGCCGCCGCGCGCGTCGCTTGCAGGACGGTCGGGCCGCCCGCTGCCGTCGCCAACTCCAACGCAGCCTCGTGAGCCTCGCTGGCGGCTTCCAGCTCTCCCAGGCGCGCCAACGCTTCGCCGCGATAGTCGTGCAGGCCGGCGACGATCACCGACCTGGGTCCGAAAACCTCGACCGACTGCGGCAGCATGGCATCGAGGACCGCGAGCTTCTCTTCGGCCGATGCCAGCTGCGAGGCCCAGTTGCCGCGCACGATCAGGTAGTTGGGGTGACCCGTCCCGACGACAGCCTCGAGTCGCTGCAGCACGTCGGCGAAGTGGTCTCGCGCGCGGGCCCGGTCGCCGAGGTCGGCGTAGAGCCGCGCCAGGCCGTTCAAGGTCGAAGCGATTCCGAGGTCTTCATCGGGCAGGATCTGGCGCCGGATCTCGAGCGCCCGATCGAGCAACCCGACCGCCTCGCCGGGTTCGACGTAGCGCGACAGATCGGTCATCACCTGGGCGACATCGGTGTGCAACTCGCCGTATCGGCGGCGGTGCCAGTCGAGCGACGCGCGCATCTGCTCGCGGCCGATCCCGACCTCGCCCATCTGGAGGTTCATCAACGCCAGTGAGTGGAAAACCTGCTGTCCGAAGGCCGTATCGCTCTCGCCGATCTGCTGTTCGAGAGCCCAGGCGCGGTCGAAGAAGTCTCGTGCCTGCGCCTTCTCTCCGCGTACGGCGCGCATCTCGCCGAGCGCGAACAGCAGCCGCGCCTGCACCGCCGGACGGTCGGCCATCCCCTCGGCCGTCTGGTCGGCGGCCGCCAGGAAATCGGCGATCGACACGGTATCGCCCTGCGCCGTCTCAGGCGCCGCCGACTTGAGCAGGTCGACCAGGGTACGGGTGACCGCTTCGGAGCGTTCCTGCTCGACGACGAGGCGATCGCGCTCCTCGCGCAATCGTTCCGCCTGGACGAGCGCATAGGCGGTGAAGGCGGCGCCGAGACCGACCAGCAGCAGCGCGGCCATCGACGCGGCACGATTTCGGGCGAAGAAACGCCGCGCCCGATAGGCCAGCGAATCGGCATGAGCGCTCACCGTGTCGCCGCGCAGATAGCGATCGACGTCCTCGGCAAGCTGCGCCGCCGAGGGGTAGCGTCGCTCGGGTTCCTGCCTCAGTGCCATGGCGGCGATCCGCGCGAGGTCGCCGCGCAGCTCCCGGTCGAGCCTTCGCGTGCCGGTCGCGCGCCGGGCGGCGATCTCCTCCACGGCCAGATGATCGGTACGACCGGGAGCCAGCTCGTCGTCGGTCGATGTTCTCAGCGCCTCGGCGAGCGACAGCGGAGCGGTGCGGCGGACCGCCCCTTCGACCGTCCCGGGCGAGCTGTCGGCCACCCGGTAGGGGAAGCGCCCCGACAGCAGCTCGTAGAGCAGCAGGCCGAGAGCGTAGACATCGGTAGCCGTGGTGACGGCCTCTCCCGACAGCTGTTCCGGGGCCGAGTGGAGCGGCGTCAGCACCCGTTGTTCGGTGCGGGTGACCTTCGGGTCGAGGCCGAGCGACTGAGCGTCGAGTAGCTTCGCGATGCCGAAATCGAGCAGCTGCACCTGGCCGTTGGCGTCGACGAGGATATTGGACGGTTTCAGGTCGCGGTGGACGATCAGGTTGCGGTGCGCGAACGCCACCGCGTCGCACACCTGGCCGAACAGCCGCAGCCGCGCGCGCACCGGCAGGCGATTCTCGTCGCAATAGCGGGTGATCGGCGTCCCCTCGACCTTCTGCATCACCAGGTACGGCAGCCCGTCGTCGGTCATACCGCCGTCGAGCAGGGTGGCGACGTTGGGGTGCTGGAGGCGCGCCAGCAACTGCCGCTCGAGGCGGAAGCGATCGAGGGCGTCGGAGCCGAGCCAGCCGGTGCGCAGCATCTTGATGGCGACTTCCTGCTGGTACTCGTCGTCGCGGCGCTCGGCGCGGTAGACCACTCCCATGCCGCCGCGGCCGAGGACGTCGAGCAGTCTGTAGGGACCGAGGTCGGTGCCGATTCTCGGATCGTCCGCTTCCGCGGCGTCGTCGGCCAGCAATCGGCGCTCGAGAGGCGAGCTCTCTCCGGCTCCGTGGGCCTCGAGCATCGCTCTCACCTCGTGGCGCATCCCGGGCTCGTCCGGGAACAGCTCGAGGAGTTGCGGCTCCCGCTCCTCGGCCGGAATCTCGGCCAGTCGGGTGAAGGCTTCCTCGACCCGTTGCCAGCGCTCGACGGCTGCCGGGTTGCCGTCGGCCGTCCCGGTCACGAGTCGAGCCCCGGCAGGTCGATCTCTTTGCGCAACCACGCGCGGGCGGCGGTCCAGCGGCGTTGCACCGTCTTGCCGGACACGCCGAGCAGCTGTGCCGCCTCTTCGAGCGTCAGGCCGGCGAAGAAGCGCAGTTGCACTACCGCCGCCCCTTCGGGGTTCATCGCCTCGAGGCGATCGAGTGCCTCGTCGAGCTCGAGGATCTCGTCGGCCTCTTCCTCACTCAAGAACGCTTCCACGTCGTCGAGCGGCACCGGTGGCACTCCGCCGCCCCGCTTGTGGCGCTTGCGGGTGCGGGCGTAGTCGATGAGGATCTGGCGCATCGTGTTGCTCGCCACCGCGAGGAACGAAGCGCGATCGGCGGCGGTCAGCCGCTCCTGGCGCTGCAGTCGCAGGTAGGCCTCGTTGACGAGCGCCGTGGCGCTCAGCGTGTGGTTGGCGCGCTCGTTCCTCAGCCGGCCGGCGGCGATCGCACGCAGCTCCGAGTAGACGATCGGGATCAACCGATCCATCGCCGCGGGGTCGCCCCCGCGCAAGCGCTCGATCCAGTGCGTCGCGTCTCCGCTCATCGCTGTCGAGCCCCCGGACTCGTCACCTCGGGGGCCGCTCTGCCAGAAGTTCGTTGCAGAGAGTCTAGCGAAGGGCGCGGCCGGCGCCACGCCCGCAATCATGGCAGCGTGGTCGACCAGGCCGAGGTGTCGCCGCTTTCGAAGCCGTCTTCGAAGATCGTCGCCGACTCGACCGCCCCGAGCTCGACCGAACCGATGTCGCAGCCGTCGTCGCCATTGGGCGGCGGGCCGTCGACCGGGCGGTGCCC
Source organism: Candidatus Multivoradales bacterium (assembly GCA_965223855.1). Classification (GTDB taxonomy): domain Bacteria; phylum Acidobacteriota; class Thermoanaerobaculia; order Multivoradales; family JAHEKO01; genus CALZKB01. The sequence continues at coordinate 983,435 of CBDCXM010000009.1, forward strand.
CGTCGGGCCGTCGAAGTAGCCGCGTTGGTCGCGGAAGACGCCAGGGCAGCTGCCGCCGTCGATCGTGACAGCCGAGGTCGCCGGATCGGGGAGGTGGGTCGGGGTCGGCCCGCCGTTGTCCGCCAGGTCCATGAGGCCCGCCGCCAGGGGAGTCGCGGCGCTGCCGACGTAGTCGCCGTTGACGTTGGGGAGACCGCTCGGAAAGTAGAACGATGCGCCGGTGTTGTCACCGATCAGATTGAACCCGAGCGTCGTTGCCGGAGAGACGCTATCGACGAACAGGTCGTCCGCCGCAATGCCGCTGACGTCACGATTGCCGGCGACGATCGAGTTGAAGAGCAGCAGCGTACTGGCGGCCGTCGAGCTCACGTAGATTCCGCCGCCGTCCTCCGAGCCAAGTTCGAAGGCACCTTCCCGCGGGCGCTCCTGGAACTCCCCTGCCTCGTTGTCTGTGACCGTCGAGTGGTAGAGCTCGAGGTCGCCGATCGACACCCAGATTCCGCCGCCGACTCCCCCGGCCACGTTGCCGCTCACCGTGGAGTGATCGAGGATCGCCGTACCGGGGCTGGCGACGATCATCCCACCGCCGTCGCCGTCGGTGGTGTTGTTGGCGATCGTGCTGTCGTAGGCGAGCAGCGTCCCCTGGACGACGATCGCGCTGCCGCTGCCGGCAGTGACGTCGTTGAAGGCGACGATCGAGCGCCGCAGTTCGATCGTCGAGCTGATGCCGACCCGGATCGCGCCGTTGGGAATGGTGTCGAGGTCGTTGTCGACGATCCGGCAGTCGCGGATCACTACTGTGGTGCCGGTGGTGATCGTGAAAACCGCGGCACCGACGCCGTTGGCACCGGTCATCGTCAGGTCGGAGATCGAGTGCGAAGTGTCGGCAGCCTGGAAAAGGAAGATCCGGTTGCCGTCGCCATCCACCGCGAGGTCGAACGCCCCGGGGCCGACGATGTCGACCGAGTCCGTGATCAGTGGCAGGTCGGAACCGAGCTCGATCACGCCGGTCAGGCCGGTCAGGTCGATGGTGTCGGCTCCGTCGCCGGCCGGGCAGCCGCCTCCTGCCGCGTCCGAGTTCGCAGCGACGATCGCCTCTCGGAGGGTGCAGCCGCCGGACACGGCGTTGGCATCGTCGAGGGTATCGACGACGATGGTGGCGGCCTTGGCGGCCGTGCCGCAAACGAGGACCGACAGGGTGGACAACAGGATGATGGGCAATCCAGGGGCAGATCGGGTGTTCATGGCTCCTCCTCGCTACCTCTGGCGACGAACGGAACTCATCCTGGACACCTCGGCAGAGCCCTCGTGCGCCGCTGCGCGCAAGGGCAGGAGCAGGGCCGGAAGGCCTGGTAGGGGCTTTGACAGGGGCTGCTATAGTTCCATGCAATCTTTACCAATATTCTTTCTCGGGAAGGCGCGAGATTCTGAGAGTTCGAAGGGCGCTGACGCCCGGGTTGTTGCTGTCTTTGTGTTGGCTGTCGAGCGCCGCCGGTGCTCGGGCACAGAGCGAGATGCGACCGAGTGCGAGCGAGCCTCCTCGCGCTCGAGCCATCCCGGCCCTGCCGGCGCTGAGCGCCGAGTCCGCAGCGGCCGAGAGTCACGAGCAGTGGCTGGCGACGCTCGCGGCGCGAGACACTCCTGACAGCCGGGCTCGGTCACTGGTCGCACTGGCACGCCTCGAGGTCGAGACCGAGGCGCACTTCGAGGCTGTCAGCGAGCGACTGTCCTCCGCGCCCGCGCCGGCTGTAGCGGCGGCGCGACTGGAGGAGGCGGCCGCGCGCTTCCGAGAGTCGGTCCGCACGATCAGGGTCGTCATGGAGCATGAGGCCCCCGGAGGGCGGACGCTACGCGATCTGCTCGCAGCCTCCGTCGAGGGGCGACGCGGGCGCGCCGCGCGCCCCGTCCGCGGCTCGCTTCCCCACCGCTCCCTCTCCCTGGCGCCGAGGCCGCTCCCCTCCCTGTCGCCGATCGTCCCCAGCTACGCCGACCCGCTCGCTGCCGCCGCGACCAGCGACGACCTGATCGACTCGCCGGAGGCGCCGCGGAGCCCGGCGATCCTGGCGCAGGCGGCATCGCTCGGGTTCGACTACGCGCGGATCTACGACTTCGTCCGTAACGACATCCGCACCGAGTGGTATCAGGGCTCGCAGAAGGGGGCGGAGGGGGCACTCGCTTCCGGGGCGGCGAACGATGTCGACAAGGCGAGCCTGCTGATCACCCTCTTCCGCTCCAGCCAGCTGCCGGCGCGCTACGTGCGCGGGGTGCTGCGGCTCGACGTGGAGCCGCTCGCCGCCGCCTTCGGCCTCGCGGACGACCAGCAGGTTCCCATCGCACTGGCACGCGCCGGTGTGCCGCACGAGGTGGTCATCGCCGGCTCGCGGATCGCCGCGGTCGACGTCCTTCACACCTGGGTTGCCGCCTACGCCCCCTACGCCAACTATCGCGGCGTGGTGATCGACACCTCCGGCAAGACCTGGGTGCCGCTGGCGCCTGCGGTGCAGGGGGTCGATCGCTCACCGCCCACCCGGGTGCTCGAGGCGATGGGCTTCGACAGTGCCGGTTTCGTCACCGACTACCTGGCGACCGAGCAGCCCGACCGGCCGCTCGAGCAGATCCGGCGGGAGGTCGAAGCCTTCCTGGGAGACGACTCGTACGCTGAGCAGCTCGGCGCTCGCTCGGTGGCGGTGAGGAGGCTCGAGCTCCTGCCGAGCGGGCTGCCGACGCCGCTCGCGACCCCGTTCTACGAAGGGGCGAGCTTGCCGGCCGAAGAGGAGACGCGGTTGCGGATCGTCGCGTCGGTCGGTGCGACGGGTTCGGAGCCGAGTCTCGAATCGTCGCTGCCGCTCGCCTCGGTCACCGGAAGGCGGTTGACCCTTTCGTACACTCCCGCCAGCGCGGACGACGATGCGATCGTCAACCTCTTCGGCGGGCTCGATCTGGTGCCGCCCTACCTCGTCGAGCTCCTGCCGCAGGTGAAGGTCGACGGTCGCCTCGTCGCGCTGGGGACGATCGGGGTGCCGATGGCGGTCCATCACCTCGTCCGCCTCGAGGTCGAGGCGGCGGGGACCATGGTGTCGCACGAGTTCCTCACCCCCGCGGTCGCCTACAGCGCGATCGCCCTCCACGCTCCCGGCGACCGCGCTCAGGCGGACGCGGGCGACGACCCGGCCGATACCGAGTTCCTGGCCGCGCGCCTGCTCAGTCGGGTGGCATACCGCTACAGCGAGTCGTGGTCGGCGGCGGAAGACGAGCTGGCGGGGCTGCTGGACGTCGCCGTCGCGCGCCCGCTTCCCGCTGTGGCGCTGGCCCACAACCGCATCGGTATCGAGCAGGTGTTCGACGTGCCCCTGCGCATCCATTGGGAGGGGGTCGATCTCGACGCCGCGCTGCGGATCGCCGAGCCGCTGCCGAACGGTGCGCCGGACGATACGAGGAGCTGGTTCCGCCTGTCGGCGCTCGAAGGGTCGAGCCTCGAGCGGCGCGTGCTCGAGACCGAGTTCCAGGTCGAGGCGGTCTCGGCCGACCGCGGCCTCGGGCTGGCGCGTGACATCGGCACCACGGTCGAGCGGCTCGACCCCGGCAACGTCGATGCCGTCCTCGATGCCCTCGACCTGCCCGCCAACGTCGAGACGAGGATCCGGCAGCAGGTGCTCGGCGGTTTCGAGGTCGAGCTACCGGACGCGCCGGTGGGAGCGGAGGCGTGGTCGGGCACCGTCTGGCGTGCGGTCGACTCAGTCAGTGGTTCCGCCGGCTACTTTCTCGCCGGCGGGCTCGCGGGGGGCGCGACCACCACCGCACCCCCCAACTGGGTGCTCGAGTTCCTCGCCCAGGCGCTCGCGGCTCCCTACTCCCTGCCCCCGAACACCGATCCGCTGGGAGCGGCCGAGCTGCGCAAGCTGCCCGAGGGGGACGATCAGTACGGCACCGTCGGCGACCTCTTCGTTCACCGCCTGGAGGTGCAGGTGCGCGACCTGATCGGCAGGCCGGTCGAGGGAGCGGAAGTGACGTTCCTCTCCGAGCGCGGCGGCGGCCTGCTGGTCGATGAGGACGACGTCGAGCTGCCGCTGGCGATCGTGACGACCGACCGGCGCGGCGTCGCCGGCGTCCGGCTAAGGGCTGGCACCGACGTCTCCGACAATCCGACCTACCTTCACCTGGATCCCGACGATCCGTTCCCCGCGCAGGCGCTGGCACACGAGGTCGGCGCCTTCGTCGACGGCTTGCTGGGCATCGTCTCGCTCGACCTGCCGTTCCGCGCCATCGCCTTTCCCACCGAGGCGGTCGGTCTCGAACGCGTCGACACCGACCAGACGCATTTCACCGGAAGGGTGGGGTTCCTGTCGGACATCATCCCCATCCGGGCCGTCGACGAGTTCGGCAACGCGGTGTCGAACGTGCCGCTTCGATTCGAGGTGGCTGAATCTTCCGGTCCCGATCCCGACTGCACCAATCCGAGTCCGCACGTTCTCAACGCCGTGCTGGTGCTGCCGGGAGACTTCAGCAGCTGCCACAACGGCCTGCCGGCGATCGGCTACTGCGGCGAGCCGGAGCTCGAGCGCATGACCTCGTCCTTCCCTGCGAGCGCCGGCGTAGTGCTCGGCAGTAGCGCCTCGTCGCTCTACACGGTACTGGTGTCGGCGATCGATGCGCCCGAGCTCGGCTCGCTCGCGTTCACCTACGCCGGGCTCTACGAGATCTCGAGCACCAACGGCACCTGCTCTCCGGGCACGCCGATCCTCGAGGCCTTCGATCGACACCTGCTCTACAGCCCGGTGCGGATCGACGGCATGGGCAACAACATTCAGGCGGCGCCGGTCGGCGCGAACTATCCCGAGCCCCTAGTGGTCCACTTCGCCGCCTGGGACCCGGACGACCCCGAGGACGACGGCGACCCGCCGCTGGAAGCGGGAAGCTGGACCCCGGCGACCGGCAACGTCTACCTGAGCACCGCCCCGGGAACCGCCGCCTCGACGACTCCGACGGTCGAGATCGCGCCGGGAGTGTTCAGCACCGTCCTCACCACCGACGTCGTTGCCGCCTACAACCCGGTGCACTTCGAGGCCACCGAGATCACGTCGGTCGAGAGCCTCGAGTGCCCCCCCTGCTCGCTCGATTGTCCGGGTGTGCCGGGCCACGACTGCCTCGAAGACTGCATCGAGATTCCAACCAACGACGCTTGCATCAACTGTCCGCTCTGCACCCTCGACTGCCCCGGTCCCGACTGCGACGCCGACTGCCCGGTGGATGGCCCGATCCCGGCGTCCGAATGCGTCGAAGAGAGCGGCCGCGGTGCGGCGCAGACGATCGACTGGGGGTTCTTCGGCATTCCGCGGCTGATCGATCCGGACGTCAACGGGGTGTGGGGGGTCGATCCGCAGCTCACCGGTTTCGCGCCCGATCCGATTCCGCTCGACGGAAGCGGCAGCGTCGAGATCGAGAGCCGCATCGGCTATTCCACCGAGCCGCTCGACTACGTCGCCGCGACCGCCGATGTCGAGCTCTTCGCCGACGGCGACTGGGTGAGCTCGGGCGGCGGATCGTCGCTCTCCGGTAGCGGCGAAGCGAGGATCCAACGCGGCTTCCCGATCGATCTGGACGCCACGAACGAGGCACGGCTGGTGCTCAACCGGGGCTCGCCGGCCGAAGTCCGCTCGCCTCTCGTCGAGCTGCCGCTGACCCAGGGGATCTTCGAGCCGGGTGACGACAACGACGACAACGATCTCGTCGGGCGTCGTCAGCTCTACGTCTCGCAGGATGTCGATCTGACGAGCCGGCGGGTCTGTTCGCAGCCCGACCTCTTCTACTTCACCCTGACGCAGGAGGCGTCGGTGACCCTCACGTTCGAGAAGCTCTCGGGCGTCGACACCGACGGCACCCCGCAGTACGACCCTCCTGAGGAGTTCCTGCTCAACGAGATCCTGCCGGAGGGCGAACACAGCTACAGCGTCACGGCCGGCGCCGGTGCCGGCGACCTGACGCTCGGGCCGGGCGACTATCGCTTCACCCTGGTAGCCGAGGGCACGGCTACCGGCCTGGTCGAGTCGTTCGAGGGCACGGCTCGCTCGGAGCTACGGGCGTCTGACTCGCTGCCCCTCGGGCATGTGCTGGTCGAGGGGGTCGATCTGTTTGACGGCCATCTCACCCTGCAGCGTGAAGATCTCGAGATCCCGGGGAGGGGCTCGCATCTGGCTTTCCGGCGGACCTACTCCTCGAGCGCGGATCGCGACCCGGGCCCTCTGGGCGTCGGCTGGACCCACAACTACGCGTCGTTCGTCACGATCACTCCCTGCGGCGAGGTGATCGTCGTCGGCGGCGAGGGTTCCGGCATGCGCTTCGTCGACGACGGTGCCGGCGGCCTCACGGCGCTGGCCGGCTACCACGGAGGCCTGGTTGCCAGTTCGGACGACAACTCGTTCGACTTCTTCAGCCTGAACGGCACACGGTTTCACTACGAACCCGACCCGCGTTCTCCCGGCCGCTGGCCGCTGCGCTCGATCGAGGACACCAACGGCAACCTGACGCAGCTCTTCTACGACCCGAACACTGCCGAGCCGCTGGTGGCCGCGGTGGTCGACCCCGCCGGGCGGCGCCTCGAGTTCGGCTACGAGAACCGGGTGTTCGAGATCGTCGGCGAGGTCGAGCTCCGCAGCAAGCGGGTGCTGACCTCGATCGACGGCCCCGCCGGCCTCGAGATGCGCTTCGAGTACGACGACTTCGGCCATCTGGTGCGCGCCGCCCGCGAGGGGGACGCGCGGGTCGAGTTCTACGGCTACGACTGGGTGATCGATCCGCTCCTGGCGCCGCAGCGGGCGCTCGTCTCCACCACCAACGCGCTGACCGGCGCGACCACCGTCTATCAGGGAGCCGGAGGCCTGACCGGGATCGACGCCGACATCAAGCTCGCCCGCCTGCGCACCACCTCGGTGACGCGTCCCGAAGGTGGCGTGACCCGCTTCGTCTACGACGACGCCGGCCTCCTCGATCGCACCTCGCTCGAGCTCTCGCAGCAGGTGATCGACCCACGCGGCTTCGCGACCACCTATCGGCTCAACCAGTACGGCGCGCCGCTCGCGATCACCGATCCGCTCGGCCACACCACCGCCATGACCTGGGATCTCGACGACGTGGTGATGACGAGCCGTACCGACGCCAACGGCCACACCACCAGCTACACCCACGACGAGCACGGCAACGTGCTGACCGAGGAGATCGAGGTCACCGACGCCGACGACGCGGTCCACCTCTACCGGCGCACGAACACCTACCACCCGCCGGCCGACTTCGATCCTCCGTTCGTCAAGGAGCGTCTCGCCTCGCGCACCGACCGCGACGGCGACGTGACCACCTTCGAGTACGACACCGCCGGCAACCTCACCAGGAGCGCCACCGTCGTCGGCACGGCGACGATCGAGACCCGCCACGGTTACCTAGCCAACGGCGATCGCGCCAGCACCACCGATCCGCGGGGGGCGATCACCCAGTTCGGCTACGACGCCTACGGCAACCTCGCCTCGGTGCTCGACCCGCTCGGTCACGAGACGACCACCGAATGGGACGAGCGCAGCCGTGCGGTGCGCGTGGTCGATGCGCTCGAGCGCGAGACGCTCCTCGCCTACGACACCCTCGACCGGGTGACGACCCGCAGCCGGCCGCTCGGGGCGATCGAGACGACGGCCTACGACGACGTCGCCAGTACCGTCACCACCACGGATGCCGAGGGGCGGGTCACCGTCGAGCGCCGCGATCTCGAAGGCCGGACGGTCGAGACCACCAACCCCGAGGGCGGCACGAAGCTGGTCGACTACGACCCGGCCGGCAACAAGGTGCTCGAGACGCTGTGGTTCGACGCCGCGACGCCGCGCCACGACGTCACCTTCGAGTACGACGACGCCGGGCGCCTGCTGCGTCGCCACGAGCCGCTCGGACGTACTACCGAGTTCGGCCACGACGCAGTCGGCAACGTCACCTCGGAAGTTCTCTCCGACGCCACCGACGCCGGCTTCGCTGTCCGGCGGATGGAGACCGAATACGACGCCCTCGACCGGGCGATCCGGAAGCGCGAGTTCCTCGACGCCCGTCCGCTCGAAAGCCGCATGCTGCTCGACGGCGAGGGCAACCTGCTGCGCGAGACCGATCCGCTCGGCCGTGTCACCGACCACGCCTACGATGAGCTCGACCGCCGCGTCGAGACGCTCGAGCCGCAGTGGCGGCCCGCCGAGCGCAAGCGCACCACCTTCGAGTACGACGCCAACGGCAACCTGGTGCGCGAGGTGCGCGCCAACGACCCGGCCGATCAGGAGCGCACCTTCACCTGGGACCCCCTCAACCGCGCTCTCACCACCACTGATGCGACCGGCGGCACCACCAGCTTCGAATACGACGCGGTCGGCAATCGCATCCGCGAGACCGACCCCAACGGCAACGTCACCGCCCACGCCTACGACGAGCTCGACCGACTCGTCGCCACCCTCCAGCACCTCACCCGGGTCAGCGTGCCGCCGCGGGTCGTCACGACCACCTACGGCTACGACCGGGTCGGCAACCGGGTGAGCGAGGAGTGGCCGAACGGCAACGTCGTCACCCACACCTACGACGGCCTCGATCGACTCCTCGCCTCGGCGGACTCGCTGGGCCCGCTCACCGCCGCTACCTACGACGCGCGCGGCAACCCGCTTGCCGAGAGCGACGCCAACGGCAACCTCACGACGAGCACCTGGGACGCGCTCGACCGGCTGGTCGAACAGGAGCTGCCGGAGGCGCGCACGCTGGCCTTCACCTGGGACGTCGCCGGCAACCGTCTCAGCGCCACCGACGCCCGTGGTGCCACCACCGGCTTCAGCTACGACACCCTCGACCGCCAGATCGAGATCACCCATCCGGAGACCGAGGGGGTCGTTTACATCGAGAGCTTCACCTGGGACGATGCCGGCAATCGCCTCACCGCCACCGACCGCCGGGGGCTGACGACGACGTTCGCCTACGACGACCTCGACCGTCTCGTCTCGGTCACCGATCCCGACCCGCTCGGCTTCGTCACCAGCTACGGCTACGACGCCGAGGGCAACCGCACCTCCGAGACCGACCGCCGCGGCATCCTCTCGCGCACCGACTACGACGCCGAGAATCGGCCCGTGCGGATCGAGCGCGACGGCCTGACGCTGCGAACGATCGCCTACGACGCCGCCGGCAACCGGATCCTCGAAGTCGACGCCGAGGGGCGGCCGATCGAGTCGGCGTGGGACGAGCGCGACCTCCTCGTGGAGACTCGCTACCCGCTCGAGGACGAGGCGATGGCCTACGTGCTCGACGACCTCGGCGACCGGCTCGAGACGCGGGTCGGTGAGGGCGTGCCCGACACCACCGTCTCGACCGCGACCTGGGACCTGCGCCGGCGGATGGAGAGCGAGACCAACGCCGTCGCCGAGACGACCGGCTACGAATACGACGGCAACGGCAACCGCACCGCCATGGTGCGCCCGAAGTCGACCCGCTGGGAGTACGACTTCGACGGCGCCGACCGGCTGGTGGCGGTGCGCGACCCGCTCGGCAACGAGACGACCTACGGCTACGACGGCAACGGCAACCTCACCTCGCAGACCGACGCCGAGAACCGCACCACCACCTTCGCGTGGGATGCGCTCAACCGGCGCCTGCGGCGCACCTATCCCGACAGCGCCTTCCGCACGGCGACCTGGGACGGCAACGGCAACCAGCTCTCGGCGACCGACGCTCTGGGCCGCACGACCACCTTCGGCTACGACGAGCTCAACCGGCTGACCACCACCGCCTACCCGTTGCCGAACCCGCCGACCGGCGACGACCTGGTGTCGATCACCACCACCTATGACGCCAACGGCAATCCGACCGAGGTGGTCGAGAGCTACACCGGCGCCACCGGCACCCGCACCACCTCCCGCGCCTTCGACACCTTCGACCGGCTGACCGCGGTCACCGACGGCCACGGCGAGACGCTCGGCTACCAGTACACCGCGAGCGGCAACCGCGCCCGCCTCACCGATCCGGACGCGAAGGTCACCCGCTACGAGTACGACTCGAAGAACCGCACCACCCGGGTCGAGATCACCGGCTCGGGCACTACCGAGTACGCATGGCTGCCGACCGACGACCTCGCCGAGATCCGCTATCCGGAGGGCACCGTCGCCGCCTACGGCTACGACACCCCCGGCCGCGTGACCTCGATCGAGCACACCCGAGCCGCGGCGCTCGTCTCGCGCTTCGACTACGTCTACGACCCCAACGGCAACCGCCTGACCCAGCGCGAGCAGCGTTTCGACGGCACCGACGAGCTGACCGGCTACACCTACGACGACGCCGATCGCCTCACCGAAGTCGCCTACCCCGACCAGACCGTCACCCACACCTACGACGGCGTCTCCAACCGCCTCACCGAGACCACCGTCGATCCCGGCGGCACCACCACCGGCGACCTCAGCTACGCCTACAACGACCGCCACCAGCTCACCGCCGTCACCGACCACCTCGATCCGACCGGCGACGTCGCCTGGACCTGGGACCCCAACGGCAACCAGACCTCGAAGACCGAGGGCGGCACTGCCACCACCACCTACACCTACGACCTCCGCGACCGCCTCATCGAGATCGCCAACGCCTCAGGCCTCCTCGGCCGCTACCGCTTCGACCACCAGGGCCTGAGGATCTCGAAAGAAAGCGCCGCCGGAACCGAACACTTCGTCTGGGACGACCAGGCCCTCCTCCTCACCACCGACGCCACCGGCACCACCCGCGCCAAGCACAACTACGGCCCCAGAAACCTCCTCTCCGTCGAGAACGCCGGCGCCACCCGCTACTACCTCACCGACGTCCTCGGCTCCCCCTTCCAGATCTCCAACGCCGACGGCTCCGTCGACACCTACCGCCAGTACGACGCCTGGGGCGAAGTGAGAAGCGAGGTCGTAGGAGACGCCGACCAGCGGTTTGGCTTCACGGGGTACCAGGCGGATGGGGAGAGCGGGTTGCTGTATGCGAAGGCGAGATTCTACGACGGGGCGGTGGGGCGGTTCGGGAGGGAGGATCCCTTTGAGGGTGAAGGGTTGGTGCCGCCTAGTCTTCATCGGTATTTGTATGGGTACGCGAATCCGGCCTTCTTCGTGGATCCCGACGGAAGGCAGGTCAAGTGGCAGAAGGAAGACGACATCCCCGAAGGGGTTCCCTATTTTGTAGTCGATCAGGAGATGGAGACCGGCGGATCCTTCGAGGTCTTCTTTAGTGCGGACCCTGGGGCGTGGAGCGAGGCAGATCCGATCTTGGACGGGTCCTTCTCAGCGGTTCGCGACAGGGCCAAAGAAAGACGCCACAAGGGGGTCGCTGTTGGACGAGAGACCTCGAAGAACCTGCTTGCTCAGTTGCCTGGGGTCGGACGTTTCTTCACCGAGAAAGTGGCTGAGGCCGCCGAGAGGGGGCGAAGCGCTCGGCAAAGTGCGACTCGGCTCAACGCGACATTGGACCAGGGCCTTACTCGAAATCGCGGTGGGGACACAGAAAGCTATCTGGCAGCTTGGCAGAGATCAACGCTGGCGGACGTCAACCAAGGTACACAGGTTCTCAAGGAGTCGCGAGATGAAGCTGGCATAGTGGTGCGCGAGAGCGCCCGATCTCTGGGTGCGGCCATCGAGGCTGCAGAGCGCCTGAGCGTTCTCTCCCTTAGTCCTCGGGTCGCAGGCAGACTCTTCGCTGCCAGCCGGCTACGCGGCGTCAGGGGTCTTGGAAACACAGCAACGAGCCCGTGGCTAGAGGACTCGCGGGATGCCGTCGTGGCTCATCTCGAAGAGTTCAGAGAAGGTGCTTCCTACCTCGTGCCGGAGTCGACCTACGTCAATTGGATCAAGGGAAAGAAGTCGATTGGAAGAGTAGACGGTCAGTTCGTGACCACAAGGGTAGCAATGGATCGATTGCTCTCCGATGCGAGGGGCAGAATAGGCGAAGTTAAACGCAAGCTCGGAATACCCGCCGACGCCTGGAACGAGCCCCTCTATCGAATCGATGTGGATAGCCCCCTGCTATTCAATGCTCGCTTACCCATGGGGGTCGAGTCAGGTGCCAACGACATGTTCCGATGGGGCGGGTACACTAGCGGCGGTCTCCCAGAAGCGGTGATCGACCAAGTTCCGAGCTGGGCAGTTTCTGTATCGGCGGTAGGAGTGCGACCATGATTGAAGAAGTTGCGCGTGATGACGACCGGCTTTTTCGGTTGGTGAAACTCGAGGACGGGAATCTCCTGCTGACAGTCGTGTGTGGAGGGATCGGGATGTACGAGACGCATCTCGTGCTGAGCTCGGAGGAAAGGCTGAATTGGGACGCGAACGGTGTGGCATTCCTCTCCCAGCTGGCTCGATGTATGTGCCAGAGCCAGAACATGTTCGGCAACAGACTGCTCAGACACCTACCTGAGGACGAGGCCTCGGCTGAATAGTGCAGCGAGATAGAGGCAGCGAGATAGAGGCCGAGATAGAGGCCTCACAGGAATACTGAAGGACGCACGCTGCCGTAGCGGCTCGCGCCTCGTCCTCGCCGACCGCACCCGTTCTCCGACTCGGCAGCCTCTCGGAGCGCTTCGCAAGGGGCGTTGTCGAGCTTGTCGCCGCGACTCAGCGACCTCTCGGCAGTACTCCCGAGACACCCCTCCACGCCGCGACCGGCCGGCGCGCTTGGCGCCAACCGATCTGGCCTAGAGCGCGAACTCCTTCTAGGTCCTCAGCGGGAAGAAGCGCCCAGCCGGCAGAAAGCAGCCCGGCGGAAACTGCGCCGGCTTGCCTGCCTGCAGAGCTTCCGCAGCCCGGCGGTACTCGATCACGAACCACTGGTACGCTTCTTCCAGCGTCCTGCGAACGTTCCGGTCGATCGCATGGAACCTTGGAGCAGGTGTGCGCTGCGGGTCGCTCGAGGGGCGGTCGTGGGGGTCCTGCTTGAGGATGGCCTTCCTGCCCAGCACTTTGTGACCGTCCGTCTCCGCCTCGACCTCTCGCACGATCGAGCGAACGCGTGCCTGGCGCTGGGCCTCTGTCAGGTCACCCCAGGTCGGCAGCGGTGTGATCTCGAGTCGCTCTTCCTCGGTGAACTCGCGCTCGGGAGCTCGGTGCCCGCTCTCCCGAGCCCGGTACTGCGCAGTGCGGTCGATCCAGATACCTTTGAGCTCTCGGCCTTCGGTCAATACCCGCAGGCTCGTGGCGCCGGGCCAGTGCCGGGGAGAAGCGACGAGCCGGTCCTTGCACCCCTGCGCGAGCAGGTAGCGCAGACGCTTCTCCGGCTGGGCCTCTTCCTCGCTCAGTTCGATGGCGGTGTAGCGGCGTTCGAAGATCCCTCCTCGCCAGTCGTGGATCCGGCCGAGTTCTTTGGCGATCTTGGACAGCGCGTAGCGCATGAAGTCGGCAAGCTGCTTTGAATCGTCGGGCCACAGGAGCAGGTGAGCGTGGTTCGAGAGGAAGATGCAGTAGCAGACCTTCATGCCGTACTTGCGCTGGGCACGGGCCATCGCTCCGAGGATGACGGCATTCACCTTGGGCGAAGGGCGCAGCAGGAAGCGGCGCTGCACGGCGCGGGTCGTGACCTCGACGAGCCCAGGGCCGGCGAGGTGGCGAAGTCGGTAGCCCATCTCGTCTCTTCAGACGGAGGGTCCATCTGCATCCTTGCACTGGTCCTGCAGTATTCCTGTGACACCTACTTGACTGCGCCACCCGCTACTACCTCACCGATGTCCTCGGCTCCCCCTTCCAGATCTCCAACGCCGACGGCTCCGTCGACAGCTACCGCCAGTACGACGCCTGGGGCGAAGTGAGAAGCGAAGTCGTCGGCGACGCCGAGCAGCGGTTCGGGTTCACGGGATACCAGGCGGATGGGGAGAGTGGGTTGCTGTATGCGAAGGCTCGGTTCTATGACGGGGCGGTGGGGCGGTTTGGTAGGGAGGATCCGTTCGAGGGTGGGGGGGTGGTGCCGCCGAGCTTGCACCGATACCTGTACGGGTACGCCAACCCTATTCGCAACGTCGATCCGAGTGGAGAAGCAACGGTCAGTGTTCTTGGCTTCGAGTTCGAGGTTCCTGATGAGCTGGTCGACTTGGTCATTGCTGGCATCAACATCGCTACCGGAGCAGCGCAGGAGATCGACGACGATGTCGATCAGATCCGAGAAGTGTCTGAAGACCCAATAGCGCCTTTGCTCGATCTCGCAGGCAGAGCTCGTGAAGTGTCCGATCGCAGTCTTGAGGGTGCGCTAGATGCGACTGCTGCTCTGGTTGTAGAAGGGGCAGACGGTTTCCTTGAAGCTCGCCAAGGTCTCATTGAGAGTTCAAGTAGTCTCCTACGTTCGGAGCTGACGAGAACGGCAAGGTCGGTGCCCGTAGCCAATGCGCTTTCCCGCCTGGGGGATGCGCATGTGCTCGCGGTCGAAGGAAGCACCGGCGAAGCTCAGAGAGAGTTCGGCGCAGCTTTGGTCCAGGTGGGGCAGGACGCTATCGCGTTGTTCGGTCTTCGTGGTGCGATCCGAGGAGGGCAGACAAGCCGTGCGAGCGGACTAGGCCAGGCTAGCAGGTCTGACTCGCTGCTTGTGAACGGGCCAGGCGTCAACGTTACGGCGCGGGCGGATGCGCTGGCGTACAGGCAGATCATCGCCGGTGGTCGGCGAGGAGCGGGCACTCCCCTCACCGACCTTCGGGCTGTTGAGCGAGTGATCGGGAGAATTCCGGACGGCCCTCGCGTGACCATTACCACAGCACAAGCGGCGGCTCTTGAGGAGGCCTTGGGACTCCCAACAGGTCGGCTAGCTGTGGAGTCTCAAGACGTTGTTCAGTAGATGAGGTTGTCCATCCGAGCCTCTTCGTAGAGGCTTCCTGGTGTCAGACCAAGGAATCTTCAGAGGAGGAATCGGATGGACATGCATGAGAATGCCCGAAGCTGCCCTGCAAGTCGAGCGCTTCTCGTCAATCGAGTGCTGACTCAAGGTTGGTCTGTCGGCCAGGCCGCGGAGGCCATCGGAGTCTCGACACGGACCGGCTACAAGTGGCTGGCTCGCTACCGAGCCGAAGGCCGCAGTGGCCTGGCCGACCGCTCGAGTCGACCGCACCGCATCGCTCGATCCACCAGTGCTTTCCGGGTACGCCAGATCGTGAAGCTGCGTCGTCGGCGCATGTGCGGAGCCGAGATCGCCGCGCGACTCGGGATGCCTCGCTCGACCGTGGCACGGATCCTCAAGCGGGAAGGCCTGAATCGTCTCAAAGCCCTGGAGCCTCCAGAGCCGGTGGTGCGCTACGAGAAGGACCACCCTGGCGAGCTCGTGCACCTCGACATCAAGAAGCTCGGGAGGATCCGTGGGATCGGGCATCGGATCACCGGGAATCGACGCCACACGACGGCTGGAATCGGCTGGGAGTTTGTCCATGTCGCCATCGACGACGCGTCACGCCTTGCCTACGTGGAAGTCCTTCGCGACGAGCGCAAGGAGTCTGCAGTGGCCTTCCTCGAGAGAGCCGTAGCCTTCTACGAAAGCCACGGCATCCACGTCGAGCGCCTCATGACCGACAACGGGTCGTGCTACCGCTCCAAGCTCTTCGCCGACGAGCGTCGGCGGCTTGGTCTCAAGCACACCTTCACCCGGCCGTACCGGCCGAGGACCAATGGCAAGGCGGAGCGCTTCATCCAGACCTTGCTCAGAGAGTGGGCCTATCGCTTCCCCTACCGCTCTTCACGAGAGCGGACGAGACGACTCCAACGCTACCTGCACTTTTACAATCACCATCGAATGCATCAGGCACTCCATGGACTACCGCCCATCAGCCGGCTACCCCGACTGAACAACGTCATGGGAATCCACAGCTAGCAGGCGGGGCGGTACTCTCTGTCGTGGATGATGTTCAGATGCGAGCACCGCGCTCGCCCTTGGCGGGCAACGACCTGTTCCTGGGGCGAGGGAGAGGCCTGCCAGGAGGGGGACCAGAGATCAACGTTGCCCCGATTAGCACCGCAGGCGGAGGTGGGGTACGACAGGTGATTGTGGACGTTGAGTGAAGAGATGATCTTGACCGGAGAGGTTGAACCGGTAGAGAGACGAGGTTGGAGTCGTCAGTGTCCGGGTTGTCACGAGACAGTCCGGTTCACCGTACTCAATCTCAATACAGGGGTTGAGCCGTTCTTGTACTGCGATGGCGGATCCGATCTGCTCCTGCGGGAGGAGGATAGGTTGGCGCTGGCTCAGCTCGGTTCCCCCTCAGAGGCGCCCTCGCTTGAGGTCGTGCGAGCCTTCTATGAGGATCTCGAAGACAGGCTTCCCTCGTGCCCGCTCGGTGGTCGGTTTGGTGTTTGGGCCAACGCAAGGTGTCGCCATTGCGGGCGAGGCTTGCTTGGGTCTATTGCGAGAAGAGACGAGCACCTCAGGTTCTTTGAGACGAAGCTAGTTTGGCTGGAGGGAACGACAGTTTTCAGGGGGGCAAGCCTCCCTAGTAGTCGGTTGGACAAGGTCCGCGTCAGCCTCCGAGGAGAAATGCCGGGTGAGTAGCGCCCCGGAGGAGGAGGAGAGGTGCCAACAGATCTCTGTCGACGTGGTTGGGGGCGGCATCACCCAGGTGCGCAAGTTCCGCCTATGTGAGTGGATCAAGAAATAGTGATCATGGGTAACTCGGAGTTGGTCATTCCAGCATTCAGGGAGTTTCTGGAGGAAGCAGAGAGGGCTTTCAAACTTCTCGCCCAACGATTCGATTTCGAGTCAGAGCGGTCAGTTCATGGTCGAGAAGCATCCTTCCTGCTCACCAAGAAGCAGCGCCTGAATCTCCGTGTTTTCTTCGAGCCGTTCACGAGTCCGTGGCTGGAAGTGGTCGGAGTCCGTCGACAAGGTCTCGTTGTTCGGACTACCTTTGAAAGGCTCCTAGGTGAGTCGCAGCGTGCGAGTACGCCACTTAGATTGACCGATCCTGACAACCCGGATCGAGCTGGCTTCAAAGTTCTCCTGACGGCTTGGGCACAAGTGTTCGCCGATAGCTTTGAAGGGCTTCTCAATGCGGAAGAGGGCGTTGGAGACATGCTAGCGGCCCTCCGCGACCGTGGGGGGCAGTTGCCCCTTTCCCTTCCGGAGGGAGGAGAGGTGCCGGGTGAATAGTGCAGTAGAAGTTGATATCGACGCTGCGCTAGCTGAAGCACTCGTCTTCTGGACGGGATGGAAGCGTACTCATAGCCCCTCCAGAGATAAGACCGAGTTTGTCAGCAAGTTTGGGCCGCGAGTTGCCGACGAACTACTACCTCGTGTGCGGCGCTTGGAAGAGGTGTTCTACAGCTCGGACGCCAGATACAAGGCCGCGAGCTTGACGGAGCTGGCTGAGCGATCGGCAGCGGATTCTCGCGAGAAGCTACCCGAGACCCCAAGGGAAGTCACAATGGCTTTGGCCTGGTGCTACGCCTTCGATTTCAAGTAGGGCTTCCGCGACTCGTGCCCCCACCGAGAAGGGGTGCCGGCCGACTAGTGCAAGATTCGCTGCCTCGGTAGCACGCTCCGCCCATTGGCATGCTGAAATAGCGCCATGTCACATTCCGGTGTAATCCTCGCCAGGCTCGACTTGCGTCCCGTCTTCGCTGTGCTCGCGGTTGTGCTCGTGTCGGCCGTGATCTGGTCCCTGCTCGACAACGACTCCGCGGAGGACTCGATCGAGGAGCCAACCGGCGGCCCCGCTGCCGTCGGTGACCCTGAGGCAGAGAAGGAGCGGCTTCGCGCCAGGATCTTCGCACTCGAAGGAGAGCTTCAGGCGGTGGCGGATCGGTTGACGGCTGCGCGCATCCCTCCCTCCGAGGATGTCTTCGAGACGATCCGGGAGATCGACCGCATCGCTCGGAGTCGAAACGAGGAGAGGGACTTTCGACGCTTCGGTGGGCTCGAGGACCTCGACCGGGAGCTGTCTCGCCTGCAGGAACACGAGGGGATGCTCGAGGCTGCGCTGATGCGACTCCGCAAGCGACTGCCGAGGCCCAGGGCCGAGACCGAGGCCGAGCCGACGGCTCTGGTGCGAAGCCGCTCAGTGGTGGCGGGACGACTGAGGCTCTCGATTCGGGTCTCGAATCCGGCGCCCGTCGTCATCTACCCGACGCTGGAGATCTTCGCTCACAGATGCTCCGAGTCGCTGGAGGCGCTGGGTCCGGAGATCTCTCTGGGTACGACGACACTGCTGGTCGAGAGCGGGTCGGGCCGGTCACAGGACCTCGAGTTCGATGACCCTGCGCCGGCAGAGGACGAGGTGCCCTGTCGGTTCCGAATCGAGATCCTGAGTCAGGACTGAGGGGTGAGTAGAGCATTGTCGAAGAGGTACCGTAGGCCTCGTCATGCCAGTCGATCGCGAAGACTCGCGGAACTGGACGTTCCATGCCGAAGAGGTCTCCGTGGGCGCCTACCTGGTTACGGCCAACAATCTCGATGGGCACCAAGTCGAGGTGACGGGGACCGACCTGGACGAAGTGGTCTCCAGGTGCAAGGAGGCTGCGCGAGATATGGATGAGGCATCTCGCGAGCATCGGTCGTGAGCAAGGATCCTCGTCCGGCGCTGTTGTTCCTCCTTGCAGTCGTCGCGGTCGGGCTCGGTTGGATAGCCCTGAGGTCGAGCGACGACCTCCAGGAGGCCGATGCCGAGACCGAGGCTCTGGAGCTTCGCAAGCAAGCCACCCGCGACGAAATCGCGGAGCTGGAGCGCGAGTTGCAGCTCCTGGCCGATGACCTCGATCTGGGGGACGGCATCAAGCCCGGCGAGATCGATCTGAGGATTCTGGAAGTCGCTCGGGCGGCGACCCGTCGGGCGAGCAGTTGGGATCCGGCCAAGCACTCGGGCGACGGTGTGATCGACGTCGAGCTGCTCGCCCTGCTCGAGCAGAGGAGGATGCTGGAAGAGGCCAGGGAGCGGTTGGGGCGAAAGGCAGAGGTCCCCGAAGGGAAGCCTGGGATGCCCGAGTAGCACGGCCTGGAGCTTCTCCGCGGCTTCGCAGCGCTACGAATTGCCAGTTTGCGGCGGAACGCGCTCTCGACGTACCTTCCGGCGAGGCCGATTCGGCAGGGCCTGCGCTTTACGAGGGCAGGCGGCTGCAAGATCGGCGAGTCGAGTTCCGTCTGAAGTTGCGAGACGGCGTTACCATCGCCGCAAGCAACTCAGTCCGACTTCCGATCCGCCCCGGTGCACCCGGCAGAGCCGAGTGCGCAACGAGCCCGCTGAAATATGCTGGAATAGCGCTATGTCACAGTTCGCTGTCGAGGTTCCCCGCTCTTGAACGGGCGTGATCGAGCACCGGCCGGCCCTGCCGTTCGTTGTCTGCTGGCGGTTGCGGTCGCGGTGCAGCTCGGGGGCGCGCCACTCGTCTACCCCGAGTCGGCCGCCCCGGAATCGGCCGACTCAGGGAAGGCCGCCTCGGAGATCAAGCCCTTCTCGGCAGCGGAACGACGCGCGGTCGAGCTGGCGGCGCTCTACCTGGAGGGCGGCGCGGAAGCACTGGCGGGAGAGTTCGCCGAAGGCAGCTCCTGGAGCGCGCTTTCGGAGGCCGGTCGCCGGCTCGAGATCGAGACGCGGCTCGGCCCCGTGGCGGCTGCACATTGGACTCTGCTGACGCCTTCGGGAGCGATCGGCGAGCACCTCGCCGGCTTCGAGGTGGCCTTTCCTTCCGGCGCCGAAGACGTCGTCGAGTTCGCCCTGCTCGAAGAACGGGGCGTCTGGAAGCTCGACCGGATCGTCTCGAGTGTCGAAGCGCGGCCGGAGCCGATCTCTTTCGAGGAGCTGTTTGCCGGCGCTGCGGCGGAGGACTCCGACGCGATGTGGCCGGCGCCGTCAGCCGATCGCGGCCCGCCCTGGTGGCTGGCCCTGCTGATCCTCGCATGCGCTCTGTGGACTGCCGGGAACGGAAGGAGAGCCCTGCGCCCGGCGGTTGGGCTCCTCTCGGGGGCGCTGCTCGCCCTGATTGCCCCAGCCTGCAAGGAGGCGCCGGAGGAAGTCGACGCCGCTCCCGAGCTCGAGCTACTCGCCGCCGCGCGCGACGCTCGATGGACGACCGCGGGAGCCGCCGTGGCAACCATCGCCAAGCCACCACCGGCGAGTGCTGCCGAGCGCGCCGACCGGATTTGGCAGGCGGAGCGGGCGCTGGCGCGCAGCGACTTCGAGACGGTGGAGCAGTTGCTGTCTCTCTTCCCGGAGCCGAGCGTGGTGCCGAAGGTCGAGGAGCTGCGCGGCGAGCTCGCCCTCCTGGAGCGCGATGCCGACTCCGCCATCGCAGCCTTCGAGCGGCGGCGTGATCTCGGGCTCGCCTACGACAGCGTCACCTACGACCTGGCCATCGCCAAGGCGGGCCTGGGCCAGCCGGAGGCGGCCACCGCGACGATTCAGCTCATGGCAGAGGTCGGGTCGCGGTTCGCCTGGCCGCACTACGCGGTCGCCAAGCTGGCGCTGGCCGATGAGGACGAGGAGGGGGCGCTGGCAGCCTTCGAGCGCGCCTGGCAGCTCGGGCCGATGAGCTGGCAAGAGACCTTCCAGGACCCGACCCTCACGGCCATCGTCGGGCGGCCCGAGCTCTTCGACACCCTGCGCCTCGACCGCAGCAGCGAGCCCGTCGTCCTCGCTCCGGAGGCGGGCGCGAGCGCCGTGCCGCTCCCCGAGTCGGGTGACTACCGGACGTACGGCAGCTACCTCGTGGCGCGGCTCGGCGGGGCGGCCCTTCATGTGCCGAACGGCGCGGAACTGGGGCCGGACGACGCGCTGCCCCAGCCTGCGGGATCGCTGGAGACTCAGGTTCAGGAGGAGGCGCTCGAACGGGTGACGGCCGGGCTCGAGGAGGGCCGCCCGTTCTCGGAGATGGAGCACCTGGTCGAGCTCGCCGCCAGCGGCCTCTACCGCGACGGGAAGTGGGACGAGGTCGTCGACCTGACCGGTCGGCTCGACGTCGGCCTCGAGCGTGGCTCGCCGATCCTGGTGTGGCTGCGGGCGTTCTCGATGGCGAAGATCGGTGACGACGAAGCGGCGCGGGCGATGCTGCTCGAGGTCGCACAGCGCGATGTCGGCACCGGTCACCTGAGCCCGATCCACCTGTCACAGCTCGCGGAGCTCCTTGCCGAGCGCGACGCCTACGACCAGGCGGTCCGAGTGCTGGCGAAGGCGAATGCGATGTACCCGTCGCCGACACTCGAGACGCGGATCCGGCAGCTGCGCCTCGAAGGCCGATTGCAGAGTTCCTACCGGACGCTCCGCACGAAGCACTTCGAGCTGCGCTATCCGGAGGGCACCGATCCGAGCCATTCGGAGGCGCTGGGGAAGGTGCTCGAGGCCGAGCGGGTGCGGATCCGTCGATGGGTGCCGGCCGAGGCGGCGGGTCGGGTCGGGGTCGATCTCTTCCCTCTCGGCTCGTTCCTCTCGACCTTCGGCGAAGGGGGCGTGATCGGTCTCTTCGACGGCCGGGTGCGGGTGCCGCTGGCAGACCTCTACAGCCTGCACCCGAGCCTCGTCGCCATCCTGTCGCACGAGCTGGCACACGCGCTGATCGACCGGCGCTCTGCCGGCAGGGCGCCGAAGTGGTTCCACGAGGGGGTGGCGATGCACGTCCAGATGGTCGATCAACCGACCAATCCGCTGCCGGAGCTCGCGGGCAAGAACCGGATCTTCTCGCTCAAGGCGCTCGAGGCGGTGCTCGCCGGGATGAGCGACCCGAGCTTCAATCAGGCCGCCTACACCCAGGCGGCGTGGCTGGCGCACTTCATCGAGGCGCGCTTCGGCCGGCGCACGCTCGACGAGCTGATGCTCGCCTTCTCACGCGGGCTCGACACCGAGGGCGCCATCGGTGCGG
Organism: Candidatus Multivoradales bacterium; assembly: GCA_965223855.1. Lineage (GTDB taxonomy): Bacteria > Acidobacteriota > Thermoanaerobaculia > Multivoradales > JAHEKO01 > CALZKB01. The sequence continues at coordinate 1,005,256 of CBDCXM010000009.1, forward strand.
TCACCGGACTGGAGGTGGCGCAGTTCGAGCAGCAGTTCCGAGACTGGGGGGTGACTCGTGCCCCGCTGACCTGGGACACCGAGGTGCGGCGCTACGACCGCGAGCAGGAACGGGAGCGTAGGCTCGAGGCGTTCGAGCGCGACAAGCTCATCCAACCCTCGACCCGCTCACGCCGCCAACCTGAGCGGGAGCGACGCCGGGTCACCGTAGACGAGGATTTGCGGCGGCGGATGCACGCCTGGCACGCCGGGTACGCGGAGACGGTGCGCGACGTCAAGCTGCGGCTCAAGCCGGTCCTCGAGATGCTCGACGGACGGCGCAACTCCGGGAACCTCGGTACGTCGTGTCGTGCGCTCGAGACCTCGCTTCGCCACGCGATGAGTCGCGACCACTTCACCTCCTCTCCGGACCCGCAGGTGAACTCGGCGCTGCGCACTTCGTTCTCGACCTTCCTCAAGGCGAGCCAGGCGTGCCAGCGCGGCGCTCTGCAGTCGACCCGTCAACGTATCGCCGAGGCAGACCGCAGCCTGGCGAAAGCGGCGGCGAGACTCGGGATCTACGGCCTCGCGCCGTAGAGTGGGTGATCTTGTCAGCGACGAATTGTTGACTCCCAAGCTCCTCCACCAGGCAAGAAGTATGGAAACCATGTCCTATCTCCCTCTGGCGATCCTCGGCCTCTGGCTGCTCCTCTCCGTCTACTACCTTCAGGCCTCTCGGAAGCCGGAGACCAATGGCAAGGCCGCGCTCGGCCTGGGTGGGTTCTTTGCCGCTCTGGGTGTCTTCGCTGTAGCCGATGCTCTGAGCGACCTGCCGAGTCGGGTCGCTCGGGGTCTCGGGGTGGCAGTTTCGGGCATCGGATGCGTCGGGCTGCTGGTGGCGTTGGCTCTCGCCGTCTGGGGCCTGGTGGAGATCAGGAGGGCGCCAGACCGCTGGAGTCGAGGTCGGGGAATGGCATGGTGGGCGGTGGCACTCTCGGCCGTTCTGGGCCTTGTCCTCGCCAGCGTGGCCCTGCAGAGCATCTCGTCGAGTCTGAAGCTCCGAGAAGCCGCCACCGAAGGTACTCCTGCGGGGCCGGTCGTCGTCGAGAGTCTCAATTTCTCGGTGACGGTCGATCGGCCGTGGCAGCAGCTCAGCAGGGCCGCGGACGTGTCCGAAGATGCTGCGGTCGCCTTCCTCCGTGCCGATCCGGCGCAGTATTTCATGGTGATCGCAGAGGCGTACGAGGCCCCCCTGACCCTCTATGCGGACGTGGTTCTAGCCAACGCGGCGGCAGTTGCCGATTCAGTGGAGGAGATCTCCAGATCCAGTCTCGAGCTGAGCGGCCTGGAAGGGCTCGGACTCGAAGCGACGGTCGTCATGGAGGGTAGGAGTTTCGACTTCCTTTACGGGCTGGTCGTTCACAACGGTTTCGCCTACCAGTTGATCTCGTGGAGCGACTCGACTCCCAATCGCGAACCGCTGAGCGCGCGGGCGATGGAGGTCTTTGCCAGTTTCGAGATCCTGGATCCGGACCGTCAGGCGGAGCTTCCGGAGGTCGAGCCGTACCGATCTCCCTACGGCTTCTCTGTCGAGGCGCTCGAGGGTTGGTCGGATTGGTCGTCGCTCGGAGACGAGATCCCAGCGGCCGATTTCGGAGCGTTGTCTTCGAGGGGGGAGGCTCTTGTCGTTTTGCCTTTGCTGCTCCCTGACAGTCGCGTTACCGACAGGGATCTGCTCAGGGCTCTCCTCGGAGAACTCAACGTGGACCTGGAGTCGGTGAATGTCGCTTCCCAGCAGGTCAGCAGCGACAGCGTGACCAGCGGCTTCGACCTGCAGTTCCGGGACGAGGTGGACGGGACCGCCTTCCAGAATGTGGCCCGTCTTCGGCGAACTTCGCGAATGGCCTACCTGTCGGCAGCGTGGCACGAAGAAGCGTTGGACCCCGACCTTGACCGGCTCACCGGGTTGCTGGATTTCGTCCGACTCGAGGGCGAGATCTCCTACCGTGCGGCGTCGGAGATCTCTGATGAAGCGGAGAGAGCGGGCCACGCGCGCATCTACCGGGCATTGGCCGGACTACTTGAGTCCAGAGGCCTCGATGATGAGGCCGGAACTCTCTTCCGGGAGGCTTTCGAGCTGGATCCAGAGAAGGTCGATAGCATCGTCGCCTATCTTTCCTTCCTCGACAGACAGGGAGATTCCGAGGTCGGGCTGCGATTCTTCGAGGAGGTCCTATCGGACTTCGATAGTCCCGAGCTGGTGCAGTCCTTCTACCCGTACTTCCTGGCCCGCGAAGGTCGACTCGAAGAGGCCGCCGGGAGCTACTCCGATCTCTTCGCCGACGGCTGGCGAAGCGACAGCGACTTTGAGCTCTACCTCGATCTCCTCTGGCAGATGGGCAGGACCGGCGAGGCGGTTGCGCGCGCCTCTAGTTATCACGAGGCCGGAGGCAACGCGCTCTCGAAGGTGCTTCTGGCCTCGGCGCTGAGACAGGCCGGCGACGTCGAGGAGGCACTGGAGCTCCTCGCCGGCGACTCACCTGAGGCGCTCCCGCTGAATCCTCGCCACGCCAGGGAGCTGATCCACTGTCACTACGACGCGGGCCATCACGACCTGGTGTTGGCGCTGACGGAGCAGAGTGCCTTCAACAATGGCCCCGATGCCCCTACCCTGGTCCTCCAGGGGAAAAGCGAGGCCGCTCTCCAGCGCTTCGACGAAGCGATCCGATCGTTCGAGCAGGCGCTCGAGCTCGATCCCTTCCACGGAGGGGCAGCCGAGGAGCTCGGTGCCGTCCGCTCCATTCTCGCCGCCGGTCGGGAATTGTAGGACCCACCTCGAGCGACGGCTCTGACTCGGATCCGGCAGAATGCAACCTTCCTGCTCGTTCGCTCGTTCGTAGGGCAGACGCACCAACCAGGAGGTCCCCGATGAGAACAGTGTTCTTCCCCTTTCGCAGTGGCCATTCTTCGCAACCGCTTCTGCCGGCGGCCTGTGCCGTCCTCCTGCTGGCTCTCGCCCCGCTGACGGCGCAGGAGGCCCCCCCTCAGCCAACCTTCCCCACGCTCCCCGAAGACGCCCCGGCCGGCACCGGGATGATGCAGCCGTGCCTCGAAGGTCTCGAGGGGACCGTCCGCTGCGGCCGCTACCGGGTGTGGGAGGACCGCGAGGCGAAGGAGGGACGAACGCTCGACCTGGCGTTCGTGGTTGCCGACTCGCTCGGCGAGGAGGCCGATCACACGACGGCGGCGACCTGGTTCTTCGGCGGGCCGGGAACGTCGGTGACCCGGCCGGCCTATCCGGTGATCGAGTTCTTCGCGCCGCTGCGCCAGAGCCGCGACCTGCTGCTGATGGATTACCGGGGCGCCGGCAACTCGCAGGCGCTTCATTGCAACGTGCCGTATCCGAGCGGCGTCTCCTCGCGCTTCGGATCGATCTTCCCGATCGACCACGTCGAGGCGTGCCGCGACGAGCTGTCGAAGCGGGCGCAGCTCGACCTCTACACCTCGCGCCACAACATCGACGACCTCGACGAGCTGCGCGAGTGGCTCAACTACGAGACGCTCGACCTCAACGGTGGCTCGTACGGCACCTTCGAGGCGCAGATCTACGCCCGTCGGCATCCGCAGTCGGTCCGCACGATGGTCCTCAACGGCGTGGCGCCGATCAACGTGCGTGGGTACGTGAAGCATGCGCGAGGGCTGCAGACGGCGCTCGAACGGCTGATCGCCGAGTGTCTCGGGCAGGAGAAGTGCGCCGCGGCCTACCCCGACCTGGAAGCGAAGACCGCGGCGGTGCTCGAGCGCGTGCGCACCGACCCGCCCGAGGTCACCGCCGAGGGTGAGACCGTCGCCTTCGGCCCGGGCGAGCTCGCCTATGCCCTGAGGGGGCTGCTCTACGGCCGTGCCGCCGAGGTGCCGGCCAAGATCTACGGCGCCGCCGCCGGCGACTGGCAGCCGCTGGCCGACTACTACCTGCAGCGCAGCGGCTGGGCGAACAACGAGAACGACCAGGCCGGCATGCACTTCTCGGTGATCTGCGCCGAGGACATCACGCGGGTCGACCCGGAGATCATCGCCCGCGAGACGGAGGGCACCTTCCTCGGCGACTACCTCATCGGCGGCTACTACGAGGTCTGCAAGGTGTGGCCGCACGCCGAGCTCGAAGCGTCGTTCTGGGAGCCGATCGAGAGCGACATCCCCACGCTGCTGCTCTCGGGCGACCGTGACCCGGTGACACCGCCGTCCGGCGGCGAGGCCGTGGCCGCCGGGCTCCCGAACAGTCTTCACATCGTCGTCCCCGGCGCCGGTCACGGAGTCGGCGGACCGTGCATTGCCGGGATCGAACGCCAGTTCGTCGAGTCGGGCTCGGTCGAGGGGCTCGACACCTCGTGCATCGAGGCGCGGCCGGAGACGGAGTTCGTGATCGCCGAGGACTAGTTACCGCGCCACCAGGGTGCCCTGAGCCCGTATCCCTCGGGCTCAGGGCTCGGGCTCAGGGCTCAGCGCTCAGAGCCCAGGGCTCAGGGGATCAGGGCTCGGAGCACAGCGCATCGGGGTCAGGGCGACGTCCGAGGCTCGTCGGCCTCCTCTTCCCAGGCCAGCGTGCGGGCGTTGAGGAAGCCCCAGACGAAGTCGACCTGGAGCACCTCGAGGTTCGGCGGCTGGTTGCTGCCGTGGAACCAGTCTTCGTTCGGGATGCCGTGGCTCGACAGACCGTAGCCGTAGTCGCTGAGCTGGTTCTCGAAGACGCTCAAGGGGAAGACTCCGCGCCCTGGGATCCCAGGCGCCAGCACCCCGTGCGCGTCGGCACCCGCGCGGGCATGGCAGGTAATGCAGCTCGAACCGTTCATGAAACCGGCCTCGGTGACGGAGTTGCCCAGCAGCGTCGTGCGGCCCATCGAGTCGACGAACTCGACCTGCGAGCCCTTGAGGCGGTAGGAGTGCCATGCCCGATCGGCGGCAGTCGGCTCGTGCTCCGCCTGGGCGGCCGAGACTCCGATACCGGCCGCGTCGAAGATCGCCGCGAGCTCCGGTCGGATCTTCCCCGGCGCGTAGACCTGATCGCGATCGAAGACCCATGACGAGTCCACGAGGTCGTCGCAGCGCACCTTGGGGCGGATGAAGTTGTCGGCCGCGCCGGCCGGCACCCTGTCGGGGCTCCGGTGGCCGTAGGAGTCGTTGCAGCCGGTGAAGTCGCAGCGGCCGGGGAGGGCGACGTGCTCGAAGGTGGTCCACACCCAGTTGGGGATGTCCTTCGAGGAGACGTGGAAGGCGACCAGCCAGTGGATCTCCTCATCGCTGCCGTCGGCGTCGGCCATCCGCTTCTTGATGAACGGGAACTCGGGATCGTCCTCGATCCCCAGCGCCTTGCCGAGACTCTCCGCCAGCCAGTTCGACTTGATCATCACGGCGTGGCTCGGCAGGTCGATACGACTGAGGTCCGCCGACCGGTCGCCGCTCGCCGACAGGCTGGTCCGGTGGTAGGGGGCGTTGGCCGGAATGTTTCCGGCGTTGGCGGTAAAGACGTCGATCACGCCCTCGGCGTTGTAGAGGTTGTTGACGAACAGGTACTCGTGGAACGGGGCGTTGCGCACGGTCAGCTCCGAGTTGTCCTGCCGGATGATGCGGCCGATGCTCTCCTGCCCCTCCTTGTCGAGTTCGGCGGCCGGGATCAGCCGTTGGAGCCGCGAGCCGAGTCCGTGGACCGCGGGATTGACACCGGAGCGCAGACGACGGGGCACGGCTTCCATCTCCGCGGCGTCGAGACGCTCCGCCACGAGGTCGCCGCCCGGGAAGAAGGGGCAATGCTCGCGGCTGTTGGCGGCATCTCCCGGCCGGCAACAGGAGTCCGATCCGGGTGACTGCCCCGTTTCGCACAGCGGCCACGGCTTCGGCGGCCAGTTCTGAGGCTCGTCGGCCCAACGCGTCCACCAGCCGTCGAGCACGGCATCGACGAACAGCTTCCAGGAGAACATGTCGGGGCAGGTCATCGCCGGGTTCGAGACCCGGTCGTCGATGACGAGGCGCCCCTGGTCGTAGCGCATCGAGCATTCCTCGCCGTCGCGAACGTCGGCGTTGAAGTACATCGCGAAGTCGATCTGGTTCTTGCCCGGTGAGCACGACTCGGCGTCCGCCGGAGCGGCGAGGCCGCCGGCGAGCAACAGGACGATCGTGGCCGCCGGCGCCCGAGAGCGCAGGTCGGCGGACAGGGGTGAGAAGAGCATGACGCCTCCTTCCGCTGGAGATTGCTGGAATGTGCAAACCAGTATGGCCCTGGTGCGCCTGCCGGCGCAAGCGGCTCGACCGGCGAGACCCCCTCCTGTGCCCGGGCCCTCGCGGCCGGATCGCCGCAACAAGGCACCCCCGCGGAATTGAACCTCCAGGAAGGAACCGCGCACTCATGACCTGACCCTCTGGTCAGATCCGGGTGGCTCTCACAGGCCCGGTGTCATCGGTTACCGTCCATGGGAGGACTCTCGTGAAGAGACTTGCGATCGCCGCATTCCTGGTTTTCTCCTTCGGAGCAACCTCAGGCTTAGACGCTGGATCGGTGGTGCCCTTCCTCTTCGGTGCGGATGGGGGCCAGGAGGTGCCTCCGGTCGCGAGTTCGGCGACCGGAGGTTGTTACGCCGTGCTCGACGAGCCGGCGTCCCTGCTCAACGTCACCTGCGCCCACGACCTCGGCGACGCTACGGCGGCGCACATCCACGCCGGCTCGCCCGGGATGTCCGGGCCGGTGGTCTTCAATCTCGGCGACCCCTCGACGAGCCCGTTTTCCGCCTCGTGGAGCGGCATGTCGGCGGCTGAGATCGCCGAGCTGCTTGCCGGGAACTACTACGTCAATATCCACACCACGACGCATCCGTCGGGCGAGCTTCGCGGGCAACTCGTCGCCAACGAGTCGTTCGACTTCGTCGCCCGACCCGACGAGTCGCAGTCGGTGCCACCTACCGGCTCGGAGGCGATCGGGGATTGCACGATCGACTACGACACCAACTTCGCCATGCTGAGCGTCGACTGCACCCATGACGTGGTTGCTCCCACTGCGGCCCACATCCACATCGGCGCGGTGGGCATGAGTGGGCCGATCGTCTTCAATCTCGGCGACCCAGTGAGCCCCATCACCTTCGACACGATTCCCAGCCCCGCGGAGCTGGCGGAGCTCGCGGCGAGCCTCTACTACGTCAACATCCATTCCGGCGCCTTCCCAGCCGGCGAGATCCGCGGCCAGGTGATCACGACCCGGCTGTTCGCAGACGGTTTCGAGTCCGGCGACACGTCGGCATGGTCTTCGGTCCTGCCCTGAGCCACCCGAAGGCGTAGTCGCCGAAGAACACCTCCGCAGTAGACCGATCTCCCGGCATCCGCCGCTGCCGGGAGGTCGAGTTTGCCAGGGTGCAGCGGCGCGAGAAGTTCAGGCTAAACTGCATGAGCGAATTCGTGCAGTCGAAGAGCGACTCGACCCGGAGGTGGGGTCGCGACAACCCTCGCAGCGGACCCTCGCGCGTCGGCTCGGCCGCGCGCCGTGGGGAGAGAGGAGAGCCCCATGCCGGACGGCCAGAGTAGAGCGAAGTTCTTCCGCGAGAACCCGCGGGCGAGCGCCTGGGCGGCGCTCGACGAGGCGACCAATCAGCAGCAGAAGACCGCCCCGGGTGCGATCAAGCTCGGGAAAGGGCGCTACGACGGGAAGCGGGCCGTCATCCTCGGTGCCGGCGTCGCCGGGCTGACCACCGCCTACGAGCTCCTCGCCCAGAAGAGCGGCATGGAGGTCACCGTGCTGGAGGCGCAAAACCGCACGGGAGGGCGCTGCCTGAGCCTGCGCACCGGCGACACGCTGACCGAGGACGCCGACTCGAAGCTCACCGGCTCGGAGCCGGGCGAGACCCAGGTGGTGCGTTTCGAACAGCCGGTCGGCGATGCGGCGCCCTACCTCAACGCCGGGCCCGGGCGCATCCCTTCGGCGCACAAGCGGCTGCTCTCCTACCTCAAGCAGTTCGGCGTCGCCGTCGAGGTCTACGTCATGAACTCGATGTCGAACCTCGTGCAGATGAAGGACGGCCCGCTCGGCAACGACGAGCCGGTGGTCTACCGCCGCCTCGACCACAACACCCGCGGCTGGCTGGCGCAGATGGTCTACGAGCGGGCCGAGGATCTGCTCCGCTGTTCGGGGATCGAAATCGCGGAGGAGGACATCCCGGAGCGCACCCGGCAGCTGCGGAGCCTGATGATCAGCTTCGGCGAGCTGATCGCCGAGGACGACGAGCATCCCGAGAACGTCGGCAAGTACGTGCCGACGGAGGGTGAGGAGGGGTTCGAGAACGCCCGTTCGCGCGCCGGTTTCGACGTCCTGCCGGGCGTCCACGCCGGCAGGATCGCCGAGGCGCTCGATCTCGCCGCCCTGCTCGAGTCGAAGTTCTGGAAGAAGACCCGCTTCTACCAGCCGGTGGACTTCCTCTGGCAGCAGACGCTCTTCCAGCCGGTCGGCGGCATGGACCAGGTGCAGCACGCCTTCGCCCGCCAGGTCGCCTCGCTCGGCGGCACGATCCACCTCAACAGCCCGGTGCGGCACATCGGCTGGGACTCCGAGACGCGCGAGTTCGTCATCCAGGTCGGTCAGATGGGGACCGAGGAGACGATCGAGTATCGAGCCGATTACTGCTTCTCGAATCTCGCCATGCCGTTCCTGCGCGACATCGTCTCGAACGATCTCCAGGGCGAGGGTGAAGGGGGCTTCAACGCGGAGTTCAAGGCCGGCCTCCACGCCGTCTACAAGGCGCAGTTCGATCCGACGCCGCCGAAGGACTGGAAGCCGTGCGACCTGAAGGACGACGACTGCTACATCCCGCGCTTCCTCGCCAACACCACCAAGGTCGGCTGGCAGGCCGATCGCGAGCTGTGGCAGGGGCGGCCGATGGAGAGGAGCCACGACGACGAGCACGGTGCCGAGACGATCGACCCTCCGAAGTCGGAGGTCGGCGTGGTGCCGATCTTCGGCGGCATCTCCTGGACCCAGCACGAGATCGTCCAGATCTGGTACCCGTCGAACGACTACCACGACGAGAAGGGCATCCTCACCGGTGCCTACAACTTCGCCGACACCGCCTTCCGCTGGGGAAGGATGGACGTTCAGGACCGGCTCGACTGTGCGCGGCAGGGAGCGGCGCGCTTCGACGAGACGTTCGCCGCCGGGCTCGACGACGGCGTCGCCATCGCCTGGCAGAACATGCCCTACATCAAAGGCGGCTGGGCGCAGTGGCAGACGGTCGACGACGCCGTCGCGCACTTCAACGTCCTCGACCAGGGCACCGGCATCGTCGGCGCCGACGGCACCGAGTCCGACCCGGTCTTCTTCGTCATCGGCGACCAGATCTCTTCCCTGCCGGGCTGGCAGGAGGGGGCGATCGCCTCGGCGCTGATCGCGCTCAGCCGTATGGAGCGCCCGGACCTGGCGACGCCGCATCTCAGGACGCTGCCCGATCCGCGGCTCATGGTGGAGGGCGTCTAGCCGCTGGCCGTGAGCGGGACGGGCCGGCTCTCGCATCGCATCGCTTCGACAGGCCAACGGACGAGTTTCCACGGTCCCATCGGGTCGGGTAACTTGAGCGGACACCGCCCATCCGACAGGAGTCCCGCGATGATCGCTTCTCGAGTTCGTTCTCTCACGCTTCTGCTGCTGGCTTCGAGCCTGCTGGCAGGTTCGGTGGCTTCGGCCGGGCCTGCCGAAACCACCCCGAGTGTGGCCCTCGAGGCGCTCCTCGCCGATCATTGGGAGCGAGCGAACGAGGAGCAGGTCTTCTTCCGCAGCGACCCCGATGCCTGGCGGATGAACGGGCCGCTCTCCGAGCACACGGCCGAAGCGCGGGAGCGCCGGCGGGCGTTCAACGAGCAGGTGCTCGAGCGGCTGGCGGCGATCGACGAGCAACAGCTCCAGGGCGAGGACCGCATCACCTACCGGCTGTTTCGCTACGAGCGCGAGATCGAGCGTGAGAGCTACGAGCTCTACGACCACCGCTTCCCCTTCACCAGCCTCTTCGGCTACCACACCTACTTCGCCGAGGCGCCGGCCAACATGTCGTTTCTCACGGCCGACGACTACGACCGGTATCTCGTGAGCCTGGCCGACTTCACGCGCTACAACCGAGAGCGGATCGCCGAGCTGGCGGAGGGGGTCGAGACCGGCTACACCCACTACTGCGAGGCGATCGCCGACTACGGGCGGACGATCGAGACCCACATCGTCGACGAGCCGACCGAGAGCGCTCTCTACGTGCCGTTCCGGGAGTTCCCGGCCGCGATCGACGAGCCCGCCCGGGAGCGATACCGCTCGAGAGGCGCCGAGCTGATCCGCGAGGTCATCGTCCCCGGCTACCGCGAGCTCGACGCCTTCTTCCGCGACGCGTACCTGCCCGCGTGCCGAAAGGAGGTCGGTATCACGGCGCTCGAGGGGGGCGACGCCTACTACCGATACCTGATCCGCTACTTCACCACCACCGACATGACGCCTCGCGAGATCCACGACCTGGGGCTCGCCGAGGTCGAGCGGATCGGCGCCGAGATGGAGGCGATTCTCGCCACCGTCGGCTTCGAGGGCGACGTCCCGGCGTTCCTCGAGTACCTGCGCGACGAGCCGCGCTTCTACGCCACGAGCGTCGACGAGATTCTCGGCCGCGCGGCGCTGATCGCCAAGACCGCCGAAGGGGAGCTGCCGCGCTTCTTCGGCTTGCTGCCGCGAGGCACCTACAAGCTGGCTGCCAACACGGGCCGCGGCAGCTTCTACATGCCGTCCTCAGGCGACGGGACGACGTCCGGCACCTACTTCGTCGGCGTCGAGGATCTCTCCTCGCAGCCGCTCTACACCCTCGAGGCGCTCACTCTCCACGAGGGGGTGCCGGGCCACCACCTCCAGACCGCTTTGGCGATGGAGCTCGGCCTGCCGGAGTTCCGGCGCACTCTCTACCACTCCGCCTTCGGCGAGGGGTGGGGGCTCTACTCCGAGTGGCTCGGCAAGGAGATGGGCTTCTACACCGACCCCTACAGCGAGTTCGGTCGGCTGAGCTACGAGATGTGGCGTGCCGTGAGGCTGGTGGTCGACACCGGCCTCCACGCCTTCGGCTGGTCGCGCCAGGAGGCGATCGACTACATGCTCGCCAACACCGCCGCCAGCGAGCTCGAGACCCGCCGCGAGATCGACCGCTACATCACCTGGCCGGCCCAGGCACTCTCCTACAAGATCGGCGAGTTGCGAATCCGGGCGATGCGGGCGCGCGCCGAGGAGGAGCTGGGCGCCGCGTTCGACCTGCGCCGCTTCCACGACACCCTCATCGGCCACGGCTCCCTGCCGATCGCGGTGCTCGAGTCGGTGGTGGCGGAGTGGATCGCCGGCCGGAGCGAGTGAGCGACGGCGACCACTCTGAGGCTCCACGGCTCCAGCCGACTTCCGAGTTCTCGGCTCAGCGAGGCACGACGAAGACGTCGATGATGTAGTCGAGCCCGTCGCGATGACAGATCGCGGGCAGGTCTTCGTCCGAAGCGGCCTGAATCCGGGTCAGTGTCCGCCGGATCTCGAGCGCCAGCTCGTCCAGAACCACGCCCGAGCCGCCGGACGCATGTCGCAGAGCCAGCCGGGCCTCTCTCACAGCGCCCTGGCGATCGCCCTGCGCGCCGCGCGCGAACGCGATCAGGTAGTGACCGGCTGCCGGCCAGACCTCCAGCAAAGGTCCGTTCGGCTCGTTGCGGATCCAGGTGCGCGCTGCCGCTTCCACGGCCGCGTAGTCTCCGTCGCGCCACTTCACGTCGAGGCCGGGCAGGGTCAGGGCCGGCAGGTGGGCCGCGAACAGCGCGACCAGCAGGGTGAGGGCTGTAGCGATTCGTTTCATGGCAGTTCCTCCTGTCTCTCATGGCGCCATCAGGGTGAGAAGAAGGACACTGCGTCCTCGCGACGTGCGCGCAGCTCGTCGCTCCTGCCGAGCTGACGTAGGCTCGGCATGGTCGGCCACCCGTCCCGCTGATGAAGATCCGACGTCGCCCCAGCCCGATGTTCCGAAGCCTTTTCGTCACGCTCGTCCTCGTCGAGGTCGGCCTGCCGCTCCTCCTCTTCGTGCTGCGCGACCGGTTCGTTTTCCTGCCTTCGCAGGTCCCGACCGCCGAGCAGGGAATGGCCGCGCTTCGCGGTCGCGCGAAGGTCGAGCTCGTCGGCGTCCGGCGCGACGACGACCGCCGGCTCGCCGCCTACGACGCGACCCCACCCGACGGCGCCGATCCGACCGACCCGGTCGTGCTCTTCCTTCACGGCAACGCCGGCAACCTCGGTCTGCGGGCTCCCCAGCTCGAAGCGTTCGTCGCCGGCACCGGTCTGCGCACCCTGATGCTCGACTACTCAGGCTACGGCGGCAATCCCGGCCGTCCGTCGGAGAAGACCGCCTACGAAGACGCCGTCGCCGCCTTCGACCACCTCGTCGCGAGCGGCGTCGAAGCAGACCGCATCGTGCTCTACGGCGAGAGCCTCGGCGCTGCCGTCGCGTTCGGACTGGCCGAGCACCGCTCGCCCGCCGGCATCGTTGCCCAGTCTGCTTTCTCTTCCCTGTCCTCGATGGCGTGGGAGGTCTACCCGTGGCTGCCGCTCGGCAGCCTGCTGGCGCGCGGTGCCTTCCCGTCGGCAAGCCGGGCGGCAGAGCTCGACGTGCCGCTCCTCGTCGTCCACGGCACCGAAGACCGGATCGTCCCCTTCAGCGAAGGCCGGAGGCTCCACCGCGCGGCGGGCGCCGGCGCCGAGCTGCTGGCGATCGAAGGGGCCGGGCACAACGACCTCTTCGCCGTGGCCGGTAGCGGGTACCTCGAGCGGCTCGGCGAGCGGCTAAGGTCGTGGTGCGGCTCGAATTCGCTCTGATGGGAGAGATCACGCTCCGAACCACGGTGATGGCGCCGATCGCCACGGTCTTCGATCTGGCCCGCGACGTCACCGCACACTGCCGCACCTGCGACTTCACCGACGAGGCCGTGGTAGCTCCCGGGCGAACCGAGGGACTCCTGGAACTCGGAGACCTCGTCACGTTCGAAGCGAGGCACCTCGGCCTTCGCCAGCGACTCACCGCAGAGATCGTCGAACTGGAGCGTCCGCATCGGTTCGTCGACGAGATGAGGCGGGGAGTCTTCCGAGCGCTCACTCACGAGCACACCTTCACGGAATCACCGGCCGGGGTGCTCATGACGGACCGGCTCCGATGGACCTCTCCCCTCGGTTTGCTGGGGCGAGTAGCCGACGCGCTGATCGTCGAGCGGCACTTGGAGTGGTTCCTCCGGCGGAAACAGACCAATCTGAAACTCCTTGCCGAGGGGGACTCGCCCGAGCAGATCGGCACATCCCAGTAGTTCAGTGTCGCTGGGTGCCTCAATCGGCTCGCGCCTGCGCCCAGTCGAGCCCGACGCCAGGTAGTTGCGAAGCCGCTGGGCGGTAGAGGTCGCGACCGGCAACACCCCGACCTGAGACCTTCCTGAGACAGAGAAACGAGTAACGACATGCGGGCAAGAGAACTCAGAGAGATCGGCTTCCCGGCCGGGGAGTCCACCAGGGCGGCGCTCGAGACCGCAGGGGCTCTGCGCAAGCAGGGCCGCAGCGTGCGCCAGATCCGCGACGCCTTTGCCGAGCTGGTGGCGGCGCCGGAGAGCTTCGTCGACGACGAGGCTCTGGGTGCCCTGGCGGCCATGGTGGTCGAGAAGCGCGCTGCCGAGGCGAGCTTCGTGCCGCGCGACGAACCGGCGCCGTATCGCCGCTGGGGTGACGACCTGGAGGAGCAGTCGATCCGCCAGATGGAGAACGCCTGCGCCCTGCCGGTGGCGGTGCGCGGTGCCCTGATGCCGGACGCTCACCTCGGCTACGGCCTGCCGATCGGCGGCGTACTGGCGGCCCGCAACGCGGTGATCCCGTACGCCGTCGGCGTCGACATCGCCTGCCGGGTGAAGATGACCGTGCTCGACCTGCCGACCACGGCGATCGAGGACGAGGCCGACCGCCTCAAGAGCGCGCTGGCTCGCGAGACGCAGTTCGGCATCGGGGCGAGCTTCAAGCGCCGCCGTGAGCACGCGGTGATGGACGCCGACTGGGGCGTCACGCCGGTGACGCGCGGTCTCAAGGATCGCGCCTGGGCGCAGCTCGGCACCAGCGGCTCGGGCAACCACTTCGTCGAGTTCGGGGTGCTGACGATCGACAACGACGAGCTGCCACTCGAGCATGGCGAGTACCTGGCACTGCTGAGCCACAGCGGCTCGCGCGGTGCGGGTGCCGCGGTCGCGAGCCACTACAGCAAGCTGGCGGCGCGCCTCCACCCGGAGCTGCCGCGCGAGCTCGGCCACCTGTCGTGGCTCGACCTCGACACCGAGGAGGGCGACGACTACTGGCAGGCGATGAGCCTGATGGGCGAGTACGCCTCGGCGAACCACGCCTGCATCCATCGCCATGTCGCGGCCAGCCTCGGTGCCGAGGTGCGGCTCGACCTAGAGAACCATCACAACTTCGCCTGGAAGGAGGTCCACGACGGCGAGGAGGTGATCGTCCATCGCAAGGGGGCGACGCCGGCGGGCGAGGGTGTGCTCGGCATCATCCCCGGCTCGATGGCGACCGAGACGTACGTGGTGCGTGGACGCGGCAGCGACGAGTCGCTGCATTCCGCGGCACACGGTGCCGGTCGGGTCATGAGCCGTACGCAGGCGAAGAAGACGCTCAACTGGGAGGAGGCGCGAGCCTTCCTCACGGAACGGAAGGTCACCCTGCTCTCGGCCGGGCTCGACGAAGTCCCCGCGGTCTATAAGGACATCCACTCGGTGATGGCCGCTCAGGCCGATCTGGTGGATCCGCTGGCGACCTTCCAGCCTCGGATCGTCAAGATGGCGCGCGCCGGAGAGCGGCCGGAGGACTGACCCTGGCCGTCCTCTCCGGACCGGCGTTCAGTAGTGGTAGCGGGCCTGCAGGAACCGCACCGTGGTGTCAGTCACGGCGTAGACCACGCGATGCTCCTGCGTCAGGCGGCGCGACCACAGGCCCCTCAGTTGGCCCCGGAGCGGCTCCGGCTTGCCGATGCCGTTGAACGGGTCGCGTAGGGTCTCACGGACGATTCGCACGAGCCGAAGCGCGGTCCTGCGGTCGGTGCGGATCCAGTGATCGAGATCCTCGAGAAACCCGCCGGCGAAGACGGCGCTTCGGTCAGGACTGCGATCAGCGCTGAGACCGCCCATCGCGATCGAAGCGCCGCTCCAGATCCTCTACTGTGAGTTCGACCCCCCCGCCGCCACCCACCTCCTCGAGAGCGGCGGCGAGTCTCTCGGCGTTGCGAGGCGAACGCAGCAGGTGCGCCGTCTCCTCCAGCCCGACCAGCTCGTCGACGCTCACCAGAGCCACGTCGGTACCGGACTTGCGGCGGACGAGGATCGGCTCGCCGTTTTCGGCCACCTCGTCGCAGTAGGACTTCAGGTGAGCACGCAGGTCGCTGTAGGTCGTGACCCTGAGCATGCTGGGATTGTACAACAAACCGTACAGCTCGGTCGCTGCCGACGCCGATCGGCAGGCATCGCTGCGCGTGCTCCCTTCAGGACGAGCCGTTTCGCACCGGCATCGCCAGTGCGGCCATCTCTTCTGCATTCCGCACGTAGAGGCGGTCACCCACCAGCGCCGGGTGGTTCCAGGTCTTGCCTTCGATCGCTTGGAGGCGCGCCAGCTCTTCGAGCTTGTCGGGGTTGGTGCGCAGCAGCACGACCTCGCCCTTCTCCGAGAGCACCAGCAACTGGCCGGCATCGGGCAGCAGCAGGACTTGGCCGTTGCCGTAGCGCCCCCCCTTCCAGCGCCGCTCGCCAGTCTCGAGATCGACGGCGGCGAGGATGTTGGGGTCGAAGCCGTAAAGCACGCCGTCGTGGGCGACGTAGTCGTTGAAGCCCGACTTCATCGATCTCGACGTCCAGAGCGGCTCGGTCGTGAGGCTAGCGCCGCTGTCGCTGAAATCGACACGCCGGGTCCCCTCGAAGTCGCTCGTCATGAGGAGTGACGAGCGGCCCACCGAGAGCGGCTGCAGCACCCGGTAGTTGTTGTGCGGCCAGTCGTGTTTGCCGACCACCTTGCCGCTTGCCGGATCGATCAGGGTGAGCGCGGCGTCGCACACCTGGGCGACCACCTTGCGGTCGGCGACTTCCAGCAACTGCGGCGAGCTGTAGCTGTGGCCGCCGGCCGGGACTCCCCACCGGATCCGGCCGTCCTCCACGTCGTAGGCGATCGTCCCGCGATCGCCCTCGCCGCCCGCGTGGACGACGACGACTCCCGCGACCACGAGGGGTGACGACGAGAAGCCCCAGGTCGGCGGCTCGCGGTCGGCGTCCTCGCGCAGATCGGCCTGCCAAACGACCTTCCCGGTCGCCGGGTCGAGCCGGTGCAACAGCCCCTCGGCGCCCAGCGCGAACAGCATGCCGTCGGCGAGCGTCGGCGTTGCCCGAGGACCGGCACCGCCCAGCGACTCGAAGAAGCGCGAGCGGTACTCGCGCGCCCATATCTCGCCGCCGGTTTCGGTGTCGTAGGCGACGACGGCCTCGAACTCGCCGCGCTGCTCCTGGGTGAAGAGCCGCCGCCCGGCGACGGCGAACGATGACCAGCCGGGACCGATCGGTCTGCTCCACAGCATGCGCGGTGCCTCGGACTCCCAGTCCTCCGCCAGAGCGACCCCGCGAACCACACTGTCGCGATCCGATCCCCTGAACCCGGCCCAGTCGGCGGGAGGCACGGTGGTCGGCAGACCGGTCGCGGTGGCCGCTGCGTCGCGCCCGGCCAGATAGCGGTCCTCGGTCGTCGGCTCCCAGCGCCAGGCGCGCTGCGATTGGAAGTCACCCCAGACTCCGTCCATCCGCATCAGGCACCAGAAGGCGCACGACAGCGCGACCGCAGCGAGCGCCACCGTGGTGCGCGAAAGCCGCGGCAGCCACTTCGAGCCCACGAGACCCGCGACGAACGCCGTCCCCGCCCATGGCAGCACCATCGAGAGGACCGGGTAGTCGCGCATCGTCGGGTGGAGGAAGAACGCGGTCGCCACCAGCAGCACCACCACCCCGCCGAATCCCACCAGCTTCTCGCGTCGGGTTGCCCTGCTGCCCGCCACCCACCAGACGAAGATCAGGATCACACACAGCACCGGGCCGAGGAAGGCCGCCATGAAGACCGCCATCGGCGGCTCGGCGAAGAGCTTGGGCAGGAAGGCCAGGCCCCACTGCAGCGCCAGCAGCGTGAGGGCCGGCCAGAGACGAAGAGATGGAAGAGTTCGTGCGACGGGCTCTGAGGGCATGCTGTCCTCCGATGGGTAGCGGTGTTCGCAAGGATGGTAGCCGAGTGAGAGGAGCATCAGGTGTCTTTCCCGTCTCGAACGCGCTTCTCGCCCGAGCGTCCTGCCCTCAGGCTCTCCGTCGATTCGGCCGGAAACCTGACATATGATTCGCTTTCGCCTTACCTTTGATTTCACGAAAACCAAGGGAGCGCCTCATGTCTCGAAGAGTTATCGCCTGGCTCTGTTGTGCCGTCCTGTCCACCTGTCTCGCCTCGGCCCAGAGCTTCTCCGTCGATCCGAACGGCAGCCCCGGCGAGTCGCAGATCCCGCTGTCGCCCGGCCCGACGACGATCACCCAGAGCACCGACACGACGACGATCACCGCGCTCAACTCCGTGGCGTGCCCGATCGATGACGACAACTTCGCCCGTCGATTCGATCTCGATGGTGATCACTCCATCGTCGGCCAGTTCGATGTTTCCTCCGTCGACTTCGCTGTCGAGAGCGGGACGATCGGCGCCAGCCTCACCGTCAATCTCTATTCGATCGCGGCCAGCGACCCTCTCCTGGTAGCCAACCTCACCCTGATCGGGACGGCGACCATCTCGGCGACGACCGCGGGCCCGGGCTTCGAGACGGTGGCCGTGGCCGGATCGATCGCCGACCCCACGACGACCGACCTCTATGTGGAAATCTTCGTTCCCGACTCCACCCAGGCGTTCGTGTTCTTCCCGGGTTCGAACGCCAATGGCCAGATCGCCCCGAACTACCTGAGGTCTGCGGGCTGCGGAGCGGACGAACCCACCGCGACCGGGGATCTCGGCTTCCCGGACATGCATCTCGTGATGCTGGTCGACGGCACCGAGAATCAGATTCCGGTGACGCTCCAGAGCGTCGAGATCGAGTAGTTCGCAAGAGTCGGGAGCCTCGCGGCAGCTCGAGCTGCCGCGCATCAGGCGTCACGGGGTGAAGGCCCTGGCGGGGCTCTGACCGGCAGAACGGGTTCTCCGAGGTTGAGCCCGGGTAACGGCTCCGCTCGAGCCGCTACCCGGGCGGCCCGGTGCTATCGTCGGGTCACAACCCAACCCAAGGAGGGCTTCCATGTCCCAACGAACCGTGCTGGCTGCGGTTGCCGGAGCGATCGCTCTGTTCGTGCTCGGCTACCTCGTCTACGCTCTCGCTCTCGCCGACTTCTTCGCCGCGCAGGGCGCCGATACCCTCGAGAGTCCCAACCTCGTCTACATCTTCATCGGCGAACTCGCCTTCGCCGTGCTGCTGACGTTCCTCTTTTCGTACTGGGCGTCGATCTCGACCTTCGCCGGCGGGTTCAAAGGCGGCGCGATCGTCGGCGCGCTGGTCTCGCTGTCGATGGGCATGATCATGATGGGTGCGATGGGGATGGGGACGCCGATCGGCGTCGTCGCCGACGTGGTGGCCTCGATCGTGCGGGTCGGCATCGCCGGCGGCGTGATCGGGGCGATGCTCGGTCGCAGCTAGCGCAGCGCAGCTTCGATCGCCCGCAAGAGCGGCGCCGGCTTCTCGTCGGCGTTCCACGTGTTCCAGGCGGGGAGATCTGCGGCGGCGAACTCTTCGTCGCTGATCTCCCCTCGGTCGCGTCTCGCGTCGACCCACTCGATCGAAGCCTGGAGCGCAGCGCGGTAGCGACGCACGTCTTCGACCGTCGAGACGGCGCCGAGGTCGCCGTGGCCGCCGACGATGAGTGCGTCGTCGGGAGCCAGTTCGAGCAGGCGATCGAGTGTTGCGAGAAGGCCCGGGAACGTGCCGCCGGAGATCGGCGCCGCGACCGCTCTGCGACCGCCGCCGAGGAAGACGTCGCCGGCGTGGATCACCCGCGCTTCCTCGAAGACCACCAACGCGTCACCCGCCGTGTGAGCGGGGCCGAAGTGCCGGAGCACGACACGCTCGCCGTTGAGCTCGATCTCGTCACGTTCGCGGAACGTGCGTCCCGGCACTGCGGCCGGCGGCAGCGGATCGGTCGCCGGCAGGAGCGGAAACGGCTCGAGTGAGCTCGCCATCTCCTGCGCCGCCCGTTCGTGAGCGATCCGCACCGCGCCGTCGGTGAAGACGACGTTGCCGCGCGTGTGGTCCGGGTGGGCGTGGGTGTTGACGACGAAGCGCACCGGTGTGCCGTGCTCCTCGAGCAGGGTGGAGATCTTCCCGGCGAGAGCGGCGCTCACCATCGGATCGACGATCAGGGCACCGTCGGGGCCGAGGCTCGCCAGCGACGCCACGTAGTCGAACGGCCGCTCGCCGTCGAGCGTCGCCTCGATCAGATGAACGGTGCCGCGCAGGGGCGTCATTCGGACCTCGGCGCGGGCGTCACGCGACTCCTGCAGGTAGCCGAGGATCGACCAGGCGTTCCACCAGGCGAGTGCCAGCAGAGCGAGACCCGCCAGTGCGATCGCGGCCAGAATCTTGAGGATCTTCAACGTCGACCTCCCTTGTCGAGTGGGCGCTTCGTTGCGCCCGCGGCTCGAAGCTAGGGCCGGCGGCTCCTCGACTCCAACAGCTTTGTTGCGAGCCGGATCCGGCCTGTTGTGGGCCGGACGCAGGCTGCAAGCGCGGCTCTGCAGATCGCGAGCTGTCGACGATCAGGGTGCCGGCAGGGCGCGCTCGAACTCCGCTCGGAAGGTGCGACTCACCCGCACCCGGGTGCCGTCCTCGAGCACCACGCTGCCGTCACCGTGGCCGGTCGACTCCACCGCCCGGACGCGGGCGACATTGACCATTGCGGAGCGGTGGACCCGCGCGAAACCGCTCGGCTCCAGCTCGTCGCTCAGCCGAGTAAGCGAGCGACGCACCAGCTCGCTGCTATCACCGAGGTGAAGACGTGCGTAGGAGCCCTCGGCCTCGATCCAGTCGATCTCCCGCGCCGGCACGACCGTCGTCCGGCCGTGGCGGCGGATGGCGATCCCGCGTACCGGCGTCGCCGCGGGTCGAGCGGCGCGCGGCCGCCCGCGAGTCGCGAACCCGGCCGTCGCGATCAGCCCGTAGGCGAGCAACGCACCGACCAGATGCTCTCCGAAGACGTCGCGCAGGCTCTGCGGCCAGCCGTCCACCGTCATCGGTAGCGGCAGCGAGCGGAAGAGAGCGAGGTAGCCGAGATAGAGAAGTGTCGTTGTCGCCGCCAGCGCCAGGTGCAACCCGACCAACCTCGACCACGCAGCCTCGCGCCGGCTCAGACGGACGATCGGGATCGAGAAGACGAGCCACGGCAACCAGGCCAGCAGCGCCCCCGTCATCAGGTGATCCCAGCTCCGATCGGGGTCCCGAAGACTCGACTGCAGCGCCGACAGCGCGGCGAGCCCGAGCCACGCGACCAGGGCTACCAGCGGCCAGGAGGGTTCCCGCCGCAAGGGTCGGTCGAGGGTGGCCGAACGGGACATCTCGCCCAGCCTATCCCCCGACGTTGCGGTTATGCCGCCTGGCCCGCCGACAGGTCACGGGGCCGTGAGCCGGGCGCCTCCAGGCCTGACTCAGAGCCGTCGCAGCAATGCCCGACCGGTCAGGGCAGCGTCGACGACCAGGCGGAGGTGTCTCCGCTTTCGAAGCCGTCGGCGAAGATGTCGCTCTCGATGACCGCCAGCTCGATGAAACGTGCACTGACGCCACTGATCTTCGTTTCCACAAGAGATCCGGAGGTCGTGATCTCGTAGACGCCGTCGCCGTTGGTGATCAGCAGATTGCCGTTGGGGAGCGGGTAGACGCCGCGGAAACCACCGAGGCCTGCCGGGACGATCGTGTCGAGCAGCGTCCCGGCTGCGTCGTAGACCAGAATCCCTTCCTGCGCTCCGATGAAGTTCGCGACGTAGACCGAAGCAACTCCCGGTGTGGTGACCCCCTCCACGACGTGGATCTGCTCCGGGAAAGTATCGACCGTGGCGAAGAGGGCTCCTGAGGAGGCGCAGCCGGTGTAGGAGCGGATCTCGTCGGAATCGATGTTCCCGACCAGGCCGGCCGAGAGATCCACTCGGATGTTGACGTCGAACGCGCTGTCGATTCCGGTTGCGGCCGTCCAGCAGTCGAAGTCGAAGGCTCCGGTACTCGTGAACGAGGGTATGGTGTCCGTGCCGCCCGACGTGGCGAGATAGTTGTCCCCGAAAGGGTTGAGCTCGAAGCCGCGAGCGTTGTCGTACACCGACGTATCGACTCCGCCGGCCGGCGCGAAAAGGCCCAGCGGTGCGCCACCGAGGTCGAAGGCAAAGATGGCATCCTCGCTCTGGTCCGAGACAAGAATGCGACTGCCCTCGACGCTCAAGATGGCGTTGATGGGTAGGGAGAGGTCTCCACTCGCGGGGACGAAGTCGGGATCGATCAGGTCCCCTGTCATCGCATCAAACGCCATGACCCGGTTATTGCTCGACTCAGGGATCAGCAGAATGCCGCCGGAACCGAGGGCTTCGAGCGCCTGCTGACGCCGCGCCGGATCGGGCCGCGTCTCGCGCGGTTCGGGTGCGCCCGGTAACTCGAGCCCTGACGCTTCGCGCACTTCGGCTTCGGTTGTCCGAGCCGTCTTGTCGGGCGTATAGGCGACCAGTACGGGAGCCAGGAGCAGGCCGAGCAAAGCTGCAGCGGTGCGAGTCATCGTTCCCCCTGTCGTTCAGATTGTCGGTGGACAGGAGTGTAGCGCACGGCCGTCGAGGCGGCGGCAGGAGCGTCGCTGGAGGATCGGAGCGAAGTCATCTGCTTGCCGGCAGAGGTAACGAAACCCACCGCCCCGCCGCCCATCTCACCGGCCCAGCTTCATGGCACACGTGCCGGGAGGTTTCCGATGTTCCCCACCTCTCCCCTGCTGACGGTCTCGCCGCGCCGCCTCTTCACGGTCGGCGCCGCAGTCCTTCTCACCATCCTCGCAGCCGGTTGCGACCCCGGGCCGCCGCCTCACTCGGACGTCGAGGACTTCGTCGCCCCCGAGATCCTGCCACCCGAGCTGATCGATCGCCCCGCGGTGCGGGTGAACCCGCAGGCGCTTCCCGATGGAGCGACGGCGACCTACCCGGCCTCCGACGGCGACCCGTTCTTCGTCTCGCTGCCGGCTCGTGAGGTCGCGACGCTCGACGCCGCCGAAGTGGCCGACACGGTCGTCGCGCCGGTGCTCGAGGCGATCGGCTTCGAACCCGGCCTCGCCGCACTCGAGAGTTCGACCGAATCTGGGGTCTCCTTCCCCAGGGGCAGCTTCCAGCCGCTGGCGGACGAGATGATCGCCGAGGCATCGACCAACCGCGAGGCGCAGAGCCCGCGCACCCAGGAGATGCTCGAGGTGTTCGCCGGGGCGCCGTCGACGCCCGACGTCGACAAGGCGCTCGAGACCGGCGAGGGGGTGACCTTTGCCCAGTTCGTCGCCGGCATCGAGCGCGAGGAGATCGCCTACCCGTTTCTGCAGGTTCACGGCGGGGTGCCGATCGAGCACACCTCGGTCGTCGCGACCCGCTGGGAAGGCCAATCGATCACCTCGGTCTACGGCAGTGTGGTCTCGAACTTCAGCGTCGCCAACGCGGTGGCACTGTCGGAGTCGGACGCCGAGCGCGACGCCCCGCAGGCACTCACCTCCCTCGACGGCGTCGACTGCCTCGACGACGTGGAGCGCCGGCGCTTCCACGCGCGCCGTGCCGCAGTCGACGACGACTCCTCGAGGCCGCTGCCCGAGTGCGGTGTCGTCGAGGACGGCCCCGCGCTGGTCCTGCTGGCCACCGGCCGGGACTCCGCCGGCGATGTCGAGCTTCGGCACGCCTACCGGATGATCGTCCGCATGGGGTACCAGGCGCCGATCGGCGTCCTCATGCCGGCACCGTTTCAGCTCTGGCTCGACGCTGAGACGGGCTCGCTGCTGAAGGTCCTGCCGCTGGTCCACAACGTGAACGGCCGCGGTGAGGTCTACACCCGCGACCCGGGCGTCGGCACCGCGGTGCGTGGCTTCGAGGTCGACGCGGCGGCGAGCGGTCTCTACGACCTCGAGCTGGCGAGCACGATCGACCGGATCGACTTCCAGGCCGACGGCTACAACGCCTCCGACGTCTCGATCTCCGACAGCTCGGGCGGCAGCAGCTCGACGCTGGCCAACTTCGACCAGGCGCCCCACAACAACGAGGCGCAGGCGCTGTGCGGCTCCGGCACCAACAAGGCGTTCCAGCAGATCAACGTCTTCGGCAAGCTCCACCACTACACGGAGAGGGGCCGCGCGCTCGGCGTCTTCACCCCCTTCCCGCGCACCGGTGACTTCATCGTCGACGTCGAGGACGGCTCGTTCTGCAACGCCTTCAACTCCGGCGACTTCGTCAGCTTCGGTGCCTGCCAGGGATACTTCTCGGCGTCGTGCCCGAACCTGACCGGCACCGCGCTCACCGACCGCCGCATGAACCCGGCGCACGACAACACCGTGGCCGCTCACGAGCATGCCCACAGCCTGACGCCGCGCTTCACCAACGCCCGGCCGACCGACTGGTGCGGCATGCCGACCTGCAACGTGCCCACCGGCTGGTCGGCGTTCCACGACCTCGCTGACATCTGGGCCGATCACTTCGAGTCGACCAACTGCACCGCCGGCTGGTACGCCAAGAACCAGGGCGGCGTCGACAACAGCCTCAACTGCGCCAACAGCAGCGAGGGCGGTGCCTTCCCTCGCCAGCACGTGGTCGAGACGCCGTTCGACTCCACCGATCCCCACGACCACTTCCCCGAGCACCGTACGCTCGCGACCGGTCCCTACGCAGAGATGCAGATGCCGACCGCCGCGGTGTGGCAGGTGCGCGCCGGCATGCGCAGCAAATGCCGCTGGTCGGGGGTGCCGCAGTTCGGGGTTCGCTTCGCCCGCGCGTTGCGGCGTACGGGCTTCTTCGGCATCTCCGCACCGGGCACCAACGACCAGGGGCTCTACCGCTACCTCTACGACCTCGAGCAGATGATGATGGACGAGTGGGCCACCGCCGGCTCCCCCGGCGGACCGCCCGCATTCCGGCACAACGGCGCCCACACCGCCAACAAGGTGGCGGCCGGCTTCGCTCGTACCGGGCTCTTCCTCATCCCCAATCAGTGCCTCGACTCCTCCGCCGCGACGACCGATGCGACGGCCTGTTCCGGCGGCACCAATGGGGGCGACGCCGTGATCGACATCGACGACAACGACACCGCCGACGACTACCAGATCCACGGTGTGCCGTCCGCCGAGGTCGACTTCCTCGAACTCGGAGGCGCGTCGCCGACCTTCCACGTCTGGACCGGGCCGAGGTACCAGTTCAACGCCTCGGGCGCCGCGACCTTCCCCAACCCGTCGCTGTGCAACGCCGAGTTCCGGGTCGAGGTGTCGACCGACGTCGGCTTCGCTCCGGCCTCGACGGTCACGTCCGCCTGGACCGCTGTCGATCGTGATCCGACGACCGCGGCCAGCACCGAGTGTTACGGCACCTGGCAGCCGAGCGCCTCGGAATGGACGACCCTCCAGGCCGGAGGCGACGGCTCGCGGCTCTACTACCGGGCGAGCACTCGCGACAGTGTCGGCGGGAACGTCCGCACCTCGACGTCGCCGGGCGCCGGCATCTGGACGGTGCCGCCTCCCTACGCCGTCATCACTTCGGACGGACGCTCGGACTACTGATCGGCCTCGACCGGGTCGGCGTCCGGGAGTCGACAGCCTGGGCGTCGGCCCGGCCCGTGGGGAAGGCCGGGTTCGAGCAAGCTTGCGATCGAACGTCGGATCAGTTGACGACGTTCGACCAGGCCTGCGTGTCGCCGGTCTCGAAACCGTCCTGGAAGATCACCCCGAGGTCGAGGATGCCGAGCACCTGGCTCCCCGGGCCGACGGCGAAGCCCTGTGCGAAGCCGGGCGGGAAGACGATGTTGGCCGGTCCGCCGAGGTCGAGGAACGGATAGCCGGTGATCTCGGTCACGATCAGCGTGTCCGGGTCGACCTGATAGGAGTTGTCGGCGACGACGTAGACCATGCCGTCGGCGCCGGTCTCGACGTCGACCCCCTGGAAGCCGAAGAGGCTGCCCGGAGTGATCGGCCCGAGTGGGATGGTGACGTCGCCGGGACCGCCGTAGACGATCCGCTCCAGCTCGAGCATCCCGTCGCGCTGAACCACCGCCCAGACGGGCTCCGAGCCGCCCACCAGGCTGCGACGCAACGGCAGGTCGGCTTCCATCTCGCCGGAGCCGTTCGCGAAGTTACTCGGCAGGTAGGAGCCGTCGAGCTCCAGGGTGTTCGCGGTTCCGATCAGCAGGTAGCGGTTCAGGTCGATGTTCTCGACGGCAAGACCGAGAGCGGCTTCGGCTTCGAAGCTGCCGATGACGAACATGCTCATTCGGGTTTCGCCGAACGCGGTGGCGCCGCCGTCGAAGGGAGAGACGGGAGTTCCGCCAAGCTCGAAGGAGTCGATCGCCACCAGGAAGTCGAAGATTCCGGGGCCGCTTTCCTGCGTCGTCGCTCCCCCCGGCAGGTCGCGCTGGAAGAAGTCGTAGCGCGCCGCCGAGTCGTTGAGCGCCAGCACGAAAATGCCGTCCTGGCTGATGAAGCAGTCGCTGCTGTGAAAGTCGCCCGCCGCGGTGGCGTCGATGCGCCCGGTCGTCCACGAGCCGTTCTCGAGCTCGGCGACGAAGACGTCGAAGTTGCCGGCGTTGAACTTCACGTACGGCACGACCGCACGGTTCTCGCCGATGACGCAGATGTCGCCGACCCCGAAGAGTGGGCCGACGTCGATGTCGGGGGTGAACGTGACGCCGCTGCCGTCGTAGGGCGCCGGCACCCGGAACGCCCCGAGGTGGTTCATGTTGACGCCGGTGCTCCACAACGTGAACACGAGCAGGTCCGGATCGTCGGCGCCGTGTCCCAGAGCAGCCACACGGTTCTCGAGCGGCGTGATCGTGGTGCTGAGCGTCACCTCCGACCACTCCGCGGCGCTCGTGACCTGGGTCGCCGCCAGCAGAGCCGCGAGGGAGACCACTGCGCGAGTTCTCATGGGGAGAGTCGATGCTAGCGCCGCGGAGCCGTCTGCTCAACCTTCACGACACCCGCCGTGGGTCGGGGCCGACTTCCTGCCCTGCGGGCGTCGGGTCCCCGAGCCCATCTAGAATGTGCCGACTTGACACTGATGAAGTTCATCTTCCGCCGGCTCGCGATCCCTCCTCAGGTGGATCCACGAGGGCCGGTTGCCATGAAGGGAATGCCATGTCACGACAGCGCTCTCGCTTCGACTTCCTGTGCCTGCTGCTGATCGCGGCGGCTTTTCCGCCTGCGGCGGCGACCGCTGGT
The DNA here is from genome assembly GCA_965223855.1 of Candidatus Multivoradales bacterium. Taxonomy (GTDB): domain Bacteria; phylum Acidobacteriota; class Thermoanaerobaculia; order Multivoradales; family JAHEKO01; genus CALZKB01. Next base: position 1,031,790 of record CBDCXM010000009.1, read on the forward strand.
GAGGAAGCAGCAGCCGAGCCTCCCCCGGAGGCGATGCCGGCGATCGTCCTCGACGGCGGGGAAGGCGAGTCGATCCCCTTCCCGCTCCATCCGACGCTGCGCCTCGCCGGCCCTGAGTCTCACCTCGCCGGCATGAGCTTTTTCGAGCTCCACGTCGCTGCCGGTGCCGCCGGTGCGCCACCCCACTCCCACGCCAACGAAGACGAGTTCTTCTACGTCCGCGAGGGCAGCGTGACCTTCATGGCAGGCGACGAAACCCGGACCGTCGGCCCCGGCGGCTTCGCCCTGCTGCCGCGTGACGGCTGGCACGCCTTCTGGAACGCCGGCGAGAGCGACGCCTACCTCCTGGTGGGCACGTCGGCGGGCACCTTCGGCGACTTCTTCGACGCCGTCGCGATCGCCGCCCGCGAAGCCGGCGCGACCACGCCTCAGGAACTCGGCGCGATCCTCGGCCGGGTGAGCGGCGAGCGCGGCATCGAGATCGACATGAGCAGGGTGCCGGACGACGTCAAGTCGCTCTACGGGATGTAGGCGGTGCCGGTGACCGTGTGCGATCCTCTCCCTTGCGCCGATAGGTTCGACTCGAGCGAGCCTCGGGTACGTCCGCCGAGGCATGGACTCCGGCCGGTCCTCCTCGGGGTAGTGGCGCTCGCCGTCTCAGCGACCGCCTGGACGCAGGAAGCAGAGAACGAGACGCGCGGCTCCCGGAGGATCGAGGTCCGGACCGCCGGCGGCGACAGCGTCGCCAACTACCTCGCGAGCCATTCGCTCCTGATCGGCGCCAGTGACTACGAGCGGGGGTGGGACGACCTCGACAGCGTCCCCGACGAGCTCGAACGGGTGCGGCGCAAGCTCGTCGAACACGACTTCGAGGTCCGTGTGGTGCTCGACCCCGATTCACGCGAGCTCGAGGACGCGTTCGAAGAGTTCCTCGACGACTACGGTTTCGACGAAGGTAACCGGCTGCTGATCTATTTCGCCGGCCACGGCTATACCCGGAAGACCGATCAGGGCTTGCGCGGCTACCTCGTTCCGGTGGACGCACCCGATCCCGACAGAGACAAGCGAGGATTCCTGCGCTCCGCGTTCTCGATGAGCAGGGTCGAGCTCTGGGCTCGCAGGGCGGAGGTTCGCCACCTGCTGGTGCTCTTCGACAGCTGCTTCTCAGGGACGATCCTGAGGACGCGGTCACGCCGGCCGCAACCGCCGCCGCACATCACCGCCAAGACCGGCAAAAAGGCGCGCCAGTTCATCACCGCCGGGAGCGCCGACGAGCCGGTCCCGGCGGAGAGCTACTTCGCTCCCGCCTTCATCCGCGCTCTCGACGGCGCCGGCGATCTCAACGACGACGGCTACGTCACCGGCCTCGAGCTGGCCTCCTACCTTCACGACCATTTGGTGGACGCCAACGTCGGGCAGACCCCGCAGTTCGGGATCGTCTCGTTCCCCCGTCTGGACGATGGCGACTTCGTGTTCGAGCTTCCCGCGAGGGAGCCCTCGGAACTCGCCATCGCAGAACCTCCCGAGGTACCGCGGACCTCTTTCTCCGATCTCCAGGAACTCGCCTCCCGACGCCGTCGCTGGGGTGCGTTTCAGGAGGGCATGAGCGAGGCCTACTCGAGCGTAGAGAACCTCGACGCGATGAAGGAGTTGACGCCTGCCGAGAAGGTCGAGGCCTGGACCCGGTTTCTGTCGGACTTCGAAGCGGACAACCCGCTTTCCGAAGAGGACGATCAGCAGCGCTTCGAGGCTCGCCAGCGGATCGTCTTCTGGGATGCCACCCAGGCCGCCGAACAGAACCGCGAGCGGCTGGGCGAGTTGGTCGACATGAAGGGACGGCTGGACTACCTGAGAGCCTCACGCGCGGAGAAGCTGGACCTTACAGCAGCCTTCAGTTCGCAGGATGCCACTCGAAGGTTGCTGGATGCAGAGATCGAGGTCCTCGAGCAGCAGATCCTGGAGGCGAGCGACAGGTTCCTCACGGAGGTCGTCGACTTCCTCAACCAGGACCCTCCCGTCGTAGGAGAGCCGTTGACCGAAACCCAGCGGGTGGCCGTGAGGCTCAAGAGTTCCGAAGACATGATCCTCGCCCGCGAGTGGATCGAGCTGGGTGGCGACTATCAGCGGGCGATCGCCATCTACGAGAACGCGCTGGCGCTCGATCCCGACAACGAGGAGCTCCAGGCCGCGCTCGCCGAGGCCCAGCGCCTGCGCTACATGTCCGCCGAGCGCTTCGAGGCGGTCAGAAAGGGGATGACCACCGCGGAGGTGCGAGCGGTGCTGGGTACTCCGCTGATCCACAACGTCAAGACCTACGAAGACCGGGGAGTCACCGCCTGGTTCTACCTGACGGCTGAGAGTGGCAGTGCCGCCGCGGTCTGGTTCCGGGGCTTGAGCGAGGATCAGATGGAGGTCTATCTTGCGACCTACGACGCGGTCCCGGCTCGCGAGTAGGTGAGCAAGTGCCTTGCTGGCCCGTCAGGGGTCGAGGACCAGACAGCTCAGCAGGTTCTCCGCGTCGTACCGCCACGAGCCCTGACCGAAGGTCGAGACGTAAAGGAAGCGGCTCTCGAGCGGGTCGATCTCGATATCGGGAATGGCGGTGAAACGCAGCGGTAGCGCACCGGTGAGGGAGCGGAAGCTCGCGCCGCTGTCCTCACTGATCTCGACCCCCCCGCCGTGCATGCCGCGGTGGCCGGCGTAGCCGTGAGCGACATAGATCCGCCATGGGCAACTCGGGTCGGCTTCGACGTCGCTGACGGTGCGGCCCGGCGCGCCGTGGACCCGCACGAAGTCGCCGCGACCGACCTTGCGGTAGAGGCCGTCGGTGGTGGCCGCGAACACGGTCAGAGGCGACTGGCCGCTCGCCGGCACGACTTCGATCTTGAAGACGACCGCCGGCGGTGCCTGCTGAAGCCCGAACGGCCGGAAGTTCGCCCCGCCGTCGCTCGAATAGAAGATGCCACCGCCGGCGGTGCCGACCAGCAGCTCCCTGGTGAAGACGAGCTGGCCGGGAGGGAGGAAGGCCACCGACACCGCACCCGCTCCCAGCGAAGGACTCGAGCTCCAGATGCGGCCGCCGTCGCTACTCACGGAGACCGTGTCGCCGGTGGCGAAGGCCACCAGGTCGGGGTCTGTCGGATAGATGGCGATCGACGCCGGGGTCCAAACTGCAGGGGCCTCGAGACGGCTGGCGCGGTGAATCGCCGGCTGGATCCGAGGCCGCACCGTCGACCAGACGACGTCTTCGCACACGGCCGCCGATCGTGCGTTGAACGTCCGCCCGAGTACTTCTCCGTCACAACTGCGGACGTAACCGTGGTCCGGATCGCTGGGTGCGATCGCCAGCGCGAAATTGTCGCCGCAACCGGTGCCGTCCTGAATCGCCTCCCAGTTGAGGCCGAGATTGTCGGAACACAGCAGGCCGTTGTCCTGTGAGCCACTGAAGAGGCGCCGTTTGTAGCCCGGCTGGGAGATGCCGGCGAGCGTCGTGACGTACGGCTGCCAGGTCGAGAGGCCGGGAGTGACGAAGACGAACGGGTTGGTCGGCGCCTGCCCGGGGATGAAGTCGAAGGTGCCGAAGACCCCGGCGGTGCCGATCGTGTGACCGTCGGTGGCGAACCACAGCTTGCGACGCGGCTCGTCCCAGTAGATGCCCCGCACATCCGGGTGCAGCTCGTCGGCCCAGACGCTCGACCAGGTCTCGCCGCCGTCGGTCGTCTGGTAGCCGATCACCGCTCCGAGAATCAACTGATGCTCGCTCGGCGCGATCAGGGTGCGCGGCGCCCACGAAGCCGTCGGCAGCGCTCCGTCCGTGGCGCACCACGGCTCCCCGCCGTCGCTCGTCACGACCCGCGTCGGCGACTCGAGAACCGCGGCGAGCCGATGCGCGGTGCCACGCCAGGTGAGCTCGACGACGCGACCGTGCTCCGGCAACCCGTCCGACATCGGCTCCCAGCTCGTGCACGGATCGGTGTCCCACCAGGAGCAGCGGGTGCGGTAGATCCGGTTGCCGTAGGTCGCCTCGGCGAGCGCGATGTAGACGCGCCCCGACACGTCGTCGGCGGCGATGGCGGAGACACAGTTGTCCGGATTCGACGTGCCGCCGGTGAAAGGAAAGTGCTGCACGAACTTCGCCCCGTCGAGCGAGTAGAAGAGCCCCGAGCACGGCTTGGCCCACAGCACCACCTGACCCTCCGCCCCGGCCAGATGGGCGAACCCCTTGTACTCGCCGCCCGAGGTCAGCGGCGCCGGCGAGCGCGTGCCCGTGAGATTCGACCAGGTGCCGCCGAAATCGATCGAAGCATAGAGGTCGCTTCGCGTGGAGGCGTAGATCCGCTCGCCGTGGGTGCGGTCCCATGCGAGGTGTCGGACGTGGAAGTCCTCGAGCCCGAGGTTGCGGGCGAGAGCCCAGCCGGAGGTCGTGGAGGTCGAGACCCAGACACCGCCGCCTGAAGCCCCCGCCATCCTGTAGAGGGGATTCGTCGGGTGCACCAGAACTGCGTTGATGCGCCCCGGAAGTTCGGGGCCGAGCGGGATCCAGCCGGCAAGCAGCGAGGTCGAGCAGGCCGCGATCGCCAGACAGACGAGAAGCAGGGTCGTCGAAGCGCGATTCGAGTCGGTCATGGGTGTCTCCCTGGAGCGGTAGGCGTCAGCGGGTGGCCGACGAAGCTGTCGGGCTCAGGTGCGTTAGCCGGATGAGCCTACGAGTATGGGCGTTGCCCTTCTCTCTTGATTACGCCGTGAGTGCGGGGAAACCGCCACGCCTCCTCATCACTGCGAGGCAGGCGGGCGAAGCTCCGCTGCAGCTGCAAGCGCGGGCGAACTCAGGTGCCGGCTTCCGGCAGGACGTAGGTTCCCTGGCCGGTCGCACAGGGCTCGCCCTCGTTGTCGTCCGTCCACACCGTGACCGTACCGATCACCGTCCGCCGCGTCGCTCGATTGAGCTCCGCCCTGGCGTAGACCGCGTCGCCCACCGCCGGCCGGAGGAAGCGGATCGACAGGTCCGAAGTCAGCGCCAGCGGCTCGATACGACCGCCGGCGCCGAAGGCGAGGTACCACAGCGCGGCATCGGCGGCGGCAAAGAGCGTCGGTCCGGAGATGTAGCCCCCTGGCCGTATCGCATCGGCACCGGGGCGCAGCTGTGCAGTAGCCCTCGTCGGGCCGATGTCGATGCAGGTGCATCGGGCGTTGGGCCACGCGTGATCGATGGCGGCGTTGACTTCGGCGGGGTTCGGCACCTGGTGACTCACGGGTTGATCATTGCCGATCTCGGTCACTCGGAGTACATGTGGATGCTACGGCATTTGAATGAGTTCTCTCCTGAAGGAGAGCGGTGCCGTCGCCAGTCGCTCGCCTGCTCGAACTCGAGGACATCGACCGCGACGCCGTCCGGGCGGCGTTCGAGCGCCACGGAATGCTACGGTACTGGCGTGAACTCGAAGGCCTCGCCGGCTCTGGAGACTCTGGAAGCGGACCTGCCGACGACTGAAGCCGACAGCCGCCGGCTTGCCGAGCTGCGCCGTCGCCGTCCGGCCAACCCGTTCGACGAACTCGAAGCCCTTCTGCGAGCCCTCCCTCCCGAGGCGCGGCGGCAATCGCACGCGACCTCGGAGGGGTGGCCCGAGTTCGAGCTATAGGGTCAGGAGGGGCTGCGCCGGCTCGCCGGCCGGCTGAAAGGGCCTGAAGGGATCGATCTCCGAACGCGAGCAGCAGCGCGCCGGAGCATCTGCTCTCTTCGGCAGGCAACCCCTACCGCTTCGGCTGTGCCTGCGAGATGAGGTGACTCACGATCACCCACCGCCCATCGCGCCGCTCGAGAACCCGGAGGTGGTTCACGTGCCGGTCCGGCATCGGGTCGCCGCTCCTGAGCAACTGACCCTTCCGGACGAGCTTGCTGCGAATCAGCGCCGTGTCGTCGTCGAGGAAGGTGACGTCCTCGAACTCGTTGGTGCCTGAAGTTCCCGCCATGACGAAGTCGAGCGAGAAGATGTGCCCGAGGCCCTGGCGGAGGGCCTCGATGCCCTGGAACCGATCGCCGAACGCGTTGGTCCAGTCGACGTCACTGGCGTAGTCCTGCACCGCCAGCTCGACGTTCTTCTCGGCCCACCCCTGCTCCCACGAAGCGAGAACTGCGAGGACCTCGGAAGGGTCGGGTTCCGGCTGCGCAACGGAAGCCAGAGGGACGAGTAGCACGATCAGCCAGACCGAACGGACCAACATGGAGCACCTCCGGTTGTCGAAGAGTGAACCTCTGCCGCAGGATACCTGGTCCACCTCGGATGCCCGGTTCGAGAGCCAGGGCGATCGGACCTCGGCTCCACGCCCTGGGCCTGCCTGCGCAGGTCGAGCAAAGGCCGGCGCTCTCCTCAGGGCCCCTCCTTCCACAGCGGGCAGGGATTGTTGAACTCCGAGAGCATCATCCACTTGATCGTCGTGATCGTCGGCTTCTGGCTGTTGTAGTTCTTGACGTACGTCTTCCGCGAACCGCTGACGATCTCCAGCGTGTAGAAATCGTTGGTCTCGTCCTCGAAGCACAGCACCAGGTTGTAGATCCCCAACGGACCGCTGCCCTGGGCGTCGACATAGAGCGTGTAGCGGTAGATCCAGGGATGGGTGTTCTCCACCAGCCGGATGCTGAACACCTTCGGCGCGGGACCGCCCAGCGGTGGCTCCTTGGAGTGGATGCACTGGCTCAGATCGCGGCTGCCGCCGATCGTGACCTGCGAGTTGACCGCGAGCTTGCCCCGCATGGCGACGCAGTAGGCCCCCTCCGGAATGCCGCACTTGCCGACGAACGGCGAGCCCGGATACGACGGCTCGAGCGTCGCCGGCGCCCAGAAGGCGATCCCGCGCTGGACGAAGCCCGGCGGCGGATCCTCGTAGCTCGTGTAAAAGAAGAGCTGCGAGCGGTTCGGATCGTCGGCGAAGCTTATGTACTCGTAGACCGCGACCGCGCCTTCGGCTTGCTCCGGATAGGCGTAGAAGGCGAGGTCTCCCCCGCTGAAGCCGGGCGGCGGGGTTGCGCTGCGGGTGAACCGGTAGACCGGCGTGCCGGTCGAATCCGACATCGGCTTCGAATGGACGAAGATCGGCGCGGTACCGGGGCCCTCGCCCGGCTTGAAGACCCCGAAGCCGAGCTGCTTGCCGCGCTGGAAGTAAGGCGGCACATCGGACCCGGTCGAGTAGTAGTAGACCGTCGACTGCTGCGGATCGTGGGCGTGCATCGTGTACTCGTAAAGCGGCTCCGGCTGGAACAGCGCCTCGGCCATGGACTTGTCGCACATCAGGCTCTCCCCGGGTTGCTGCGGCAGATGCCGGCGGGATCTCCCCGCTTGCCCCGGCTCGCTGCCGCTTCGAGTTGTAGAAGGCTTCCGGCAGGGACGCTAGCACGCAGGAAGCGGCAGTGAGGCAAGGGTCCCGGGCAACCGCAGGTTCGTCGATACAGTCGCCTGTCTGAGAAGCGGGAGGTGGGTCGTTGGTCTAGGTTCTCTGGACCACCGCGCGGATCCAGGTGTCCAGCCGCGCCATGTCGAGTGTGCCGGCTTCCAGCTCGCCGACGAGGAACGCATGCGCCTCCGGCCCGTCGACCTCGAAGCGCCAGCCGTTGAGTCGCAGGAAGACGTCGGTGGCGAAGAAGGCGACCCGCTTGTTGCCGTCGACGAACGGGTGGTTCATCAGCTGCGATTCGAAGAGCGCCGCCGCCATCTGCACCAGGTCGGCGTAGTAGCCGGTCTGGGGCCGATAGAGCGCGCTCTCCAGGAGGCCGTAGTCGCGTACCCCGGCCGCGCCGCCGAACGCCTCCAGCAGCCGCTCGTGGATCGCCAGCGCCTCGTCGACCGAGAGGAACGCGACCGTCACTGGGCCAGCAGCCGCCCGAGCTCCTCGTTCGCCTCGATCGACGCCTCGAGGTGCTCGAGAACCTTGGGCCGGACGCGCCGCCGCCGCACGTAGTCGCGAATCGCCTCCGTCAACAGGCCGGAGATGCTCTGGTGCGACTCGGCGGCCAGCGCCTTGAGGTCGCGCCACGCCTGCTCGTCGACTTTCGAGCTGACCTTGATCGCCATGTCAGGATTCTAGGTTGACATGTCAAGAATCGTCAAGCACTCGACCTGCGAGCTCGGCGGTGTCCGCCAGCGTCGGATGAAGGGGCCACTCGAACGCAGTCCAGCTCGCTTCTATGTCGCCACCGCCGCCGCTTCTGCTCCGGGCCGTTCAGGGCGTCCGAAACGCGGCCTGCGACGCCGCTACTCGACCCCGGCTACCGCAGGCACGACCAGGCGCCGCGCTGGGCGAGAAAGTCCACCGCCACCTCGACCTCGAGAATCTCGTCGGTGGCCACTCCCGGGACGGTGTAAGGCCCCTTGGTCTTGAGCGTGCCGCGCAGCCAACCGCGTATCAGGTTCTCTCCGAGGAGTGCCCCCCTGATCTCGAGACCGCCGCCCTCGGGCATCTCGAACCGGATGCTGCCACTCTCGGTCGCAAGCGGAAGGGTCGCCGTGACCGTGCCCGGCGTGACGTCGAGGTAGTTGCCGTACTGCCCGCCGTCTGCGGTCGGTATCTCGATGTTGCCCGACACCGTAAGGGTGAACGCATCGCCGAGCATCGCCTGTGCGTTCGCCAGCGTCGCTTTCGGGCCGGAACCTCCCTTGAGATCGGTGAGGCTCAGGCCGAAGTTGTCGCCGCTCGAGCCTTCGTCCGGTGAGAGTTCCTTCTCGAAGAACGCTTCGAGCTCCTTCTGCCCGGCGGTCGGCTCGCCCTCGGGGCGTTGTTCCTCCTCGCGCAGCTCTTCGAGCTGCTCCTCGTCGAGGCCGGTATCGAACCCCATCTCGTCGAGCTGGAGGAGCGCCTCGTTGATCCCGCCGACGAAGTCGCCCAGCATCTCCTGGCTGGTCGGATCGGCGATCGTGCCGACGGCAAACCCCTCCTTGACCCCCTCGTCGAAGGCGTTGAAGTAGGCGACGTCGCCATGAAAGTTGCCGTTGACGTGCCCGCGCACCGTGGCGGTCATCAGGCAGCGGTTGTCGAGCCGCTGGAGCACCACAACGAGCTCGGAGCTGGTGATCGCTTCGATCACGGCGTACCCCTCGTCCCCCGACACGTCCTCGTAGTCGAAGTCGATCCGCACGTTGCGATCGACCCGGCCTTCGTACGGCAGGATCTCCCGGTACATCCGCTCGATCGGGATCTCGTCGACCCACATCTCGATGAGCCCCGGGTAGCGCTCCATGCCCGAGTGTGCCGGCACGATCGACGCCTGGACCACCCCGGAGTCCCCCTCCCCCGCACGGGCGGCGAGCCGCAGGCAGCGACTCCGCTCGGACTCCCACTCGCCCGAGAAGATGTGCGAGGCGGCATTGGCGGCGAGCGGAATCCGCTCGATCACCTGGTCCTCCCCGGCCGGCAGCGTGATCTCGAGGCAACCGCCGTAGTCCACCGCCTCGACGGCGAGGGGCAGGCAGGTCAGCGTGGCGACGAGCATCAAAGTGGATCGTCGAAGTCGTGTCATTTCGTTCCTGTCTCCGGTTCCCGGGTTTCTGCCGACAGCAGGGGCATCCTAGCTTCCGGGTAGCTCGAGACCACAGGCCTCCGACGGCGGCCGCCTCGGAGCCCACCTCGACCGGTGTCCTTGTGAGGCCCCCCAGTCAGGCCTGGAGTCACGGACCGAGCGGCCGGAGAAAGCGGCTCGTCACGTGCTCTCCGATCCGGCTGCCGAGCACGTTGCCCGCCTCCGAGTCGTAGCGGAAGTGGATCCCCAGGTAGATCCGGGAGAGGGCGCACTCCATCGCCGCGGACGAGAAGTCGTCGAACGACCGCGTCGGCGGCTCCATCGCCACCTTTCCCGAGAACGGCCCGGCAATGTCGATTTCGTTCGTCGTCATCGTGAACGCGTAGCCGGTCCCGAAGGTGTCCTCCATCGCCGCCATGGCGGCCGCGCACGCCGTGCCGTGAGCCGACGGGTAGGACGGGAAGGCGTAGGTGTGGCGATGGAGGTTGTCCCAACCTTCGTCGGGCTCGGTGCTCGGGTTGCCGTCGTTGGCGGCCCAGCGGATCGCCGTGTAGGGGCGCCAGTGGTTGTAGAGGAACTTGTTCTCGAAGACGTTGATGTAGGCGTCGTAGAGGCTCATGTTGAGCAGGGCGAAGAGCCGCGCCGCATCCCACAGGTCGAGCGACTCGGCGACGACCAGCTGCCGAGCGAGACGATTGTGGGAGTTCTCGGCGAAGTCCTTCCACCACATCGCCAGATGAGCCTGGTCCTCGGTTCGCGTCTCGCTCTCGTGGCGCCCGACGCTCTTCACCTCCTCGAAGGCCGCCGTGTATTCGGCGCTCGCGATGTCCGGCGGCGGCGGCGCGCGAAACTGTCCCGGGTTGTCGAGGGTGAACGGGCGGGCGGCGGCCCACCCGGCGCCGAAGATGAACCCCTCGGGCGTGCCGCTGTGCTCGGCGAAATCGGCATAGACACCGGGACCCATCGGGTGCCACTGATACTGCGCCTCGGCGTCCCAGCCGTCGCCGGCACGCTCGGCCAGCACACGCTGTGCGCTCGCCCTCCCGAGCGCGCGGCCGCGCTCTCGAGCCTCCCCGCTCGGGGTTGCCTGCAGCCAAGCGGCTCCCTCGGTCTCGAACCGTTCGGCGTTGTCAGGGTACTCGTGAACGGCGATGGCCGTGGCTGCGGCGACCACGGCTGCCAACGGATCGGCATCGGCGGCCGACTCCGCGGGAAGGTCCGGCTCTCCGGAGATGTAGCTCTCGTAGCGGGGCTCGATGGCGTTGAGGGCGTCATGAACCGCCAGGTGCATCATAGTGGCGGTGCGCAGACCCTTGAGGGTGAGGAAGCCGTCTTCTGCTTCCGCGACAGCCAGCACCAGCTGGTTCCAGCCGACCAGGGGTCGGGCGTCGGGAGGAGGCGGCGCCGGTTCCTCGGGCTTCGAGCAGGCGAGCGTCGCGGCGCAGCACAGTGTCAGGAGAATGGCGATCGGTGGTTGGGCTCGGCGCATCTCGACCTCCGGCGGAGTGAATGTGGCGACACCGTATCCGGGCGTCGCTGTCGGCGGAAGTACAGAAAGTGTAGTTGCCGCTCCCGTGTGCACGCTGTCAGGATGCTGAGGCGATGCCCAGAGGCTACGGTCAATACTGCCCCCTGGCGCTGGCAGCGGAGCTGCTGTGCCAGCGTTGGACGCTCCTCGTCGTCAGCCGGCTCATCGACGGCTGTACCCGCTTCAACGAGATCCACCGGGGGGTGCCGCAGATGTCGCCCTCGCTGCTGTCGAAGCGCCTTTCGGAGCTGGAGAGCGCCGGTCTTCTCGAGGCGCGAAGAGTCGGTGCCGGGCACCAGTACCTGCCCACGGCAGCGAGCCTGGAGCTCGCGCCGCTGATCGACGACCTGGCGATCTGGGGCCAGAGGTGGGCGCGCGACATGGAGGAACACGATCTTGACCCCGCGTTCCTCGTCTGGAGCATGCACCTGCGCATGGACGTCGAAGCGATGCCCGCCGGGCGCACCGTCATCGAGTTCAAGTTCAGCGGTGCGCCGAAGGACCTCGAGCGCTTCTGGCTGGTCCACCGCGACGGCACGATGGAGATGTGCCTCAAAGATCCCGACCTCGACGTCGATCTTCTCGTCTCCGCCGACCTGCGCCTCTTCGTCGAGGCCTGGCGCGGCTTCAGGGATCTCGGCAAAGAGATCGGGCGGGGCCGCATCCGGCTCGACGGGCCGGAGAGGCTATGCAGGGACTTCCCGCGATGGCTGCAGCTCAGCGCTCTGGCGAGCTACCCGCGCATGCGAAGCGGGCGGGAGAGGAGGCTCTCGCGCTCGGCGCAGTGAAGCGCCCAGGTAGGTGTCACAGGAATACTGGAGTACTGCACTCGTTGAGGAGCGAAATCGGCTGACGGTCAGGCCCCATCTGGAGCTCGCTTGGGAGTAGGTGCCATCGGGGGGAACGGGTGTCCGCAACCACCGAACCCATGAAGTAGGAAGAGGCCTGGGGCCGCCGCGGCCGCTCAGAACTTCGGGGGTCTGGCGCCGTCGGATCTGCTGCGAGGTCCTGTCTGTCAGCTCTCGCCGCCGAAGAAGAACGAGCTGAGAGTAAGGTCCGCATCCGCCCACTCACCATGCTCGAGGCGAAGCTCGATCGCTGTCACCCGTCGCAGCGGAGCCTGGCTTTCGAGACCCGAGATCCAACTCTTGACTTCCTCCATGTTGGGGCTCTCGAGGGTGAAGCGAGCTTCCAGCGTCGAATAAAAGTCCAGAACCGTCGGAGGGCCCATGTCCAGCACAGGTCTCGACCAGCCCAGCTGCTCAGCGAGGCGCTCGATTCGCTGGGCTTCGAACTCAGCGTCCAGCGACGGTGGAAGCCGGCTCTCGAGCTCCCGAAGATCGCGCTCGAGCCCGGCGATCGCCTGTGTCCACGAGTCTCCAGCAGCGGATGCGGCGCGCGACTCGGACAGGAGTTGCCGCATGTCGTCACGCTGCTTTCGCAACGCGCGCTCCTCGAGAGAGCGGTCATGCCCGCGCAGAGCGTCGTGTGCCACGAACACCACGATCGCCGCCAGAAGCGCGGGAACCCATCCCGAAGTCCGTTTCATCGCGACACCGGTTGCCTCGCAACAGTCACGACGAATCCGACGACATCGTCATGAAGGGAGGCGACCTCTACATCGGCCCGGTGGAGCCTTGCGAGGGACTCGAGAGCTCCGGCGATCTCTACGGCCTCGGCCGGCCCATGCGCGAAGAGGCCGATCTCCACACCTTTGTTCGAGAGCTTCACGTTTCGCAGGTCGATGTCCCGACCGGTGGCAACCGCGGCTGCGAGGACTTCCTCCATCGGCACGCTGGCGTCTGCCAGAGTCGCGGTGACGACAGCCAGATTCTCGAGGCGAGCTTTCCTCCGTTTGAAGTCCTCGACCTGTTCGGCGGCCGCGATCAGGCCCTCTTTCTCGAGGGCGGCCTTCAACTCGTAGATCTCCAGCTCAGCCGTTCGGCTGCCACGGTAGGCCTTGATCTCGAGTGCAAGCGAGACCAGAAGGCCGATCGAGCCTCCTACGATGATCGCCAGCACCCGGCGTCTAGCGAGAGGCGACAACTTGCGCCTCCCCTGGCGTGCGCTCGATCGCCGCGGCCCTTTTCAGCTGGTCGATCTCATGATTCAGAAACAGAATGGCCGCTTCGTCGAATCCGATTCCGATCGCCAGCATGATCGGACTGAAGCCGTTCTCGTTGGTGCTGCGATGCTGCGCGCCGTGCTTCGACAGGAGTTCGATCATGGGGAAGTTTCGCCGGTCGACAGCCTCCAGGAGCGGCGAAGTCCGATCGAACTCCCACTCGGGATCGACTCCGACGGTGAGGAGAAACGAGGCGCGCTTCAGATCGCCGGCTTCGACGGCGCCAAGCAACGCAGCTCTGCCGATCGGCGGCGAGTAGACGAGGAAGAGGCCGATGGCCGCGGCGAGAAACGCCCACATGACGAGCCTGCGCCGAACCGGAGAAGAGCGCAGGCCCTGCACCACGGCGACCGCGCTTGCCAGAAGCAGCGGCAGAGTGGCGGGCGTCAGGTGCTCCGGACTGAAGTTGAGAGCGATTGCCAGGACCGGTGCGGCCGGAAGGAGCCAGTCCGCGCCTCCCCGGCGCTCAGCGACAGCCCTCCGACCAAGCCAGAAGAGAAGTGGCGCCGAGAGGCCGGCCAGCAGGCCGCTGGCCAGGAGCTTTGCAGCACCGGAAACTCCCTCCTGCAGCCTCGGCCAGGCGACTTCCGCGGCAAGGTAGAAGCCCAGGACGCTCAGCGGGAGAGCGCTTGCACCCAGCACCCAGTGGACCTGTCTCCAGACCGGGGAGTCTCTGAGTCTTGTCGAGAAACGCACGGTGACCTCAGCTGCCCAGGGGCTCCGGTGCTCGTCCACTGCAGCTGGCGACTCGGTCCAGACCAGGAGTGTCTGCTGCCGCAGGCATAGATGGGAGAGATCGATGGTAGCAAGGGGAGTTCGAGAGACCGGGCCCTCGAGGGACCAGCCGTAGCCGGTTGCTGCCGCTACGCTTGCATCGGGCCAACGCCGGAGCGAGGATGGCCTGGGATGACCGACTTCCACCTCGACCGCTTCCACCAGATGCCGCTCGCCGGGGCGGCGATGACCCCCTTCCCCCACTTCGTCAGTCCCGACGACCCGGTGGATCTGGTGGAGGAGCTCATGAGCCGCTACGACATCCGGCACATCCCGGTCCACGACGGCGGCGAGCCCGTCGGCGTGATCTCCGAGCGCGAGCTGGCCGGTTGCGGTGCGGGCGCGACCGCCGAAGACGTCATGGCGACCCATCCCTGCGTCGTCGGCATCGGAGCGCCGCTCAACGAAGTCCTGCGCGAGATGGCCGACCGCCGCAGCGGCGCCGCCCTCGTCGTCCGCAAGGGCAAGCTTGCCGGCATCCTGTCGGTCACTGACGCCTGCAGGATCCTCGCGGAGGTGCTCGAGGACCGGTATCCGGGTGACGGCGACGATGCGGCCTAGCAAGATGGGCGGGGTGAGGACTGCTGCCCGGCCGCTACGGTACCGACGTGGACCAGGCCGAGGTGTCGCCCGACTCGAAGCCGTCGGCGAAGATCGAGAGCAGCACCTCGAAGGCGTTGTCACTGATCACACCTGTCACGTAGACGTTCCCTGAGCTTCCGGGGACGATCCCTGCCGGGCCGTCGAGCGGGTGAACGCCATCGCCGGAGCTGTCGATCAACAACTGGACCTCGCCCGAGGCCCTGATCCGGAAGGCGTTGTCGCTCGCGGTACCGGTGACGTAGACGTTGCCAGAGTGATCCGCCTCGACTGCCTGAGGCCAGGTCAGCATGTTGCCGGTCCCGTCCCCCGAACTATCGATGATCTGAGTGGCAACGCCGGCCGGCGACACCTTGAAGACGTTGGCGCTGAAGAACCCGGTGACGTAGGCGTTGTCGGCGGCATCGACGGCGATGCCGAACGGCGTGTCGAGCGGATGGCTACCGTCTCCCGTCGCGTCGATGATCTCGCTCACGATGCCGGCTGGTGTGACTCTGAAGGCGTTGGAGCTGCTGAAGCCCGCGACGTAGACGTTGCCGGTAGGGCCGACGGCGATGCCGTAGGCGTCGTCGAGCTCGTTGCCGGCGCCATCGCCCGAAGCGTCGATTATCTGGATGATGGCTCCGCCCGGCTCGATCCTGAAGGCGTTGTCGCTGCCGAACCCGCTGACGTAGACGTTCCCCGCGGCGTCGACGTCGACGTCCTGAGGATTGGTGAGGGGGTGAGTGCCGTCCCCGGTCGGATCGATCACGACGCTGATCGCTCCCCCCGGCGCGATTCTGAAGACGTTGTGACTCGACAGGCCCGCAACATAGACGTTGCCGGCCAGGTCCACCGCGACAGCCGTCGCCTGGTCTAGCGGCTGGCCTGCGCCGTCGCCGGTCGAGTCGATGATCTGAGAGACCACTCCGGCGGGCGTGATCCTGAACGCGTTGTCGCTTTCTCCCCCGGTGACGAACACGTTGCCTGAGCCGTCCACGGCAACTCCGAAGGGCGAGTCGAGGGCCGCCGAGCCGTCGCCGGAGGCGTCGATGATCTGGCTAGAAGGCGGTTGGGCGACCGCCGAGATCGCCGGCAGGAGTGTGACGAGAAGTACGGAACTCATTCGCAGACGCACGGTGCCTCCAATCAGGAAGTGAACGTCGAGAGGGCAGCCGGGCCGGTGTCAGTCGTCCAGGGACAACTCGTTCTTGCCTCCGCGGTCGCCGGCTCCGGTGAGCGCGCCGTTGACGAAGCGAATCGTGAGCGCTTCGCCAGGCTGCTGCACCTTCGCCCTCCAGAAGCCCACCTTCACACCGGAATCGGTGCGCAGCGTCCAGACCTCGACCTGGTCGCCGTTCTCCTCGAACTTCTCGAATCTCTCGGGGCTCCCGACGACGTAGAAGGCCTGGCGCTTGTTCATGCCGTCGACCAGCTCTCTGCGCGCAATCGCGCTGCGGATGCTCTCAGGCCAGTCCGGGTGCTCGTCCTGAAGCGGGCGGGTCGCGAAGGTCTTGTCGAACGCCGCGCGGAAGTCGTCGAACGAGCCGATCTCGATGAACTTGACGACGGTATGTCCGCCTCTCGAGCTGTCGAGCTCGATCTCGCACTCGGCGTCCTCGCAGTCCATCTCGTCGAGCGTGACCTCGTCGTTGACCCGCACGCTCAACTGAGTCGACCCCATGTGGTAGAAGCCCGCGTTGAAGCCCATCTCACCTTCCTCCGATCCTCTCGGTGAGACCTCGACGACGGGTGAGTAATAGACCCCGAAAGGATGGCGCCCCGTCTCGCAGGGCGCGTCGATTCGCATGTAGAGCGGCCCGTTCTTCAGAAGCTGCTTGGCCCGTTTTCGATCGCTCTTGGAGAGCGCCTCTGCGACGGAGGGAATCAGAAGGGCGAGAGCGACGAGGGCTACGGTGGACTTTTCAATGTGGCGCATTGGAGAGTTCCCCTATCTGGTTTCTTGGCGTTGAGGGGCGTCTCAGTCCCCGCCCAGGGAGAGGGCGGCACAGACGGAGATGTGGCTCAGGCCGGTTGCGTAGCGCGCCTCGGCCTTGAGAGCCGGGCCGAAGCTGAAGCCGGCCACGCCGATGACCCCCGAAGAGGAGATCCCCAGGCTGGCAGAAGCGTCCGACAGACTGACGTCGTAGATGTAGGGACCTCCACCGAAATACCATCCCGAAGTGGACCCTTCGTTGAGCCAGTAGCGAACCTCGGCGCCGAGCGCGAGCACATCGATCTCGATCGGCAGGAACAGAAGGGGGTCGATCTCGGTCGAGTAGTAGAAGACGCTCGGGTAGAGCCTGAGTCCGTCATGGAGCTCACCCAGATCGACGGCGGCGCCGAAGCCGTAGGTCGAGTCGCCCAGATCCGGTTCGACCATGCCGGCGCGAAGCTCGAATCCTCGGAAGCCGAGGTCAGCAGCCTCGGAAGGCCAGCAGGTCAGCAGCCCCATGAGCAGGACTGCCGCTCGAACTGCAGGTGTGGGTCGTTTCATTTCGGTCTCCCTCGTTCCTGGTACTCGATGAGTGGATCGGTTGCCCGTTTCACCCCTCTAAGCGACAACGCGGGCGATAGGGTCCGACCGGGTCCACTCAGTCCGACTGCGGCCCGCGACGCCCGTCTACCGACTCAGTTCGAGCGGAAGGTCGCGATCCGGAACCTCCCGCCGTTCGAAACCGGCTCCGCCCCTTCCAACTCGATCAGCTGCACCTGGGTGCCGTCGATCCGGGAGACCCGCAGCGTCCCGACCCAGCCGTAGCCCAGGATGTTGCCGTCGCTCACGCCTCCCTGGTGTTCCACGGCGACGATCTCGAGGGCGTGCTCCCCGCTTCTGAGCGCGGAGTGGACCGTGGTCAGGATGCAGGTTCGACAGCCGCCGGTGGCCCGGCGATCGGAGGTGAGGATCCGCTCGCCGTCGAGTTCGAGCCCGAGGACGAGGGCTCTCGCATTGTCGAAGCCGCCGATCACGGACACGCGGAGTGAGACAGAAAGAACACCCGCGGGAGGTTCGGCCGGGTTGCTGTCCGAGCAGGCGGCCAGCAGGAGCAGCGCGCTCGAAAGGAGCAACACAGGTGTGAAGAGCCGGGACGAAGATGCGTGCCGGTTCCGAGCGACGAGAAGGGGTGACGGCGGATGCGTGTGTCGATTCATGTCTACAATGGCGCAGGATGAGACCGATCGGTCCGAAGAGCATCGGCGGCGCCGGGCTCCGCCGTGGCCTTGCGTCGGCAGGCTCTGCGACGGCATCAGGGGGGCGAAGTGCCGACGGGTCCCGGTGACGTCACGAGACTCCTGCAAGCCTGGGGAGACGGTGACCCGGAGGCTCGCGATGAGCTGATTCCCCTGATCTTCGACGATCTGCGAAGGATCGCTCAGCAGTACTACTCGCGCGAGCGGCAGGGCCACACCCTCCACCCCACGGCGCTCGTCAACGAGCTCTATCTGAAGCTCGAGGGGCGCAAGGGGCCGCCATGGCGCAATCGCGAGCAGTTCTTCGCTGTGGCGTCCAAGATGATCCGCCACATCCTGGTCGACTATGCCCGCCGGCGCAGCGCGCAGAAGCGCGGCGGCGACGCGATACGAGTCGTCTTCGACGAGGCGATGTCGTTCTCCGAGGGCAGGAGCGACGAACTCCTCGCTCTCCACGAAGCGCTCGCTCGCCTGGCCGAGGAGGATGCGCGGAGCGCGAGGGTCGTCGAACTCCATGCCTTCGGCGGGTTGACCTTCGATGAGATCGCGAGGGTCCTGGACCTGGCCCGTAGCACCGTCATGCGGGACTGGAAGTTCGCGCGCCTGTGGCTGCGGAGGTACCTGTCCGGCACTCCGCCGGGCGAGTCGTCATGAAGCCACCGGGAGACGAGACTCTCAAGCGCTGCCTGGAGCGGATCCTTGCGCTCGAGTCGAAGGATCGCAACGCCGCGCTGGAGGAGCTGCGCTCCAGGCAGCCCGACCTTGCTCGAGAGGTGATGTCGCTCCTCGAGTTCGATGAAGTCGAGGCTCTGTGGTCGGAGAGCCCCCTCTTCTCCTTGAGCCGGCCGGACCCGGGGCACCGGCTTGCGGTGGGCCGGCGAATCGGTCCTTATCGCATCGTCCAGAAGCTCGGCGAGGGAGGCATGGGATCCGTGGCGCGGGCGGTCCGCGAAGGCGACTTCGAACTCGAGGTGGCGATCAAGACTCTCGGTGCCGGCGTCACTGCCGGCAGCGCGACGAGGCGGTTCCGGCGCGAGCGCCGGCTACTGGCCCTCCTCGACCACCCCAATATCGCGAGGATCCTGGATGGAGGCGAGACGGAAGAGGGAACGCCGTTCTTCGTACTCGAGTTCGTCGATGGTAGCCCCATCGACATGCACGTCGCCCGCTCGCAGCTGTCGCTGAGAGCTCGCATCGAGCTGTTTCTCAAGGTCTGCTCTGCCGTGAGTTCAGCCCACGAGCATCTGGTGATCCACCGGGACTTGAAACCGGCGAACGTCCTGGTCGATCGGGACGGTGAGCCGAAGGTGCTGGACTTCGGGATCGCCAAGCTCATCGATAGCGGAGTCGTGGGCGACGATCTGACGTCGGATCATCAGCTACCCATGACCCTGCGCTACGCGAGCCCCGAGCAGCTCCGCGGCAACGAGCTCACGACCCGCTCCGACATCTATTCCCTGGGGGTTGTGCTGTTCGAAGTGTTGACCGAGAGGCACCCGTTCGCCGAATCCGGTGACGACGCCCTGGCGCTGGTCGAGGCGATCGGTGGGCCGCGGCCGCTACCCAGCAAGGTGGCCGGGAGCAGCGATCTGGCGGGGGATCTGGACAGCATCGTGCTCAAGGCGATGGCTCCTCTTGCCGGAGATCGCTATCGGACGGTCGATGAGCTGGCGAGCGACCTCGAGCGCCATCTCGAGGGCCTCCCGGTTCGAGCCCGGGAGGCGACCGTCGCCTACCGGTTGTCGAGATTCGCGGCCAGGCATCGGGCAGCGCTCCTGGCGCTGGGCGCGTTCCTGGTGCTTCTCATGAGCACCACGGCCGCAACGACGATCCTCTGGCGGCGGGCCGTCGAGCAGCGATCGCTGGCCGATGCGGCGCGAGCGCGTTCGGACACGGCTCTCGAGTTCACCAAGGACCTCTTCTGGAACTCGCTCGAGGCACCCGGGGTCGAAGGTCAGCCTCAGGCCATGGATCTGCTCCGCAGGGCCGAGGAGGCGCTCAACGACGAAGGGGGCGATCCGCTGGTGAGGGCCGATCTGCTCGGCTCCGTCGGCCAGGCACTGGTTCGCCTCGGTCGGCTGGAAGAGGCCCGGCGGCCCATCGACAAGGCCGAGCAGTTGCTTCGCGCCGAGTACCCGGAGGACCATCCCGAGCTGACCGAGGTGCTCAGCAACCGCGCCAGCCTCTACTTCCGGCTCGGGCGATATCGCGAGGCCGAGCCTCTCTACCGCGACGTACTCGCTCGACGCCAGGCACTCGGCGCTTCGAACCCGTGCGATCCGCGGCTCGTCAAGGCATGGGGGAATATGGCGCTGATTCTCGCCACACAGGGAGAGGTGCGCGAGCCCGAGCGGCTCTACCTCCGGGCACTGGCCTGCAGAAGGTCGAGCGAGTCGCCCGACTCGCCGGTGCTGGCGCGCAGCCTCCTGGGCCTGGGGTCGCTCTACCGTCAGTCCGGCGAGCTGGAGGAGTCGGAGCGCCTGCTGCGCGAGGCGCTGAGAATCCGACGGGCGAACTTCGCCGCCGACGATCCGAGGGTCGCGAGCGCTCTGTCCGCCCTCGGTCGGTTGCTGCTCCAGAAGGGAGACTCCCGGGAGGCCTCGGAGGTGCTCGAAGAGTCCCTGCGAGTTCGGCGGGCCGAGCTCGGAGCAGACCATACGAGTACCGCCCTGGGCGAACTCGATCTGGCGGAGCTCTACCTCGAGACGGACCGCGAAGAGGCCGGAGAAGAACTGGTGACACATGCGCTGGCGAGCCTCGAGAGCCGACACGCGCCGGACTCGTGGGAGATCGCTCGGGCACGGTCGCTGTTGGCCCGCTGCCTGGCCGCGAAGGGCGAGACCGCCGAGGCGACACGGCTGCTTCGCGTGGCTCACGCCACCCTGAGCAGGGTGCGAGGCGCGAAGGCGCCTTACACGGTGGAAGCGGAGAACGCTCTCCTGGCGCTGGGCGAGTTTCCGGCAGCCGGTTCTGCCAGATAGCTGCGAAATGCCGGAGGGCCGGCCGCTGCCGACCCTCCGGACACCTCGACACCTAGGCGCCGAGCGTGCGCGCGACGAGGCTGGGCGGATCGGGCTCGTCCTCCTCACGGTCGTCGTCTTCGCAGCAGGACGCGAGGACGACTATCGGCGCCGGCTGGTCCGCCGACGATGGCGCTTCCCCGGCGCCGGTGCTCGCCGGAAGCCCCGACAGTGAGGCAATGGCTGCCACGGCCAGTAGTGCTGCGAGATGAATCCTGAACTGCTTCATGGAGTGCTCCTTCCCTGAACGGGTGGGTGTTTCCGTGGCCCAACTGCTGATGGCCACGGGGTTCAGGAGCACTCCTGCGTTTGGTGGAAAAACCGGTCACAGAGCGGGTAGGGTCTTCCCAGGTGAAGATCCAGGAAGACGTGATCCGTGCGTTGCGCGAGGCCTTCGCGCTGAGGGGATCCGTGGTCTCGGAGGACGAAGTCGTCCAGGTCGCGATGGAGTCGCTTCGCAGGACCGGCCGGTCGTGCCTGCGCTATCTGCGGGGCAAGACGGCCACGTACCAAACGGACGACCTGATGATCGAGGCGGCCCTCGTTCTCTTCGGCAAGGAACCCAGGTTCTTCGAGAGCGAGAAGCACTTCGAG
The DNA here is from genome assembly GCA_965223855.1 of Candidatus Multivoradales bacterium. GTDB lineage: Bacteria > Acidobacteriota > Thermoanaerobaculia > Multivoradales > JAHEKO01 > CALZKB01. Next base: position 1,053,110 of record CBDCXM010000009.1, read on the forward strand.
AACTGGGCCTGGCAGGTCGCCCGGCGGCTGCACATGGCACACTGGCAGCGGAAGTTGCGGCTGAAACGGGGAGGAGACTTCACCCACATCCCGATCGCCGACGTGGACCCCGCTGACGCCTCGACCGTGATGGACGTCGATGTCCTGGCGCTCTACGAGGCGCTGGTGGAACTCGATCGCACGGAGCCCGAGCTCGTGAGCGTGGTGACAGTGCGGTTCCTTCTCGGCAACTCCGTGCTCGAGACGGCCGAGCTGCTGGGCATGAGCGAGAAGACGGTGCGTCGCAAGTCCGACGCCGCCAAGGCGTGGCTGCGGAGCGTGCTCTGAGAGGAAGCGAGGGGGCGGTGCGCCTCGGGGCCGACCTCGGCCAGCGTGTGATACCTCTGCTCGAGGAGTACTACGACTCGGTCGAGTCGGATCCGGAAGCCTGGGCGAGGGCTAGGATTCGCGATCGCGAGATCCTGGATGGGTTCGTCGAAGCTGCGCGGGCGAACGCAGCGGAGCCGATCACCTGGCAGGAGGGGGGGCTGCCCGAGATTGCGGGCTTCACCGACCTGCAGCCGATCGGCTCGGGCGGCCACTCGCTGGTGTTCCGGGCGCGGGAGACGGAGCTTCATGATCGCGCCGTGGCGATCAAGATTCCCAGGTCAGGGGCGCTGAGCGAGACGGCTCGCTCCCGCTTCGAGCGGGAGGTTCGAGCCCTTGTGCTGTTGCGCCACACCAACGTCGCCCAGGTCTACGGAACCGCGATGGCCGTCGATGGGCGGCCGTGCATCGTGATGGAGCTTGTCGAGGGGGTTTCGATCACCCGGCACTGCGACGCCTACGGGCTGGACACGAGGGCCCGCCTGGAGCTGTTCGCCCAGGCGGCAGCCGGTGTCGCCGCCGCTCAGGCGCGCGGGATCCTCCACCGCGATCTCAAGCCGAACAACCTGCTGGTGGTCCAGCAGATCGAGGGAGCGGTCGCCAAGGTGATCGACTTCGGAGTGTCCCGCCTCCCACCCGGACCGGCCGCCGCGACGACGGGAGGGTTGAAGGGCACGCTTCCGTACATGAGCCCGGAGCAGCTCGACGCCTCGTACGGTCCCATCGGGCCGGCGACGGACGTCTACTCCCTGGGCTTGGTTCTTTACAGCCTGGTGTACGGGCAACAACCCTTCGCGCGAGCGGAGCTCCAGGCCTACGAGGAGCAGAGGCTGGCGCGACAGGAGGTGCCGCCCATCCCTCCGGACGAGGCCGTGCGCCGGCCCGAAGACTCCAACGGCTCCCTCGAGAGCCTGCTCGCCGCGGCGCTCGCACCCCATGTACATGAGCGGGAGGCGACGGCCGCATCGCTTCTCGAACGCACGAGGAGCGCGATCGAAGAAGAGAAGGCCATGGGTCCTCGCGGCGGCGCCCGGCGCCGCGGTGCGCTGCTTGTGCTGGCCGGCGTTGTCGTCCTCCTGGCTGCAGTCGCAGTTTGGTTCCAGGGCCGGACGGAGCCTGCGGTCGATACGGTGGCATCGCCCCCGTCGACCTCCGGCCTTCACGAAACTGCGGAGATGGATCAGGCGACACCAGCGGTGCGATCCGAGCCTGACGGCGCCGAGGCTGCGCCGGAGGACACCGAGCCGGCCGGAGATGCCGGTGCCGGATCTCGAGGAGAGGGCCCGGGGGAGGCTCCGACAGCTCGCCCGAGACGGACTTCCTGGCCCGCCGGAAGCAGGGCCGGCGAGACGAAGCTCAACCCGAGGGATGGGCTCGCGTACGTGTGGGTGCCTCCGGGCAGTTTCCTCTTCGGGTGCTCGCCAGGAGATGACGAGTGTGAGCCCGATGAGCAGCCGGCAGAGCGGAAGCAGGTGGCCCGCGGCTTCTGGCTCGGCGAATCCGAGGTCACGGTGTCCGCCTACGTCCGGGTGATGTCGCGTTCGCGGTTGCCCCCCTCCCCTTCCTTCAACGCCGAGTGGGGAGACGGGGATCAGCCGGTGGTCAACGTCGAGTATTCGGAAGCCACGAGGTTCTGCACCCTCGCGGCCACTCGCCTGCCGACCGAGGTCGAGTGGGAGTACGCCGCTCGAGCAGGCGAAGCTCGAGAGCTGCCCCAACGCTTGGAGGATGCGGCCTGGTACTCCGCCAACTCCGCGCAGAGGGCTCGAGGGGTGAAACGAAGAGCGCCGAATCGGTTCGGCCTCTTCGACATGCTGGGCAACGCCGCAGAGTGGGTCGCGTCCGACCCACGCGGCGCCACGGCCGTGCTTCGAGGAGGGTCGTGGCGCCACGACGAAAGTTTCCTCCGCTTCTCCTTCCGCCTGATCGACTCGCACGGGAGCCGAACTCCGATGTACGGCTTCCGATGCGGCGTCTTCGCGTCCGGCTGAACGAGCCGAACGCCCCGGAGTGTGGCACCCGAGCCGGTCAGTCCAGGCTCTGGTCGCGCAGGAAGTCGAAGACCTCGGTCGACGTCAGGACCCGGTCCTGGTTGAGATCCGCCGCCCCCAGGGTGCCCTCGGTCAGCCTGTCGAGAAACGTCATGGCAAGCCCTTCGTCCGCGTACCCCGGGTCCGGAGCGAGCACGACGATGTTCTCACTGCCCGCACCGAGATCGGCCAGCCGACCGATCAGCTGCCGGCGGCCGGCGGCTCCCCCGATGGCGTTGAGGGGCTCGAAAACGTCGAGCACGAGGATCACGCGTGCTTCAGGGTGCAACCCCTCGTCGAGCATGTAGGCGAGGTCCTCGAGATCGACCGCCGTCGCGCGAAGCTGCCCCGGCCGGGTGTCGCTCGTGGCCAGATAGGTACGGTCGAGAGGGAATCCCGGCTCGCGAATTCCGTAGCCTGCGAAATAGACGATCAGGACCTCGGACGGCCCGAGGGCTCGCACCAGCCTGCCGAAGGAGGACTTCACGGCGGTGGAGGACGCGAGGCCGTCTTCGAGGGCCGTCAGGTCCTCCTCGCCAAGCAGGCCCAGTTCGTCCAGTCCGGCTGCGATGGCCGCCGAGTTGACTTCACTCGCCCGATGAAACGGCATGTCCTCACCGCCCTCCGGGTAGCGCGCGATCGCGATCGAAAGCAGACGCATTCGACCTGAGAGGCGAGGAGGGGCCCGGCGAGGGGCGTACGAGACCGGGATCCAGATGCGCGAGGCGTTCCCTCGAGTATCGACGACCGCCAGGGGCACGAGAGCAGGAAGTTCGCCTACCTGGATCTCGGTCTCGAGGTCGCCCTGCGTCTTGCCTTTCAGGTCGGTCAGTGCGAGCTCCCCCAGTCGCACGCTCCGAATCGGATTGCGGCTCCGGATCTTTGCGACAACCGACACCGTCGTCTCCGCCTGGGACCTATCGACTTTCAGCGGCTCCTGCGGGCGCAGCAGGTTCACGTCCGGGTAGCCGGGATTGACGACCCCCGGTCCACCCGTGAACTCATAGACGAAGTCGTCTCGTTCCCCGAGGTTGATCTGCCAGGTGCGGTCGAACTCTCGTCCGCGCTGATTCTGAACGGAGATCGACACGGTGTTCTCGCCGGGCTGCAGGCGGAATTCCTCCCGCCGGTCGAGATGGAGGATGACGGTCAGCGCGTCGCCGTTGCGTCTCACCTCGGAGATCGTCGCGGTGGCGAGCCCGTTGAGCGACGTATGGATGAGGTTCTTCCTGAGCTGCTCGGAGAGCGGGCTCAGCACGTCGATCTCGATCCTGCGAACCGTCGCCGCCGGGGCATCGACGCGATCCCCCGAGATCGCCCCGACCTGGAGGTCCGGCAGCCGCAATTGGAAGCGCTGGATGCGCCCCGCTCCGTTGGCTGCCGGGGCCAGAGCGATGAGGGCAACGCAGGTCGAGACCAACCGCTTCGAAATCACTCGACCTTCCTCGCGCCTTCCTCCCAGTCCGCGAAGAGATAGTCGGGTGGAGCCTCAGGAAGATCGGGACTCCACCCCGCCTGGCCGCTCATGCTCATGAAGTCGTAGAGCGTGTCCAGGTGAGAGGGAAGCTGGCGGATCGCGTACTGCCGGACCCAGTAGTTGGAGTAGCTCTCGATGTAGGCCTGGAGCTGCTCCGCCGCCATCTGAACGGTAGCGGGATCGGCGGTCTCGCTCAGGAGCGTCATGGCGTAGTGGAGGTGCGCACCGAAGTTCCAGTTTCTGGTGTCGTGCTCGGCAGCCCGCCGGAAGTACTCCCGCGCCTGTGCCAGTTCGTCCTCGGTCCGCCCGACCCTCGAGAGGAGCTTGCCGTAGTAGTAGAGCGCGGTGGGGTCGTTGGATCGAACCTCGACCGCCTGCCGGAGGTTGTTCTCCGCGGTACGGAACATGTCGAACAGAAGCGCCTGGATCCCGTTGTCCCGCCAGAGTTCGGCCATCAGTTGGCGATAGCGATGAGTGTCGATCAGCAACGAGCCGGATCCAGTTGCAGCGGTGGCGAAAGAGGTCTCCACCAGTAGCCGTTCCGCCTGGGCCAGGCGTTCGCGGAGACGAGCGGGGTTCCCGATGAAACCGAGTCCGACGCGCCGATCCTGAACCGCCGTGTCCAGGAGTTTCGCGAGGACGATCGGCACCTCTTGAGTGTCGTAGGAGAGTTCCCGCAGAGCGTCGAAGGCGAGTCGGTCGGCCTCGTCCTCCTGTGCGGTGTCCCAATCCACTTCCACTCTGGGTTGAGTGAGGGCCACGGCGGCGGCTCCAACGAAGGCGCCGGCCATCATTCCGCTGTCTCCATCGATCTGTTTGCCGACGGCGGCGCCGAGTCCGCCCGCAAGTAGGATCTTCCAGCGTTGCCGGCGCTCCTGCCTCTCCATGTACTCCTCCGTAGCGAGCTCCAGCTTGGCCCAGTCCTTCCAGTGGTCGAGGTAGACGTGGGCCATCTCATGCGCCAGCACATAGGCCAGCTGAGCCTCGTTCTCCAATGAGGCGACGAGGCCGGTGGAGAGGTAGATCGTGCCCGTCGACAATGTCTCCGCGAACGGCACCGGGTCGTTGATGAGTCGGAACGAGAAATAAGTGAGTGTTCCCTCGGGCACGAGGCTCTGGCCGAGTCGATTGACGTAGGCCTGAATCATCAGGTTGTCGTAGAGCGTGTCTCGACCGTGCAGCCGAAGTCTGTCCTCGCGAATCACCACGGGACTTGACGGCTGGGATGTATTCACCTCGAACGCCCGCCTCATGTGCTTCTTGAGGTTGTTGCCATGCTGTTGATCCACGGCTTCTCGGAACTCTTCGTCCGTCTCGTAGAGCTCTGCCGCCAACTCCTCGATCCGAGCTCGCGTCCGCTGCTCGCGCTTCTCCTTGCGCTGCTCGCTCCCCTCGCGACTCATCACCTTCTTGAGCTTCTTGAGCTGCGCCGCTTCCAGACTGGGTTCGAGGGCCACTGCCCCCAGGACGATCAAGGCGAGTAGACGCTTCATCAGTTGCCTCCTGCGGAAGATAGGAACTCCTGACCGAGGCGGACGACCAACTGCGCCTCGGCCTCGGTACGACCGATCGACCGCATGCGGTACTTCGGTCCGGTGGTTTCGATTCCAAAGGCCCCACTCGTCACCGACTGCCATCGCTCAGAAAAGACGAACGCTTCGACATCGCCGGGGCTGACCGAGAAGCCGTCGTCCGACACCTCGGTCAGGTAGTGGACACCGCTAGCCCCGAACTTGAGGTGGCCGAAGCAACTGCCCTCGGACTTGGCGAATCCCCTCAGCCCGCGATGGAGGTGAAAGACCCGCACTACGGCGTCGCCTCCGTTCTCGAGTGAGAAGCGCATCAGAGCCTCGGCCTCGGAAAGTGCTGCTCCGGTCGGCGGGCGATGCTCGTTCAGGATCGCGAACGCCAGGTTCTGCGCGATCATCGGATCGGCGCCATCGAGCTCCCACGCTTCCTCGAGAGAATTGATCGCCGCGGAGTAGCGCTCGTACTGAAGGTGCCGCAGCCCCTGCTGGAGGAGCCGGGTGACCTCGGCCGGTTGAGAGGTGGATGGGGAAACTGAGCCGAGGGCAAGGCAAAGGAACACCTGGCCTACAGCCGGGAAGACACGTCGATTCACAGAGAGTCCCTCCGAACTCCGCAAAGCGGACGGCAGTACTGCAAACAGAGATGGGCGGATACTTGGAATTAGAGTAGCACTCCTAAGGGTATGCCCGCGTCGGCCGGTCCCGGTCGCAGGTAGCTGTTCCGTCCGAACGCACCCCCTCAGGGAGACAAGCGGAAATCAGCGGCGAAGAGTCCGATGCCGCGCAACATCGAGCGGCCTTCTTCCTGGCCCGTCCTGAAGGGCACGCTCCAACCTACTCGTGGAAGCCGTCGCGGAGAGCTGTGAGCGTAGGTGTCCGCACCTGAGACGCGACTCCTCTGGCGCCGTCGGGTCCGCTCGAGACCCGAAGCACGGGATCGGACTCCAGGAGACGATTCTCCGCGAGTTCTTGTATGGGCCGGTCGCAGACCATGGGTGCTGGCTACCGGAGTCGCTCGGGGACGAACGGAGAGAAGCAGTCCAGGCGCGACGGGTGGTCGCACCGCGCGACGGATCGCTCCGGATCGAGTCCACATGCTCCTCGGCCGAGTGCGCTCCAGCGCCTCCTCGGCGGACTCCAGATCACGGGCGCCTTCTGGTACCGCTTCCATCGGTGGGGAATCTCGATTCTGCCCGAATGGGGAATCCGGGCCGGAATCTCGGTCTTCACGGCTGTCTTCTTCGTACTGCTCCGCCGAGTTCGCGGGGCGATCGCCTCGAACCTCGAAGTGGCGCTAGGGCCCTGCGGCTGGCTCCAACGGCAAAGGCGGATCCTCTCCACCATGCACCAACTCGCCTGGTGCCTGACCGAGCGCTACGAATGGCTCAATGGAGTGGCGATGCCCGAACAGACCCGCCTCGGCCTGGAGCACCTCGAGGCTGCACGAAGCGGAGAGGGAGGCGTCGTGGCGGTGACCGCTCACCTTGGTCACTGGGAACTGGCTTCGGTCGGTTACCCGGGGCGGCCGGTGCAGGAGGTGCACGTGGTCAGAGACCCTGAGATGAACCCTCGCGCCCAGCGGATGGTGGAGAGCCTGATGAGAGACGCCTCTCCCGGTCTGGTCGTCCACTTCAACCGCAACGACCCTCGTCTCGGAGCGCAGCTGCTCGGGGTTCTTCGTGAAGGAGGGATGGTCGCCTTGCAGGCCGACCGACCGACCGCGGGCGGCCGTGACGTCGAGGTGCGCCTCTTCGATCGCCCTTATCGGCTGCCCGCGGGACCGTTCATGTTGGCCCGCGCGGCGGGAGTTCCCGTCCTGCCTGTCTTCGCGACCCGCGAAGGACGGCGTCGGACATTGGTTCGAGTTCACCCGCCGATAGACGTCTCCGGTTCAGCATCCCAGACGCTCATCAAGCGGTCAGCACAGGCCTTCGCTTCGCTGCTGGAGCGAGAGATCCGAAGGACACCTCACCAGTGGTTCTGCTTCTCGGCGCTTTGGAGAGAGACGGACCCCTCCTGGTAGCGAGTCGGTCGTGGCGCCCGCAGGAGTCCCTAGTCGATTCGAGTCACCGTCACCTCTCGAAGGTAGATCGGGGTGGTGTGGCCTCTGTTCCTCTACTTCAAACAAGGCCCTTCTCGCCAGACCAAGAAGTGCCTCGCGGTTGGCACGAAGGAAGCCACGGCCCAATCCCCAAGAGCTGACGGGCTGGGCACAGTGGTGGCCGGCTCGGACGGCGATCCCCTCCCGGTCGAGGATGGTACCGACATCGTGGGCGTGGACGTCGCCGATGAGGAAAGAGAGGAGGCCCGCCTTGTTCTCGGCCTCTCCTGTATTCGTGTGAGGCCTCTATTCCGTCTATTCCGCGGGGTGGGCAGGCCCTGCATTGCGAGGATCCAGCGTCAGTTCGTCGAGAGCGCGTCAGTCGAAGGTCGAGACCGAGTGTATCGAGACACGCCCGCCGACCGAGTTCGTGATCGGCGACGAGTGAGGTAGCCCTAAGAGCCGGTCGCCAACTCGAGCGCGAGTTCGAGCGCGGCCTCCGGGGTGGAAGGGTGGTCGGGGTCGAGGCCGTTCCCTTCCCAGCCGAGGCCTGTGTCGGGGTCATAGGTGCGCCCGATCGGCAGCTGGAGCCCGAAGTCTCCGGGCAATCGCCGCAGGTCGGCGAGGTGGCCGGCGCCCGCGGTCGTCTCACCGACAAGGGTCGCGCGGCCGTTGCGGCGCAGGCCGAAGGCGAAGCTCTCGGCGGCGGAAGCGGTGAGGCTGCTGGTGAGCAGGTAGAGCGGCACGGTCGGCAGGCGGCCGGCCTCCGTGACGGGCTCGGTCCAGCGCTCCTCGGGGCCGGAGGTCCAGGGCGCTTCGCTCACGGCCAGAAGGGTCGGTTCGGCGAAGAAGTACGACGACAGCGCACGGACCATGGCCGGCTCGCCGCCGGGGCAGCCGCGCAGATCGATGACCATCGCATCGACATCGCGGAAGCGCGGCATCAGCGCGGCGAGGCGCTCGAGGGCGGGAGGCGAGCCGTCGAAGCCGGCGACCTCGAGGTAACCGATGTTGCCGTCGCGGAGCTCGGCTCTGGCGAGACCGTAGTCCGCACCGGTCGAGCGCTTCTCCGGCACCGGGCCGCCGTGCTCGGGCTGTCCGTCGTTCGGGCTATGCGAGGAGTCCTCCCAGCGGCCGTCGGCCGTGACGGGATCGAGCACGGCGAGATGTCGGTCGTCCTGCAGCTCGCGCAGTTCGCGCGTCAGCGTCTCCGCCAGCCGGATGTTCGAGTCGATGTCGGCGAAGCGCTCGACCTCCCAGGCGGCCACCGCATCCGCCAGCCGCTCGCGCTGCTCGCGCAGCACATAGGCGGAGCGCAGCAGATGGGCAACCTCCTCGAGCAGGCTCCCGAGCACGATGCGGTCGATCGTCGGCGTCGCCGGCGCCGGTCGGCCGGGACGGAAGCTGACGGAGAGGGGAGTGTCGCTCCCAGCGTTCTCGAAGGCGAGGTTCAGGGTGAGGTAGTCGCCCTCCTGTTCGCCTGCGAGCACCAGAGTGGCAAAGGTCGGTCCGGAGTCGGCGATCTCCTCGACCGCTACCTGCCCGTGGCGGGAGGCGAGAAAGCCGAGCGCTGTCGCCAGTTTCGCGTTGCGTTCGCGCTCGCCGAAGACGGCGTCGAGCCGGGCTTCGCGCTCTGCCGGGTCGGGATCGTTGAAGGCCGCGACGATCGCTTCGGCGAGGCGTTGCTCGCGCCCCACCTCGTCGGCTTCGAGGCCGCGGTGACCGACCGCGCTCAGCGCCGCGATCAGAAGGAGCATGCGGGGGTGTAGGAGCTTCATCGAGGTCTCCTTGCTTCGTTGGGTCCACTGGTGCAAACGCCAGAGGGAAGAAGCGGTTCCCGGGAGCCTGCTGCCGCTCCTGGTCGGGGAACCCACGTCGTGGCGCCGGCAGAGTCGTCGTTGCATCCTCGACGACAGCTGCAGTGGTTTCGCCTGCAGCGCCTCAGTAGGGCAGCGCCTCGTAGACGACGTTCTCCACCAGACCTCCCGGGTGTGGCGTGGTGTTGCTGAAGGTCACCGGCAGTGTGGTGCAGGCGAGGTTGCTGCCGCACGGTACGAGATCGAAGTGGACGTGCGGGAAGGTGCCGACATCACCGGTGTCGCCGGTGCGGGCGATCGGGTCGCCCGCCTGCACGGCGTCGCCGACCTCGACGAGGTTGCCGAACTGCTCGAGATGGACGTACTCGCTGACCACTCCGTCGGCATGCTGGATCTGAATCCAGTTCGATCCGGTCAATCCTCGGCTGCCGGCCGGCTGGTCGATCCTGAGTCCGACGACCACGCCGTCGCGGGCCGAGGTGACGATGGAACCGAACGGCATCTCGAGGTCGTACGCGTACCTGAGGGTCCCCTGATGGCTGTGCTGCGTGCAGTTGCCTTGCGAAACTCGATGGGCTCGCCCGACCGGATAGGGAAGTACGTAAGCTGAAGTCGCCCAGTCCGGGTAGCCGCCGCAGATCTCGTCGGTCGGCGCCGTCGGCCCCGAGGCGTTGTCGTCGCCGGACTCACATCCGGCGGCTAGGAGGGCCAGAACGGCCAGGGCGAGTGAGCGGGCCATCGCGACGAGCCTACTCTCTTCGGGTCGAAACCTCGTTGACTGGGCGGACGCCCCAGGTTCAGGTGTCACTCCAGCTTCAGGTGTCACAGGAACACCGCAAGGAGTCGCCCGATCTCGTGGGCTCGACGCCACCTTCGCTGGGGAGATAGTGCCGTAGCGTTAATGCAAGGATGAGGATCGTCCCTCCGTCTGTAGGGACGAGATGGGCTACAGACTTCGCCACCTCCCCGGCCCTCGCCTCGTCGAGGTCACAGCCCGCGCTGTGCAGCGTCGCTTCCTGCTACGGCCCTCTGCCAAGGTCAACGCCATCATCATCGGCGCCCTGGCCCGTGCTCAACGCAAGTACGGAATGAAGGTCTGCTACTGCGTCTACCTCTCGAACCACGCCCACCTGCTGCTGTGGCCCGACGACTCGAAGCAGCTCGCCGACTTCATGCGCTACGCCCACTCGAAGATCGCCAAGGAGCTAGGCCGGACCCACGACCCTTCAGACGCAGCCCGAAGGGAGGCGAAGGGAAATGAGTCTGGGTCTTCAGTACTCCTGTCAGGCCTCCACCCGTCAGTATTCCTCTGAGGCCTCCTCCCCACCTCCCCAGAGGGACCTCACCCCTTCGGTCGATCGCCGATCCGGTCCAGCAGGCGACGCAGTCGAGGCAGAGCCGCGCGGTCCTTCTCGCGGCCGGCGGCTTCCTTCGAGCGAATGACGTCGGCGAGTGCCGCCACGGTTGCGCTCACTCCTTCGCCGACCTCGACGACCACCGCCTGTCGCTTCAGGTCGGGATAGCCGCGTGTGCCGCTGGGAACGAAGGTCAAATCGAGATCCCCGGCGGCGGTGGTGAGGTTGAGGATCGCGTCCGGCGAGAGGCTCCCCAGAAACTCGGCCGAACAATCGAACGGCAGGCCCTCGGCGACGCCGTCCGTGCGGATCCTCGCCGAGAGCTCCCCGAGCGCCCCGGCCAGTCGTCTCAGGTTGTCGGGTGAACGTTCCGGCACCACGTCGAGATCGATCGTTACTCCGACATCGCCGTAGAGCACGGCGGCCATTCCGCCGATCAGGACGAAGCGAACCCCCGCAGCCTCGAGGACCCGGAGCATCCTCTCCGGGTCGAACTCACCCGCTGCCATGAAGGGCCGCCAACGATGCCCGCCCGCGCTGAACCAGGCGCGCCGCGCGGGCGGCCGCGCTCAACCGCTCGGCCGGTGTCAGTCTGAGAGTGCGCTCGAACATCGAATCGGTCCCCGGATCCGGCTCGCCGAGCGCGGCTTCGATCTCGAACCCGGCGGCACGCACCAACCGCTCGACCAACTCCGCTGCCGGCTGGCGCACCCCATTCTCGATCCGCGCCACGGTCGATGTGGCGGTTCCAGCCCGCCGGGCGAGGGCTGCCTGGGAGAGCCCGGCGCGGAGGCGCGCCTCGCGGACGAGAGAGGAGAGGCCCATAGCGAGGATGATAGCCGATTGGCGTCCATCGAGCCTCGAGTTGGACCACAACCTCGGTCCGCTCGTAGTAGCGATCCACTCTTCAGTATTCCTGAGAGGCCTCTAATTCGGGCCTCCAATTCGGAGCTCAATTGTGCTTGGGGTTCGCAGGGAGCAGGCCTCCGATCGTCAGAGCTGGGGTGAACTCGGCGGCAAGCCGGCAGCATGGCCCGCTGCGATCTCGCTGATTCTCTGAGATAGCTCAGCGAGGGGCGGTTCCGGTTTCTCGACGGCGCTTCAGGAAACGCTCACCGCCATCGAGACATCGCGGCCTGGGGAGGTGCGACGGCACCCGATCCGGCGAGCCACCACCCAACCAAGTGATAGTCTCTTGAGCACAGGCAAGCCACTCAAGACCCCACGCCGAGGCCCATCGTCCGGGCGCCGTTCGAACTGCCCAGCCGACCGGAGCCAGAGGAACCGCGAGTCCAAGGCTCTCTCAGGCGGGACGCATCGGGCGCGGCAGCGACATCGTCGCGCACCCCGAGGAGACAGCATGCCCGACCTGACGGCTAGGCGCTCCACCATTGTGATGGCAATGCTCCTGACGACGCTCCTGCTCGGAGCGCCGAGAGCCGCCCGAGCGTGGTGCGAGTTGAGTGATGGGAAGCAGTACAGAATCTTCCAACTGCGCACCGAGCTGATCCTCGATGCCTACGAGAGCAACGGCATCCGAAAGGACGGACGACGCAAGGACCACGCAGCCGTCTTGAGGCCTCCGAGAGGCATCAACGACGGGACCCAGGTTTGGGTCGCCGAGCGAGGATCGGCTCGTGGGAGGGGGCAATCCAATGCGGAGCTGGGCTGCACCCTCAAGCAGGCGAGCTCGGTAGACGAAGACCGCGGCTATCTGGACGCCTACAGCACTTCATATGACGACCACATGGTCGTGACCAGGCGGAGGCAGTTTCCCGACGAGAACTGCAGCGTCCCTTGCCTCGGCCATCATCCCAGCCAGGTTTGGGACATCCAGCGCAGCCACAGGCGGCGCCCTCGCGGCTTCGACGGATGCTCTGTTTATTCCGTGCAGCAGTTCTCGTCCAGTCGATGGTTGGATGCCTATCTCTATCCCAACAACGACGGGCAGGTCGTCACGAGGCGCTTTGTGCGCAACGAGCAGAAGCCCGACGGCGAGAACCAACATGAGCGACAGCTGTGGCTCTTCTGTGGTCGAACCGAGGGTCCGCGCTCTTCGAACTGAGTTCTGGCTGAGTGCCGAGATGAGTCGACACATCCTCTCTCGAGGTTCGGGCTCAGGACCTGCCGGCGACCCGGAGGTGTCAGTCGCTCTGTGTCAGAAACCGAACGATCTCCGGCAGCACCTCTTCGCCACGTTCGTACACAGCAGCGTGCCCAGCATCGGCCACGGGCAGGAAGCTGGCTCCCGGCATCGCCTGCAGAATCGATTCATGATCCTCGAAGGGCAGCACACGATCGTCCCTTCCCCAGATCAAGAGGACCTCGCGCTCGTGACGCCCCACCGACGTGTACTTGTCGAGGATGTTCGGTGGTAGCTCTCGCCACGAAGAGAGGTGTGCCCGCCGCCAGCCTTTGAGCGAGATCTCCTGCTCGACGAGCCCAACGACCCTGTCCACATCGATCCTCTCGGTGCTCGAGAAGTTGATCTCGGGGAACCTCTCGACGATCTTCCGGCTCAGCAGCCTCAGAGCGAGATTGCCGAGGATGGGCACTCGGAAGAGCCGGAAGTCTCGCTCCACCGAGGGCGATGCACCAGCAGGTGAATGTAGGACCAATCGATCGACTCGATCGGGGAACCGCTCAGCGAAGGCGACCGCCACGCCGCCTCCCAATGAGGCGGCCACCAGGTGAATCGGTTCCGTCACACCGACCGCCTCCAGGAGTTCACTTAGCTGGCGCAAGAAGAGGTCCTCGTTGTATCTGGCGGAAGGGCGATCAGAGAGCCAGCGGCCGTAGAGGTCGTAGCGCAGAACGCGCAGGCCCGCTTCCGACAAGACACCGGCTGCTTCGTCGAACCACCAGTAACCTCCGATGTCGCCCGGGATCAGCACGACCGTTGGTGCGTCGGAGTCTCCTTCAAGATCGTAGTGAACGATGCCGTCGCTGAGTTCTACAAAGCTGCCCGGAGAGGCCGCTCTGACGCCTTCGTCGAGGACTACTTGTTCCGGATCGAGAAGTTGGAGCCCGAGCATGATGATTAGGGCAATAGAGACCGCTGCGGCGCCGACGGTCCGAGGCAGCGGCACTCTAATCATCCCCGGACAAGGCGCTCCACCCCAGCCTGCGAAGGACGTAGAAGTAGCGAGCCAAGAGCAGAGCGAGGACCGGAAGCATCGCGAAGTTCACCCAGGGGAAGCGATCGATCGCGGCGGCGGCGGCGAGCAGAACAGCGACTGCGATGGCAGCCAGAGGAAGGAATACACGGTTCTTCAGCGTCAGGTTCCAGAGCTGCTGCAAGACCGGAATAGCGGCCACCGTCAGATAGAAACGCTGCCACTGCTCGGTTCCAGCTCTACCAATGTCCAGGTATCCGAGGAAGAAGAAGGCCAGAAACAGCAACACGATCTCGCCAAGGTCGAGAAGGAACGGCACTGCGCCATAGCTTCCTGGAGGTCGTGCCTCTGTTCGCAAGTAGGAAGCACTGAAGAAGGCGACCAGGACGAGGCCGAAGTAGAGAGAAGTGTCGGCAGCGGCGCTGGCCAAGTCCGGGTGGTTGGCCGCCTTGTGAATCCACAGCACAAGGCCGGTGCCGAGAACCGCCGGGTAGTACAGGGAGTGCATGAGCACTCGGTAGGAAGTGGACATCTGGGGCGGATCTTAGCCGCAGGAATGCGGTTCCGACTTGGTTTGAGCCTCGGTTCTAGGGAATCGTCGCGCTCCACGCCGAGGTGTCGCCCGCTGGTTCAGGTGCCACAGGAATCCTGCTGGCAGCCACTGGCGGTTCCGGTTTTTCGACGGCGCCTTCAGGAAACGCTCACCGCCATCGAGACATCGCGGCTTGGTAGAGGCTCTTCTGTCTTGCAGGATCGTCCTGAATCTCCAGGTGGAGGTCGAAGAGGTCGAGCAACCGGCCGTCTTCCGTCATCACGGTGCCCTCCTCCTCACCAGCCGACCGGACGCCGAACCATGCCTGGAGCATGCCGGCCACTTCCCGGTCGCCAACTCTGACGAGTTCTAGGAAGTCGGAGAATCTGAGAGCGTAGCCCGTATCGGGGATCACAGTGTCGGCCTTTACCTGTGGGATAGTGCTGACGCCGCACTGCGGGCAGTTCATCTCACGACCAAGCGCGTTGTAGGGCAGCTGGTAGCCGGTAGCGCAGCTAGGGCAGGTGACCTCGATCAGGGGAGTCAAGGGATGGGCTCCAAGTAGCCGGCATCGACGAGCTGTTCGACCGATTGGTCGAAGTAGTACTGTAGCGCCCCTCCTCTGGCTCCGAATTCTGGTACTGGAGCGGCCGGGCCGGCTTCGGCCTCGAATGCGCGCACGACTCGATACTGAGAGTAGGCCAAGTCCTCAGAGCCGACCGGTAGTCCCAGATCAGAGACCGATGCGCCGGGAGGAGCGGCATATCGGCCGCTGGGAGGGCCATACCGCGCGACCACCGTACCCTCAGACACGGAAGTGCGCACGCTGGAGGCGAACCCCCTGTTAGGGGGATAGGGCAAGTCACGAGCTGAGACAAATCTGCCCGTCTCGAGGTCTCTGTATCGGCTCGCGCGAGAATCGAAGATGAAGCGGGCGTCGCTAGCCGAGGGCAACCGGGGTAGCCCGCTTGTCATGGGGGGGCTCAGGCCCTCCCTTGCCTTAGAGACCAAACGCTTGGTTGCGCCGCCAAGAAACAAGGCCTCCAACATCACCTCCGTGCTGTTGGCAGCCAGCTCGACCCTCTCCCGTTCGCTGCCGTAGAACGCCGTGTCCAACGCCTGCCGGGCCATTCCGGACGGGATCTCGACGACAGCCCGGAGGCCTCCCTGCGGATCCTCGGCGATGATGCGGCCGAGTTGGTGGGCCGACTGCTCGATGGTCATCGCCAGTTCGCCCAGTTCCTCGTCCGCCTCCTGGCGCAGGCGGTGGTCCGGGGGAAGCGCTTCCGTCACGATCATGTTGGCCGCAAAGTTCGCGGCGTTGACGCCCCGCTGCAGCAGGCCGAGAACGCCAGCGTTGATAGCGCGGCTGGCTGCATCGCCGATCACCGCTCCCGAGACTCCCTGATCGACTTCCCCCGCAAGCACCGCTTCGCGCTCCTCGGCGAGGTTCCTGGCGAGCTCGACCAGCTCCTGGATTTCCCCGCTCGGGTCCACCCACACGGTCGGATTCGAGTAGGCGTAGAGATAGCGATGGAGACTGCCCGGCGTGGTGGGAGTCCCCAGCTGGGGATCCTCCGTGAGAAACCTCCCCACCGCAGGGTCGTAGCGACGGGCACGGGCGTAGTAGCCCCCCATCTCTGCGTCATGCCGATAGCCCGTGAACCCGTAGGTGTCCGGGAGCGTCCCCTGGACCTGCTCCCGCACGTTGCCCCAGGCGTCGTACTGCTTGTAGCTGTCGACCGACCCGTCCGGCCTGGAGATCTGGGTGGGTGAGCCGAGCGCGTCCTGCTGGTAGTAGCCCGCGTTCCCGCCACTCTCGACCGAGAAGGGACCTCCCGGTCCGTGGTGGTAGCGAGCGACTGTTGCCCCCGAGTCGTCGGTCTCGAGCAAGAGCAGCTCGTCGTCGTAGACGAAGTTGCGACCTCCAGCGGGCGTGACCTTGCGGACGAGGCGACCCTGATAGTCGTAGTAGTAGCGAGCCAGCGTCGTACCGGCGTCGTCCGTGATCTGAATCAGCCGGTCTCGGGCGTCGTAGGCGAAATGTGTGGTTTCGCCGTCGATCGTCCGCGACGTCTGGTTCCCGTTGCCGTCGTACGTGTAGGTCACGTCGGCCGTCTGACCGGCAGCCGCGACGGCATGGAGGAGAGCGATGAGCAGCGTCTGCCGCAGCCACAATCGGTAGCGCACGAGTGCCCCTATCCAGCCATCTTGTAGAAACGTAGAGAAGCTTGCACTTTAGCACTGAAACCTTCAGCGCGGTTCGGTCCGGCTCCCGAGCCGCACGGAATGTGCAAGGAGGAAGCGCCCTTTTCCGTCTGCGGGAACAGGATGGGCTACCGACTTCGCCACCTTGCCGGCCCTCGCCTCGTCGAGGTCACGACCCGCGCCGTGCAGCGTCGCTTCCTGCTGCGGCCGTCGCCCAAGGTCAACGCCATCATCATCGGTGCGCTCGCCCGTGCTCAACGCAAGTACGGAATGAAGCTCTGCTACTGCGTCTACCTCTCGAACCACGCCCACCTGCTCCTGTGGCCCGACGACTCGAAGCAGCTCGCCGACTTCATGCGCTACGCCCACTCGAAGATCGCCAAGGAGCTCGGTCGCATCCACGACTGGCGCGGCGGGATCTTCGAGCGCCGCTACACCGCTATCGAGCTGAGCGAGGAAGAGGCCCAGCCGGAGAAACGCTTGCGCTACCTGCTTGCCCAGGGATGCAAGGAGAGGCTCGTCGCTTCTCCCAGGCACTGGCCGGGGGCGACGAGCCTGCGGGTTCTGACCGAAGGTCGAGAGCTCAAAGGCATCTGGATCGATCGCACGGCGCAGTACCGGGCTCGGGAGAATGGGCACCGCGCTCCCGAGCGGAAGTTCACTGAGGAAGAGCGACTGGAGATCACGCCGCTGCCGACCTGGGGCGATCTGACTGAGTCGCAGCAGCAGGCAAGGGTCCGCGCGATCGTCCGGGAGATCGAAGCTGAGACCGAAGGCCACAAGGTGCTGGGCCGCAAGGCCATCCTCGAACAGGATCCTCATGGGCGGCCTTCAAGCCATCCTGCGCGCACTCCGGCGCCGAGGTTTCACGCGACCGACCGAGGCGTTCGCAGGGCGCTGGAAGAGGCCTACCAGTGGTTCGTGATCGAGTACAGGCGCGCGGCGGAAGCGCTTCGGGCAGGGAGGCCTGCGGACTTCCCTCCGGGCTGCTTCCTGCCCGCAGGGCGCTACATCCCGCTGAGGATCTAGGCAGAGCTCGCGTTCCATGCCGAACCGGTCGTCGCCGAGCGCGACGGCCGGTTGCGGCGTGGAGGGGCGTCGCGGAAATGCTGCGAAGGGGTCGCTGAGTCACGAGAACTAGCCCGAGAACGCCCTCGACGAGGCTACTTCGAGAGGTCCCCGAGTCTGAGAGCGTGCTCGATCGGCGAGGACGAGGTGCGGGCCGCGTCGCGAACGTGGACTCTTCAGTATTCCCAGTATTCCTGTGAGGCCTCTATTTCGGGGTGCGGGCTGTGCCGTTGCAGTCTTTGAGAGACGAAGTCGGCTGACGGACGGCTGGGGTTCTTCTCGATCTCGACCTCCTGGGAGTAGGTGCCCTTGCGGCACTGCAAGGATGTGGACGCACCCTCCGTCTGAAGAGGCGAGATGGGCTACCGCCTTCGCCACCTTGCCGGCCCTCGCCTCGTCGAGGTCACGACCCGCGCCGTGCAGCGCCGCTTCCTTCTGCGGCCTTCGGCCAAGGTCAACTCCATCATCATCGGCGCCCTGGCTCGTGCTCAGCGCAAGTACGGCATGAAGGTCTGCTACTGCGTCTATCTCTCGAACCACGCCCACCTGCTCCTGTGGCCCGACGACTCGAAGCAGCTCGCCGACTTCATTCGCTACGCCCACTCGAAGATCGCCAAGGAGCTAGGCCGGATCCATGATTGGCGAGGCGGGATCTTCGAGCGCCGCTACACCGCCATCGAGCTGAGCGAGGAAGAGGCCCAGCCGGAGAAGCGCTTGCGCTACCTGTTGTCCCAGGGATGCAAGGAGAGGCTCGTGGCTTCCCCCAGGCACTGGCCGGGAGCGACGAGCCTGCGGGTACTGACCGAAGGCCGGGAGCTCAAGGGCATCTGGATCGATCGCACGGCGCAGTACCGGGCTCGGGAGAGCGGACACCGGGCTCCCGAGCGCAACTTCACCGAGGAAGAGCGACTGGAGATCACCCCGCTGCCGACCTGGGGCGACCTGAGCGAATCACAACGACAGGCGAAGGTCCGCTCGATCGTTCGGGAGATCGAAGCGGAGACCGAAGGCCACAAAGTCCTCGGCCGAAAGGCCATCCTCGAGCAGGATCCTCATGGTCGTCCTTCCAGCCGACCCGAGCGCACTCCAGCGCCGAGGTTCCATGCAATCGATCGAGGTGTTCGCCGAGCCCTGGAAGAGGCCTACCAGTGGTTCGTGATCGAGTACCGGTGTGCGGCGGAAGCACTTCAGGCAGGCAAGCCTGCGGACTTCCCTCCGGGCTGCTTCCT
Source organism: Candidatus Multivoradales bacterium (assembly GCA_965223855.1). GTDB lineage: Bacteria > Acidobacteriota > Thermoanaerobaculia > Multivoradales > JAHEKO01 > CALZKB01. The sequence goes on from CBDCXM010000009.1 coordinate 1,071,878, forward strand.
GCCAGCTGGGCGCTACATCCCGTTGAGACTCTAGCTAGGTTGATTCTCTCGAGTCGGACCGGTCGTCGCCGAGTGCGACGGCCGGTTGCGGCGTGGAGCGGGGACTCGGGAATGCTGCCGGGAGGTCGCTGAGCCGCGCCACGCCCTCAAGAGTGGCCACGACGAGGCGTTCCGGGCAGTCGCCGAGTGCCGAGCACGTGCGCGATCAGAGAAGTTGAAGCGCGAGCGGCGGTGCGGGTGTGGGCTCTTCAGTATTCCTGTGAGGCCTCTATTCCGGCACCCCCGCCTTTACCGCAATCGAGCCGCCGCCGAGGTGTGAGGCGACTCAGACCCAGGGGATGTGGCCGGATGTGGTTCTTCGGCTTCGGGTGGAGTGTTCGGGTTCGTGAGGCGAGGTGGCGAGCGCCGGGTTCGCCGGGCCCGCGGTCCGGGCTAGACCCGGCGGACGACCGCGCGGATCCAGGTCGCGAGCCGCGCCATGTCGAGCGTGCCGGCTTCCAGCTCGCCGACCAGGAACGCATGCGCCTCCGGCCCGTCGACGTCGAAGCGCCAGCCGTTGAGTCGCAGGAAGACGTCGGTGGCGAAGAACGCGACCCGCTTGTTGCCGTCGACGAACGGATGATTCATCAGCAGCGATTCGAAGAGTGCCGCCGCCATCTGCAAGAGGTCGGCGTAGTAGCCGGTCTGGGGCCGGTAGAGCGCGCTCTCCAGCAAGCCGTGGTCGCGCACCCCAGCAGCGCCGCCGAACGCCTCCAGCAGCCGTTCGTGGATCGCCAGCGCTTCGTCGACCGACAGGAACGCGACGGTCACTGGGCGAGCAGCCGCCCGAGTTCCTCGTTCGCCTCGATCGACGCCTCGAGGTGCTCGAGAACCTGCGGCCGGACACGCCGCCGCCGCACGTAGTCGCGAATCGCCTCCGTCAGCAGTCCGGAGATGCTCTGGTGCGACTCCGCGGCCAGCGCCTTGAGGTCGCGCCACGCTTGCTCGTCGACTTTCGAGCTGACCTTGATCGACATGCGGAGATTGTAGGTTGACGTATCAAGATTTGTCAAGATCGAGAGCCTCTCGGCGAGGCCGCGACCTGGATCTCGCGGAAAAGGGGCTCTTCAGCGTTCCTGTGAGGCCTCGATCTGCCTCTATCTCGTCTATCTCGACCTCTCTCTCTCTCTCTCTCTCTCTCTGAGACCCGCCAGGCCGTCAAGGCAGAGTCGAGGACCACGCCGAGGTATCGCCGCTCTCGAAGCCGTCGGCGAAGATGTCGGTCTCGATGACCGCCAGTTCGATGAAGCGCGCGCTGACCCCACTGATCTTCGTATCGACCAGAGCTCCCGCGGTGTTGATCTCGAAGACGCCGTCGCCGTTGGTGACCAGCAGATTGCCGTTCGGGAGCGGATAGACCCCGCGAAGCCCGCCGAGCCCGGCCGGTACGATCGTGTCGAGCAGCGCCCCCGTCGCGTCGTAGACGAGGACCCCGGCCTGCGCACCCGAGAAATTGGCGACGTAGACGGAAGCGACGCCGGGCGCGGTCACACCTTCCACGACGTGAACCTGCTCCGGGAAGTTGTCGACCGCTGCGAACACGGAGGCACTGGCTCCACAAGCCGTAGAGGCGAGCACCGCGTCGACGTCGATGTCGGTGATCAGCGCCACCGAGAGGTCGACGCGAATGTTGACGTCGAACGGACTGTCGAGGCCCTGTGCGGCTGCCCAGCAGTCGAAGTCGTACGTCCCATCCACCTCGAAGGAGGGCACGGTCTGGGTGTTGCCGGACGTGGCGAGGTAGTTGTCACCGAACGGATTGAGCTCGAAGCCGCGGGCGTTGTCGTAGACGGAGGTGTTGACCCCGCCGGCCGGCGCGAAGAGCCCCAGCGGTGCCCCCGCAAGGTTGTACGCGAAGATGCCGTCGTTGAGTTGATCGGCAACCAGGATGCGGTTGCCCTCGACACTCAGGATGGCGTTGATCGGCGTCGCGAGATCTCCGCTCGAAGGGACGAAGTCGGGATCGATCAGATCCCCTGTCGTCGCGTCGAACGCCATCACCCGATCGTTGCTCGACTCCGGGATCAGGAGGATCCCGCCACTCCCCAGCGCCTCCAGCGCTCGCGCGCGCCGTGCCGGGTCGGGTCGGGTCTCACGAGCCTCGGGTGCGTCCGGCAGCTCGAGGCCCGCCGCTTCCAGACTCTCGATCTCGGTCGCACGAGCAGTCTTATCGACCTCGCCCGCGACCACGTGAGGAGCCAAAAGCAGACTCAAGAAAACCACGCCGTTACGAGTCATAGTTCCCCCTGTCGTTCTGATGGATGGTGCCGGACAGTGTAGCTCAGCTCTTCGCACCGAAGCGGCGCGGCAGGAGCGCTTCTCCGCGGTCGCGGAGCGGAACCTCGATCGTGGATAGGCCGTTCCGAGTCGGCGACTGGACCGTCGATCCCGACCGGGGCATCGGTCGAGAGCTCGAGCGCCACCGCGTCGCTGAGCGCGTCGGCGCTCGCGGTTCTCACCGAGCTGGCGGCGCACGCGCTGGGGGAACGGTCGGGCCAAAGGAGCGGCCTAAGGTAGGTGTCACAGGAATACTGCAAGGATGAGGATCGGATCTCCGTCTGAAGAGACGAGATGGGCTACCGACTTCGCCACCTTCCCGGCCCTCGCCTCGTCGAGGTCACGACCCGCGCCGTCCAGCGCCGCTTCCTGCTGCGGCCGTCGCCCAAGGGATGGCGCCGTTGGGCCTCTTTGCCCGGTTCTTCGGAATCCTGTGGGGCCTCCGTTCCGGGCCTCTGCTCCGGCTAGCGCCGACCTCCGCCCCGCGATCTCTCATGGACCGTCGATCGTCAGCGGGCTACACTGCCTCTGAAGCCAGGCTCTTCAAGAGAACCGCCACAGACCGAGAAGGTGAGGTGCTCGAGTGAAATCGACTCCGGAAAGATATCGCTTTGTGGGTCTCACCGTCGGACTCGCCGTCCTCGGGCTTCTCTCCTCGGGTGCCTCCGGCACTCCTGCCCGGGCGGAGGCGGTTGCCAAGGAGCGCCCGCCCGAGGAGACCAAGGCCGGACGCGCCAGGCCGGACAGGCAGCCAGTGGGGGTCCATTCTCTTGGCCAGAACGGTGGGGAGCTGGGAACCGGCACCGTGCAGTACGACCCTCCAGGTCCAGCGGACATCCTCCTGGCCGCCAACCTCAACTGGTTCGTTGGCAACCGGTTCGACACTCGCAATGGCAATCCGCTGAGTTCGGGCGTCGTGACGCAGATCGCCGCCTACTGGGGCCCGGCACCCACGGCGACCTACCCGGTCTGGGGCATCAAGAACGTCGCAAACACGCAGATCCTGCACTTGACCTACGTGCCCGGGCAGGTGCCGCTTCAGTTCAACACGCTCAACGTCTCCTGGGCTGTGCCGTCGGTCTTCCTGGGTGGGCTCAGGATCGGCAACGGAGGGTTTCCGTCGTCGGCCTACAGTGTCGGCGTGCGCTACTCGAGCTACAACAGCCAGGGCTTCCACGGGCTGGTGTTTGCGCAGAGCACCTCCGCGACCTCTCAGATCGCCAGCGGCAACGCCATGTTCCGGGTCTCTGGAGATCTGGTCATTCCGGTCGAGTTGGTGGAGTTCGAGCTGGAACGCTGACCGCGGTTCACGTCGGCCCCTGCAGCCGAGAGGCCGGCGTCAGGGAGTGCAGTCAGGTGTCACAGGAGTACCGCAGCTTCTCGGCCGTCACCTCGGCCTGCCGCTGAAGGGTCTCCTCCCGCACCCTGGCACTGAGGTCCTAGGCTGGGCGGGCCGCGCCGACGAACCACATGGAGACTCAAAACCCGAAGACCAGAAGCATCGGCAGCGCAATTAGTTTGCTCATCGCCCCGCGGAACAGGTGTCACAGGAACACTGCAGGAGGGCGGGTGCGCTACGGAGCGGTCAGAACGGCGTCGGAGTAGGCCACCTCACACTCGGACCAGGTGTCGCACACGCCTGAGACCTCGACGCACAGGTCGAGGCAGGGCTTCTGGCGGAGATCGCAGCTCAGGCAGGTTTCCAGTGCATCCTCGCACTGATTGCTGAGTTCATCGCAGAACGCTCTGAAGGCCTGGAGGCTCCTGCGGTGCGGGCTCGATAGCTCCTCCGGAACCGGTGGCCGCTCGAAGTCTTCGTAGCCGTCCAGCTTCGCCTGGAGCTTCGCAGCCTCCCTCGGGAGGTCTGTGTCCTCAGCCTGTTGACAGCTCACACTGACAAGCGAGGCTCCAGCGAATGTCGCCAACACCAGGACTCGGGTTCGCATCTGGATCCTTCCTTCGATCTGGGCCACGCGCCGCCAGAGATGGCGGCGCCGGTAGATCTGCTGGCGCTCAGTCGGGGCGGTTTGTTACGCAAAGGGGCTGGAGTCGGACGCCCGCAGGGACAAGAGCTCGGTTACACGGGCTACCGATACCAGATCGCTTGATGCCGCTCGGAGCCTCTGACATCGGTATACGCTTGATACCAGACAAGCACAAAGCCGGCTCTGGCCAGCTCTGCACTCCTTCGACCGAAGGTGCGTGAGTCGAGCCCATGATGAGACCAGAAGACACGTTCATCATTCGAGGCGAATTCCGCACGGAACACACTCCTGCCAGATCGAACTCCTCCTTCGCATCTGGTAGGTACCCAGCCCGAATCAACGGCTTCTTCGAAGACGGCCTGGTACGCCTGGGAGGAGAGCCAGGGAGTGACCCATGCTTGGCTAGTTTCCTGGGCATCGTAATTTGGGAATGCTGCCGTGGAGCTGCCGACGCTGTCTCCCTCCTGCCCTGGATACTGTTCGTTGTCGAGATCGAGCTCAGCGTGACTGGGAGGAACGATCGAGGTGATTACCAGGGAGATATCCGTTGCGAGAACCCAGCCCTTTGGGCCCCCGGAGACGCGCACCTCGAACCAGCCTTTGTCGAGACGAACGATCTCCAGCGAGGCCCCCTGCCTAAGGGCTCTAACCGAAGGGTAGCTGGTCGCTGGTCCCCGAAAGAGGTGGGTGCCCTGATTACGGACACTCCCGCGCACATGACCGATCGGGGTGGAGGCCCTTCCGGACGAGTCGATTTCCCAGATCCTAGACTGAGAAACTCGGCCTATTCCGCGGCTTCGTCCGAAGCCAACATCCTCGAAGAGCGTTCCGTTTCGGCCAAGGGCGCCAACCCGACGCCCGCGATGGAAGATGACACCCGTCGAGTCGATGCGGACCGAGGCCCTGATGGTGCCGCGTTGCGTGATCTTGTCGAGTGTCGCGCTCAAGCGAGTAGCCCTTGGCTGCAGACTACTGCCAGGCTGTTGCGCCCTCATCCGTGGTGGCGCGATGCCGCGCCCTCGGAGGCTGCCCCCTCCTCGAAGACCTCCGGAGCCCCCTGCTGATGAACCGCCGCGAACTGCGCTGCCGGCGCCACCGCCCCTGGGCACTGCTCCAACTACTCCGCCTCGCGCAATGCCGGCTGCGCCTCCGCGCGCGAGAGCAGAAGCTGCTGCACCCGCAGCCGCACCTCCGCCTCTCGAATGAAGCCCCTCGGCCGAAGCGATCGAGAGAATCGGCAGTAGCGTAAGCGCTGAGAGTCGATCTCGATTCAAGAAGGGCATAATCTGGGCAACGTCCGCTTCGAGACTACTATTCCAATGCAGTGGCAGCGGAGCCTTGAGCGAAGGCTGCGTCTCCCCAAAGGAGCAGGTGTCATAGGAATACTGCAAGGATGAGCATCGGATCTCCGTCTGAAGAGACGAGATGGGTTACAGACTTCGCCACCTCGCCGGCCCCCGCCTCGTCGAGGTCACCGCTCGCGCTGTCCAGCGCCGCTTCCTGCTGCGGCCGTCCCCGAAGGTCAACGCCATCATCCTCGGCGCCCTAGCCCGAGCACAACGCAAGTACGGCATGAAGGTCTGCTACTGCGTCTACCTTTCGAACCACGGCCACCTGCTCCTGTGGCCCGACGACTCGAAGCAGCTCGCCGACTTCATGCGCTACGCCCACTCGAAGATCGCCAAGGAGCTCGGCCGGATCCACGACTGGCGCGGCGGAATCTTCGAGCGCCGCTACACCGCCATCGAGCTGAGCGAGGAAGAGACTCAGCCGGAGAAGCGGCTGCGGTACCTGCTGGCCCAAGGGTGCAAGGAGAGGCTCGTCGCATCCCCCAGGCACTGGCCGGGAGCCACGAGTCTGAGAGCACTGACCGACGGCCAAGAGCTCAGAGGCATCTGGATCGATCGCACGGCGCAGTACCGGGCCCGTGAGAACGGGCACCGAGCTCCTGAGCGGAACTTCACCGAGGAAGAGCGACTGGAGATCACCCCGCTGCCGACCTGGGGCGACCTGAGCGAATCACAACGACAGGCGAAGGTCCGCTCGATCGTTCGGGAGATCGAAGCGGAGACCGAAGGCCACAAGGTGCTCGGTCGCAAGGCCATCCTCGAGCAGGATCCTCATGGGCGGCCCTCCAGCCATCCTGAGCGCACTCCGGCGCCGAGGTTTCATGCGATCGCTCGGGGTGTGCGCAGAGCCCTGGAAGAGGCCTACCAGTGGTTCGTCATTGAGTACCGGCGCGCGGCCGAGGCGCTCCAAGCGGGCAAGCCCGCGGACTTCCCTCCAGGCTGCTTCCTGCCCGCTGGGCGCTACATCCCGCTGAGAATCTAGGCAGGTCGCGTCCCTCGAGTCGGACCGGACCGGTTGCCGCCGAGCGCGACGGCCGGTCGCGGCGTGGAGGGGCGTCGCACAACTGCAGCCGAGAGATTGCTCCGCGGCGATAGCCAGCTCGAGAACGTCCTCGACGCGGCGTTCTCGAGGCCTCCGAGTCGAAGGACATGCGCGATCGCAGCGGATGCGGTGCGAGCCGCAGCGCGCGTGTGGGCTCTTCAGTATTCCCTTCAGTATTCCTGTGAGGCCTCTAGTCGGCTAGTCGGCTCTTCAGTATTCCCTTCAGTATTCCTGTGAGGCCTCTAGTCCGGGGGCCTCTAGTCCGGGGAGTGGGATCGGCGAGACGGCCTCTAGTCCGGGGGCCTCTAGTCCGGGGAGTGGGATCGGCGAGACCAACGTGCGAGCCTCGACGCAAGCATGCGCTCTCCAGTATTCCTGTGAGGCCTCTACCTGGCGGAGCGGCGGCGCGAGTGTGCGCTCTTCAGTATTCCTGTGAGGCCTCTATTTGATTTGCGGCGTCTATTTCCGGCGCCTCCCTCGACCTCTATCTCGGGTGCAGTTGGTCGAGAGAGTGGACAATAGCCCTCACTGAGTCGATTCCGAGTTGAGTCAATCGTCCGCTCTCTTGCCAGCAGGCAAAGTCGTCGTGCAGTTCCTCCAAGCCCTCCCAGAAGTGGGATGGAAGCCCGCGCGCCGACTCAACGAAGAGGTCCTCTTCACTGCCGGCTTCACATAGCAGCTGCCCGACGGGCAGATCGCCGTACTTCTCTTGAATGCCCTCGGGGTCCACCAGCCAGCGACCAACGAAGCAGACTCTACCCTCGGCCGAATGATAGGTCGGCTGAGGGTCATCGCCGTCGTAGTCGATGGCCCGAAAGTTGCGCTCCTCCTGAGAGAAGAGGAGCGTTTGGATTAGGATCCTCAGGCCGGTAGCGGAAACCGTGCTTGCGGTGTTTGGCTGCAACTCAAACCTCCTAGCTGTTGGGAAGCGGTGGGCCTCTCGCTAAGCCGGCGTCGGGCTGGCAGCTCTTTAAGATTAGTAGGCCCTATGATGCGTGTCAATGGGCTGGTACGAGAGAGGTGGCACACGTCGTTGGCCTGGGAACGGTCGAGATCATTCGACGCGACCGGGAGAAAGGGCTCGCGAATAGGTTCCGGGAGAGCCAGCCCTCCTTTGTCTCAAAACCGCTCAACTCCCTCGAAGCCGCCTAGCCTTCATCTTTGCGAAACCCAGGTCCTCCTCCCAACTTGGTGGGAGTTCGATCTCAAGCTCCTCCTGGTAGAACGCTTGGATTGGTTCGGCAAGTCGCAGCCAGTCCTTCGCGACTCTCTTGATGTGGCGAGGTCGTGCACGACTACGACCAATGTCCTCAAGAAACGATGGGAGGCAGTTGAAGTAGCACCACGAGATCGGCATCAGACTGTTGCGGATTCCGTCCTCTTCTGCCAGATGAAGCGTTCCTCGTTCAACTCGAGGGCGTGTTCGTTCTCTTTCCCTGTCTAGAGCCTGTTCGAAGACCTGCCGCACCCTGTCTATGCGTCCCAAGGCAGTCGTTCTTCGGTGCCACGCTTCTGTGATTTCAAGGCTCCTTCGAAACTCGCCAATACCGAGGAGACACCACTGTACGTAGGCCGGGAAGTAGGTCAGGGTGAATATGAAGCGCGTGCCGGCAGCCGAGGGACTGACCTTGTTGGCTCCTCCTGACCACCATCTCTCAACTCCATCGCGATCGTCGCGAACGCCAGAGTAGATTAGACGTTGATCGAAGCGGACGAGTTCCATCAGAGCGGCTATCACCTGAGAGTGGTCAGTGAAGCCTCGCTCCCGAAGCTCCCGCTTTAGCGTGCCGGTGTAGACCTGAGTCTTGGCCTCAGCCAAGATTGCTAGCACGACAAGTGGGATCTCGAGAAGCGTCTCGCCGCTAACAGTGAAGAGGTTGGTGGCCGACGTCGAGTGCGGTCCGATAGCCTCGTCTGGTGCGATAAGAACGCTAGCGCCGAGCCAGTTGCTAGGCAGCGCCTCTTGAGTCCTGAGCCTTCGCTTCGTGGTTGAGAGAAGGGGCTTTAGGACTTTCTCAATGCCTGGACGCCGTTGTCGAATCCGCTCGGAGCTTTCCGTCTGAGATCTTCGTGAGCCGCGCAGGTCGCTCTCCATCAAGCGGTCAAGGAGAGGTCCGAACAGCCATTGGCGCCAGCTATCAGCGTCGGGTTTGAAGCTGGCTTTCGCCCGCTCGAAGGCTCGACGGACCTCGGTTGGAGTCAACTTGCGCTTCCCGAAGTGCTGAGCGAGTCCATCTACGAGGATTGACAGGCACGTCGCGCGTACCTTCTGAAACTTTTGCGACAAGAGCCCAGAGCCCTGATTCGTGCCACAGACGGCATGCAGCCGGTGCCGAAAATCCTCAGCCTGTGCGTAGGTTTCGGAATCACCGAACGTGCCGGCCTTGGCTAGGGAGTCCAAGAAACTCTCAAGCAGGCGCTCAGCCAAGGCCACTCGCGACTCTCCTGGAGTTCTGTTGACGCGTTCGGTCTCGAAAGACCAGCGCGCCGCCGCTTCGAAGCGCTGAATCACCACTGCAGCTAAGAGCACCGTCTTGATCTGCCTTTGGTAGTCCCTTCTTGGAGGAGGGCACTGCTGGATGCGCGGACTGAGTAGCCACCGGCGCGCGTACAACAAGGCGTTCCGGATATTGGTGCCGGATCGGGCCGAGAGGATGCGTTCGAGCGGAGAAGGCACCGCTAGAGAGCGCCACAGGTACCAAGCTCGAGCAAGCAGCTGCTTCCGATCCGCTGGGTCGAGGCGCTTCAGCAGGTCGGGTCTATCCGGCAGCCACAAGTGCTTGGTGAGCTGAAGAAAGACGATGTCGGTCGGGTTTGGAGCGGGATAAGGCTCGATGCTGGAGTACTGGCCGAATGAGTGCGCAATGTTCTCTGCCGTCGAGAGGCGTACAAAGATCGTGAGCGAGAAGGGTGGGTTCACAACGCGATCGTTCATGTAGCAACCGGGAGCCGTAGAGGTTGCGAGTGATCGGACCAAAGTGCGCTGAAGAAACTCCGGAAAGTTGTCAACGTTGTCGAGGACTAGGGAGGTGGGCATGCTGTCAGCGTCCGACAGGCGGAACGCGAGCTCCTGCATTACCAAGATCCGTAGCTGTAAATGGTCGTGAGGCGCTAGCCCCTTGTGGAGGTGATTGGCTCGGGCTTTTGCCACAGGAAGTAGCTCTTGGGAGAGCTCGGACCAGTCGAGATCGGCTGGGATCTGTTTTGTCCCGATGATGCGACCGAGCTTGTCTTGGAACTGGTCCACGATGCCATTCTTAAAGTGTGCGGGGGTGGGACTCCTATTCTTCTTCTGCGGGAAGAGGCCCAAGAAGCTGTCAACAAGAAGGGCGCTGCCGAAACGACTCTTGAGTCGCGCATCGAGAACATGGGCAACCGCAATCAAGAAGGCCTGACGAATCTTCTCCTTCTCTTTCCGGGTGTCACAAAGATCCCAGTACTTGGTCGGGTCGAGTGTCTGGAGGTCGATTATCAATAGGTTGTTTCGAGGAATCCGCTTCTCGCGGCTGAGCGCTCGGAACAGACCTGCGAGAAACGAAACCACACTACTCTTGCCGGACCCAGTTCCGCTCGAGACAACGCGCAGTGGCTTCTCAGAGAAGAGAAGGGACAGTGCGAGATCTTCACAAGGAGGTAGGGCAGTGTCGCCAGGAAACCAGGGAAGGTCCGAGTGACGCTCTTCGAAGACAAGTACATCATCGACCTGTTCGGTCTCAGAATTCCGAGCCCTCCTCAAGTCCAAGAGGGCGCTTCGTAGGTAGCGGCCGGGTGAGTCTGTTGGTCTGTCGAGGAGCCAATGATCCAGGACATCCCCGACCTTCTTGGCGCTGCGATAGAGGGCCACGGCTTACTCTGAGCTACAGAGATCGTTCGCGGCGATTGTGTTGTCCTGATGGCAGGTACATGGGCAATCGACGGTGAAACTCCCATTGGCGCTGGGTGCGAACGCGGAGAGAATGCCTGAGATACCTTGGACTAGGCCAACGCCGATGAGAGCCAGTGTCAACCAGAAGATGACACGCTGGTGGCGCTCAAGCTGCTCGGCATGTGAGAACGTGAGCTCTATCTGAGCGCGAGCGGGATCTTCAAGCTGGATATCTGAAGTTGCAGCTTCGCGCAAATCCTGGAGTTCTTGAAGCCTTGATTTCCTAGGCACCAGCCTACGTCCTCCTAAAAGGGCTTAAGTCGTCTAAGTTTCTGGGGGGGTGAGAAGCGCAGATAGTCGCAGACCGGCCGTTTGCGGTCAAGTAGCAAGTAGGTCGTCCTCGGCTGGCTGGCGGAGAATCGCGATCTCAGGCGGTAGCTCGGCACAGGGTTCTGTCCAGAGTTGTAGGGTCTGCAGCTGCTCGGCGGCGTCAGTCGAGCAGCGTGACGATCGAGTGATCGCGCTATCGAATAGTTGGGAAGCCTCGCCACCACGGTTCTCAAGACAGGACCTGCTAGCCAACCTGCGATAGCCAGGTCTTCCGTACGCTCAACGTGGTCGACGACACTTTCTGGGAGCGCCCGACGATCTAGGTCGACACCCTGCTGTCCGGCTGCTCGCGTGCTCGATCGGATCGCCGAGAAGCGAATCGGCCAACCAGATTGCATCGTGTTCGAAAACGCCGCGAACGCACGAGCATTCCCTCGAGCAATGGGCCCGCGAGGGTGCTGTGACGCTAGCTTCGATCCGGCTAGGCAAAGCCGATCGAGACTGCCTCGTCTCGATCTCAACGATCGCTTCTGCGACGAATGCCTAGACCTCCACTGGTCTCTCGTCTTCTGCGACGCTAAGAAGCGGATCGAGGCGTGGCCGCCCGCCTTGGGTGCCAGCGGCCTCACCGCTCACTAGAGAGTCTCGCTCAAGAGAGCACGTCCCGGCTGCTGGGCTCCAGCCGGCTTTGCCGGCCCGGCCCCGGCTCCACCTCACAGGGCGAGCTGAGGCGAAGCGGTTGCAGCAGGAACTCTCAACAAGTGGGCGGTGTCAACCTATCGATTCGGTCCAGGCCGTGGAACGCCATTCGGCCGAGTCACTGGAGCGGTCATTTGGGCGGGAGACCAATCACGAACCCGATAGGCGCTCCAGCGCAAAGAGAGGCCCCCGACGAAGCAGGCCCACCAGCTTCCTAGGCGTGTCACCCTCGCGATGACTCGCCGCTCCACCCCGAGTCTTCTTAAGGAGTAGTCTTCCTCCGAGGAAGTCTAGTACGTGGAGCCCTTGCTTAAGTCGAGATGCGCTGTACTGACTGAGATCCAAGAGGTACACCTCAGAGCGACGACCAGCCTCATGTGCGGCCGAGAGGCTGCTGTTAATAAGGTGCAGCATCCTGAGGTCCGCCAAGCTCTGGATGAGTGCATAGTCGTCAGGGCGCAACTCCTTGTCACGGTAGTCGATTCTGAAGAAGGTGAAGTGTTTCTCCGAGAGGAGAAAGTCTCGGATGGTGTTCAGTGCGTTCACAAGCTCCTGCGACCGGCCGTGGTCCGCAGCAGCGTCCTCTTCTAGCTCCTGCAGCTTCGTCTGAGCGGCAAGCCCTGCAGCCTTGTTGACGTCCTGAACCCCCAATGTACTGGCGCTGGTGCGCTGTCTGGCTAGCTGAATCGAGGCCGCACAGAGCGTCAGGAAATCTCGGGGAACGCCGCCAGAAGCTAGCAGCAGCCGGTCGAGGGAGGCACCAGGGAGGAAATTGCTCATCGGGAGCGCGTTCAGTTCTCTCAGGTATCCCTGCAGCACGTTCCTCAGGAACTCTCGAGCGCGGGCAGGCTCCTCTAGTGTCACGTCCAAGTCTATGATTGTGGCGTCGTGTCCAGTTTGGAGTCCTGTCGGCGGCTCCGGTGAAAACCAGCGTGTCTGGTGTTTGATGCCAGCTACCTTCAGCCACACTGGGTTGTCGCGCGCGAGGCCGTGAAGCATGTCGAGCAGCTCGGGAACATCGTTCCGCGCCAAGTAGTGAACGTCATCGAGAAAGATAAAGACTGGCCGACTGTTCGCGATCGTGAAGTGTGCAAGCGCTTGCTGAAGATCAGCGAGGAGACTCGCCACAGTAGTGTCTCGAGTTTCTTGCTCGGAGAGTAGGGCCAGAGCCCTCTCCCTTACCCTGGGAACCAAACTCCCAGAGAGGGTTCTTTGCTTGTGCAATCCGGTCGACGAGATCATTACATCGCACAACCGAAGTACGATCTGGAGGAAGATCCGATTGACTGAGAGCTTCCGCATGCTGTGGACGTTCACCCAGAGCGTGGCAGCTTCCTTTCGCTGAAGCAGTCGTTGAGCCTCCCAGCATCAACGCAGTCTTGCCGACCCCGCGCCTACCGAAGATCAAGTGGTGCCTCGGCGCCATGGCGAGGTTGAGTCGCTCCGCAGCGGTCTGGCACGTAGTTGAGACTCGGCTGGGCTTCGGATGTTCTCGAGCGAGCGTTCAGTAGCTCAACGAGAGCTCCAGCGCGATCATCGAGGATCGACTCTATTGGCTCCGAGTGTTGAGGCGTAGGCTCCGCTCTCCTTACCGTTACGAAGCCGTCTTCAAACTCGCTGTCGAGTTGTGACGCGATAGCGATGGCTGCCTCGTAGTCGCGATCCACCTCTACCACGACAATGGTCTCTCCGGGGAACGATCGTAGCTCTATAGCTCTCGGAACTACCCCCTGTGAAGTAAAGGCATCTTCAACTAGAGCCCTCAGCGATCTCTCTGACCTCATGCGCGCCAATCCTTCGAATTGAGGAAGTCTCGAGTGAGCCTCAAGAACTCCTGCGCAGAGGAACAGAGCGATCTCGCCGGCTCAAGGAACCTTCGGTCGGCGCGCGGATAAGGATCGTAGTCGGCGCGATTCCTCTCGAGCCGAGCATGCTTGAGCAGCGCCTCCCACTCATGCCGATCCCGGCAAGTCTGAGGGTAAGTGCTTAGGGAGCTCTGAGTGGTCTTGGTGGTCGTCACCACCACTGTCAAAGAACACCATTGCTCTCGCAGAGTGGTACATGGAGTAATAGGCTCTGCTGACCGCAGTCCTGTTGGACTTGTGGATGCCGTCGAGAGAAGTCCTAGCCGACCGAAGCAGGCTGCGAGCGAGAGAAAGCCGATGCTCGACGACGAGCACCAAGAGCTCTCTTGTTGTGTAGCCGGTTGCAGCCTCAAGTTTCGGGCCGAGTTGAAGCCACGCCCAGTTGCTTCTTTCGACCCTCAGCTAGAGGTCTAAGGTGCTTCTGTAGGGCTCGCGGCATTTGTGCAAGCGTAACAGTTGCGGCCGTCGAAGATATGGCGAGCTCGGCGCCGCGAGCAGCACGCGCTGAAGCCCCCTACTCAGTAGAGGCGGTCGAGGTTGTCGAGCCCTAGGGCCGCCTCCAACGTATGCCAACTCAAGGTCGCACACTTCACCCGAACCGGAAACTCCCTAACCCCTTCAAACACCGCCAACTTCCCCAACTCCGCCCCAGCCTGCGCCCGCACCGCCGGATCCCCGTCATCAGATCGTGGAATCCCTTGAAGAGCGCCTCCGCCTCCCCCACCGTCTTCCCCTTCACCGCCTCCGTCATCAGTGAAGCCGAAGCCTTCGAGATCGCACACCCCGACCCCTCGAACTTGATGTCCTCGGACGATCTCCCCGTCGAGCACCAGATACACCCGTAGCTGATCCCCGCAAAGCGGATTGTGCCCGTCGGCCGTCCGATCGGCGTCCTCGATCGCGCCGAAGTTCCGGGGCGATTTGTTGTGGTCGAGGATGACTTCCTGGTAGAGGTCGGTGAGTTCGCTCAAGCTTGTGTTCTAGGAGAAGACTTCCCGGATCTTGCCGATGCCTTCGGCGAGGCGGTCGAGGTCGGATCGGGTGTTGTAGAGGGCGAGCGAGGCTCGGGCGGTGGCGGCGACGCCGTAGAAGTCCATGACGGGCTGGGCGCAGTGGTGGCCGGCCCTTACGGCGATGCCCTCGCGGTCGAGGATGGTGCCGATGTCGTGGGCGTGGACGTCGCCGATGAGGAAGGAGAGGACGCTCGCCTTCTTCTCGGCGGTGCCGATGAGGGTGAGGTCGGGGATGGACTCGAGGAGCTCGGTGCCGTAGGCGAGGAGCTCTTCCTCGTAGGCGGCGACCTGTTTGAGGTCGAGGCTCTTGAGGAAGTCCACGGCCGCGCCCATGCCGATGGCGCCGGCGATGTTGGGGGTGCCGGCCTCGAACTTCGCCGGCACCTCGGCCCAGTCGCTGCCTTCGAAGGTGACGGTGCGGATCATCTCGCCGCCGCCCTGGTAGGGGGGCATGTCGTTGAGGTGCTCGAGCTTGCCGTAGAGGGCGCCGATGCCGCTGGGGCCGAACATCTTGTGGCCGGAGATGGTGTAGAAGTCGGCGCCGAGGGTGGCCACGTCGATCGGCATGTGGGGCGCGGCCTGGGCGCCGTCGACGAGGACGGGGATGCCCTTGGCGTGGGCCGCCTCGATGATCTCGGCGACCGGGTTGATGGTGCCGAGCGCGTTCGAGATGTGGTTGCAGGCGACGATTCGGGTGCGGTCGGTGAGGCGGCTTTCGAACTCGTCCCAGATGAGCTCGCCCTTCTGGTTCATGGGGGCGACGACGAGCTTGGCCTTCTTCTCGGCGCACAGCAGCTGCCAGGGGACGATGTTCGAGTGGTGCTCCATCGCGGTGATGAGCACTTCGTCGCCCTCGCCGACCCGCTGCCTGCCGAAGGTCTGGGCGACGAGGTTGATGCCCTCGGTGGTGCCGCGGACGAAGACGACCTCTCTGGGGCAGCTGGTGCCGAGGAAGGTGGCGACCTTCTGGCGCGCCGCCTCGTAGGCCTCGGTCGAGAGCTGGCTGAGCTTGTGAACGCCGCGGTGGACGTTCGAGTAGTACTCGCGGTAGCAGCGCATCTCCGCTTCGATCACCGTGTCCGGCTTCTGGGCGGAGGCGGCGCTGTCGAGGTAGATCAGCGGTTTGCCGTAGACCTTGGTCGTCAGCGCCGGGAAGCGGCGCCTTACGGACTCGACGTCGTAGGCGGTGGCGTTGGTGGCCGCGGTGGTCATACCTGGCGGGAACCGTCGTTGTTAGACGGCCTGTCTTACGACCTCACCCTTCGGCAGGCGGCGGAAGAGGAACTCCTCCAGATCCTGCCGGAGCTGCGGCACCTTCACTCGCGTGACGATGTCGGCGGCGAAGGCGTAGGTCAGGAGCGACCGTGCCGCCTCTTCACCGATGCCTCTGGAGCGCAGGTAGAAGACGGCGATGTCGTCGAGCTGGCCCGTGGTGCTGCCGTGGGTGCACTTGACGTCGTCGGCGAAGATCTCGAGCTGCGGCTGCGAGTGAGCGAGCGCGTCGTCGGAGAGCAGCAGGTTGCGGTTGGTCTGGATGGCGTCGGTCTTCTGGGCGCCTTCCTTGACGTAGATCCGCCCGGTGAAGGACGTCCGCGCCTTGCCCTCGAGCACGCCCTTGTAGAGGTTGTGCGAAAAGCAGTGCGGAGCGTTGTGCTCGACCCGCATGTGGTTGTTGACGTACTGCTGGCCCTCGACCATGTAGAGGCCGTTGAGATGCGCCTCGCACCCTTCACCGTCGAGGGTGGCGTTGACGTCGTTGCGGACGATCGCGCCGCCCCAGGAGAGGCAGTGGGAGGAGAAGTGGCCAGCGCGGCCGACCTTCACCTGCAGGGTGGAGAGGTGGAAGGCGTCCAGTCGACTCGCGCTGGAGCTTGTAGTGGTCGATGGTGGCGTTGTCGCCGGTGACCGCCTCGAGGAGGGGGCAGGTGAAGTAGCTGCCGCCATCTCCTACGGTCACGTGCTGCTCGAAGACGGTCATCTCGGCCGACTCGCCGGCGACCATCAGCAGGCGCGGGAACATCGCCGCCGGCTCCGCTTCGGGGGTCGAGGCGACGATCAGGTTGATCGGCTGCTCGAGCACCACCTTCGGCGGCACGTAGAGGAACACGCCGTCCCTGAAGAGTGCGGTGTTGAGCGCGACGAACGGGTGGCTCTCGATGTCGGCGTAGCGGCCGAGGTGCTCGTCGACCAGCTCCGGGTGCTCTTCGATGGCGCTCGCGAGCGAGCCGACGATGACGCCCTCGGGCAGGTTGTCGAGGCGCGAGAGCTCCGGCGCCAGGCGGCCGTTGACGACCACCAGCTGGGTGAAGTTGTCGTAGCTGTAGCGCTCGAGGTCGGCGGCGGTGACTTGCGCGGGAGTTGCCGAAACGCTCTTGACCGACTGGGCGATCGGCGCCAGGTTGGTGTTGCGCCAGTTCTCGTCGCGGCGCGACGGGAAGCCGGTCTCGGTGAAGCGGTCGATCGCCTGCTGGCGGAGCGCCGCCAGCCGCTCGCCGCCGGGGAGCTCGCCCTTGGTGCCGGCGAACGCGGCGCCGTACATCTCTACCGGCGTCATTTCAGAAGGTGGGTTTGCGACAGCCATCGTCTCGGTGCCCTCAGGCGCCGACGGGCGCCGGCTCCATCTCGGGCTTGCCGGTGGCGCCGCCGTCGAAGGCGCCGTAGCCCTGCTCTTCGAGCTTGAGCGCCAGCTCCTTGCCGCCGGTCTCGACGATGCGGCCGTCGACCATCACGGAGACGACGTCGGGGACGATGTAGTCGAGCAGGCGCTGGTAGTGGGTGATGACGACGAAGCCGCGCTCGTCGTTGCGGAGCGTGTTGACGCCCTCGGCGACGATCTTGAGCGCATCGATGTCGAGGCCGGAGTCGGTCTCATCGAGCAGCGCCAGCACCGGGTCGAGCACCGCCATGTGGAACACCTCGTTGCGCTTCTTCTCACCGCCCGAGAAGCCCTCGTTGACGGGGCGCTGGAGCAGCTCCTCGTCCATCTTGACGAGCGCCATCTTCTCGCGCACGTAGGTGAGGAAGTCCATGGCGTCGATCTCTTCCTGGTCGCGGTGCTTGCGGATCGCGTTGAGCGCGGCCTTCAGGAAGTAGACGTTGGAGACGCCGGGGATCTCGACCGGGTACTGGAAGGCGAGGAAGATGCCCTCGCGCGCGCGCTCTTCGGGCTCGAGCTCGAGAAGGTCCTCACCCTTGTAGGTGATGGAGCCCTCGGTGATCTCGTACTCCTCGTGCCCGGCGAGCACCTGGGCGAGGGTCGACTTGCCGGAGCCGTTGGGCCCCATGATGGCGTGCACCTGGCCGGGCTCGATGGTGAGGTCGAGGCCCTTCAGGATTTCGATGTCGCTGTCTTCCACCTTGACGTGGAGGTTCTTGATTTCGAGCAGACTCATGGTCGTAGTTTCCTTAGCGTCTCGGGGTGAAACGGTTATCCAACGCTGCCTTCGAGGGAAACCTCGAGCAGCCTTCTGGCCTCGACCGCGAACTCCATCGGCAGCTCGCGGAAGACCTCTTTGCAGAAGCCGTTGACGATCATCGACAGGGCGTCTTCCTCGTCGATGCCGCGGGTGGCGCAGTAGAAGAGCTGGTCCTCGCCGATCTTGGAGGTCGACGCCTCGTGCTCCATCTGCGCGCTCGGGTTCTGCACGTCGATGTAGGGGAAGGTGTGCGCGCCGCACTGGTCGCCGATGAGCATCGAGTCGCACTGCGAGAAGTTGCGCGCGTTGTCGGCCTTCTTGCCGATCTTCACCTGGCCGCGGTAGGTGTTCTGGCCGCGGCCGGCGGAGATGCCCTTGGAGATGATGGTCGAGCGGGTGTTCCTGCCGACGTGGATCATCTTGGTGCCGGTGTCGGCCTGCTGGAACGCCTTGGTGACGGCGACCGAGTAGAACTCGCCGACCGAGTCGTCGCCCTTCAAGATCACGCTCGGGTACTTCCAGGTGATCGACGAGCCGGTCTCGACCTGGGTCCAGGAGATTTTCGAGCGCGCGCCCTCGCACAGGCCGCGCTTGGTGACGAAGTTGTAGATCCCGCCCTTGCCGGTCTCGGGGTCGCCCGGGTACCAGTTCTGGACGGTCGAGTACTTCACCTCGGCGTCTTCGTGGGCGTAGATCTCGACCACCGCGGCGTGGAGCTGGTTCTCGTCGCGCTTGGGGGCGGTGCAGCCCTCGAGGTAGCTGACGTGCGACCCCTTCTCCGCCACGATCAGCGTGCGCTCGAACTGACCCGTGTTCTGGGCGTTGATGCGGAAGTAGGTCGAAAGCTCCATCGGGCAGCGCACACCCTCGGGGATGTAGACGAAGCTGCCGTCGGAGAAGACCGCCGAGTTGAGCGCCGAGAAGAAGTTGTCGCCGTGGGGCACCACCGAGCCGATGTACTTCTTGACCAGCTCGGGATGCTCGCGGATCGCTTCCGAGATCGAGCAGAAGATGACCCCGGCTTCGGCGAGGCGCTCCTTGAAGGTGGTCGCCACCGAGACCGAGTCGAAGACGGCGTCGACGGCGATGCCGGCGAGCATCTTCTGCTCCTCGAGCGGGATGCCGAGCTTCTCGTAGGTCTCGAGGATCTCGGGATCGACCTCGTCGAGGCTCTTCGGACCGTCACCCGTCTTGGGCGCCGCCCAGTAGGAGATCGACTGGTAGTCGATCGGCTCGTAGCGGACGTTGTGCCAGTCGGGCTCGACCATCGTCTTCCACTGCTCGAACGCCTTGAGGCGCCAGTCGAGCATCCACTCCGGCTCTTCCTTCTTCGCCGAGATGAAGCGGATGACGTCCTCGTCGAGCCCCGGCGGCAGGGTGTCCTGCTCGATGTCGGTGACGAAGCCCCACTTGTACTCCTGGGCTACCTGTTCGTCGATGATGTCGGTTCCGGACGGTGGCATGGTGCCTCCTCCTTGGAGTCGGATTCCGAGCCGCACCCGAGGGCGGGTGGCGGCGAGTGTTGCGGTTCAGGTGGTTGGGGGTGCCGGCTGTTGCGTCTCTGCCAATGCCGTTGTGCTGCGGGTCGCTCGATGTTGTTCGCGCTCAGTAGCGTGCCGGTTTCGCCGCTGCTGGCGACCCTCATCGGAAACGGGACCGTTTTGGTCCCTTTTCGGAATGGTAGCAGAGCGCCGCGGCTTGTCCAAGACGCCGCGAAGGCAGGTAGTGGGTCAGCTGACCCACTACCCGAAGGTAGCGACAAGTGTCGGCCGAAAAAGGAAAACCCGCCGGCCGGAGCGTCTCCGGCGGCGGGCTCAGAGTCTCTCGTTCAGACGACTCAGTCGGCGTCGAGCTCGAACTCGAGCAGCTCGACCGGGACGACCACGGTGCCGGTGGCGCGCAGCATCGCGTTGGCGTTCGACAGCACGGCGTAGTTGGCGCCGGCGCCGCCGCCGAAGCTCATCTGCATGCCGTGGAAGCCCTGCGCGTTGGTCGACGCGCTCCTCAGCCCCAGGACGCCGCGGCTCGGCTGGCCGCTGTTGAGGTACATCACCGCCATGAAGTCGTTGCCGACCGGCACGGGGGCGATGCTGATGCCGTCGAAGGTGCTGTTGGTCACCGTGCCGAGGGTAAAGCCGGCAATGTAGGGCGCGCCTCCACCGCCGGTGGGCGGGCCCCACAGCGCCACGAGGCCGCCGCCGAGGGTGTTGTTCTGGAGGTAGAAGGAGACCGCGGAGACCGAGCCGGTGCTGAGCGGCGAACCGTTCCTGGTGTTGAAGCGGTTGCCGATCGACTGGCTGGGACCGCCGCCGCCGAGGGTGAAGTCGGCCGGGGTGCCGGGATCGTAGGCGATCGTGCCGGTGCCTTGCGGCGTGGTCTTCTCCTCGCTGGGCTGCGGGTTGCGGTTCGGGTGGTGGCCCTGGGCGAGCGCGGCGTCGCACAGCACGAGCGCGAGTGCGACGACGAGCAGGGACAGGCAGACGTTCTTCGCGGCCTTCATGGCGTTCTCCTGCGGTTCTTGCCCGGTAGCGGGCGCTTTCCGACTGGGGGAAAGCGTGAGCGTATCAGAGCTTTGCGCGGCCGGCGTCGCCGTGGCCACCGCTGCCGAGGGTCACGAGCGGGGGCGAGAAGCTCGCCGCCACGGTCATCTCCGCCAGGGTGATCCCTTCGAGGGCGCCGCGGATCGCGTCGTTGATCCGCTGCCAGTGGCCGCGGATGGCACACGACGGCTCCTGGCTGCATTCGCCGGGGGTGTCGTCGATGCACTCGGTGATGGCGATCGGGCCGTCGAGCGCCGAGATGATGTCGGCGACGTTGATCTCCTCCGCCGGGCGCGCCAGGCGGTAGCCTCCCTTGACCCCGCGCAGCGAGTCGAGCAGCCCCGCGCGGGCGAGCGCCTTGAGGATCTTGCTGACCGTCGGCGCCGGCAGCTGGGTGGCGGCGGCCGCCTCGGCGGCGGTCACCTGGCGTTCCGGCTCCTCGGCCATGCGGGCGAGGAGCACGATGCCGTAGTCGGCCTGCTTGGTCATGCGGATCATCGGCGGGGCTCGGCGTCGGTGGATGAGGGGCGGCGGATCGGGAGACGCAGTGGAAAGAGGGTCGGTTTGGTCCTCTTTCGAACGGAAGGGTAGCAGAGCCGTCGGGAGACGGCGAGACGTTCGGATGCCCGCCTCGGGTGACCGCTCGGCTACGAGGCCTGCTGCCGGTGCCCGGCGACCAGCGCTTCGACGATCGCCGGCTCGGCCAGCGTCGAGACGTCGCCGAAGTCGTCGCTCTCGCCGGCGGCGATCTGGCGGAGGATCCGGCGCATGATCTTGCCCGAGCGGGTCTTCGGCAGCCCCGGCGCGATGAGGATGCGGTCGGGGGTGGCGATCGGGCCGATCGCCTCGCGCACCTGAGCACGCAGAGCCGCGGTCAGCTCCGCCGGGTCGTCGTCGGTGTGCTCGGGGGTCACCAGCACGTAGGCGTAGATCCCGGTGCCCTTGATGTCGTGCGGGAAGCCGACGACCGCCGCCTCAGCGACCGCCGCGTGTGCCACCAGCGCGCTCTCGACCTCGGCGGTGCCGAGCCGGTGGCCGGAGACGTTGAGCACGTCGTCCATCCGCCCGGTGATCCAGTAGTAGCCGTCCTCGTCGCGGCGGCAGCCGTCACCGGTGAAGTAGCGGCCGGGGTACTGCGAGAAGTACACCTCCTCGAAGCGCGCGTGGTCGCCGTAGACGGTGCGCGCCTGGCCCGGCCACGGCTGGGTGAGGCACAGCGCGCCGGAGATGTCGTTGCCGGAGCCCGGTTCAAAGGGAATCGGCTTTCCTTCCTCGTCCATCAGCTCCGGCCGGATGCCGGGGAGCGGCAGGGTGGCGGAGCCGGGCTTGGCCGGCGTCGCTCCGGGGAGCGGCGAGATGGCGATGCCGCCGGTCTCGGTCTGCCACCAGGTGTCGACGATCGCGCACCGACCCTCGCCGACGACGTCGTGGTACCACATCCACACGTCCGGGTTGATCGGCTCGCCGACGGTGCCGAGCACCCGCAGGCTCGAGCGGTCGTGGCGCGTCACCCACTCGTCGCCCTCGCGGGCGATGGCGCGGATCGCCGTCGGCGCGGTGTAGAGGATCGTCGCGCCGATGTCCTCGACCACCTGCCAGTAGCGCGCCGGGTCGGGGTAGAGCGGCGTCGACTCGAACATCACGCTGGTGGCGCCGTTGGCGAGCGGGCCGTAGACGATGTAGCTGTGGCCGGTGATCCAGCCGATGTCCGCGGCGCAGAAGTAGACGTCGTCGTCGCGCAGGTCGAACACCAGCTCGTGGGTGTAGGCGGCGTAGGTGAGGTAGCCGCCGGTGGTGTGGAGCACGCCTTTCGGTTTGCCGGTCGAGCCCGAGGTGTAGAGCACGAAGAGCGGCGCCTCGGCGTCCATCTGCGCTACGGGGGCGACCGGGCGCTGGCGGGCGAGCTCGGCGGCGAGCTCGTGGTCGCGGCCGGCGACCATCGGTACGTCGGTATCGGTACGGCGGGCGACGAGCACGGTCGGCACCTCGTCAGCGGTGCCGACGAGCGGCTGGAGCGCCTTGTCGACGGTCTGCTTCAGGGGAATCGTCCTGCCGCCGCGGAGCCCCTCGTTGGCGGTCACCACCACCTTGCAGCCGGCGTCGACGATGCGGTCGCGCAGCGCCTCCGCCGAGAAGCCGGCGAAGACCACCGAATGGACGGCGCCGACCCGCGCGCAGGCGAGCATCGTCACCGCGAGCTGCGGGATCATCGGCAGGTAGACCGCTACCCGGTCGCCGGGCCGCACCCCGTGGTGGGTCAGGACGTTTGCCATGCGCGCCACCTCGCGGGCGAGCTCGCGGTAGCTGATGTGGCGGTAGACCCCAGGCTCGTCGGCGACCCAAAGGAGCGCCGTCTTGTCGGCGCGGTCCTCGAGGTGTCGATCGACACAGTTCCAGCAGGCGTTCAGGGTGCCGCCGGCGAACCACTCGAAGCGGGTCTCGTGGTTGTCGACGTCGAGCACCCGCTGCGGCGGCAGGAACCAGTCGAGCCGCTCCGCCTCGCGGCCCCAGAACTCCTCGGGGTCGGCGATCGAGGCTTCGTAGATCCGTCGGTACTCCTCGAGCGAAGTGACGTGGGCGCCGTTGCGGACGCGGTCTTTGACGTCGATCATCGGGGGTCATTGTAGCTGCACGGGCGAGATTATGCTATTATGTAATCGTTATGAGGGCCACTTTCTCCATCGATGAAGCGACGAGGAAAGCCTTGGAGCGGTTGTCCAGAAGTCGCGGCCAGTCCAAGAGCGCGATCGTGCGCGAGGCAGTTGTCGAGTACGAAGCGAGACGCGACCGACTCACCGAACGAGAGCGGCAAGAGCAGCTGTCGGCGCTCGCGACGTTCAAGCAGACGCCGATCCTGGGCGATCAGGCCCAGGTCGAAGCTGAGCTTGCCGAGATCAGAGCATCCCGGCAGGCTGCTTCCAGGGACCGCGAGTAAGAGGCTCAGATGATCCTCGTCGACACATCAGCGTTGGTTCGCAGTCTCACCGGTCCACGGACGGAGCTTGGCGCTCTGGAGGCTCTGGTGGGCGAGGGTCGACGATTGGGGTTGCCGGCTCTGGTGCTCTATGAATGGCGTCGTGGCCCTCGAACCGCCGAAGAGCTTGCGGTTCAGGAGGCGCTCCTGCCGTCAGACCGGGCGATCGAGTTCGACTCGCGGGCAGCGCTGCTTGCAGCGGAGCTCTACCAGCAGCTCGATCGACCCCGTGATCGTGGCGTCGATATCGCGATTGCGGCTACCGCCCTTTCTCACGATGCCCGACTCTGGACTTTCAACCCTCGCGACTTTCGGGGAATCGAGGGTCTCGATCTGATCTGAGACGTCGGTCAGACGAAACAGCCTTGCCTCATCGGCGAGCGACCGAGAGGAGACGTGCCGCTTCGACGGCGCGCGCGTCGCGCTCGCCGAGCGCCTCGGCGAGGCCGTCGGCTGCTTCGCTCAGGTCGGCGATCGCCTCTGTCGGGCGACCGGCCGCGATCAGGAGCTCGCCCAGTTTGGTCTGGGTGAGCCAGCGGTGGACGCGGGCGTCGGGGCCCAGTTCTTCGAGAACCCGGCGGTAGAGCGGCTCGGCCCGGTCGAGCTCGCCTGCCGCCAGGTACGAGTCGGCGAGGCCCTTGCGGGCGGTGGTGAACCTCAGGTTGGTGCCCGAGACCCGGCCCTCGAGGTCGAGCACCGATTCGAACGTGCGGACCGCGTCCGCGGGACGGTCGAGGTCCCGGTAGAACATCCCGAGGTTGGTCTGCGCGACGACGACGTCGGGATGAAGCGGCCCGTGGAGCGACTCGAGGATCCGGTACGCCTCCTCGATCAGCGGCAGGCTCTCGGCGGTCTGGCCGGCAGCGTCGAGCACCAGGCCGAGGCCGTTGAGCGAGTCTGCGACCGGGGCCGAGCGGTCGCCGTGAATCTGACGGCGCATCTCGAGCGCGGTCTCGAGATCGGCGAGGGCGCCGGCGAACAGGCGCTCGTCCTCCTGCCCTCCGTTGAGATAGGCCTCGAACTGCCGGGACCCGCGGTAGTGAAGGATGGTCGCCGTGTCGTCGTTGCCCTCGGGGACGAGCCGCTCGAGGGTCGTGAGGGCGGTCGCGAAGAGCTCCTCGGCACGTTGAAACCGCGGGTCGCTCGGCGGCGTGTGGCGGGTGAAGGCGAAGGCGAGGGTCCGTTGCGCGCGGGCGGACTCGACCGTCTCGCCGCCGGCGAGATCGACGAACCCCCGGTGCGCCGCCTCGAGCAGTCGCTCGGCCTCGTCCAGCAGTCCGCCGGAGCCGTAGACGGTGCCGGCGGCCAGGAGCGCCTCGAGGGCGCGCTCGCGCGGTGCGCCGCTCTCGGAGTGGAGGGCGGCGGCGGCTTCGTAGAGCTCGCCGGCTCGCTGGTGGACCTGGAGGTTGGCGAGCCCTTCGGCGATCACCTCGAGAACCCGGGCGCGCTGGCCGAGGTCGGCGATCTCGCCGGCGCCGTCGACGCTGCCTTCGAGCAGTGCCCGAGCGGTCAGCTCGTCGGAGCGCGCCAGGTCGGGATCGCCGAGGCGCAGCACGTCCATCGCGAAGCCGGAGAGCGATTCGGCCGCTGCCTGGCGCTGCTCGGCGACCCGTGCCCAGCGAAGCGACACCGCGGTTGCGGCCAGCAGAGCCAGCGCCGCGACGGTCGCGAAGGCGACCGGCCACCGATGGCGGCGGACGAACTTGCGCAACCGGTACGACGCCGACGGTGCGCGCGCGAGGATCGGCAGGCCGTGGAGGTAGAGCCGCAGGTCCTCGGCGAGTTCGCCCGCCCAGCCGTAGCGCTCGGCCGGATCGACGGCGAGCGCCTTGGCGACGATCCGCTCGAGGTCGCCGCGCAGCTCGCGCGAGGCGCTGCCGCGCCTACGGGCCGCGGCGGCGAGCGACGGCATCGTCCGTTCCGCGATCCGCGGGTCGTCGGGCGGCACGACGCCGCCGTCGATGTCGAACGCCGGTGCGCCGGCGAGGATGCGGAACAGCAGGGCGCCGAGGGAGAAGACGTCGGTCGGGGTGCCGACCGGGTCGCCGCGCAGCTGCTCCGGAGAGGCGTAGGCGAGGGTGTGGGGCGAGAGCATGCCGGTGGCGGTGAGCTGACCGCCGGTGTCGCCGACGCCGATCAGCTTGGCGACGCCGAAGTCGAGCAGGTGCACCCGGCCGTCGCCGTCGACCAGCACGTTCGACGGTTTGAGGTCGCGGTGGATGACCAGCTTCTGGTGGGCGAACTGCACCGCCTCGCACACCTGGAGGAAGAGCTCGATCCGCGCTCGCAGGTCGAGCTCGCGACACGCCTCGTCGAGCGGTCGCCCGTCGACCAGTTCGAGCACAAGGTAGGGGACCTCGTCGTCGGTGAAGCCGCCGTCGAGCAGACGGGCGATGTTGGGGTGCTCGAGCTGGGCGAGGATGTGGCGTTCGGCGTCGAAGCGGCGGCGCGCCGAGTCGCTCGCCAGCTCCCAGCGCAGCACCTTGATCGCCACCTCGCGCTCGAAGCTGCCGTCGGCACGCCTCGCCCGGAACACCCGGCCCATCCCTCCCTGGTCGAGCGGTTCGACGATCTCGTAGGCGCCGAGCCGGTCACCGGGGCGGAGACCGCCGGCGCGGTCGAACCGGCGCCCGGCGGCTTCGGCGAGACGACCGACCGCTTCACCGACCGGCCGGTCGAGCGGGCCGTCCGGTCGTTCGGCGGCGGCGATCAGCGCCTCGACCTGCTCGCGCAGCGCGGCGTCGTCTCCGCACAGCTGTGCGAGCAGGCCGGGCCGATCCTCGACCGTGCTCTCGAGGACGGCATCGAGGATCGTCTCGATGCGTGTCCAGGATGCCCGGTCGATGATCCCCTCCCCTTGCGGCTGCTCAGCCGGACGGCTCTTCAGCCGGCAAGGGACAACTCTACCCGACGGTTGGCGCGCCGCCCCTGCACGGTGGCGTTGTCGCCGATCGGCCGGTCGGCACCATGACCGCTCGGCACCAGCCGGTCGCCGGCGATGCCGTGGACCTGGGCGAGGTAGTCGCAAACCGCCCGGGCCCGGGCCTCGCTGAGCTCGCGGTTGTAGGCGGCGTCACCGGTCGAGTCGGTGTGGCCGTCGACCGCCAGCACCCAGTCGGGCTCGCGGGCGAGGACGTCGGCGACCTCGGCGAGCACCGCGGTCGACTCGGGCAGCAGCTGGGCGCTCGAGGTCTCGAAGAGGATGCCGCGGGGCGATCACGCTCTCGCGGTTCGCGAGCGCGTCGTAGAGGTCGGAGCCGCCGGCGGCGATCGTCAGATCGGTGATGAGGAGCGGCTCCTCTTCGGTGGCGGCGCCGATGAAGTAGAGCCGGTCGCCCCGCTCGAGCAGCGCCCGTGGCAGGTTGCCGATGCGGTTCTCCTCGACGTAGAGCTTGGCGTACTCGCCGTCGACCTGGATGCGGATGCGGACCGGGCCGCTGAAGAGGCGCTCGTCGGAGCCGGTCGAGCTCGGGCCGAGGCTGTCCTTGGTGCGGATGCCGGTGCCGAGGCGATGGGCGACCGACAGGTAGGAGGTCTTCAGGTAGTGCTCCCACGAGCCTGTGGTGCGGGGCTTTTCGGTGGTGATGCCGAGGCCGTAGCGAACCCGCTGGCGGCCGGCGCCCTCGACGAAGTCGAACTCGATGGTGAAGCGCTCGGGCAGCGGCGCCGGCAGCGGCACGGCGAAGGTGCTCTCGGGCGCCTCCATCGCCACCCAGCGGCGGCCGTTCCAGTCCACGACCTGCATCGCACCGTTCTCGAACTCGAGTCGTTGCGGGAAGTTGCCGACCCGGTCGGCAGTGAAGTCCTCGTAGAACAGCACCTCCTCGCCCGCCTGGTAGTCGAAGTTCGACCACATGGCGTCGGCCTGGAAGGTCGTGGGCGCGGTGGAGCCCTGCGCCGCGAGGACGGGGGCGACGAGGGCGGCAATGACGATGGCGGCGAGCAGGTGGATGCGGGATGAAGTCATGGTCTCCTCCGTGGTGAGTCGGGCCGCCGCTCGCGGTTGTCGCGCTCGGTGGCGCGGCGGCCTCGAGGCCTTCCGGAGCGGGCTACTGAGGTCTACGGAGGATCGGTACGCCGGCGGACATCGGTCGCCGCCCGCGCTCAGCCGTCGGTCGCGCTCTGGTCGAGATGGTGGTGGAGGAAGGCGCGCGCCTTGACCCAGTCGCGGCGGACGGTGCGCTCGGTGACGCCGAGGACGGCGCCGATCTCGGCCTCGGCGAGGCCGCCGAAGAAGCGGTACTCGACGACGCGTGCGAGGCGCGGGTTGCCGGCCTCTAGCTGCTCGAGTGCCTCGTGGAGCGCCAGCACGTCGATCGCTTCGCGCTCGATCGCGCCCTGCTCGTCGTCGAGAGTCACGGGCGCCTCGCCGCCGCCCCGCTTCGCCGCCGACTGGTGGCGCGCGACGTCGACCAGCAGGTGGCGCATCGCGGTCGCCGCGACGGCGAAGAAGTGGGCGCGGTTGTGCCACTGCGGCTCGTCCTGGCCGAGCAGCTTGAGATACGCCTCGTGCACCAGCTCGGTGGTCTGGAGATCGACGCCGCGGCCGCTGCGATAGCGCTGGCCGCGGGCGATGCGGCGCAGCTCGGCGTAGACGATCGGCAGCAGCTCGTCGAACGCCTCGCCGTCGCCGTCGCCGATGCGCTCGAGGTAGCGGGTGATGGCGGCGTGGTTGCTGGTGCTCACGACGTCAGAGTGCCCAGATCGATGCCCAGTTCCGAGAAGTTGCGCGCCGCCTGCTCGGCCCAGCCGCGGTTGGCGGCGGGGGAGGCGGGGCTCGGATGGAGAATGCGGCCGATGCGGACGTCGAGGTCGGCGAGTGCGCGGCGCGCCTGGGCCTCGGCGAAGGCGCCGACGCCGATCACCCACTCGGGATCGAGCGCTTGCACCGCCGCCGCCAGGGCGGGGTCGCACGCCGCTTCGACCGCTCGCTTCTCGTCCGCCGGCAGCTTGTCGGGGGTGCGGTTGCGGCCGCTCTCCTCCATGAAGGCGAGCGGGCAGTAGTTGAGGACGAAGAGGCGCTCGAACATCCGCTCCGGCGTGCCGAAGGTGTCGCGGAAGAACCCCCACAGCCGCCGGCCGCTGACCTCGCTGCGGGCGCAGTCGAAGCCTTCGATCGGTCGCTTCGGGTGCTCGTCGGCAGGCCGTCCGACCGGCGCCTCGACGCCCAGCCAGTCACGCACGAGCTCAACCTCGCCGAACGGCACGCCGGTCTGCGCCATCCCCCAGGGCCCGGGGTTCATGCCGAGTAGGACGATCTCCTTGCTGCCGCCGCCCCAGCGCTCCAGGTAGGCGCGGTGCGGCTCCCAGGCGTAGCCGAGCGGGTTGTAGACGTGGGTCACCGGCGGCGAGAACGACAGCCGATCGACCGCCTCCGCCAGCTCGCGATCGATGGCGACGAGCTCGCTCACGCAGCGGATTCTAGCCACGCGCGTTGCTACCCTTCCGGCAATGTCCGCCGAACACCGCTTCGTGCTGCGCTTCTCCGGCGAGGTCTCCACCAAGGGGCGCCAGACCCGGCTGCGTTTCGCCGGCCGGATCGTCGAGGCGGCCGAGGACGCGCTGGCGAGCCACGGCATCGAAGGGCGTGTGAAGCGGATCTGGAGCCGCCTCTTCGTCACCGCGGACGATCCGGCGGCGGGCGAGGTGCTGAGCCGGATCTTCGGTGTGCAGTCGGTATCGCCGGCGCGGCGGGTTCGCTGGCGCGCGATGAAGGACATCGTCGCCGCCGGCGAGGAGGCGTTCGGCGATGTCGTCGCCGGCAGGACGTTCGCCGTGCGGGTGCGCCGCACCGCCGGCCATCCGAAGCTCGACTTCGACTCCCCCCAGCTGGAGCGCGCCCTCGGGGCGCGGCTCGCCCCCCGCGCCGCCGGGGTCGATCTCGGCAACCCTGAGGTGACGGCCGGAGTCGAGGTGCACGAGGAGTACGCCTATCTCTTCAGCGAGCGCCTCGCCGGCCCCGGAGGGCTGCCGATCGGCGTCGAGGGCAAGGCGCTGGCGCTCGTCTCAGGCGGATTCGACTCGGCGGTGGCGTGCTGGGAGATGTGGAAGCGCGGCGTCGCCCAGGACTTCGTCTTCTTCAACCTCGGCGGGGCGGCGCACGAGGCGGGAGCGGCGGCGGTGGTCGAGCAGCTCGCTCGCCACTGGGCCTACGGCGACCGGCCGCAGCTCCACCTCGTCGACCTGCAGCCGTTCCTCGAGCCGCTCCAGGAGCAAGTGAAGCAGCGCTACTGGCAGCTCGCCCTGAAGGCGCTGATGCTGCTGGCGGCCGACGCCCTCGCCGACGAACTCAAGGTGCCGGCCCTCGTCACCGGCGAGGCGCTCGGCCAGGTGTCGTCCCAGACGCTCACCAACCTCACCCTCCTCGACCGGGCGGTCCCCCGCGCGATCCTGCGACCGCTCCTCACCGCCAACAAAGAAGACATCGTCGCCGCCGCCCGCCGCATCGGCACCTACGAACAGTCCGCGGTCGTCCCCGAGTTCTGCTCGCTCGCCGCCCGCCACGCCGAAACCAAGGGCCACGCCGGCGAGCTCGCCGGCGCCATCGGCACCCTCGATCGCGAGGCGATTGCGCACGCCGTCGCCGACCGAGAGATCCGCGACGCCCGCTCGTCCGCCGCCAGCGGAGAAGTGGCCGGAGCGATCGACCCCGAGGCCCTGGAGCCCGGCTGGACCGTCATCGACCTCCGCACCCCCGAGGAGTACCGAGACTGGCACTGGCCCGACGCCCTCCACCTCCCCTACCCCCCAGGCCCTCCAGGCCTACGGCTCGCTCGATCGCGAGCAGCGCTACGTCTTCTACTGCGAAGTCGGCCTCAAGAGCGCCCACCTCGCCTCTCTGCTGCAGGAGAAGGGAGTGGAGGCTCGGCACGTGCCTCGAGGAGCTGGGGCGTTGCGGCGCCTCGATGGTCCGAGAGGATGACTGCTCGGTGTTTGCCGGTCCTCTTCGTCGATCGTGCACGCTGAGCCCAAAGGGGACGTCGCGCGTACTCGGTGGGACGATCTTCAGCGCGCGCTCTCTCGCCGTCGGCCGACGGCCTGCGCTCTGGTCCCAAGGCTTACGGGCCTCGGCGAGAGCCCCTTTGGCTCTCAGCATGCACGCTCGACGGGGGACCTACGGTTTGAGTCAAGCAGGAATCTGTCAAGGAAGCGGCTTGTCCGCTTCCTTGTCGATTGTCTTTCCTCCCCCTTCTTCAGCGGTTTCGGGTCGCTGGTTCGTGCTTCGGGATACGACCGTGGTAGTTCGAGGGCGATCTCGCCGCGATCGTAGGTCCGCGTCACGTGGGGTGGTCTGTGCGCGAGGGGGCTCGAGCCGAGGCCCGAAAGCAACGGCGATAGATCGCAGGAAGTTGGCCGAAGGCGAAAGAGCGCGCGCTGAAGGTCGTCCTACCGAGTACGCGCGACGTACCCCTCGCGCGCAGACCACCCCACGACATCAACCGGACCGGCACAAGCCACGGAGTCTGCCCACCCGCCGTTACAATCTCCGCCTGGCGCTCACAATCGACAAAACATGACCGAACAAGCTCTCCAGCAACCCACCGGCCGCACCGGCCTACCAGGCATGCTCCACGCCCTATGGCTCTACCGCCGCTTCGTAGCCTCCATGGTGCGGCGCGAATTCGTGAGCCGCTACCTCGGTTCGCTGCTGGGCGGCATCTGGGCGCTGATCACCCCCCTGGTGACGATCCTCATCTACCTGGTGATCTTCTCCGCGGTCATGCGCGGCAAACTGCCGGGAGGTTCCGAGGACTCGCTCGGCTACGGCATCTTCCTGTGCACCGGGATCCTGGTGTGGACCTACTTCGCCGAGGTGGTGTCGCGCTGCCAGGGGACGTTCGTCGAGAACGCGAACCTGCTCAAGAAGATGAGCTTCCCGCGCATCACCCTGCCGATCATCGCTCTGCTCAACGCGACGGTGAACTTCGTGCTCGTGGCGGTGCTGTTCGTCATTCTGCTGGTGGTCGTCGGCCGCTTTCCGGGGCCGGCGATGCTCGGCTTTCTACCGCTCCTGGCGCTTCACCTCGCGTTGGCTCTCGGCCTCGGCATTCTCCTCGGCACGCTCCATGTCTTCTTTCGCGACGTCGGCCAGATCTGGGCGGTGCTGGTGAATCTGTGGTTCTGGGTGACACCGATCGTCTACCACCCGGACATCCTGCCTGAAGGGACCCGCTGGATCCTCGACTGGAATCCGCTGACGCCGCTCTTCCGCGCCTATCAGCGGATCGTGCTCGAAAGTGCGTGGCCCGAGTGGAGCACGCTGGCGGCTCCGGCCGTTCTGGCGGCGGTGTTGCTCGTGCTCGGGCTGTTCGCCTTCCGGCGTCTGTCGGGCGAGATGGTGGACGAGCTGTGACGGGGACGGTGCAGGCCCGCGATCTGGGCAAGAAGTACAAGCGCTACGACGGCCCGTGGCGGCGGCTCGGCGAATGGCTGAGCGGCGGTCGCCGCCGGATGCACGAAGAGCACTGGGCGCTGCGGCACCTGACCTTCGACGTCGGCCAGGGGGAGACGGTCGGCATCGTCGGACAGAACGGCGCCGGCAAGAGCACGCTCCTGAAGCTGATCGTCGGCACGACCCAGCCGAGCGAGGGGACGTTCGCGGTGGGGGGACGGGCGACGGCGCTGCTCGAACTGGGGATGGGGTTCCACCCCGACTTCAACGGTCGCCAGAACGCGCTGATGACGCTCCGCATGGCGGGGTTCAGCGAGGAGGAGTCGGAGGCGATCCTGCCGGAGGTCGTGGAGTTCTCGGAGCTCGGCGGATTCATGGAGCAGCCGCTGCGCACCTACTCGAGCGGCATGCAGGTGCGGCTCGGCTTCGCCATCGCCACCGCGCGACGGCCCGACATCCTGATCGTCGACGAGGCGCTCTCGGTCGGCGACGCCTACTTCCAGCACAAGTGCATCCGCCGGATTCGCGACTTCAAGGAGGAGGGGACGACGATGCTCTTCGTCTCGCACGACCCGATCGCCGTCAAGTCGCTGTGCGACCGGGCGATCCTCCTCGACCACGGGCGGATGATCCAGCAGGGCTCGGCGGAGGCGGTGCTCGACTACTACAACGCGATGATCGCCGAGCGGGAGCAGCACGACAAAGCGGTGCGGCAGGAGGCGGCCGGGGAGCAGGAGGAGCGGGTGCGCACCGAGTCCGGGAGCGGCGAGGTGCGGATCACCCGGGTGTCGATGACCAACGGCGAGGGGATGGAGACGACTTCCTTCACCACCGGCGAGCGGACGGTCGTCACCTGCGAGCTCGAGTTCCGCGACGAGCTCCACGACTACGCCGTCGGCATCCTGCTGCGCGACCGGCTCGGCAACGAGGTCTACGGCATCAACACCACCTACCTCGGCGTGAGCGCCATCCCCGCCATGCCGGGCGACAAGGTGGAAGCGCACTTCTCGGTCGATCTCAACCTCGGCTACGGCCACTACGCGATCTCGGTCGCCGCCCATTCGCCCGACGGCCATGTCGACGCCAACTACCACTGGCTCGACAACGCGATCGCCTTTCAGGTGATCCCGGGAGACTCGGCGCGCTTCGCCGGGGTGGCGGCGCTACCGGCGCGCGGGTCGTTCCGACGGTCGCGGTAGCTCAGCTTCCGCCGCAACGCGGGCAGTGCTCGTCGACCTCGGTCGCCAGGAATCCGCAGCGACGGCATTCCCAGTGACCTTCACTCAGCATGCGCGCGCGCCGGATCGTCGCGGGAAGTTCGTCGGCGAGGGCTCCCGCCGGAAACGCCAGAAGTGGCACTGCGATCCTGGGTGCGCTCAGAGTGGCCTGAGCTTCGTCCGCGGAGAGGCCGCTGCCTGTGTAGCGAAACCACAGGTAGACGAAGGAGCCGACCGTCATGGCCAGTACCGTGAGAGTGGGGTACCGGACCCAGTCGCACTGCCACCTCAGGTAGTAGCCTGAAACGAAGCAGCTCAGAACAGCCGCGACGAACAGCCACGGCGCATCCCGCGGAATCTGGCGTCCGAGGAAGGTCGGTTCGTCTCCGGGCGGCTCCGCCGAGAAGTAGTCGACGGCACCCGGAAACCCGCCCGCCAGCCACACCAGCAGGAACGCTGCCATCCACCAGGCACTACGGTGCATCAGATCGCGAGGCATTCCGCCCGCCCTTCCTCGGATGAATTGTGGCGTCGATTCGCCAAACCCGGAGGCATGGCTTTCCCTACGGCTGCGGCTCGTCGGTGATTCCGCGTAGCGCGCGATGCCGATCCACCCAGTACGCCCACGCCACCAGAAGCCACTGCGCCTGACCGACCCACGCGACCGCCGCGACGCTCGGCGGTGGCGGGCCGAGGAGGTTGCCGAGATGGGTGAGGCAGAGAAAGGCGAGGAGCGCACCGAGCCCCCATCGACCGATCCGGTCGAGCGCCCGCCCGGCGCGGAGGAAGAGGATCACCCCGACGACGAAGACGGCGGTTTCGATGGTGACGGCGGGGACGGGGTGATTCCACAGGCCGAGTCCTACCCGGCCGGCGCTCCCTGGAAGAAGGGGGAGATCCGGCTTGTGGGTGAGCGCGTCGAGGAACCAGTGACTGGCGACCAGCGCGGCGCAGAGCAGCGCGCCGCGAGCGGTCCGCCGAACGGCGTAGACCACCGCGCCGAAGGCCGCGGCCCAGGCGAGGACCGCGGCGAGGCTGTGGCTGATCGGGTAGTGGGTGAACTCGAGCGGCGTCAGTTTCGTCGCCGCCGGGTCGATTCGTACCGACTCCAGTCCCAGCAGAAGCAGTGACGGCCAGAGCAGATCGAGCCATTGGCTCGCCAGGAAGAGAGTGCCGAGCGACATCCGCGGCTCTGCCCGCTTCGCCGCGAGGCCGACTCCGAAGTGCCCGAGAAACATCTCGTGGACGACTCTACCGGTAGCCGGCCGCCGTGGCGGTCAGGCAGTGGCCGTCGGTCCCCTCAGACGGCGATATCGCCGCGTCTCAGATCCTGATCGATCATCACCGCCGCGATGTTCCCCGTCCCCATCGCCACCGACACCTGCTGGGTCATCGGCCTCAGGTCGCCGGCGATCCACACGCCCGGCACGTTGGTGTCGCCACGCTGGGAGGCGGGTTGTGCGTGGTGGCCGGTGTGGGCCATCTCGACGCCGAGCTCTCTGGCGAGGTCGGTGCGGCCGCGCGCCGGGCTCGAGACGAAGAAGGCGTCGGCTTCGAGGGTGCGGCCGTCTTCGAGCTCGAGGGCGGCGAGGAAGCTCTTGCGCTCCTCCTGGCCGACCAGCTTTGCGATCTTCCCGCGGGTGTGAGCGATGCCGCGCGTTTCGAGGCTCGCGGCGCGCTCGGGGGAAAGCTCGTCGTCGGTGGTCACGAGCACGGTGATCTCGTCGCTGTAGCGCGACAGCCCTACCGCCATTCCGGCGGCGCCGTCGGCGGTGCCGGAGCCGATGACCACGGTGCTCTTGCCCGCGATCTCGGGCGCCTCGCAGTCGGGGCAGTAGAAGAGGTTGCCCTTGCCGGCGTACTTGAAGCACGGGCGGTAGTCGCCGTCGACGGTCGGGTGGTAGCGGGCCACACCGGTGGCGAGGAGGATCTTCTCGGCGTGCCACCGCTCGCCGTTCTCGCCGCGCAGCACGAAGGCCCCGTCTTCGCCGCTCGCCTCGACGACGTTGCCTTTCACGACCTCGACGCCGAGCTCTTCCGCCTGCCGGCGAAGCTGCCGCATGATGTCGATACCCCGCGCCGCCGGCATGCCGGGGACGTTGTGGAGCTTCTCCAGGGTGAAGAACAGCGGCCCGGTGCGGCGGTCGATGACGAGGGTGCGGCGGCGGTGCCAGCCGAGGTGGATGGCGGCCGAGAGGCCGGCGACTCCGGCGCCGACGATGATGACCTGGTAGCTGTTGTCGTGTTCCAGACCGGCTCGATCGCTCATGGCGAGAGGATACGGCAGCCGCGCGCCCGCGGATCCCTGCCGGGTCGCCGGGTCAGGAGCGGCGCTCCACCAGCGCGGCGCGGCCGCGCGGCAGGCTGAAGCGGTCGCGGGTACGGCAGTAGTCGGGCCCGCCCATCCGGCCGATGGCGGCCAGCGTCTCCGGGTCGATGTGGAGCGCTTCGTCGACGACCGCTTCGTCGAGGTGAATGTGGACCACTTCGCCGAGGACGAGGTTGCCGCCTCCAGCCACCCCCGGATTGGTGCGGATCACCTGGATTGTGCGGCATTCGAAGGCGATCGGCGAGCGGGCGACGCGGGGAGCGGCGACGACGGTCGACGGCACCGCCTCGAGGCCGGTGAAGTCGAACTCACTCTCGCCGAACGGCAGTGCCTCGGAGGCGGCGGACATCTCGAGCGCCCAGCCCTCGGTGGCGACGTTGACGACGAACTCTCCGGTGCCTCCCTCGACGGCCGGTTTGGCGTTGCGGAGGGTGTCCTTCTCCGAGCCGTCGGGATGATTGCCGGGACAGAAGGCGAGGGTCATCGGGTTCGAGCCGACACCGCAGAAGAAGGAGAACGGGGCGAGGTTGGTGTCGCCGGCGGGGGAGATCGTGGAGACCACCGCGATCGGACGCGGGACGATCGCACCGATCAGCAGCTTGTAGCGGTCACGCAGCGGAAGCTCTTCGGGTCGCAGATCCATGCCGAAAGTCTAGCCGCATGTAACGGTCGCGCTCGTTGTGTCGCCTCCTCGGGTGAGGGACAGCACGGCCGGCCCGCCGTTTCCGGAAGGAGAACCCTGATGCAGTCTCGACCCGATTCCCGAATCCCCCGCCCCTGGCTGAGTGCCTTCGTCATCGCCCTGGTGGCGATGAGCGTCGCCGGATGCCGCACGGTCATGCTGGCCGAGTTCGATCGCCACGGCATCGGCTACCGCTTCACCGTGGCGGGATCGCCGCACAACCTCGCCGGCTCGCCAACCGGCGATACGGGTAGCTACCGGGCGAGCGGCGACCGCGTCGCACCGGCGGTGGCGAACATGGCGGGGCAGCGCTTTCTTCGCTTCGAGAACGTCAACGGCAATCACACCATTTCGCTCCAGAGCCGCAACTTCCCGGCCTCGAGCGACAACCAGCACAACATCGCCTGGGCGGGCCAGATGCTCGATGACCTCGGCTCCGAGATGCGAGTCGAGTTCAGGAACGGCAACGGAGCGGTGCTGTGCTCGGTGACGCTCGACAACGGCAACTGGGAGATCGGCGGTCGTGCGGTCGGTCCGTACCAGATCGGGCGCGCACACTCGGTGGTCATCGTCGCCCGCCGGGATCTCATGCAGTGCCAGTACACGATCTCGGGACTGACGCCGCCTTCACCGCTGGTCAGCACGATCACGTCGGCCTGGGCGGGGAACAACCGACGTCTCGACTTCACGTTCGTCGATGGCGACAGCAACTCGGTCTATCGCCTCGACACGGCGACCATCGCCCGCGCCGGCGACGGCACCTGAGCGATCCGGCCGACCGACTCGAAGATCGACCGCGCCGGCCCGGGTGACTCCCGGGCCGGCTTTGCGCCCTGGCTACGAAGCTCTTCGTTGACAAATACGAAGACCTTCGTGTAGCTTGCCGGCGTGTGCTGCTCTCGCACCACAGGCTCGACCGAGCCTGCGCCCTGCTGCGCCGCGTCGGCTGAGAACGACTCGAGGTACCGGCGGGAACCAGGCGCGCTCTCGCGGAGTCTGTGCCCGTGAGCCTCGCCCCCCGAAGCCCGCTCGACCCTCGCAACCTTGACCTGCCCGGAGGCGTACCCACACCCATGCGTGCGAACAGAGCCGTCCTCGTTCTCGCCGCCCTTCTTTCGACTCCCGCTCTTCGAGCCTCGACTCCCGACTCGGAAGAGCTGGCGGCGCTGAGGGTGGTACGGGTCGCCTCCGAGATCGTCGTCGACGGCTCGCTCGACGATCCGGGCTGGCAGGAGGTCGCGCCGATCGAGACCTGGTTCGAGACGCGTCCCGGCGACAACATCGAACCGAAGGTAGCCAACGTCGGCTACCTCGCCTACGACGATCGCTACCTCTACGCCGCCTTCAGGTTTACCGACCCGGAGCCGCAGAGAATCCGCGCGCCTCTGGCCGATCGCGACAACGTGCCGAGCTCGACCGACTACGGCGGCCTGATTCTCGATGCGACGAACGACGCCCGCACGGCACAGATGTTCCTGGCCAATCCGAAGGGAATTCAGTACGACGCGATCACCAGCGACGCGGCCGGTGAGGATTCGGCGCCCGACTTCTTCTGGGACAGTGCCAGCCGGGTGACCGAAGACGGCTGGATCCTCGAGATGCGGATCCCGTTCGCCTCGATCCGCTACAACGACAGCAACCCGGAGCAGTGGGGGCTGATGATGTACCGCAACTGGCCGCGCGAGTACCGCTACCAGATGTTCACCTCGCGCCTGCCGCGCGACTCCGGCTGCTTCATCTGCAACGTCCGCCCGCTCGAGGGGTTGGCCGAGCTGCCGTCGGGCCGTCACTACGTGATCGCCCCCTACGGCAACGCCAGCCAGTTCGCGATGCCCGAAGGCGATCTCGGTACGCCGCTAGAGACCGGGGATGCCAGCGGCGAGTTCGGCCTGGACGTCAAGTGGCTGCCCAACCCGAACACGGTCTTCGACCTGACGCTCAATCCCGATTTCTCGCAGATCGAGTCGGACCAGGCGCAGATCGCCGCCAACGAGCGTTTCGCTCTCTTCTTCCCCGAGCGCCGACA
The DNA here is from genome assembly GCA_965223855.1 of Candidatus Multivoradales bacterium. GTDB lineage: Bacteria > Acidobacteriota > Thermoanaerobaculia > Multivoradales > JAHEKO01 > CALZKB01. Next base: position 1,109,918 of record CBDCXM010000009.1, read on the forward strand.
GTTCTTCCTCGAGGGGGTCGATCTGTTCTCGACCCCGATCAACGCGGTCTTTACCCGGACCTTCACGGCGCCGCGCTGGGGAACCAGGGCGACCGGTGAGTTCGCCGGCAACACCTACACCTTCCTGGTGGGGGAGGATCGGGGCGGCGGCAGCGTCATCCTCCCCGATTCCAACTCCTCGAGCTTCGCCGACCAGGACTTCGAGTCGTTCGTCGGCATCGGCAGGCTGCGGCGGGACTTCGGCCGCTCCTTCGGCAGCTTCCTGATGAGCGCGCGCGAGGTCGATGGCGGCGGCTACAACCGGGTCTACGGCCCCGACTTCCGCTGGCAGGCGACCGACCACGACGTCATCACCGGTCAGTTCCTGATGAGCGACACGGTCACACCCGACCGCCCCGACCTCGCGGACGAATGGGACGGCCGCAGCCTCTCCGGCACCGCCGCGGAGCTGTGGTGGTACCGGCAGCTCGAGAAATGGGACGTCTTCGCGCTCGGCAGCCGGGTAGGGAGCGAGTTCCGGGCCGACAACGGCTTCGTGCCGCAGGTCGGCTACACCCAGGCGCTGGGCGAGATAGGCCGCACCTGGCGGCCGGAGGACAAGGCGATTTCACGCCTCCGGTTGTTCTTCTTCAACGAGCGGCAGGAGGATGAAGACGGTCGCCTGCTGCTGAGGGAGACGACTCCCGGTTTTGCTTTCGACGCCCGCAAGGACTCGTTCGTCCGCTTCGAGTTCCGCTTCGACGAGGTGCTCGGCGTCAACCGGACCTTCGACCGCAACTGGGTCCACTACTTCCTCTTCTTCACCCCGAGCAAGAAGTTCAACCGGGTGGGCCTCACCGGCAACTTCGGCGATCAGGTCGACTTCGCCAACGACCGTCTGGGTGACGGCGGAACCGTCAACCTGCAGGCGACCATCCGTCCGACCGACCACCTCGAGTTGCGTCTCGACGCCGGCCGGCGGTGGCTCGACGTCACCAACGAGGAGGGGCTGTCAGGGCGCCTCTTCACGGCCGACATCGCCCGCCTCAAGGCGACCTACACCTTCAACGCCCGCTCGTGGCTGCGCCTGATCGCCCAGGACGTGGCGACGAACCGTGATCCGCGTCTCTATCTCGACGAGGTCGACGACGACAGCGGATCGTTCTCCGGCTCAGCCGTCTTCGCCTACAAGCTGAACTGGCAGACGGTGCTCTTCGTCGGCTACGCCGACAACCGGGCGCAGGACGAGTTCGATCGCCTGCAGCCGGCCGACCGGGCCCTCTTCACCAAGGTCTCGTACGCGTTTCAGCGCTGAGTCCGGGAACCGGGCCCTTGTGGGCGCGATTCAGCTCCGCGGCACCCGGCCGCGTCGCCAGCTGCGATAGACGAGCACCGCCAGGGTCACCCCGGTCAGGGGGAGGACGAACGACGCCATCACCCAGCCGAGGCCGGTGGCGGTGTGGTGCTCCGTGGCCCTGAGCACCAGATAGGCGGTGTAGGCCACGTAGTAGCCGAGGAAGAGCGCGCCCTTCCAGCGATGCAGCCGGTAGCCGTGGAAGAACAGCGGCAGGCAGGCGAAGGCGACCGCCAGCATGATGGGGAAGTCGAAGGTGAGAGTCGAGGTCGCGACCGGGATGCCGTGGGGTGAGAAGGCGGCGGTGATGCCGATGACCAGCAGGATGTTGAAGACGTTACTGCCGACCGCGTTGCCGACTGCGATGTCCTTCTCGCCCCGCAGGCCGGCGAGCGACGAGGTGGCGATCTCCGGCATCGAGGTGCCGACCGCCACCACCGTCAGGCCGATCACGAGTTCCGACAGCCCGAACGACTGGGCAAGCTGCACGGCGCCGGAGACCAGCCACCCGGAGCCGATCACGATGCCGACGAAGCCGACGACGATCCAACCGATCGAGCCGAGCAGCTTCGGACGAGTCTTCCGGTCGCCGTCGGTGCCCTCGGCATCACGACGCGCGGCCCCCACCAGCCAGACGTTGTAGGCGACGGCCAGCAGCAGCAGGAGGATGCCGTCCGCGCGTCCGAGCAATCGATCGGACGCCAGCCCCCACAGCAGCAGTGAGAAGCCGAGCATCACCGGTACGTCGACCCTCACGACCCGGGCCGACACCGGCAGCGGGGAGATGAGACTTGCCAGCCCGAGGATCAGCAGGATGTTGGCGATGTTGCTGCCGATCACGTTGCCGAGGCCGATGTCGGAGTCGCCCGACAGCACCGACTGTACGCCGACCGCAGCCTCGGGTGCGCTGGTGCCGAACGCCACCACCGTGAGGCCGATCACCAGCGCCGGCACGCCGAAGGCGACGGCGACCCGCGAGGACCCGCGAACGAAGAACTCGGCGCCGACGAGCAGCACCGCCAGCCCGCCGAGAAACAGAAGCCAGGCCATCAGTGGCGGGGGCTCAGGCGGGCTCGATCTGTTCGACGCCGCCCATGTACGGGCGCAGCACTTCCGGCACGACGACGCTGCCGTCGGCACGCTGGCAGTTCTCGAGGACCGCCACCAGGGTGCGGCCGACCGCGAGGCCGGAACCGTTCAAGGTGTGGGCGAGCCGCGGCTTGCCGCCGTCTGCCGGCCGGTAGCGCACTGCCGACCGGCGCGCCTGGAAGTCGGTGCAGTTGCTGCACGACGAGATCTCGCGGTAGGCGTTCTGGCCGGGGAGCCAGACCTCGAGGTCGTAGGTCTTGGCGGCCGCGAATCCCATGTCGCCGGTCGACAGGGTGATCACCCGGTACGGCAGCTCGAGGAGTTGCAGCACCCGTTCGGCGTGTCCGGTCAGCTCTTCGAGCGCTTCGTAGCTCGACTCGGCCGTCGTCACCTGAACCAGCTCGACCTTGTGGAACTGATGCTGGCGGATGAGACCGCGCACGTCCTTGCCGTAGGAACCCGCTTCGGCCCGGAAGCAGGGAGTGAAGGCGACGTAGCGGCGGGGGAGCGAGTCGGCGTCGAGTGTCTCCCCGCCGTGGAGAGCCGTGACCGGGACCTCGGCGGTCGGGATCAGGTAGTAGCCGCTCGGATCGACCTTGAAGAGGTCCTCTTCGAACTTCGGCAGCTGCCCGGTGGCGTAGAGCGTTTCGGCGTTGACCAGATAGGGCGGGATGATCTCGTGATAGCCGTGCTCGCCGGTGTGGAGGTCGAGCATGAAGTTGGCGAGTGCCCGCTCCAGGCGCGCCCCGAGGCCGAGGTAGGTGGTGAAGCGCGCTCCGGTGAGGCGCGCCGCCCGTTCGAAGTCGAGGATGCCGAGCGCGGGGCCCAGGTCCCAGTGGGCCTGCGGCTCGAAGTCGAAAGAGGTCGGCTCACCGACCCGTCGCTCTTCGCGATTGGCACTCTCGTCGGCGCCGCGCGGCACCGACTCGTGAGGCAGATTGGGGAAGGTGAGCTCGGTCGCCTCGAGGCGCTCGTCGATGCCGGTGAAGGTCGCCTCGAGGTCGGCGATGCGGGTCTTGAGCGCCCCCACCTCTGCGATCGCTTCCGCGGCGTCCTCGCCTTTCGCCTTGAGGGCACCGATCTGCTTGCTCGCCTCGTTGCGGCTACGCTTGAGCTCCTCGAGCTCGACCACCTTTTCGCGGCGGCTCGAGTCGAGCTCGCGCCACGCATCGACCGCGGCGGCGTCGATCCCTCTCGACACCAGCTCGTCGCGCACACGATCGTGCTGCTCGCGCAGCAGCTCCCGGCTCAGCATGGGGCGGGAGTCTATCGGAACGCGTGACATGATCCGATGGTTGCCGACGCCTTCGCTGAGCTCGCCGTTCGCGGCCCGACTCGCCCAGATGGGTGCCCTCGCCGCGATCCTGACGGTCGGCCGTCTGGTCGCCGTGCATCACCCCGACCCCGCGTCGGCCGCCGAAGCCGGCTACCTCGCGTTCCTGGCCGCCTGGGTGGTGGCGGCGTTGTCGCTGAGCTCGCGGACGGCGGTGCCGGTGGTCGTCGGGGCGACGCTGTTCGTCCCGCTTCTTCTCATGCCGGGGGCGGAGGGGACGAGGGGCGCCGCCGCTCTCGCAATGCTCGTCGTCCTGGCGCTGACCGCGTCGTGGCGCGCCCTTGCCGGCGGCGAGCCCGGGCTCGCCGAGCTGGCCGCGCTGCTCCTCGGCTGGCACGCCTTGCTTCGAACCGACCGCTTCCTCGACCTCGCACCCGGCGCCGAGACGCTGGTCTCGATGCTCGTGCTACCGATCGCGGCGGCGTTCGCTCTCCTGCCGTGGGCGCGACGGGAGGGGTGGCGCCCGCCGGCGATCGTCGCCGCGGCGCTCCTGCCACTGACCTCGGGGGTCGGAGTCGTCGTGCTCGCCTGCCTCGTGCTGGGCGCCCTGCGTGCGACCGTGGCTCTCGAAGTTCGCTGGCGGATCGCGGGGAGCGTCGCGGCCGTGGCGACAGCGAGCTGGCGCGCGCCGGAAGCGGCCGTGGCGCTGGCTCTGGCGGCGTTGGTGCTCGAGCTGAGCAGGTGGGAGCGGTGGCGGGCGATCGGACCTTTGGTCGCTTCCGCATGGGCTCTCTGGCAGTGGCTGCAGGAGGTCTCGCTCGGCCCTGAGTCGGCTCTGGTGTGGCTCACGGCGGCACTGGCTGCCTGGCCGCTCGCACTCGCCGGGCGCCGCACCGAGGCGCTCGCCGGAGTTGCGCTCGTGCTGGCAGCCTCCTCTGCAGCGGCGCTGGCACCGGCTCTGCTTCTCGTCGGGGTCGTGCTCGGCCGCGGCCAGCGCACGGTCGGGCCTCAACTCGTCTGGAGCGGCGGATGGCTGGCGTTGGCGACGGTCGCGCTCGCCTATCCGTGGTGGCGTCTGCCGGTCGATCTGCCGATGCGACTACTGCCGCCGGTCGCCTGGCTGGCTGTTCTGTTGCTCACGGCGGTGGCGGTGGCGCTGCCACGCCGCCGGCCGCTCGCACTCGCCGGGATCGTCGTTTCGATCGCACTGGCCCTCGGGGCGGCACCCCGAGCTCTGCTCGACGAGCCGCAGACGCTGCCGCTGGGCAAGGCATGGCGCACGCGGGTGGAGGATCGGCCGGTACGCGAGCTGATCGTCGACTCGCTGGCGACCGCGCCCGTCGAGCCGCGGGCGGCCGTGGCTCGCGTGCGCCTGCGCCGGCCGGGGACGAAACACGAGTGGGTGGTGCGGGCGGGGCAGGACACCGACTTCTTCGGTGCCGCCGTCTCCACCTCGCGGCCATGGCTGACCTGGATCGGTCCCGACCGGACCCTGGTGAGACGCTTCCGCAGCCGGTGGGAGGCGCCGGAGAGGTTGCCGGAAGGAGCGGTCGTCGAGCTGGTACGACCGGAGAAGACCGGTCTCGCGGCCGTCGACTGGGTGGTGCTCGGAGTGGCGGTGAGGTGAGCGCGCTCGTCACTGGGGTGCTCGTGGCGCTCGTCGGTCTCGGCGTGACCGAACTGTGGGCGGCGCGGCTCGGCGGCCGGCGCTGGCGACCGGGCCGGCGCAGGGCCGTGAGCGTCGCGGTGGCCGCAGTGCTGGCGCTGGCGTGGCTGACTCCGCGCTGGTCGCTGCGCTACGGCGATGCACTCGTCCCGAGGCTCCTGGCGGCCGTGCTCGTGGTGCTCCTGGGCGTCTACCTGTGGCAGTTGCTGCCGCGGCTGCGGCCGCTCCTCGGCCGGCAACTCGACTCCCGGCCCTCGCTGCTCTTTGCCTGGCTGCCCTTCGTCGTCTACCTCTCACTGATGCCGTGGGCGACCCAGGAGCGCCCACCGGACGGCGACGAGCCGTATTACCTGCTCCTCACCCACAGCCTCGCCCACGACTTCGATACCGACCTGGCGAACAACTATGCCGCCGAGGACTCGATCGCCATCGTCGGCAGGGCGCTCGAGCCGCAGCAGGGCGATCCGACCGGGCCGGACGGCGAGATCTACTCGCGGCACAACGCCCTGATGCCGGCCCTGCTGGTACCGGTCTACCTGGTTGCCGGCAGGTTCGGCGTGCTGAGTGTGATGTGTGCCGTCGCCGCCCTCCTTGCCTGGTGGTCGCTGCGTCTCGCCCGACACTGGTTCGCCGACCGCCCCGGGGCGGCGCTCGCCGCCTACTTCGTCGTCGCGTTCACGCCGCCGCTCCTCCTCTACTCCCACCAGGTGTGGGTGGAGATCCCGGCGGCGCTCCTGTTCACGATCGGGCTCGACGCCGCATGGAGCCTCGAGGCCGGCGGACGCCGAGGTCGCCGGCTGACGATCCTGCTGCTGGTGGCGGGCGTCCTGCCTCTGCTGAAGCTGCGATTTCTGCTGCTCGTCGCGCCGCTCCTGCTGCTGGCCGGACTGCGGCTGCGCGGAGCGGAGACGGACCGGTCGGGGATCGGTGTCCGCGGCCGCCGGATCGTGGCGGCGGCCCTGCTGGGTCTCGTGCTCCTCGCCGCGGCGATGCTGTGGTTCAACCAGATCACCTACGGCAACCCGCTCAAGTATCACGATCTCTCGAAGCTCGACTTCTACTGGAAGGAGCCGGGGCGCTATCCGGTTGGCTTCGCCGGACTGCTGTTCGACGTCGCCTTCGGCCTCTTCGCCTGTGCTCCGATCTGGCTGCTGCTGTTCGCATCGAGGCCCGGGAGACGACTCGCTCTCGAAGGTCTGCTGCTCGCCTCCCCCTATCTTCTGGCGCTGGTTCCTCGCGCCGAGTGGTACGGAGCGTGGTCGCCGCCGTTTCGCTACGGCTGTTTCGCGCTGGCGCTTCTGATGCTGCTCCTCGTCCCGATCTTCGAGCGGCGGCGCGGTGCCGGCGCCCGATGGCTGCTGGGGGCGCTCGGCGGCTCGACCGCCGTGCTGACGCTGCTGTGGACTGTGCGCCCCGGGTGGACCTACAACTTCGCGCACGGCCGCAGTCACCTGGTCGACCTGCTGTCGAGCACGATGCAGATCGACGTCGCCCGCTTCTTTCCGACGGCGCTGCGCCCCAACCTGGCGCTGTGGTGCTGGCCGCCGGTACTGATCCTTCTCGTGGTCCTGCTCTGGCGGACCGGGTCCGGCAGACGCCGCCATGCGACCGCCTGGACACTCCTCGGTGTGGTGACGCCGCCGCTGCTGCTGGCGGGCGTGCTGGTTGCCGCTCACCGGGTTCCGACCTCGCGGGTGGAGGCGGAGGATCCCTACGTCGCTCCCCTCGGCGGGACGCTCTACCCGGAACAGTGGGTCACCGCCCGAGCGCGCCATCGTGGGGGTTGGCGGCTCGGCGAGCACGACCGGCTGGTCGCGCCCGTCGTCGCAGGCGGCTCCCGCTTCGAGGTCGATGTCGAGTTCCACTCCAGTGCGCACAAGTACCCGATCGTGCTGTGGATCGCTCCCGTGGGGAGCCCGGCGCAACCGATCGAGATCGAGCGCCTCCCCGGGTGGCGCACGGTCCGCAGTTCGCCGGCGCCCTGGCCGGCCGATACGACCCACCTGAGCATCTCCTTCGACTCGGTGCGCGACAGCGCCCCGACCGCGCGCCTGTTGGTGGACCGCGTCAGGATCCGCTGGCTCGACTGACACGTCGCTGTCGCACGAGCTCGAGCGTAGTCGCGACGACGGCTGCCAGCGGTTCGGCCGAGGCGCGACCGGTCCCGGCCAGGTCGAAGGCTGTGCCGTGATCGACCGAGGTGCGGAGGAACGGCAGGCCGAGGGTCCAGTTGGTCGCGCTGCCGAACGCCGCCGTCTTGACCGCGATCAGCCCCTGGTCGTGATAGAGCGCCAGCACCCAGTCGAACTCGCCGCGGCGGGCGCGGGCGAAGATCGAGTCGGGGCTCTCCGGGCCGTGGACGTCGATGCCGCGCTCGCGCGCCGCGTCCAGGGCGGGGACGATCCTCTCCCCCTCCTCCGTTCCCATCAGGCCGCCTTCTCCAGCATGCGGGTTGATCCCGGGGACGGCAATCGAGCCGTCGACGTGGCGGGCGAGACAGCCGAGTGCCTCGGTGATCGAGTCCGAGGTGACGGCGTCGAGCGCCTCCGTCAGGGGCAGATGGGTGTTGAGGAGCGCTACCCGCAGGTCGGCGCTGAGAAACGCCATCAGGTAGTCGCGGCCGTAGCGCTCGAGGCCGGCGGCGTGCGCGAGGTAGTCGGTGTGGCCGCGGAACGAGGGGTCGACGTGACGGGCGATCGACGCCTTGGACAGCGGAGCGGTGACGAGGGCGTCCGCGGCTCCCGAGCGGGCGAGCGCGGCGCCGACGTCGAGCGCCGCCATCGCGCCGCCGGCGTCCGCGGCGGTCGAGCGGCCCGGCTCGATCGTGCGGCGGCGGCCGACGGGATCGATCGCGAGGACGGCGTTCCCCGACTCGCGCCGAGCGGTCGCGTCCCCGAGCGCATCGGGCTCGATCCAACGCAGGCGCTCGGCGGCGTCTTCTCGGTCGGCCAGGCGCGGCGCGCAGGCTTCGACGGCGGCGCGCTCGATCACGAGCAACGGGCGCCAGCTCCGGTCGGCCGCGAGAGCCGTCGCGAGGACGATCTCCGGACCGACCCCGGCGGGATCGCCCTGGGTCAGTGCGAGGAGCGGCGTCGAGCTGGAACGGCTCACGCCGGAGATGGACGGCACAGGGGAGGACGCCTCGGGCGTGTGCAGGGAGGACGCGGCTCGCGCCTCAGGATCCGTCGCGTCGCCGGCGCTCTTCCTTGTACATGTAGCGGATGTTGTGCTTCGGGACCAGCAGGTTGGGCTCGCGCTGCCGGTTGATCTTGATCGAAGACTTGTCGTACCACTCGATCCAGCCGCGCAATTCCTCGTCGTTGGTGAGCACGACGACCATCGGTGTGCGGGCCGTCATCTGCTTGAGGTAGTAGAACTCCTCCGCGTTGGTCTGCTCGGGCGGGGTCTGCTTGCGGCGGACGACCCGGGAGCCCTCACGGCCGCGATCGCCGGAGCCGGGGCGGATCAACTTTCGCTGGGTGCCGGAATCAGGCATGACTTCGATTCTCCGGTTTCTTCTTCTTTCTCTTCAGTGGCGGGTACTGTTCGTTCTCGTAGGACAGGCAGCAAAGGAGACGTCCGCACTGGCCGGAGATCTTGGACGGGTTGAGGCTCAACCCCTGGCGCTTGGCCATCTGGATCGAGATCGGCTTGAAGTCACCGAGCCACGTGGAGCAGCACAGCGTCTGACCGCAAACGCCGACTCCACCCAGTAGTTTCGCCTCGTCACGGGCTCCCAGTTGCACCATCTTGATGCGAACGGAGAAACGGCTCGAAGCCTCGCGGACCAGCCGTCGGAAATCGACCCGCTCGTCGGCGGTAAAGAACACCTTCGCCCGCTTGCCGTTGAGGGAGAACTCGACCTTCGAGATCTTGAGGTCGAGATCGAGATTGCGCGCCTTCTCGCGCAGGAAGAGCTTCGCGGTCGCCTCGCGCTCGAGCTTGCGGTCGTAGGCGGCGGCGTCCTCGGTCGTCGCGCGGCGCGAGATCGATCGGGCGCTCGACTTCTGACACGGCTTGAAGACCGGCATCGGCGACTGCTCGACCCGCCCGAAGTGAGGGCCGGAGTCGAGATCGACGATCACCCGGTCCCCCCGGGCGTAGATCTCCCCACCGGTCCCGCAGAGGGTCAGGTTGGTCTCTTCGTCGAAGCGCACGCCGACGAAGCTGTCCTCGACAGCGGTCGACATCCCCTTGAAACTGCATCCGCTACAGCCAGCCATCGGTCTTGCGGGAACTCCTTGCACGTCGGATACCAGGCTCCGAGCGCGAATTCAGTCCCTTCGCATAAGGAAAGGACCGTTCAGAAACGAAAGGGTCACAGAAATCTTGTCGGTCATTATGGCGCTTCGCCGAAGAAGCGGTCAAAGCGGCGTGGGGTTGAATTGGTCACACACCGGCGTGAGAAGTTCAGGCTAGAACCCGGCGACCGATGTCGCGCCGCAACGTGCGCCCCTCCCAGCTGACCTTGTCGGCGAGAGCGTAGGCGCGCGCGAGGGCGGCCTCGAGATCGGCGCCGCGGGCGCAGGCGTTGATCACGCGGCCGCCGGCGACGAGGACCCGGCCTTCCGAATCGGCTTTCGTGCCGGCGTGGAAGATCGCCTCGCCCTCGCCCGCCGCGTCGAGGCCGCCGATGACCGCGCCGGTGGCGGGGGTGCCCGGGTAGCCCTCGCTCGCCAGGACGATGCAGGCGGAAGCGCCGTCGTCGAACTCGAGCCGGGTCGAGCCGAAGTCGCCTGCTGCTGCGGCAGCGAGCACCGGTAACAGGTCGCCGCGCAGACGCAGCATCAGCGGCTGGCACTCCGGGTCGCCGAAGCGCACGTTGTACTCGAGCACCTGCGGTCCGTCGGCGGTCATCATGAGGCCGGCGTAGAGCACCCCGATGAACGGATGGCCATCGGCGTGCAGGCCGTCGAGCACCGGCTGGAGCACGGCCGCCTCCAGCCGCCCGGCCTCGTCCTCGTCGAGGACGCCCGAGGGGGAGTGCGACCCCATGCCGCCGGTGTTCGGGCCGGTGTCGCCCTCGCCGATCCGCTTGTAGTCCTTGGCGGTGGCACAGCGCTCGACCCGGCGGCCGTCGGAGATCGCGATCAGGGAGACCTCTTCACCGACGAGGCACGCCTCGACGACGACGGAGTCGGCGGCGTCGCCGAACCGGCGTTCCCGGAAGAGCGTCGCCAGCGCCTCCTCTAGCTCGTCCTCGTCGGTGGGGATCAGGACTCCCTTGCCGGCTGCCAGCCCGTCCGCCTTGAGGACGACCGGCAGGCCGAACCTCGAGGCGGCCTCTCGCGCCTCGGACTCCGAGGAGACGACCTCGAACGGCGCGGTGGCGATGCCGTGCCGTTCCATGAAGCGTTTGGCGAAGGCCTTGCTGCCCTCGAGCTGGGCGGCGTGGCGATCGGGGCCGAAGACGGCGAGACCCTCCTCGCGAAACGCATCCACGATGCCGAGGGTGAGGGGCACCTCGGGACCGACGACGGTGAGGTCGATCGCCTCTTCGCGGGCGAACTCCCTGAGTCCCGCGATGTCGTCCGCGCGCAGGTCCACATTCCGGGCGATCGTGGCCGTGCCGGGACTTCCCGGCGCACAGTAGAGCCGCTCGAGGAGCGGGCTCTGCGCCAGCTTCCAGCACAGTGCGTGTTCGCGGCCTCCGCTGCCGACGACGAGAACCTTCATGGCGACACTCCTCGGGAAGGGATGGAGGCGCTCTCGAGCGCCTGGGCGGCGGTGACCGTGAGGACGTCGACGACGTCGGCGGTCGAACAGCCGCGGGAGAGATCGTGAATCGGTCGCGCCGCCCCCTGGAGGAGGGGGCCGATGGCGCGGGCGCCGGCGAGCCTCTCGGTCAGCTTGTAGGCGATGTTGGCGGCGTCGAGATCGGGAAAGACCAGCACGTTGGCTCGCCCGGCGACGGGACTGCCCGGCGCCTTGCGGGAGGCGACGCTCGGATCGAGCGCCGCGTCCGCCTGCAGTTCGCCGTCGAAGGCGAAGTCGGGCTCGAGGTCGGCGAGCCGCTCCTTTGCCGCACGGACCTTGTCGACGCGCGGATGGTCGGCGCTGCCGAGAGTCGAGAAGGAGAGCAGGGCGACCCGCGGTTCGACACCGAGGTAGCGCCGGCAGCTCCTCGCCGCGGCCATCGCGATCCCGGCCAGCTGCTCCGCTGTGGGGTCCGGCACGACACCGCCGTCGCTGTAGACCAGCGATCGGCCGTCCGGCATCACCATGACGAAACAGGACGAGAGCAGCGTCGCGCCCGGCTCGAGGCCGATCGTGCGCAGCGTCACCCGCAGGGTCTCGGCGGTCGTTTCCTCGGCGCCCATGACGAGGCCTGCGACCTCGTTGCGGCGGGTGAGGAGGCCGGCGTAGTAGGTCGGCAGGCCGGCGAGTTCCTCGGCACGAGCTTCGTCGCCTTCGAGGAGGGTCGTCAGCGAGGCGACGCACTCTCTTCTCGCCGGATCGGTGGCCGGATCGACGATCTCGAAGGCGGACGCCTCGAGCCCCTCGTCACCGAGGGCCGTGGCGACGAGCCTTCGGTCGCCGATGAGGACCGGCCGGCAGATGCCCTCGCTCTGCGCCCGCGCCGCGGCTTCGAGGATTCGCCGGTCGGTGGCCTCCGGCAGCGCGATGCGGGGCGCCCGGCCGGCAATGCGGCCACGCAGCTGCGCGATCGGATCGGACACCGCGTCAGCAGGGCGCCGCCACGAGCCGGAGGACCTCCTGCTCCACCTCGTCGATCATGTAGTCGGGGGTGGAGGCTCCGGCCGTGACGCCGACCGTCGCGACACCCTCGAACCAGCCCGGGTCGAGGTCGTCGAGGTCGTGCACGAGGTGGCAGGGCTTGAACTCGCGCCCAAGCTCCCAGAGGTGGCGGGTGTTGGCGCTGTTGCGACCGCCGATGACCAGAATCAGATCGACCTCTTCGTCCGCGCACAGCTCGCGAACAGCGTCCTGGTTCTCCTTGGTGGCGTAGCAGATCGTGTCGGCGCGCGAGGTCTCGACCTGCGATTCGATGTACGAGACGACGTCGTCGTAGTCCTCGGCGTTGAGGGTGGTCTGGTAGAGCACCTTGACCTGGCGGTAGCGACTCCAGTCGACCGCCTGTGCCTGCTCCTTCGTCAGGAGCACGTGGTAGGTCGACGGGTCGCGGTCGTGGGTGTAGCCGATCACCTCGCGGTGGTTCGGCTGGCCGATGAAGACGAGATGAGCTCCCTCGGCGACGGCGGCGTCCGCCTCGTCGTGAATGTCGTAGACGAACGGGCAGGTGGTGTCGAGGATCTTGAGCCCGCGGGAACGAGCGTCGTCGTGAAACGACGGCGGCACGCCGTGAGCGGAGAAGACGATCGTGCCGCGATCGAGCTCCTCCATCGCCTCCACCGTCGGTACCCCGAGCTCGGTCATCTCCTCGACCACACGCTCGTTGTGGACCACCTGCCCGAGGATGCCGCCCCCCTTGCCCCCGAGTTCGGCGAACCGTTTGACCTTCTTGTCGGCGAGGCGCACCCCGGCGCAGAAGCCGTAGTTGACGGCGCGCTTGAACTTCATCGAAGGGATGTTAGCAGCCGGTTTCTGTTCCGAGCCACGGACGGCGACCGTCCTCAACTAGCAACAGAAGCGGCGAGAATTACGGCGTTGGAAGGTCGGTCGAGGCTGCTGCCATGGGCCTCCTCGGGAGTTGGCACCGCAGTTGCTCATCTCGATGAGTGTGCAGGCGCCTGAGACGACCTCACGGCGCGGAAGGGAGGAACCCGAGATGTGGAAACAGATTGCAACAGGCCTGATGGCCGTTGGCTTGCTGGCGGCCGCCGTACCGGCCGAGGCGCAGGGGAGCTACCGTCGCTACGGTGGCGAGAGCGAGCTGAGGTTCCGCCTCGGCAACTTCGAGCCTGATGCCGAGTCGGTGTACTGGGACGACACCTTCTTCGACTTCACCGGATCGCCGGAGAGCTTCGAAGACGTGATCGTCGGCGTCGACTACGTTCATCGGCTGGGCAATCGGGTGAGCCTGATCGCCTCGGGGTCGGTCTACGAATCGGAAGCGCGTCAGGCGTACCGTGACTTCGTCGACGGCGACGGTCGCGACATCCGTCACGACACGTTCCTCGAGATCGGCAGCGGGACGGTCGGGTTGCTGCTGAACTTCGCCGGTCGCGACGCGACGATACAGCCCTACATCGGGGGTGGCGGCGGGTTCTACGCGTGGACGCTCGAGGAGAGCGGTGACTTCATCGACTTCACCGACGACACGATCTTCAGCGACACCTTCCTCGCCGAAGGCACGGCCTTCGGCACCTTCTTCGTCGCCGGCATCAGCATCCCGATCGGCGACACGGCCTCCGTCTTCGCCGAGGGTCGGTGGGACTCGGCGGATGACGAGCTGGGGGACGACTTCGACGGTCTGGGAACGATCGACCTTTCCGGTCGGCAGCTCTCCGCCGGCTTCTCCTGGCGGTTCTGAGCATCCGTGACTCCGGAGGCTCGGCGGGGCGGTCCCGAGAGGGGCCGCCCCGTTGTCGTCTTCATGGAGCGTCGGCCGGCGCCGTCAGCGTTCCTTCGAGGACCGTGACGGCCCGGCCTTCCAGCAGCACCCGGTCGCCGAGGTCTTCGACGACGAGACGTCCGCCGCGGGCGGAGGCCTGGTAGGCGCGCAATCGGCTCCGTCCGAGCCGCCGGGACCAGAACGGCGCGAGCTGGCAGTGGGCGGAGCCGGTGACGGGATCCTCGTCGATCCCGAGCCGGGGCGCGAAGAAGCGCGAGACGAAGTCGTCGTCGCCGTCGGCCGGTGCCGTGACGAGGATGCCTCTCGCATCGATCTCGGCCAGCGCCTTGAAGTCGGGCGCCAGACCGAGGACCCCTGCGGCGCTCGGAAGCTCGACCAGGAGGTCCCAGCGACCGCGCCAGGTGCCTACCGGCTCGGCTCCCAGGGCTGCGCCGAGCCCGTCCGGCTCTTCGACCGACGCACTCTCTACGGCGGGGAAGTCGAGGACGATGCGGGGCTCGTTGCGGCGAGCGGTGAGGCGACCGCTCGCGGTGTCGAAGTCGAGAGTGTCGCCGTCGGCGAGCCCCGTGGTCCAGAGAATGTGGGCCGAGGCGAGCGTCGCATGGCCGCACAGCTCCACTTCCGCGACCGGCGTGAACCAGCGCAGCCTCCAACCCGTTTCCTGTCGCCACAGGAAGGCGGTCTCCGAGAGGTTCATCTCGCTCGCCACGGCCTGCATCCAGGCCGCGTCCGGAGCGCTCGGCAGCGGGCAGACGGCGGCAGGGTTGCCGGCAAACGGTCGATCGGTGAAGGCGTCGACCTGGTAGAGGTGGGTCAATCGTCGCTTCGCCGCAGGCCGCCGAGACAGGCGCCGGCGGCGCCGACCAGAGGAATCACCCAGTTGTACCAGGAGGGGTTGCGGGCGACCTGACCCGCCTCGGCGAAGGTGAGGTCGGCGACCGGCTTCTCGGCGGCTACGTTGGCGACTCGCTTCTCGTAGGCACTCTCCGCGGTGAGGGCTGCGAAGGTGCCGAGCACCAGGATGAGGCCGATGAGAATCTTCGGCGCCAGCGGCCCCCGTCCGACCTTGAGCGCCACCTTGCCGCCGACGAAGGCGGCCAGGAGACCGAAGACGAGAGCGGAGCCGATCCAGGCGGTGGAGGGGTAGGGGCCCTCGCCGGAGAACGACCCTGCGGCTCCGAGTACCTGCCAGGTGAGGAAGAGGCCGGCAATGACGACGACGACGATCGCGACATAGCCGAGAACGGCTCCGAGAATGCTGCGCAGCATGGCGGTCTCCTTAGGGGGGATCTGGTGGCGGGAAGAGTCTATCCCTCGTGGTCGCCGGTCTCGACTCCGAGAGGGCGGACCCCGTAGATGCACACGCCTCCCTCGCCGCGCTGGTAGAGCACCGCGAGCCGCTCGATCGTCCTGCGGCAGCGGCCTCCGGCGGCGAGACGTTCGCCCGGCTGCTCGCTGCCGAGCTCGCTCAGCGCCAGGACGACCGCACGCCGTCGCTCGAGCGGTTCGATCGCCCGCAGCTCCGCCAGCGCGGAGGGGCGGATGAGCAACCGCGTCATCAGATTTCGCCGGATCGACGCAGGTTCCGCAGCACCAGCTCGAACGAGTAGGCGCTCTCGCTACTCCTCGAGGCGAAGGTCTCGAGGTCCGCGAGGTCGTCTCCCAGAGAGGCGCGGACCGATTCGTTGACGAGATCGGAGACGCTGCGGTCGGTCTCGGCGGCGCGCAGCTTGAGGGCCTGGTGGAGGCCCGGCTCGAGGTAGACGGTGACTCGCTTCATTGAACGTTAAAACGCTATCACGCTAAAACGTCCATAGTTGCAAACGTGGCGCCCCGCTGCGGCGACCGATGCGGCCGGGGGGTATGATGCGGGAACGGACACAGCAGCTTCGCAGGGAAGGGGAGAGCGATGAGGTGGACAGCGACTCGAATCGGCCTCGCGGCGGTCCTGGCTCTCGCCGGGGTCGGCCCGGCACAGGCGCGGGAACTTCACTGGCGCGAGCTCGCGGTGACGGCGAAGCTCGACGCCGAGGGCCGGTTGCACGTGCGCGAAGTGCACGCGATGGTGTTCGACGGCTCGTGGAACGGCGGCGAGCGGATCTTCCGCCTCGGCAGCGGACAGCGGATCGAGCTCCATTCGATCGAGAAGCTCGGCGAAGACGGGGTCTTCGAACCCCTTCGACAGGGAGACCTCAGCCGGGTCGATCAGTGGGACTGGCACGAAGGGTCGGCCGTGCGCTGGCGCAGCCGTGCGGCCGACGACCCCTGGTTCGAGAACGAGGAGCTGACCTACGCCATCGACTACACGTTGAGCCGGATCCTCATCCCGACCGAAGACGGGTACCTGCTCGACCACGACTTCGCGTTTCCCGATCGCGACGGCGTGATCGAGCTCTACTCGCTCGATTTCGAGGTCGACCCGGTCTGGATCGTCTCGCCTCCAGCCGGCCGCTTCGAAGCCGAGCAGATGTGGCCCGGAAGGGGCTTCGTGCGGACCTTCTCGCTCGAGCACGCCGACAGGCGGCAGCTCGAGGGTGTGCTCTACCCGATCGACGAGCGCTGGTGGTGGGGGGTGCTCGCCGCCACCCTGGCGGCGATCGCTCTGCTCTTCGGCCGATTCGTGCGGCGCGAGTCGAACCTGGGGAGCTTCCGGGAGGCGGAGGCGCCCGGATCGTGGGACTGGACGTGGCTCCAGGAGAACCTGCTCTCGTGGTTGCCCGAGCAGGCCGGCGCGCTGTGGGACGAGTCGATCGGGGCGCCGGAAGTCGCCGCACTGATCGCCCGCTGGACGAGCGAGGGGAAAGTGACGAGCAGCGTGGAAAGAGAGGGGCGCTGGTATCGCCGGGCGGTCATGAAGCTCACCCGCAACATCCGGCAGGGCGCGTTCGACGGCTACGAACAACGGCTGGCGAGCGGGCTCTTCTACTCCGGCCGGCGGTCGGTGACGACGGAGCAGCTGCGCAAGCACTACCGCTCGAAGGGGTTCGTGCCGGCGAGCCGCATCCGCTCCGGAATCGAGTCCGCCATCAAGGGTCGGCTGGACGAGGACCATCCGCCCGAGAAGCCGAAGCCGTGGTTCACGGTGGCGTGCTTCGTCGGCGGGATCCTGGTTCTCGTTCCCGAGTTCGGGCGCTTCCCGCAGGAGACCCTCGGCTGGGGCGTGCTGACGCTGGTGAGCTGGCTGGCGCTCTATCTGATCGGGCTCATCGCCGCCAATCGTTGGCGCAAGGCGGTCTCGGGCCTGAAGTCGAGACTGGTGTGGGTGATCGCTCCCGTCCTGCTGCTGGCGGCTCTCTACTCCTGGTACCTCGGCTGGTTCGCTCTCGGGCCGCGGATCTTCGGGATCTGCGCTCTCGGCCTGTTCCTGCTGGGAACGGCGTCGAGTCTCTTCAATCAGGCGGCCACCCGCTCCTCCAGGCAGCGGGTCGAGGCGCGCCAGCGACTCGGCATCGCACGCGACTGGCTGCGACGGGAACTCAGGAGCGCCCGGCCGCGGCTGACCGACGATCTTCTTCCTCACCTGCTCGCCCTCGAACTGTCGGACGAGGTCGATCGCTGGTCGAAGTCCTACGGGGAATCGGTGCCGACGACGAGCTTCGGCGGAGGGACGTCGACGGTCGGCTCCGGGGGCGGCTCGTGGACCGGAGGCGGAGGTGCCTTCGGAGGGGCGGGCGCCACCGGAGCCTGGACGGCCGCCGCCGCCGGGCTGGCCGGAGGGGTCGCGGCCGCCAGCTCCTCGAGCGGCGGCAGCAGTGGCGGTGGGGGAGGTGGATCGAGCGGCGGCGGCGGTGGCGGCGGCTGGTAGCCGCCGTCAGCCGCCTCGAGCCGGCGCGCGCAGCCCGGCTGCTACCAGACCTCGCAGCGCTCGCGCGGCGCCATCGGCGTTCCCGGCTCGCAGGAGAACGCCTCGGCGAAAGCGGGATTGAGGGTCAGCGGGCCGTTGACGCGGAACTTCGAGGGCGAGTGCGGATCGGTCGTCACCTGCATCCGCTCGTACTCTTCGCTCGCCTTGGTGCACCACACCTGACCCCAGGAGACGAAGAAGAGCTGGTCGTCGGTCAGCCCATCGACGAAGGGTTCTCCACCCCCCTGTCTTTCGCGGGCGTTCACGAACGCGACGTAGGCCTCCTTGACGCCGCCGATATCGCCGATGTTCTCGCCGAGGGTCAACTGCCCGTCGACCGGCGCGCCTTCGGCGACCGAGTAGTCCGAGTAGAAGTCGGCGACACACTGCGCCCGTTCCTCGAAGCGTTCGGCGACCTCCGGCTCCCACCACTCCTTGAGCCGGCCGTCGGGCGCGAACTTGCGGCCCTGATCGTCGAATCCGTGCGTCAGCTCGTGGCCGATGACGCCACCCATGCCGCCGTAGTTCAGCGCCGCCGGGAAATCCTTGTGGAAGAACGGCGGCTGCAGGATGCCTGCGGGGAAGGCGATCTCGTTCCATAGCGGGTTGTAGTACGCGTTGACCATCTGCGGGGTCATCGCCCACTCCTTGCGGTTGACCGGCTTCTCGATCTTGGCGGCGTCGAAGTCGAACTCGAACTCGGCCGAGGCGAGGGCGTTGGCGAAGTAGTCGCCCTCGACGACCTCGAGGCCCGAATAGTCGCGCCACTCGTCCGGGTAGCCGATCTTCTTACCGAGGGCGGCGACCTTCTCCATCGCCCGCTCGCGGGTGACGTCGTCCATCCATTCGAGCGTCGGCAGACCGGACTCGAAAGCGGTGAAGATGTCGCCGATCATCTCGAGCGCGGTGTCGCGTGAGGAACCGGCGAATTTCTCGGCGACGTAGAGGCGGCCGATCACTTCACCGAGGGCGTCCTCCGTCGCCTGCACGCAGCGCTTCCACCTCGGCTGGAGCTCCGCCTGGCCGCGCAGCTTGTTGCCGTAGAAGGCGAAATTGGCGTCGACGAACGCCTTCGGAAGCTGGTCGGCGAAGCGATCGACGACGTGCCAGCGCAGGTAGTTCTCGAGCACGCCGATCTCGGTGTCGCCCACCATCGCCTCCATCGCCTCGAAGAACTCCGGCGTGGCGACGTTGATCTGTGTGATGTCGGGATAGCCCATGCCGGCCAGATAGGACTTCCAGTCGAGGCTAGGCGTCAGCTCGAGGAGGCCGTCCAGGTCGATCTTGTTGTAGAGCTTCTCGGGGATCCGCATCTCGGCTCGCGTGCGCGAGGCCTTCGCCAGTCGCGTCTCGACCGTGAGGACGTCGGCGGCACTCGCCGCGGCCTCCTCCTCGCTCTGGCCGAGGAGAGAAAACATCGTCGCCACATGCGCCTCATAGTCGGCCAGGAGCTGCTTCTTCTTTTCGTCGTCGCTCACGTAGTAGTCGCGGTCGGGCATGCCGAGGCCGCCCTGGGCGATGAAGAAGATGTTGTGGTCGGGATTCTGGAAGTCGGGCAGCGCCCCTCCGCCCATATAGGCGTTGACTCCGGCACGATGCAGCCGGCCGACGAGCGCCGCCCCGTCGCTCACCGTCTCGACCGCGCCGATCTGCTCGAAGAACGGATGGAGCGGTGCCGTGCCGCGTTCTTCGATCGCCGCCTCGTCCATGCAGGCGCCGTAGAAGGCGCCGACCTTGCGGCGGTCTTCGTCCTCGCCGGGATCGGCGGCCGCCTCCTCGAGGAGCGCGCGAACGAACTCCCGGTTGGCGTCCCGGATCACCGAGAAGCTGCGCGACCAGCGCGGCTCGTCGCTCGGCAGCGGAGTGGCGTCGAGCCAGCCGCCGCAGGAGTAGCGGTAGAAGTCCTGACACGGGTCGGCGTCGCGGTCCATCGCTCCCAGCACAGAGGCGCGGATCTCCTCCGGCGAGAGGTCCTGGGCAGCGGCTGGGGCGCCGGTCGCGAGAGCGAGCGCCAGCAGGGCGAATGGGGTCGTTCGGGTCATGAGAGGTCTCCCGGTCGATCGCCTTTCGGCCGCGCGGGCCGATCAGGCTGTCGAGGTCATTCGAAGGTGTCGCAGGTGTCGCTGTCGCCGGTCTCGAGCCCGCGACGCAGCCAGGCGACACGCTGCTCCGACGAACCGTGCGTCCACGACTCCGGCCGCACGTAGCCGGTGGTGTTGCGCTGGATCGAGTCGTCGCCGATCGCCGAGGCGGCGCGCAGCCCCTCTTCGACGTCTCCCGGCTCGAGCAGCTGCCGGTCGCGATGCGCGTGGTGGGCCCAGACGCCGGCGAGGCAGTCGGCCTGGAGCTCCATCTTGACCGACAGCTGGTTGCCCTGCGAGCGCGACATCCGAGAGCGTGCGCGTTGCACCTGCTCGCTGATGCCGAGCAGGTTCTGGACGTGATGGCCGACTTCGTGGGCGATCACGTAGGCCTGAGCGAAGTCTCCCGGTGCGCCGAAGCGGCGCTCGAGCTGGTTGAAGAACGACAGGTCGATGTAGATCTTGCGGTCGGCCGGGCAGTAGAACGGCCCGGTGGCGGCGGAGGTGAAGCCGCAGGCGGAGCGAACGGCATTCGAGAACAGCACCAGAGTCGGCTCCTCGTAGCGGTAGCCGGCCTTGGCGAACTCCCGGCCCCAGGTGGTCTCGGTGTCGGCGAGGACGACTCCGGCGAACTGCCCGAGCTCGTCGCTCAGGCCGCCCCGTGGCGCTCCCGAATCGGTGCGGGGAGCGGGGGTCGGCTGGGGAGACGGAGCGCGCTCGGTCGAGACCTGGGTCTGCTGGAGCACGTCGAACAACTGCTGCGGATCGGCCCCGAAGAGGAGCAGCAGGATGCCGATCAGGAGCAGTCCGCCGCAGCCGCATCCCATCGGCTTGCCGCCGCGCATCATCGGCCCCACGCCGCCGCCGAAACCTCCACCGCGTCCTCGCCGGTCCTCGACGTTGGTGCTGACCTTGCGTCCTCTCCAGCGCATCCCGAATCCTCCAGAGAAAGAGCGACGAGTCTATCGCGCCGTCTGTCGACCGCCCCTGTTGTCCGCCACCGGGGGCACCGGAGACGCCAATCGAGGGCGTGTGAGGTTCAACGCGCTGGAGCGGCGCGTTGCGAGCATTGGATCGCGTCAGTGGGGGGAGCGATCGGCCCAGAGAACTCCCAGCAACGAGCCGACGGCGAAAGCGGCCGCGATCCACCCTAGCGGCCGGGGCTCGCCGAGCGAGGCCTGCGGATCGTAGGGGAGGTCCTCGACCACCGACGGCATGATCCATTGATAGCCGATTCGTGGATGGGTTTCGATGAAGCGGGGAGCCGAGGCGTCGTCTCCCAGCACCCTTCTGAGCTCACGGATCGCCATGGTGATCCCGCGATCGAACTCGACGTGGACGTCCTCCGGCCAGAGGGTTTCGCGAATGTCGTCGCGGGTCAGCACCAGCCCGGGATGACGGACGAACAGCTCCAGCAGACGGTAGGACTGGGGCATGCAGGGCACGACCTCGCCGTCGTGCTCGAGGGAGTAGGGAGCGGTCTGGAAGCGAAAGCCGTCGAATTCGTAAAGGGCGCGCATGAGTCTCCTTCCGATCCCTCCTCCCAACCCTGGTCGCAAGTTTCGTGCCTGAGCAGGGTCGACCCCCGGAAAGAAGAAGCGGCCGCCGGGGGAAGCCCCGACGGCCGTTCACAAACTGACGCTGGAGGATGTGGGATTTGTAAGCGTCAGCTGTTGGTGAGGGCTACCTCCAGTTCACCCGAACACCGATGCGGTAGATGCGCGGCGACAGCGACTCCGTCAGGAAGTCGGCCGTCGAGGCATCGAGGCGCCGGCGGCGCTGCAGCACGGTGGTCTCGTCGAACACGTTGAAGATGTCCAGCGAGGTCGAGAACCCGACGTTGCCCGTCGATGCGAACTCCTTCTCGAGTCGCAGATCGAAGGTGGTGATGTCGGGAGCGCGGAACGAGTCGATCGCGGAGGTGACCTGGACGTTGCGGCTCACGCCGTCGGCGGGCCTCACGTTGTCGAAGTAGGGCAGCGGAGTGCCCTCACGACTGTAGAGGTTGCCTGCGACGTTGAAGCCCCACGGCTGGTCGGGAGCGATCTGGTACATCCCGTTGAGGTTGAACTGGAAGCCGCTCTCGAGGAACACGTCCTGCTTGGCACCGGAACCGGCAGCCTGGACGGCGAAGAGTCCGCCGTCGTCGTCGGCCCCACCCTCGATGTTGGTGGGATCGTGGTCGGCGCGGTACTGGGAACCGATGTTGTAGGTGCCCTCACCGGAGGTGAAGTACCCACGGAGCATCCACTGGTTGGAGAGACGCTTCGTGAAGTTCACGGAGACGCCCTCGTAGTCGATGCTGCGATCGGTGTTCTCGAGGTAGGTGCCGCCCGTCCGGACTCCGGAAGGCAGCGAGTAGTAGGGAACGCTGTACGGCGTGCCGTCGGGGAGAGTCCCCTCGAGCGTGCCGGCGAGCACGTAGTCGGAGGCGACCGAGGGTCGCGGACCGTCGCCGAAGTCGACCATCTGGCGGGCCGTAGCGGCGCTCGACAGAATGTCTTCGGTCTCACGCAGGGTGAGCGTGGCACCTGCCACGAACTCCGGCATGAAGGCGTGCTCGACGCCGACGATGAGCTCGGACACCATCGACGGATCGAGGTTCGGATCCGTGACGTTGGGACTCACGAGCGACGTCGGGTTGTTCGGGTCGAAACCCGCGGCGGCATCGAAGACGAACGGCTCTTCCATGCCGTTCCAGATGTTGTCGCCGTTGAGGTCGGTGAAGGCGAAGGTCGCGTAGGCGTTGCCGAGCGCGTTGGTGCGACCGATGTTGCCGGTTTGCAGCTGCTCGGGGAACTGCGAGAAGCTGCCTCGCAGCAGCGTCTTGCGGTCCTCGCCGAGGGCGTAGGTGACGCCGACGCGCGGCGTGACCGTCTCCCACTCGAAAGGAGCCTGCTCACCGTTGAACGAGAGCGCCGGAAGGACGTCCGGGAACACCGGATGCGCGTCGACCGTGGCGGCGGAGTTCTCGCCACCCTGGAGGTCGTAGCGCAGGCCGACGTTGACCGTCAGGTTGCCGGTGCTGATGGTGTCCTGAACCCACGCCGACTCGTAGGTCTGCGCGACCGGCGGGCCGTTGATGCCGCGACGTGCGACGAAGAGCGGCTCACCGAAGAAGTTCTCGTTCAGGTGGAAGATGTCGCGGCCGGGCCACACGAAGACGCTGGTGCGCTCGAACTCGCGATTGCGGGCGCCGAACTTGATCTCGTGCGCGGCGCCACCGGTGTTGAAGAAGTAGGAACCGTCGATCTTGACTTCCTCGGACGGGCGGCTGGAGCCACCGGAGAGGTAGCTGCTGCCCCAGCCCTCGGCGGCCCAGGTCGTCTCCGGCGCCGCTGTGACCGAACCGGCGGCGATGACCGCCTTCGAGGTCAGCGAGAAGCCGCCATCGACCTTCGAGGCCGTACCGCCGATGAAGAAGTTGGAGTTCACGACGTGCGTGTCCTCGAGCTTCATGATGGCGGTCGGTCCGCGCTGGTCCCACGTCGTCGGCTGCGGCCGCGTCGGTCCGGCGTTGCGGCCGAACTTCTGCTTGTTGCCGTCGTTCCACGACCCGGTGAAGGAGTTCGACGAGCCGAGCTGAGCGTTCACCTTGAGCGCGGTGTTCTCCAGGATGGTGTCGTCGGACTGGACAGCATCCGGAGTAGCGCCGCCGGTGCGGTTCTTGATGTCGTTCGAACCGAACGACCCCCAGAACCACAGCTTGTCCTTGATGGCCGGGCCACCGGCCTCGAAGCCGTACTCCTGGACCTGGTTGATGGTGTTGCCGATGAAGCGCTCCTGACCGTCACCGAGAATGCCGCTCGACTGGTCGAAGTCCGGCACGTTCTGCTCCAGAGCACCGTTGAAGAAGTTGTCATCGGTGCGCAGGAACCGGGCGCTGCCACGGAACTCGTTGGTGCCACGCTTGGTGACGAGGTTCACGGAGACGCCGGCGTTCGACTTGGTGACGTCGGTGCCGCCGGTCGTGAACTGCATCTCGGTGAACTGGTCGAAGTCCCAGTAGCCGGGCGAGGCGCCCACGGCGGCCATGTCGGTCGTCTCGACACCGTCGACGAGGAACGCGTTCTCGTCGTCGGAGACGCCGGGACCGGTGAAGGTGGACTGCTGCCCACTCTCGTTACCGCCGACGTTGATGCGATCGACCATGACGCCCGGGGTCTGTGAAAGAAGCGACCACGGGTCGCGGGCGGTCGGGATCTTCTCGAGCTCGACCTGAGAGATCGAGGTGCCGGTCGTGAGCTTGCGCTCGTCGAGGAGCGGGCTCTCCGAGGTGACGGTGATCGTCTCCTCGACGGCCGGAGCCATCGACAGCTCGATCGTCGTGTTGAGGCCGACGCGGATGCTGACGCTCGGATACTCGATGGTGCTGAAGCTGTCGAGCTCAGCGTTGAGACTCACGGTTCCCGGGTCGATCCCGAGAAAGCGTGTCTGCCCCTGAGCGTTGGTGACCTGAACGCGCGGGGCTCCCGCGCCTTCCATCGTCACCGTCACGCCGGGCAGCGGGTTCCCCTCGTTGTCGATGGTGACGACGAAGAGATTACCCGTGGCCGCCTGCGCGGACGCCATCGAGACGCTGCCGAGCAGCAAGGCGAAGCCTACGGCCAGGATTTGCCATCTGCTGTGTCGCATGTATGGACTCTCCCTTGTACTTTGGTTGTCGTGCCCGACCCGTCTCGCGAGGACGCTCCCCGGGAGTCTCCGGGTCGATGGGCACGACGGTCACAAGTGCAAGGGGATCGCCACGGAGCCCCTCTTCGCGGCCGCTCTGACCGGACTTGACCCTCTCTGACACCAATGGGAGCCGCTCTGACGCGGTTGGCAGCGGAACTGGTGCCCGCAGCGGTGCCGGTCACGGGCGGCTGGGGTGCTTCGAGGAGCCGGAAGCTCCGGCGTCTTCAAGCCGTTGGACGCGCAATCCAACACCGCGTCCGGCATGCCGGGTGTGGGGGCTCCCGCGGGGAGCCTGCGGTCCCGAGCCGATCAGCCGTCGTGATCGACGGTGATCTTCGAGACGCCAGGCAGCGACTCGATGTAGGCGGCGCCGAACGCGAGCGAAGGCGTCTTCGCCCCCGGCTCGACCTCTCCGGCGGCGACCCGGCGCGCCGCATCGACCGAAGCCGCAGCGGTGAAGGTGTAACCCTCGGGCACGTCGAAGGTCGCCGTCGCTCCGCGCCGGCGGGCGTTCTCGGCACGACCCCAGAGGTAGACCCGGGCCTTGCTGCGGGCTTCGGGGCCCGGCCCGTCGACGCGGCGGCCGATCCACCACTGCAGGCACCGCTTGACCGGCGTCCAGCCGATCAGATGACGCATCGTCCGCATCCGTGCCGCCCGCTTCGCTCCGCGCGGCGAGATGCCAGTGTAGACCTTGATGTTGGGAATCCCGGTCGAGTAGTAGGCCGTCGACACGTCGCCCCACGGGATGGTGGCGGTCCATCTCGGGCCGCAGGTGAACTCGATCTCGCGTTGCTCGGCGACCAGCGGGATCGACTCGATCCTGCCGTCGCGACGCACGGCTCCCTGGGCGGGCAGGCGCTCGATCATCGACTTCATCGTCCCGGCGCTGACACCGCCGCCGTCGGTGAAGAAGGCGAGCTCGAGCGACATCGCCCGCGGCACCTCCATCGACAGTCTTGCCGCGAGGCAGTCGGTCGGGACGACGTCGAAACCCACGCCCGGCAGCAGCACCGCGTGAGCCGTCCGGGCGGCCGAATCGCGATTGAGCACCGCCTCGAAGACGTCGATCTCGCCGGTGATGTCGAGATAGTGCGTTCCGGTGGCGAGGCAGGCATCGACCATCGGCCGGCTGGTCCACGCGAACGGTCCCGCGCAGTGGAGGACGGCGACGACGTCGATCAGCGCCCGCCGCAGTCCGTCTCGGTCGTCGAGCGACACGACCCGTGCCTCGCAGTCGAGTTCGCGGGCGAGTGCCTCGACCTTCTCGCGGTTGCGGCCGGCGAGGATCGGCCGCTCGCCGCGCTCGCACGCCTCACGAGCCGCCAGCGTCCCCGTGTACCCGGTGGCGCCGTAGATCATCCACTGAGGGCTCGGCATCGGGCGATTGTACTCACGGCCCGGACTCCCGTCTGTCATGCGTCCCGCCTGCTCCGTAAAGCGCCGCCGGCCTTCGCTCGTTTAGACTGAGTCGCCATGATGCGGTTGCGGGTCTTCCCGGCCCAGGGAGAGAACTTCGAGGTGGTGCTGGACGAGGTCGCCGGCGAGCGGATTCTCGGCCGAGCGTCCGACTGCGACGTCACGATTCCCGACCGCTACCTGTCGCGGCGCCACGCGAAGCTCTTCGCCCGCGACGGCCGCTGGTGGATCGAGGATCTGGGCTCGCGCAACGGCACCAGCCGCAACGGCAGACGGCTGACCGGCGCCGAGCCGCTCGAGCCGGGGGACGAGATCGTCGTCAGCGGCAGCTCGCTCACCGTGGGCGGCGGGAGCGAGCGCCCGACGGCGTCGCATGCCGTCTCCCGCGGCCATACGATCTCCAACGACTACACGGTCTTTCGCGACGCCTCCGAGGTGCTCGAAAGCCACGCGTCGCTGCCGGAAGCTGACCTGGCGTCGATGCCCGAGCTGCGGACCTACGCCTCGCGTCTGCAGATTCTCAACCAGGTCCATCAGCTCGTCGCCAACGCCGACACCTTCGAGGAGTTGCTGACGACACTGCTCGAACAGGCGTTCGAGCTCCTCACCCCCGAGGAGGCCGTCGTCGTCCTGCGCCAGGCGGACGGAGGCTACGAGCCGGCGGCGAGGAAGACCGCAACGGCGGGCGACGAGGAACACCCGGTCTCGGCGACCCTCGTGCGGGAGGTCGCCGAAAAGGGGATGTCCGCCCTGGTGCTCGACGCCGCCGAGGACGAACGCTTCGCCGAGGCCGAGAGCATCATGATGACGGGGATGCGCAGTCTCATCGCAGCACCGCTGACCGACACCGACGGTCCGCTGGGGCTCGTCGCGCTCTCGGCGCGGCTCGAGGAGCGGCAGTTCACGGAAGAAGACATGGAGCTGCTCACGTCGCTGGCAGCGGTGGCGGCCCTGAGGATGCGCAACCTCGCTCTGGCGGCCGAGGCGGAGGAACGACGTCGGCTCGAGCGTGAAGTCGAGCTCGCGCGGCAGATTCAGCTCGGCCTGCTCCCGACGACCCTGCCGGACCTCGGCGCCTTCGAAGTGAGGGGGGGGACGGTCCCGTCTCAGGGTGTGTCGGGCGACTTCTACGAGGTCATCGACCACGGTGACGGCGGTGCCACACTCGCCGTCGTCGACGTTTCGGGCAAGGGGATCTCGGCCTCGCTGCTGACGGCCTCGCTCGAAGCGCTCTTCGCCGGCGCGCTCGAGAGCGAGCGGGCACCGGCGCGCGTTTGCGCCGGCGTCTCGCGCCAGCTCTTTACCCGCACCCCGCCGGCCAAGTACGCGACCGCGCTGCTGGCGAAGCTCGATCTCGCGAGCGGAGAGCTGCGGTGGACCAACGCCGGCCACAATCCCGGTCTGGTGGTGCGCTCCGACGGCGCGGTCGAGGAGCTGGGGACGACCGGCCCGCCGCTGGGGCTGCTCGAGACGGCCGACTTCGCGGACGACGCGGTGGGCCTCGAACCGGGGGATCTGGCGGTGCTCTACACGGACGGCATCACGGAGGCCGAGAATCCCGACGAGGAGGAGTTCGGTCTCGAGCGGTTGCGCGAGACCTGCCGCGAGCATCGAACGGCCTCGCTGGAGGAAATCGCACGCGCGGTGGACGAAGCGGTGACCGCGTTCGTGGGCGACGTCCCCTTCGCCGACGACCGGACCTTGGTACTGTTGAGGCGGCGCGCCGAGACCGGCTGACCCGTCGAGATCGGTTGAACCAGGCGCGCCGAGAGACATCGACCGATGGACGTTCTCCCCAAGACGCTCAAGCAGCTTGCCGACCGCGGGGTGAACTACTGTCGCCAGGGTGACTGGGACACCGGGATGGCCTGTCTCGCCAGAGTCGCCGAGGTCGACAACGGCGGCCTCGAGCTGCCGTCGCTCTTCTATTCCTACCTCGGCTTCGGGATCGCCTATCGTGAGCGCCGGATCCGCGAAGGGCTCGACCTGTGCCGCCACGCCTGCCGCATCAGCTTCTACGAGCCGGACAACTTCGTGAACCTCGCGCGGACGGCGCTGCTGGCCGGCCATCGCCGTGAGGCCTACAAGGCGATCCAGCGCGGCTACGCTCTCGATCCGTCGAGCAACGCTCTCAAGAAGCTCCACAGCAAGCTCGGCTTCCGGAAAGACCCGGTGCTGCGCTTCCTGGCACGTGACAACCCGATCAACCGCTTCCTCGGTCGCATGCGGCACGGCATGCGCCGAGGGTCGTCACCGGCTGTCTGAGCCGGTTGGCAGAGTCGGTCCGATGATCGAGTCCTTCGGTCTCGCCCCGCCTTCGTCCAGGGACGAGGCCCTCGATGCGCTCTCGATCCTCGCCGGGCGGATCGACGAGCTCTATGCCGGCATGCCGATCGAGGAGTTCCGAGCCCCCCAGGGAGAGCACTGGTCGCCGGAGGGGCATCTGCGGCATCTCGTCAAGAGTGTTCGCGCGGTGAGTTCCGGCTTCTCCAGATCGCGCTGGATCCTGCTCTTCTTCGGCCTCTCGCTACGCGGATCCCGATCCTACGGAGCGCTCCTGGCGACCTACCATCAGGCGCTCGCCGACGGTGCTCAGGCGGGTCGCTACGCTCCGTCGGACCGCGCGATCGACCTCGAGCCGGAGACGTGGCGTGAGCTGCTTCTCGAACGCTGGCGCGAGGCGGGCCGGACCCTCGCCGGAGGCGCGACGAGGTGGAGCGAGTCGGCGCTCGACAGATATCGCCTTCCCCATCCCGTGCTCGGCAAGCTGACGCTGCTCGAGATGCTGTACTTCACCCTGCTGCACAACGCCCATCACGCGGCGCGGGTGACGGAGCGTCGTGGAGGAGACGTGGGAGCGACCGCGTGACCCTTCCTCCTCGAGAGGCGCTGCGGCGGCTGCGAGACGGCCATCGCCGCTATCTCGCCGGCAGCCCCCGCGCGCGGGACCACGGCGCCGACCGTGAGGCGTTGACCGGGCGGCAGCAGCCGTTCGCGGTCGTCCTCGGCTGCTCCGACTCACGGGTGCCTCCCGAGGTGATCTTCGACCAGGCGCTGGGGGATCTGTTCGTCGTCCGAGTGGCCGGCAACGTCGCTGGCGCTTCGCAAGTGGCGAGCATCGAGTTCGCCGTCGAAGCGCTGGGCGCCCGACTCATTGTCGTTCTCGGTCACCAATCCTGCGGCGCGGTCATGGCGGCGCTGGCGAGCCGCGACGAGGCAGGTTCCACCTCGCCCTCGATGGCGGAGCTGCTCGCTGAGATCCGGCCCGCTCTGGGCGGGATCGGAGGCGACTCGGCGGCAGAGGTCGAGGCGGCAGTGGAGGCCAACGTCTCGGCTGCCTCGCAGCGGTTGCTGGAGCGCTCCGACTCGCTGACCCGGCTGAAAGGGGAGGGGCGGATCGAGGTCGTCGAGGCGGTCTACTCCCTGGAGGACGGTGCGGTCTCCGGCCTGAACGCCGCAGGGCCCGGAGATTCGAAGCTGGAGATCTGATGGGAGGGCTCCTTCTGGCCATCGTGCTCCTGGTGCTCGTCGGCGTCGCCCACTCCTACCTCGGCGAGCGCTACATCCTGATCCGGCTGTTCCGCCGGCCTCTGCCGAAACTCTTCGGTGGCGATGCGTTCACCCGGAAGACGCTTCGGTTCGCCTGGCACCTGACGACGGTGGCGTGGTGGGGACTGGCCGCCCTGATCTGGATCCTCGGAAGGAGTGAAGAGGGCGCGGCGGGGCTGTGGGTCATCGCCGGCGTGTTCGCGATGCACGGGCTGGTGGCGCTGGTGGCGAGCCGCGGGCGGCACCTCTCGTGGATCCCGTTCTTCGCCGTAGCCGTGCTGTGCGCACGAGCGGCAGCCGCATGAGCCGGCGGATCGCTCTGCTCAGAGGAGTGAACGTCGGCGGGTACAACCGCCTGGCGATGGAGCAGTTCCGGCTGCTCCTCGCAGAGCTCGGAGCCGAGCGGGTCTCGACCTGGATCCAGAGCGGCAACGCCGTCTACGACGCTCCCGAAGAGTCCGGGGCCGCCGACCCGGAGACGATCTCGCACGTGCTCGAACGTCGAGCCGGAGTGCGCTCGCCGGTGGTCCTCCGGACGGCGGCGGAACTCGAGACGGCACTCCGCGATTGGCCGTGGCCGGAGGCCGAGCCGAACGAGCGCTCGGTGATGTTTCTCGCTTCGCAGCCCGACCCGGAGCGAGTTGCCGCCCTCGATCCGCAGCGCTCTCCGCCGGACCGATTCGAGGTTCTCGGTCGCGAGATCTACCTGCGGTTCCCCGACGGGATCGCCCGCTCGAAGCTCACCAACGCCTGGTTCGACCGGCAGCTCGACACGGTTTCGACGAGCCGCAACTGGCGCACGCTGACGAAGCTGCTGGAGCTCGCGAGGTCGGGAGCGGAGGTCGCCGGGTGAGCGAGCGCCGGCGCTGCGCGTTCCTGACGATGGCCGACCGGGGCGACTACGTCATCGATGACGACCGGGTCGCCGCGCCGCTCGCCGAACTCGGCTGGGATCTGGAGGAGCGGGCGTGGGACGATCCTTCGGTTGATTGGGCGAGCTACGCGATCATCGTCGTCCGCTCCACCTGGGACTACCACGAGCGCCGAGACGAATTCCTGCGGTCGATGGAGGCGCTCGAGCGCGGCGGCGCGGTGCTGGAGAACCGGTTGGCGACGCTGAGGTGGAACGCCGACAAGCGCTATCTGCGCGAGCTCGACCGCGCCGGAGTCGGAGTGGTCCCGTCGGTGTGGGCGGAGCGGTTGGAGCGGGGAGGGGTCGGGCGTCTTCTCGACGGACTGGGCTCGGAGGAGATCGTCCTCAAGCCGCAGGTCGGGGCGAGCGCCAGCGGCGTCTATCGGCTCCGAGCGGGCTCGCCCCTCGTCGAGGAGGCGGAGCGCTACTTCGCCGACCGGGCGCTGGTCGCCCAACCGTTCGTCGAGACGGTGATCGACTCGGGGGAGCTCTCGCTCGTCTTCTTCGCCGGACGCTTCTCCCATGCGCTCTCGAAGCTTCCTGCGCGCGGCGATTTCCGAGTGCAGGAGGAGCTCGGGGGCCGGATCGCCGGGGTCGAGCCGCCGAAGGCCGCCGTGAAAGCAGCGCACGAAGTGCTGGACCGGCTCGACGACAGCCCCCTCTACGCGCGCGTCGACGTCGTGCCCTCACCCGACGGTGGTTGGTGGCTGATGGAGCTCGAGCTCATCGAGCCGTCGCTCTACCTGCGCACCGACGCCGAGGCGCCGCGACGCTTTGCTCACGCGATCGTCGAGCGTGCGGCGAGTAGGATCGGCCGATGAGCACTCTGACGTGGGAGGAGTTCGAGGCTGTCGAGCTGCGGGTCGGCACCATCGTCGCGGTGGAGGAGTTTCCGGAGGCGCGCAAGCCGGCGTACAAGCTGACGGTCGATTTCGGCGACGACGTCGGGCTGCGGAGGTCGAGCGCGCAGATCACCGACCTCTACACCCCGGAGGAACTCGTCGGGCGGCAGGTCGTAGGCGTCGTCAACTTCCCGCCCAAGCAGATCGGACCGTTCCGCTCCGAGGCGCTCGTCACCGGCTTCTATCGGCCCGACGGCGCGGTGGTGCTGGCGCAGCCGGAGCGTGAAGTCCCCAACGGAAGCCGGCTCGCCTAGCCCGTGCTGACCGTCTCCCCCGAGATCCCCGAACGCTTCCCCGGCGTGCTGGTGGGGACGATCGTTCTCGACGGCATCGACAACTCGGGCACCCTGGCGGACGCAGGGCAGCGACTCGAGAGCGCCGCGGCTGCGGCACGCGCGGCGCTGGCCGGCCCGCTCGTGGAGCACCCGAGGATCGCGCCGTGGCGCGACGCCTATCGCGCCTTCGGCGCCAAGCCGAAGAAGTACCCCTCGTCGATCGAGGCGCTCTGCCGGCGGGCCCTCAAGGGGGAGGCGCCTCCGAGCATCAGCCCACTGGTCGATCTCTACAACGAGGTGTCGCTGCGTCACCTCCTTCCCGTCGGAGGGGAGGATCTCGAATCTCTGCAAGGTCCGCTGCAACTCAGGTTCGCCGGCGAAGGCGAGCCGGAAGTCGAGCTCCTGGGTCGGCCCGCTCCCCAGGCGCCGGAGCCGGGTGAGGTGATCTACGCCGACGACGTCGGTGCGGTCTGCCGGCGCTGGAACTGGCGAGAGGCGGCGCGCACCTGTCTCACCGCCGGGACGCGGCGCGCGATCCTCGTCATCGAGTCGCTGCCGCCGGTCTCGCGCGCCGAGCTCGAGGCGGCGCTCGGCGAACTGAGAGACCACGTGGTCGAAACGTGCGGCGGCACGGCCGAGCTCGAGGTCCACGGCTGAGGGTGGCGCTGCCTACCGAGGAGGGGTTGCGATGAGGAAGACGAGATGGAGGGGGCTGGTGCTGGTCCTCGGAACATTCTGCGCTGCGACGGTGAGCGCCGGGATCGAAGACAAGCTCGACCGCGCCCTCGAGTATCGGCAGGTCGGCCCCTACCGCGGCGGCCGCTCGACCGCCGTCAGCGGCGTGCGCGGCGAGCCGTTCACTTTCTACATGGGGACCAGCGGCGGCGGGGTATGGAAGACGACCAACGCCGGCACCTCGTGGTTCAACATCTCCGACGCCGACTTCGGTGCCGCGTCGATCGGCGCGGTCGTCGTGGCCCCCTCGGACCCGAACGTCGTCTACGTCGGCACCGGCTCCGGTTGTCCGCGAGGCAACGTCATGAACGGCGACGGCGTCTACCGCTCCACCGACGCCGGCTCGACCTGGCAGCACGTCGGCCTCGCCGCCGCCGGCCTCATCCCGCGTATGGTCGTCGATCCACGCGATGCCGATGTCGTCTACGCCGCGGTGCTGGGAGACATCTTCGAGCCCTCGCCCGAGCGCGGCGTCTACCGCTCGCGCGACGGCGGCGCCTCCTGGGAGGCGGTGCTCCAGGTGTCCGAGCGCACCGGCGCGGTCGATCTGGTGATCGATCCGGCCAATCCGAGGGTGCTCTACGCGGCGATGTGGACCGCTGAGCGCAAGCCCTGGACGCTCGTCGACGGCTCCGACGAAGGTGGGGTGTGGAAGTCGATCGACGGTGGTGACACCTGGAGTCGACTCGAGGGGGGGCTGCCCGGCGGCACCCTCGGCCGGATCGGGCTCGCGCTGTCTCCGGCGCGGCCGCAGCGGATCTGGGCGCAGGTCACGACTCCCGACGACTCCGGAGGCCTGTTCCGCTCCGACGACGCCGGTAAGAGCTGGAAGCGGGTCAACGCAGAGCGCAAGATCCAGGTGCGCGCCTGGTACTACGCCCATCTCGAGGCCGACCCGGTCGATCCCGACACCGTCTACTCGCTCGGACTGCGCTTCTGGCGCTCGGTCGATGGAGGGGCGAGCTTCGAGCGCATCTCGACACCACACGGCGACAACCACGCGATGTGGATCAACCCGGACGACCCGCGCATCCTGATCGAGGCCAACGACGGCGGTGCCGCGGTGTCGCTCGACCACGGCGCGAGCTGGTCGTCGCTCTACAACCAGCCGACCGCGGAGATCTACCGGCTGACCGTCGACGATGGGTTCCCGTATCGGCTCTACGGCGCCCAGCAGGACAACACCTCGATCAGCGTGCCGGCCTGGAGCGCCGGCGGTCTGTCGCCGAAGCAGGAGTGGTGGCGCGCCGGTGGCGGCGAGAGCGGCGACATCGCCCTCCACCCCGAGCGGCCCGACGTCGTCTACAGCGGCAACTACATCGGCCTGATCGAGCGCTGGGATCGCCGCACCGACGAGCGGCGCTCGATCATGGTGTACCCCGAGCTCGCCGACGGCGTGCCGCCGAGGGATCTGACCTACCGGTTCCAGTGGAATGCGCCGATCCGAGTCTCGCCTCACGATCCCGACACGCTCTACCAGGCTTCGCATCGGCTCCATCGTTCGAGAGACGGCGGGCAGACCTGGGAGACGATCTCGGACGACCTGACCCATGACGACGAGACCAAGCAGGAGCTCCCCGGCGGTCCGGTGCAACACGACGACACCGGGGTAGAGGTCTACGGCACGATCTTCGCCTTCGAGGAGTCGCCGCACGAGCGCGGCCTCCTGTGGGCCGGCAGCGACGACGGGCGGCTTCATCTCTCACGCGACGACGGGGCAACCTGGCAGGAGATCACCCCGCCCGGGCTCGCCGTCGACTCGACGATCAACATGATCGAGCTCTCGACGCACGACGCCGGCCGCGCGTTCCTCGCCATCCACCGCTACCGGTCGGGAGACGACCGTCCGTACCTCCTGCGGACCGACGACTACGGAGCCACCTGGACCTCGCTCGCATCGGGGTTGCCGGCGGACGAGCCGGTGCGGGTGGTACGCGAGGATCCCGCAGTGCGGGGCCTCCTCTATGCCGGTACGGAGAAGGGGGTGCGGATCTCGTGGGACGACGGCGCTTCGTGGCAGCCGCTCGACCTCAACCTGCCGCGGGTCCAGGTCTCCGACCTCGCCGTCCGGCACGGCGATCTCCAACTCGCGACCCACGGGCGCTCCTTCTGGGTGCTCGACCAGATCGCGCCGCTGCGCCAGATGACCGAGGCGATCGCCGAGGCCGATCTGCATCTCTTCTCCCTGCCGCCGGCGCCGCGAGTCCGTGCCGCCGGCCGCTTCGGCGAGGATCCCCAGCCTGACGCGCGCGGTACCGGAGCGCGGATCGACTTCTGGATCGGCGAGGCCGCACTCGAAGACCTGCCGGAGGACGAGACCGTGGGCCGACTGACGATCCGCGACCGCGACGGCGAGGTGGTGCGGAGCTACGACCTGGCGCTCGACGCCGAGGTCGAGTCGGAGGACGAGCTCGAGGTGGAGGTCGTCGCCGCCGGCCTCAACCGGCTCGTCTGGGACTTCGAGAGCGCCGAGCCGGAGCTCCTCGACGACGCGGTGATGTCCCTCGGCTACACCGGAGGGCTGCCGATGCCGCCTGACCGCTACGGCGTAGAGGTCTCGATCGGCGAGTCGTCCGTCCTCGGCTTTCTCGAGGTCGCGCCCGATCCGCGGCTCTCTCATGCGGCCGGCGACTACGAGGCCGGCTACCAGCTCGCCCGTGCCGCGCGCGACCGCATGGTGGAGGTGCACACCGTGCTCGAGCGCCTGCGCTCGGTACGTGAGCAGCTCGAATCGATCGAGTCGCGGCTCGAGGAGGCGGGGCGCGAGACGTCGATCGGTGAGGATGCCGCGGCACTCTATGAAGCGTTCGGTCTTCTCGAGGACGAGCTGATCCAGAAGCGCAACGAAGCGCCGCAGGATCCGCTCAACTTCCCGCCGCGCCTCGACAACCAGTACTCGTTCCTCTACGGCGAGCTGGCGTTCGCCTCCGGCCGCCCCAACAGCGGCGCCTACCAGCGGATGGAGGATCTCGACCGCGAGTGGGAGCCGCTCAAGCGGCGCTGGCAGGAGCTGCTCGACAACGACCTCGCAGCGATCCTCTCGCAGCTCGAAGCCGAAGAGCTTCCGGCGATCCTGGTTCCCGAGTAGCCGCCTTCGCGGTCGGCTCGGAGACCGCCCCGGTTACTTCGGCGCGAGGCGCTTCTCGAACCAGGAATCGCCGTACGGCTCGTCGTTGAACCGCTCGATTTCTCGGTAGCCGGCCGAAACGTAGAGCGCCTGCGCTTCGGGGAGGGCGCGGTTGGTCTCGAGTCGCACGACGTCGAATCCGAGCTCCACCGCCCGGTCTTCCAACGCCTCGAGCAGCCGGCGACCGAGGCCGAGGCCGCGGGCGTCCTCGGCCACCCACATCCGCTTGAGGTAGCCGACGCGGGGCTCGAGTGTCTTCAGGCACCCGCAGCCGATCGGGTCGCCGTCGCGGCCGGCGACCAGGAAGACTCCCCGCGGCGGCACGAGCTCCTCGTCGAGGAGCGGCAGGGCGCGGGAGAGGTCGAATCCTCCTTCGAATCGGACGGCGAGCTCGGCGTAGTACTGGCCGAGGCACCAGCGGGCTGCCGGGTCGCTCGGCGCCACCTCACGGATCTCGATCTCCATCGCACTCGAAGATGAGTCGACCTTGCGCATCGGCCGGCTAGATCCAGCGCCGGACGCGGTCTTGATACTCGCGGTACGGGTCGCCGAAGCGCTCGGTGAGGTAGGCCTCTTCGTGACGGATCGCCCAGCGATACGCCAGCCACATCGACAGCGGCAGCAGCACCCACCACCACCCCTGGCTCTTCCAGCAGGCGGCGGCCGCCTGGAGGAGCGCCATACCGAGGTACATCGGGTTGCGGCTCACCCGGTAGAGGCCGCGCTCGACGACGCTCGGCGTCGGCTTCCACGGCTCCGGGTTCTGCCCGCTGCCGACGAGCTGGCCGAGCGATCCGAGGAGAAAGACCGCGCCCGCCGCGAGGAGTGCGAAACCGACGATCGCCGTCCACGGCTCCCCGAGGTCGAGCGGCATCCGCCGGACGAAGCGATCGAGCAGGTAGCCGATCAGCATGACGACGGCGAAAATCGCCGGTGGCGGGAAGCGGACCCGGGCGGCCGTCTGCTGCGAACTCTCCGTGCTCATGACGGTTGCGCGCGATCCTGCCAGTCGAGGTGATCGATCTTCCAGCTTCGCGCCCAGTAGATGAACGGCGTGTCGAGCACCGCGACGATCAGCTTGAAGACGTACTTGGCGGCTGCCAGTTGAATCGCTGTCCGCAGGTCGAGCACCGCCCACCACACCACCGCCGAGTAGATCGCCGTATCGATCGCCTGCGAGACGGCGGTCGACAGCGTGTTGCGCAGCCACAGATGGCGCCCCTCGGTGCGCTCCCTGATCCAGTGGAAGAACCAGACGTCATGGCTCTGACTGATCAGATACGCCAGCAGCGACCCGAAGACGAAGCGCGGGGTGTAGCCGAACAGGAACTCGAGAGCCGCGTGCGCCTGCACCGCGAGGGCGTTGGCCTGCGGGCTCGCCTCGGTGGGGCGGAAGAGCAGGCTCAGCGCCATGAAGAGCACCACCACGACGCTGACGCAGAAGCCGATCCGCACCGCCCGGTTCGCCTCGCGCTTGCCGTAGCGCTCGCTGAGCAGATCGGTGGCGAAGTAGATCCCCGAGTAGAGGATCACCCCGAGGCTCGTCGGCAGGCCGAACACCGTCGTCAGCTTCGGCCCCTGGAGGTTGCACAGCAGGACGTTGAGGCAGATGACGGCGTAGAGGCCCTGGCGGCCGAACAGCCGGTACATCACCAGCGTCAGCGACAGGTCGAGTGCGACCGTCAGCACCCACAGAGCGCTCTGGTGCTCGCCCCAGAACCGCGCGATCGCTTCGGGCAGCATCTGCGGTGATCGGAAGACGGCGACCGGAAAGACTCAGCGCGATGCCGGAGGCGTCGCTCTCAGTCGGGGTCGGAGTTGATCAGCTCCTGTGCCTCCGCCCAGTCGAAGGCGCGCAGGGTCGTCGTGCGGACGTTGCCGCCGGCGCCGAGCCGCAGCAGCACGGCTGCCGCCGCCTCCTCGCTAGGGGCCTCCATGATGAAGACGCCGTCGTGGCTGCCGATCGTCCAGAACTGGTGCTGGATCGTCACGCCGGAGCGCTCGGCGTACTGGTTGAACGCGTCGGCGCGTTGCGGAGAATCGCGCAGGTTGCGGATCCCCTGATCGGTGTAGTCGAGGAGCACGATGAAAGTCGCCATGATCGGGGATCTTACTCGGTGCCCTCAGGCTCTTTCCGTCAACCGCCGCGGGCGGCGAGGAAGCCCGCCGTCGCGGTGATCGCGGTGAGGAGCGTCCCCCACAGCATGTCGACGATGACCATTCTGAGCGGCCACCCCTCGAGTGTCGCGTAGTTGGTCAGGTCGTAGGCGCCGTAGGCGACCGCGCCGAGGACCGCGCCGTAGAAGGCGGCAGTCTTCCAAGTTCCTCCTGCGAGGGCCGGGTTGACCGCCAGCAGGACGATGCCGACGACGTAGACGAGATAGAAGACTCCCGCCGCGATCATGTTCGGGCTCGACCGCAGCCGGTCGCCCAGGCAGTCGGCGTAGAAGCGCTTGGCGATCACCCCAAGCCACGTGCCGTCGAGAATCAGGAACGTGACGAACGAGGCGAGGAACGCCCTCAGGTCCAGCATCTCGGTCCCCTCACGAATGTCGTGCGGATGCGTTACCACTCGGAACGGCGGGGAGGATACCGGATGAGCGGTGCGCTGTCTGTGAGACGCCGGTTTCGGGCCGGTCTTCCGGCCCGTTTCCCGGCCGGTTTCCCGGCCGGTTTCCCGGGCTCCGCGGGAATCGAGTACTCTCCGCTCGCATGACGAGCCGAGCGAACGCCCGCCCCGGCCTTTGGGGCATCCTCATCGCCCTTGCAGCGTTCGCCTGCGGCACCCGGGAGCCGCTGCCGACGATCGCCCGCATCGACAGGCTCGAACTGGAACTTCCGACGGGGCAGACCCTCACCGCCGCCGACCTCGACGGCCGCGTGCACGTCGTCGATTTCATCTTCACCTCGTGCGAGATGGCGTGCCCGATGATGACGGCGCGGATGAGTGAGCTCCACAAGGCCTATGCCGGGGACGATCGGGTGAGGCTCCTGTCGGTCTCGACCGATCCCGAGACCGACACCGCTGAAGTGCTGGCTGCCTATGCCGGCAAGTGGAACGCCGATCCCGAGCGCTGGCTCTTCGGCCGCGCGCCGGTGGAGGAGGTCGTGAGGCTGTCGGAGAAGGAGTTCCTGCTTTCGGCTCAGGGGCTGCCGATGGGGCACTCGCTCAAGTTCGCTCTCGTCGACGACCAGCGGCACATCCGTGGCTACTACGACAGCGAGGATGCCGAGGATCTTCGACGGCTCCGGGTCGATCTCGAGAGATTGCTGGGATGAGCAGAGGCCGCCTCGCCTGTTACCATCGACAACCCTGAGGCATCGATCCCGTATCTCCGAGGTCATGCCCAGAGCGCCCGGCCCTCGTCGGGCGCCCCTGACGGTCTCCGCTCGGAGGCCACCATCACCCCCCAAACGACGCGGCAGGTTCGATCGAGTCCAAGTCGTTCTCGCCTTCGAGGACCCCTCGGAGGCCTACCGAAGAGGAGAAGTGACGAATGTCGAGAATGATGACCACCCTCGCGGCTGCGGCCGTGGTGACGGTCGCGGTGGGCTGCAGTCAGCCCGCCGAGGAGACCGCCGGAAGCGACGGCGCCGTGAGTGACCAGAACATCCTGCTGGCCGAGTGGGAAGGTCCCTACGGCGGCGTGCCCGCCTTCGAGACGATGGACCTCGCGGCTCTCAAGCCCGCCCTCGAGAAGGGCATGGAGATGACGCTCGCGGAGATCGATGCGATCGCCGGAGACGCCAACCCGCCGACCTTCGAGAACACCATCCTCCCCATGGAGCGTTCCGGTCGCGACCTCAACCGGGTCTTCACCTACTGGGGCATCTGGAGCGCCAACCGCTCGACCCCCGAGTTCCGCGAGATTCAGCAGGAGATGGCGCCGGTGCTCTCGGAGTTCCAGTCGAAGATCACCCAGAACGACGCTCTCTTCCAGCGCATCAAGGCGGTCTATGAGAGCGACGAGATGAAGGAGCTGCGTCCTGACGAGCAGCGACTGGTGTGGCTGACCTACGACGGCTTCGCCCGCAACGGCGCGACCCTCGAGGGCGAAGCGAAGGAGCGTTACGCGGCAATCAACCAGCGCCTCGCCGAGCTCCACACGAAGTTCGCCAACAACGTGCTGGCCGACGAAGAGGGCTACGTGACCTACATCACCGAGGATCAGCTCGGCGGCCTTCCCGAGTCGTTCGTCCAGGCGGCCGCCGCCGCGGCGACCGACCGCGAGCGCGAGGGTGAGTACGCGATCACCAACACCCGATCGTCGATGGACCCGTTCCTCACCTATTCGACCGAGCGTGAGCTCCGGGAGAAGGTGTGGAACACCTACTACTCGCGCGGCGACAACGGTGACGAGCACGACAACAACGCGCTCATCGCCGAGATCCTGCAACTGCGCGACGAGCGAGTGAAGCTGCTGGGCTACGACAACTACGCCGAGTGGCGGCTCGAGGACCGGATGGCGAAGAACCCCGCCAACGCCATGGAGCTGATGGAGACCGTCTGGCCGGCGGCGATCGGCCGGGTGGCCGAAGAGGTCGCCGACATGCAGGCGGTCGCCGACGAGGAGGGCGCGGATATCACCATCGAGCCGTGGGACTACCG
The DNA here is from genome assembly GCA_965223855.1 of Candidatus Multivoradales bacterium. GTDB lineage: Bacteria > Acidobacteriota > Thermoanaerobaculia > Multivoradales > JAHEKO01 > CALZKB01. The sequence continues at coordinate 1,149,907 of CBDCXM010000009.1, forward strand.
CTTCTACGCCGAGAAGGTGCGTCAGGCGAAGTACGACCTCGACTCCGACGAGGTGAAGCAGTACCTGCAGCTCGAGAAGCTGGTCGAGGCGATGTTCTTCGTCGCCGGCGAGCTCTTCGACTTCGAGTTCACCCCGCTCGCCGAAGGCACGGTGCCGGTGTTCCACGAGGATGTCGGCGTCTGGGAGGTGACGAAGAAGTCCTCCGGCGATCACGTCGGTCTCTGGTACCTCGATCCCTACGCCCGTCCCGGCAAGCGTTCCGGAGCCTGGGCGACCACCTACCGGAGTCACGAGACGTTCGACGGCAAGCTGAACGTGTTGGCGTCGAACAACTCCAATTTCATCAAGGGGCCGGAAGGCGAAGCGGTGCTGATCTCCTGGGACGATGCGACGACGCTCTTCCACGAGTTCGGCCACGCGCTGCACTTCCTGTCGTCGAACGTCGCCTACCCGACGCTCAACGGCGGCGTGCGCGACTACACCGAGTTCCAGTCGCAGCTCCTCGAGCGGTGGCTTCTGACCGACGAGGTGATCGACAACTACCTCGTTCACCACGAGACCGGTGAGCCGATCCCGGCGGAGCTGGTCGCCAAGATCAAGAACGCCGCGACCTTCAACCAGGGATTCTCGACCACCGAGTATCTGGCGTCGGCGCTCGTCGACATGAAGCTGCACACCACCGACCCGACAGGCCTGGATGCCGATGCGTTCGAGCGCGAGACGCTCGCCGCCCTCGACATGCCGGACGAGATCGTCATGCGTCACCGCACCCCTCACTTCGGCCACATCTTCTCGGGTGAGGGTTACTCGGCCGGCTACTACGGCTACATGTGGGCCGACGTCCTGACGGCTGATGCCGCCGAGGCGTTCGAGGAGGCGCCGGGCGGCTACTACGACAAGGAGCTGGCGAAGAAGCTCGTCGACCATCTCTTCGCCGTGCGCAACGCCGTCGATCCCGCCGAGGCCTACCGCGCCTTCCGCGGTCGGGATGCCGAGATGGAAGCGCTGATGCGCGACCGCGGCTTCCCGGTTCCCGGCGAGTAGCAGCTACCAACCGCAGGAACAACGATGGCGGATCGGCTTCGGTCGATCCGCCATCTTCGTCTCTGCCGATCGGCAACCGATCGGACGCATCCATCGAAGGAAGGACCACATGGACAGACAGACCCTGATCGACCACCTCAACGAAGACCTCGCCGGGGAACTCTCGGCGATCATCCAGTACGTCACCTATGCCGCGAAGGCGACCGGTCCCTACCGGCCGCAGCTCGTCGACTTCTTCCTCCAGGAGGTCGCAGACGAGCAGCTCCACGCTCAGTTCCTGGCGAACAAGATCGTCGCCCTCGGCGGTGAGCCGACGACGGTCCCCCGTCCGGTCGCCGAGGCCTCCGACAACCGCGAGATGCTCGAGGCGGTGCTGACCGCCGAGACGCAGGCGGAGAAGGACTACACCCGGCGCGCCGTCGAGGCCGACGAGTTCGGCGACAAGGGGCTCGCCGTGGCGCTCGAGGACATGGTGCGCGACGAGGGTGGCCATCGCGAGGAGACCGAGCGCATCCTGCGCGACTGGCCGTTGTGACCACCATCCCCGAGAGCCGCCTTCGAGACGTCAACGGCGGCGAGATTCGCGCCGACGGCGAATACGTCCTCTACTGGATGATCGCCGCCCGGCGGACCCGGTGGAACTTCGCCCTCGATCGGGCCGTCGAGTGGGGGCGCGAGTTGGGCAAGCCGGTACTGGTTCTCGAGGCACTCCGGGTCGGGTACCGGTGGGCGAGCGACCGCTTCCATCGGTTCGTCCTCGACGGCATGCGAGACAACGCCCGGGCCCTGGCCGGCTCGGGGGTCGGCTACTACCCGTACGTCGAGCCGGAGGAGGGGGCGGGAAGCGGTCTCCTCCGGGAGCTGGGCTCCCGTGCGGCGGTGGTGGTGACGGACGAGTTCCCCTGCTTCTTCCTGCCGCGCATGGTCGAGGCGGCCGGCCGGCAGCTCGGCGTGCGGCTGGAGGCGGTCGACGGCAACGGCCTCCTGCCGATCGATGCCCCCGGCAGGGCGTTCCATCGTGCATTCGACTTCCGGCGCCATCTACAGAAGGAGCTGCCGCCTCACCTCGAGGACGTGCCGCTCGAGTGCTCGTGGGACGAGGGCGATCTTCCCGGGTTCGATCGGGTCGAGCGATCGATCCTCGAACGCTGGCCCGCGGCCTCGAATGAGGGGCTCTCGGGTGGCGATCTGCAGAGCCTCCCGATCGACCACGACGTGGCGCCGGTCGGCTACGAGGGCGGCGAGTCGGCCGCCCGGAAGCGTCTCGTCGCCTGGTCGGAGGCGGCGCTCGACGCCTACGGCGATCGCAACCACCCCGAGAGCGATTCGGCGAGCGGGCTCTCGCCCTATCTGCACTTCGGCCACCTCTCGGCGCACGAGATCCTCGCGGTGCTCGCGGAGCGCGAGGGGTGGAGCCCGTTCCAACTCAACGAGCCGGTCGGTGGGGCGCGCCGCGGCTGGTGGAACCTGCCGGAGTCGGTCGAGGGGTTCCTCGACGAGTTGGTCACATGGCGCGAGCTCGGCTACGGCTTTTCGCACTATCGCGAGGACTACGACCGCTACGAGAGCCTGCCGAACTGGGCGCTCGAGACCCTGGCCGAGCACGCCGGGGACGAGCGCCCCTACCTCTACGACCTCGACCAGTTCGAGGCGGCGCGCACCCACGACGAGCTGTGGAACGCCGCCCAGCGGCAGCTCGTGGGCGAAGGGCGGATTCACAACTACCTCCGGATGCTGTGGGGGAAGAAGATCGTCCATTGGAGCCGCTCGCCGCTGGAGGCGCTCGAGATCATGGTCGAGCTCAACAACAAGTACGCGGTCGATGGGCGCAATCCCAACTCGTACAGCGGCATCTTCTGGGTTCTGGGGCGCTTCGATCGCGCCTGGGGGCCGGAGCGGCCGGTGTTCGGCAAGGTGCGCTACATGACTTCCGCCAACACGCGGCGCAAGCTCAAGCTCGGCGACTATCTCGACCGCTGGGGCGACCAGCTCACCCTGTGAGAGCGTTCCTCGAGCGACTCGAGCGGGCGCAACCGTCGTCGCGATCCGGGCGGCGCTGGCTCTACGTCCCTTACGACCAGCTCAGCGACGCGATCGGCCCGCTGTCGCGCGAGCCGTCCGATTCGATCGGCATCGTCCTCGTCGAGTGCGCCGGCAAGGCGGCGCGGCGGCCCTATCACCGCCAGAAGCTGGCACTGGTGCTCGCCAACCAGCGCCACTTCGCGCTCGAGCAGGCGGCGCGCGGAGTGGCGGTGGACTATCGCTTCGCCCGGGACTCCTATCTCGAGGCGCTCGAGCCGGCCGTCTCGGAGCACGGCGGGCTCGAGATGATGGCGGCCGCCGAGCGGGAACTCTCGCGGGAGCTCGAACCGCTGTTCGGCGACGGGATCGAGGTGACGCCCCACGAGGGATGGCTGACGACCGCCGAACAGTTCGCGGCCGCGGGGCCGGCGCCGTGGCGGATGGACCGCTTCTACCGGAAGGTTCGCCAGGACACGGGGCTGCTGATGATCGACGGACGCCCGGAAGGAGGCAAGTACAGCCACGACGCCGACAACCGGAAGCCGTGGCGGGGGGAGCCTCCGGTGCCCCGCCCGCCGAGGTTCCGTCCGGACGACGTCACGCTCGAGGTGGGCGAGCTCGTCCGCTCGCGCTTCGACCGCCACCCGGGCCGCCTCGACCTGGAGGCGCTGCCGGCGACCGCCGGGGACGCCGAGGCCTGCTGGACATGGGCGCTCGAGGAGTGTCTCGAGCACTTCGGTCCCTACGAGGACGCGATGTCCGCTCGTTCGCGCAGTCTCTTCCACACGAGGATCTCGCCGCTGCTGAACCTCCATCGTCTGCTCCCGAGTCGGGTCGTGGCCGACGTGGCGGCGTCCGCGGTGCCGCTGTCGAGTCGCGAGGGTTTCGTGCGTCAGGTCCTCGGCTGGCGGGAGTTCGTGCGGCACGTCCATCGCGAGACGGACGGCTTCCGGGAGCTTCCCGGTGGAGGCTTCGTTCCAGAGGGAGGGCACTCCGGCGACGGAGGGTGGAGCGGATGGACCGGGGAGAGCTGGGCCGAGACTTCCTCGCCGGCAGCTTCGGGCGACGGCGGGGCGAGGCCTTCGGTCCTCGGGGCCGACCGCCCTCTACCGCCGGCGTTCTGGGGCGAGCCGTCAGGCCTCGCTTGTCTCGACCGGGTGGTCGACGAGGTGTGGTCCCAGGGTTACACCCACCACATCCCGCGCCTGATGGTGCTGTCGAACCTCGCCGCCCTGCTCGACGTCGACCCGCGCGAGCTCACCGACTGGTTCTGGGTCGCCTTCGTCGACGCCTACGACTGGGTGGTCGAACCCAACGTCCTCGGTATGGGGACCCACGCGGCCGGCGACGTCATGACGACGAAGCCCTACGTCTCGGGCGCCAACTACATTCATCGGATGAGCGACTACTGCGCCGAGTGCCGGTTCGACCCGAAGTCGAACTGCCCGGTGACGCCGCTCTACTGGGCCTACCTCGCCCGGCATCGCGAGCGCCTTGCGGGCAACCGAAGGATGTCGCTCGTCTACGGTTCGCTGTGGAAGCGCTCGGAGGAGCGAAGGCAGGAGGACGCCGCCGTCTTCGCGCGCACGTCCCGGGCGCTCGAACGCGGAGAGCGACTGGAGCCGCGATGAGCGAGCGCAAACCGATCTTCCTCACCGGAGCGACCGGCTACATCGGGGGTCGTCTCGTGCCGCGGCTGCTCGACCGTGGTTGGAGGGTGCGCTGCCTGACGAGGAGCGCCGGCAAGCTCGCCAGCCGGGCGTGGTCGGAGCGCGAAGGTGTCGAGACGGTCGAGGGGGACGTGGCCGATCCGTCGCTCGCCGACCGAATGCGTGGCTGCGGCACCGCCTACTACCTCGTTCACTCGATGCTCGCCGCCGGGTCCGGGTACGCCGAGAGGGATCGCGAGCTGGCTCGCAACTTCGCTCGCGCAGCCGCCGAAGCGGGTTGCGAGCGCATCGTCTACCTCGGAGGCCTCGGAGAGACCGGAGAGGGGTTGAGCCGGCACCTGAGCTCGCGGCGCGAAGTGGAGGACGCTCTGGCCGAGGGCCCCGTGCCGGTGACGACGCTTCGCGCGGCGATGATCATCGGCTCGGGCTCCGCGTCGTTCGAGATTCTGCGCTACCTCGTCGAGCGGCTGCCGATCATGGTGACGCCCCGCTGGGTGCGCACACCGTCCCAGCCGATCGCGGTGAGCAATGTTCTCGAGTATCTGGAGAGGGTGCTCGAGGTGCCGGAGACGATCGGCGACACCCTCGACATCGGCGGGCCGGAGGTGCTGTCCTATCGGCAGATTCTGGAGCGGATGGCCGAGTGCCGAGGGCTGCCGCGCAGGTGGATCGTGCCGGTGCCGGTCCTCACGCCGCGACTGTCGTCGCTGTGGATTCACCTGGTGACCCCGCTGAGTCGCGACATCGCCCGCCCGCTGGCCGAAGGTCTGCGCAACCCGGTCGTCTGCCGGGATCACCGGGCCGTCGAGCTGATACCGCAGAAGCTGCTGACGGTGAGCGAGGCGATCCGGGCGGCGCTCGGACACCTCGACGACGACCGGGTCGAGACCGCGTGGAGCGACGCCGGGGTCGTGCCGGGAGATCCCGACTGGGCCGGTGGCACCACCTTCCGCGATCCGAGAGCGACCGCCATCGCGGCACCGCCCGCTGAGGTGTTTCGCGCTATCCGCAGGATCGGCGGAGGCAACGGGTGGTACGCCGCCGACATCCTGTGGCGGATCCGTGGCTGGATGGATCGTCTGGTGGGAGGACCGGGGCTGCGTCGCGGACGGCGACAGCGGGAGCGTCTCGGCTACGGTGACGCGCTCGACTTCTGGCGTGTCACCGGGATCGAGGAGGATCGCTATCTACGCCTGCGGGCGGAGATGAAGGTGCCCGGAGAGGCGGTCCTCGAGTTCGAGATCGAGCCCCGGCGGGGCGGCAGCCGCCTGCTGCAGACGGCGCTCTTCAAGCCGCGCGGCCTCTTCGGCATGCTCTACTGGTATGCGGTGGTTCCGCTGCACGGCTTCGTGTTCCGCGGCATGCTCGAAGGGATCCGCCTCGAGGCGGAGCGGCTCTCTGCTGCGGAGCAGGCCGAGGAGCAAGCAGAGGAGAAGGCGGCGGGGGAAGGAGAAGCGCCCGCATGACACTGACGACGATCAATCCGGCGACCGGCGAGGCGATCCGCAGCTACGAGCAGCACTCCGCCGACGAGATCGAGTCGATCCTCGAGCGAGCGAACCGCTCCTTCGAGGGCTGGCGACGGAGCTCGTTCGAAGATCGCGCGGCCCTGTTGCGTGAGGTGGCGTCGCTCCTGCGCTCACGCCTGCGCCCCTACGCCGAACTGATGGCGATCGAGATGGGCAAGCCGCTCGCACAGGGAGAGGCGGAGGCGGAGAAGTGCGCGTGGGTGTGTGAATACTACGCCGATCGTGCGGCCGACTTCCTTGCCGACGAGCCGGTCGAAACCGACGCCGGCGAGAGCTTCGTCGCCTGCCGCCCGCTGGGCGCCGTGCTGGCGGTGATGCCGTGGAACTTCCCTTTCTGGCAGGTGCTCCGCTTCGCCGCCCCGTCGCTCGCGGCCGGCAACACGGCGGTGCTCAAGCACGCCTCGAACGTCACCGGTTGTGCGCTGGCGATCGAGACGCTGTTTCGCGACGCCGGCGCCCCGGCCGGTCTCTTCCAGACGCTGGTCGTCGATCGCGAGCGGGTCGGAGACGTCATCGACGACTCGCGTGTCCGCGCGGTCACCCTGACCGGGTCGGTCGGCGCCGGACGCGCGGTCGCCGCTCGCGCCGGCCGCGCGCTCAAGAAGACGGTGCTGGAGCTCGGCGGGAGCGACCCCTACCTGATTCTCGCGGATGCCGACCTCGAGAGCGCGGTCGAAGCGTGCGTCACCAGCCGGATGATCAACAGCGGGCAGAGCTGCATCGCCGCCAAGCGTTTCGTCGTCGTCGAGTCGATCGCCGAAGACTTCGAGCAGCGGCTCGTCGCCGCCATGGAACAGCAGCGGATGGGCGACCCGTTCGAGCGCGGGATCGACCTCGGCCCGCAGGCGCGAGCCGATCTGCGCGACGAGCTCCACGACCAGGTGACCGCGAGCATCGATGCCGGCGCCCGCTGCCTCCTGGGAGGCGAAGTGCCGGAGCAGCCGGGGGCGTGGTATCCGCCGACGGTGCTCACCGACGTCGTGGCGGGCATGCCGGCGAGCGACGAGGAGCTGTTCGGCCCGGTGGCCGCGATCCTCGAGGTGGAAAGCGAGGAGGAGGCGATCGAGGTCGCCAACGCCAGCAGTTTCGGCCTCGGCGCGGCGGTCTTCTCGCGCGACGAGAAGCGCGCGCGCACGATCGCCAGGGAGCGCCTCGAGGCGGGGAGCTGCTTCGTCAACGACTTCGTGCGCTCCGATCCGCGGCTGCCCTTCGGCGGGATCAGGGACTCCGGCTACGGCCGCGAGCTGGGATCGCTCGGCATTCGCGAGTTCGTGAACGCCAAGACGGTCTGGGTGAGCTGACGAGCCGGCGCCGTAGGCCTCACGGGCCGCGGTCCGACTCCGCCGGTCTCCGCACGTCGGCTTCGGTGACGATGGCCGTCATCCGCAGGTCGTGGTCCTCGGCCGGCAGGCGATCGATCAGCTGCGCTTCGAATGCGAGCCCGATCGCGACGATCCCGGTGGCGGCGAGGAAGCGATCGAAGTAGCCGCCGCCGTGGCCGAGGCGGAAGCCGCGGGAGTCGAAGCCGAGGCCGACGAGGAGAGCCAGATCGATCCGGGCCGGATCGATCTCCGGCGCCGCGGCGGTCGGCTGCTCGAGACCGAACGGGAGGGTTTCGAGCGGCGAGTCCCAGGGGTGGAGCGTCAGGAGCGAAGAGCCGGCCGCGATCCTCGGCAGCACGAGTCGTTTGCCCGCTGTCAGCAGGCCTTCGTTGAGGGGCGCCGTGTCCGGCTCGATGCCGAACGACCTGCAGACGAGGAGCGCTCGTGCCTGTCGGACTTCGGGGAGGGCGAGTGCCCTCTCGGCGAGCGCTCGCGAGTTCGCTTCGCGATTCCCGATCTCCGCGAGACGCTCGCGCATCGCGTTCCTGAGGGCGCGCTTGGCTCGCGAGCGGTCTTCGCCCCGCCCGTGGTTTTCCCGAACGCTCACGGCGAACGAAGAGTCAGGGAGACCAGCCACAGAAACCGCAGCGACCAGGCAGCCGTGCGGATCCAGTTGGTCGCCACGAGGCGCCGATGCGCGGCCTCGTCGAAGCCGGTCTCGAGACGTCGGTGAAGAGGAATCTGGAGGAAGGCGGTCGAAGCCCAGGCGAGAACGACGAGGGCGAAGGCGACTGCCGTCTCGAGCGGGGTCACCTCCGGTGGTGGTAGGACCAGCCAGATCGCCGCCAGGACGAGCTCCGCGATCATCATCGGCGCCACCACCGGAGTGATGCGCAGGGAGTGCGATCGGTGAAAGTGCCGGAACTCCTCCGGCGCCACACGGTCGAACAGCGGGTAGTGCACACACTGGACCACCCAGATCAGCCCGGTGAGGTAGGCGGTGACGGCGAGCTGCAGCGCGAGAAAGAGGGGCATCGGGATGGGTTGACAGAGCCTCCATGGCACCCTATCATTTTTGAGCGCCCAAAATAACTCTAGCGAGGGTGCGAAACCCCCCTGGAACGAGGCTCGAAGAGATGAGGAAACTGACCGGCAGGTTCGCATGGCTCGCTGCGCTGGCGACGGCCGCAGCCGCCTCCGGTGAAGAGTGCCGGTTGGCGGGGAGGGTCGTCGATCCGGCCGGTAGGCCGGTGGCGGCGACGGTGACCGTGGTCGGCGGCGGGGCGAGCCGGACGACCGACGCCGAAGGCCGCTTCTGCTTCGACGCTCTCGAGACCGGTCGCCACGAGCTGGTGGTCGTCGCTCCGGGCTTCTCGATCGGCGGTGGGAGCGTCGAGCTCGGCGACGCCGACCGGGAGATCGAGATCCCGCTCGCACCGGCGTTCGGCGAGGAGGTCGTCGTCACCACCACGGGGACCGAGCGGCGGCTCGCGGACTCTCCGATTCACGTTCAGACGTTCGGCAGGCGGCAGCTCGAGGACGTCGCCGCCCGCACCCTGGCCGATGCGGTGGAGTGGACACCGGGCCTGCGGGTCGAGAGCAACTGCCAGAACTGCAGTACCACTCAGGTGCGGATGCTGGGGCTCGACGGTGCCTACACTCAGCTCCTCGTCGACGGACAGCCGACGGTCTCGTCGCTGGCACTGGTCTACGGCGTCGAGCAGCTCCCCGCGCGGCTGATCGACTCGATCGAGGTGGTCAAGGGGGGAGCGTCGGCGCTCTACGGCGGCGGAGCGATCGCCGGGGTCATCAATCTGATTCCGCATGACGCCTCGTCGAACGGCGTGGTCGTCGAGACGAGAGCTTCCCAGATGGGCGGTGTGCCCGGCTCTTCTCTGAACGCCGGAGTGGACTGGGTCGGGAGCGCCGGTCGCACCTCCTGGACCCTCTACGGTCAGCGCGACCGGGTCGGAGCCGCCGATCTCGACGGCGACCAGTTCACCGAGGTGACGCGCCGTCGCTTCGAGGCGCTCGGGCTTCGAGGGGCGCGCTACCTCTTCGCCGACCGGGCACGGCTGTCGATCGATCTGAGCGCGACCGCGGAAGACCGGCGCGGCGGCGATCTGGCTGCCATCGACCTGCCGCCGGAGGCGTCGCGCGTGGCCGAGGAGATCGTGAGCGAACGCTCCGGCGGCTCGATCGCCTGGCTCCACTCGGCCCGTTCCGGTGCCTTCGACTACCGCCTTGCGGCGTCGTACTCGCGAACCGAGCGAGACAGCTACTACGGCAGCGATTTCGACCCCGACGCCTACGGCTCGACCGACAATCCGCTGTGGGTGTTCGACGCCCGGATCCATCACTACCGCGACCGCGGGACCTTCACCTGGGGGCTCCAGCGCTCCGAGGAGCGGATCGACGACCGGCAGCCCGGCTACGACCGCTTCCTGGCCGAGCGATATCGCAGCACCGGCCTCTTCGGGCAGCACGACGTGCGCCTCGGACGCCGGGTGACGGCGCTCTACGGCGCCCGGATCGACGAGCATTCGGGTCTCGACGAGCCGATCGTTTCGCCGCGCGGGGCGCTCCTGTGGGCACCGCGCGACAACGTGGCGGTGCGGGCGGCGGTGGCGCGCGGCTTCCGGCCGCCGATCTCCTTCGACGAGGATCTGCACATCGCTCTCGTCGGCGGGGGTGAGACCCGGGTGGTGCGCAACGCCTCCGATCTCGAGCCGGAGACCTCGCTCAACCGCTCACTCAGCTTCGAGTGGCGTCCGGAGGTGGGTCGCAGCGGCTCGGCACTCCTGGAGGCGCAGCTCTTCCGTACGACGATCGACGGGCTGTTCCACTCCGTCGAGACCGACGACCCGGCGACGGCGCAGATCGAGCTCACCAAGATCAACCAGGGGGCGGCGACAGTCGAGGGGATCGAGGTGAGCGGGGCCTTTCGCTGGCGCTCGGCATGGTCCGTGGAGGCCGGCTTCGTGCGGCAGCAGGCGCGCTTCGGCGATCCGGAACCCGACTTCGGCAGCCGCGACTTCTTCCGCACGCCGGAGCGCTACGGCAACGCCCTCGTCTCCTGGACGCCGGGCCCGGCCGACGTCTTCCTCGGCCTGCGCTACACCGGGTCGATGAAGGCGCCCCACTACGCAGGCTTCATCGACACCGACAGGCTGGAGACGACGCCGTCCTTCCTGACCGCCGACCTCAACGTCGCCCGGACGATCCCTCTCGGCGACGCGGCCTCTGTGCGACTGTCGATCGGAGCCCGCAACCTCACGGACGCCTACCAGCGCGACCTCGACCGCGGGCCCCTGCGCGACCCGAGCTACGTCTACGGCCCGCGCTTTCCGCGGTCGCTGTGGGTGGGCCTCAGGTTCCAGCGGTGAGCCGGCTCGCCGGTCTCGCTCTCGCCTTCGCAGTGACCGGACTGTCGGCCGATGCTCCGGCGACCGGCTCTCTCTGGGACGACCTCGGGTTCCGCGATCTCGACGGTCGCGAATGGAGGCGCCCGGAGCTCGAAGGGCGGGTCGTCCTGCTCGACTTCTGGGCCACCTGGTGCGCCCCCTGCCTGGCGCAGTTCCCGGTCTTCCGCGAAGCTCTCGAGCGCTTCGGCGACGACGGACTTCTCATCGTCGGCGTGTCGATGAACGAGAGCGATCGCGCCACGCTCGAGCGCTTCCTCGCCAGCCGCGATGTCGGCTGGCCGCAGGTCCACGACGGCCGCGGGCTCACCGGGCCGCTGGCACGCAGGTTCGACGTCACCGCTCTGCCGCGAACGGTTCTGGTGGATCGTCGCGGCAGGGTGGTGGGAGTCGATCTCGAGGCCGAGCTGCTGCTTGCCGCCTTGCCGGCACTGCTGTCGACCGAGCGATGAGTTGACAGCTCTCGTTGGGCAGCAGTCAGGGCCTGCGATCGGCGGCCCGGCGGCTCAGCTCCACCCGCAGACGAGTTTCGTGGGGCCCTTCCTGCTCTTCGAAGAGGAGAGTGACGAGACCCTCTCCGGGTCTTTCCCACGAGGTCGTCGCCCGACCGGGGGCTGGGAGCAGGGGATCGGGGAGGGAGAACGGTTCGAGCTCGCCTCGGATGGCGAGCTCCGGATGGTGGACGAAGACGAGGTCGGCGGTGTCCTCGGTGCTGAGCCGATATTGGTGTGTCGTGCCAGGCCTGTTGTCCAGGTGATAGGTGAACCACACCCCGACCGAGGGGCGGTAGGTGATCGCCTGGAGAATCTGCCGACCCCCCCACGAAAGCACGGAGAGCACTCCGCAACCGTTCTGAAACCGGGCGGCAACGAGGCGGGCTGGCCAGCTCTCGCCACGTTCGTTCGTGGCTTCGCCGCGCCAGTCGCCTTCGAGCCAGTCGAAGCGGTGGAACGGGCGCTCCGTGCAGTGAGAACCGTCGAACCAGTCGGGCAGCGGCTGCCCCACTTTCGGTAGCGTCAGGCCCTCTACCTTGCGCCGGAACTCCGTGATCTGACCCGGTCGCCAGGTGTCGCCCGAGTCCCTGGTCTCTGCACTGTCCCAGCGAAGTCGCGCGGGGTGGATGTCGGAGAAGGTGTAGCGACGGGTGACCAGGCCGGCGTCATCCGTCCAACTCGAGTAGAGCTGTACCCGACCGTGCCGCATGCCTCCCTGCAGTTGATCCAGGTAGGCGTAGCTCTTGTCGGGTCCGGCCCAGTTCTGTGCCATCACCCAACGCTGCCTGGCGGGGTCGAAGTAGCGAATGGAGAAGCCCTGAGTCCGGCTCCCGTCCTGAACGGTCTGGCCGCGGGCGAGCTCGACGAGGGCCTTGCCGTGGAGGACCGGGAAGATCCAGGCATCGGTGGTCTCCGTTGAATCTGCGTTCTCGAGTCGGCCCTCGACAGCAGCGCGCCAGTTCGCCTCCCAGGCTCCGATCCAGAAGTCGAACTGCCGACTCGGACCCTGGTCGAAGGGGGGCTTCACCTGTCCACCGAACGCCTCCAGGAGGCTCTCGGTCTCGTTGATGTGCTCGGCAGCAGTGCCCGGGCCGGCAAGGCACACCGAGGCCGTCGCGACGATCGCGAATGTACGGAGTCCCGGGGTGGCGAAACGGAAGACCGATGGCAAGCTTCGGATCATGAGCACCTCCTGGCGTGCGGGACACGGCCGGGCGCGGCGCGCCTCTGACCGCCACGGTAGGACCTTGGTCCCCGGGCCGCTATCAGGATCGTGCTCGGTAGGCGAACGGGCGCCCGGTGGTAGCGGGCGCCGGGACGCTCGTCAGGTCGGCCCTTGAGACCGACGACGGCCTCGGAGCGAGCGCCCCGGCGCGATGACCACTTCTAGTTCGGCATCCCGCGTCCCGTCGACCATGGCACGCCGGCGTCGTCCAGCGCCTGTTCGAGAGCCGGCAGCTCGTCGAAGAGGGTCTTCAACTCCGCTGCCAGCGCCGCGTACTCCTCGCGCACGATCTCGAGCTGGCGCTGCTGCGCCGGTGTCGGACCGTAGGTCGAGAAGGCGTTGCCGAACGAGACGTTGCCGAGGCGGTCGGCGATCGGGATGCTCTCGCGCTGGATGTTGTAGATCTCGTGGCGCTCGTCGCCGTCCCAGCGGAAGTGGAGGTCGAGCAGAGTGCGTCGCATCGTGCGGGTGCGCTCGGCGAGCGAGTGGTCCGCGACGGGCGCACGCTCGAGCGCCTCGAGCATGCCGTCGAGCTTTTCCTCCGCTTCGGTCATCACCTGGTGCGTGCCGCCGGTGCGGCGCTCGAACTCGGCGAGGTCCGAGAAGAAGGCGGCCACCTGCGCCGGCTCCATCCCGGGCAGGCCACGAGTGCGCAGCGGCACGACCTCGAACGACTCGGCGAGGCCGAGGTCGGTGACCTCGCCGTCGACGCTCTTCGAGAGCGAAACGCTGTAGCTGCCCGGGGCGACGAGATAGCCGCTGCCGTTGTCGCCGAAGAAGCCGCCGCCTGCGCCGACGGGATCGCTCGATGGATGGCGCAAGTCCCAGGCGACACGATGGAAGCCGGCCGAGGTCGGACCGTCGAGGCGCCGCACGACGTTGCCAGAGGCGTCGCGGATCGTCAGGTGGATCGCCGGATCGGCCTCGAGCTCCTCCTCGCGCAGGGCGTCCCATCCGGGGTAGGGGGTGTCTTCCCCTTCCTTGGCGAGCTTCGCCTCCTCCTTCTGGCGCTTCTGCTTGGTGGTTTCGAGGCTCTCGGCGAGGTAGTAGGTCACCACGGCGCCGAACGGCGGGTTCGGGGCGACGTAGAACGAGTCGCCCTGGCTCCCCTTCTCGCCGAAGCCGTAGATCCGGCGGGGGATGTACCACTTGGCTTCGCGCACCGGGAAGAGCAGCGCCTCGCTCGCGAGCGCCTCCTCGTTGACGTGCCGCAGCGGCGTGTAGTCGTCGAAGATGAAGAAGCCGCGGCCGAAGGTCGCACCGACAAGATCGTTCTCGCGAGTCTGGATGGCGAGGTCGCGGAACGAGATGTTCGGCACGCCGCCGGTGAGCTCGATCCACTGCTCGCCGCCGTCGACGGTGAAGAAGACCCCGAACTCGGTGCCGGCGAAGAACAGCTCCGGATCGACGTGGTCCTGAACCAGCCGCCAGACGAGGTGGCGCTCCGGCAGATCGCCGGCCATCGACTTCCAGCTGCGCCCGCGGTCGGTCGAACGGTAGAGGTACGGTGCGAAGTCGCCCGCCTTGTGCTGGTCGACCGCCACGTAGACCGTATCGGCGTCGTGGAGGTCGGCCTTGATGTCGTTGACGAAGAAGAAGTCGTCGACGCCCGGAAGCGAGTCGACCTCGCGCCAGGTCGCGCCGCCGTCCTCGGTGATCTGAACGAGGCCATCGTCACTGCCGGCGTAGATGAGATTCTCGTCGAGCGGCGACTGGGACAGCGAGGTGATCGTGCCGTACTGCGACATGGCATAGAGGTCCCAGGCGGCGTCGATGCTCCACACCCGTCCCATCATCGGCTCGGTGAGACGGTCGAGGCCGCGGGTCAGGTCGCCCGAGATGGTCCGCCACGAGTCGCCACGGTCGTCGCTCTGCCAGACCCGATGGCCGGCGAAGAAGATCGTCGTCGGGTCGTGGGGGCTGATGAGGATCGGCGAATCCCAGTTGAAGCGCTCGCTCGGCTCGCCCTGCTCGGGCTGCGGCTTGATGTAGACGATCTCGCCCGTCTTGCGGTCCCAGCGGACGAGATTGCCCTCCTGCCACTCCGAGTAGACGATGTTCGGATCGGACGGGTCGATCGCCGGCTGATGACCGTCGGCGAAGACCGTGATCTCCCAGTCGGCATTGCGGATGCCGGAGCTGTTGTCGGTGCGCGACGGTCCGTACTGCGTGCTGTTGTCCTGGGTGCCGCCGACCACGTGGTAGAAGGGCTCGTCGTAGTCGACCGCGACCTTGTAGAACTGTGTCACCGGCAGGTTGGCGGCGAACTTCCAGGTCGAGCCGAGATCCCAGCTCTCATAGATGCCGCCGTCGGTGCCGGCGAGCAGGTAGTGCGGGTCGTGCTTGCTGAAGGCGAGCGCGTGGTTGTCGCCGTGCTTCGTCTGCTGGTTGAGCGAGATGAAGTTCTCGCCGCCGTCCTCCGTCACGCTCTGGGCGTTGTTCATCTGGTAGACGCGGTCGAACTGGTGCGGGCTGGCGATGAGCTCCTGGTAGTAGTGCGGGCCGGTGCCGCCGGAGACGAAGTCGCTCCGCTTCTCCCAGCTCTCGCCACCGTCGGTGGAGCGGAAGAAGCCGCCCTCCCGGGCGCCGAGTTCGATCGTCGCGTAGACGACGTTCGACTGGAGCGGCGAGTAGGCGAGGCCGATCTTCCCCTTGTCTCCCGACGGGATGCCGCTCGTGAGTTCCCGCCAGGTGGCGCCGCCGTCGGTCGACTTGTGAATTCCGCTCTCCGGGCCGCCGTTCATCAGCGCGGCGACGTTGCGGAAGCGCTGATGAGTCGCCGCCAGCAGGGTCTGCGGGTCGTCCGGGTGCATCACCACCTCGTTGACGCCGGTGTACTCGCCGACGCCGAGGATCTTCTCCCAGCTCTCGCCGCCGTCGGTCGACTTGTAGAGCCCGCGCTCGCCGCCGGCGGACCACAGCGGGCCCTGCGAAGCGACGTAGATCGTGTTCGAGTCGGTCGGGTCGATGACGATGTTTCCGATGTGCTCGGACTCCGAGAGCCCCTTCGACTCCCACGACTTGCCGCCGTCGCGGCTGACGTAGACGCCGTCGCCGTAGGCGACGTGACGGCCGCCGACGTTCTCGCCGGTGCCGACCCAGAGCACATCGGGGTTGTTCGGGTCGAGAGTCAGGCAGCCGATCGAGTACGACGGCTGGCTGTCGAAGATCGACTCCCAGGTGGTGCCGGCGTTGGTGGTCTTCCAGATGCCGCCGCTACCGATCGCGACCCACCAGACCGATTCGTCTTCGGGGTGCATGACGATGTCGGAGACCCGGCCCGACATCATCGCCGGCCCGATGCCGCGCAGTTCGAGGCCGGCGAACGTCGCCGCCTTCATCTTCGAGTCGTCTTCTTCCTCGTGATCGTCCGCCCAGGCGCCGGGAAGCGGCAGGAGCAGGAGAGCGAAGAGCGCGAGCAGGGTGTAGAGCGGCGTCGAACGTCGGTCCATCTTGGGAGTTCTCCTCGAGAGAGTGATCCGGTACGGCGAGTCGGGAAGGTTAGCAAGGTACGAAACCGGAGAGCGCCGTGTTGCGTCCTCTCTGATGAAGGGCGCGGACTCCGGGGCCGGGAGGGATCGCTTCCGGTCGAGTACCGGCGAGGTCGCGCCGTCGCAAACATCAAGAGGGAAGGGAGCCACGATGAACGACAGTCGACCGACGAAGTTTCTGCTCTGGTGTGCCGGTGCCGATCGCCGGCTGCTCGACCGGGTCCCTGCCACCGAGCGCACCCGCCAGGTCGGCCTCGGGACGCTCGTTCTCGTGCCGGCGGTCCTCGCGCTGGTGTCGATGAGCTATGCCCTCTCGACCCTGACCGACGCACCCGCCGTCTACTGGGGCGGCGGCCTCCTGTGGGCGGCGATCGTCTTCTGCTTCGATCGCTACGTCGTCTCGACCCTGCGCAAGTCCGAGTCGGTCGCCGCCGACCTCGGGTCTCCGATCTTCCTCAGCCGGGTGCTGCTGGCCGCCTTCGTCGGCATCGTCGTCGCCCATCCGCTGGTGCTACTGGTTTTCGATCGCTCGATCGAGCAGCGTCTCGATCGTGACGAGCGAGGGGTGCGCCGGGCGATGGCGATCGAGAGCACCGCGACGATCGAGGAACTGCGGGAGGAGATCGCCGCTCGTGAGGCAGGTCTCGAACGGCTCGCCGAGCGGCGCAACCGACTCCAGCAGACCCTGACCGAGGAGATCGACGGCATCGTCACCGGCCGCACGACCGGCATCGCGGGCCGCGGAGCCTCGGCGCGGGAGAAGGAGCGGCAGCTCGTGCTCGCCGAAGAGGAGTTCGAACGGATGCGGACTTCGGTGGACGAACAGGTGGCAGGGCTGCGAGCCGAGATCGGTGATCTGCAGGCGGTCGATCGGTCGGGCGCGGCCGCCTTCTCGGCTTCACGCGACTACCTGGCGCGGGTGGAAGCGCTGGCCGCTCTGGCGACCGAGTCGCGCCACGTGCGGTGGGTGCAGGCGTTCCTGATCCTCTTCTTCGTGTTCGTCGACACCCTGCCGATCCTCTTCAAGGGGATGTCGGCCCGGGGCCCGTACGACGAGCTCCTGGCGGCGGAGGAGCTCGATTCTTCGCTCGCCACCTCAGCGCGGACCGAATCGCTCGAGGGCGATGCTCTCGTCGCCCGGCGGGCGCGGGCGCGTGAGTTCCATCTGGACGGCGGCGGCTACTCGAGCCTCGACGAAACCGGCGTCTGAAGCCGGGTGACAGGAACGCGGCCGGGGTGCCTCGCTACCCGCTGCCGCTTCCGCGGCCGGAGACGAGGGTCGAGATCTTGTCGTTCACGACCTCCTGGACTCGCTGCGAGAAGAGCTCGCTCTTGGTGCGAGCCTTGTTGAGCAGGCGGCGCGCCTTGCGCGGCTCGCCGCGATCGAACTGGATCCGGGCGAGGTGAAGGTAGATCTCGGGCAGGTCCGGTTCGAGCCGTCGCGCGCGCTGGAGCATCTGCTCGGCGGCGGCGACGTCCCTGACTTCGAGCATCCGCTCCGCTTCGGCGACGAGGAAGAACGGGTTCTGCGTCTGGAGCTGGAGCAGTCGGGCGTTGACCTCCTCGGCCTCGTCATGCTGCCCGGTACGCCGATAGAGGCCCGAGAGGTTCTCGAGTGCCGACAGCAGTTCCGGCTCCAGTTCGAGGGCCCGCTCGAGAGCGACGAACGCTCCCGAGAAGTCGTCCTGACGACGCTTGAGGATGGCGACGTTGTTCCAGGTGGCGGCGAAATCGGGGTCGATCTCGAGTGCGACGTCGAACCATCGCTCGGCGGTGTCGAGGTCGTCGTCGATCAGAGCCTCGGTCGCGATCGCCTTGTAGTAGTGGGCCATCGCCCGCGCGTCGCTGATGGAGCGCAGCTCGTAGTAGCTCTTGGCCTGGCCGGGGAGAAAATCGATGGTCAGCAGCTCGCCACCGACCCGTACCCCGCCGACGATGTGATCGCTCCTCACGACCACTCCGTCATCGCGGTAGAAGACCTCGTAGTCTTCGACCTCGACGAAGTGCGCCTTGAGCCCGGCGCTGCGCCCGAGAGCGACGAACAGGTTGACCAGCGAGAGACAGTTGCCGGCCCGCTCTTCGAACGCCTCGGCGCCCGTAAGGGTGGGCCGCCTGCGGTAGGTGAAGCCGAGGCCGTCCTCTTTGTCGAAGATCAGCTCGACGATCGCCTGCATCTTCGCCTCGGTGCCCCGCGGGAGTTCCCCGAGGCGGGCCTTCATCTCGGCCGTCGCCTCGAAGGGCGACGGAGCCGGGCCTTCGTAGGCGGTGGCCGTCGTGACCCCGGCCTGGGTCAGCAGGCCTGCGACGATGGCGAGGGCACGCAGTCTCATGTGCGGTTCAACGGGCTTGGACCGAACGGGCATTCCGTCCCGTCCGGCGTCGAGTGGTGCGGGCGCCGGCAGTCAGCGCTCTCTACTGGATATAACCGAGCGAGCGCAGTTGCTGCAACTGCTCGGGGGATAGCTCGACGTCGCCGGCGGCCTGGAAGCGACCGGCCAGAGCCTGATGCGCCTCCCACTGCTCGAGCAGCAGCGCTCGGTAGCGCTCGACCAGTTCCGGGTACTCCTCGTTGACGGCCCTGGTGGCGAACGGGTCCGCGTCCAGGTCGTAGAGCAGCAGGCGCGGCACTTCGGGGAAGTGCGGGTGGAGCGCCCCCCATCGACCGCCGACCGGCACGGCGTAGCGGCCCCTGCCCGGTTCGCTCCCCTCGGGCTGCGGCCCGATCTCGAGCGACGCCCCCCAGCGGCCGTCCACGATCTCGAGATTGCCGATCAGTTCGCCGCTCGCCTCGTCGATCCGGAACTCGTCGAGGATCACCGGTCGCAGCTCCTGACCTCCACCGCCGAGCATCGGAGCCAGCGACTGTCCCTGGAGAACTTCGGGCAGCGGCAGGCCGACGAGCTCGAGTACGGTCGGCAGCACGTCGATCATCGACACCGGATCGGCGAAGCGCTGACCTGCCGGGATCCTGCCCGGCCAGATGAAGATCAGCGGCACGCGTGAGGAGTAGGCGTCGAAAAGCGCTCCCTGCCACGGCTCCGGCTGCGGATCGAGCCGACCGCGACCCCAGCGGGCGAACGAGCCTGCCGGATGACCGTGGTCGGCGCCGATGACGAGCAGGGTGTTCTCCCACTCGCCGCGCCGTTTGAGCTCTGCCACGAGAGCGGCGAGCTCGTGATCCTGGTGGAGCATCGTCTCGTCGTGGAGATCGCGTCGGCCGTCGAAGTAGGTGCCGCGGTCGATCCCCGTCTGGGTCATCGCCCGGTCGTAGAAGTCGGCGATCGAGGTGCGTCCGAAGAGGTAGCCGGCGGAGCGGAACATCTGCTGCTCCCAGCCGCGCAACTCCTCGTGCCGCTCCTCGCTGATCCAGGTGCCGGCGTGCGGCGCTTCCGGGTGGTTCGGCTCATGGACGTCGGTCGTCTGGAAGTGAGTCCAGGTCGGGCCTCCCGGGTAGGCGCTTCGCAGCCCCCAGTAGCGCTCATGGAGCTCGTGCGACGAGGTCGAATGATGCTCGACTCCGCTGTCGCGCAGCACATCGACCCCCTTCTCGAGCCCCAGAATCCGTCCGGCGTTCGGATTGGCGCCGAAGGAGGAGGTCTGGTAGCCCGCAGCACGGAAGTGCTCGGCCATCGTCGTGGCGTTCGCCGGCACGGCGGTCGAATGCACGCCGCGTCGCAGGCCCCCCAGCACGCTGTGCTGGAGCGAAGTCATGAACGAGACGGTGGACGGCTGGGTCCAGGTGGCATTCGAGTAGGCGCGCTCGAAGACCGCCCCCTCGGCGGCGAGAGCCTCGAGGAACGGCGTCGTCGGCCGTTCGTAGCCGTAGACGCTCATGAAGTCGCTGCCGCCGCCGTCGATGACGTAGAAGATGACGTTGGGCCGTTCTCCGGAAGGGGAGCCCGAGACGATCGGCGCTCCCCAGAAGGCGACCGCCCCTTCGCGCTCGCTCTCGGCCTCGAACGTGAGCCGAGCGGTGTCGCCTCCGAGCGCGGCGAGGTCGATCGAGCGTTGCTGCCAGCTCGCGGCGTCGGCGACGGTCTCCTCCCACAGGGTCTCCCTCTTCTCACCGTCGCCGGCGGTCACCCGGTAGGTGACCGGTTCCCCGGGAGCTGTCGTCACACCGAGGTCGAGACGTCCCCCCTCGGGAATCTCGACCTCCCACGTGAGCGATGCGGGCACGTGGGCGAACAGGGTGCTGCGGGTCTCGCCGTCTCGCACGACGTGGGTGCTGCCGGAATCGTCGAGGTAGCTGGCGCCGCGCGGGACGAGCTCGATCGACTGGAGGTCGATCGAAGCCGGATCGACGGCGGCGACCAGGATCCCGAAGTCCTCGAGCGGCGTGCCGGCGCCCTCCCCCTCGCGCGGGCGCAGGGGAATCGAGTAGATCTGCTCCGAGCCGTCGCTGAAGACCGGCGGCGCCTCGTCGGTCGAGAAGAAGAACACCATGTCGTTGGGGAGCGCTCCGGCGTCGCCGGTGTTGTGCACCACCGTCATGCCGGCGAACCTCTGATTCGACCGTGCGCGGATCTTCACCGCCTCGAAGTCCTCGAGCAGCAAGCCGTCCTCGAGTGCATGGCCGACGCCGCCGATGCGGAGCATCGTCCGCGGCGCGGGAGGCAGATCGACGGACAGTCGCAGCGCTCCTTCGACCGGCTCGAGCGAGACCGCCGACAGGACCGGGCCGACCTCGAAGTCGAGGGGGTACCAGCCGGGCTGCGGCTCATGGAAGCTCCACCGGCGCTGCTGACGCGCGACGAGCGGCGCGGCGCCCGACTCGACGGTCGCCGTGTCGAAGCGAGCGAACAGGTTGACGAGCCCCGAGGTCCCGGCAGTCGGGGTCGTGTCGGGGCTGCACGCCGCGAGGGGGATCAGGGTGGCGGCGAGGGTGCAGGCCAGGGCCCTGTCGGTCAGGCGCAGCTCAATCATCGGTGCACTCCCAGGGTTGCGTTGCAGCGAAGAGGCGGGCAGGCGCGGCGGCCTGCCCCAGCGGTCTGCTCGGGGACCTGTTGAGTATAGGTGCCTGGTCGGGAGCGGAATTCCCGGGCGGCCGTCGACCTCCCCGCTGGCCAGTCTTCAGTCGAGGTAGCCGAGCGCCCGCAGATCGTCGAGGATCGCCTCGTCGGCCTCGGAGGCGGTGGTCGAGGAGCCCTCGAGCGTGCCCCACGACTCGACCCGGCGGACAGGCCGATTCCGCAGCTCCGATGTGAAGAGCGAGAGGAACGGCTCGCCGGCGAAGTCTTCGGCGACCGGGAGGCGCAGTGCGTGGAGCAGGGTCGGCGTGATGTCGTGGATGTCGAAGCCTTCGAGGGTGACGCCGGTCTCGACGTCCGGCCCGGCGGCGAAGAAGACACCGGCGGTGTGATCGCTGTGGGAGCCCGACAACCGCTCGATCGGAGGGAGGAAGTCGTCCCAACGTCGATCGCCGTAGAGAAGGTCGCGCGTCGCGCCGTTCGTGAAGACCTCGACGACGAGGTCGGCGTCCTCGCCGGCTGAGGGCTCCGCGGGCTCTTTGAACACCGGTTCGCCGCCCGCGTAGCTGATCGTCGCCAGCCCGGCGGCGAGCCGGCGTCGGATCCGCTCTCGCTCGGCCGGCTCGACCTGCGGCCCGAACCTGAGCTTCTTGCGGGTGCGGAAGTGGGGAGTCTCGTGGACGAAGAGGCTCGTCTTCTCCCAGCGGATGCCGTCTGGGCCGCGCTGCTGCAACCCCAGCCGGACGAGCACCTGGTCGAAGTTGAGGAACAGCCGCACCCGCTCGCTGCGCATGGCGTGAAAGCCGTGATCCGACAGCACGACGACGTTGGTGTCGGGCCCCGCGGCGGCGACCAGCCGGCCGATCGCGATGTCGAGAGCCCGGTAGGCGTCGGGCACCAGCTCACGCTCGTCGTCGCGGAACTCGGCGCCGGGGAACGCCTCCGGCTCCCAGTACTTCCAGAAGCGGTGGCTCGCGATATCGACGCTCCGCAGATAGGAGAGCACGAGCTCGAAGTCGAGTTCGAGCAGCCGCAGCGTCGCTTCGAGCGTCAGGTCGTCGCGCTCGGCGCTCGCCAGCCGGGCATCGAAGAGCAGCCCATCGGCACCCGCCGCTTCGCTCCATTCGGCCACCGTCGCCGTGAGGTCGGGCGGAAACACGGCGTCTTCGAGCCCGTGCTTCCAGCGATCGCTCAGCACCACACCGTGGACCGGTTCCGCCGGCCAGCTCACCCACCAGCTCACCACCGCGACCCGCCGGCCGGCGGTGGAGAGCATGTTCCACAGCGCCGGCACCTTCCTTACCGTCGAGGAGACGGGCACGTCGCCGCGCTCGGTGGGGACGGCGAAGTCGGTGATGCCGTGCACCTCGGGGACCGTCCCGGTGGCGACCGTCGTCCAGATGACGGGTGAGGAGCCGTAGTCGGTCCCCAGCCGCCCGGCGCTGCCGGCTGCCGCCAGCGCTCGCAGGTGCGGGAGCTCACCCCGGCTCCAGAGAGCCTCGATGACGTTCCATTCCGCACCGTCGACACCGACCACCAGCCATCTCGGCTCCTGTTCGGGACGGGGGTCGGCGCATCCGCTCAGCAGCGGGATGGCGAGCGCAACGATGGAGAGCAAGCCGCGAACGAAGCGGAGGCGATGAGGGCGTCCGGGCATCGGCCGCCAGAGGCTATCCCGGATAGTGGGGTGGCGCCGTCAGACGCTCGCCGAAACGACGCTCGCGGCCCGGCCTGCCGCTGCACCCACCGCGAGGCGACGCCGGAAGCCGAGGTGGCGGCGGCGGCTCAGCTCGATGAGCGGCCGCCAGACCGGGCCGGTCAGGTCGTGGCGGATCAGCCCGGGCCACCACCGGTTCGAGCGCTTGTACAGGTAGCTCATCGCCAGGTAGGCGGCCACCGCGCGGCGATCGGTCGGCCGGCGGCGCCAGATCGACGCCGAGGAGAAGAGCCGCCGGTAGCAGCCCGTGTAGCCCTCCATCAGCTCGTCCGGAGACATGCGTCGCGGGCGGAAGACGACGTTCGCCGTGTCGTACCGCGACCAGTCGCGATGGAGGATCCGGCCCTCCGCCTCCATCTGCTCGAACAGCGGAGTACCGGGGTAGGGGGTGAGGATGTGGAAGGTCGCGCACTCGAGGCGCTCGGCCTCGATCCATTCCACCGTGCGGTCGAAGACGGAGGCGTCGTCCTCGTCGAAGCCGAAGACGAAGCTGCCGTTGACCTGTATGCCGTGGTCGTGGAGCAGGCGCACCCGGCGCGCGTAGTCGGCCGTCAGCGGAGAGCGCTTCCGGGAGCCGCGGATGTTGAGATCCGACAGTGATTCGAAGCCGACGAAGACCCCCGTGCAGCCGGCCATCGCCATCGCCCTGACGAGCGACGGGTCGTCGGTGACGTCGATCGATACCGCCGCGCTCCAGATCTTTTCGAGCGGCTCCAGGCGCTCGCACAGTGCTCGCAGGTAGTCGGGCCGCGAGCCGAGGTTGTTGTCGACGAAGACGCCGTAGGGTTCGCCGGTCGCCTCGAACTCTTCGGCGATCTGGTCGGGCGTGCGCATCTGGTAGGGCATCTGAAGCCCCTCGGTGGCGAGGTAGCAGAAGGTGCACCGGTTGTGGCAGCCGCGCGTCGCGATCAGGCTGGCGGTGGTCAGGAAGGACCTGCGCGGCAGGATCGAGCGGTCGGGGGCGGGTTCGTCGCGGTACGGGCGCCGGAAGGAGCCGCGGTACTCGCGCCGAAGGGTGCCGGCGGCCACGTCGTCGAGGATCGACGGCCAGACCTGGACCCCCTCGCCGATCGCCAGCGCGTCGGCATGCGGCCTCGCCTCCTCGGGACAGGAGAGCACGTGGAGCCCGCCGAGCACGACCAGCGCCCCCTGAGCGCGGTACCAGTCGGCGAGCTCGTAGGCGCGCTCGGCGAAGGTCAGGTGGACGGTGATGCCGACCACCTGAGGAAACGGCTCCGTCGGTGGCGGCCCCTGGAGCAGGTTCTCGTCCCAGTAGGAGAGCTTCCACCCCTCCGGCGTGGCCCCGGCGATGCTGGTCAGCGCGAGGGTCGGGGTCAGCACGTGCTTGCCGAAGCTCGCGTGCGGGTCCTTCGGGTAGAACGGGTTGATGAGCAGGGCTCGGCGGGGCTCGACGGCGCCCGGAGGCGGGGAGGCGGCGAGGGTGGGAGGCTGACGCATGAGGGAGGGCAGAGCGGTTCGCATGGAAGCACTGTAGAGCAATTTACTTTGAAAGGCAAAGTATAGGTCTGAGAGCGGTGGGAGCTGCCGTTCTCGACTCCCTCGCGAGCCGGCGCCGTCGTCAGGAGGCTCGGCGCGCCGCGACGATGAGGCCGGGATTGCGGATTTCGAGCGCCGTCACGACGCCGTCCTGCACCAGGAAGCGGATCCGGGCCGAGGGCGCTCCGGCCGGATGGAAGACGTGGTCCCCCTGGTGGAAGAGAGTCCGCGCCGTGCCGCCGCTGCGCTCGATCGTCAGGCCGAAGCGGCCTACCGCGACGTCGAAGCGATCGAGCGTGTCGCTGCCGAAGGTGTAGCCGCCGACGTAGGCCTCCTGCTCGATCAGGAGCGGCTCGGTTCGGGCCCCGCGGTCGGCGCCGCCGATCTCGTCGAGGTAGGCGAGCACCTCCTCCGCCCGCTCGCCACCGAGCTCGGCGTGGCGGCGCATCGGGATGCCGTGCGGCCCGGGCATCGACTGCAGGCCCGGATGCGCTTCGACCAGGGCGCGAACTGCCGGCAGGTTGCCCATCATGACGGCGGTGAAGATGTCCGGCCGCGCGCCGTTGGCGATCAGGTACTCGGCGATCTCGTAGTTGCCGGTGTGGGAGGCGGCGCCGAGAGCGGTCTCCCAGTCGCCGAACCCCCAGTCCCACGCCGAGCCGGCGAGCTCGGGTCGCTCGTCGACGAGAGCCTGGACCTTCTCGAGGCTGAAGTGGGCGGCGCCGACGACCTCCTTGATCGCCTCCGCTTCCTGCGACGGGTAGTGCTCGTGAAGGAGGGGCTTGCCGGCTACCGCTGCGGCGGTCTCCGCGGAGACGGCACGCGTCGGGTCCAGCAGGAACGTGCCCAGAGCGAGGGGGGCGGTCGTCAGCAGGGCACGGCGGTCGAGGTCACGGGGCATCAGCGGTCTCCTTGGAGAGATTCGAGGGCTCGAGGACGGCGGTCACCTGCCGCTTCGCTTCGCGAGCGATCCGGCGCCAGTCGCCCGGATCCGACCAGGTGTCGGCCCACGGATGCGTGCCGTCGTCGAGCCGGATCAGTTCGAGGACCAGCAGCCGCTCGTCCTCCTGGTCGAAGTAGCGGGCGTTGAGGACGAAGTCCGCTCCGAGGTCGGCGGCGAGCTCCCTCATTCGGGGGAAGGGGAAGGCTGAGTACGGGGCGGTCGAGCGCGGTCCGATGACCTGGACGTCATCGGCTTCGCCGCCGGAGAACTCGACGACGAGCCACTCGGAAATCCGGGCGAGGTCGTCCCCCTCGTCGCCCACCGCAGCGAGCTCGAACGGCATGATCGCGAGCCGCGGGCCGGAAGCGACCGTGGTCGAACTCCGACCGCGGGCCAGGAACCCTGCGACGACCGCCAGCAGCAGGACGGCTCCCGCCAGGGCCCAGCGGCCCGCACGGGAGCTGCCGGTGACGCCCCGATCGCCGGCAGCCGTCCGGTCTTCCGGCAGCTCGACTTCGGGAATCAGCCGGTAGCCACGGCGGGGGAGGGTTTCGACGTAGCTCGGCTCGGCCGCCGAATCTCCGAGCGCCGCGCGGATCTGGCGGATGCAGAAGTTGACGCTCTGGTCGAAGTCGACGTGGGAGTCGGGCCACAGCTCGTCGCGGATCTCCTCGCGGGTCACCAGTTCGCCGCGCTTCCGCGCCAGGAGTTCGAGCAGCTGTGCCGGCTGTGGCGCGAGCCGGACGGTCTCCTCGGACCCGGACGCCTGGAGCGGTCGAATCTCGCCCGTCGACGGCTGGAACAGGAACTCGGCGATTCGAATCGGTGGACTCTGCCGGCGCGACATGCCCCAAGCATAGGGCCCGGGGGTTCGGTCGGATCGACTTGCGAGCGGTTCCACACCGGCACACTACGGCTCCGCCCGCCGGGTCTCCCTGAGTGAGAGCTGAGAAAGAGCTGAGATCCGGCGGCCTGCTTCTGCCGGAGCGTCCGGTAGGCTACGGGCGTTCATGCTTGGAAAGAGCGAACGGGCCGGGCGGATGCCGGAGAGCCTCGTCGCGAGCGCGGTCGGTCTGGCGCTCGCGTTGAGCCTCCCTGCCTGTCGCTCGGAGCCGTCGAAGCCGGAGGAGGCCGTTCGGGTGGCGCAGGAAGGCTCCGCCGAGCGGCAGGACGAGACCGCGGCGGTCGTTGCAGCCCAGACCGCGCCGCCACCACCCCCGAAGCCCGCCCCGGTTCCGAAGTGCGAGACGGAGGGCTACCCCTGCACCTGGGCGGAGGTGGCATCGGAGATCGTCGAGAGGACGGATGACCTGGCGCGGGAGGGCCTCGGTCGAATGGCCGACGGTGCCGCGGTGCCGGAGGTTGCCGGCTGGCTGGCGTCGCAGGGAGACGTCGAGGCGGTGATGACCGACGGCCGCATGGTTCGTTTCCGTCTTGCCGGCGGGCGCCCGGTGTGGGTGACGGAGGCGCTCCCGGAGAGTTTCGACACCCGGGGGTTCGCCTCTCCGGCGTTCGCGCAGCCCCCCGGTTCCGGCGCCGGAGGGCCGGACGACCCGATCGGGAAGAATCCGCCGGGCAGGATTCCCTGGAAGAAGGCGCTCATCCTGGCGCCCTTTCAATGGCACTTCGGCGATCGCGAGGTCGACGACCTTCTCCTGCATCTGGGACTGGCTGGCGAGGCCGATCAGGATCCCTTCGCCGTGCGCGACTACCGGTGCGGCGGCGACTCCCAGTGCGTGGAGATCAAGGCCAACGATCTCGTGCAGCTCGATCCCAACGTGATGTGCTCCGCCATCCCCGGCAGTTGCCCGATGGCGTACGGCGTCGACCGAAGCGACTTCAAGGGTTGGCAGAACTACGACCTCATCCACGTCGGAACCCACGGCTTCTATCTTTGCGGCACGAGCGATCCCGAGGAGGTCGTGCAGTGGCTCACGGCCACCACGTCGGCCGTCGGCGGCCGGGATCTCGCAGGGACATCCGCCAAGCTGGTCGGAGGCGGCTGCGTCGTCGGGCTGGCCACCGGCCGGGTGTTTCCCGAGGGGAGCGTGGCGGTCGGCTCGGTGACCGACCCCGGAGTCGAGTACATCTATGCCGGCATCGGGCGCTACTGCGACCATGCGCCGCCCGGCTCGGTACGGTGGGTCCAGCAGTTCTGCGACAAGCCCGACTTCCTGCTGGAGCTGGTGACCGACGACTTCTTCGTCGCCGAGTACGGCGGGGCGCTCAAGGACAAGATGATCTTCCTCAACGCCTGCTCGGCGCTGGCGGACGGCGGCATCGCGCTCGGGCTGAGCTCGGGCGACTCGGTGGTTCTCGGCTGGAGCGACCCGGTGCCGGTCGGCACCGCGCTGAGGGTGTCGGAGACCTTCTACGAAGCCTACCTGCGCAACAACCTGCCGGCGGTCGATGCATGGCTCGAGGCGGCGCAGAGTGTCGGAGCGAACATCCCCGTGAGCCTCGAGATCGACCAGGCCTGGAGAACCTCGCTGCCGGCGGATCTGGAGCCGGCGGTGCTCGAGTCGACCGAACTCGAGTCGAGCGGCACCCGCCAGCGTCGCGGTCGCGAGATGGTCTCGGTGCGCTGGAAGGACTCCGACGTCGAGATCGAGGACGGCTCCACGCTCGAGACCCGCAGCGCGGACGATGAGACGTGCGAGGTGGAGCTGGGGCTGGTGCTCGAGGGGGTGCCGGAGGAGCAGGATCCCGCTTCGATGCCGCTGACGCTCGAGGCGAACGGCAACCGGGTCGACCGCCAGTTCAGGGCGACCGAGGAGGCCGGCCCGTATCGCTTCCGCTTCGACGGGACGGTGCCGATCCCGAAGAGTGAAGCGCGCTCCTTCGATCTGGAGATCTCGGCACAGCTTCCCAGGGGCGGCGTCAGCCGGTGGCGCTATGAGGACCTCAGCACTCCGTGCGGCGAGTGCTACTTCAAGGCTCGTCTGAGCGGGGATCCCGCGCGCACCCTCGTCGAGGGAGAAGCCGCGATCTGGAGCGAGCCGCTGCAGGACTCCGCCCGCATCGCCCGCCCGCTGATGAACATGCTCGAAGCCCTAGGGATGCAGGAGGAGCTGGTCGGCGCCGACTCCGAGACCGTGGACCGTGTCCTCGACGAGATGGCCGGCACGAGCTCCTTCGTCCTCAAGTTCAACGAAGCCTCGGGAGAGATGCTCTCGTTCGACCTCACCACCCAGCCGAACGAAGGGGGGCTCGGCAGCGGAGAGGTCGGAGGGATGCTGGCCATTGACGGACTGGGCTTCATCCTCAACGCCCAGCTCGAGATACACACTCGCGACGAGGGCTGGATCGAAGGGACGCTCTCCGGAACCGGGGTCGGGGCCACCCTCGAAGGGGGGGCTGGCGTCATGACGTCACCCACCACCGCGCGGCCACTGAAGGTGCAGGTCGACGTCGAGTTCCGCGCCGGCAATCCGGCACGGGGTGCCTTCTGCACGATCGACGAAGGAGAGTGACGCTCTCCCCGCCTTCGTTCGCCGCGCGCCGTCGAGTTGCGGGGCTGGACTAGAGCTTTCGCGCCGTGTTGATGACGTTCGCACCGTCGAAGCGCGTCGTCGAGCTGCCGTGCGACACGGCGCTCACCTGGCCCGGCTGCCCCTTGCCGTCGAAGAAGGTGCCGAAGGTGCGGTAGTCGCGCTCGTCGCAGATCGCCGAGCAGGAGTTCCAGAACTCCTGGGTGTTCGACTGGTAGGCGACGTCGCGCAGCATCCCCTTGATCTCGCCGTTCTCGATCTCGTAGAAGAGCTGGCCGCCGAACTGGAAGTTGTAGCGCTGCTGGTCGATCGAGTACGAGCCACGGCCGATGATGTAGATCCCCTTCTCGACGCCGGCGATCATCTCGGCGACCGACAGCGGCTCCTTGCCCGGCGCGAGCGAGACGTTCGGCATCCGCTGAAACTGGATCGAGCTCCACGAATCGGCGTAGCAGCAGCCGTGCGACTCCTTCTCGCCGAGGATGTGGACCTGATCGCGGATCGCCTGGTAGTTGACGAGAATGCCGTCGCGCACCAGGTCCCAGCGCTTCGTCGGCACTCCCTCGTCGTCGTAGCCGACGTGGCCGAGCGAGCCGACCTGCGTCTTGTCGGCGAAGAGGTTGACGATCTTCGAGCCGTACTCGAACTTCTTCGACTGCCATTTGTCGAGGGTCGCGAAACTGGTGCCGGCGTAGTTGGCTTCGTAGCCGAGCACCCGGTCGAGCTCGAGCGGGTGGCCGACCGACTCGTGGATGGTGAGCCCCAGGTGCGTCGGGTCGAGCACGAGGTCGTACTTGCCGGGCTCGACCGACCTGGCACCGTGCTTCGCCTTCGCCTGCTGCGCCGCCGCGATCGCGTCCTCGCGCATGTCGTACGACTTGCGGTAGAGGGTCGTCTCGCCCGCGATCTTGTCTTCCTTCTTCCCCGCCAGGTACTCCCACCCCATCCCCATCGGCGAGGCGAGACCGTTCCTGGTCTCGAACTTGCCGCTCTCGGCATCGACCGCGGTGACGGTGAAGGTCGGCCACAACCGATGGACGTCCTGGTCGATGTAGGAACCATCGGTCGAGGCGAAGTACTTCTGCTCGTTGACCTGAAAGAGGTTGTTCGAGATGAAGCTCGCCCCCGCCTCCATCGCCGCCGCGTTGACGTCGAGCAGCAGCTCGACCTTCTCGGAGAGCGGTACGTCGAAGCAGCTCTTCTCGATCGGTGTGCGCCAGCTGACCTCGCCGACCCCCTTGACCGGGGCGAGTTGCACCGTCTCGGTCTGGAGCCGCGCGTTGGCCTTGGCGATCGCCACCGCCTGCTTCGCGGTGGCGGCGAGCGCGTCGGTCGTGACGTCCGAAGTGGCGGCGAACCCCCAGGCACCGTCGGCCAGCACCCGAACGCCGGCACCGTAGGACTCGGTATCGACGAGGTTCTGCACCTTGTCCTCGCGGGTGATGACGAACTGGTTGAGGTAGCGGCCGATCCGCACGTCGGCGTAGGCGGCACCCGAACCGGTCGCCGCTTCGAGCGCCGCGTCGGCGAGCGCCTTGCGGCCGCCCTCGGCGACCGGCGTCGTCGCGCCCAGGAGGCGCGGGCTTCCGAGGACCGGCACGGCGAGGGTGCCGACTCCGAGTCCGCTCAGACGAAGAAACTCTCTGCGATCCACGGCCACCTCCCTGGAAGTCCTGCCTCGTTGCGTCGTGTGGAGCTCGCGACTGTACGCTCACCGATGGTACGGCAAACTGCCCGGGAGAGTTCGCCCGTCCCGTTCGGCTCCCTGGAGGTTGATGATGTTGCGTTCCCCGGCTCGTTTCGCGCTGTCGCCCCGATTCATGGTGCTTGTGCTTCTCGGGCTTGCAGTTCTCGGCGCGGGCGCCCTGCCGGCGACCGACATTCAGGTCGACACGACGCTCGACGAAGTTGCCGACAACGGCAACTGCACCCTGCGGGAGGCGATCCTCGCGGCCAACACCAATCTGGCGGTCGATGGCTGTGACGCCGGGCAGGCAGGGCCGCCGAACACCGATCGGGTGCTGATCCCGGCGGGCCTCTACGTGCTGAGCGTCGGTGCTTCCGGGGAGGATGACGGCGAGGAGGGTGACCTCGATCTCACCGACAACGTGTCGGTCGAGGGGGCGGGAGCGCGGTTGACGGTGATCGACGGCGGCGGGATCGATCGGGTCTTCGACGTCGATCCGAACGGCGACAACGTCGTCGCCGCGATCGTCGGCCTCACGGTGCGCAACGGCGACGCCGGTGGCGGCGAGGGCGGCGGGGTGCGCAACGATGCGACGCTGACGATCGACCGGGTGCTGCTGACGGGCAACTCCGCCGGCGGTCCGGGCGGTGCGATCCGCAACGACGACGACCTGTTCGTCCTCCGGTCGACGCTCGCCGGCAACACGACCGGCGATCACGGCGGCGGTCTCGACAACCACGGCAGCGCGTTCCTCGAGAACGTCACGGTGTCCGGCAACATGGTCACCGGCGGTGGGGTGGGCGGCGGTCTCTACAACCTGTCGGGGGAGACGATGACGATCTCCGCCGTCACGGTGGTCGGCAACTCGGCGGGGGCGGGCGACGCGATCCACAACGCCGGAACCCTGACGGCGACCAACGCCCTGCTGTCCGGAGACTGCGACGGCGAGATCGACACCAGCAACGGAGGGAGCCTCGAGAGTCCGGGGGACACCTGCGGGCTGGACGGCCCGGGCGACCAGGTGTCGGTCGCCGATCCGGTGCTCGGGCCGCTCGCGGACAACGGCGGGGAGACCGATACTCACGCACTCCTCCCCGGCAGTCCGGCGATCGAGGCCGGAAACACCGCCGCCTGCCCGGCCGCCGATCAACGCGGCGTGACACGGCCGTTCGACGGCGACGGCGACGGCACTCCGGAGTGCGACGGCGGCGCCTTCGAGTCGGACCTCGGGGTCTTCGTCTTCGGCGACGGCTTCGAGAGCGGCGACACCTCGGCGTGGTCGGCGACCGTGCCCTGACGGTCGGCGCCGCGGTCGCCCATGGGCTACTGCGCCCTGTGGGCGCCGAGTAGAATCGCGGGCTCGCACCGCACGGAGCCGCTGTGTTTCTACTCGAGAACGCCGACGTCTATTCGCCCCGACCTCTGGGCCCGCAGTGGATCCTCGTTGCCGGCGAGAGGGTGGCGTGGATGGGCGACTCTGCCCCCGACCTCGGCTCGCGGCTGGAGGTCGAACGGATCGATCTCGAGGGTCGACGACTGATCCCGGGGCTGATCGACGGCCACGTCCACGTCACCGGTGGCGGTGGTGAGTCGGGGCCGGCGAGTCGCGTTCCGGCACCACCCCTGAGCGGCTACACCCTCGGCGGCGTGACGTCCGTCGTCGGTCTGCTGGGCACCGACGACCTCACCCGCACGACCGGCGACCTGGTGACGCGAGTCCGGGCGCTCGAGGAGGAAGGGCTCTCGGCGTGGTGCTACACCGGCGGCTACCACTATCCGCCGACCACCCTGACCGGCTCGGTGCGCGGCGACATCGTCTACCTCGATCGGGTGATCGGGGTCGGCGAGCTGGCGATCTCCGACCACCGCTCGAGTCAGCCGTCGTTCGACGAGTTCCTGAGGGTCGCCGCCGACGCTCACGTCGGCGGGCTGATGACCGGCAAGGCGGGGACCCTGCATCTCCATCTCGGCGACGGCGAGCGCGGGCTCGAGCTCGTGCGACGCGCTCTCGCCGAGAGTGAGCTGCCGGCGCGGGTCTTCCATCCCACTCACGTCAACCGCCGCGACGCCCTGCTCGACGAGGCGTTCGCCATGGCGCAGCAGGGGGTGACGATCGACCTGACGGCGTTCCCGGTGGCGGACGACGAGGACGGCCGGACGGCCGCCGCCGCGCTCGGCGCCTATCTCGACGCCGGGCTGCCCGGCGAGCGGGTGACCGTGAGCTCGGATGGAGGCGGCTGTCTGCCGACCTTCGACGGCGACGGGCGGATCGTCGAGATGGAGGTCGGCGACCCGGCGGCGATGCTCGGTGCTCTGGAGGCGCTGCTGATGGCGGGCCGCGCCCTCGAGGCCGTCCTCCCGGCTTTCACCAGCAATGTCGCCGACCTGTTGCGGCTGCCCGGCAAGGGGCGGGTCGCGGTCGGGGACGACGCCGACTTCGTGGTGCTTGACGAGCACCACTGCGCTCGCGACGTGATGGCGCGCGGCCGCTGGCACGTGCGTGGCGGCGAGGCGGTGCGACGCGGTACTTTCGAGGGCGCTGTTTTCGAATCTCCGGCAACCCGCGATCCGAAGCCAGGATCGTGAACCGAGGTGTGACATGAGCGGTGGTTTGATCATTCCGATCGGCGGCGCCGAGGACCGGATGCGCGATCCTGCGATCCTGCAGAAGTTCGTCGACGTCTGCGGCGGCAGGGACGCCCGGATCGCCATCATCCCGACGGCCTCGAGCCTCCCCGAGACCGGCCCCGGCTACGAGAAGGTCTTCGAGGAACTCGGCGTGCGGCTGGTGCGCTCACTGCCGCTCGAGACGCGCGAGGACTGCAACGATCCGCGCTGGCTCGAACGGCTGGAACGCGCCGACGGCGTCTTCCTGACCGGCGGCAACCAGTTGAAGCTCTCGACCACCATCGGCGGCACCGAAGTGGCTCGGACCCTCAGGCGGCGCAATGCCGAAGAGGGGCTCCACGTCGCCGGCACCTCGGCCGGCGCGGCGATCCTCTCCGAGCACATGATCGCGTTCGGCGACGAGGGGTCGACCCCGCACGCCGACATGGTGACGCTGGCGCCCGGTATCGGGCTCACCCAGAGGGTGATCATCGATCAGCACTTCCGCCAGCGCGACCGGCTGGGGCGACTGCTGACCGCACTGGCCTTCAATCCGCGCGGCATCGGCATCGGGCTCGACGAGGACACCGCCGCCTTCCTCTCTCCCGACGGCCTGCTGAAGGTGCGCGGCAGCGGCGCGATCACGGTCGTCGATCCCTCGGAGCTGGAGTTCTCGTCGATGGATTCGGCGAAACGGCTCGAGCCGGTGTGCATGCTCAACGTGCGGCTTCACATCCTGATCGAGGGGGCGACCTACGACATCCCGTCGCGCAGCGCCGCGCCGCCGCCCGCACTCCAGCCGGAGGAGACGCCGTCGAAGGAGCCCGCGCCGAAGGAGGCGGTCACGCCATGAAGGTCCTGTCGCGAGCGGTCTACCTCGGGCCGAGCCTCTACGCCCACTTCCCGGTCATCCGGCTGACCCTCGACCTCGAGGAGCTAGAGGAGTGGCCGAGCGGGCGACTCGGCGCCGAGTTCAACGACCGGCTGCTCGAAGCGCTCCCGGGCCTGGGTCAGCACGGCTGCTCCTACCGAGAGCCGGGGGGTTTCGTCCGCCGGCTCACCGAGGGCGACGGCACCTGGATGGGGCACATCCTCGAGCACGTGGCGATCGAGCTGCAGAACGTCGCCGGGTCCGCCGTCACGTTCGGCAAGACCCGTGGGACCGGCAATCCGCGGGAGTACGACGTCGTCTACCAGTATCTCGATCGCGACGTCGGCCTCGAGGCGGGCAGCCTGGCGATGGAGCTGCTCGAGAGTCTGTTGCCGGACGAGGTTCGTCCCGCCTCGACCGACCCCGACGGATTCAACTGGGACGACACCCGGGATCGCTTCATCCGCTCTACCCAGCGCCGCGCGCTCGGCCCGAGCACCGCGTCGATCGTCAAGGCGGCGGAGGAGCGCGACATCCCGTGGCTGCGGCTCAACCGCTACAGCCTGGTGCAGCTCGGTCACGGTGCCTACAGCCGCCGCATCCAGGCGACGGTGACCGGCGAGACCAAGCACATCGCCGTGGAGCTCGCCTCCGACAAGGAGGAGACCAACAAGATCCTCGCCGATCTCGGCCTGCCGGTGCCGCGTCAGGAGATGGTCTACGACGAGCGCGACGCCGTTCGAGCGGCGGAGCGCATCGGTTACCCGGTGGTCGTCAAGCCGCTCAACGCCAACCACGGCCGCGGCGTGTCGATCAACCTGACCGACCGCGAGTCGGTCGCCGTGGGATTCGCCAAGGCGCGCGAGCACAGCCGCGCGGTGCTGGTGGAGAGCTTCATCACCGGGCTCGACCACCGGCTGCTGGTGGTCAACGGCGAGCTGATCGCCGCCTCGAAGCGGGTCCCGGGCCACGTCGTCGGCGACGGCGAGCACACGATCGAGCAGCTGGTGGAGATCGTCAACAGCGACCCGCGGCGCGGCGTCGGCCACGAGAAGGTTCTCACCCGGCTCGAGTTCGACCATCAGGCGGAACGGCTCCTGGCGCTCAACGGCCTCGACCACACCAGTGTGCCGGCGGAAGGCGATGTCGTCTTCCTGCGCAAGACCGCCAATCTCTCGACCGGCGGCACGGCGATCGACGTCACCGACATCATCCATCCCGACAATCGCGAGATGGCGATCCGGGCGGCCCGCGCGATCGGGCTCGACTGCGCCGGCATCGACTTCCTGACCGACGACATCTCGCAGTCGTTCCAGGAGAACGGCGGCGCGATCTGCGAGGTCAACGCGGCACCCGGCTTCCGCATGCATGTCGCTCCCAGCGAGGGGCAGCCGCGGGATGCCGCCGGCCCGGTGATCGACATGCTCTTCCCGCCGGGGACGCCGTCGCGGATCCCTATCGCCTCGATCACCGGCACCAACGGCAAGACGACGACCAGCCGCATGACCGCGCACGTCCTCAAGATGAGCGGCAAGCGGGTCGGGCTGACGACTTCGGACGGCGTCTACATCGACGGCTACCGCACCGTGGCGGGCGACATGACCGGACCGACCGCCGCCCGCATGGTGCTGCGCGACGCGACCTGCGACGTCGCCGTGCTGGAGACCGCGCGCGGCGGCCTGCTGCGTGCCGGGATGGGCTACCGGCGCAACAACGTCGGCGCGGTGCTC
The DNA here is from genome assembly GCA_965223855.1 of Candidatus Multivoradales bacterium. Taxonomy (GTDB): domain Bacteria; phylum Acidobacteriota; class Thermoanaerobaculia; order Multivoradales; family JAHEKO01; genus CALZKB01. The sequence continues at coordinate 1,185,640 of CBDCXM010000009.1, forward strand.
AACGTCGCTGCCGATCATCTGGGCTTGAAAGGGATCGAGACGGTCGAGGAGCTGGCGCGGGTCAAGCGGATCGTCGTCGAGGTCTCCCGCGACACGGCGGTGCTCAACGCCGACGATCCGCTGTGTCTCAAGATGGCGGACTACACGAGGGCCGATCATCTCTGCTACGTGACGATGAACCCGCGCCACCCGCTGGTGCGCGAGCACATCAACGCCGACGGCCGCGCCGTGGTCCTCGAAGAGGGGATGAACGGCCACATGATCACGATCTACGACGGCGGCACCCACATCCCGCTCCTGTGGACTCACCTCATCCCGGCGACGGTCGAAGGCAAGGCGCTCCACAACGTGCAGAACGCGATGTTCGCCGCGGCGATCACGTACTCGATGGGCGTCGGTCTCGACGACATCCGCCAGGGGTTGAGGACCTTCGACACCAGCTACTTCCAGGCGCCGGGGCGGCTCAACATCTACAACGAGCACCCGTTCAAGGTGATCCTCGACTACGCGCACAACCCGCATGCGGTGCAGGCGATCGTGCGGCTGTGCGACCAGCTCGACGTCGAGGGATCGAAGCGCTGCGTGCTGGCGGCGCCGGGCGATCGGCGCGACGAGGACATCGACGAGATCGCGACGATCTGTGCCGGGCACTTCGACCGCTACATCGTCAAGCGCGACGACGATGCGCGCGGCCGCGGACCGACCGAGGTGCCGGAGCGGCTCCACAGAGCGCTCGTCGCGGCGGGGGTCGACGAAGCGGCGATCGAGATCATTGTCGACGAGAAGGAGGCGATCCATACCGCCCTCAAGCGCTCGCAGCACGGCGACTTGCTCCTCATCCTCGGCGACAAGATCAACCGTTGCTGGAAGCAGATCACCACCTTCTCGCCCGACCTGGAGATGCCTCCCGAGGAAGAGGTGGCGCCGCCACCCAAGGCGGCCGCCCCGGTCGACGATCTGCCCGAGCTCGACCTGCCGCCGATCGACGACCTGATTCGCGACGAGCGGGGCGTGCGCCTGGCGCGCGAGGAAGAGAACGACTGACGGGGTTCCGCTCTTGGAAGTCCGCGACAGCCGCCGCCTGACCGGCCCCAACATCGTCTCCGACGGTCCGGCTGCGGTCTTGGACGTCGTGCGCGGCGAGGGTGACGACGCCGAGGCTGCGATCGCCGCCTGGCGATCGCAGCTCGAGCGGATGCTCATGGCGGTCGGCTGGCAGGGAGCCCAGACCTTCACCCGGATCTTCCACGGCGGCCTGAGCGTCGCCTTCGCCGCCCCGATCGACGCCCTCTACGCCGCCACCGAGGTCAACGAATGGGCGTGGGCCGCCGCGGTCGAGGAGCTGGGTGGCGACCCGGCGCCGGAGTTCGAGGCGGAGGCGGAGCGGCTGCGCGCCGAGATCGCGGGCGAGCTGAATCCGCCGGTCCTCGCGCTCCAGAAGGCAGCCGCCGTGCACGGGGTCCAGTTCCTGTGGGACGACGACTTCGTCTCGGTCGGCCTCGGCTCCGGTTCGCGAACCTGGAAGGTGTCCGGCGTGCCCGACCCGGGCGACGTCGACTGGGCGTCGGTTCACGATGTCCCGGTGGCTCAGGTGACCGGAACCAACGGCAAGACGACCACGGTGCGGCTCCTCGCTGCGATGGTGCGTGCCGCCGGCAAGGTCCCCGGCGTTTCGTCGACCGACTGGATCGCCGCGGGTGACGAGCTGCTCGATCGGGGCGACTACTCCGGCCCCGGGGGAGCGCGCCAGGTGCTGCGCGACCGCCGGGTCGAATGCGCAATCCTCGAGACCGCGCGCGGCGGGATGCTGCGACGAGGGCTGGCGGTGGAGGCGACCGACGTCGCGCTGGTCAACAACATCGCGGAGGATCATCTCGGCGAGTTCGGCGTCCACGACCTCGACGCGCTGGCCGAGTGCAAGTTCATCGTCTCCCGGGCGGCGCGGCACATGGTGCTCAATGCCGATGACCCGGTGGTGCGGCGGCACGGCGAGGCGGTCGAGCAGCCGATTACCTGGTTCTCGCTGGATCGAGAGAACCCGCTCATCATCGCCCATCGCGAGCGCGGCGGTTCGACGTGCGTCCTCGAGTGGGGGCGGATCGTACTGGCGCAGGGAGACGACAAGGTGGCGGTCGCGGAGGTCGCCGAGGTTCCGGTGACCCTCGGCGGGGCGGCACGTCACAACGTCGCCAACGTTCTCGCTGCGACGGCGGTCGCGCAGCAGCTCGGCCTTTCCGTGCGCGCGATCGGCGAGGGGTTGCGCAACTTCGAGAGCACTCCCGACACCAACCCCGGCCGCCTCAACGAGTTCGAGGTCGGCGGTGCGCGGGTCATCGTCGACTTCGCCCACAACCCACACGGCGTCGAGGCGCTGCTCGAGATGGCGGCGGCACTGCCTGGCAAACGGCGGTTGATCACGATCGGCCAGGCGGGGGATCGCGACGACGACTCGATTCGCGATCTCGCCCGGGCGACCTGGAAGGCGGCGCCCGACCGCGTGCTGATCAAGGCGATGACCGCCTATCTCCGAGGCCGCGAGGAGGGCGAGATCCCGGCGATGCTCGAGGCCGAGATGCGCGCGCACGGCGCGACCGACGCGCATCTGGTGCACACCGGGGACGAGCTCGACACGGCGCGCGCCGCTCTCGACTGGGCCGAGAAGGGCGATCTCGTGCTCCTGATAGTCCACTCCGATCGCGAGCGGGTGGTCGAGTTCCTGCGCGAGCAGGCTAACGAACGGTGACGAGGTCGAGTCCGACGGCTCGTGCATGCCGGTCGAGGGCGACGTCGATCGCCCGGTCCTCACGCGCGCCGCAGCCGTCCTCGAGGTAGCGCGCCAGCGTCGCGATCGTTCCCGCGCGCCGGTCGGCCTTGAGATCGACCCGCCCGACCAGCCGTTCGCCGGCGAGCACCGGCAGGCAGTAGTAGCCCCACCGCCGCTGGTGAGCCGGCTTGAAGATCTCGAGCACCTGTTCGAAGCCGAACAGCAGCTTCGTGCGCTCCCGGTCCCACAGTGCCGGGTCGAAGGGGGAAAGGAGAACTCCCCGGTCGCTCCGCGGGCGCAGCGTCGCGGCCCGCTCGGCGAGGTCGAGATCCCGAGGCCGGATCCACCCCGCCTGCCGCTTGCCCTGAGGGAGCTGCAGGCTGCAGGGGACGACTCGACCCTCCGACTCCAGTTCGGCCAGGGCGGCGTCGATCTCGGCAGTGAGATTGCTCAGCCTCCAGGTGCGGGCGAGGGTCCCCCGGGTCGCCCATCCGTGGCCGGCGAGCGCGCGCTCGAGGAGGACCTTGAGGCCCCGATGGCGATCGAGCGGCCGCCGTCGGATCTCCTCGGGGATGACCCGCTCGGCGAGGTCGAAGGAGCGCTGGAAACTGCGGCGCTCGCTGACGGCGAGCACACCGTTCGACCAGTAGGCGCGCAGTACCCGCTTGGCGGCCTTGGGATACCAGCCGCTCCCAGCGGGTGTCTCCCCCTCGAAGTCGGCGGATCGCAGCGGGCCCTCGTGCTCGATCCGATCGAGCACCTCGCGAGCCAGCGCCGGGTCCTTGCCGACGACGTCGCCGTACCAGGGGTCGTACTCGAAGTCGCCGCGCCGGAACTCGAACGCCGGGTAGAGCTCCATCGGCAGCCAGCACGCCTCGTGGGCCCAGTACTCGAAGACCGGCTCGCCCGGCCGCAGCAGCGCCTCGCCGAAGTCCGGGTCGATTCCCTCGAAGCGCGACAGCAGCACCAGCACGTGACTGCGCGCCCCGGCGACGCCGACGGTGTCGAGTTGCAGATAGCCGAAGCGCCGCAGCAGCCGGTGAGCCGCGCGCCGTGCGCGCTTGCCGCCGCCCCTCGCCCGTCGCGGCAGACCGGTCCACTCCGGCTTGACCAGCCCGCCCCGGACGAGCGCCAGCCTGCGGGCGCGGCGGACGTCGATCGAGTTCAACTGCGCTCGCGCCCGGCCGGCGGCCGGCGCCGTGCCGAGCGGCGGCCGAAGATCGGCATGACGATCGCCAGCAGCGAGTAGGTCCAGCCAGGCAGGGCGAGCGCCGCCCACCGCTCGGGGAGGACGATCGCCAGCAGCATCGAGGCGACCCCGGCACCACCGACGATCGACCACGCCACGATCTCCGCGCGGGTCTCGTGGCGTTCGAGCGCGTCGAGCCCAAGAGCATTCCGTAAGCGCCAGGCGTGCAGGTTGAGCAGCAGGATCGAAGCACACATGGCGACGAAGCCGGCGCCGTAGATCAGGAACATCTGATTGACCTGTGCCGCCGACTCGATGCCGGAGCGCCCGCGATCGCTGCCGAGGAGGAGAGAGAACTGATCCGCCATCGCTCCCGACATGAAACGCAGCGGGTAGACATAGACCAGGACCGTGAAGACCAGCAGGCAGCTCAGCAGGATGGTCGGCGTGTCGTCGAGGCCGAAGCGGCGGCTCCAGTTGTGGTGGGCTGTCCAGAACATCATCAGCAGCACCGCGCTGAAGAGGAACGGCGGGATCTCCCACATCACCGCGACCAGGCCTGCGTAGTCATCCGGAACGTCGGTCGCCAGGACGAGAAGCGTCAGCGCGAAGGCGAACGCCGCGTCGGTGAAGGTCTCGATGCGGGTGGTGGCGAGGCCGCGCAGGCGGAAGCCGTCGCGGGTCGGCAGGTCGGCGAGCTGGCGATCGGTGAGGCTCACTGGAACCGAAGGATCATACCGGCGAAGTGACGGACGGCACGGTTTCGGAGACCTCTTCCCCTCAGGTAGGGTTGGGGGAAGTGCACGAATGAAAGATCGACAAGGTTCGAGATGGGGATCCCGATGAGGTTCTACCGAACTGCTGCGCTCGCCACCCTCTCGCTGGCCGGAGTTCTGGCCAGTGCCGAGACGGAGGGTCGAGAACGCCGCCAGCGCGGTGAGCGGGTCGGAGCTCCGATCCGGGGTCTGGAACGGGCGGAACGCTTCGAGGGCGGCGGTCTGGTGCAGTACGACCCTGGTCTCCCAGACGGTACTCGTTTCACCGATCAGGGCTTCAGTTGGCTGGGCAACCTCTTCGACACTCGGAGCGGTTCGCCGCTGGGACCAGGCACGATAACCCAGATTCAGTGGTACAACGGTCAAACCAACCCGACCGACAACTATCTCGTGATCTTCCCGCAGTCCGGTCCCGACTACGGTGGTTTCGTGGGGTCCGTCGACAGCTTTGCTTTCAACACCTATAACCTCATCCATGGGCCCGTGACGGCGCCGGTTTTCGTCGGGTTCTACGCGGCCGACCAACCGGCCACGCCGGTCAGCCTCGGTTACGCCAATGGCAGCTACAACGGCCAGGGCTTCCATGCATCGCAACGGACGTTCTTCGACAGTGCGGGCGAGACCATCCCTGGAATGAACATCGTGCTGCGCATCTCCGGAAGTCTCATCATTCCGGTGGAGTTGCTCGAGTTCGAGGTCGAGTAGTCGTGATCCCGGGCAGCGAGGCTTGCGGTGACGGGGAACCGCGGGAGGTGAGCAGCTGCCTCCAGAACCCCCGGTAGTAAACTCCTCGACTTGAAGCCGGCACCATTCGAATACCGGGCTCCCCGCACGCTCGACGAGGTTCTCGAGCTGCTGGCGGAGCACGGCCCGGAGGCGAAGCTGCTGGCGGGCGGGCAGAGCCTGATCCCGGTGATGAACTTCCGGCTGGCGCAGCCGGCGCTGCTGGTCGATCTCAACGGTGTCGAGGGGCTCGACGGTTGGGAGCCGACGGCGGACGGGGGCGTGCGGATCGGCGGTCTGAGCCGCCTGAGCGCGCTCGAGCGGCGGCCGGAGTTGGCCGCCCACTCTCCGCTGCTGGCCGAGGCGCTGCCGTGGGTCGCTCATCCGCAGATCCGCAATCGCAGCACCCTGGGCGGGACCCTCGCCCACGCCGACCCGGCCGCCGAGGTACCGGCGGTCTGTCTCGCCGAGGGGGCGCGGTTCCGGATCGCTCGTCGGGAGGGCGAGCGCTGGGTCGAGGCGCGCGACTTCTTCCGCGGTCTCTTCGACACCGCGCTCGAGCCGGAGGAGGCGCTGGTCGAAGTCGAGCTGCCGCCGCCGTCCGCCGCTACCGGCAGCAGCTTCCAGGAGATCGCCCGCCGGCACGGCGATTACGCTCTCGCCGGCGTCGCGGCGCGCGTCGAGCTCGACGGTGACGGCGCGATCCGTCGCGCCCGGCTGGTCTACCTGAGTGTCGGCGATACGCCGGTCGAGGCGCGGGCGGCGAGCGACATGCTCGAAGGCGAGAGCCCTTCGTCCGAGCTCTTCGCCGCCGCCGCGGCGCACGCTGCGGAGCACGAGGTCGATCCGGCCGGCACGATCCACGCCACGCCGGAGTTCACCCGCCATCTGGTCGGGGTGCTCACCCGGCGAGCGCTGACGGCGGCCGTCGCCCGCGCGGGAGGGGCGGCATGAGCGACCGGGCTCAGGGCGCCCGTCTACCGGTGCGGCTCGAGGTCAACGGCGCGAGCTATGAGGGCGAGGCGGAGCCGCGGACGCTCCTTTCCGACTTCCTGCGCCACGACCTCGGGCTGACCGGCACGCACGTCGGCTGTGAGCACGGGGTGTGCGGCGCCTGTACGGTGCTCTTCGACGGCGAGGCGGTGCGTGCCTGCCTGCTGCTGGCGGTGCAGGCCGACGGCCATCGGATCGAGACGGTGGAGGGGCTCGCTCCCGCCGACGGCGACGAACGGCTTCATCCGCTGCAGCAGGCGTTCCAGGACGCGCACGGGCTGCAGTGCGGTTTCTGCACCCCGGGCTTTCTGATGACGCTGGTGCCGTTCCTCGAGGCGAATCCCGACCCGAGCGAAGAGGAGATCCGGCACGCCATCTCCGGCAACCTGTGCCGTTGCACCGGCTACCAGCACATCGTCGATGCGGTGCAGCTCGCGGCGCGCCGGCAGCGCGGGGAGGACGAGTGATCGCGAGTCCGGCGCCCGGTTCGCTCGCGGCAGCGTCGGACGTCGACCGCTGGCTCGAAGGGCTGCGACTCGCCTTCGACGAGGTCGAACCTCTGGTCGGCGCCTTCGTCGAGGAGCCCGATCGCTGGTCGCGGCTCGCGGCTGCCGCGCGGAGCCTCCTCCTGCGCTACCCCGACGAGCGCGATCGTCCGCCGTTCTTCGGCGTCGCGGTCGGGGTCAAGGACATCTTCCATGTCGACGGTCTCGAGACCCGGGCGGGAAGCAGCGTACCGCCGGCCGAGCTCGCCGGCCCGCAGGCGGAGTCGGTACGCCGCCTCGCGGCCGCCGGAGCGATCGTCCTCGGCAAGACGGTGACGACCGAGTTCGCCTACTTCGCGCCGCGCGGCACGCGCAACCCGGCCGATCCCGACCGCACTCCGGGCGGGTCGTCGAGCGGCTCGGCCGCGGCCGTCGCTGCCGGGCTGTGTCCTCTTTCTCTGGGGACACAGACGATCGGCTCGATCTCCCGACCCGCCTCCTACTGCGGCGTGGTCGGCTTCAAGCCGAGCTACGAGCGCATCCCGAGGACGGGAGTCATCCCGCTGGCGCCGTCGGTCGATCACGTCGGCTTCTTCACCCCGGATGTCGCGGCCGCCCGCCGGGCCGCCGCCGTGCTCCTCGACGGCTGGCTCGGCGGGGGAGACGGGCGGCCCCCACGGCTGGCGATTCCGACCGGGCCTTACCTCGACGCCCTCGAGCCGGGTGGGCGCGAGCGCTTCGAGCGCGGCTGCCGTCTGCTGGCGGACGCCGGGCTGGAGTGGCAGGACGTCCCTGCGATGCCGGACTTCGACGACGTGGTTGCCCGTCACCGGCGTCTCGTCGCCGCCGAAGCCGCCGAGGTGCATCGCGAGTGGTTCGCGCGCTACGGCGAGAGCTACCACCCGAAGACCCGCGAGCTGATCGAATCGGGGCTCGAGGTCGACGCCGAAGAGCTGGAAGCGGCACGGCGCGGGCGTCTGCGGCTCCGACAAGAGCTCGAGTCCGAGATGGAGCGCCACGGGATCGACGTCTGGCTGACGCCGGCCTCCCAGGACGTTGCGCCGACCGGCCTCGACTCGACCGGGGATCCGATCCTCAACCTGCCATGGAGCCATGCCGGTCTGCCATCGATCACCCTGCCGTCGATCACTCCGGCGGCTTCGGCGAAGGGCGAGCTGCCGTTCGGGCTGCAGTTCGTCGGCCGGTTCGGCGCCGACGAGGCGCTTCTCGAGGCGGCAGCCGCGTGGGAAAGGGGGCTCGGCCGTTGAGCGTCGAGCGCCACATCGTCCGCACCGGGTCCTACTTCGACTCGGTCGTGCTGATGCAGTTGCAGCGCCGGCTGGCCGAGCTCGACGGGGTCGAGGAGGCGGGGGTGGTCATGGCGACTCGAGCCAACCTCGAGCTGCTCTCGCGAGCGGGTTTGCAGACCGAGCGAATCGAGGCACGACCGGACGACCTCCTGGTCCTGGTCCGGGGCACGACCGAAGCCGCGGCGCGCAGTGCTCTCGACCGCTTCGACGAGCTGGCGGGCGAGCGGACCGCGGCCGCGGCGACCGACTACCGCCCGAAGAGTGTGGCGACGGCGCTCAAGGAGCGCCCGGAGGCGAACTGGGTCCTGGTGTCGGTTCCCGGAGAGTACGCAGCCGCCGTCGCCCGCCAGGCGATCGATGCCGGGCGACACGTCTTCCTCTACAGCGACAACGTGTCGCTGGAAGACGAGGTGGCACTCAAGCGCCATGCCGAGCGCCGCAGGCGGCTGGTGCTGGGGCCGGACTGCGGCACCGCGATGATCGGCGGGGCGGGCCTCGGCTTCGCCAACCGGGTGCGTCGGGGGGACGTCGGTATCGTCGCCGCGTCGGGGACCGGTCTCCAGACGATCGCCTCGAGGCTCCATCGTGAGGGGAGAGGGGTGTCGCACGGCATCGGCACCGGTGGTCGCGATCTGGCGAGCGACGTCGGCGGTCGCACGGCGCTGGCCGCCCTGGCCGCGCTGGCGGCGGACGAGGAGACCCGGGTCGTGGTGCTGGTCTCGAAGCCGCCGCATCCCGAAGTCGCGGCGCGCCTCCTGTCGGCCGCCGCGAGGGTCGGCAAGCCGGTGGTCGTCCATTTCCAGGGGCGCGGCCTTGCCGGGCGGCGCCTCGGCCCGCTCCACTTCGCCGTCGACCTCGAGCATGCGGCCGCTCTGGCAGCCGAGCTGGCCGAGAAGCCTCCGCCGCCGTTCGAGCCGACAGGCGACGGCCTCCTCCGCGGCCTCTTCTCGGGAGGCACGTTGGCGGGCGAGGCGGTGGTGCGGCTCGAGCCTCTGCTGCCGGAACTGGTCTCCAACCTGTCCAAGGAGAGTTCGATCGTCGATCTTTCGACCTTCGCCGGCCACGCAGTGCTCGACCTCGGGGCCGACCAGTTCACCGTCGGTCGGCCGCACCCGATGATCGATCCGCAGGTGGTGGCGGAGCACCTCTCCCACGCGGCCGCCGACAAGAGGGTCGCGACGATCGTCGTCGACGTCGTCCTCGGTGACGGTGCCCACCCCGACCCGGCGTCAATCCTCGCTCCGGCGATCGAGCGTGCCCGCAGGAAGGCACGCGAGGACCTGGCCGTCCTCGCCCTCGTCGTCGGTACCGAGGAAGACCGCCAGGAGATCGGCGCGCAGTGCGACCGGCTCGAGGAGGCGGGTGCCGAGGTGTTCGATTCGCTGTCGCCGGCGCTCGAGCGGGTCGTCGCGCGTTCGCTCCCTCCGAGGACCGAAGACGAGGTTCGGGCGATCGCCCTCGAGCCGCCGCGGGAGGTGATCAACGTCGGCATCGATCTCTTCCGCGAGAGCCTCGAGGCGCAGGAGGTGCCGGTGCTGCAGGTCGATTGGCGGCCGCCCGCCGGCGGCAACGAGAAACTCGCCACGATCGTGGCGCGACTGAGGGAGAGCGCATGACTTCCAACCCGGTGGACGCGGCCAACCGCGAGGCGCTCGAACGGATGATGGCGGTCCGCCCGGTACTCGAGACCGTGGCGGTGGCCGGTGACGTCGTTCCCGGCCTCGACGCCAAGCGGATCCTTCACGCCGGGCCGCCGATCGAATGGGCTCGGATGTCGGGCCCGCTGCGCGGCGCGGTGATCGGGGCGCTGCTCTTCGAAGGGCTCGCCGACTCGCGCGAGTCGGCCATCCACCTCATCGAGCAGGGGGAGATCGCTTTCTCGCCGTGCCACCACCACCACGCCGTCGGCCCGATGGCCGGTGTGACGTCGGCCTCGATGCAGGTCTACGTCGTGCGCGACGCCGAGGGCAAGGGGCACGCCTATTCGACCCTCAACGAGGGCTACGGCAAGGTGCTGCGCTACGGCGCCTACGCCCCCGAGGTGCTGGAGAAGTTGCGCTGGATGAACGTCCAGATGGGGCCGATCCTCGCCGCCGCCCTCGACGCGTGCGGCGGCATCGATCTGCGGGCGCTGCTGGCGGAGGCGCTCCATATGGGCGACGAGGGGCACAACCGCAACAAGGCGGGATCGCTCCTCTTCACCCGGCACCTGGCGCCGAGCATCTTCGAGGTCGCCGGGGACCGCGCCCTCGGCTCGGCGATCGTCGAGTTCCTCGGCGACAACGCGCTGTCGGTGCTCAATCCGGTGATGGCGGCGTGCAAGGTGATGGCGGACTCCGCCCACGGCGTCGAGCGCTCGACCCTGGTGACGACGATGGCGCGCAACGGCACCGACTTCGGCATCCGGGTCAGCGGGCTCGGCGAGCGCTGGTTCACGGCGCCCGCCCAGGTGCCCGACGGCCTCTATTTCCCGGGCTTCACCAGCGACGACGCCAACCCGGACATCGGCGATTCGACGATTACCGAGACCGCCGGCATCGGCGCCTTCGCCATGGCGGCGGCGCCTGCGATCGTTAACTTCGTCGGCGGCGCGCCCGAAGAGGCGACGCACGCGACGCTCGAGATGTACGAGATCACCGCCGGCGAACACAAGCACTTCACGATCCCTCAGCTCGGCTTCCGGGGGACGCCGGTGGGGATCGACCTGCGCGACGTCGTCGAGCTCGGGGTGACGCCGCGGGTCAACACCGGCATTGCCCATCGCGAGGCCGGTGTCGGCCAGGTGGGAGCGGGCCTCGTGAGGCCGCCGATGAAGATCTTTGAAGAGGCGCTCGAGGCGTTCGCCGAGCGCTACCTGCCGCGCGAGGCGCGTCCGTGAGCGCGGGCGAGAAAACGCTCGTCGGCAAGCGGGTACGGCGCAATGAGGACCCGCGCCTGCTGACCGGGCGGGCGCTCTTCGTCGACGACGTCGTGCGCCCGGACATGCTGCACGTGGCGTTCCTGCGCAGCCCCTTCGCCCACGCGCGGATCAACGAAGTCGACGTCGATCTGGCGCGCGATCTCGACGGCGTCCACGCTGTCTACACCGCCGCCGACCTGGGAGAGTACTGGCAGCACGGCCCGCTGCTGGTGCCGCCGCCGCCGGTCGAGGGGGTGGTGTTCCACGAGCGCACCCAGGTGCCGCTGGCGCGTCATAAGATCCGCCACCTCGGCGAGCCGGTGGCGATGGTGGTGGCGGACAGCCGGGCGATCGCCGAGGACGCGGTCGATCGGATCTTCCTCGATTGCGATCCGCTCGACGCGGTCGTCGACCTGGAACAGGCGTTGGCGGAGGGGGCGCCGCTCGTTCACGACGACCTGGAGTCGAACCTCGCCGCCTTCGTGCCGCAGAAGAAGGGCGACTACGCCGCGGCGCTCGAACGCGCGGACCTCGTGCTGCGTCGGCGCTACGTCTACGACCGCGGTGCTTCGGCGGCGATCGAGAACCGCGGCGTGGTGGCGGAGTGGAATCGCCTCAGCGAGCGGCTGACCGTCTGGGACACGACGCAGGCGCCGATCCCGATCCGCAACGGCCTCGCGGCGATGCTGGGACTGTCGGAGTCGCAGGTGCGGGTCGTCGCGCCCTTCGTCGGCGGCGGCTTCGGGCCGAAGATCATGATGTTCTATCCCGAGGAGGTACTGCTGCCGTGGGCGGCGATGCGGCTCGACCGGCCGCTCAAGTGGATCGAGGATCGCTCGGAGAACTTCGTCGCCACGACCCAGGAACGGGGCCAGATCCACGACGCCGAGATCGCGCTGTCGAAGGACGGGCGTGTGCTGGGGGTCCGGGACAGCTTCCTCCACGACACCGGCGCCTACGATCCCTACGGCCTCACGGTGCCGCTCAACAGCCAGTGCACGCTGCTCGGGCCCTACGACATCCCCGCCTACGAGAGTGAGCTGCGGGCGGTCTTCACGAACAAGACGATCGTCACTCCGTACCGCGGCGCCGGTCGCCAGCACGGGGTGTTCGTCATCGAGCGGCTCCTCGACGCCGCCGCCAGGGAGCTGGGGATCGACCGCATCGAGATTCGGCGGCGCAACTTCATCCGCCCGGAGCAGTTCCCGTACGCCAACGAGGTGATCTACCAGGACGCGGCGCCGCTGGTCTACGACAGCGGCAACTACGAGCCGCTGCTCGACAAGGCGCGTGAGCTCATCGGCTGGGACGAGTTCGTCACCACGACGCAGCCGGAGGCGCGGGCCGCCGGCCGGCACGTCGGCATCGGCATCGTCGCCTACGTCGAAGGGACCGGTATCGGCCCCTACGAGGGGGCGCGGGTGCAGGTCGAGCCGACGGGGAAGATCACCGTCGTCACCGGCGTCGGCACCCAGGGGCAGGGCCACTACACGGTGCTCGCACAGATCGCCGCCGAGCTGCTGGGGGCGGAGGTGGACGAGGTCGAGGTGACGACCGGCGATACCGACCAGTTCCACTGGGGGAGCGGCACCTTCGCTTCACGGGGAGCGGTGGTCGCCGGCAACGCGGTGCGCGCGGCGGCGGCGGACGTGCGGCAGAGGATGCTCGCGCTGGCTGCACGCCACCTCGAGGCAGAAATCGATGAACTCGAGGTCGTCGCCGGCCATGTCCGGGTCGCTGCGGAGCCGGATCGCACGGTCGATCGTCGCGAGCTGGCGCGCCTCGCCAATCCGCTGCGCGGCGCCGTCGAGCCCGGGACCGAGCCGGGTCTCGAGTCGACCCAGTACTTCGGGCCGTACCGTGGCGCTACCGCGAGTGGCGTGCATGCCGCGATCGTCGAGATCGATCCGGAGACGATGCTGGTCGAGATCCTCGACTACGTCGTGGTGCACGACTGCGGCAAGGTGCTCAACCCGCTGCTGGTCGACGGGCAGGTGCACGGCGGGGTGGCGCAGGGGGTCGGCAACGCCTTCTACGAGCAGCTCGTCTACGACGACGGCGGCCAGCTCCTCAACGCCTCGTTCATGGATTTCCTGTTGCCGACGGCGCTCGACGTGCCGCGGGTCAAGGTCGGCCACCTCGAGACGCCGTCGCCGCTCAATGAGCTGGGCTCCAAGGGAGCCGGAGAGGCGGGCGCGATCCCGACCGGGGCGCTCTTCGTCCAGGCGGTCGAGGATGCACTGCGCATCCCCGGATTCGAGATCCGGGAGATCCCGCTCCACCCAAGTCGCCTGTGGGAGCTGGCGACGGCAGCCCGCGCGGAGGCGGAGGAGGCCTCATGAAACTCGCCGGAACGCACATCTTCGCCGTCCCGAGGGAGCGGTTGTGGGAAGCACTGCTCGATCCCGAGATCCTCGCCCGCACCCTGCCGGGCTGCGACGCCCTCGAGCGGATCGAGGAGAACAAATACCGCGGCGCCCTCACTGTCGCCATCGGGCCGGTGCGCGGCCAGTTCCAGGGAACGCTCGAGCTCTCCGATCTCGATCCGCCCGACGGCTACGACATGGTGGTCAAGGGACAGGGCCCCGCCGGCTTCATGAAGGGGAAGGGCCGGATCTCCCTGGCCGAGGCGGAGGGCGGTACCGAGCTGACCTACGACCTCGACGCCCAGGTGGGCGGCCGGATCGCCGGCGTCGGTCAGCGCCTGCTCGACAGCTCCGCGAAGGTGGTGGCGCAGCAGGGGCTCGAGGGATTGGCGGCGCAGGTCGAGGGTGGTGGGGATGGCGCCGAAGCGACCGAGCCCCCCGCTCCCCCCAGCCAGACACAGATGGCGGCGCGCTTCGCCGGCGGACTGTGGAAAGAGATGGTGCCCGCCCCCGTGCGCAAGGGGCTGGAGATTCTTGTCTGGCTGGCGCTGGGAGCGGCGCTCGGCTGGTGGCTGCGCGGCGGCTGAGAGGTTCAGGCTAGAAGCGGTAGCGCACTGAAGCGACGACTTGCCGCGGCGGGATCAGCTCGTCGCTCGTCGTGTGGAGACCGAACGGGTTGGTGAAGCGGCTGTTGACGCCCGCTTCGTCGAGCAGGTTGGTGGCCCGCAGGTCGAGGCTCCACGGGCGTTCGGCCGGCTGCCATCCGAGGCGCAGGTCGAGGCTGTCCCAGGCGGGTACGCGATCGACGATCGCGTGGTTGTAGACCCGGTACCAGAAGGCGCCGCGGTGGATGTGTGCGAGGGTCGCGGTCCACTCCGAGTTCGCCGCGTAGTGAGCCCAGTCGAGGGCGATCCGCGAGGTGGCGTCGGTGAGCTTGGGCGGGGTGTTGCCGCGCAGGTCGACGCGCAGCGAGGCGCGATCCTCGATCGCCGTCGGCGTGAAGCGGCCGAAGCCGGAGGCGCGGAAGTCGGCCGGGTCGAGCGTCAGGTGGGAGGAGTCGATCCGCCCGTCGAGCGCCGAGAGCTGACCGGAGAGGCGCCAGGCCGGGGCGAGCTGCCACCGTGCGTCCAACTCGACGCCGTGGATCGAGACACGCGGGATGTTGCCGGTTCCGGCGGCGAAGGGCACCGGATCCTCCTGGAGGTACTGGTAGTTGCGGTAGTCGTAGGCGAAGGCGGTGAGGTCGAGGCGGGCGCGGCCGCCGGCGAAGCGGTTGCGCGAGCCGACCTCGAGCGCCGTCACCTCTTCCGGGGCGAAGGTCGCCGGCACGTCGAGCGCTCCCGACAGGGCGCCGGGGTTGCTGCCGCCGTTCTTCCAACCGGTCGAGAGCGAAGCGTAGAAGAGGTGGTCGTCGGTCAATCGCAGGTCGAGCCCCAACCGGCCGGTCACGGCGTCGTCGACGAGCACCTCCCGCGCGTCGAGGAACCAGAACTGGGTCGAGGCGTCGGTCGAGCGGTCGCGCTGCGCCCTCAGCCCGGCCGTGAGCGACCAGCGCTCCGCCCCCCGAAGCGTGGTGTCGGCGAAGAGCGCGACGTCCTCGCGCTCCACGGTGCGCTCCTCGACGAACTCGAGCGGCGGCGTGAACGGGGGGAGGGTCTCAGGTGACGGGTTCTCGATCCGCTCGCGGAACTGCTCGAACGGCGCCGGCCCGATCGCCTCGAGGAAGAAGTTGCGGTTCTCGTGCAGCAGGTAGTAGCCGCCGAGGCGCCACTCGCCGCGCTCGCCGCTGCCGAAGAGCACCACCTCCTGGCTCACGGCGTCGGAGTCGTTGTCCCAGAACGGCAGCACGTCGAACGCCGCCGGACCGAAGCCGGTGAGGTCGATCGCTACCAGGTCCTGGGTCAGCCGGTCGCCGTCGACGCTCTGGCGCTTGCGCAGACGCTGGACCCCCGTGAGCGAGCGTAGCGTCACTCCCGAGGAAGCACGCCATTCGGCCACCACCGAGAGGCTGTCGTTGTCGAGTGCGAAGCTCGAGGGATAGTCCTGCGTCAGTCGACGCGGATCGGGGTTGGGATCGAGCCGGCTCTTCTGCGCCGCTCCGTGCTGGTCGGAGCGGTGCGAGAAGGCGGTGAGACGCACCGAGGTCGAGGCGGTCGGCGCCCAGTCGGCTGCCAGGTGGCCGCTCCAGGCATCGGCGTCGTCCAACTGATAGCCGTCGAGGGCCCCGCCCTCGATCCGGGCGAAGCCGTCGCGTACCAGTCGGCGGCCGGCGAGGCGCACGGCGGCCTCCTCGCCGAGCGGCGCCTCGAAAGCGACCGAGCCCTGGCGGTGCCGATAGTTCCCCAGCTCGAGCCGCGCCGCACCGCCGAAGGATCCTTCCGGTCTCCGGGTGACGAGGTTGATCGCCCCTCCGGTGGTCCCCTGGCCGAACTCCGTCCCCTGGGGGCCTCGGAAGATCTCGATCCGCTCGAGCTCGCCGAGGAACAGCCCGTAGGCGAGCGGATTGGCGACGTAGACGCCGTCGAGGTAGAGCAGCACGCTCGGCTGGGTGCTGAGGTTCTGCGCCGTCTCCCAGCCGACACCGCGGATCGACGCGACCCGGCCGGCGCCGTCGTTGCGCGACACCATCAGCCCCGGTGCCCAGCCGTTGAGGCGATCGAGCTGCTCGATGCCGTGGTCCCCGAACGCCTCTCCCGAGACGACGGCGACGGAGGTCGTCGCCTCTGCGAGCGCCACCTCGGCACGCCTTGCGGTGACGGTGATCTCCTCCAGGACGAGGGAATCGCCGGCACCGTTCTCGTCGGCAGTGAGCAGCGAGGGGATCAGGAGGCAGAGCGCTACCGGAAGGCAGCGTCGCAGAGAGGTTCGCTCCGTCGAGCCGCAGCTCGATCGTTCGTTCATGTTCGGCCTTTTCGGGAAGACGGGCGTGAGATTGCGCGTGGAGTGCGCCGTTCCGCGGCACTTAGTCTACCAGTGAGCACAAGTTGGGTGTGCGATCCGTCTCCCTCCGGCGTTTCCGAAAGAAGACCGACTGCGGTCGGCTTACAGTCGCGGATTCGCCGTGACCGTCAGGAGAACAAGGAGACAGGATCATGAGAATGGGAAGAGGACTGAATTTCGTGGGGCTCGTCGTCTGGGCCGTCGTTGCCGGCTGCGGGGCGGCCGACGCCGGCGAACGTTGCGTAGCCGACATCTCCGGCACCGTTCACTCCTTCGAACACGTCTATGTGCTGAGGGCTCACGATCCCTACGACGGAGACGACACCACACGGCTCGCGAGGATCGTCTGCTCCGACACCGAGATCGGCGAGCTGCCGACCACCGAAGGCGAGGCGATGGAGGCTCTGATGATGAGGCCTGACCGGGGTCTGGTGGTGGAAGTGAGAGACAACGGTGAAATCGTCACCGCCGCCGTGACCTGGGACGGGAAGGATGCGTACTGGCCGGGGCCGTTCGGCGGCTTCTCGGAGCTGACCTTCACCGGTACCAGCGACGGCGAGCGGATCTCGGGGAGCGTCGAGACGAACACGAAGCTCGAGGACTCCGAGAGCGGAGTGTCGCTCTCGCTCACCGCCGAGATCGACGCCGCGGTCGATGTGACGTTCTGAGGGATGGACGGCACGCTCGACCTTGCTCCGGGAACCCCGCCGATCGCGACGGTGTGTCTGGACACTCTCGACGCCGTGAAGCTGGGCAGCTCCCGCCGTGCGCCAGGCGCCCCGGTAGAATCGGGTTCGACCGCCAGCCAACGGAGGGACCGTTCCAGAGTGACATCCGACGACTCAGAAGGTGCGGTCGACCTCGAGTCGACCGCCGTGCTGATCGACCGGGCTCGCTCGGGCGACGACGGGGCGAAGAACCGGCTGATGGCGCGGTACGTGCCGATCCTTCATCGCTGGGCCCGCGGTCGCCTCCCCTCCTATGCGCGGGATCTCTCCGAGACCGCCGACCTGGTGCAGATCACGCTGCTGCGTGCGTTGCGCAACCTGGAGCGCTTCGAGTCGCGGGGCGAAGGGGCGTTCCTCGGCTACCTGCGACAGATTCTGCTCAACGCCATTCGTGACGAGAAGCGCCGGGTGTCGCGGCGGCCGGGTCACGACGAGTTGCCGGAGAGGCTCGAGGCTCACGAGCCGTCGGCGTTGGAGCGAGCGATCGGCAGGGAGCGCATGGAGCGCTACGAGGCGGGCCTCGCGACGTTGGAGGAACGTCAGCGGCAGGCGGTGATGTTGCGCCTGGAGTTCGGATTCACCCACGCCCAGATCGCGGAGGCGATCGACGCTCCGAGCGCGAATGCCGCCCGGATGGTCGTCTCCCGTGGGCTTCTGAGGCTCGCCGAAGCGGTCGCGGCATGACGGTCCGGTCGGGGGCGCGATGAGCGACGAACGTCGGCCGACGCCGGCCGAGCGGCTCGCTCAGCGGGTCGCGGACGGTGGCGAGGTCGTCTGGGAGAACGAGCGTCGTCACTCGACGGACGATCGTCTCTCGGGCCTCGAGCTGTTGGAGGCGGTCGGTCGGGTCTTCAAGGGGGAGGCTGCCGGCGAACCGGTCCTCTTTGAATGGGGGCCGCTGCAACTGCTCGAGAAGCTGGGGGAGGGTGCGTTCGGGGAGGTCTATCGGGCGCTCGATCCACAGCTCGGGCGACAGGTGGCGCTCAAGTTGCGGAAGGGCGACGACGGCGCATCGGAGAGCGAAGAGTGGCTGGAGGAGGCACGACGGTTGGCGCGCATTCGCCACCGCAACGTGTTGACCGTCCACGGGGCCGGCAGCTTCGACGGACGCCAGGGGATCTGGTCGGATCTGATCGAGGGAGAGACGTTGCAGGCCCGGCAGCTTCGGGACGGGCCGATGGGGGCGGGAGAACTCGTAGCGGTCGGGTCGTCGCTGCTCCAGGCGCTGGCGGCGATCCACGCCGCCGGCATGGTGCACGGCGACGTCAAGCCGTCGAACCTCGTACGCGAGGTTGGAGGTCGCCTGGTGCTGGTGGACCTCGGGGCCGGAGGATCGATCGGTGCGGCCGAGGCGGCGACCCGCGGGTCGCCGCAAACCGCCGCTCCCGAGCGGATCCGTGGTGAGCCCTCGTCTGCGCGGGCGGATCTCTACAGCGCCGGAGCGACGCTCTACCAGTTGGCAGCGGGGCGCCCGCCGATCGAGGCGGGCTCCCTCGGCGAGCTCGCTGAAACCGATCGGGCCGCGACGCCGCTACGCGACCTGAGGCCGGACCTTCCCGCGGAACTCGTCGACGTAATCGAGCAATCGCTTTCGTTCGCCCCGGGCGACCGCTTCGCTACGGCCGGCGAGATGGAGGCTCGCCTCCGACGCTCGGTGAGCGGCGGCCGCCGGAAGATGCCGTCCCACCGACGATCTGCGGCGCGCCATCTCACTCTGACCCTGGTCGCCCTCGCGGCCGTTGGCGCCGCGTGGTGGTGGAGCGCCGCACGCCGCCCGGTGGCACTCGGTCCGGCACACGGTGAGCTGGAGGTCACCCGTCTTCAGGCACAGGGGACAGCGGTGTTCGCGGCGATTTCGCCCGATGGACGCTACGTGAGCTATCTGTCCGACTTCGGTGAAAAGAGCGCGATACGGCTTCACCAGGTCGCGACCGGTTCCGACCTCGCGCTCGCCGAGTTCACCCGCCACCACCAGGTCAACTACATCGGCTTCACTCCCGATGGCGCTTACGTCCGCTACACCCTGGGGGAGTTGGGGCAGGCCAATCGTCTGTTCGAGGTGCCGGTCCTCGGAGGGCCGGCAAGCCGTCTCCTCGACGACGTGGTTCTCGGACTGACGTTCTCGCCCGACGGCTCCGAAGCGGTCTACGTCTCGGGCACGGAGATGGACCAGAGGTGGCAGAGGCTCGAGCGGGTGCGACTTGCCGACCGGGATCGGCGGACGATCCTGGAGGTCGAGGACGAGTGGGACATCGAGAACGCCGCCTGGTCCCCGAAAGGCGACCGACTCGCTCTTTCCCTTTCCGACACCTCGGCGGATCGACTCATGCTGCTACCTGCGGAAGGGGGCGAGCTGGAACCGGTGGTCGGCGATCCGTTCTTCGCCATTGGCGACCTGTGCTGGCTTCCGGACGGGCGGCGGATGATCGTCGTGGGTTCGGAAACCGAGCGGGACACCGTCCGACAGTCGTGGCTCGTCGATGTCGAGACCGGCGATCGCCGACGACTGTTGCGCGACGTCTCGAACAGCTTCGGCTGCTCGACGACAGCGGATGGCCGGCGGACGGTGCTGACGCGGCATCGGACCCAGTCGCGACTGTGGGTGACGGAGCTGGAG
Source organism: Candidatus Multivoradales bacterium (assembly GCA_965223855.1). Taxonomy (GTDB): domain Bacteria; phylum Acidobacteriota; class Thermoanaerobaculia; order Multivoradales; family JAHEKO01; genus CALZKB01. The sequence goes on from CBDCXM010000009.1 coordinate 1,205,430, forward strand.
GAGGGGTCGAGGCCGTCGCTCGTGAACACGACGACCGGCTTCGACGACGGCGTCAGCGCGGTTGCCTGGATAGACGACGATTGGGTCGCCTACGTCGCGCCGGATGGCGACACCTACAATCTCTGGCGAGTGCCGATCGACGGCGGGACCTCTGAGCGGCTGACGACCGGAGGGGCTGAGGCGGTGACGGCGAGTCGCGCCGGCTCGATCGCCTACGAAGCAGGATGGAGTCGAGACAACCGGCAGGGCATCTACCTGATGGAGTTCCCGTCGCGGGCTGCCCGGCGTCTTTCGCCCGATGGGGTCTATGCCGAGGTGCCGGCTCTCTCACCTGACGGCAGAACGGTGGCCTATTCGCTCCTCGGGGCCGAGAGGCTTCAGCTCGTGGTGCAGGCGGTCGATGGAGGCGAGCCGAGGGTGGTTTTCGACGGCCCCGCTCACGCAGCGACGTTCTCCCCCGACGGACTTTGGCTCGCTCTCCATGCCCTCCATCCCGAGGAACGAGTCTGGAAGACCGCGGTCTTCCCGGTAGACGGAAACGGCCCGACCGAGTGGCTCGACATTCACTCGGACTCCATGTCCCCGTGGCTGTCGATGGAGACCGTCCTCGTCAGCAAGACCGTCGATCGCGTGGGGAACGTGCTGGCCGTCCCTCGCGACAACTCGGGACCGCGACCGATAACGGCATTCCAGGAGGGAATGGTCTTTTCCTTCGCCGTCTCGCCGACGGGAGATCGACTCGTCGTCGCGAGAGGCGACTGGGTGAGCGATCTGCTGCTCTACGAAGGACACCTCCCGACCGTCGAGTAGACGTCCCTGATCCCCCGCCTTCCCCGCGGTTCCGGCCCGCAGCGCTCTTGCCAGGTCCGTGCGGTCCTCGGAGCGAAGGCGTTTCATGGGGTGGCGATCGGCAGCGGATGCCGGTGCCTTCGACCGCAAGGAGGAGTTGTGAAGAAGAAAGCAGGAATGCGAGTTGCTGCCACGGTTCTCGGGCTGATGTGCCTGGCCGGTTCGCTCGAGGCTGACTCGAGTTGCTCGTTGACGGTCGGGGGAGAGGAGTTGTCTTTCCCCCACGTCGTTGCCGTGGCCACGAAGAACTGGTTCGACGACAGTCTCGAGGACGTCGACGTCTACTGCTTCCGGGTGCCGGTCCCCGAGGACAAGCGCTCCTCCGAAGCGATCCTCTGGTTCGAGAACGACAACCACATCACGATCTCCATCGCCGCGCCCCAGATGCACGTCGGCGCGGTCAGGATTCACACCGAGGAGGTCAGCGCCTCGATCTCGGGGATCGGCTTCGGGGTCGACTTCGAAGGGAGCCGGAGCGGCGACAGGCTCTCCGGAACGATCTCCACCCCGGAACCGAAGTCGACGCTGAGCGATGGCGAGCGTGGGCCCGAGTGGAAGCTCTCCGCGGAGCTCGATCTCCAGGTATGGCCTCAGATCGAGCGCTGACGTCTCCTCGGCTCAGCACTGGGCCGCTCAGCGCTGGGCGCTCTTGTATGCTGGAACCGTCTGCAGGAGGACGGCGCAAGACGAGATGGGTGGCAACCACCGGCACGACGCAGCTGCCGACACCGGCCTCCCCTTTGAGTGGGGTCCGCTCCAAGTTCTCGAGAAGCTGGGTGAAGGCAGCTTCGGAGAGGTCTATCGAGCGCGCGATCCCGCGCTCGGTCGAGAGGTCGCCCTCAAGCTCCTGCGCGGTGACGAGGCGACCGGGTCGACGGACGACTGGCTCGATGAGGCCAGGCGGCTGGCGAAAGTCCGACACCCCAATGTGCTGACGGTGCACGGGGCCGGCACCTTCTCGGGCCTGGCCGGATTGTGGTCGGATTTGCTCGAGGGTGAGTCGCTCGAGGAGCGCCTGCTTGCAGATGGCCCTTTCGGCGAAGGGGAGGTCGTCGCCGTCGGCTGCGCGCTGTGCCGCGCTCTGGCCGCGCTTCATCGCGGCGGCCTGGTACACGGGGACATCAAGACCTCCAACGTGATTCGCACGGAGGACGGTGAGTTCGTGCTGATCGACCTCGGCGCGTCCAGCGAGGTCGATCAGCCGTCGACGGTTTGGCGCCAGGGCTCGCCGGCGACGAGCGCTCCGGAGGTGCTTCGAGGCGAGGCTTCGACCTCATCGTCCGACCTCTACTCTCTCGGAGCTCTCCTCTACCGGCTGGCCTCCGGCGCGCCGGTCCTCCGGGCTCGGAGCCTCGAGGAGTTACTCGAGCGGGCGTTGTCCGGCGACATCGCGCCCCTCGTCGACCTGCGCCCCGATCTTTCTCCCTCGCTGACGTCCGTCATCGCCAGGGCGCTCAGCGCCGACCCGGGGGAGCGCTATCCGACTGCGGGCGCCATGGAGGCGGCCCTGGTGTCCGGGGGGCGTGTGCGTCGGCGAGGGCGTTCCTGGAGCTGGGCGGCGGCAGCCCTGGCGGCCTTGGGTGTCGTGGCGGGAGCTTCACGTTTCTGGTTCGCGCAGCCGGAGGGGGGAGCGCGTTCGGAGGGACGTGTCCGACGACTGGTGACTCAGGGGGACCCGGTAGTCGCGGCGATCTCTGCGGACGGCGAGTACGTGGCCTACACCTCGTCCGAGGGGGGATTCCGCCTCGTCGGCGGCGGCAATTCGGTGCGCCTCCAGCAGATCGAGTCGGGTCGCGACATCGAGCTCGTGCCGGCGGTCGACTTCGGGTTCTTCTTCGAGTCCCTCGCCTTCAGCCCGGACGGAGAGTACGTTCGCTACACGGTCGGTTCGACCGGCACAGCCAAGGCCGTCTGGCAGGTACCGATCCTCGGAGGTGACGCGGAGTTGCTCGCCGAGGATGTTCTGGGTCGACCGACGTATTCGCCTGACGGCGGAAGTCTGGCCTTTGCGGCAGCCGAGGAGTTCACCGACCCGTGGATCCGGCTCGATGTCGTCGACCTCGAGCGAGGGGGGCGCCGAACCCTCCTCGAGTTGACCGACGGCGGCGAACTCGAGGAGGTGGCGTGGTCGCCTGACGGCAAGAGGATCGCCTTCGTCGTCTGGGACGGAGGCCGCGAACGCCTGCGGGTGGTCACTCCCGATGGGTCGGACTCACGAGCGGTGCCTTCCGTGTCGTTCCCCGACATCGAGGGTCTCTGCTGGGCTCCCGACGGTCGAGATCTGGTCGTTCTCGCAGGCTCGATCGACCCCTTCTCCATGCACCCCTGGCTGGTCGATCACAGGACCGGGGAGCAGCGCCGGCTGTTGCGTGACTTTCATCGCTACTCCGGGTGTTCGCGAGACCGCACCGGTGCGGTGACGGCGATGATCAGGATCGAGGAGCGAGCACAGCTGTGGGTCGCCCCCGTCGGCAGCCCGGAGGGTGCGTACCCGGTCAGGACGACGACCGGGCGGTCCGACGGCAGCATTCGGGTAACCTGGGAGAACGACGACAGCCTCCTCTACGAGGCTCCCGGAGGGGAAGGCTGGTACTTGTGGCGAGTCCCAGCCACTGGTGGTCTCTCGACTCGCGTCGCGGCCGAGCCCGCGCGTGCTGCTGCGGTCGACGACTCAGGGCGGATCGTCTTCTATTCCGGTTGGACCTTCGACGACCGGGCCGGCATCTACACGGTGCCCGGCAACGGCGGCCCGCCACGCCGTCTCTCGCCGCTGCACTCTTACGCCGAGCGACCGACGGTCTCGCGAGATGGTGAGTGGATCTTCTACGAGCTTTTCGACGGCGAGAGGTGGCACTTCGTGCGATCGGAGCGCAGCGGCGGCGAACCCATCGCCGTCAGCCGCAGGCAGTCGCATCTCGCCAGCTTCTCCCCCGACGGGCGACGCTTCGCGTTGCACGAGTTCGACCCGGTGATCGGCCGGTGGGGGACAGCGATCTATCCGTTCGACACAGACAGTCGCCAAGAGAGCGAGCCTACGAGATGGCTCGATCTTCACTCCGAGACCTACTCCCCCTGGGCCGACGACGGCTCGCTCTTCGTGTCCAGGATGATCGACGGAGTCGGCAACATCTACCGGGTGGACCTCGATGACCTGGAGGAGCAACAGGTCACGTTCTTTCGTGAAGGGGTCATCTTCTCCTTCGATCTCTCTCCGGACGGGACGCGCCTGGCGGTCAGCAGGGGTTCCGTGATCAACGACCTGCTTCTGGTCGAGGGGCTGCTGGAGCGCTAGCGGCGCGCTTCATGTGTGGCCGCGGATCGAGCGCTGAGAGACGGCAGCTACCGACCCGAGGAAGAGACGACGAGGCCTCCTTCCAGGACCTCGAACTCCTGCCACACAGACCACTTGCGCGCGCACTCGGGGTCGTAGGGCCGAACCCGCACCTGGAAGATGCCCGGGCCGGTGTTGGTGCGTGTCGCGGAGAGGACGATCGTCAGGGGGAAGTTGCGAGCGGCGGCGACGGTGACCAGGCCCGGGAGCGGTGTGAATCTCCGCCCCTCCAGCTTCTCCCACTCGATCTCGACGAGCTCGGGCCGCGGGTCTCGATCGAGCTGTTGGAAGTCGAGCTGGAACGATGCGATCTCGCCGACCTTGTACTGCTCGTTCGCGGGTGGGGAGGAGACCATCAGCGCCGGGATCCGTTCCGGGGTGCAGACCTCCTCGGCGATCGGCGGTGGGAACGCCTCGACCGGCGGCAGCGCGGCCGGCTCCTGAGACGGGGCGCAATTCTCCTCTACCGGATGTTCGGCGAGATCGGCCTCGGAGAAGAGCAATCTCGCGACCGGCTTCGCCTCCTTCGCGGCATCGAGAAAGGCGATCGGCAGGGGTGAGATCGTCGTATGGAAGTCGGCGTCGCTGCACGTCGCTGCGGCGTCGGTGAACGGGTCGAGATCGCAGGTGGCCGAGAACCAGATCTCTCCGGGCCCGACCTGGTACTGGTTGAGGATCGGGCGCACGGAGTAGGTTTCGCCGACGCTGCCGCCGTCGGCCTTCCAGCTGAGAGTGCCCTCGATGAAGTGCACGCCGTACGGGCTCTTGCAGTAGCCCTCGACCTGGTACGAGGACTTGAACCCCGGGCAGCGGTACGCCTCGATGACGTCGAACCCGCAGTAGTTGGAGACCGCTTCGATTCGCGAGAGATCGTGCCCCAGAAGGAGGCACCCCTGCACGGTCAGGCCGAGAGCGCCGACAAGGACCGCGCCGGCGAGCCGAGGTGACGATCTCGAGAGATTCATCCTTCGGTCGTCGACTCTGTCTCGAGCCGGACACCACCGGCCCACTTGAGACCGAAGTTCGTCAGCCAGGTGAGGATGAGCATGCCGACGAAGCCGACGAGCCCGTAGCCGATCGGCAGAAAGAGGATCGCGCCGAAGCCGAGGATTCCTCCGAGGGCGCCGGCTTCGCCTCCGGCGGCCTGGCCGCCGACGAGCGCGAGGAGAGTCAGTAGCAAACCGGACACCAGGCCGACGAGAACGTAGGTGATGCCGACGACCTTGGCGACGGAGACAGGGTCAAAACGGGTGATACGCATGGGGGCTCCTTTCAGGCGGCTCGGCTCCATGCCGAGCCCGGTTGTAGCGATGGACTTGTGGTGCTGCACTCAGAAGGGGAAACGCCGGCGCCGGCCCGAGCGCACGCTAGTCGTTGCCGAAGGCGGCCTCCCACCAGCGCGGCCGGATCCAGCCCAGGCTGAAGTGGAGCGTCTCGGTCAGGTAGGACCGACCGTCCTCCTCGATCCGGTAGTCGACGACGACGCTCCCTCTTCCCTGGGGAATCGTGAAGGCGGCGACCAGGCTCTCGCGTTGGTTCCAGTCGGCCGGAAACCACCGCTCGAGGTGGCGGTCGCTCGCGCGAGTCCAGAGCGGGTCGAGCCGTTGCCCGTCGACCCTCCACACCACGTCCGTCGGGTAGAGCACCCGCTGGTCGTGGAACGTGCGCGAGCTGTACGGGCGCGGTGGATCCTCGAAGCGCCACAGCACGGCCCAGACCTCTGGTGCGGCGAGCTTGCGGGCCTCCTCGAGGTCGATCGCTTTACAGCCACGACTGCGCCCCATCAGGTAGAGGCGCAGGTAGGGGGTCAGTAGCACCCCGTGCGCGTTCCGGGCGCCGGTTCGGGCGAGGTAGAGCGGGCCGGGGAAGTCGAAGTTCCCGTCCGCTCCGCGGTAGAGCTCGAAGCGCTCGGCTCGATCGCAGCCTCGATGGACGGCCTGGACGATGGCATCGTCGGTCCAGGGCTCTCCAGCGACGGCGGGGAGAGAGACGGCCGCCAGGGCGACGAGCACCTGGACGGGATGCCACAGCGGCGACGAAGAAGCTGCACAGGCCTGCAAGGAAGGTCTCCTCTCGATTGCGAGGCGCCCCGTTGCGCCGCGCATACAGAGAAACGCCGCGTCTGCCGCGCCCGCACGCAGAACCGGGCGGCTGCTGCCGGTCAGTCGTCGTGGCGGCGGGGAAGAACCCTCTGCAGGAGCAGGGCGGCCAGCCCGCCGGTGATCAGTCCGGCGCCGAAGATCTCCTGGGCCCATCCCGGTAGCTTTCCCAAAGCGTCGGGCCGCAGCTCGATGCCGAGACCGAGACCGATCGACACCGCCATGATCACGAGCGTTCGTTGATTCCACGCCTCACCCTCGTGCACCATCCGCGCGCCGCTGGTGAAGATCATGGCAAACAGCACCAGTCCGGCGCCGCCGATCACCGACGCCGGGATCGCGGCAAAGAGCGCACCGAACTTGGGGACGAGCCCCATCAGGCAGAGCAGCCCTCCGGTGACGGCGGTGACGTGGCGGCTCGCCACGCCGGTGAAATTCACGAGGCCGACGTTCTGCGAGTAGGAGGTGTTGGGAAAGGCGCTCCAGACGGCGGCCAGTGCGCTCATGACGCCGTCGGCCAGGAGGCCCCCTCGAAGCTCCCGAGTGGTCGGCTCGCGACCCGCGACGGCCAGTGTGCCGGCGATGTCGCCGAGTGTCTCCATCGTCGAGACGACGTAGAGGAAGGCGACGACCACGATCGGCTGCCAGTGGAACTCGAGGCCGAAAGTCAGCGGGCGCGGCAGAGACCACCAGTCGGCTTCGGTCACAGCGCCGAGATCGAAACGGCCGAGGGCCAGTGCCACGCCGCAGCCGAGAGCGATGGCGAGGAAGATGCTGCCGTAGCTGGCGAAGCCGCGGCCCCACTGCTGGAGAGCGACGGCGGCGACCAGGACGAGCGCGGCGACGCCCAGGTGGAGTGGGTCGCCGTAGTCGGCGGCACCGATGCCGCCCGCCGCGAAGTCGACCCCCACCGGGATCAGGGTGAGCCCGATCAGCATGACGACGATGCCGTTGACCAGCGGCGGGAACCAGTGGCGCACCCGCTTCAGACCGAGTCCCAGCACGACCTCGACGCTCGCCGCAGCCAGACAGGCGCCGAAGACCGTCGGCAGCCCGTACTGCCGGCCGACGGCGATCAGCGCGCCGGCGAAGGCGACGGAGGTTCCCATGACGATCGGGATCCGTCCGCCGATCGGACCTACGGGAAAAGCCTGGACGATCGTCGCCAGCCCTGCCATCACCAGCACCATCTGCACCAGCACCGCGGTGTCCGCAGGCGAGACGCCGATGCCGCGGGCGATGATCAGCGGCACCGCGACGTTCGACAGGATCATCGCCACCAGGTGCTGAAGGCCCAGTGGCAGCGCCTCCCGCAGAGGAGGCCGGTCGTCGAGGCCGTAGACGACTCGCGACGGCGAGGGAGAGTTGCTGGTGTCGATGGGGCCGATGTTAGCGGCGCGGCTGGAGGGCGGGTACCGGCCCGGCGTCACCGGAGAGGACGAAGCCCGCCCAGTAGTAGGGGTGCCTCGTCCCCTCGAGTTCCGGATCCTCGCTGCCGAGGCCCAGCCTCGTAGAGCCTCGGCTCAGGACACCGGCTCCGCCGGGGAGCGCTTCGCCGGAGAGAGCCGCCAGCTGAACGCTGCGAAGAGCCTCGGCTCGACCGGCACCGGACATGAGCTGGCGGTACCACGAGGCCATCAACTCGCGGGTTGCGACATCGTCGATCTGCCACAGGGTCGTCAACTGGCTGCGTGAGCCGGCCAACAGGAGCGCCCGGCGCAGGCCGAAGACCCCCTGGCCGTCCCGCACCTCCCCTTTGCCGGTCTCGCACGCCGAAAGCGCGACGATCTCGGTACCCGCCAGATCGAGATCGAGCATCTCGAGGGCGGTCAGCACGCCGTCGTCGGTTCCGTCCTCGCGGCTGCCTCGCTCGTTGAAGCCGGCGAGCGCGAGCCCCGAGGCGGTCAGCGAGTCGAACGAGCGTCCATCCGCGCGTGGCGGGGCGTCGGGTGGCGGCGGCGGGGCGACGGTGTCGGTGGCGAGAAAGAAGCCGTGGGTCGCCAGGTGGAGGACCGCCGGCGCTCTTGCGGTCCGCAGTGCCGCCTCGCTGGCCTCGGCGCCGGCGAGGGTCACGGGCCCGAGGGCGGCCATCAGGGCGGAGATCTCGCGCACCTCGCCGGCCGTGCCCGGAAGCTCGGCGAAGCTGACCGCCCCGAGAGGGTCTCCGTCGGTCGTTCCTCCACCTTCGCCGAAGTCGATGCCGCCCATCAGAAGGGGCGCGCTCTGCGGTCTCGACTCGGTTCGGCGCGCCAGGTCTCGACCGCTCGTCAGGAGGGTGATCTCGAAGGTCTCGACCAGGTAGCGCCCGTCCTCGTCGACCAGCGCGGCAAAGGGCACCAGATGCAACACGCCGTCGGGGGCGATCAGCAGCCGGGTGCGATCCTCCAGGAACGGGCGGAGAGGCTCGAAGGCGAGCCTCGACAGCGCCGCACCGAGGGCACGGACGTCATGGCGGATGTTGCCGACAGATTCAGCGAACGCGAGGGCCGCTTCGTCGATGACGTCGGCGGGCCCGAGGTCGACGGCCCTCACGCCGCCGAGAGCGTCGAGCACGTAGGCGGCGTAGCGTCGCGTTCCGTGGCGCCTCCCCGGCGCCGCCTCGAAGTCGACCGGCCAGTAGCCGACGAACTCGACCAGTGCGGTTCCACGTCCCAGCCCCCGCGTTACCTGCTCCACGGTGACGCTGGTTCGTTCGACGGGTACGAGTTCCGACAGGTCCCCTGCCATGCGCTCGATCGCGGCGTCGACGATGGCGATGTCGCGACGGTGCTTTCGCTCCGAGGAGTCGAGGCGCGCCCGACGGGCTCTGAGGTCGGCGAGCCGTTTCTGGATGTCCCGGGCCTGAACGCCGAGACCATCGTGGAAGAGCGAACGTGCTGCGGCCTCGACGTCGAGCGGCCTCCCCTTGCGGCGAAGGATCGCGCTCAGCGCGATCCGAGCCGCCCGTGGATCGTCGCTTCGGTGCAGCAGGTGCAAGTCGACCGCCCAGTTGGCAGTGCTCCGCCCCTGCTCCAGGAAGAGTCGCTTTTCGGCATCGGTGCCCTGTGAGAGGACGTCGATGAGCAGGGCCTCCTCACTCTCCAGGCTCTTCTCGAGCGCATCGAGCGCGCCGTCGAGGTCGCCGGTTCGCTGGGCGAGGATCGCCAGATTGACCTGGCTCACCCGGGCGAGGGCCGCTCCGCGAGCCGTCTGGGCCGCCAGCACGTCCTGGTAGAGCGCCCGCGCCGCCTCGAAGTCGCCCGAGTCGGCGAGCAGCGTCGCCAGGTTCATGCGCGCGATGTCGCTGTCCGGGTCGTCGAGCCCCTGCTCGGCGACCTGGCGGCTTGCGGCTTCGCGCGCGCGCGCCAGAGCCTTCTGCTCGCTGCCCTCCAGCCAGTCGAGGGCGGCCAGGTTGTTGAGCACCTGAGCTGCGTAGGAGCCGTCGGGCTGAGCGTCGAGGATCGGCAGCACCGCTTCGAACTCCGATCGTGCTTCGCTGCGGCGGCCGAGCTGCTGGAGGATCGAGGCGCGGTTCGAGCGCGCGATTGCCGCCTGGATCGAAGTCGGTCCGGCGGCGGTCTCCAGCGTCTCCACCGCCCGGTCGGCGCGCTCGAGCGCGCTCTCGAAGTCGCCCACGGCGTGCAGCAGGGTGGCAAGGTTGTCGTAGCTCTTGCCGAGTTCCTCCGGTGGCGTGAGTGGGTTGCGTTCCGAGATCGACAGCGAGCGCTCGAGGTACGCGCGCGCCCGCGAGAAGTCGCCGCGGTCGCGCAGCAGCAGACCGAAGTTGTTGAGCGTCACCCCGGTCAACGGGTCGATCGGGCCGAGCTTCTCCTCCCGCACCGCGAGGGTGCGCTCGAACTCGCGCCCGGCCTCGTCCCACTCGCCGATCTCGTAGAGCAGTCCGGCGAGTTGATGGCGGTAGGTCGCCGTCTCCTCGTGATCCGGTCCCAGCAGACGCTCGAACGATAGAACCACGCGCCGTGCGAGCGGCACTGCCTCCGCCGGCCGGCCCGCGTCGCCCAGGGCCAAGGCGAGGAAGGAGGCGGTCATCAACGCCTCGGGGTCGTCCGGGTCGCCCGCGCGGTCGAAGGTCGCGAGCGCCGCCTGGTAGAGCGGGATCGCACGATCCGGGTCGCCCAACTGCCAGTGGAGCTGGGCGAGTGCCGAGGCGGCTCCGGCAGTCAACTCGTGCTCGGCGCCGACGGCGTCCGTCAGATGATCGAACACGATCGCCGCCAGCTCGCGGGCCGCGTCGAGGTCGCCGAGCGCCCGGTGCACATTCACCAGCAGGACGGCGCACGCCGTCGCGTCCGGGGCTCGCGGATCGAGATGCTGCTGCTGGAGCTCCCAGCACAGGCGGGCCGGCTCCAACGCGGCCGCAGCCTCCCCGGTCTGCAGGTGTCCGAGAGCTGCGGCAAACAGCTCGGCGATCGCTGGCGGCGGTTCGGCGGCGGCAGCCGGCGCGACAGCGATCAGGGCGAGTGCGATCCCGATCGTCGACCTCATCTTCGAGACTGGAGGCACCCAGGGTACCCCCTGCCTCTGTGAACGGGCGATCCGCCCGGGACGGGCCGGCGCTAGCCTGAGAAGGTCAGGCCAGGTGGTCGGCCATCCGCAACGCCAGCGCCAGCAGCGTCAGCGTCGGGTTGGAGGTGCCCGAGGTCGGGAACACCGAGCTGCCGGCGATGTAGAGGTTGTCGACGCCGTGGACCTTGCAGTCGGGATCGACGACGCCGCGCTTCGGATCCTCGTGCATCCGGGTCGTCCCCATGTGATGGAAGCTCCACTGGGTCCGCTCCAGCAGGTCTTCCTCGGTGGTGAAGAGCATCATCCGGCCGCGGCCGTTGGCGCCGAGCCGCTCGGCCACGAGACGCGCCGTCTTCAGCAGGTTGAGCACGTCCTCGTCGCGCAGCTGCCAGGCGAGGTGGGAGCGGCGCATGCCCAGCTCGTCGACCTCGTCGCCGAGGGTGACCCGGCAGTCCGGGTTGGGTTTCTGCTCCCCGTGGACGGTGACCCAACCGAAGTAGGAGTCGCCGCGATTGGCGGGTGGCTTGCGGCCGAGGCGCAGCTGGTCGATGGCGAAGCGGGCGATGTCCGGAGCGAGCTCGAGGCGGCGCGTCTCCGGGATCGTCATGCGGTCGAGCACCACGAGGCCGTTGGGGAGTTGCCGACTCTCCTGCTCGTGGTCGGTGATCCGCAGCACGCCGCGGGCGATGTTCTCGCGCCCGCGGATGAACACCGGATCGTAGGCGCGCGGCACCGCCCGCTGCCAGTACGGGAAGGTGATGCGGCCGACCCGGGCGTGGAGGTGATCCATGAAGTAGCGCCCGACGAGGTCGTGGTCGTTGCCGAGCCCGCCGCTCTGCACCCGGTCGTTGGCGAGCAGGATGCGGGCGTTCTCGATGGCCCCGGTTGCCAGCACGAAGTGGCGCGCCTTGAGCGTGAACTCCGGGCCGCCGATCGGCCGGGCGACGGCGCGGCGCACGGTGCGCGCCTGGCCGTCGGTGTCGAGGCGCGTCAGGTTGGCGTGGAGCAGGAGCTGAATCTTCTCGCTCCGCTCGAGCTCCTCCCGATAGCGCAGCGCGTACCGGGTCGGCGGGCTGATGTGGAAGAACACCGTCTCGACGACGTCGTCGATGCGCAGTTGCTCGCTCGCCGTGGCGTCGTCGTAGTCGAACGGGCTGAGCTCGACTTCGCCGACGGCCTGCCGGTAGTAGGGCTCGAGAGCCTCGCGATCGAACGGCCACCCGACGTCGGCGACCCACGGGCGGAGCTTGAAGGTGTTGTTCTCGAGCGGCCGACACCAGCCGTTCCAGTGGTTGGTCGTCCCGCCCAGATAGCGCAGCCTCGTGGCGGCGAGGTAGTGATTCCGCTCATCGAGCAGGGTGCCGGTCTCGGTTCCGACGTAGAGCTCCTGCGTCGGCTGTTCGTAGGCGGGGCCGCCGCTCTCGAGCAGCAGGACCGACCTGCCCCGGGCCGCCAGTGCCCGCGCGAGCGTGATGCCCGCGGCACCGGCACCGGCGATGCAGACGTCGGCTTCGAAGCGTTCGCTGCCGGTGAGATCGTTGAGGTCGACGAGCATCGGGAGTTCCGCGAAGCGGCGAGTCTAACCTTCCGGCCCGGCTGGAACGATCGCGGATGGGGAAGGGCAGCTGTCCGGGCGGGTAGGATCGCGCGATGGAGGGTGTGCTTCGAGCGGAGGTCTCGGCGGGTGCCTTCGCCCACAACGTCGGTCGCCTCCGCGAGCGGCTGCCGGAGCGCGTCGAGATCTGCGCCGTGGTGAAGGCGGATGCCTACGGGCACGGTCTCGAGGTCGTCGTGCCGAGGCTCGCTCCGCTGGTCGACCGGATGGCGGTGACGCTGCCGTCGACCGCTCTCAGGCTGCGCGAGCTCGGCTGGCGGGGCCCGGTACTGACCTTCTTTCGGGCACTCGGCGCCGTTCCCGCAGGCGAGCTGAGGGACACGCTGGAGGCACAGATCGCCGCCGGCGTCACGCTGACGATCACCTCGGCCGACGATCTCGCACCGATCGAGGCCGCCGCCGCCGCTGTCGGTCGCGAGGCCGAAGTGCACCTGAAGCTGGATACCGGGATGACGCGCAGCGGCGTCCTGGTCGGAGGGGCGCGACCGGTCGTCGAGGCGTGTGCCGCCTCGCCGGTCCGTCTGGCCGGCGTCTACACGCAACTGGCGAGCGCCGACTCGGCCGATCTCGGATCTGCACACGCGCAGCTCGACCGCTTCGACGACCTTCTGGAGGGCGCGCCGCCGGTGACCCGTCACGCGGCGAACTCGGCCGGCGTGCTCGCCCTGCCGCGGTCTCACTACGATCTTGTCCGGCCGGGCCTCGCGCTCTACGGCGCCTATCCGAGCGTCGCCATGGCACGCCCCCTCGACCTGCGACCGGCGCTTCGTGTCGTCGCGAGGCTGATCGAGACCAAGACCGCCCCCGCCGGAAGCGCGACCGGGTACGGCGGCACCCACACCTTTGCCGAGGCGACGCCGATCGGGCTGGTGCCGATCGGGTATGCGGACGGGTACCCCCGCCGTCTCGGGGGTGTGGCGACGATGAGGCTCCGTGGCCGGGACGTCCCGGTGTGTGGCCGCGTGTCGATGGACCAGGCGGTCGTCGACCTTTCCGCGGTGCCGGAAGCTCGGGTCGGCGACGAGATCGAGGTGATCTCGAACGACCCCGATGCTCCGCACAGCCTCGAGCGGCTGGCCGCGCTCGCCGACACGATCCCGTACGAGATCTGCTGCGCACTCGGTGCGCGCGCCACCAGGATCGGAGTAGCCTAGTGAGCGGCAAGCCCCGATAAGGGAGTTGCCGTCCACCAGGGATTCCCCATGCGGCTCGAACGACGACTCCGACACGCCCGCGGTGACGACCCGGTCGATCTCGTCCTGACGAACGCCAGGGTGGTCAACGTCTTCACCCACGAGATCGAGGAACTCGACGTCGCGATCGCCGGTTCGTGGATCGTCGGCCTCGGCAGCTACGAGGGGCGCGAGACGATCGACCTCGGGGGAGCGTTCGTCGCTCCCGGCCTGATCGACGCCCACGTCCACATCGAGAGCGCCATGGTGCCGCCTTCCGAGTTCGGCCGAGCGGTGGTGCCGATGGGGACGACGACGGTGGTGACCGATCCCCACGAGATCGCGAACGTCCACGGCCTCGACGGCATCCGCTTCATGGCGGAGAGCGCCCGCCACGGAGTGTTGTCGATGTACATCATGGCGTCGTCGTGTGTTCCGGCGACCCACATGGAGACGAGCGGCGCGACGCTCGAGGCGGACGATCTTGCAACGCTCAAGGGGAGTCCCTGGCTCCTGGGGCTCGCCGAGGTGATGAACTTCCCCGGCGTCGTCCATGGCGACGAGCGGGTGCTCGCCAAGATCGACGCCTTCTCGGGGCTGGCGGTCGATGGGCACTGCCCCGGGCTGTCGGGCCGCGAGCTCAACGCCTACGTGGCGGCGGGCATCGGCTCGGACCACGAGTGCACGACAGCGGACGAAGCGCGCGAGAAGCTCCGCCGCGGGATGACGCTCCTCGTGCGCGAGGCGACCAACGCCCGCAACCTCGAGGCGCTGCTGCCGCTGGTGACGCCCGAGACCCTGGCGCGAATCTGCCTGTGCACCGACGACCGGACGCCGGCTCACCTGCTCGACGAAGGGCACATCGACGACATGGTGCGGTGCGCCATCGCCGGCGGTCTCGATCCGATCGTCGCGATCCGGCTGGCGACGCTCAACACCGCCGAGTACTTCGGCCTGCGGGATCGCGGAGCGGTCGCACCGGGGCGCCGAGCCGATCTGATCGTGTTCGACGACCTCGCCTCACCGCGGCCGCGCGTCGTCATTCGGGGCGGCCGCGTCGTGGCGCGCGACCGGACGCTCCTCGACGGCGTCTCCGGAGCCCGCTCGGGAATGCTCCCCAACTCGATTCACGTCGACTGGGAGTCGGTCGAGCTCGCCGTCCCGGCGGCGGGCGAGCGGGTGCGGGTCATCGGCTCGATCCCCGACCAGCTCGTCACCGAGGCTCGGGAGGAACGGGCGCTGATCGTCGACGGTCACGCCGTGGCCGACCCTTCGCGCGACCTGCTCAAGATGGCGGTCCTCGAGCGCCACCGAGCGAGCGGCGCGGTCGGGCTCGGGTTTCTGGCCGGCTTCGGGCTCCAGCGCGGCGCGCTCGCCTCGACCGTCGCCCACGACCATCACAACCTGGTCGTCGTCGGCGCCGACGACACGTCGATGCGCACCGCGGCCGAGCACGCTGAGCGCATCGGCGGCGGCCTCGTCGTCGCCGAGGGCGAACAGGTCGTCGCCGACGTGCCGCTACCGCTCGCCGGCCTGATGAGCGACCGCCCGATCGAGGAGGTCCGCGACGGCCTCGACGCCGCGATCGCCGCCTCCCGCGAGCGTGGCGCGACGCTCGAAGACCCGTTCATGGCCCTGAGCTTCATGGCCCTCGAGGTCATCCCGAGCCTCAAGCTGACCGACCAGGGCCTCGTCGACGTCGATCGTTTCGAGATCGTTCCGCTCTGGGTCTGATCCGCTCGGCCGGATTGTTCGGTTCACCTGACTGGAGCGAGCTCGAAGGCTTGCTGCACTGACCGGGGACCGGTGCTGGCAGGGCAGTTGCATTCTCGCTCCAGTGGATGAGGTTGTTTGTGCCACTGCTGCTTTGGTGCCTGTCGCCGGTGCTCAATGCGGAGGTCGCTGCTGAGTCGTCGGGGCCGCGACTGGCTCTCCACCAAGACTCCGATGTCTCCTGCGGAGAGCACTGCCTGTGGGTGAAGCTGGCAGGAGAGTCGCCGGAGAGGGTCGCTCCGGTCGCCGAGTACCTCCTCGGGACTATCGTCGACGAGCTGGATCAGCGGCACAGGGGCGTGCCTGGGGAGCACGACCTCGCTGCGGTGAAGAGGGCTGTTTCGAAGCTGGTTCGACACGGAAGCTGGCACGACGAATGGGGGCGCCGACTCGCTGTGAGGCCCGGGACCTACGAAGGTCCCCAAGGTGGAGTGAGGTCGGTGGAACTCCTCAGTCTCGGCGCCGACGGTCGGCGGGACACGAGCGACGACGTGAGGCTCGCCGCATTCACTGCAGGCCTCTCGGTCGTCTTGCTGCCCGACGCCGTGGGAGTGCCGCCACTAGGGGGAACCCTGGTCGCCATGGTCGTGGACGATCAGGGTGAGCCCTTGCCCGCTGTCACGGTCGCAGTTGAGAACTCGGAGGTGTCGCGGGTGCTGGCTACCGATGAGAAGGGACGTGCCGTCTTCGAGGGTCTGGTCGTCGGCCGCTACACAGTGAACGTCGAGTTGGACGGCTTCTCCCCCGTCATCTACCCCGACGTGACGATCGACGAACGCTCGGCGCGGGGTCTCTCGATCGAGCTCTTCCCAGCGATCGAGTGCTGGATCGAGATCTCGGCCTCCGGTGACGGGAACTGAGGAAGCTGATCGCCTGAGTCTGACTGCCCGAAAATTCGATCGTTGAAGGCAGGCTCCTGAAGCGGATGGCGCTGAGACCGCCGTTGCGCGACTCGTCCTCCCTCCGCGGCGCCACGAGGTCGCGGCTCGGGACTGAGCGCCCGCTCAGGGGACCGTCGTCGACCAGGCGGTGGTGTCGCCCGACTCGAATCCGTCTTCGAAGAGCGGCGCATCGAGTTCGAACTGGACCTCGAGCGCCTTGACGGTGAAGCCGTCCCACCACCAGTTGCTGGCGCACGCGGGCCGCGGGCCGACGGTCCAGCGGAACTCGTTCGTTCCCGCCACCAGCTCGCCCGGATCGAGGGGCAGCCGGAAGCTCGCCCAGCCGCTCTGACCGCACTCGGGAGGGTCGCCGCCATCGACGGAGTAGTCGATGGGGTGGACGACCCGGTTCGCTCCGCCGTTGACGCTCAGTAGCACCTGGCCGTTCATCGCGCCGTGGAGCTGACCGGCCAGCACCGGTAGCGATCCCAGGTGCGGCAGGTCGATCGTCGCGGTCTCGTTGTCGCCGATCGGGCGGTTGCCGTTGGCCTCGAGGTAGACCAGCCCGGTGGCTTCGAACGACTCCCACCTCCCTGTGACCGGGCCGTCGAAGCGCAGGTTGTCCCAGTGAAAGGTGAACTGGTCGAAGTTGTCGTCGTTGTTGGGGGTGTAGGCGTGGGTCTTGAAGAGCACGACACCGCGGTCGAAGGGGAGCCCTCCCGTCACCGTGACTCCCCAGGTGTCGAAGCTGCCGTCCTCCTTCTCGATCGACCAGTCGATGCGGTCGGCCGAGAGCTCGACCCGCATCCGTCTGCGGATGCGCCGGTCGTCGAGAGCCGGGTCGGCCGGGTCGATGACGCGCCAGTCGCGCCAGTCGCCATCGTCGACGAGCCAGCCGCCCGGCGCGACGTCGCCGCTGCCGACAGCGATCGAGCGGCGTGAGCCGGGCGAGAAGTCGAGGACGATCCGCTCGCGCGGGTAGGTCTCGGAGATCGGCAGCCACTCGCGGGCGGCGCCGATCTTCATCTGCTCCCGGGGCGCGATCAGCACCTCCCACCACGACCGGGAGTGGCCGTCGTTGATGTTGACGTCGAACTCGAGGACGCCGCCGTCGGCGAAGTCGAACTCCTGACGGGTCCAGAAGGCGCTCACCGAGTACCCCTCGACGTGGCCCATCGACGACATCATGTGCTGCCGGCAGATGAAGAAGCTCTCGTCGGGATCGGCGCCGTTCGAGCCGTGACTGGTGACGACCGGGTGCTGCGCCGGGTTCGGGGGAGCGGGGCCGGCGCAGTCCGGACCGTGGTCGGCCGGAAACGGGTCGAATCCCGGCTCGTGATCGCGCGGATGGGTGCGGTGAGTGGCGACGAAGTCGAAGTGGTCGGGCAGGAGCGCCTGCGACGGCGCCGCCGGGTCGAGCCCATCGAAGGTCTCCTCGAAAGCCCACTGGGCGCCCGCGGGCGCCGTCGTCAGAAGGACAACGAGTAGGGTGAGAGTGGAACGCATGGCGACCTCCTGCGGTCACTGTGACTTGCTCACCGCACTCCGGCGATGAACCGCTCCATAGCCTCACTGTGGACTCTCGACGCCTCCCGCCAGGAGACGGGCCCGGCCGCTTCGGATGGGAGGCGGACTGCTAACATCGCGCCGTCTATCTGTCTTTCTTTTGTTGACGTTCGGGATCCGGGGAAGGGACCTTCATGCTTCGCGTCATCGTGGTTTTCGTCGCCGCCCTCGTGTGGGCTGCGGCCGCGTCGATCGCCGAGACCGTTCGCACTACCGGTCGGCTGAACCTGCGCCAGGAGCCGTCTACCGACAGCCAGCGGGTCGTGCTGCTCGAGGCCGGACAGGAACTCGAGGTGCTTGCACGGCGGGGGGTCTGGATTCAGGTTCGCACCGGCAACGCGGACGGCTGGGTGCACGCCGACTACGTCACGTCGGCATCGGAGGACGAGGAGACGGCCCTGCGCAACGCGTCGCTCGCCGCCGATGTCGCGCGCCTGAGGGTCGAGCAGCTCGAGAAGGAGCTCGCTTCGCTGCGCGCGGAGGGGGGAAGCGAGGTGGCGGCCGCGCTGCGAACCGAGATCGAGGAGCTGCGGGAGGCGATGGCGGACAAGGATCGCCAGATCGCCGCCCTGGAGGAAGGGGCGGGGCAGCTCTCGTCGGTGGCCAACGCCGAGCGGCTCGAGCTCCTCGGCCGGGTCGAGGAGCTCACGGCGGAGCGTGACGCGCTGCTGGCTGCGTCGGACGGTGGAAGTGCTGCCGGGGAGCCGGCGGCGACACCCCGGTCGGACGAGCAGGTGGCGGCCCTGGAGTCCGAGATCGCCGACCTGCGCTCGCGACTCGACGACCGCGAGCGGCAGGTGGCAACCCTCGAGGCGGCCGGCGCCGACCAGGCTGCCACCGCGTCCGAACTGCAGGCGCTGAGGGAGGCGCTCGATCGGGAGACCGGGGAGAAGGAACTCGCCGAATCGGAGCGGATCGTGGCGCGCCGGGAGGCGGAGGAGCTCGCCGGCGCGCTGGAAGAGCAGCAAGCCTGGCGCAGCGACGCGGAAGGCGAGCTGACGCAGCTCGCTGAGGAGAACTCCCGACTGGCCGGTCAGCTCGAGGAGCTCGAGGGTCGTCGGCAGCAGGAGACGTCGGAGGCGACCCGAGCGGGGGACGAGAGGGTCCGAGAGCTCGAGGCGGCCCTTGCCGAGGCGCGGTCGCTGGCGGCGTCTCAGGAGGGGGCTCGCGGTGAGGTGGAGTCGGCGCTCGCCGCGGAGAGGGAGCAACGCACCCGCGTCGAACAGCAGTTGGCCGACGCGGAGCGGAGCCTCGCCGAGCGGACGCAGTCGCTCGACGGCAGCCGGGACGAGAGCGAAGCCCTCGTGTCCCAGCTCGACTCGGCGCGTACCGAGCTGGCTGCGGCCCTCGAGCGCGCCGAGGAGCAGTCCGTCGCCGTTGCGGCGCTGGAGCAGCGTCTCGCCGCGCAGGCCGAGACGCTGCGCGGGGCGGGAGTCGAGTCGGAGGCCGAACGCAGCCGCTCCGCGGATCTCGAGGCGCGACTCGCCGCGGCGACGGCTTCGGCGGCGGAGAAGAGCGCACGGGTCGAGGAGCTGGAAAGCGCCCTCGCCGAAGCCGAAGCCGCCGCGGAAGCCTTGAATCGCACGGTGTCCGACCTGCGCGGCGAACTCGGCGGGCGACGCCAGCTCGACGAACAGGCGGAGGGTCGTGCATCGGAGCTTGCGGCGAACCTCGAGCAGGCGACGACCGAACTGGCCGCGGCGAACGCCCGCGAGCAGGCTCTGTCGGAGCGTTTCGAGGCGCTCAGAGAGCTCGAGGCCCGGTTGAGGACCGACCTGGCCACTGCGCGGGCCGATCTCGAAGCCGGCCTCGAGCGTCAGGGGCAATTGCAGGACCGGTTGGGGACGGGAGACCGCAGACTGGAAGAGGCGGCTGCGACGGCGCAGCAGCATCTCGAGACGATCGCCGAGCTGGAGACGGCCAACGCCGGGCTCGAGGCGCGCCTGGAGGCGGCGCTGCGACAGCAGTCGATCGGCGTCGGCGAAGCGCGCCTTCAGGCGGCGAGCGCGACGGAGCTGGAGCGAGAGCTCGAGCAGCTGCGGCAGCAGCTCGGTGCCGCCGTCGCTCGATCGGAAGCGCTCGAAGCCGAGCTCGACCGGGCCCGCGAACTCGGCACGAGCGCCCGCACGAGACTGGGCGAGCTGGCGCAGGGTGTCGCGCGGATGAGCGATCTCGAGGTCGAGCTGGAAGCGGCGCGAGCGAGTCTCGCCCGCGAGCGGCAGGCTCGCCTGGCGGCCGAGGAGCTCTCTCGCGACCTGGGCGCCGAGCGTTCGTCGGTGGAGTCGCGCGAGCTCGCCGAGCGGGCGGAGAGGATCGAGGGCCTCGGCAGGGAGGTGGCAGAGGTCCGGGCCGACCAGCAACGCGCCGCGGAAGAGCTGACGCGAGTGACGGCCGAAGTCGTCGCCGCACGGGCGGCACTGGCAGCGGCCCTGGATCGGAGCTCCGGTCTGGCCGGCGTCGCCGACGACCTGCAGGAGCGCGAGATCGAGCTGGCCGACCTGCGAGAGCGGCTGTCGTCGGCCGAGAGGGGCAGAGAGGAGTTGTCCCGTGAGCTCGAGGCACGCACGACCGAGGTCGCGGCAGCCCGGACGAGTGCCGAGCAGCTCTCCAGCGAGCTCGAGAGCCTGCAGATCTCCTCACGCGACGAGGCGCAGCGCATGAGCGCCGAGAAGACGGAGGTGGAGACACGTTTGGCGAGCCTCCGCGACCAGCTGTCGGAGACCTCCGGCAGCGCGGCGGCCGCTCGCGAGGCGCTCGAAGCCGAGCTCGCGACCGCACGGCGCAGTCTCGAGTTCGCCCAGGCCGAACTGGCCGACGAACGCGCGGCACGCGCCGGCGTCGAGGAGGAGCTGGCGGAGGTGCGAGACAGCGGGGCTCAGCGGGTCGCGGCGGTCGAGCAGCAGCAGACCGGCCTCGAAGCGAGCCTCCGACAGGCGGAGGCACTCACTTCTGAACTCCGGGAGCGGCTCGATGCGAGGACGGCACAAGCGGCGTCCTCCGGAGAGCGCGTCTCCGCCCTCGAGCAGGAGCTGGAGATCGCCGTCGAGGAGCTCGCCGCCGCTCGCCGCGAGCTCGGCGGAGTGAAGGGCGAGCTCGAAGCCGAACGGTCGCTTCGACTCGCTGCGGAAGACGAGCTGACGGCCCATGGAGAGGCGGGCGATCGCGAAGCCGAGCGTGTCGCGGCCCTCGAGGCCGAGCTCGAGACAGCGCGAGAGAGCTTCCGCGAGGTGGAGTCACGCGTCACCGAAGCGCAGGCGACGCTCGACATGGTCTCGGGGGAGAGGGCGACCCTGGAGGAGCGACTGGCGAGCGTCGAAGGCGAGTTGCAGGCGACGACCGCGGCGCTCGACGCAGCTCGAGAGCGGGTCGAACTCTCGACCGGTGAGCTGGAAGCGGAGAGGACCGACCGCCTCGCCGTGGACGAGAAGATGCGATCCCTCGAGCAGGAACTCGCTCTGGAGCGTGAGCGAGGCGGTGCCCTCGAGAGCGAACGCGACCGACTCAGCGAGCGGCTGGAGGGCGGCAGGGAGGCTGCAGCTACCGCCGAGGAACGGGAAACGACGTTGCGCGAACAGTTGGAAGAGAGTCGGAGCGAGGTCGCCGAGCTCGAGACGGCTCGCGCGGCGGATGCGACGGCAAGGACCGATCTCGAAGAGCGCCTCGCGCGGGCAGAAGCGGATCTGCGATCGGCCGTCGAGCGCGGTGCTGAGGTAGCGGGCGAGCTGGCGGCTCTCCAGGCGGCGACCGCGCCGCTCGAGCAGCAGTTGACGCAGGCGCAAAGCGAGGCGGCGACCACCGCCGCACTCGAGAAGAGCCTGGAGGACCTCGGAGAGCGGCTGGAAGAGGCCCGGCTCGACGCGGCCACGGCCACCAGCCGCGCGGCGGAGCTCGAGTCCGAGCTCGCCCGCCGCGACGACGAGCTTCAGAATGCGACGGCCCGCTGGAACGAGAGCGAGACGCGCCGCCGGAGCCTCGAGGAGAACCTCGAGGAGGGGCTCGCCTCGGCCGAGGCCCTCACGAGTGCGAACGCTCGACTTGTCGAGCTCGAGGCCGAGCGGGAGACCAGCAGCGAGAGGTTGGCTCAGGTCGAGGCGGAGCTCGAGGCCGGGCGCGCGGCTCTCGAGGTCGAAGCTCGCGACGCCGAAGCGGCTCGGGCACGGGCCGGGCGCCTCGAGACGGAGTTGGCGGCGCTGCGAGAAGAACTCGAGACCGTGCGGGCCGAGCCACCACTGGTCGCCGAAGGTGACCGCAAGATCGTCGTCGCCCCGCCGCTCGACCCGCCCGTCGAGCCGCTCGACGAGTCGGTGCCCGAGCGGGAGGCCCGAAGGACGACGCCCGCGGCGCCGCTGCCGGGGGTCGAGAGCTCGATTCCGGAGAGCTCCGTGCCTGCTGAACAGCCAGCAGCGCAACAGCGAGTTCCTGAACTGCCGGCTCCCGAGCGACGGATGCCTGCGCCGCCGACGCCGGAGGCGGATCGTCAGAGAACGGCCCGCCCCGACCCGATCGCACTCGCCGACGCCGTGCGGGCGTGGGCGAGCGCCTGGTCGTCGCAGAACGTCGATGCCTATCTCGACATGTATGCGGATCGTTTCGTGCCGCCCGACGGGCTGAGCCGATCGGGGTGGGCGGATCAGCGCCGCACCCGAATCACCCGGCCGAGCTTCGTCGAGCTGACGATCGGGGAGATCGACGTGCAGGTGATCGCGCAGGATCGGGCGATCGTCTCGTTCCAGCAGGACTACCGCTCGAACACCTTCAACGACAGCGTGATCAAGACTCTCGAGCTCGTCCGGATCGGAGGAGCCTGGAAGATCGCCAGCGAACGGAGTCGGCCGGTTCCGGAGTAGCTGCCGCCGTGAGGTGCCGACGCCCGGCAGCCGTCAGTCGTAGCGCACCCAGCGCCACAGCTCCTGGAGTGTCGGCTTCTTGCCGTACATCAGGATGCCGGTGCGGTAGATCCGGCCGGCGACGGCCACCATCAGCCAGGCGAAGCCGATGGCGAGCAGGTAGCCGAGCCCGACCTGCCACATCGGCGGCGTCTTGACCGCGATTCTCAGCAGCATGATCGTCGGTGTGAACGGCGGGAAGAGCGACGTGACGACCGAAAGCGTCGAGTCGGGGTCGTTGATGACGAGGAAGAAGAACAGCATCGGCGCGACCAGCAGGAACACCGCGAAGCCGGCGAACTGCTGCGCCTCCTGCACGTTGTTGAACGCCGCGCCGATCGCCGCGTAGAGGGCGGCGTAGACGAAGAAGCCGATCATGAAGAGCGCGATGAAGTGGACGATCACCGCCGGCTCGAGCTGCGGGATGTCGACCTGGGTCGACAGGATGCCGAGCGAGGTGGCGACCGCCGGTGCTGTGAGCACACCGACGCTCACCAGCCATAGGACGAGCTGCGTCAGGGCGATCCCGCAGATCCCGGCGAGCTTGCCCATCATCAGTTCGCGCGGTCTGGCGGTCGAGGCGATCACCTCGACGATGCGCGAGGTCTTCTCCTCGAGCACGCCGTTCATCACCTGTTGGCCGTAGATCATCAGCATCAGGTAGAGCAGGAAAAAGAGGATGTAGGCGAGAAAGAAGCCGGCCTCGGCCCGCTCCTCGCTGCTCCCTTCCTCGGTCACCCTCACCGTGCGCAGGTCGATCGTGTCGAGGAGTCCCTCGACGTCGGCCTCCTCGAGGTCGAGCCGCGCCAGGCGCTCGCGGCGCACGACGTCGGTGAGGCGTCGCTCGATGACCGATTGGGTGAGGAAGCTGGAGACCGACTCGCTGTGGTACTCGACCTCGCCAGCTTCGAGATCGGCGTCCCGAAGCCAGATCCAGGCATCGATCTCGCCCTCGAGGATCCTGCGATCGAGCTCCTGCCGCTGGGTCTCGCGCTCCGAAGCAGGCGGCTCGAGCAGGATTTCGAACGAGTTGCGGATGTCCGAACGCTGCTCGCCCGTGAGGGCCTCCTCGACGGCTTCGCCCAGCCTCCCGGTCTCGTCCACGACCGCCAGCGTTCGGTTCGAGCTGGAGCGCGCGGCCAGCAGCGACGGCACCACCGTCAGCGCGAGAATCAGCACCGGGAGGGCGATGGTCGAGATCCAGAACCCCTTGCTCCGCATCCGCTCGAGGTACTCACGGCGGGCGATGACGAACGCCTTGCTACCGAGCATCCTGCACCGCCTTGATGAAGATGCTCTCGAGGTCCGGCTCCTCCGAGGCGAACTCGTGGACCGCGCCGTGCCGAACGATCCGGGCGAGCACGTCCGCCCCCTCGACACCGTCGTCCAGCAGCAGTCGGGTGACCCCGCGTTCGTCGTTGGCGCTCGCGATCCCCTCGAGACCGGCGAGGGTCTCGGTCGCCACCTCGGTCGCGACCCGGTAGCTGTTGCCGCGGAGCTCCCGCTTGATCCCGGCGAGATCGCCGCCCAAGATCGCCCGGCCGTTCGAGATCAGGCAGATGTGGTCGCACAGCTTCTCCGCCTGCTCCATGATGTGGGTCGAGAAGAGGATCGTCCTCCCCTTCGACCGGTACTCCTCCAGCAGCTCCTTGAAGAGACCCTGATTGATCGGGTCGAGACCCGAGAACGGCTCGTCGAGGACGAGGATCTCCGGCTCGTGGAGGATGGTGCCGATCAGCTGGATCTTCTGCTGCATCCCCTTGGAGAGCTCCTCGACCTTGGAGCGCGCCCGGTCGGCGAGCCCGACGCGATCGAGCCAGTCCTCGAGGCGCGGCCCCGCCTCGGCTCGCGACAGGCCGTGCAGCTCGGCGAGGAAGAGGAGTTGATCCTGCACCCGCATCTTCTGGTAGAGCCCGCGCTCCTCCGGCAGATAGCCGATCCGGTCGAGATCCTCCCTCCGGCGAGATCGTCCGAAGAGGCGGATCTCCCCCCGATCGGGGGCGAGAATGTCCATCAGCATCCGGATGGTCGTTGATTTGCCGGCGCCGTTCGGGCCGAGGAGGCCGAAGATGGAACCGGTCGGGATGTCGAGCGACAGCGAATCGACGGCGACGAAGTCGCCGTAGTTCTTGCCGATCGAGTCGAGCTGAATGTGATGTCGGGTCATGAAGGAAGCCTTCGCGGCGGCGGCCGGACGACTCTAATACGCAGCCGCGGCGCAACTGTTCCAGCCGCTGCGGTGGCGGAATGAGGGGCCCGATCCCGATGTTAGGGTAGGCGGCTGCCGAGAGGGCCGCGGACCCCGCATGACGACGTCACGAGCTTCCATCGCCCTTCTCGCTGTGCTGTGCGTCACCAGACTCGGTGCCGAAGCGCTCCGGGCGGATCCGGTCCAGGGTCGACTGACCGCCGCCGGCGGAGAGCCGGTCGAAGGGGCGCTCCTGGAGCTGGAGGGCGAGATGGTCGGCTACACCGACCTCGACGGCCGCTTCACGGTCGATGTCGGGCTCGAGGCGGTGCTCGAGGTCAGCCATCCGCTCTTCGAGACGGCGACGATCGAGGTCACCTCGACCCGGCTCCCGACGATCGTCCTGGAACCACGTAGGGTACGGCAGGAGATCGCCGTCACGGCAAGTGGCGGCGACCGGTCGTACGCTCCGACGAGCGTCGCCAGCACGGTGGTCAACGCGAGTGAGCTCGCCGCCCCGCCGGCGACCCTCACCGAGCTGGTCGCCAGCTCCGCCGGTGTGTCGGAGAACGGCCAGGGGGGAATCTTCCAGACCTACTCGATTCGCGGCATCGCGCGGCTGCGCGTCCTCACGCTGTTGTCGGGGATGAGGGTGATCGGCGAACGTCGTGCCGGCGTGTCCGCCTCGTTCCTCGACCCCGGCCTGATGGGCGACGTCGACGTTCTGCGAGGGCCGTCCTCGACCTACTACGGTTCGGGCGCGCTCGGCGGGGTGATCCAGATGTTCCCGCGTGAGTTCGACTCGGCCTACGGCGAGCTGAGCTTCGAATCGAACGGCGACGGCAGCCGGGGACTCTTCGGCTGGGGAGACGGCCGGACCAACTTCGGGATCGCCCATCGGCGGTCCGAGCAGGGCGAGACCCCGGCCGGCGAAGCGCTCAACGACGGCTTCGACCAGACCTCGGCGACCTTCCAGCATCGCTGGGAGCGAGGGGAGCGACGCTACTCGCTGCTCGCTATCGGTTCGCGCGGCACCGACATCGGCAAGTCGAACAGCGACTTCCCCGAGCGCGTCACCGACTACCCGGAGGAGAACCATCTGCTGGTGCGTTTCGAGGCGCGGGGTGCCCCCGGTTGGCGCGTCGAGGCGTGGGCGCACCCGAACGATCTGATCACCGAGGTGCGCCGCGACGGTGAGCTGACGACGACCGCCAACGAGGCGCTCGATCTCGGCTTCAACTTCCAGCAGCGCCGCAAGTGGGGGAGTGACGGTGCGGTGCGCTTCGGCTTCGACTACTTCGGTCGTGTCGACGTTACCGCCGACGAGACGATCGAACCGCTCGCCGACCCGTCGGGCGGCGTCTTCTCCCAGCGTCCGCTCGACGCCAGCGAGAGCGAACTGGGCCTCTACGGTGCCTACGAGCGCCACGTCGGGAATGTCTTCCTGCTGCTCGGCGGGCGCCTCGCCGCCGTTCGGCAAAGCGCGGCCGATGCCCGGCGCGAGGACGACTCCGCGCTCAGCGGTTTCGCCGGCGTCGTCGTGCCCCTGGGCTCGGGCTTCGAGATGACCGCCAATCTCGGCAGCGGGATGCGATTCCCTTCCCTGTCGGAGCGCTATTTCAACGGCGTCACGCCTCGCGGCTCCGTGATCGGCAACCCGGAGCTCGAGCCCGAGCGCTCGCGCACGATCGACGCCGGCCTTCGCTATTCCGCCTCGCGCTTCTTCGCCTCTCTCGCGGTGTTCTCGAACTCGATCGACGACTACATCGAGCGGGTGGAAGTCGCCGCCGACGAGCTGACCTTCGTCAACCTGACTTCCGGCACCGTGGAGGGGATCGAGTTCGAGGCGGTCTACGCGCCGCGTACGGCGTTCCAGTTCGTCTTCGGCGGTCACGCCATCGAGGGGCGGGCCGACGACGACCAGGCGCTGGCCGACGTGCCGCCCGACAGCGTCTTCGCCGACGCCCGAGGCCGTCACGAGCGGTGGCGGTGGAACCTCCGGTGGGAGCATCGCTTCGCCAAGGACGATCCGGGCAGCGGAGAACTCGAGATCGACGCAACCGATCTGCTCGATGCTTCGCTCGGCTACGACCTTCCCAGAGGCCTCACCCTCACCCTGGCGGCGCGCAACCTGCTCGACGAGACCTACTTCGCCTCCGCGGACGACAAGGCGTCGATCGCACGCGCCCGCTCGGTCACGCTGACCCTGGGCTGGACCGCGGACGCCTCGCTCGGCGGTTGACGAGACCGCAACGGCATCGCCGCCCGTAGCTCCCGTATGCGCCGCCTCGGTCTGCTTCTCCTCGCCGCCGCAGCGGTGTACTGGGGGGTGCCGGCGGCGGCACCGGCCTTCCTGCTCGGCGGCATCCAGGTCAACGAGCCCGATCACGCTGCGTGGATCGAGGCGCTCGACGACGCCCGGATGAACACGGTCGCCGTCACCGTGTACGCGAAGCACGGCGACTGGGACTCGGACAATCTGTGGTTCGAGGACGAGGAGCCGTGGGTCGTTCACGAGGTGCGCGAGGCGCACCGCCACGGCCTCGACTCGGTGCTGGTGCTGCGCGTCGCGCTCGACCACGCCTTCGAGCCCAACAAGTTCTTCTGGCACGGCATGATCTGGCCGGAGGGCGACGAACGGCTCGCCGAGTGGTTCGACCGCTACGAGCGATTCGCCGTCAAGTGGGGCCGGATCGCCGAAGAGGAAGGCATCGGAGTGCTGGCGATCGCGAGCGAGCTCAATTCGATGACCAACACCGCGCCGCTCGCCGAGTTGCCCGGTCTCGAGGAGTACTTCGCCAACGACGAGAAGGTCGAGGGAGAGAACGCCCGCATCCTCGAGCACGAGGAGACGATCGAGTCGAAGCACCTGTGGGTGCGGGGGCACGATCCGGGCGACTCGCTGCCGGAGTTTCTCGACGAACGCTCCGCCGCCGAGCGGGCCTGGGCGCTCAGGGTCGCCTATCTCGACGCCGACGACTCGTTAGCGGCGATCAACGCCAGGCGCAGTGAGCTCGAGCGCCGCTGGCGGCGGGTGATCGCGGCGGTCCGTGAGGTCTACAGCGGCCGCCTGACCTACGCCGCCAACTTCGACCAGTACGAAGAGGTCGGGTTCTGGGATGCCCTCGACCTGATCGGCGTCAACGCCTACTTCCCGCTGCGACGCCACTACGTGCCGGAGATCGGCGACGGCGAGCTGGAGGCGCTGCTGGAATCGCGCTGGGCGGTCGTCCTCCGGCGCCTGGCTGCCTTCAGGGAGCGCATCGGGCTTCCCGACCACGAATATCTCTTCACCGAGCTCGGCTATGTCCGGCGCCGTCATTCGACGATCGAACCGTGGGCCTCGCACGGCTTCTCGGTGCTGCCGGCGGCGGACGGGGAGCGGTTGGTCGTCTGGGAGGAGCAGGAGAGCGACCTGGCCGAGCGGGCGGCCGCCGTGCGGGGTCTCTATCGGGCACAGCTCGCCCACCCGCGCAATCTGCTCTCGGGCCTGCTCTACTGGAAACTCTCGACGGTCCCGAGCCATGTCGAGGTCGAGCCGTTCGTCCTCGTGCTGGGCGACAGCGACCCCCTCGAGCAGGAACTCG
Organism: Candidatus Multivoradales bacterium; assembly: GCA_965223855.1. Classification (GTDB taxonomy): domain Bacteria; phylum Acidobacteriota; class Thermoanaerobaculia; order Multivoradales; family JAHEKO01; genus CALZKB01. Next base: position 1,233,883 of record CBDCXM010000009.1, read on the forward strand.
CCGCCTTCGTCGAACGACAGCCGTGGGACCGGCTCCGCGGCCTGGGCCGGGCGGCGATCGACAGCGTCAGCCCCGAGTAGAAGAGAGAAGCTGCCCGTCAGGGTGGCGGGTTCGAGAGAAGCCGCGTCAGGACTTCGCTGCCGCAGTGGCCGCGGCCGGCAGTGCGCCCTGAGGATCGCGAGCCGGCTTCGAATCGCTGGTGCCCTTTCCGGGCGACTGCTTCGCGGCCTCCGCCGCTGCATTGTCGGCAGCCTCACGCGCCCGGCGGGTCGGCTCCATGTCGATCGAGCCGCGGAACTTGGCGCCGTTCTCGAGCGTGACGCTCGGAGCGGTGATGTTGCCCTCGAGCTTGCCGGAGGGGCGGATGATCACCTCCTCCTCGCCGTTGAGGTTCCCCTTCACCTCCCCTTCGACGCAGATCGAGCGGCTATGGATGTCCGCCTTGATGCGACCGGAGTCGGCGACCACGACACGGTACTTGGGCAGCTTCACCGTGCCCTCGATCGCTCCCTCGATGCGCAGGTCCTCGGAGCCACTGAGGTCGCCTCGGATCGAGATCGACGCCCCGAGAGTCGACACGCGACCGTCGCTCTTGCGACCGGAGGTCGAGGGTGTCGCGGGGGTCGAATCGGGGCTGTCGGTACGGTTCCAGGCCATTGGCAGGGGTCCTTTCGGAGAAGGGAGGAAATCAATCGACGGGGAGCCGGCTCGAGAGAGCTGACCATTGGTGCCTGAGAGAACGCTCGATGATTGAACGATTTCTCAAGCCGACTCCCCGCCGAATCTGAGCGTGGAAAGGCGCCGGGCCCGCCACGACGGCCTGGGGACCGACGGACGTAGGGCGGGCCGAAGGGACGGACCCGGCGATGAGGATTGAGCTCGGTGACATCTGCAATTGGGTGGGATCCAGAGATGAGCCACTAGAAATCGAAGCGAAGCAGAGCTCCGAGCGTGATGGTGTCGGAACCGCCCCGATCGACGAGATCGACGTCGTCGAAGCGGTAGTTGCCGTGCAGGTCGAGCCGCACGTTGGGAACGAGATCGATGTTGAAGCCGGCGCGGGCGGCGTAGAACGCGTCCGAGAACCCGTCATCCTCGAAGCCGTCGGAGTAGAGGACGCCGACACCGACGCCGCCGTAGAGGCCCTTGCCGAAGAGCGCGTAGACGATCGGCGAGTAGGCCTCTGCGTCCGCGCCCTGGAAGCCGCGCTCGAAGTACTCGAGGTCGAACTCCCAGCGGAAGTACTGGTTCGGCAACAGCTGGTAGGCGAACAGATACGACTCTCCCGATCCGGTGATCGAGTCGATCGACGTCGGGTCGAGATTGTCGACCGTCTCCCAGTAGTGGATGCCGAAGCCGATCTGATGATCGACCGCCGCCAGCGGGTTCGTCGTCGCGAGCGCCAACCCGGCGACGAGGCCGAGCAGCGGTCGGGTGGCGTTGGGAGAGCGGTGAAGCACGACCCTCATGGACTGCAGGCGGCGTGCCACCCTGCGAGGATGGAGCTAAGTGCGATGGGGAAAGCGTTTTCGGCTCATCGACACTGGTGCGGTGCCGGTGGGTCGAAGAGGGAGGCAGGGAAGATCTCCCTACCCGGACGGTTCGGCAGGGTGTGGGCGCCGCTTCGAGAACCGTCGTTCCAGCACGGCGTACTCGGCGGCGATCGAAGCGACGAGCGCCACCGCCCCGACGACGACTCCCCGGCCGCCGACGGCGAGCCCGACGACCAGCAGCGCCACGGTGACGGCGAGCCTGACCATCATCGCGGTGTGGATCGGCCCGGTGCGGCCCCGGTGCATCAGCTCGCCGCGGCGCCACGAGATCAGCGTCGCCAGCGGCACGAGCGGGATCAGGTAGACGAAACCGACGCGGGCGATCTCCACCACCTCGCCGGCCGCCCCCTGGAGCCGCTCGAGGTAGAAGCCCGACAGAGGGGTGAGCGCGAAGAGCGTCATCGCCAGGAGACCGAGACCGGTGAGCGAGAGCGAGAATCGCCGCACCGCACTCTCGCTCTCAGGCCGCTTGCGCAGGGCGATGACCGCCTCGGGCAGGGCGTAGGCGGCGGCGCGTGCCAGCAGCAGGAACTGGAACAGGATCGGCCAGGCGGCGAGTGTGGCGACCGGCCGGTCGAGGCGCGCCAGGGTGGCGGCGACGAGGGGTTGCATCAGCAGCGTCACGACCGAGGTCATCGCCAGCGGCAGGTGGAAGGCGGCCAGGCGGCGGTAGGTGACCTCCTCCTCGCCGACCTCGGGCAGCGCGGCGATGATCGGGCGTGCCCGGCGGGTGATGTAGGCCGCCTCGAAGATCACCCCGGCGACCAGTGCCGTCGCGCCGACGACCGCGCCACGCAGGTCGGTGCCGAACGCCAGCGCGACCGCGCCTCCCGCCGAGACGGCGAGACGCAGCACGGTGCCGCGGACGATGGCGCCGGTCCGGTTCGCGGCGATCAGGACGCCCTGCAGGAAGCGGCGCCAGCCGACGGCAGCGCTCCACGGAATCATGACCGTGAGGGCAGGATGGACCCAGCGCGCGATCCCGGTAGGGGCGCCGAGCCACCGGACGACGACGAGGTCGAACACCGGCGGAAGCACGAGCAGGATCGAGACCGCCGTCAGGGCGATGAGCCAGTGCAGGCTGAACCGGCGGGTCTCGCGGTAGGCGCGGGCATCGTGCGCCAGCGCGGTCGCGGTCGCCAGCAGGTTGATGATCGGGCTTTCGATCGTCACCGCGAGACTGACGACGAGGCCGACCGCCGCGAGCTGGGTCACGGCGTCGGGCAGCCGGTTGACGACGGCGCTGACGACGGGCCCCTCGGCCAGCATCAGCACCCAGCTTGCGCAAAGCGGCAGCCAGAACCGGAGAATGTCGCGCTGCCGCATCGTCAGGATCGCCCGAAGAGGGGGAGCTTAGCCGAGCCGCAGGCGGCTCGGCGACCGGGCGCCGCCAACCAGGTTAAGCATTGCGAACCGGCTATCGGCGGTGTACGATTGTGGAATAGTTCACAGCGACCCTTCCTCGGGAGCCGATCGCTCGTGGACGAAGGGGGCGGGGAGATGGGGGTCTTCCTGCCGGAACCAGACCTTGGGGGCAAGGAACCTATGAAGGATGCAGAGCGCCGCGACCGGCCGCGCAGGCAGGTCGTAGGGGTGCGTCTCCAGTCGCCGACACTCAACGGACGGATCGTCGATCTCAGCGGCGCCGGCCTCGGGATCGAGACGCCGCAGTGCGTCTCGAAGGGCGATCGCCACAAGGTGACGATCAGCTATGCCGGCAAGCGGGTGACCGCCGATGCCGCCGTGCGCTGGATCGAGCGTGCCGCCGACCTCGTCGTCGGGCAGTCGCCGGTGCCGGTCTTCCGAGCCGGGCTGCAGCTCAACCGGCCCTCGCGGCTGGCGCGCGCCTGAACCGTCGCCGCGCAGCGCGACCCGGTCGCGACGAACCTCCGGGCGTGAGCCGCGTACATTAGGCTGAGCATCGCCGAGGGCGGTTGCAACCACCCGGGTGCTTCCGGCATCCTCGGCAACCCTGTTTCGCCACTGCGAACCTGCAACCCGAGAGGAGTCCCCGCGCATGTCCCAAAGACGGTTCTGGATCACGGCAGCCTGCTGCCTCGCCCTCACCCTGCCGCTTTCGGCGCAGATCGACCCGACGACCACCGACGAGCCGGGCCTCGATGAGCTGCCCCTCGAAGAGGTGCTCGACAGCTACTACGACGCCATCGGCGGCGCCGAGGGATGGAGTGCCATCCAGTCGCTCAAGATGACCGGCAAGATGGTCATGGGGCCCGGCATGGAGGCACCCTTCACGCTCTACCAGAAGCTTCCCGACCAGCACCGCCTGGAGTTCTCCTTCCAGGGGATGACCGGAGTGCAGGCGATCGACGGCGACGAGGCCTGGCAGTTCATGCCGTTCATGGGCAAGACCGAGCCCGAAGCGATGCCCGAGGAGGCGGAGGAGATGCTCCGCGAACAGCTCGACATCGAAGGGCCGCTCATCAACTGGGCAGCCAAGGGCCACACCGTCGAGATGCTCGGCGTCGGGCAGGCTCAGGGCACAGACGCCTACATGGTGAAGCTGACCAGAGACAACGGTCGCATCGAGACCTACTACCTCGACGGCGAAGCGTTCGTTCCCTTCTTCATGGAGACGACGATCGAGATGCAGGGCACCGAGCAGGCGCGCGAGACCACGATCAGCGACTACAAGGAGGTCGGTGACGGCCTGATGCTCGCCCACTCCTTCGAGAGCCGCGCGACCGGCATGCCGGGCGGACAGACGATCACGATCGAGACGGTCGAGATCGATGCGGACGTCAGCGCGGTGGAGTTCTCGATGCCGGCGACGACCGAAGCCGAAGAAGAAGCCGAAGCTGCCGAGTAGGCGCTTTCGAAGGCGGTGAGAGGCTCGGGTGCGCCGCGGCGGCCCGAGCTTCGCTGTACTTCCGGGAGGGACGATATGAACGTGAAGCTGCGAATCCTGACGCTGGCAACGGCGATCACCTGCCAGGTAGCCTCGGTCGCTCCGACAGCGGCTGCCGGTATCGACTCCAACACCTTTGGAGGGTTGCGCGCGCGCGCGATCGGGCCGGCCACGATGAGCGGCCGCATCAGCGCCATCGACGCCGTCGCCGAAGATCCGCTGACGATCTACGTCGGCGCCGCTTCGGGCGGCCTGTGGAGGAGCACCGACGGTGGGACGACCTTCCGTCCGATCTTCGACGACTACGCCCAGTCGATCGGCGCCCTCAGGATCGATCCGTCCGACCCCGAGACCGTCTGGGTCGGAACCGGTGAGCCGTGGACGCGCAACTCGACGTCGATCGGCGTCGGCCTGTACAAGTCCACCGACGGCGGCGACAACTGGGAGTTCAAGGGGTTGCCCGACTCGGAGCGGATCGCCCGGATCCGGGTCGATCCGGCCGATGGCGACACCGTCTACGTCTGCGTCACCGGCCGGCTGTGGAGCGCCGGAGAGGAGCGTGGCGTCTACAAGACCGAGGACGGCGGCGAGACCTGGAATCGGATCCTCTACGTCGACGACACGACCGGCTGCTCCGATCTCGACATGGACCCACAGGACTCGAGCGTTCTCTATGCCGGCATGTGGGAGTTCCGCCGCTCGCCGGACTTCTTCCGCTCCGGCGGCCCCGGAAGCGGGCTTTACAAGTCGACCGACGGCGGTGAGAGCTGGGTCGAGCTGACCGAAGATCTGCCCGGGGGAGACAAGGGGAGGATCACCGTGGCGGTCGCCCCGTCGCGCCCCAACCGGGTGTACGCGGTCGTCGAGGCCGACGACACCTGGCTCTACCGCTCGGACGACACCGGCGCCTCGTGGGAGCGGATGAACACGTCGCTGAACGTGGCGATCCGTCCCTTCTACTTCGGTCACATGGTGGTCGATCCGAACGACTACGAGCGGGTCTACAAGCCGGGACTGACCTTCGGCATCTCGAGCGACGGCGGCCGGTCGTTCACCGGCCCCTTCGGCCCCGGAGGCAACGTCCACAGCGATCATCACGCGGTGTGGGTCAACCCGCACAACTCGAACGAGATTCTTCTCGGTACCGACGGCGGGGTCTACCAGTCGTTCGACCGGGGCAACTCCTTCCGCTTCATCGCGTCGCTGCCGGTCTCGCAGTTCTACGAGGTCGGACACGATCTGGAGTGGCCCTACAACGTCTACGGCGGCCTGCAGGACAACGGTACCTGGATGGGACCGTCCCGTTCGGCCGGCGGCATCACCAACGGCCAATGGCGCAACATCGGCTTCGGCGACGGCTTCCACGCCAACCCCGACCCTGCCGACTCCGACGTCGTCTACGTCCAGTATCAGGGCGGTCAGATGCTGCGCTTCCATCGCGACACCGGGCAGATCAAGTCGATCAAGCCGTATGCCGCCGAGGGTGAGCCGGAGCTGCGCTGCAACTGGAACACCGCCTTCTTCGCTTCGCGGCAGCGCCCTGGCACCGTCTACATGGGCTGCCAGTACCTCTTCCGTTCCAGCGATCAGGGGGAATCGTGGGAGCGGATCTCCGGCGATCTCACGACCGACGACCCTGCGCGCCAGAGGCAAAGGCAGTCGGGCGGCCTGACGATCGACAACTCGACCGCCGAGAACAACACGACGATCTACACCATTGCCGAGTCGCCCCTCGACCCCGACGAGCTGTGGGTCGGAACCGACGACGGCAACGTCCAGCTCACCCGCGACGGCGGGGCCACCTGGAGCGACGTCACCGCGGCGATCGACGTGCCGGAGAAGCTGTGGGTGACGTTCGTCGATCCGAGCCCGCACGACGCAGGCACGGCGTTCGTGACGATCGACGGCCACCGCTCCGGAGACATGAACCCCTACGTCTTCAAGACGACCGACCATGGCGCGACCTGGACTTCGCTCGCGACCGGGCAGCTTCGTGGCTACGCGCACGTCGTCCGGCAGGATCCCGACAACCCGGAGTTGCTCTTCCTGGGCACCGAGTTCGGGCTCTGGATCTCCGTCGACGGTGGTGGGCAGTGGGCGCGTTTCAAGGGCAACCTGCCGCCAGTGCCGGTGCGGGATCTCGACATCCATCCGACCGAGCACGACCTCGTCATCGGAACTCACGGTCGCGGCATCTACATCCTGGATGACCTCTCGCCGCTGCGAGCGCTGACCGCCGAAGTGCTCGACGCCGAGCTGGAGATCCTGCCGTCGCGGCCGGCGGTGCAGTTCCTGAGCGGTCAGACGCAGGCCTTCACGGGTGACCAGGACTTCGTCGGCGAGACGCTGGGCGAGGTGGCGAGCATCTTCTACTACCAGAAGAAGCGTCACATCTTCGGCGACATGAAGGTCGAGATCTTCGATGCCGAGGGTGAGCTCATCACGACGCTCCCCGCCGGCAAGCGCAAGGGGCTCAACCGCGTCGACTGGCCGATGCGCCTGGCGGCTCCCAAGATGCCTCCGGCGACGGTGCTCGCGTTCGTCTTCAACGGTCCGCGGGTGCCGGAGGGCAGGTATACCTACCGCATCACCAAGGGTCGCGACACCTTCGAAGGCGAGCTGGAGCTGGTCGCCGACCCGCGCGGCCGCTACACCGCCGAGGACCGGCGAGTACAGCAGAAGCTGGCTCTCCAGCTCTACGACGACCTAGAGGATCTGACCTACCTCGTCGATGCGTTGCTCGATCTGCACGGACAGGCGACCGCAGCGCTCGAGGATGCGCGCGGCGCTTCGTCGCGGCGGCTCGAGCAGTACGCCGGAGAGATCGAGGCGTTCCGCGGCACTCTGGTGTCGACGAGCGACGCCGGCTGGTTGTCGGGCGACGAGCAGTTGCGGGAACACCTCGCCGACGTCTTCGGCGGTCTCGCCTCCTACGACGGGAGGCCGACACAGAGCCAGATCGACCGGGCGGCGGTGCTCTCCGGTCGTCTCGAATCGGCGCGCGAGAGGTTCGCGGAGCTGACCGGCGAGGCGCGTCTCGCGGCGCTGAGTCAGCGCCTCGAGGCCCCGCTCGTCCTCCTGACCCGCGAGGTGTGGGAGATCGAGCAGGAAAAGGGCGGATCGGGGGCGACGTCGCTCAGGCCGAAGCAGCTCGAGCGGCTGCAGCAGCAGGCCTGGTTCGTCCGACTGCGGTGAGCCGACCGGAGCCGCGCGGTTGATGCAGGTGCTCTGGGTCGGCCTCGGCGGGTTCGCCGGGGCTGTCCTGCGCTGGCTCGTCGGAGGCGCCATCCAGCGCGCCTCCGGCGGCGCCTTTCCGCTCGGCACTCTGGTCGTCAACGTCCTCGGCTGCTTCGCCCTCGGTTGGCTCTGCGGTGCCGGTGCCGGTCGCGACTGGCTTTCTCCCCAGGCGCGCTCGTTCCTGACCGTCGGCCTGCTGGGCGGCTTCACCACCTTCTCGACCTTCGCCTGGGAGACGTTCGATCCCGAGAGCCCTCTCGGCGTCGGCGGAGCGTTCCTCAACGTGGCGCTCCATCTGGTGCTCGGTGTCGGAGCCGTGGCGGCCGGCTTCTGGGTCGGTGCGCGTACCCGAGGAGTATGAAACCGGGCCTCGTCCTCCACGAGCCTCGGTCGTAGCCTCCTCTCCCCTCCTGCTGAGTTGAGAGATCTTTGAGCGCTCTTTGAGCCCGACCTGAAGACCTGGTGCCTCCGGAACGCTAACCTGCTCGCAGTGGCCCGTCCGACCTCGGTCGGTCGCGAAAGGAGTCGCTCATGAAGCAGAACATCGTCGTTTTCCTGTCGGCCCTGGTGCTAGTGGCCTGTGCCGGCACCGCCCCGCCCGTGCAGCCCCCGGAGGCGGAGCTCCCGGACGGCAGCCTCTTTCTCGACGAGCCGCCGGCACCCGGAGTCGCCGCCAGGGCGGCCGAGTGGGCAACGCTGGAGGATCCGGGAGTCGAGCTCCCCTCGCTGCTCCTCACCTCCCTCTCCGACCTCGAGCTCGCGGAGCTGTCGCCGGGCGACGAGCGCAGCGCACCGTTCTTCGAGGTGCTGCTCGAGATCCTCGTCGAAGGGCTCGACGATGCGAACTACCTCCTCGCCTTCGATCCCGAGGCAGAGCCGTTCCCCGACTTCAGGAACGGCGACGGTGTGCCCCTGGTCTCGATCTCGCGGATCGACCGCGAGCTGTCCACCTGTACCACCAGGGCCGAGACGGCGGCCGAAGAGGGCGAGGACCTCACAGGCTACGGCGGGCGACAGAAGACCGCGACCGAGGGAATCTGCGGCGGCATTGCGGTGGCGCACTCGTTCCTCGAGCTCAATCTCCTGGACGCTCGCAACAAGCTCCGCAACGGCGACAACTTCAACGCCCGCAACCTCGCCAAGCTCCAGGGAAGCAACCGCAAGCAGATGACCCTCAAGCGGCTCCGTCAGCTCCACCAGGCGGGAGGGGCGACGGTCTGCCGGGCCCCGGCGGGTGCAGGATTCGAGACCAAGAACCTGGGGGCGCTGCGCAACTTCAATCGTCAGCTCAGTCGATTCGTCAACGACCCGAACCGTGACTGGGACTGCTCGCTCTTCGTCCGCACTCGAAGCCGCGATGGCGACGTTCTCGCGCACGTCGAGCACGTCACCGCAGTGACGACTCGCGCCGGCACGACCTCGATTCGTACGCTCAACGGCTTCGATCAGGGTAACCAGCGCGACCGGGTACCGCTCGCGCCGGGCACCAACACCTGGACCAGCACTCCGGGCGGGAGCCCACCGTTCAAGCTGACTTCGTGCACGGGGCGCAACGGCGCGGCCACGGTCCGCAGCACCCCCAACGTCGGCCTGGTGAACTACGTCTGCTGCAGGAGACCCTGACCGCGCTCACCCGGAACCCATACGCTCGAACCCATGCGCTTCCGGTAGGGTCAGTCGATGAGCGCGACAGGAAGCCTGGAGGCGATCTGGATCAAGCGGTCGAAGCGCGGCCCGATGGATCCGGCGATCGAAGCGGAGTTAGTGGCGGGGCGGGGGATCGTCGGCAACGCCAATCAGGGCGGGCATCGGCAGGTGACGTTGATCGAGCGCGAGAAGTGGGACGAGATCGCCGCCGAGCTCGACGGGCCGGTCGAGCCGGAGATGCGGCGGGCCAACCTGCTCGTGAGCGGGGTGCGGCTCAACGACTGCCGCGACCGGGTCCTCAAGATCGGAGACGTCAGGCTGCGGATGCTGGGTGAGACCCGCCCGTGCCGGCTGATGGACGAGATCCTGCCCGGGCTGCAGGGGGCGCTCGATCCAGACTGGCGCGGCGGGGCCTACGGCGAGGTGCTCGACGACGGCGTGCTGACTCTCGGCGACGAGGTCGCCTGGGACTAGCCCGGACTGGATCCGCTGCCGCCGGCGCTACCGGTCGGCCTCCGAGGCGTGCCAAGATCGCGCCGGATGCCCGAACGCGACCGAATCTGGAGGCCCGACGATGCGCCTGTTCGCCTTTGCCGCCGCCGTTGCACTGCTGACCCTGACCGCCTGCGCCCCTGTCGAGATGCCGGTGGAAGAGACCGCTGAGGGCCCGTTCGTGGCCGAAGACATCGAGACGCGCCTCGCCCGCTTCGCGCCGACCGAGCTGTCGGCCGACCTGGCGGGGGTTCCGGAGAGTGAGATCCCGGTCCTCGTCGAGCTGATCCAGGCGTCGAAGCTGATGGACGAGATTTTCCTGCGCCAGGTGGCGGAGGGGAACGCCGAACGGCGCGAGGAGGCCCATGCGATCGGCGGCGCACTCGCCACCTACTTCGATCTGAGCTTCGGCCCCTGGGACCGGCTCGACGACATGGAGGCGTTCTTCGGCGACGTCGAGCACCCGGAAGGGGCGGGCTACTACCCGAGCAACATGACCAAGGAGGAGTTCGAGGCGTGGGTCGAGGCGAATCCGGACGACGAGGAGGCGTTCCGCGGCCTCTTCACCGTCGTCCGACGCGACGGCGACACCCTCGTCGCCCGGCCCTACTCGGAGGTCTATGCCGAGTGGCTCGAGCCGGCGGCGGCGCATCTGCGCGCCGCGGCCGCCGCGACCGGGAACGAGACGTTGCGCACCTTCCTCGAGTCGCGCGCCGCCGCATTCGAGAGCGACGACTACTTCCAGAGCGACATGGACTGGATGGATCTCGACGCCCCGGTCGAGGTGACGATCGGCCCCTACGAGGTCTACGAGGACGGCCTCTTCGCCTACAAGGCGGCGTTCGAGGGCTTCGTCACCGTCAACCTGCCGGAGCAGTCGGCGGCGCTCGAGCGCTTCAAGTCGATGCTGCCGTGGCTCGAGCGTCAGCTGCCGATCGACGACGAGCACAAGAATCTCGATCGCGGCTCCGACAGTCCGATCCGGGTGGTCGACGAGGTCTACGTCGGCGGCGACTCGAAGGCGGGGGTCCAGACGCTCGCCTTCAACCTCCCCAATGACGAGGCGGTGCGCGAGGCGAAGGGCTCGAAGAAGGTGCTGCTACGCAACATCATGCGCGCCAAGTACGACCAGATCCTCGTGCCGATCGCCGAGCGGGTGGTGGCGGCCGAGCAGGTGGATGCCGTGTCGTTCGACGCCTACTTCGCCGAGGTGCTCCATCACGAACTCTCGCACGGCCTCGGCCCGGGCAACATCACCGTCGACGGCCGCGAGACGGAGGTGCGGCTCGAGCTCAAGGAGCTCTACTCGACGCTCGAGGAGGCGAAGGCGGACGTGATGGGGATCTACAACATCCTCCGGCTGATCGAGCGCGGCGAGATCGAGCCGGAGATGCGCGAGACCCTCGAGCCGACCTACGTCGCCGGCCTCTTCCGCTCCGCCCGCTTCGGCCTCCACGAGGCGCATGGGCGCGGCGTGGTGTCGCAGTTCAACTACCTCCTGGAGAAGGGATCGCTCGAGATCGACGAGGAGGGGCGCTTCCGGGTCGTCTCCGACACCTTCGCCGACGGCATAGAAAGCCTGCTGGCCGAGATGCTGAGGCTCCAGGCGACCGGCGACTACGACGGCACCGCGACCTTCCTCGACACCTACGGCGTCGCCACCCCGGAGCTCGAGGCGGCGATCGCGAAGCTCGGTGACGTGCCGGTCGACATCCGACCGATCTACCGCCAGGCGGAGGAGCTGCTGGCCGCCGCCGGGGAGTAGCTCAGGGAGTCGGGAGGTTGCGAGGAAGTGACCGGAATCCTCTCCGCGTGTCAGACGTAGTGAGGGGTAGCTGATGTTTCGGACTCTGCGAGCGATAGCGATCTGTCTCGCGGCGCTGGTGTTGCTGGCGTTCGCGCTCTTCCTCGTCAACCAGACCGCGCAGATCGTCGAGCTGGCCGAGCGTCTCGACCCGCGCTTCGGCACGGCGGTGTTGTGGCTGCTGGTCGCGGGCTTCGCCGGCCTGCTGATCACCCCGGCGGTGCTGTGGCTTCGCCTGCCGCCGGCGCTCAGCCCCCCGGTGACCGATTCGGGGCCTGAGTTCGAGCGCCATCTCACGCGGCTGCGCAGGAGGCTCGCGCGCCACCCGGGAGTCGAGGGGCCGCTCGAGACGAGGGAGGAGATCGAGAGTGCCCTCGCACGCCTCGGCGAGGAGGCGGAGGCGATGGTGCGCGAGTCCGCCGCCGCGGTCTTCCTCTCGACCGCGATCTCCCAGAGCGGCCGGCTCGACGCCTTTCTCGTGCTGGGCGCCCACTTCCGCCTCGTCTGGCGGATGGCGCACCACTACTACCAGCGGCCGTCGCTCAGGGACATGCTGTTTCTCTACGCCAACGTCGGCGCCACGGCTTTCCTGGCTGGCGAGCTCGAGGACATCGACGTCAGCGAGCAGGTACAGCCGATCCTCTCGTCGGTGCTCGGCAGCGCCGCGACGGCGATCCCCGGCTTCCAGACCGCTTCGACGATCCTCGTCCACTCGGTGCTCACCGGGTCGGCGAACGCTTTCCTCACCCTGCGGGTCGGCATGATCGCCCGCGGCTACTGCTCTTCGCTGGTGCGCCAGGAGCGCCGCCCGCTGCGTCGCTCGGCAAGCGCTCAGGCGGCGAGGATGCTCGGCGCGATCGTCAGCCGCGGAGCGCGCACCCTGGTGAAGTCGGTCGCCAGGGCATCGAAGGACAAGCTCTTCGGCACCACTCCCGAGGCGGAGGCGCTGCTCGAGGAGGGCGACGATCTCGAGACGTCCATCACCGGGACGCCGAAGTCCGGCTGGTGGTCGCGCTTCCGGCGCGGCACCGCAGGTTGAGGCTACCCGGTCGCGAATCGCCGCGAGCGGGTGAGCTGCCGCAGCACGTAGAAGAAGAGCATCGCGATCGAGGCAAAGAGCGCCAGCGCCTCGGCGACGTAGCGGTTCTTCCGATGCCTCCTGAGGACCCGTGAGGTGTCGTGGAGGATGCCGCCGCCGGCGAGCGCGATCATGCCCAGGTTGAACCAGGTGCCGAGGTGCCAGCCGAAGGCGAGCGCGGCGACGATGGTGACGATCGCCATCAGGCCGCCCCAGCGCAGCAGGCTTCCGAGGAACGAAAAGTCGGCGCCGCTCCACCAGACGACGAGGGTGAGCGCCGCGGTGCCCATCAGCGTGATCTGTGCGGCGCTCGCGATCAGGTCGGGGGCGAAGCGCTCGGCCCGCACCAGGAGCGGCACGACGATGATCCCCTTGGCGACGACGTAGCCGGCGAGCGCGGCGTACTGGGCGAGCACCGAGTCGAGCTTCCACGCCGCCTTGCGCGCCAGCCAGCCGACGACCATGAAAGCGCCCAGGATCAGAATCCACGGCACCTCCCGCAGGCTTTCGAGCAGCCGGTGGGCGAGGCCGCTGCGGAAGAGCGCCACCTCGAAGGCGACCAGGGCGACGAGCGCGCCGGCGACGTGCAGGTAGACGCGGGTGAGGAACCCCTGCCGCGCCTCGGCTCTCCCTGCGCCCCGTCCTGAGGGCCGGCCGCCGCGGCCCCGTGCTGCCGCCTTCGTCGTCACGTCAGAACGGAACGTCGACCGCCTGGCACAGCCAGCGGATGAACGGCGCGGCCAGCTTGCAATGGGCTTCGAAGTTGTCGAGGAAGTCCGGTGACAGGATCTCCTTCTGTGTGAAACGGGCCGAGGCGATGAAGTCCTTACGCTTCAGATCCTCGATCAGCGGGTGGTCCTCGTCGTAATCGCGCGGCGCGCGCTTGAGAGACTCGCCGCCGAAGTCGAACCGATCGCGGAAGCGCGCGTTGTCGCGCACCCGCTTCCAGCCGCGACGGTCGGTGTCGATCCTGGCGCGGATCCCCTTGAGACTCGGTGAGTCGGGATGCCACATGCCGACGCCGATGAAGCTCCCGCCCGGCTCGACGTGGAGGTAGAAGCCGGGGGCGTGTACGTCCTTCGCCTGCTTGTGGCGGAACTGGATGCCGAGGTGGGTTTTGTAGGGCGTCTTGATCTTCGAGAAGCGGGTGTCCCGGTAGATCCGGAACAGCGATCCTCCGGTCGCCTTCGGGATGGCGTTGAAGTGCGGGCTGATCTTCGCCAACCGCGGGCCGAAGTCGCTGATGAAGGCGAGCGCCGGATCCTTGAGATGGTCTTCGTAGCGATCCTTGTTGGCCTGGAACCAGTCGCGATCGTTGTTGGCGGCCAGATCCTTGAGGAAGGCGAAGAGGGCGGGCCGGAAGCGGGCGGTCGAGGTGGCGGGCATCTGACGGGTCTCCTGTTCGGTGAGAGGCGCCAGTGTAACCACTTGTGCGTCAGCGACCCCGATCGACGAAGACGACCCTGACACGGCCGAAGCCCCATTTCGGGTTTTCGGCGACGACGATCTCGGGTTGCCCGTCGCTGTCGAGATCGGCGGCGATCGGCCGCCCGAAGCGGGCACCGATGCCGTCCTCGACGGCGACCCCGAGTCGTCGACGGTGACGGAGCCGGACTCTCGCGGCAGCTCTTCGCCGGGGATCACCCGCCAGGGCTTGCGGGCGACGAGCCTGCGACTGCGGGTTTCCTCGCCTGGATGGATGCGTAGCGCTCCGTCGCTGAGCAGCACCAGATCGGCCAGCCCGTCGCCGTCGAAGTCGTCACCCAGGTGCCAGCCCTGCGCGGCTGCGTCGATCCGGGTCCTTCTCGGCTGTGCTTCGAAGCCGCGGCGCCCGTGGTTGAGGAACGCCTCGGCCACGGTTTCGCCGCCCCCGAGGCCGTCGGTCTGCAGTACGACCAGGTCGTCATCGCCGTCGTCGTCGAGGTCGAGGACGCGTGGCTCTACCGCCTGCCAGCGGCGGCTCGTCACCTGACGGTTCCACCACGGGCCGCTCCCCTGCTGAGTGCGATCGGAACGCAGGGCGAACAGGTGGAGCGTCTGGCGCTCGAGGGGGCCGACTTCGTCGGCGGAGTTGGTGGCGACCAGTAGCACCGGGCGATCGTCGATCACGGTAAACCAGCTCCGTTGTACGACCGAGGGTGTGGGGAGGTTGGACCACGCCTCGATCTCGACTCCGTCGTCGTGGAGCCGGCTCGCCAGTCTCCGGGGGCCGATCGCCAGTGGGCCGGCGGCGACGACCAGACGCCCTCCCTGCCGCAGGACCGCGACCGGAGGGCTGGTGCGGCGCAGTCCGAAGGCGTGGCGGGTGGCGTCGACCGGCAGCAGGAGAGTCCCGCCGGCGCGAAGACTTCCGCCGGGGGTCGGCAGGAGCATGCGCAGAGCACCCACCTCCGGCAGAGCCAGCCGGGGTGGTCCGTCGAGTGGCAGGGCGGCTCCGAAATGGATCGCCGCGCCGCGCCACAGTTCGGTGGGTGGTCCCTCTGAGGGGCTCCCCGGCAGCTGCAGAAGCCGGTCGCGAGTGCCGCCGATGAGTTCGCGCACGCCGTCACCGTCTAGGTCGAGGGTGCGCAGCGCCGAGAGATCGGAGGGCAGTTCGAGATCGACTGCCTCCAACGTCTCCGCCTCCGGATCGAATCGGTAGAGATGATGGAAGGGCGGATCTTCGTCTCCCTCCAACTCGGCAGGCCGTTCGGGCGCCGCGAGCAGGAAGAGGACCCGCCGGCCGGCCCCTCCCGCCCCACCCCCCTCGCACCAGTCGAGGAGGCGTCCCGGGACCGAGGCGATGAGAGTGGTGGCCCCTTCGGAGGCGATCGTCCGCACTCCCGTCGGCGGGTGGGTGACGACCGGGTCGTAGTCGTCCTTCCCGTCGCCCCTGGCGGCGGCTGCCGACAGGAAGAGTGCTGCAGCCGCGATACCGGCGACTCGTCTCATCTTCGCTCGTCTCCGCTCAGGTAGATCTCGAGCCGGGCGGCAGCACTCTCGCCGCGACCCTCGCGCGGCAGCGGCTGGGTGACGGCGAGATCGTCGCGCCCGTCGCCGTCGAGGTCGCGGACGGCGACCAGCGCCAGGTCGCGCGGCGCGGCGAGAAGGGGAATCGTCAGATCGGGCGTAGAGGGGAAGCGGCAGCCGTCCCGGCCGAGATGAACGGTGGCCGTCTCGCCACGTCCGATCTGCAGGAAGTCGCGCCGCCCGTCGCCGTCGAAATCGCCGCGAAACAGCGAGAGCTGACTCTGGCGGAAGTTCCTCAGGTCGAGACGGAAGACGCCCGAGAGGTCGAGCCCTTCGACCCGCTGGAAGGAACCGTTACCCTGCTGGCAGTGAACCTGGAAGTCGAGCCCGATCTTGAGGGTGCGGGTGACGACGATCCGCAATGCCTGGAGCACGGAGAAGTCGAGCGTCACGGTCACGAGGTCCCGCCGCCTGTCACCATCCAGGTCTGTGAGGCTGCCCGACATGCCGATGTCGGACGAGCCGGCGAAGGCGTAGCCGGTCGCGTCGAAGGCGAGGCGCGGTTCGTCGTGGCGTCGCAGTCCGGGGCCGGCGCCGTGGACGCGGTACGAGGCGCGTGGGCGCCGGGCGGCTTCGAGCTCCTCTCGCATGCCGGCCTCGTCCGGCGGCTCGTGAGTCTCCTGAACGACATACTCGGCCCTGCCGTCGCCGTCGAGATCGTCGAACAACACCACTCGGGGGCCGTCGGCATCGGGATCGACGGGCTGACGCTCACCGAGCGGACCGATCATGGGGCCGAACCGCGCCCCGAAGGCCGACCCCTCGTTGCGGGCGACGTGGAAGCGCCGCCAGCCGTGCGTCGGATGGGGGAACAGCAGGTCGGCCCTGCCGTCCCCGTCGATGTCGCGCACCTCGGGCAGCGAGAGGTCGGAGCGACGGGCGGTGGCGACGTCGTCGAAGAGGGGCCGCTCGAAGGTCGCCTCGGCGACCGGCGCCAGTCCTTCGGAAGTCCCTCGGTGAAGGGCCCAGCCGTCGTCGAGCGGCAGGAGCGCATCCGGCCACGGGTCGTCGTCGAGCCGGTGAGTCCAGGAGAGTTCCGGCAGGAAGGTCGAGCTGCCGGCGAGGATCGGCGAGGCCTCGACGACGGTGCGCCAACGAAACTGCCGCGACGGACCCTCGACGTTCGCTTCCAGCAGGGCGAAGCCGTCGTCGGTCAGCGCCAGCAGCGGGCTCGCCGGGTGATCCCACCCCTCCAGCGTGTGGATCGCCGTCGTCATCTCCAGCGGTTCGGCCAGGGGTGCCCACTTGCCGTCATCGTGGTCGAAGAGCCACAGCTCGCGACGGTCGAGCAGCGCCGGGACGATCGTCAGCACCTCGACCAGCCCTTCGACCTCGTCGATCTCGCTCGTCTCCTCGACCGCGATCTCGTCCCACGTCGAGTAGACGACGACGATCGCCAGCTCCGGCGCCGGGTCGCCGTCGAGCTCGACCGGAGTGATCTGAGCGGGCAACCCCGGGAGGTCGATGCTTGTCGCCCGATGCTCGGCCCCACAGGGAGGCGACAGGCCGGCACAGAGGACGAAGAGGGCGGCAGAAGCTGTGGGAAGCGACTTCATGAAGTGCCGTGCGCGGGGGCTCGCTCGCTCCGGTGCGCTGCTACTGTAGCGATTCGCGGCCGCCGGGAATTCCCGCTCCGGGCGCGTCGGCATTCGTTCCCCGTGATGATCGAAGACGTCCTCTCAGCCGCCGAGCGCCTGCATGGCGTCGCTCACCGCACGCCGGTCGCCACCAGCCGCATCCTGGACGAACGGGTCGGCGCGACGGTGCTGCTCAAGTGCGAGAACCTGCAGCGCGTCGGCGCCTTCAAGTTCCGGGGTGCGTACAACGCCATCCGGCAGCTCTCCGACGAGGAGCGTCGTGCCGGCGTCCTCGCCTATTCCTCCGGCAATCACGCGCAGGGGGTGGCGCTCGCGGCGAAGCTGCTCGAGACACCGGCGACGATCGTCATGCCGGCCGACGCCCCGCGCACCAAGCTCGCCGCGACCCGCGGCTACGGTGCGCGGGTGGTCGAGTACGACCGCGAGCAGACGACCCGCCGCGAGGTGGCGCAGCGGATCCGGGAGGGCACCGATCTGACCCTCATCCCGCCGTTCGATCATCCGCACATCGTCGCCGGGCAGGGGACCGCCGCGCTCGAGCTCATCGAGGAGGTCGGCGAGCTCGACCTGCTGCTGACCCCGGTCGGCGGCGGCGGGCTGCTCGCCGGCAGCGCCGTCGCGGCCCGTCACGCCAGTGCGGGGGCGAAGGTCGTCGGCGTGGAGCCGGAGCTGGCGGACGATGCCGCACGCTCGTTCGCCACCGGCACGCTCCAGTACGTGCGCAACCCGCCGACGATCGCCGACGGCACGCGCACCGAGTCGCTCGGCGAACTCACCTTCGCGCTGATCCGCGAGCACGTCGACGACATCGTCACCGTCTCCGAGGAGGCGATCTGCGACGCCGTGAGGTTTCTCTTCACCCATCTCAAGCTGGTCGTCGAGCCGTCCGGGGCGTTGGGAGTTGCGGCGCTCCTGACCGGTGCCGTAGAGGCCGGGGGCAGGGTCGGCGTCGTGCTCAGCGGGGGCAACGTCGACGGCGAGGTGATGGCGGCGATCCTTCGCGGCGAACCACCGTCGTCCGCGGTGTAACTTAGGCCCGTGGACACGATCTCCTTCGACGCCTTCTGGTCTTGGCTGCAGGGCCACGTCAACTGTCTCGTGCGCGTGGCGAGCGAGGAGGCGGTGCTCTTCGACGACGACGATCTTCATTGGTTCATCGGCCCGCTCGACGGCACCCAGGTGGTGCAGGCGATCCGCGGCAAGCGGTTGATGGCCGAACTGGTGATCGACCCCGAGCGGGTGACCTACGTGCAGGCGGTGGGAGAGGAGCGCAGCGGCGAATATCTGTTCGAGGCGATCAGCGAGACGGAGACCGATCGGCGTGCCGCCTACACGTTCGTGCTCGTCCACAATCTCGACAGCGAGGCGGACCCGGGACACAGCCACGGCGTCCACTGAGCCGACACCGACAAACAAGCCGGGCAGGACCGACGGGGGAGGACTCGAGCCGATGAAGACCTCACGAAGAAGGCTGCTCCAGGGAGCGGGCGGTGCGGCCCTCGCCGCTCAGCTCGGCGCCATCCGTCGCGTCGCGGCCGCCACCGTGCCATCGCCCTCCGGCGGACGGGCGGACTACCTGCTCGACGACGGGGTCGCCTACCTCAATCACGCCTCCATCGGGACGGTGCCGCGGGTGGTTCACGCCGCCCATGTCGGCTATCTCGAGCTGTGCGAGAGCAATCCGTGGCTCTACATGTGGTCGGACCCGTGGCGCGAGCCGGTCGATGAGGTGCGGACCCAGGTCGGCAACCTGCTCGGCTGCGCCACCGAAGAGGTGGCTCTGGTCCACAACACCACCGAGTTCTTCAACACGCTGGCTCAGGGGCTGCCGATCGGGCCGGGAGACGAGGTGCTTTTCAGCTCCCTCAACCACAGCGGAGCCAGTGTCTGCTGGGAGAATCAGGCACCGGCGCGCGGCTTCTCGGTCCGGCGCTTCGACTGGCCGCTCGATCGGGTCCCGGAGATGACGGCCGACGAGGTGGTCGAGCTCCACGCCGGGCAGATCTCATCGGCGACGGCGGTACTCGTGCTGCCGCACGTCGACAACCGGGTCGGACTGCGGCACCCGGTACGCCGCCTCGCCGCTCTCGCCCGTGAGCGTGGAGTGCGCTGGGTGCTGATCGACGGCGCTCAGAGCGTGAACGTGCTGCCGGTCGATGTGGGACAACTCGACGTCGACGCCTACGTCACCAGTGCTCACAAGTGGACGCAGTCTCCCAAGGGTCTCGGTTTCGCCTACGTGCGGCGGGAGCGGCAGGGGGAGATCCGGCCGATGTGGGTCACCTGGGGGCAGCGGCTGTGGGGGAGCGACGCCCGCCGTTTCGAGGACTACGGCACTCGCGCGCTGCCTGCGGTGATCGCGCTCGGCGACGCTCTGGCATTCCAGGCCCGTCTCGAACCGTCCGAGAGGGAAGCGCGCCATCGCGGGCTGTGGGCGACGCTGCGCAAACGGGCCGCCGAGGTCCCGCAACTGCGCTGGCGCTCGCCTTCGAGCTGGGATCTGGCAGCCGGGCTTTCGGCGGTGTCGGTCGAGGGGCGCTCGAGCGCCGAGGTCGGACGCGCGCTCTTCGAGGAGCACGGCATCGTCATGCGAGCCTTCTCCGAGCCCGGCTTCGACGCTTTGCGGATCTCCCCCAACCTGATGAACTCGGCGGACGATCTGGAACGATGGGCGGGCCTGGCGGTTTCGGACCGCCGAGTCTGAGTGGCATCGGTGGCTCCATCCGCGGAGCGACCGGGTCTAACCTGAGGAGAGTGGGATGAGTGACGAGGCGAGAGCGACGCTGGCTGCGGTACGCGCGGAGCTGGAGAAGGGGATCATCGGCCAGGACGAACTGCTGCGCGGCCTGTTGATCGCGCTGGCGGCCGACGGCCATGTGCTGATCGAGGGGGTTCCCGGCCTCGGCAAGACACGCGCAGTCAACCTGCTGTCGAGAATCTGCAGGGTGTCGTTCAAGCGCCTCCAGTTCACCCCGGACCTGCTGCCGGCGGACATCGTCGGCACGCGCATCTACAACCAGCACTCGGCGACGTTCGAGACGGTGCGCGGCCCGATCTTCGCCAACTTCGTGCTGGCAGACGAGATCAACCGCGCGCCGGCCAAGGTGCAGTCGGCGCTGCTCGAAACGATGCAGGAGAAGCAGGTGACGATCGGTCAGGAGAGCCTCGAGGTCGAGCCGCCCTTCCTGGTCTTCGCGACCCAGAACCCGATCGAGCAGGAGGGGACCTACCCGCTGCCGGAGGCGCAGCTCGACCGCTTCCTCCTGAAGCTGGTCGTCGGCTACCCCGAGTCGGACGAGGAGAACGACATCGTGCGGCTGGTGATCGGCGAGACCGAGCTGCCGGCGGTGGAGCAGGTTCTCGACGGCGAAAGGATCGGGCGCCTTCAGGACGCCTGCCGCCAGGTGTTCGTCGAGGACAAGATCATCGACTACGCGACTCGCCTGGTGGCGGCGACCCGGGACCCGGCGTCGGTCGGCCTCGAGCTGGCGCCGTACGTCGAGTACGGCGCCTCGCCGCGCGGTTCGATCTCACTCGTCGAGGCGGCGCGAGCCAGTGCCCTGATGGCGGGCCGCGACGCGGTGATGCCGGACGACGTCAAGTCGGTGGCGATGGGGGCGCTGCGACACCGGGTGCTGGTGACCTATCTGGCGCAGGCCGAAGGGGTGACGTCGGAAGACGTCGTCGGGGCGGTGCTCGAAGCGGTCAAGGCGCCCTGAGCCGACGACGACGGAGCCGGTCAGGCTGGAGCCGCATGATCGCGAAGCGCGACAAGCGACCGACCGCCGACGCGGGCGACCTGCTCGCCCGGGTGCGTGCGCTGGAGCTGGCCGCACGCCGCAATGCCGCCGGTCGGCTGGAGGGGCGTTGGGCGACCTCGATCAAGGGGCGCGGTCTGCTGTTCGAGGAACCGCGGCGCTATGTCCCCGGGGACTCGGTGCGCCGAATCGACTGGAACATTACCGCCCGCGTCGCCGAGCCCCACGTCCGGGTGCATCGGGAGGAGAGGCAACGGCGGGTGCTGCTGCTCGTCGACGTATCGCCGTCGATGCACTTCGGGACCCGCCGTTGCACCAAGCTCGAGCTGGCGGTGGAGCTGGCGGCGACGCTCGCGGTGTCGGCGGTCGAGGCGGGTGACCGGGTCGGCTACGTCACCTTCGCCGATCGCGTGCTTTCCGACAGCCGGCCGCGGGGCGGGCGGGCACAGCTCTTTCGCACGCTGCGGGCGCTCCTCGACGCCACCGGCGAGTGGCGCCGCACGGTCGAGCTGTCCGATCCACGCGCCGCGATTCATCGCGCCGAGAGCTACGGCGGCGGGGCGATGTCGATCTTCGTTCTCTCCGATTTCCTCGACGAGGACATCGCCCGCGATCTCGCCTATCTGCGGCCGCGTCACGAGGTCTCCCTGCTGGGACTGTTCGATCCGCTCGAACTCGAGCTGCCGGCGGCGCCTCGCCTTCTGACGCGCGCCGCCGAAGGCGGGCGGAGGGTGGTGCAGAGGTCGGTGCAGAGAGCCCGGACGACGGAGCTGGCCCGCCATCACGAAGCGGTCCGCCTCTCGGCCGCCCGTCGCGGCATCGCCTGGGTCACCGCTTCCACCGCGGAATCTGTCGACCAGGTGATGCTTCGGCTGCTGAGGGTCCCGCGATGATCTCCTGGCCCGAGCTGGCGGTGGAGACCCGGGAGCCTCTGCGTCTGATCGAGCCGTTCCCGTGGGGACGGGTCGTCGTGCTGACGGTGCTCACCGGGACGGTGCTCTGGCTGGCCGGGAGGGTGGTCCTGCGCTGGCTGAGGGCGCCCCGGACGGGAAAGGTGGAGGTGCCCGTAGCGCCGCTCGACCCGTTCGAGGAGGCTCTGATCCGTCTCAGGAAGCGCACCCGGGAGAGCCTCGACTATCGCCGCGGCTGCCACGAGCTCGCGCGCCTGGTGCGCGAGGACTACGCCGCCCGCCGCGGCGGCCAGGTCGAAACCTGGACCGCAGCGGAGTCTGTGAGGATGCATGCCGACGACGCCGGCGCGGTCTTGCTGCAGCAGATCGCGGGTACCCGTTTCGGCCGCCGTCCGCCGGTCGCGGCGACGTTCGATGCGCTGTGCGAGCTGGCGCTCGAGACCTGGCAGGCTTTGCGATCGTGAGGCGGAAGTCGTGATCGAGGGCTTCGGTCTCGAGCGTCCGGAGGCTCTTCTGGTACTGCTCGCCGTGCCGCTGGCGCTCTTCCAGCGGGTAAGGCTCGATCGCAGAGAGGACGTGCCGATGAGCCGACTGGCGGTCTTCGGCGGCGGGGTCCGGGGGCTGCGACGGCTGCAGAGACTGGCGCTCGTGCTGACGGCAGTGATGCTGGTACTGGGTCTCGCCGGGCCGTACCGGTCGGCGGAGGTGGAGCTCTACGACGAGCCGGGGATCGACATCGCCCTCGTCCTCGACGTGTCGCTGAGCATGCTGGCGACCGACTTCGAGCCCGACCGCCTGACGGCGTTGCGCCGCATCGCCGACGACCTTCTGCGCCAACGCAGCGCCGACCGCATTGCCCTCGTGATCTTCGCCAAGGACACCTTCGTCCAGTCACCTTTGACGAACGACGACTTCATCCTCCGCGAGCTGCTCGAGGCGGTGACCGTGGACACGGTCGATCAGCGGCTCAGCGGTGGCACCGCGATCGGTGACGCCCTGCTCGTGGCGACCGATCAGTTGGCGGCCGCGAAGATCGAGGGGCGGGACCAGTCGATGCTGCTGCTGACCGACGGCGAGAGCAACGAGGGGATCGACCCGCTGCTGGCGGCGCGCCATGTGGGGGCCAACGACATCCGCCTTTCGATCGTCGGCATCGGCGGCCTCGATCCGATACCGGTCTTCCACGAGGGGGAGCCGGTCGGCAACGGACTGATCTCGGCGCTCGACGAGGAGGCGCTGCGCGACATCGCCACGGCGGCAGGGGGGAGCTACTACCGCGCCGCGGATACCCCCGAGCTCGAGGGGATCTTCGACGAGCTCGAGCGATTGCAGGCGCGCCCGCTCGAGACCCGCCGCTTCGAGGCGCGCGCGCCGCTCGCTCCACTGGCGGCGCTGGCGGCGTTCGCCCTCTTTCTGCTCTATGCCGGCGCGACGCACGCCGTCAGGAGGCCGCTGCGGTGAGCTGGAGCGCGCCCTACTGGCTCACCCTGCTGCTCCCCTTCGGGGTTGCGTTCCTCGCGGCCGCGCGAACGCAGATGCGCTCCTGGGACGAGATCGAGGAGCGGGTTTCGCCCGACTTCCGGAGTGCCTTCACCCGGCACGATCGCGGCAGTCTCCGGTTCCACCTCGGCTGGTGGTTCCTGATCGGCCTCGTGCTCGTGCTCGCCGCGTCGGGACCTGCGAGCGAGGGGGTGGAAGGGCACACGGGCGCCGGTCGGGTACTGCTGCTGGTCGACGGGTCCGCGAGCATGTCGGCGGGCGACGGCGAGCTCTGGCCCGGCCGCACGGTCGAGGAGGACCGTCGGGTGCGGCGACTCGACGTCGCTCGCTGGCTGTCGCGCGATCTCGTCCGTGCGCTGCCCGAGGCACGCTTCGCCGTCGCCAGCTTCAGCGGCAAGCCGACGCTGCACGTCCCGATGACCGACCGGCTCGACCACATCGACAACGCTTTGCGCACCCTCGACGGTCACAACTACTACAAGGCGACGGGGTCGAGCCTGGCGACCGCCCTGGGAGAGGCGTTCCACTTCGTGTCGCCGCAGCAACCGGGGCTGCAGGTGGTGTTGATCGGCGACGGCGAGCTGCCGTTCGAGGAGGACTACGAGGACGTCGTCGAGGCGCTCGCGCAACAGAACATCGCCGTTCACGGCGTGACCATCGGCACGACCGAAGGGGTAGGCCGGTTGATCTACGACTTCCGCGACATCGTCGCTCGCGTCGAGAGCCCGCGGGTGCTGCGGGAGTACACGACTCGCCGGGTCGACGAGCACTACCGGGAGATCGCCCGGGCGACAGGAGGCTCCTTTCATGTCGCCGAGCCAGAAGTGCCGGCGGCCCTGGCGGACGCCCTGCGCGAGTACGAGTCGCCACCGTCCCAAGTGGAGCGCGAAGCGGCGCGTGGTGATCTGGCGGGCCCGCTGTGCGGCATCGCGCTGCTGCTTCTCCTCGCCGAACCGACCTTCCGCCGCTCGGGCCGTCCGCGGCCGTTCCGTTTCGACCTCGATCGGATCGGCCGGAGACCGGCCGGCCGGGGGGCGGTCGTCCTGCTGGCGCTTCTCTGCGGCAGCTGCGCGAAGACGCCGTTGGAGCTGGCGCATCGCGACAACGAGCAGGGGATCGCGCTCGACCGCATCGGCTCCCATCGCGCCGCGCGCCGCGCCTATGAGCGCAGCGCCGGTTTCGGCGTGCAGCCCGAAGTGCCGACCGCCAACCTGGGGCGCTCGCTGCTACTGGCGGAAGATCACGCCGAGGCGCGCGACATCCTGCAGGCGGCGCTCGAGCTCGACCCCACGCTCGCCGACGCCTACTTCCACGACGGAGTGGCGCTCTACCTCCTCGGACTCGAAGAGGTCGATCCCGAAGGGTGCGACCTCGAACGGTCGAAGGAGCTTTGGGAGGCGTCGCGCGAGAGATTCCTCGACGTGCTCGAACTCGACCTCGACGATCCCGATCTCGATCGCGAGACGCACGCGAATCTGCGCGTCGTCGAGGCGGCGTTGGCGCAGGTCGAACAGCTCGAGGCCGATCCGCCCCCGGCGTGCAGAGGCGAGGGGGGCGGGGACTCGGGGGACGCCGGCGGCGGCGGAGGTGCTGGAGGTGGCGGCGGCGGTGGAGGTGGTGGGGGAGGCGGCGGCGGTGGAGGTGGAGGTGGAGGAGGAGGCGGTGGAGGCGGTGGAGGAGGTGGCGGCGGCGGTTCTCCCCCTCCGCCCCCTCAGCCACCCGACGAGACCGAGCAGGAGACGATCGAGCAGGCGATGCAACGGATCGCCCGTCAGGGCTTCGAGGCGGAGAAGTACCATAGGCGAACGCTCCCGGAACAGTTCCCGCGCTCCGCCTGGCAGGACCCCGATCCCGAGCTGTGGTGGTGAGGGCTTTGGCGGTGAGGTCCGCAGTGCTGAAGGGAAGCCGCCCGGAGGCGCCTCGACCGACATGAGCCAGCCGCAGAAGATCGCCGGTGCCTACCGTCGCGCCCTCGGCCGTTCCTGCCTGGTCTTCGCGATCGGGCTGCCGACCGGCGTCGCCCTCGTCGCCCTCACGCTTTGGGTGGCCGGTGGCGCCTCGGCCTCGGCGGACTCGTATCGACCGCTTCTGGCCCTGCTCGTCGCGCCGGCCTTCCTCGCCGTGTTGGGAGCCGGCGCGTGGTGGTTCGTCCGCAGCCGAGGCCGCCGCCTGGATCGGCTCTTCGAGCCGTTCGGCATGGCGGGAACGCAGGTCGGCGGGGTTCTCCGCGGTTGGACCGGCAGCTGGAACGACCGCGAGGTCGATGCGTGGTTCTCCAAGGGGCCGACGTTCGAACTCTTCCTCGGCTGTCACACCGCCACCCGCGGCGGGGTCGGTCGCCCGGGTGCTACCGGTCGCAGATTGGCCGCCGCGATCTTCGATCGCGAGCCTCTGGAGCCGGTGCCCGGAGAGGCCGAGGGCCTCACCGTCTACGCCGAGGACCCGGAGTGGATGCGATCGTTCCTCGCCGCTCCGGACTGCAAGGAGGCGCTGGACGAGCTACTGACGGAGACCGATCGGGTCTCGCCCATGCTTGCCGTCGGTCCCGAGGCCCTGCAGTACGTCAGGCGGTTCGAGCGTCTGGATCGCATCACGGATGCCAGTGTCCGCGGGTGGCTCGAGGCGCTGGAACGGCTCGCCCGCTGCGCAGAGACCGTCGGCCCGTCGGCGAGCGGTGCGACCCCGAGCCGGCTGGAGACCTGGGCGCGCAAGGAGCGCGGGCGGAGCTGGCTGCCGAAGTTCTTCGGCTGCCTCCTCGTCGGTACGGTACTGGTCTTCGCGGGCCTCTTCCTGCTCTTCTACTTCGCTCACTACCGATAGAGGGTCTTGGGGGTCGCGCCCCGGAGCGGGGTCGTTCGCGAGGGTGGTTCTTTGCCGGGTCGGTCGTGCGACAATCGCCGCAACTGAGAGGAGATTTCGATGACCTACCGTCTGACCACCGCCGCGCTGGCGTTCATCCTGTGCTTCTCGGCTTCGGCCGCGCGTGCCGGCACCGTGACGCTGACCGCCGATCGCGACAACACGCTCTATCAGTCGGACGACGGCAGTCTCAGCAACGGCGCCGGCGATCACTTCTTCACCGGCGTGACCAACGAGGGTGTGACCCGCCGCGGCCTGGTGCACTTCGATCTGACGTCGATTCCGTCCGGTGCGGTGATCACCAGCGCGACCCTGACGCTCAACATGTCGATGACGATCGCCGGACCGGTCGATGTGACGCTCCATCGCGTCTCGGCGGATTGGGGCGAAGGCGCTTCGAATGCTCCCGGCGGTGAGGGAGGTGGCGCGCCGGCGGCGACCGGGGACGCGACCTGGCTCCACACCTTCTTCGACAGCTCGCTGTGGGCGACCGCGGGAGGCGACTTCGTCGCCGCCGCCAGCGCGACGACCTCGGTCGACGACAACGGCGCCTACGCCTGGGGCTCGACGACCGGGATGATCGCCGACGTGCAGGAGTGGGTCGACTCTCCGGCCGACAACTACGGCTGGCTCCTCCTCGGCGGCGAGCAGCTCGAAGGGCAGTCGACCGCCAAGCGTTTCGACAGCCGCGAGGGCGATCAGGAGGGGACGTCGGGGCCACAGCTCGTCGTCGAGTTCCTGCCTCCCGTGCCGGTCGAGCTGCAGTCGATCACGATCGACTGACGCCGCCTCGAGCGGAGTCCCTTGCTGACACCACGTGCAAGGGTGTCGGGTGCAAGGGCGCGAGTGCGTCCTATTGCATAGTCGAAGAGCTATCCGGCTGCTAGAAACAGATCTTCCCCAGGACGTAGGAAGGCGGAACGGCTCCTGATCGAGACGGCCGCCGAGGGATTCGAATCGTTTCTTTCTTTCCCGAAGAGGAGACCCAGATGACGTTATTCGTCCCGTCGCAGCGGGCCGGCGTGCGCCGGTGGCCGCTTGTCGCACTCACTCTGCTGTTCCTCGTGGCGACCGCCTCGCACGCCTTCGTGCAACCGCAGTCGGACCGCCACGAGCAGCGCAACTTCGACGCCCGGATCGCCGAGAACGTCGGCCTCGTGGCGCCGGAGAACGCCGACCAGCGGGCCGCCGTCGAGGCGCTTCGGGCGACTCTGCCCGAGCTCGCCGTGACCTACGAGCCGTCGAGCAGTGCCGTGCGCACGCTCTACAACCAGACCGGCTACCTGACCGAGCCGAGCGAGGCGCTGCCTCGTGAGATCGCACTTCGCTTCGTGACCGACAACCTCACGCTGCTCGGCCTCACGGCAGGGGACGTGCGCTCGTTCGAGGTCACCGACGAGGTGTTCACCCGGGCGACGGGTGCGACCCGTCTCTACCTGCGGCAGACGCATGGGGGGCTGTCGGTCTACAACGCCCAGCTGCAGGTCAACATCAACCGCGACGGGCGGATCCTGAGCGTCAACAACGCCTTCCTGCCGGGTCTCGCCTCGGCGGCGGGTTTCGCCGCGGACGGGCGAGCCGGCTTCCAGCCGGCCCTCGATGCGGTGGCGGCCGTCGCCTCGGCCGCCAAGTCGATCGGTGTCGACGTGACGCCGGTCGTGACCGAGAGTGCGAGCGGCGTCGAACGGCTCACCCGGGTCAGCCCGGACGGTCTCTCCCAGGAGCCGATCGAGGCGCGGCTGATGTGGCTGCCGATCCGCGAGGGAGACGTTCGGCTGGTCTGGAACTTCCAGATCTACACCCTCGACAGCCAGCACTGGTACGACTTCACCGTCGATGCGACGAGCGGCCGTGTGTGGACCCGGTTCGACTGGGTCAACTCGGGCGACTACCGGGTCTACGAGCAGCCGGTGGAGGATCCGGGGCATACGAGCCCGGCCCCGCCTGCCGACGCGCGGACGCTGGCGGTCGATCCCGAGAACGCCACGGCTTCGCCGTCCGGCTGGTTCTCCGGCGGCATCGTCGACGGCAACAACGTCCACGCCTGCATCGACGCCAGTCCGTCGAACAACGCCTGTGACTTCCAGACGAGCTGCTCCGGGACCACCTGCGACTTCCCGATCAACCTCAACAACCAGCCCTCGTCGTTCCAGAACGCGGCGGTGGCGAATCTCTTCTACTGGAACAACCTGATTCACGACATCCAGTATCAGTACGGGTTCGACGAAGCTGGCGGCAACTTCCAGGAGAACAACTTCGGCAACGGCGGCAACGGGTCCGACTCGGTGAACGCCGACGCCCAGGACGGCGGCGGCAACTGCAATGCCAACTTCGCGACGCCGACCGACGGTGGCAACCCGAGGATGCAGATGTATACCTGCACCAACGCCAGCCCGGCGCGGGACGGTGATCTCGACAACGGGGTGATCGTCCACGAGTACGGGCACGGCATCTCGATCCGCCAGGTCGGTGGCCCGGGCAACTCGAGCTGTCTCAACAACAGCCAGCAGGCCGGCGAGGGATGGAGCGACTGGTTCGCCCTCGCCTACACCCACGAGCCGGGCGATGCGGGCACGGATTCCCGCGGCATCGGCACCTACCTCTTCGGTCAGGGCCCCAACGGTCCCGGTATCCGCGATCTGCCCTACTCGACCGACCCGGGTGTCAACAACTGGACCTACGAGTCGATCTCGGGCGCCGGCATTCCGCACGGCGTCGGTTCCCGTTGGGCACAGGCGATCTGGGAGGTCTACTGGGCGCTCGTCGACCAGTACGGCTTCGACGCCGATCTCTACGACGCCAACGGCGGCGCCGGCAACCAGCGCGCCATGCTCTACGTCAACGAAGGGCTCAAGAACACGGCCTGCTCGCCGACGTTCGTCGCCAACCGCGACGGCATCATCCAGGCGGCGACCGACAACTACGGCGGCGCCGACGTCTGCCTCCTGTGGGAGACCTTCGCCGCCTTCGGCCTCGGGACGGACGCCGTCTCCGGCGGGTCGAACTCCACCAACCCGACGAACGGCTTCTCGATCCCGGCCTCGTGTCAGTGCCAGCCGAACCCGATCGCCGACGCCGGAGCGGATCAGACGATCTGCCAGGGCGACTCGGCCACCGTCGGTACGTCCGCGCAGGCCGGCCACAGCTACTTGTGGTCACCCGGCGGCCAGTCGAGCGCTCAGATCACGGTCACGCCGACCGTCGACACGACCTACACCGTGACGGCGACCACCTCGTGTGGCAGTGCGCAGGACTCGGCGACGGTCTTCGTCGATGACGGCACGACGGCCGGCGGTCTGGACGACGACTTCGAGAGTGGTGGCGGCTCCTGGAGCTCCACCGGCCTGTGGCATCTGACGAGCAATTCGTCGTGTGCCTCGCCCGGCTATTCGTCGCCGGTCAACGCCTTCTACTACGGCCAGGATTCGAGTTGCACCTACAACTCCGGTGCGGCCAACTCCGGCTCCCTGACGTCGCCGGTCATCAGTGGGATCAACAACACCTCCACGCTGACCTTCGACTACTTCCGCCAGGTCGAGAGCTTCACCGGAGGCTCCTACGACCAGACGACGGTCGATATCGTGACCTCGAGCGGATCGACGACGGTGTTCGCACTCGATTCGACCGACGCTTCGAGCAGCTCCTGGACATCGAGCGGTGCGATCGATCTTTCCGGTTTCGCCGGTCAGAACATCCAGGTCCGCTTCACCTTCAACAGCGTCGACAACGTCTCCAACGATTTCGTCGGTTGGCTGATCGACGACGTCGTCGTCACCGGCGACTCGGCCTGCACGCCGAGCAACACGCCGCCGACGGTCTCGATCGACAGCCCGAGCGGCCCGGTGACGGTCTCCGAGGGTACGTCGGTCAACTTCACCGGTACCGCCTCGGACACCGAGGACGGCGACCTGACCGGGTCGATCGCATGGAGCTCGTCGCTCGACGGTGCGTTCGGTTCGGGGGGCTCGGCCAGTGCGACGCTTTCGGTCGGTAGCCACGTGGTCTCGGCTTCCGTTACCGATTCCGGCTCGCTCAGCGGGTCCGACTCGGTCGACGTGACGGTCAACGCCAACAACGCGCCGACGGTGAGCATCAACTCGCCGGCCAACGGTGCGCAGTTCGATCAAGGCCAGACGGTGAGCTTCTCCGGCACCGCGACCGACGTCGAAGACGGCACCCTGACCGGAAGTCTCGCCTGGACGTCGTCGATCGACGGCTCGATCGGTTCCGGTGGCTCCTTCAGCACCTCGAGCCTGTCGCTCGGCACCCACACGATCACGGCGTCCGTGACGGACTCGAACGGGGCCAACGGCTCCGATTCGATCTCGATCGGCATCAACGTGATCGGAGGAGGCTGCACCGACTGCATCGACTGGAGTTCCACGACGACGGTCTCCTACTCCAACCAGGACGTGAGCGGCGACGTCACCATCGAAGACGGTGGCGACACGATCCTGCTCCAGAACAACACCTGGCGCAGGACGACGCAGACGTTCACGATCACCCCCAACACGGTGGTCGAGTTCGAGTTCGCCTCCGCGGTTCAGGGTGAGATCCACGGCCTCGGCTTCGACGAGGACGACACGCTCACCAACGACGTGCGGATCTTCCAGGTCCACGGCACGCAGAACTGGGGCGGCTCGAACCACGACTTCGACAACTACGCCGGTGGCGGCACGTTCACGACCTACCAGATCCCGGTGGGGCAGTACTACACCGGCACGATGTTCCTGGTCGTCGTGAACGACAACGACGCCGGTTCCGGCAACGACAGCCGGTTCCGCAACGTGCGGGTCTACGAGGACGTGCCTCCGGGCGGCTGCGCCGCGGACGTCGATTTCTCGGGCGGTGCCGCCGGCTGGACGAACAGTGGTGCGAGCACCTGCTCGACCGGTTCGTTCGTCGTCGCCACGCCGACTTCGGTCGTCAACGGTGGCGTCACCACCCAGGTGGGCGGTGACCACACCTCCGGCTCGGGCAACGCCTTCTTCTCGGCGACCAACTCGAGCGCCGGCGTCAACGACGTCGACGGTGGCAACTGCATCGTCACGTCGCCGGTCTATCCGGTTGCCGACGCCTCCGACGTCAGCCTGTGGTACTTCCACGGTCAGCGTGACGCCGGTGACGACGCTTCGGGCGACTTCTTCCTGCTCGAGATGTCGACCAACGGCGGTTCGAGCTGGTCGACCCTGGCGTCGAACGGCGACAGCACCTCCAACGCGGTCTGGACCGAGGCGACGGCGACCGTCGCTGCCGGATCCAACGTGCAGTTCCGCGTTCAGGTCTCCGACGGCGCGAGTGCCGGGGATCTGGTCGAGGCGGGTGTCGACGACGTGTCGATCTGCCCGCAGTAGTTCGGCAATACCTGAAGCGGGGCGGCCTCCGGGTCGCCCCGCTTGTTTCTTGGGGTCGCTCGTTCTTCGACCGGCGGCTGTCCAGCCGGGGGGTCAGGGCATGGAGTCGCGTGTCTTCGGCGTCGGCAGGTCGAGCGGGTCGGTCTCCGTCACGACCTGAGCACGGCTGACCCGATTGCGGCCCGCGCGTTTCGCCTCGTACATCGCCTGATCCGCGGCCTCGAGCAGCCGGTCCGGCTTGGTGTTCTCGTCCGGGAAGGCCGTCAGCACGCCGATCGAGAGCGAGAGCTTGGTGTCCTTCAGCTCCGGGGTGTCGACGCCGAGCGTCTCGACCCGCGACCGGACCCGCTCTGCGGCGCGGTCCGATTCGTCCTCTTCGCTCAGAGGAAGCAGGGCGACGAACTCGTCGCCCCCGTAGCGCGCGACGATCGACTCGCCGCGCAGGTTGTCGCGCAGCGTGGTGCTGACGGCGCGCAGGACCTTGTCGCCGACCTTGTGGCCGAACTTGTCGTTGATCTCCTTGAAGTGATCGACGTCGGCGATCAGCAGGCTCAGCGGGGCCTCGTGCCGCTGTGTCCGCAGGATCTCGCGCTCGAGGGCCTCGTCGAAGTAACGCCGCGAGTAGGTCCCGGTGACCGGGTCGTGGAAAGCGAGCCGGAAGACCTCCTGGTAGAAGGGAGTCTCCGCGCTGTCCGCCTCGAGGTACTTGAACGTCGCCTTGCCGACCTGAAGGATGTCGCCGTCGGACAGACGCGCGCGCCGGACGACCTTCGAGTTGAGGATGCAGCCGTTGCGGCTGCCGCGATCTCTCAGGCGGGCTTCACCCTTCAGCAGCAGGATCTCCGTGTGCTCCCGCGAGACCCACGGGTCGCGCAGCACGATCTCGTTGTTGGCGTTTCCTCTGCCGATACGGGTGACCTCCTGGGTGAGGGGAAAGAAGCGCACGGCCCCAGGCCCCGCCAACTGCACCAGGATCGGTGGTTCGTCGGAGGGGGCGAGGTCGTCGAGGTCGAGCCGCATCGTGCGGCCCGCGGTTGTCTTGCTGTCGCCCATCGCCGTTCGGAGAATCGACCAACGATAGCAGGCGGTGCACCCTTACCGGACCGAGCGCTCGCGCGCTCCGCCAACGGGTCAGGTCTCGGCGAGGAGGACGATCCTCTCGCGGCTCGACACCACGACGCCGCCGGGAGGCTCGACGGTGACGGCGAAGAGATAGGCGTCGCTCACGCCGACGGGAGTGGTGATCGGGATCACCGCTTCCGTACCGTCCTGCGGCATGTCGAAGACGCCGCCATCGACCGGGTAGCGCTCGTCACGGTCGCGGTCGAAGACCCAGAGCTGATACTGCTGCGAGGCCGGATCGTTGGCTTCGAGATTGCGGATTCGCAGGTACCCCTCACCCCGCTCCTGGTTCCAGACGACGTCTCCCTCGGCGTCAGCGGCCGCGGGGTCTTCGGTGGCGGTCCAGGCGATCTGGCGCGTTCGGGCGACCTGCAGGAGCTCGACTCGCCTCTCGGCCGCCGTCCGTTCGGTGACGAGTGTCTCGGTGGCGGGCACCTCGACGGCCAAGGTGTCGCTCGGACCCGTCAGGCGAGGCCACCAGCCGGCGAGTGCCAGGACGAGGGCGGCCGCCGCCGCCCACCAGGCGGTGCGCGTCGCCGCGGGAGGTGTTGGTTCGGTCGCGAAGTCGAGCACGCGAGCGGTGGATCCCGAGTCGTCGGACTGTGAGCCGGGGGCGGCCGCGATCAGTCGCTCCCTGAGAGCGTGCGGCAGCGGGTCTTCGGTCCCGGCGTGAGCGAACGCCTGGTGGATCGCCGCGGCGGCCACGTCGAAGGTCCTGTCGTCACCATGCTCGACGAGCAGGGGCCGCAGTTCCTCGGCCTCGCGGGCGTCGAGGTCGGCGGTCGCCCGTGCCACGAGCAGCTCGTCGAATCGCTGCCGGCTCACGGCGTCACCGCCTGACTTTCGAGGCTCGTCAATCGCTCCCGTACCTTGTTCAGGCCGCGGAAGATGTGGGATTTGACCGTCCCCAGCGGCAGATCGACGCTGTTCGCGATCTCGCTGTGAGTCATGCCGTAGTAGATCGACAGCTCGAGAACGCGGCGCTGCTCCGGTCGCAGCTCGTGCAGGATCTCGGCCGCCACCTGCGCCTCGACCGAAGCCTGCATCCGGACATGCTCGTCGTCGGCGGGCTCGATCTCGACCTCGGGCGGCAGATCGACCCACTGGGGTCGGCGCTGCTCCTTGCGAAGCCGGTCGATCATCTTGCGGCGGGCGATCATCGTGACGAAGGTCTTCTCGGAGGCCAGCGAGGGGTCGAACTTCGCGGCGTTCTTCCAGACGGCGACGAACGCTTCCTGAACCGAGTCTTCGGCCTCTTCGGTCGAGCGATGGAACCGCCTGGCGATCGACCACAGCAGCCCGCCGTAGTGGTCGATGCACTCGCGCACCGCGTCGGGGTCACCTGCGGCGATCCTGGGGAGGAAGGTTTCCATCGGGACTTGCGAGACGTTATCGCGAAGTCGAACAAGAGAGAAAACGGCGCCGCGGGGCGAGGAGGACATCCCCACGGCGCCTGGGAAGGCAGGTCAGGGCATGAGGACGGTGTCGATGACGTGAATGACACCGTTCGAGGCCTCGACGTCGACGGCGACGACGTTGGAGTCGTTGACGCGCACGGCGCCGTCCTCGGCGGTGAAGCTGATCTCGCCGCCCTGGAGTGTGGTGGCTCCGGCGCTGGCGACGACGTCACCGGAAGCGAGCGAACCGGCGACCACGTGGTAGGTGAGGATGCTCTTGAGCTTGTCGAGGTTCTCGGGCTCGAGCAGCATCTCGACCGTGCCCTCGGGAAGCTTGGCGAACGCCTCGTCGGTCGGCGCGAAGACGGTGAAGGGGCCGTCGCCCTTGAGCGCATCGACCAGGCCGGCCGCGTCGAGCGCGGCTGCCAGGGTGCCGAACGAGCCGGCGGCGACGGCGGTGTCGACGATGTCGCCCTTGATCGACGATTCGTCGGACTTCGAGTGGTGTCCGGCGCCGGCTACGGCGGCGACCAGGAGGAGGGAGAGGCTGAGGATGGTGATTCTGGAACGAAGCAAGGTAGGTCTCCTTGTGGGTGGGATGTTTGGGAACTGCGTTTGGAAGGTGCGAGCCCGGGCGCTCGTCGGTTAGTTCGCCGCTGTGGCAGAAACGGTTGCGAGACCGGTGCTCCCTGAGGGGTGCAACCTTGAGAGTTTGGTGCCGTAAGATACCTTGCGATGCAAGATATAATGCACAGCCTCAGAGTGGAGAGACCGTTCATGACCGACCAACCGACACGGGAGCCCTGGCAGGAACAGCTGCGCCGCGGCGGGCTCGAGCTGGTGATCCTGCTCGCCGTCGCCGAGCGGCCACGCTACGGGCTCGAGATCATCCGCCACCTCGAGGAGGCCACCGACCTCGTCGTGACGGAGGGGACGATCTACCCGATCCTCGGGCGCCTCACACGGCGCGGCCTGGCGGCGACCGAGTGGGTTCACGGGGAGAGCCCCCACCCGCGAAAGTACTACCGCCTGACGGCCGACGGCGAGGCGGCCCTGACGGCGATGATCGACTACTGGAGCGACTACCGAGACAAGATCGACCGGCTCATCGAGGCCGGAAAAAGGAGACAGCGATGAGACTCACCGATACCGGCGAAGCGCGGGTGCGCGGCTACCTTTTCGTCCTCAAGCGCTCGCTCGAGGCCTCCCTGCCTCCGGCCTCCGTGGCCGACTCGATGCAGGAGCTCGAAGGGCATCTGCGGGAGCGGATCGACGAGATCGATCCCGACCCGGACGAGCGGACCGCGCTCGAGAACCTTCTCGCTCGGATCGGCCAGCCGCTCGAGGTGGCTCGTGCCTACTCCGGCGAACTCCTGATCGATCAGGCGGTGGCGAGCGGCCGCTTCGTCACCACCGTCCGAGCGTTCTGGCATCTCGCCACGACCACCGTGATCGGATTCCTTCAGGCGCTCCCGCTGCTGTTCGGCTACAGCATCGGCGCGTCGCTGTTTGCCGTCGCCGCCCTGAAGCCGGTCTTCCCCGACAACGTCGGCCTGATCGTCCAGGACGGCGTCCCTCGAGCGTTCGGGTTCGTGAGCGATCTAAGTGCGGGAGCCGAAGTGAGGGGAGGCTACTGGGTGATCCCGATCGCTCTCGCGCTCGGACTCGGCCTGCTGGTGCTGACGCACGGCTGGGCGAAGCGCACCCTCCTCGCCTGCCAGGCAAAGAGGGCGGGAGCGGCGATCGCCCGGCTCGCGACCGGGCGGGAGTGAGCGCGGCGGGTCAGGTGGTGGTCTCGACCAGCAGCCGGGAGATCCACTGTGACACCGGCATCGCCGCGCGGGAGAGGTTGGCCAGCACCACCACCACATCGCCGGTCTCCGGGAAGTAGCGGAAGTCGGCGGAGATGCCGGGTGCTCCACCGTTGTGGCCTACCCATCGGGCGGGCCCCTCTCCGGTTCCTCCCCACAGATAGCCGTAGCGCTCCTCCTCGCCGCCGCGCTTCTGCGGCGACCAGAGGCGTTCGAGATTCTCGCGCGACAGGAGCACCCCGGATGCCAGGGCGCGAGCGAAGCGGAGCAGATCGTTCGCGGAGGCGTAGCCGCCGCCGGCGGGCGACCCGATCAGGCCCATCATCTCCGTGTTGGCCTCGAGCGGCCTGCCGTCCTTCATCTGCGCGTATCCGGTGGCGAAGCCGGCGCTCGAGTCCGTGATGCGGTAGTGATCGCTGCGAGTCATCCCCGCCGGCCGATAGATGTGTTCGCGAACGTAGTCGTAGTACGACTGCCCCGTCACCTTCTCGATCACGAGGCCGAGCAGCACCGGTCCGCCGTTGCTGTAGTGGAAGGCGGTTCCGGGCGGGGCCGCGAGCGGTTCGTCCTGGAAGGTCGTCACCAGCTCGGCGAGCGAGTCGATCTCCCGCTTGCGGGAGTCGTAGGCCTCGTTCCAGTAGCTGGGGATGCCGGAGGTGTGGGTCAGCAGGTGGTGGAGCGTGACCTCGCTGCGGACGACTTCGTTGGGATAGTCGGGCAGGTACTTGCTGATCGGGTCGTCGTAGCTCAGGAGACCGCGGGCCTCGAGCTGGGCGATCGCCAGGCCGGTGAACATCTTGTTCATCGAGCCGAGATTGAGCGGGGTGTCGAGATCGAGCGCCCGGCCGGTCGCTTCGTCGGCGAGGCCCCAGGCGCGCTCGACGATCGGCTCGAGACCGCGAGCGACCAGCACGACGCCGGAGAAGCGGTCGGAGTGGAAGCGGTCCTCCACGAAACCGGCCACCGTCTCGGCGAGGCTCGAGCCGGAGGCGAGCTCGACACTCAGGTCGGGCATCGCCAGAGTGTCGATTCCCTTCAGTAGATAGGGCGGCTCCGCCGTCGGAATCACCAGGAACCGCATCGGCTCGTTGCCGGCTCGGAGATAGACGTGCCACTCGCCGCCGTCTCCGGCGACCCGATCGAAGGCGAGGGGAACCTCCCGCCCCAGCGACCGACGCAGTCCCTCGAAGACCTCCCTCGCTTCGTGGCTGTACTTCTCCTGCCATTCAGGAGTGGTGACGGCCCGAACGGCTCCGAAGAAGTTGTTGCTCTCGAGCAGCTGCACGAGCGCGCGACCGAGGGCGTCGAGCGAGTCGAAACCGGCTCCGTCGGAGGCGGGTCTCGCGTCCGCAGCATCGATTGCGCTCCTCTCGGGAAGCGTCAGGGAAAGGCCGGTGAGCCGGTGGGGAGGCGCCTCCTCCACGTCGAGCACGACGATCGCCTCGCCCCCATCGACGGCGAAGACCGCCTCGGCCGTCGTCGGCCCCAGCGGGCTCAGGCCGACCATCTCCCGGCCCCGCAGCTCGGTACGAATCTCGGCGAGGAGCCGGTCGATCCCGGGGCGCCCCTGCCGCTCGACGAAGGCGGGGGCCAGCCGCGTCTCCGCGAGCCCGGTGAGGTCCTCGTCGTCGGCAGCGATCAGCGCCTCGAGGGCGCGTACGCCGACCATTCTCGGCGATCCCTCCCGCGGCGACTGCTGCGCATCGCCGGGTGTCCGGGCGAGGCACAGCAGGAGTGCGGAGGTCAACAGGACGGAGTGTGTTCTGGAATTCATCTCGGGCTCCCTTCGTCAGGCAACAACGCGTCACTTGGGATTCGGTTCCCTCGAGAAGGGCTATCGCACCGAGGCAGGCGCCGCCGACGGCCGGTGCGAAGAGTCCCCGTTGCGGCCGGGGGCCGACGGCCCTCGCGGTACGCCGGAGTGCTCGTGGCGCCCCGAGGGTGACCCGAAACGCGGTCACTCACGCTGGGGGACGGCCGGTCGGGACACCCGAGGCGAAAGGCGGGAGGGGTGCCGAAGAGGATCTCCGACTAGGAGCCGCCCTCGAGCCCGCTGAACTCCTCGAACGATCCGCCGAAGAGGAAGAAGCGGATGGAGCCGATCAGCAGCAGGATCGCGGTGGCGATCGCCAGGGTGACGATCAACCTGCCTGCGATCGGTCGCCGATGCACGGTCCAGGCGATCGCGAGCAACGACGGCACGGCGAGGGGAGCGTTCCGCGGCCCGCTGAGAAGCAGCGCGGCCACCAGCACGGCGTGCACGATCAGCGTGGTCCGCCGGGTCGCGGCATCGTCGGCGAAGCGCAGTCCGTGCGCGGCGACGAAGAGGGCCGGCACGATGAGAGCGACGCCGATCGCGTAGACCACGATCGGGCTGGCCCGCAGAGACCCGTCGAGCGCCAGCAGGGTCACGGCCAGCAGGTGCCCGAACGCCATCACGGCGATGAACACGCCGGAGAAGGCGCTCATCGCGGCGGTGATGCGCGCCCGCCGATCGAGATCGTCGTTCCTCAGCACGGCCAGGGCGGCGACGATCCCCAGCAGGGCCGACGGTGCGATCCAGCGGCTTTCGGTGGTGAGGGCTGCGACGAGGTCACTCATCGCCGGTCAGGGAACGGTCGTCGACCAGGCGCTCGTGTCGCCGGTTTCGAAGCCGTCGGCGAAGAAGCGGTTGCTGAAGGTCTGCCCGAAGAGATTCGCGTTCCCGTCCTCGGTCAGCAGGACGATAGTTGAGGGGTCGTTGCGAGTCGCGACCACGCCTCTGAGGAATGCGTCGAAGAAGGGAATCGGGAAGCTGGAGATGAAACCCGCCGAACTGTCCAGGATGATGCCCCTGTTTCCCCCCAGCTCGAGAGGATAGGACTCGCTATCGACCACGACGAACTCTCCCGCCGGCACCATCGACGAGTACGCCTGGGAGGTGAAGGTCTGGATTATCCTGGTGGGGCCGACGTCGCCCGCCGCCGTCGTGACGCGTGCCTTCGCACTCCGGTACCCGAACGCGTAGTGCTGGTTCCAGACAACGACGAAGTCGTTCCCCGGAGTAACGTGGGCTTCGGGGCTCCAGGCGGTGTCGTAGTCATAAGGTCCGGGACTCGACATCTGGAAGCTAGGGCCGAGGGGCTCGCCCGTAGAGGAGAATCGCCGTTGAAAGACCACGGCCGGCGGTAGCCCTTCGGTCGCCTCGTAGTCAGTCCAGGCGACACCGAACCCTCCGTCCGAGAAGAGCCCTCCCGACACGTCAGCGGAGAAGTGCGGTGGCACGGTCAGGATGTCGACCGCGACCTCGGGCAGTACCGGGTCGCCGGCCGAGTCGAAGGTGGCCGCCAGGATCTCAGCTTCGGTGTTGTATCCCCAGCTCACCAGGAAGTCGCCATCGGCGGTCCTGCTGACCGACGGGCCGGTCAGCCCGCCGAGCTGGGTCTGGTTGATCTGAAACTCTCCCCCGAGGGCAGTCCCGTCGACTCCGAACCGCCGGGCGAAGATCGCCGGCTGGCCCCCAGGGTAGTTCCGCCACACCACTACGAAGTTGCCGGACGCGTCGGTGGCGACGTCCGGACGCCGTTGCGTGCCTGTGGTGCTCTCGTTGACCCCGAACTCGTCGGTCAAAGGCACTCCGAAGTCGGAGAAGCGACGAGCACGAACGCCGTGGCCGTCACCGTCGGGCCCGAGGGCCGACCAGACGACGATGAACGTCCCGTCACCTTGAGCCGCCGCTCGTGGGTCGTCCTGGCCCGATCCGGTCTCCTGGGCGATCTGGAAAGGGTCGCCGGTTGGAACCTGGGCAATCGCGGACGGAGCCAGGAAGATCGCCCACAGAAGAGCACTGGCCTTACGCATGGCTATCGAGGAGACAGTAGCACCAGTCACTTCTCATCCGAGCCGAAGCCGGGCAGGGCTCACGACTCGAGGTAGTCGTCGGGGATCGGCAGCCCCTGCGCGCGGAAGAACGTCAACTGATCGAAGTAGCCGGTCTGCCGCACGATCTTCCCGTCGCGGATCTCGAAGAACCCGCATCCGCGCAGGCCGATCGGGTCGCGCCAGCGCAGGATCGCCGTGTCGCCGCAGTCGTAGAGCAGCTCCTCGATGCAGACCATCTCGGCCCGCGCGAACTCGACGGCGAACATCTCGCGAATCTCGGCTCGGCCGTTCAACGGCCGCGAGAACACCACCTGGTCGTTGATCGCGTCCTCGGCGTAGAGCTCCGCCAGGCCGTCGGCGTCGCCGGCGTTGAAGAGCTCGATCCATCGGCGGACCAGTTCGGTGGCAGTCATCACTCTTTCCGATGTCAGGGTACCGCGATCGGCCAGTTGCTGGTGTCCCCGCTTTCGAAGCCGTCGGCGAAGACCTGGTTGATGAACCTCTGTCCCATGAGGTTGCCGCTGTAGTCCTCCCAGAAGACGACGAACTCCGCCGGGTCGTCGCCGTTGGCGAAGGCACTCAGGAGGTAGCCCTGGAATGAGGGAACCTCGAACTCAGTGATCGGATCCCCCTCGGCGTCGAAGGTCGTACCACCGCGCTTCGGGTTCGAGTAGTAGCTGGTTCGCGCGACGACGAACTCTCCGGACGGCACCATCGAAAAGGAGGAGTAGTTGCTGACCGGCTCCAAAACCTTGACGGGGCCGACGATACCTGCGTTGTCGGTCTTGCGTCCCTGCACGTTCCCCCATTCGAGGAACAACTGCTGACCCCACGCCACGAAGAACTCTCCGTTCTCGGCCACCCCGATCCGCCCTCCCGCCGAGTCCTGGCCCCAGTCCGTACCCGGGACAGAGAGTTGGAACGGGTCTGCGGTCGGGTCACCCGAGGTATCGAAGACCTGCTGGAAAACCTCCGTGGCCTCGAAGTCTCCGTGGTCGATGAGGGAAGTCCACACCACCACGAAACTCCGGTCGGGCCGCAACGCGACCGTGGTTCCGAACTCGGAAGGGAGGTCGGGATCACTGATGACGAACGGCGGCTCGATCACCTGGCCGTGCGCGTCGAAGG
Organism: Candidatus Multivoradales bacterium; assembly: GCA_965223855.1. GTDB lineage: Bacteria > Acidobacteriota > Thermoanaerobaculia > Multivoradales > JAHEKO01 > CALZKB01. Next base: position 1,274,868 of record CBDCXM010000009.1, read on the forward strand.
ACGCAGCGAAGTCTTCATCGCCATCGACATCGCTCCACGCCACGAGGAAGTCGCCGTCGGCATGCCTGCTGAGACTCGGCCGCCTGACCGTCGTTTCATCCTGGCTGACCTGCAGGTCACTCGATGTCGGCGAGCCATCGAAAGCGAAGAGGCGAGCGAAGAGCGTGGTGACGTTTGCCTGCCAAGGCAGCCAGGTGACGACGAAGTTCCCGTCCGAATCGGCCGCGATCCTCGGCCGGTTCTGGTGCCCAGAGGTGACCTGGTTGATGCCGAACTCGTCCGTGAGGGCTTCACCGTCCCTGGAGAAACGTCGCCCTCGAATCGAGCCGTAGTCGCCGTCGGCTCCAAGGACCGACCAGACGACCACGAAAGCCCCGTCGGGCTGGGCGGCGGCGACTTGCTCCGACTGCCGGTTCTCGGTGAACTGGGCGATCGGGAACGCGTCGCCGACCGGAGTTTGAGCGTCGGTCGCTGTTCCGAGGAGAATCCCGGTGAGAAGGGCAGGAGTCCAGCGCATGACTCACGCAGGAGCGTAGCACCAGGTCACGAGCCCGACCGATCCACTCCTGCGCCCGCCTGGCTGAGGCGATGGGGCTGTAGCCCGGCTTCGGGGCGATCCGTATCCGGCAGCCTCAGTCGATGCTCTCGTCCCAGGCCGAGACGTCCCCGCTCTCGAAGCCGTCGGCGAAGATCACCCCGTCGAAGGCGACTACGCGGGCGAAGCCGGGGCCGTCCGACCCCGGCCCTCCCAGCAGCAGCTCGGGGAAGCCGTCACCGTCGAGGTCGCCGGCACCGACTCCGCGGCCGAGAACGTCGAGTCCGTTGTCCGGGTCGAAGCCGGGGGCGTCGAAGATCGAGTCGGCCGCCGCCGCGGGGATCGCTCCGGCGAGCGGTCCCCGGAACAGGTAGCAGCGCCCGCGGCTCGAAGCGCCGCCGAACTGGGCACCGACCAGCACGTCGTCGAAGCCGTCGCCGTCGAAATCGCCGGCACCCGCGACGATCCCGAAGTGGTCGCTCGGTGCGCTTGCCGCCTCGCCCGTGAGGATCGCGTCCGCCTCCCCGGCGCCGTACGTTCCCGGCGCCAGCGGGCCGGAGAAGACGTACGCCTTGCCCGGCCCGTCGCTGAGGAACACCTGCCACGCCCCGACGACGAGGTCTTCGCTGCCGTTGCCGTCCACGTCGCCCGCCGTGTCGAGGAAGCTGCCGAAGGAGTCCCGTAGCGCCTCTCCGAGGATCGTGACGTCAGCCTGGGCGCTCGACACGGTCCCTTCGACAGGGCTGAAGAAGACGTAAGCGCTGCCTGCGCCGACATCGACGAGCGGGAAGTTCGGTGCGCCGACGACAATGTCGTCGATGCCGTCGCCGTCGAGGTCCACGGCGGCGACGGCGGAGCCGAGCTCCTCGAGCCCCATCGTCCCGGTGACCGTCGCATCGGCGTCTTCGGGCCCGAGGTCGCCGGCGAGAGGGCCGAGGAAGACGTGCGCCGAGCCGCTGCCGCTCTGGCTCGCGCCGGCCAGCACGTCGTCGATCCCGTCGTCGTCGAAGTCGCCGACATCGATCGCCCGCCCGAGCTCGCTGAAGCTCGTCCCGGTGATCGTCGCGTCGGCGTCGGAGACCAGCAGGTCGCCGGCGAGCGGCCCGTAGAACACCCAAACCTGGCCGTTCAGGGTGCCGCCGACGTCCGGTCCGCGGGCGCCGAGCACGAGATCGCCCACCCCGTCGCCGTTGAGGTCGCCGCCGTGCGGTGTCGCCACCAGGTCGCCGAACGCGAGGCCGGTCACCGTCACGTCCGCGTCTCCGGCCTGGATGTCGCCGCCGTCGAACGGCCCGAAGAAGACATAGACCCGCCCGACGCTCGGCTCGTCGGCGCTCACCGTCGGCCCGCTCACCGCCAGATCCGTGACGCCGTCCCCGTTGACGTCGCCCACCACCGCGAGGCTGTTGCCGAAGTCCCCGCACAGGCTGGGCGCGGCGCACCCCGTCGCCTCGCCGAAGAGGTCGAACCACGGAGCTTGCGCTCCGATAGGGGCAGTGGAGCCGGCGAGGACTAGAACTGCGAGGGAAACTCGGAGCTTGCTGGGGGTCGTCGGATCGGCCGGTCGCCGAGTCGTGGCACTCACGGAATCTCCTCGGTCGGTTCGTCTTCGGGTGAGTTTCGACAAGGAGCCGCAAGGTTCATCCGCCCGGTAGCCGGGGCTGTGATGGTGCTTCGCGGCGGGAGATTCGAACCCCCTGTCTCTCGATCCGCGACTTCGTGGTGCTTGACTCTGAAGTCAATCGGTTGCCGGGAAAGCGCCTATGGAGCCGGAGCGGGGGGCTTGTTCTGAGCTTGCTGCGTTGGGAGCAGACCCTCATCCCACAAGAAGTCCTCAAGCCTTCTAGCGAAGACGCGGTGCCCCTCTTTGTTCGGATGAGAGTCCAACGGATTGAGGAAGTACTCGGAGGGGTCTGTATCGAGGAACTCGAGAGTGAGGTTCACGAACGAGAAGCCCTCCCGAGCGAACGCTCTCTCAAGGAACGGAGATCTCATCGGGACTGTCGACAAGTAGGCGATCGCGATGGGCACACTTTGCTGCCGGCTCCAAACGCCGATCCTGGACAGGTAGTCCTTCACGCGCTTCTTGTTGTCCCCAACCTTCACGAACTTCGCTTTCTCCGTGCGTTCGCCGTCGGTCTTCAAGGCAAGGCCACGTCTGAGCTGGATTCCGCTCAACAGGAACGACGAGAAGAAGGCGCGTTCGACGGGCCGAACCTCATAGGGTCGCTCGAACCAGATGTCACGCCAGGCGCGGTGATCGTTGTGTGCGCAGAAACCGATAATCACTAGATCGGGACTGTAGGGTTGTGCCTTGGCCTTGATCACGCCCCAGTACTGCCGGAGGTTGTAGCCAGCGACCGCGAGGTTGATGACCTCGAAAGAAGCCCCTTCCGGCGTGGAGTTGAGGTTCTCCTCAAGGACGGAGTGGTACGCATCCTCAATCCGCACACCGGATGGCATCGAGAAGGAGTCGCCCACCAAGGCAATCCGGAACGTGGAAGGCGGCTTCTCAAGAGAGTATTCTTGGTCCCGCTCCCCTCGCGAGTTGGTGACGAAAGTCACTCGTTTGAACAGAGTCTCGAGGTTCGGCCTGAGCTCGAAGGCGAGATCATCGTGAGGCGACGGCTGAACGAGGCCGGAGACGCCGAAGCCGTGCAGGCTGTTCATCTTGGAGGGGGAAAGGCTGTCCCAGCCGAAGAGGTACATGCGGTACGCCTGCTCCAAGGTCAGGAGTGTTACCCCGATGGCGGCAAGCGCGAGTGCGACGTTGGCAAGCCCCTTGCCGACCGTGCCCATGGAAGAAGCCTAGCATCGGGTGTCTCCGTCCGTCTGGGCTTGACGACTGCGGTTGGTAGGGCCGAGGAGGCGCCTTGAGCCTTGTGTTGTGCGTTGCATATCTGCAGGTCCGCCGGTCTTGAGACCCTCGCAGTATGAACAAACACAAGCCCACCCTACCCGTCCACGCTCGCCCTTTCGAGTCTCCCTTGTCGAGCCGAGGTTCCGCCTTGTCGGTGTGGGCTCTGCTTGTCCTGAGTTTCATCGGCATGCCGCTGGTCGCACAAGGTAACCCGATCGCCGTGCATGCTGTGCCGGACAAGATCTTCGAGGGTACTGGCGATCTTCAGCTACTGCGCGATCGAGTGGACGCAATCGAGCCCGGCTATCTCAAGATTCCCTATCGCTGGTACTGGACCCAGAATCTCGACGAGATTCAGGACTTCATCGTCGACAATCCTGGGCGGCCCTTCGTGGCCGGCTTCCTTCACTTCAACAAGGACGAGTGCCACCCTGACAATGACCCGGACTGCGTTGATGACTATTTCGATGACCTCCTGCTCGAGGCGCAGAACGCCGCTGAGGACTATGGCTCGTCGATCGAGTACTACGAACTCGGCAACGAGGTGGACGCCAAGATCAGCCACTTCCCTGGAGGGGTCTCCGAGTACATCGACAAGCTCAACGAGTTCGTGATGGCCGTGAAGACTCTCGGCGGGGACTCCGACGCGAAGTTTGCAATCAGCTTCTTCGACGCCTCAAGTCCTACGGCAGAGGACATTCTCGAGGAGTGCGCCAACGACTCTGCGTGCGATGCCAACGTCAAGGCCGTGGACATCCACGTGCATCCATCGTGGAACGAAAGCAACAAGGTGCTAACCGAGATTCAGGACATCAAGGACGCGATCGCCGCCAGTGGCTTCACGGCAACGGCGGACATTCTCGTTGGAGAGATCAGTACCTGGTTTGGTATCGCCGACACCACCCCGACAGGCGAGTATCAAACGGAAGAGGAGCAGGCCGTCTTCTACGCAGAGGCACTGTTGCTCGCAGTGAGCAAGAACAGGCTCGTAATGGGCGCGTCCGGTCCGATGAGAGATCGCGGGCTTGGCCTCAACAATCAGAATCCTCCCTACCCCCCTGCGGACAGGTTCGCAATAGGAGCTCACTTCTTCAGGCCGTCCATGACCTACTGTGATCCTCAAGGTGTCCCGCCGGCGGACTGGTGCTGTCATCCGGATGATTTGACCTGCGATGGCGAGTTGTCTGGGCCGAAGCTGTCTGCCTATTCACTTGAGCTAGTGACCAATGCTCTCGAGGGTCTGGCGGCCGGGAAAGTGGTCAAAGTGAACTCGGGCGTGTCCGGCGTCGTCCGCATCAACATCAAGCATCCCATCTTCGCGTACGCGCTCTGGCTGGACGGGACCGGCGATATCGGCTCCTCGTCCCAGTCGTACACCTTGGATGTCGGAACGAGCGCCACGAGTGCGCTTGTTATCAAGGGGCCTCCGATCAACGTGCTCTACGACGACCGAAAGTGGCCGATTCCCGATATCGAGCTTCGACACATGTTCGAGCACTCGTACGAGGACCTGACCGGATCGGGAGGGATGCTCACGCTGAATCTCGGAACTCACGAGCCCACATTTGTCTTCACCGAGTACGACTCGATGGTCGCCTACCTTGAGATGGACGACGTGACCGACCCTCTCGTGGACACCACAAACTACGACAACGACGGTACGAACTTCGGCGTCGTCTACACGTCGGGGGGCAAGATCGGCGGGGCGCTTGAGTTCTCGAGCGCCTCGACCTACGCGAAGGTTTTCGACTCGCCGAGCCTCGATGGGATGGACAGCTTGACCCTCGCCGCTTGGGTGAAGCCCGACACGGGGGGCGGTGCGTCCCAACAGCGGATCGCGTCCAAGGGAAGCTGCTACGGCATGTGGATCGAGGGAGGCAAGCTTAGGGCGTTCGTGGAAGCTGGAAGTCGCCTGGACCGCACGACGACGGCTTCGATTCCGACAGGTACGTGGACTCACGTGGCCTTGACCTACGATGGCGCGAACATGCGGGTCTACGTCAACGGCAAGTTGGACCTCACCGAGGCGGGCACTGGGACGGTCGCCAACAACGGACAGACGTTGTTCCTGTCGAGTAGCACCTCAACCAAGTTCTTCGACGGCATCATCGATGATGTGAGGATTTACGACTACGCTCTCAGTCAGGACGAGCTTGACTTCATCTCGGCTCCCTGACGTGGAGTGGGTAGGCTAGGCTCCGACCGAACCGTCGGGGCCTGAGAGGTTGTATTTCGTGCTGGACCGAAGCGGCGGTCGACCTCGGCACTGACACTCCCGACCGAGGACAGAGAACCAGAACGCGGGCGGAGGCGGAAGCGTCCCGCCCCGACCTCTCGAGACGCGAGGAACTACGTCCCTGAGCCGGCCGTCTTGACGACGCTTGCGGCTGCCGAGTACCTCAGCATGTCGCCCGCAAGCCTTGGAACAAGGCGATCTCGCGGTGGCGGACCGAAGTTCTGTGAGCTTGGCGACGCGTTGTCTATCGCTGCAAAGACCTTGATGTGCGGGGCAAGGAGGGAGCGGCGTTCGACGAGCGATGAGCCCAGCGCCTCAACCTGATTCCTAGCTGATTACTGACGAGAAACGCCCCACAGACTCTGCGGGGCATAAGTCGTTGAAAGCAAGTGGTGCACCGAGGAGGATTCGAACCCCCAACCTCCTGATCCGTAGTCAGGTGCTCTATCCAGTTGAGCTATCGGTGCGTTCAGAGTGGCCGCTCGCGGCGGATGGGGATTCTAGGACATGGGGGGGAGTGGGGCAAGGCGAGGACCGGGGCTCGCCTATACTGGCGGGAGAACCGGATCAGCCACGGGGGTGCTCATGCTGCGGAACAGGATCGGATGGATCGCGACGTCGCTGCTGGTCGGCGCGATGCCGCTCGCTGCCGGCGGGCCGCTGGGATTCACCGGCAAGTCGGGGAACGACGCTCTGCGCGCGTTCGACCCTGCGACGGGGATGGCGGTCGGGGCGGACATCGATCTGTTGCCGGAGGGCGACTATCCCTACGACGCGACGGTCAACCCGGACGGGACGGAGGTCTGGATCGTCGGGGCCGTCGGCGACGGGGTGGTCGTCATCGACACCGAGACCCTTGCCGTCGTCGAGCGAATCGACCTCGCCGGCACGGCGGAGTATCCGGTCGACGTGCTCTTCGGCGGCTGCGGCAGGCCGGCCTATGTCGCCTCGCGCGACAGCGAGGTGGTGGCGATCATCAACCCCTCGACCTACACGGTGATCGACACGATCGACATGCCCGGGGTGATCGATGCCGGCAAGATGGCGATCAGCCCGACGCGCAACGAGCTCTACGTCGTCGACTGGTTCGACGACTTCCTCGTGGTCGTCGATCTGGCGACTCAGGCGACGAACGACATCGACATCGGCTCGAGCCTCTGGGACCTCACCATCTCCCCCGACGAGTCGACCCTCTTCGTCAACGATCGCGGCACCGACGAGGTGCACGTGGTCGATCTCGACACTCTGATGGTGACCGACTCGGTGCCGGTGGGCGACGACCCGTGGGGGATCGACATCACCTCGGACGGCGCTACCGTGGTGGTCGCCAACGAGGACAGCTCTACGGTCACGGTCATCCCGACGGCCACCCTGGTGCCGCAGACGGTGTCGCTTCCGAGTGACTCCGACCCGAGAGACGTCGTGATCGCCGAAGACGACGGCGTCGCCTTCGTGCCGTCGGGCGACATCGCCGGCGACGACGCGATCTACCGGGTCGATCTCGCCACCGGAGGACAGCTGGCGCCGATCGACGTCGGCGCGTCGAACACCAACGTCGTCGCCCTCGCGCCGGCCGGCAACGCGTGCGACCTCTTCGAGGACGGCTTCGAGAGCGGCGACACGTCAGCGTGGAGCGCCACGGTTCCCTGAGTCTCAGTTCCTGAGTCACAGCTCCTGAGTTACAGTCCCCTGAGTCTCCGCTCCTTGATCAGCCGCCCGTTCGGCACCTCGCGACGCCGTCTCCTCGCCGCCCTGGGCCTGGCGCTCGCTCTCACCGCCTGCGGCGAGCCCGGCATCGAGGAGCGTCTGCACCTCGCGGCCTTTGCCGACGGCACCTCCGAGCTGCGCCTGGAGGTCGAGATCCCGCGAATCGCCGAAGACGCCTCGCCCGAGTGGGCCGACCGGGTGGAAGAAGAGAGGCGCGCCTATCTCGAGGGCTGGGACCGCTGGGAGCGGCGCTTCGGCGAGGCTGGAGCGGTGCGCGAGACCTTCGCCTGGGAGAAGGGCGAGGGAGAGCTGCGGAGCCTCGAGCGCACCGCCGCTTTCGGCGACCCGGACGGCCTGGCGCGGTTCTTCGCCGACACCGACATCTCGGTGCTGCTCTTCCCCGACCCGGTCGAGGCGGAGCTGGTCGTCGCCACGGCGCCGTCGAGTCGAGCCACCGGCGAGGAGCGCGAGCTCTTCGAGGAGCGGCGCGAGCGCTGGGCACGGGCTGCGATCGAGTACATGGAGGAGGTCGGGCTGCTCTTCGCCTATCTCGACGCGCGCCCGGAGCGCGCCCGCTTCGTCTTCCTCGCCCTCTTCACCGACGCCGAGCCGCGGATGACCGACGGTGAGCTGGCCCAGCTGGAGACGCTCATCGAGGCGTTCAGCGCCGTCTTCGAGACGGCCGAGCGCCAGCCGGGCGAGGCGCTCGGGCTCGACGAGCTGGCGCGGCTCGTCTGCGACCCGTTCCCGGCGCCGCTCGAGGTGGTCGTCGACGGTCGGGTGAGCGAGGTCGAGGGGTTCGTCGAGGGCGCGGACGGCGGCTGGCAGGCGTCGGCGCCGCGACTTGAGCAGGCGCTCGAGCGCCTCGAGACGGCGTTCGTCGAGCCGCCGCTCCTGACGACTTACACCCGGGTGACGGAGTTCGGCGAGCCGTTCGACGCGCGGGAGTTCGCGGCGCGTCCCCGCCGGGTCGCCGAGCTGCCGACGACCGACGAGGTGGTGGAGCGTTTCGAAGAACTCCTGGCGCCGGCCGAGGAGTATCGCCTGCGCTGGCGCGTCGCCCCCGCCGGCTGATCTCTTCTCCCTCCGAACGGCGAAGCGGGCGCCCGCCGCGAAGCGAGCGCCCGCCCGAAGGAGGTTTGCTGATCCGGGAGTCAGCGCCGCACGATCCGGATCACGCCGTTGATCGTCTTGAGCCGCACCAGGTGCTCGCCGCCGCCGGTCACACCGGTGGCGCGGATGATCTTGTGAGAGTCGCCGTAGCGGCGGCCGTCGCGACCGCTGCCGCGCGGCGACCAGTCGGCCGGCTCGTCGATGTCGAGGTCGAAGTCGCTGTCGATTCGCGCCTTCTCCTCGCGCTTGCGCAGCTTCACCAGCTCGATGTCGAAGCGCGCCGAGAAGTCCGCCGGCAGGATCACCGTCAGGTCGCCGCCCATCGACTCGAGCTCGATGTCGTGAGAGCCCACGGTGGTGTAGCCGTCGACGGTGACCTCGATGTCGCCACCCATGGTGGTCGCTTCCAGATCGCCGTCGAAGCTGTCGAAGGTGATGTCGCCACCCATCGTCAGCACTTCGGTCTCGCCGGTCGCGGCGCGAACGTCGATGTCGCCACCCATGGTGGTCGCCTTGAGGAAGTTGTCGACCGACGCGACGCGGATATCGCCGCCCATCGTCTCGACTTCGGCGCCGTTGGGGGCCTGGTCGACCTTGATATCGCCGCCGAACGAGTCGATCTTGACGGCGCTCGCGCTGCCGGAGCCGGAGCGGCGATCGTTGGTGCGGGTGACGTCGCCGCCCATGGTGGAGCCGTCGATGCTGCCGGCGACGTTGTCGAAGTTGACGTCGCCGCCCATCGTCGACACCTTGCCGTCGAGGTCGCTGTCGTTGACGTCGATGTCGCCGCCCATCGTGGTGAGCTTCGCCTTACCGTTGAGCGATCTGAGGACGATGTCGCCGCCCATCGTGCGACCCTCGAAGTTCCCTTCGAGGTCGCGCAGCTCGACGTCGCCGCCCATGCTGTCGAGGTCGACGTCGAAGCGCGTCGGCACCTTGACCGTGATCTTGACGTCGCGGCCCCAGCCGTTGCCGCCACGGTCGCGGGTGTGGATCTCGATGCCGTTGGCGGTGCGGCGCGAGGTCGCCTCGACGCCTTCGGCGTTGCGGCCTTCGATCCTGATGGTAACGGTGGCGGTGTTGCCGGCGCCGCCGACCACTTCGATGTCACCGCCGGTATCGAGATCGAACTCCACGGTCTCACCGGGCGAGACGTCGAACTCGTCGGTCGTGGTGCCTGCGGCGAGGCTGCTGCCGAAGCTCAGGAAGAGAGCGAGGGGAATGAGGAACTTGCGCATGAGGAATCTCCTGAAGAGAGGTAGGTCGGTCGTAGGGGAGGGTGTGAGTCGTTGGATGACGGTCAAAGGGAGTTGCGGTTGAGGCGCTGACGCGCGTGCCACAGCACGGCGTCCTCACCGGTGGCGGGCGTCGCGAGGGTGTCGAGAAACTCGTCGCCCAGGAGCGCCTCGTCGAGAGATTCGACGGCGATCAGCCGCATCGCGACCGAGGTGTCGTTCTCGAGCACGGCCAGCAAGGTCTCCTGGGTGTCGGCCGCAAGCGGTGCTTCCGCCACCAGCCGCTGGAGCGCCTTGAGCCGCACCGAGACGTTGGGATCGCCCGTCGCTGCCTGGATCAGTGCGCGGCGCAGTCGGGGATGGCTGCCCTGGGCATGGCGCACGATGTCGAGGCGGGCGTCGAGCGGCGCGTCGCCGACCAGCGAGCCGGCGAGGATCTCGGTGACGAGGGCGTCGTCCTTCGGCCGCACCAGCTCGAGGTCGCTCTCGAGGGCGACCCGCAGGGCGACCCGGTCGCCGTCGAGCTCGTCGAGTTGCAGGTTCGTATAGCGGAACGGCGTCGCCGGATCGTCGGCGCTCGCGGCGACGAACTCCGCCAGAGTCAGCGGTTCGGGTGCCGGCGCGGGAGCGTCGGTGCGCCCGAGGCCGAGGCCGACGGCGAAGGCGGCGAGCGCCGCCGCCAGCGGCCACCAGCGGGCCGGCGAAGGGGGGCCTCCGGCGGCAGGAAGAGAGACGACGTTGCCGCCCTCGAGGGTGCGGCGCACGCCGCTTCGCATCGCTGCGAAGTCGGCCGCCGACGGCTCGTCGCCGGGCGGATCGAGCCGCTCGAGTGTCGCCACCAGCTCGGCGAGCTCCTCGAGCTCTTCGCCGGCGACGCCGCCAAGGAGGCGCGCCGTCTCGTCGGCGTCGAGGCGCCGCTCGAAGAGCGCTTCCATCAGGGCTTCGTGTTCGCTGTCGTGTCGGTCGTCGTGTCCCATGTCGGGCTCCGTTCCTGGGTCAGGAGGCGATCGCGAGCTGCTGGCGCAGCTTGCGCAGCCCCCGGAAGAGCAGGTTGCGGGCGGTTCCTTCGCTGCACTCGAGGATGCCGGCCACTTCGCGGATCGGCATCTCCTTGAGATAGCGCAGTTCGATCGCCATCCGGTGGCGCGGGTTGAGTTCGGAAAGCGCCGAGAGCACCTCGCGCTGGCGCTCGCGATGGAGCAGCTCGTGCGACTGGTGCTCGGGGGTATGGCGCTCGCGCACCAGGTGCCACGCTTCGTGCCGCGCCTGGCGGCGCGTAGTGCTCTTGGCGGTGTTGATGCCGACGTTGACGGCAATTCTCGACAGCCAGCTCTTGAGCGACTCGCCGCGGAAGCTCTCGAGCTTGCGGTACGCCTTGAGGAAGATGTCCTGCGTGAGGTCGAGCGCCTCCTCGGAGTTGCTGGCGAACGAGGCGACGAGGCTGTAGACGAGCCGCTCGTAGCGGCGCATCAGCGTGTCGAAGGCGTCGAGGTCGCCGGTGAGGACGGCGTCGACGAGCTGGCGGTCGGTGGTTTCCATCGGTTGAACGGCCGTTCGGCCTCGATTCAACCCATAGGACAGCACCCTGTGGGAGTTGTTAGCAACTCCCGGCCGGCGAAGTCAGGCCCCGCGGTCAGTCGATCAGCCCGGTCATCGGGCTCGAGGCCGAAGCGTGGAGGCGCCGCGGGATCCGCCCGGCGTGGCGCGCCAGCCACCCCGCCTCGACGGCGAGCTTCATCGCCCGCGCCATCGTCACCGGATCGTCGGCCTCGGCGACCGCCGTGTTCATCAGCACCGCCTCGGCGCCGAGCTCCATCGCCACCGCGGCGTCCGACGCGGTGCCGACACCGGCGTCGACGATCACCGGCACCGTCGCCTGCTCGAGGATGATCCTCAGGTTGGCCGGGTTGCGGATTCCCATGCCCGAGCCGATCGGCGCCCCGAGGGGCATCACCGCCGCGACACCCAGGTCCTGCAGCTTGCGGCACACCACCGGGTCGTCGTTGGTGTAGGGAAGCACCACGAAGCCTTCGTCGACGAGCGTCTTGGTGGCCACCAGCAGCTCGTCGTTGTCGGGGAAGAGGGTCTCCTTGTCGCCGATCACCTCGAGCTTGACCCAGTTCCAGCCGCCGAGCTCGCGCGCCAGCCGCGCGGTACGGATCGCCTCGTCGGCGGTGTAGCAGCCGGCAGTGTTGGGCAGCAGCAGATAGCGCTCCGGGTCGATCCGGTCGATCAGCGACCCGTGCCCCAGCTCGTCGAGGTTCACGCGTCGCAGCGCCACCGTCACCATCTCGGTGCCGGACGCTTCGAGCGCCCGCACCATCGTCTCGGCGTCGTCGTACTTGCCGGTGCCGAGAATCAGTCGCGACCGGAACTCACGGTCTCCGAGGCGCATCGGCGGCAGAGGGGCAGGCGTCGTCATGGCACAGGTTTCCTTCGTGCGAAGAGGGTGGAGCGTCGGATGGGTGCGGTGGAGAAGGACTCAGCCGTCGCCCGGCGTACCCAGCGGGACGTAGTACTGCGTCCCCTTGATCGGCTTCTGGAGCTGGGTGACCAGCTCCTCGAAGTCCTGCTCGCGCTCGACCACGTTGAGGTTGCGGGTGTCGACCACCAGGAGCGGCGAGCGGTTGTAGTAGTGGTAGTAGTGGTTGTAGGCGTCGATCAGCTCGCTCAGGTAGTCCTTCGACATGCGGCGCTCGAAGCTGCGGTTTCGCTTGCCGATGCGCTCGAGGCAGGTGTCGACGTCGGCGGTGAGATACAGCACCAGATCGGGGACCGCCACCTGCGGCTCCAGCAGGCCGAAGAGCTTGTCGAAGAGCATCAGCTCGTCGTCGGTCAGGTTGAGGTAAGCGAAGATCCGGTTCTTCGGGAAGGTGTAGTCCGAGACCAGGAGCTGCTGGAAGAGATCGCGCTGGAAGATGTCCTGCTGCTGCTTGAAGCGCGACAGCAGGAAGTAGAGCTCGGTCTGAAAGGCGGAGCCGGCGCGGTCGTTGTAGAAGTCGGTGAGGAACGGGTTGTCGACGTCTTCGAGGATCTTCGTGCCGTGGAAGCGCTGGGTCAGCATGTTGACGAGCGTCGTCTTGCCGACCCCGATCGGGCCGTCGACCGCCAGGTAGTGGAAGGGGAGCGAGCTCATCAGCCGGCTACCGGGGCCGCCGGCGCGGGTTGGCCGGGCGCTTCGGCGCCGCCCGCCGGCGGGCCGAGCGGGTTGTAGAGCGTGTCGCGCTGCACCGGCTCGAAGCCCGCCTCACGGACGATCCGCTCGAGCTCCGGCCGCGCCAGATGCTGCTCCGTCTCGGCACCGGCCATGTGGTAGATCGTCTCCTCGACCACCGTTCCGTCGATGTCGTCGGCGCCGAACGACAGCGCGACCTGCGCGAGCTTCGGCGTCACCATCACCCAGTACGCCTTGATGTGGTCGATGTTGTCGAGCACCAGACGGGACGTGGCGAGGTGGCGAAGATCGTCCGACCCGGTCGTGTGGTACTTGAGCCCCATGTAGTTGTTCTCGGGGTGGTAGGCGAGCGGGATGAAGGCGTTGAAGCCGCCCGTCTCGTCCTGAAGGTCGCGTAGCCGCATCAGGTGATCGACCTTGTGCTCCGGCTTCTCGACGTGGCCGTAGAGCATCGTCGAGTTGCTGCGGATGCCGAGCCCGTGGGCGATGCGATGGACCTCGATCCATTCGTCGGAGTCGAGCTTGCCGTCGCAGATGATCTCGCGCACCTCGGGGTGGAAGATCTCCGCGCCACCGCCCGGCAGCGACCCGAGCCCCAGCCTCGCGCATCCGCTCGAGCACCTCGCGGATCGAGATCTTCTCGAGCTTCGCGAACCAGCCGATCTCGATGGCGGTGAACGCCTTGAGGTGGACGCTCGGGAAGCGCTCCTTCAACCCCCGCAGCATCTCGAGATACCACTCGAGCGACAGATCGGGGTGGAGGCCGCCGACGATGTGGAACTCGGTGACCTTGTCGCCCCCCTGCTTCGCCGCGTGCTCGTAGACGTCGTCGTGGCTCATCTCCCAGGCGTGGTCCTCGCCCGGCAGCGCCGCGAAGCCGCAGAACTTGCAGTTGTAGGTGTAGACGCAGACGTTGGTCGGGTTGATGTGGCGGTTGATGTTGTAGAACGCCACGTTCCCATGTCGTCGCCGCCGCACCGTGTCGGCCAGCCGGCCGAGGTGCAGCAGGTGCGGGGTGGTGAAGCAGACGAGCGCGTCGTCGGCGCTCAGCCGTTCGCCGTCCCGGACCTTGGTGGCGATCTCCGTGAGCGATTCCGGGAAGCTCTCGGGCCGGATCGGACGAGTCATGGGACGCGAGATGTTATCAGCCGCTTCCGGCCCCCGGCGGTCGTGCGCGAGCGCTCTCGGGGGCCGGCGGCGGGGGGTACTATGGGCAGCCGATGCAAGCCCTTCGATCCTGCACCGGCGCCTGCCTGCTCGTGCTGCCGCTCGCCGGGTGCGGTGGCGAGCCGGCCGTGGTCGAGCTGCCGGGCGAGCCGGCGCCGCTCGTGCCGCGCGAGCTCTTCTGGCCCGCCGAGCGATGGTCGGATCTGCGGCTGAGCCCGGACGGCGAGACGCTGGCGATGCTCGTCGAGAGCGAGGCGCCGGTGGAGCTTCGATGGCTCGATCTGGAGGGCGGTGAGGAGCCGCAGACGGTCGAGCTGCCCGGCGCGGGAGAGATCGAGCTCGAAACCTGGTCCGGCGACGCCCTGGTGGTCGCCCGGCGCAACCCGGACGGGGAGCGACGGCTCTACGCCGTGAGCTCGCCTTCCCTGGTGCGACCCCTGACACCAGCAGGCGCGCCGGCGCGCCTGCTGGGCGTGGGGGCCGACGGCGCGGCGGTCGTCGGCATCGGCGAGCCCGGCGAGGGGTGGCTCGACCCGCATCGGGTCGATCCCGCGAGCGGCGATCGCGACCATCTGCTCGACAACGAGCGCTTCGTCGATTTCGGCATCGATCGGGACGGTGATCTGCGTCTCGCCATCGAGGCGACCCGCGCCGGCCGGCCGCGGATGCTGCAGCGCAGCGAAGAGGGCGGCTGGGCGGATCTCACGCTGGAGGCGGCCGAGCAGGTGGACGCGGTGACTCTGATCGATCTGGGCGGTCACGGCGAGATCGCTCGCCTGTGGCTGCGGCGCGAGGGCGGCGGCGGCGCGATCGTGGCGTGGCGCCTGACGTCGGGCGAGACCGACGTGCTCTTCGACGGCGGGGCGGCGGCGATCGCAGGGTGGACCGTCGATCCGGTGGGCGGTCGCCTGCAGGCGGTGGCGACCGAGGATCCGGCAGCCGGGATCGGCGCCCTGCGGTGGCACCTGCTCGATCCCGCCGTCGCCGAGCCGCTGCGGCAGTTGACCGCCAGCCGGTTGACCGCCAGCCCACTGCCCGCCGGCCAGTTGCCCGCCAGCCCGTTGACCGACAGCGCCGCAGCGACCATCGAGCAGCTCGAGCGCAGCGCCGACGACGAAATCTGGGTCGCCTCTGTGCGCCAGGCCGGCAAGCGCTCCCTCGTGCGCCTCGACCGCCCGACCGGCGAGCGGACGGTGCTCCTCGAGGCCGTCGTCGCCGACGGGGCACCGAGGCTCCATCGGGCGACACTCGACGGCGAAGGCGCGAGCCTGCGTCTCGACTGGAGCCTGCCGCCGGAGATGGACCCCAACGGCGACGGGCGACCGGCGAAGCCTCTGCCTGCAGTGGTCCTGCTTGCGTCGGGGCCGTGGCCGGCCGACGACCTCGACTTCGCTACCCTCACGCCCTGGCTCGTCAACCGCGGTTACGCGGTCGTCCGCCTGACACTGCCGGCGAGCGGCGGCGTCGGCGAGCGCGCCGCTTCGCCTACCGCCGCTCTGGCAGCCGCGGCCCGGTGGGCGGTCGATCAGGGGGTCGCCGACGAAGAGCGAGTGGCCGCTCTCGGTGGGGGCTACGGCGGCTATCCGGTGCTGGCGGCCTTGGGGGCCGAGCCGCGCCTGCTCGCGTGCGCCGCCACGGCTGGCGCACCGCCGGACCTCTCCGCCTGGGTCGCCGAGCTGCCACGCGACGAGGGGGCGGCGCTCGAACGGCTGCGCGGGGAGCTCGGAGACCCCGACACCCGCGACGGCCGCGAGCGGCTAGAGAAGCTCTCACCCCTCGCCACGGCGGCGGCGGTCGAGCGGCCGGTGCTGGTCGTGAGAGGCGAAGACGACCGGCGCGCCGGTGGCGCCCCGACCCGCCGCTGGGCGGAAGCGGCGACCTCCGCCGGCGCCCCCGTGAGCTATGCGGTCGTGCCGGGAGAGGCGTCCGGCTGGCAACGCACCGAATCCCACGTCGCCTTCGCGGCGCTCGTCGAGACCTTCCTCGGCGACTGCCTCGGCGGCCGCGTCGAGCCGCTCGCGACCGACACCCTGGCGGCGGTCGACATCGAGATCGGCCGCGAGCACCTGGCGTCGCTCCCCACCGGCGGGGCGGTCACGGCAGGAGCAAGTCGAGGGTCGTCGTAGCAAAGAGCCAGCAGGCGAGGAGCCCGTTGGCGAGGAAGAAGGCGGCGTTGAGCCGCGACAGGTCTCCCGGCCGCACGATCCAGTGCTGGTACGTGAGCAGCAGCGCGCAACCGGCGACGCCGATCCAGTAGAGCGCGCCGAGCTCGAGCGGGTAGGTGCGCGGCAGGAGCACCAGGCAGCCGAGCATCGCCAGATGAAGCAGGGCGGAGACGACCAGCGCCCCCGTCTCGCCGAGCGCCGCCGGGATCGAGTGGAGCCCCCGCTCGCTGTCGAACTCCCTGTCCTGGAGCGCGTAGAGAATGTCGAAGCCGGCCACCCACAGGAGCACCGCCGCCCCCAGCAGCAACGGCGTCGCCTCCACCGACCCTCGCACCGCGATCCACGCTCCGATCGGCGCCCCGGCGAGCGCCAGCCCGAGCACCAGATGGGCGAGCGAGGTGAAGCGCTTGGTGTACGAGTAGCCCAGCAGCACCACGATCGCCACCGGCGCGAGCTTCAACGCCAGCGGGTTGAGCCGCCACGCGGCCACCAGCAGCACGGCGAGGCTCACGACGACGAAGACGGCGACGAACGCCGGCGAGACCTCCCCGGCCGGCAGCGCCCGGTCGGCGGTGCGCGGGTTCTCGGCGTCGATCCGCCGATCCGCCAGCCGGTTGAACGCCATCGCCGCACTGCGCGCCCCCACCATCGCCACGACGATCCAGCCGACGGTGCTCCAGGCCGGCCACCCCTCCGCGGCGAGGATCATGCCGAGAAAGGCGAACGGCAGGGCGAAGAGGGTGTGCTCGAACTTGATCATTTCGAGCACGGTGCTGAGCTGACTCCTGTGTTCCTCTGGTTTCAAGGCGATAAGTCCATTTATCATAGCTGATTACGATCGACACGGAGTTGGTTCTGGTGCGCCGTGGTACGCTCCTCCTGGAAGCTCTAAGGTCACTCTAAGGTCACTCTGGAGAGGTGCAAGACCGTGTCTGGGAGAACGACGGGCAAGCGGGTTGGACGCCGGACCGCCATTAGGCTGACGACGCGAAATGTCAAAGCGGCTGTGCATTCGGGTGCATCCTACGGTGAGTCAGCAGGGGGGGCAAAGCAGGAGATCCTCTGGGATACGGAGGTCCCCGGCTTGGGCCTTCGGCTGTACCCGTCTGGCCGGCGATCGTGGTGGCCTAAGGTATCGGGTGAATGGTCGCCGGCGCATCGTGACCCTTGGCCCTTTTGGTGTCCTCACTCTGACTGAGGCGCGTGATGACGCAAAGGCGCGACTGGTCGATCTGAGACAGACGCGGGAGGATCCGCTCGCTAAACCAGCTACAGTCCCGACTGTCAGCGAGGTCGGCATTCAGTACCTCGAGGATCGTAGAACCCGGGTTCAAGTCGTCTACCCTCGCGTCCTACCGGACCAAGCTCGCGATGCTCGACGAGAGGCTTGCCCGGTTACCGGTGGACTCCATCGAGGTCCGCGACGTGTCCCGAGCCTTCGCCTGAGTGGACAGAGGCCACGGGTCCTACTGCAGCGAATCAGGCACTGCGATTGCTCGGGGCACTCCTTGACTTCGCGGTGGAGAGGGGCCTCAGAGCGGCTTCGAGTCCGAACCCAGCCGCCTTGATTGAGAAGAACCCCGAACGACGACGAGGGAAAGAGCTCTCCCGGTCAGAGGATTGACAGGATAGGTCGCGAACTTAGACCGGGAACTGGCCTTGCGACCGTCTGCATCCGACACAGTGACCGCGATTCGCCTCCTCATGCTCACTGGTGCCAGACGCCGAGAGATCACGAACCTCAGATGGAGTGAAGTTGACCTAGCCAGCGGTTGTTTGAGGCTGGCCGACTCGAAGAGTGGGGCCAAGGTTGTTCCGCTCAGCACGCCCGCGATGAAGCTGCTTGCTGAGATTACTGAGCAGGACGGGGAGGGCAGGGTCTTCCCTTCGAGGCGCCATGAGGTGGGTTATGCGGTTCAGTACACCTGGAAGAGGGTCAGAGAGAGAGCCGGATGTGAGGGGGTCAGGCTTCACGACCTCAGGCATACCTTTGTGACGAGGGGGTTGGCAGCCAACTACAGCGAGACCCTAGTAGGCAAGATCGT
This sequence comes from Candidatus Multivoradales bacterium, assembly GCA_965223855.1. GTDB lineage: Bacteria > Acidobacteriota > Thermoanaerobaculia > Multivoradales > JAHEKO01 > CALZKB01. The sequence goes on from CBDCXM010000009.1 coordinate 1,293,106, forward strand.
TGGCCACAGATCGGCCGCGTCGACGCGTCGGTACGAACACGTTCAGACGGAGCCGGTTGATCGAGGCTGCTGAGCGAATCGGATCAAGCTTGGCCGCAGATCTGTCGGGCCGAGAAGGGGCTGAAGTCGTACCGCTTAGGCCGGGGAGAGACGGGAAGTGAGCGAGAAGCGGAAGGGGCGATCCCAAATCGAACAGATGTACCTAGCTGGCACGGTGAACTCGAAGGAGATTGTCCAGTACGCGAGACTCGGGGATGACGGAGCGGCTCTTACACTTGCTTGGCTGCTCCGGCGCGCGCTCATGCACGAATCGCACTACAGCTCGGCCAGTTTTGAGCCTGTTCGCCAGTTTTGGATAGAAGCCCTCTGACCCTGGCTATTCGACCGACGCACCCGTACCAGACACCGAATTCCCTCTACAAGGACCTCAACAAGGCAGTCGGGCTGACTCGGGGGCCGGGTCGGCGGCCGTACGGTAAAGAGGAGGTGGAGCGGGATCAACGGGTGACCGAGGCGGTCTTCGAGGAGTTGCTTAGGGGCAATGGGAGGAACAAGGCCTACAAGCTCGTAGCCGAGAGAGGTGAGTGCGCCGGGGACGATGACACGGTGCGCAAGATCTTCACTCGCAGCTCCCGCTACGTGACAGAACTCGAGCTCAGGCTGACGTTGCGGGTTAGACAGACTGTGGACGCGGGTGAGGAACCGGCCCAAGCCTTCAAAGTAGCTGCGGAGTCTCTTGACGTCGATGCCGACGAGGTCGAGAAGATCGTGACACGGGCTTGGCGAGATGATCCAGGCATCGCCCCTCCGGGGTGGGGGCAAGAATAGCGCCGAGTTTCTTCCCTTACCTGGCAGCAAGGCCCCTGCGAGTATCGAGGCACTCAAGCGAAGTTGAGCGAGCCGCTTCGCAGAACCTCGAAAGGAGTTGCCTTCATGCCCGGTTCAGAGCTGCTTACAACCTGTGAGGCTGCTGATTGGCTCCGGCTGTCACCGCGAACACTCGAACGCTGGAGGGTGACCGGTGGAGGACCGCCCTATCGGAAAGTCGGATGGAGAGTCCTCTACCATGAGGCCGATCTCTCGCTTTGGCTTTGACTCTAGTCAGCGGCGGTCAACCTCAGGCAGGTCGGGCTCGGAAAGAGCGTGAGCCATCCGACGGAAATGCTGGACAGTTCACGAGCAGCCGAATTCGAGGCTGCAGTGAGGGAGGCACTGGCCCGCAACGAGAGGGCGCTCCGTTCGAGGAGGTCGGGCCGGTTCCTGAGTCCATGCTTCAACTTCGCCCGCGCACTCAAGGCCTCACCCTCAGCTGATGGGCCTTTCTGGCCGTGATGCGGCCGTTCGAGTGGAGGAGGTCTTGGTTCTCATAGCCGGTGAGGAGTCGGACTGCTCTATCTGGCAGACCGTCCTTCCGTGCAAGGACACCCTTGGTAGGGAGATTGATCCCTTCGATGACTTCGTGCATTCGTGGGAGGAGTGTGTCGATCCTGGATGTGGGCTCTTGGAGTCGGTGGTGGAGTCAGTGCGTCGACAGCCGCCAAGTAGGGGCCGATTCGGCGCCAGTTTCGAGCATCTTTCGATTCGAGAGGTTTCGCTTCTTCTTGGGCGTTGCCGAGGAACTCCAAGCGAGGAGGCCGGGTCTGACAATTCTCCTGCCCGTGGACAAGCTCGCAGAGCTTTTGGGCACCTCGCCGCCGCAAGTATCGCGCTGGCGAAGACAGGCGATGCGAGAGGGAGTCCTAATCGAACACAAGCCTGCCAGCCCGGGGCGAGCGACGGAGTTTCTGATGACTTCGCGTCCAAGAGCTCTGCGAGGTGTTCAACCAGATCGCCAAGACATCTATGACTGACACTACTGTCAGACCGTCATGAATGCCTGAAGGAAGGGCACTTGACTACCTGTCCAGAAAACTTGCAGAGGTAATCACTTGACCCCGAGATGTCGTGCGCTGAACAAGAGGGGGAAGCCATGTGGCATGGCCCCCTTGACGGGATCCGGAGTTCTGCTGGACTCATGCCCCTGAGCGCCGCGGGGAGCGAACGGCTGCGCGTCGCCTAGGAGGTGCTCGCCGAGCAACACGTCGGGGAAGCGAGAGCGACTGGCCGCTCGGATTGACATCTGTTGAGCAGATCTTGAGGCTTCTCGAGGTTGCTGCCGCAGACACGCTACTTCAGGAGAACAGCGCGAGACGAAGTCGTGCGCTCGTTGCTATTGCGCGAGCAGCGCTGACGGTAGTTGAAGCCAGCGACTTCGAGTGTCGACTTTCCCAGTTGGAAGAGCTGTGCCAGGTGACACGGTGAGGGCCTCGCAGAGAGTCAGGCTTCACCGGCTAGAGGTGTCCGTGGCCCCTGCCCGGCAGTGTTGTCATGACGTTCTTGTCTACAAGAACCAAGTACCTCCGAGAGGTGAGGCAGCTCTATGCCCGATGTGTGGTGGCAATCTAGTCGACTTGGCGCGTGTCTTCCTCCCCGACAACGGGCGGGGAGATCGATTTCCTGGCTAGGTGGCTGAGGCTGGCGTGTCAAAGTAAGGATCGTTGGTAGGAGAAACCGAGGACCAGGAGCCGGCAAGTGCTACTAGACCGCAGGAGTATCCAAGCTCTCAACGAAGACGACCTGAGGCAGAGAATCCTCATTCCTCTCTTTGTTGCGATGGGGTTCAAGGACGTGAATCACAATCATGGCGCCGCTGAGATGGGGAAGGACATTCTCATGTGGAAGGCCGAAGTCGTCCGATCCCGAGTGAATCACGCTGTGGTCGTCAAGGCCGAGCCGATCAACAGCTCAAACAGAGAGGATGTGCAGTCTCAGATTGAGCAGTGCTTCGGCGTGCCTTTCGAGGACCCAGTGACCGGAGAGGAGAGAGAAGTCGACCGTGTGATTGTGGCTTCGTCGCGGAAGATCACACCAGCGGCAAGGAAGCAGATTCGAGGGCGACTAGGCTTGACGAACCTCAACGAGCGAGTCGATTTCATCGACGGGCACCTTCTGATGGAGAAGGTGTCCTCTTTCCTTACGAAGGAGGTGATCTGGGAGTCGATAATGCAGGCCTATAGGGCACTCAACGAGAGCTTCGAGGAGTACAGGTGGGGATTCCTCGCGAACCCTGATGGAAGTGTAACGGTCTTCATTGGCAATGAACCTGGAGAGCGGGTACTTGAAACTCCAATTGAGCTCTCCGTCGCGGCGCAGTTCCCTGCCACGGCTGAGGGGGCCAAGAAGCGCCTGGAAGCGTTGCGCCACTTCGAGGAAGGCACGGGTCTCGTGCTTGCCTCAGAGTTCATCACGGACTTCGAGGTCCCCGACTTCATAAAGACGCTGCAGGCGGATGGCAAGCTCCAAGAAATTCACATGGCGCCGAGCCCGCTTGACCCTCCGATGATTCGATCACTAGAGCTGAAGGGGAGTAAGGGCACTACCTTGGTTGTCGACTACGTTCACTTTACGCATGTCGCGGCTGGCACCAGGAAAGTCCGAATCACCAATCAAGGGCAGGTGCTTCCTTGGAGCGTCGAACTCCTTTTTGACAGAGAAACGCCAGATCAGGGCACATTCAGACTCAGCCTAGAGCGAGGCGAGGATCCAATAGATGCAAGAACTCAGTTTCACCGGCTTCTTCTCTCCGCGATCATGGCGGAGGGGGGACAGCTTGTCGTGCGCGACTGGGAGACGGATATCCCCCAGTTCCGGGTCGCGTTTTCGGCCAACGGTGAGGAACGCGTGCCCCAGAACGCTCTTGAGATGACGCAAGCGCTGGCTCTTCTTCAGGCTAGGACCGCGACTCTGTTTGAGATCGATGACGCTACCGAGTTCACCGGTGAGGACTTTGAGACCGCTTTGCGCGCTGCGCAGATTGTCTCGAGTGGGCACTTTGTGTTCACTCGCGGCGCCACGTTGGATCTGACCCTGGAGGCGCGGGCGGACTCCGAGGAGGGGATCCCTAAGGATGGGGACAATGAAGAGTTCTCGCGGCTCATAGAGGATGACCAAGTCGTCACTGTGCTGGGAAGGGACATCAGTCTAGGTCCAGCTGTGTTGCTCTATCGTGGCCCGGTTCAGCTGGTGGAAGCCCTGGATGAATGCAAGCCTCCAAAGGCTGGGAAGTATCGTGTGGTGGCCAGTGAGGCTACGCCTCTTGTCATGGCTTATCCCCATTGGCAAAGCCCCCTCGCAGAACCTCGACCTATTGAGGTGACGGCGGCCGACGAGACCGCTGCTCGGGAGGAAGAATAGGCCGTAGGGCTTGGGTAGTCTGTCTGGGGCCGGTTTCTAGCTAGGTGGTGTTGATGGGTCGCGGCAGACCTGGGGTGCCTCGGCCTTCTTGGGCTCCAGAAGGAGGAGGGCCGGCTCGTCGGCAGCATTCCAAGAGATCTGTTGATCATTGCCTATAGGATAGGGCGATGCTCAGGCTGTGGCGGTTGACGCGAGCTCCAAGTAGAGCCGCGCGGTGGCTCCTTGGAGTCCGCGTTGGGATTGGGGTGCCCGGTGGATAGATCGTCGCGTCCGTCGATTCACGAGCTACCTCCGCTGGAGACGGGGGGCGAGCAGGCGCGCAAAGGGTTCTTCCTGCAAGACCACGTCGCGGCTGGCTTCTGTATCGACATGCTAGAGGACGACACGCTGGCTCAAGTCTGGTGCGAGAGCCAGGACGACGTAACGTTGATCTGGCAGCGGGGAGGCAAGCAAGAAGAAGTCGAGTTCGTTCAGGTCAAGAGCGACGAACCAGATCAGCTCTGGACAGTAGCGCGACTCTGTTCTGGGAAGTCAGGTTCTTCGGTGCTGGAGAAGTCGCTCCAATACGACCGGTGCAAGGAGCAGAGATCCTTCCGTTTGGTCACGTCGTGGCCGGTTTCCCGCGAACTCAGGCCGCTCGAGATGCCATTCGGCAGTCCGGGGCGGGTTGAAAGCGGCGAGGAGCTAGCCCAGATTGGCGCCAGCTGCGCGAAGAAGCTAACCGACTGTCTCTCCCCGAATGGTAACGACTGCCGCTACTGGGTGGAGCGCTGTCTGTGGCAAGTCGTTGGCAGAGCGGAGTTGGTCGAAGTACGCAACAAGCAGCGGCTTCGGGAGCTTCTCGAGAAGCGCGACATGATCCTGCTGAAGGACCAACTGAATAAGGTGTATCGGCAGATACTGCACAAGGTCCAGTTAGCTGCGCTTGCACCAGGCGACGTTGACCCGAGCAAGAAGAAGATCCGGTCTGGTGAGTTCGAGACTTGGCTCTTTGCTCGGATTGCAGAGGCAACGGCCCCTCCAGATACAGGCGGAGTCGCCGTGAGAAGGAAGATGCAAGCTGCCGGTATTGCTGAGGACTTGATTCTCACAGCCGACGAACAGAGATTGGCCTATCGAGCCGCCACACTGTCTCCTGCGTACCACGATCTGACCGGTCGCGGGCTTGTTGAGAGGGAGACAACCGCCTTGTTGCACCGGCTTAGGGCTAGGCTGGATTCGGGCGCAATCGCTGATGGTGGCCCGCAGTTCCACGACCGCTGCCTTCAGGGGTTGGTAGGTCTTCGAGACTCGCTTCCTCTAGAGCCGAAGCCCAGTGCCTACGTTGTGGACGGGTTCATGTATTACACCACTGATCGGTGTCGGCACCGGTTTCTTCCCGAGCCTCTATGAGAACGCTTCGAGCCTTCGCTGGCCTGCCGTCGACCGCTCTGTTGTCAGCGGATGAGATCTTGGAGTTCCATGCTGGGCGGCTGTTGCTACTCCTCAGGGTCGCTGGCACCGCGGGTCGAATCGATGGGCTTACCAAGATGGCGAAACTCGACTTCTTTGTTCGGTATCCAAGCTTCTTCCAACGAGTTGCCGCGTACAAAGGCTTGGAAGAAGTGCCGGTCTCCGGGAGGCAGGTCGAGTCGAGCATGATCCGTTTCCACTACGGGCCTTGGGACAAACGCTACTACCACGTGTTGGCCTATCTCGAGGCTCGAGCGCTTATTGAAGTTTCAGACGAGGGGAGCACTCATCGGCTCCAGCTCACAGAGGCCGGCAAAGCGTTGGCGAACCGGCTTAGAGGGTTGCCAGAGTTCGAGGGCTTGGTGGAGCACATGAAGGTGGTCAAGAGGCTTGTAGGCCGTCTGAAGGGATCTACCCTGAAGAACCTGGTTTACGAGGTCTTCAAGAGCGAGGTGGCCCAGCGACGGTTCGGGGAAGTGATCATTGATGGCGAAAGCTAGGCTGACGATCAAGGAGCTTCGTCGTTCCCCCGAACAGGCGGGGGCAATCGACTCTTTGTCACTTCAGCCAGGTGTCAACGTGTTGGTGGGGCCTCCCAACACGGGCAAGTCGCAGTGGTTGGAGATGCTCGATCTGTTGCTCGGGCGATCGAAGCCAATCACGGACGTGCTGTCCGAAGACGTTTTGGACGCGTATGACTCTGTTCATGCTGTCGTCACCGTCGGTGGCCAAGAACTCGAGCTTGAGCGGCGGTTGAATGAGCCGGGGCTAATGAGGAAGGTCATCGTGGATGGGGAGCCCAAGAGCTTCTCTGAGTTCTCCCATCTCATGTACGACCTGCTGGGCATTCCCCTCGTGCACTACCCGCAAGGGAATCCATACGGTCCTCGAACTTGGCCGGAGCTGAGTTGGCGAAGCCTCATGAGGCATGCCTACCGTCGGTGGCGATTCTGGTCTGATCTGGCAGATAAGCAACCCGACAGTGAGCAGCACGCTTGTCTGCTGCAGTTCCTTGGCCTGGCAAGAGAGCTCTTCTCAGCAGAGTACGGGCGGTTGGTGGACAAGGAGAAGGAGCTTCAGGCCACCCGGCTTCAGCGCGAGAGTTTCCTTAGGATGCTGCAGGAGGTGTCTCAGGACCTCGTCGACGAGGAAGACCTTGGCGTCGCCCTGACCGATGAGTCGCTCGATCGACTGATCGCAGAGATCGAGGGAGCGATTGAAGAACTCCTCGACGATCAAGATCGGCGACTAAGCGCGTTGCGGGATGCTGCGGCAGAGGCGGTAGGTGAGGAAGATGAGGTCGTGGGCCGGCTCGTTGAGCAGCTTGCCAATGATCGAGCGAGCGAGGAGAGGCTGGCGGAAGCTCTCGAAGTAGTGAAGGAGAGGCACCAGAGGGCAAGTGAGTATCGTCAGCTTCTTGTGGAAGAGGTTGAGCGGATGGGGCGTGCTGAAGAGGCGTCGAAGGCTCTCTCTACTATTCAGATCACGCACTGCCCTGCGTGCGATGTCGAGCTGGAGCCTAGGCGGCTAGGCGGAGAGAGCTGCTTCCTTTGCCACCGTCCGTTGGCCAGCGCCTATGGCGGCGAGCGGGTGGCCCAGAAGAGGCTCGAGTTTGAGCGCAGTCGCCTGTCGGCGGAGCTGGCTGAGGCCGAGACCCTGCTGGGGTCGATCAGAGGCGAAAGAGAGAGCCTCGAAGCCGAGCTGGGCCGAGCTAGGGAGAGGGTTCGCAGTGTGCAAGCGCAGCTTGAGCCCGTACGACGCGGGGCCGCCGGTATTCTGCCGGCGGATGTCGGCTTAGCTCATATGGAGATGGGACGGATGCACCAGAGACTGGCCCAAGTCAAGCGTGTTCGAGCCAGCCTCAAGAAGCGGGAGAAGCTATCTGAGGAGATCGACCGCCTCGGGAAGCAGATCGCTGACCTAACGAACGAAGTGAAGAAGCAAAGAGCGGAGTTGGACTACGTCGAGCCGTCGGAGGCGCTTGCCGATGGGATGAACAGCTATCTGAACAGAATCCGCAAGACCCGCGAGAATCTCTGGGCGCAGAAGGACGTGAGAATGCTCCTGAACGACCGAGGCTTCGATTTTCACGTCGGGGATAGGAGCTGGCGCTCGAAGCTTGGAGGGACTTCGACGCTGTTCTTCCTAATTGCGTACCACTACGGTCTCTTGAGCCTGAGCGGCACCCCGGGTAGACACTACCCTGGTTTCCTGGTCCTAGATTTCCCGGCCGAGCTGGACGACGGGACGAGGGTTCGCGACCAAGAGAACTTCGTGCTAGAGCCCTTTGTTGAGTTGCTCGCAGAGGACAGCGAGGCTGCCGGTCAGGTTATTGCTGCGGGGAGCTCGTTCGAGGGGCTCGTAGGGGCCAACCGGGTCGAGTTCACTCGCGTGTGGCGGTGATGATGAGCCAGAGGGCAGGGTTCGTGCTCTGAGGTTGAGCGGGGGTATGCACTTCGACGAGGATCCTGGCGACTACTTTGAGGTGTACGAGGAGCCAGAGCGCCCGCCGGATCCGCGACAGCGAGAAGCGAAGGAGGAACTGCGAGAGCTCTTCGAGGCAGAGCGGGAGGCAGTCTTCTACGGCCGCCAGCTAGAGGTGGGTCTCGAGGGTACGTACTTCCACTGGATCACGAATCGAGCACTGCGGGAGCTTGTGGCGGAGGATGCGGTAAAGAGTGAAGAGCGGGAGTTGGCGACGGGCGGGAAGATCAAGCTCTACTGGCACCCGAGCAATCGCTACAACCGGAGGGCTGCGAAAAGCGTCACGCAGTTAGTCGAGGAATTCGCGAATCCAGAGGTTGGGCACGCCTTGGGGATTCAGGGTGAGGCTCTGACGCTCCGTGGGTTCGCCCGGGAGCAGTTCGTGCTGCTGGGAGAGGAGGTGAGTTCCTACGAGGGGCGTGAGTGGCTAGAGACGGAGCATGACCTCGACTTCGTGTTCGGGCGGGACGATAGCGTGTATGGCGTGGAGGTGAAGAACACTCTCGGCTACATGGATTATGAAGAGCTCCAGGCCAAGCTGGACATGTGCGATGCGCTTGGGCTAACCCCGGTGTTCGTCGTAAGAATGGTGCCGAAGAGCTGGATCTACGAGGTGCGAACACGAGGTGGGTTCGTGTTGATACTGAAGTACCAGCTCTATCCGTGGGCGCACAGGGGCCTTGCGAGGAGGGTGCGGGAGACGCTGGGGCTGCCTACGGACTCACCGCGAGCATTGGAGGACGGCACTATGCAACGATTTGTGAGATGGCATGAGCAGAACGTGTGAATTCTGGCGACAATTCACACAGGGGCGTAGGTAAGTCGTTTGTTCTGAAGGTTTAACTCCCGCCCCCATTAATACGTAGTCCCTATGTGTCGGTTGGGGGTGGGTGAGGCCAAAAGAGGCATGAGGCTGTGGAGGCCAGTCTGGACGACGGGTTCACTCTGAGGTCACTCGATAGATCATCGATTCGTCTAAACCTCTGATTATTAGCGACTTAGTGTCGATATGCTCGATCTTGATCATTTCGAGCACGGTGCGGAGCTGGGCCGGGAACGCCATTGATGAAGCCTACCCGACTTGATTCGACTATCCGGGACGGTGATCGCGGCGGCTCCCAATGCCGGATTGCTAAAATCCTATTATGTGCTTAACTAGCAAGGCTATGGTGGAATCGAGAGTCTGGCGAGCCTCGAAGGGGGAGAGGCGGTTGGGCGAGCGTCTACTGAACCGTGCCTAGGGTGCTGCGATCTTGAGTCGAAAAGCACGGGTAGTTCACCTGGCTCTCTTGCTTGCCGTGCTTGTTGGTATCAACTGGTACCTCACAGGTTCTTTGCAGTTCCCGACGGGTGACAAGGCCATCTGGTTTCACTCGGGCCTGCTGACGCTGGTTCTCGGCCTCTTCTGGATCGAGCCTCACTTTGCCAAGCCCTCTGACGTTGCAATCAACGGTCTCGTTGTCTTCGTCGCCACCTCGGTGCTGGAGCAGCCGCCCTACCAAGCTTGGTGGGACGTTGCACGGTACTCAGCGGCGGTGCTCGCAATCGCGGCCCTTGTTGTTGTTTGGCTTGGGAGTCCCGCGATTCCCGGCAGTCGCCCGTCAAAGCTCAAGCGTGTCGTCTACCAAGTTTTAATCCGAGTGGGCAATGCTCGCGTCGTCTTCTCAGGGGTTTTTGTCCTAGCCCTCGTGTCGTACTTCGATCACCAAGCAGTCTCAACTCGTTGGCTTGTAGCCTTCTGGGCCTTCATCTTGGCCGTGAAACACCTCGAGCTGGAGAGTCTTGCAAGGGCGATCGCGGCGATATGGAGGACCGAGTCGCCATCGACCCTTGGGAGCCTTGTGCGATTCGCGGAGCCTGACATTGCGCGATTCCGCCTCGACGGATCGGCAACTTGTAGGAGGGGCGCTTTGATCGGTTTCACCCGCGACGGCAGGCTCGAGGACGACACTCCGATAGGGTTGTCGTTGGTCACCGAGCCACACCAGAGGCGGTGGAGGCGGAAGCGATCCTGGTCGATCAGTCGTTCTCCGAGGGCCGTAGAGAGGAGCGGACCGTCGTCGTCAGGATCGATCCGGACGACGAGGTAGTGAAGGACCGGGTCGAGCGCAGCTCAGGTCGGTGGCTCAACGATGACCTAGTTGGTTTCGCGACACAGCGAAGCAACATCGCCCGCCTCCGATTCGAGATCAACAGGGGTGTCACACTAGAGGAGGGGCACCTTGTCGAGGCGAGGCCTCGCTCGAGCAGGGCGGTTCTCTTTCAGATCGTCGATGGCGTTCTTCATGAAGAGGCTGCCCTTGAAGGCGGAGAGCGCGCGTACGTGGTGGGTGAGGCTCAGCAACTGGGAGTTTGGGGCGACGACCAGAAGGGCTTCGTCTCGCATCCATGGGTAGTGCCTGAGAACTGCCCTGTGTATAGGCATGCCGAGTCCTACGGCATCGACGACAGCGCCAGCGATGACAACATCCGAATAGGTCACGTTCCCAGTTCGAGCTTTTCCGCCAATATCAAGGCCTCGAGCCTTGTTCTCTACCACTCCGCGATCCTAGGCGTTACCGGTAGTGGTAAGTCGTTCCTGGCGTTCTCACTGGTGGAGAGCTGCGCCGTGGAGGGTGTCAAGGTGTTGTGCCTCGATTTGACGGGGGACTACGCCCGCTATCTTCCGGGCGCCGTGAGGGTGCCGTCCTTGAAATACGTGACACCCTTTCTGGATGCCCCGGATGCGTCGGTGGGCATTATCGAGTTCTCCGAGGATGGCAAGAAGCACCCCATTACGTCGACGAAGGAGATCATGGCCGCCGCACTTGCTTGGTGCCGGGCGCATCGTTCGGAAGAAGAGGTCCGCGAACCGAAAGCAAAGGTGCTCTTGGTGTTGGAGGAGGCCCATTCGCTTGTGCCGGAGTGGAACGCGAACCCAACGAGATCGCTTCAGGACACGGTCAACGAGACTGCTCAGATGGTCCTTCAAGCAAGGAAGTATGGTCTCGGCGTCATGGTCGTTACGCAGCGCACGGCTAACGTGACAAAGAGCATCTTGAATCAGTGCAACACCATCTTTGCTTTCCAGGCGTACGACGAGACAGGCTTCGAGTTCATGAAAAACTATATGGGCGATCACCACGTAAGGGCGCTGCCGAACTTGAGGAAGAGACACGGTGTCGTGGTTGGCAAAGCGTCGAGGTCCGACCGCCCCCTGATCGTGCGAATGAAAGAGCAGGCTCGTAAGCCAGCGACGAAGGAGCTACCTGTCTTCGCGCTCGGGGACGATTCAGGGGTCAGCTGCGGAAGGCGAGGAGACTTGAGATGGTGTGCATTTGTAGCGCGTGGCCGTGCACATGTCGGGCGGGAACGGACTCAGCGTTGGATCTGGGGCGCGCTATGGGAAGCGCCGCTGGACGGAGCGCGGGCTACTGGGACGCGGTGCGAGGGAAGAGGGCACGAGGCCCTCGTCGGAGTTTCGGCACGCTTGGCCCTCCGATCGATTCCTTTCAGCTCGGTTACGACCTTGGCTTCGACAGAGCGTGGCACGGTGGCTACTTCGAAGGTGTGAGCGATGCTCTCCGCGTAGAAGTGGTCGATTGCCGTTTGCCGGGCTGCCGGTGTCTTGGTGCGTGCACCTGCTTGAAGTGACTGCGGCGACCCACTGTCGGTTCGGATGCTCCTGTGCCTGCTGGTCTGAGGGAAGCTCTTGACGAGCTCATAGCCCTACAGAAGCCTCTTGGCTTCGACGCGTCGCAATCGGTCGGCCGCTTGCTCGCCAGCGTGGACGAGTTCAATGCCGCACAAGAGAACTCGGACGAGATGTTCTTCTGGGTGCGAGCGACCACGCTTGCGCTCGTTGTGGAGGTTGGCGGTGTCAGCGACCTGATGCTTCGGGTTGTGCTGAGAGAAGCGCCGACGGGCTTCTTGACAGCGTCCAAGGAGAGGCGTCTGCGCGGGCGCCTTTCGCGGGGAGACTCCTTCAAGCTGGCCTACCAGCTTTTTCCGAGGCTGTTCGGACTTGAGCTCGAGTTCGACCCTGGGGGCGTGGACTTCCAGCGCTTTCTTCAAGTGGTGGCGGCCCGTCATCACTACACCCACCCGGCATCGATCGGCGACGTCTACGACATGGCGCCACTTGCCTTGCTGTCACCGGCGACGATCTGGGTCCACATGTGTCTTTGGGAGCTTCTGAGCGCGTGCTGTCGCGAGAGTCGGACCGAGCCGCCCCCGCGTCCACTGTTTCCGTCACAGCCAGATCCTCCACGGGTGGAGCCAACTGTCTTCGACGAAGACTTCCACGAGCAAGTTGCCGCAGTCGGTGCTCGAGCTCTCCGCCTGCATGGCGCGATCTTGAAAGTGCAACACGGAGATCTTGGTCGCGCCTTCTTGGCGCTATCCGACAAGGTGGGAAAGGGGCAAGCTACCGACGACGACACGCAGTTCATGGGGCGTCTTCTCGCTAGGACACTCCATAGTGCAGTCGAAGGTATCAATGCGAGTACCAAGCGACTCTTGGAGTCCGCCGGGGCCCTTGAGGGGGTGACACTCAGTCGCCGGAGCCGGAAGCTACTGAAGCGCGCGGCCGGGCAAGACCCAATCGAGAAGATCCGCGCCGCGCTGACCGCGACCTCCGCGGAGTTCGGGTCTGGCTACAATCCGCCGGTTTCCAACGAGCGTTGGCACGCCCTGAAGTCCACCGTCCCGCTCAGGCACCGAGTCACACACCCCGCCACTCCGAAGGACCTCGCGCTGTCGAGGTCGGACCTTCAGGATCTACTGCTGGCCTCGCGGTGGCTCCTTTTAGATGCTACTGAGTTCCTGAGGGTCGATGAGGACAAGTGGGGCTATCGAGGAGCGGACGAGAGCGCCTCTTGAGACGCCGGTGGGACCCCGGATGCGAACTTCGTTGTCCGGTCTCGAAAGTAGCCGAAGGAGAAGGCGCACTTCTCGCTCAGAGTGAGCGCGCGAACTTAGGTAGGGGAAGCTGCGGATCAGAAATGCCGCTGCAGGCTGATCTGGAAGTAGTCATCCGACCGCAGGTCTGCAAACGGATCGGTCGGTTCCAGCCCCGAGAAGACCCGCACCTCCGCTTCGAGCACCCAGTTGGAGCCGAAGCGGCGGCTTGCCTCCACCAGGTAGAACGCCGCCGAGTCGTCGTTGTCGAGGATCGCGCCGGCCAGAATCTCTGAACTCTGCACGTCGTTGAAGGCGAGCCGGGTGCCGACGAAGAGGTCGTCTTCAAACGGGGTGGTGGCGAGCTCGTCGCGGTCGTCCCACAGGTACTCGACGACGGCGCCGAGGTCGGCGCGGGTGCCGCCGATGCCCCAGAAGGTGTACTCGAAGCCGGTGGTGGCGGCTTCGAACTCCTCGGCCTCGCTCTCGCGGTGGATCGCCTCGAGCTTGAGCAGCCAGTTGCCGAGGGTCGCCTGGAGGTCGAGGCCGGTCTGGTCGATCTGCTCGTAGAGGGGGCGGAGGCTGTCCTCTCCTCGCAGGACTACGAAGCGCGGTTCGCGGCCGGTGCCGTGGAAGTGGGAGAGGCCGAGGTCGAAGGGGCCGACGGCGTGCGACCAGCGGACAGCGAAGTCGATGTGACGCTCTTCGTCGGAGGATTCGTAGAGCGGGCGGTCGGTATCGATGGGCAGCGCTGTTCTCAGCCGCCCCTCGACTCCCGGGAAGGTGCGCTCGCGGAAGCCGGGCAGCACGTAGAACTCGAAGATGCCGATCGGCCTCACGAGCGAGAGCTTCACCATCGGCTGGCCGAGCTTGTCTTCGCCGTCGGGGTTCTCGACGCCGTCGGTTTGGTTGACGATGTCGACCAGATGCTGGGACTCGGTGACTCCCCAGAACACCTTGTGGATGCCGGCGACGAGCTCCCATCGCCGCGCGGCCTTCCGCCAGTAGAGCTCGCGCAGGTCTAAGTGGGTGCGCTCGGAGTCGAGCGAGTCGAGGCGCAGGAACGGCTTGAAGGTGACGCTCTCGCCGTCGCGGGAGAGCTCGCGGTAGTACTCGGGCTCCATCACGAGCGAGCCGCCGACGCCGTCCTCCTGCTCGGGGAAGAGCGGCGATTCGCCGAAGGTTCGGACTTCAGCGGCGAAGAAGCCGCGCCAATCACCGGCGCGCTCTTCGTCGGCGCTCGCCAGGGAGCCGTGAAGGGCGATGAGCCCGAGTGCCAGCCAACGTCGCATCGTTGATTCCTCTACCGGGTCCCTTCTCGGTTCACCGGGCGCGGGCAAGGCTCGCGCGGTCGAAGTCGCTCTCCTCGAGGCCCGACTGGAAGACGTAATCGCTCCACTCGAGCGTCGTGCTCTTGCCGGTCTGGTGATTGACCATCTCCATCCGATCGGGGCGCCAGTAGCGGTCCAGGTACTGCTGGTAGCCGGTCTGGGTGAGGGTCTTGAGAAGCGCGTCTTTGCGATCGTAGAAGTCGACTTTGAGCACCCGGTACTCGGCGGTGTCGAGCCACACCACCTGGCGGGTATAGCCGGACTTGGGGTCGACCGGATAGCGCTCGATGACGAAGGTCGACTGGCCGTCGAGCTCTTCCTCGCGCAGGAACTTGTAGGTGTACTCCTCGACCTCCTGGGACGAGATGTCCTCGTAGGCGAACTCGCTGCCGACGAACGGGCCGGATTTGTTGGAGGAGGAGATCCGCTTCACCCGCGCCAGCGCCGGCAGGTAGAGCCACTGGTCATCGTCGCCGGTCTTGTGGCTGAAGGTCAGCAGCGCCGTGCCGGCGACATCGGCCGGCTCGTCGAAGATCGCCAGGCTCTTGTCGCCGTCGTCCTCCTGCTCGAGGATCTTGCTGCGGAGCGACCGCTCGCTCTCCTCGCCGTGGCGGTTGCGCAGGATCATCCGGAGCTCGGCAGTCGAATCGCCGAAGCCGGTGTCGCGGCGGTCGGCCTCGACGGCGATCTCGAGGCCGCGCTCCTCGGGCGTCTGGGCCGCGGCTGGTGTGACCAGCGGCAGGAGCATCAGGAGGGCCAGGGGGAGGGAGTAGAAGAGGATCGAACGTCGCATAGTGAAGGTCTCCAGGTAGGAAGAGGTCGGGAAAGTCGGGATGAGGGAGAGGGTCACGCTTCGGCGGCCGCCGGCAGGGGCGCCGACTGCTCGACCTCTTGCGGCTCGCGCTTGCGGTCGAGCCAGATCAGCAGCCCTGGGAGCAGCAGGAAGTCGGCGAGCAGGGCGAACAGGATGGTGACCGCCGCTAGCACCCCCATGTCGGCGTTCTGTTTGAACGTCGACTGGGCGAGGATCAGGAAGCCGGCGACCAGCACCATGGAGGTGACCCACAGCGCCCGGCCGACGGTGGCGAAGGCGTAGCGCACCGCGTCGGGGGCGTCGAGCCCCTTCTCGCGGCGGGCTCGCAGGTACTTGCTGAGGAAGTGGACGCTGTCGTCGACGACGATCCCCATCGTCATGGCGGCGACCACCGAGACAGCGAAGCCGACCTTGCCGATGACGAGCCCCCAGGCGCCGAACGCCATGGCGGCGGGGATGAGGTTGGGGAGGAGGCTCAAGAGGCCGATCCGCCAGCTTCGCAGCGCGATCATCAGCACGATCGAGATCAGGCCGAAGGCGAAGGCGGTGCCCCAGATCATCGCCTCGATGTTGCGCAGCGTGATGCGCGAGAACATGCTCGACGGCCCGGTGGCGCGCGCCGACATCTCCGGAGCGTTCTCGGCGAGCCACGCTTCGGCGTCGTCGGACAGGGCGAGGAAGCTCTGTGTCTCCATGTCGCCGACGGTGGCGATCAGGCGCGTCGAGCTCTTGTCGACGTTGATCTGGTTGTTGAGGTCGAGGCCGTAGGGGAGCGACATCTCGTAGAGCAGCAGGTATTGAGCCGCCAGGTCGCGCTCGGTCGGCAGCGTGTAGTAGGCCGGATCGTCGCCGTGCAGGTTCATGTTGAGCCGCCGGATGGTGTCCGAGAGGCTCGAGACGTGCACCACGTCGGGGTTGGCGCGAAACCACTCGGTGAAGGCGTCGAGCTTGGCGAGGTACTCCGGATCGGCGATGCCGCCCGGCTCGCCCGCCGGCAGCGAGAACTGGAGGCTGTAGAGGCCGGTCAGGTTCTCGAGCATGTAGTCGCTGTCGCGCCGGAACTCGATCGACTCGTCGAAGTAGCTCACCCAGCGGTCGCTGATCTCGTTGCTGGGGAGGAAGGCGACGGTGGCGACGATCACGACGACCATCGTCCACAGGAGCTGCCGGTGGCGAGCGACTACCCAGTCGCCGAAGCGCTCGAAGACCGTCCGGCCGCTCGACGCCTCGCGTGCCTTGACGCGCACCGGGAGCACCGACATCAGCGCCGGCAGGAACGACACGGAGAAGACGAACGCGGCGGCCACGCCGAGGGCGGTGATGTTGCCGAGCCGGTTGAGCGGCGGCGAGTCGCTGAAGTTGAGGGAGAGGAAGCCGATCCCCGTGGTGAGGCTGGTCAGGAACACCGGCACCATGTTGATGCGCAGTGACTCCCTGATCGCCGAGAGCTTGTCGCGCCCGCCGCGCATCTCGGTGAACATGGTCACCAGCACGTGGATCGCGTCGGCGATCGCCATCGTCAGGATCATCGTCGCCGACTGCGCCGAGACCGGTTCGAGCCGCGTGCCGAGCCAGCCGGCGACCCCGAGCCCGGTGGCCGACGAGAAGCCGATCACCAGCACCGTGGCGAAGGTGCCGGAGACCGAACGCAGCAGCAGGATCATGGCGCCGATCAGCACGAGATACATGATGGGAATCAGCCTCTGCATGTCGCCCATGCCCGCCTCCACGAACGCCGAGTTGAGCATCACGACGCCGGAGAGCCTGACGTCGACGTGGGGGTACGCCTCTTCGATCGCGGCGGCGATCTCGCGACTGGTGCCGACCGGGCCGGCGAGTTCGTTCGGATCCTCGCCGGTCAGCTGCAGGGTGACGTTGACCCCGGTGACGGCGCCGGAGGAGGAGATCAGCCGGTCGGCGATCTCCGGCCGGTCGTAGACGATCTCGCGCACTTCGGCGATCTCGTCGGCGGAGAGGTTTTCCGCCCCGAAGACGAGGTCTTCGACGATCAGATCGTCCTCCTCCGCGCGCGAGTGCTGGAAGTTGGTGATCGAGTCGACACGCGTCGAGGCGGGGATCTGCCAGGCGCGCTCGGTCAGGTCCTCGATCACCGCCAGGGTGTGTGGGGTGAAGACGTCGCCGTCTTCTGGGGTGACGATGAAGACGATGTTGTCGTTCTTGGTGTAGATGTTCTGCACCGCCTCGAAGTTCGCCAGCTCCGGGTTGCCGGGGCCGAAGAACACCCGGTAGTTGGTGGCGAACACGAGGTTCTTCATACCGGCGCCGAGGGCGCCGACGATCAGCACGGTGACGACGATCACCGCCCAGCGCCATCGCAGCAGCGTCTCGGCGTAACGTGCGATCCATCTGTCTCCACTCATCGGGGTCTCTCCTTGGGTTGCGCCGGTCGCGGCGCGGGGCTCATGGCTGTGGCGATTCGGCTGCGCGAGTCGGGTTTGGGGGTTCGGGCGTGTCGCCTCAGAGTGCGGGGCGCAGCGTTTCGAGATAGGCGGTCAGCGCCTCGCGGCACTGCTCGATGACCGACAGGTCGCGGGTCGTCTTGGCGAGGCCTACCGTGCCCTCGAAGCCGGCGACGAGGAAGGTCGCGGCAGCCTCGGGGGAGATGTCGGCACGCACGGTGCCGGCCTCCTGGCCGCGGCGCAGGGCGGTGCGGATCCCCTGGCGCCAGTCCGCTGAAGATCCGGGCGAGCGCCTCGCGGAACGGCTCGTCGACGGAGGACATCTCCTGCGCCAGGTTGTTGAGCGGGCAGCCGATGCAGATCATCTCCGGCGTCGCCTCCCGGCATGCCATGTCGAGGATCGCCTGCAGGGCGGCGATCGGGTCGTCACTCCCCGCCAGCGGGTCGAGAAACCGGTCGACGACCTTGCCGCGGATCGACTCCTCGAGCACCGCGAGGCCGAGGGCGTGCTTGCTGCCGAAGTGGTGGTAGAGCGCCCCCTTGGTGACCCCCGCCTCGCCGAGGATGGCGTCGAGGCTCGCCGAGCGGAAGCCGCTGCGGTGGATCTCCTCGCGAGCGGCCTCGAGGATCGCCTCGCGGGTGCCTTCCGGATCCTTCTTCCGGGTGACTGGGGAGGGTGCAGGAGCGGTGTCTGCCGTTTCCATACCGACCAGTATGTATGTTTCGTCGAAAGCTGTCAACCCCTTTAGAGTGAGACCGTGAAAGTCCTCGCCTTTGAGCCCTACTACGGCGGCAGCCATCGCAGCTTCGTCGACGGCTGGCGCGAGCGCTCGCGCCACGGGTGGAAGCTGTGGACGCTGCCGCCGCGCAAGTGGAAGTGGCGCATGCGCCACAGCGCGCTCACCTGGGCGGCACAGGCCCAGGAAGCGGTGGACGCCGGCCGGCGGTGGGATGTCGTCTGGTGCTCCGACATGCTCAACCTCGCCGAGTTCCGGTCGCTGGCGCCGCCGTCGGTGGGGCGGCTGCCGGCGGTGGTCTACTTCCACGAGAACCAGCTCACTTACCCGGTCCGCTTCGAGAAGGAGCGCGACTACCAGTTCGGGCTCACCAACATCACCTCCGCTCTCGCGGCCGACGAGGCGTGGTTCAACTCCGCCTTTCACCGCGACGAGTTCCTGGCGGCGATCCCGGCCTTCCTGAAGCGAATGCCCGACCACCGGCCGCTCGAGGTGGTGGAGAAGATCGCCGCACGCTCGCGGGTGCTGCCGCCGGCGGTGGAGCCGGCCGAGCCGGCGAGCGGTCCCCGCGAAACCGGGCCGTTGCGGGTCGTGTGGGCGGCCCGCTGGGAGTTCGACAAGGCGCCGGAGGTGCTCTTCGCCGCGGTCCGGCGGCTCGTCGAACGCGGGGTCGATCTGCGCTTGAGCGTGCTGGGCGAGAGCTTCGAGGAGGTGCCGCCGGAGTTCGAGGAGGCGCGACGCGATCTCGAGCCGGTTCTCGAACATTGGGGCTACCTCGAGGACCGGGCCGCCTACCGGCGCTGCCTCGCCGCGGCCGACGTCTTCGTCTCGACGGCGATCCACGAGTTCTTCGGCCTCGCGGCGGTGGAGGCGATCCTCCACGGCGCCCGGCCGCTGCTGCCGCGGCGGCTCGCCTACCCGGAGCTGCTCGACCTCGAGAGGCACCCTGAGCGCGACCGCTACTGCTACGACGGTTCCGAGTCGCAACTGGCGGCTCGCCTCGAGGAGCTGGCGCAGGCGGTGGCGGCCGGCATCGACGTCCGGGACGCCGAGCTCGACGGTGTGCGTCGCCGTCTCGAGGAAGCCACCTGGCCGGTGGCGGCGGCTCGCCTCGACGACGCCCTCGAGAGGGTCGCCGCTCGAGAGCTGTGACTTCGGGGACTGTGACTTCGGCGACTTTGACGGCAAGAATCCGGAGGACGGCGCTGTCGAGCTTGCCGTAGTCTCTCCTCGATGGCCCTGACACGGCAGCGGATGTTCGAGCTCTCGGCGGCGCGCGATCGTCACTACGACGGGCGCTTCCTCATCGGCGTGCTCTCGACCGGCATCTACTGCCTGCCGTCGTGCCCGGCGCGGCGGCCGAAGCCGGAGAACGTGCGCTTCTTCCACTCTCCGGAGGCGGCGGTCGACGCAGGCCTGAGGGCGTGCAAGCGCTGCAGGCCGGAGCTCTTCTACCAGCAGCGCGACCCGGACCGAGAGGTGCTCGAGGAGACCGTGCGTCGGGTGCGCCGCGAACCGGAGTCGTTCGCCGACGTCGAGGCGCTGGCGGCGGCGACCGGCTTCGGGCGCTCGAAGCTCCACCGGCTGTTGCGGCGCCACTATCACCAGCGCCCCGCGGCGCTGTTGCTTCGGGCACGCCTCGAGCAGACGAAGCGGCAGCTGGTCGCGTCGAAGTGGAGTGTCCTCGACGTCGGCCTGGCGGCCGGCTTCGACAGCGCCTCGGCGTTTCACGACAATTTCGTCCGCGCGACCGGGCTCTCGCCGGGCGCCTACCGGCGGATGACCCGCGGGCACGAGTTCGTGCTCCAGCTGCCGCGCGACTTTCACGACGTCGGCACCTGGCGCTATCTCGGTCGCGACGACCAGCAGGCGACCGAGCGGGTCGAGGCGGGGCGTGCCTGGCGCGCGCTGCGGATCGGCCGGCGCGATGTTCTGGTCGAGATCGAGCAGCGTGGCCTGAGGCTGCGCGCGGCGGTGACGGATGGGAAAGAGTCCCCGGCCATTCTGCCGCCCGAAGGGATGGCCGAGGTGCACGCCCGCCTGTGGCGCTGGCTGGGGCTCGAGAGCGACGTCGCCGGCTTCGAGCGCAAGGCGCTGCGGCATCCACGCTGGCGCGAGCTGGTGCACGGGCAGCGCGGCCTGCGGCTGGCGCAGACGCCGTCGGTCTTCGAGTCGCTGGTGTGGGCGATCGTCGGCCAGCAGGTGAACCTCGCGTTCGCCTACCGGCTGCGCGCGGTGCTGGTCGATCTGTGCTCCCCGCGCGGTGGTGGCGGTCCGCGGCGCCATCCGACGCCGGGCGAAGTGGCGCGCCTCGACGCGGGAGACCTCACGGCGAGGCAGTTCTCGCGCAGCAAGGCCGAGTACGTGCTCGGCGCAGCGCGCTGGGCGATCGAGAAGCCGGGGCGAGTCGAGGGTCTGAGAGATCTGCCCGCCACCACTGCCGCGAGCCGTCTCGAGACGCTGCGCGGTGTCGGCCCGTGGACCGAGCAGTACGTGCTGATGCGCGGCTGCGGCTTCGCCGACTGCGTGCCGGTCGGCGATGCCGGCCTCGTCAAGGCGCTGCGGCGCTTCGAGTCGCTCGCCGAGCGCCCGGACGCCGACGAGACCCGCCACCGGATGCGGGTGATGGCGCCTCATCGCAGCCTGGCGACCGCCCACCTGTGGGCGTCGCTCGCCGGCGACGATACTCAGGAAGAGAAAGGAAACGAAGGATGACCGTCTACGCCTCCAGAATCCCCACCCCGGTCGGCGAGATGTACGGCGCCGTCGACGAGAACGGCGCCGTCGTGCTGCTCGAGTTCTCGACCTACAAGTCCGCCGAAGAGGCGGTGTCGGGGCTCGATGACGTCGTCTGGGACGACAAGCCGGTGCGGGAGCTGACGCGCCAGGTGAAGGAGTACTTCGCCGGCCGGCGCCGTGAGTTCGACCTCGATCTCAGCCCGCGCGGGAGCGACTTTCAGCACCGGGTGTGGAAGCACGTCCGCGGCATCGGCTACGGCTCGACGGCGAGCTACGGCGACGTCGCCCGGCGGATGCGCAAGCGTGGCGCATCGCGCGCCGTCGGTCGCGCCAACGCCACCAACCCGGTCTGCCTGATCACGCCGTGCCATCGGGTCATCGGCGCCGACGGCTCCCTGACCGGCTTCGGCGGCGGAGTGGAGATCAAGCGCTGGCTGCTCGAGCACGAGACGGGCCAGCTCGCACTCGCGGATTGACCGGAGGTAGAGTGCCGGGCATGGAGATCGGGCGCACGACCTGTGTTCTCGACTGCCCCGACGGCTGTGCTCTGGAGGTCGGGATCGAGGACGGCCGGGTGGTCTCGGTCGGTCCCGATCGCGCCGCCGGCACCGACTTCATCTGCGGCAAGGTCAGCCGCCTCGACCGGCGGGTGTACCACGAGGATCGGCTCCGTCGGCCTCTGCGGCGAGTGGGTGCGAAGGGGAGCGGCCGGTTCGAGGAGATCTCCTGGGAGGCGGCGCTCGACCAGCTGGTGGAGCGCTTCTCGCGGGCACGGGAGCGCTCCGGCGGCGAGTCGATCCTCGGCTATCACTACGGGGGGTCGAACGGCCTCCTGACCGACGGGCTACTCGACGATCTGCTCTTCTGCCGTCTCGGTGCCTCGCGTCTGGCGAAGACGATCTGCGCGGTGCCGGCGACCGAAGTCGCCGTCGGCATGTACGGAAAGATGCCCGGCGTCGCCTTCGACGACTACCCGCGCGCCGAGTGCATCGTCGTCTGGGGGGCCAACCCGAAGGGGTCGAACATTCACCTGGTACCGAAGCTGCGCGAGGCGCGGGCCAACGGCGCCTGGGTGGCGGCGGTCGATCCGCGCAACAACTTCGGCAAGGGGGAGATCGACCTCCACCTGCCGGTGCTGCCGGGGCAGGACCTGCCGCTGGCGCTGGCGCTCGTCCGCGGTTGGGCGGAGAACGGCGATCTCGACGAGGCGTTCCTCGCCGCCTCGACCGAGGGTGCCGGTGCGCTGCTCGAAGCGGCCGAGGAGTGGACCTGCGAGCGCGCTGCCGCCGTGACGGGGGTTCCGCAGGAGTCGATCGAGGAGCTTGGGCGTCGGCTGGCGGCGAGCTCGCCGGCGTTGGTGCGCTGCGGCTGGGGGCTCGAGCGCAACAGGAACGGCGGCCAGGCGATCGCCGCGGTGCTGGCGATCCCGGCGCTCCTGGGCAAGTTCGGCGTGCGCGGCGGCGGCTACACGCTGTCGAACAACGGCGGCAGCCGCTTCGACGGCGCGGCGCTCATCGGGCCGCTCGACTGGACGACCCGGCGGCTCAACATGACCCAGCTCGCCCGGCAGATCGATCCCGAGTCGGCACACAAGCTCGATCCACCGCTCGAGGTGCTCTTCGTCTACAACGCCAATCCGATGGCGACCGTCCCCGATCAGGTGGCGCTCGAGCGCGGCTTCCGGCGCGACGGCCTGTTCACGGTCGTCCACGACCAGGTGATGACCGACACCGCGCGCCTCGCGGACCTGGTGCTGCCGGCGACCACCTTCCTCGAAGGGACCGACCTTCAGGTGAGCTACGGCGAGTACGTGGCCGGCGGCATCCGGCCTCTGATCGAGCCGGAGGGAGAGGCGTGGAGCAACCTGCGGCTCTTCGGTGAGCTCGGCCGGCACCTCGGCTTCGACGACCCGGCGTTCGGCTGGTCGGAGCAGGAGCTTCTCGAGCGCGCTGTCGCGGCGCTCGAGCTCGACGGGCGTGCGGCGGGCGGCACCCTCGCGGCTGGCGAGCGGGAGAGCTACGACTTTTCGGGCGCGACGCCTCGGCAGTTCGACACCGTCCGCCCGCGGACTCCGAGCGGCCGCGCGAACCTCGCGCCGGCGACCCTCGGGCCGCAGCCCTACCGCTGGCAGGAGCCCGACAGGGAAGGATCGCTGGCGTTGATCACGCCGGCCAGCTCACGGCTGGTGACGAGCATGTTCGGCGAGTCGAGTGTCAGCCGCCTCGAGGTGGCGCTCCACCCGGAGGACGCCGCCGGGCGCGGTATCGCGAACGGCGACGAGGTGAGGGTGTGGAACGCCCTCGGCGAGGTGCACTGCCACGCCCGGATCGACGACGCGGTGCGCCCCGGCGTCGCCTCGATGCCCAAGGGTGCGTGGCGCCGCTCGTCGCTCAACGGCGCGACCTCGACGGCGCTGTGCCCCGACGATGCCCAGGTGGTGGGCGACGCCGCCTGCTTCAACGACGCCCGCGTCGACGTCGCGCCGCTGCCAAGCGGGTAGGGAGCGCCTAGCCTGAATCTCTCACGCCACTGCAGTCTGGTAGGTCGTAGGTTGCTGGAGATACAAGGCTTCCGGTCGCGAGCACCGGAGGCATAGCCGTAGCTACGGCGAGGAGCGCAGCGATCGGATAACGCAGTAGATTCAGTGACATACGGCCTACCAGACTGCAGTGGCGTGAGAGATTCAGGCTAACTCCAGCGCAGCTCGCCGTCCTCCGGCGGCAGTCCGAGCTGGTCGAGCACCCGCAGAGCGTAGTGGTCGAGGAAGCGGTCGAGATCCTCTCCGCCGACGTAGAACGCCGGGATCGGCGGCAGCACGACGGCGCCGGCGTAGGTGAGGTGTCGCAGGTTCTCCAGATGGAGCGCCGTGAAGGGGGTCTCGCGGAAGCCGATCACCAGCGGCCAGCGCTCCTTGAGTGCGACCGCGCCGGCGCGGTGGATGAGGGTCCGGCCGCTGCCGGTGGCCAGTGTGCCGAGGGTCGCGGCGCTGCACGGCAGGACGACGCTGCCATCGAGCGGGTACGAGCCGGAAGCGATCGGCGCGTCGAACTCGTTGTCGCGGTGGACGACGATGCGCTCGCGCTCCGCGTCGTCGAGCCCGGCGGCGTCGAGCAGGTCGTCGGCGCCGGTGCGCTCACGCCCCAGCTCGTGCGCCAACACCTGACTGGCGCCGGCGGAGACGACGAGGTGGATGCGCTCCACCTCGCTGCGCCCGCCGAGTGCGCGCAGCAGGCGCACCGGCAGGCGCATGCCGGAGGCGCCCGAGACGAGAACCGCGACCTTCACCGGCGCTCAGCCGAGTTCGCCCGCCCTCAGGCGGCCGACATCGTTCGGCGGTACTGGTAGACGAGCACGAAGACGAGCCCTGCGACGCCGAGATACGGCGCCAGCGCGATCGGCGACGGCAGGCCGGAGCCGTTGTTCGCCAGCACGACGGCGGCGATCGACACCAGCACGCCCATCAGCGCCTCTCCGGTGATCAGACCGGAAGCGACCAGCAGCCCGGCGTTCTCGCGCTTCTGCTTGACCTCACCCGAGGCCGCCGCCGAGCGCTTGCCGACGTAGTGGGCGAGCAGGCCGCCGAAGAAGATCGGCACCGACAGCCCGAGCGGCAGGTAGACCCCGACCGCCACGGCCAGCACCGGGAACCGGAAGCTCGATCCACGGCCCTCCTGAATCTTGTCGAGGACGATCAGGATCACCGCCAGGGCGAAGCCCATGAAGATGAAGCGCCAGTTGATGCCGGCACCGAAGATGCCGCCGGCGAGGCTGCCCATCAGCGCCGCCTGCGGCGCCGCCAGCGGAGTGACGTCCGGATCGACGACCCGGCCGATGCCGTACCCCTTGTCGAGGATGTTGAGCACCAGCGGGATGGCGACCGCCGCCGAGACGACGCCGACCACCTGGTAGATCTGCTGCTTCCACGGCGTCGCGCCGACGATGTGGCCGCACTTGAGGTCCTGCATGTTGTCGCCCGAGATCGCAGCCGCCGAACAGATGAGGCCGGCGAGATAGATGACGGCGATCGGCCCGAGCGTGGCGGCGATCCCCTCGTTGCCCATCAGCTGCAGCAGGATGAGCGCCGAGATGATCACCGTGGCGATGGTGACGCCCGAGATCGGGTTGTTGGAGCTGCCGACGAGGCCGGCCATGTAGCCGGCGACCGAGCTGAAGATGAAGCCGAAGACCAGCATCAGCACCGTCATCACCAGCGAGATCATCGTCTTGTTCGGATAGTCGCCGAGCGCGCTCTGGAAAACCAGGAAGACCGGGATGAGTCCCAGCAGGGCGACCCAGGCGACGTAGTTGATCGGCGTGTCGAACTCGGTGCGAACGACCGCCGAGGCGTTGCCCGAGCGCGACGCCTTGTAGGCGGCGAGGCTCGCCTTGACGCCGGAGGCGAGCGGCTTGAGCAGCGAGATCAGCGACCAGACGCCGCCGACGATCATGGCGCCGACGCCGATCCGGCGGCAGTCCTGCCACGCCTGGCCGGCGAGCGAGCCCCACTGCGACGAGGTGAGATCGCCCCACGGGGTGGACGGATCGATGCCTGCCGCCGTCATGACGTTGGTCGAGTTGAACATCCAGTTGAGCGGCACGCCGAGCACGGTGCCGATGACGCCGCCGAGGAAGACCAGCACGGCGATGTTGAGGCCGACGATGTAGCCGACCCCGACGAGCGCCGGCGACAGCGAGACGTTGCCGGTCAGGAGCAGCTTGCCCTTCGAGAGCGCCGTCGTGCCGGCGACCGAGCTCGAGAGCCAGCCGAAGCCCGACTCGACGAGCTTGAAAAACGCTCCGACACCGGCCGCCTGCAGCAGACGCCGGAAGCCCTGCGCCGCCTCGCCGTCGTCGGCGCGTTCCGCTCCATCACCGGTTTCGATGCCGCCGGTCTTGAGCACCTCCGCCGTCGCCACGCCTTCGGGGAACTTGAGCCGGCTCTCGACGATCAGGGCGCGCCGCAGCGGAATCGTGAACGCGACCCCGAGCACGCCGCCGATGATCGCGATCGCAACCAGCGGGCCGTACGGGTAGCCGTCCCAGGCGCCGAGGATGACGAGCGCCGGGATGGTGAAGATGATGCCCGCCACCAGCGACTCACCCGCCGAGGCGGAAGTCTGGACGAGGTTGTTCTCGAGGATGTTCGAGCGCCGGAAGAGGCGAAGCACCCCCATCGACACCGCCGCCGCGGGGATCGACGCGGAGACCGTCAGGCCGACCAGCAGGCCGATGTACGCGTTGGCGGCCGCCAGGATCATCGACAGCAGGGCGCCGAGGATCAGGCCCTTGACGGTGATCTCCGCCAGGTTGACTTCGGGGGCGACCAGCGGCGGCGGCAGGGGGGCTTTGTTGGCATCCGACATCGAACGTCTCCTTTGGGTGACGAAAGACTCGAGAGTGTCGAGCCGGGCGCGGCCACGATCGGAAAAAGCCCCGCAGCCGCCCGGCATCCGTAGAAAGAGTGAGCGGGATGTTACACTAGCGATTCGCAGAGGAACCCCGCCCGCTCTCCACACCCCGTGCGTCCCGGAGAACGCCCTGCCCGGGTTCCCGAATTCCCTTTCAGAACCGTTGGAACGAGCTAAACGATGAGACCCTGGTGGTTACGACCGCCTGCGGACGACGACGCCGAAAGCGACGCGCCGCAAGAAGACAGAGAAGAAGCCGACGCGGAAGCCGCGCCGGCCGAGGAAGCCGAAGAACCGACATCCGAACCGGCACCCGGGGACCGCAAGCGTTCCTCGCGTGGCCGCTCGGGCCGAACCAGAAAAACCGAATCGAGCGACGACGCTCCCGACGAGGCCGAGGCACAAGCCGGCAGCGACGGGGACGACGACGAGGCCGACCAGAACCAGGCTGCCGAGCAGGCGAGTTCCGGCAACGGCGGGGCGCGCAAGCGCCGTGAGAACGGCAGGCGCTCCTCGAAGCGCCGCAACGACCCCCCCAAGGTGGAGATTCTCGAGCAGGAGATCCCGGCCTACGAGGAGATCGTCGTCGCCGATTCAGGGGGTAGTTCCGTGAACAGTCAGGAAGAAAGCAGGATCGCTCTGTTCTGCGATCTGGAGAACGTGGCGCTCGGCGTGCGCGACTCCGACATCAAGAAGTTCGAATTGAACCTCGTTCTCGAGCGTCTGCTCGAGAAGGGGAAGATCATCGTCAAGAAGGCCTACTGTGACTGGGAGCGCTACAGCGAGTTCAAGCGCCCGTTCCACGAGGCGGCCGTCGAGATGATCGACATCCCGCAGAAGTACTACTCCGGCAAGAACTCGGCCGACATCAAGATGGCGGTCGACGCCCTGGAGCTGTGCTATGCCAAGGACCACGTCGACACCTTCGCCATCCTCTCCGGCGACAGCGACTTCTCGCCGCTGGTGTCGAAGCTGCGCGAGGCCAACAAGCTGGTGATCGGTGTCGGCGTCAAGAACTCGTCGTCGGCCCTTCTCGTCGACAACTGCGACGACTTCATGTTCTACGAGGACCTGTGGCGCGAGAAGCGCAGTTCGCCGAAGGCCGTGGGTGGCAACAAGAAGCAGGGCGAAGCGTTCAACCTGATGATCGACTCGATCAAGGCGCTGATGCGCGAGAACAAGGACGTGCTGTGGGGCTCGATGGTCAAGCAGACCATGAAGCGCAAGCGCCCGTCGTTCAACGAGGGCTACCACGGCTACTCGACGTTCTCCGAGCTGCTCGAGGACGCCGAGAAGCACAAGATCGTGCGTCTCAAACGCGATCAGCGGTCGGGCTCGTACATCATCACCGGCTTCGCCGGCGGCCGCTGACCCGGCGGGCTCGCCCGGCCGACGGGCGTGACCGGCTCCGACGGGAGAGCTCCGTCGTTGTGGTAACTTGTGCGGCTCAGCGCAGCCGCGCGCCGGTCCCGTTCCCGGGGCCGGCACAACGACCGGAAGCCGGTCGCAAGTCGTCTGGAGCCAGTTCGGATGTCGAGCACGTACCTGGAGGTCTACGAAGAGGAGTTCGAGCGCCTGGCAGAGGCCCTGCGCCGGCTCCGCTACGCCTCGAACGCCGAAGCGGTCTTCCTGATCGACAAGAACGGTCAGCAGATCGCCGCGGCCGGTGAGACCGAGAATTTCGATTCGACCTCGCTCGCCTCGCTGACGGCCGGCAACGTCGCCGCCACCGACGGTCTCGCCAAGCTCATCGGTGAGCGCGAGTTCTCGGTGCTCTTCCACGAGGGAGAGCGCGACCACATCCACATCTCGCTGGTCGCCGATCGGGCGATCCTGCTGGTGATCTTCAACGAGCGTTCGTCGCTCGGTCTCGTGAGACTCAGGGTGCGGCGGGCGAGCGACGAGCTCGAGCAGATCTTCCGCGATGTGACCGAGAAGCACGAGAGCGAGCACGGCGATGACTCGCAGTCGAGTCCCTTCTGGGAGATCACTGACGAGGACATCGACAGCCTGTTCAACGAGTGAGAGGTGAGTTGCGAGGGAGCGGGCGTGAGCCCGATTCCTGATCGCCGAGCCCCGACGGTCCGACGATGACGTTCATCAACTACGCAGCGAAGGAGATCAACTGCAAGATCGTCTATTACGGGCCCGGCCTCGGCGGTAAGACGACGAACCTCCAGCACATCTACACCAAGACCGCTCCCGACCGGAAGGGCAAGATGATCTCGCTCGCCACCGAGGCGGACCGGACGCTCTTCTTCGATTTTCTGCCGCTCGACCTCGGCTCGATCCGCGGCTTCACGACCCGCTTCCACCTCTACACAGTTCCCGGGCAGGTGTTCTACGACGCCAGTCGCAAGCTGATCCTCAAGGGGGTCGACGGAGTGATCTTCGTCGCCGACTCGCAGACCGAGCGGCTGGAGGCCAACATCGAGTCGATCCGCAATCTCGAGGCGAATCTCGCGGAGTACGGTTTCGACCTGCGGACGCTTCCGTATGCGCTGCAGTTCAACAAGCGCGACCTCGAGAACACCATGCCGAGCGAAGAGATGTACAAGATGCTCAACTACAAGCGTGAGCCGACCTTCGAGGCGATCGCGACGACCGGTGTCGGCGTGTTCGAGACGCTCAAGTCGGTCGCCAAGCAGATTCTCGTCGAACTGAGGAAGAGGTAGGCGGTCGCCGTGGCAAAACGCTGGAAGCCCCAGGAGATCACCTACCTCAAGCGCTACGCCAAGCTGCGTCACGTCGGCGAGCTCGCCGAGCGCTTCAAGACCGACGCGACCACCGTGCAACTCAAGCTCAAGGAGCTGGAGCTCGAAGCGCTCGACTCGGTCGAGCCCGCACCGCTAGAAGGGAGCCATCAGCTCGAGCTGTTCGAGCGCGCGCTCAAGGCGCTGCACGCCGGCAGGTTCGCGCAGGCGAGAGGCGGTTTCGAGAAGGTGATCGCCCAGGGAGATCAGCCCGATCTCATCAACCGTGCCCGCAGGTACCTGACGATCGCCGCGGAGCAGGCCAAGGGCGGCCCCGAGGACGTCGAGGCCGACGACCCCTACCTGCAGGCGGTCTACGAGCGCAACAACGGCAACTTCGACGCCGCACTGGCGATCGCGAGCGCCGGGGGTCGACGTTCGAAGGACGCCCGCTTCGCGTATCTGGTGGCCTCGATCCACGTCGCCCGCGAGGAGTTCGAGGAGGCGGCCGGCTTCCTGACGACGGCGATCGAGCTCGATCCGATGGCGCGCGTCAACGCGGTCAACGACGCGGACTTTGCCGCGCTGCGCGAGGTCGAGGAGTACGCCGACCTCTTCGTGGAGTAGCGGCGCCGACGATGAGCGGACTGAAGGTCGTCGCCATCGGTGGCGGCAGCGGCCTCGCGGTCCTGCTGCGCGGGCTGAAGCGCCACGTCGGCGAGCGGCTCGAGGAACTCGTCGCCGTCGTCACGGTCAGCGATGACGGCGGCTCCTCAGGTCGTCTGCGGCGCGACTTCGGCGTGCCGCCGCCGGGCGACATCCGCAACTGCATCGTCGCCCTCGCGGACGACGAGGCGCTGCTGTCGCGCCTGTTCCAGTATCGCTTCGTCGGCGGTGAGGGCCTCGCCGGCCACTCGTTCGGCAATCTGCTGCTGACCGCGCTGACCGGCATCACGGGCGATTTCTACCAGGCGATCCTGACCGCCGAGTCGATCCTGTCGGTGCGCGGCCGCATCCTGCCGGCGACTCTGACCGACGTGCGGCTCATCGCGACCGGCCGCTCCGGCCGCTCCTACGACGGCGAATCGGCGATCGGCAGCGCGGGCGAGCCTATCGAGCAGGTGTCGATGGAGCCGGGCGGCGCGGCCGCGTTCCCGCCGGCGGAGGAGGCGATTCGCCGGGCGGATCTCGTGCTGCTGGGCCCGGGGTCGCTCTACACTTCGATCGTGCCCAATCTGCTCATCCCGGGAATCCGGCGCGCGGTGAGGGAGACCGACGGCCGGGTCTGTCTGTTGCTCAATCTGATGACGCAGCCCGGCGAAACCGACGGCATGGGAGCCGCCGCCCACTTCGAGGTGGTGCGGCGCTATCTCGGTGAGGAAGCGGTCGACCGGGTCATCTTTCATCACGGAGAGCTGCCGGAACGCCTCGTGCAGCGCTATGCCGACCAGGGAGCGGAGCCGGTGATCGCCGCCGAAGAGACCGCCTTCGACGGTGCCGTCGCGGTGGCGCGGGATCTGCTGGAGGACGGTGAGCTGGTCCGGCACGACCCGGCGAAGCTGGCGGCGGCGGCGCTCGATCAGGCTGACGAGCGAGAGGAAGGTTCCGCAGATGGCTGACGCACCGAGGGCGGTGGTTCTGGCGGCGGGCAAGGGGACGAGGATGAAGTCCGTCCGCCCCAAGGTGTTGCACGAGGTGGCGGGCCGGCCGATGCTCGCCTGGGTGCTCGACGCTGCGCGCGAGGCGGGCTGCGCCGAGCTGGTCGTCGTCGTCGGCCACGGTGCCGACGAGGTCCGGGCGGCCGTCGAGGCGAGGGACGTGCGCTTCGTCGTTCAGCAGGAGCAGCGCGGCACCGGCCACGCCCTGGCCTGCGCCCGCGACCTGGTGCCGGCCGATTCGGTGATGCTCGTCCTCTCGGGCGACGTGCCGCTGCTGCGGCCGGCGACCCTCGCCGGCCTGCTCGATGCCGCGCGCGAGAGCTGGGGAGCTCTGGCGGTCGCCCGGCACGACGATCCCGGCTCGCTCGGCCGTGTCGTGGTGGAGAGTGACGGCTCTCTCGAGCGGATCGTGGAGGCCGCCGACGCGACCGCCGAGGAGCTGGCGATCGACCTCGTCAACGCCGGGATCTACGCCCTGCCGGCGGGCGACACCTTCGCGCGCCTCGATCGGCTCGGTACCGACAACGCAAAGGGCGAGCTCTACCTCACCGACGCTCTGGGCGGTGCGGCGGCGGACGGCGAGAGGGTGGTGCCGGTGGAACTGGAGGATCCGGGGGAGGCGTTCGGCGCCAACGACCGGCTCGATCTGGCGCGTATCCATCGCACGTTCCTCGACCGCAAGCTCGCCGCACTGGCCGAAGAGGGGGTGACGGTACTGGAGCCGGAGCGCACCGTCATCGAGCCGCAGGTCGAGATCGGTGCCGACACGGTGATTCACCCCGGGGTGTCTCTGACCGGACGGACGACGATCGGCGCCGGCAGCGTGATCGAACAGGGATGCTGGGTCCGCTCCTCGACGCTCGGTGCCGGTGTGACCCTGCTCCCGTACAGCGTCCTCGAAGGGGCGGCGGTCGAGGCGGACTGCCGGATCGGTCCGTTCGCCCGCCTGCGCCCCGGAGCGCAACTCGACTCCGACGCCCGGGTCGGCAACTTCGTCGAAGTCAAGAACGCGCGCCTCGGCCCCGGGGTCAAGGCGGGGCATCTCGCCTATCTCGGCGATGCGGAGATCGGCGCCGGCACCAACATCGGCGCCGGCACGATCACGTGCAACTACGACGGCGTGGAGAAGCACCGCACCACCATCGGCAGGGACGTCTTCGTCGGCAGCGACACCATGCTGGTGGCGCCGGTGGAGCTGGGAGACGAGGCGAGCACCGCCGCCGGATCGGTGATCCACAAGGACGTTCCGGAGGGTGCGCTCGGGGTGGCGCGCACCCGGCAGCGAAACATCGAGGGGTGGGCCGAGCGCTCTCGCAGGAAGCGCGACGAGCGCGACTGAGTCCTGTGCTAGTAAGCTCCCGCCATGTGCGGAATCGTCGGCTACGTCGGTGAGCGTGAAGTGATCCCCGTCCTGATGGACGGTCTGAGGCGCCTCGAATATCGCGGTTACGACTCGGCGGGCGTGGCCGTGGTCGAGCAGGGGAATCTCGGGACGGTGCGCGCCGCCGGCAAGCTCGATCGACTGGTCGAGAAGCTCAACGGCGGCAAGCCGCCGGGCGCCTTCGGCCTCGGCCACACGCGCTGGGCGACCCACGGCGCGCCGATCGAGCGCAACGCTCATCCGCTGGTCGATTCGAAGGGGCGGGTGGCGCTGATCCACAACGGTATCGTCGAGAACTTCCTCGAGATCAAGCGACGTCTGTCGTCGGAGGGCTGGGAGTTCGTCTCCGACACCGATACCGAGGTGATCGCCAACCTCGTCAGCTATCACCTCGACGGCGATCTCACGCAGGCGGTGCGCAAGGCGGTCTCCGAGCTCGACGGCATGTTCGCCATCGCCGTGGTCTCGACAGCCGATCACGCCCACCAGCAGATCGTTGTCGCCCGGCAGGGGCCGCCGCTGATTCTGGGCGTCGGCGAGGGAGAGACCTTCCTGGCGTCCGATCCGGCGGCGCTGCTGGCGCACACGAAGGATGTCGTCTTCCTCGAGAACGGAGACGTCGCCCTGCTGACCCCGGACGGCATCACCACCTGGGGCGTCGGACGGAGAGGTCGTGGAAAGGCCGGTGACCCGCCTGACCTGGGATCCGATCCAGGCCGAGAAGGGCGGCTACAAGCACTTCATGGCGAAGGAGATCCACGAGCAGCCGCAGGCGGTGCAGGACACCTTTGCCGGTCGCATCGACTTCGAGACCGCAAGCGTCGATTTCGACGAGCTGACGATCTCGGCCGAGGAGGCCGAGCGGCTGCGCGGGGTCGACCTCCTGGCCTGCGGAACGTCCTGGCATGCCGCCCTGGTCGGCAAGTTCCTCATCGAGGAGCTGGCGCGGCTGCCGGTCGAAGTCGACTACGGATCGGAGTATCGGTATCGCGACCCCCTGGTGAGCGAGGGCTACCTGGCGGTCGGCATTTCGCAGTCGGGCGAGACCGCCGACACCCTCTCGGCGATGGCGGCGGCCGAGGAACGGGGCGCGCGGCTGGCGGCGATCTGCAACGTGCAGGGCTCTCAGGCGACGAGGGTGAGCGACGGTGTGCTCTACACCCATGCCGGGCCGGAGATCGGCGTCGCCTCGACCAAGGCGTTCACCACCCAGTTGACCGCTCTCTACCTGCTGGCGCTCTACCTGCGGCAGGTGCGTGGCATGGGAGTCACCCAGGAGCAGGTGGCGGCACTCGCTCACCTGCCGGCGGCGATCGATACGGCGCTGGAGCAGGAGGAGGCGATCGCCGAGCTGGCTCGCCGCTATTCCCGCGCGGAGAACTTCCTCTACCTCGGGCGGGGCATCAACTATCCGATCGCCCTGGAGGGTGCGCTGAAGCTCAAGGAGATCTCCTACATCCATGCCGAGGGCTACCCGGCAGGCGAGATGAAGCACGGTCCGATCGCGCTCATCGACCAGGAGATGCCGGTGGTCGCCATCGCCACCGGCGACCGCCTGTTCGACAAGATGCGATCGAACATGCAGGAGGCCCGTGCCCGCGACGGCGTCGTCCTGGCGGTGACCGACCGCGAGCCGGAGGAGCTCGAAGGGGCGGCCGACGAGGTGATGGTGGTGCCGTGCGTCTCGGAGTTGCTGCAGCCGATCGTCAACACGATTCCGCTGCAGCTGTTTGCCTACCACGTCGCCGTGCGGCGCGGCTGTGACGTCGATCAGCCTCGCAATCTCGCGAAGAGCGTGACGGTCGAGTAGCGATCCGGACCGGCGGAGCGCCGACCCCGGGCGACGTCAGCCGGCCAGGTCGATGGCGAGGATCGTGACCGGCTGCAGCTCGTCGAGCGGCGGCAGGGCGCCGTTCGACAGTCGGCCGTACTGCGAGTTGGCGATGTAGTAGAGGGTGTCCCCGACCAGCACGCCGGTGAGCGGATCGTTCCACTGCGGGTCGTCTTCCGCGAGCACGTCGGCATCGACGATCGTCCGCCGTTGCCCGTCGAGGTGGTATCGCCTCACGACGCCCTCGGTCGGGTGGATGCCGATCAGTGAGCTGCCGTGAAAGTAGAGCCCGTCGGCGGGCGACGTCATCAGAGCGTTCGGATCGTCGAGCGAAAGCCGTTCGGCGGTCGCCGTGTCGAAGGAGCTCACCCCTTCGGCATGGGCGACGTAGAGCCGCCCGTCGTCGCCGAAGGTGAGCCCGTTCGGGTTCTTGAAGCGACCCGGCCGCGCGAAGATCTGCAGCTCGGAAGCGCCCTCCTCGAGTACCCAGACCGCCGGCGCATTGAACATGTGGGTGATGTAGACGTTCCCCTGCGGCCCCAGCTCGAGGTCGTTGAAGAAGTGGGTACCGCCCTCTTCGCCGACCGTCCAGCGATCCACGAGCGACCCGTCCTCCAACGAGAAAGCGAAGAGCCCCGAGGCGTTCCCTCGGCCTCCCTGATGCCCCTCCAGATTGCCGCCGTCCGCACTCGCCACCCATAGCCGGCGCGCCCGAGCGTCGACCTTCATCCCCATCACCATCCACATCCCCTCGGCTCGAGGGCCGACGAAGTCACTCGCCGTGCCGTCGGCGGTCACGCGCACGATCTTCCCCTTGCGCGTCGAGCCGACGAAGAAGTCGCCGGTCACCGGATCGTGGGCGAGGTTCTCGGGGAGCAGGTCGCGCTCCTCGAGGGTGAAGGCCACCCGCGGGGGCCCCGCTTCGGGTGGAGTTTCCGACTCGATGTCGGAGCGGCCGCAGCCGGTCAGAGCGAGCAGCAGCGCAGAGCAGAGGAGAGCGGGAGCGAGAAGCTCGCCGTAGGGGCGAGTCGGGAGGCGGTCGGGTCGCATCCGGGGAGTCTACCGTCGCCTCCCATCGCGCCGAGCGCCGGAGGAGGCGGCCGGCGCTCGTGCCTCGGGGAGGGTGTACAGTGTGCCGGGGGTTCGACAGGAAGTCGGCATGGAGAGGCGCAGATGAAGTTCAACGAGGTTCGCTCCGAGCTGAAGCGGAGCGGCACGGCCCAGAACCGCAAGATCTACGGTCGGCACGGCGTCCGCGAACCGATGTACGGCGTCAGCTTCGCCAACCTTCGCAAGCTGGCGAAGGAGATCAAGACCGACCACCGACTGGCGGAGCGACTCTGGGCGACCGGCAACCACGACTCGCGGATGCTGGCGACGATGATCGCCGACCCGGATGCCGTGCGCTCGCGACGGCTCGACGAATGGGTGCGGGACCTCGACAACTACGTCGTCACCGATGCCTTCTCGGCGTTCGTCGCTCGCACTCCCTTCGTCAAGAGCAAGGCCGATCGCTGGGCCAAGTCGAGACAGGAGTTCGTTGGCCAGGCGGGCTACAACCTGGTGAGCGCCCTGGCGTCGAACGACGAAGAACTGCCGGCGTCGTACTTCCTCGACTACCTCGAGCGGATCGAAGAGCGCATCCACTCGAGCGAGAACCGCACCCGCCATGCGATGAACCAGGCGGTGATCTGCATCGGCGTGCGCACCCCCGGACTCAAGCGGCGGGCGGTCGCCGCGGCGAAGCGGATCGGCACGGTGGAGGTCGACCACGGGGAGACCTCCTGCAAGACGCCCGAGGCGGTGGGGTATATCGAGAAGGTGCTGGCGTACCGGGAAAAGAAGGGTCGCTGACGACTGCAGCCTTGTCTGTTGGAGCCGGTCCACCCGGACGGGGGTCGGCATTGCCGCCCAAGGGGGACGTCGCGCGTACTCGGTAGGAGGATCTTCAGCGCGCTCTCTTTCGCCTTCGCCCCGTTCCGCTTTCGTTGAGCGAACCTGCTCGGGGCTCGGCTCGAGCCCCCTTGGCCGGCAATGCCAACCCCCTGGTGGACCTACCGTCGTGCCGTAGGCCAGCCGATGGTGCCAGCCCTCGACCCCACGGTCGTCCCGCGGCGCGCTGTTCGGGCGCGTTGGGGATCCAGAGGCACCTTACTCGAAGGGGGGAGGGATCTGGGGAAGTTGGCAGACTACGGTAGGTCCGAGTCAGCCGGGCATGCTGAGGGCCGAGGGGGCTCGAGCCGAGGCCCGGAAGCCTTGGCACCAGACCGCAGGTCGTCGGCCGACGGCGAGAGAGTGCGCGCTGAAGGTCGTCCTACCGAGTACGCGCGACGTCCCCCTCGGGCTCAGCATGTCCGGCCGACTCGGACCGGCATCGTCGGGTAGGGCTCTTCAGGGCTGCCAGTTGTAGCCGAGCTTGACGAAGAGCGTGTTGCCCGTCTCGACCAGGCCGGTGCCGGCGACGTCGACCTGCTCGCTGCTGTAGCCGACGAAGGCGGCGGTCTGGGGGTTGATCTTGTAGGAGAAGAGGAGCTGCCCGAAGATGTCTTCGACGAAGGGGTCGACCTCGTCGTCGTAGAGCGTGGGGTCGCGTTCGATCTCGGTTCGTTGGGTGATGAGACGAAGGAAGGTGCGCAGGTTGAACTGGTAGACGAGGCGCAGTTCCGACTGGTCGGCGGTGAAGAGGCGGCCGTCCTCGATGTCGAACTCGCGGCGGGTGTGGGAGAGGCGGGCGTTGAGGCGCCTGCCCGGACGCCAGTTGCCGAACAGTTCGAGACCGCTCTGTTCGCCGGCGCGGACCTGACTGAAGTCGATCGCGTCGCTGCCGGAGATCTCGAAGCCGACGCGGAGATCGCCGCGGGGTTCGATCGCCGAGAACAGCCACCAGAACTCCTGGTCGAAAGGGACCTCCTGGAAGACGCGGTCGCGCACGCCGCCGCCGAACCAGACCTCCAGATTGCGCTGACCGTTGAAGCCGGCGAAGAACTCGGTCTCTTCCTCGAGCAGGTTGCCCTCCTGGGTCTCGGTGCGGTCCCAGTCGCCGCCGACCTCGATCGAGGTGTACCACTTGTCGTTGTCGCCGAACCATTCGTAGCCGCCGCCGGTGATGACGCGCCGGAAGCCGACTCTCGGCATGAAGCCGAGGTCGGCGCGGAAGCCGTCGCCGATGTCCTCGTAGGCGGCGCGTGCGGTCCAGCTGCGGCGGCTGTGGCGGTAGCGGACGGTGAAGGCGTCGTCGGTCATCGTGCCGGTCGGCAGCCCTTCGGCGTCGACGACCGCGCCGGGGTACTCGGTGCTCGAGCGCAGCCACTGAACGTCGAGATTGTCGTGGCTCGAAAGTCTGAGACGGGCGTCGATGCCGCCGACCTGGTTGCTGTAGCCGGCCGCGCTGCGATCGGTCAGGACCGCGCCGACGGTGGAGGACTCGCCGACGTCGCGACGGTAGCGCACGACCGCGGCGTCCGACTCGGCATCGAGGGTCGTGAGGCTCGATGACTCGGCGCCGGGGAGCAGCAGGCTGGTCCGGTCGTCGCGGACGGCGAAGACGCCGACAGCGTTCTTGCCCTCCTTGCCGGTCAGCTTCACTCCCCAGTCCGGGTCGGCGAGGGTGCGGGTGTAGACCGCGCGGAAGAGGGTCGAGAAGTAGTCGGATCCCTCGAGGAAGAACGGGCGGCGCTCGGGGAAGAAGAGCGCGAAGTCGCGGTTGATGTCGAGCTGCGCGACGTCCGCCTCGACCTGCGAGAAGTCGGGATTGACGGTGCCGGTGAAGGTCAGATTGGGAGTGATCCCCCAGTTGACGGTGAGCCCCGGGTCGTAGTCGGTGTCGCCACCTTCGAGCGGACCATCGGGGAAGTCGGGTCGCGACTCTGTCCGCACGGCGGTGACCGTCGGCGTGATCTCGAGGTTGCGTCCCGGATCGACACCGGCGAAGCCGTTGAGCTCCGCCTGCTGGCAGGTACGGCAGCGGTCGGAGCGGTCGTAGGGGACGAGGGCGATTCGCTGGTAGGTGTTGCGGGTCCGGTAGCGGCGGAAGTTGAAGCCCCAGGTCTGCCGGTCCGTCGAGCGCGGGAAGCGCAGCGACGAGAAGGGGATCGCGACCTCGACCTCGAAGCCCTGATCGGTCAGGCGTCCGGCCGAGTTCCAGACCACGTCCCAGCTCTCGTCCGAGCTCCCGGAGGCTTCCACGTATATGCGATCGCTCTGTACGCCGAGCGGATTGACGTCGAGCACGAAGGTGACGTTCGAATCGTTGAAGGTGTCGATCGAGATGCCGACGGAGTCGTCGGATCCGTAGCCGTCCCGGTCGGTGTAGCGGGCGCGGATCTTCTCCGGCTCGGGATCGAAAGCGCGGCAGCCGTAGAAGAGGTGGGTCTGGGTGTGCAGCATCCGGCACTCGGTCTCGACGGCCGGCTTCACGTTCTCACCGGGCTGCGTCTCGTAGGCGAGATCGAGCACGAGGGCGTCGTTCCAGGCGTCGTCGTCGAAGACGCCGTCGATCACCGGCGCCTCGGAGGACACCGGCAGCTCGAAGGCGGTCTTCGCCTCCACCGCCGTGGTGGCCGCGCACAGGACGAGGGTCACCCAGACCCAGCTTTGATGCTGTCTCTTCAATCCCACATCTCACGGCACGAAAAACGCGTACTGTGAGCCTCCTGTGGAAGTGTACGGCAATAAATGGTTCGGGGTTTGTCGAGTCTCGACAGTCTCGCGTGGCGATCGCTTGCCTCAGCCTCTTCCATGGGCGAGACTCCCGCGGTGACCGAGACCGGACTCGACTTCGAAGCGGCGCTCAACCCGGAGCAGTACGAAGCGGTCACCCACGGTGAAGGGGCGCAGCTCGTGCTGGCGGGCGCCGGCTCCGGCAAGACGCGGGTGATCACGCACCGGGTCGCCTGGCTGGTGCGCGAGGTCGGGATCGATCCCGAGGCGATCGTCGCCGTCACCTTCACCAACAAGGCTGCCGGTGAGATGCGCGAGCGGGTGGAGAAGCTTCTCGGCATGCATCCGTTGCCGACCTTCGTCGGTACCTTCCACCGCTTCTCGCTCGTGCTGCTGCGCCGCTGGGGGACCCGTGTGGGGGTGCCCCAGGGCTTCACGATCTTCGACACCGACGACCAGCTGGGGCTGATCAAGAGGGCGCTCGCCGACGAGCACCTGGCCGAGAGCTCCTTCCGTCCGCGCGCCGTGCTGTCGACCATCTCCGCGGCCAAGAACCAGCTCCTGGGCCCGGCGGAGTACGAGCGGGAGGCCTCGAACTTCTTCGAGCGCAAGGTGGCGCTCATCTACGGCCTGTACCAGCAGGCGCTGGTCAAGTCCTCCGCGGTCGACTTCGACGACATGCTGCGACTGTCGGTGAAGCTGCTCGACTCGAATCCGGACCTGCTCGAGAGGATGCGTGACCGGGTGCACTACCTTCTGGTCGACGAGTTCCAGGACACCAACCGCGCCCAGATGCGGCTGGTTCATCAGGTGATCGGCGATTCCGGCAACCTGACGGCGGTCGGCGACGAGGACCAGGGGATCTACCGCTGGCGTGGCGCCGATCTCGACAATGTGCTCGAGTTCGAGAAGTACTTTCCGGGAGCGACGATCCGCAAGCTGGAGCGCAACTATCGCTCGACTCAGAACATCCTCGAGGTCTCGGGCGCCCTCGTCGCTCACAACGAGAAGCGGCGCCCGAAGCAGCTGTGGACCGACAGCGGCGACGGAGCGCCGATCGAGCTCTACAAGGCGCGCGACGACCAGGACGAGGCGCGCTGGGTGGTCAACGTTCTCGACGGGCAACGTGACGAGTACCCGCTCTCCGAGATGGCGATCCTGGTGCGCACCAACGCTCAGACGCGCGCTTTCGAGGAGGCGCTGCTGCGGCGCGAGATCCCTTACGTTCTCGTTGGCGGAACGCGCTTCTACGAGCGCGCGGAGATCAAGGATCTGATCGCGTACCTGCGGGCGGTGCGGAATCCGCAGGACAACTACTCGCTGCTGCGGATCCTCAACCGCCCGACCCGCGGCATCGGCAAGGGGACTCAGCAGCTGCTCGAGACCGAGGCTGCCGAGTACGGAGGTTCGATCTGGGAAGCTCTGAGCACCAGCACGTTCGCCACCTACCCGGCGCGCGGCGCGCGTGCCCTCGAGCGCTTCCGCGACCTGATCCGCGGGCTCCACGAAGCGTCGCAGGAGCTGCCGCTGCCGGCGCTGCTCGATCGACTGCTGGAGGACTCCGGCTACGCGAAGCAGTACGAGAAGGACGATCCCGAGTCGCAGTCGCGCCTCGAGAACATCCAGGAGTTCCTGACGGCGGCGCAGGAGTACACCGAGGAGTCGGTCGCTCAGGGGGAGGAAGACGAGCTGACCGCCTTCCTGGACCACATCGCCCTGGTGGCCGACATCGACACCTGGGAATCGCAGCGCGGGGTGTCGCTGATGACCCTCCATGCCGCCAAGGGGCTCGAGTTCGCTCTCGTGGTCGTCGGCGGTCTCGAGGACGGCGTGCTGCCGCACTTCAACGCCGGCGGCAGCCAGGACGATCTCGAGGAGGAGCGGCGGCTGCTCTACGTCGGCATGACCCGGGCCAAGGAGCGGCTCTACCTCACCACCTGCCGCCGGCGTCGCGTCGCCGGCCGCTACCAGGACCAGCTCGAGTCGGCGTTCCTCACCGAGCTGCCGACCGAAGGGCTCGAGATCTCGCAGAGCCCGGAGCTCTTCGCCGACCGACGCACCGCCGGGGTCTACCGCTTCTTCGACAAGCAGGCGCCGGTTCCCGATCTCGTCCCGGAGCCCGTGGCCTCCGGCGGCGGGGGCGGAGGAGGGACGGTGCAGCGCGGCACCCGCGTACGCCATCCGACACTGGGCGAGGGGGTCGTGCTCGAGATCGAGGGGAGCGCCGCGACCGGCAAGGTCACCGTCTACTTCGATCTGGTGGGGAAGCGGCGGCTGGCGGCGAAGTTCGCCAACCTGGAAGTTTTGTAGCTCGAAACGACCGGGACTACTGCACGTAGCCGAGGCTTCGGAGCATCTCGAGTTCGTCGTCGCTGAGTTCGCGCTCCGGGCCGGCCAGGGTGCCGCCGAGAGACTCGATGGCGGCGCGCTCGCTCGAGGGAATCACCCGGGCGAGCTGGGTCTGGAGCGCCTGGAGGATTGCCTGGTGGTCGGAGTCGGTCGACAGATCGATGGATTCGGTCGGGTCGCTCGTGAGGTCGTAGAGCTCGTAGCGCACGCCGCCGCTGGCCGGAGTCATGATGAGCTTGAAGCGGCCGTCCCGCAGTCCCCGAAGCTTGCCGGGGATTCCCCCGAACTCGCGTCGGTTGTTCTCGGCGAACATCTTGACGTCGGACTCCAGATAGGCGGGGCGGGGCAGGGTATCCGCCTCTTCCCAGAATGCGGCGAGAGCGCTGCCGTCGGAGGCTGTCAGGCGAGGCGCCGAAGCGAGATCGAGCAGCGTCGGTGCCAGATCGATCGAGCGCACCTGAGCTTCGACCTCCACCCCTTCGGGAAGCTGCCCGGACCAGCGCAGGATCAACGGAATCCGCACGGAGTCCTCGTAGAGAAACTCGCCGTGGTGGAAGTAGTAGTCGTGTTCGCCGAGGGCGTGACCGTGGTCGGCCGTGAAAGCGACGATGGTGTCGTCGTCGAGCCCCAGCGCCGACAGCCCTCCGAGCAGACGCCCGATGTGGAACATCGTGTGATGCATCTCACCGCGGTAGAGCCGGCGTGCGACCTCGTTTTCGGCCTCCGGCAGGGGGTTCTGGAAGATCATCTGCCCGCGGGTGATCTCCGTCTGGCCGATGTGATTGACCACGACACGCCCGTCCTCGGGAGCCCCGTAGCGGCGGGCGAGTGCCGGGGGTGGCAGATAGGGCCAGTGAGGCTCGAAGTAGTGCGCGTAGACGAACGAGCGACGACCGCGGTGAGCCTCGAGGTACTGGAGCACGTCGTCGGTCAGTCGCGCCGAGGAGGTTTGGGCACTGAAGCGGGGAACCTTCTTCGCGCTGAGCTGATCACCGAGCAGCCACCAGCTCGTGTAGCGCAGCGGGCCGTAGGGTCGGTGGGCCTCGAAGTAGCCGGTGAAGCGCTCGAAGCCCTGCTCGAATCCGCGCCCTCGAGCGATCCAGCCGTTGTTGACGAAGGCGGCCGTGTCGAAGCCAGCCTCGCGGAACAGCTCGGCAGCGGTGCTCTCCTCGTCCGGCAGGCGATCGTAGAGACTGCGCACCCGATGGCGAGTCGGGTAGCGCCCGGTGAAGAAGGAAGCCACGGAGGCCGGAGTCTTCGGCACGACGGTGATCGCGTCGCGAAACAGGACGCCCTCGGAAGCGAGTTTGCGGATCGCCGGAGTCTCGACGATCTCGCCATACGGGGCGACGTGGTCCTGGCGGGCTGTGTCAACGAGGATCCACAGAACGCTGGGCCCCTCCGTTCGTGAAGATCCTCGTGCCAGCACGGCACACACGGCGGCCACAGAGAGCAGGCTCACGAACAGGAGTCGCGGGCGGCGAGATCCGAGCTCCACCAGCGCGTAGGCGACGAGAGCCACCCCGGCGAGGAAGAGCGTCTGTTCGAGGGCCGGGTAGGCCTGGTTCGGCACCCGGCCGGCGAGCGATCCGGCCGCAGCGGCGAGGACGCCCACGTCGCGCAGCAGGGCTGCGAGGCTCACGGCTGCGCCCCGGTCGCTCAGGATCGTGCCGGCTACGGCGAAGACGGTGCCGCAGGCGAGCAGCCACCACGTCGTCGGGCCGAGTCGATCGGCAAGCTGAACGCGACCGACGGCGATCGCCGCGATCCAGACGACGAAGGTGGCGAGAAAGCTCCACCGTTCCGGGAGGAGGCGCCTGAGAATGCTCCCGACGGCCAGCCAGACCACCAACCCGACAGCGACGAGGGCGACGCTCCAGAAGAGAGCGCCGAAGAGACGATCGAGGTCCCTCATCAGCACGTCGTACACGGCGATCGCGAGGCCCTCGGCGAGCGAGGCGAGCAGTGCGCAGCGCCAAAGCGGATCCGAAGACAGTGCCTCGAAGCCCCCTCGGACGGCCTTCCCTGCCGGACTCGACGCGGTGACGGACATGCCGCGATCATAGCGGGCACACCAGGGTCGACGCACCGCTCAGTGGGTATACTCCCGCGCTGTTGGCTCATCGTTCTGATTCCACCCGCTCCTCGTGTGCGACCTCCCGCCGGGGGACTCCACACGATGTCGAGCCCGGTTCGCCCGGGGCCTCGTGCCTCGCCCGGCTGTCGGGGCGTCGGATCGATGACGGAAGCTGAAGTCAGGCCGGCCGGAGAGGAGCGCTACACACTGGCGCTCGACAAGTTCCTCGTCCTGGTGTTCCTCGGCGGGCTGCTGACCCTGGGCATCGTCAACAGGGTGCCGTTCTTCGAGCCGTTCGGGCGTGGGCGACTGACGTACATGACCGTGTGGGCGATGCCCGTGCTCCTCGGCATCCTGCTGGTGCGGCGGACGCCGTCTCGCCAGTGGCGCGAGTTCGTCTGGGATTGGTGGCCGATGGTCGGCGTGCTGGCGGTCTACGAGAGCCTCAAGCACATGCACGCCAATCGCCTGACGGAGTGGCTCGGCATCACTCCGAAGGACGAGTTGATGCTGCGGATCGACGAGTGGCTGTTCTTCGGCAAGACATTGCCGCTCTACATGGACACCTGGACGGCGCCGTGGTTCATCCGCCTGATGACCTTCTGCTACATCTGGGTCTACTACCTCGGCCCCGTGGTTCTGCTGGGGTACGCCTACGTCTCACGAGAGAGCGACGGCATGTTCCGCCGGCTTCGGCTCGGGCTCATCCTCGGCCTCCTCGGCGGGTATGTCATCTACCTGCTGGTGCCGGTCGCCGGGCCGATGTTCCTGGTGGGAGATCAGTTCACCCAGCCGATCCCGACGCAGCCGAAGCTCGCCAACCTCGTCTTCGACACGTTGCGCTTCAACTGGGACTGCTTCCCGAGCCTTCACACGGC
The DNA here is from genome assembly GCA_965223855.1 of Candidatus Multivoradales bacterium. Lineage (GTDB taxonomy): Bacteria > Acidobacteriota > Thermoanaerobaculia > Multivoradales > JAHEKO01 > CALZKB01. The sequence goes on from CBDCXM010000009.1 coordinate 1,337,128, forward strand.
GATTCCGTGGATCCTCACCTGCCTCGCCTGGCGGCGGATCTCCGGCTGGGGGCGGGCGCTGTGTGTGGTGCTCTCGTGCGGCGTCACGCTGTCGACGGTGGCGCTGCGTTTCCACTACGGCATCGATCTCATCGCGGCCTTCGTCTGGACCTGGCTGGTCTATCTCGCCGTAGAGGCGCTCGAGAAGCGTGACTACGGCAACGTGGCGATCCCGACGCTGCCGGGCGAGCCACTGCGCCATGGGATCAGTCAGTGGCCTGCCATCGTCGGCGCCTGGTCGGTCTACGGTGCCGCGCTGCTGCTGATCGGATTGACGGTGCTCCTGGCGACGCCGGTCTCGACCGGGCAGCGCCTCGCCGTGATGACCTTCCTGCTCCTCTTTCTGGTGATGGAGGCGGGGATTCTCGTGCTCCTCAACGGCGTCGTGGAGGCGCTGACACGAGCGGCGAAGCGACCTCGCCTCGTCGACGGCACGAAGGCGGTGATGCTCGCCGGCATGGCCACGCTGCTGGTGGCGTCGCTTCTCAAGTACGGCTTCTCGGGCGGACAGCTTCGATTGGCCGATCTTCCGCTCTTGTCCGGAGTCCTGCCGGTGGGACTGCGGCTGATGCTCGGGGTCTTCTTTCTGGTAGCGGCGGCGACGATCTTCCGGTTTTTCGGGCGGTCGCGCGGCAAACGCTCCTCGCTCGAGGTGCGCACACTGGCTCTGCCCCTGCTGCTCGCCGGGATGGGGGCGGCGTTCGCCTACAGCGCATCCCCGGCGGTGCGCAGCTTTGTCGTGCACGTCGTACCGGAGTTTCACTGGCTCCACGGAGCTCCGCGGCGCGCCCTTCCACCGGCAGCGGTGCCGTCCAAACCCGCGGGTGCGCCGGGCATCGACCCCGAGGGCGAAACCGGAGGCGGGGACGGGGGAGGGGAGCAGGGCCAGGAATCAGGCAGCGGCTCCTGAGCGCGGGGCTCGCAGCCCGCAGGTCTGACCGAGCAGGCTCGACCGTGCCCTCGATCCAGCCGACCCCGGGCCTCGAGAACCGAAGCCTGCGGAGCCGTCAACCGCCGAGGTGGTCGGCGCGCAGGACGGCGTACAGGTAGTTGTCGACTCGCTCGCCGCGCAGCTCGAAGTAGGCGCGCAGCGTTCCCTCGCGCTCGAACCCGGTCCGCTCGAGCACCCGCGCCGAGGCGGTGTTCTCGACCGAGCAGCGCGCTTCGATACGCTGCAGGCGGGTGTTGGTGAAGAGCTCGTCGAGGAGCTGCTTGATCGCCCGCGGTGCGATGCCGCGCCGCTGGAACGGCGTCGAAAGCGCGTAGCCGAGCTCGGCGAGGCCGTGCTCCCAGTTGGTGGCGACCAGTGTCATCCAGCCGGCCGGTTGCCCGCCGACTTCGATGATCCACTGGAACTTGTCGCCCTTGCCCTGCCTGAGGTGCCGATGATCCTGAATGTCGAGCTCGGCTGCGAGCCGTTCCACCGTCGCCGGCCCGAGCGGTTGATGCCGCGCCACGCTCGGTTCGTTGCGCCACAGGTGCAACAGCGGCGCATCGGTACGCCGGGCCGCGCGCAGGCGCACCGGTCTCGCCTCCGGACCGGGTCCCGGAGCGCTGGCCGAAAGGGCGTCGGTGGCTGCTTGTTCGCGGGGCTGCACGCCCCGATCCTACCGCCGGCTGCCCGTCGCGGCTGCGAGATCCCGACGTTGCCCTCCCGGCCGGAGGCGGCCGAGCCCACCGGTCAGCGTCGAGAGGAACATGAACCAGTAGCCGTGGAAGAAGAGAGCGAGGAACGGCAGGGACCACCACATTTCGAGCATCCAGGCGAGCGCGATGCTGAGGGTGAAATAGAGAGCAAACAGCCCTTCCGTGATCAGGGAGACGTGGCTTCGAGCCCTGTAGGCCTTGCCACGCCAGCCGTCGCCGCGACCCTCGATGCGGTACTTCGGCGTGCGCTCGAACACACCGCCGTCCTCGTAGAGACCTTCGACGACCGCGCGGGTGTTGTTGATCGCCAGTCCGACGCCGAGCCCCAGCACGGACGGCAGGTCTCGAAACACACCGTCCGAACTGCCGCTCTCGATCCATTGGCTGACCACGTAGTAGGCGATCACCGCGATCGTGGCTCCGAAGAAGAGCGGCAGATCGACCACGAGCAGCGTCGCCAGGTCGATGTCGCGGCGCAGGAGCATCGACGGGAACACCAGCAGCGACAGCAGCACCATCAACGGATACGCGGCGTTGTTGGTGAGGTGGACGAACGCTTCGAGGCGTGTCGTCCAGGGGAGTGGAGCGGAAAGCACCCGCCGCAGCAGCTTGCGGGCGGTCTGCATCGCCCCCTTCGACCACCGGAACTGCTGGCGCTTGAACGCAACCACGTCGACCGGCAGCTCGGCGGGTGCCGTGACGTCCGGCAGGAAGAGAAAGCGCCATCCCGCGAGCTGGGCGCGGTAGGACAGGTCGAGGTCCTCGGTGAGGGTGTCGTGTTCCCAGCCACCGGCGTCCTCGATCGCCTGGCGACGCCAGATGCCGGCCGTGCCGTTGAAGTTGAAGAAGTTGCCGGCCCGGTGCCGCGCCACGTGCTCGATCAGGAAGTGGGCGTCGAGGAAGACCGCCTGGGCGCGGGTGAGGCGGCTGTAGTCGCGGTTGAGATGCTCCCAGCGCGCCTGGACGACGCCGAGTTCCGGGTCGGTGAAGTGCGGCACGGTGAGCCGGAGAAAGTCGGGTCGCGGCACGAAGTCGGCGTCGAAAACGGCCAGGAGCTCACCCGTCGCCTCCCGGCAACCGGCGGCCAGCGCCCCGGCCTTGTAGCCGGTGCGATCCGCGCGGTGGAGGTGGCGGATGGCGAAGCCGCGTTCGCGGTAGAGGGCGACGCGCGCGGCGACCAGCTGCCGGGTCTCGTCGGTCGAGTCGTCGAGCACCTGAATCTCGAGACGATCTCTGGGGTAGTCGAGCTCGCAGACCGCGTCGATCAGCCGAGTGGCGACGTAGCGTTCGTTGAAGATCGGCAACTGCACCGTGATCAGCGGCCAGGGGTCCGGCTCGTCGGGGGTCGCCGGCAGCTGCTTGCGCGTACGGAAGTAGATCGCCAGCAGTGCCAGCCGATGCAAGCCGTAGAAGGCGAGGATGCCCAGAACCAGGTAGTAGAGTCCCAGCGTCACGCTGCCGATCGGAACGCTCATTGCCAGCCCGCGCTCATCTCTCGTCCCCGGGTACCGGCTGGAGTGTCATCGCCCTGCTGGCGACCCATGCCGGCCTGCTGTGGCTCCACGATCTGGCCGGTCGACCGTGGTGGACGCTCGTCCTGACGCTGACCGCATTCGCCGCCCTGGTGCCGCTGGCGCTGGGGGGGGCGAGGCGGCTCGGCGTGCCTCTCCTGCTCGGCCTCGCGGTGGTGCTGAGACTGCTGCTCGTGCCGCTGCCGCCGACTCTGTCGGACGACGTGCTGCGGTACCTGTGGGACGGCAAGGTGGTCACCAACGGTTCGAATCCCTATGCCCTGGTTCCCGATGCCGTCGAACTCTCGGGGCTGCGCGACGAGCGGTGGGAGCGGATGCCCCATCGCGACGTCGAGGCGGTCTACCCGCCCTTCGCCCTCGGTCTGTTCAGTATAGCGGCGTCGGCTCCGCGACCCGAGATCGCGTGGAAGGTGCTGCTGGTCGCGGTCGAGCTCGTCGGTGCCGGGTTCTTTCTCGCCTGGGGGCGCCGGCGCGGCATCGGCGACGAGCGGCTCGCGCTCTATCTGTGGAATCCTCTGGTGACGCTGGAGGTGGCAGGGATGGGGCACGTCGACGGCGCGGGCGTCGCGCTCCTGATGATCGGAGTGTGGGCGCTCGATCGACGCCCGGTGGCCGCAGCCGTCGCTCTCGCCGGTGCCGTCCTGGTGAAGCTCGTTCCCCTGGCCCTGCTGCCGTTCTGGGCGCGCCGCGCTGCCCGCCGCCGGAGCTTCGTCCTCACCGTGGTACTCCTGCTCGCGGCCGTGCTGGTGCCGCTCTTCGCCAGCGTCGGTGGGGCGCCGCCCGGGTGGGTCCGCTTCGGCGTCTCGTGGGAGTTCAACGGCCCGCTGTACGAGCCGCTGTGGCGCGGGTTCGACCGGGTCGACGCCGATCTCCTGGTCAAGGGCGGCCTCGACCGGCTCAAGAGCGCCACCGGCCGGCACGAGTTCTGGAACCGCTTCTATCCCGGTGTCTACCCTCAGCTGCTCGCCAAGGGCGTGCTGGCGCTGGGACTGTGTTTCTGGCTGGCGCGTCTGTGGCGGGATCGTTCGGCATCGCTCGCCGCAGTGACCGGACGTAGCTTCGCCGCGGTCATCCTGTTCTCGGCGACGGTCTACCCGTGGTACCTGCTGTGGGTCCTGCCCTGGGCGGCGGCCGCGCTCCATCCGGGGTGGCTCCTGCTCACCGCGACGATCCAGTTGTCGTACCTGCCTCAGCACCTGGCCCTCCCGCTCTTCCCCTGGCTCTTCTCCGCGATCTGGATTCCGCCACTGGTGCTGTCATGGAGGAGGGGTGCATGGTCGATGCGCTGACGATCGCCTACCGGGGCACCGACTACGCCGGTTGGCAGCGGCAGACCAACGCTCTCGCCGTGCAGCAGGTGGTCGAGGAGGCGCTGGAGACGGTTCTCGGGCATCGGATCACGATTCATGGAGCGGGGAGGACCGACGCCGGGGTCCACGCCCGCGGGCAGGTCGCGCATTTCGACAACGAGCGCGACTTTCCCTCCAGCGGGCTCGTGGCGGCGACGAATCGACACCTCCCGTCCGACATACGGATCCTGTCGGCGTGCCGGATGCCCGCTGGATTCCACGCCCGCAAGCACGCGGCGGCCAAGGAGTATCGCTACCGACTCGTGGCGGCGCAGGTCCTTTCGCCGCTCGACTCGTGGTTTGCCGTGCGCTGCGCTCCCGGGATCGACCACAGCGCGCTGGAGGCGGCGGCAGTACGACTCCGGGGGCGGCACGATTTCTCGGCCTTCGCTCTCGCCGGCGGTGCCCACAAGACGTCCGAACGCTCGATCTTCGAAGCCGAGTGGCGGCGACAGGGGGGCGAGCTTTGCTTCCGGGTGGTGGGAGACGGGTTTCTGCGAGGAATGGTCCGCAGCCTCGTCGGCACGATGCTCGAAGTCGGCACCGGGCGGCGCGACCTCGAGTCGTTTGCGGCGCTACTGGGCGGCGGGGAGCGTTCCGCTGCCGGGCCGACCGCGCCGCCGCAAGGTCTCGTCCTCTACGAGGTGCGCTACGACGAGCCGTGGCGACCGCTTGCCGTACAATAGCGCCCGCCATGATCGACGTCAGATCCCTGGCTCCGCCGGAGTCTCCGGCCGGCCTCGTCGCGCGCCGTCTCGATCTCGAGCGGCTGCCGCGCCATGTGGCGATCATCATGGACGGGAACGGGCGATGGGCGAAGGCTCGCGGTCTGCCGCGAGCTCATGGGCACCGTGCAGGGGTGACCGCGGTGCGCGAGGCGGTCGAGGCGTCGGCCCGCCTCGAGCTCGAAGCTCTTACCCTCTACGCCTTCTCGGTCGAGAACTGGAAGCGCCCGCGTTACGAAATCTGGGCGCTGATGAACCTCCTAAAGGAGTATCTGCACCGCGAGCTCGAAGGGCTGGTCGAGAACAACATCCGCTTCGCGCCGCTGGGCCGCTGGCGCGAGCTCGACGGCAGCGTCGTCAAGGCGCTGGAGCGGGCCCGGGAGGCGACCGCGAGCTGCGACGGCATGCAGCTCAACATCGCTCTCAACTACTCGGGGCGCTGCGAGATCGTCGACGCGTGCAGGCACATCGTCCAGGACTGGGCGAGCGGCAAGGGTGCCGACATCGACGAGCAGACGATCGGGCGCTATCTCTACACGGCAGGTCAGCCCGATCCCGACCTGATGATCCGCACCTCGGGCGAGTCGAGGATCAGCAACTTCCTGCTGTGGCAGTGTGCCTACTCCGAGTTCTGTTTCCTCGACACGCTATGGCCCGATTTCCGGCGAGAGCACCTGTTCGAAGCGATCCTCGACTTCCAGCAGCGGGAACGCCGCTACGGCGAAGTCGGCACGAGCGCCGAGAGCCTCGTCTCGAGCCGAGAGCGGGAACGAGCGTCGACCTCCGACTGATCCGAGTTCCGGCCGGTCGACCCGAATGAAGCGACTCCTCACTGCCGCCGTGGGTGTGCCGCTGGTGCTGCTGGCGCTGTTCCGGCTGCCGCCGGTCGGCTTTTTCTGCGTCCTCGGAGCCGTCATCCTCCTGGCGGCGCTCGAGTACGGCCGCCTGACGCTGCCGGAGAGCCCGCTGTTGCGATGCCTGCTGCTGGCGCTGGTGCCGGTCGCCGCTGTCGCACTGCTCCCCGCCGGGACTTTGCCGGTGTCGCTGTCGCCGGCCTGGCTCGCCCTCGCACTCACTGCGGGGGTGGGGATCGCCGCGCTGGTCGCGAGGACCGCGGTCGAGCGTGGTCTCTCGGTCGTCGGTGCCCTCGCCTTCGGTGCTCTCTATCTGGGTCTGCCGCTGGCGGCGCTGGCCGAGCTCCAGCGGCGCTCTCCATGGCTCCTCTTTCTGCTGCTCGCGATCGTCTGGATCGGCGACAGCGCCGCCTACTACATCGGCACCCGGTTCGGCAGGCACCGTCTGGCACCCGTTCTGAGCCCGAAGAAGAGCTGGGAGGGAGCAGCGGCGGCCCTCGCCGCGAGTCTCGTCTCGGCGATCGTCTGGGCCTGGTGGCGCGAGGGAGCGGTCGACGGCGTTCTGGTGGCGCTCGCCGTCGCCACCTCGATCGCGGCCCAGCTCGGCGACCTCGTCGAGTCGATGCTGAAAAGGGGCGCCGGGGTGAAGGACTCGGGAACGCTGCTGCCGGGACACGGAGGCTTTCTCGACCGGCTCGATGCGATGCTCTTTGCGGCGCCGGTCTGGTGGCTCGCCCTCGACGCCTGGGGACGCCTGCCGGGAGCGCCGTGATCTCGCTCGCGCTACTCGGCTCGACCGGGTCGATCGGCCGCAGCACCGTGGAAGTGCTGCGGCGATTTCCGGACCGGCTGCGGGTCGTCACCCTGGCGGCGCACGGCAGCGACCTGGATGCGCTGGAGGCACAGGCGCGAGAGTTCGCCCCGTCGCTGGTGGCGGTCCATGACGAGGAGAGCGCCGGCCAACTGGCCGGGCGGCTCCCGGGGGTCAAGGTCGTCGCCGGGCCGGAGGGGGTGATCGAAGCGGCGGTTCATCCGCAGGTGGATCGCGTGGTCGCGGCGATGGTCGGTGCTGCGGGACTGGCGCCGGCGTATGCGGCCGCAGAGGCCGGCAAGGACCTGGCGCTCGCCAACAAGGAGGCGTTGGTGGTCGGCGGCGAGGTCCTCAAGAGGGCCGCCCGGGAGAGCGGCGCGGCGATCGTGCCGATCGACAGTGAGCACGTGGCGCTCCATCAGGCGCTTCGGTGTGGTGAAGCGAGCGAGGTGCGGGGACTGACCCTGACCGCATCGGGGGGGCCGTTTCGTGCCCGCCCGGCGGGGGACTGGAGCGACATCACTCCCGACGAGGCGCTGGCGCACCCGACCTGGGAGATGGGGCGCAAGATCTCGATCGATTCGGCGACGCTGATGAACAAGGGACTCGAGCTGATCGAGGCGCATCATCTCTTCGACGTCGCCGCCGACGACATCTCGGTCGTCGTCCATGCCCAGTCGCAGATCCATTCGCTGGTCGAGTTCGTCGACGGCTCCTGGATCGCACAACTGTCGGTCAACGACATGGTCTTCTCGATTCAGTACGCGCTCGCGTTTCCCGAGCGGTGGGCGAACGACTTTCCGCGGCTCGATCTCGGCGCCCTCGGCCGGCTCGACTTCGAACCGCTCGACTCCGATCGCTTCCCGGCCGTGGAACTCGCTCGAACGGCCGCGCGCGCCGGCGGCAGTGCCGGCGCGGTCCTCAACGCCGCCAACGAGGTCGCGGTGCACGCCTTCCTGGCCGGTGAGCTGCCATATCCGGACATCGTCGGCACGGTTGCGGCCGTGCTCGACACTCACGAAGTCGCGCCGCTGGAGACTCTCGAGGACGCGCTAGACTGGGACGAATGGGGCCGGCGGCGGGCCCGCGAGCATCTCGCCGCCGCCCGGGCATAGCGCTTGCACGCCCGAGGGGACCGGTGGCCCGGAGAGGATCCACCGCTCCCCGCTGTGTCGCCCGCTGAACCGATTTTCCGACGAGACCGGATTTCATGATGGATCTGCTGACCAACACCGCCGCCTTCATCTTCGCCCTCGGCGTCATCATCTTCGTCCACGAGGCGGGGCATCTGCTGATGGGCAAGGCATTCGACATGCGCGTTCTCTCGTTCTCGCTCGGTTTCGGCAAGCGTCTCTTCGGCTTCCGCCGGGGCGAGACGGACTACAAGGTGTCGCTCGTCCCGCTGGGCGGGTACGTCGCCTTCGCCGGCGAGCAGCCGGGCGAAGAGGGGGACGATCCCCGCGACTTCCAGAACCAGCCGCGCTGGCAGCGGATTCTGGTGTTCCTGGCCGGGCCGGCGATGAACATCGTGCTCGCGATTCTCCTGATCGCCTTCGTCTTCATGGTCGGCGTCCAGGTGTCGGCGCTCCCCGACGTGCCGGCGGTGGTCGGAACGATCGTCCCGGGTTCGGCCGCGGAGCAGGCGGGGCTGCAGGTTGGCGACGAGGTGCTGGAGATCGCCGGCGACGAGGTGGAGAACTGGGACGACGTGCAGTTCGCTCTCGTCACCTCCCCCGACCGCGACGTTCCGGTCACAGTGCGGCGTGCGGGCTCTGCGGTCGATCTCGTGGTGCGGCCGCACAAGGTGCCGAAGTACGAGTTCGGCGATGCCGGGGTGCTGCCGAAGATGCTGCCGACGATCAGCTCGGTCGGCAACGACTCACCGGCGGCGGCGGCGGGCTTCCAGCCGGGCGACGAGGTGCGCGGCGTCGACGGTCGCGGCATCGGTAGCGGCAACGACCTCGTCGAATACATCAGCGCCAGGGCCGGCCAGTCGATCGACGTCGAGGTAGCGAGAGGCGACGAACTCCTCACGCTGGCGGTCGTGCCGAAGGACGAAGGCGGCAACGGCAGGATCGGTGTCGGTCTCTCCTATTTCCAGCGCTTCCCGCCCGGAGAGGCCCTCGCCCAGAGCGTCCGCTTCAACTGGCAGATCACGCAGCAGACCTTCCGCGTGCTCGGCAAGATCGTCACCGGCCAGCTGGCGGCCAAGAGCGCACTTTCGGGCCCGCTCGAGATTGCCGCCATGAGCGGTGCCGCGGTGAGGGCGAGCTTCGTCAGTCTGCTTCAGCTCATGGGGCTGATCAGCATCTCGATCGCGATCCTCAATCTGCTCCCGATCCCGGTGCTCGACGGCGGCCAGATCGTGATCCTCCTGATCGAGTCGCTGAGGCGCAAGGACCTGTCCCTGAGGGTCAAGGAACGGATCCAGCAGGTCGGCTTCGTGCTGATCCTCATGCTGATGGGTCTGGTGCTATATTTTGACGTCGTCAAGAACATCCCGTCCGGGCTCTTCTCGGGCTCGTAAATCGCAGCGCAGGGGGCAGGTATGGCTCGAGCTTTGGCCGTCGGAGACGAGGCTCCGAACTTCGATCTCACATCGACCGAGGACGTCGTGCTGATGCTGCGCGACGAGGTGGCACGCACGGCGGTGGTGCTCTATTTCTTTGCCGACGTCGAGGGAGATCGGGTGCGCGACGATCTGCTCGCCTTCGCCAGGAGCTGGGAAGACCTGGTGACGGCCGACACCCGGGTGCTCGGCGTCTCGCCGGCCAAGCTTCCCGCGCTCAAGGAGTTGCAGAAGGAGCTGCATCTGCCGTTCCCGCTGCTGACCGACGATCGCGGCTTCTCGGCCTCCTACGGTCTGGAGCCGGCACAGGACGATGCAGGCGCCCGAGCCGGTGCTCGCCGTGGTCGATCGGCGGCAGGAGCTGCTGGCACTCGATCGTCTGCACGGCTCCGTGGCGGACGCGCTCGGCGACCTGATGAAGGTGATCAAGGGGCTGCCGTCGCCTTCTGCCGGTCTCCCCCGCAAGGTGGTCAACCGGCTGGTCGATCGCTGGGTCAACTGAAGCAGTTCGGTTGCGTCGGGCGCCGGAGCCGATACCGGTCCCGCGGGCAGGGCCGCGGCCCTCTCCGAAGCGGGTAGACTGCGCAGCGTGAAACGGCGTCTCTTGAGGTGGTTGGGATGGTGCGCCTACGGCGTGGCGATGCTGGTGCTCTTCGCCGGCGCCGGCTATCTGTCGTTCAGCCGTTTCGTGCGCAGCGGCGGCACCGAGGTGCCGGACCTCGTCGGTCGCTCCGAGGCTCAGCTCGACGCGGTGACCGCCGGCCAGGGGCTCGAATGGGAGCTGCGCACCGGTAGCGGCCGCTACGACGAGCTCATTCCGGCCGGGCACGTCCTGACCCAGCGCCCGCCGGCCGGCAGCCTCGTCAAACGCGGGGCGACGGTGAAGGTCGAGCTGTCGCTCGGCCCGCAGAGGATGCGAGTGCCCGACGTTCGCGGCAGGGCGCTGCAGGCGGCTCAGGTCACGCTCGCGGCGGCCGGCCTCGGAGTCGGCAGGACGCTCGGCATCCACACCTTCGAGACCAAGGCGGGCACGGTGCACGAGCAGAACCCTCCAGCCGACGACAGGGTCGGCATGGCGGGGGAGGTCGATCTCTATCTGTCGACGTCGAGTCGCGGCGCCACCTTCCTGATGCCCGACCTGGTCTATCGCGACTACGAGACGGTGCGCGCCTTCTTCGAGCGCCGCGGATTCCGGCTGGGGAGCGTGAAGTTCGAACCGTACGAGAGCCTGGAGAGCGGTATCGTCCTGCGCCAGTTCCCGCTGGCCGGGCATCCGCTCCGTCGGCAGGACGTCATCTCGCTGGTGGTGGTGAGTCCACCGGTGGACGGGAGGCGCGGTTGAAGATCGCACCGTCCATCCTGGCGGCCGATCTCGCAGATCTGGTGTCCGCTCTGGAGGTCTGCGACGAAGGCGGCGCGGACTACGTTCACGTCGATGTGATGGACGGGCACTTCGTGCCGAACCTGACCTTCGGCGCTCCGGTCGCTCAGGCGCTGGCGCGCCACACTGGCGTGCCTCTCGACATCCATCTGATGGTGTCGAACCCGGGTGCTCTGCTCGACGACTATCTGGCGGCGCAGCCGGCCATGGTGTCGGTCCACTGGGAGGCGGCAACTCATCTCGATCGACTGCTGGAGCGGATCCGCGCCGGCGGTGCCCAGGCCGGTGTCGTTCTGAACCCGGCGACGCCGGTCGAGCTGTTGGCAGACATCTTGCCTGCAATCGACTTCGTGTTGCTGATGTCCGTCAATCCCGGATTCGCCGGCCAGGCGTTCGTCCCGTACGTGCTCGACAAGGCGAAGCGCCTGCGCAAGCTCGCCTTGGAGGCGGGGCGCGAGCTGGTGATCGAGATCGACGGCGGCGTCAAGCGAGGCAATATCCGGGAGGTGGCCCGAGCCGGTATCGACATCGCCGTGGCCGGATCGGCGATCTTCGCCGCCGGCGATCCCGTGGCGGAGATCGGTCACCTGCGCCGGGCGGCACGCGGGGAGGATTCGTGATGCGAGAGTCGATTCGCTTCGGTATCGGGCGACTGCTGATGTTGGCCACTTGCCTTTCTCTGGCGGTGGCATGCGGAGGGGGCGGTCGGGAGGACCCGATCCTGAGGCTCTCCTCCGAGGAGGCGTTCACCGAAGGGCAGCGCCTGATGGCGGACGAGAAGTATCTCCAGGCGCGCGAACACTTCGCACACGCCTTTCAGACCGCACCCAACTCGGAAGTCGGGCGCGACGCTCTGCTGTTGCAGGCCGACGCCTTCTTTCTCGAAGGGGGCGAGGTGAACCTCGTGCGGGCAGAGGCCAAGTACCGCGACTTCAACAACCGCTATCCGATCAGCGACAAAGCGGCGTACGTGCAGCACCAGGTGGCGAAGAGTCTGGCGCTGAGGATGCGCAAGGCCGATCGCGATCAGTCGGAGACCCGCGATGCGATCGCAGCGTTCGAGGAGTTGATCAGCCTCTATCCGACGAGCGAGCACGTCGCCGGAGCGGAGGAGGAGATCGCTCGCCTGCGCTCCAACCTGGCACGCCACGAATACCTGGTGGCGCGCTACCAGCTGCGGCGTGGGCTGGCGGGCGCTGCCAAGGCCCGCCTCACGGGCCTGCTCGAGGAGTACCCTGACTACGAGGATCTCGATCTCGCCCTCTGGAGCCTCGGCCTCGCCCATCACAAGCTCGACGAGGCCGACGAGGCGGCAACCGTGTTTGCCCGGCTGCGCGCCGAGCACCCTGAGAGCGAATACCTGAGCAAGATCCCCTCGGAGTACCGAGGATGAGGGGTGTGCGGGCACTGTCGTCGGTCGTGCTCGCGAGCACGCTGCTCGGCGGCTGCTCGTCGCTGCCGTTGCGCTCGGAGCGTGACTCCACGCCACCGGAGAGGACGGCGCCGCGGGAGTCTGAACTCGAGACGAGGGTGCTCGAACTGCGACGGCAGGCCGCCATGGCGGAGGCGGAGATCCGCATGCTCCGCCGGCAGCTCGCAGCCCTGACGGTCGAGGTGGAGCGGCTGGCTGCAGGAGAGCGGGAGACCGCCGCTCGCGGCACCTCGCCCGCCCCGTTCTCCGGTCGCGCGGACGAGGTGGAACAGCGCGGCTCCCTCCCGGCCATCGAACAGTCCGACCTCGATCCGGTCCCGGCCACGCCGCCCGACTACGCGACGCCGGAGGCTCAGGTGGTCGACGTGGGGCCCGATACGCCCGGCCAGGGTACCGCCGCCGCGAGAGAGCAGGACCCGGAATCCTGGGTCGCCGTCACCCCGGAAGACGCCGCGCCTGCTTCCCCTCCCAGGGCGTCCGCCCCGGTGTCGATGGCGGGCCAGTCGGTCTACGACCGTGGCTACACCCTCTACCATCAGGGGCGCTACGAGGACGCCGAGAAGAGCTTCGAGCGTTTTCTGGCCGAGCACGGCAACACCGACCTCGCCGACAACGCCCAGTTCTGGATCGGCGAGAGCCGATTCGCGCGGCAGGACTACAGCGGAGCGCGGCTGGCGTTTCAGGAGGTTCTCGACCGCTACCCCGAGGGCAACAAGGGTGCCGACGCGGTTTTCAAGCTCGGCGAATGCCTGCTGCGGCTGGGGGACCCGGCGGCGGCCCGGCGTCAGTTCGAGGAGGTGCTGACCCGGTACCCCGGTTCGGCTGCTTCGGTGATGGCGGAGGAGCGGCTCGCCGAGCTTCGTTGAGGCCGGGTGGTCGTCTGGCGCGCGACGGGCGCCTCGGGTCAATCCTTCAAGCTTCACTTGAGGGGTTGCTGCCTAAAGCTTGACTCCGAAAGGGTTGGGTTGTACCTTGCACGCCTCAACCTTGGTGTAGTACGTTGCGATCATGAACCGTAGTGCGTTGTCCCTCGTCCTGGCGATCGGGGTCGGCTTCGCGGCTCTGCCCGCGGTCGCCCATCAGCCGCCGACTCAACTCCACCTCGTGGGGGATCACTGGACCGCATGGGACCCTCCGACCACCTTTCCGGAGGGCGCGGAGGTCTACACCATCGTCCGTGGCGACACCCTGTGGGATCTGGCCGCCCGTTTCTACGGCGATCCGTATCTCTGGCCGCAGCTCTGGGAGCGGAACCAGTACATCAAGGATGCCCACTGGATCTACCCCGGGGACCCGCTCGTCGTCGGCTTCGAGGTGACTCCGCTCGACAACCTCGCCAACCTTCAGGACGGCGAGCCGGAGGAGGAAGACGATGGGTTCGACCGTTCGATCGGCGCTCCGGAGGCGCTCGGTTACGAAGCGGACCTCTATTGCTCCGGCTTCATCGGCTCGCCCGACCGGACGTTCTCGCACACGATTCTCGGCTCCGAGTACCAGAACCTCGGTCCCACTCTGACTCGCGAGCGTCAGCGGCGCCGCAGGGGTGATGCTGCCAGGGCGCCGACCGCCAAGGTCGGGCTGACGGCTGGCGACATCATCTATCTCGACGGCGGCGCCGATTCCGGGCTCGAGCCGGGCGACGAGTTCGTCGCCATGACGGATCGGGGACGAATCGATCATCCGATCACCGGAGACCGTCTCGGTGTCTTCTACCAGTACCAGGGGCGCGTGCGCGTGCTCTCGGTGCAGGAGGACACGGCGATCGCGGAGGTTTCCTACAGTTGCCGGCCGATGGAGATCGGCAGTCGCCTCGAGCGCTTCGTCCCGGAGCCGATTCCGCTCCGGCGTCGCACCGCACTGAGGGCCGTGAACGATCCGGTGTCGCGTGAGACGCTCGACGGCGCCCCCGTCATCGTCCACACGAACGACCAGGTGGTGACCCTCGGTCAGAACAGCGTCGTCTTCATCGATCGCGGTGAGGGCGACGACATCGCACCCGGGGATCTCTTCACCATCTACCGGCTCGGTCCCGACGGCGTTCCGCCGATGGTACTGGGGGAGCTGGCCGTGCTCTCGGTGCACGAGAACTCGTCGGTCGCCCGCATTCTCGAGTCGCGGTACGCCGTTTATATCGGCGATCTTCTCGACCTCAAGTAGCCTTCCCGGAGGCTCCCGAAGCGGGTCCTGAGGGCCCGAAAACCGTGTGGTACGCTGCGCGCCTCACGGACGAGCAGGGAGCGGGGATGCGGAGGAATCTGAACGGCGAGCTGCAGAGCCTCGTCAGCGAGCTGGTGGACCGGGGGCTGACCCTCGGGCAGGCACGCAAGGAGTTCGAGCGGCAGTTCATCGTCGCGGCGCTCAAGACCCACCGGGGCAACATGACCGGCTCGGCGCGGTCGCTCGGGATTCACCGCAACACCTTGCGCAACAAGGTCGGGGAGCTCGGGATCGACGCTGCCGATTTCGCCGCGCGCAAGCCGGGCGCGAAGCGGGCACCGTCCCCCGCCGACGGGTGACAACCGGCCTCTGACCGGCTCGAAGCCGGCTCCGGGCGCTCTCGTCACGCCTCTCGGAGTTCCCCCGGGACCTCTCCTTGCAGGGGGGTTGCGCCCCGGCCTGTGGTATACTTCGCACTGCGACCGGTTCTGGTCGCGAACTTCCATTCCAATTCCGAGGATTGTAGAGGGGACTCTCCGTAGTTCTGCCCATGGAACCTCGCATTCGATTCAGCAGATGGAGCCTCGTCCTGGCGACGGGCTTCTTCCTCGTGGCGCTTTTCGATTCGCCGCCGTCGGATCCTGCGATCCCGGTGGATCGCCCCGACGCGCCCACCGACGCGCAGTTGGAGGCTCTGACCGAGCTTTCGGAGTGGGTGCTCGGCGGCTCGGCGGCGCCGATGTTCGAATCGATGAAGGATCGGTCGTTCCCGTCCACCGGCGAGCCGTCGGGCGAAGAGAACGAGGTGGCCTTCGAGCTCTTCCGCCGCTACCACGGCCGGGAAGCGGGCGTGTCGGCCGTCGAGCGCAGGCCGTTCGGCCGGCTGATCGTCGCGATGGCGGAGCGCTACTCGGTGGATCCGCTGCTGGTGGCCGCGGTGATGGAAGTGGAGTCGGGCTTCGACCCCAATGCCGTATCGGCGATGGGTGCGATCGGCCTCATGCAGGTCCTGCCGACGACGGTGGAGCTCTACAGCGACGAGGATCCGTTCGAGCCTGCCGTCAATGTCAGGGTCGGCGTGCGCTACCTGCGAGCGCTACTCGACCAGTTCGACGGTGACGTGACGCTCGCACTCGCGGCCTATAACGCGGGCCCCGGCAACGTGCTCAAGCACGAGGGCGTGCCGCCGTTCCGCGAGACCCGGAACTACGTCGAGCGGGTGTTGAGCCTCTACGTCGACCAGCACCAGGCGATCTGGCAGCAGTCGGAAGACCGCCGCTGGTTTCTCTAGCAGGCTGAGGTGGCCCCCCTGCGGGGGGCACCCGAAGGAGCCGGCTCAGGCTTCCTTGTCGGCGGGCTCGGGCTCGGCCTCGTCCCCTTTGAGGCCGCTGCGGAAGTTGCGAATGCCTTCTCCGAGCCCCTTGCCCAGTTTCGGCAGCTTGGCCGCGCCGAAAAGCACGAGCACGATGAGGAAGATGATCAGCAGTTCCTGGAATCCGAACGACATGGGTGTGCCTCCAGGGGGAGTGTAGCAGGACGAAGCGCTTCGAAGCTTGCGCGCGATCTGTCGATTCAGGGGTACGAGTGCCTTTCCCTACCCGGCCTCACCCGACCATACCCCGGATAGGGAAAGGCACTCGTACCCCTTGACGGTTCGGGGAGCTGCAGCTTCTCCAGGCGTAGGAGGAGAGGGTCAGGGGACTTTGCGAATCCTGTCTGAAGCGTCGCCCTCTGAAGCGAGGTATCGGCGCCAGGATGGCTCGAGGGCGGTGGCGAGCGAGGCGGTTTCGGGGAGGTGCTGGAGATGGCGCAGCGCTGCCCGGAGCGAGGGGGGGATGAGGGGAAGGTAGCGGTCGAAGCCGCGGTCGGCGAAGGACTGGAAGGTGCCGACGATCTTGAGGCACCGTTGGGCTGCAGCCCGGTGGTAGCCCTCGGATTCGGAAGGGGCGACCGGGAGCAGGTCGAGCGTGGTTCGTTCTTCCTCGGTGGTGGAATAGAGCGAGTCGTTGAGGAGCGACGCGAGGTCGTAGTGGCGCGGGCCGAGTCGGAGGTCTTGATGGTCGATGAGGACGAGCTCGCCGTCGGAGGAGAGGACGAAGTTTCGTGCCATGAAATCGCGATGGCAGGGCGTCCTGGCCTCCCGGTCGAGCGCGTCGCAGAGTTCGAGCAGGGTCTGGTGAAACTCCTCATCGAGACGATCGTCCGCTCCACACAGGCCACGGGGCTCGAGGACGAGCTCCCAGCTTTGGAGCAGCTCACGCCTGAACACGCCGGCGTCGAGGGCTCCGTTGATGGCGGCCACGAGGTCGGCCGGCAGCTCCGCGAGGCGTTGGATCAGGGGGATGGCCGCTCTCCAGAAGCTCAGCCGCTCCCATCCTTCGGCCACGGCTTCGTAGGCGGTCCTGGCGCCCACGTCTTCGACCCACATGAACCCGTCCTCGCGACTCCAGGCGTGGATCTCGGGGACCCGGATCCGTGCCTGCTCGAGGAGCCGGGTCGTTCGGACGAAGCGAGAACCGGCTTGCGTCGCTTCCGCGGGATAGATCACGGCGATGGAGGTCCTGCCGCCGGGACCGCGAACGCGGACGTAGCGGCGCGTAGAGACATCCCCCGGCAGCGGGTCGAAAGCTTCCACCCGGCACCCGTGCCTGGCGAGCCAGTCGGACAGCTCCTCGAGCGGGAGGGGAGACGGAGACAAGGTGCCGGAAGTGAGGGTTCGTTGACAGTCGCGGTGGGGGGCAAGAATAATCCATGCAGGCGCGGACGAACACCGGGCCCCTGCAACGATGGACGAGAAACTCAAGCAACTGGTCGAAGAGCTGCGAGGCGCCGTCTCGCAGGCGCTGGTCGATTCTGCCCAGGTCGATCAGGCGTTGCGGCAGATCCGGGAACAGGGGTGGTCGCTCTACCTGGTGGTCGACCGCAAGGGTGGGGGGCAGGCACTCGAGGCCTACGAGATCGGCACAGATGCTGCGCCGGCGAGTGAGGCCAGCTTCAGGATCGACGCGACCGATCTCTCCTTTCTCCGTTCGATCGGCATCGACCCGACTCGCAAGAGCCGCCGCAAACGCGCCGACCCTCAGGGCCACGATTCCTGACGCGCGGTCCCTCGGCGTCGGACTCGCCTCCGAATCAGTCTCGCCACAGAAGGGCGAGGTTGCGCCCCGCGGCCGCTCCGTCGCGGCGGTAGGACCAGAGCCACTGAGGATTGCAGCGGGTACACACGCTGACGGCCACGACGCCGGCGACGCCGCGTCGCTCGAGCTGGGTTGCCACCGCGGCCGCGAGGTCTACCTTCGGCCGTCGTCCCTTGCGGTCGACAACCTCGGAAGAAGAGGCGCCCTCGATCTGCTCTGCGACCTCTTCACCGACCTCGTAGCAGCACGGGCCGATCGCCGGACCGATCCAGGCGATTGCCGGTGCTGGAGTTTCGCCGGAGTCGCTCTCCAGTGCGTCGAGGCTGCGGTCGACCACGCGAGAGACGATCCCGCGCCATCCGGCATGGACCAGTGCCGAGGAGCCGCGCCGGGTGATCGCCACTGGAACGCAGTCCGCGGTCGCGATGCTCAGGGCGACGGCAGGTCCCCGGTCTGTCGTCACCAGGGCGTCGGCTTCTCCGCACAGCCCTGCAGCCGCCGGGGTCACGCGGTCCCCGTGGACCTGTTTCAGGAAGGAGACCGGCAAGCGGGTACCGGAGACCGCTTCGAGCACGGACTCGCGCTCCGTCGATCGATCGACCCGACCGACGAAACGAATCCGGGTTTCTCCGTCTTCGAAGGCCCAGACCGGAAATCCCCCCATCCGGTCCGGCGGCGCGGTCACCTCCCTCATGCCGCCATCCTAGCCTGCCCCCGGACCCCCTTCCGCCGTCCTCGGTGGAGCCTCCCTCCGACCAGCATCTCTTCCTCGTCGGAGGCTGCCCGGTCTCAGGCACGGCCTCAGATCCGACAGAGACCACAAGGAGCCCGCGCCACCTGGGCGGCGTCGGCTGCTTTAGACTAGCGGTGGGCGAGGCGACGGTCGGGCGGCGTGCCCTCGGAGCACAGGCGTCCGGCGAGAGATGATCCAGTTTCTGCGCGTAACGAAGCGTTTCACCCCGGAGCGTGCGGCGCTCGACGAGGTCAGCATGGAGATCGCCGCTGGCGAGTTCGTCTTCCTCACCGGGGAGAGCGGCGCCGGCAAGAGCACCATGCTCGGGATGATCTACGGCGCCGTCGTTCCGACGACGGGCAACGTCCTCGTCAACGGCCGCAATGTAGGTTCCCTGCCGCGTGCCAAGATCCCCTACCTGCGGCGGACGATCGGCGTCGTCTTCCAGGACTCGCGTCTGATCGGTCGCCGGACGGTCTACGAGAACGTCGCCTACCTGCCGCAGATTCTCGGGCTGTCCGCCGCGGAGCAGAAGGAGCGCGTCTACGCGGCACTCGACAGGGTCGGTCTCGCCGAGCGGGGAGAGGCCTTCCCGCGCCAGCTTTCGGGTGGCGAGCAGCAGCGGGTTGCGATAGCGAGAGCGATCGTCAACGAGCCGCCGGTTCTGCTTGCGGATGAACCGACCGGGAATCTCGATCCGGAGCTCTCCGACCGCATCTTCGATCTCTTCGAAGAGGCCCACGGAAACGGTGCCACCGTCCTCGTGGCGACCCACGACCCGCGGATGATCGATCGCATTCCGGCCCGGGTGCTGCGCCTCAAGGGCGGTCAGCTCATCGAGGACAGTGCGAGGGACCTTGTCCAGCCGACCGGTGACTTCGAGGAAGGGGAGGAGTCGCCGTGACCTGGGGACAGGCCATTGTCTACTTCTTCAGCGAGGCGCTGACCAGTCTTCGCCGCGGGTGGAGGGTCAGCCTGCTGGCCATTCTCACGATTGCCGTGAGCCTGTTCCTCGGAGGTGTCTTCCGGCTCCTCGGGATCAACCTGGCCGGACAGCTCGAGCAATGGCAGGGGGAGGCCAGGGTCGTGGCCTACTTCGCGCCGGAGACGCGTACCGACAGACTGGCAGACGAGGCCGAGCGGCTGCGGCGGTTCTCCTGGATCGAGTCCGTCGAGGTCATCGACGAAGAACGCGCTCGGGGGCGCTTCGAAAGAGTATTCCCCGATCTCGCTGACCTGCTGGACGATCCCGAGGCGGAGCCGCTTCCCGCCTCCCTCGAGCTGACGGTCGCAGAGGCGGCTCTCGCCGACACCCGCGAGCTCCTGACGCGGGAGCTGGAGTCGATCGAGGGTGTCGAGTGGGTTGACGACGACGCACGATGGCTCGAGCGCCTGCAGACGCTCGTAACCGCTTCCCGGCGGGTGGGGCTCGCCCTCGGAGGCCTCCTGCTGGCAGCGGCGGTGTTCACCATCGCGAGCGTGATCCGTCTGACGGCCTATCGTTATCGTGAGGAGATCGCGGTGATGAGGCAGGTCGGCGCCACCGAGCTGGTCATCCGATGTCCGTTTTACGTCGAGGGCTTCCTGCAGGGTCTGGCGGGTGGAGTGCTGGCGACCGGCGGCTTGTGGCTCTTTCACCTCTGGCTGCGACCCGATGGGCCCGGTGAGGGAGTCCGCGACGCTCTGGCCGGGAGCTTTCTGCCGGCGGGATCGATCCTGCTTCTGGTCTGCTTCGGTGCGCTCGCCGGCACGGCCGGGGCGATCCTGTCGCTCCCGCGCGAAGTCTTCGGGGCCGGGGCCGACCTCGACTCCGACCTCTGATCTTGCTGAGCCGGCAGCGGCCGCTGCCCGCAGAAAGAAAACCGCCCCGCCACCCGAAGGTGACGGGGCGGGGAATGAGCAGCTGGGAACTCAGCCGACGCTGATGATGACGACCGCGCGACGGTTCTCGGCACGGCCCTCGCGGGTGTCGTTGCTCGCGACCGGCTCGCGGGAGCCGCGGCCTTCGGTCGAGATGCGGGACGGATCGATGCCGTGCCGCTCGACGAGATAGGCCTTGACCGCCTCGGCGCGACGGAGGCTGAGGGGATCGTTGATGGCATCGTTGCCGGTGCTGTCGGTGTGGCCGATCACCATAGCCTCGAGCTCGGGATCCTGCTTGAGCTTGAGGGCGACCTCATCGAGCTTCGCCTTGCCGATATTGGAGACCCGCGCGCTGTCGGTGTCGAAGTTGATGACCTCGCGCTCCTCGACCGGTGCCGGAGGCGGCGGCGGAGGCGGCGGCGGGGCTACAGGCTCGGGCGTCGGCTCCGGAGCGGGAGGCGCCGGTGGCGGCGGCGGAGGCGGTGTCGGCTCTGCCGGCCGCTCGCACGGCCCGCAGCGATTGCCGTTCCAGCGATAGGCAAGTCCGAGGGTCGCGATCAAGGGATCGACGTCGACCTCGAAGCCGTTGCCCTCTGCGGACGTCGCCAGGTAGCGGAGCCCGGCGGTCAGCGCCCAGGGGGCGTTCTCACCGAACGGGATGTCGAGCCCGGCGTTGAGGCCGAGCGCCGCTTCGCCGTCGAGACTCACGCTCTCGCGTGCCGTACCGAAGTCGTACGTCACGTCGTCGTAGTCGATGAGGCCGACGAACGGCCCGATGAAGAAATCGGCCCTCGAGCGCGGCGTCAGATGGAAATTGGCACCGACCGAGACCATCTGGAAGCCGATGTCGGCATTCTGCATGAGCCACTCGGTGTCGGTGTCGATCGTGAGCATGCTGTCGAGATCGGCTGCCAGCAGGCCGAACGCCAGGCCGACCGGGCAGTTGGCGCGGTACTCGAGCTCAGCGCCCAGCCCGTTGCCCGAGCCGAGAACGAACTTGCTGGTCCTGAAAGGATCGGTCTGCGTCGTGCGGAACGGATCGTCCTTGACGTCGACCTTGGCGCCGAAGCCACGCAGTGTCCAGCGATAGCCGTCGGCGTTGCAGTCCTGAGCGCTGCTCGGCGCCGGGGCGACGACCAGCACTGCCGTCAGTGCCAGCAGGGCAACTCTGGGTATCCACTTCATTCTCTTCTCCCCAAAAATCAGATTCCAGGACTCGACCCTTCGAGTCCTGGCTAGAAGTGTAGCAGTGTTGTCAGCGCAGTGGGATGGTGCCGG
The DNA here is from genome assembly GCA_965223855.1 of Candidatus Multivoradales bacterium. Classification (GTDB taxonomy): domain Bacteria; phylum Acidobacteriota; class Thermoanaerobaculia; order Multivoradales; family JAHEKO01; genus CALZKB01. Next base: position 1,358,635 of record CBDCXM010000009.1, read on the forward strand.
GAGGCGGCCGAAAGGCGAGCCAGCCCGATGTTGAGGCTAGTGCCGCGCTCGGATCGAGAAGCGTCCCTTGACGCTGCCGTCGGTGTCGAGCGCCTGAGCGACGATGCCGCCCATGAAGACCGTGTAGTCCTTGACGCGAAAGGAGGTCTCGAATCCGAACCCGGCGTCGGTGATGTAGTTCTCGGATTGCGACAGGACCTCGCTGTCGAAGCCGATCGCTCCATACCCCGCATAAAGGATCCAGTACCAGCTCGACCACTCGGCCTTCAGCGCCTGGCGACTTTCATCGACGAACCACGGCAGGAAGAACTCGAAGGTCGTCAGCAGCTCGTCGGTGCCGCGGAGAGGATCGTCGAGTCCCTTGAGGCCGTCGCGGCCGTCGAGCTTGAAGAAGACACCGCGCGGGACCGCGTAGCGGTCGGTCGAGCCCGGTGGCGCCTGGAGATCGAGATCTCCCTTGCGAAGGAAGGAGCCGCCGTTCACACGCCAGATGGCGAAGGCCTCCGGCCCGAGATCGAAGCGCTTGAGGCTGGCGACCTCGAGCTTGATGTAGTCGAAGTCGCCGACCCACTCGGCGCCGTAGGAGAGTGCCGTCGAAAGGCCGAATCCGAACGGGCCGAGTTCGCGATGAGCCGTCAGAAGCTCGGTCCGCTCAGCTCGGCTCTCACCGACGACGGAGTTGAGCCCGACGTCGGCTGCGGTGCCGATCTGGTGGCCGATCCTGACGAAGGCGTCGGTCTTGTTGGTCGTCAGGCTGAACTCCTCCTTGCTCGAGGTGATGCGGTCGAACTCGACGAGGAAGAAGGCGCGCTGGTGGTAGGAGAAGGGGTGCTGAATCAACAGCAGCCCACCTCTGGTGCGTTCGAAGTCGTTCGTTCCGCGGTCGATCGGATCGAACTCGACCGCGTCGAAGAGACCGATCTGGTAGACCGAGTCGTACCCGTAGTAGCGGTAGCGCAGGAACGCCTCGATGTCGCCGCTCAGGAAGTCGTAGCGCAGCTGACCTTCATAGAAGGACCCCTTGATCAGACGGCTCAGTCTGAAGTCGAGCTCGCCCTCCGGGAAATAGAAGTCGAGCCGGGGGAAGACGGTCTCTCCGGCCGAAGAGTCGGCAGACGAAACCGCCGGCGGGGTTTCCCCCACCGGCGGATCGGCCTCTTGCGCCGAGAGCTCGCCCGCCAGTGTCAGGGAGGCGAGCCCCAGGGCGACGCGGAAGGCGAGGCCGGCTCCCGCGCCGCGCGGAGCGCTGCGCAACGACGGCTACCGGCGCCGTGGCGGATCCGAGGATCCGGGCAGACTCTGAAGCGCCTTCTCGAGCTCCTCCTGCTCGCGACGCAGGTCCTCGAGCTCACGGTTCTCCGCCTCTACGTCGGCGTTGTACTCGGCGGTCTCCTTGTTGGCCCGGACCCGCTCCACAGCCGCTGAGTTGCCCGCCTGCTGATAGGCCGAGATCGCCTCGTCGTAGGACTTGGTCTTCTCGAAGACGAAGCCGATCTGTCCCCACACGGTCGCCTTGTCGGCGGAGGTCGATGCGTTGTTGAGCGCCTGCCGCAGCTGCGACTCGGCCGAGCTGTATTGACCCTTCTGCGTGTAGGCCTGCCCCATGTAGTAGTGGGCGAGCCAGTCGGAGCTGCGAGCTCTGCTCGCCCTCTCGGCAGCGGAGATCGCGGTGTCGTACTGCTTGGCGCCGAGAGCCGCTCCCGCCTCCATCAGATGGTTGTCGAAGCTCGGCGAGGCCTGGGCCAGCTGGCCGGCGACCTGGGTGGCGCGGGTGTACGCCTGGGACTTGCTGCTCCCCTGGGCGCGACGACCCTGCTGCATGAGCGCTTTCACGAGCGCACTGCGGTTGTCGGTCGAAGCGCTGATGCTGACGGACTTCTCGAGGGCCGAAATCGCCGCGCCGAGATCACCGGCATTGAGCGCCGCGACGCCGTACTGATACTGGACGGACGCGTCGTTGGGACTGGCCGCGGCCGCGCGCTTCAGGGCTGCCGTCGCCGCGTCCCCCTGGCCGCTCTTGGAGAGCGCCACCGCGAGGAGTTGGTCGAGGGTGCCGCGCTGCCCGGCCTGCAGCTGCGAGCTGTCGATCTTGCTGAGGACGGAGGCTCCGTCCGCGTACCTGCGCGCCTGGACATAGGCCTGACCGAGGGCGAACTGCGTGGCTGCATCGCCCGGAGAGAGGTCGTAGGCCTTGCGCAGATGGGTCAGCGCCTGGTCGGTCTTGTCGAGCTTGATCAGCACCTGACCCAGCATGCGCTGGCCCGGCGCCCAATCGGGCTGCTGATCGACCACTTTCTGGAACTCGGCAGCAGCGGTGGCGTAGTCGTTGGCCTTGAGGGCGGCGACACCCTCGTCCCAGCCGGCGTGCGCCGATCCGGCGATGAGGACCAGCAGCGCGGCGAAAGCGATGGTCAGTGTCTTGGTCATTTCGTACCTCCTCTTCGGGCGTCCTGCGAATGGTGCATGTGAGAAAAGTACCCTCGTGCTTCCTCCGGGGACCTCAGACAGCAATCCCCGTGCCACGAGTGCGAAATCGGTTCAGGAGAGCATCTGCTCGATCGACTCGGCGAAGGCTTGCGCCTGGGTCGGACCGAGAGCCGCGAGGATCGCCTTCTCGACGGTGTTGAACTGCTCGAGCAGGGCAGCGGCGCCGTTGCCGGCCGCGATCTGCTGAGTGGCCGCTCGATAGGCCGCGTCGGCCTCGCCGGACCCGCCGTGATTGGACAGCAGCGCCGAAGCGCGGCTCTGCACGGACTGCGCGAGGCCTTGCAGATCCTGGACCGTCATCTTCTGGAGACGGTCCAGGCGTGCACTCTGCGCCGGCTCTTGCAGTTCGACGAGTCCCGAGGTGTTCAGTCCGAAGAGGGTCTTCGAAACCTCGAAGGCGCTCTTGCCCATCGCCTCCGCGATCTGCTCGATGGACCGCTCTTCGTCGATCCTCCGGATGACCGCCCATTCCGAAGGGCTGAGCGAGACGTTGGTCGAACCGCCGTCGGCCGTGAAGGTCGGGATGGCACGTGTCGACGGGACCCTCGTCACGAGCACTTTCCATTCGTCGATCCGCTGCGCTGCCTGCATCAGCAGGTTGGTGTTCGACTTGTCGATCGTGTCGTCGGGAGACTCGTCCCCGGGCGTGAAGACGAAGTCTCCCTCGTCCCAGGTGGCCAGCTCGTAGAAGGCCTCTTCGCCCCCCAGCCGGTCGGTCGTCGAGTGGACGATCTTCCCGTCACGCAGGAAGATGTTGCCGTTCCCCAGACGGCTCGTAACGCTGAACTTCCCGGTCTTGCCGGAAGCGGCTACGAGCTGGAGAACATCGGGAAGCGGGAGTTCCTCGAGGGAACCCTGGAACGCCATGGCTGTGTCGGCACCTCTTGGCTGCTACTGCAGTCGGAAATTCACGGTCAGATTGTAGAAGACATCGACCGGCTTGCCGTTGAGCGTAGCAGGCTTGAACTTCCACTTCTGGACCGCGTCGACCGCAGCCTGGTCGAGGCCCATCGGCAGCGGCTTGAGAACCCTCACGTTGGTCACGTTGCCGTCCTTGTCGATGATGGCTTCGACGATGACCACGCCCTGAATTCGAGCCTTCCGCGCGATCTCCGTGTACTGCGGATTCGGTCCCGAGATCTTCTCCGGCCGGCTGACGTCGCCACCGACCCGGATCGGGCCCTGAGGCTCCACCGGAGGAGGACCATCCGGGATGTCGAAGATGATGTCGGTGTCGGGCAGGTCGATGTCCTGCTCGATCTCTTCTTCGATCCGGATCGGTTCCGGCTCATCCGGCGTCGGATCGGGAATCGGCACCTTCTTCGTCTTCGGCTTCGGCAGCTCCTGCTGCTGCTTCGGTGGTGGCGGCTTGAACCGCACCTGCTGCACGACGTACACCTTCTGCTTCTTCTGCTCGGCATCCGCGATGCTGGGCTTGAGGAAGCCGAAGTTCACGACGAAGAGGATGGCGTGGAAGATGACCGCGCCGATGATTGCGTAGCGCAGTCGCTTCGAGTCTTCCGCGTCCTCCTGGGCGAACTCCCAGAAAGCGCCGCCTTGCTCGGTGGTCATGCCACTCTGCGCAGGCTGCTTCTCAGGGGCCTTGGGGGCCGGGGCCTTGGGATTCTCTGCCATAGCTGGATTCCGTGTTGAGAGGCGTTCTTAGTACCAGAACATGTCGATCTCGCGCTGTGTCGGGATCGAGACGTTCTTGACTTCCATGCCGATCTTGTCCTTCGCCTGGCGGAGCTCGTCGAACACGTCGACCATGAACCCGTACTCCGCCTCCTGGTTGGACCGGATGATGACCGGCTTCATCGGATTGCGCTCGAGCTTCGGCTTGAGGTAGTCGAGGATCTGGTCGAGCGGCTTGGGCTGACCGTCCACGATCAGCGTGCCCCCGGGCTGAATCTCGATCAGCACCGACTCCTCCTTGTCGACGAGCGGAGTGTCGTCCTGCTCGTCTTTCGGGAGCGAGAAGTCGAGACCGCGAGTGGCCGCGAAGGTGGTCGTCACCATGAAGTAGATGATCAGCAGGAAGGCGATATCCGCCATCGACGACGTCGGGATCTCGTCACTGATCGGGGTGCGTTTGATCTTCATCCTAGCCTCCGTCGGTTCCGCCGCCGTCGACCTGCTCCTGCTCCGACAGCAGATAGATCACCTCGGCGCGCGCCTGTTTGAGCGCATCGATGACGCCATCGACGTAGCGGTACGGGACGTCCTTGTCCGCCTTGAGCACGAACACCTTGCCCGGGTTGCTGGCGACGACGTCGACCGCAAACGACAGCACGTTCTCCGGGCCCGGGACGACGACACTGACCTCTTCGCCGCTCGAGACGCGGATGGCGCCGTTCTTGGTGACCGAGATGTAGGCGGACTTCTTGGGAATCTCGAACCTCAGGCCCGACTTCGGCAGCGCGACCTGCGCCTTGTCCACCTCGAAGTTGATCGTCACCATGAAGAAGATGATCAACAGGAAGGCGATGTCCGCCATCGAGGCGGTCGGGATGCCTTCGTTCTGGGTGCCGCGAACCTTGAGTTTCATGGAGTGGCCTAGGCCTTGCCGCCCGAGTCCGGCGTGATCCCGCCGCGCTCCATCTCACCGAAGGTCTCGAGGAGCATGTTGGTGGAGGTCTCGACGTCGCGCACGAACTTGTTGATCTTGTTCATGAAGAAGTTGTAGGCGAGCTGCACCGGGATGGCGATCGCGAGGCCGGCTGCGGTTGTGGTCAGCGCCTCCTTGATACCCGTTGCGACGAGACCCGGGTTCGACAGGCCCGCTTCGGCCAGCGCGTCGAACGAACTCATCATGCCGGCGACCGTGCCGAAGAAGCCGAGGAGCGGAGCGACGTTGGCGACGGTGGCGAGCCAGACCATGTTCTTCTCGAAGCGGCCGATCTCGAAGAACGCGGCGTTCTCGATCGTCTTCTCGACCTCGTCCTTCGGGTGGCCGTACTTGAGGAGGCCGGCCTTCATGATCGAGGCGACTGGACCGGGATAGTCCTCGCACACCTTGGTGGCCTGCTTGATCGAACGGTTCACGATCAGGCTCTTGCGGATCTTGGCCAGGAACTCGTTGACGTTGGTCTTGGCCTTCCGGAGAGCGAACCAGCGCTCGATGATGAAGATGAGTCCGACGAGCGAGAAGCCGAGCAGGGGATACATCGTCAACCCGCCCTGCTTGAAGATCGTAAACATCGTACTGGCGAATCCGTCCACGGTGGAGCCTCCTCTAGAGTGTGTAGACCCCGGATCCCGGGGTCGAGTTCCTCAACAGAACCATTCCGCCCGCGCGGGCCTTCGAGACGCTCCGGAATCGACCGGTGTTGCGCCTCCGAGAAGAATGGACTGTGTTGCTCAAAACAGACGGGGAGCCTAGCACAGGCCCGGAAGGCGTCCCAAGAAAATCGGGCGCTCCAGGTCAGCGGGCCGAGGATTCGACGGCGGCGTCGAAGCGGCGTCTCTGAGCGGCGCAAACGGCGACCGCGAGAGCGTCGGCGGCATCCTCGGCGAGCTCCCGTCCCGCGAGGCCGAGCAGTCGCCGCACCATGCTCTCGACCTGGTCCTTGGCGGCCCTGCCGTTGCCGGTCACTGCGCTCTTGACCTCGGCCGGAGCGAACTCCACCACTCTGACGCCGCGGCGGCCGACCGACCCGAGGATCGCCCCCCGGGCCTGCGAGAGCACCATCAACGAGCGAGGGTTCATGCCGAGGAAGGTCGACTCGACGGCGACCAGGTCGGGACGGGCCAGATCGAGAAGCTCCTCGAGATCGGTGACGAGGCTCGCCAGACGGGCGGGGAGAGAGCTGCGGGGATCGGCGCGCAGGCGGCCGAACTCCAGCGCCTCGAGGCTGGAGCGGGAGCCGCAGCGGACCAGGCCGAAGCCGGTGAAGCGACTCCCGGGGTCGATCCCTAGGATCCGCATCGGCCGCTCAGCTCTCGGCCGCCGCCAGGAGTTCCGCGGTCACGTTGAGATTGGTCCAGACGTTCTGTACGTCGTCCTGGTCCTCGAGCGCATCGACCAGCCGCAGGACTCGAACCGCCTCCTCCGCTTCGAGATCGACCTGGCTTTGCGGCAACATGGCCAGCGCCTGCGACTCGACCTCGATCCCGTGTTCCTCGAGGCTGTCGCGAACCGCCGCGTAGTCCTCGGCGGCCGAATACAGCTCGTACACGTCGTCCTCGATCGTGGCGTCCTCGGCGCCGACCTCGAGGGCGATCTCCATCACGTCGTCTTCGGTGGCGTTTCCCCGCTCGACTGCGAACAGCCCGCGCTTGTCGAACATCCAGGCGACGCAGCCGTTCTCGCCGAGATTGCCGCCGTGTCGGGAGAAGGTGTGACGCAGCTCGGACACCGTGCGGTTCTTGTTGTCGGTCATCGCCTCGATCAGCACGGCGACGCCTCCAGGGCCGTAGCCCTCGTAGGTCAGCTCCTCGTAGGAGACACCTTCGAGCTGGCCGGTGCCGCGCTGGATCGCGCGGTCGATGTTGTCGTTCGGGACGTTGGCGTTGCGCGCCTCCTGGATGCCGACCCGCAGGCGGGGATTGCCGTCCGGGTCGCCGCCGCCGAGTCGCGCGGCCACGGAGACTTCCTTGAGGAGCTTGGTCCACAACTTGCCCCTGCGGCTGTCCGTCACCGCCTTCTTGCGCTTGATCTGCGCCCACTTACTGTGTCCGGCCATCTCGATCTCCCGTGCGGCGCCCCGCCGTCGTCGGTTCGATTGTACCTGCCCGCGGCGCTCGAGGATCGTCTCCGGGATGCCTCGAGGACGCCGTCGCCGCCGGGATCTATGCGGGGATGGCTCCGCGCTAAGTTCCCTCAAACACTGGGCTTTTTGTTGACTGCCGTCGTCGGCGAGTGATAAGAGAAGCGATTAGGCGTGGAACCCAAGGCGATGATTCTGCTGGCGGTCCGGGATCCGGACCGCGATGCCGCTCTCCGTGATCTGTTGACCGCGGAAGGGTACTGGGTGACGACCGCCAGGACGCAGGCCGAAACGGTGCGCGCAACGGCGGATCATGCGCCGCGGCTTCTGATCATCGACGCCGATCTGGCGGACGCCACCAGTCTGCTCGAGGTCCTGCAGCAGCAGGAAGGCGGTCCTGCGACGCTGATTCTCGTCGACGAGCGTGGGGACTTCGAAGCCCAGCAGGTCCTGCTGCGGGGCGCTCCGAAAGAGGTCGTGCTCGACGCCGTCCGCGGGCGACTCGACGCCCCTCGTCCACGGCAGTCGGGCGGAACGACCGTAGCGGACGAGCAGCTGACCACGAGCGACCTCTTTGGCGACATCCTGGTCGGTCTGGGGGAAGCCGAGGACGGGGACGGAGCCATCGATGCGACCACCGACGCATCCGGCGGGGAGCGCGAAGGGCCGGGCGAAGTCACCGCGAGTGCCGAAGAGCACGAAGCCGAGGAGCCCGCCGAGTCGGAAGAGGAGCCGGAAGCGGCCGAACCGGAGCCGGCCGGCCCCGAGACGCCGCAACCGGGACAGCCGGAGTCGCGGGAGGCCGATTCGGAGGGGGAGGAGACGGTGGATCGGGAGCCGCAGACCGTCCCCGCCTCCGAGGTTGCGCCGGAACCGGAAACGTCACCCGATGCGGGGGATCCGGGCGGCTCCGCGCCGGTCGAGGGCGGGACGGCGGAGGACCCGACCCCGGAGGACGGGGCAGCGAAGGGAGAGACGGTCGAGGTTTCTCAGGAGAGCGAGACAGGCGAGGTCGGAGACCTCGTCGTGGAGTCCGGCCTCCCCGAGATCGCGGTGGCCGGGACCGACGTCTCAGAGGTCGAAGCCCCGGAAGTCGAAGCCCCAGAGGTCGAAGCCCCGGAGGTCGAAGCCCCGGAGGTCGAAGCTCCGAAGGTCGAAGCCCCGGAGGTTGGGGCGGCCGAAGTCGAAGCCCCCGAAGTCGAGCCGCCTGAAGTCGAGGCGCCCGGCGAAGCGGAGGCGCCCCATCTCGAGATCGAGCGCAGGGTCGAGGATCTTCTTTCCGGACACATCGACGACCGCGTGATCGACGAGCCGTCTCCGCGCTCTCTCGACGAGGTACTCGCGCTCGCCGACGACTCGCCGGCAGTGGCGCAAGAGGGAGTCGAGGAATCCGATACCGGATCCGAGGACCCAGGGACACCCGCGGCCGACGTCCGATCGGGTGCCGACGGTCGTGAGCGGGTCGGCGAGTTCGAGTTGCTGGAGTTGCTCGAGTTCTCGGAATACGTCGAGCGCTGGCGAGCCCGCAGGACGGGAGAGGGGAAGGACGGCAGCGTGCTGATCGAGCGTCTGCGCCCCGAGTACCGAGGGCGATCCGGAACGGTGGAGACCTTCGTCCAGGGGAACTCTCTGGCGGCGTCGATCGGCGATCCGAGGTTCCTCGAGGTCGTCGATCTCGGACGGGCCGGCGATGTCGACTACGTCGCCGTCGAGGAGGTTCCGGGTCAGTCGCTCCAGGAGGTCATCCATCGCGTCCGGAGGATGGAAGGACGCGTTCCTCTGGGAATCGCGATGCGGGTGGCGGAGCAGGTGGGGCGGGCCCTGCAGGCGATCGGAGAGCGCTCGGGCTCCAGTCGTCATGGCCGTCTCGTAGCGACCAGCGTGTGGCTCGCCGAGGACGGCCGAGTGCTCCTGAGGGACTTCGGTGCCGAGCGCTCGATCACGGATCATGAGCCTGCGGCTTCCGACTGGGCGGCCTGGAGATTCATCGCACCCGAGGCCTGGCAGGGGCAGAGCGATCTGCGCTCCGACCTTTTCTCCCTGGGGGCTCTGGTCTACGAGATGGTGACCGGTCGCCCGATCCGCGAGGCAGACACGCTCAAGGAGCTCGAAGCGCGGATGAAGACCGGGTCCATTGCGCCCGCTCAGGAGGTCGATCCCACTCTGCCGACGGGACTCCACGAGTGGGTCATGGAGCTGCTGGCGCCGAATCCGGCCGATCGGCCTGAGGCGATGTCCAAGGTCCTGCGACGCCTGGAGAGGCTGCTCGAGGAGCTGCCAGCGCGTCCCGGTGACAGGGAGGTGGCCGCCTACCTGCGGCAGCTCTCGGCCGCCCGAGTGCCTGCCGCCCAGCGCGAACGACTGCCGCTGCGCGAGGAGCTCCCGCCGGTCTCGCAACCGGCTGGAACGGCGGCCGCCCGATCGGGTGGCGGCTTCGATGCCAGGTGGTGGTGGTGGATCGCGGCGCTGCTCGGTCTGGCCGCCGGCTACCTGCTCTTCATGGCGCTGCGTTGAGGCCGCTTCGCTGAGGCCGAGATTCGCACCTCCGGAACCTCGGGCGGCCCCTCGAGGCGGTCGCCCCATCAACTGCTAGAGTCCCGTCATGGCCTGGTTCCGCAAGGCGAAGAAGCCCAAGCCGGTGCGCGCCGGACGCAGTCCTGTGCCCCAAGGCCTCTGGGTCAAGTGTGACGGGTGCCGGGAGATCATCTATTCGCGTGAGCTCGAGAAGAACCATCGCATCTGCCCGAAATGCGGCCATCACTTCAGGATCGACGTGGCGACGCGCCTCTCGCTGCTGCTCGACGACGGAGAGGGCAAGGAGCTGTTCGCCGGGGTTCACCCGACCGATCCGCTCGGTTTCAAGGACAGTCAGTCCTACAAGGATCGCCTGTCGCAGTATCAGAAGAAGTCGGGCGCCAAGGATGCCTTGCGGGTGGTCGAGGGGGAGATCGAGGGGATTCCTGTGGTGGTGGCGGTCATGGACTACGCCTTCATGGGAGGCTCGATGGGGTCGGTCGTCGGCGAGAAGGTGACCCGCGCAGCCGAGCTTGCGGCGGAGACCTCCCGGCCGCTGATCGTCGTCTCCGCGTCCGGCGGCGCCCGCATGCAGGAAGGTGTGCTGTCGCTGATGCAGATGGGGAAGATCTCGGCGGCGCTGGCCCGGCTGCGGGAGCGGGGGTTGCCGTACCTCTCCGTCCTCACCGATCCGACGACCGGAGGGGTGACGGCCTCGTTCGCGATGTTGGGGGACCTCAACGTCGCCGAGCCCGGCGCGTTGATCGGCTTCGCCGGCCCGAGGGTGATTCAGCAGACGATCGGTCAGGAGCTGCCCGAGGGCTTTCAGCGCAGTGAGTTCCTGCTGGAGCACGGATTCCTCGACCTCGTCGTGCCTCGGACCGAGATGAAGAGCGTCCTCGCCCGTGCGCTCCGCCATCTGACCGGTTGACCCCCGAGCTCGACTGGGAGGCGCGCCTCGCGGCGCTCGAGGGGCGGGGAGTTCGCCTCGGTCTCGGAACCGTGAGGCAGGTTCTGGAGACCCTCGGCGGTCCCGAAAGGCGTCTCCCGCACGTGCTCGTGGCGGGGACCAACGGCAAGGGTTCGGCGGCTGCCGCCCTGACGGCCATCCTCGCCGCGGCCGGCTACCGGACCGGTCTCTACACCTCTCCTCATCTCGAGAGTGCGCGGGAGCGGCTGAGGATCGACGGGTTGGCGATCGACGATCGGGCGATGGAAGGCAGTCTCGAGCGGGTGCTCGCTGCAGCACGGAAGCTGAGGCTCGAGCCGCCCACCTACTTCGAGGCGCTGACCCTCGCGGCCTTCTCGGTCTTCGAGGAGGCGGCCGAGATCGCCGTCCTCGAGGTCGGTATGGGGGGGCGACTCGATGCGACCAACGCCGGCGAGCCGATGCTGTCGGTCGTCACCGAGGTCGGCCTCGACCACCAGGAGTTCCTCGGCGAGGATCTCGCGTCGATCGCCCGAGAGAAGGCAGGCGTGCTGAGAGCGGGCCGCCCGGCGGTCGTCGCGACGACCGTGAAGCCTGCCAGGGAAGCGATCGAGATGCGCGGAGAAGCATTGGGAGCTCGATTGCACGACGTCGCTGCCGACACGGCATGGAAGAACGTACGGATCGGCAGACGGCTCGAGGGGACCCTCGAGACGCCGACCGACCGTTACGGGCTCGAGTGTGCGCTTGTCGGAAGGCACCAGCTCCTCAACCTCGCGGCAGCCGTGAGGGCCGCGGAACTGCTCGGCGGGAACGGTTGGGGGAGCATCGATCGTCCCGCCATCGAGCGGGGCATCCGTTCGGTGGCGTGGCCGGGACGGCTCGAGTGGGTGGAGCTGGGTCGTGATCGGCGGGCGCTTCTCGACGCCGCCCACAACCCCGCGGCGGCGCTTGCGCTGGCCGAGTACCTCGACGAGCTCTCGGACCCGCCGCCGACCCTCGTCTTCGGCGCCCTCGGAGACAAGGACGTCGCCAATCTCCTGCCGCCGTTGGCTCGACGAGCGGTCCGCGTCGTCCTGACTCGGCCGCAGAGCTCGCGAGCGCTCGCGCCGGAGGCTCTGACGGGCTGGTGCGCGGGCCGACCGGTCGAGATTCTCGAGGCACCCGAGGAGGCGCTCGCTTCGGCGCTGGGGGCGCCGGGAACGGTGCTCGTCTGCGGCTCGATCTACCTCGTCGGCGCCGCCCGGGCCCTGCTGCGAGATCGCTTCGGGCAGCCGCTCCCGGCCGTCGAGGTCGATGTGACCGGGCGTCGAGTCAGGGGAGCGGGAAGCCGCGACTGAGCTCGCGGACTTCTTCGCGGACGCTCGTCAGCCTGTCCGCGTCGTCGGGTGCCTCGAGAGCGCGGGCGATCAGCTCGGCGACGCGGTCCATCTCCTCGAGGCCGAGACCACGCGTCGTGACGGCCGGTGTGCCGATGCGGACACCCGAGGCGACCATCGGAGGGTTCGGGTCGTAGGGGATGGTGTTCTTGTTGACGGTGATCCCCGCCGCCTCGAGCGCCTTCTCGGCCACCTTGCCGGTCAGCCCCGACGGGGTGACGTCGAGGAGGAAGACGTGGTTGTCGGTGCCACCGGAAACGATTCGAAACCCTTGAGCCGCCAGGGCATCCGCGAGCCGTCGGGCGTTGGCGACGATGTCGGCCTGATAGAGGCGGAATCCGTCGGTGAGGGCCTCTCCCAGAGCCACCGCCTTCGCTGCGATGACATGCATCAATGGGCCGCCCTGGATTCCGGGGAAGAGCGCCCGATCGACCGCCTTGGCGTGCTGTCCGCGGCAGAGGATGAGGCCGCCGCGCGGCCCGCGCAGCGTCTTGTGGGTCGTGGTCGTCACGTAGTCGCAGTGAGGCACCGGCGACGGGTGCTCCCCGGCGGCCACGAGGCCTGCGATGTGGGCGATATCCGCCATCAGCAGCGCGTCGACCTCGTCGGCGATCCTGCGGAAGGCGGAGAAGTCGATCTGCCGCGAGTAGGCGCTCGCTCCGCAGATGATGAGCTTGGGCCGGTTCTCGGCCGCGAGGCGCGCCACCTCGTCGTAGTCGATGCGCTCCGTCTCCCGATCGACGCCGTAGGCCACGACCTCGAAGTCGCGGCCGCTGTAAGAGAGCGGGTGGCCGTGGGTGAGATGGCCCCCGGAGGAGAGGTCCATGCCCATCAGCACGTCGCCCGGCTCGAGAGCCGAGAAGTAGACCGCCATGTTGGCCTGCGATCCGCTGTGGGGCTGGACGTTGGCGTGCTCGGCACCGAAGAGCTCCAGAGCTCGCTCGATCGCCAGGCGCTCGACCACGTCTACGTGCTCGCACCCGCCGTAGTAGCGACGCCCGGGATACCCCTCGGCGTATTTGTTCGTCAGCTCACTGCCGGTCGCCTCGCGAACGGCGGCGCTGACGAAGTTCTCGGACGCGATCAGCTCGAGACCGTCGGTCTGGCGCTGCCGCTCGGCGGCTACCGCTGCGGCGACGGCCGGGTCCTTCGCGGCCAGGTCTCCGGCTGAAGCCTCCTCGGCGGTCAGGTCTGCGGTCGGGTCTGCGGTCGAGTCTGCGGCCAGGCCCATCTCCTACTCTTCGGAGGAGTCGGAGTCGGCGGCTACGGTGACCGCCTTCTTGGCCGTCTTCTTCGCCGCCTTCTTTGCTGCGGACTTCTTGGCGGCCGTCTTCTTCGCCGCGGCCTTCTTCTTGGCCGGGCTCTTCTTGGCCGCGCTCTTCTTCGCGGCCGCCTTCTTCGCCGTCTTCCTGGCCGGCTTGCGGGTCGTGCCCGCGGCCTTCAAGGCCTCGCGGCGCCGCTGCTTGAGCCTCTTGGCACGCCGTTGACGGCGTCGCCTCAGCTCCCGATCCTTTTCGCGCATGGTGCTCTTGTACCCCCTGAGGTGCTCAGAATGACGTGCGAGCTTGTCCGAGAGCCGTTGGAGTGTCAAGCGAGCCGCGCGGCCTGGGACGCAGTCGTCTCCTCGATCGTGGCTCCGCCCGGAACCGTACTCCCTGTCGCGCCCGACAGACCGGAGGCCTACCGGCTCTACCTGGGGGTCGCTGTGTGGCAGCGCCCGGATCCGCAGGCCCTCAGATCGGCAGGTTGCCGTGCTTCCGTGCCGGGACGGAGGCGCGCTTGCCGGAGAGCTGTCTGAGCGCCCGGACGAGATGGCCGCGCGTCGCCCGAGGCTCGATGATCGCATCGACGAATCCACGTTCCGCGGCGACGTAGGGGTTCGAGAAGCGCTCCCGGTACTCGGCGACCTTCTTCTTGCGCAGCTCGGCCACGCCGTCTCCCGCTTCCTGCAGCTCGCGCCGGTAGAGGATGTTGACCGCCCCCTCGGGCCCCATGACGGCGATCTCCGCCGTCGGGAACGCGAGATTGACGTCGGTGCGCAGGTGCTTCGACGCCATCACACAGTAGGCACCGCCGTACGCCTTGCGGGTGATGACGGTGACCTTGGGCACGGTCGCCTCCGCGTAGGCGTAGAGGAGCTTCGCGCCGTGCTTGATGATGCCGCCGAACTCCTGCTGGGTGCCGGGCAGGAAGCCGGGGACGTCCTCGAAGGTGACGAGCGGGATGTTGAAGGCGTCGCAGAAGCGGACGAATCGGGCCCCCTTGAGCGAGGCGTCGATGTCGAGGACGCCCGCCAGGTAGGCAGGCTGGTTGGCGACGATGCCGACGCTCTGGCGCCCGAGGCGCGCGAAGCCGACGACCAGATTGCGGGCGTAGTCGGGCTGTACTTCCAGAAAATCGCCGTCGTCGACGACGGCTGCGATCAGGTTCTTGATGTCGTACGGCCGGTTGGGGTCGGCGGGGACCAGCTCGTCGAGTTCGGGCGCCTCCCGGTCCGCCGGGTCGTCGCTCGTGCCGATCGGAGGGTCGTCGAGGTTGTTGCTCGGCAGGAAGGAAAGCAGCTTGCGCGTCGCCAGCAGGCAGGCGGCGTCGTTCGGCAGGGTGAAGTGGCAGACGCCGCTCTTCGACGCGTGGGTCGAGGCGCCGCCGAGCTCCTCCTTGGTGACCTCTTCGTGCGTCACGGTCTTGATGACATCGGGCCCGGTGACGAACATGTAGCTCGTGTCCTCCACCATGAGGATGAAGTCGGTGATCGCCGGGGAGTACACGGCACCGCCGGCGCACGGCCCCATGATGGCGCTGATCTGCGGGACCACCCCCGAAGCGAGCGTGTTGCGCAGGAAGATGTCCGCGTAGCCACCGAGTGAGGCGACGCCCTCCTGGATCCTCGCTCCGCCGGAATCGTTGAGACCGATGATCGGAGCGCCGTTCTCGACGGCGAGATCCATCACCTTGCAGATCTTCCGCGCGTTGGTCGCCGAGAGCGATCCGCCGAACACCGTGAAGTCCTGAGCGAACACGTAGACCAGCCGATCCTCGATCGTGCCGTGTCCGCAGACGACGCCGTCGCCGGGGATGGTCTTGGTGTCCATGCCGAAGTCGCGACAACGGTGGGTCACCAGGGCATCGATCTCGACGAACGATCCGGGGTCGAGCAGCAGATCGACCCGCTCGCGGGCGGTCAGCTTGCCGCTGGAATGCTGGCGCTCGATCCTCTCCTCTCCGCCTCCGAGACGTGCGGCTTCGAGTCGGCGCTGAAGCTCCTCGAGCTTCGAGTGTCGGTCGCTTCGTGTCGTTTCGCTCATGCGGCGTTTCTCGCGAGGGAGGTTCGGGGTGGACGCCGGAGCGCCCCCTGGAATCAGGCGTCGCAGCGGCTGGCGGTCACGGTTCGTTGAGGCGCCTGATCATATGGGACAAACTGGCGCTACGGCCGGGGCTGCGTCCGCTGCTCGCCCGGGCCATCTTGGCCCGATACCGATGCAAGACCTCGACACGGGAGCGATCGCCAGAGCTCTTTCGCAGGTGGCGGATCGCGACGGCGACCACGCCGACCTGTTCCTCGAGGCGCTCGCCGAAGTGCGACTGGAGGGTGAGGAGGGGAGCCTCGCCCTCAGCCATCATCGCGAGGCCGGCATGGCGGTGCGGCTGCTGCGAGCGGGGCGGAGCTGGACCGCGAGCTCCGACGTGGTGTCGCCGGACGGGTTCGCGCAGGCGATCGCACGCGTCGCGAGGGTGCGCCCCGGCGCCGTGGCGCCACCGCCGCGGACTCTCGAGATCGACCTGCCGACGACCGAAGGCGGCGAAGTGCTCGAGCGATTCGCCGATCGGGTGGCGGACGCCATCCGGGGTCGCCACGCCGCGTTTCCACTGCGCTGGAGCCTGATCGCTCATCGGCGGGAGACACGGACTGTAGGGACGATGGTCGCCCCGGCGCCGCAGAGCGAGACGTTCTTCAGTTGCCGGGTGACGACCCGCTTCGGGCGCTGGGGTGGGCTCTTCGATCGCCTGGGCAGCGAAGCGGTGGAGTCGGTCGCCGACACGCTGACCTCGCTCTTCCGCACCCGTCGGGTCGAGGGACCTCGGAGAGGCCGGCATGCGCTGGTGCTCGGCCCGGCGGCGGTGGCCGTGCTGCTGCACGAGGCAGTCGCGCACGTCCTCGAGACCGATACCCTCGCGCTGACCGGCCGCCCGGAGGCGGCCCTCGGCGTGCGGATCGCCGCCGCGGGACTCGACGTTATCGACGACCCGGGTCGGGCGCCGGAGTCGGTGCGACGTACGGTCGATGACGAAGGGATGCCGACCACCCGACGGTTCCTGCTGCGCGATGGAGTCGTCGTGGCGCCGCTGGCCGATCTCGCGGCGACCCAACGCGGTCCCGAGCTGATGCCCGGTGCCGGACGCCGGGGGTCGCGGCATCAGGCGCCCGCTCCCCGCTCGTACCATCTCGAGTTGCTCCCGCCGGAGGACTCGGTGTCGGACCCGGTCGCTTCCTGTGTCGAAGGTCTCTACGTTCGGGAGTTCTCGCGCGGCCGACTCGATCCTCTGACCGGGGAGATCGACCTTGCTTTCCCGTACGCACGCCGCATCGAGCGCGGCAATCTGGGAGGGCTCGTCGGCAGCGGCAGCGTCACGGGGACGGTCGGGCAGTTGCTGCACCGGATCGTCTCCATCGGTCGTGACCCGGCCGTCGGAGGGGCCGGCTGGTGTGCCAAGGGGGGGCATCGCCTCGCCGTCTGGGCGCGGGCGCCGACACTGCTTCTCGACGACGTGGAGGTCGCAGGTGGCTGACCGCGAACGGGCGCGGCTGCTGATGGCGCGTCTCCTCGACTCGGCGACGCTGGCAGAGGTGTTCGTCAAGGAGGGCCGGACGCGACGCGTCGAGTACGGACCGGAAGGTGCGTCCTCCAGCGTGGCTTCGGAGCTGGGTTGGGCGGTGCGGGCAGGGGGCGACTCCGGGACCGGCTTCGCGACCGGCACCGGGCTCCCCCCGCCGCGACTCGAGCTGTCGGTCGCGACCGGGGAGAGACTGACGCTGCCCTCGCCGGACCGGCAGCCTGGCCGGAGCGAGGAGGACTCGGAGGTGCCGCTGATCGTCGAGGGGGAGGCGGTCTCGCTCCTCGAGGCGGTGGAGAGCGAACTCACCGGCCAGTTGCCGGGAGCGCGGCTCCTCAAGGGGGTGCTCGAAGACGGCATGAGTGCGAGCGTCCTCGTCAACTCGAGAGGGATCGACATCGGCTACCGGTCCCGAGCCTGCTGGCTGATGCTCGAAGTCGCCGAGGCTTCCCGCGGGATGGCGCGTACGGTCGTCGAAGTCGGCGAACGGGATGCAGGCCGCCTGCAGCCTCGCGCCCTGGCCCGACGGCTCGTCGATTCCCTGACGGCCAGGGCTGGCGCCGGCGGCCCGGATCGAGATCGCGGCGAAGTGGTGCTCGCTCCGGGGGTCGCGGCTCGGATCCTGGCGGCGCTCGAGCCGCTGTGGGATGGAGCCGCCGGGGCAAAGCGGGCGCTCGAGCTCAACGATCGCAACGATCGTCTCGGCTCTTCCCTGTTGACCGTGGTCGATGACGGGGACCTGGCGGGTGGTGTGATGGCCTCTCCCTGGGACGGGGAGGGGGCGCCCACGCGCCGCCGGGTGCTGGTCGATCGCGGCAGGTACGTGCAGCCACTCGTCGATTGGCGCGAAGCCGCGCCGCCGCGCTGGCGCGCGTCCGGTTGTGTCCGCCGGCCCGGTTGGCGGGACTGGCCGGTCCGCGGCCCGAGTCATCTCTTCATCGAGCCCGACCGCAACGTCGCCGCCGGGGAACTCGTGGCGGCGGTCACACGCGGCTATTACCTGCTCGAGGCGGTCGGTGCCGTGCGGGTCGAAGCCGGGGGGGAGCGCTTCCGGGTCCCGGTCTGCGGCTTCTCCCTCGATCGCGGACGCGCGGTCGAGACCGTCGGCTCGACCTGGCTATGCGGCACGGTCGGCGGCTTCCTCCGCGGAGTGCGAGGGGTGGCGCGCGACCTCGCCTTCGTGCCGGCGGGAGGGATGATCGGCTCGCCGAGCCTCCTCGTCGGCGGGCTCGAGCTGCGCTCTCAGGAGCGCTGAGACCGGCCCCGGGGCCGGAAGATCGCGACGATCCTCCGGCAGCACCCGGGTCAGGGCTCCGGGCTAGCGCTTCTCCTCGGCCTCGGCCTCGGCGGCGTCGGAGTCCGTCTCGATCGCCTCGAGTTCCGGCACCAGGAGCCCCAGGATCGGCGCGGGATCGTCGTAGACCCGTGTCCGCCGGCCGGCTGAGTGCTTCAGGTAGTGGTGCATCGAAGCCCAGGTGGCGAGCTCGTTGAAGAGAATCTCCGGGTTGTGATGCGCCTCCAGGAGGGCGGGGTCGAGCTCGAAGGCTCGCGAGAAGCGCAGGACCGCCCTCCGGTGACGCTGCCGGGCGGCGAGCGCCGAGCCGAGTGCGTAGTGGGCGCGTGCAAACCCGGGGTCGATATCGACCGCCTTGCGGAAGTGGGTGGCGGCGTTGCGCGGCTGCCCCGTCTCGAGCAGCAAAAGACCGAGGTTGTAATGAGCGAGCACCGAGGTGGCGTCGAGGTCGATGGCGGTTTCGTAGGCGGCGCGAGCCTCATCGAGGCGGCCCGCCATCACCAGCAGGTTGCCGTAGTCGCTCCACAGTGCCGAGTCGCGTGGAGTCTCCTCGATCTGCGCCTCCATCGCCTCGAGAGTGGTCGAGATCGGACTGGCGGACGCGGCTCCGCCGACGAGAACCAGTACGAGGAGGGCGGTCGGGATCGTCTGCTGTGGACGTAGCGGCATGCTCGTGTCTCCGGGATCGTTACGGCGGCTAGCGGCCCTTGCTCCGGTCGGCTCCGCGGCCGATCGGGCGCGCCTTCAGTGTCTTCTTGCCGTCCTGCGAGATCACCCTGAACTGCACCGAGCTGCAACCGGTGCGGCCTCGAATCTCCTCGACCTTGGTGTCGAGGAACTGGCGGAAGCCGCCCAGCGTCGTCGTCTCGTCGTCGCTGCCCTCGTAGAGCTCGGAGTAGAGCCGCCGGACGGCGCGGCCACCGCGCTCGCGGCCGGCGACGACGGACTCGACAGGCTTGCTTCGGATCTGGTGTCGGTTGCGCTGGTCCCGGGAACGCCGGTCGAAGAGTTCGTTGTAGCTGCGCAGCTTCGCCGCCAGGCTGGAGAGCCGGAAGCGTTCCGCCGTCGAGCGCTGGGGAGACGACCTCAGGTTGGCGATCCGGGTCTCGAGCTCTTCGCGAAGGGCTCGCGGCGGTTGATCGATGTCGCCGGCCAGGAAGCGCGACTGTTCGATCTGGAGTTGTCGGATCTCGCGCTCGAGCCGGTCGAGGGCGCGGTTGGTGGCGGGGGTGTCGGTCATCACGTCGGCCCGGGATGGCAGGGTCTCTCGGGAGTATACGGGCCAGGGATCGGCTGCGCCCAGTTCGGCGGTGAGCGCCGTACAATGAAGGGGTGCCTGCGTTCCGTCTTCTCGTCGTCGAAGACCGCGCCTCTCTGCGGCGGATGCTCGAACACGCACTGACCGGAGAAGGACACCGGGTCGCTGCAGTCGGCGACGCAGAGACCGCTCGCGAGCTGCTGGCGAGCGAGACCTTCGATCTGGTGCTGACCGACCTGAAGCTCCCCGGGGGCAGTGGTCTCGACGTGGTGAAGTCGGCGCGCCGCCGGCAGCCCGACGCTCCCGTCATCGTGCTGACGGCTTTCGGCACCGTCGCTACGGCGGTCGAAGCGATGAAGCTGGGAGCGACCGACTTCCTGGAGAAGCCGGTCGAGATCGAAGACCTGTTCGCGCTGGTCGATGCAGCTCTGACCCGCCCCGCGGAGCCGTCTTCCTTCTCGACACCGGGAGGGACGACGATCGTCGGTTCGCACCCTCACCTGCGCGCCGCGCTCCGCCTGCTGGAACGGGTCGCTCCGACCGACAGCACCGTGCTCCTGACGGGAGAGAGCGGTACCGGCAAGGAGCTCTTCGCCCGCGCTCTCCACGATCTGTCGCAGCGCTCCGGCGGCCCCTTCGTGGCGGTCAACTGTGCCGCCATTCCGGCGTCCCTGGTCGAGAGCGAGCTCTTCGGTCATGAAAAGGGTGCGTTCACCGGCGCCCATCGCACCCGTGCCGGTCGCTTCGAACGAGCGTCCGGCGGCACCCTTCTGCTCGACGAGATCGGCGATCTCGATCTCACGGTGCAGAGCAAGGTGTTGCGGGTACTGGAGGAGAAGACCTACGAGAGGGTCGGGGGGGAGTCTTCTAGACGTTCGGATGTGCGTCTCGTCGCTGCGACCAACCGGGACCTGGCAGCGATGGCCGAGGCTGGCGAGTTCCGTTCCGACCTCCGGTTCCGCCTCGACGTCTTCCCGATCGAGCTCCCGCCGCTGCGGGACCGGATCGCCGACCTGCCGGAGCTGGCGGCACATCTGCTCGCGAAGCTCGCGACCCGGCATTCACGTTCGCCCGCCAGGCTGTCGGAGTCGGCGTTGCGCCGACTCGAGGAACAGCCGTGGCCGGGCAATGTGCGGCAGCTCGCGAACGTGCTCGAACGGGCCCTGATCCTCTCGAACGGGGACGTACTGGGCGAGGAGCTCTTCGATGCCCTGCCGGAGCAGCCGGACGAAGCAGAGGAGCGGGAGCGCCGCCAGCTCGAGTCGGCGCTCGTCGCCGCCCGTGGCGACAAGCACGAGGCGGCGCGCGCTCTTGGAGTGAGCTACCGCACCCTTCTGCGCCGGGTGGCGCGGCATCGGCTCGAAGGGGTCGGTCGCTACGTCGATCCCTGAAGCGCCCCCTGGCGAAAAAGCGCCCGGAAGACGGTCGGCGCCCTGACGAAGTCGGCGGTCAGCTCTGGTCGGCGTCGCGCTCTGCGTCGGCGTCGCGCTCTGCGTCGGCGCTGCCGGTTTCGAGATCGACGCTGGTGACCGTGAACCGGAGAGCACCGATCGAGAACGTCTCGCGGAACTGCACATTGAACGTCGAGGTCTGCCCTGGCCTCAGCGATGCAAGAGCGGGTTCGACGGTCTGTGTGGCGACGCGATTGCCGTCGTCGTCGTAGACGGTCGCTTCGACGACGATGCCGGTGGCGAAGACGTTGCCGTCGTTGCGGACGGTGCCGGACACCAGACGACCCTCGCCGTCCTCCGGATCGCTCTCTTCCCACGCGGTCACGCGAACCGGGGAGGCGATCGGTGGGGGAGTGGCGCTTGCAGCCGAAGTCCCGTCTTCGGCGCCGTCGGGAGCCGCCGGCTCCGGCAGCGGATCGACGTGCGCCACGTCGGCATCGGTGATGACGATGCGCGCCTTCGGCTTCTGCTGCATCTCGGGCTCCGGGGCCGCGTCGGCGGACTCCTCGGTCCACGCTTCGGTCGCGTCGAAGTCGACATCCTCGGCGCGCAGCGACTCGAGACCGCCTCCGGCGCGGGTGTAGACGACCATCGCGCCTTTTCGCTGCCAGTCGCCTTCGATCTCGATCACGGTGCCGTCGGTCGTCACGAGCACCCCCGCCGGAGCGGCGAGGGCGACGAAGATGCCCAGGGCGGCAGCGGTCGCTGCAGGTATCCACAGTCGGCGTTGCATCATTGCTCTCCTCGAGAGGGCTCTCTCAGAAGCGGGCCGGTTTCGTGACTCATCGTGCCTCAGAAGTCGCGGAAATTCTTTTCTACCACGCAGATCGGGACCGGGGCGATGAAGTCGATCCCGGTGCCCGAGTTGCGGGTCTTGACGTCGATCCGGTAGCCGGGCGGGAACGAGCAGTTGGCCGGGAAGTTCTCCTTCAACCGGTCACGAATGAACCTGAGTCGGTTGTCGAGGGTGTCGATGACGTCCGTGCCGGCCTCGGGTGCAGGGTTCTTCGTCTGCGCCTGCTCGGTGAACGGCGACGACACCAGACCCTCGACCGTGACGAAGCGCTCCAGGTCGTTGGCGCTGTTGATGTCGGGGTCGTCCGAGAGCAGCCCGTCCGCATTGGTGGTGAAGACGCCGTAGATGTTGCTGGTACCGCTCTCGCGACACAGCGACTCCTCCGGGATGACGATCGGTCCGTCGGGGTTGGGGATGAAGGTCGAGAAGAAGAGGATCCCCGAAAGGGCGAACGGCTCCGTGACGAGGCGTTCGTCGGCCGCCAACTCGAGCCACCAGCCCTCGCCCGGTAGCAGCAGGTTGGTGCTGCCGAAGGTCGCGGACGTCGGTGTCAGCGGTTCGAGGTCGGTCGATGCGGGCGAGAACGGCTCGAACGTCGGATCCATGATCGTCGTCTGCCCGACGTTGTCGACGAAGGTGAAGAAGCGCCCGGACGGCTGCTGGCGACGGAAGATGTTCTCCCGCTCGCCGGTGCCGACCGCGATCGCGTACTTGTTGAACTCGGAAAGGAAGATCACCGAGGGTGGGTAGAAGATCGGCCGCACCTCGGGAGGGATCGTGCCCGGAGCGGTCGTCTCGAGCAGCACGAACGGGGCGAAGTCGGTGTCGAGAATCCGTCGCTGGAGCTTGGAGACTACGGTCCCGTCGGCGGCGACCTCCTGAACGAGGTGAAGCTCGGCAAACGGGTACTTGAGGTCAGGACCCCCGTCGTCGATCGGGAAGAGCACGGTCCGGTAGAGCAGACCGAGCGTCGTGCCGAAGTAGACCGTGTCGATGTAGCCGTCGAAATTGGTATCGACCGCGGCGGGTTCGGCGGCGACCGCTCCCATCACCGGGAACTTGTAGATCGGATCACCGGTCTCGACGTCGATCATGTACAGGAAGTTGCCGCGCTGGAACTCGGCGCGCGGGTCGTAGCCGCCGCCGACGATCAGCACGTAGCGGTCCTCGAGCTGCGGGTCGGCTCCGGTACAGCCACTGGTGCAGACCTGAATGCGGCCGACGTTCGGGTTCGACCAGGCGAAAGCGAGATCGACGTAACCGTTGTCGTCCTCGTCGAGTCTCACGCCGTCGATCGAGTCGCTGAACTCCCAGAGGATCGAGCCGAAGGCGATCGGGCCGCAACCGTCCTCCGCCGGGGTGATGCCGTCGATCGAACGCAGGCAGCCCGGCGGCTCGAGGCCGGTCACTTCGGGGATGGGGGAGACTCCCGGCGCAACCGCGGGCAGCGGATCGGGCTGCGTGACGTCGATGACGTAGTAGCCCGAGGTCGGATGGTTGCGCGGATCCTCGGTGTCGAGAGGGTTGGAGTCGAGCGGGCTCGACAGGTCGCCGATCCCCTCCGGTGGTACGTGACCGCCTTCGCGCAGGCCGCCGATGAGGACGGTGCGCCACTCGCGATCGTCTTCTCTCGGAGGATCGAGCGTCGAGTCTGTGCCCTCGTGGATCGGGTCGATGAAGACGTCCGCAGCCTGAGTGCGGCCGTCGACGCTGTAACGGTGCCGTGGTAGTCCTTCCGTGAGGTCGCGGACCGTCGGCATCGCCTGCCGCGGCACGACGGCGAAGAGTTCCCGGCCCGAGCCGTTGTCGTAGATGCACGGGCGCGGGTCGCCCGAGACCTCGCGGCAGACGCCGGCGTCGAGGCCGTGCAGCATGCCGCCGTTGGCGCCGAAGAGCAGAACCCGTCGGCGGAAGGCGTGCAGGATCGAGAACTCCCGGTAGCCGTCGAGATCCTGCAGGAAGTAGAGCAGGTTGTTCGGCGAGGTGAAGAAGAGCGGGTCGGAGTGGAAGATGTCGGTCAGCAGATAGTCGATCGGCGTCGGGAAGTCGTCGTTCTGGGGCGTCGTCTTCTTCTCGAGCGTCTCGCCGATGACGTTGTTGGCCCGCGTCCTCGCCAGATCGTGGGTCGGCGTCAGCAACGGGTCGAAGGGGATGTCGAAGCCGCGCCACAGGTCGAACTCCTGAGCGAGCGGCGTGGTGCCGTCCTGGGTCTCCTCGAAGAAGTGGCGCTTGCGGGGCACCCGATCGCCGAACTCACCGTAGAAGATGCGGCGCTGGTTGGCCAACTCGCCGACCGGGTCCGCCTCGTTGTACTGGTTGTCGAGGATCACCTGGCCCGCCTCCCACAGGAGACAGGCAGACGGGTCGTCGGTCGGATCGGTCGGGTCGGGATCGGGCGGGCAGGGGATGCTCGTGTCCGGCCGGTTGAACTCGTCGACCGGCACCGGCTTGAGGAAGGCGTTGACGCGGCCGATCCAGTTGGAGCGCTGCGGTACCGGTGTGAACTCGCTCAGGAACACCTTGTCGGCGGCTTCCGCCTGCACCGAGGGCACCGCGGCGGTGGCGAAGGCGCTCGGCGCCGGCTTGATCTGATCGAGGATGCTGATCAGCGCGTCGACGAGCTCGTCTTTGTTCTGCGGGTAGATCACCCCGGGTCCGTCGCTGTCGATCGATCCGTCGAGGTCGTAGTCCTCGTTGCCGGTGCCGCCGGTCGAGGCCATGCAGCGCAGCGACCGGTTCTCGCGCCCGGGGCCGGTCGGAGGCCATTCGTCCACCGGCAGGCCCACCGTGTCGCTGGGGATACAGCTCGGGTCGGTGTCGCTGGGGCAGCAATTCACGCCCGGCTCTTCATCGGGGTCGCCCGAGCAGCGCGGCAGATAGGGTCGGTGCGGCGCCACGCCGAACGCGACGACGAAGGTCGGGACGCCCAGGCTTTCGAACAACTCCTTGGTGCCCTGCGTATCGCACGGGTCGTCGCCGTCGCAGGTGCTCTGGTTGCCGTCCGAGAGGACGATCAGGTAGGTGCGGCGGCAGAAGGTGCTCGGATCGCTGTTCTGCGCAACGTTGACCCATCCTGTGCTGCCGGCCATGAAGTCGTGGAACGACCGCAACGAAGTACCGATCGGGGTGGCGCCGAACGACAGAATCGGCCGCGCCGCCTCGTCCTTGAGCCGCAACTCGTCGGCCGGGTTGACGATGTCCTCGAAGTACGTGGCGACCCTGAAATCGGGGTTGGCGTTTGGGTCGAGCGCCAGGTTCGGTGCCAGTCGCTCGAGCAACGCCTGGCGGTTGTCGTTGCGCCAGTCGATCGGCAGCACGTCGCCGACGTCGAGGAGGCCCGGGAAATCGACGTCCGGGACCGTCGGCCAGCGGATGTTGTAGCCGTCCCAGGTGTCGGCGACGGTGTCGGTGTTGGCGTCCCAATTGACGCACGTGTTGCCGGCGGGGCCGTCGCTCACCGTCCCCTGAGCAAAGAAGCCGGGCTGAAAGTCGGTCCGATCGGTGTTGATGTCCCAGTTGTCGAAGTCGGTGACGTAGCCGAAATCGACTTCCCGGGTCTCCACCTGGTCGAACGTAGTGCAATCGATGTCGGCGCACCGACGGCGTCTCACCTGCATCTCGATCGTCGGCGCGCCGAGCGTGGTCGAGTTCGAGGTGAGGGCGCCGAAGCGCATCTCGTAGGTCTCACCGCCGAAGGCGACGAAGAAGGTCCGGAAGGCGTTCGCGTCGCCGTTGAGATCGGGCGTGTGCTTGGGCCACGCCTGCATCCGTTCGCGATCCCACCGCAGGTTGAGGTTGGCCGGCGTGGCGGCGGCGCACCCGGTGTCGTCGTCGGGGTCGGGTCCGACGAAGCAGCCCCAGGTCGCGCCGAAGGTGTGTAGGTCGCCCTGCACGGGGTCGGGGCCGGAGGTGTCTCTGCCGCGCGGGTAGGGCCCGTAGCCGGGGATGTTCGGACCGTCTTCCAGTGCCTCGTAGAGCCAGTGCTTGCGCCGCAGCCGCAGGTCGTCCTGGTTGAAGGTGGCGAAGCCGACCTGGATGTCGTCGGTCTGGTCGATCACCTCGTAGACCGCCTGCTTGGCCTGGAAGAGCTTCGAGTTCGGGCTGTCGCCGGCACCGGGAGCCCAGCAGCTGCCCAGCGGGCAGAGCAGGTCGCACTCGCCGGCATCGAAGTCCTCCTGGGTGCACTGGGCGCTCCAGTGCATCGAGCCGGAGGTGTCGAAGAGAAAGAAGACCGTCGGCAGCTCCTCGAACCCGGAGATGAGGCGACGATCGTCGGCGAAGGTCGGGGCGACGCAGGCCGCGCCGAGAGCGACGACGAGCGACAGGAGGCAGAGGCGGGAAGTTCGGTTCATGGGGTCTCTCCCAAGGGGGTCTGCGGTTCCCGCCCTAGAGGGCGAGCTTCTCCGCGAGGAGCTCAGGGCTCAGGCGCTCGATCGGAAACAGCGAGGACGCCGGTACCCGCCACGGCTGGATGTCGATTGTGGCGGCGACGCGACGCCGCGTCGTGCTTTCGTAGAGGTTCTGGCGCTCACCGTTCGAGGGGAGCGCGATGTTGGTGCGCTGGTACGACGCGTCCCGGTAGGAGCCGGCGTTGTTGATCTCGCACAGGTTGCAGGGCGAGAGCTGCATCGGCAGGAGCGGGCCGACCTCGACCCGGCTCTGGACCAGCTGGGTGTCGACGATGTCCGCCGCCTCGTTGAGGATGTAGGCGTTGTTGTCGGGGTCGTTGACGTCGTAGGCGTAGTCGCTCGCCACCAGAATGCGGGCCGCGGCGATACCGATCCCGGAGTCGCTCGTGTAGAAGGTCCGCTCGAGGATCCGCTCGTTGAAGCCGATCTGGCTCTCGGTGCTGGTGATGAGGGCGAGCGAGAGGCCCATCAGAGTCAGGACGACGAGCAGCAGGAGGCTGATGATGTAGGCCGAGCCCGCCTCACGGGCGCGGTCGGACAGAAGGTGTCGGTTCATCACAGGTTCCTCAGATCGGCGATCGTGGTGAGCAGGAGGCGACGTCGTGAACGACCCTCGAGGTTGTTGACGATGTCGTCGTCGTCGAGGGCGTACTGGTGGTCCTCGAGATCGGTGAGCTCGTCCGCCTGGTAGCCGCCGTCGGGGCGGGCCGCCATGGCGAGAGTCGTGACCCTGGCGTAGTAGAGGCGCGGCCGCGGCTGGCTGTTCGTGAAGGTCGGCGGAGTCGAACCGGCGGCCGAGTTGGGCGACCACGGCAGGCTGGTGAGCGCCGAGGTGTCGCCGGCGTCGTTGAAGAGCCAGTCGTCGGTGGCGGTATCGCCGGTCGCCTCCACATCCGCGTCGAAGATGACGTCGTCCGGGCCGGTGTTGTTGAGGTCGGCGGCGAAGTGCCCGTCGGAAGACCCGTTCCCGTCGTAGCTCGAGTCGAAGCCGAGGGCGACCTGGAGGTCGTAGATGTTGTCGGCCAGATCGCTGGCATAGCCGCCGTCGGGGTGTGGCTCCTCGGTCCCGGGGTAGAAGCGGGCGCGCGACAGCCGGGGGGCGCCGCCCTCGTCAGGCTCCGGCTCCCGGATGTAGTAGCGGTACTCTTCGAGCAGCGCCACCATGCCGACACCGGTGAGATCGCGCGGCGGGACCCAGTCGGGGCGGTTCATGAGGGCGCTGTCCGGAAAGACGCCGTCGGCGGACAGTCGGTCGTACGCGGCGGCATGCGGGCTCGCATTACCGACCTGGTAGGCGACGGTGATCGTGAACTGGACGGTGGGGTCGGGTTCGTAGGGGTCCGGAACTCCCGTCAGATCCGAGCCGCCGGGATTGAGCTGCGCCACGCCGTAGATCTCGTCGCTGAGATTGCTCACGAGGAGCAGCGCGTCGGGGCGGCCTGCCCGGATCGCTTCGATCAGCGCGCTCAGGTCCTGGAACACCGAGCCGGCGACGTGGCTCGCGACGACCACCGAACCGCCGGCGCCGCCGACGGGGGCGAAGGTGGCCGGATTGGTGAAGTCGACGAAGAGCGGCGGGCTGTTGAAGTGGCCCCGCACGGTGAGCACGTCGGTCCCCTCGAGGACCGCGTCCGAGTCGTTGTTGTCGAGGGAGATCTTGGTGTCGGCGGGAACATTGTTGCGCAGCGAGATGGCGGGCGTGACCGAAGCGGGGAAGGAGGCCGCGGTGTCGCCTGCGACCGCGAAGCCGGGCAGGCCGCCGCGACCCGCCATCCGCAGGTAGCGCAGTAGCTCTCGCTGAGCGACGCGGCCGGACTGCTGGAGATCGGACTGGTGGATCTGAGCCCGCGACAGCTTGTTCGTGTAGTTGAACATCGCGAAGGCGCCGCCCAGCACGAGGGACACCAGAACCAGGGTGACGAGCAGCTCGACGAGCGAGAAACCACTCTCGCGATGAGGAGTCCGGGCGGTGATCATCAGAAGCCCCTCACGTCGACGAGATCGACCCGCCGGCCGGGACCGAGCGCTCCGCCGTCGCGCTGCCCGGAGGTCGTGACGATCAGTTGGCGGATGTGAACGAAGGAATCGAGCTCGTCGTTGCCGAGCGAGTAGCCGGTGACAGGGTTCTTGAAGGTCGGCTCGCCGTTCTTGGTGTCGGAGTCGTAGATCTCGTTGATGTTGAACTGCTGAACCTCGGAACGCCGCAGCCATTCGGGCTCACCGGTCGGGTCGGCGCCGCAAGCGTAGGGCTTCCAGCCGTCCTTGTCCGTGTACTGGGCGCAGGTCACCGCCTCGTCGTCGCCGACGTCCGGCCGCACCTGCGGTCGGTCGAGCGGCAACGGATAGAGGAATTCCGAACCAGAGCGCGAGAAGTTGGTCGACTCGGTCGACTCCTTGCCCTGCACGTTCTGGACGATCGAGTTGGTGAAGAGCGGCATGATGCCGACCGTGATGACGAGGATCAGCGCTGCTGACAGCACCGCCTCGACGAGCGAGAAGCCGCTTTGTGGATCCCTCATCCCCGTTCCTCCCAATCGGCGCCGTCCCAGGTGTTGAGTCGCATTCGCGCCGTCGACGCCGGCTCGAGCCGCACCTCGACGAAATGCTGGTTGCCGTTGCCGAGTCTCAGCGCACCGGCATCGCTGGCCGAGCCGTCCGCGGCGAACACGACGAAAGCACCCTTGGCGTTCGTCGGGAAGGCTTCGAACTTCGGCAGCCCCTGAGGTGCCCTGAACTGAACGCCCCCTGGCAGACCGATCGTCCTCTGGAGCGCGTCGGCGTCGAGCGGGTCGTCGCCCTGGAAGACCTGCACCTGATGCTCATTGAGCGCCAGGATGGTGTACTCGCGTCCCTCGTTGATGGCGCGGAAGCGGGTTCCGCGCATTACCGACAGGACGTCGCGGGCTCCCTGCTTGAGCTTGATCTCCTGGGAGATGTCCCACAGGTGAGGCATGCCGACGGCCATGCTGATTCCCAGCACGGCGACCGCCACGATCATGCCGACCAGGGTGAAACCGGGGCGGCGGGCCTGGATCTTGCGACTCATCATCTACTCCTCCGCTTCTCGACGCCTGCCGGCGTTGGACGGTTGGCGGGTGCGGTTCTCTTCTTAGCAAGGGGCGTGCCTCGCTTTCGCTGCCCGGGCAAGCCCTTTTTCCACAGGTGGATAGCCGGCTCACCAGGGAGCGAGTCGGATGAGGAGCTGGAATGATTGTTACGTTACGTAACGATTGTGTCAATAGGGAGAGTGGCGGCGGCTGTCGTGCCTCCCCCGGCGCGGGGCTCGAGCGCGAGCGCGCCGCCGTGGAGGTCGAGGATTCGCTGCGCCAGCGGCAGGCCGAGACCCACTCCATCGGGCCGCGAGGTCGCGAACGGCTCGAACCACTCTTCGAGTCGGACCGGGTCGATCCCCGCGCCCCGATCGGCGACCTCGATCACGAGTTCGCGCTCACGCAGGAAGAGCCGAAGTACGAGGGCCTCACCCGAACCGGCCTCCTCGTGCGCCGCGGCGCCGTTGCGCACCAGATTGCGTAGGGCGCGCTCGAGGAGCTGTCGATCGGCTCGCAGCTCCAGATCTGGCGGCAGCTCGTTGTCGAGCTCTACCGGCACCGCGAGGGCCGGGTCCCGCTGGAGGTGGCGGGCGAGGTCGGCGGCCCGGAAGGTCTCCAGACGCGCCTCGGGGCGGGCGAACGACAGGAAGTCCTCGACGACCCGCTGGAGGTGGTCCGTCTCGCCTCGGATCTCTCCCAGATAGTCGTGGACCGTGTCCTCGTCGGGCTGCCGCTCGATGAGGGTCAGATAGCCGCGCAGCGCGGCGAGCGCGTTGCGCAGCTCGTGGGCGAGGCCGGCCGACATCCGACCGAGCTGAGCGAGACTCGAGGCGCGCTGCTCCCGGTTCGACCGTTCCCGGTCTTCCGTCAGGTCCGCGAAGAGGGCGAGCCGGCCGCGTCGGGTACCGTCGTCACGGTGGAGCTCATGGGTCGTGAGGCCGAGCGTCAGGGTCGATCCGTCGGTGCGCTCGAGGGAGAGTTCTCGCCTGGAGACACGGTCTTCGGGTGAGGCTTCGGCGTTGCCGAGCAACTCGACGAGCGCGGGGTGTCGGGCGCCGTACTCTGAGAGCGCAGGGCGGGCGTCCTCCGGTGGCTCCAGTCCGAGGAGCTCGCAACCGACCGGGTTGAGAGCCAGCACGCGATCGCTGTCGTCGAGCAGAAGGACACCGCTGTCGAGGCTCGAACCGAGGGTGCGCTGGAGCGCGGCGATCTCCCGCTCCTCGTCGAGATTCGAATCGTCGTGGTGACTGCCGGCCAGCGCTTCGAGCGCCCGTTCGAAGGTCGAGACGAGATAGTCGACGTCGTCGCGCGCCTCGCTCTCGTCGATCGCCGCCACATCCCTCGCCTGGCCGAGCAGCGCCTCGAAGGGCGAGATGAGATGCCGGAGGTAGAAGAGCACGAAGATCACCAGCGCGACGCCCACCGCCAGAACGACCCAGGTGAGGCGCTCGGCGATCACCCTCTGGCGGGCGACCTCTCTATCGATCTCCGCGCTCCCGGCACCTCCGAGAGAGCCGAGAGACTCCAGCGAAGAACGGTAGGCGGAGAGGGTGGCGATCGAGAGCACCACCAGGACGAGCAGCACGAGCGGTAGCAGAATCGAAGCCTCGCGCACGAGGCCGATCCTGGGCCGCCGCTTCACAACAGGCCCAGGTAGACGTCGACCGGGCGGTTGCGGGTAAACAGAGCGATCAGCGCGCCGGCGGCGAGGAAGGTACCGAATGGGAGCTTGGAGGCGAGACCGAGACGCCGGGTGGCGATCATCGCCAGACCGTAGACAGCACCGATGAGGGCGCCGCAGAAGAGCGCCATCGCGACTCCCTTCCAGCCGAGAAAGGCCCCGATCATCGCCAGCAGATTGACGTCGCCCAGCCCCATCCCCTCTTCCTCCCGCAGCCAGTACCAGGCATTGATCAGGAGGATCAGCCCTCCGGCGCCGACCAGCGTCCCGATCACGGCCTCGAGGAAGGTCACTCCGGGAATCCACGGCTGGAGAGCGAGCCCGGCGGCGATGCCGGGGAAGGTCAGCCGGTCGGGCAGCAGGAAGTGCTCGAGGTCGATGAGGGCGAGGGCGAGCAGCAACGACCCGAACAGGGCCGCGGCGAGTCCCTCGAGCCCGAAGCCGAAGGTCCTCGCGCAGCTCCAGAACAGGAGCGCCGTCGCCGCCTCGACCGCCGGGTAGCGCCAGCCGATCGTCGCCCCGCAATGGCGGCATCTTCCGCGCAGCCAGAGGAAGCTCAGCATCGGCAGGTTGTCGAACCAGGCGATCGCCGCGCCGCACCCCGGGCAGGCCGATCGCGGGCGGATGGTCGAGACCTGCCGCGGCACGCGGTGGATCACGACGTTGAGGTAGCTGCCGGCGATCAGGCCGAGAGCGACGGCGAGAAACTCGGCCGTCAGCGGGGACAGCGAGAGGGCGGACACCGGGGGATTCTAACCGTCGTCCGCTTCCTCGCGGCCGCACGGTTCGGCCAGCGGGACGAGGTCGAAGAGATCACCGAGCACCCCGCGCCACTCGGTGTCGAGACCGGCGCTCCAGCGCCGGTCGCGCAGCTCCACCTCGGCACTCGCGTCGGCCGGGACCACGTTGGGAGCCTCCGATCCCCGGAGCTCGACGATCCTGAAGTCGTCTCCGTGCCGTCGCTCGAGCGCGGCGAGGCCGCGGACCAGCCGATGAGGAGCCGAATGCGGGTTGGGGCTGGCACTGTGTCCCGAGCGACCCTCGGCGACAACCTCGATCATCGTGCAGGTACCCGAAGGCGCCGCCGCGAGGGCGAGCAACAGAGCCGCGACCAACATGGCGTGAGTCTAGCCCGAACGTCTCCCGGTCCCTTCTTCGGACAACAAAAAACGGCGCCGCCCCGAAGAGCGGCGCCGCCAGAAGAGAAGACGTTGCTGTCAGGTCTTCTGTGCCTCGAGGCTCAGCTACCGAACTAGTTGCCGACCTGGGCGCCCGCCGGGTAGGTGACGAAGAAACCGTCCGCCCAGGCGATGTCGTTGTCGTAGATCGTCGCGATGAACGGGCCGACGGTGTACGACTCGGCGTCGAACGCGCCGTCACGACCGGTGCTGCGGATACCCATGACCTTCGAGCCGAGAAGCTGGGAGCCCGACGCATAGGCGTACGAGTTGCCCCAACCGTCGAGAGGCGGCACGGTCTGGATGTAGAAGAAGGTATCCGACTGGAAGAGCGTGTTCTGCAGGTTGTTGGCACCGATGTCGGTGTTGTTGAAGTCCCAGTCGAAGGTCGAGGCGCCGGCGGAAGCGGCACCGACCTGATCGGTCAGCCAGGAAAACCAGGCGCCACCGACGTTGCGCATGTCACCGACGGTCCGCTTCTGCTTGGCCTTCTGAAGGGCGTCGAGAAGGTTCGGGATCAGGACCGCGGCGATGATGCCGATGATCGCGACGACGATCAGCAGCTCGATGAGGGTGAAACCCTTCTGGCCGCGGCGACGATTGAGAAAATTCATCATGTGTTGCTTCCTCCCTGGGGGAATTGGATGTCTTTCGACGGATGCGGCCGAGCCGCGTGGACCCGCTTACCATGCAGGGAGCATGCCGAGAGCAAACACCCCTTTTTTCAGGGACTTGCGGGATTGGGCACGGCTCGGGTTGTCAGGGATCGTCAGCCCGCAGTGACGAATATTGTCGGTCGCCGCGTCAACCGGCCATTCGACGGACGGTCTCGACGTAGAGGTCGATACCCTTGACGAAGCCGGGCAGGTTGATCCTCTCGTTGGGGTTGTCGGCGCGGAACGACTCGGTGTTGAAGATCACGAATGGAGAGAAACCGTAGGCGGCCACTCCGGCGTCGCGGAAGAAACGGGCGTCGGTGGCGCTCCAGGCGAGGAAGAAGGGGCTGACGACGGTACCCGGGTACTCGCGGAGGATCTGCCGCTCGAGCAGGCGGTAGTCCGGGTGGTCGATCGGGCTCCCCCGGATCGATCCCACGGGAGGGCCGAACTCGACTTCGATCCCGGCCCGCATCCACTCCGGTAGCAGTCGGTCCAGGGTCTCTCGGTAGGGGCTCCCGGGCAGCAGGTTGAGGAACATCCTCATGCGGAAGGTGCCGTCCTCGAGCTCCTCTACCGGGAAGGTGGCGATCTCGTCGATCACGAAGGAGCGCAGATAGGGCTGCGCCCGGCGGAAGCGGCGAGGCTCGACGGAGCCGTCCGCGATCCGGTCGAGGAGTTCTGTGAAGATCTCCTGGTCGCGAGTCTTCGAGTAGTCCCCCAGAAACCAGGCGACCTCGTCCACGATGCGGGGGACGCTGTAGCGGAGCTGGTGCACCCTGATGGTGCGGGAGAGCTCCTCTAGCAAGTCGCGCCGATCGGCGCAGGCGGAGCCCTCCGCGTAGCGCTTCTGTGCCGCCTCGATCCCCCAGAACTTGATCTCCGACGTCGTGTTCGGCTCGATGATGCCGCCCTCGGTCAGCACGGTATCGAAGCGGGAGACGAGCTCGGGATGGCGTTGGAGGACCCACCGGGTCCCGAGATGGCTGCCGATTTCCTCGCCGGACGTTGCGAGGAAGATTACGGACCGCTCGGGGCGGCGTCGTGACGCGGCCAATTGCCGCATCGTCTCGAGCTGGGCTATGGCGAGGCTCTTCATGTCGAAGACTCCTCTTCCGTAGAGGAAGGGCGGGTCGATGACCCCCTCGAACGGCGGATGCTTCCATCCCAGGTCGGTCGGCGCCTCGAACACGTCGATGTGGTGGTGAAGGACGATCGCCTCGCGTCGCTGCCCCTCGATGACCGCCCACAGGTTCGCGTGGCCATTTCCGAGCTCCTCCAGCTCCGGTTCGAGGCCTGTTTTCCGGAGCTCTTCGGCGAGGAAGCGTGCTCCGTCGATCTCTTTCTCGCTGGTATCGATGCGCACGTACTGCTGCAGCAGCCGGACCGCGGGTTCTCCTTCCCAGTCCGCCACGGTGCGCCCTGCGTCCTCTTTCACCTCGATCGGACGGTGAAGGTGGGCGACCATCGCCAGCACGGCAGCTACAGAGAGGGCTACCGATGCATAGAGCGCCACCCGTGCGCTTCTGCGTGCACGGCGCTCGAAGGGGGATCTTGGTGCCGGGGGTTGTCGGGCCAGGGGAGTCTCTCCGGGTGTCGGCGGGTTAGGCTAGCCCCATGTCCAAGAGCTCCGGGGCCGAGGGCGCCGCGATCGTCGCGATCGCGGCCGGTATCGTATACGCCGCCTTCGCTCGGCACGTCGTGGGCTTCACAGGCCCACCGCTCGACGACGGCTTCATCCACCTGCAGTTCGCGCGCAACCTCGCGGCGGGCTCGGGAATGAGCTACTTCGGCGGTGAGCTGGTCGGCGGTTCGACCGCGCCTCTGTGGACTCTGCTCCTCGCCGTGCTGTCGGGGCTGCCCGGTCCCGCGCTTGTTTGGGCACAGGCGTTCGGATTGCTGTGCTTCGCCGCGTCGGTCTTCCAGACGGTCGGACTGGCTCGCGACCTCGGAGTCGATCCACTTCTGGCCCGTTTCGCCGGCTACCTCGCGGCGACGACAGGGCCGCTGGTCTGGGCTTCGGTCTCGGGGCTGGAGATCCCGCTCTTCGCCCTTCTGAGCCTGGCCGCGATCCGACGCCATCTGCACGACCGGCAGCGCAGCGACGGCGTTGCGTTCTCGCTGCCGCTGTTCGCGCTGGCGGTCCTCGCGAGGCCGGAGGGGGCGTTGCTGCTGGCGCTCGCAGTGATCGATCGATTGGCGGTGCAGCGCTTCCGACCGCGGGCGGCGGTGCGCTCCCTCGGCCCGGGGCTCCTCCTCGCCGGCCTGCTGCTGGCGCCGGTCGCGTTGTTCCACCTGCTGTCGGGCGGCAGCCTGCTGCCGACGACGTTCGCTGCCAAGGGTGCCGGGTGGCACCGCCTGACTCCGGACCTGCGGTACCTCCACACCGTGATCGGTATCTTCCTGCGGGCGCAGCCGGTCGCGGCGCTCTTTGCGATCGGCGGTCTGCTGGAACTGCTGAGGCGTGACTCCATCGTGCCGGATGCAGGCCGGGCCGCGCTTCCGGCGCTGTGGTGCGTCGGGTTGCCCTTCGTCTACTCGCTGCTCTCGGCACCCGGTCCGGCGATGGTCGGCAACTTCGGCCGCTACTACTATCCGCTGCTGCCGCTGGTCGTCGTCTTCGGCTGTCTAGGTCTCACCCCGCTGTTGCGGCGTCTCAGGGTTGCGCAGGGATGGGCCGCCTCGCGCTGGGTGGTTCTGCTCCTCGCCCTCCTGGTGGCCGCTCCGGCGCTCCATCGGCTCGGGCTGACGGCGGGTCGATTCGCTCAGAACGTCCGCAATGTCCACGACGGCGATGTCGCTGCCGCGCGCTGGCTGGGCGAGCGTCTGCCTCCGGAGGCGACTCTGGCCGTCAACGACGTCGGTGCTCTGCAGTACCTCCTGCCGCAGAACCGGGTGCTCGACCTCGCCGGTCTCGTCACGCCGCGGCTCACCGCATACACTCGCCTCGCGCTCGAGTCGGGGCGGCCGAGGAACGACGGAGTGACGGCCTATCTCGCCGAGGCGCGGCCCGACTATCTGGTGATCTTCCCGGAGTGGTTCCCGATGCTGATCTCGAGTGACGTCCGCTATCGCCCGGTTCGCGAGTTCGCGGTGCCGGGGAACATCACGCTCGGCGGCAGTCGGGTCGTGGTGTTCCGCACACCCTGGACCGACGTCGAGCTCGAGCCGTGAGCCCGTCGGTCCCGGCCTTCGACCTCGCCCGCGCGGCCCGACGCATCGAGCCGCGCTTGAGGGCGCGGTGGGCCGATCTGCTGGAGCGAACGGCCTTCGTCGGCGGTGAGGAGGTCACCGGCTTCGAGGAGGAGTTCCGGGCGTTTCTCGAAGTCGAAGGGTGCGTCGCCGTCGCCAACGGCACCGACGCGCTTGTGCTGGCACTCCAGG
This sequence comes from Candidatus Multivoradales bacterium, assembly GCA_965223855.1. Taxonomy (GTDB): domain Bacteria; phylum Acidobacteriota; class Thermoanaerobaculia; order Multivoradales; family JAHEKO01; genus CALZKB01. The sequence goes on from CBDCXM010000009.1 coordinate 1,394,642, forward strand.
CGCTCGAGCTCGAGCCGGGCGACGAGGTGATCGTCCCGGCATTCACCTTCGTCGCCACGGCCGCCTCGGTCGTGCAGGCAGGCGGCACTCCGGTCTTCGCCGATGTCGATCCGGGAACGCTCAATCTGGATTTCACCGACGCCGAGCGACGGATCTCGCCGCGTACCGTCGGCGTGATCGGGGTCCACCTCTACGGCTGTCCGTTCGATGTCGAGGCGGCTGGAGCGCTGTGCGAACGCCACGGACTGTGGCTGGTGGAGGACGCCGCGCAGGCACAGGGTGCTCGCTGGCGCGGGCGTCGGGTGGGCGGTTTCGGCCGACTGGCGACCTGGAGCTTCTACCCGTCGAAGAACCTCGGTGCCTTCGGCGACGCAGGTGCCGTGACCGGTAACGACCCGGCCCTCCTCGACAGGGTGCGCCTGCTCGCGAACCACGGAGCGACCGGCCGCTATCACCATGAGCTTGTCGGCGCGAATTCTCGACTCGACGCTCTCCAGGCGGCGGTGCTTCGTTGCCGATTGGAAGGGCTCGACGCCGACAACGCCGAGCGCCGCTCGGTGGCGGCGCGCTACCGCCGCGCGCTGGACCGGTCGGAGGGCATCTGCTGGCTGCCGGAGCCCGAGGGGTGCGAGAGCGTCGTGCACCAGTTCACGGTCATGACCGAGCGTCGGGACGAGCTGCAGGCGTTCCTGGCCGAGCGGGGGATCGGCTCCTCGGTTCACTATCCGACGCCGTTGCACCGTCAGCCCGCGTTCTCGCACCTCGGCGCGGTCCCATCGCTGCCGGTCGCCGAGCGGGCCGCTGAGCGGGTTCTGTGCCTGCCGATGTTCCCCGAGTTGACCGACGAAGAGGTCGATCTGGTCGCCTCGGCGCTCGTCGACTTCTGCTAGTCCGCGCTCGGATCGAGCAGCTCGAGGTCGAAGTCCTGGTCGCCGACCGCGATCAGGTGCTCGGCGGGTGCGAAGGCGTCGCGCAGCTCGATCGTCTCGCCTTCGTCGTATTGCCAGTCGGTCAGGCCCGCAGCGATGTCGGTCATCGGTACGACGAGGCCCCTCCCGGAGAAGGTCCCGGCGCGTGCCTCGAGAGCGTCGCGCGAAGGCTGCTCGCGAGCGGTGGCGAGGACCAGCACGTTGCCGGCGCCCCGAACCGCAACGACCAGAGTCGTTCGGAAGCTGCGTCGCAGCGTGTGAAGGAGCGAGCGCGAGAACGGGTCGTGAAGACCGGCGGCGAGGTTCACGGCGAGAGTGCCTCCCTCGGTGAGCCGGCGGCTCGCCGAAGCGAAGAACTCCCGGGTCGTCATGTGAAACGGCACCGAGCGGCCGATGTAGGCGTCGACGTAGATCACGTCCCAGCTGCGCTCACTCTCGTCGACGAACCGCCGCCCGTCGGCGATGTGAACCCGCTGCCTCGGGTCGGGCCGCCAGAAGCCGTAGCGCTCGGCGACCTCGGGCACGGCGGGATCGATCTCCACGAAGTCGACCTCGAGAGCCGGGGCGAGCTTGTGCCAGGTCTTCGCCACGAGGCCGCCCCCCATGCCGAGCACGAGGGCGTGATCGGGTGCCGGCGTGGTCAGGAACACCGCCGCCGCGTAGTGTCCGTAGCGGGAGGCGATCTCGCCGCTGTCGAGCCAGTAGGCCGATTGGGTGACGCTGTCGCTGCGCATGTAGCGCACGCCTGCCTGGTCGAGGATCTCGATGGTCTGATACGCGGTCCCGCGGACGGCGACGACCTCGTCGGGGCGTCCCGGGTCGGCCTCGGGGAGGGCGAACGCCGAGAGCCCGATGGTCAGCGCCAGTAGGCTTTCCGCCACGCCGCGCCCGCGCCCGACCAGAGCGAGCGCCGCCGTCGCTCCGGTGCCCGCGGTCAGCGTCGACAGGATGGCGGGCACGGGAAAGCCGGGGATGGCGACGAAGGTGCACAGCAGCGTGCCGGCCAACGAGCCCGCTGTCGAAGTGGCGTAGATGCGGCCGCTGATATTTCCGAGGCGTTCGAGGTCGTCGGCCGCTAGGCGGATGACGAACGGGGAGATCATGCCGAACACCAGGCCGGGCACCGTGAAGAGGACGAGGCACGCCAGGAGGGTGCCGCCAGGGGTCGCGCCCGTAGCCTCGGCCAGCTCGCGGCTGACGCCGGCGCTCCACATCCGCAGCGCGAGCATCCAGATGGCGGCGAGGAGGATCAGTCCGCCGAGCAGGCGTCGATCGGGGCGACGGTCGGCGAGCCGCCCCCCCCAGAAGTAGCCGATCGACATCGCGGCGAGGAACACCGAGATGATGGAGCCCCAGACGTAGACGCTGTTGCCGAAGTGCGGCGCCAGGATCCGGCTGGCGAGAATCTCCAGGGCCATCAGAAGCGCCCCGCACAGGCCGGCGACGACCAGCAGCCGGAGCTTCATCGTTCCCGCACCCGGGTTCGCTGCGTCACGGACAGCTCACTCTTCACGGACGGCCCTCACGGACAGCCCGCACAGACATCCCCGGCAGTTGAGCCCTCACAGGTAACCCAGCGCCCGGAGCGTTTCCTCGTCGAGCGGTTCGACGGCGCTGTCGTCGTCCAGAGCGACGGCGGCGGCATCCGCCCGGGCGACGAAGCGGTCGAGTCGCGCCCTGAGGTCGGCAACGACCTCGGGGAGAGATTCGCTCAGGTCCTCGCGGTCTCCCGGATCCGCGTCGAGGTCGAAGAGAAAGAGTCTCTCGCCTGTGAGCGTGTAGTCGTCCTCGAGAAGTACGAGCTTGTAGCCGCCATGGACGAGCGCTCGTCCGACGCATCGGGCTTCGAGATCCGCTTCGACGAGAATCTCGCGCTGGTCGAGCCCGCTCACTTCGTGCTCCGAGCGCAGCAGGCGTGCCAGCGAGATGCCGTCGAGCTCGCGGGACGGCGGGATGCCCGCCAGATCGAGCAGGGTGGGGGTCAGGTCCACCAGCGAGACCGGCTCCGCGATTGTCCGTCTCGCAGGGGAGACTTCGCGCGGCAGCTTGACGAGAAGGGGAACGTGGATCGACTCTTCGAAGAGGGTGAAGCCGTGGCGGAAACCGCCGTGCTCGAAGAGCTCCTCGCCGTGGTCGGAGGTCAGCACGACGATCGAGTCGTCCCATTCGCCGGCCTCGCGCAGCGCCTCGAAGACCGCGGCGAGCTGATCCATCGTGTAGCGCACCGCCACCGCGTATTGTTCTCGCAGGCTGGTGATCATCTGAGGCTCCACCTGCCACCGGAACTCGAGCCGGCCCGACATGATGCGGGTCTCGATCGGCGACTGGTAGCGATACTCCCGGCTGGGCGGGCGGCCGAGGAGGGTCGAGCGGTGTTCCTGCGGGACCCGGTAGGGGCCGTGCGGGTTCATCGGCTGGAGGTAGAGGAAGAACGGCTCGTCCCTTGGGGCGATCCACTCGATCACGTCGTCGTTCATTTCCGAGATGTCGGGGTACGCCAGTACCCCGCCGTCGTAGGCGTAGAACTCCTCGAACCCCTGGTCGAAGTTGCGCTTCGGACTGACGTTGATGTTGTGCGAGTGACCGCGGGTCCGGTAGCCGCGCTCTCGTAGTATCTCGGGCAGGGTCGCGACCGACTCCGGCAGGTACTCCGCCCGTTCGGCGCGCACCTGATGACGTGTCGGTACGAGGCCGCTCAGGATTGAGGCGACGCTCGGGCGGGTCCACGAGCCTGCGGCGTAGGCCTGCTCGAAGCGCACCGCCTCGCTCATGAAGTCGGCGAGGGCCGGCGTCGTGGGGAGCGAGAACCCGTACTCGCTCAGATGGTCTGCTCGCAAGGTGTCGACGACGACGAGGACGATGTTGGGCCCGTCGAACGGGACCTCACGGGGAGTGCCCGCCCCGCACCCGGTCAGCAGTGAGGCCGCGACGAGCAGGGTCAGGGCGGCCAATTGGCCGCGGCCCGCGGAGTTCGCCCCGCCGGCTCGCAGTCGATGTGTCGTCGGTCCCATCGGGCGCCAAGACTAGCCTGCTTTTTCTCACCCCCTCCCGATGCTTAGCCCGAGACCCGGCGGTAAGATCCTCGAATGTCGAATGGCCCTGCGCCCGAGCCGGTCCGTGGGCCGTTCCCGATCGTCGCCGCCCACGGTGCCCTGCTGCTGGCGTTGATGACGTGGTTGCGGCTCTCCAAGGCGCGTTTCGCCGGTCTCGACCCGTCGCCCCAGGCGTGGCTGCCGCTGATGGCCGCGGACGTCGGCTTCGTGCTGCTCCTGGAAGGGGTGCTCTGGCTGGCGAGCAACGGACGAGGGTCCAGAGGTTGGTCGGCTGCGGTTCACCTCGTTCACCTTCCGATCTACCTCTTCCTCGCGATCGCTCACCAGTTCTTCGTCAACACCGGGTATCGGCTGCCGTTCGACGTAGCCGCCTACGCCGCCGGCCGCCTGGGGATGCTGCGCGACCTGCTCACGGTCACCGGAGGCGTCGGAGCGTTGCGCGATGTCGCGATCGCCGGTGGTGCGTTCCTGCTGGCCGTCGTCGCCGGGCGGGTTTGGAAGCCGCGGCCGTGGGCGGTGTCGCGGCGGCTCGTCATCGGCGCCGCGCTGGCGCTCGGTGTGGCCCTTCTGCTCTGGGCTCCGTTCCGGGATCCGGCGGTCCGGGATCTCGCCCGCAACGACGTCGTCGCGTTCGCCGGGAGCGCGCTCCATGCGGCCGAGTCCGATGTCGACCTCAGCGGCTTCATGATCGAGCCGGAAGACTTCTACAGGCGGCCGGAGGTCGGCGCAGGGCCGGCCTCTCGGCCCAACATCATCCTGCTCGTTCTCGAGTCGACCGGGGCTCAGGCTGTGGGAGCCGACTTCACAAGTGGGCCGGAGACACCTGAGCTGGCGGCCCTTGCCCTGGACTCCGTGGTCGTCGAGCAGGCGTACGGCACGGTGTCGCACACCTCCAAGGCGCTGGTCGGCCTTCTGTGCGGGATGCTGCCGCGGCTCGAGCTGGTGATCTCCGAATCGCTCGAAGGCAATCTGCCGCTGGCCTGCCTGCCCTCGATCCTGCGGGAGAACGGCTACCGGACGGCGTTTCTCCAGACCGCCCTGGGCGAGTTCGAGAATCGCCCGGGCCTCGTGGCCAACCTCGGCTTCGAGCACGGCGCCTATCAGGAGACGCTGACGCGCCCTCCGTTCGCCACCACCGGCTACTTCGGGCTCGACGAGTTCGCGATGCTCGAGCCCGCGGTCAGGCTCGCGACCTCATCCGGGTCGCAGCCCTTCTTTCTGACGCTTCTTACCATCACTCCCCATCACCCTTACGAGACTCCGGGAGTGCCGATGGGAGACCGCCCAAACGAAGAGCTCTACCGGGAGGCGCTCGCTCATCAGGATCGCTTCGTCGGTGCCCTGAGAGCGTCGCTGGCCGCCGGCGGAGCGCTCGACAACACGCTCCTGATCGTCATCGGCGATCACGGCGAAGCCCACGGTGAGCACGGGCTCTACGAGCACGATGTCGTGCCGTACGAGGAGGTGGTGCACACCCCCTGGCTGCTGCACGGTCCCGAGGCGCTGATCGGCCCGCCCCGAACGCTGGACGGGCTGCGTTCGCACCTCGATCTGATGCCGACGCTGCTCGAACTGCTCGACCTCGAATGGTCCGGCACGCTTCCGGGGCAAAGCGTGCTGTCGACTCCCGGCCACGAGCGGGTGGTGACGTCGTGCTGGTATCGGAGTCACTGCCTGGGACTGCGGCGCGACGATCGCAAGGTCGTCTATTCCTTCGGGCGCCGTCCGACCGAGGTCTACGATCTGGGTGTCGATCCTTTCGAGCACACCGATCTGGCGCCGACGCTGCCGGCCGACGAGGTCGAGACGCTGGAGGCGGAGATGCTCGCCTGGAAGCTCTCGGTGGATGCCTTCTGGGCGGGGCACCCGAAGAACGAGGGGCCGCTCTACTGGTGGCGGGAGGCGTCCGGCGATTCGTCTTCTGCAGGATCCGACTGAGTTCCGACCCAGCCGGCGACGATCTTCGTCATCCGCTCGACCCCCTCGTCGAAGGCGGCGACCGCGATCCTCTCGTTGGCGGCGTGGACGGTCGTCGTGTAGCGCCCGCTCAGTCGGAAGGGTGAGAAGCCGTAGGCGGGGAACCCTCGCTCCCGGAAGTAGCGGGAGTCGGTGACGCCACCGATCATCTGCTCGACGATCGGCGCTTCGGTGCTCAAGACCTGCTCGAGCAGGGCGACGACCTCGTGGTCGAACGGGCTCGCTGCGGCGGGTGGAGCGGCCAGGAGGGTCTCGATCGCTACTTCGGGCCCGAGGGTCTGGGCGATCGCGGTGCGCTTGGCGTCGGTGTCCGACCCCGGCAACAGACGGGCGTCGATCGACGCCCAGGCGCTGCCGTCCTCTTCCGTCTCGAGTTGATTGACCTGAAGGGAATCGATGAAGTAGTTCTCCATCCCGGGCATGAGTCGGGTGGTCGGCCCGGTCGGTGCGATGTGGCTATCCAGGTCGAGGAAGACCGAGCGCCGGCCGCGCCGGTAGAACGGGGCGAGGCCGGCGAAGACCCGTCTCGCCGGCGCGGTGACCCGCCATTCGATCGGTTCCGCGAGCAGGCGATCGAGTGCGGTGACCAGAGTGCGCGCGTCAGGAGCCTCGATCCTGAGCCACAGCGGAAGTTTCTGGGCCGTCTCGATGCCCCACCACTGGATGCGCTCCTCCGACACCCGGTTGAACCCCCCCTCGTTCAGCACCGCTGCCGTGTCGGCGAAGAGCTCGGGTCGCTCCCTCAGCCAGCGGCCGACGCCGATCTCGCCTCCGGTCTCCTCTCCTGCCGCCGCGAACAGCGCGACCGCGCGGTGTCGTCGTCGGCCCGATCTTTCTACTTCGAGCATCGCGGAGAGCTGTGCGATGCCGAGCCCCTTGGCGTCGATCGCCCCACGCCCCCACAACTCGCCATCGACGTGGGCGCCCGAGAAGGGCGCCTGCGCCCACCCGTCCCCGGCCGGCGTGACGTCGATGTGGTGAAGCAGCAGCAGAGTCGGGCCGCTCTCGGCGCCCGCCGAAGCGGGAAGCCTCGCGTACCAGCTCGGCCGACCGTCTCCGGCGTCGAGCCGTGTGGTCTCGATCGCGCTGCCGGCGACGAAGCTCTCGAGGAGATCGACGGCGGCGCTCTCTCCCCGGACCGCTGCCGTCTCTCCGGTTCGTACGGCCTGACCCTCGTCGCCGTGCCCGTCTGTCGTGTCGATCCTGAGATAGCTCTGCAGCCGTTGGGCGGCAGCCGACAGTCCTTCGTCGTCCCCCGAAGGCGGGGTGGTGCAGCCGGCGGTCGCGAACGCCAGGGCGACGGCGACGGTCAGCCGAGATAGACGATCCACAAGACCACTCCTCCCCAGGCGGCGATGTTGAGCAGGAAGGGGAGGTCACGCAGGAGCTGCTCGGTCGGGTTGCGCTGTGCGGTCTTCTGGTAGATCAGGAAGAGGTAGCGGAAGATCCCGAAGAGCACGAACGGCACCGTGTACACGAGCCGACTGCCGAAGCGGTCGACGTTCTCGGGCGCCACGGCGTAGAGCGCGTAGGAGAGCACGCTCGATGCGGTCACCACATTGACCATCTGATCGAGGAACGGAGCGCTGTAGCGCTCGAGCACGTCACGGGCGTCACCCGCCCGGTCGGACAGCAGCATGATCTCGTGGCGCCTCTTGGAGAGCGCCAGGAGCAGCGAAACGAAGATCGTGCACAGGAGCAGCCATGCGGAGACCTCGACGCCGGCCGCCGAGCCGCCGCCGAAGACGCGCAGCACGAATCCCAGGCTGATGATGAGGACGTCGAGGATTACGACCCGCTTGAGGCCGAGCGAGTAGAGGAGATTGAGGGTGAAGTAGAGCGCGACGACGGTGACGACGGTGCCGCCGAGCCAGGCTGCGAGAGTCAGCGCGGCGCCGACGAGGACGAGCGCCGCGACCATGCCGACCGCCGGAGATACAATGCCGGAAGCGAACGGCCGATGGCGTTTCAGTGGGTGCCGGCGGTCTTCCTCGCGGTCGCGGATGTCGTTGAAGAGGTAGACGGCGCTCGACGCGAGGCAGAACGCGACGAAGGCGAGGAGCGTCCTCGCCTGGGCGTCACGGTCGCCGAGCGAGCCGGCGAAGACGAGTGGCGCCAGCACGAAGACGTTCTTGACCCACTGATGAGGCCGCATGGCGGCCCACAGACCCTTCAGCATGAGCGACATTGTACGGAACGACGACGCGGGCCGTCTCCGCTTCCTCCTCGCGTGGGTGGCGCCGGTACTCGTGCTGCTCGGCTTCGTGATCGCACCGCTGGCGAGCGGCGAGCGAACCCTCTTTCAGCGCGACGTGATGAACACCCACTACGGGAAGAAGTTCGCGCAGGCGGAGGCGATGCTCGCGGGCGAGTTGCCGATGGTCGATCTCCAACGCGCGGGCGGGCAGGTCCACGTGGGCAACCCGAACACGGTACCGCTCTATCCGACCAACCTGCTGCTCTATGTCGCGGAGCCGCTGTGGATGATCAACGCCCACTTCTGGCTTCATTGGCTGGCGGCGCTCGTCGGCGGGTTCTGGCTCGGGCGGGCTCTCGGCCAGTCCCGCGAAGCCGCGTGGACTCTCGGGGTCGTGTACGCCCTGAGCGGGTACTTCCTGTCGACGCTCAACCTCTTCAATCTCGTCGCGGCGGCAGCCTTGCTACCTGCACTGTTGGCGGCGGCGGTGGAGATGGAACGGCGGCACACTCGTCGGAGAGCCTTCGTGGCGCTCGTGGTGCTGTGGGTGCTGATGATCCTGGGCGGCGATCCGGTGACGGCGGCGATCGCCTTCTTCGGCGTCGTTGCCGTGGTTCTCTACCGTCACCGGCGGCGCTATCCATGGGGCGCCGCCGCTCTCGCGATCGGCCTCGGCACGTTGATCGCGGCGCCGCAGTGGGTCGAGCTGCTGCGGATCGTCGGCTTCTCGTATCGCGGCTTCTGGGGCTACGGCGACGATCTCGCGACCTTTGGCGGATGGCGGCCCGTCGATGCGCTCGACCTCTTGATTCCTCTGCCGTTCGGCCCCCCCAACGTCAACTACTGGGGGCACCACTTGCACGTCAACCACGTGCCGCTCTTCCTCACGTACTACCCCGGATTGCTGGCGATCGCCCTGGCGACGGCGGCGCGCAAGTCGGGCGACCGCTCCTTCGGCTGGGCGTGGTGGCTGGTAGGTGGGGGATTGTTCTTCGCGCTCGGAGAGACGAACCCGATCGTCGTCGCCGTGTCCAGGCTGCCGGGTGCTTCGCTGCTTCGGATTCCGGCCAAGCTCTGGTGTCTGGTGGCGCTCGGACTGGCGGTCCTGGCGTCGTTGGCGGCATCGACGCTCTCGGACCCGGTCGGCAGGCGACGCTTCCGGCGCTCGTTGGCGGTGCTGGCGACGCTCGTGGGTGCCGGCTGGCTCGTGCTGACGGTCCTCCCGTCACTGGCGGAGACGTGGCTCGGCCGGCTGATTCCCGAGGGCGCCGGAGAAGAGTTCGTCGAGCGCGAGCGCCTGCGCTGGGCCGGCCTGTGCCTCATCAACCTGCTGGCACTCGGGCTCGCCTTCGTCGGCCTCGGAGCGACCCGCCGTCGGCCGGCGCTCTTCGGAGCGCTGTTGCTCGTCCTCCACACTGCGTCCCAGATCTTCTTCCTCGTGCCGGTCCTCGAGACCGACGAGCGGCGCTTCTACCTCGAGCGCCCGCCTCTGCTGGACGAGATTCCTCCCGGTTCTAGAGTGGTGTACGCCGAGGTCTTCAATCTGTTCGGCCCGACGCGCATCGAAGCACGAGAGTTTCCGGGCGGCAGCTTCCTGTGGCGCCAGCGCGCCCTGTACCAGGATCTCGCACCGTGGTCGGGCGTGAAGGGTGACCTCCACTACGAGTTCGACGTTTCGCCGGAGGGGCTCGACTCCTTCCTCACCCGTGCCACTGCGGGCACACTCGTCAATGCCGACTCGGACCTCGACAGGATGCGGATCCTCGAGGCGAGCGGCGTCGAGTTCCTTCTCATCAAGCGACCTCTGGACGAGCGGGTGCTCGATCGCGTCGAGCTCGTCACGACCCGCCCGACTCCCGGTACCGAGCTCCATGTCTACCGGTTGCTGCGATCGGCCCGGTGGCTCGAAGTGCCCGGAGCCTCGAACGGTTCCGACAATCTCAGCGACGCGCTGGCTACGATTCTCGACGAGGAGTTCGATCCCTCTCGCCACGTCGTTCTGGCGGGTGAGCACGAGCTGCGCGTCGGAGCGCCGGGGACGGCTCGCGAGCTGTCGCGTCGGGGGGCGGCGCTCGAGATCGAGGTCGAGGCGCCCGACCCCGCCGTCCTCGTCGTCCAACGCACGCACCTGCCGATCTACAAGGTGGAGGTCGACGGCGAACCGGCGTCCTTCTTCGCCGCCAACCTCCACCGTCTCGGCATCAAGGTCCCGGCGGGCCGGCACCGGGTCACCATCGACATCGATCGCAGGCCGTTCCACCTGTCGCTCCTCGCTTCGGCGGTAGGTCTCGTGGCGCTGATTCTGTTCGTCTGGAAGGGGCCGATGCCGCTCGCGGCGGGTGAGCCTTCCGCGCCGGCCGGCTGAGCCGTCGCTGCTATCATCGCCAGCCATTCGAGACCATCAGATGGGGCAATCGGGCAAACGTTTCAGCAAGGTGCTGATCGCCAACCGCGGCGAGATCGCGGTGCGTGTGCTGAGGACCTTGCGCGAACTCGACATCCGCTCCGCCGTCGTCTTCTCCGACCCTGACCGGGCGGCGCTGCCGGTGCTCCTCGCCGACGAGGCCTACAGGGTCGGCCCGGCGCCGTCGGCCGAGAGCTACCTGAGGGGCGAGGCGATCGCCGAACTCGCCGTGGAGATCGGTGCCGACGCGATCCACCCCGGCTACGGATTTCTGTCCGAGAACGCCGACTTCGCCCGGCTGTGCCGCGACAGGGGAGTCAAGTTCATCGGCCCGTCGCCCGAGGCGATGGCTTCGATGGGCTCCAAGATCGAGAGTCGGCGTCTCATGAAGGCCGCCGGTGTGCCCGTCGTGCCGGGTGGAGAGGATCCGCTGCCGACCGCTGCGGAGGCGGTCGCCTTCGCGGAGGAGATCGGATTTCCCGTCATGGTGAAGGCTTCGGCTGGTGGAGGCGGCAAGGGAATGCGCCTCGTCGAATCGGCGGAAGACCTGCCGTCGGCTTACCGGACGGCACGATCGGAGGCGGCGGCGAGCTTCGGCGACGACGCCGTCTATATCGAGAAGTTCGTCCTCGAACCGCGGCACGTGGAGATCCAGATCCTTGGCGACGAGCACGGCAAGGTGGTGTCGCTCGGCGAGCGCGAGTGCTCGCTGCAGCGGCGGCATCAGAAGGTCGTCGAGGAGGCGCCGTCGCCGGTCGTCGACGCCGACCTGCGCCGCCGCATGGGAGAGGCGGCGGTGCGCGCGGCCGAGGCGGTCGGCTATGCCAACGCCGGCACGGTCGAGTTCCTCCTCGATCCGAACGGTGACTTCTATTTTCTCGAGATGAACACCCGCCTGCAGGTCGAGCATCCGATCACCGAGCAGGTGACGGGGGTCGACATCGTCCGCCAGCAGATCGCCGTTGCCCAGGGGGAGCCGCTCGACCCCCGGCTCGAGGGGATCGAGCCGCGCGGGCACGCCATCGAGGTGCGCCTCTATGCAGAGGACCCCTGGCGCGGCTTCACCCCGTCACCCGGGCGGATCGTCCGGCTGCGCCTCCCGGAGGGGCCGGGGGTGCGCAACGACTGCGGCGTGTACGAGGGAGGCGAGGTCTCGATCCACTACGACCCGATGATCGGCAAGCTGATCGCTTTCGGAGCCGACCGGGAAGAGGCGATGGACCGCCTCGGCCGCGCCCTGGCCGAGCTGAGGGTCGACGGCATCCGCACGACGGCGCCGCTCTTTCAGGCCCTTCTCGAAGACGGCGACTTCAGGAGCGGCAATTTCGACATCGGCATGCTCGACCGCAAGCTCGCGGCGGGAGAGCTCCAGCCCGATCCACCGGATCACCTGCGCAATCTGACCATCGCCGCAGCCGCCCTCGAGCACCTCGAGCGGGGTGGCCGGAGAGCGGCGGACGCGAAGAGCGAAGGACGGCGCGACTACTGGCGCTCGGCCGGGCGCCGTGACGCGATCAGGGGGAGCGGATGGAGCTGATCGTCAAACACACCGACGGCGAGATGAAGGTCAAGATCGAGCGGCGGGGTGGCGAGTTCAACCTGCAGATCGGTGATCAGTCCTACGTCATCCTCTCCGCGGAAGCGATGAACGGGGTGCGCAGCCTGCTGGTGGAAGGGATGCAATTCGAGGTCGCCGTCAGGAGCGTCGGCGAGGATCGTTACGAGGTGACGAGCAGCGGCGGCGTGGAGACGGTCCATGTGCAGGATCCCTTGACCGCGCTGGCCGAGTCGGCCCACGCCGAGGGTGCCGGCGGCGGCCGGCAGCGGGTCGACGCCTACATGCCGGGGCGGGTTACCTCGGTGCTGGTCGCGGAAGGGGACGCCGTCACCGCCGGGCAGGGCGTCGTCGTGCTCGAGGCGATGAAGATGGAGAACGAGATCCAGGCCGAGCGCGACGGCGTCGTCAGCCGCATCCATGTCGAAGCGGGGCAGGCGGTCGAGGGGGGAGACCCCCTGTTCGAGCTCGAAGCGGCCGAGACGGGCTGAGAGCGGCTACCCGCCGGAGCCGCCGCTGCCGGCGACGGTCCGCTCGACGATCGAGACGACCTCGTCGGCTTCGATGTCGCGCAGGCAGCGGTGGTGCAGCAGCGGGCAGCGCCGCCGGAAGCACGGCGCGCACCACCGGTCGCGGGTGACGACGTGGTGGCCTTCGCCGGTGGGAGCGGTTCGGCTCGGGTCGGTGGGGCCGAAGAGTGCCACACAGCGGACGCCGACGGCGGCAGCCAGGTGCATCGGCCCCGAGTCGTTGGTGACGAGGACGCGGTGGTGGGAGAGCACCGCAGCCAGGTCCGCCAGATCGAGGTCGGGGCCCAGGACCGGATGGACCTTGCCGGTCTCCTCGTGCAGCCGTACGGCGAGCCAGGTCTCTTTCGGCCCGGCGAGAATCGTCAGCCGCGCCTCGGGCAGCGCGCGCCGCACCTGCCGCGCCGTCTCCTCGAACCGCTCCCTCGGCCACTGCTTGGAGGCCCCGAACTCGGCGCCGGGGAAGAGCCCGACGATCGGTCCGGCGGCGATGTCGATGCCCGCGCGGGCCAGGCGTTCGGCGCCGCGCGCCGCGTGCTCCGGGCCCAGTTCGAGCCGCGGGGTCCAATCGCCGGGCGGCTCGACGCCCATCGCCGCGAGCAGCGGGGCGTAGTCCTCCACCTGATGAACGTCGGTCGGCGGTCGGGCGACGGCGGGGGCGAGCAGCGGGCTGCGGAATCCGCCCCGGTAGCCCCAGCGGGCGGGGATGCCGGCGCGGCGGGCGAGTCGAGCGGAGCGGAAGCTGTTCGGCAGCAGGACCGCCTCGTCGTAGCGCCCCTCGCGCAGCCGCGCCAGTCGCTGAGCGTCGTCGCTCGCCGCAACGGCCGCGGCGACGGCGGGAACCCGCTCGAGGAGCGGCACGAGGTGGGGCCGCGCCAGCACTTCGACGACCCGTCCGGAAGCTGCCAGCGCCTCGAGCACGGGGAACGCCATCACGGTGTCACCGACCCAGTTCGGCGCGACGACGACCGTCCTCGGGCTGCCGGTCCCAGGGGTGCTCACGGCATCCTCCAGCGATCGTGCATCCACAGCCATCTCGCCGGGCTCGCCCGGATCTCCGCCTCGACCGCTGCCATGTAACGCCGGGTCAGATCGACCACCGGGTCGGCGCCGTCGATGCTGTCGGCGGAGATCGGCGCGCGGGCGACGATCCGGTAGCGCCCGTGCGGTGCCGGGTAGACGTAGATCGGCACGACGTCCGCGTGGTGGGCGAGCGCCAGCCGTGCGAGCAGGTTGGTCGTCAGCGCGGGGCGGCCGAAGAACGGCACCGTCACCGCGTCGCGCGGCGGGACCCGCTGGTCGACGAGGACGATCATCGACGTCCCCTGCCGTAGCGCCCTCGTGATCGCCCTTGCCGCGCCGTGCTTGTGGATGAGGCGCAGGCCGAAGGCGGTGCGGGCGCGATCGACGTAGCGGTCGAGGCGCGGATTGTCGAGCGGGCGGACGAGCGCGGCGACCGGCGGATGGTAGAGCGGCAGCGGCCGTCCCAGCAGCTCCCAGTAGCCGAAGTGGGCGGTCATGAAGAAGCGCGGTCGTCCGTCGCCGACGGTGTGCTCCCAGCCCTCGAGGCTCCAGCGCTCGCACAGCTCTCGGGGGCCGAAGCGTTCCCACGAGAGGAACTCGGCGGCGTGGGTCATCATCTGCCGGAACGCTCCGCGCACCACCTGGCGGCAGTCGCCGGCGTCGAGCTCGGGCAGGGCCGCCTCGACGTTGGCCCGCGCCAGACGACGCCGGGAGCCGAGCAGAGAGTGGGCGAGATCACCGAGCCTTCGACCGATCGCGCGCGTTCGACCGTGCGGAAGCGCGCGCAGACAGCCGCGCAGCAGGTGGAAGGCGCCGGCCTCGGCGGCGTGGAGAAGAGGTGCGTCCTTCAACGTCCGCCCCCTTCGTCCGGCGACTCTCGACCGTCGGCCGCGCTGCCGAGTAACTCCTCCAACCGACCGTCCAGCCACTCGAGGAGCGCGGGTTCCGGTTCGGCCTCGAGCGGCAGCTCGGCGAGCGGCAGATCGAGGCGACCGAGCAACTTGACGCGGTCCTTGCTCGTGGTCAGGACCCACTCTGCACCGCTCTGTGCAAAGCCGGATTCGATCTCGCGCAACGTCGGGTCGGGGTAGGCATGGTGGTCGGGAAGGCTCAGCGCACCGACAAGCTCGAAGCCGCTCTTCTCGACCGCGCGCTCGAACTCGGCCGGTCGCCCGATGGCGCTCACGGCGAAGATCCGGCCATGCTGCGGCACCGCTCTGCCGTCGACGGTGCGGGCGGCTCCGATCTCGAACCGAGCGACGAACCCGGGACCGTCAAAGCCGTGCGGCCGGAGGGCCTCGGCCAGCGCGTCGCCGGCAGGGTCCTCGACTCCCACTCCGGTGAGGATCGCCGCGTCGGCGTGGGCGGCGGAGGCGAGCGGTTCGCGCAGTCGCCCTCCGGGCCACAGCCGGCCGCCACCGAACGGATCGGATCGCGGGAAGACCAGCAGGTCGAGGTCGCGCCAGAGATCGAGATGCGAGAACCCGTCGTCCAGAAGGAAGAGCTCCGGTGGCGGATCGAGCCGCTCGAGGGCGTGGCGACCGGCGTCGTAGCGTCGCGGGGCGACGACGACGGCCGCCCCTCGAGCCTCGCCGGCGAGCAACACGGGTTCGTCCCCGGCGACGGCCGGGCCGAGGAGCGGGCCGTCGCCGGTCGAGACGACTCGCACCTGGCGGTCCTTCCTGCCATAGCCGCGCGACAGGATCGCCGGTCGCAGGCCCTGGGAGACGAGGTGGCGCGCCAGGGCGGCGGTCAGCGGTGTCTTGCCACTGCCCCCCCAGTGGAGGTTGCCGATCGAGACGACCGGTCGCGGCAGCCGTCGTGCGCGGGCTGCGCTGCGGCGTCGTCGCAGCCGATGAGCGGCGGCGTAGATCCGCTGCCACGGCGAGCGGCCGGCAACCGCGAGCGGAAGAGCGCTCATTCGAGCCTCGCCAGCAGCGGGGCGAGTGCCTCCAGCGTGCGTGCGGTCGCGCCCCGATGGCTCTCGACGAGCTCCCTGGCGCGGATTCCGAGTTCCTCGAGGTCGCCATCAAGAGCGGCGCCGAAGAAGGCGGCGAGGTCGTCGACCTCCGCGACCCTCCTCCAGGCGGCGGCCTCGTCGAACCTTGCCGCCGTGTCCTTGAAGTTGTGCATCGACGGGCCGACCGCGGTCGGCACGCCGAACAGTGCCGGCTCGATCGGGTTGTGACCTCCGGTCGGAGCGAGGGTGCCGCCGACGAAGGCGGCGACGGCGAGGCGATAGATGGCGGCGAGCTCGCCGAGGCTGTCGAGCAGCACGACGTCCGGCCTTCCAGCCTCCGCGGCCTGGGCGGGCTCGAGATCGCCGCGCCGGACGAGGGTGAAGCCGCCGCCCTCGATCTCGCCGGCGACCTCGTTCCATCGCTCGGGATGGCGTGGGGCCACCACCAGCAGCGCCTCGCGCCCGCCGGTCGCGCGCCGGAAGGCGTCGAGGACGGTCGCCTCCTCGCCGGGCATGGTCGATCCGGCGACGACGATCGGCCGCCCGCCGGCGAGCGCTTCGAGGCAAGCCTCTGCCTCCTCTGCCGGCGGCGGCGCCTCGGCGTCGAACTTGAGGTTGCCGGTCACATGGATGCGACGCGCTTCGACCCCCAGCGCCTCGAGACGCTCGCGATCGAGTTGCGTCTGAACGGCGAACCGGTCGACCGCCCCGTACAGGCGCCGGGCGAGCGACTTCCAGCGCTGCCAGCGGCGGAAGGTGCCGTCGCCGACCCTCCCGTTGACCACCGCGATCGGGATCGAGCGGCGCCGGGCGTGGCGCAGCACCAGCGGCCAGTAGTCGCCCTCGACCAGCACCAGGGCTCGTGGGGCGAAGCGGCCGAGGAAGCGGCGCACGGCGAAGCCGAGATCGAACGGGAAGTAGGCGATCGCAGCCCTCGACCCGAGGAGCGCGATCGCCTGCTGCTGGCCGGTGGGGGTGGTGGTCGTCACGACGAGATCGCGTTCGGCTCCCAGGCCGGCTGCCAGCGTCGCCGCGACGCGCGCCTCGCCGACCGACACCGCATGCAGCCAGAGCGGCTCTTCCACCCGCCTGCCGTCGTATCCACCGAGCCGTCCTCGAAGGGTCGGCAGATAGTGTCGGCCACGACGCAGGAGGAGCAGCGGTCCGGCGACGGCCAAGGCGGCCGCGACCGCTGTCTGGTAGAGGATCCACATGGTCGGGGGAGAGGCTGAGGCAGCCCGGCCGGCAGTATAATCGCTGCAATCTTCGTGGGTTACGGTCCCGACGGTCGCCTGACGCCGGCTTCTAGACGCCCGACCCCGCTCGGCCGTACTACCACTGGAGTCTTGAACGTGCCGGAACTCGTCCCACTGCCTGAGCCCCCCTCCGAACCGACGGACCAGAAGTCGTCCGGCGACGTCAGCGATCGCGATCTGCTGCTGGCGATGGCGGAGGGGGACGAAGGCGCCCTGGACCGACTGATCGATCGCAAGACGGGGCCGCTCCTGCAGCTCGGCTGGCGGGTCACGGGCGATCGCGAGGATGCTCGCGACGTCGCTCAGCTCACCTTCGTCCGAGCCTGGGAGCATCGGGAACGTTACAACCCTCGCTACAGCCCGAATACCTGGCTCTACCGGATCGCCACCAACCTCGCGATCGATCTGGTGCGATCCCGCAACACCCGCGACCGCAACAGCGAACCGGTCCGGCATCACTATGTGCGGCTCGCCGATTCGCGGCGCACCAGTGTCGCCCAGCTCGAGGAGCGGGAGGTCACCCGCATCCTGCACGAGTTGGCCGGCGAGCTGACCGAGCGCCAGCGAGCGGTGTTCGTGCTGAGGGAGGTGGAGCGGTTGCCGTCGTCCGAGGTGGCGGCGATTCTCGGCTGCCGTGCCTCCACGGTGCGCAACCACCTCTTTGCAGCCCGCAAGGTGCTGCGCCGGGCGCTCGAGGAGCGCTACCCCGAGTACGTGGCCCGTCGGCGCGGAGGTGGGGAGTGACGGGTCACTGCCCGGACTGGGATCGGATGCTCGCGCATCGGGACGATCCGCAGCTCGACCCGCCCGCCGGCTGGCAGGCGGCGCTCTCGCATCTCGACCACTGCGATCGCTGCCGTCGCGAGGCGCTCGACCGGGACCCTCTGCTGGTCTTCCAGGGTGCCGCGGGCTGGGAGCCCGACGAGGGCGAGGTCGAGGCGGTGCGAGCGGGCGTAGATGTGGTCCGCCGTTCGCGGCAGCTCGTGCCGGTTGCTACCCGGCGGTCGAGCGGCTACCGGTGGGCCGCTGCTTCGTTGTTCGTCGGCTCGCTCTTGCTGCTGCCGTCGACCATCGGCCGCGACGAGGACGACCCGTGGTCGCTGCGACAGGTGACGAGCGCGCCGGCACAGGCGATCGACGGTCTCGACCGTCCGACGGCGCGCGTCTACGAGTGGGGTGGTGAGGACCTGTCGGTGGTGATGGTCGTCGATGAATCGCTGGACGTCTAGCCGGCTGTGCCCGTTCTTCGCAGAAGGGTCGCGGCGGTCGTCGATCGCGATCGCGGCGCTGACGCTGGCGTCGCTCATCCTCCCCGCTCCGGCAGGGGCGCAGCAGCCGGCGGAGGAGCTGGTGGTGACGATCTTCACCCTCGAGTACCGGTCGACCCTCGAGGCGATCGCCGCGGTCGAGGGGCTGCTGAGCTCCGCCGGCAGCGTCGAGCTGCAGCCGAGCGACAACGTCCTCGTCGTTCGGGACACGGCCGCAGTGATGCGTGCCGTGCGCTCCCGCCTGCGGACCTTCGACACGCC
This sequence comes from Candidatus Multivoradales bacterium, assembly GCA_965223855.1. Classification (GTDB taxonomy): domain Bacteria; phylum Acidobacteriota; class Thermoanaerobaculia; order Multivoradales; family JAHEKO01; genus CALZKB01. The sequence goes on from CBDCXM010000009.1 coordinate 1,413,052, forward strand.
GCCGCGGAGGGTGCGGGTCGAGTTGCAGGTCGTGCGGGCCGGGAGCTCCGGCGAGCGCGGCGGCTCGCCGAGGTTGGCGGCGCCCCTCGCCGAGCGGCTGCGCGAACTGCTCGGTTTTCGCGACTTCCGGCTGCTGGCGCGCGCCACGCTCGAGGCTTCCGAGGGGGAGACGATCCGCCACGAGTTTGGAACCGGCTGGGAGGTGGGCTTTGTTTCCGCCGCCGACGTCTCTCCAGCGACCCTGCGTCTCGAGAACTTCGTGCTCTCCCGTGGGCGGGGTGAAGAGGCGCGGCCGTTGATCCACACCAACCTCAACCTCACCGCCGATCGGCCGATGGTGCTCGGCCTGGCACAGACCGAGACGAGCGAGACCGCACTGATGGTGGTCCTGACCTGGATCGAGCTGCCGGTTTCTCCGCCGGGGCGGGCCGCTTCATCGGAGGAGCGCTGATGGAATTCCTCTGCCGGATCGGCACCCCGGAGGGGCAGGTCCTCGAGCGGGTCTACGAAGGTGACGACGCGAGGGCCGTTCGCGGCGAACTCGAGAAGAAGGGTTTCTACGTCTTCGACGTGCGCAGGCGCGGCCTCCTGGCGGCGCTGGGGAATCCGTGGAGCGCCGGCGCAGCGAGCAAGGTGCCGATTCGCGAGCTCCTTGTGTTCAATCGCGAGCTGATCGCCCTGCTACGTTCGGGGTTGCCGTTGCTGCAGTCGCTCGATCTGCTCAAGGACCGGCCGCGTGACGCCGGCTTCCGCGAGGTGCTCGCCGAGGTGCGGGACCGGGTCAAGGGGGGAGAGTCGATGTCGGAGGCGTTCGCCTCGTTCGGCGATCGGCTGCCGGCGCTCTTCGCCCCCACCCTTCAGGCGGGCGAGCGCAGCGGCGAGCTCGAGGGGGTGCTCAACCGCTTCGTCCGCTACCAGAAGATCGTCCTCGACACCCGCAAGCGGGTCATCTCTTCGTTGATGTACCCGGCGGCGCTGATCACCCTGTCGCTGATCCTCATTCTCGTCATGACGGCCTACGTGCTGCCGAACTTCGACACCTTCTTCGCATCGCTGGGCGCGGAGCTTCCGGCGCTCACGAGGATCGTGATGACGGTGGCGAACACTCTGCGCGGTAGCGCCGTCTGGATCGTCGTCGGCGGCATCGCCGGCGTGTTCCTTCTGCGCCAGTGGGGCCGCAGCGACGGCGGCCGGCGCTGGATCGACGGCGTCAAGCTGCGGATCCCGCTTCTCGGCATCGTTTTCGAACGGATGGCGCTTTCGGAGTTCTGTCGCTCGCTCTCGACGCTGCTGGCGGGCGGCATCCCGATCGTCCCGTCGCTCGACACGAGCGTCGGAGCGATCGGCAATGCGGCGATCCGTGCCCGCCTCGAGCCGCTGCCGGGAGCCGTGCGCGAGGGGGTCTCGCTGGCGGAGTCGCTGCGAGCGACAGGGGTCGCCGAGGACCTCATGATCGACATGGTGCAGGTCGGCGAGACCACCGGAGCGCTCGATCAGATGCTGACCGACGTCTCGGACTTCCTGGACGAGGAGGTCGAGACCCGCATGGAGCGCATTCTCGGTTTGATCGAGCCGGCGATGTTGGTCATCATGGCCTCGCTGGTCGCGATCCTGCTGGTGGCCGTCTATCTGCCGATGTACAGCCTGCTGGGGAATCTCGGGATCTGAGCGACCGACGGACACGAGAGCGACCGCCTAGACGATGCGCCGCGAGGGCCGTATTCCTTCGTGGGGACTGCGTCCTCGCCACCCGCCCGAGGGCGAGGCGGCGCGACCGAACCTCTGAACCCCACAAGATCCGATGAGTCTCGACGACAACACGCCGCTGATCGAAACGGTCCAGGACCTCGCCGTCGCGGGAGCCTCCGAGCTGCGCGATGCGCGCGAGCTCGCCGACACGCACGGCCTCGACTTCGTCGACATGGCGGACTTCCGGATCGACAACGATCTGTTCCGCTCGATCCCCTTCGACCTGATGCTGCGCTACGACTTCGTGCCGCAGGAGCAGCTCCAGGGGCGGCTGGCGGTGGTGATGGCCGACCCGACGGACGTGACGAGGCTCGACGAGCTCGAGTTCCTGCTCGGGCAGCCCGTCGAGGTTCGCGTCGGCGTGCGCTCGGCGATCGCCGAGATCCTGCAGCGCTCCGAGAGCGCGCAGCGGGTGCTCGACGAGGCGACCGAGGACTTCCGGCTTCAACTCGTCGGCGAGGACGAGGAGGGGGAGGAGGTGCTGTCGATCGACCGCATCACCTCCGACGCGAGCCCGATCATCCGGCTGGTCGACTCGACGATCTTCAACGCCATTCAGCGTCGTGCCAGCGACATCCACATCGAGACCCGCGAAGCCGAGGTCATCATCAAGTACCGGATCGACGGCGTGCTCTACCAGGCGATGGAGCCGATCGACAAGCGACACCACCAGACGGTGATCAGCCGCATCAAGGTGATGGCGGAGCTCGACATCGCCGAGAAGCGGATCCCGCAGGACGGCCGCTTCAAACTGCGCTTCGAGGGGCGCACCATCGACTTCCGTGTGTCGGTCATGCCGTCGGTGCACGGCGAGGACTGCGTGATCCGCATCCTCGACAAGGAGTCGATGAACAAGGAGTTCAAGAACCTCCGCCTCGACATCCTCGGTTTCGACGGCCGCACCATGTCGAAGGTGCGCAAGTTCATCCGCGAGCCCTACGGCATGGTGCTCGTGACCGGTCCCACAGGGTCCGGTAAGACGACGACGCTCTACGCATGTCTCTCCGAGATCCAGTCGTCGGAAGACAAGATCATCACGATCGAGGATCCGGTCGAGTACCAGCTCACCGGTATCACCCAGATCCCGGTCAACGAAAAGAAGGGGCTGACGTTCGCGCGAGGGCTGAGGTCGATCCTGCGCCACGACCCGGACAAGATCATGGTCGGCGAGATCCGCGACCACGAGACGGCACAGATCGCCGTGCAATCCGCGCTCACCGGCCACCTCGTCTTCACGACGGTTCACGCCAACAACGTCATCGACGTCCTCGGCCGGTTCCTCAACATGAACGTCGATCTCTACAACTTCGTGTCGGCGCTCAACTGCGTGCTCGCTCAGCGTCTCGTCCGGCGGATCTGCGAAAGCTGCCGGCGCGAGGTCGAGGTGACCGACCAGCTCCTCGAGGAGAGTGCACTCGATCCGGCCGAGAACCGGGACCGGGTCTTCTACGAGGGGGCGGGCTGCTTCGAGTGCAACGGCACCGGCTTCTTCGGCCGGACGGCGATCTCCGAGCTGCTCGATTTGTCCGACCGCATCCGCGAACTGATTCTCGACCGCCGACCGGCGTCCGAGATCAAGCGCGCGGCTCACGAGGAAGGGATGCTCTTCCTGCGCGAGTCGGCGCTCGAGAAGGTCTTCGAAGGAGTGACCACGCTGCGTGAGATCAACAAAGTCACCTTCGTGGATTAGCCGCCTCCTGGGGACCGACCCCAGGCCGGTGCCTCCGGACGTCTTCCTGCTCGACGAGCGGAAGCTCTCGTTCGGCCGTTTCGTGCGCGCGGAGAGCGGCTTCGAGATCGAGGACTTCCTGGTGGCGGAGCTCCCCGAGGAGCTCTTCGGCGAAGGGGCGCTCGGGGCGCCGATGCACGACCCGGGGCTGTTCCGCCCTGTGCTCCGCGAGCTCCTGGGGCACCTGGATACCGCTCCCACCGAGGCGTCCCTGGTACTGCCAGACGCCTGGCTGCGGCTCTCGTTCGCCGAGCTCGCCGACCTGCCGCCGCGCGGCGTGAAGCGGCAGGAGGCGCTGCAGTGGAAGCTCAAGCGCCAGGTGCCGTTCCCGGTGGAGGACCTGCGTCTCCAGGCGGTCGAGGTGGCAGCCCTGCCCGATCAGGAGGAGCCGGTGCGTGCGCTCGTCGGCTACGGCATCGAGGCGCTCTTCTCGCAGTTGGAGGGAGTGTTCGCCGAGTGTGACGTACAGCTCGGGCAGCTCCTCAACCGCAGTCTGGCGACCGCGACAGCGGTGCGCGAAGTCGTGGGAGGCCTCGAGCTGGCGGTCGTGGTGCTGGTGTCGGAGCACGGCTACAGCCTCACGTTCACCCGTCGCGGCGAGCCGATGCTCCACCGCTTCCGTGCTCTCACCCGCGGGCTCAGCGGTGACGACGCCGCGGAACTCGTCCGCCGGGACCTGAGGCTGACCCGCGCCTTCGTCGAGGAACAGCTCCCCGGGAGCGAGCCGGGAAGGGTGCTCCTCGCTTCGACCGAGGCGAACCGCCGCTTCTGGCTCGACAGCCTGGAAGCGGGGCTGCGAGCGACCCCCGTCGCTCTCGAACGTGAGCAGTTGCCGTTGCGGGGCAACCTGCCGGATGCCGCGATGGCGCAGCTCGCACCGATGGTCGGCGCCGCGTGGCAGGAGTTCGCATGAGCCACGCCGGACTCAACCTCGCGCGACGTCCGTTCGTCAACCGTCGACCGGTACGCCGGCTCGCCGGCCTGCTGTGGGTTCTCGCCCTCGCCCTGCTCGTCTTCAACGTGAGCGTCTACTGGCGTCATGTCGTCGGCTCCGGAGGGCAGGAGGAGGAGCTGACGGCACTGGCGGCAGAGGTGGAGGGGCAGACGGCGGCGCTCGAAGCGGCGGTCGCCAGGCTCGAAGGCTACGATCTCGAATGGCAGACGGAGCAGATCGAGTACCTGAACGCGAGGATCGCCGAGCGCACCTTCGCCTGGAGCGCCCTGTTCGATGACCTGGCGGAGGTGCTGCCCGACACGGTGAGGCTGCAGCGGGTGACGCCTCGCTTCGGGCAGGACGGCACCGGTGGAGGGAGACGATCCGACACCGAAAGCAGGATGGGGGAGCAGGCGCTGCTGGAGCTCACCGGCGCGTCCGAGGACGACGAGGTGCTGCTCGTCCTGGTCGATGCCTTCTACGCGCACGACCGCTTCTTCCGTCCCGATCTGCAGGTGGAGTCGCGTCGCGACGCCGGCGGACTCGTCGAGTTCTCGATGAACGTCGGCTACCGGCCGGCTCCGATCGTGCCGCCGGCGCGGGAGGCGAAGGACGGCCAGGGCGACGGCGAGACCGACAGCGAGGGTGCGACGCCGGCGGCGGCCCCGGCGGAGGTCGAATCATGAGCTTCACGAGCCTCCGCAGCGACTGGAAGAGCTGGCTGCCGGCCGCAGTCCTGCTGACGGTCAATCTGTGCGCCTTCGCGCTCTACCAGGGGCTGTGGGCCGGCAGAGCCGAGGAGCGCTCGACGGCGGTGGAGCGCCAGCGCGACCGTCTCGCCCAGGTGACGAGCGAACGCGAGACGGCCGAGCGGCTCGCGACCCGTGCGGAACGCAACCACCGTCGCCTGACAAGGCTCTACCGGCAGCGCTTCCGCACTCAGGAAGAGAGGGTCACGAAGCTGATCGCCGAGGTCAAGAGGCTCGCGCGCCGCTCGGGTCTCGATCCGGCGACCATCCGCTATCCCGACCAGGCGATCGAGGGCCGTGGCCTCGTCAAGCGGTCGATCGTCTTCGGAGTCGACGGCAGCTACCAGGCGCTGAGACGGCTGATCAACCTCCTCGAGGTGACCGACACCTTCGTGATTCTGGAGGAGATCCGACCCGGAGGTCGCAGCGGCAAGGGAAGCAGCGGGAACAATCTCAGCATCGACCTCGCGATCTCGACCTTGTTTCTCGAAGACGATCTCGACCCCGAACGGTTGGCCGCCGATCGCGACAGCGCGAGCGAAACGTCGTGACGAAGGAAGAACGGCAGAAGAGACTGCTGGCGGCGCTGCTGGTGATCCTTGCGGTGTCGCTCGGCTATCGCGCGTTTCAGGGGGCTTCGAGGGACGCCGATGGGCCGGCGGCCCAGCGCAGGCTGTCCGGCTCCGGTGAACTGGCGCGGATCGAGCTGCCTCACCTCGAGCTCGAGCTGCTGCGTCGCGAAGCCGCCTCCTACACGCCGGGGCGCGATCTTTTCCGCTTCGCCGAAAAGGCGCCGCCGCCCCAGCCGCGGCCGGCCGTCGAGCGCCGGCCGGCGCCGCGGCCGCAACCGCGACCGGTCGCCCGGCCGGCGACGCCACCGACGCCTCCCCGGCCCCAGCCGCCGGCGATCGACTTCAACTACCTGGGCAGTTTCGGTCCGCCCGAGCGCCGCATCGCGGTGTTCGTGAAGGGCGACGAGATCTACAACGCATTGGCGGGGGACGTCCTGATGGAGCGCTTTATCGTCGATAAGATCGGCTTCGAGTCGGCGGACATCGGGTTCGTCGGTTTCCCGGATGCTCCCGAGGCCCGGCTGCAGGCGGGAGGGTGAGGTCATGTCGGTGCAATTCGCGAGAGGAACGAATCGGATGAAGCCCTGGCGCACTGTGATGGCGCTGCTCGTGTTGCTGACGCTCGTCGGCTGCTCGGGCTACCGCAGCTACCGGGAGGCACAGAGCGCCGAGCGCAACGGCGACTGGGACGAGGCGGTGCTCCACTATCTCGAGCTCACCGACCAGTACCCGAGCAACATCTCCTACAAGGCGGGCCTGCTGCGAGCCAAGATCAAGGCGTCGCAGGAGCACTTCCAGCGTGCGAAGAAGCTCCACGCCGTCGGTTCGCTCGAGCAGGCGCGGCGGGAGTACCTGCAGACGCTGCAGCTCGATCCGTCGAATCAGTACGCCCAGGTCGAGTACGAGAAGGTGCAACAGGAGATCGAGGCCAACGACGGCCAGGCCGGTCCGCGCTCGATCGACCAGATGAAGCAGAAGGTCAAGGAGGAGCAGGGCGGCCCGCCGACGCTCAACCCCAAGTCGAACGACCCGATCTCGCTCAACTTTCCGAACAAGGTGAGCGTGCGCGACATCTATCGGGCGCTCGGCAACGCCTTCGGTATCAACGTTCAGTTCGACTCCAAGCTGCGCGACAAGACGCTCGCGATCGAGCTGACCGACGTCACCGCCCAGGAGGCGCTCGAGTTCCTGATGCGCGCCGCCGGGCACTTCTACAAGGTCCTCAACGAGGACACGATCATCGTCATCGAGGACAACGCCCAGAACCGGCGCGAGTACGAAGAGCAGGTGATCCAGACCTTCTTCCTGTCGAACGCCGAGGTCAAGGAGATGCTGACGCTCCTGAGAAGCCTCGTCGGCACCAAGAACATTGCCTCGAACGATCAGCTCAACGCGATCGTGCTGCGCGACTCGGCAGACGCCGTCAAGGTGGCGGAGCGGATCATCCAGGCCAACGACAAGGCGCGCGGCGAGGTGGTGGTCGACGTCGAGCTGCTGCAGATCAACACCTCGAAGATGCAGGACCTGGGGATCGAGCTCTCCCAGTACCGGATCAACCAGAACCTCGACCAGGATCCGGCTCTCCGGGTCTCCGATCTCGAGTTCCTCAATCAGCAGAACTGGGAGATCACGCTTCCAGGCTTCATCTACGACTTCATCAAGACGAGCTCCGAGGCGCAGCTTCTCGCCAACCCGCAGGTGCGCATCAGCGACGGCGAGCCGGCGAATCTGGTGATCGGCGACCGGGTGCCGATTCCGGTGACGACGTTCAACTCCGCGCAGACGGTCGGCTCGAACATCGTGCCGATCACCTCGTTCCAGTACCAGGACATCGGCATCCGCCTCGAGATCGAGCCGCGCATCCACCACAACCGCGAGATCACCCTCAACATCCAGGTCGAAGTGGCGAGCGTCGCCGGTTCGGTCGAGGGGACGGGCGGGGTGCAGCCGATCATCGCCACCCGCAACATCCAGTCGACGATCCGGCTCAAAGACGGCGAGACGAACTTCCTCGCGGGCCTCATCCGTGACGATCAGACGACCGGCCAGACCGGCGTCCCCGGGCTGGGTGATATCCCGATTCTCGGCCGCTTCTTCTCCAAGAAGTCGAACGACAACCGGCGCACCGATCTGGTGCTGACGCTCACCCCCCACATCATTCGCACCGCCGACATCACCGAGGAAGACCTGCAGCCGCTGTGGGTCGGCACCGAGGGCAACCTGACCTTTCGCGGCGGCAGCCCGCGGGTCGAATCGGAGGTCGAGGGACCGTTCGACGACGACGAGGTCGACGACGAGGAGAACGAGCGCATCCGCGACCTGATCCGTCGCCGCATCGAGTCGCTGCCGCAGGGGCTGCGCGACGAGGGCGAGGAGGAGGGAACCCCGGGGATCGATCTCGTGCCTTCGTCGCCGCCGAGCGATCCGTTCGGGCGCAACGACGACGATGGCGACGATGGCGACGACGACTCGAGATTCGACCTGTCGATCCGCCTCCCCGAACGGCAGGATGCATCTGCCGTCTACGCGGCCTGGGCCGCCGCACCCTCGGGTGGCGGAGGTGGCGGGGACCGCGGGGGAGACGCAGCGCCGGTGGTCACCGCGAGGCTCGTCGCCGATCGCACCTCCGTGGAAGTGGGCCAGGAGATCGAAGTGCGCCTCGAGGCCGACGCCGCGGTCGAGATCTCGCACCTGCCGACGACCCTGCGCTTCCCCGGCCGGCGGCTCGAGGTGGTGAGCGCCGAGATCGGCGCGTTCCTGGGGCCGGAGGGGGCCGCTCGGATGCTTTCCGATCTTGCCCGCCCCGGCCACGTGGTGCTGGGGCCGAGCCGTCTCGGCCGGCGACCAGGAGTCTCCGGCAGCGGAGTGGTGGCGGTCGTGACCTTCCGCGCTCTGGCCGAGGGGGAGGCACGGATCCGCTTCGGTGATCTCGAGGTTCTCGACCCGCGGCTGGCGGAAGTCGAGCCGGTCGGCCGACAGGGGCTGACCCTCGACGTCGTCGCCGCCGGGACCCTGCCGCCGCCGGCGGACGACGGTCTGGAGCGTCCTGCGCCTGAGGAGCGGCCCGCGGCGTCGCCGACGGAGGATCCGCCGTGATCGTCGGCCGAGGGGCTGCGGGGAGAGCTTGAGCCGTGACGTTTCGACGGCCTCATCGCGGCGGCTACACCCTCGCCGAGCTGGTCCTCGTCTGCACGCTGCTGGTGACGCTGGCCGGCGTGGCGCTGCCGCTCGGCAAGCGCACGGTCAAGCGCTCGAAGGAGGCGGATCTCCGGTTGTCGCTGCGGGTGCTGCGCAACGCGATCGACGAGTACAAGCGCTTCAGTGACGCCGGCCTCATCCCGATCGAGCTCGGCACCGACGGCTACCCGCCCGATCTCGAAGTGCTGGTCGAGGGTGTGGAACTGGTCGGCCAGGTCGACGGCGATTACCGGTTCCTGCGTCGCATCCCGGTCGATCCGATGACCGGTACCACCGAGTGGGGTCTGCGCAGTTATCAGGACGAATGGGATTCCGAGTCCTGGGACGGCGCCAACGTCTACGACGTCTATTCCGAGAGCGCCGGGGTCGGCCTCAACGGAGTGGAGTACCGGCTGTGGTGACGCGTCTCGATCGATCGCTCAGGCGGCGACGCGCCGCCGGTTTCACGCTGCTCGAGCTCATCATCGTGGTGGCGATGATCGGCATCCTCGCCACCATCGCCCTGCCGGCGCTGCGACAGTGGCCGCGCAGGGCCGGAGAGGCGGTCCTCAAGACCGACCTGAGGACTTTCCGCGACGTCATCGATCAGTACCACAGCGACAAGGGGTACTACCCGACGGCCCTCTCCGAACTGGTCGATGACGGTTATCTTCGCGACATTCCGGTCGACCCGATCACGAAGAGCGCCCAGACATGGGTTCCGGTCTTCCAGCAGATCGACCCGGACAACGCGCCGGCCGAGACCGATCTCGCGGAGGGCGGCCAGCCCGGCATCATCGACGTGAAGTCCGGCTCGATCGAGACCGGCCTCGACGGAGTTCCCTACAGCGAGTGGTAGGGGGCCGATGCCGGAGTTGATGAAGCACTCCCGCCGCCGGAGCCGCTCGCCCCGGAGCCGCTCGCGGAGACGCTCGATTGGGGAGCTGCGCGAGCACGGCTACAACCTCGTGTTCCTGATCTGCATGTTCACCCTGCTGAGTGTCGCCCTCACGGCGGCGCTGCCGCGCTTCGAGCACTGGGTGCAGCGCGAGAAGGAGGCGGAGCTGATCTTCCGCGGCATGCAGATCGCCGAAGGGATCCGTATCTTCCAGATGAGGCACGGCCGCTACCCAAACTCGCTCCAGGAGATGCTCGAGGTCGAGCCGCGCTCCCTGCGCCAGTTGTGGCGCGACCCGATGAGCGACGACGGCAGTTGGGGGCTCATTCTCGCCAGCTCCGGCGGCGGCGAATCGGGGCAGGCGGTCGACGAGGACGGCAACCCGGTCGATGCCGATCAGAACCAGGGTCGTAACCTGGCGGCGGGAAGTGCCCCGTCGCAGGGTTTCCAACTCGACCGTCCCAGCTTCGGCACCCCCAACCTGACGGGGCCGATCCTCGGCGTCGTCAGCCGCTCGAAGCGGCAATCGATCCGCACCTTTCTCGACAAGGACGTCTACTCGGAGTGGCGCTTCACCGCCACCATGCTGCCGCAGCCGGCGCTGATCCCGGGAGCGACCCAGGTGGCGAGTGCCAGTGTCGAGAACTTCGGCCGCCCGTTCCCCCCTGGGGTCAAGCCGCAGGCCGGTACCGGCCTGGGAGGGGAGGCGGCCGAGCTCTCCGGCGGCAGTGCACCCACGAACCTGTTCGATCGCGACGGTGGGGAGGACGGCGGTTGACGGTCCCGGACAGAGCGGCCGGCCAGGCCGTCGGTCGGGTCGTCGTCCGAGTCAAGCGCCTCGACGGTCAGGAGGATCTGCCGCTTCCCAGCCTCGCCTCTGCTCAGGCGGCGGGCTGGGACCTTCCGGCCGGAGTCAGAGAACCGTTCGAGCTCGAGCCGGGCGCCCGCGCGCTCGTACCCTGCGGCATTGCTCTGGAGATACCGGACGGTTTCGAGGGGCAGGTCAGGCCGAGGTCGGGGCTCGCCCTGCGTCACGGGGTGACCGTGCTCAACGCTCCCGGGACGATCGACGCCGACTATCGTGGCGAGGTCGGCGTGATCCTGGCGAACTTCGGTGACCGGCCGTTCACCGTGGCTCGCGGCGACCGCATCGCCCAGCTCGTCATCGCGCCGCTGGCGCGAGGGGTAGCGTTCGAGATCGCCGAGGCGCTCGCCTCTACCGAGCGCGGTTCCGGCGGCTTCGGATCGACCGGCACCGACTGAGGTCTGCCCCAGTCCGCGGCCGGCTCAGCTCGTGGCCGGCTCAGCTCGCGCCTCTCAGCCCTTGGGCGGCGGCGAGCCGGCCTTCGCGGCGATCGCTTCCATCAGCTCCTGCACGATCTCCCGGAGTTCGATGACGTAGTGCGCCATGACCTTGGCATGGTCCTCCAGCTCCTCCTGCGTCGCGCGGTGAAAGCTGTGGCGCTTCGGTCTCACCTTGTAGGTCGCCGACTCGTCGAGCGCCTTGACCCGTTCGTAGACCTCGCGGAAGCGTTGGGGGTCCATGTCAGCCGCCTTTCCGGGTCGATTCCGCCGTGCGCGCCGCGAAGCCGCGCACCAGCAGGTTGAAGAGCGCCAGCACGAGCCCGCCGAGGATCGCCGGCAGGCAGCCGGAGACGCTGAGCCCGTCGAGCAGCGCCGCCGCCAGCCAGAAGAGCAGGCCGTTGACCACGAGGTAGAAGAGCCCGAAGGTCACGAGAATCGCCGGCAGCGACAGCAGCGTGACGATCGGCTTCACCAGCAGATTCAGGGCGCCGACGACGATGCCCGTCAACAGCAGGTAGGCCAGCGATCCCTGATAGGCGACTCCGGGGACGAGTTTCGCGGCGACGACGATGCCGAGGCCGTTGAGTACGAGTCTGGCGAGCAGGTTCATCATCAGTTCACCGCCGGATCCGAGTCGCTGTCGAACACGGCCAGCGACTCCGGCTCGATGCCGAGCCCTTCGAGGGCGCGGTCCCAGATCGTATCGGGCGCGGTGTCGAACAGCAGCTCGTCGGTCGCCCGGGCCACCAGCCAGTCGTTGCGCGACACCTCCTCGACCAACTGACCCTCGCTCCAGCCCGCATAGCCGAGCACGAGACGGAAAAATTCGGGCGGAGCGGAGGCGAGTTCCGCGAGCGAGCCGACGTGCTGCGTCATCCGCAGCCCGGGCGCCAGCTCGACCGCCGTCTCCGGGTCGACCTCGATCCTCTCTCCCGGCTGCTCGCGGAAGAGCACCGTGCCGAGCTGTGGCTGCACCGGCCCTCCGAAGTAGGCGTTGGCGCCTTCTTCACCCTCCCACGCGATCTCGAGTCCCGAGAGGATCTCCGCCACCTTGATCTCCGTGCGGCGGTTGAGGATGAAGCCGAGACTGCCCTCCTCGCCGTGCTGGAGGAGCAGCACCACGCTGCGATGGAAGAACGGGTCGAGAACGCGCGGCGTGGCCAGCAGCAGAACCGGCGGCTCGAGGGCCGGAGGGGTGATCTCGGGTGACGTCGCAGCCGCGGCCATAGACGGATCTTACGCGACGAGCGGTAACGGAAGCCTCTTCGCGGGCGCCCTGTTACGGGAAGGGCGGAGACGACAAGTCCCGGAAAGGAAGGATCACGATGCTGCGTAGTCGGAACCCGAAGCTTCTGTGGATCGCCTGTCTGTCGGTTTCTACCGGCTGCCTGTCGACCCTGCCACCCAAGGACCTCGCACCGGTCGGGAGTGTCGAGCGGGCGGCCGCGACCGACCTCTCCGGAAGCTACTGCTTCAGCGACCCCGAGGAGAGCGTCCGAGGCTTCGAGCGTGATCTGTCGGACCTCTCCTGGTTGCCGCTCGACAGAGCGGAGGAGGGGACTCTCATCGAAGTGCGCCACGATGGCGACTCGATCGGCTTCTCCTTCGTCGATGCCGAGGGAGAGCCCCTGACGGCGCACACGAACCTGGGCGAGGCGGCGAGCGTCGAGAACGGCGTCATCACCGTGGATCGCCGCGCGAGTTCCAGGGGAGCGCGAATGGGAGTCGGCCGCTCGCGTGAGGAGAGCTATGCCTTCCGGATGGCGGACGGCCGCCTGGTGCTCGGAACACTCTCCGCCGAACGCGGAATGGCTTTCCTCGTCGTCCCCTTCCGGGAGCGCTACGAGATCGTCGTCGAGCTGGCTCCGGCGATCGACGGTGGCTGCCACTGAAGTTCCGGCACGGGCCGGTCCCCTGGGCCAATCCTGGTGCTAGCGTAGCCGCCATGTCGGCACCTTCGAGCCTCACGAGAAGCCTCACGGCGCTCCTGCCGCTCGCTGTGCTCGCCTTCCCGTGTGCAACGTCGGCGGAGCCCGAGGCCGGGTTCCATGAGGGAGCGGATGTGGCCTGGATCACCCGTTCGGGAGACCGGGTGGATCTCGAAGGGCACCTCGTGCCGGGCAAGGTGACGGTGTTCGACTTCTGGGCCGAGTGGTGCCTGCCGTGCCGCGAGGTCGATCGGGCGATGGCGGCGATCCTCGCCGAAGCTCCCGATGTCGCCCTGCGCAAGATCGACGTCGTCGAGTGGGATCGGCCGGTCGTCGAGCAGCACCTGAGCCGGGTCGAAGCGCTGCCGTACCTGATGGTCTATTCCGCCGAGGGAAGGCGGGTCGGGGTGGTCGAGGGGCTCGACGTGGAGAGGCTCGAGCGTGCGATCGAGAGGGCGCGTGGCGCCAGGGGAAGAGGGCGATGATCCGCCGCGTGCTGCTGATGGCGGCCGGGGTCGCCCTCTTCTGGCAGGGAGTGGCCCTCGGCGGTGCCTGAGCCGGCTGAAGCAACCCCAACCTCCCGGGAGGAGGTTCCGCCACTCTCTACGACCTGGAGCCGGGCCGGTTTCACGTTACCTTCGACTGGATGGGAACCAGGCTCGGCGCCGGCCATTCCGTGGACCCGGACCAGTACGAGCCGGGCATCCCCGACGATGAACAGGCCGCCCGCCACCTCGTCGATCTGACGGTGCAGGAGCTCGCTACCCGGCTCTCCCTGGGGGTGACGAAGAGGTGGGCCGTCGATCTCGAGATTCCGCTGCGCGACGTCGCCATCGAGGCGGATTTCGAGGACGCGGCGGGTCGCCCTCTTCCCGATTTCGAGAGCATTCACCACCGCGACGAGACGATCTCCGGTGTCGGCGACGTGAGTGTCACCGGCCGCTACCGTTGGAAGCCGCTCAACCTCGTCGGATGGTTCTTCGACCTCTCTGCGGGCGCAACTCTGCCGACCGGCCACACCGAAGAGGACCCGTTCGACCTCGGCAGCCGCGGTCTCGAGCACCAGCACCTCTTCTTCGGCAGCGGCACGGTCGATCCGATCGTCGGCGTCACGGCGGTGCGGCGCGGGGAGTCGTCGGTGACGCTCGGTTGGTTCAGGGCGAAGACCGCGATCGACACGAACTCCAGGGGATACCAGGCCGGCGAGCGTCTCTCGGCCGGCATCGCGGCGACTCGAAACTTCGGTCGCGAGCTGTGGAACTTCACCGGTCAGCTAGAGGTCTTCCACGAGGGGGCTTCTACCTGGGCCGGCCGGGACGCTCGCAACAGCGGCCGCACCGATCTGCTCACGAACCTCGGAGCTTCGTGGACGCCGGATCCCGACTGGACGCTGCGCGCGGTACTGCGCCTGCCGACAAACCTCGACGCCCGTGGTGGTCAGTTGGACCTCGAACCGATCCTCTCTTTCGGCGTCACGCGGTCCTGGAGCTTCGGGGAGCACGTGCACGAGGAAGAAGACCACTAGTCAGGCCCGACAGGAGCGCCGGGCTGCCGCGATCGAGCGCGAAGTTGCGGCGAACGACCTCGGGCACCTCAGCTCCCGGTCTCGACTCCTCGAGGCAGCTCGGCACCCATTCCCGGAGGCGATGGGATCAGGCCACGGCTTCCGCGAAGTCGGGGCGGCCTGCCTGCGAGTGCCGGTGCTACGGTTGCCGGATGTGCGGCGGGAGTTGCCTGGGATGACGGGCGGAAACCACGTGAGGAGTCCGAGCACCCGGGCGCTCGGAGCGTTCCGGGTCTCTGCGGTGCTCGCGATTGCCGGCTTTCTCCTGGCTCTCGCGCTGGCTTTTCGCGGAAGGTTGGAGATTCCCGCGACCCGACGAGACGGAGGCGTTAGGGTGAGTGGGGGTACCGAGGAGATGGCGCGGCGACTCGATGCCGCCGTCTCCGGGCTCGATCCGCTCCGCTCCCTTCTTTCCGACCGTCCCGAGGTGCGCATCGAGGCGTTTCGTAGCAAGTGGACGGCGGCCACCCGCCGCCCCGATCGGATCCGCACCGGCCACCGGCTCGGCTTCGTGCAGCTCGCCAACGGCAGGATCGATGCCGCCATCGACACCTACCGGGAGCTTCTCGACCCGATCGCCGGACGCATCCGCCCGCGGCTCGAGGCGATGCTGCGGACGTTCCTCGCTTCGGCCTATCTGCGTCGGGCCGAGGACGGCAACTGCCTCGAACCGGGGAATCCACGGGCCTGTTTGCTGCCGATCCGCGGTCACGGGGTGCACCAGGAGGGGGAGGCGGGACGTCTCGCCCTCGAGGAGTTGTCGAAGGTCCTCGAGCTGACGCCCGAGGATCTCGGAGCGCGCTGGCTGCTCAACCTCGCAGCGATGAATCTCGGGAGCCACCCGGAGGGCGTGTCGGAGGAGCTCCGGTGGGACCTCGATCTGTTCGGCCGCCAGGCCGAGCTGACCGAGTTCCCGAACACCGCCGGCAGTGCGGGCGTCGATGTTCTGGGCCTTTCCGGCGGGGTGGTCCTCGACGATCTCAACGGGGACGGTTCGCTCGATCTCCTCGTCTCGTCCTGGGGACTGCGCGATCCCCTGCAGGTGTTCGCCAACGACGGCTCGGGCTCGTTCGTGGAGATCACCGAGCGGGCCGGGCTCGACGGCATCACCGGCGGGCTCAATCTCGTTCACGGCGACTACGACAACGACGGCGACGTGGACGTCTTCGTCCTCCGTGGGGCGTGGCAGGACCGTTTCGGCGAGATGCCCAACTCGCTGCTGCGCAACCGCGGCGACGGCAGCTTCGACGACGTCACGATCGAGGCGGGAGTGTTCAGCGCCCGTCCGACGCAGACCGCCGCCTGGGGCGACTACGACGGCGACGGCGACCTCGATCTCTTCGTCGGCAACGAGTCCCGCGGCAACCGCGACTACCCGTGCGAGCTGTTTCGCAACAACGGCGACGGCACCTTCACCGAGGTCGGAGAGGCGGTGGGCGTCGCGGTCGTCGGCTTCGTCAAGGCCGCGGTCTGGGGCGACTACGACAACGACGGCCGCCCCGACCTCTTCCTTTCGCGTTTCGGCCAGGGCAATCTGCTCCTGCGCAACGAGGGCCCCGGCAGTGAGGACTCCCCTGGCGACGAGTCGTGGCGGTTCGTCGATCGCTCCATCGCCGCCGGCGTGGCCGATCCGGCGGAGAGTTTCCCGGCCTGGTTCTGGGACTACGATCAGGACGGTTGGCTCGATCTGCTGGTGCTGCCGTTTCCGGGGTTCGACGCTCGCGCCCTCGATCAGGTGATCGCCGGCTACCTCGGTCGACAGACCGTCGCCGCAGTGCCGCGTCTCTTTCGGAATCTCGGTGACGGCACTTTCGAGGACTCGACCACGGCCGCCGGCCTCTCCGGCGAGAGCATGCTGGCGATGGGGTCGAACTTCGGCGATCTCGACAACGACGGCTGGTTCGACTTCTATGTCGGCACCGGCACTCCCGACCTCGCGACCCTCGTTCCCAACCGGATGTACCGCGGCGGGGCCGACGGCATCTTCGAGAGCGTCACTCTCTCCGGCGGCTTCGGCCATCTGCAGAAGGGACACGGGGTCGCTTTCGGCGACATCGACGATGACGGAGACCAGGACGTCTATGCGGTGCTCGGTGGCGCCTACCCGGTCGACGTGGCGCGCAATGCCCTTTTCCTCAACCCCGGGAACGGGGGCCGTTGGCTGACGCTGCGACTGGTCGGTCGATCCGCGAATCGCTCGGCGATCGGCAGTCGCGTGCGGATCTTCACCTCGGGGCCGGGAGGGTTGAAGACACATCATCACCTGGTCGGCTCCGGCGGCAGCTTCGGCGCTTCGAGTCTGCGCCTCGAGGTCGGCCTGGGAACTGCCGACGCGATCGAGATCGTGGAGATCGACTGGCCCGGCGGCGCGACCGAGCGGGTAGAGGGTCTCGAACTCGACTCGTCCTGGGTCGTCCGCGAAGGGCGAGGTGCGACCCGGCTCGTGAGGAGGGGCGCCTGACGAAGGGTGGCGCCGGCCGCTTCGTCGGAACAGTAGAACCGCCGGAAGGGTAGAGTTCGAGAGAACAGCGAGAGACTCCACCCATGAAGCTCGAAGAACTACGCGATGTCTACGAAGGGCTCGGCGAAGACGATCCGCTGTGGGCGGTGCTGACCGCAGATCGCTACCGCGACAATCGCTGGGACCCAGAGGCCTTCTTCGCCTCCGGAAGGACCGAGATCACCGAGGTCGTGGGGTACCTGGAGCGGCTCGGCCGATCGCCGGAAGGGGGCAGGGTGCTCGACTTCGGTTGCGGGGTTGGCCGGCTCTCGCTCGCCCTCGCGGAGCACTTCGACGACGTGACGGGCGTCGACATCTCGACGTCGATGCTCGAACGGGCACGCGACTTCAACCGTTTCGGCGACCGGGTGCGGTTCGTTCACAACGACCGTGCAGATCTCGAGGTCCTCGGCGACGCCCGGTTCGACCTCGTCTACAGCAACAAGACGCTGCAGCACATCGCCCCCCGCTTCTCGCTCGCCTATGTGGCGGAGTTCCTCCGACTCCTCGCTCCGGGCGGTGTGGCGCTCTTCATGATTCCCGCCGGTCCGCACCGCGCGGGATCGTGGTCGCGGCGCTGGTACCGGCTGTGGTCCGAGCGTCTGCGGCCGGGACTCAAGCAGCTTCGCGGGCGGCCACGGGTGGAGATGCACTCCGTCTCGCCCCGCGAGGTGGCGGAGACGGTCGAGGCGGCGGGCGGGCGGATCGTCGACCGGGTCGATCAGTCGCCGCGACGCCGGCGAAGGAAGCGGATGCGCTACTGCGCCGTCGTCGAAGGCTAGCGCGCCGAGTGCCCGGGCCGCTGCCCGGGCCACTGAAGAGCCCGGGCAGCGGAGTCGGCGGACGGCCCTGCTACTCGCCGCCGCCGTCGGGCATGGCCGCCTGGGAGAAGTGAACCACCATGACGATCTGATCTTCGTGACGGTCGGTGAAGACCTCCTCCATCCGCGCCTGCGTCTCGGCGTCCGGCATCCCGAGCGCGGCGTCGACGGCGTCACGGGCGGCGAGCGTCTCGGCGCTGTACCAGCTCATGTGGGTCCACGGGTAGCTCCGGTGGACCGCCGGCGCGTGCAGGCCGTAGGCGATGATGTCGCCGTTCGCCGCCACCTGGTCGAAGGCGGGAGCGGCGAAGTTCTTGTAGAGCTCCATGACCGCGCCTTCCTTGCCCGGCTTCGCCTCGAAGTACCCGAGGTGGATGTAGTTCGGCCGTCCCTCGAGGTTGCCACCCAGATGGACCGAGCGGTTGATGACGTCGAAGTGGGAGCCGTCGACCACCGTCGAGTCCCACAACTCGGCCTCGGCGGCGAGCTCCTCGGGAGACATCGACTGCCTCTTCGCCATGAAGGCGGCCATGAACTGGTCCATCGCTTCCCAGCCGACGAACGACACCCACTCGACGTGCGAGGTGGCGTCGCCACCGTCGTGGACGACGTTGAGGCCGACGCCCCAGTTCAATGCGGCTCCGGACGCGAGGAGCGGCTCGTAGGCCTCGGTGCCCTGCTGGATCATCATGCCGATCAGCGCGTCGCTCTGGCCCGGCTGCGCCTTGAGCTGGTTGATCCAGACGTAGATCGGCGGCCCGTCGGGCGCCTGGGCGGTCGCCGTCGCCGGCGTCAACAGAGCGGCGATCGCGAGCAGGGTGAGGACGGCAGGAATCGTCTTGGTACGCATACTTCCCTCCTTGGAAGCCGGCCGGGTGCGCAGGCGGCGCTGTAGCGACTCCCTCCTGTGAGAGCGGCTGTCGACCCCGGTACCGGTTTTGATGGTGAATCGAGGCCCTCAATATACTGCAAGCCATGCTGTCGACGGGTGCGATCGACGTTGCGTTCCAGAAGCTGATGCCGGGCAACGGTTGTTTCGGCTGTGGCCCCGAAAACCCGGACGGCCTGAGGATCGAGAGCTTCTGGAAGAGCGTGGCGCCGGATGCCGAGGCGGTCTGCACCTACGTGCCGCATCCGCACCAGTCGGCCGGCCCCCCTCAGTGGCTCAACGGCGGCATCGTGTCGGTGCTCATCGACTGCCACTCGGTCTGCACGGCCGTGGCGGATGCCTACCGGCGCGAGGGCCGGGCGATGGGTGAGGAGCCCCTGATCTGGTACGTCACCGGACGGCTCAGTGTCGACTACCTGCGACCGACGCCGATCGACCGGCCGGTCGATCTCACGGCACGGGTGACGGCGGTCGAGGGAAAGAAGACGACCGTCGCCTGCCGTCTCGAGTCGGACGGGGTCGTGTGTGCTCAGGGGGAAGTGCTGGCGATCCGGGTCTCGGAAAGCTGGCGGGGATGACCTCC
Organism: Candidatus Multivoradales bacterium; assembly: GCA_965223855.1. Lineage (GTDB taxonomy): Bacteria > Acidobacteriota > Thermoanaerobaculia > Multivoradales > JAHEKO01 > CALZKB01. The sequence continues at coordinate 1,432,450 of CBDCXM010000009.1, forward strand.
CAGTCGGGGAGAAGTTCGCGCTCCGGCGAGGCGGAGGCGGCCGGTGAAGGGCGGCCAGTGAAGGGCGGCCAGTCAAGGGAGGCCAGTGAAGATCGACACAGGAAGGCTCGAGCGCGGGTGCTAGGGTTTTCGGCATCGCGATCAACGTTCTGAACACGACTCGGCCGGCCGGCGCCGGCTCGAATGGATTCGGAGACGACGCCATGCCCAGGACGCCCCTCTTCCGCCTCGCTCTCGGCTTCTGCTCATGCCTTGCCGCCACGGCGGTTCTGGCTCAGGGCAGCCCCGTGGGGCCCGAGTTCCAGGTCAATACCTATGACTTCGGGCGGCAGGATCGCCCCGACGTCGCGGTTCATGACGACGGCGACTTCGTTGTCGTCTGGAGGAGTGAGTTCCAGGACGGCTCCTACGGTGGCGTCTTCGCTCAGCGCTTCGACGCCGACGGGAACGAGTTGGGTGGTGAGTTCCAGGTCAACACCTACTTCGTCAACTCTCAGAGGGGCGCCCGCGTCGCGTCGACTCCGTCGGGCGGCTTCATCGTCGTCTGGTCGAGCGTCAATCAGAACGAAGGCGGCAGTGCGCCCAGCGACATCTACGCGCAGCGTTTCAACGCTGCCGGTACCGCCCTCGGAGCCGAGCTGCAGGTCAGCGAGGCGGGGATCGAGCGCGACGTCGAACCGGACGTCGCGACCGACTCCGCTGGCAACTTCGTCGTGACCTGGGCGAGGACCCAGTACTACAGCGAGGGGTACGGCGGAGCGGAGATCTACGGCCGACGCTTCGATGCTTTCGGCGTTCCGCAGGGTAGCGAGTTCCAGATCAACAGCTACACGACCGGCTCTCAGTACTCCGCACGTGTGGCGATGAACCCCAACGGCAGCTTCGTCGTCGTCTGGTCGGGCGGCGACGACGGCGACCAGAGCGGAGTCGCCGGTCAGCTCTTCGACAACACCGGCGCCCCTGACGGAGCCGAGTTTCAGATCAACGCCTACACGAGCAGCGATCAGGCACGACCGGAGGTGGGGGTGGCGGCCAACGGCGATTTCGTCGTCGCCTGGCAGGGCCACTACGGTCAGGACGGCAGCGGCACCTCAGTACAGGCCCGGCGGTTCGACGCGAGCGCCACCCCCCTCGGTGACGAATTCCAGGTCAACGCCTACACGACGCAGAGTCAGGACGACATCGATCTCGCGGTGAGCGAGGACGGCAGCTTCGTCGCCACCTGGCGGAGCCGTCAGCTCAAGGACGACGATGTCATCGCGCGGCGTTTCAATGCCGACGACGGCCCTCGCGGGGACGAATTCGTGGTCAACGCCTACACCACCGACAGCCAGCGGCAGCCCGCCGTCGCCGAACTCGACGAGAACCGCTTCGTCGTCGTGTGGCATAGCGACAACACCGGCCTTCCACCGCTTCTCGAAGAGCTGCTCGGTGGCGGTCAGACGGACATCTTCGGCCAACGCTTTTCGTACCTGATCTTCGAGGACGACTTCGAGTCGGGCGACACCTCCGCCTGGTCGAATGTCGTCCCCTGATCGGATCGGGTAGGCGCTCCGGCGACTTCGAGTCGCCGGCCGAACCTGCGAGCTGCCGAACCTGCGAGCTGCCGAACCCGCGAGCTGCCGAACCCGCGAGCTAACAGTCCGGGTCTGACCCGGAGACCCTCGCGCTGCGATCGCGCGATGGCGGTCCGACCTGATCGAGCGGGTGACGGGACCCGCCCGATGGGGTGTTCCGGGGACCACACCGAGCGGCTAGCGTGGCGGTGACGCAAGGAGGTTCCCATGCTCGATCTCGAGACGATTGTCTTCCCGACCGACTTCTCCCCATGTTCGAACCAGGCGTTCGACTTCGCGGTCCTGCTCGCGGAGATGGAAAAGGCTCAGCTGCACCTGCTGCACGCCACCGTTCTCTTCGGTTCGGACGTCGGCGATCCCTCGGACCGGTTCCCGGAGGCGATCGAGCTTCTCGACCGGCTCGAAAAGCTGTCCAAGTCTGAGCTCGGGGCTCTCGCGACTCGCGACCGACTGGCGGCGCTGAAGGTCCGCGAGGCCGTGCGTCGCGGTTTCAAGGTGTCGGAAGTCGTGCTCGACTACGCGCGCGAAGTCGATGCCGACGCGATCGTGATGGGTACCCACGGCCGACGGGGCCCCAGGCGTTGGCTGATCGGTTCGGTGACCGAGGAGGTCCTCCGGGCCAGCCGCGTTCCGGTGCTCGTGGTACGCGAAGATTCCGCCGAGCAGGCGAAGGACGAGCGGCTTCGTGCGATCGACCGCATCCTCGTTCCGATCGACTTCAGCCGCAACTCCGCCCGGGCACTCGAGACCGCCGTCCGTCTGGCCGACGCTCTCGATGCGGTCGTCTCGCTGCTGCATGTCGTCGATCTTCCGGCCGTTCCGAGCTTCTACGGTCAGGCGTTGGTGACCGATCTCAGTCAGGTCGAGAACCGATCGCTGGATGCGCTGAACGAGCTGGCCGCCGAAGCCGGCCTGGCCGAGGATCGCTACGAGGCGTTCGTCGATACCGGCTGGCCGTCGGCAGCGATCGTCGATCATGCCGCGCGGCGCGACTGCGGCCTCATCGTGCTCACCGCGCACAGCCGGCATCGTTCCGGTCTGCTGGGCAACACGACCGACGTCGTGCTGCGCCGAGCGACCTGCCCGGTGCTCGCCCTCCCCGGTGCGGAACGCGGTTCCGACGACGAAGACTGACTCTCTGGAGCCGGGTCAGTCTTCCGGTTCGACGATCCGGTTCCGCAGTGCGTACCCGACCACCTGCGCCCGGTTGTGCAGGTGCAGCTTGTCGAGAATGTTGCGGACGTGGAACTTGACGGTGTTCTCCGAGACCTCGAGCCGGTCTGCAAGGTCGCGGTTGGAGGTGACGCCGGCGACCATGAGTTCCAGGACCTCGGTCTCCCGCCCGGTCAGGCGGTCGGGATCGCTCGCTCGTTCGGTGGGATGCGCGAACTCGTGGAGCAGGCGGCGGGCGAGGGTCGGGCTCAGCGCGGGCTCGCCCCGGCCCACTCCTTCCAGGAGGTCGAAGAAACGGTCGGACTCGATGTTCTTGGTCAGGTAGCCCTTGGCTCCGGACTTGATCGCCTCGAAGAGGTCGCTGTCGTCCTCGGAGGCGGTCAGGATGATGACCTTCACCTCCGGCAGCTCGGCTGCCAACCGGCGAGTCGCCTCGAGGCCCCCCATGCCGGGCATACTCAGATCCATCAGGACGAGGTCGGGCTTGTGTTCCCAGGCGAGTTGAACGGCTTCGTCGCCGTTGGCCGCTTCGCCTACGATGTCCAGGTCGCGAGCTTCGAGTAAGCCGCGAAGGCTGTCTCGAAACAGGGCATGGTCGTCAGCGATGACGATTCTCACGTGATTCCTCCATGGTCGTTCTTGAGGGGGATGCGCGCAGTGACCGTGGCGCCGTCTCCCGGTTGCGAGGTGATTCTCAGACTTCCGCCGACGCCCTCGGCCCGTTCGCGAAGGATCGCGAGACCGAAGCGTGGCGCGTCCTTTCTCTGAGCCGTGCGGGGGTCGAAACCGCGCCCGTCGTCGGTGATCGACACGACGACCTCCTCCCCGTCGCGGGTCAGAGTAACCAGGGCGACGTCGGCATCGGCGTGCTTGCGGACGTTGGAGAGGCTCTCCTGCACGATCCTGAGCAGCTGTAACTCGACGGCCTCCTCGACCGCGACGGTGCCGTCGGCCTCGAGACGGACGTCGATCGAGGTCTGCTCGCGCCATCGCTCGAGGTAACGCTCGAGTACGGATGCCAGAGGCTCGTCGGCGTCGGGGGTCGTGCGTAGCGCCAGGATTCCCTCGCGTGTTTCGCGGTAGGCCTCCCTGGCGGCCGCGGCGAGCTGGTCGAGATGTCGGAACGCCTCGGTCTTTCGGTCCTTGACCAGGTTCTCCCGTACGACCTGGGTCTTGGCGTTCGCGTAGGCGAGAACCTGCGCGACGCCGTCGTGCATCTCGCGGGCAATACGAGCCCTTTCCTCGGCGATGGCGAGCGAGCTGAGCCGGGTGTGCATGTCCGCGTTGTCGATGGCGATCGCCGCCTGGTCGGCGAAGCGGCCGAGGGTCGCCTCGTCGTCATCGTCGAAGGGGCTGCCGTCTGCCTTGTCCGTCAGGTAGAGGTTGCCGCGGAAGCCTCGTTTGGTGCTGATCGGCACTGCCAGCAACGAGGTCATGTCGGGGTGATGCTCAGGAAGACCGGAGAAGCGAGGATCGCGGGTCAGATCGTCGACTCTCAGAACCTGACCTCCGTGCAGCGGTACCCCGAGCAGTCCCTTGCCGACAGGCGGATCGCCGATCGCTTCGCGCGTCGCCGGGTCGATTCCCGAGGTGACGAATTGCTCGATCGCGCCGTTCACACCGATGGTCGACATGGCCCCGTATTTCGCTCCGGTGAGCCGACGGACTTGATCCACGACTTTCTGGAGGATCCGGTCGAGGGACAGCTCACCGTAGATGTCGAGACTCGCGCGGTGGAGTGCAAGCATCTCGGCGTCGTGCCGGGCGGAACGAACCTGCGCCTGCTCGTAGGCGGACAGCAGCCAATGGACGAGCATCGTCAGCAGCGCCGCCAGAATGACTGCCGCGACGAGGCGCGCAGTCAGCCCGGTGGCGAAGCGGGTGAGAAACCCCTCGACCAGTGCGACGGCTACCGGCGGGGCGAGGAGCAGCACCGGTCGCAGCCGGGTGATCCTCGAGCCGGGGTGAACTTCGGCTGAGGAGGCTACGCTCAACGCCTCGGCATCCTGCGAACCGTCCCCGTGAGCACTGGAGTCGGCCCCGCTCCCGTCAGGTGAGCGCTCCTCGGACATTCGCCGAGTATCCGTCCGTAGAGGCTGGCGTCGCAACCCTTCGAAGGGTGGGTCGCCTGCTCCCCGTTGGGGTGGTGGGCCTCGTTGCGACGGACTCCTGCGCGGTCCGATCGGGAGCGCCTTCGATGGTGACGGGAACGAACTCCGACCGATTCCGGCCGCGGCCTCCGCGGCGCTGCGCTGTGGTCGATCGGTCGCCTTATCGACGGTCGCCGCCGGGTCTCCGGAAGATTGCGCCCTCGATGGCTGCATTGACCGCCTTCGCACGCACCTCGGTGCGCTGCACCCGTTCGCCGGTGGCGAGATCGAACTTCTCGACGAGGAAGGGCGAGAGGACTCCGCCCAGGCGCCGGTAGTCCGAGTAGCGGGTCTCGAAGCGCTTCTTCTCTGGGTCGGCGGCTGGATGGAGGGCGTGGTCGCTCCTCTGGCGGGCGATCAGGTAGGTGTCGGCGTCGAGGTAGTAGCGGTCCGCGAAGCCGTCCTCGTGCAGGAGATCGACGACCCAGTACGACCGGTCCTCGAGTTGCTCGGGACCGCTCACCGTGACCTCGACTCCCTGGTCCTCGTATTCGTGAAGTCCGTAGAGGTTGCCGAGCACGCCCCGCCAGAGGATCCTCGCCTCCTCGTCGGTGATCGGCGAGCCGGAGGTCTCGCCCTGCCGCATCGCCCAGGCCGCTCCGTCGTGAAGCCCTTCCGTGAAGACGCGCTCGCCGTCGATGGAAACGTCGATCCTCATGCTGCCGGAACGGACGGCACGGTAGCGGCCCTCGGCCACCCAGCCCTCGTCGATCGTCACGGTGACGTCGACGGACTCGATCGCCTCGATCGCGGCGGCACCGCCGCGCGCCGCGACGTGGCGTCGCAGCACCTCGGCCTCGTCGAGCGCAGACGCCACGCCGGCGTCCCAGAGCAGAGGGAGCGCGAAGAGAAACAGTTCGGGGCGGGCCAGTCGCATACGTTTCCTCTCGGACGCTTCTTCTCCGGACCGGTCTCGGCGGCCGAGATGCAGTTTTTTTAGCACACTCAGGTCGGGAAGGCCATTCCGGTCGGCCTCGGCTGTCAGCTTGCTGTCATGCGGGAGTTTCTAGAGTGCTCATGTGTCAAGGCGATCCGCCGTGCGTGCGCCCCGCCCGGTTCCAACAACCTCCTTGCTCCCGCTGTTCTCCCACCAGGCTAGCTCCTCTTCTTCCGCAGCACCCGGCGCACGCAGGGTCGGATCCGCCCCCGGCACCGCCGCTCGCCGCATCGCCGGCGAGCCGCACCCCTTCAGCGCCGAGCGCCGTCCGGCAGCAGCGGCAGTTGGTCGCCCGGCCGGCGAAAGGCCCCGGTCGACAGCCGGGGCGGCCGCCGCGACAGTCCGGCCTTGCGCAGCCCGATCGAGAAGAGTTGCTCGATCGGTTCCGCATAGGGCCCGCGACCGCGAAATCGTCGGTGAAACCTGCTGTCGTTGAGCCGCCCGTCCCGCAGCTCGCGGATCCGGTGCACGACCCGGTCGCGGCGGTCGGGGTAGTGGTGCTGTAGCCAGTCCGTGAAGAGCCCGGCCACCTTGCCCGGGAGGCGCAACAGCAGATAGCCGGCGTGGCTCGCACCGGCTTCGGCGGCGGCGGCGAGGATGGCGGGGATCTCGGAGTCGGTCAGCCCGGGAATCACCGGGCCGATCATCACACCGCAAGGCACTCCGGCTCGCGTCAGCTCGGCGATCGCCTCGAGTCTGCGAACGGGCGTCGAGGTCCTCGGCTCCATCCGACGCGCGAGCTCACGATCGAGGGTGGTGACCGAGAGCGTGACCGTGGCTGCATCGAAGCGGGCGAGCTCGACCAGGAGGTCGGCGTCACGGGTGACGAGGTGGTTCTTGGTGATCACGCTCACCGGATTGCGGTGCTCCGCCAGAACCTTCAGGCAGTCTCGAGTGAGGCCGAGACGCCGTTCGATCGGCTGGTAGGGATCGGTGACGCCGGAGAACGCGATCACCCGGGGAGTCCAGCTCCGCGCACCCAACTCGCGGCGCAGCAACTCAGGAGCGTGCTGCTTGACCAGGATCCTGGTCTCGAAGTCGAGGCCGGCGGAAAGCCCCAGGTACTCGTGCGTCGGTCGGGCGTAACAGTAGCTGCAGCCGTGCTCGCAGCCGCGATACGGGTTCAGGGAGACGTCGAACGGGACGTCCGGACTGTCGTTGCGGGAGAGGACCGAGCGGCTGTCGTCGCGCAGGTACCGGGTTCTGACGTTCTCGGCCGACGGTTGTTCCGGCTCGAAGTGAAGACGCTCGAAGCGGCTCCCGGGATTCGCGCCGCTACCCCGGCCGCGAGGCGGCTCGAAAGTTCGCTTCGGATCGCCGGTGGTCTCGATGTCTGACATCCCTAGCTAAGTCTCCGGGGAGCTTCGGTACCGATGGTATCGCCGCTGCGATGCAACCGTGGGAGAGAAGCGGGACGGCAACCTCCCGCTCGACGCCCGGCCGGCCCACGAGAGTGCGACGACTCCCGCGAAGCACGAGGCCCTTCGGAGCTCTGTGGACGCTGGTGGGCGCGGCCTCATGGATGTCTCGGGAAACCTCAGCTCACGGATCTGCGTAGGCCAGGACAGGGATCGATCGAGTTTCGATGGGAGGAGCATGGGGTATGAAGAAACGGACTCTTCTTGGGATCGCCGTCGCGGTGCTGCTGGTCGTCGTCGCGGCGCACTGGTACTTCGCCGACCGCGGCCGCTTCACCACCGAGGCCGAGTACGACACGCTCGAGCGCTGGGTCGACGGCCACGACCTGGTCTCGAAGAGGGACCCCGCTTCGATCCTTCGGTTCGCGCCGTCGTTCACCTATCTCGGCGGGCAACGCTTCGTCCTCTACGGCGTCGCCGATACCGAGCAGCACTTCTTCGTGACCAGGGACGGCGACGGCGACCTCGAGAGCGTCTTCTGGGTGCAGTACGAGGCCTACCTGCCGGGCAAGCGCTACACCTACGACTACGAAGACTCGCCGCTGCGTACGAAGCTGGGAGCGTTCGAGTTCTTCACTGACTTCGAGGTCTTTCACTTCGACCCCGATCGCAGGCGCAAGCGCGGCACGGACGGCGCGATGGTGCGTGAGTTTCTGGCGGCGCACGGCCTCGCGTACCCCCGAGAGGTCGCCTACTCGCGGCAGGTCTATCTGACCGACGAGACCCGCCAGAAGGAGCTGATGATCATCTTCATGGACGACCTCGCCCGCTACGGGACGACGGCGGATGCACTCGAGGGAGATCCCGGCCGCCTGCGCACCGTCGAGGAGTCGCATCTCGAGAGAGTCGAGGCGAGCCTGACCGTGCTGCCGCTCGACGGCGACTGACGCCTCGGGGCCGGCGCGTCGGACGAGTGGCTCTCGGACGGGCGCTTCCGGTCGGGCGCTTTCGGTCGGGCCCGATGCGAGCACCGGCTCACGACACCGCCCCGGCTCTCTGAGTTCCCGGGCTCTCTGAGTTCGCGCGGCGCTCGGTGGTAGCGTCGCCGCATCGTGCAAGAGGAAACCCGGAGAGAGGGGTACGCCGGGCCGCGGTTCACCCTGTGGGGGATCCGGCCCTACGAGCTCTACAGCGCTCTCGCGTTCGTGGCGACCATCGTCTTCCTGCGCTCGCGCGGCATGAGGATGGACTGGAACACGATCGACTACACCCTCGGTCCGTTCCTGCCGATGGCGGCGTGGTTGCTCTTCGCCGGAGTCGGCCTTCAGGTGATCTACCACGCGCTCGGCGCGTTGCGGCGCGGCGAGGGGCTCGGTGGCGGCGTGGTGGCGGTGGGGTCCTATCTGCGCACGGTGGCGACCCCCGGATGGATCGTTCTGTGGCTTCGTCTCTACCTCGCCTACGCGCTGATGATCTACTGCTACAACTGGCTCAAGGTGACGGTGCCGCTGGTCAATCACCGGCTGTGGGACGCGGAGCTGTTCGATCTCGATCGTTGGCTCCATCTCGGCATCTCGCCGACGCTCTTCGCCGTCGAGCTGGTCGCCGGCACTCCGTTGGTAGGCCTGATCGACCACTGGTACGCCTTCTGGCTGACCACCGTCCTCTACTCGATCACCTTCTTCGTCACCGCGCGCAAGCCGGATCTGCGCTGCGCCTTCCTGCTGTCCTGCGCCTTCCTGTGGACTCTCGGGGCGCTCATCTACCAGTTGATCCCCGCGCTCGGGCCGATCTACGCCTACGCCGATCACTATCGGGAAGTGCTCCCGGAGCTGCCGAAGGCGGCCCAGGGGCACCGGGCCCTGCTCGAGAACTACCAGGTGCTGCTCTCGGGGCGCACCGGCCAGCTCTACCAGTTCAACCCGACCCGCGGTATCGCCGCGATGCCGAGCCTCCACGTCGGCGCGCACGTCATGCTGACACTGTGGAGCCGCCGCTTCGTGCGTCCGCTCTACATGCCTTGCGTCGTCGGCACCGGGCTCACCTTCCTCGGTTCCCTCGTCACCGGTTGGCACTATGCGGTCGACGCCTATGTCGGCACGGCGCTGGCCTTCGGCTGCTATTGGTTCGCCACCTGGCTGGAGGGACTCCAACCGGCGCCACGGCCGGATGGCCGGGCGGCGGGGTCGGCAGCCGAGGGGAGCCCGTCGAACGAGGGAAGCCCGGACGCTTCCGGTACGTAGTTCTCTTCATGAAGAACGAGGAAGGATCTCGCGCCACCGCCGCCGGGTCCGGCATCGCCCTGGGAATCGCGCTCGGTGCCGGCCTCGGTGCCGCGTTCGGCAACGTCGCGGTCGGTATCGCTGTAGGGGTCGCGCTCGGTCCCGCGCTGGGGCTGGCGCTCCGTCGCTAGCCAGAACTTCTCCCGCCGCCGCACTCTGCTAGAGGTCACCGAGCCGACTTCGTTTTCCGGTCCCTATGCTCCTCGGGCCGAGGGAGGTGCAGGTCGTCGTCAGGGTGTGCTGCGCTTCGCCACCCAGCTCGTGAACGGCACGCCGTCGATCAGGAGGGTGACGTCCGCCTCGCTGCCTCGGCAGAGGTAGCGCATCCGCCAGTCCTGGGAGACCTCCGGCTCCTCCGGGATCTGGAAGGTGTTCGTCTGGCTCCGGCCATCGACCTCGAGGGTGTTGATCATCTCCGCGCGGTACGACTCCTTGCAGATCTCGATCTCTTCGTCGCCGCGCGCCTGCCACCGGCCGGCGGTCGTGCTCATCATGGTCACTGTCTGCCTCGACGGGCTTCCGCCGACATTGCCTTCGAAGGTCGAGACCTGTTCGCGCTCGTGAATCTGGGCGAAGGTCCCGTCTGCGCCGAAGGTGAACTTGTTGACTCCCATGTCCTGGCCGGTCCAGCGTTGAGGCGCATCGGGCACGGCGTTGTACTGGCTCGGCAGTGAGGAGGACTCGGCGACCCAGGTGCCGACCATGCAGTGGCCGGCCGGGATCGGTTGTCGGCAGCAGGGCTCGGCCTCGCCATCGGGAGTGGCGACCGACTCGGCGTCGGCTCCATCGACGCTGATCGTCGCCATCAGCATCGGCTCGGGCGGGCAGTTCACGTCACGGCCGAAGCTCTCGCCATCCGCCTTGCGACTCCAGGCTGTGTCGTCCAGGAAGCTCACCCACGGGGTGGCTGTCGCCACCTGGACGTCCCATTCTCCCGGCTCGTACTCCATCTGCAGGCGGGGGATCGACAGCTCGGGGCCCTGGAGCTCCCACGGTGCCGGCGCCACCTCTCCGACATTCGGATCCGGGATCGCCGGCCTGCCGTCCGGGTAGACGAGTGTTCCACCGAGGTAGGTCTCGACGAAGTCCTGCCACGCCTCGGGCGGCAGGGACTCTCCGACCGACAGGCCGTTGTCGAGACCCTCCTCTCCCAGGAAGCCGAGGTGAATCGGATACCAGGAGCCGTACGAGTGGTCGGCCCAGAACCAGAAGGCGACGGCAGCGTAGTCGAGGTGGTTCAGCGCCGAGTCGGCGGAGTGAACGTCGAAGTGCCGGAGGTAGCCGTCGGAGTAGGTCTGGCCGGGCACCACGCGGTTGGCGAACCACTCCGCCGTTCCCTCGACCCACCAGAAGCTCCCGCACTGGCCGACGCCGGGCCAGATCAGCCACTGAGCGACGTGGTAGACCTCGTGGGCGAAGGTGAAGCGCAGGTTCGAGTCGCTGCCGCCCCACAGGTTGCGGAAGACGTTCATCGTGCAGTCGAGCCCGGGTCGCGGCCAGGCACCGGAGCCGGTGGAGCAGGAGACCTCAGCCTCGGTTTCGAGGGCGCTCTCCAGGTCGCCAAGCAGGATCTTGAGGGTCGGCGAGGTCGAGTAGCGGGCCGGGCTCTCCGGATGGGGGAGCTTCGCTTCGGTCTCGCTGAGATGGTGATCGACCTGGGCGATCACGTTCGCCAGCGTCCCGGCTGCCGTCTCCGATCCCTCCGGCCCGAAGATCGTGGCCGACACTCCGAGGGAGCCGATCTCGACCGTCGCCTGCTCCCGGAGGTAGCCGGTGACCCACTGATTGCGGACGGCGCGAGTCTCCCGCTCCCAGATCGCCGCCTTGTCGGGATCGCTGTGGTACTTGCAGGAGTTGTAGTCGGCTGTCGCGGGTAGCGCCAGCGCGAGCATCGTCGTCGCGAGAGTGGCAGGGATCCGTCGTTGCATGGCCAACCTCCTTGTCCGAAGCGAGTGTCCTCATCCGCGACGGTACCGGCCGACCTCCTCGACCGACCTCCTCAGCCCGGGCCGTCAGTCCGAGGCCGCCGGCCTCCGGGCGCTGCGATCGAGATCGGCGACGATTCTCCAGGGACTTCCGTCGTCGGTGCGGGCGAGCACCAGCACGAACATGCCGCCGTCGGTGGCCGCCGCCTCTTCGCCGTAGCCGTAGGCGCCGACGATGTAGGCAAGCGAGCCGTCGATCGAGAAGTCGATCCCCCGCAACCGGAGGTCACCTCCGGCGTTGGCGTACTTGTCGCGCATCGCCGCGTGGCCGCGCCGCCAGCCGCTGCGGCCTGAGACGAAGCCGTCGACGACGAACAGTTCCGCCAGCGCCGCTGCGTCGCCGGCCTCCCAGGCGTCCTCGTAGTCGGTCAGTACGCGCTGGAGCTCCGGCGGCAACTCGACCGACTCGAGCCGCGGTTCCTGCTCCTGAGCCGTCGCGGGCGCCAGGGCGAGCGCCACGCACAGCGTGACCCACAGCAAAGTGGGAAGAGTTGGAACGGACGCCTGCCATCGAGATGCAGTCATGCGGCCAGCCTAGCAGCCGCGGCCCGATCGAGCCGTGGCCCCCTTTCCCCGACTTCTGCGGTGAAGAGAGTAGGAGCCCGAAGGAAGGAGACCAAGATGGTCAAGCGATGGCTGAGTCGACTGGAAACCGTTCACGTGGCGACGACCCGCGAAGAGCTCGAGGCCGTCTACCGCTTCCGCTACCAGGTCTACTTCGAGGAGTTCGGGCGTGAGCTCGGCGGCCCCGACCACGACCGCAAGTGGGTCACCGACGACGAGGACACCCGCTCCACTACGACCATCCTCTACACCGGCTCGGTGGACGACGTCACCGGCACCGTGCGACTGCGTCACTGGCCGGCCGGCCGGTGTCCTCGCCACGACGTCGAGGAGCTGTCGATCGACCGCTTCGAAGGCTACGAGGCGCTCGACACCGCCGAGATCGGCCGTCTCATGGTGCGCAAGTCGCTGCGGGGCAGGCTGATCATCGCCTCGCTCCTGCGCGCGAGCTACGAGCTGCTGGTGGGAACCCATCACAGCGACCTTGTCTTCTGCTACTGCTCTCCGGGACTGGTGCGCTACTACCAGCAGCTGGCGATGCGGCCGTTCGGAGGCCGGATCGTCCCTGCTCCCGACGGCATGATGGTGCCGCTCGTCTCCGTCCCCTCGGACGAGGCCTACTTCCGCGAAGTGCGATCGCTCTTCCTGCCGCTGGTGCGCGAGTACTTCGGTCCCGGGAAGCGCGAGCCCCTCGACCTCGCTCCCTACCGGCATCTCTTCGAGCCTCGGGAGAGCGGTGTGGACACCGATCCGGACCGACTGGCCCGAGCGGTCGCTCGGGCGCTCGAGGCCGCCTCGGCGCAGAGTTTCCTCGCCTCCCAGATCGACAGACTCGGTGACGAGCTTCTCCGCCAGGCGCTTGCCGTTCGGGTGCCTCGTGGCACGCTGATCACCCGTCGTGGCTTCCGCGAACGGGAGCTGTACGTCGTCCTGCGGGGGCGGTTCAGGAGCCGGCAGGAACGGGGCTACGCGATCGACGTCGGTCCGGGCGAGGTCTTCGGTGAAGACGCGCTGGTCGATCCGTCCCAGCGTCGCGTCGCCTCGGTGGAGGCGGTCGAGGAGGGTTGTCTGCTGGTGCTTCGGGGGCGTGCGGTCGAGCGGTTGGTGAAGCGACGACCGGTGGAGGCACGGCTTCTTCGCGGGGAGCTCGAGGAACTCTTCGCCCAACGCCGGGCCGCGCTCGTCGAGGCGACCGGGCCGATGCTGGCAGCAGCGAGCTAGTGTCGGCCCGGCCGGCGATCGCGCAACCGCAACAGACCGTATGCCACCGCCAGCAGCAGGTACTGGGCGGCGAAGGTCCAACTGCCGATGCCGCTCGCCAGGTGGGTCCAGATTGCGCCTGCCATGACGACGGCAAGGACCGCCGCTCCGTAGAAGGCGACGGCGGGGACCAGCACCAGCAGGCCGCCGAGGACTTCGAGGACACCGATCACGCGGCAGAATCCGGCGCTGTAACCCCACGCCTCGAACCGCTCGACCATGCCCGGATCGGGGTCGATCTTCGGCAGGCCGGACTGCAGGAAAGCCATCGCCAGGATCACGGCGAGAATCCAGTAGGCGATCTTGTCGGTGCGTCGTCTCGACATCGCGGTCTCCTCAGGCTGTGATGGTGCTCCGAGGATATGCCATCCGCACGCCAGCCATCGGTTGCGGCGGCAGACGGGCCCGGACGAGGACGGGTGAGTCCTACCCCATGAAGAACCCCTTGCGATGGGAGACACCGAGGATCTTCCTGCAGGACGAACAGAAATAGACGTAGCGGCGGCCGAGGGTGCTGCGAACCGAGCGGACGAGGAGGCGTTGCTGAACCGTTTCGCAGTGCGGGCACAGCGGGTCGATGGTTTGCGTGGATTCGATCTCGATCATGCCTCTCCTACGAGAGTCGCACGGGGCTCATTCCTGGCGGAACGGATCCTGGCTGCGGCACACCGATAGGCTTGTGACGTGGAGGAGACGCTTCTCGGACTTTCCCTCGGCCTTGCCGCCGGAGTCAGTCCCGGTCCGCTGCTGACGATGGTCGTCGAGGCGACGCTTCGGGGCGGCTTCGCGGCCGGCGCGCGGGTCGCAGCAGCTCCCCTCGTGAGCGATCTGCCGATGATCGCCGTCGCCGTGCTGGCGGTCGATCGGATCCCGGAGGCTGCCCAGGCCCTGCTGAGCCTGGCCGGCGGTTTCGTCGTGATCTGGATCGCGAGGGGTACCTGGCTTCACTCCGCCGATGTTCCCGCGCCGGGCGGCGCCGCCGGGCCGGCAGGCGAGCGCTCGAAGCTTCTCGCTGCGGTCGTCGTCAACGGCCTCAACCCCCACGCCTGGCTGTTCTGGGGCACCGTGGGGGCGCCGCTTCTGCTCGCCGCCTGGCCCGGGCGTCCGGGGGCCGCCGCCGGCTTCCTGATCGCCTTCTTCTCGCTGCTGATCGGAGCGAAGGTCGCCCTGGCAGGGGCGATCGCGGGCAACCGCCACCGGCTCGGCGAGCAGGGCTACCGCCGGCTGATGCTCGGCTGCAGCGTGCTGCTGCTCGGGCTGGGCGTCATGCTCGTCGTCCGCGGCGCTCTCGGCCTGGCCTGAAGGGTCTCACGGCTTCGCGCTCGAAGGCCGTTGAGGCTGCAGCCCGGCTGACGCCGCCGTCAGCCGGGCAGGTCAGAACGAGAAGCTCAGGTTCACGCCCACGACGTTGGCCTCGTAGTTGCCGTTGTCGCCGGCCAGCAGGAAGCTGCCCGGGATGTAGGGCTCCAGCCCGGCGACGATGAAGCTGTCGATCGTGTAGTCCTCGTAGAGGTAGAAGAGCCCCCACGACGCCTGCTCGGTGATGTCGTGATCGAAACGGAAGTTCACCGCCAGCAGCTCGATGTCCTCGTAGTTGCCGAAATCGACGGCGCTCGACGGATTGCCCTCCGGCGCCGTCGTGAAGTCGGCTTCGCCGTCCGAGTCGGACAGTCGAGCCGAGAGGTCCCAGCGGTTCGACCCGCGCTCGCCGCTGATCCCGAGGCCCCAGGTGTCCCAGGTCTCGGTCAGATCGGCGCTCCAGTCGTCGGCCGGGTTGGTCGACAGGGTGCCACCCGACTGCCGCGCCCGCTGCAGCACGTCACGCTCGGCGACGTGGCCGAAGAAGTAGCAGTTCAGTCCCGCCCCCGGCGTATACCCCGCCTCGAAGTTGTACTGCACGATCTCGTCGCCGATCAGCCCGAACTCGCTCTCCGGGTACGAGTCGTCACGCCCGCTGACCCCGAAGGTCAGGCTGACGCCGTCCTTCGGTGCGAGCTGGACGGAGAGATCGTAGTCGTCGTAGTCCCTGGCCGCCTGGGTGAACTTGCGCAGGCCGGGCTGGTTGTTGATGCCGTGCGGGTCGAGGAAGCTCAGGAGCTGAGCCGCGGTGTCGTAGCCGTCGTTCGAGCGGTCTCCGGTCTCCCAACTCGCCCGCAGGGTGACGGCCTGGCTCGGGCGGCTGTCGAGGGTTACCTTGACGATGTCCTCGTCGGTGTTCGTCGTCTCGCGGAAGGTCCGATCCCAGGACAGGGTGCGGTAGCTCAGCCCCAGACTGGTGCTGTCGGACACCTCGAAGTCGAGCTCGACTCCGAGGTCGTCCCGGCTGTAGCTGTAGGGCACCGTGATGCGCGGCACTTCCTCCCACACCGAGTGCATTCTCACGTAGCCGGGGAACTCGACCCTCGCCGACTGGTTGTCGTAGTCGTAGTAGCGATAGCGCAGCGACAGCTCGACACGCTCTCCGAGGTCGGTGCCGGCGTTGCCTACGAAGCTCGTAACCTCTACCTTGGTGTCCGCGTTGCGGACCGGCAGGGTGGAGGGGTCAGTGGCCGAGAAGGTGGCGCCCGACTCGAGGTCGACGCCGACGATGGCCGTGTTCAAGGTGTAGGGAAGCAGTGGATCGTCCTGGGTCATCTCGTTGATGTTGAGCGTCCCGTGCATCCACCAGCCTCCGACCTTGCCTCTGCCCGAGAGGAAGACCAGGTTGGCCTCGTTGTCGGGGGCGAGGTCGGCGAACCCGCGGCTACCCGTGTCGATCGCCGCGTTCGGCGCCAGATATGCGCGTGGGCCGGTGCCGTCGACGCCTGCGAAGGGGTTGTCCCACACCATCGTGCTGATCGAGTTCTCGAAGATCGAGCGCCGATAGCCGAAACGGACGCCTCCGTTGTCACCATTCCACTCACCCGAGATCTCGGCGTCGGTGGTGTCGTAGTCGATCGGCTCGCCGATCTCGGTGACATTGAAGAAGCCGAAGTTGCCGCCGTAGGGGCGCAGGCCGTTGCGGTTCTCGTGGCGGTACTCGGCGGCCCAGGCCATCCGGGCGAGCCGTCCGAGGTCCCAGGTGATGCGGGTACGGTCGCGTTGCAGACCGAGGTCGAGGCTTCCGGCGGCGGCGATGTACGGGCCGATCAGCCCGCGCAGGAAGTCGCCGCTGATGCCGTTCGGGAACTGCTCGATGATCGCGCCCTGAATCGCGTTCTGCGTACTGTCGGCGATCTCCCATGTCCCGGGTGAGGTCCGCTGCCACATCGAGGTGGCACGGTTCTGGAAGCGATGCGGGATCTTGTTGTAGTCGAGGCTCACCGCGTAGCTTCCCGCCACGCCGTAGTCGAGGGCGTAGCGAGCATCGGCGCGCCCGACGTCGTCGGCACGGAACGCGAAGGTACGATCGCCGCCGTCGCCGGCTCCCGAGATGCGCAGGTCGCTCAACCTGAAGCCGCTCTTCAGATCCCGGTACTCGTTGAACTTGGCCGACTCGGTGTCGACGTCGGTCTCGAGGACCTCCAGGCGGATGGAGTCCATCTGCATCGCGAAACCCTCCTCTTCGGCAGTCGCGTGTGCGCCGATCGAAGCGGCCAGCGCCAGCGCTCCAGCGGTGAGAAGGAACTGTCGGGTGGTCTCTCTTGCCATCATCGTCGCCTCCTAATGAGCGAGGTAGGGGCTCGAGGGGTGGTTGCTGCCGTGGACCGCTGCGTGGCAGTTCAGGCAGGCGCGGCTGAAATCACGATTGCTCGGTCTTGTGCCGTCGGCGAGCGTCGTGCGGTCGTAGAGTGTGCCCGGGTGCCGCGTGTTCGAGTGGCACTGCTGGCACAGATACGGCACCGAGGTGCGCTGAAGCTTGAGGTGGTTCGAGCCGTGCGGGGTGTGGCAGCTCGAGCAGTCCTCACGCACCGGAGGGTGCTCCCACAGGAAGGGGCCGCGCTTCTCGGTGTGGCAGCTGTAGCACTGGTCGTTGACCGAAGCGGCAGTGATCATCTTGGCGGTCTGGCTGCCGTGCGGGTTGTGGCAGTCGTTGCACCCCATCTGCCCTTCGCGGATCGGATGGTGCGAGGTCTTCCAGGTTTCCGCCCGCACGTCGGTGTGGCAGGAGAAACACTGCTGGGTCGCGTTGACGGCGTTGAGCTGCTTCGTCTCGGAGACGAAGGAGTGGACGCTGTGACACGTGAGGCAGGAGAGCCCCCTGGCCTCGTGCCGACCGCCGTCCCAGAAGAACTGGGTGCCGCCGTCGTGGCAGCTCTGGCACACGGCCGTCTGCTCCTCCGCGGGAAGGGCCAGGATCAGCGGGCGGTTCTCCTCGATCTCGGGGTCTTCGACGTGAAGGCTCCCCGGGCCGTGGCAGGTCTCACAGCCGTGGGCCGACAGCGCGGCGAAGCCGCTCTGGCCGTGGGCCGTACCGGCGAGTTGCTCCTCGTACCCGTCGTGGCACTCCAGGCAGAGATCGCTTCCCACGTAGGACGGTGAAGCAGCGGAAGCCGGAGCGGCCGCAAAGAGGGCGGCGAAGCCCGCCGCCAAGAAGAGCAGGTTCCGGATTCTCTCTCTCACAGTGCACCTCCCTCGGCGTCGGCCCGAAGCGTCGGTGGGAGAGTGGCTCGGAATCCGTTTCGTCCGGAGCCTCGCCGACCGTGCCGGCCTTGGATCGCCATTGCTGATAACCGCACGCTAGCGAAGGCGTCCGACCGGCCAACGCCCGCCGGGGTGGTTGTGCGACCCGCCCCCACGGGTAGGTAGGGCGCCACCCGGTCACCACCCGACCGGGTGGCGCGGGGGCCCGAGCGGAGTGCTTACCATCGAGCGAAGTTCTTTCGAGGAAGGAGTCCGCAGATGAGCCAGCTGTGCCGAGTCGCGTCGTTGGGTGTCTTGCTCGTTTCTCTGCCGATCGCCCTGGCGTTCGCGGAGGAGACGGAGGCGGTCGAAGGGGCCGAGATGCCCGAGGTCTTCGGCGAGTACAAGTGCAGCATGTGCCACTCGGTGGCGGGTGCCGGAGTCGTGGCGACCACGAAGCTCGAGAAGATGAAGGGGCCCGATCTCGGCGGCTACACCACCGAGGACCGCGGGGCCTTGTTCGAGTTCCTGACCCGGGCCGTGGAGGTCGACGGCGACAAGCACAACAAGGAATTCAAGGGCACTCGCGAAGAACTCGACGAGATTCTCGACTGGCTGGCCGAGCAGGAGCCGGAGAACTCGGGGTCGGAAGACCCGGCGTCTGAGGACCCGGCGCCAGGGAACCCGGAGTCGGGCGACTAGGAGGCCGCATGGTCGACTCGACCGGCATGGTGGGCGTGGCGGTCATCGTCCTCGCCCTCCTGATCGTCTTCTGGCTGAGTCAGCGTTCGGCCGTCGTCCGAGACCGCGCCGGAATGCTGCAGGCGCTTCTGGGACTCGTCGCGGTGCCGGTGCTGGTTTCGGCGATCGGTACGCGAGTGCATCTGCAGAAGGCGAAGTCGACCGACTTCTGCCTCTCGTGCCATGAGATGGAGCCCTACGGCCGAACCCTCCACGCCGACGCCGAGTGGCTGCCCGCAGTCCACCTCCAGAACCGTCGGATCCCTTCCGACAAGGCCTGCTACGTCTGCCACACGAGTTACACGATGTTCGGCGATCTCGAAGCGAAGATGAAGGGCGTCCGGCATCTCGCGGTCCACTACTTCGGCGAGATTCCGGAGACGATCGAGCTCTACGAGCCCTATCGCAATCGGGAGTGTCTCCACTGCCACGGCGGGGCGCGCTACCTCCTGGAAGACGGGATGCACGATGAGCTCCTGCTGGCCGAGGACGTCGAGGAGGTCTCGTGCCTCGAGTGCCACGACACGGTCCACGAACTCGACGAGCTCGAGGACACGCCGAGCTGGGAGGCCCCCGATGCCTGATCGGGCGCGCCGCTCGAGGACGCATGCCGGCGGTTGGATCGCAGCGGGCCTGGCGGTGCAGGCCGTCTCCTTCGTGCTGTCGGGGCCCCCTGCCTTCCTGATCTTCGCTCTGGTCGGCCTGCCGCTCGTTGCCGTCGGGGTGGTTCGCTACCTCTTCTCGTTGCTCGCCGGTCCGCCGGGCGCCGGCTGAGCGTTGACGGGCCGCGAGAGGTCGAGCGTGCCCACGCGCCGGGAGGGACGTCGCCGATGAGCGCAGCGATCGATCCGATCGAAACCGCGATGCTCGACGGCAACGAGGCTGTCGCCTCGGTCGCCTATCGCAGCAACGAGGTGATCGCGATCTACCCGATCACGCCCGCGTCGCCGATGGGCGAACACTGCGACGCCTGGGCCGTGCAAGGGCGGACCAACGTCTGGGGCCAGGTGCCGGACGTCGCCGAGATGCAATCGGAGGGGGGCGCTGCAGGCGCCGTTCATGGAGCGCTCCAGGCGGGAGCTCTGACGACGACCTTCACCGCGTCGCAGGGCCTGCTGCTGATGGTCCCGAACCTGTACAAGATCGCCGGCGAACTCACTCCGTTCGTCCTCCACGTTGCGGCGCGCACTCTCGCCACGCATGCGCTGTCGATCTTCGGCGACCACTCGGACGTCATGGCGGCCCGTCAGACCGGCTTCGCCATGCTGGCGTCGAACACGCCGCAGGAGGCGCACGACTTCGCCCTGATCGCACAGGCGGCGACTCTCGCCTCGCGAATCCCGGTGCTGCACTTCTTCGACGGCTTCCGCACTTCCCACGAGATCGGCCGGGTCGAGCTGCTCTCGGACGACGACCTGCGCGCGCTGCTGCCGAACGAGCAGATCGCCGCGCATCGCGAGCGTGCGCTCACCCCGGACCGGCCGGTGCTGCGCGGCACCGCGCAGAACCCGGACGCCTTCTTCCAGGCACGCGAGGCGTGCAACCCGTTCCACGACGCCTGCCCGGCGATCGTTCAGGCGACGATGGATCGCTTCGCCGAGCGCACAGGCCGCAGGTATCGACTGTTCGACTACTACGGCGACCCGGAAGCGGAGCAGGTGGTGGTGCTCATGGGCTCGGGCGTCGAGACGGTGCGCGAGACGATCGACTGGCTCGGCGCCGGTGGCCGCAGGGTCGGAGTCCTCGCGGTGCGGCTCTACCGGCCCTTCGACCAGGCGGCCCTGGTGGCTGCGCTGCCGAAGTCGGTGCGTCGGATCGCCGTTCTCGACCGGACGAAGGAGCCGGGTGCCCAGGGCGATCCGCTCTACCTCGACGTCGCTACGGCACTCGGAGACGAGCGCCGCGAGAGCGGCTTCGATCCGCTGGTCGTCGCCGGTCGGTACGGTCTGTCGTCGAAGGAGTTCGACCCCGCGTGCGTGAAGGCGGTCTTCGACCAGCTCGAAGCCGAGACGCCGCGCCACAAGTTCACCGTCGGCATCGTCGACGACGTCACCCACCGGTCGCTGCCGGTCGAGCGACCCCTCGACATCGAGCCGGAGGGTCGAACCCGGGCCGTCTTCTTCGGCCTCGGCTCGGACGGCACGGTCAGCGCCAACAAGAACTCGATCAGGATCATCGGCGAGTCGACCGACCTGCACGCCCAGGGCTATTTCGTCTACGACTCCAAGAAGGCGGGCGCCGTGACGGTGTCGCACCTGCGCTTCGGGGATGAGCCGATCCATTCGACCTACCTGGTGCAGCAGGCCGATTTCGTCGGCTGCCACCAGTTCGACTTCCTCGAACGCCTCGATGTTCTCGAGACGGCTCGCCCCGGTGCGGTGTTCCTGCTGAACTCTCCCTGTCCTGCCGAGCGGGTGTGGGACCGCCTGCCAAGAGAGGTGCAGGAGACGGTCCTCGACCGGCAGCTCGCGGTCCACGTGATCGACGCCTACGCCGTGGCCAAGCAGGCGGGGCTCGGCGTGCGCATCAACACCATCATGCAGACCTGCTTCTTCGCCCTCTCCGGGGTGCTGCCGCAGGAGCAGGCGATCGCCTCGATCAAGAAAGCGATCGACGGGAGCTACGGCAAGAGAGGTCCTGTGCTGGTGGAGAAGAACCATCGGGCGGTCGACATGGCGCTCGCCCACCTGCACACGCTGGAGACGCCGGCGCAGGTCACGGCACGGCATGGGCGGCCGCCGATCGTCCCGGCCGCGGCGCCGGATTTCGTGCAACGGGTGACCAGCGTGCTGCTGGCGCAGAAGGGCGACCTGCTGCCGGTGAGCGCGTTTCCACCCGACGGCACGTTCGCGACCGGCACGTCGCAGTGGGAGAAGCGGGCGATCGCCACCGAGATCCCGCTGTGGGACTCGGACGTCTGCATCCAGTGCAACCAGTGCACGCTCGTGTGTCCACACGCCGCGATCCGCGCCAAGGTCTACGACCGCGACGAGCTGGCAGGTGCGCCCGACGGCTTCCGCTCGACCGAGTATCGGGCACCGGATCTGCGGGGGCTCGAGTACACGCTGCAGGTCGCGCCGGAGGATTGCACCGGCTGTCATCTGTGCGTCGAGGTCTGTCCGGCGAGGGACAAGGCGCATCCGCGTCGCAAGGCGATCAACATGGAGCCGCTGGCCCCGGTTCGTGAGAGCGAGAGCGAGGCGTACGCCTTCTTTCTGGACCTTCCCGAGATCGATCGCGACCGGATCGCGCGCCTCGACGCGAAGGGCTCGCAGTTCTTCCAGCCGCTCTTCGAGTACTCCGGCGCCTGTGCCGGCTGCGGCGAGACCCCGTACCTCAAACTGCTGACCCAGCTCTTCGGTGACCGGCTGCTGATCGCCAACGCCACCGGGTGCTCTTCGATCTACGGTGGCAACCTGCCGACGACGCCCTACACGACGAATGTCGACGGTCGCGGGCCGGCCTGGTCGAACTCGCTCTTCGAGGACAACGCCGAGTTCGGCTTCGGCATGCGGCTGGCCCTGGAGGTTCTCGAGCACCGTGCTCGAGATCTGTTGCGGCGCCTGACAGGTCCCGAAGGCCCGGTCGAGCCGGTGCTGACCGGGAAGTTGCTCGCCCCCGTCGAGCGCACCGATCGGGGGATCGCGCTGCAGCGAGCACACGTCACTCAGCTCAGACACGAGCTCGAAGCGATCGAGCACCCCGACGCACGCGAACTCGATGCCCTCGCGGACGCTCTCGTGCCGAAGAGCGTCTGGCTGGTCGGTGGAGACGGTTGGGCCTACGACATCGGCTACGGCGGGCTCGACCACGTGCTCGCCAGCCGTCGGAACGTCAACGTCCTGGTGCTCGACACCGAGGTGTACTCCAACACCGGCGGCCAGCAATCGAAGGCGACACCGCTCGGTGCAGCCGCCAAGTTCGCGTCGGCGGGCAAGGAGGTGGGGAAGAAGGACCTCGGGATGGAGATGATGAGCTACGGCCACGTCTACGTCGCCCAGATCGCCTTCGGCGCCAGCATGAATCAGACCGTGCAGACCCTTCTGGAGGCGGAGGCTCACGACGGGCCGTCGCTCGTGATCGCCTTCAGCCCGTGCATCGCCCACGGCTACGACCTGTCGCAGAACGTGGCGCAGCAGAAGCGCATGGTCGAGAGCGGGATCTGGCCGCTCTATCGTTTCGATCCGCGACGCAGTGCTGCGGGCGAGCCGCCGCTGGCGCTCGACAGCCGCCCTCCGCGACTCGACGTGGAGAGGGTGCTCGAGGTCGAGACCCGCTATCGGATGGTCGAGAAGGTCGATCCCGATCGCTACCGCCGCCTGGTCCGGGAACGGCGGCGCGAGGTCGAGGAGCGGTTTTCGATCTACCGGCAGCTCGCCGGGATCCGAATCGACGGCGACGGCGTCCCGGAGCGAAGGCCGGGTAGGGAGTCTTGAGCATGGACCTGACCACCCGTTACATGGGCCTCGACCTGGCCCACCCGATCCTGCCGGGAGCCGGGCCGCTCGCCGACGACGTCGACTCGGCGCGGGCTCTCGAGGACGCAGGGGCGGCCGCCATCGTCCTGCGCTCGCTCTTCGAGGAGCAGCTCGAGGCGGAGCAGATGGCCACGGTCGGTCACTACCAGCAGATCACCGACGCCTTCGCCGAGACGAACTCCTATCTGCCGGCCCGTGAGGAGTTCGTGCTCGGCCCGGACGAGTACCTGAATCACCTCCTCGAGGTTCGCGAGGCGGTCGACCTGCCCGTGATCGCCTCGCTCAACGGCACCGTGGGCGGCTACTGGCTCGAGTACGCCCAGCTCATCGAGGGCGCCGGAGCGGCCGCTCTCGAGCTCAATGTCTTCGACATCGAGACCGATCCGCGGACCACCGGCGCGGAACTCGAGGAGCGTCTGCTGCAGATGGTGCGACGGCTCGCCGCCGAGCTCGAGATCCCGTTCGCGGTCAAGCTCTCTCCCTTCTACTCGGCGATCCTCAACCTGGCTTCAGAGATCCATCAGCAAGGCGCTGCGGGCGTCGTGCTCTTCAACCGCTTCTTCCAGGCCGATCTGGATCTGGACGCTCTCGAAGTCGAGCGCCGCCTCCAGCTCTCGACGCCCGCCGAGCTGCCACTGAGACTGAGGTGGCTCGCGATTCTCTCGGGGGCCCTCGACGGCCCCCCCTCGCTGGCAGCGACCGGTGGCGTTCACACGGCCGAGGACGTCGTCAAGGCGCTCGCCTGCGGCGCTGACGTCGTGCAGGTCGTGTCGCGCCTTCTTCGCGACGGTCCGAGTGCGCTGCTCGAGCTGCGTCGCGGATTGGAACGATGGCTCGAGGAGTACGAGTACGAGTCGCTCGACCAGCTGCGCGGATCGATGAACCTCGCTCGCTGTCCAGATCCCGGGATGTACGAGCGGGCGAACTACATCCACCTGCTGCAGGGCTATCGGTGGAGTTGATCGGTTTCGGCGGAGACGACCTATCGGTACCCGTGCTCTCGAAGGAATCGGGAGACGGCTTCGTGGTTCTCGCCGTAGGCCAGCCATACCGCGGCGCACCAGCGGTCGAGTTCCCGATCGCGATCGCTTCCCGGTGAGGCTGCGACCACGTCGATGGCGGTGACGTCGCCGCGATCTTCCGGCAGCACGAGCTCAGGCCATCGGAGTCTGCGCCGTCCCTCGTTCTTCCGCCCCAACGCCATGTGGGCGCGCTGAACCTGGCGTCCGCTCCAGCCGCGATCGACGTGGAGCAGCAGGCCGACCAGGGCGAAGGTGATGCCGATCGGCCTCGTCGTGGCGTCGGCGTGCTGAGCGGTCCAGGCGTCCACCGCATGCTGGTGCACGAAGTCCGGGCCGGCGTGCGACCAGGTGTAGGCGGTGAGCTCGTCGTAGGCCGCCTGCTCTGCGGCCGGGATGGTGGTCGTCGGCACTATCGCTCGATGGTGTCACGCGGCGTCGGGTCGACGAGCCGGCAGCGGTTCGGCAGCGAGGCGGTGCGATACTCCTGCGCGTGAGGAATCGCCTCGGAGCCGCGAGCGTGGTCGCCGGTCGGCCCTCGACGAGGGTCGGTCTGGTGCTGCTCGCCGCCGTCGTGCTCTCTGTGCCGGTGCTCCTCGCCGCGGGCTCGCAGACCGCCTCAGCCGCCGACGAGGGGCAACGGATGCGCTTCGCCGCGGTCGCCTCGGCCACCGACTACATGCACATCGGAGCCGCGCTCGCCTTCGCGCTGCTCCATCTGTTGCTCTTCGCGTTCTACCGGCGGGAGCGCGGCAATCTCTACTTCGCCGTCTTCGCGCTCGCCTACGCCGGGATGACCTGGGGCGGCTATCAGCTCGACCATCCCGAGCCGGATCCGAATGTCCCGAGACTGGTCGCCCTGCTGCGGTTCACCTTCACCTGCGGCATCGTGCAGGCGTTCACCCTTCAGCGCTTCGCCCACGTCGAGTTCCTCGAGCGCACACCGCGGCTCTTTCACGTGCTTCTGCTCTGGGGCGCAGGCGTCATCCTCTGGGTCTGGACCGTCCCCGCGGAGAGCCTGCGGATTCAGCCGGTGATGTACCTGGCGATCGCGACTACTGCCGAGCTGATGCGCACCGTCATCCTGGCTGCGCGCGGGCCGCGACGCCCCTCGGCGTGGCTGATCTACGTCGGCCTGGCGGCTCTCGCCTTGGCCGGTCTGGTCCAGAGTCTGCTGGCGCTGGGCGTCTTCGGCGCCTTCCAGCAGCGGGTCTACGCCTATGGCGTGCTGTTCTTCATGCTGGCGATCTCGATCTATCTGTCGCGCCGCTTCGCCACGATCGCCCTCGAGCTGGAGCATCAGCTGGAGGAGGTGCAGCGGCTGTCGGTCGTCACCCTGGAACAGGAGCGCGAAGCGCGTCGCCGGGAGGTCGAGAGCAGACTGCTGGAGGCGGAGAACGACCGGCGCGCCCACGAGCTCGAGGAGGCCCGGCGGCTGCAGCTCTCGATGGTGCCCTCCGAGCCGCCGGCCGTGCCCGGGCTCGAGATCGCGGTTGCGATGGAGACCGCCACCGAGGTCGGCGGCGACTACTACGACTTCCGGGTGGCGGAGGACGGGGCGCTCACTCTCGCCGTCGGCGATGCCACCGGTCACGGCCTCAACGCCGGCCTGGTCGTCGCCTCCACCAAGAGCCTCTTCCAGGGGCTTGATGCCGGACGTTCGCTGCCCGAGTCGATGGAGCGGATCGATCGCGGACTGCGTGGAATGCGACTGAAGCGACTGGCGATGAGCCTCGTGCTCGCGCGCTACCGCGAGGGCCGGCTGGAGGTTGCGGCGGCGGGGATGCCTCCGCTCCTCGTCTATCGTCGGCGGGAACGCCGAGTGGAGGAATGTCTCCTCGCGGCACCGCCGCTCGGCACGCTCAAGGCCCGTACTTTCGAGTCCCACGAGCTGCAGGTGGGGGAGGGAGACGCCGTGCTCCTCGCCACCGACGGCCTGGTCGAGTTGCTCGACCCCGAGGACCGGGAATTGGGCTACGAGGAGGCGGCGAGCACCTTCTCTCGTGTCGGCGCCGCGAGCGCCGGCGACGCCGTGGCCGGTCTTCTCGAGCGTGTCGGCGCTTGGGCCTCCGGTCGGCCGCTCGAGGACGACCTGACCCTGATGGTGTTGCGCCGGCAGGTGAGGTGACGACGGCCCGCCGGAGCACGGCGGCGTGAGAGGTTCAGGCTAGAGCGGCCACAGGATCGGCACCACCAGCAGCAGAACGACGAACGCCAGCGCCGACAGCAGTACGCCAGACTTCACGAAGTCGGAGAAGCGGTAGCCCCCCGGGCCGTAGACCAGCAGGCAGGCCGGCTCGAACGGCGTGATGAAGGACAACGACGCCGACAGCGTCACCAGCACGGCGAAGCTCCGCGGCTCGACGCCGAGCTGGAGCGCCGTCGAGACGGCGATCGGCAGCACCACGAGCACCGCTGCGGCGTTGGACAGCGGCTGCGTCAGCACCATCGTCAGGACGGCGAGGGTCGCCATCACCGCGTAGACGCCGAACGGTAGCACCCAGCTGACGATCAGCCCGGCGACTACCTCCGCCGCCTCGGTCTTCTGCATTGCCACTCCGAAGGAGGTCATGCCGCCGATCAGGATCAGGAGCCGCCACTCGATCAGGCCGTAGATCTCGTGCGGCGTGATGCAGCGCCGGATGACCACGGCGAGCGCCGCCGTCAGCAGCGCGATCGACAACGGCACGAGGTCGAAGGCGGAGACGAGGACCGCGGCACCGAGAGCGGCGGCCGCGAAGGGCCCCTTGCGACGTCGGAAGGGCACGTGCCCGACCTCGTCGAGCAGTCGAAGGTCGCCGCTCATCTGTAGCGCCTCGAGCGCCTCCTCCCGTCCCTGGAGCAGGAGCACGTCGCCCACCCTGAGCGGCAGCTCACGGATGTCGCGCGCGACGTTACGGCCGCCGCGGTGCACCGCCAGCACGGAGATGCCGAACCGCTCGCGGAAGGCGAGAGCTCGCAGACTGCGCCCGGCGAAATCCGAGGAGCCGACGACGAACGCTTCCACGAGCTTGGCACCCTCGGCGACCAGATCGGCGTCGCCCAGAGCCGAGTCTGTTTCCAGGCGCAGGTCGGTGCGGTCCTTGGTCTCGAGCAGCGCCTCGCGGGTCGCTTCGACGACCAGCAGGTCGCCTTCCTGCAGCCGGGTCTTCGGCCGAGGCACGATCCGCTCTTCGCCTCGCACCAGCACGGCGACGAGGAAGCCCTGCTTGGAGAGCCCGGCCTCGCGCAGGGTCCGCCCCGCGAGCTCCGATCCCTCGGTGACGAGCACGGTGGACAGGTAGTCCTCGATCTCGTACTTCTCGCTCAGACTGCCGGGCGCCGCCTTCGGCATCAGGCGCGAGCCGACGAACAACAGGTAGAGGATGCCGAGCACGACGATGATCAATCCGATCGGTGTGAACTCGAAGAAGGAGAAGGGCTCGTAGCCGAGCTGCTCGAGAAGGCCGCTGGCGGCCAGGTTGGTGGAGGTGCCGATCAGGGTGCAGGTGCCGCCCAGGATCGAGGCGAAGGCGAGCGGCATCAGCAGCCGCGACGCGCCGAAGCCCGCCTTCTTCGCCAGTTCGGTCGCCGACGGAACCAGCACTGCGGTCGAGTTGGTATTGCTGACGACCGCCGACAGCGCCGCCGACAGGGAGCACAACGTGACGAGGATCCGGCTCTCCGAGCGCCCTGCGATCTTGAGGATCGCCTGCGCCAGCCACCCCATGACGCCGGTCTTGACCAGCGCCGCCGACAGCACGAACACCGACGCCAGCACGATGATGATCTCGTTGGCGAAGCCGGCGAACGCCTCGTCGGGGGTGAGGATGCCGGCCAGCACCAGCACGACGAGGACGAGCAGGGTGACGACGTCGATCGCCAGCCACTCGAAGGTGAAACAGGCCATCGCCGCGACCAGCAGGCCGAGGACGAGGGCGATCTCGAAGGTGATCACCGCGGCAGGATAGCTGACCGGCACGCGAGGATGGTCGAGATGCGGGCTGTCGCAGGTCGTCGTTCGCGACCGGTATGCTCCGTGCCGTGTACATCCTCACGCGCAACGTCGGGCAGTCGGTCCGGATCAGCGACGACCCATTGGAGGATCCGGCCCGCGACGACGACCTGGTGGTGGCCGTCGAAGGTATCGACGGCAGTCGGGTGCGGCTGTCGGCCTCCAGCGTCGCGCCGCTGGCTCTCTACCTGGAGGAAGAGAGGGGTCGAGCCTTCTCCAGCGGCGAGTCACCGGTTCCGCTGCCGGTCGGCGCCGACGGCCGGGTGTCCTTCGAGCGCCGGGTCGGCGAGGGGTTCTACCTCGACGACGACAACGACACCGGCCTTTTCGTCCTCGGCATCAGAGACGGGGAGATCAGAATGGGCATGACCGGCTTCGACCGGCGCCGGTTCCTGGCACAGGAGGCCTGGGAGCGGTCGCGCGATGCCCGGGCGAAGGCGCGCGGGGAACGCGCCGCGGACTGAGTTTCACCGCCTGCGCGGTCAGGGGCAGATTTCGACGACTGTCTCCCGGGCGCCACAATCCCAACGGACCTTGAACTCGTGCTCCCCGGGCTCGAGGCCGGGGAAGGCGACGCGGGCTCGGCCGTTCGGCTTGAGAATGCCGCTCTGGGTCCGGCTGTCATCGACGGTCACGGTGAAGCGCGCGCGAGCCTCCCCTCCCTTGAGGTGCACGACGCCGAGCCCGTTGGGCCGGCACAGCGTCCTCGCGACCGTCTCCGTGTCCCGGCACTCGCCCGGCTTGCGACGCTCGAGCAGGTAGTCCACCCAGTCGTTCCTGAACCGGGCGTTGATCGCCGGCACGTGCCCCGATCCGTCGAGCGTCCAGAGCTCGACCGAGCCTCCGGGCCGGCAGCGCCTCTCGTAGCGTTCGATCGTCGTCTCCGGCCCCGGTACGGCGGCATCGAGGTTGACGTTGCGGGGGTCCGTTTCCGGCATCAGTGAGCACTGGTTGCGCCGCGCCAGCAACCGGGCCGTCCTTCGTGCTCCGGGGTACTTCGGCAGTCCGAAGATCCTCCCGCCGTTGTAGAAAATGATGTCGTCCGCCGTGCCGTGGATCTGCAGCACGTAGACCGGCTCCGAGGGGCGGCAGGCAGGCCCGCGGTCGAAGGTGGTCCCGGCGAGGCTGGCGATCGCCGCCACCTTGTCGGTGTGCTCGCACGCCATGCGGTGCGACATGAAGCCCCCGTTCGACAGCCCGCCGAAGTAGATCCGTCGCGGATCGATGTTGCACTGCGCCTCGAACGCCTCCACGAGGGTGCGAAGATAGGTCGCATCATCGACACCGGAGCCGAAGATGTCGCAGCAGGCGTCGGTGGCGTTCCAGAACCTCTCGCCGCGTGAGTTTCGCGTCCCGTCCGGGTAGGCGACGATGAAGCCCTTCAGCTCGGACTGCTGCTCGATTCCCATGTACTGGGCGTGAAGCGCGCCGCTGCTGTTGAACGGGTGGAGCAGCACGATCAGCGGTGTCGGCCGCAGCGGGTCGTAGTCGGCGGGGACGTTGAAGCCGACCGGGCCGCGGCCGAGGTCGATCGATGCGCGACAGTCGGCGGCCGTCTGGGCGAAGCCGGCGGCGGTCGCGACGAGAAGGAGAAGAGCCGCAGCGGCGAGCGGCAGGGGAGCGGACGGGAGGGTTCTGAAGCTCATGGCGGCGCGAGCTTACACGGAAGGTGCTGTCCGCTTCGAGTCTCGAGCTACCGGCTCTGCAAAGCAAAAAGTCAGATTTCATCGACAGTTACCGGTGGGCGAAACTTGGTCGGGCGACGAAAGAGGCCGAAAAGGGGGCACAATGGTGCGGGCGCGGCCCAGGCACCGGGCTCCGGAGACTCGTGATCGCAGGCGACGACACAGCAGCGAGCGCCGCCCCTCGCCGCCCGACGGGGGCGCTCGAGAGACCGGGAGTCCATGTCCGGGAGCTGACCTTCGCCATCCGACCGATCTCGGGGGCTCCGACCTCGGTCGCCGGTTTCGTCGGCCAGGCCGTGCGTGGCCCGGTAGACCCGCGAGTGGTCGATAGTCCGGGTGAGTTCGAGCGCCTCTACGGCGGTACGACCGACGCCTCGTTCCTCGCACAGGCGGTGCGCGGCTTCTTCGAGAACGGTGGCCGCCGCTGCCATGTGGCCCGCGTCGAGGGAGCGGCGGGAAAGGAGGCGAGCGCCGACGACTACATCGGCGACCGCTCGCTGCCGCCGGGCGGGCGCACCGGCCTGGCGGCGCTCGAGGGGATCGACGAGATCTCTCTGCTCTGCGCACCGGACGAGGTGCGGCGAGCGCCCAACGACCTCTCTCGGGTCACCGCTGCGGTCGTCGAACAGTGCGAGCGCCGTCGCGACCGGATGGGCATCCTCGCGATGACGGCAGGGCAGGGCGATCCGCGTAACCTTCCGCCGCTTCCGAACACCTCCTGGGCGGCGCTCTATCACCCGTGGATCGAAGTTCCCGGCCTGCCGCGACGCACGTCTCGCGAACTCGTGCCCGCGAGCGGCCACGTGGCGGGCGTCTTCGCGCGTGTCGCCGAGCACCGTGGAGTGCACAAGGCGCCGGCCGGCGAGGAGCTGCGCGGTGTGACGGCGCTCGAGCTCGATGTCACCGACGCGGTCCAGGCCGAGCTCAACCCGCTCGGGATCAACTGCCTTCGGGACTTCCGCACCAGTGGTCGCGGCATCGTCGTCTGGGGAGCGCGAACGCTCGCTCCGGCGTCCGAGTGGCGGTTCGTCAACGTTCGACGGCTGTCCATCTTCATCGAGGAGTCGATCGAGGAGGGGCTGGAATGGGTGGTGTTCGAGCCCAACGAGCAGCGCACCTGGGACCGGATCGTCGCTTCGGTGGAGGCGTTCCTGCTCGCGCTGTGGCGCGACGGGGCCCTGCTCGGGTCCTCCGCGGACGCCGCCTTCTTCGTTCGCTGCGACCGGTCGACGACTACGCAGGCCGATCTCGACCGCGGGCTGTGCGTCGTCGAGGTCGGTTTCGCGCCGCTGAGACCGGCCGAGTTCCTCGTGCTGACCCTGGTCACGAAGACCCTCGCCGCCGGCGACTGAGCCGGCGGATCCTCCGACAGCGGACGGGTCGTGCGTTGACGCGCAGAACCCGCCGGCAGCAGAATGCGTACAAACAAGTAACAACCTGGGAGGTCGCCATGAATCGCCGGATCGCTCTTGCCCTTTCGTTCGCCCTCTGCCTGCTGCTCGCGGGCGTGCCGCTCACGGCGCAGGAAGAAGGTGCCGCCGACGAAGAGGAAAGCACCGAAGAATCCACCGACTCCGGATTCTCGGACGAGATCGTCGTCACCGGAACCCGCAAGGCGGGCCTCGTGCCGACCGAGACGCTTTCGCCGGTCGATGTCGTGACGGCCGAGACGATCGCCGAGCAGGCGAGCTTCGATCTCACCGACGGCATCAGCCGGATCGCGCCGTCATTCAACACCCAGCGCTTTCCGATCGCCGACGGCACCGCCTTCATCCGCCCGGTGACGCTGCGCAATCTCTCGCCCGACCACACCCTGGTGCTGGTCAACGGCACCCGGCGCCACCGCTCGGCGCTCGTCAACCTCCAGCTCGCGCCGCTCGGCACCGTCAACCAGGGCTCGCAGGCGGTCGACTTCTCGACCCTGCCGGCGGCGGCGATCGAGCGCATCGAGGTGCTGCGCGACGGCGCCTCGGCGCAGTACGGCTCCGACGCCATCGCCGGCGTGCTCAACGTCATCCTCAAAAGCAACTCCGAGGGCTACTCGTTCTCGATCCAGACCGGCGAGTACTTCGAGGGCGACGGCGGCCGCACGACCTACAGCGGCAACGCCGGCTTCAGCCTCGGTGACGACGGCTTCTTGAGCGCGTCGTTCGAGCACTCGAGCTCGGACAAGACCTCACGCGGCGTGGCGCGGCCGGACGCGGCGTTCGTCGCCAGCGTCGTCGGTGTCGAGAACACGCCGCTGGGCGGGCTCGGTCAGCGCTGGGGCGACCCCGAGGTCGAGGTCACCAAGGCGTTCCTCAACCTCGGCAAGGAGTTCGGCGAGAACTCGGAGTTCTTCTCCCACTTGAGCTACGCCGAGAACGAGACGATCTCCGACTTCTTCTATCGCGGCCCGGTGCTCGACCCGAGTCAGATGTTCAATGCGCGCACCACGCTGCAGCAGGATCTCGACGGCGACTTCCGTCCCGACCCGGCACCGCAGGCGTTGATCGACGAGATCCTCGCCCAGGGGCTCGACCCGGCCGACTATCTGGTAGCCGATCCGACCAGCCCTTCCGGCTTCGTGCTGCGCAACCCGGCGTTCGCGCTCTTCCCGGGCGGCTACAACCCCAACTTCGGCGCCGACCTCACCGACTTCGCCCTCGTGGCGGGGGTGCGTGGCGTAGCGGCGAGCGGCTTCTCCTGGGACGTGCGAGCCCGCACCGCCGAGAACGAGGCCGACTACGTGATCTCGGAGACGATCAACCCGAGCCTCGGCGCGCTGTCGCCGACGACCTTCCGGCCGGGGACCCTCACTCAGGAAGAGACGAGCCTCAACGCCGATTTCGTCCAGACCTTCGACGTCGGCAACCTCGCGTCGCCGCTCAACGTCGGTTTCGGCGTCGAGCTGCGCGACGAGACCTACAAGATCGGCGCCGGCGATCAGGCGTCGATCGAGGCGGGTCCGACAGCGGCGATCTTCGGTGTCGGTTCCGACGGTTTCCAGGGATTCCCCCGCGAGTCGGCGGGCAGCTTCGGCAGCGAGAGCGTCGCCGCTTACGTCGATCTCGAGGCCGACCTCACCGATCGCCTTTCGGGCGGTGTGGCGGTGCGCTTCGAGGACTACGACCTCTTCGGCTCGACCTTCGACTGGAAGCTCTCGGGACGGCTCGACGTCAACGACAAGTTCGCGCTGCGGGCGACCGCCAACACCGGCTTCCGCGTGCCGACGCCCGGTCAGGTCAATACCCTCAACGTGACGACGAGCGCCGATGCGAGCGGCAATCTGATTCCGAGCGGCGTCTATCCGGTCGACAATCCGGTGGCGATCGCACTGGGCTCGGCACCGCTGACTCCCGAGGAATCGACCAGCTTCACGGTCGGCTTCGTGGCGTCGCCGTCGCCGACCACGAGCGTGACGCTCGACTACTACGACATCTCGATCGAGGACCGGCTGGCGCTTCAGAACAACACCGTCAGCGCGGCCGACGTGCCGGCGCTCCAGGCAGCCGGGGTCGCCAACGCCGAGCTTCTGGTCAACAGCATCGCCAACTTCTTCAGCAACGCCTTCGACTCCGACATCAGCGGCATCGACCTCGCGTTCGTCAAGAACTGGGCGGTCGGCAGCGGTCTGCTCGGTTTCGATCTGCGCCACAATCACAACGAGCAGGAGGTGTCGAACGTCAAGCCCGGCACCATCAACGCTTCGCGGGTCTTCGACCTCGAGAATCAGGTGCCGGAGGACCGCACCCAGGTCTCGCTCAACTACGACGGCGGCGAGAGCTGGTTCAGCGGCTATCTGCGGGCCAACCACTACGGCAGCTGGCAGACGACCGGCGGCCTCTTCAGCCCCGGTGACGCGAGCGACGCTTCGTCCTACGGTGGCGAGACGCTGGTCGATCTGGAGGCGCAGTTCCGCCTGGGCGACAACTACACGATCGCCATCGGTGGCGAGAACGTCTTCGACACCCTGCCGGACGACGAGCTCGACCCGGTGCTGCAGTTCCTCGGCGTCACCAGCTCGATCACCTCACCGTTCGGCTTCAACGGCGGGCTCTGGTACGTGCGCCTGTCGGTCGACTTCTAGTCGGACGACCCGCAGGGAGGCCGAAAGTCGGTGTCGAGCACCGCGAGAGCGCGTAACCGGTGATGAGCTCGCTCCAGGTGGCACCCCAGTTGGTGTTGCAGTCGCGCTCGCAGCTCCCGGCCTCCCCCGGCCGAAGGTGTACATCGTCGAAGGGTTCTCGCTCGGATCGCGTAGGTGCACGAGCAGGTCCAACCGCCCGGTTGGCTCGCGTCGGGCTCACAGGGAGCGTCGAGGCAGAACGCCCATCCCTTGCCGTTCGTCGTCAGCTCCGCCGCGGTGCAGCCCCACGCCATCGACGGTGTGCCGACCTCGGGATCGATGTTCTCGAGCGAGTAGGTCGAGGTCTCTCCCCGGAGCGCACAGGGGGAGTTGGCAGGCAGCCTGGGGTAGCAGTGCCCTGGTGTCAGAAGTCCAGGCTAGGACTCGCCCCTCTCCTCCCGCTCCCTCTCCTCCATCTTCTTGCGCAGGCTCAGCGGACGCATGTCGGTCCACACCTCTTCGATGTGGTCGAGACACTCCTGCTTGGAGCCGAAGAAGCCGTCCCACTTCCACCCCGGTGGAACCTCGCGATCCTCGAACCAGATCGAGTACTGCTCCTCGTGATTGATGACGACGCCGTAGCGCCGGTCGTCCTCTTCGTCCCACCAGTTGTCGCTCATCGAGTCGTCTCCATGTGTTGAGTTATGGCTGCATTCTAGCGGTGGAAGTGAGGTTGTCCCCGAGTCAGGTCATGCGGTGTGCGTGTCGGGCTTTCCATCGCTTCCCTGCAACCGGGAGCGTGTCGACGTCGAAGGAGGTCGTGATCTTCGATGGAGGTGCTCGATGCGAGCCGCTGCAGCTGTCCTCGCCAGAAGGCTGTCCCTGGCCCCGTTCCCGGCCCTGTTCCTTGCGCTGGTCCCCGCGTGGGCCATGGCACAGCCCGCCCCGGCCCATCTCGCCCCGGCTGAGCCCGGTAGCGCCTCGACACCCACGACCGATTCGTGGAACCAGTGGCGAGGCCCGAACCGCGACGGCACGATCGCCGGCCCCGAGTGGCCGCAGGCACTCGACGGGCTCGAGCGGCTGTGGCGGGTCGAGCTCGGCGAGGGGTACTCGGGAGCGATCGTCTCGACTGACAGGGTGTTCGTCGTCGAGTCGATCGACAACCGCGAAGAGGCGGTCCGGGCGCTCGATCGCAGGTCGGGCGCCGAGTTATGGAGCGTTTCCTGGGAGGCGACGGGGAGCGTGCCGTTCTTCGCCCGGCGCAACGGCGACTGGGTGCGCGCCACGCCGGTCTACGACGGCGAGGCGCTCTACGTCGGCGGGATGGAGGAGGTTCTCGTCAAGCTGGACGCCGCTACCGGACGCGAGCTGTGGCGGGTGGACTTCCCGCAGCGCTTCGGCACGCGGACGCCGGACTTCGGCTTCGCCAGTTCGCCACTTCTCCACGGCGAGGCTCTCTACGTCCAGGCGGCCAATTCGCTGGTGAAGCTCGACCTCGGGACGGGAGAGACGCTCTGGCGCTCGCTCGAGAGCGCCGGCGACATGATGGACAGCGGCGCCTTCTCGTCGCCGGTCGTCGCGACGCTCGGTGGACTTCCACAGCTCGTCGTCGGCTCCCGTCACCGCCTCCACGGCGTGACGCTCGACAGCGGGGAAGTCCTGTGGTCGCACGATGTGCCCAACTTCCGAGGCATGAACATCCTGACGCCGCTCGTTCACGGCGACTCTGTCTTCACCAGCTCGCATCGCAATGGCAGCTACCGTTACGACATCTCGGAGAGCGAGGACGGCTTCGTGGTGGTGGAGGCGTGGCGCAACAAGGTGCAGGGGTACATGTCGTCGCCGGTCGTCGTCGATGGCCACGTCTACCTCCACCTCGGCAACGGGCGCCTCGCCTGCCTCGATCTCGCCAGCGGTCGGGAGACCTGGATCTCGAAGCCGTTCGGCGACTACTGGAGTCTGATCGCCCAGGGAGACTCCATCCTGGCTCTCGACGCGGACGGCGAACTGCATCTTCTGCGGGCCAACCCGGAGGCGCTCGAGCTGCTCGACTCGAGATCGGTGGCCGCCGAGCCGACCTGGGGGCACCTCGCCGTGAGCGGGCGTGAGCTGTTCGTCCGAGAGCTCAACGCCGTCACGGCCTATCGCTGGATTCCGTGATCCGACGCTGAACCCGGCGCAGGAGCGCGACGGCCGATCGGTCGGCCCACCTTGTGCTCGGGTGATACCGTCTCGCGGTTTCCACTCACCTGCCCTGGAGGTCTGCGAATGTCGCGACGTTGTCTGGCCGGACTCTTTTTCTCGCTGCTACCTGCGGTCCTCGCTGCCGAGACGCTCGCCGTCCGCGCTGCGAGCTACCTCGATGTCGACAGCGGGCGGCTCGTAAGCCCCGCCGTCGTGGTCGTCGAGGACGGCGCGATCACTTCGATCAACGGTCCGATTCCCGATGGTGTCGAGATCGTCGAACTCGGCGACCGCGTGCTGTTGCCGGGACTGATGGACGCCCATGTTCATCTCGCCATCGACTCGGCCGGTTTCGGCGGCCGGGTCCTTTCGCTGAGCGGTGCCGACGCCACCGTGATCGGGGTCGAGTCGGCCCGCAAGACGCTCCTGGCGGGCTTCACCACCGTGCGCGACCTCGCCCAGGTACACCCGGCGCTCGATCTCGTAGTAGTGGCGCTCGCCCGCGGGGTCGCCGAGGGGCGAATCGTCGGACCGGAGATCCTCGCCTCCGGCCACGCGCTGAGCATCTCGGGGGGCCACATCGATCCGGCGATGTTCATGCAGGCGAGCGAGGGGACCCTCGACCTCGGTCCCGAGCACGGCGTAGCTGACGGGGTCGATGAGGTGCTCAAGGCGACCCGCTACCAGATCAAGCACGGAGCCCGGGTGATCAAGATCTCCGCCACCGCCGGGGTCATGTCGCTCGAGCCGAGCGTGGGTGCACAGCAGTACACGATCGAAGAGATGCGAACCGCGGTCGAGGAAGCCGGTCGGCACGAGATCCGCGTGGCCGCCCACGCCCACGGCACCGACGGCATCAACGCCGCCCTCGAGGCGGGCGTTGCCTCGATCGAGCACGGCAGTCTGCTCGACGAACGCAGTCTCGAGCTCTTTCTCGATACCGGCGCCTATCTCGTGCCGACGACCGGTCTCGTCGACGTCATCGACACCGCCGGATTGCCGGAGCTGATCCGCCGCAAGGCCGAGTCCGTCCTGCCGCAGGCTCGAGCCGGCGTCTCCCGTGCCATCGAGGCCGGGATCAACATCGCCGTCGGCTCCGACGCGCCTCTCATCCCTCACGGGGAGAACGCCCGGGAGATTCTCGCACTGTCCGAGCGCGGGATGAGCGCCGCCGATGCGATCCGCGCGGCGACCGTCGCCACCGCCGACCTCTTCGGCCTCGACGACCGGGGCCGGATCGCAGTAGGGCTGCGAGCCGACCTGATCGCGGTCCCGGCAAACCCGTTGGACGATCTCGAGAGCCTGCTCGCCGTCGACTTCGTGATGAAGGACGGGGAAGTGTTCCGGAGGCCCTGAAGGAAAGCTGCGCTCCTCCCGCCTGCCTCCAGAGGTCTATCTCCAGTAGAGCCGCGCTTCCCGCTCGGTCGGCAGGGCGATCTGCACGTCCTGCTCGAGTCCGAGCCGTTGCCGCCCCTGTCTGAGCTCGTCCAGCACATCGACGACCGCACCGTAGGCCGATTCGCCGCCCGGCTTGACGATCACCGGCTTGAGCGGATTGGCCGCGAGCTTCGGACCCAGCTCGGCAAGGAGCTCCCCGAGCACGATCGGGCGCCCGTCGAGCTCCAGACGCCCTTCTCCGAGGACCGCGACGAGGACCGCTTCGACGGGGTCGATCTCCGCCGCCTGCTCCTGCTCGACCGGGAACTCGAGGTCGAGACCCCTCGTAGCGGCGAAGGTCGCCGTCACCATGAAGAAAATGATCAGCAGGAAGGCGATGTCGGCCATCGACGAGGTCGGGATCTCATCGCTCACCGGAAGACGGCGGAGTGTGTCCTTCTTCATGCTGACTGAGACTGAGACGGGGCGGTAGGACCACGGTTCCCGGGACCGGGCCTCGTCTGGCCGACCTCGTCTCAACCGGGCTCGAGTTCGAGAGCCCGTTCGGCCCAGTGCCGCACCGTCTCGTGGTGGGCGGCCCAGACAGCCCACATCTGCTCCGCCCACTGCCGCACGAGGTCACGATGCCGCTGCGTCGAGCCTGCGCGGGCGACGTCCGCCGCTGTCAGCGGGCCGAGCCCGGCCGGAGGCTCGAGCCAGTGGAAGGTGCTCTTGTGGCGCGCCGCCGCCCTCATTACGGCGTCGGTCCTCTCCGGTGGGAAGCCTCGCTCGAAGATCAGGTACAGCCGGATGAGGTGGACACCGGCCGACTGGATCGTCTGAGGACTCGGCCGCCCCGGATGCTGTACCGCGTAGGCATCGACGGTCAGCTTGTGCACTCCCATCAGCTCGAAGTCGGAATACTCGCGGGCGAGGACCTCGCCGTAGACCGCCCAGCACGAAGGACTCGACTCGAGATACCGGTGGGTGGGGCCCTCGACCGCCGTGAGCTCTGCGCCGCAGCCGACGCAGCGTTCGGTCAGCACTCCGGACTCCACGGCAACTGCGACGCCGCTCCTCGGCCGATCGTCCTGGTGGAGTAGCGGCGGGATCTGCGGAGTCTGCCCGAAACGAGGTCGCATAGGATCACGGTGCCGGGGGCCGGTTCCCTCGGCGGACCTGGAAGGGGACCCGACATGACCGACACCGCCCGGCGGCTCCACACGGCTTTCCTGGCTGCTCTCTGTTGCATCGTTCTGGCTCCGAGCCTCGCATGGAGCGACGATCACACCGCTCATAGCGCCACGATGAGCTTCAAGGGCAGTGACGAGGAACTCGCCGCCTTCTCCTGGAGCGGCACGCCGCGACCGCTCGCTCCCGGCATTATGTTCGAGACGCTGATGGACCGCCCCGCGGGGGACGGCGACTTCGTCGTCGCCGTGAACGCCTCCTCCTGCGAGACTCTCGGCGAGCAGGTCGGCGAGGGCGCCGGCCAGATGGAGATCCGCTTCTTCGACAAGGCCCGCCAACTCGGCCTGCTGGCGCGGGGATCGGCATCGATCGAGGCAGCCGACTGCGAGGGCGGCCCGCGCACGGTGACCGTCAAGCCGGGCAGCGGCTTCTCTTTCCAGCAACCCTGATCGCGAACGCGGTCGGCCTGAGGCGCACGTGCCGGAATCACCCGACGACGTCGACGGTCCTGACGACGACTACGTACCCGATGTCGGCTTCGACCCGGAGGATCTGCCCCGCCTGCTCGAATGGGAGATGCCCTTCGGCCGCTACCAGGGCCGCACGCTGATCGATCTGCCCGAGGAGTACCTGTTGTGGTTCGAACGGCGTGGCTTCCCCGCCAGCGACCTCGGCCGCCTGATGGAACTGACGCTCGGGATCAAGCGCCACGGCGCCGAGCCGGCGATGCGCCAGCTGGCGCGGCGCTTGATCGCGCTTCGGAGGTAGGTCGGCGCGGGCGCTGATGGCCGGACAAACTACCGGCTCAGATCGCCGCCACGAAGAAGCCGATGACCACGAGGCCGAAGAGGGTGAGGACGACCCCCACGGCCCACTGCAGCGCCCGCAACAGCGTCTGGAAGTGCCTGCGCCTGGACGCCGATTCCGTCTCGGCGATCACCTCCCGCAGCAGTCGGAAGTCCCGATGGTGATCGACGAACCAGCTGACCTCCTTGCCCTCGCGGCGCAGGTCGAACTTGGCTTTGAACCACAGCGCGTTGGCGACGACGACCGCGATCGTCACGACCGACATCAGGAGAGGGTGATAGGCCATCGACAGTCCGGAGTTCAGGCAGCCTCTTCTGCCGCCTCGCCGCTACCGACGAACAGCTCCTTCACCGAATCCCTCACGAGCACCAGGATCGTCAACACACCGAGCACCGTGCCGAAGGGGACGAA
This sequence comes from Candidatus Multivoradales bacterium, assembly GCA_965223855.1. Taxonomy (GTDB): domain Bacteria; phylum Acidobacteriota; class Thermoanaerobaculia; order Multivoradales; family JAHEKO01; genus CALZKB01. The sequence continues at coordinate 1,472,216 of CBDCXM010000009.1, forward strand.
CATGCAAGCCACCCCGGCAATCACCAGGCAGAAGGTGTAGCGCTTCCGCTGCGCCAGCGAACGCCCAGCGACGAACAGGCAGGCGGCGAACGCGAGGCCGGCGAGGATGAAGACGCCGGCGAAGGTGGCGAAGAGCCAGCCTACGGTGCGCGCCATGGGATCGTCTCCCTCGAGCGAGCCGGTCGCCAGACCGATACCGATCACGAGGTGAAGCACGGGCAGGAACGAGAACAGCGCCACCAGTCCGGCGACAACGTAGTGCCCGATCGAGAGCAGATGCAGGTGGTCGAGATCCTGTTGGCGGGTCATGAGAGCCTCCTCTCGCCTTCTACGGCGAGCCGCCACGGTGCATTCCCGCCCGGTCAGCGGTAGGGAAGCGAGCTGCCCGTCGGGCGAACGGCGGGTCGACGCCTCCGAACTCGGGCTCTTCAGGGCTCGATGCCGTAGAGCTCCTTCCACTCCTCCTCGAACTCGTGGCCGGCAACCCAACGGGGCGCCGTCTCTTCGGTGGCGGCCTTGAGCGCCGTGGCGAAGAGGACCTTCATGTCACGCTCGATGCCCGCGAGGTCCCATTCGGGCAGGATCTCGTCGGAGACCTGGTGGTAGTTCTCGAGCCGTAGCGCCTCGGGATCGAAGTCGAGCTCTGCGACGAAGTCGGTGCCGCGCTGCAGGTAGAGCGCCGGGATACCCGCCTTGGCGAAGTTCAACTGGTCGGATCGGTAGAAGCTGCCGGCGTTGGGATTCGGATCGCCTTTCGCGGTGAGCCCTTCCGCCGCCGCGATCTCGGCGAACCAGCGCCCGAGATCGCTCATCTCGAGCCCGATCGCGCCGACGTCGTGCGTCAGGCCGAACGACTGCGGCGAGTCGATGTTGATGTTGGCGACGATCTGCCGGAGCGGCACGGGCGGGTTGCGTGCAAAGGCAGCGCCCCCCAGCAGGCCGCCCTCTTCCGCGGTAGTGGCGAGGAAGATCATCGAGCGCCGCGGTTCGGCCGCCGTCGCCGCCTCGGCCGCAGCCATCATCGCCGCCACGCCGAGGGCGTTGTCGAGCGCGCCGTTGAAGATCTTGTCGTCGCCCTCGAGCTCGGGCTTGACCCCCATGTGGTCGTAATGGGCGCTGAAGAGGACGTACTCGTCGGCGAGTTCCGGGTCGCTGCCGCGCACCATACCGGCGACGTTCGAGTCTTCGACCCGCTCGATCGACGTCTCGAGGTGGGCGCTCAGCCGGTAGCCGGTGTCGACCGGCTCGAAGTCGCGCCGGTTGGCCATCTCGAAGAGCCCCGGCACCGTCGTCCCCATCGCCGAGACGATCTCGGCGGATACGTTCTCGTCCGCCCACGCCAGGAAGTCGAGCTGGTACGTGCGCTGCCAGATCCGTCGCGCGCCACTGCTGCCGATGACGCTGAACGGATAGCTCGCCGACTCGAGCGTGTGCACCACGATCGCTCCGGCCGCGCCGATCTTGTCCGCCTGCTCGAACTTGTAGGTCCAGCGCCCGTAGTAGGTGCGCGCCTCACCGCCGAAGAGCGCTTGGCCGTCCTCTTCGACCGCCGGGTCGTTGTTGAGGAACAGCAGCACCTTGCCGGCGAGGTCGGCCCCCTTGAAGTCGTCCCACTCGTGCTCCGGCGCCTCGACCCCGTAGCCGACGAAGACGATCGGCACGTCGTCGAGATCGACCACCGGCTTCTCGGCCGTCGACCAGTAGGTGAACGTCTCGTCGTTCACCAGCTCCACCGCGCCGCCCGGTCCCTCGATCTCGACCGAGGAGGCGTCGCCGTCCTTCGTCATGCCGACCAGCTCGACGGGGAGCAGATAGCTCTCACCCGGGCCTCCCACCGGCTCGAGGCCGATCTGCTCATAGCGCTCGGCCAGATAGGTGGCCGCCTTCGCCGCTCCCGCCGTGCCGGCCAGGCGCCCCTCCATGTCGTCGTCGGAAAGCACTTCGACGTCGGCGAGGATCGCTTCGGCCCGGATGCGAGCCGCCGGGTCCTCGTCGGTCGTCGGTGCGGCCGACTCATGCGTGCCGGCGGTGCAGGCCGTCAGGGCGACGGCGAGGAGAAGTAGAGGAATCGAGGGCGAGGTCATGTCGGATCTCCTGCGGGTTCGAAGAGCGTGATCGCGGAGTCTACCCGTCTGCTCGGCGGCACGATCGCCGGCGGCGGAAGCCGGGACGGGGAGAAACAGGAGTACTCTGTCTCGGATGAAGCTCCAGGATGTCGAGGACCGCTCGCCTGATGCGTCGATGCTGCGGCGCGTCCACGGGATTGGCGGAGCCCTCACGATCGTCGCCTTCCTGGCTTCAGGCGCGTACCTCCGCTGGTTTGCGGGAGAGGTCGATCCCGAGCGCCATCTCCTCTTTCTCTCGCGTCACATCTACATGCTCGGGCCGGGCCTGGTGCTTCTGACTCTCGCCGCCTACGGGCGCCCCGTCGCGTACGGAAGGATTCCGGTGCTGCAGTGGTCCGGCACGGTCCTGCTGCTGGTGGCGGCGCTGCTGCTCGTCGCAGCGTTCGTCGGCGAGCCGGTTCTCGATCGCGGGAGGACGGACGTCAGTGCGCTGGGGTTGTTCTCGCTGTGGGCCGGCGCCTTCCTCCACGTGCTGGCACCGGTGCTCGGCCGAGGGGCCGACCGCCGGAGGAAGCGGCAGCCGAGGGCTGAAGCGGAGGCGTCCTTGCGTCCGCAGAAGCGTCCCGCCGAAAAGGTCGGCCTGGAACAGGAGTTCGCCGCGATCGAGCACTACTGGACGCAGAAGGTACTGGGCGAGGCCAACGGCACACTGATCAAGATCGCCAGGGGCGTCGGCGAAATCGAGTGGCACAGGCACGAAGACCAGGACGAGGTCTTTCTCGTGCACAAGGGGCGGATCGAAATCCGTCTGCGCGATCGGACCGTCGACCTCGGCCCGGGCGAGCTGTTCATCGTTCCGCGAGGGGTCGAGCATGCACCTCGAGCCGAGAGCGACGTCGAGCTGATCGTTCTCGGGGTCGACGTCACATCGAACGCCGCGGGTGGAAAACCCGAGTGGAGCTACGACCGGAAAGTGGGCGAGATGCCCGAAGACGGCCTCGACCGGCAGTGATGCCTGCTCGCCCGATCTGAGGGCGACGGCAGGCCGGCCGCCGCGGCGCCGTCAGTCTCGGTCGTCCTTCTGGGAAGCCGCGTTCTCCATCCGCCGGGCGATCCACAGCCACTCCTCTTCGGACCGCACCCGGATGTTGTTCGGCCGGTAGCCCTCGTCGATCCTCCCGGAATCGAGCAACCGCTCGAAGATCGCGTCCGCCGCGATCCGATGGGCGATCTCGCTCGGATGGGGATCGAGCACCGGCACCGCCGACATCCGCACCGGAAGGGTGTGGCGAAACGCCTCCCGGAGATCGAGGTAGTCGAGCCCTTCGGCGTCGAGCACGTCGTGAATCGCCTCGTGCACGAAGTCGAGAGGGTAGGCGTCACCGGTCGCGGCGAGGCCGGGAAAGATCACGGGCAGGAACTCGGCATCGACGAGCTCCGACATCCGCCGGAACACCCCGATCGCCTCTACGAACGCCTGATAGCCGCCGTACTCGGGGTGGTAGATGTAGTTGTAGTAGTCGATCGTCGCCTGCGCGGAGCGGCGGTTCTCGAGCCGCTGGTACATCCAGCCGAGGAGCGCCGACCGGCGCAAGATCGCCCGCTGCCACCCCTCCGGCACCCGCGGCAGGATCGCCTCGCGAACCGCGCGCATCTTCTCGTCGGTCTGGATCTCGGTGTCGTTGAGGAAGATCCCGAGGATGAAGACGTCCGGCTCCCAGTCGGCGATCGCCTGCACATGCCGCAGTTGCGCACGCGTAGAGGCCCCCGCGTTCGCCCAGACCCACACCGCCGCCGGGCGCTGACCGGCGTTGAGGTTCAGAAGCCTCTCCAGCCTTGCCGGGTAGGCGTCGTACTGGTGGTTGCTCTCACCGACGGTGAACGAGTCACCGACCACGGCGACCTTCAGCACGTCGTCGTGCCCGGCCGCCCACGGATTGCGTCGCTCGAGGTCGGCGGTGAAGTAGTCGAGCGGGCGGTCGAAGTAGGGTCCGAGTTCGACCGGTTGGCCGTATCCGAGGGCGCGGATCAGCAGCTCGCAGACGAGCAGGGCGAGAAGGGTGGAACCCAGGAGAAGGGCCAGGCGCGCGGCAACGGAGGCCGCGGGCCGCTCGGAAGAACGAGCCATTGCGGAAGTATAAGCACGCAAGGTGCTCCCTCGGGCCGGGAGTCGGAGCGGCTGGGCGCGGAGGCGATCACGGCGCTGCACGCTGATACGCTCACTTGCAAACCTGCGCTATGAATCTCAAGCTCCGCCCGCTCGTCTTCGCGGGGGCCGCCTTCGCCCTCGGCGCGGCGACTCACGCTCAGACGGATCCAGCCGCCGCGCGCGGTTCTACCCGCTTCCGCCTGCCGCAGGATGTGATCGCTTCCCAGCAGTTCGATCCGAAGCAGTCCGGTGGCCTGTTCGTCGGCGTGCGCAAGTTCGACTACGGTCTCGCCGAGATCCCCTACGCGGTCGACGACGCGATCGATCTGGCGCATCTTTTTGCACTGGAGCTGGGACTGCTCGACCCCTCACTGGTGACGCTGGCGCTTGCCGGCGAAGCGCAGAAGGCGGAGTCGCGACAGCGGCTTGCCGCCCTCAAGGAAGCAGGGGCGAGACAGGTCGATCCGACCGCCACACTGAGCGCCCTCCTGCTGACGCTGCCGGATACCACCGGCGCCGACGGACTCTTCGTCGCCAGCTTCGCGACGCACGGCTTCGACGAGGACGGGATCCAACTGCTCGCCCATCGGCAGTCTCATCCCGAGGACCTGGCGGCCACCGGCATCCGCATGAACAAGGTGTTCGACTGGATCGCCCGCGCCAAGGCGCCGCGTCGCATCGTGCTCGTGGACGCCTGCCGCGAGCGTCTCGTTCAGAGCCGCTCCGCCGTGGCGAGCAGTGAGACCGTCATGAGTGAGGCGTTCGCCGACGCCATGTCGGCGGCGGAGGGGCAGGTCGTGCTCTCGGCCACCAGCCTGGGCGGCTACTCGTACGACGATCCCGAGGTCGGCAATGGTGTCTTCACCTCGGCGGTGCTCGACGGCCTGCGCGGTCATGCCCCGGCGAACGACGAGGCGCTGATTACCGCCCAGGACCTCGCCACCTACGTCAACGAGCACGTCCGGGACTGGGTCGCCGACCACCGTCCGGACCATGCAAAGGTCAGCAACGGCATCCACAGTCAGTTCGGTGGCCTTGCCGCCTCTATGCCGCTGGCGGTCGATCCGGATCGGCTGGCGGCGCGCTCCGTCAGAGCGTCGCGTATCCAGGCGGCGCTGGCACGGCTGAAGGCCGGATTCCTAGAGCAGGACTCGATCCTCACCGCCGCCCACTTCGAGCAGGCTCGCCGCCTGCTCGAATCGCCGACCGAGCACTTCGACACGGTGCTCGACTACGTCGAAGCGCTCGACGGCAGCGCTCACGCCGCGAACACGCTGGTGTTCTATCTCGACTCGCTGGTAGCGGAGCAGCAGCCTCCGGTGCCCGGGCCGCAGCGAATCGTCTCCATCACCAGCTCCGAGCTACGCGGGCTTGCCGCCCGCGTCGGCGGCCGCCTCCGAGTGAGGTTCACCGCCAACGATTGCCGGCGTGGCCTCACCGGACCGATGAAGTTTCTCGACTATGGTGTGCGCTGGACCTACTGCCGCTTCCGCAGGTTCATCAACCTGCACACTCTCGAGGCCCTCTCAGGCGTGCCGGTGTTTCTCCGGGGGCCACATGTCGGCCCGGACCCCGACTTCGACTCCGAGGACTTCGGCTACTACAACCGTGCCTTCGTCGAGTGGGCGATCGGCATGCTGCCACCTCCCGGCGACACCGGCGCCGTGGCCATGGTGCTGGCCAGGGTCTACGCAGAGCACCTGCGCGAACCCGCTCGGACCTATCTGGCGGCCCACGACTGGGTGATGTACGACTCCGAGAAGCTGGTCGCCCTCGGCTTCGGCGTTCCGGATTCTTCTCCTCAGTTCCCGGAGCAGGCCAGAATCACGGTCCTCACTCCCGAGCTCCTGCAGAGGCGTTCCGTGTTCCTGGCAGGCATCTCAGGCCGGCTCCAGGAAACCGGCTTCGACTACTGGCTCGCAGAGTCGGCGCCGGGCTTCTGGCTCCGCCGTTACCAGGACGGCACCAACGACCTCTTCTACGACCTACTGCTGAAGCTCATGCGGGCCTTTGACGCCGACTACCTGGAGAACTGGAGTCTCGGGATCGGTTGACGGCGGGCCGGTGGTGTCGACCGGGTCCGGTGATTCTCCTCGAGTGTGGGGTGATCGAGCACCGCGAGGAGGAAGAGGCGCTCGGAGAACCCGAACCGCGCTTCGCTCACGCGGTCGGCAGCTCGGTGGACGTTCCCGGTGGAAGGCGAGCGGCAGTCGAGCTGTCCGGGCGACGCTTACTCTCCGATGGCTGCTCGAAGTGCCTCCAGTCCTGCGTTCTGGTCCGCCTCCAGCCCGGTTCGGATGCCGTCGAACATCGCCTTGTAGGCCTCGAAGTCGGACTGACCGTCGAAAGGTGCCGTGGCTGCCGTGGGCCAGGCGCACGAGAAGGCGTGGAGTGTCCCGGTCGAGCCGGGCGTGATCCCCAACGATCCGTTCTCTACCGTCGTCACGCTGTACTTCGTATAGATCAGCCAGTTCGCCGGACTCATCGTGCTGTCCGGTGACCACTGCCAGGTCGCCTTCGTACTCTGCAGCGCCGTCACTTCGAAGATCTGCGGGCTCGGAACCGTCACGCAGACCTGATCGCTCCCCGACCCGACGCAGATCTGGTCGTTGTTCGGCCCTGCCAGACCCTTGCCGAAGAGGTTCGCGAGATCGACACCGATGGGGGCGCCGTTGCCGCCGTCCGGGGTGTAGAGGCTGGTGACGTTGTCGAAGGCGACGATGTCGAAGCCGTCGCCCTTGCCGTTGGCCTGCAGGAAGTTGACGAGATGGGCGACGCCGGTGTTGTCGGCGTAACCGCCGTCGGCGAGGCGGACGAAGTCGGCGTCGGCCAGCTCCTGGACCGTGAGGTCGGCCGCTGACTGGAGGCTGATCGGTGGGGTGAGTGAGAACGGTAGCGCGAGGTCCGAGAGCTCGTAGGCGATCTGCCAGGCGAAGTCGTAGCCGTTGTCTTCGACGACGGTGTGGCTGGCGGCGGCGCCGGCAGCAGCACTCGAGGCCGCCGCGGCGACCATGACGGGGACCTGCTCGGTGGCGAGCGGGTTGTCGATCGAAGCGTCCGCCTTGGAGGGGTCGAAGATGGCGTTCTCGGTGTAGTGCAGATCGAAGCCGCCGGCGGAAAGGAAGTCGGGCGCCGTGAGGCCGCTCGCGACACTCGCGAACGCCAGCGGAGTGACGGTGGTCTGGGTCGGGCCGGTGGTGGTGCGTTGGGCGTCGTAGTAGAGCTTGTCGAGAAAGTCGTTCTCGTTCAGGACGGCCTGGTCGGTGAGCATGGTGGCGGCCATGACGAGCGACTTTCCGTCCGCCCAGGAGTTGCGCTTGCCGCTCAGGAGCCGCCCGTCGAGCTCGGTCGCCATGCCGAACGGCTCGAAGACGACGTCCTGGACGATGTCGTTCCACACCGGCAGGTCGTGGTCGGTGAGGCCCGCGAGGCGGCAGTAGAAGCGCAGGAAGGTGTCGTCCTTGGGGATGACCGTGCAGTCGCTGCTCTTCGGGATCTTCTCCAGGAGCTTCTCCTGCAGACCGAGGTAGCCGGTCGTGGGGTAGTTCTCGAACGCGTCCGCGCCTTCGATCGACTTCTGGAAGGCGTCGGAGTAGGCGAGCATGGTGAGGAACCAGCTGCCGCCGGAGTTGGAGCCGAGTGCGTCGACGTTTCCGAAGACGTCGTCGAGGGTGTACTTGCCGCCTTCGAGCAGGCTCATGATCCATGCGGCGTGGGCGGTGTGGGCTCGCCAGCCGCCGCCGGCGAAGGCGACTTGGACGGTCTGAGCGCTCGGAGTCGGTTCGGCGCCCGGCTCGGCGCCCGGGTCGGCTGGTGGGGCTTCGCCGCCGTCACCGGTCGGTGAGGCGCAGGCGGCCAGCAGGCACAGCGCTGGAATCAGGATGAATGCGTTTCTCATCGGCTCTCTCCTCCTCGGTCGTGCCGTCTGTGACTCCCGGCACTTCCCGCCGTTCCGGAGCGTCCTGCTGCGGTTCCGCACCGGGATCGCAGGGTTTTCAAGGGTGAATGTCTGCATGCAAGGTAGCACACAGATCCCCGGAGCGACTGCGCTGCCAGCCGCCCCGGCATGCTGGCTACCTGGGCGTCGGCACCCCGTTGGCGGCGGCGTAGCGCCACAGCCAGCGGTGAAAGCTCTCCTCCAGCGCCGCCGGCTCCGTGTCGAGCTGGCGCCACAGTTCGGCTCCGGCGGTCGACCCGCCGGCGACGAGTCCGGCGAGATAGCGCCGCAGTCTGTCGCCCGACTCCTCGCCTTCGCCGTCGAGCAGGTAGCGGACGAGAAAGCCGGACTGGCCGTAGTAGAACTGCCGGTACCCCGGCTGCACGAAGCCGACCCATGGCAGGTCGACCAGCAGCTCGACCGACGGCCTGGCCGCGCTGTTCCACTCGTGAAGCAGCCAGGCCAGAGACGCATGTGGCGTGGCGCCGAAGGGATTGTTGATCGCCTGGCGGGGCGACTGCATCTTGAGGACGCCTCGGGCTCCGCGGGTGACGGTGGTGATCGTCATCCCCTGCCGGCCGAGGGTGCCGAGTCGCAGTCCACCCTCGGCGTCGGCGGCGCTGAACGACAGGTCTTCGGCCATTCCCTCCTCGAGCCACGGTGCCACCTGCCGGCCGAGCGCGCGGGCGTTGAGCAGGTGGACGAGTTCGTGGAGCAGCAACTGCCGCACCGCGTCTTTGTGACGCCCACCGGTGAACATCACCGACAGCCCTGCCGTCGTGTGGCCGAGCGTCCCGAGGCCGGCGATCGCTGGCTCGTCCGCCTCGTAGCGACGGTAGTCCTTCTCGCGCTCGAAGAGCACGAGCGCCTCGCCGCCGTCGAGCTCCGGCTCGAGCCCGTAACGCTCACTGTAGGCGCGGACGACATCGGCCGCCGCTCCCCTCAACAGTTCGAGCAGCGCTCCGTCGTCGACGTCGGTGTAGAGGCGGAACGGACCGAGCACGCCGGCGCTCTCGCGGTCGCCGAGGATTTGGCGTGCGCGGCGGAGACGCTCCTCGTCGGGGCGGGCGACCGGCAGCGCCAGCACCGGCGTCGCCTCGACAGGCAGGTCGCCGTCGGTCCACACCCAGGCGACCCAGCTCTCGTGCCGGATCTTCGCCCACGAGCCGTGCTCCTCGAGAACGACGGCGCGCGACGTGGAAGCCAGCACGTCGAGGACTCGCGAGCGCGCGTCGGGATACTGGAAGAGCCGGCTGCCGGCCGGCAGATCGAGGCCGTCCTCGCTCGTCGCTCCGAAGTCGAACGCCGCGCTCCGCCCGTGGGTCGCCGTTTCCTCCTGCGATGGGGCGTCCGACACCGCCTCCTCCTGGGCGGGAAGAGCGGGAGTCGGAATCAGCAGGCACAAAGCGGCGAGCAGGCTCCCTGCCGACTGCGACAGTCGCGGCTCTTTCATCTCGAGCCCGCGAGTATGCCGGCCGGCCGTATCCGGTCGTCGGCGCCGTCGAGCGAGAGGAGGTGCGGCAGATGCCTGCCCACCAGCCAGACGATCCGTTGCCGGTCCAGTTCCCGGAAGAGCCGGCGATTCGCCGCCTGGAGCTTCGCGTAGCTTCCGGCGGCGACCGACTCGCCCCAGCCCGGGGCGATCTCGGTCTCGTCGCCGAGCCGCCAGACGAAGAGGGGAACGTGCAGGGACTCCAGGTAGCGGCGGGCCATCGACGGCTCGATCGAGCTGTCGTCGCGGTCCGAGCCCGAGAGCAGCAGCAGGACGCCGCGGCGGTGGTTCGAGGCCGCTACGGTGACGCCCGCGACGGCGACGGCGTCGGCCAGCCGCGAGGCACCGTCCCCTTCCGGCGGCAGGACGCCGAACAGCAGTTGGGGCATCGCCGCCTCTTCACCCAGGAATCTCTGGGAGTGCGGGAAGAGATCGAACGAGGCGCCCGACGGGCCGGTGCGCTCGGGAACCGGATAGAGGAACTCGATGCGCCGGTCGAGATCGGTCCGCACGGACGATTCCCTCAACTCCGGACGGACCGCGTTGGGTGCGGCGATCGCGGTCACCTCTCGTGGAGCACGCCGGTAGATCTCGGCGAGCGCTTCCCTGGCTCCCATGTCCGGGACGACGACGAGATCGAGGGGGCCGCGATCGACCGCCGCGACCTCGAGAGCCCGGCCGCCAACCGTGATCCGGCCGGCGAGCTCGTCTGCGGTGGGGGACTTGCGCCTCGATTCGACCGTCACCGGCAGGGCCGTCATTTCGCTCTCGACCTTGTCGGCGAAGGAGCCTCCGAACACCAGTTCCGCCGTCGAGACCAACCCCTCGCCGAACACGACCTCGGCGCGGAGGAAGTGGAGCTGCTCGAGCTCGAGGGGCGGCAGGGCGATGGTCGAGACATCTTCGACCGCCAGCGGCAGGCCGTCGAGTGCCACCGCGATCGACTGCGGTTCGCGCCCGGCGACCACGGCCCAGTCCAGGCGGACCGCCGTCGGCACTCCGTCGCCGTCTTCGATCAGGGACAGACTGAGCTCCGTCGGCTCGCGGGGCAGGTTGATCCACTGGCGGATCCGGCCGACCTCTCCTCCGAGGCCGTCCCGGGCGATGGCCATCAACTCGTGCGGCAGCAGCTCGGAACCGAAGTCGCAGACTGCCCGCCAGGGAGGTTCCATGACGAGGCCGAACCTCTCGCCGTCGAGCAGGAACTCGACCTCGGCGACCTCGCCGCCGACGGCGACCTCCACCGGATGCGCACCGAGGGTGAGGCCGAGAAAGAGGCTGGCGAAACTCAGAGACACTCCGGATCTCCCATGGCGAAGCTCAGCTCGGGTCCTCGGCCGCCGCCTAGGGGACGGTGTTGGACCAGGATGTGGTGTCGCCGCTCTCGAAGCCGTCCTCGAAGACGAGGTTGCTGGCGTTCAGGATCTCACTCCTGATTTCTCCGTTGGGGAAGGCCGCAGAGTGAATGTTGACGTAGAGCTCACCGCCGAAGAGGTCGTCGATCAGGTCCGTGAGATCGACCGCCGGCACGAAGATCGGACTCGTCGGGTCACCGAGGTCCCTCACGATCGGCCCGTTCATCCCCGGTGCCCCTCTGTGGATGTGTGCCCCCGTCGGATTGGCCACGTCGTGATCGATCTCGACCCAGAAGATGAGACCGCCGGGCACGTTCGGCCCGAGCCGAACCGTGCCGTGCGCCGCAGTATTCACCGGCGGCACCTCCTGACTGCCGTCCGCCATGCCGCCGTGGGGGGAGACCTGAAGCCCGGTTCGCAGAGCTCTCAGCGCCGGCGCGCCGTTGCGGCAGTCCTCGTCCGGATTGTCCGGTGGATCGCCCTTCCAGCACGGGTTGATGGCCGTGCCCGCGCTCTCGTCGGTGCCGAGGAACTGCCCCGGGGTCTGACTCCCGTCGAGGATCGTGCAGGCCGATGTGATCTGGACGGCGTCCAGGCCGACCGAGAAGCGCCCCGAAGCCTGCAGGACCGTCGTCACCCATCTGCGGGAGGCTGGGAAGTTCGGGACGTTCTGGACGACGTCCTGCGTCGGGCCGGCCACGATCGCGTTCGGCTTCATCGGCCCGGCACCGATGAGCGCTCGACGAACCTGGGCGGTGATCGGCATCGTCGAAGCGCCGGTCGTCTCGGTCGCCTCGATCTGCACGGCGTTGATGAAGTAGTTGCCGCCGTCGAGACAGACCGGCGGCACGACGATCTCCGAGCAGTACTCGACGACGGAGCCGGGCTGCGCACCCAGACCGTTCTCGTTTGTGCCGTCGAACGGCATGAGGGTGCATGGATCCTGAGCCGCCGCGGGACCGGCCAGGGTGGCCAGCAGCGCAAGGGTCGGCGACCAGTGGATGCGGGAGTCGTGCGTCATGGGACTCGCTCCTGATGGGCTTCTTTGGGATCGAGCCCTGATCGTACCAAGTGCTCGATGGACTGGCGGTGCCTCGGTGGGCGCAGCCCGTTGCAGGGGAGTGCGGGCAGGCACTCCAACGCCGCTCATCCACCGGCTGCGGAGGCCCGTGGGTCAGCTCTGGCCGTCGTCGACCATCGGCTCGAGTCCCACGCGATCGCCTCCAGTGCGCAGGCTCACCACGAGCCATCGCTCGTCGGCCTCGCCGGCGCGGAAGGGCACTGCGGCCGAGCCGACGATCTCGAGACCATGGCCCTCGACCCATGCTTCGGCACCCCTGCGGCCGCCGGTGAAGGCCTCGGCATGGAGGACGAGGGTGCCAAAGCCGCGCGCCCGGAGTTCGGCCGGCTTCGCCGTCGTCTCGATCAGCACCACCTTGCGGCTGCCGTAGGGGCGCCACAGTGAAGCGCGGGCCTCTCGCGCAACTCCCATGACAGCGACTTCGCGCTCCGCAGGGTCGAGGAAGGCTCGCACCGGCGCCAGCGCATCGCGACGGCTGCGGTGTGCCTGGTAGACGCGGCGGGCGCGTTCGACCGCAGGCGATGTCGGCAGGCGATCGAGGACCGGCTCGACCGGCAGCAGCGGTCGCGCCGGGTGGACGAAAAGCACGGGCAGAATGGACAGAGCGCACAGCGCGGCCGCGGCCCGCCACCAGCGGGCGCGAATCAGGCGCCGATGGCCGGCCGGCAGTAGCAGGAAGGCGACTCCCAGCGGGTAGTAGGGAGCCAGCAGGCGGGCGGTCGCCTCGCTGCCCATACGTGTCATGTAGACGAGGAGAGCGACGGCGCCACCGGCAAGGATCGCCGCCGTGTGGCTTCGGGACGGCCTCGGCGCGGGAGAGCTCCCTCGAAAAGGAAGCTGGGAGCGTGGAAGTGGCGGTGCGGAGGCTCTTTCCCGGAACCACACGCCCGAGATCGCCGAGACCACCAGCAGTGCCGCCAGTGGCAGCCCCAGTCCGCGATCGCCGGCGCCGGGGAGCTCGGCGACTCGCAGGCTGAACCGGGGGAATTTGCGATCGAGCCAGCTCACAACCGATGAGGGCAGGGCCTTCTCTACGACCCGGTTCCAGCTCGTCGCCCCGGGAAGCACCGTAGGCGAGAAGTTGGCGTTCGCCAGTTGGAGAGAGTTGCCGATCACGCCCGCGAGCGGGCTCTCGAGCTGCAGTTCCTTCGCGTTGCCCGGGTCGCCGGAGTAGTGGCCGGTCTCGGCGTGGTTGATCGCCGCATTCGGAGCGGCCGAGCAGAGAAGACCGAGAACGAGGCCGACCGCCGTGGCGGGCAACCCGCGCCGCAGAGGGTTCAGGGCCGGCAGCAGCGCGATCGCCAGTGGCAGCAACAGGGGTACGTTGGAAAGCTTGAAGGAGGTCGCCAAGGCTGCCGCCAGAATCGCGAGCACCACGAAGGCGGGCTGGTGCGTCCGGCGGGCGCGGAGGGCGAAGACCAGAGACGCGAGCAGGAAGGTCGCGGCGACGGCGTCGTTGCCGACGTCGGCGGCCTGCATCGCGTAGACGACGCCGGTCGGCAGCAGCCACATCCACGACCAGGCGACCCTGGGACTCACGCCGAGCAGTGTGAAGGCCTGGAAGACGAGGCCGGGCAGCAGGAGGAAGCCGATGAAGTTGAAGAGGAAGAACAGGCGGTCGGTGCCGAACAGCACGAAGGGCACCGCCAGCATCCACTCGAGGCCGCTGGCGGCGATGTTGATGAGCGGCTCGCGCGCGCCCTCGATCCACTGCCACTCTCCCTCCCATGCCCAGTGGAAGAGGCGTGGCAGGCGGTAGGTCAGGGCGTCCGCCTGGGAGGTGGTGTAGAGACTGCCTGCGAGAAAGGTTGTCGCTGCCACCAGGAAGTAGGCTCGAGGCAGCCAGCGTCGAGACCGCCGGCGCGCTCGCTGCAGACCTCTCCGGCACCGATGCAGGACGCTCCCGGGTCGCGGCCGACCGACGAACCAGAACCCTGCCGCGAGCAGGGGAAGGGTGGTCAGATAGCCGGTGACCGTCAGCGCCCCGGCCGCGGAAAGGAGCCAGCCGGCCGTCTGACACCAGGCGGCGAGAACGACCCAGCACGCGGCTTCGGCCCCGGGAAAGCACTGGGGGCGTGCGGCAGCAGCGGTTGGGACCTCGTGAGCGATGGAGCGAGTCTAGCCCGCCTACTTCGGGGGTCGTGCCGGCTTCAGTCGGCCCGGTGCAACCGAAACGCATGCGCGAGCGGACTGAAGTTGTAGGAGGTCCTGATGCACAGATTCGCTCTCGCTACTCTCGTGTTCGTCTCTGCCCTTGCCGCGCTACCGGTCGAAGGTCAGGAGCCGTCCCCGCCGTCGACGGAAGCTCTCGCCGGCACCTGGACGGTCGACCTGCGCCCCACCCCGGACTCCGAGCCCTACTTTCAGGAGTTCACGCTCGAGTGGGGCGACGAGGGTCCGGTCGGCACGTTCTACGGCACGTCGATCGAGGAGGTCCGCACCAACACCGCGTGGGGGGTGATCTGGATCGCCTTCGTCACCCGCGACGGATCGGGGGCGTACCACACGACGGCGAAGCTCGTTGGCGATCGCCTGGAGGGGACGACCCACTCCCTCGGCCGCGGCTTCCTGTCGCCCTGGACGGCTGTTCGTTCGATCCCCTGAGTGGAGATCTCTCCGCCTGATCGAACGCGGTCGATGGATCTCAGCTTCAGCGGTGGGCCGACGACTCTCTCAGGGGGGGCGCGCCACCCGGAATCCGTTGCCGTCGAACCGCTCGCTCGGGTCCATCCCGAAGCGGTACGGCGTGCCGGAGCCGCGTGGTGCGTTGCCCCAGCCGCCACCTCGCAGAGTGCGTCTCCCGCCTTCGTCGATGACGGGATCGACGGCGCCCCCGGGATAGCGGGCGTAGGCGTCTTCGAGGAAGGAGTCTCGGCACCATTCCCAGGCGTTGCCGAAGAGGTCGTGGAAGCCCCAGGCGTTGGGCCGGAACGAACCCACCGGCGAGCTGACGACGAAGCCGTCGTCCCATGAGAAGGCGTCCCAGTCCATCGCCGGCACGGTCGCCTTCGCCGCCTCGTTGAAGCCGTTGCCCCACCCCCGTCCGGCGTCGGGATCCTCCCCCCATGGATAGCGGGTCTTCGTCCCGGCGCGGGCCGCGTACTCCCACTCCGCCTCGGTCGGCAGACGAAAGCCGAAGTGGCTGGCGAAGGCGGCAGCGTCCTCCCAGGAGACGTCGACCGCGGGCATGGTCTCCGCGTCCAAAGTCAGATCTTCGGCGCGGTAGAAGGTCCCGCTCGCATGGTCGGGGCGGAAGCGGCGCATCTGCTCGTTGGTGACTTCATACCGGCCGAGATAGAACGCCCGGGTCAACTGAACGCGATGCCGGGGACGTTCGTTGGCGCGGTCGAAATGGTCTCCGGCGCCGGCCCCCCGCGCATAGTCTCCCGGTGCCACGAGCAGCAATTCGACACCCGAGGTGGCGTGTTCGATCCGCCACGGCAGGCCGGTGGCGAGGAGCGCCCGGCGTTCAGACTCGGAGGCGATCACACCGGGGTCGGGCTCCCATTCGAGCACGTGTGCCCAGTCGGGCGCCTCGAGTCGGGCGGTCAGATACTTGCCGCGAACGAGCGTTCGTTCCTCTCCGTCTTCGAGCGACACGCTGACGATCGCCGGCATGCGCGGCGCCTGCTCCGCGAAATCTGTGCGGGTGAAAGTGACCGCTCTGTCGTCCGGCGAGACGTGAGGGTCGAGCACGGCGTAGCCGTTGCCCGCGGCCAACGTCCGCTCCCCGCCGGTGGCGAGATCGTGGAGCACGAGCGAGAACACACCCTCGGTGACCCGGACGAACACGAGCCGGCTGCCGTCGCTCGACCAGTCCGGGTGGAACTCGTCGGACTCCGGAGTGCGGGTGACCTGCGTCCGCTCGCCGCTGATCGGGTGGATCGTCCAGATGTCTCCCGCCTCGTCGTCGCCCGACCGCCCGACGAAGGCGACCTCGCTGCCGTCCGGCGACCAGCGCGGGCTCGTTTCCTGAAAGCCGGTGGTCGAGGTCAGCGGCTCGATGGCGCCTGACTCGGGGTCCATCAGCATCAGGTCGCGGGCGTCCGGCCGGTCGACGTGGAAGACGAGACGACTGCCGTCTGGCGAGTAATCAGGATCGCCGCCCGCCATCTCCCGGCTCGACAGTGCCTGCAGATCGGTCCCGTCTGCCGCGACTCGCATCAGTAGCGGACTGCCGTCGATGTTGGCGGTGAAAACGAGGTGCGAGCCGTCCGGAGACCACTCCGGGCGATAGTCGCGATGACGTCGAACCACCAGCGGACGTGAGTTCGATCCGTCAGGGTCGGCGAGATAGATGTGCTCGGGACCGCCGATGAAGCTGAAGGCGATGCGGGTTCCGTCCGGGGACCACGCGGCAGCGTCGGTCGAGCCGGCGACGAACCAGCCGGATACCGCCAGAAGACTGGTGGCCGTGAGGAGGTTCCAGCGGGCAGGGGTGCGCATCCGTGGAGTCTAGGTGGAGTGCTCGGCTCGGTCGGACCTTGCGCAGCGAGAGTGCCCGAGGATGCAGGGAGCTGCAGACCCGGGCCGGGTCGGGACCACGCAGGAGGGCGCCTCCCGGTGGTCGGGGCGGCTACAATCGAGCGACTGATCCCCTGGAGGAAGAACGATGGAGTGCACCCTGTCGATCCGGCCGGCTCGTGCCGTGGCCGTGGTTCTGATCGTCCTGACGAGCTCCGGCTGCGCCATCTGTAGCCGGCCTCCGTCCTCGCCCGTATCGCCGGCAGCCGACGAAGCGGTCGCGTCGCCTGAGCGGTCGGACTGCCGGTTCCTCTTCGACGCCGGCAGCAGCGGCAGCCGGCTCTACCTCTACGAGCACACGGATGCCGGCTGGGTGGAGCATCGCGGCAACGGCGATCTTCCCGCGCTGGCCGATCCGGTGCGCGAGATCCGGGGCATGACGTGGGACGACATCGATCGCGTGGTCGCCGAGATCGTCGGCGCGCTCCCGGCGATGGTCGAAGACGGGCCGCTCGACGACGGCGAGCCGGCCTGGACGGGCTTCGACTGGCGGACGCACTGCAACGTGCTTTCGGCGGGCATCTACGCCACCGCGGGTATGCGGATCGCCGAGCAGACGCACCGTGCCCGAGCGGCCGAGTTGTGGCCGCTGCTCGAGCGCGGACTGGCGGCGACGCTCGGGGACGGGGTCGCGGTGAGCGCGCGGACTCTGAGCGGCTTCGAGGAGGGGCTCTTCACTTGGCTCGCGCTCCGGGAGACGGCGGGCTCGAACGACTTCGGGATCGCCGAGATGGGTGGCGCCTCGACCCAGGTCGCCTACCCGTGCCCCCAGTGCGCCGAGGACGCCGAGGACGTCCGCACCGTGATCGTCGATGGCGAGCCGCTGCGATTGTTCAGCTACTCGTTCCTGGGGCTCGGCGTCGACGAGGCTTCGAAGAGCCTCGGCTTCCCGATGTCGTGCCGCTACGGGATCGGTGAGCTCAACCCGGGGTGGCAGGAGGAGCATTGCGCCTCGCGAATCGACTTCAGCGGCGCGAGCGGCGGCATCTACGACCCCTACAACTTCGGCGACGGCAGATACGGCATCGACACCGACCTTCCGACCGCCGACGCGACGGTGTCGAAGTGGTACCTCAACGACGTCTTCTCCTACATGAGCGCCGACGACCTCGACCGCTGCTGCCGCACCAGCGGCGAGTGCTACCAGGCGGAGACCGCCTGCTTCCGGGCGGTCTACCTGCGCAAGTACCTCGCGGCGCTCGGCCTCGAGGACGGCACGCCGACCCGGGAGCGGTGGACGAAGGGCGCCAACCTCTGTCTGGCGGAGGACTGTCTCTCGGCGGCGAAACCGGCTCCGATCTGCCGTTGGGCGGAGGAGGGGTGCCTGGGAGAGTAGGCCGTTCCTGGCCCGCACGGCGCGGAGAATCCGTTGCATTGGAGGAAGGGAGACAAAGAATGAAGGCTCGTGGCAGTTGGATCTCCAGACTCGCAGGGCTGGGCCTGCTGGCGGTATCGACCGCCACCCCCCTGGGCGCTGCTCCGTGGGGGTCCGAGAGGGAGTCCCATCAACGTCTGTACGACCGGAGCGACGCACTCCTGATCGGAGTCAGCGACTACACCGACGGCTGGGAGGACCTGCCGAGCATCCCGCGCGAGCTCGACGACATCCAGACCGCGCTCCAGGCCCACGACTTCCAGGTGTGGAGGCTCGACGATCCCACCAGCGCGGAGCTCAACCAAGCCCTCGTCGACTTCGTTCGTGAGCGCGGTATCGGCTCCTACAACAAGAGGCTCCTCATCTTCTTCGCCGGGCATGGTGAGACGCTCGAGCTCGTCGACGCGCGCACCCGCGGCTACATCGTGCCCGCAGACGCGCCGCTGCCGTCGCGCGACCCCGAAGGCTTCAAGCGGATGGCGATCAGCATGGACACGATCGAGCATCTGGCGGGGGAGATCGAAGCCAAGCACGCCCTCTTCGTGTTCGACAGCTGTTTCTCGGGCAGTCTGATCAAGGTCCGCTCGTCAGGTGCGCGACCGCCGCTTCACATCACGTCGGTGACCGACCGGCCGGTGCGGCAGTTCATCACGGCGGGAACCGACGGCCAGAAGGTGCCGGGAAAGAGCATCTTCAGCCCGCTCTTCGTGCGCGCCCTCGCCGGCGGAGCCGACAGGAACGACGACGGCTACGTCACCGGCACCGAGCTCGGCTCCTACCTCCACGAGGAGGTCGTCGATCGCTCACACAACCTTCAGACTCCCCAGCGGGGCAAGATCCGCGACGTCGATCTCGACGAAGGGGACTTCGTGTTCGCCGTCGGCGGCGGGGTTCCCGCTCCGGAGCTGGGCGATCTGGACTACGACGCGGGCAGTCGGCGCGACGACGGCCGCTCGACCCTGACGAACCTTGCGCTCGGTCGCCCGGTGGCCGTGGATCCGGAGAGTCGGGAGGCCCATGCGGCGCACCGCCGGCTGGGATCGGAACCCCGATCCGCCTGGCAGCCGGGCGTGGAGCAACTTGCCGTCGACGGCAATCCGGGCACGGTGTGGAACGCCGGCCGATTTCCCGGGAGAACGCGCCATGGCACTTTGGCTCCAGCGTGGATCGAGATCGACCTCGGAGGGCCTCGCCAGGTGAGCGCGGTCGTCCTGACGCCTGCCTACAGCTCGGCGACGAAGAACGCCGTGCACCTCGTCTGGGGTTACCTGGCGAGCGGCACACGCAGGTTTCTCGGCGAGATTCGCGGTGAATCGCGAACCGCAGCCCCTGTGGAGATCGCGGTGGAGCCCCATCAGGGGGATGGCTTGGTCAGCGTGCGTGTCGAGACCCAGAACGTGATGTCGTGGGAGGGAGAGACCGAGTGGGTGGCGTGGTACGAGATCGAGGTGCGAGGCCGGTAGGTCCACTAGCGTCGATCGACGCGCAGCCGCGCCTCTCGCTGGCGGGCGCAAGTATCGAGCCACGCGCGCGAGCGGGGTCGTAGCAGGAGCGTGGCGATCGCGGTCATCAGCAGCATCAGCAGGGCTGCGTGGAGGTTCCATGGCCCGCGCAGCACGATCAGAAGCGCTCGCGCTGCCAGGAAGCCGAGAACGATGTGCGCGGCGAGGCGATAGCCGCGCCGCAGGAAAACGCGGGCGCCGATCAGCACCGGCAGGAGCGCCATCGAGAGGACGGGGTTGCCCAGCCCGCCGGGGATTCGCGGTCGTCCTCGAAGCCAGAGACCCCACGGATCGCCGCCGCCGGTCCCGTCGAGCGCCGGCAAGTAGTCCAGAAGGCTCGAGCCGATCAGATACAGCCGATAGAGGATCAGAACGGCGATCAGGGCGAGGGCGGTGCGCACCGCCGGCGGGGGAGCGGGTCTGGACATCATGGTCGAGTCTACGAACACCTCGAGAGACGGTTTCACCGGCTGTCCGAAGCCGAAGCTTGGAGTGAGACCCTCCTACCCGGAAGGGTGGAGCCCCTACTCCCTGAGGCTCTAGACTGCGGGCACAACTGATCCGAGACAGGGCACGGCCGCAGGTGGCCGCGTTGCCCCAATGGCGTCGTCCGCAACCACATCGCTGGCCCTCTGGCCCCTCATCGTCGGTCTCTTCGGCGGCCTGGCGCTGTTCCTCTACGGGATGGACAAGATGGCCGAGGCGCTCAAGGCGGTCGCCGGCGAGCGGATGCGTTCGATCCTCGGACGTCTGACGAGCCACCGCATCGCGGGAGCTTTGACCGGCGCCTTCGTGACCGCGATTCTGCAGTCGTCGTCGGTGACGACGGTGATGGTCGTCGGCTTCATCACCGCCAACCTGCTGACCTTCGCGCAGTCGATCGGCATCATCATGGGTGCCAACATCGGCACGACGATCACGGCCCAGCTCCTCGCCTTCAAGACCACGGGACTCGGCCTCGTGCTGGTCGCCCTCGGCTTCGCCCTCTCTTTGCTGGGGAGAGGGGAGCGCGCCCGCCAGTACGGCGCCGGACTCATGGGCCTCGGCCTCGTCTTCTTCGGCATGACGATCATGGGCGAAGCGATGGCGCCGCTGCGCAGCTACCCGCCCTTCATCGAGGCGATGCAGCGCATGGCGTCGCCGGCGCTCGGCATCCTCGCCGGTGCGCTTTTCACCGCAGTCGTCCAGTCGAGCTCGGCGACCACGGCGGTCGTGATCGTCATGGCGAGCCAGGGCCTCATCTCCCTGCCCGCGGGAATCGCCCTGATCTTCGGCGCCAACGTCGGCACCTGCGTGACCGCCCTGCTGGCGACGATCGGCAAGCCGCGCGAAGCGACCAGGGCGGCGATCGCTCACGTGCTCTTCAACGTCGCAGGCGTCGTGATCTGGCTACCCTTCATCGGGCCGCTGGCCGAACTCGTCGTCGCCGTCTCTCCCGCATCGCCGCACCTCGAGGGAGCGGCGCGCCTCGCGGCCGACACGCCGCGACAGATCGCGAACGCGCACACCGTCTTCAACGTCGGCAACACCCTGCTGCTGATCGGTTTCGTGCCGCAGCTCGCCTGGCTGATCTGCCGGCTGGTGCCCGATCGCGCGACGGTTCCCGACGAGCGCTCCCGTGCCCGCTACCTGGACGAAGAGCTGTTGGGCACCCCGGCCCTGGCTCTCGAAAGGGTGCGTTTGGAGACCCTCGGCATGGGAGAACAGGTCGGCGAGATGCTGCGCCGGATTCTCCCCGCGGTGCTCGACGGAGATCGCCAGGATCTGCTCGAGGTCCGCGACATGGACGACGTGGTCGATGAGCTCCACGGCCAGGTCGTCACCTACCTCGGCAAGGTGAGTCAGATGGCTCTCACCGAGGCCCAGACGAGAGAGGTGCTCGACCTGATGGAGGTGGTCAACGATCTCGAGAACATCGGCGACATCGTCGAGATGAACCTCGTGGGGCTCGGCCTCGAGCGGCTCTCACACCAGATCTCGGTGAGTCCCAGCACCCGGGAGCTGCTGACCGGGTTCCACGATGCGGTCTGCGATGCGGTCGAGGGAGCGACCCAGGCGGTGACCTTGCGCAGCGCCGAGGCGGCGGAGAACGTGACTCGGAGGAAGGGTGAGATCAATCGCCTCGCGGAAGCCGCCGCGACGCATCAGGTCGATCGTCTGGTCGCCGAAGAGCCGAACCGGCTGCCGGCCTTCAAGATCGAGAGCGACCTGCTGCAGAACCTCAAGCGGATCTACTACTTCGCGAAGCGCATGGCCCGCGCCTCGACGCGAGCGGACTCAGGGACCGCTGGAGACTGAGGGAGATCGTCATGGCGAAGAAGCGACAGCGCACACGCCAGCCAAGTTGGAAGCGGATGGGCCTGACGCCGCGCATCCGCAAGTCGGTGGCGGAGTTCGTAGAGAAGCTGCCGGTCGATGAACCGGCGGAAGCGGCGCGTTCGGCCCGCCGGCAGCTCACCGGCAAGCAGGCGAAGAAGATCGTCCAGAGCGCCCTCGAGCGCTTCTTCGAGAAGCAGGAGCTGGCGCCCTACCAGGCCGAGTTGATCAAGATGCACCGGCATCTGGAGGCGCGCGGTCGCAAGCTCATCGTCCTTTTCGACGGCAGAGACGCCTCGGGGAAGGGAGGGACGATCCGGCGGGTGGTGCGCTATCTGAACGAGAAGCAGTATCGCGTCGTTGCGCTCGGCAAGCCGACCGAGGAGCAGAAGACCGAGCTCCACATGAAGCGCTACATCGAGTGCCTTCCGCACGCGGGCGAGATCGTGCTCTTTGATCGCAGTTGGTACAACCGCGCCATGATCGAGCCGGTGATGGGCTTCTGCACCGAGCCGCAGTATCGCGAGTTCATGAAGCGGGTCGTCGGCTACGAGGAGCGGATGCTGGCCGATCGCACCACGACCCTCATCAAGCTCTACTTCTCGGTGTCGAAAGAGGAGCAGAAGCGGCGATTCGACCGCCGTCGCGACGACCCGCTTCGACAGTGGAAGCTCAGCGAGGTCGACCTCCAGGCGCAGGCGCTGTGGGACGAGTTCACGGAACGCAAGTACCACCTGCTACGCAAGACCCACACCGACAAGACGCCCTGGTACGTGATTCGCTCGGACGACAAGCGGATTGCCCGCCGCGAGACCATCAAGCTGATCCTGAAACTCAACTCCTATCGCGGCCGCAGTCGCTCCCTGAACTTCGACCTCGACCCGGAAGTGGTGCTCACGGGGGACGAGGAGCTGCGGCTCATGCAGCGTCAGCGCCGCAGGCTTGGCCGTTTTGCGTGCGTTGATCCGGAGCGGACGCTAGCCCGCCTGCTCTACGGGATCGTCGAGCTCCAGTTCGAGGTGTCGCCGGTCTCGAACCCGTCGAGGAAGATCGTTGCACCGAAGCAGACCGAGTTGACGCAGGTGGAGAGCGAGTAGAAGTAGGTCTGGCCCGGCGCCAGGACGCGGCGCTGCTGAAAGCCGGCCGTGAAGTCACCGGGTCCGAAGGGGGTGCCGGTGCCGGTGAAGTCGTCGAGCGCGTTGTCGTTGAGGGCGTCGCGCACGGCCGGCCACGCCTCGACCCGATAGCCGATCCCCGGCGACGCACTGAGCCACGCCTCGGAGGTCTCGCTGGCGATCACCGTGTCCGGAGAGAACCTGATGGCGGAGTCGCCGCCGGCGCTTCCGTCGACGTCCATGTCCGCGTACGGAAAGACGGTGAGGTCGAGATTCGAGCCGGAGATATTCGTCACGGTAAGGGCGGTGCCCAGAAACCCGCCCGAGCCGCTGACGCTGACGAAGAAGAACATCTGAGCGTCGAAGAGGCCGCGACCGTCGACGTCCGACCAGGTCAGAGTCGCCGTGTCCCCGCTGTAGCTCTCGCTGTCGGGCGGCGGCATGATCGTCTCCGCCGTGTCCCCGGCGACGCGGTACCAGAACCAGCGCGCGAACTCGTGGTCGGTGCCGATCGGCACCTCGAAGTCGGTGACGATGCCTTCCGGACCGAAGCCAGGCTGAACCCTCCAGAGGTTGGTCCCGTCGGTGATCTCCCCTCCTAAGACGACGCCCTGGGTGACCTCGCTTCGGGGGACATCACGGCGGGCGGAGAGCTCCTTGTCCTTCCCCCGGACCGGAGCGGATACCAGCAGGATGCCGACCGTCATCGCCGTGCAGGACAGCTTCTTCATGACTCCCTCCCGACCTCGCGGTCGTCGTTTCGGGCTGCCTGCCGGCTGCCCGTGTGGGCTCTTCGAGTGCAGGATCTCGGAGAAGGTAGCACGCCTCCGAGTGCAGTGATTTCGGCCATCCGGACGTGCTCAAGCGCCATGCATGCACACCGGGGCAGATCATCGTTGCTCGGCTCGCGCATCGTCGTCATCACGACCCTCTACCCGAAGGAACGCGGAGCTCGAAGCTCCGGGGCCACTGTCATCGTCCCGATGTCGTCTGGGATAGTGGCGTCGGGGCCTCCGAGTGCCGGGAGGTAGCCTGGGAAAGATCAGAGCCGAACGAGGTGCTCCGAGTGGGCCGCGGGTACGGCGTCGATGGGGATCGCACGATCGAATGTGACGAGTCGTCCGTCATGTCTCACCGCAAGCGCCAGGAGGTAGGCGTCGGTCACCTGGCGAGGGCCGTGGAGGCGCTCGGGTTCCAGCAGCGAGCGGTCCAGGAGACTCAGGTCGCACGGCCAGAACTCGTGGTGGTCAGTGTCCGTTGCGGTTCTCAGGCGAGCTGCCGCCTGGCTTGGAGACACCGGGCTCGGGTAGCGGGGTTGGCTGAGAACGCGCACGAAGCCGTTCTCCGTCAGGGCGCACGATGCCCAGCCGTGGGCGATCTCACCGGCGAGCCAGGTGCGCGCCGTTCGATGATCGATGTGATCGGCATCAAGCAGCGCCAGCAGGACATTGATGTCGAGCAGGGCGCGCACTACTCCGGCTCTTCTTCGAGCAGGCGATCGATCAGGTCGTTGGAGACGGCACTCCCGCGCCTCGGCAGCGGCTCGAAACCGTAGAAACCTTGCGGTTCGGCGACCTCGCCTGCCGTGCGCTCGCCGATCAGGCCTTTGCGGGCCATCTCCGAAAGCACCTCCCCCGCCGAGCGACCCTCGCGACGGGCTCGTTCCCTCACAGCGTGAAGGACGTCATCGGCGATGTTCAGTGTGGTGCGCACGCATCAGATGCTATCGCATCACGTCCTGGCTGTCTGGGCTTCGCCTTGCTTCGTCCCAACTGCCGTCGCGCTGCCGGACCGCGAGCCCGACGATCTGTCCCTCCGAGTTCCGCTCGAAGCGCACCAGGGCGCCCGGGACGCGCGGTAGCTCGAACTCTTCGTTTCCGAGCGGGCGGAGCACGAGCTTCGGGGCGACTCTTCTGGT
The DNA here is from genome assembly GCA_965223855.1 of Candidatus Multivoradales bacterium. Taxonomy (GTDB): domain Bacteria; phylum Acidobacteriota; class Thermoanaerobaculia; order Multivoradales; family JAHEKO01; genus CALZKB01. Next base: position 1,497,046 of record CBDCXM010000009.1, read on the forward strand.
TCCGCTGCCCGGCTGCCGGGAGTCCGCTACGTCGATCCGTTGAAGATGGAGCTCGCCGCCGTCCAGAGTGATCCGGCGATTGCCGTAGAGGCCGACGTAGTCCTCGGCGCCTTCGAGCGGCGGTGGCGCCTCCCGCTCGACACCGAGCTCCGCGAGGGCGCGATCGAGTGCGCCCTCGGCGCTCACCTCCAGGTGGGGCGTCACTCCCGTGCCTTCCCAATCGAGGCCGGTGTGGGGATCGAACGTGCGCCCGACGGGGAGGAAGACCTCGAAGCGTCCGCCGCCGAAGCTCTCGACTCCGCCGTAGTGACCGGCGCCGCCGGTCGCGGTTCCGACCAGGGTGGCTCGCCCGCTCGCCTTGAGCGCCAACGCCAGGTGCTCGCAGGCGGAGCCGGTACCGCCGGTGAGCACATAGACCGGCGTGGCGGTCCACGGGCCCTCCGGGTCCTGCGGGTCGGCCCAGTGGAAGCGACGCACCAACCCGTCCGGGGCCGGCTCGCGAGTCAGCGTCGCAGACTCGGAGAACACCGCGCCGCTGCTGCGCTCGGCCTCGGCGCGGGTGTCCATCGTGACGAGGTGAGTGCGCTGTCCGTAGAGGCGCGAGAAGAGGACGTCCATCACCGGCAGCGTGCCGCCGGGACAGGCGCGCAGGTCGAGGATCAGCGCCCGGGCGCCCTCGTACTCGGCGAGAAAGTCGGCCATCGCCTGCTGGCTGGCTTCGTCCCCCGGGAGCAGGTTGACGGCCACATAGGCGACGTCGTCCGCGATCCACCGGGCACCCGAGAGCGCCTGGCCCGCCGGCATCCCGAGCGGACGTCGGCGCCGGGGCGCCTCACGCTGGTCGCCGATAGCGGTGACGCGAAGATGGGCATCCTCGTGCACTCCGTTGAGTTCGGCTTCGAACGCCGCGGCGAGCTCGGCCGGGTCGGTCATCGCGTCGTAGGCACCACCGGCGACGCGTTCGCGCAGATGCGCCGAGTACCGGGCGCCCACTTCGGGGAAGACGTAGTTCTCCTCCAGCAGCTCCGCAAGCTCGGTCGCGCTGTTCCGGATGTCGGCGGGGTCGAGTCCGCCTGTGGGCTCCGTTGCGCCACGGCTTGGCACAGCCGCGCTGCCGACGAGCAGAAGGACGAGCAGGAGGATCCTGACCGGGCTGGGAGTGGGCGAAACGTTGGTGTCTGCAGGGGGCATGCACAGCTCCTTTCGACCGAGGTGCTCTCGGTGTGTCGGCTTCCACTCCTAGCAACGCCGCTGCACCGGAAGCGTTCCCGTCGAGGTCGCTGGCGGGCCTGTCCGGCGAAGGCTGTCTCTATGGGTCTTCGGGCGGTTCCCAGAGTTCGATCTTGTTGCCCTCGGGGTCGTAGACCCAGGCGAACCTGCCGTACTCCTCGTCCTGTCGCTCATTGTCGATCGAGACGCCGGCCGCGGCGAGCCGCTCGAGGAGTCCGTCGAGATCCCGCACTCGAAGGTTGACCATGAACTGCTGCTCGTCGCGGCCGAAGTAGTCGGTGTTGCGAGCGAACGGCGCGAAGACGGTGGCGCCCGCCTCTTGAGTCCACACGCCGCCCTGGCTGCCCTGGGCGATGCCGAAGTGCTCCTCGTACCAGCCGCAAGGCCGCTCGGATCGTCCGCGCGGAAGAACAGCCCTCCGATGCCGAGCACGTGAGAGGTCATGGGGGAGTTATAGCAGGGTCTATCGCGAGGCCCGGTCGCAGCGAAAACTCGTCCCGTCGCGTTCGAAGGACTCCTCGCCGGTCGGCGGCCGCAGCGCGCCGCGCCAGTCGCGGTACCAGGTCTCGGGATCTTCGTCGCTGCGATAGTCGGCCGAGAACGAACTCCAGTCGGCGGCGAAGTCGAGCACGATGTCGCCCTCGCCGTCGTCATCGAACCAGCGGCCGGTGAAGCGGTGCCCGTCGAGAGTACCGGCAATGCGGCCCGCCACGTTGCGGGGGGCGATCGAGTAGTACCCCGTCAGCTGGGCAAGAGAGCCGTGGGCAGGAGAGCTCAGTTCGCCGGCGAACCGCAGGTCGAATTCGCCGTGAGGCGTGCAGTAGCGCAAGATCCGCGCGGCGGGCTCCGCTGCCGGCCGGCGCCGGGTGGGTGTCCGGCCTACGACGGTCCACGTCCGGCCTTCGTCCCCGGACCGCTCGTCGAGCACCACGAACGAGTCCGGGCCGATCTCGGTGGCCCGCAGTCGCTTGCGCTCCGCGCCCTCGTCCCCGAGCCGCTCGAAGAGCACGTCCTCGCCGTCGGCGCGCCAGCGGTAGCGGGCGCTGCCGCCGTGACTGAAGAGCAGGGTCTCGTGCAGCTCACCCGATCCGGGATCGATCGCTGCCAGCGAGACGAAGCCGAGGCTCCCGTCCGCGCTCTCGAAGCGCTGGCTCACACCGCAGCCGCCGGCGACGGGTACGACGACGAGGGTGCCGAGTGTCTCCTCTTCCTCGGCTCCCTGGAACTCGGTCCAGGTGCCGATGAACGGCCGGGTGAGCGCGCCGACGGTGTCCTCGCAGCCGGTCTCGGCGAGCGCCTCCGCAGCTGCGGGGCCGAGACCGGCGACGACCAGCCAGGCGAGACAGAGCGTGCTCGGGCGCTTTCTCATCTTCCGGAGAAATCCCGGCTAGCGACCGCTCGTGGAAGCGAAGCTCGACATCGGCCTCGGGGCTGTTCGTTGCGGCAGGGCACGACCGGCCGGCACCACCCGGACCGGTGTGCGGACCATCTCGGCCAGCACTTCACCGGGCCGCGGATCGTCGTCGGAGAGAGCGGTCTGGCCGCCGAGAACGTAGACGTGACCGTCGTCGAACCAGGTGACCGCTCCGATGAGCGGGCGGGGCAGCGCGACGTCGAGCACCCGCCACCGGTCGGTCTCGATGTCGTAGAGCTGGATCGCCGCCGTCGTGGCACTGCCATGTCCTGCGCCGCCCAGGAGCAGCAGGTGGCGCTCGTCGATCGCGACGATCTGATGGCCGACGTGATGGACGGCGATCGGCAGGTCGGCGAGCCGGCTCCAGCGGTCGCTCTCGAAGTCGTAGCGGTGGGCGTAGGGGTGGGCGATGTAGGCACCGGGCGCAGCGTCCTCGTCCTCCTCGGCCGCCGTCGCCGCATGGCCGTGCTCACCGCCCACCAGGTAGAGCGAGAGCCCGAGTGGGCCGCGGAGAGTGACGGAGCCGAAATGATCGCTGGCGACAGGCCTGTCGCGGTGGCGACGCCAGCCGCCGGATCCGCCCGACTCGAGGATCCAGTGCTCGCGGCACGGCGTCTTGCGGTCCTCGAGGTCGCCGGGGAAGAGGTGGAGTTGCCCACGCCAGTAGGCGAGCGCTCCGCAGTAGCGCGGCACCGGCAGGTCCGGAAGCCGCGACCACGTGTCGGTGGTGGCGGAGAGCATCCAGCACGATCGCAGTGCACGAGCGTAGCGGGGGCCGCGCTGTCCGGCCACCAGGTAGACGTTGCCCGAGTCGTCGTGGCAGATCCCGCCGTGAGAGCGGGCGATCTCGGCATCGGTCCCATCCGGGAAGGGCGGTCCCGGGCTCCAGTCGAGGTTGTCCAGGTCGAGCCATACGGGCGGCCCGGTGTTGACGTCCCAATAGGTCTGGCCGAAGCCGCCGAAGAGCAGCAACCGTCGGCCCACCCGGCAGGCGTGAGCCTCGATGTGAGGTGCCGGGGAGCCCTTGCCGGTCCGTTCCCACTTGCCGATCTCGACTACCGGTCGCTTCCTCACGCGCTCGAGGACCTCGAGCCACTCCCTCGCCTGGCGGCGTTCGGTGAAGCTGCGACGGACCCGCCGCAGCCCCGCCTCGCCGAACGACCGCGCCAGCTCGGGGTGGCTCCGCAGATAGTCCATCTGGTCGACCACGGTAGCGAGGTCCTCCGTCCCGTGAAGCCAGCCGGTCACGCGATGGAGGACGATCTCGACCGTGCCGCCGAGGTCGGTGCCTAGGACCGGCAGGCCGTAGGCCATCGCCTCGATCGACACCCGGCCGAACGCTTCACCCGGCGGGAGGGAGTGCACCACGAGAAGGTCGGCCGCCGCATAGTGATCACCGACTTCAGCCGTCGGTGGCTCGAAGTGAACCAGCTCCCGCCGACGCTCCGGCCACGCTTCGAGGTCGGAGCGGATCGTCGCCGCCTCGCCGACGTCGTGGGCGCCGACGAGCACCAGATGGGGAGGGGAGGGCTCGTCCTCTCCCAGACGCTCGAGCCATCGTCCGAAAGCCCGGGTGACGAGGCGACTCCCCTTGTGCGGCAGCACGCCCACGACCAGCACCACGAAGGCGTCGCGGGGGATGCCGAGTCGGGTACGGGTGCGGCGACGCGGCGCTCCGGCGCGAACCCGAGGCTCGAGGCTCGACTCCTGAGCTCGGGCATCGACCGCCGCGCTGAGGAAGTCGTCGGTGAGACCGGGGTGGATCACCTCCCATGCGGAGTCGAGGGGACGGTCGTGGGGCGTCCACGCTTCGCGGCAGACGTGCGAATCGAAGACCGCTTGCCCGGCCCGCAGCACCTTAGCCCGAGCCTCCGGCGAGACGTACGGTGCTCCCGCTTCGTGCAGCCAGAAGATCGTCCGGGCGGCCAGCCGGCGGGCCAGCGCATCGCCGGGCGCGATCAACTCCTCGAACCAGGGACGGGGCAACGAGGTGTTGACCACGATCACGTCGTAGCCCTCGTCGATCGCCCGCCGGTCCGACGGATCGGGTAGCTCCAGTCGCTCGATCCCGTGTCGGGCGAAGAACGCCCCGAAATGGGGATGCTCGTCGATCCCCTCGTAGGCGGCGAGCGACACCCGCCATCCTTCGCGGCGCCACAGAGCCGCGACCTCGGCACACAGCAGTGGCGCACCGGAGAGAGACAGATCGTGGCTGATCAGCAGGACGCGCAGCGGATCGGGCATTCGCGGCCCATTCTTGCGCAGCGCGAGCCGCCCGGCATCGACTGGGTGTGGATCGGCACTGCCGGTCCGGCCTTTCGAGCTCCACAGCCCACGCTGGATCCCCGGGATGCCCCCCAACGCGGGGAAGTCGAGCGACGTCGGGTCTCGCGGTGCGACGAGGCGGGCGAACCGTCGTATCCTCTGCTCCGTCCTGAGGTGCCACGATGGACGCCCGCGGAGATCTCATCATGCCTGCGAAGCCGTCACCAGTCAGTGCCAGACCGCCCAGTGCCAGACCGCCCAGTGACAGACTGGCCAGTGACAGACTGGCCAGTGACAGACTGGCCAGTGCCAGCGCCGTGAGCACACTGGTGCTCGTTTCCTTTCTCGCGGTCACGGGAGTTTCCGCGCAGGGCAATGCCTATGGCATCAACGTCCACGCGCCGGCGGGCTCCCAGCTCAACTTCCTCTTCGACAAGGTCGAGGCCGCCGGCATCGGCTGGGTGCGGATCGACCTGGTCTGGGCGAACGTCGAGGCACAGGAGGACGTCTACAACTGGGCGCTCTACGACGCGCTGGTCGCAGCAGCCCAGGCTCGCGGTCTCAAGATCCTGGCGATCGTCGCCTACACACCCGGCTGGGCGACCGACGGTCCGCCCGTCGCCGGAGTGCCGCGCGACGTCACCGACTGGGAGGAGTTCTGCTTCCTGGCGGCGGATCGCTACGCCGACACGATCCATGCCTGGGAGATCTGGAACGAGCCCAACCTCGACCACTTCTGGGACGGCACCCGCAGTGAGTACATCAACCTGATCCTGCGGCCCGGCACCGACGCCATCCGCGCGGCCGATCCCGACGCCCAGGTCGGCGGCCCCGGCCTGGCGCACCTCGTCTCCGGCGACCAGGACTGGTATCGCTGGTTGCTGGAGATCCTGCAGCAGGCCGGGGACAGGTTCGACTTCGCCACCCATCACGCCTACGACAACGACGGTCGAGTGGACGTCACCGAGAAGCTGAACGAGGACACCCTGTTCGGCGACGACCCCGATCTGTGGGACCTCGTGCCGCCGTCGACTCGTGAGGTGCTGATCGAGGCCGGTTGGTTTCCGCGCCCGGTCTGGCTGACCGAGACCGGCTGGGCGACCGACCAGGTCACCGAGGCACAGCAGGCTGTCTACTACGGCGACTTCCTGTCCCGGTGGTTCGTCGGCGACCCCGGCCACGACTGGATCGACAGGATCTTCTTCTACGTGATCCAGGACTTCACGACTCCCGGGATCCCGCAGTGGGGGGTGCTGCGCACCGACGGCAGCGAGAAGCCCGCCTACGTCGTCTACCGCGACTTCATCGGCGGCGACACGATCTTCCAGGACGGCTTCGAGTCCGGCAACACGGCGGCCTGGTCGGCGACGGTGCCTTAGCGGCGGCTGCCTTTCTCACCCTGAATCCCTGGGATGCCATCAGGCGAACGTCAGCCTGCGAGCCACTCCCGGCAGCGCGACTGCTGGGAGTCCTCACCCTCGGCGGGGTAGCCGTCGCACGCTGAGCTCACCAGTTGTCGCACGCTCTCGACGACGGCGTCGTGTTCGCCGTCCTCGTTCCACGCCCCGAAGGCGCGCTCGAGCTGCCCGAGCCGCAGGCTGTTGCCCAGGGCGAAGGCGTCGCCGTGGGTCAGGAGCTCTCCCAATACCTCGCGCGCCGCCGCCTCGATCGTCTCCGGGCGCTCGGGAGTGAGCTCCATGAGTTGCCGCAGATAGTTGGATCCCCACCGGAATCGGGTGTAGCGGCCGTTGGCCCCCTCCCACGCCTGGCGGTAGAGGTCGATCGCTTCGTCGTTCTCGCCGGCCTCCTTCTTGAGGCTCGCCAGCCAGGACATGAAGTAGTACGGGGCTTCGGTGCCGGCGAGGTTGTCGGCGAGGAGTTGCTGTGCCTCCTCCGGGAGGCCCGCATCGTCGAGCACCGCTGCCGCCGTGTTGAGGAGCGTCTGCATCTCGCCGCCGTCCTTGGACGCACCGACGGCCCAGGCGACCCGTTCCCGCACGTGGTCGACCAGCGCCGCGGGCAGCGGTGAGTCCTCTTCCTCCGCTGCCAGACGAGCGAGGTCCATCCGGGTGGAGACGGCGGTCAGGCGGTCGTCGGTCGACAGTTCTTCGTCGGCCTCGAGGCGCTGCGCCGCCTGCTCCCAGGCCTCGATCAACGCCGTCCGCTCGGCCCCCGGTTCCGGCGTCAGCAGCGAGACGACGCTCGTCGCCCGATAGGTGACGTCGAAGACGTTCTCGCGGCACAGGTCCGGGTCTGCGAGCATCGCCAGCAGCGCCGGCGTCACCTCCTCGCGCGCGGCATCGTCGAGCACCGGGTCGTCTCCCTCTTCGGCGCCGCGGGCCAGACGCGCCGCCTCGCCGAGGTAGAGACCGAGGAACCGTGCCCGGGGACCCGCCAGCTCGGCGGGCGTCTCACGCCACAACCGCGCGAAGGTGCCGAGGCGCGCCTCTTCTTCGAGCGCGATCTGACTGTCCTGACCCCAGGAGTAGTAGGCCAGCAGGTCGAGGTCGCCCGGGTCGGAAGCAGCGGGGCCGGCGGCGAGTACGCTCTCCAGGATCTCACTCACCGGGCGGTCGAGCCGCAGCGCGCGCTCCATCACCGCGGCGTAGCGCGACACCGGCACGTCGGAGGGCATCCGCAGCAGCTCCTCCCCCTCGGCGCTGTAGACCATCACGGTGGGGTAGCCCTGGACGTCGAGCTGCTCGCCCAGCACCTGGGCACCCTCCTCGTCGCCGTCGAGATAGACGGCGATGAAGTCGCGCGAGCGCTCCACGAAGTCGGGCTGGGAGAAGATCTTGTCCTTGAGGTAGTGGCAAGGCGGGCACCACTCCGCGCCCCAGTAAAGGAAGAGCGGCTTGCCGACCTCCTTCGCCAGGGCGAAGGCCTCGTCCGCGCTGCCCTCGAACCAGGCGACGCCGGGAGCTTCGACCGCGGGTTCGGTAGCCGCCGACTCCGACGGCTGCGATCGCCCGCAGCCGTCGAGGGCGAGGGCGAGAGTGGAGACGACGAAAGCGACCTGCCAGGTGGATCTGCTCATGGCGTACCTCTTGTCGGGAGTGCCGGCGGGTCGGCCCGGCCGGTCCTGCGATTCTAGTGGTCTCTCCAACAGCTACGGATTCGCTGCTCGAGAGTTCCGCGGAGGCTCGCTGCCACGAGGAGTCCCAGGCCGGTCGCGGGGGCGGTGATAGCTTCCCCTGGTGAGGTCGCAACGGTGAGGTGGAGGATCGCAGCGAAGTGGTCCGGGGCCAGGAGGAACGCGACGGTGACCCTGATCGCGGCGCTCGCGCTCGGGGCGGGCCAAGTCTCCGCCCAGACGGCTTGCTCCGACATCGAGGGCCTCAAGTTCGTCGAGGTCGATCTGGCCGACGGTATCGACCCGGTCGCCGCGCCCGGCGGCAGCACCGCAGGGCCGCAGGGGACCTGGACGGTCCAGTGCCCGGATGGGGCCTCGCCCTGTCCGTTCCCGTCCGGCTCACTCTTCCAGCCGCTCTACAACGGTGAGCATCTGGTCCAGTACACCCCGTCGACCGCTGCGACCGGCGGCTGCAGCTACAGCCTCCACGTCGGGCCACCGGGTCTTCAGGTGGAGCTGGTCTGGGAGTGGGACTCCGCGCTCGGCCCCGACACGGTCGATCTCGACCTTCACCTTCATCGGCCGTCGAGCACCGCGCCCTGGGGCGGCAACAGCGGCACTCCGGACGACTGTGCCTGGGACAACTGCAAGGCGGCGAGCTTCGACCCCGGCGCACCGAACCCGATCGCTCCCGACTGGTTCGACGGCACCGCGCCGCCCGAGCCGGTCGACTGGTACGAGTCGCCGGTGTTCGAGGAGAACTCCTGCTACTTCATGCCGCAGGACGGCACGGTTTGGGCGTCCTACGGCCTCGGCTGCCACAACCCTCGGCTATCGCTCGACAACATCTCCTGCGACCCGGTCGAAACCGACCCGGCGGACATCGAGTACTGTCATCCCGAGACCACCAACATCGACTACATGCCGCACCACCGCTGGACCCGCATCGGCGTGCACTACTTCAGTGCCGCAGGCCAGAGCTACGACGTGCATCCGAAGGTTCGGATCTACTGCGGCCGCCGGCTCTTGCTGACCCTCGGTGACGCGACGGCCGGCCCGCCCGGATACTCGCAGGAGGTGACCTTCACCCCGGCCGACGGAGGCGACATGTTCTGGCTCGTCGCCGACGTCGTCTTCCCGGCGGACCCGGGACCGGGAGAGCCCGCCTGCGAGATCGCCCCGCTCTACGCCGACGCCAACCGTGCGCCCTACTACAGCACCGTCACCGAGGTGCAGCAGACCCTCGGACCTCCGTACCCGGGTGCGCAGCCGGTCTTCAGCGACGGCTTCGAGTCCGGGGACCTGTCGGCGTGGTCGACCGTCTTGCCCTGAGGTCGTGCGGGACGCTGAGCCGTGGCCGATTCGTGAGGGACGGACCTTGCGAGCGCCTACACCAGCGAGGCGGGACTCGAAGCCCGTGCCAGTCCCCCCGGGTTCCGTGCTCTAATCCGTCCAGCATCCAACGAGGTCGAGGAGGGTTCGTCCACGCGGAGTCGCCGCGGGCGAGAAGCGTTGCGGGAGGTTGCTCCCGCGCGGCCCTGCGACCTGACAATCAGGAGGGAAGAGCATGACCGCATCTACATCCGGGAGCCCCAGTCGCGCCGCGTTTCTCGCCGCGGCGTTGCTTGCGCTCGTCGCAGGAAACGCCTTCGCCGAGACCGCGGAGAGCGGCGTGGCGGGGGAGATCAAGGCGCTGATCAAGGCGGACAACGAGTACGTGAAGGCGAATCTCAAGGATCGGGAGGGCGGCGTCTCGGCAGAGGGCTCGCTCGAGTTCTGGTCGAGCGGGGGCCTCATGCAGTGGTCCGCCCCCGACGACAACCTGACGGAGTACGACCGGTTCACCATCACGCCCAAGCACATCAAGGTCATCGAGCTGCCGGGCGGGGAGGCCGCGGTGGCGATGTACTACTCCGAGGGCACGATGGCTCGCAAGGGGGCGGCGGCGGTGACCAACTACTTCACCCGCGTCACCCAGGTGTTCGTCAAGGAGAACGGCGAGTGGGTGAGCCGGGCAGCTCACTGGTCGCCGGTCCAGGGCGGCTCGGGCACCAACCAGACCGCCGTAGATTGATTCTGGGGCAGTTCCGGTGCCGGCCAGTGCCGCCATCAGGCGACGCTGCGCTTCGGCACCGGGCTGTCGCCCCGCCTCGTTCAGCCGTCCTTGAGGAACGTCCCCCGGTCGAGCTCCTCGTACGCCTCCTGGAGTTCGGCCTGGGTGTTCATGACGATCGGCCCGTACCAGGCGACAGGCTCCCTCAGCGGCCGGCCGGAGACGAGGAGGAAGCGGATCCCCTCCTCGCCAGCCTCGACGGTCACTTCGTCGCCACGGTCGAAGAGGACCAGCGATCGGTTGTCGGCCTCGGCCGAGGGTGCCGCGTCAGCCCAGCCGACCCCTTCGGTGGGGACGGCGAGTGGGTCCGAGGCGTTGCAGAACCGCCCGCTGCCCGCGAAGACGTAGGCGAAGGCGTGGCTCGTGGTCTCGACCGGCAGGGTCCGGCGCGTGCCCGGCGGCACCGAGACGTCGACGTAGACCGGGTCGGCGGTGATGCCGTCCACGGGCCCGGTCTGCCCCCAGAAGGTTCCGCAGACGATCCGGGCGCGGGTGCCGTCATCTTCCGTCACCTCCGGGATGTCGGCGCTCGCGACCTCCTGATAGCGCGGTGGAGTCATCTTGAGCGACGACGGCAGGTTCGCCCACAGCTGGAAGCCGTGCATCCGGCCCCGGTCGTCGCCGCGCGGCATCTCCTGATGGAGGATGCCGCTGCCGGCGGTCATCCACTGGATGTCTCCCGCCTCAATCGCACCCCGGTTGCCCAGGCTGTCGCCATGCTCGACCGAGCCTGCCAGCACGTAGGTGATTGTCTCGATTCCCCGGTGCGGGTGCCAGGGGAAGCCGGCGAGATAGTCCTCCGGGCGCTCGTTGCGGAAGTCGTCGAAGAGCAGGAACGGATCGAAGTCCGAGGTGTTGCCGAAGCCGAAGGCGCGGTCGAGGCGGACACCCGCCCCTTCCATGGTGGGCTTTGCCTTGACGAGACGCTTGACCGGACGGATCGACATCGTGGGCCCAGCCGACTGGCGGGACTGTCGTGCAAGGACTCTATCCAATGGCACAGACTCGTCGGACCGAGTTGCCGTGTCTCCGGGACCCGGATCGCGCTTGCCGCCGGTTGCGCCGGATAGACTTCCGGCACTCTCGGATGAAAGGCAGGCCATGAACGAACGGCGGTGCGCCTGAACGACTGCGTCCGGTGCGGCGCCGCGAACGAGGAGAGCAGCCGCTTCTGTGGCGGGTGCGGGGCGGAGCTGTCGGTTTCGTCGCTCCCGACCGTCGCGTTCGGCCACGGCGCGGCGAGTCCGGCGGAAGCCGCCGAGCGCTTCCTGCCGGGTCAGATCCTCGGTGATCGCTATCGGATCGTGGCGCCGCTGGGTCGCGGCGGGATGGGCGAGGTCTACCGGGCCGATGACCTCAAGCTGGGCCAGACGGTAGCGATCAAGCTGCTGCCCGAGCGCTACGAGAAGGACCCGGCCTACCTGGAGCGGCTACGCAACGAGGTGCGACTGTCGCTCCAGGTGACCCACCCGAACGTCTGCCGGGTGTTCGATCTCGGGGAGGCCGACGGACGCCACTTCCTGTCGATGGAGTACGTCGACGGCGAGGACCTCGCCTCGCTCCTGCGGCGCATCGGACGCCTGCCGGGGGGCAAGGCGGTCGATGTCGCCCGGCAGCTGTGCGCCGGGCTGGCGGCGGCGCACGAGCGCGGCGTGCTCCATCGCGATCTCAAGCCGGCCAACGTGATGATCGACGGCCGGGGCCATGCCAAGATCACCGACTTCGGTCTCGCCGGCGCCACCGAGGGGATCGAGGGCGGAGAGGCGCGAGTGGGCACTCCGGGCTATCAGGCGCCGGAGCAGCTCGCCGGAGACAGGCTGACGACGGCGACCGACCTCTACGCCCTGGGGCTGGTTCTCTACGAGCTCTTCACCGGGCAGCGCGCGTTCCCGGGAGACCGTTCGGCGGATGTCGTGCGCCGGGAGCGCAGCTCCCAGCCTTCGTCGCCGTCGAGCCACGTCGCCGAAATCGACCCGGTCGTCGAGCGGGTCGTCATGCACTGCCTGGAATCCGACCCCGGCGCTCGCCCAGCTTCCGCGCTCGCGGTGGCCGCGGCCCTGCCGGGCGGGGATCCCCTCGCCGCAGCGCTCGCTGCGGGCGAGACACCCTCGCCGGAGATGGTCGCCCAGGCGGGCGACGAAGGGAGCTTGCGGCCGGCGGTCGCCGTTTCGATGCTGGCGGCGATTCTCCTGGGCCTCGCACTCCTTCCCTGGCTGCCCGACCGGCGGCTCCTCGACCACATCGAGCTTCCGATTCCACCTCAGGAGTTGGCTCGCACTGCGCGGGACCTCGCGTCGGAGATCGGCTATCCCGATATCCCGGTTGATCGGGCCTGGGACTTCGCCAGCAACCAGGACTACTTCGACTACGTCGTGTCGCGCTCGGACGAGCCGGATCGCTGGGACGACCTCGGCCGGGTGCGACCCAGCCCGGTCGATTTCTGGTACCGGGAGTCGCCCGTTCACATCGTGCCTCACCGCGTAAACGCGGCGATCAGCCCGTCGAGGCCGGCTCTCAGGCTCTCGGGCGAGATCCTGATCCGTCTCGATCCCGAAGGGCGGTTGCTGTTCTTCAAGGCGGTGCCACCACATCTCATGGATGCTGGGCCGGCTCGGGGCGAGGTCGACTGGGAGGCGCTCTTCCTTCACGCAGGGCTGGACCGCGCCTTCTTCGTGGAGGATCGCCCCAGGTGGACGGAGCTCGTCGCGAGCGATGCGCGGAAAGCCTGGAAGAGCGGAAAGGTCGATGGGGTGGGAGGGGAGCTGCGGGTCGAGGCGGCCTCCCTTCAGGGGGTGCCGGTCTACTTTGCCGTGATCGCGCCGTGGATGGAGGCCGAGCGCATGTCCGACCCCTCGCGGGACTTCGGCGTTCAAGTGCTCGGAACGATGACCGTCTTCGTCCTGATCGCCGCCGGCAGTATCTTCCTGGCTCGCCGGAATCGCCGCCTGGGCCGCAGTCATGGTCAGGGAGCCCGACGCGTCGCGATCGCGATGTTTGCTCTGAGATTCGTCTCCATAGTCGTCGAGAGCAACCACACGCCTACGCCGTGGGAGCTCATCGCGCTGATCGAGACGATCGCGTGGTCGCTTCTTTTCGGTGCACTGGGATGGGTTCTTTACACCGCGATCGAGCCGTACGGCCGCAAGCTCTGGCCTAACGTGCTGATCGGTTGGACACGGCTGCTCAACGGTCGCGTCCGCGACCCGCTGGTGGGCAGAACCCTCCTTCTTGGTGGCGTTGTCGGGGTCGTGTGGGCTGTGGCGGCGGTCGGCATCGGTCACCTCACCACAGCCCTGGGTGCGCCACCGCCACCTCCCTGGACCCGGGCGGACGCTCTCGTGATGCAGGCCCCCTGGAACCTGGCGGCCGCCTATCTGATCGACCAACTGATTCCCAGCCTGGTTTTTCCGCTCTGGACTCTTACGGCACTCGTCATCCTGCGGGTAGTCGCGCGCTCCCAGCGTCTCGCCTCCGTGCTTTTCGTCGTCGGTCTTTCCGTCGTGCTGCGGGGGTGGCACGGTGACGGTCTTCCTTTCTGGATCGGCATCGTCGTGAGCGCCCTCTTCTGGGGGGCTGCCTGGTACGTCCTCACCCGTCACGGCTTTCTCGCCGTCGGGGCGATGGTCCTCTTCGTCTCCCTGTCGAGCATGGCGATCGGTGCCGACCCCGGCACCTGGCACTTTCCGAGGATCTTCGTGCCACTCCTCCTGCTGGCGGCCGTGGCGATCTACGGCTTCGTCGTCTCTCTCGGCGGGCAGAAGCTCTTCCGCGACGTGCTGGCGGACTGAGCGGCCTTCTCAGCACTCACAGGTGTGAGCGATGATCGGATCGGCGCGTTCCATGGCACAGTCCGAGCCGACGAGGCGCACGGCTTGAGCGCCCAGGCGGTCAGAGCCGAGCTGCGGGCTCTCGCCGACCCCGAGAAGGCTGCCCACTCCCGGGCCTTCTTCAAGGCGGGGCCCGGCCAGTACGGCGAGGGCGATCGCTTCCTCGGGGTGACCGTGCCGGCGCAGCGCAAGGTGGCCAGGCGCTATCGCGACCTCCCGCTCCGCAGCGTGCGGAGCCTGCTGTGCGATCCGCATCACGAATGCCGCCTGACGGCGCTCCTGATCCTCGTGCTGCAGTTCGAGAGAGGGGGAGAGGCGGAGCGCTCGCGCATCGTGAGCTTCTACCTCGAGCACCTCGACTTCGTGAACAGCTGGGACCTCGTCGACAGCTCGGCTCACCAGATCCTCGGTGCCTGGCTGGAGGGGCGGGACCGGTCGGTCCTCGACGAGCTGGCCGCGAGCGGCCACCTCTGGCGCCAGCGGGTGGCGATGATCGCCACCTACCACTTCATCCGGCAGGGTGAGTTCGACGACGCGCTGAGACTCTCCCGCACACTCCTCGACCACGAGCACGACCTCATCCACAAGGCGGTGGGGTGGATGCTGCGCGAGGTCGGCAACCGGAATCTCGAGGTGGAGGAGCGCTTCCTCGAACGGCACTATCGCCGGATGCCCCGGACGATGCTGCGCTACGCCATCGAGAAGTTCGAGAAGGCAGAGCGCAGGGCGTATCTGGAGGGGCGTGTGTAGGGCGCGCCCCGCTGCCCGCTTGCTGGTACCGCCAGGTCAATCCAGGGCGACGACGACACCGCCTTGCACCACGAGGACGACGTTCGCGAGCGAGTCGAGACTCTCCAGCGGGTTCCCGTCGACCACGATCAGATCGGCCAGCTTCCCGGGCTCGAGGCTGCCGAGGTCGTCGCCGCGCCCGAGAAACTCGGCCGCCCCCAGCGTCGCTGTTCGAAGGACAGCCGCTGTGTCGATGCCGGCCCCGGAAAGCAACTCGAGCTCCCGGTGGTACGCCTCGGCGGGGGCCAGGTGAGGGCTGTCCGTGCCGAGCGCGAGAGTGTCGCTATCGGCCGCGGCGATGGCGGCGACCGCCCATGTCTGTGCCTCGAGGTCGCGCGCGAGCCCCGCCGCCATCTCTTCCTGTCCCTCGTCGCGGAGATCTTCGACCCAGTCCGCCAGCACCACGAGGGTGGTGGAGACCCTCGCTTCGTGTTTGCGCATCGCCGCGAGCAGACGGTCGGCGTCGGCGGTCTTCATCGAGTGAATCACCGGAACGTGGACGAGACGATCGAGCCCGGCCTCGACGGCCGCGATCGCCTGGTCCACGCCCGAAACATGAGCGTAGGCGAGGAGGCCTTCGGCGTGGATGGCCTCGATCAGCGCAGTCACGAGGTTGCCGTCGAGGGCCGGAAACTCGCTCTCGTTGACGACGAACTTGACGAAATCGACTCCTGCGCCGGCGAGCTCCGACACGACGTCTCCGGCTTCTTCCACCGTGGCCACCTCGCGCGCCGCATTCTCGCGACACCACGGATTGGGACCTCCGGAATCGAGGAAGCCGCAGAGGGTGACGACCGGGTGGCCCTCGACGGCGGTGACGACCGGCCCTGAGGTGAGCAACCTCGGTCCCGCCACATCCCCGGAACGAATGCGCCCCCGCACTTCGAGGATGAACGGCCAGTAGTCACCGGTCGAAGCCACGGTCGTGATGCCCGTCCGCAGAAACTCGCGCAGTCGGTCGGGCAGCCGGTTCGTGAGGTAATCCTCGAGATCGGAAGCCTTCCGCGGTTGTCGCGAGATGTCCTCGATGCTCAGGTGGACGTGCGCGTCGATCAACCCGGGCAGGACGGTCTTGCCGCTCGCATCGATTCGCTCGGCGTCGGCTGCAGCGATCGGCTCGCCTGAGACAGCGACGATTCGATCGCCCGCCATCGCGACGAACCCCGGCTCGAGCACGCTCCCGTCTCCGACGACTACGCGGCCGTTCTCGACCACGAGCGTTATCTCCTGCGCCGTGCCCTGCCCGGCGATCAGTGCCAGCAGGACCGCCCACACCGCGAGCTTCATACGGGCCTCCTTCTCCTGTCTGATGCGGTCGTATCCTACCGAAGCGTGGCTCCGGTCGGGGGCGCCAGGTCGGTCTCGGCGCCCCGGGGGCGCTCCCCCGGACTCTGGCTCCCATGGCTACCGGCATCAGCCCCGGGGTCGGACCGCGGGAACCCTTGCGTCGGCGAATCTGGAGGGCGCGATCAGAACCCGCATCGCCTCATCGAAAAGGCTCCCGGCCGGCGCGGTGGCCGACCGGGAGCAGGTTCCGGAAGACGGAGGACGGGCTCGCCTAGTCGAGATCGAACCGATCGAGGTTCATCACCTTGTCCCAGGCGGCAACGAAGTCGCGCACGAAGGCGGCGTCCGAGTCGTCGCTGCCGTAGACCTCGGCGAGCGCTCTCAGCTGTGAGTTCGAGCCGAACACGAGATCGACTCGGGTGCCCTTCCAGCGCAGCTCACCGGTGGTTCGGTCGCGCCCCTCGAAGGTGCCGTCTCCGTCGGGAGACTCGGCCCACACGGTGCCCATGTCGAGGAGGTTGACGAAGAAGTCGCGGCTCAGCACGCCCGGCCGGTCGGTGAGGACCCCCAGGCTGGAGCCGTCGAAGTTGGCCGCGAGGGCGCGCAGACCGCCGACGAGCACCGTCATCTCCGGAGCGGTCAGGGTCAGCAACTGAGCGCGATCGACCAGCAGTTCTTCGGCCGAGTGGCGCTGGCCTTCGGCCAGATAGTTGCGGAACCCGTCGGCCTTCGGCTCGAGCGGCGCGAAGGCCTCGACGTCGGTCTGCTCCTGCGCGGCGTCGGTCCGCCCGGGTGTGAAGGGCACCGTGACCTTGTGGCCGGCCGCCAGGGCGGCCTGCTCGACGGCGCTCGAGCCCGCCAGCACGATGAGATCGGCCAGCGAGACCTGCTTCCCGCCGCGGTCGTTGAACTCGGAGCGAATCGCCTCGAGCCCGGCCAGGACCTGAGCGAGCTGTTCGGGCCGGTTCACCTCCCAGCCATTCTGCGGCGCGAGGCGGATCCGCGCGCCATTGGCTCCGCCGCGCTTGTCCGACCCACGGAAGGTCGAAGCGGAAGCCCACGCGGTGGTCACGAGCTGCGAGGCCGGAAGACCGGAGGCGAGGACGAGCCGCTTGAGCTCTGCGATCTCGTCGGCGCCGACCAGCTCGTGATCGACCGCCGGAACCGGGTCCTGCCACAGAAGCTCTTCGTTCGGGACCTCGGGGCCGAGGTAGCGAGAAACCGGACCCATGTCGCGATGGGTGAGCTTGAACCAGGCGCGGGCGAAGGCGTCGGCGAACGCCTCGGGGTTCTCGTGAAAATGTTTCGAGATCCGGGCGTACTCGGGATCGACCTTGAGCGACAGGTCGGTGGTCGCCATCATCGGGGCCACCTTCTTGTCGCTGTCGTGTGCATCGGGCACGCTCGTCTGAGCCGCCTCGTCCTTCGGCGTCCACTGCCAGGCACCGGCCGGGCTCTTCGTCAGCTCCCACTCATAGTCGAAGAGGTTGTCGAAGTAGCCGTTGTCCCACTGGATCGGGTTGTTGGTCCAGGCGCCCTCGAGGCCGCTGCTGATGGTGTCGCCGCCGCGTCCGCTGCCGAAGTCGCTCGTCCAGCCGAGACCCTGCTCCTCGATGCCGGCACCCTCGGGCTCGCGTCCCACGTGTGTGTCCGGTGCGGCGCCGTGGCACTTGCCGAACGTGTGGCCGCCTGCGATCAGAGCGACGGTCTCCTCGTCGTTCATCGCCATGCGGGCGAAGGTCTCGCGGATGTCGTGCGCCGCCCTGGCCGGGTCGGGCTCACCGTTGGGCCCCTCCGGGTTGACGTAGATCAGCCCCATCTGGACCGCGCCCAGCGGATCGGCCAGATCGCGATCGCCGCTGTAGCGCTCGTCGCCGAGCCACTCGGTCTCGGGTCCCCAGTAGATGTCCTCCTCCGGCTCCCAGACGTCCTCCCGGCCGCCCGCGAAGCCGAAGGTGGGCAGGCCCATCGACTCGATGGCGCAGTTCCCGGCGAGGATCATCAGGTCCGCCCACGAGATCTTGCGGCCGTACTTCTGCTTGATCGGCCACAGAAGGCGGCGCGCCTTGTCGAGGTTGACGTTGTCGGGCCAGCTGTTGAGAGGTGCGAAGCGCTGGGTACCAGAGGAGGCGCCGCCCCGGCCGTCACTGATCCGGTACGTGCCGGCGCTGTGCCAGGCCATGCGGATGAAGAGCGGCCCGTAGTGCCCCCAGTCGGCCGGCCACCACTCCTGGGAGTCGGTCATCAGCGTCATGAGGTCGGCCTTGAGGGCGGCGAGATCGAGGGAGGCGAACTCCTTCGCGTAGTCGAAGTCCTCTCCCATCGGGTCGGCCTGCGGCGGGTTCTGGTGCAGCATCCTGAGGTTCAGCTGGTTGGGCCACCAATGCTGATTGGCGACGCTGCCGCTCGCCTGCCGTGCATTGGCGCCGTGCATCACGGGGCACTTGCCTGGAGGGGCTGTGTTCTCCTGATGCCCTGGATTGTCCTGATGGCCGGCGTCGTCGATGCTCATGGTGGATCTCCTCGGGGTCGATTTCCGTCGTTTCCAGCTCCAATCTATGCTCATGAGGAATAGAGATCAAAGATCGTATTCCTATAGAATCTATAGTCACGTCCTATGGAGATTCACCAGCTTCGCTACTTCCTCGCTGTCGCAGAGACCGGCAGCTTCACGGCCGCAGCGAAGCGGTGTCACGTCGCCCAGCCGTCGCTGAGTCAGCAGGTGCGCCGGCTCGAAGAGCAGACCGGCTTCCGGCTCTTCGACCGCCTTCCGAAAGGCGCGGCGCTCACCGATGCGGGGCGCGCCCTGCTACCGAGGGCGCGACGGATTCTCGCCGACGTTGCCGACGCCGCGGCGGCGGTCGCCGACGACCTCGAGACCGGCCGGGGTGCCCTCGTCGTCGGGGCGATCCCGACCATGGCGCCCTACCTGCTGCCGGCCATGGCACCTCGCTTTCTTCGCCGCTTCCCGGAGTGTGAGCTGACCCTGGTCGAGGACTACACCGAGCGGCTTCTCGACAAGCTGATCGACCAGTCGATCGACATGGCGATCCTGAGCACGCCGATCGACAGCGAGGCCGTTGCCGTCTCTGTGGTCGGTAGCGAGCGGCTCCTCATCGCCGCCCACCGTGACCATGAACTCGTCGCCGAGCTCGACTCCCGCACGATCGAGGACCTCGACGGCCAACCGACCGTCGTGCTCGACGAACTCCATTGCCTCGGTCAGCAGCTCGAGTCCTTCTGTGCCGCGCGGAGCTTCAGCCGCAGGATCGTGTGCCGCTCCACCCAGTTGGAGACGATTCTGCGCCTCGTCGCCCTCGGGCTCGGCATCTCCTTCGTCCCCGAGATGTGCGCTCGAGCCGACCGCTCGACCAGCCGGCGCTACCTCCGTCTGCGCGACGGCGGACCGGAACGCGAGATCGCAGTCGCCCGGCACGCAGGCCGCCCGCCCTCCCGACTCGCCTCGGCGTTCGCCGAGCTGTTGAAGGAGGATCTGGAGGCGGGGCGACATCGCGTCGTCCCGTAGGCCCGCGCTCTTGCGTTGTGCGATCTGCAGACTCCAGCTTCCGGCTGCGACAGGCGCGTTTCGCGAGGAACTACTGAAGGTGGTTTGGAGCCTCACTCGTACGAGGCATGACCGGCTATGAGTGCTTCGGCGAGGCTCCAAGGCGTATCCCAGTCGACCCGGCGTCCGTCGTCAGTGGCGGCGCGATGGACGAATACGAGGTCGAGCTCTCTGATGACGAGCATCAGGTGACCGCCGGAGCCCTGCGCGGCGACGAGGTTCAGAGTGTCGAGCACCGGCCTACCAGCCGGCTGCGATCCGCGCGGGTAGACCCACCACATGAAGCCGAAACCTGCCCCTGCTCGGAAGTCGCCGGTGTAGCCGCCGCCCTCGCCGAAAGTGGTCTTTGCCCGCGTGCTCCGCTCGATCCAGGACTCTGGAACGATGGATCGTCCGTTCCAGTTGCCGCCGTTGAGGACGAGCTGGCCGTAGCGCGCCAGGTCGCGCGCGCTGATGCGAAGCGGGTAGGCGGGGTGCTTCGAGATGGCGGGCTCGAGAAGGTACTCGCCATCAGAGGCTTCGAAGTCCTGCATGCCGATCGGGCGGGCGATGGCGCGGTAGAACTCGTCGAAGAAGCGTCGGCCGGTTTGCTGCTCGAAGACCGTGAGCAGCACGTTGAAATCCCAGTTGTTCGACCAGAAGTGAGTGCCCGGCCTGTGACTGCCGCGCGCGGGACGCTCGCGTTTCTTGCCAGCCGTCTCGTAGGCCGCGGGGTGGTAGACACCCGAACGGCCGCCGAGGAGATCGACCACTCGTGCCTGCTTCTCACCGGCCGAGAGCCGCGAAACATCGTCGATATCGAGATCCGCGAGTGTCGCCTCTAGGTCGATTGCCCCCGTGCCGACGTGAACACCGAAGAGACCGCTCAAGAGTGACTTGCGAATCGAGTGTGCGCTGAGCTTCTTCTCGATCTCGCCCAAGGAGAGCAGAACCTTCCCTTGGTAGACGACGAAGAGGGCTGCAGAGCCGGCATCCTCTGCATGTTGAACGACTTCAGACACAGTTTCCTGCGCCCACCCAGCTTGGCCGGGACCCTGCCATGTCGGCCAGTCAGCGTAGGCCGCATTGGCCGCGTTCGCGACCACTGTAGCGCTGAGGAGGGCGGCCAGACGAGCATACGTGCGCATGCCCCGACCAGCCGGCTCGGCGCACTCGGCGTGCGACCCTGCGTGAGCGCGGTCCGGAACTCCTTTCGCGCTCGCTCTGTCAAAGCTATCGACCGTTCTGGCTCTCATTCTTCTTGGAGGCTTCTTGTCTCGATACCTGTTGGTCTGCGTAGCTCTCATGGCTCTCCTCGGCGCTTGCCTGATTGTTCCATCGGCAGTCCACGGAATCGTGATGCGTCACGATCGCCCCGACGAGGCCTACCGCCACCTCGCGACCGACCTCCCCTTCTGTTCGCTCGAGCTCGGCGGCTGGGGCGGCGGTTGCACCTTGGTCGACCCGTCGTGGCTGGTGACGGCCGCTCACGCCGCTTCGCGCCTCGAGCCAGGCGGCCCCGTCGAGGTCGATGGCCGAGGGGCGACGATAGCGGAGGTCATCGTTCACCCCGACTTCGACATCACTGACTATCGCAACGACATAGCCCTGATCCGTTTGAGCGCACCGCTTCGAGGAGCGGAGGTCGTGCAGCTGCACGGAGGTCGCGACGAATCCGGCTTGACCGCGATCTTTGTCGGTCGGGGCTACTTGGGGACCGGAAGATCCGGGGCGATCGAGCCTGACAAGGTCGTGCGGGGGGCGGAGAATCGGGTCGAGGCGACGACCGACCACTGGCTCCGTTTTGTTTTCGATGCACCGCCTGCCGGCCTGGGCCTGGAGGGGATCAGCGGTCCTGGAGACTCCGGTGGCCCCGCGCTTCTTCGCATCGACAACGGCTGGTCGCTGATTGGGATCAGTTCCTGGCAGCACCAGGGAGAGGCCGAGATCGGTGGCGTTTACGGCGTGACCGAGTACTACACGAGGGTCTCCTCCTACGTGGAGTGGATTGTCGAGACCCTCGAGTATCGGCAACTGGGGTCGCACTGAGGTCGCAGTCATCGGTCAGCTCTTTCGGAGCTCACGACCCGCCCGTCTCGAACGACGAGGGATACGTTTTCGAGGTCCTCTAGCCTCCGAAGTGGATCGCCTTCGACGAGCACCAGGTCTGCAAGATAGCCCGGCGCCAACCGTCCAAGGTCGTCGCTCCGGCCGACGGCGAAGGCGGCGTGGCCGGTAGCGGCGCAGAGAATCTCCGTCGGAGTCAGGCCTCCCGACTCGAGCAGTTTCATCTCGAGTAGCGGCAGTCCCGGGTCGTGGAACGCTGGTGCATCGGTGCCGAGAGCGACGCGCCCACCGAGGTCGAGGTACCGGCGCAGGTTGTATTGGACGGCGCGCAATCGCTCGGGAGTCTCGCGCCACAGGCTGGCGGTGCTCACCAGCACGAAATCCGCAGCTGCCGCCGCCGCCAGGGTGCGGTCCGGGATGGGCTCTGCCGGCGCATGGGCGGCATTGTCGACGCCCATCTCGATTATCGCCGCGAGTTCGCCTGGTTGCGTTACATGGGCAGAGACCCTCAGTTTCCGGCGGTTCGCGAGAGCCACGATTCGCTCGACCGTTGCGGGTTTCAGCACAGGCCAGCCGTCGTCATGAAGATCGCTGGCAAAGCCACGATCGAAGGAGATCTTCAAGTGATCGACCATCGGCGGATCGAGCAGATGGGCGAGCGCGGATTCGACCTCTTGCGGTCGATCGATCTCGAGCGCCGACGAGCGTCGCCCGACGAACGGATAGCCCCCCGGCGCCGTCACGATCGGTCCGGCAATCAGGAGCCGCGGTCCCCTAGGGAATCGAGCGGCGAGTTCCTCACGCCACCGTGAGGGATCGTGGGGCGTGCCCATGTCGACGATAGTGGTCACTCCCGCAACGAGCCAGGCGCCTACCGCATCGGTTCCCTCGCGCAAGGCGGAGGCGAGGTGGACGTGGGCATCGAAGAGGCCCGGTAGCGCCACGGCGCCCTCGCCGTCGATCACATGCGCGAGGTCGGGTACCTGGATTCGTGTCGCAGGTCCGCTGGCAGCGATTCGTCGACCCTCGATTACCACCGCCGCGTCCGGGATCGGCTCCGCGCCGCAGCCCTCGATCAGGCGAACGTTTGCGAGAACCAGTGGCTGCGGCGATGGACTATTCGTGGCACGACCGCCACACGCGGCGAGCAGACTCACAGCGAAACAGGTGGCGCCCGCAGTTCGGAACTTCGCGAGGATCGTGGTCTCGCGGCTGCGAGCAGCGAGGCGCGCGCGGTGGATGGTCTGTTGCTGATGGCCCATGAGTACAGGTCCAGTCGAAGGAGATCGCGGCGAGCCGGCGATCGTCACCATCCGCCATCCTGTTGCCGATTCCCTAGCCCGAGACCCTGCACAGCCCGAGCGAGTTCCCGCAGCGCCGACGGGCGGCAGGAAGCGGCTAGACTCCCTGGGTGGCGTCGAACATCTCCCTTCTCGAGGAGTTTCTTCCCGAGTACGAAGTCCGCAGCTGCCACGCAGTCCTGATCGCAGCGCCGAGCGAGAGGGTCATGACGGCCGGCAGCGGACTCGACCTCGAGGCGTCGAGGTCCGTGCGGTGGCTCTTCCGATTGCGGGGAATTCCGACTGCGGATCTGACTCTGGACGGGATGTTCAGACTCGGCTTCCTCCACCTCGCCGAGAGGGAAGACGAGTTGCTCCTCGGGATCGTCGGCAAGTTCTGGACCCCGACCGGGCACCTCGTCGAACTGACGCCCGACGAGTTCCGGTCGTTCCGCCGGCCGGGATACGCGAAGGCGGCCTTCAACTTCAGGGTGGTGCCGGTCGGGGAGGGCGACACCCAGCTGAGCACGGAGACCCGCGTCGCGACCTTCTCGCGGTCGCTGCGGTTCCGGCTCTACTGGTTCTTCGTCGCGCCCTTCAGCGGCTGGATTCGCCGCGAGATGTTGCGGTTGATCAAGGTACGGGCCGAAGGAGAGATCTGAAACTGCTTCCGGATCGATCCGCCCGAGTCGGTCCCGAGGAACGGCGGGCGACACCACTCAGGTGCCGCCCGCCGGATTGGGTTGACTGGACTCGTTACAGCTACTGCGCCGACGTCCCCTCGAGCCGGTCGAGGCGCTCCTGGAGCGCGCCGAGCAGCTCTTCCTGACGGGAGATGGTGTCCTGCTGCTCGAGGGTGTAGAGCGTGAGCTCTTCGATCTTCTCGAGCAGGGTCATCTGCATCTTGGAGAGGTTGACCGGGCCGGCGAGCTCTTCCGCGGAAGGCACGTTCGGCAGGTGCTTGTTCTCGGTGATGAAGGACTCGAGCTCGTCGAGCGAGAGCAGATCGTAGTCGTCCTCGAACACGTAGTCGGGAGCGCACGGGCTGCCGGAGCAGGTGTTCGAGAAGAAGTCGCCGTCGATCGTCAGGTTGCCGTTGCCCGCGAAGGTGAAGGTCGGGCCGCTGAACTTGATGAAGGCGAAGTCGCCGCTGTTGAGCACGTCGAAGTTCCAGATGCCGCCGTTGGAGGGCACGGAACCGTTGATGATCTCGAAGCGCGGGCGGCCGGCTGCGTTCTCGAGCGAGAGCAGGTTCAGCGTCGAGCTGGAGCTGCCTTCTACGTGGACGCCGTCGTCGGTGCCGCTGTAGTTGACATGCAGGCTCGCGTCCGGGGAGGTCGTGCCGATGCCGATGTCGCCGTCGCCGGCGATGTTGAGGGCGTTCGACGGCGAACCGGGGAAGATCCGGAAGGGCAGCGTCGAGCCGTTCGAGGCGTCGCGAATGAAGAAGCTCGTCTCGTTGCCGGCGACGTCCCAGCTCTGGGGGGCGAAGCCGCTCGAGCCGTCCTGCTCGAGGCGGAGCGTCGGCGTGTCACCGTCCCGGGAGTGGAGATCGACCACGGGAGTCGAGGTGCCGAAGCCGATCCGGCCGCCATCGTCGACATAGAGCGAGTTGCTCGGCGCGTTGCCTTCGATGCGGAAGATCGTCCTCCCGGCGGTGGCGTCGTCGACCGAGAAGTGGTTGAGGCCGCCGCTCGCGTTCGAGTTGGCGACCAGCCGCCAGTCGGTCGAGGGGAACGAGCCCACCGACGTGTCGAGGAAGTGGATCCGGAGGTTGTTCTCCTTGAGCCGGATCGTGTCGGAACCGAAGACTTCGCCGTTGACGCAGTCGAAGCCGACACAGAGGCTCCGGAGGATCAGGACGTCGTCGTTGTGGATGATGTCGGCACCGGCCGGCGTGACCGGAGCCAGGGTCAGCACGCCGGCCGCGATCGCGACGGCGCTGAAAGTTCGCAGAGTCATGTCAGGGTCCTTTCGCTGGCAGCGAGGTCAGTCGACCTGGCGTTCGGCGGGGTCGTCTTCGACGAGCGAGGAGTCGACGACGGCGCCGTTGACGATCATGAAGGAGCCGCTCACCGTCCAGCCGTGCATGTCGATGCGCTCGCGCTCGGTGTGGGTTGCGGTGTCACGCCCGTTGGCGGGATCGTGCACGACGTTGTTCACCGGCTGGAACTCCTGGGTGAGTTCCCACGTGTAGGTACCGTCGGGGCGCGATGCGCCGTCACGATCGTAGAGGCTGAAGACCGGCGTCGCGCCGCGAGTGAAGCGCTCGGTGACCTCCGTGCCCGGGCCCGAAACGGTGAGCATCACGAGGTCGGCGGGGGCGTCGGCGGCGAAGGCGACTTCCGCTCCCAGGGGCGTTGCGACGACGGCCGGGTCCTTGGCCATCGCCAGCGGTGCGACCGCGAGGGCCGCCACTGCGAAGGCGAGGATCCAGGAAGTTCGGGGCTGATGCTGCATCATTCTCTCCTCTCCGTTGGTGGGTCTGGATGGGTTTCGCTTTAGGTGGATAGGCGACCGACGGGGCAACTTTGTTACGACGAACACGCCGCGTGTCTCTCGGCGTCGAGCAGGCGGCGCCCGACGACACCCGCCGTTTGGCTATGCTCCGGCCCCGGGGCACTCCGGCACCCGGGCACTCCGGTACCCAGGAGCAGCCTCCACCTCTGCGACCCGAGAAGATGACTTCGAGCCCTCTCCGAGCCTTCGTCGCCGCCGCCTGCCTGGGCGCCGTCTCGACCGTAGGAGACTGGATCTGGGCACGCTGGATCCCGGACGGCGCGGTCGTTCCCGGGATCGTGCACGGCCTGCTGTTCTTCGTCGCTCTGGCGGTCGTGCTCGGCTGGGCCGGAGGGGTGCAGGACTCGACGAGGTCGCTACTCGCGACCCTGCCGGTCGCAGGACTCGCCCTGGCGGCGCTCTTCTACCCGGTCGCCGCGGCGATCGGCTACCTCGGGAGCCTGCTCGTGACCTGGGCGGGCATGTGGCTCACGCTGGCCTGGTTGCTCCGTCGCGCGCTCCATGACCGGGAAAGCGGCGTCCGAACCCTCGGGCGTGCTGCGATCGCGATGATCGGCTCGGGGCTCGCTCTTCTGGGCCGTCTCCGGCGTGTGGACCCGGCCTGCCGCCGAGACCGGCTACGGGCTCCGGTTCGTCTACTGGACGATCGCTTTCCTTCCCGGACTGCTCGCCCTCCTGGCCGGCCGCGACCAGCCAAGAGCCTGACAAACCCGGGTGCCCACCGAGAGATCTGTGCAGCGGGGTCTCGGCGTGCCGCTCCGAGGACTCCGGACCAGGGAGGCTCCGCGCTCGGGGAACTCTCCCGCGTGGGACCGGGTCTACCTCGACGAACCCGAACAACCTCGAGAGGAGGCCGGTCATGTCGGAAGGCTCGCTGATGCAACTCATGCACGACGGAGGCTGGGTCATGTGGGTGCTGCTGTTGTTCTCCGGGGCTACGGTGGCGGTGGCGCTGCAACGGGTGGCGGTTCTGGGGCGTGCCGGTGGCAACGCCGCACCGGCGCTGCGCCGACTGCGCAAGCTGCTCGCAGCTGGAAGGCCGCACCGGGCTGCCGCGGAAGAGCTGGCCGCGGATGGAAGTTCCGTCGGCACCCTCCTGGCCGCCGGGCTGAGCCGGTCCGAAGGGTCGCGGGAGGAGCTCGAGGGGCATCTCGAGAGTGTGGCTCTGCGGGAGCTTCGCCGTCTCAACCGCGGCCTTGCCGTCCTCGCGGCGGTCGCCACAACGGCGCCGCTGCTCGGCTTCCTGGGCACCGTCACCGGCATGATCGACTCTTTCGGCACCCTCGTCGAGGTGAGCCTGAGCAGGCCGGATCTCGTCGCTCGCGGCATCAAGGAGGCGCTGACGACGACCGCCGGCGGGCTGATGGTGGCCGTGCCGGCGCAGCTGCTCCTGCAGTGGTTGCGAGCCCGCATCGAGAGGATCGAAGGCGAGCTCGAGGCGGCGGCCAACGGCCTCCTCGACCTCGTCCGAAGGCGGGGAGGGGGCGTGGCGGCACCCTGACGGGTCAGCGGCGGTAGGTTGCGCTCGGTACCCGTGAGGGCTCGGCGACCGCCCTGAGGTCGACGCCCAGCAGCACCCAGCCGAGAGCGACGATGACATTGCCGGCCACGGCGCCCCACAGGCCGGGCATCGTCGCACCGAGCACTGGCACCAGCACCAGGCCCGAGAGGAAGGCAGCCGGTCCACGCCAAGGCAACAAGCCCTGACGCAGGATCACGATCGACATCGCTATCCAGCCGAGAGCGAAGACACCCGCCGAAACGGCGAAGGCTCTGTCGTAGGCTGTGAGGCTTCCGTCCCCTTCGATTCGAGCGAAGACCTGCGGGATCGTCGTGGCGAGGTCGCGGATCAGGGTGAACTGAACGAACTCGAGCCAGAAGGTGAGCACGCAGCCAAAGCCGGCGAGCAGGAAGGTGAACGCGCCGAGCCGCAGTCGGTCGGCGTGCGCCAGGTAGAGACCGATCACCCCCAGAGCCAACAGGGCGACGGAGACGCTGGCGAGTCCCATACGGGCGAAGAACGCGGAAGAGGACGCAACCGCCACCGTGCCCTCAGAGTAGGGGAGCCTCGGTGTCCACACGACGTTCGCCAGCGCTGCCAGAGCGCCCGCTGCGATCAGGCTGCTTCCGCAGAAGCGCATCACCCCGATTCGCCACTCTTCTTTCTGCATGGGTCGCGCCAGTCTAGCCTGCCGATCTCACTCCGCCCCTATCCCGTGGTTCGGGCATCAGGGGACCGAGCTGCCTGGGGCCGTTCGCGATCGGCCTTATGCTGGCCGTCATGCGTGCCCTGACTTCGCGCACCATCGCCGGGACCTTGCTGGCCTTGCTCGCCTTCGCGGGCAACTCGGTGCTGTGCCGCATGGCTCTCGGCGGTGCGTCGATCGATCCCGCCGGCTTCACGATTCTCAGGCTGGTCGCCGGCGCCGCCTCCCTCTGGCTCTGGGTCGGCCTCGGCCGGCATCGCTGGCAGGTCGGCCTGTCCGGCCGCCGGTTGATCTCCGGGCTGTGGCTTGCGGTCTACGCAGTCGGCTTCTCTATCGCTTATCTGGAGCTGACGACCGGTACCGGCGCACTGATCCTCTTCGGCGCCGTGCAGTTGACGATGCTCATTGGCGGTGCGTTGCGTGGGGAGCGGCCCGGTTGGAAGGAGTGCCTGGGTGCCGCGAGCGCTCTCGGAGGGCTGGTCTATCTGCTCTCGCCGACGGTCGAGCGGCCCACGCCCACGAGCGGATTGCTGATGCTCGTGGCGGGCATCGCCTGGGGGCTCTACTCACTGCGTGGAAGAGGGGCTGCCGACCCGGTCGAGGAGACGGCGGGCAACTTCGTGGCGGCGCTCCCCTGGGCGCTGCTGGCGCTGCTGCCGTTCTACGGCCGGCTCGCCGTGTCCTCCGAGGGTGCGTGGCTCGCCGTGATCTCGGGCGCCGTCACCTCCGGGCTCGGCTACGTCGTCTGGTACTCGGTCGTGGGCCGGCTGACCGCCACCCAGGCCGCGACGGCGCAGCTCACGGTGCCCGTCCTCACCGCGGCGGCTGGGGTCGCGGCGCTGGGGGAGGCGATCTCGCCCCGCTGGGTGCTTGCCGCTATTCTGGTGCTGGGAGGAGCGGCACTGACCCTCGGCCGCCGCTCCGGCTGACCCTGCTTCCGATGTCCTGCTCCTGATGCCCGCTTACCCCGACGAGATCGCCAGGAACTCTCGAGCCGCCGCCGAGGTCCTTTCAGCTTGAAGCCGATCCTCGTGGCGTGGGGTGTCGCCGGCGCGCTGGCCCTGGCGCTGGCCTGGGACTCCTCCGTCAAGGTCCTCCATGGCCCCCACGACAGCTCGCTCTACGTCGAGCGGGCCGACGACATCCTGGAGGGTGAAGTCGCCCCGTACGACCCTCTGGTTCTGATGCGACTGCCGGGGTATCCGGCTCTGCTGGCCTTCAACGGTCGGCTGGGATGGCCGCTTCACGTAACGCAGCAGGTGCTGCATCTGCTGAGTGTGCTGGCGCTGCTGATCGCTCTCCATGCGGTCGGAGTGCCGCGCCGGCTTCT
This sequence comes from Candidatus Multivoradales bacterium, assembly GCA_965223855.1. Classification (GTDB taxonomy): domain Bacteria; phylum Acidobacteriota; class Thermoanaerobaculia; order Multivoradales; family JAHEKO01; genus CALZKB01. Next base: position 1,525,992 of record CBDCXM010000009.1, read on the forward strand.
GGCGGCTCTGGCGGTGCTTTCCGCCTTCCATCCCGCCTTCTTCGTCCAGACGACGATCGCCTACTCGGAGGGACTCTCGACACCTGCACTGACCGCCTCGGTCGCAGCTCTCCTGGGTCTGCTGGCGGCGTCGGGCGCCGGTGCGGGACTCGCGAGGACGAGTCAGCTGATGGCGCCTCTCGCCTGGAGCGCACTGCTCGCTGTCTCGCTCTCGGTCCTGTGGAACACACGGCCGGACTCGGTGGTGGTCGTGCCCTCCGCACTCCTCGTGGCGATCCTGTGGGTGCGCTTCGCCTGGCGGACGCCCGGCCGGGGAAGTGCGGTCGACCTCGTTCGCGTGTTGTTCCTCCTGCTGGCTCCCGTGATCGCGGTCTTCGCGACGAGTCGCGTACGTGGCGCACTTCAACGTCGATCGCTACGGATTCGAAGGGCGCTACGAGCTCGAAGAGACGAACTTCCGAAGCGCCTTCGAGACCCTGGCGCGGCTGGCGCCGGAGTCACGGATCCGGCAGGTGCCTGTCTCCCGCGCCGGTCTGGAAGCCGCCTGCGAGCACAGCCCGAGCTTCCTTCCCCTCGAGCGGTACCTTTCCTGGCAGAAGGGCGGCAAGGGGTTCACCGGACCCGGCTGCCGGCAGTACGAACTATGCGACGAGTTCGTGGGCGGCGTCGCCTTCATCGCTCTGCGTCATGCCGCCTGGCAGGCGGGCATGCATGCCTCGGCGGAGGCTGCGAGCGACTTCTACGGCCGTGTGCATCGGGAGCTCGAGGAGGCGTGCTCCGAAGGAGCCCTGTCCTGTAGCGCCAACCCGACCGGCACCCTCTACTCCACGCCGCTGCGCCTCGAGGATCTACCCCACGTCGCGGCGTCGGCCGGACGGGTCGGCTGGGATTGGCTGACGCTCGGCGGCCTCTACTCGATGACGCAGCAGCTTTCCGTTCCGAGGGAGGTCGACGAGGAACTCGTCGGGGCGTTTCGCCGGGTGACCCACGATGTGGACTCGCCCTGGCGCTACTGGGCGGGTCGAGCGACGCGAGTGCACATGCTGTCGTTCGCGGCACTGCAGATCCTGGTTCTGCCGTTGGCCCTGGTCGCGGGGGTCCGCCGGTGGAAGCAGCGCCCTTCGCGATCGCGGTTCGGCCCCGCCCTGGCCTGCCTGCTGCTCGTCGTCGCCGGTCAACTCGCGCTGGTCGCGTTCCTGGACGCGATGGGCCTTCCCTTCAGGATTCGCTTCCTGCTGCCGATCTACCCGGCGACGCTCGCGCTTCTGGGTGTGCTGGTGGCGCACCTGCGACCACCAAGGCCGTCTCTCCCGGCAAGCGCATTCGGGGAGACGGACAGCTGAGACGGGTCCACTCGACGCAGGGCTGTCCGGCGGGTCAGCCGGCTACCCGAGATCGACGCCGCTGCGCCGCAGGACTGCATCGAGCGCCTCGCCGGCCCGGCGCCGGATCTCGACCGGGTCGAGGTGGGTGAGGCGGCCCTCTTCGACCAGCAGGCGACCGTCCACCACGACGTGGCGCACATCGGCGCGGGAGCTCGAGTAGGCGACCAGGTCGTGCGGATCGGCGAGATGGCTCCAACTCTCGGGCCGCTCCCTGGAGAGCACCAGCACGTCGGCGGCCTGTCCCGGAGCGAGGGTGCCGGTGCTCCCTCCGAGACCGATCGCCCGCGCCCCTTCGCTGGTCGCCAGCCGCAGGGCGTCGAGACCGGAGAAGGCCTCCGGCCCGTGCCGCACGTGCTGCAGGAGGGCGGCGAGTCGCAGCTCTTTCAAAGCGTCGAGGTCGTTGCTGCACGGTGCGCCGTCCGCTCCCAGGCCGACCGGGATGCCGGCGGCACGGATGCCGACCACGTCGGCGATTCCCGAGCCGAGCTTCAGGTTCGAGCTCGGGCAGTGGACGACGCTGAAGCGGGAGCCGTCGACGCGGCGCAGGTGCGGTTGCTCCAGCTGGACGCCGTGAGCGATGCACAGATGCCGGGCCAGCACGCCGGTGTCGTCGAAGTACTCGATCTCGTCCCGGCCGCCCTTGAGCTGTCGCACAGCAGCGGTCTCCTCTTTCTGCTCCAGGGCGTGGGTGTGGATCGGCCAGCCACGGGCTGAGGAGAGATCCCGCAACCCCTGCCACAGCTCATCGGAGCAGCTCAGGATGAAGCGCGGGTTGAGCCCGTAGCGCAGTCGCCCGCCGTCGCCGCCGTCGAACGCCGAGCCGAGCTCGGCGGTGTGGGCGAGGGTGGCGTCGGTGTCTTCGCGCATCGCGCCCGGCAGCGCGTCGCCCGCGTCCATCAGGCACTTGCCGGCCAGCGCGCGCAGCCCCGAGTCCTCGAGCGCCCGCAGCAGGCCGGCCGCCCCCGGGCCGATGCCGATGTCCTGCACCGTCGTCGTGCCGGACAGCAGACACTCGGCGGCGCCGAGCATCGAACACCAGTAGGCGCTCTCGTCGTCGTGCCCGGCCTCGAACGGCCAGATGCGTTCCTCGAGCCAGGGGAGGAGTCTGCGCCGTTCGGCCAGGCCACGGAAGATCGTCTGCCCGAGGTGGACATGACCCTGGATCAGGCCGGGGAGGACGAAGCAGTCGCCGACATCGAGCACCCGGGCGTCCTCCGGTGCTTCGAGCGAGGGACCCAGCGCTTCGATGAGCCCACCCCGCAGCAGCAGGTCGCCGGCAACCACGCTCGCTCCAGCGTCGAGCGTCAGCAGGGTGCCGCCCTTGAGCAGCAGCGGCGAGCGCGGAATGGAGGCCGGACGGTCGCTCATCGGTCTTCGATTGTAGTGGCCGCTCGGCCTCCGGCCGGCGGTAGACTGACCGCAATGCTCGAAAGGATGTTCCGACTTCGCGAACGGGGCACGTCCGCCGGGACCGAGGTGCGGGCCGGCACGGTGACCTTCCTCACCATGTCCTACATCCTGTTCGTCAACCCGAGGATCCTCGCGGAGGCGGGGTTGCCGGCCGAAGACGTCGCCGTCGCCACGGCGCTCGCCGCTGCCCTGGCGACCCTGGCGATGGGCCTGCTGGCCGACTATCCGTTCGCGCTCGCCCCGGGAATGGGCCTCAACGCCTACTTCACCTACGGCGTCGTGCTCGGCATGGGAGTCGAGTGGCAGGTCGCCCTGGCGGCCGTCTTCGTCGAGGGGGTGCTGTTCCTGCTGCTGGCACTGGGCGGTGCGCGCACGGCTCTCCTCAAGGCCATCCCGCCGTCGCTCAAGCTCGCGACCATGAGCGGCATCGGCCTGTTCCTCGCCATCATCGGTTTCGAGAACGCCGGCTGGGTGGTCGATCACCCCGTGACGCTGGTCACCGCCGGAGACCTGAGCGATCCGGCGGCGCTCCTGGCGCTCGGCGGTCTGCTGCTGATCGCCGCTCTGATGGCGCGGCGCATCCGTGGCGCGATGCTGATCGGCATCGTGGCGGTGACGGCCGCGGTGTGGGCCGCCGGTGTCGCCGCGCCGCCGGAACGGCTGTTCAGCCTGCCGCACCTGCCGCGCGAGACCTTCCTCGCGCTCGACTTCAGCGGCCTGCTGGCCGGCAAGACCGTGATGGTGATCCTCGCCTTCCTGTTCGTCGATCTCTTCGACACCGCCGGCACGCTGATCGGCGTCGGCCGACTCGCCGGCCTGGTGGACGACAAGGGCGAGCTGCCACGCGCCGACCGCGCCTTCGCGGCGGACGCCCTCGGCACCTCGGCCGGAGCGCTGCTGGGGACCAGCACCGTGACGAGCTACGTCGAGTCCGCGACCGGAGTGGAGGAGGGGGGGCGCACCGGGCTGACAGCCGTGGTCACCAGCGGCTGGTTCCTGCTGGCGCTCTTCTTCACTCCTCTCCTGGTCGCCGTGCCGGCGGCGGCGACCGCACCGGCGCTGGTGGCGGTCGGTGCCCTGATGCTCCAGGGGGCCCGGGAGGTCGATTGGAAGCGCGCCGACGAGGCGGTGCCGGCGTTCGTCACCATGGTGGCGATGCCGCTCACCTACTCGATCGCCAACGGGATCAGTCTCGGCATCGTCTCGTTCGTCGCCATCAAGGCGTTGGCCGGGCGGCTCAGGGAAGCACACCCGATCCTGATCGGCGTCGCGATCGCGCTGGTGATCTTCCATGGCCTGCGCTGAGGTGAGCTCCTGAGCCACACGCTCTCAGCCGTCACCGGGCGGCGGGTGGTGACGCCCGACGGTGTCCGGCCGGCGACGATCCGGTTCGAGGGGGGGCGGATCGCCGCTGTGGAGGACTACGGCCGGGAACCGACCGGACCCGAGGTCCTCGACGCCGGGGATCGGGTGGTGTCGCCCGGCCTGATCGACAGCCACGTCCACGTCAACGAACCCGGGCGGACCGACTGGGAAGGGTTCGCGTCAGCGACTCGCGCCGCCGCGGCCGGTGGGATCACCACGCTGATCGACATGCCGCTCAACTCGATTCCGGCAACGACGACGGTCGAGGCTCTGGAGACCAAGCGGGGAGCCGCCGCCGGCCGGTGCCGGGTCGACGTCGGCTTCTGGGGCGGCGTGGTCCCCGGCAACTCCACCGAACTCGCCGGCCTGGCAGCCGCCGGAGTCTGCGGATTCAAGGCGTTCCTGGTCGACTCGGGAGTGGAGGAGTTCGAAGCGATCTCGCTCGAAGAGCTGGCCGCGATGGCGCCGGAAGATCGTCGAAGACCGGTCTGCCGCTGCTGGTCCACAGCGAGGCGGCGGAGGTGATCCGCAGGGCGCAGGCCGCTTCCGGGTCGGGCCGCGAGTACGCCAGCTACCTGGCCAGCCGCCCGGCCGAAGCCGAACTGGCGGCGATCGAGGGGCTCCTGGCGATCGCCGAGGAGTCTGGTCTGCGCCTCCACATCGTGCATCTCGCTGCGGACCAGCCACTGCCGCGACTCCGGGAAGCGCGGTCGCGCGGGGTGAGCGTCACCGTCGAAACCTGCCCGCACTACCTTAACCTTCGCCGCCGAGGAGATCGAGGACGGAGCGACCGAGTTCAAGTGTGCACCGCCCATTCGGAGCTCGGCGGTGCGAGAGGCCCTGTGGGATGCGTTGATCGACGGCGATCTCGACATGGTGGCGAGCGACCACTCTCCGAGCCCGCCCGAACTGAAGGACACCGACGACTTCTTCACCGCCTGGGGCGGCATCGCCTCGCTCCAGCTGCTGCTTCCCGCGACCTGGACCGGTGCCGTGGCCCGAGGGGTCGATCTCGGGACGCTGTCGCGGTGGCTGTCCGAGCGCCCGGCCGCGCTCGCCGGCCTCGGTCGACGCAAGGGGCAGGCTGGCGCCGGGGCTGGGACGCCGACCTGGTGATCTGGGACCCCGACGCCAAGTTCGAGGTCGACCCGAGCCGCCTCGAGCACCGCCACCCGGTGACCCCCTACGCGGGACGACGCCTCCGGGGAGTCATCGAAGCCACTATCCTCGGGGGTGCACTGATCCATGATCGGGGCCGACAGCTCGGTCCCGCCGCCGGTTCACTCCTGACACCCCGACTCGCCCGATGAACGACCTCGACCTTCCCGACTTCCTGGACCTTCCCGATCTCGCCTGCGCCCGCCTCGGCGGGGAAGTGCTGGCCGCCAACGACGACTTCTTCGCCGAGAAAGAGAACCTCGTTCTCGACTCGGCACCGCACTGGGATCCCGATCGCTACACCGACCGCGGCAAGTGGATGGACGGCTGGGAGACGCGGCGGCGGCGTGACGAGGGCTACGACTGGTGCATCGTCCGCCTCGGCCTGCCGGGGATCGTCCGCGGGGTCGTCGTCGATACCGCCCACTTCCGCGGCAACTACCCGGAGAGCTGCTCGATCGAAGGCTGCTGCCTGCCGGACGGAGCGTCGGCCGAGGAGGTCCTGGCCGAGGAGATCGAGTGGCTGGAGATCCTCGCTCGCGCTCCGCTCGAAGGAAACAGCGAGAACCGGTTCGCCGTCGATACCCCCTTCCGCTTCACCCACCTGCGGCTCAACATCTATCCCGACGGCGGGGTGGCGCGTCTGCGGGTTCACGGCGAGGTCGTACCCGCGCTCGAGTGCCTGACCTCCGAAGCCGCCATGGATCTCCTCGCCCTCGAGCACGGCGGCCGGGTGCTCGGCGCCAGCGACCGCTTCTTCAGCTCCCCCGAGAACCTGCTGCGGCCCGGCGATCCCACCGGCATGCACGACGGCTGGGAGACCAAACGCCGACGCGGGCGCGGCAACGATTGGGCCGTCTTCCGACTCGCCGCCCCCGGGGTACCGAACCGGGTCGAGGTCGACACCCGCTTCTTCAAGGGCAACGCCCCCGGAAGCTGCTCGATCGAGGCCCTCACGCTGCCTCTCGAGGACGACGCCCGAGCGCTCGAGGATGATGCCGAGTGGCAGACCCTCCTCCCCAGGACCGACCTCCAACCGCACCATCAGCACGCCTTCGATCTCGAGCAGCCTTCGGGGCCGATCACCCACCTGCGACTCCAGACCTACCCCGACGGCGGCGTCGCCCGCCTCAGGTTGTGGGGCGTGCCTGACAGAAAGGCGGCTCCGGCGCTCGCCCTCCGCGAGCTCAACTGCCTGCCACCCGCACTGGCCGGTGCCAGACTCCTCGACTGCTGCGGCGCCTCCACCTGGGCCGCCGCGATGACCGCGCGCCGACCCTTCCCCGACCCGGCGAGTCTCCGAACCGCCGCCGAGGAGGAAGCCGACCGCCTCACTGACGACCAGTGGCTCGAGGCCTTCGCTGCTCACCCGCCGATCGGCGGCGACCAGGCCGAACGACCCCGCGGCGAGACCTCCGCCCGCTGGTCGAGCCAGGAACAGTCCGGCGTCGCAGAGGCCGGCGACGAAGTCCGAGCCCGCCTCGCCGAGGCCAACCGCCTCTACCGCGAGCGCTTCGGCTACGGCTTCATCGTCTGCGCCACCGGCAAGACGGCGGAAGAGATGCTCGCCCTGATCGAAGAGAGAATGACCCACGACCCATCGGAGGAGATCGCCGTGGCGGCCGAAGAAGAGAAAAAGATCATGCGCCTGAGACTCGAACGGCTGGTGCCCGCATGAGCATCACCACCCACGTCCTCGACCTCGCCCGGGGCCGCCCCGCCGAAGGAATCGAAGTCACCCTCGAGATGGCCGACAGGACCGGCTCCTTCTGGCACCCGATCGGCACCGACCACACCAACCCCGACGGCCGAGCCCAGACCCTCGTCCCCGAAACCGCCAACCTCCAGCCCGGCCGCTACCGCCTCACCTTCCAAACCGCCCCCTACTTCGCCGCCCACGACACCGACACCTTCTACCCCCGAATCGTCATCGAGTTCCAGGTCCCCGACGAGACCCAGCACTACCACGTCCCCCTCCTCCTCAGCCCGTTCGGATACTCCACCTACCGCGGCAGCTGAACCCGCCCTCTCTTCTCCCTCCCCAGCAGGGTTGTCTTGGAGGCCGCCCACATAAGACGATGGAAGGGAGGTCCGGTCCGTCAAGGCGGTGCCGATGTAACCGGCAGAGCGACCGCGACCTACCTTCAACCTCTCCATAGGGTCGTCTCGAGACCGACCATCTCAGGGCCGTGAGGCAAGGGCGACCACACCAGGCTCGGCAGGCCTCCAACGACTCCAGCCCGCAGCCGACAGAGCGGCGCCATCCACACAACCACCGGCAAAGCGCCGCGTGCGCTGAGATGGGCGGTCTCGAGATGACCCGGTACCCCGCGTGCCCGGAAATGGGTGGCCTCGATACGACCCGGCCGTCGTCACCTCCGAGCGTCCAGAATCCGCAAGAACGACCTCCCCCGAATCTCCTCCAGCGACAACCCCGTCCGCTCCACCGCCTCCCCCTCGCCGATCGCCCCACAATTCACCGCCCGAAGAAAGTAGTTCAACAACCCCTGCCCCGTCGCCGCATCGTCGAACACGTCGCCCACCAGCGTCGCCTGCGCCGCCTTGCCGACGAAGTTGCTCAGCCGCTCGGCCGCCGCGTCGATCCCCTCGAGGAAGAAGGCGTAGACCGCCGCGTAGCGGGTCGGCAGCTGAGCGGGATGGAGATCCCACCCCTGGTAGTAGGCGTGCTCGAGCGAGTGCCGCACATGGTCGTAGTGAAGCTGCCAGGCGTCGTGCACCGTGCGGCGGTTTTCGGCCTCCTGCTGTGGAGTGAGAGGCGGCCCGTCGGCCGCGGCGCGATGGGGCGCCACCGGCAGGACGTTGGTCGCGCCGTCGCTCAGCCACACTCCCGTGCCGCCGAGCGCCACCTGCATGACGTGCCGGGCGAAGTCGCACGCCGGATGCGTCATGTGCTGGTAGGCGGCGGTGATGTCGCAAGAGGCGGTGTAGTCGTAGGTGCCGAAGTGCGCGGCGACGCAGCGTCCGTTGCCGGCGGCGACGAGATCACCCAGGGCAATGCGGCCGGACGCGTCGAGGATCGACTGCGTCGTCTCGATCATCAACTCGAAGCGGAGCGGCTCCGAAAGGCCGAGACGCTCCTCGAGTTGCGCCAGCGTTTCCGTGAACACCACCACCTGCCCGGGGCTGGTGATCTTGGGGAGCGTGATGACGAAGTTCGGCGGCAGCGTGCCGCCGGCGGCGGCGACCAGCGAGGAGACGAAGAGATCGAGTGTCCGCAGGCTGCGCGCCTTGAGGTCCTCGGTCAGCGGCTTGATCCGGATGCCGAGAAACGGCGGCAGCGTCCCCTCGTCGAGACCGGCGGCCGTCTCCTGCGCCGTGCGCACGGCGTCGCCGTCCTCCTCGTCGTCGGGCCGGTTGCCGTAGCCGTCCTCGAAATCGATGCGGAAGTCCTCGACCGGCTCACGCTCCAGCTTCTCGACGACCCGGCCGTGGATCGGCTCCGCCAGCTCCTTCGACAGCCCGATCGCTGCGCCGAAGGCGGCGGCGTCGGGGGCGTAGGCGTCGAGCGAAGCTCTGGCCAGGGCCCCCAGCCGCTCAGCGGTGTTGCGCTTGAAGATCTGCGCTCCGCCGTAGACCGTGTGGACCGGCTGGCGGCGGCCGTCATCGCCCGGGAAGAGCCGGGCGACCTCGGAATTGACCTCGGCAAGCTGTGTCAGAAGCGGAGCGAGGTCGTGGTCGTCGAGAGTCGGCTTCATGTCATCTCCAGGGTCAAGCGGCGGACGACGCGCTCCAGCGAGAAGCGTCGGTACTGGGCAGTCGATCGCACGTCGTCGATCGGCTGGACGGCCTCGGCGGCCAGACGACCTGCCAGATCGGCGGTCGCATCGTCGGCCCGCCTGCCGACGATCTCCCCTTCCACCGAGGGGAAGCGAATGGGTATCGCGGCGACGCTCCCTGCTGCGAGGCGGTAGGTGGTGAAGGTGCCGCCCTCGATCGTCGCCAGCACGCAGACGACGACCTTGCTGATCGCCTGTGCCGCGCGCGTTCCGACCTTGCGGAATGCCTGCTGCGAGCCGGCGGGCGGTGACGGCAGCTCCAGAGCGACCAGCAGTTCGCCTTCCCGCAGCGCCGTCGTCCGGTAGCCGGTGTGGAACTCGGTGTAGGGCACGCGGCGCTCTCCGGCGGGTCCTGCGACCACCGCGACCGTCTCGAGCGCCAGCAGCACCGGAAGCGAGTCACCCGCAGGACTTGCGTTGGCGACGTTGCCGCCGAGGGTGGCGCGATTCTGAATCTGCCAGCCGCCGATCTCCGAGGCCGCCTGGGCGAGGGCGGGGTAGCGGCTGCGGATCGTCGAATGATGCCGCAGCTCGGAGAAGGTCGTCGTTGCGCCGATCGCCAGCCCGCCTTCGATCTCCCGCACCCCCCGCAGCTCGGGTACCGACCCCAGATCGATCACCGCCGGCAGGTCGGCGCGCGCCTCGGGCTCGGCGACCATGAGGTCGGTACAGCCGGCGACCGGGCGCAGCTCGGGGTCGGCGCCGAGGAGCTCGATCGCTTCGGTGAGCGAGGTCGGGGAGGCCGAGCGCGTCATTTGTTCTCTTCTCCAGCTTCGTCCCCGCCGGAGTGATCCACCAGCGCCCGGAAGATCCCCTCGTAGCCGGTGCAGCGACACAGATTCCCCGCTAATGCCTCCTGCACCTGCTCGCGGCTCGGCCGAGCGTCATGCTCCAACATTGCCCAGGCGGTGACGATGATGCCCGGGGTGCATGCGCCGCACTGCACGCCGCCGGTGGCCACGAAGCGCTCGAGGAACGCGCGCGCCCTTCCCGCAGCAGGTCCCGAAGCGACCCCCTCGACGGTGGTGATCGTCCGCCCCTCGCACTGCATCAGCGGCACCAGGCAGGAAAGCACCGGCTGCCCGTCGAGGATCACCGTGCAGGCGCCGCACTCGCCCTCGCCGCAACCCTCCTTGGTACCGATGAGGTCGAACTGGCGGCGCACGACATCGAGCAGCCGCTCCATCGGGTGCCCCTCGGCGCTGACGGCCTCGCCGTTGAGCTCGAAGCCGACCTTCATCGCGAACCCTCACGGGCGGCGAGGATCCGCTCCGGCGTCGCCGGGATCTCGTCGAGATGGACTCCGAGGGCGTTGTCGATCGCCGCCAGCGCCGCCGGGGCGCCGCCGTCCATCGGCAGCTCGCCGACCCCCTTGGCGCCGAACGGGCCGCCCTCCCAGGGGCGCTCGAGAAGCTCGACCTCGAGCTTCGGCGCGTCCTTGAAAGTGGGGATGATGTAGGTCGCGAGGCGGTCGTTGAGGTAGCGCCCGTCCTCGACCTTGATCTCCTCCATCAGCCCCCAGGCGACCGCCTGGAGCACCCCGCCCTCGATCTGGCCGGTGCACAGCGTCGGATGGATCGCCTTGCCGACCTCACACACCGCCGTCACCTTGTCGGCCCGGACCTCCAGCGTGTCGGGATCGACCTCGATCTCGACGACGTTGGCGCCCCAGGCGTAGGTCGGGTAGGCGCTGCCGCGGTAGTCCGTCTCGTCGAAGTCCTGATCGGCGGGTGGTTCGTGCCGATGAGTGACCTCGAGGGGGCCGTGCTCGGCGAAGACCTGGCGGGCGATCTCCTTGAAGGCAACTTCGTCACCGCCAGGCAGCTGAACCTTGCCTTCGGAGACCACCCGGTTCCCGTTCCCCACGTGTCCGTCGGACCCCGACCAGCGCGAGAGCACGAGATCCCGCAGCTTCCGGCTAGCCTCGACGAGCGCGCCGCCGACCACCATCGTGGTGCGCGAGGCGACCGTCGGCCCGGAGTCCGGGACCTCCGCCGTATCCGGCAGGGCGAAGTCGAGATCTTCGTTCGTGAGCCCTGTGGCCTCCTGTGCCATCTGCGGGAAGATCGCCGCGCACCCCTGGCCCATGTCGGTCATCGCCGTCTGCAGCTGGAGGCGGCCGTCTTCGAGCAGCCGGGCGCGGACCGGCGAGCGCATCCTCCGCTCGCCGTTGCCGGTGAAGCCGGCGCCGTGGAAGTAGAGCGCGAGGCCAAGGCCGGGTCGAGGGGCGCCTTCTGGCAGCTCGGCCCGCACGGTCTCGATCTCGCGCCAGCGGCGGCGGTAGTCGGAGCGCTCGACGGCTCGTTCGAGACAGGCCCGCGCCGAGGTCGTCTCGTCGAGCACCTGACCGGTCGGCAGGGTGTCGCCAGCTTCGAGGGCGTTGCGCAGCCGGAGCTCCAACGGGTCGAGGCCGAGGGTGCGGGCGATGCGGTCCATGTGCCGCTCCACCGCGAACATCGTCTGCGGCGCGCCGAAGCCGCGGAAGGCGCCGTTGGTGGCGGTGTGGGTGCGCAGCGCCCGGCCGGCGATCCGGACCTTCCGGCAACGGTAGGCGCCGGCGGCGTGGAGCAGGGCGCGCGACAGGACGACCGACGACAGCGTCGGGTAGGCGCCGCCGTCCATCGTCACATCGATGTCCATCGCCACGAGCGTCCCGTCGTCAGCAACCGCCGTGCGATGCCGCACCACCGCCGGATGGCGCTTGGTGGTGCCGACGATGTCCTCGTGCCGGTCGTAGGCCATCCGCACCGGCCGCCCGGTGGCCTGGGCGAGGATCGCGGCGTGGAGCGCGATCATGCTCGGATAGTCCTCCTTGCCGCCGAAGCCGCCGCCGACCGCCGACGCCCGCACTCGCACGCGGTCTTCCGGAAGCCCGAAGGCGTGGGTCAGCGACTTGTGGACGTAGTAGGGGCACTGCATGGTGCCGACGACGTTCAGCGTCTCCCCCTCGAACCACGCCGTCACCGCCTGGCACTCGATGTAGATGTGCTCCTGGAGGCCGGTGCGGTAGGTGCCCTCGACGACCCGCTCTGCCGCGGCCAACGCCTGCTCGACCGTCTCGTCCCCGAACTCGAGGGCGCACAGAGGAGGGTGGTCGGCCGCCTCAGTGACGTCGAGGACCGGTTCGAGCGGCGTGTAGTCGACCTCTACCCGACGCCGGGCCCGCAGCGCCTCCAGCGGCGTGGCGCCGCTGACGAGAGCCACCGGTTCACCGACGTGGCAGGTCTCCTTCTCGGCGAGGATCGGCCAGTCGTCGGTGATCAGTTTCACGCCGTTCGAGCACGGCAGATCGGCGGCGGTGACGAAGGCGCTGCCGTCTCCTGCACCCGAGCGGTCGATGCGCACCCCGTCGATCCGCGCGTGCGCGTGCGGGCTGCGCACGGTCGCCCCGAAGAGCATCCCGGGCATCGTGAAGTCGTCCGCGTAGCGGACCGCGCCACTCACCTTGCCCATCCCGTCGGGCCGTGGCGGGCTCTGCCCGATACGACCGGGCGCCGCACCGCTGGGTCGCTGGCCACTCATTGAGTGCGAAGCAGTGTGCAGCATGGGCTGGCGCGGCGCAAGCTCGACCGCGAGCGCAGCGCCCGGATACGCAGTAGATTCAGTGACATACGGTCTTCCTGAGTAGTCCGTTGAACGGTGCAGCGGCGTGAGAAGTTCGGGCTAGACTGGCGACCGATGGACTTCGACTTCCGGGAATGGCTCCATCTCCTGACGCGCTGGTTCCACGTCGTCGTCGGGATCATGTGGATCGGCCAGACGTACCTCTTCGGTTGGATGGACAGCAACCTCGAAGAGGCCGAGGAAGACGACGAGATCGAAGGCCGCCTGTGGATGATCCACAGCGGCGGCTTCTACCGTGTCGAGAAGCAGAAGCTGGCGCCCCGTAAGCTGCCCGCGGTGCTGCATTGGTTCAAGTGGGAGGCGGGGCTCACGTGGCTCAGCGGCTTCCTGCTGCTGTGGGTCGTCTACTACACCGGCGGCGCGCTTCTCGAGTACGGCTCGGAGATGAGTGTCGCCGCAGGCACCGCGATCGGCATCGGCGTCCTCGTCTTCGGCTGGCTCGCCTACGATCTGCTGTGGATGTCACCGCTGGGTCGCAAGGGTGTCGGCGTGCCGATCTGCTTCGCCGCCGTCGTCGCCCTCGCCTGGGCCCTCACCCAGGTGCTGAGCGGAAGAGCCGCCTTCATCCACATCGGCGCCCTCTTCGGCACCATCATGGCGGCCAACGTCTTCATGCGCATCCTGCCCGGCCAGCGCCAGCTCGTCGCCGCCGCCGAGGCCGGCACCCCTCCGGATGCGACGCTGGCCGAGCGTGCCAAGCAGCGCTCCACCCACAACACCTACATGTCGGTGCCGCTGATCTTCATCATGATCAGCAGCCATTTCCCGACCAGCTCCTACGGGAGCAAGTACAACTGGGTGATGCTGGGGGTGTTCGTGCTGCTGGGGTGGGCGGGGCGGAAGGTGATGACGCTTCTGCGGTAGAGGCCTCGCTGGAGGACTCCCCCCTCAAACTCTCCAACTCTCCGCCTCAAACTCTGTCGTCGACGAGGGTCGTCGACAGTGTCCATTGCGAGACTCAGGAGGATGCGGGCCGGTGAAGAGCGCGTGTCCAGGACGGACCCAACAACGGATGTTCGGGCGGGAGCTGCTGCAACAGTCGAACGTACTCCGTCTTCGCATGGTCGCCGAGGTGTGTGCGCGAGGAGCTGGGACGCCAGGTGTTTCGCCAGTCGCCGAGCTGTCGCCTCCAGAATCCGGGGTTCTCGACGAGAGTCTCTCTGGTGTCGAACCATATCCGCCGCCCGGCGTGGTGCCACATGGGGGCCTTCAGCAGCCTGGGGATGAAGTCGGCCTTGTTCTGGAAGAGGAGAGTGCGATTGCCGTGGATCTCGTTGTAGGCGGCCGAGAACTTCCCGTTTCCGACTGCCGGAGCGCCGAAGGTACAGACGCTGGCGATCCGAGAAGCCGGCTGCATCGAAGCCCACAGCACCGCCAGAGCTCCTCCCAGGCTATGCCCCGTTGCGTACACGGGAGTGTCGCGGTCTCCGAGGGCTGTTTCGATGTCTTCCACCAGAGGCTCCAGAGCTCCAAGGAAGCCGACGTGGATTCGTCGTCCGTCCTCCGTCCGCCGGGTAGCGATCCTGGCGTCCGTGAGGATGTCCTCCAGAACCCCGGGTTCCGTCCCGCGGAAGGCAAGAAAGCTGTGCGCTTCACTTCGGATCACGAGAGCTTGAGTGCCCTGCTTGTCCAGGAAGGTGAAGGCGCCCTCAGGAGCCCCCATGCGCGCCTTCTCTTCGTCCTCGTAGGCGAGGGTCGAGAGTTGCGCGAGCAGTACCGCCTGAGAGGGCAAGGGACTCTTCACGGTCAGGATGTTACCCCTTGCGTTCGTCGCTGGTATTTGTTCGTTGTGAGCGACAGGTGAGTGCGCTGTCTCAGCCGAGGTCATCGTCAGGACCTGTCTTCGGGTGCTGACCATCTTCGGGTGCCGGCCCCTTCTCCGGATCTCCTTCGAGTGTGGGAACACCGGAAACTTGACACGGGGGTCTCCTATCCGCATACTGCGCGGCCCTCGTGACGAGGAGTCAAGAAATGCGCGTGTCCATCAGGCAACGAAACACTTACACCCCGGCCTCGACGGCCGGGCATGGCCTTTTGGCGTTCGATTCAGCGAATCGGTACACGCCGATCGCGCCCTTGAAGAGGGAAACCAGCTAGAACCGACACTCGCAGATCCAAAGACTGAGTCGAGCCTTCTGGGACCTCCCAGAAGGCTTTTTTTGTGCTGAGGATCGAAGTGAATGAGAGAAGTGAAACCGACAAACTGATACCACCGGGCCGGCGGTGTGCGAACCTCACGTGATCGTGATCGGTGCCGCACATTCCGTGCAACGGGTTCTGACGAAGGTGGGTCGGGCCTGGAGGCGTGGCATAGGTAGCCAGACCCCTCGAGGGTCGTGCGGGTTCGAGTCCCGCCGTCTCCCAAGAACTGGCTAGCTCAGACTGGTAGAGCACCGAGCCGTAACTCGGGTGTCGGGGGTTCGAATCCCCCGCCAGGACCTCTGTCAAGGGTCTCTTCAGTGCCGACCGAGCCGGGAGCCTGCTGCGGAACCGCTGCCGAAGCCGGACGCGTCGAGCGCTTGCCCCTTCCACTGGGGCGTTTGCCCGGCGAGCCGGCGGAGGAGCGCGCAACGGCGCCTTGCAGTGCCGCGAGCAGCCCGAGGCGACGCCTCTGTTCCGCCCTACGTTCGACCGGCCGCCCATCGGGCGGCCACCGGGCGGTGGGCCGAAAGGGGTCTCCCTCGGGCTCGGGCGGCACTCCGCTACCGGGCGCGTGGCGGTAGCCGCGGGTGGGCTCCCGGCGAGGTCATTTCTCGCCGCGTTCGCCCAGCAGTCCGAGCCGGTGTTCATGTTGAACGTTTGACGTCGCCGCAGAGGCGGTGGCGTTCGCCCGGCGAGCGAGGGAGCTGACGTCGCCCTCGGTCTCGGGCCCGTAGTGAAGCAGCAGTAGCAAGTGTCAGTGCAGTAAGAGAGGAGGTAACAACCATGTTCCGTTGGATCAAGATTCGTGAGTACGAGCGCGGTCTCCTGTACCGAGACCGGGTGTTCCGGGAGTGCCTGAAGCCGGGGCGCCACTGGATCTTCGATCCGTTCCTGAAGGCGCGGGTCGAGCGGGTTTCGGTGCGCGACGTCTTCCTCGAGTCGAGCGACCTGGACGTGATCGTCCGCAGTGGGTCGCTCGGCGAAGAGGCGGTCGTGCTCGATCTCGAGGACCACGAGCGCGCGCTGGTCTGGGTGAACGGTCGTTTCTCGACTGTCCTGCGCCGTGGCCTGTGGGCGGTCTGGACCGTCTTCCACGAGGTCCGTACCGAGGTGATCGACGCCCGCAAGGTGCGTTTCGACCACCCGGCGCTCGCCGCCGTGCTGGCCGAGGAGAGCTCGCTGCGTCATCTGGACCCGGTGCAGGTCGAGTCGGGCTCGGTGGGCCTGGTGATGGTGAACGGCCGTCACGAGGCGACGCTCGAGCCGGGCCGCTATGCCCTGTGGAAGGACGTCGCGCGAGTGGGTGTCACGCACGTGAGTCTGCGAGAGCAGGCGATCGACGTCGCCGGTCAGGAGATCATGACCGCCGACAAGGTCACCCTGCGGCTCAACGCCGTCGTCGTCTTCCGGGTCGTCGATCCGGTGCAGGCGGTGACGTCGGTCGAGTCGTACGAGCAGGCTCTCTACCGTGAGGCTCAGCTGGCGCTGCGTCGAGTGATCGGCGCTCGCGAGCTCGACGAGCTCCTGTCCGAGAAGGACGAGGTGGCCGGCGAGCTCGAGGAGCTGGTCCGGCGCCGTGCCGGTGAGCTGGGCCTCCAGGTCGGCTCGCTCGGCATTCGCGACGTCATCCTGCCGGGTGACATGAAGGCGATCCTCAACCGGGTGACCGAGGCTCAGAAGGCTGCCGAGGCCGACCTCATCACCCGTCGCGAGGAGACCGCCTCCATGCGTTCGCAGGCCAACACCGCCCGAATCTTCGACTCGAACCCCGCGCTGATGCGTCTGCGTGAACTCGAGGTTCTCGAGAAGGTGGCGGACAAGGCCGATCTCACGGTGGTGCTGGGCGAGGGTGGCCTCGCCGAGAGAGTCACCAAGCTGCTGTGAGGTTTCACGGGCCGTCCCTTCGGGGGCGGCCCGATTTTCTGATGCCGCGCATCGGTGGTCGAGCGTCGATGCGATCCCTCGACGGGCCGCCTCTCCTGACCCCCGAATTCCCCGATTCGCCGACTTGGTTGCCTGGGAGTCTAGAAAGCGTGGAATCTACTGTGACGGGTAGGGGTGGGCATCAAGCGCGGCTGGGCGGGTAGTATCAGTTTCATGTATCGCCGGATCCTCCTGCGACGCCCTCTTGCCGTGGTCTCGGTGCTGGGGATGTATCTGGCCCCGCCTGCCGTCGCGGGAGCTGGTACCGTGGCAAGGCCGGTGGGCCCGGAGTTCCAGGTGAATTCGTACACGACTGGAAGCCAGAGAGACGTAGATATCGGCTCAGATGGAGCTGGAGGGCTGGTGGTAGTTTGGGCAAGTGACGGCTCAGCCGGATCAGATAGCGACTGGCTGAGTATCCAGGCGCGGCGCTACGACGCTGACGGCTTTCCCGTCGGCGACCAGTTCCAGGTGAACACCTACACCACGTCCGCTCAGACCGCACCCTCTGTGAGCGCCAACGGTGGGGGTGGTTTCGTAGTCGTTTGGGATGACCTGGCCGGAGTCAAAGCTCGGGTCTACGACTCGAGCGGATCTCCTCTGGGAGACGAGTTCGTGGTGAATACCTATGCCGGGGGAAGCCTTCTCACCAGGGCGACTGTGGGCCCGTACATGGGAGGGTTCGTCGTGGCGTGGGAGGGGATCGGATCACCAGGGACCGATACCGACTTCTTCAGTATTCAGGCCAGAAACTTCCTCCCCGACGGCTCCCCGATCGGAGATCAGTTTCAGGTCAACACCTACACGACCGGTGGCCAGGCCTTCGCGAACGTCTTTCTTGACGATGGTGGCTATTGGTTGACCTGGTCGAGCGAAGGGTCGTTCGGGTCGGACTCGAGCGGCCATAGCGTCCAGGGGCAGCGCTTTGGTTCGAACGGGAGTCCGATCGGGAACCAGTTCCAGGTGAACGCGTATACCGTGGGCGATCAGAGGAACTCGTCGCTATCACGGCTGGGTGAGAACGTCGTGGTCGTGTGGCGAGGACTGGGCGGTGCTGGGGACGACACCGAGGACTGGAGCGCCCAGGGGCGGGTGCTGGACTCTGAGGGAGTTCCCGTAGGTCAGGAGTTCCAAGTCAACAGTTACACGACATCTTGGCAGGGCTACCCGGTCGCTGCTGAGGCAAGAGGCGGCGTAGCCGTGGTCTGGACCAGCGTCGGCTCCTGGGGCAGCGACTCAGATCTCTGGAGCATTCAGGGGCAGCTCTACCGTCAAGACGGAGTGCCGAGCGGAAATCAGTTTCAGGTCAACACCTCCACCCTGGGGACTCAAACACATCCGGCTCTGGCAACCTTGGCCGACGATGGTTTCTTGGTCGTCTGGGCAAGCGAGAGTTCGGGCGCGGACGACACCGACTCGTGGAGTATCCAGGGTCAGCGCTTCGAAGGGGTCGGAATCTTCGCCGATGGCTTTGAGACGGGCGACTCCTCATCGTGGTCGACCTCAGTGCCCTGAGAACGCCGGCCTCACACCCCCGCCAACGTCCCCCTCGACCACATCCAGTGGAGGCTCGCCAGCGCGGCCAGGTTCCAGAAGACGAACGCCGCCTTGATGAGCCACTGCGGATAGGACCGCTCGCGGTAGACGAACATCGCATCGATCGCGAAACCGGCGGCGGCCGCGAGCAGGAAGAGCGAGATGTACGGGTCCCGGTAGACCTGCCAGACGATGCCGGCCTCCGTGAGCAGCAGGCCGCAGAGCAGCGCCTTGCTCGGCAGCACCCCGATCGCCACCGCCGTGGTGATCCTGCCGGCCGAGCGGTCGGGCTCGACGTCCATGATCTGCCCGAAGAGGTGGGAGTGCATGGCGAAGAGCGCCGAGAAGAGGAGGGTGGCGGCGGGGAGTGACGGCGCGTCGTTGATCCACGAGCTGAAGAGGAAGACCAGCAGGTAGCCGGCCTGCATCAGCAGGTCGAATCCCGGCTTCGCCTTGAGCGCGAGGCCCGGGGCGTTGTAGAGGGCGTTGACGCCGACCGCGAGAGCGAGCCAGATCGCCATCCGCGCGCCGCCGAACCAGAACACCGGCCCGAGAGCGACGAGCTGGATGCCGACGATCCACGCCGGTAGCGAGGCGAGCTGCGCCGGCCGGCCGCGGGCACCGAAGAGGAGACCGCCCTTGCGCGGATTGCGACGGTCGGTCTCGGCGTCCCCGAGGTCGTTCCAGGCGTAGAGCAGGTGGCCGAGCGGTAGCGTCACGTAGGCGAGCCCGACCCAGAAGCTCGGTCGCGAGAAGTAGTCCTCCCGCGCGAGCGGCAGGGCGTAGAACCAGACGTGGGTCGTCCAGAAGCCCGGACGGGAAGACAGCAGCTGGAAGTAGAGCGCTCCCGACGGGCGATCGGTGGCTGGTGGCGCCTTCTCGCGCGCGACTGTCTCCGGGGGCATGTCCCGTCACTCTAAGCGAGGGGAGCCGGCTGCCAGACCCTACGGAGGAAAGTCCTTCAGTCCTTTCGCGCAGGCCACGCAGCTTACGATCAGGAAAGTTCCCCCGCGGCCCTCTTTCTCCGCCGGTCCCGTTCTACCTGTCAGGTGGGTACTACGCGCAACGCCGAAAGGAGGCCGTCATGAAGCGAACACTCGTGTGGCAGCGAAGGGCAGCAGGGATCCTCTACCGGGCAGGTCTGTGGATGGTCACCGTCGTGGGTCTAACGGCTATGCCGGCATCGGCGTCGTGTCCGGGAGCGGGCGTCTACGAGATCTTCAGAGTCGACCGCACCCTGGAGAACACACATCTGGTTCTCGACGCGTTCGAAAGCAAGAACGGCCGGGCGGTGGTCCTGAGAAGCCGCCAGCACGACGACACTCAGCTCTGGATCCTGAAGTTTACGAACTACCTCCTATACGTGGACGACAAGGGCGCCACGACCGGCCGTGGACCCGGGTGGGGGTGCACGCTTCGACAGAAGAGTCGAGTCGTCCACGAGAGAGAGGACGGCTACCTCGACAGCGTCCGCAGGTTCCCCCTGCCGGCCGGCTATGCGCGGACGAGGCTCGTCACCCGGCAACGCGATCGGAGATGGCCGGGTCGAGCGAATGGGTCCGGGTCCGGCGACCCCGACACGTTCGAGAAACTCTGGGTGGACTCGAGCCAGGTGTGGGACTTCACGCCGGTCATGGTCGATGGAAAGCTAGAGTTCCTCTACATCGACGGCTGCCTCGCCGTCGTCTACACGATCCGGCAACGAAGAGACTACGGGTACCTGGATGTCGCCGGCGATGGGGACAGCCAGGAGAAGCTTCTCGAGGGGCAGGTCATCACGCGACCGTTCGACCTTGGAGGTCGATGGGCGATGAAGCGCGAGGATTGCAAGTAGAGCCCCGAGGGGACTTTCGCTCACGGCTGAGCCGCCAGGGAAGCACGCCGCGGCGGCGGCGGTTGAAGAGGTCGAGACCTCGACCACCAGGGAGCCTGCCGATGAGAACCGCCACCCGCCCTGCCCTCGCCCTTGCCTTCGTTGCTGTTGCGGCCCCACTGCTCCTGGGCGCGGAAAGCAGCCCCGCCATCGACTTCGACGGCTTCCTCGACGACTCGCAAGCCGCGCGCGAGCTGCGGGACCGGAGGATCGTCGATCTCGACCGCTTCAAGGCGCTCGCCGCCGAAGGAGCCGTCATCCTCGACACCAGGAGCCGTGCCGCCTTCGAGCGCCGCCACCTTTCCGGCGCCGCACACCTGAACTTCTCCGACATCACGGCCGACACCCTGCGGCGGATCATCGGATCTCGCGACCAGACCGTGCTGATCTACTGCAACAACAACTTCGAGCTCGACGAAGAGGCGTTCCCCCGGAAGATCGAAGAGGCCGCACTCAACATTCCGACCTTCATTGCCCTCTACAGCTACGGATACCGCAACGTCTACGAGTTGGGTGGCCTGTTTCGGGTGGATGACCCGAGACTGGAGTTCGGCGGTAGTCGCGATGGAAGTTCAGAGGACCGCCCCTCGGCACCCTCTGGCTAGGGCCGGCTCAGGCCTTCGCGGTGTCGAGCCGGATCAGCGCTTCGGGTGCGAGATCCGGGACCCCGCGATCAGCCCGGCGGCAGCAGCTCGAGCACCTCCGCCCGCAGCGCCTCGAACATGTCCTCCATCACTCCCGAGTGGTAGCGCGCCAGCGTGCCGTCGGGAGCGATGACGACGGTGCTCGGCAGGCCGGGGGAGTGCAGCGCCCGAAAGAACGAGCCGTCGACGTCGAGCGCCACTGGGATCTCGAGCTCTCGGCCGGCGAGGAACTTCGTGACCGCAGCGCTCTGCTCCTCCATGCCATCGAAGGTCTCGAGAGTGCTGACTGCGTAGACTTCGATCGGGTGGCCGCTCGTCTCGACCCAGGCAGCGAGCTGCTCGATCTCCTCGAGAGCCGACCAGCAAGGCACGCACCAGGTGGCCCAGAAGTCGAGCACCACGACCGAGCCGCGCAGGTCGGCGAGCTCGACGGCCTCACCGCCGAGGGTGGCGACTCGGGCTTCCGGGGCGCTGGTACCCAGCGGGTAGGCGCTCGCTTCGAGGGCGGCGAAGTCGGCGACCGCGGTTCGATCGCCGGGGTCGAACGACAGCCTGGCGGCCAGGTTGGCGGGATCACCTTGCTCGAACACGCCGCTGCCGCTCACCTGATGGCCTTCGGCGCCGACGGTGAGAGCGAAGGCGAGCAGTTCGTGAGTCTCGGTGTCGAAGGACACGCGAAGGCTGCCGTTGTCGGCCGTCAGCGTGACGGCTCGCGCGACGCGGCCGTCGAGGCTGTCTTCCTCGACCGCCGTCGGCTCGAGCGGTCCCAGAATGCCGAAACCGAGAGCATCGACGAACGCCTCGCGGCTGCCGGTGACCGCTGCGGCAAGGGGCGGTGCCGGCTTGAGCCCGACCTGATCGGCGCCGATCGCCACCAACCCGCTCGCGAAGTCACCTGTCAGCGGAGCCGACACGTAGGAACGCGCCACGTTGAACTGTGTCGCGTACATGCGACCGCCGGTGGCGACGACGCGCATCAGCGCGGTGCCGGAAGCATCGACCATCGCCATGTACGCGTCGGCGCCGTCGCGACCGTACTCGATCGCCTTCTTCTCGGTCCGCCCGTCGGGCAGGGTCACCTCGAAGCGCATGGTGCCGGCGAAACGCTGCGCCGTGGAGTACGCCGCGACCGCGTCGGCGAGGACTGTTTCCGCGTCGGGCGCCCCGGCGCCGTCGGCGCGGACACTGTCGATCGTCAGGACGGCTCCCGCCAGCCCGAGCGAGAGGGCGAGCACTGCCTTCGTGCGTCTCATACCTATCGAGACGCACCTGTGGCGAGAAGGTTCCCTGTCCGCGCTTCAGTTGGCCTGCCGGCTCTCGAGTTTCGTCGACACCTAGCGTCTGCGGCTCTTGAGGGCGCTGCACGCCGGTCGGCTCCCTCCGTCGCACGCCTTGCGAAACCATCTGCGTGCCTCGGAAGGGCTCTTGCCGACGCCGCCTTCGCCCTTCTCGTACATCTTGCCGAGCCAGTAGCAGCCGTGGGGCGAGCCGCCGTTGCAGCCGCGTCGGAACAACTGCAAGGCCCTGGCGGGGTCCTTTCTCACCCCATCGCCGTTGCGGTAGGCGCCTCCCAGATTCGCGCAGCCCGTGGCGTGGCCCTTGGTGCACCCTTGCTGGAAGAGGCTCGCGGCCTGGCTTCGACTCTCGGGCACCCCCTCTCCTTTGTGGTAGTGAATACCGAGCCAGGTGCAGCCGCGGCCGTCTCCTCCATTGCAGCCGCGACGATAGAGTTCCGCCGCTCTCTCGTAGCTCTTTCGGACGCCGGTACCGTTGCGGTACATCAGTGCCAGGTCCGTACAGCTCTCCGGGGCGCCAGCCTCGCAGCCCTGCCGGTGTCGGTCGAGGTCTCTCGAGATGCGCTCCGCGTTGGCCAGCTCTCTGCAGCCGCGAGCGTCGCCTCCGTCGCAGGCCTGCCGAAGGAAGTCCACCGACCGCTCGTGGCTCCAGGTCACGCCATCGCCCTCGCGGTACCGGAGCCCGAGGCTCGTGCAGGCGTCGGGCTTCCCTTCCGCGCACTCCTCTCGCTGCCTCGCGGCCTCCTGCATGGCGGCCAGCTTTGCGCAGCCGTCGTCGTATCCTCCGTCGCAGACCCGCCGGTAGAGCTCTTTCGCCGCTGCCTCGCTCGGTTCTACGCCGCGGCCCTGCTCGTATCGGTTTCCGAGGTTGAGGCAGGCCAGGGGGTCTCCCCGATCGCACGCCTGGCGGAACAGATCGAGCGCCTTCGAGTCGCTCTGCGCCACGCCCTCGCCCGCCTCGTACAGGGCCGCCAGGTGGGAACAGGCCGGCGAGCTGCCTGCCTCGCAGGCCGACTGAAAGAGTTCCGCTGCCTTCACATCGTCCTCCGGCACGCCCCTGCCCTGCTCGTGCAGCATTCCCAGGTGGGTGCACCCGAGGGGGTCTCCGCCGTCGCAGCCGCGTTTCAGCATCGCCGCAGCCTTGGACAGGTTGCGGCTGTGCAGCTCGGCGAGATCGATTCCGATCCTCGAGCAACCCTCTGCGTCGCCGCCCTCGCACCCCCTCCCATAGAACTCGGTCGCCTTCGACCGATCCTGCAATACGCCCTGGCCCTCCTCGTGCAGGACACCGAGCTTCGTGCAGCCGAGGCCGCTGCCTCCGTCGCACGCTCTTCGGTAAGACTCTGCCGCTCGCGCGTAGCTCTGCGCCAGACCCACTCCCCCCTCGTAACGAAGCCCGACTTCGGAGCACGCGAGGGGGGCGCCGCCGTCGCAGGCGTCCACAAGCTGCGCGGCCTCTTCCGCTTCGCCGGCGACGTCCGCCATGCCGGGACTCGCCATGGGGAGTTCGGGAGACGTCGGCATCGCCGCCTTCGGCGAGTCGTACGCCGGTGCGAGGACCGGCACCTCCGGTTTCGGCGGGAGCCGGAAGACGAAGTCGCCTTCGTCGAGGTCCGGATCCCGGATCGTGCCTCTCTGCGGCGTTTGTCCGACCTCGTAGTCCACGACCTCGTCGTGAAGATAGGAGCCCAGCTCGGTTCCCGTGACGAAGCCGTCCTCGTTGTAGTCGGCTGCCCCCTCGAGGCCGCGGACGAAGAGCGGGGTGAAGACGCTCTTGGCCGGAACCGTCTCGTCGTCGCGGCCGGCAGTGATGAACTGCCGTACGGGTAGGAGAGTCTTGGCGGTAATGTGTCGCGGTTCCTGGTCGCCCTTGACCTTGAAGAGGGTGCCGGCGAAACAACTGTCGAAGACGAACAGCACGTGTTTCGACTCGATCTCGGCGGCGAGCTTCATGACGGATTCCATGCTGACCGCCATCCTCTTGAACTTTCTCCTCTCGACGGCCGGCAGTGGTGCGTCGGCCGGCACGATGTAGCCGCGCTTGCCGCGTCGCCCGAGGTTCTCGGAGTGACCGTGACCGGAGTAGAAGATCAGAAGCTGGTGATCGGGAGCGTCGTAGCCGTAGTCATCGACGAAGCCCTCGAGCGCGGCGCTGAGCTCCCGGCTGTCGGGATTGCGGATGCGGCGTACTTCGAAGCCCAGCTCGGTGAGAGTCGCCTCGACCTGGTCGAGCTCGCTCTGCACCGTTGAGAGCGGGTCCCAACCCGACGTGTAGTCGCCGACGCCGATGACCAGCGCATACTTCCCGGTGTAGAGCGGAGCCGGAGCCGGCACGGCCTCGACCAGCATCGAGCCCTTCTCCTGAGCGAGGGCCTGTGAGCAGACACACGCCGCCAACAGGGCGCCCGCAAGCAATGACGCGCCATTCGATCGTCGTTCGAACATCGGTGGCCTCCAGCAGACTGAACGGAAGCACGATTCGTCGCGGGCCATCACCCGCGGCGCTCTGAAGAGGGGTTGGACCGCCATTGTAAGGCGGTCCAACCCGAGCCGGCTATGCGAGCCGGCCATGCGAGAGCCTCGAACTGCGTCGTGGAACTCTCCGACCCGGCAGTAGCCGCAGCTGAGCCGGCGGACGGGTAGAGCGGGTCGGTGACTCCCGAAGAGGAGCGTCCGGCCGGAAGGGCTTCTCGGGAGTCAGCCGGTTCGGCTGTCGCCGGCGAGAACACCGGAGAACGACTTGCGGTAGACCCGCGCCAGGTAGATCCCCAGGACCAGCGACACGATCGGCAGCAGCAAGCCGTCGGGCGTCGGCGCGAGAAAGACATGGAACAGGAAGATGTTCAAGACCACGGGAGCGAGAACGACGAGCGCGAGCGGCACCCAGCGGCCGATCAGGAGGAGCACGCCGCAGACCACCTCTGTCGCCTTGATCAGCGGCAGCATGTAGCCGGTCGCGGCCAGAGCGCCCATGAAGGAACCCGCAGCCTCCGGCATCGGCGGCACCGGGATGAAATTGAAGAAGCCGTTGAGGCCGAAGACGGTGAAGATGAGGCCGAGCAGCACTCGGGCGATCAGGGGAGCCTTGTTCACGAGGGAGTTCTCCTTCTTGTTGGCTGGTTCGACCTTCAGTTCGTGTCGGGCGTCCCGGCACCGATGGCGTAGAGCGCCTCGTTCGTCCGCAGGTAGATCGTTCCGTTTGAGATCGCCGGTGACGCGGCCGTGTATTCGCCGAGGTCGTTCTGCGCGAGGATCTCGAAGTTCTCGCCCGGAGCGAGGACGGACACCCTGCCGTCGGTGCCGGTGACGTAGAGCTTGCCGTCGGCGAGAACCGGCGAGGCCCGGTGCGGCTTGCCGTGCACGCGCTCCTGGTAGAGGACCGTGCCGTCCTCGGCTCGCGCGACGGTCAGGGCGCCGCGCTCGTCGTTGAGGTAGACGATCCCCTCGTGGAGGATCGGCGACGGGACGTCGGGAGTGGCGCTGTCGAGCTTCCAGAGAACCCGCTCGGAGTCAGGCCCGATCCTTCCCTCGGCGCCCTCCGTGCGAAGCCCGAACACCGGGCCGCGCTTCGCCGTCGTGACGATCACTAGATCGCCATCGGTCACCGGGGTCGCGACCAGGCGGAAGTAGGGGTTGTAGTTGTCGGCGGGGTTGAGGGTGCCGAAGCGCCACTGCTCGGCGCCGTCGGCGAGTGAGTGCGCGCTCACGTAGTCGGAGCCGTGGATCAGCACATGATCGCCGAACGGGACCGGGGAGGCGTACGAATGCAGGCATTCGCCCTTCGCGTCGGTCGGACGCTCGGTCTTCCAAACCTCCTCGCCGCTCCCCTTGTCGAGCGCCACGACGAGCTGCCGGTCGGCGTGAAGAAGCTGCAGGATCAGCCGGTCGCCGTGAAGAAGCGGCGACATCGAAAGGCCGAAGAAGAGACTCGGCTTGCCGTAGCGCTCTCCGAGGTCGGTCTCCCAGACCAGCTCGCCGTCGAGGTCGAAGCAGGCGAGCTTGCCGGTGCCGAACAGTACCCAGAGGTGCTCCCCGTCGGTCGCCGGCGACGGCGACGCCGCCGTCGTCTCGTGCTCGAACCCGGAGAACACCTTGACTTCACCGTGATCGACCAGCCGCTCCCAGAGGACCTCCCCCTCGCGGCTGACGGCGAGAAGAAGGAGCTCGTCGCTGCCCTCGCGCGTCGAAGTCAGGAAGATCCGATCGCCCCAGACCACGGGCGTCGAAGCCGCACGTCCGGGAAGCTCGAGCCGCCACCGCACGCCCCGCTCACGACTCCACTGTGTCGGGAGGTTCGTCTCGAGGCTCGTCCCGTCCAGCCGGGGGCCACGCCACTGCGGCCAGTTCTCGCCGCAGGCGGCATCGACAAGAAGGAGGGGGGTGAAACAGGACAGAGCCAACGCGACCGCGCGCGTAAGAGTTCGTGATCGAGGCAAGCTCGTTCCTCCTTCGGTCATCGGTAGGGATCGGGCGGTGGGAGCCTATCAACGCGAGCTGCGGCTCGGGCCACAGGGTCCGGGTGCTACTGTTTGCCAAACAGACAACAATCGAAACGAGCCTGGGTGGGCCGGGCGTGGAAGAGGTGCCCGGCTCGTGGTCCAGGGCTCGTGGTCCAGGACGGGGAGTCAGCCATGTCGAGAGCGATGTTCAGGCCATTTCTGACGGGTTTCGCGATGCTTCTGGTAGCGGGTCTGGCGATGGGTGCGACCCTCACGGTCGACAGCGATACCGATGACGGAACCGGGTGCACGCTGCGGGAGGCGGTGGCGTCGGCGAACGGAGACTCCGCCGTGGGAGGGTGCGCGGCAGGAAGCGGCTCCGACACGATCGTCTTCGACGGCTCCCTGGCCGGCTCGACGATCACGCTGACCTCGAACGACGACACGTCCTTCGGCCCGTCCGCTCTCGAGGTCTCGAGCAACGTGACGATCGAAGGCCCCGACGATGGCCCGGGCATCACGATCACCAGGAGTGGGCCGGGGCGGCTGATCTATGTCACCGGTGGTGGAGATCTGACGGTGCGCGATCTCACCCTGACCGGCGGCACCGCGACCGGCTTCGACGGCGGCCCTCGCTCCCGCGGTGGCGGCGGTGGCGGCGGCGCCGGGATGGGTGGTGCGATCTTCAACGAAGGTGAGGTCCACCTCGTGCGCTCGACTCTGAGCGGCAACACGGCGGTGGGGGGCGAGGGGGGTGCGGAACGCGAGTTCAACCAGCCGCCGGACGGCAGCTTCGGCGGTGGTGGTGCCGGAGTGGCGGGAGATGGCGCCTTCGGCGGCGACTCGCCGGGCGCGGGCGGCGCGGGTGGCGGTGGTACGGGCGGCAGCGGTGGTGAGGACTGCACCGACGGCTTCGGCGGTTCGTTCGGCTCCGGTGGTGGCGGCGGCGGCGCTGACACCAATGGCGACCCGGGCTGCGACGGCGGCACCGGCGGACTCGGCGGCGGTGGTGGTGGCGGCGGCTCCGGCGCGCTCGGCAAGGGCTCGGGTGGCGGCGGCGGCTTCGGTGGCGGGGCCGGAGGCGATGGAGGCGTGGAGTCCATCATCCCCGGCGGCGCGGGCGGCGGCGGTGCCGGCCTCGGGGG
Organism: Candidatus Multivoradales bacterium; assembly: GCA_965223855.1. GTDB lineage: Bacteria > Acidobacteriota > Thermoanaerobaculia > Multivoradales > JAHEKO01 > CALZKB01. Next base: position 1,553,728 of record CBDCXM010000009.1, read on the forward strand.
AGCGATCTTCAATCACGACGGCCTGGTCACCGTGACCAACAGCACCCTCTCGGGCAATTCCGCCGTGGGCGGTCCCGGCGGCACAGCCGTGATCGGCTCCGGCGGCGGTGAGGACGGCCAGGGGCTCGGCGCGGCGATCTTCAACTACAGCGGGATGCTGTTCATCCTCAACTCGACGCTCTACGACAACGACGTGGACGGCTCCCCGGGCAGCGAGGGAGCGGTGGTCAGCCGCGGCGACGGTGGGGCGGCCAACGATCTGATCGACAACTCCATCCTCGCCGGCACCCGGGACGGCGGTGCGGTGGTCGCCGACTACGTCTCCAGCACCAACGCCGGCTTCGGCGGCACGAACAACTACATCGAGACCACTTCGGCCGGATTCCCGAACCCGGTGACACCGGCGACGGAGGGGATCGGCGGCCTGGCCGACAACGGAGGCCCGACTTTCACCCACGAGTTGACGGCGGCCAGCGACCTGATCGACCAGGGCGACGTTGCGGTGGCCGGCGGGTTGACGACCGACCAGCGCGGCTACATCCCGCGGGACACGGGCGGCATTCCGGACGTCGGCGCCTACGAGTTCGGCGCCAGCCCGCCCAACTCACCGCCGGTCGCGGACGCCGGGCCCGACCAGACGGTCGAGTGCTCGGCGCCGATGGGCGGCACCGAGGTCACCCTCGACGGGAGCGGCTCGAGCGACCCCGACGACGATCCGTTGACCTACACCTGGACGGGGCCGTTCCCACAGGGCGGCGGCACGGTGACCGGCGTGATGCCCGTGGTGACGCTGCCGCTGGGCGTCCACGTCATCACGCTCGAGGTCGACGACGGCAACGGCGAGCAGGACACCGACACGGTACAGATCACCGTGGAGGACACCACGCCGCCGGACATCACTCTCAACGGCGACAACCCGATGGTGCTCGAGTGCGCTATCGACAGCTATGACGAGCCGGGGGCGGTGGTCACCGACATCTGCGACGACGACCCGATGCTCGACATCACCGGCACGGTCGACACGGCGACGCCGGGCACCTACCCGATCACCTACACGGCGACCGACGCCAGCAGCAACATGGCACAGGAGATCCGCGACGTCTTCGTGGTCGACACCACGCCGCCGGTGATCACCGTGCTGCCGAGCCCCATCGTGCTCTGGCCGCCAAATCACAAGTACGTCGGCGTCAGTGTGGCGGACATCGTCACCTCGGTCGTCGATCTGTGTGACACCGGGGTCGGCATCGGCGACGTGGTCGTCACTTCGGTGTCGAGCGACGAGGTGGAGAACGGCAAGGGCGACGGCAACACGCTCAACGACATCGTGATCGCCGACGACTGCCGCTCAGTCAATCTTCGCTCGGAGCGGAGCGGCAGATCCAACGGACGGGTCTACACCATCCACCTCGCGGCCACAGACGCCGACGGCAACACGGGGACGGCTTCGTTCCAGGTGCAGGTCCCGCACAGCCTGGGGAGTGGCCCGGCGGTGGATGACGGGCCGGTCTACACGGAAGTGAGTGCCTGCGGGGGCGCGTAGCGGAGACTTCGGGCTCGGTCCGGAAGCTTTTCGTCGAGGGGGAGTTCTTGGCCGTCAGCCGCTCAGGGCCAGGAGCCTGCACCCTTCCCGCAACCGAATCGAGTGCAGTATCCAACCGACGCATACCGGAAGAGGAGAGAGCGATGAGGAACTTTGTCTGGGGGACGATGTTCGTGACGGTGGCTGCCCTGGCAGCCCAGCCGGTGGAAGCAGCCCAGCCCGGCGATCTGATCGATGAGGGCACAGTGGACCTGCTGCGTGCCGCGCGAGAGGAGTTCAGGGGCACGGCTGGTGAGGCTGCAGTCACCGAGGATCAGGTGGGAGACGCCGACTCGTTCGGTCGCGACAAGATCTATCTGGGCGTCTCGCAGACCACGCCGGTGGTCGTTCAGGCGGACTGCACCGGCTCTCCCCCGGAGGAGGTTTGCATCGAACACCTTCCTGCGCCGGCCACGACCTCCGTGGACGAGTTCGACCTGGGCATGATCGAGCTTCCCGACCGCGCCTCCAACTCCCTGCTTTGCTTTACGTTCACCCAGTTCTCCACCTGGCTCTGGGGCAACACCACCGGCTCCACGCAGACGGGAAGCATGGGCCTTCTTCTCACCGTGCAGATCGAGAACGACGTGCTGAACGGGCTGACCAACTCCGACGGCTTCCCGTTCAACGGATCTCTGTTCCTGGACAACACCGGCGCGCCCTTCCCCGAGGGGATCCTGGTGTCCACCCGCCAGAACACCCTGCCCGACGGTGCCTTCGAGATTCAGCGTGAGCGAACGACCAGGAGCTGCACCGGCGGCCTCGTCAGCGCTAGGTCGCTTCGCGCCGAGGGCCTGACCGACGCGCAGATCAAGGATTTCTTCAAGGAGCCGATGACCGTGAGGTTCGGCGTGCGGGGTACGGTGAGGATGACCGAAGTGGCGATCTTCTTCGGTGGCATCCGCATCTACGGCGACTGACGCGGGCTGAGGGCCGGACCGCGAGCGGGGGCCGCTCGGGCCCGGCACCGTCCGGCGGGCGCTACCGTTCGACCCTGCTCTCAGGAGGGTCGTGGTCGTTGGGATCGAAGTCCCGCGTGTTGGGCCGCTCGGCGGCCGTGCTGGTCGGCCCGCCGCGTTCCTCGCGCTCGACCAGCTCTTCGATCGGCGTCTCGAAGTCCGGATCGTCCGGCTGCAGGGTCGGATCGACATGCTTGACGAGGATTCGGTGGGGCCCTTGGGGCTCGATCGCCTGGCTTGTTTCGATGATCATGCTCGGCTCCTGGTCGCTGGAGTGAGTCTTCGGCGCGGACTTCGCGCCGAAGAACAGGCACTTCCAAGTTTATAGATAGTGAAAGAAAAGAGTATCAGAAGGGCCGCGGCGGCTGATCAGCGGCAGGAGGCCGGTCAGAGCCGGTGTGGGTTGGTAGGCTGAAAACGTCGCGTACGGTCCAACACTCACCGGCGGAGCTCCGAACGGATGGCCACGACCACTCCCGAACACGACGAACGAATCGCGAAGATGAAGTTCTCCTCCGTCTACCCGCACTATGTGACGAAGGTCGAGAAGAAGGGCAGGAGCAGGGAGGAGCTGCACCAGGTCATCCACTGGCTCACCGGGTTCGACGACGGCAGGCTGCAGCAGCTCATCGACGCCAACGTCACCTTCGAAGAGTTCTTCGACCAGGCGACGCTCCACCCGAACGCGCACCTGATCAAGGGCGTCATCTGCGGCTACCGGGTCGAAGACATCGAGAACCCGCTCACGCAGAAGGTCCGGTACCTCGACAAGCTCGTGGACGAGCTCGCCAGGGGGAAGAAGATGGAGAGCATTCTCCGGGCCGGATAGGGAAGGTCAGGCCAGCGTGGGGCTGACGCAGTCCTACGCCGACCCAACAGCCTCGGCCAGCAATCCCTCCAGATCCAACCGACGCGTGAACATCGCGAGCCCTCCCTCCGTGTCCCGAGGCCACTCGCTCTCCGGGCGGTCCCAGTAGAGCTCGAGGCCGTTGCCGTCGGGGTCGCGCAGGTAGAGCGCCTCGCTCACGCCGTGGTCGGCGGCGCCGTCGAGCTCGATTCCGGCCTCGAGGAGCCGGTGCAGAGCCGTGGCCAACGCATGCCGGGTCGGGTAGAGGAACGCGACATGAAAGAGGCCCGTGGTTCCCGGAGCGGGTGGCGAGCCGCCCCCCTGCTCTCCCAGGTGTTGAGGCCGACGTGCCAGTGGTGGTAGCCGCCAGGATTGGTGTGGGCGCTCAGGAACGCGTGCTAGCCTGGTCCGCCCATCCTCTGGGTCAGCACTCGAAGCCCAGAACATCGCGGTAGAAGGCGACAGCACGCTCGAGGTCTGCGACCGGATGGAGAAGAAGCGCCGAAGGATGCGAACGGCAATCCTCTGCCAGTCAGGCTAAAGACGATCGTCAGAGCGGATTCTTGGTCTCGTTCACTTGGTGATGTGTGCGCGTTGCCGACCAGATCCCGGGACGTTCAGAGATCCGTCGTGACGCAGTTTGAAGAACAGCCAGCCGACGCGAACGAACAGAGACGGAATCGTCCTTAAGATTTTTTTCGATGAATGTGACCGACTCGAGCCTGCGGGTCGATGGGTGGCTGGGTCGTCACGTTGGCCGGGCGTCGGGGGGGCGTTCCAGAAGCCCGGCCACTCTAACTCGCGGGCCGTTTCTCGATCGCCCCATCCACCGTCTGGCCCCCATCGGAGCGATTTCGCGTTCTCTCCAACATGAGCCGCCGGAGAAGATGAGTCGAAGCGTTGCGCTATGCTGAGAGGCAAGCACATAAATCTTCGATCCGCACCGGCAGCCACCCGACAGCAACTCTGCAAGGAGTTCCGCATGACCGATCCCGAACCCATCGAAGACGTCGAGTACCTCTCGAAACTGCATGTCGTGTCCCGTGAGGCTGAGGAGGCAGGTCGTGAACGAAGCTCGCTTCTCATTCGTCACCTTTCGCCGCTCGCCATCTCGTCGGTCAGACCGACCAAGCGGTGTCGTGGATGGCCTCTCCATCCGACCCGTCCTATGCTCGTCGACGCCGCGGTCGCCGCAGCGTGTCAAGCCCCTCAGACCGAAGACCCGTCCTTCGTCGAGTCCAAGCCCCCGAAGAAGAGTCCTAGGACTCTTTCGTACTCGCGAGCCTTTCACCGGCCCGATCACGCCCCAACAGCCCGGAACGGGCAAGGAGACCAACCCATGGCATTCCCCACCTCAGTCAACAGTCAGATCACCGATGCGGTCACCCAGGCCAACCTCAAGGTGCTCGGGGACGCCCCCGCGGTGGCGATCGGCAACCTCTATCAGGCGACCGCCCAGGCGCTGAGCAACGCCGCCCACAACGCGACCATGGCGCAGCAGCAGACCAACATCACCGCTCAGGCCGCCACCACCCAGGGTGTCGCGACGTTGCTGGCGCTCGACACCGCAGCCACCAGCGTCGCCGTCGCCGAGGAGGTGGAGTCCGGATGAGCGGCAGGGGCTCGACCTCGGTCAACGATCAGATCGTCGACGCGGTTCGCGAGACCAACGCCGTCAACATCGGTACCGCGGAGGCCGGTTCGAAGGCGCTGCTCGACATCGTGATGGCGCAGACCGTCGGTATGTCGATGCACAATGCCGTCACCGCGCAGCACAACGACCGCATGGTTGCCGAGGCGGCTGTGGCCGCCACCTGCGCCCGCCTGCTGGCGGCGCACCGGCTCCCGCAACCGGTATCGCCAAAGCGTGGCGGTCCGACGACGAACGAGAAGCCGGCCAAAGGGAAGTCGCCGACGCCCGGCAAGTAGGCCGGGAAGGACAGAACGATGGCAGAGAACCACAGCTCAGCAACCTCGAGTCCGGAGCTCGACGACCTCATCGCGGAGGTCACGCAGGCCGATGCTGCCGGCAAGGCCTACCACGCCGTAGCCCAGGCGACGGCGATGGCCGTTCAGGACGCCGTGGACCACTTGCGAAACGTCAGCACCGTGGCAGGGACCGCGATCGGCGTAGCGCTGGCCGAGTTTCTGGAGACCGGCGAGCAGAACGCGTTCGACACTGCGGTCGAGGCCGCTACCAGTACGGTCAGGGCCGCGACGAACACCTTCTCGGAGGTCGGCACCGCAGCGGCAGCGGTGCTCAACGGCTTTCCCTCGGGAGACGAGGGGAGTGGCCCGACGGACTCTCAGGCCTAGGGAAGAAGGTCCGAGATGACCGTTCAGATCGCAGGCCACCTCATCACCTCCCCCGAGCAGTTGTCCGAACCCGCCCGTGCCGTCGTCGGCCTGATCGTCGACGGCGAGGACTGGCTCCGCAGCGCTATCGGGGATGCCGGTCACCACTACCACTTCCCGAGCGAAGGGGCACTCGTCAGCGGAGTCCAGAACGGGCTCCACGGCAGCGAGCTTCTGCTGGTCCCGGGCCTCGGCCTCCAGGTGAGCGCCGAGAGGCTGTTTCAGGTGCCGCCGGAACTTCTGAGAGCGGTCGAAGAGGCGGCCGCCGCCGGCAGCTACGAGCCGACGGTGACGACGCGCAGACTGCTGGCTCAGTCGAAGCTGTGGACCGCCGATGAACTGGCGGGTGGCCAGATCGCCCTCACGCAATTCGGCCTTCGCGACGACCCGCTCTTCCAATCTCTCACCCTCGGGGACGCGATCGTTTTGTTCGATCTGTTCGACTCGACGTACGACTCGACGAACCACTCGAAGGCCGCGGCCTCGTTCGCGGCGGACCGGGCGGTGACCCCTCGAGAGTTTGCGGACTACTACCGCTTCTACGTGACCGTCGCAGAGGCTTCCCGAAGCGAGGGTGGCGCAGACGAGAGAGTCGCGACGGCGCTCGAGCTGCTGCGCCCCGTCGTCTGGCCGCGACTGCGGTGCCCGCACGTCGCCTACGATCCGTCGCCTGAGACGGTCGGAGCTCTGGTGCGCTCCTGGCTGGCGGAAGGCGAGCCCGCGGTCGGCTTCGCCACCGCAAGTCGCGCAGTCGCCGAACTCGCTGAGGTGGCGGGCGGGACGATCTCGGTCGCCGAGGACGCCGAGGCCGCGGCCGAAACGTTCATCGAAACCTCGACCGCCGTCCTGTCCTCCCAAGACCCGCGGGAGGGCGAGCTGTCCCAGGACGGTGCCGTCCAGCTCTTCAGCGTCGAGGCGCCGGACGGTGCCCGGGTCCTGCTCGTCCACGATCGGACTCACGGCGCGCTGGCGGTCCACTCGCTCGAGATGGCCCCCGGCATGACCGAGTCGTCCGGCACGACTACCCGCAAGACCCCGAAGAAGGCGGCGAAGAAGGCCGCCAGGAAGACGGCAAAGAAGGCGGCGAAGAAGGCGAAGCCAGGCATGGCGAAGAAGAGCGCCGGGGCGACTGCAAAACAGTAGGGTCCAGCGACTCCTGTGCCATAGTCGCGCGAAGTCGATGGCTTCCCCGGCACAGGCACTCACCGTTCCGCAGGCGATGGAGTGAACCCTCTTTCGACCGGCTGCGGGTACCCCGCGGCTCAGCGTCCAGCGGTCCGCCTGATCTGCCTGGGGCTGGTCCTCGGCCTGCTCGCGCCGCTCCCGGCGCCGGCGCGCTCGAAGACGCGGCCGATCAATGCCGAGACGGCGGAAGAGGTGGCTCTCTTCTTCGCCCTGGAGTCGATGCGGCGACTCCGCGTGCCGCTGGTGCTGCGATTGGTCTTTCCGGACGGTTCGAGTCGCGAGGAGGAGCTCGAGAGGATCCGCCAGAGCCCGCCGAGGCTCAACGCCAGCAACGTCGTCTATCCCTTCGGCGACAAGAACGCCCTGTCGATGGTGCTTCACGAGGGCCGGGGTGTCCTGTCGTGCCGCTACTCGTTGTCCGAGAAGCGGGGCACGGTCGGCGGCTGGGGCCTGACCGGGCCGGAGATGGCCGCCGTCCTCAACGAGCATTCGACGGCTCGCGAGCGGGGCGGCGCCGAGTGGTCCTACGACCCGATTCGCGACTCCGTCGGGCTGCAGCGCGACTTCAGCTCGCTGCCGGCCGATGACGACAAGCTCTATCGCGAACTCAACCAGTTCATGAAGACCGGCAACTGGTGGTTCAACGAGCGCTTCGTCAAGCGCCTCGTGCCCCTGGTCGAGGCCCGCCAGCCGCCCGCGTCAGCCAGCGCCGAAGAGGAGGGGTTCGGCGCCACTCTCGTCCTGCGCCACTTCTCGCAGCAGAACCACGAGATGGGGGCACACTTCGCCGGAAGGTACCTGCGGGGTTGGGATCGGAAGTGGGGGCATCGGGCGCCGCGCGTGGTCTCCGATCGCGCGCTCGACATCGACCAGTTGATGTACATCTGGGTGCACTTCGAGGGGGCAGGAACCGGCGAGCCTCTCGCCGAGGCGGCGGTCTACGCCAAGGTCCGGATCGTACGGCCCGACGGCAGCCTGGCGGTCGACGAGATCACGCTCCCGCTGTGGCGCGGCGAAGCGCCGCCCGGCGGCCATCTGCAGATCGGCATGAACAACGTCTCGTTCTCGCTCGACGCCGACGAACCCAGAGGCGACTGGACGATCGAAGCGCGAGTGTGCGAAGACGGGCGCGACCGCTGTGTCGACCTGCGCCACGACTTCGTCGTGCGCTAGGCCGACGCTAGTCGCGAGACAGGAAGAGCCGCAACACGTACCAGAACATCAGCGCCACCGAGGCGAAGAGCTCGAGCGCCGCGCCGACGTAGCGATCCTGGGGGAAGTCGCGAAGGATCGTCGAGGTGTCGTAGAGAATCGCGGCGCCTGCGAGGCCGATCATGGCTACCGAAAAGTAGGTCCCCAGGTCGAAGCCGAAGGCGACGCCGCCGACGATCAGGGCCAGCGCGACGACTCCGCCCCACTTGAGGAGGCTTCCCAGGAACGAGAAGTCCTTGCGCGTGAACCAGACGATCGCGGTCAGCCCGGTAAAGGCGAAGAGAGTCACGGCGGCCGCGCTCCGCAGGACTCCCGGAGCCGCGTACTGAGCCATGTAGAGCATCGGGACGAAGATGATCGCCTCCGCCAGCACGAAGCCGCCGAGGGCGAGGTACTGGGTCTGGAGACTCTTCGCCCGGTGGGCGGCGCGAGAGGCGATCCAGCTGACCACGACGAAGCCGCCGAGGACGAAGAGCCAGTTCACCCCGAGAAGAGCGTTCGCGATCGACGCGGCCAGGCCCGTCTTGAAGAGCACCACCTCGACGAGAACGAACGCGAGCATCGCGCCGAACAGATGCGTGTAGGTGCGCCGGACGAACTCCGTGCGTTCTCCGAAGTCCAGGGCGGATTCGGGTTGCAGCGGCTCTGCCGAGTATTCGCGCTGATGGTCCACGGCTGCTCCTCTCTGGGAAGTGTTTCGCCAAACTAACACGTGAGCACGGTTCTTCTCTCTCTCTCTCTCTCTCTCTCTCTCTCTCTCTCTCTCTCTCTCTCTCTCTCTCTCTCTCGATGTTCGGGGCCTTCAAGGGGAGAGCTGAGGGAGTGGCGGACGACCGGAGATTCCTAGGAGCCTTCTCGGGCTTCGCTCGGTACCTCTACCAGCGCACTCCGTCGGATGGGGGAGAATGGAGCCGAGTGACAAGGAAACGAGTCGTGAAGAGGTCGAGGAAACGCCTGGCAAGCCTGTTCCTCGCTGCGGGTACCCTGCTCCTCGGCGTTGCCGCCGGAGCTCAGCCGGTCGAGGGCGACCTCGTCTTCGAGAGCCTCGACGTGCGGGTGGTCAACGTGGAGGTCTTCGTCTCCGACAGGAAGGGGCGCGCCCTCCTCGACCTGGCCCGCGACGACTTCAGAGTCTTCGTCGACGACCGGGAAGTGGAGCTCAGCCACTTCGCGAGTCCCGGCGGCCGAACCGCGGGGAGCACGGAGGACGCCGACGCCTCGACTGCTGCGGCCGAAGTGAGGCCGGGCGAGACGGCGCCGTTGCTGGTCGTCCTCTACATCGACAACTCGACCCTGCTCGAGGCCCGGCGCGAGATCCTCGTACAGCATCTGCGCCGGCTGGCCGCCGCGAGCGACCCGGGAGAGCTGCGCTTCGCGTTGGTGACGTTCGACAGCAAGCTGCAGTGGCGTACCGGCTTTCTGACCGAGCTCGGGTCCCTCGACGAGGCGCTGGAGCAGCTCGCCGGCGAGCCGTCGGCTGGAGTGGACCTCGTGCTCGGCTATCGGCGCTCCGTCAGCGACATCCGGGGCATCGTGGAGGGCTTCGCGCAGACCGACTGCGATCCCTGCGACTGCGGGTGGGACGCGATGACGGGGGCATGGGAGCAGTACGCCTCCCGGACCGCGGAGAAAGTGGGGGCAACCTCAGTGGGCCTGCTCCAGCTCGTGCGCTCATTGTCTGGCCTGCCGGGCCGCAAGGCGGTGGTGTACCTGAGCCCGGGCCTCGAGCAACGCCCCGGCCTGTCGCTGGCGGCCTATCTGGCCGATCTCTGTCCGGCTGCGGAGAACATTCTCGAGTTCCAGACCGACCGGCAGGTGCGCTACGACGAGACCGAAACGCTCGCGGCGCTCTCCGCCGAGGCCAACGCGGGGCGGATCAGTCTCTATCCGCTTCAGGTCGGGTCGATGGATCGGGATTCCGGCTTGCCGGGTTTCGCCCGCCTCGACCGCGAGGGCAACCTCCGGGACGGCCTGAGATTCCTGGCCGGTGAGACCGGCGGCGAGCTCCTCTTCGACGCCGGCCGGCTGTTCGAGACGCTCGACTCCGACGTCTCGGAAGGCTACGAGCTAGCGTTTACCCCCGAGCATCCGGCCGACGGGCGCACCCATCGGATCCGGGTCGAGCTCCGCTCGCCGAAGAGGGGAGTGGAGCTCAGGTACCGCCAGTCCTACCGCGACAAGCCGCCGGCGGAGAGGTTGGTCGATCGGGCGCACGCGGTGCTGAATCTGGGAGACGGTGCCGGTCTCGAAAACCCGCTCGGCGTCGAGGCGCAGATCCGCACGGCTCCGACTCCGGAGCTCGAGCTGACTCTCCCGGTCGCACTTCTGACGCAGCTGCCGTCGGCCGAAGCGCCGTCGCCGCCGGCCCGGGTGCGCCTTTTCCTGTTGATCCGAAACTCCTCCGCGGGGGTGCTGCCGGTTCTTCAGAAGGCGATCGAAGTTCCCGTCGGGGCCGAGCCGAACCACCGCATCGTGGTGGGCCTCAACCTGCCTCCGGGCCCCAGCGAAGTGGTCGTCGGAGTGCGAGACGAAGTCGGCGGTGTGACTTCGTTCGTCAAGCTGCTCGCCGAGCCCTGAGCCGGCGGCTCTGCCGGGGTCTGGGGTATCGCGGGTCGAGGCCGCCGCGTGCTGCGGGCTTCTTCTCACAGCGCAGCGAACGGGTGCACCGCTTCTACGGCACGGTGCTCGACCACGCCGAAGTGTCGCCGGACTCGAACCCGTCCTCGAAGATCCCCCGGCTGTAGAGCACGACGGTCACTCCCGTTCGGATGTCTCCATCGACGTCGCGAAAGGGCACGCCGATCGCCAGATCCGCTCCGCCGCCGGTGCCGTCGAACCGCCCCGTCGCCAGCGCCCGGCCGAAACGGTCGCCGTCCTCGAGGGTGTCGATCAGGAACATGTTCGCCAGCTGCGCCCCGGCGACCGTCAGCCCGGCGTCGCTGCCGTAGAGGATGCTGACCTCGCCCGCGTTGTCGGCACCCAGAGAGTCGTCCTGCGGGGCGCCGATCGCCAGGTCGTCGGCGAGGTCGTCGTCGAAGTCGCCGGCCGCGAGGACCTCACCGAAGCGATCGTGCTCCTGAACGTCGCCGTCGAAGAGGCCCTCGAAGAAGAACTGGTCGTCGAGGTCGTCGAGGCCGATGCCGGCGCGGCCGTAGATCACCTGTACGGCACCCGAGCCGTTGGTGCCGAACTCCTCTTCGCCCGGCACCCCGACGGCCAGGTCGACGACGCCGTTACCGTCGAAGTCGGCCGCCGCCAGCGCGCTGCCGAACGCGTCGTCGTCCGACGCGATGCCGAGGATCCCGGGCGTGTCCTGGAACCAGAGGGGCTCGGTCGAGTCGAGGTCGATGCCACCTGCCGAGCCACGGAAGATCCGCACCCCACCGAACCCGTCGTCGCCACCGACGACGAAGTCGCCCATGCCGGGGATGCCGACCGCCAGGTCGGCCCAGGCGTCGCCGGTGAACTCGCCGATCGCCAGCGCCGCGCCGAAGAGGTCGTCCTCCCCTGCGGTGCCGTCGACGCCGGCGACCTGATGGTGCAGCAGCTGATTGCCGGCGGCCGTCAGACCCACCCCTTCGACACCGTAGACGACGTTGACCGCACCCGCCTGATCGACCGCGCTGCCGCCGACCACCAGATCCTCACCCGTGACCCCGATCGCCAGATCGTCGATGCCGTCGCCGGAGAGATCGCCCGCGACCAGTGTCGAGCCGAAGCGGTCTCCTTCTTCGATCGCACCCGCCAGCGGGCCCTGGGTGAGGAACTGGCCGGTGCCGGTGAGGATCGTCTCGTCGCCGGTGCCGTGGAGGATCGCCACCGATCCTGCCGCGATCTGCCCGGAAAGGTCCGCGCCGGGAATCCCGACCGCGAGATCGTCGAGTCCGTCGCCGTTGAAGTCTCCGGTCGCCAGCGTGCGCCCGAACCCCGCGAACGCCTGGTCGGCACCGCTCGGCAGGTCGTCCGCCGTGAAGACCCGGATCAGGACCACTCCGCCGCTCGATCCCGGTATTACCCGAATGGCGCCCGCCTCCGGCAGCCCGGATGCCGCGTACCCCGGGGCGCCCATCACGAGGTCGTCGATGCCGTCGCCGGTGAAGTCCCCGAAAGCGATCGCGTATCCGGTCACCGAATCCGTGTCCAGGCCGTCGAAGACCGAGAGGCCCCCCAGGCCGAGCTGGCCGCGTGCCGACCCTGCAAACAAGGCTGAGGCTAGAAGGACGAAGACGACGGGGCGGGAAGGTCTCATGGCAGGGATCTCCAGGAGTGGGCCGGTGGACGGCCCGGGCCATCCCAACCATGCCTCCCGCCGGCCCCCGGGTCGTGAGGCCCGGGCGAGGGTCTCCTTAGGATGTCGTTAGGACCGGCTCGGGGAGTCGCCCCGAGAGCGAGGCCGGTAACGAGTGCCTCGTTCCGCCCGCCTGTTCTTCCTGAGTACCAAGTCGCCGATCGATCGACCCCAGGAGGTTCGCCATGCGCCGCATGCTGCAGTTACGCCGCCTCTCGAGACGCCTGTTCCTCGTCCTCGTGCTCTTTCCGACCCTCGTCTTCCCGGATGGTCGGTCCGACGTGGCGAAGAGCGGTGACTTTCGCGATCAGAACGACATCGAGGAGTTCATCGTCGAGGAGGAGATCCCCGACCCTGATTGCAGCGGTCAGGATCACGAGTGCATTCTCGTCGTCACTCGAGTTCGTTGGCCGGATTACGGGACCAGCGGCTGGATCGGTGACGTGCGAGACGCCGCCGGCGCCATTCACGAGACCTTCGACCAGGCCTTCACACCCAAGTGCGGAGTCCCCTTCGTTCTCGAGCAGGCGGAGAGCGTGCGTGTCAGGTCCTGCGCAACCGCGGCGCCGAACTACACCCAGATGTGCGGCCGGCTCGTCCCGCAGTTGAGGCCGCGCTGCAAGGCGCAGTGCGCGAAGCTCCCCGAATGCTCGAACTGGCAACTACAGCCCTGGTACTACAAAGAGTGGGGCTGCCTCGGGGGCGGAGCGGCTCCAGGCCCGACGGCGGTTCCCCATGCCTTGTGCAGAGAGTACTGGGGATGTGTCTGCACGCCTGAGGAGGGTTAGCGGGCCCGGTGTGACGCGCGGCTCGACGCACTACCACTTCCGGAAGGTGTCCCATGGTGAGGCGGAACTTTCACCGCGACGGGTACGCCATTTGGAACGACGCCTCCCGCGTGGCCCGTTCCATTGAAGAAGGGTCACTGTGAGCCCAAGGACACCGAGGCCGATGGCGATCCAACCTCCGACGTAACCACCGAAGTAGTTGCGGTAGCCGGGTTCGCCGCTCATGCGAGTCGCCAGGCCCCCGGTGAGCAGGAGGAGCGAAACCAACAAACCGGCCAAACGATCGACCCACCTGCGGTTCCTTCGGATCCACTTTGGCAGGCTCACCTGCTCAACCTCGCATCCTGCACTCCCAGAACCCGAGAGGAACCCTGCGCAGGGGCGCTACCCCTGAGAGCCGCTGTAGCCCCCCGAGGTTGTGCCCCGCGGCCCGGCCTGCGCCGAGCCCGCCGCGGCGGAAGCGATGCCCGTCTCCATCGCGTCGTCCCTGCCCCCCATCCCGTAGACGACGATCTGGCTCCCCTCCTCGCGCCCGAGGCGCTCCAGCACGTTGAGGCGGTACATCTCCATCGCTCGCGGAGTGAGGGTCTCGGACGCTTCCTTGAGCTTCTCCGCGATCTGCTTCTCCGCTTCGGCCTCGGCGATCTTCGCCTGAGCCGCCCGTCTCGACTGCGCCAGGACGCTCAACTCCTGGATCAGATCGTTCGGCACATGGACGTCGGTGATCTCGACCGACGTGACATCGACACCGAAGGAGGAGGCGGCACCGTCGATGATGTTCTTGAGCTTGTCCGAGACCGTCTGCCGATCCCCGAGCAGGTCGCTCAGCTCCATCGTGCCGACCGTGTCCTTGAGAGCGCTGTTGGCCGCCTGGAAGACCGCCTCCTGGTAGTCGGCGACCCGAAGGGCGGCTCGCTCGGGGTCCTCGACGCGCAGGAAGACCACAGCCTCCGTGCCGACCGGCACGTTGTCCGCGGTCAATGTCTCCGCCGCCTTGATCACCCGCGTCTGCACCCGGATGTCGAGAATCGCCGCCACCGAGCGGAAGAACGGCGGATACGGGATCACCCAGAAAAGACCCGGCCCCTTGACCCCGACGAACTTGCCGAGCCGCAGAAGCACGACCCGCTCGAACTCCGGGATGACATAAAGGGTGCGACAGACGACCAGCGCCAGGATCAGGGAAACCAGCCCCCCGACCGCCAGCGTGGCGGGGAACAAGAAGTCCGCGAAGGCGGCCAGGAGCCCGGCCACCAGCATCGTCAAGCCGAAGAACACCGCCAGTGAAACGAGGAAGATCACCAGCCTGAGGAAGGTCTGGACGGTGTTCAGTCCGCGCGTCGAACGCACTGCACTTGGAGTCGTGGCCACGATTCCACCTCCGATTGTTGGTGTTGAAGGTAGGTACGCTAGCACGCACGCCGGGATTCCCTGGGTGGGGGCGAGGTGCCGAGGGACGAAGCGCCGAGGGACGAAGTGCACCGGCGGTGAAGTGGCTCACGAACCGGTGGGAGCTCCGTCCGGCTCACACGATCTCGCACTTTCGGGCACGACGAGTGCCGTCCTCGAGAGGCCACCCTTCTTGCGAAGATGGCCACCTCGAGGACGGGCGGTGCGCCAGTTGCTGCTCCGAGCCTAGGGGGTGAGCCTCCACCAGGTGGCGAAACCGTCGTCACAGTCTCGGATGACCGCATGTTCCTGCGCGCTCATGCTCAGGCACTTGGCCGGAGTTCCGGCCGGTTGGGCGGTCGGGTGAATGCGTCTGGTGCTGGGATCGAAGCGCCACGTGTTCTGTCCGGGGAAGTCGCTGCCGGGAGGGTTGATGTCTTCGTCGCAGGGGCGAGCTACCAGCAGGTGCTTCCCGCCTCGGTGCCAGATCTCCTGAGTGTGCTCGGTGTCCTTGGCCCACGGAACCGTCACGCACTCGTCGCCGAAGACGATTCGACCGGGGCTGCGGAACGTCGGCAGCCGCGGCTCTTCGCACGGCCGAAGCTCGAATCCGCTCGGTGTCCTGGTGAGGCAGCGATCGTCGAGTCTGTCGTGCTCGCTGACCGGTCGGATGAGTACTCCGTTCGTGGCCGGCACGACTTGAACCGGCTGCCCGCCAAGGTTGACGGTCCAGGCGGCGAGCCTGCGGTTCCCGCCGGGGAGTCTCTCGCTGTGGAGACTGGCCCAACTGAGTTCCCGGAAGCGTCCGTCGATCTCGGCGCGGACGAAGCTCCGGCCGTCCTCCGTGACGATCTCGATCGGCTGATTGCCGAGGTTGACCGTCCAGGCGGCGAGCCGTCGATCACCGGAAAGGCGATCCTTGTCGAGGCTCGCCCAGTTGAGTTCGCGCGTCTTGCCGTCGATCTCCGCTCTCAGGTACTGCTTCCCGTCCGGATCCCGGACGACGGAGACCCGCTGCATGCCGGTGTTGGTCGTGAAGGCGGCGAGCCTGCGGTCACCGGAGAGCTTGTCCCGGTCGAGACTGGCCCAGTTGAGCTCGCGCTCCGGTCCATCGTGCACCCGCAGGTAGACCTCAGATGCCGACACCGCCGTCGGCAGGAGAAGAAGTAGGACGATTGCCCAGCGCAGGAGCCTCCGAGGTTCGGCGGCGGGCAGGGCGGCTGTGGTGTGGATGTCGGGCTTGGTCACGTCGTATCTCCTCTCGCGGGCCAACGAGGCCGGAATTGGCCTTCTAGCTGCCCTAACGCAAGTCGGAGCGAGACGGGGCCGTGCCCTGATCTGGTGAGAGAGGTCGCTTCGTGGATTGAAGTGCCGAACGCCTCGTGAGAACTGAGTGCAGCTCTCCGGCCGGTGGGGCTCGAGATGCAACGTTACCTGCCTTCAGGAATCGCAGGCACGCTTGTGCGGGGCCTTCTTGCCTTGCTGCGCCAGAGGACCTGTCAGCCGGACCTCCCGGTCTCTGATCACGGAATCGGAGAGGAGTTCTGCCGTCTCCGCAGCCGCTCAGTCCGGGTGCGGGCGGTAGTTCTCGACTGGGCCTCGCCCTGCTCCGGTGCAGCGGCTTCGATGCTCACTGTCCTGGAGTCGGGGCGGGTCCGTTCACTTCCAGCATTGACTTGCGAACTTGGAGGAAACGATGTTCGAACAGCGACCCGAGTTGTACCTGATTCTCTTGACTGTGACATTGGCGATGGTGATCTCGTGCGCCGAAGATCCAAGGCCTACCCGGTCGAACCTGGACGCGGCCGACATTCGGCTTGCGCATCTCCCGACAGCCAGAGGTGTCGAGCGCTACCGATGGAATCTCGACAGCGCGCTACCTGCCGACTCGATGACAATCCGCGACCTCCAGATTGGTGAGCGGTACACAAAGGCGATCGAGCGCGACGAAGGCGGGGGTACCTGGGAGTGCTACGACTGCCCTGCGCAAAGCAGCGGGTGCACATGGATCGGGTACTGCACCGAGATCGACGAGTACGAGTCGTGGTGCACCTTCTATCCGGAGGTGGCCCTCCTCTCACCGTCGGTGACGAACTCGTCGCTTCAGACCAGTAACGGTGAAGCTACATCTTCTATGACGGTGAGAGTCTAGCCCCGACGATCCAGAAGACAGGATGGCTCTCCGAGCTGAAGAAGTCGAGCGACCATTCCGCAATCTGGGCTGAGCTCGACACCACGGTGAGACCGTGAAGAACTCTCCAGGAGTTGCGGTCGCCTAACGGTGGCCTTCGAGTTGCTTTGCGGGGAGTCACTCTTGATGCTTGTGCCTGTTCGAGGTCCCAGAGACGACTGTCCTCGCCCTTTGTTGAGGCAGCAACGTTGCCGATCTGGACGGCCTCAGCTCATCCCTCAACAGAGTCTCAACCTTCCGGCCCAGGCGTGCCTTCCCCAACATAGGGAACCGCCGGAGTCGAAGCAGGCTCCAGGAGGCCAAAGGACGCTCGAAGGCGAGGATGCCGGACCTAGGAGTCCCGCACGGATCCCGGGCCGGCCCGAGGGAACTACCGAATCAGCTTGCGTCTAGCAGGCTTCTCCACGAACTCGACAGCAGAGTCGTCGCCCAGGGCCTTCAGGAGTTGCTTCTCAATGGACTCGTCGGAGGCCTCCACCACATACAGTGCCGCAAGTTCCGGGTCGGTCACGTCGGCGAAGAGGCGGCGCGCTGTCAGAGCTCCACCCTCTGAGAGCTTCGTGAGCAAGTCCTCTCGAACTTCAGGAGGTGTTTCGCTGAGGAACTTGAAGTGAACCGCCATCTACTCGACGAGGCTAGCCAACGACGCCTCCAGATTCAACAGGCCATGACCGTAGCCCTCAGTCCAGGCGCCTCCCATTCCCCTCAGACGTGTGCAGGTCTCCACAAGTTGCCGCTTGACGCCGGCAGGGTCAAGGCTGGCGAACTTTGACATGACGAGGCTCGCGGCCGCCGCTACGTAGGGGGTCGCCATGGATGTGCCGCTCCATGCAGCGTAATTTGTCTCTCGCCGGTTCGCAATTCGCGACGCATAGCTGGGCAAAGTCGACAGGATGTTGGACCCTGGGGCGACCAGGTCGATGTGTTTGCCGGTGTTGGAAAAGCTCGAGCGCTGCATGGTCTCATCGATTGAGCCCACGGCGAGAACGCCATCATAGGCGGCAGGGTACTCGGTTGGGTTCCCTTCGTGGTACTCGTTTCCCATTGCTGCAACAGCGAGGATTCCCTCCTCTTCGAGCCTGCGGAAGAGCATCGCTTCTACCTGCGAATGGGATGTTCCACCGATGCTCAGGTTGACGACTCCAACATCCGCCGTTCGAGTCTCATGCAGGGCGGCGAAGTAGCGCTCAGCATCGACGTAGAACTGGCCGGACGGGTCCGGCTCGTCCTCGAAGATCTTCCAAGCTTTGATCTCGCAGCGCGCGGCACCTGAGATGCCCACTGCATTGTTCACGTCTGCGGCCAGAATGCCTGCGACGTGGGTGCCGTGACCGATCAGATCCTCTGACCTCAGGCCTCGGTGGTGGTGCTCAGTCAGGCTCGAGAGCTCGGGGTGCTCGTCGTCGACTCCAGTATCGAGGACTGCAACGGCGCGACCTGGAGTGGCCTCCGCCTCGAAGAAGCGAATGGCTCGCAGACCCCACTGCAGATTCCGAAAGGGTTCGGGGCGAGCCCCTTGTCGAGCGCTCAGCCACCGCACGGGCAGTCTCTCGGCGAACTCGAAGGCATCGGAGCCTCTGAGCGCAGCCAGTGCTTCATCGGTGTCGGTGGCCGGATCGAGTTGGGCCACGCTGATTCCGGAAAGAGACTCGCTGTCCGAGTCGACCACGCTGGAAAGGAGATTCACGGTCTGCTCGGTGGCGTCAGCGGCTTGGAAGCGCCTTAGCCCAATCCTGCGTGCTGAGAATGGGGCGCTCATCTTGGAGAGGCCAGCGTTGGTTCTGAGATAGCGCAAGGGCTGCGCAACCTGCGCCGGCAGGCTCGCGGGCTTGATCGAGGAGAAGACCAGCGGCTTTCCGGTGAGGGCGGGCGCCACGGCATCCGCCTTCACCTTCAAGACGATCTTTCCTCTCGAGGACTGCGGGCGGGTGCCTCTCGGTTGGGAGAAAGTCGGCATTTAGAACTCCTGCGAAAATGGTTGGTCGTCCGTTCTCTACAGAGCTCGGGCGATGCGGATCCTGTTCCTGAGATCATCAAGTTCCAGGGATGCGTCCTTGGCGGCGGGAGCTTCCGACCCGACACCGGTGTGGCCGTCGTTCTGAATCGAGCCGATCACTTGTTCGACGGCGCCTAGTTGCTCGTCTTTGGACTTCTTGCGTTCCTCGTAGTCCTTCTTGATGCCGAGCGCGCCGGTGTATCCAGTCCAACCAGCACCCACGATGATGGCTTGGAGAAGGTCTCTTGCGAGAGCAGAAGCAAAGAAGGCGCCCAGAACCGCATAGAAGAACGCGGCGACAGTGAACAAGCGCCAGCGCTCTCGATTGAGACTCTTTTCTAGCCTCGCCACCGCGGTGTTGAGCGCCTCGACCTCATCGGCGGCCGCTCCTGGCTTCGCCACAGCGAGCAGGCGCTGGTAGAGCAACTCGAGCCGCGCCCCACCGGCGTCGAGCCGAGCCTGTGCCGCGATGCCGGGAACGTTGCCGCCTATCAGCGAGAAGAGGGTGATCAGAGCACCCACCAATCCCAGTGCGGCATAGAAGCCCCCCTCGTGCCAACGAATCTCGTCGCCCTCGATCCAGTGAAAGAGAACGGTTCGGTTCTCAGAAGAGTCGGCCTTGTTGTCGTCGCTGAGTTGTTTCTCTTCCTCCGGTTCTTGCTGGGTAGTCACCAGAGGGGAGGCCTCCGGCGACGCTTCCGTCTGTGCAGTGACTTGTCCGGTTTGGGTGGCCACGAGGAAGACAACGGCCGCCAGGCATCGATACATGTTTGTCATCTCTCAATCTCCTTCTTGGGGCCTGCCTATGGTTGGCTCGCGGCGGTGTTCCATGACTTGAGGTTCGACACGACGCGATTGTTGATGCGGACCGCTTGGTTCAAACCGCCGAGGCCCCCGGCGTGGATACCGACGACCTGCCTAGAGTTGCCGTCCTTTCTCCACAGAGGCCCGCCGCTTTGCCCCTTGTTCGTGTCCAAGGTGTAGCCCAGAGAGTTCGGCCGCAGGGTGGAGATGCGCCTCGCGTGCCACCACAACGTCCACTCGGGCTTGTCGTGGGGGTAGCCAGCCAGGTTGACGGAAGCTGACTGGAGCTGAGCATCGGTGACTGTGCCGAACCCGAACCAGCCCAAAGAATGTCCGGGGGCCGACCCACCTGTGATGAGGATCGCTCCGTAGTCGAGTTCCGGATCTCGGTCACGCGTCCAACCCGCAACGCTTCTGAAGGTCCGTGCAGTGAGAGTCTCTTGAGCTTGACGATCTCCGCTCCGACCGGGCATGACGGCGATACTTCTGGCCCACCCGCCATCGCGATGCGAGTAGACGCAGTGGCCAGCGGTCACGACCAGGCGTGGCCCGGCCAGCCAACCGGTGCCGATCTGGGTGGGGCCGGTCGGAAAGTCGATCTCCAGCGCGCAGATTGCTCGCCAAGGGTAGGCGCTGGTCGAACGGATCTCCTGTCGATCATCGCGGCCGAACACGGTCTTTGGCGTGATTGCTCGCGTTGAGTGGGCCAGCCGAACCCCGGCATCCAGCGCTCGACCGAGAAACTGCCGGAACTGGTCGGCCGGGCGATCGAACTCGATCACGCTGCGATCGGCGGGCTCAATCTCGAGTCCGTTGGGTCCTGTGCTCGTATGGAGGTCTCGGCCTTGGCCGCTACTTCCGAGCCGGTAGCTGTGTTTCACGAGGTGCTGCCCACGCTCGGGTCCTCGCAGCCGGCCTTTCCGCTCGAAGCGTCGTCGCAGGGTGACGGCTCGGTGGCAGCATCTTCGGCCTCCTCAGAGTCTTGACCGGTACTACCTTCGTTTCCTGCCTCAGAACCCTCCGTGTCGCCGTTCCCCGAGTCTGATCCGATCGTCTCGTTCTTGTCGGCAGAAGTGGATGAGGTTGAGGCCGTAGTGACCTCGGCCTTCTTGAACGGGTTGCTCGAGAAGCGGAACCCGATTCCTACAATGGCGTTGAGAGCGAAGGTCTCGTCGACGAGCTGGTCTGGAGTCAAGCTCTCCATCAGAGCCTGGCCCTCTTCGTAGATCCCCTTGAGCCGGGTCTGCTCGTGCCCGGCGGCACCCACGAAGAGGCTGACGTTGTCGCCGACGATCCACGAGAGGCCGGCGAATACGAGCCTCTTGTCGAGGTCTGCCCCGAGTCCGGCCGTGAAGTGCGGTCGCCCGGTTCGCTCGTTGAGATCTGCTGCCGAGGGAATGTAGCTGAACGCGATAGTCGGCTCGAAGTCGGCCCCTCCGCGATCCGCCTGTCGCGCGATCGTCAGGCCAGTGTCCTCGCTGCCCTTGGTGAAGTACCGCTCGTCTTCATCGGGAAGAAAGGAGAAGCCGTAGTGACTGAGCCACAGCCTGCTCTGTCCGCTCGAGAAGACGTACGTCCAGCTTCGCCCCTCCAGACCGAGACGCCGGATCTCGAGCTCGACTCGTTGCCCTTGCTCGAGACGGACCGATCCATCGAGCGCGACCTCGGTTCGAGACTTGAAGGAGTTGATCCGGGTGGTACAGCTCTCGTTCGGGCTCTGAGTGAGAGCCGTTGTCAACGCCGCACGCATCGCAGACTCTGAGTTGCCGCTGCCTGCCTTGGCAAGTGCGTCGAGAATGGACTTGCAGGCGGCGTCCAGCGTCTTGCTCTTCTTCAGTGCTGCGGTCTCGCGCTCGAAGGAGTCGAGAGAGAGCGGCCGCAAGAGACCGAACTTCTTCAGATCGAACTCGTACCGTCCGCCAGGCAGCCGGTTGGTGATCTTGAAAGTCAGTTCGCTCCCGCTGTCGACGAGGAAGGTGCGGCTGCCGTCGGCGAGATCTAGAACGTACTCCGTGGCAGCTCCCGGCGAAGCCAGTGCGGCTCCCAACACCAGGACTGCCAATCCCAATCGCTTCGTTGCCATCTCCAGGTACCTCCGTAAGTTCCGGGCCCGCTTGGGCCCTGGGTTCGGAGGTACTGACGGACCCGGAGTGGCGCTCTACGAAGGTAGGCGCAGAATCGACTAGTGGCGGTTGATCAGTTGATCAGTGGCGACGGGAGCCTCGTCATCGCTCTCGAGCGCCTCCAGAAGAACTACGAGTTCCTCAGAGTCCGTGCCGGAAAGGTCGAGAGTACTGAGGAGCTGCCGCCCAGACTTCGCAAGTCCTCTTCGTCGGCCATGGTCGGTGGAGTTGGAGAGCCGCACCGCCTCCGCCCATTTTCCGAGCGCGTAACTCCCAGGATCGAGAGTCTCTGCCATCTCGATGTCAGCGGCGACTGCGAGCTCCTGGGCCCGCGCGAGGGAGGGGTTCTCTTCGAGACTACGACCGATCTCTCCGTACATGAGGACGAGGGCCTGCGATAGCTCAATGCCTCGCAGCATCCTCGTGATCTGGTCGAGGGTCCGCTCGGCCTCATCGATCGCTCGGCTCTGCAGTGCCACCTCCAGGTCGAGAACCCTCACTCCTAGACGGAAGGAGAGATCCTGGAACGACCGGTTGGAGATCGAGCCCATGTTCTCCGACCAGCCCTGGTCGCTCCACTCCGGATCGGCATCCGGGGCCACTTGAATGCCCTCAGCCAGAAACGAAGCAGCGGTGGTCGGCGATGCCTTGAGCACGAGCAGCCACGCCCCGGTCGCGGCCAGCGCGGCCAGGGCAGCGGCAGCGAGCCACCTTCCTGCCGAGGACCAACCGTTCTGGCGTGCGCCCCTCGGCTCCTCCTGAAGCGATGCCATTGCTTCCACAAGAGCTTCGTATGCGGAGGGGTCGGACTCGAGCTGCTCGACGATTCGCGCACGCTCTTCCGCATCGCCGGCTCCCTCAGCGAAAGCTGCGATGTC
Source organism: Candidatus Multivoradales bacterium (assembly GCA_965223855.1). Classification (GTDB taxonomy): domain Bacteria; phylum Acidobacteriota; class Thermoanaerobaculia; order Multivoradales; family JAHEKO01; genus CALZKB01. The sequence continues at coordinate 1,576,322 of CBDCXM010000009.1, forward strand.
CTGCGGGGTCAGGCCACTTGGAAAGCTGCTCATGGGGAAGGCTCCAGCCTGGCGGCTAGTGAGTTGACAGCCCTGTGCACTCGATAGACGGACACTATCCGGGAGTCTCCGGCGTGGGTGAGAAGAAGTCCAGCCCGGTCGTGTCGTTGTTCTCGAGAAACTCGCGGAGTTGGACCGTGCCGAGCCCCGAGGCTTCGAGCTTTCGCCGGAGCACCCGCTTGAGACGGTCCACCAGCGTGTAGACACTCCGCTGCTCGACACCGAGCATCTGGGCGATCTGCACGAGGCTGATGCCTTCCTCAAAGTGCAGCCGAAGCACCAACCTCTCCTGAGCTTGGAGCTCTGCCATCGCTTCCTGCACGGGGTTCTGGAGGCCTGAGGTGACGGCTGCCCGCCGGACTCGCTCGTCCGTCTGTGTGGGGGCGGGAACGGACTTGAGAGAGGCCTCTCCTTCCAGAACTGTTCTGGGTCTTCGAGGGAGCTCTGCCGCGAGAGCCTCCAGCTCGGCCGGACCGACCTGAGGGCACTCTCGCTTCGCGATCTCGATCGCTTCCGGCCAGGTCAGCCCGTCCCTGTTGACGAGGCGCTCCATGACAACGGCGGCACTGCCTCGTCTGCGCGCCCTGGCAGAAGGACGCCACTTTCCCCATTTCTGGGTCCGGTAGTCCTGGAACTCCCTGTGGAAGACCACAGCGAGGAACGTGCGGAGGCTGCTCCGCTCCTCGAACTTCTCCAGGATCGCGTAGCCACTCTCCACGAGGCGAAGCATCAGCCAGGAACGGAAGTCTTCGGCCTCGTCTTCGAGAACCCCCTTTCGCCGGCTCGTGAAGTCGATCACCTCCTGGATGAGCTCGAGGTTCTCGAGGAACATCGCCTCGAGCTTTGGGTTCGGTGCCAAGTTGCCTCGTAGAAGTCCGGTCAGGGTCCGTCAATGGACACAGAGTGAGAAGGGCAATCGATTCGAGAGTTGCGGAATGTGCCTGAGGTCGATTTTTCCAAATAGACTACCGTGAAGGTGAAGGGCCTAGTAGTTGGACATGCGAGAGGCTCCAGACTCGTATCTGTACGAGTGCTGGCGGTGGCGGTTGCACTGCTTGTCTCGATGGCATCGTGCTCGCGGACTTCGCGCGACAGCGGTCTCCCGCCCGAGCTCGAAGACCTGTTGGCTGAGTACCGACCCTTCTCAGTAAGGCTTTCGCATTCGCCTTTCGTTGAGTGTCTTGGGCGGCACGATCCCATCTGCGCCGGCGGCGCTCCAGAGAGGGCGTTGCCTTCTCTGTTGCGCGCGCGGAAGGCAGTTCTCCAAACCGAGGGCGCAGCCGGCCTGTACCAACGCGCCCTTTGGGCGCTGCTGGCCTCTCGGGGACAAGAACTGGACGAAGCAGTCCAGCTCTTCCGCTCGGCCCTTCGTGGCCATCGCACTGCAGACAGGCTGACGGACCTTGCCGCTGCGATCTTCGTCAGGGCCAAGCTCAACGAGAGGCCGCACGAGCTACTCCTGGCGCTTGACTACTTGGACGAGGCTTTGGAGTTGGATCCGAGTCTCCGGGCAGCGCGACACAACCGAGTTCTGGTGCTCGACAGCCTGCGCCTGGCAACCTGGACGGGAGAAGAACGAGATCGCTACTTCGAGGTCGAAACGTCGGACGGCTGGAGAGCGGAGGTGGCGGCTCTTGATGTAGGAGTTCCGTCCGGTTACCCGCCAAGAGGTGGTCGCTTGGAGCTCGAGCGAAGAATCGGCGAATGGGCAGTTGGGGCGCGCGACGCCGGTCGAAGCGAGCTGGGCGGCGAGTTCGGGAGGCTTCTTGAGGCCGCAAGAGACCTCTATCAGGAACTCGGCGACCGGCTCTACCTCGATAGTCTTGGCGTTCTCTCTGGCGCACGGCAGGAGGAGCGAGATCGACTCGTACGGGCGCACGCGGCGTTGTTTGAGGCGCGCGGCGGTAGGGAGTACTCGAGCTGCGACCAATCGCTCGACAAGGCACGGGCCCTCTTCGCCGGAACCGGTTCTCCCTACATCTCTTGGACTGGGATCGACCTGGCGATCTGCGCGTTCTTCCGCCGAGATTTCCAGGCGGCTAGAGAAGAACTGGATCGGGTTGCGAACCTTGTTGGAGATGAGCCGCATCTTGCGTTGAAAGGACGATCGCTTTGGATCAAGGGCCTAGTTGAGACACAGGAGGGACGCTTCCACCAGTGTCGGCGCGACTACGAGCGAGCCAAGCTGGCCTTTGGGGCGCTGGGGGAGGTCGGGAGGGTCTCCTATCTAAGCTCGCTCGAAGCCGAGTGCTTGGATCTTGCCGGCGAGACTGAGAAGGCCTGGATAGCCAGGCTCAGGGCCCTTGGCGGCCTCGACGCGATCTCTAGTGCGGAGCGCAGGTTCACGGTCATCGAAGAGGCTGTAGAGGCGATGGAGCTCCAGGGAAGAAACGAGGTCGCACTGGGGTATCTCGAAGACCAGATTGCGGTAGTCGAGCAATCTCCTCACGGGGCTCCCAGAGACCCACTGGTCTTCTCGCGCCTGGACGAAGGTCGCATCCACTGGATGGAGGGGCGCAGACTTGCAGCGCAGCGAGCCTGGCAGAAGGCCAGGGCTGCCTGGAAAGAGCTAGCCCAGACCAACGAGAACCGAAAGCGACTTGGGCTTGATCTAGCAGTGACCGAAGCGGTCCTGGGGCGTGATGCCAGCCAGTCACAGCTCTCGCCGGCGTTGGAGTTCCTCATTAAAGGCAGCAGCGATTCGGGCGATCTCGTAGAAGCCACTCGGTATCGACTTCTCTTCTCTCAAGCGAGGCTCGCCGAAGCCAACTTCGCGGAGGCTACAGTGGTCCTCTCTGCAGCGGAACAGAACCTCCGCAACAGCATTGTTGCGCCGGAGTCTGGTTCTTTCGAACTGGGAAAGCAGTACTTGGAGGTGGTTGAGCTGCTCGCTCTGGCTCATCGGTCAAGGGGCGACCTTCAACAGGCCTACTTCTGGGTGGACAGAGCCGCTAGCGTCCGCGCCGGAGATAGCGGGCCATGGAAGAGCGCTGACCATCTCTACCGAGAGTTGGCAGCGCTAGATCGAGTTTCGGTACTGCACTATGTGCAGGCGGGCACTTCAATCCAGAGGTGGCTCATTGAGACTTCAGGGACGATATCAGTGGAAACGCTCAGCCAGACCTATGGGCAGGTTGCCTCCCTGGCGGACGAACTCAGGCAAGCTGCGGCCGGCCGGGAGCGTCAACTGACTGACCTGGGGCACGTGCTCTTGCCGCGAGAGGGATGGGAAGGGAGCGACCGAGTGCTCATTGTCGCAACCGGTCCTCTCAAGACTGTGAACTTCGGAGAGTTGCCCGCGTTTGGAGGGGATCTGCCTCTAAGCCCTACGAGTGGCTATTCCGTCATTTCCAGTCTAAGCATCGCCCTAAGGGCGCGCCTCGCGTACCGAGATCGTCCTCAGGCGGGCGGGGATATGGTCGTTCTCGCGCCGACTGGGACCGGTCGCCTCTTTCCTTCGCTCCCTGCTTTGACGTCGTCGTCGAACGCAGTAGAAGCCCTAATCGCATCGCTGCCGCGAGGACAAGTCCTCACTGGTCGACGGGCGTCCAAGGAGTCAGTACTTGACGCGTTCTCTAAAGCCACTCTTGCGCATCTAGCGGTCCACACAGTTCCAGGCGGAGAGGGCAGGAGCGGAACCGCTTTGTTGCTCTCAGGCGATAGTCATGCGACCGCCCTTCTGGATGAACAGGCGCTTGGCGGCCTGGAGAAGCTGCCTGAGACTCTCGTGCTGGCCGGCTGTTCGACAGGGGCGCCCCTCGCCGAGAGCAGCAACAGCGTGGGTCTCGCGCTGGCCTTTCTCGGCGCGGGGGTACCAGAGGTGATCGCGAGCTTGGGAGATGTGACCGAGCGCCAAAGCCACTGGTTCTTCGCGGAGGTCTTCGCGGGCCGCGGTCACGACGGAAGCCTGTTTCGAGCCTTCGGAAGGGCAGTGGCAAGAAGCAGGCGCGGTCCGTCGCTACTGGAGGCTGCTGCGAGCTATCAGTTCTATGGCATCCCGCGGGATTGGGTGCTGTGATGGGTGCAATCGGTAAGTGCAGGCTGCTCGGGTCTCTGCAGGCACGGTCAACAATAGATGAAGTTAGAAGCTAGAAAGGAGTGGTAATGCGGGCGTTGCTAACAGCTCTACTAGTCGCTTTTCTCGGGCACGAGGTGGCCTTCTCTCAGACGCCGAAGGCCGCTACGGGTGTCTTTGACATCAGTCTGTCTGGGCTGATGGCATTCGTTCAGAACAACCGGACCGCGACAAGCTCGGTTTGGGCCCTGCTCCCTAGGGCAGACCCCTCCGCCGAGTTGCCACCGGTTTACTTTCCGCCAGCTAGCGAGTACCCAATCCACTACCCGGTCATTCGTGTAGAGAACGCTCTGGTGAACGGTAAGCAGAAGGTCGACAGCCTGATAATACCGATTGGGGGTATGGACGTGAGCTTCTCTGCCGATTCTTCAAAAAAGGGCGACGTAGAGATACCGAAGAAGCCTAGGTTGCTGAGCGATGAGGTTTTCAGGGATCTCAGGCCCGACCCGTCACCGACCGTCGAAGGCAAGTATTCCGAGTATGCACGTGCCGTATCCTACAGAACGCATAGCTCGCAGTTCGAAGTCGACGAAGGCCTTCTTGGTGTGCTGCCTTTGGCAAGTGCTAAGCGACTCGTTGCGCGAGTCCTAATGGACAGCGGGAGTTTGAGCTTCTCGCAATCGGGTGCGCCGATGTATGCATACGTAAAAGGTGACAAGACAGGGGCTGTCACTGAGAGAGAGCACCTCGCTGACCTGGCGAGCCTGAAACTCAAGGGGAGCGTACTCACGATTACACTTACCTCTTTGGTGGAGGCTTCGCCAAGAACATGGGAGTTCACCGTTGAGGCGATCCCCAATCAGCCCGCGCCTGGCATCGAGCTTCTTCATCAGGTGGGGCCAGGGCTCACCAAGGTCCTAAAGCCTAGACCAGCCAGGGAGCACTTCAGGGACCTTCTCTGGGCTTACTGGCTGTCGCACGACGCGGATTCCAGCAAACCGAACTGGCATATCTACAACGTGTACGCGTCCGACGGTACAACTGGTGGCAGCCGGTGCCCATTCCTGAGGTTTCAGGATCTGAACTAGTGAGGAAGCTCCTCGCGCCCCTTGTGGCCCTGAGTGCTCTCCTAGCGGGAGCTCTATGGTTCTCCGGGTGGACAAGCCGGTCGGTTTCGGTAGCACTCTCAACTGATGGCGTACCGCCACATGGGGAGCACCGTGAGACTCTCCGGAGGCGGATGGGCTCCACGTTCCTTAGCCGGGACCTTCCAGATGATCTGCGAGTCGTTCGGGGAAGGAGAATCGATCTTCATCTGCCGCACGTAGGGCTTTGGGATGCCCGAGAGTACTTTCGTCAGGGTGGGGCTGAAGGAGAGAGGGATGCTGTGGAGATTCGCGGTGTCGAGAACTACTCGGTGCTGGTTCATGTGGCGCACGGTTTGGCGGGCGAGAGCCCAGGTGAGGAAGAACTCTACGCGAGGAGAGAACTCCCGGTCGGTCTGAGTGAGGTATCCCTAGGCGACTTCTCGACTCGATATGCCTTTCTGCTGGCATGTGAGGTCCTAGCTCACGGCCCGGATGAAAACAGCCGCTCACCTCCAGCGAGCTACTCACGGCCCGGGGGCTTCTGCGCTGGGGCACAGTGTTCGGGCCACCGGAGCGCTTTCGACACTTGGCTCCGGTCAGGGCAAGGTGGGTTTCGCAGCTTTGGCCCCCACCTGCGACTGGTGTGCGGAGGTTCGTCAAAGATCGCTGTTACCGAGGCCAAGGTGATGGAATTCGCTGACGCTATCTCTAGCGCACGCCGGACCATGGCAGATGCGTTTATTCTGGCATTCTCAGAGCGAGGAGGGAACCTACCGTTGGTACCAGCGTGTCTTGCTTTCGGAGGGGCATCAGTACGGGGTAGCGCTCTCTTTGATGTCGTTCCCCGGTTGGGGCGGCGCCGTATTGAGCCGGCCTCAAGGCGAGCTGCCTACTTGGAGTACCCGGTCTTCGTGGGAGGGGAGGAAGTAAACAGTTGTTCGCCTGTGGGGGGGTATCCGGTTCTAGAAGTAGGCGCAGCTCGACCCGCAGCCGGCCTTGTCGATGAGATGCCGCAACGTCTCCAACGGAGACTCAGAAAGCCCGTCGCCGGAGTTCTTGACGAGGTGGCGGAAGGGCTGCGACTGGAGTTTGAGAGTAGGACTGGGTTCGTTCGATTGAGTTCAGATCGGTGGAGTCCCAATGGCACTGGCGCCAGTCAGGCAAGTGCCGGACCTTCTGATTGGCATTTTCTTGACTCAGTTGAGATTCCGGGCCGATCGTCAAAGAACGAAGGAAGAACGGAGCTTTGGATCCAAGCTGCCTCGATTGGCGCGCATGGAGAAGTTGAGAGCGTAAGTCATTGGAGAAAGGGTTCTAGGTTCGAGAGGCGCTTCTTCGTGGAGGTACCCGGAGAAGATTGCTTGGTGCCAGTGATAGGGCCAGGTGGCAAGGCCGAGTTGTTCGCGAGAGAGTCCGGGGGGCTGTTCGACTATCAGCTTGTCGCACGAGAGGTGAAGGGGGAACTGGATGAGACTGTGGTGCTTAGTGCCCCGCCCCTGGTTGCTGCCCAAGAGGAGCTTCGCAGGCGAGGTAAAGCAGCGGCTGTTCACCACGAGTCTGAGTGGGGGTACTACGAGTTCGGGGCCGGTTGCGACCAGAGCGAGATGAGAATTGGGTATCGGTTCAAGTTCTGGCTTGAAGACCCAGGCGCTCCAGTAGAGATAGTAGATCTAGTCTGTAGGTCAGACGGCGACGTGGGAGCGGGCGCAATATGCGAGCCGCCTACATGCGAAGAGTGAGCCCTCCTTTCTTGGGGTGTCACCTGTGTCGAAGGGTCCTCTTCCGTCTCTCTGTCAAGAGAGGTGTGGGCTGAGATGTCCGACTGCTATGACGAAGAAGAGCTGGAACGGAGAGTTCAACAGGAGGTCGACGCCTTGACGGACGCTGAGATCCGGACGTTCCGTGCTAGTCGGAACAGCATGGAGCACTGGATGTATCGAACCTCGGGAGCGATTGGAAGAGTAATCTCGCCCCACATGAAGTGCCACACGAATCCGTGCGGAATCCCAATGGTTGTCTGCAGGCGACTGCCGCGCCTTCTTCGGGATCGCGTTGGTCGACTGACTGCGCGGGATGAAGTGGGATGAAGTGCCCGCCGGATGAAGTGCGCCCGGATGAAGCGGGGGAGGGTCGCTGAGTTCCCCGCGGGGTGCGTCCGGCCCGGACTGGGCTTCGTGCCGCTCAGGGCCTAGGAACAGTCGACTCTGCGACTCAAGGCGCCGGCGAGAGCCGGTCGGAGTCGCTGCGCCCGTTTCTCGCCAGGATCGCCCTGGCCGGCCGGAACTGCTCTCAGGAGGTACCCAAGGAGCCCCTGAACGAGCTTCGGGTGGCGCGTCTCAGCGAGGAGTCACCAAAGCGCTCGCTGCCTCCGGAAGTGCCACACGAATCCGCGAGCCAATCCGCGAGCCCACTCGGCCAGCACACCTCCATCCCGTGACATCGCGGGATTCATCTACGCCCCATGATCCCTGGGGACGAGACAGGCTACGACCCAGTCAGCGCTGTAGCCGCGGCGGCTGCCAGCAAACCGAGCAGGGGCAGCCAGAAGGCCACTTGATGCAGGCTCATCCGGCCTGGTTTGCGCTGATTGAAGAGGGTGTCCGTTTCGCGTTTCGTCCATGTGGCCCACACGGCCAGCAGGGCGAGGTAGGTCAGCCACGTCGACAAGAGGATCACTGCGACGGCGACCGCGGCCGAGGCGCCCGCCAGGTCGCGGGCGCGGTCCGTAGTCTCGATTCCGGGGAGAGCTGAGACGCTCGCGATCGCAACGTCCAGGAGCCAGAGTCCCGGGGTGACGGTCCACTGCAGGGAGTCTCGTACTGCCGCGGAAGAGAAGGTCGCCCAGGAGGCAAGGCCGGCGAACACGAGGAGCAGCAGGCGAGCGAGCCTCAGCTGGGACACTCTTCGCGCCCGCTTCTCCACGGCGACTTCCACGCGGCTTCTGTCGTCGGCCGAGATCTCGACCCCGGCTGCCGTCGCGAGTTCGTGGACGACTAGCCCGACGAATCCGTCCAGGTTGTCCCAGTAGCTCGTGTGGTCGTTCAGGAGGCTGCCTCGATTGTGCACGACTCTCGAGGCAACACCGACCTCCTGGTAAGGCTCGTCCCCGGTCGGTTCCTGGACGGGCTTGCCATCCGACTTGCCGGAACTCCGGTACTGGCGCACCCACTCCCGACGGCGAGACCAGGTTTCAGCGGTGAGAAGGTCTCCGTTCGATACGGGATCCTCGGGAGTGTAGAAGTCGACCCACCGCACGGGGCGATCGAGTCTCAGGTCCTCGATGCGAGGTCTCAGTCGGCCCGTACTCGCCTTTGCGCCCAGCGAGACGAGGGCGACTCCGAGGAATGCCATGTACAGGCCCACCACGTGTCCCCACTCCCTCCAGCCGATCCAGGTCATGTAGGACAACGTCAGCAAACCGACACCTGCCAGTGCCGTCAGTGGTGCAAGCTTCTCGACCAAGGAGTCGCTGCCGCCACCGGGCCTTCGACGACCGGCCTGACTCAGGCGCCTGACTTGAGCGAGCTTGCCCAGACCAGAGCCCAGGGTCAGGAACCGGTGGAGATTCTCTGGAACATCCTCCCGCAGCACCTCGTGAGCGATTGCCGCGCCCTGCGAGTGCGCTACGACGACGACGCGCTGACAGCGCGTGGCCAGCCAGTCGAGGTCCCGGCGGAACTTCGCGAGGATCGACGCCCGTTGAATCCTGCTGCTGAGGAGCACGAAGCTGTCACCGATGGAGGCTGCCAGCACTCGCTGGCTCCACGTAACGAACGACCGAATCTTCGGAACCGGGAGCATCCTCAGCGCCAGCAAGACGATCATGGCGAGCATCGTCAGTGGGACAAGCGCGACGCCGAGAATCATCACGAGGACGCTCCAGACTCTCTTGGCCGTGAGGTCGACCCGTCCAAGAAGCATCAGGCCCGCCTTCAACCTCTCGACCAGGCGACGGGGTGAGAGTGCGTCCGAGAGTTCAGTGGGAGGCGGTAGGCCTTCCTTCTTCCGGCCGGGCGCTACGGTGCTCAGCACCTTCTTCAGCTCGAGGTATCTCTTGCCGAAGTGGGAGACGATCGTCCAGGGCAGGATGAGCAGGGTCCACCGAGCCAGGTCGCTGAACCGAGGCTGAAGGAAGGCGTTGCTCCACCAGGACTCGGCGAGGAGCCACTGACTCTTCCGCGAGGCGCTTGCGACAGGAGGGAGCTCGAGGTCGAGGAGAACATGCCTCGGCGAATCGTCCTCCTGTGCACTGCCTTGGGCACTTCCATACGAAAGGCGCAGAGGCTCCTCAGCCCCTGCCTGCCGGTTGGGCGCACCGCCGGCCCATCGGTCGAGCCACTCGCAGACGGGATCCCCGAAGTGCGCCAGAGTCTCGCCTTCGGACTGTGATCCGATCCCGTGAACGAAGAGAACCCCCAGCCTGGGGGCGGCCTGAGAAGACGTCGCCGAGCGTTCTCGTGTCTGGCCGGTCTCCTGCGACTCTTCTGCAGTCAAGCACCCTCCCGGCCAAGGGTGCCCTCAGGCACCCTGCTGGTCGCTCCCCTCGAGTGCCCGGTGGGTGGTCCAATCGAGCGAGGACGGTGTTTTGCAAAGCCCGTTCAGCAACTCGAGTTTCGGCGGGTGCAGGACGGAGCGAAACTTCATCTGAAGGTCCGTGTGCTCACGGCTCTCGAGCCGATACCAGCGCGGGCGCGACTCACAGTAGTCCTTCACCGGCGTCTTCATCACGACATTTCTGGACACCTGGAAGACATCCTGGGCGGTGCGAGTTGCTTGCGAGGATGTGCTGCACAGTCTGTCCAGAAAGACCAGGTCCGGTGGGTCGGTCACAGCCGCGAACTGGGACTGGATGGTGTTGTGGGATTCGCTTTCCCACCTGTACCAGCGTGGACGAGAAGCACAGTAGTCTTCGATCGAAGTCCCCATCGCGGCAGCACGAATCTTCAGGAGTCGCGAAGCGATGGCTTTCCACGTCCCCTTGTCTTCGAGCGACGTCTTCATCGCCTCGGTGCCGCAGTCGGGATCGCCGTCGTTGGCAAGGTGGTAGCCGGCAATGAACCCCCCGGCCACCACGACGGTGGAGATGACGAGGATGACGGTGCTGTCGTCGCCGCTGAACAGGAGCAAGAGGGGCGCCGGGAGGCCGTACAGGAGATTGCCTCTCGGCCGATACGGGTCGAGCTCGTAGTTCGGGTCGGCCTTCTCGACTCCTATCGAGTCGTGTTCCGAGGTGTAGGTATAGAGCTGAGGCCCACACATGGCCCGAAGGACGACATCGTTGCGAAAACCGAACTCGGGGACCGTGGTTTCTTCGAGAAACCGGTCGGCGGTGTGCGAGTCATTCCAGTCAGGCGACAAGAACCAGCCGAGTCCTGCCCCCGCGGCGAAGGTCAGGGCCAGGTAGAGAAGAACGTATCTCACGCGATCTCACGGCGCACAAAGAGGCGCCGCCTCGCTTTCCTGATCATGTGTTTCGAGTCTACCCGACAGCCAGCCAGGCTGACGCCCTCAACCTGAATCGGGTCGTCCCGGTGCGTTTCGGGCAGGCCCTTCGAACAGAACTATGAGATTCCGGACTCGGGTTGGACGAACCCTTCGCCCCCTCGATCGACGAGGTGAAGGCCAAGGTCCTGTGCTACTGCAGGGGCTTGCTGGACAAGGCCGACGACTGGTCCGAGCTTGGCGGTGCTCCGAGGCCGAGGAAGGTGCCCTCCTGGTACTCGTGTGGGCTCCTCCATGTGGGAAATCTGCGGCGCGAGTCCGTCTAGTGGATTGGCCCACGAAAGGAGAGTTCTATGTCCGAAGAACAGACGATCGATTGCAACGAGACGGAACCCGTCCCCTGCGAAGACCACCAGACCCGTGGCTGGTACGCATGGAACAACCGGATGCCGGGAGGCCCCGGTGGATTCCACGTGGTCGGCGAAGTTGAGGTGGGCAATCCCGGAATCATCGCCATCCTCACGCCGAAGGTCCCACAGGGAATCAACCCCCAGATCCTGCTCCTCGACCTGCATCTCCGCCAGCGGCCCGGAGTCTGGCCGCGGGTCGTGACCTGGGCAGGGGCGCGATTCGACTCGGCCATTCCTCATCCGCCCTACACGCAGGTCGTCGTCTTCTGCGGCGACAAGGAGATCGCCCACATTCCGGTCGAAGACGTTCACTGAGCTCGGATCGTGACGAGGCACTGGTGAGCCTGAGTCCCTGGAATGGGGCCCGGGAGCGCGGGCCTCTCTAGATCTCGGCTCGACTTTCGAGTCCACCGGCGGCTTGCCGCCGGTGAGCCTCGAGGGGCCTCTCGCCATCGGGGCCGGTCCGTTACTCCGGCAGGTCTCGTCGGACCAGCCTAAGGCTGGCGCCGGCCCTCGCAGGACGAGTTGCACCCCAAGGGAACCCAACCGCCTCAGGGGTTCCCCTGCCCGGAAGTCGCAGGGCGCCTCCATGCCTGGGAATCGCGCCTGGGAATCGCAGGTCACCTCCACGCGCCATCGGCCCCTGCGAACCCTCTGGTTGGACGGCTCCAGCCCTTGCCGTGTAGCGTTCAGGTCCATGGAAGCTGAGACGCCCGGGTCGGGCGAACCTGCTGTCGTGGAGGAGGGAGAGTCCAACGGGCGACGCCATGTTGTTCTGCTACTCCACGGGATCCGAACGACTGCGGCATGGCAGGAGCGGGTCCGTGCCGGTCTGGAGCACGAGGGCAACCTCGAGGTCCTGACGGTTCGTTACGGAGTGTTCGATCTCGTTCGGTTCCTCGCGCCGGAGCTGCTGGGCCTCAGGAGGCAACCTGTCGAGCGGATGGCTCGAGAGCTCAGGGCAGCCAGGACGCAGTATCCGAACGCGAGGCTCTCGGTGATCGCCCACAGCTTCGGAACCTGGATCATGGGGGAGGTCCTGGAGGACAACCCGGACATTCGACTGGACCGGCTCGTGCTCTGCGGCTCGGTCCTCGAGCGAGGGTATCGCTGGGACAAGCTGAGCGCTCAGCTCGCTCACACGGTCAGCAACGATGTGGGAACCCGTGACCCGTGGCCCCTCGTGGCCGAGAAACTGGGGTGGGGCTACGGCGCGACCGGTCTGACAGGTTTCGGTGCAGTGGGTGTGAGAGACCGCTTCCACCGGTTCGGGCACAGCGAGTTTCTGACGACGGAGTTTGCCCGGACCTACTGGCGCCCCTGGCTTGTCGACGGCGATTGGACCGCCTCCGCATGGGACGTGGAGCGGCCCGCGGCGCCCTGGTGGTTCAGCGCGATCGCGGCGGCCCCGATCAAGCTTCTGGCCGTGGCGTTGCTGGCGTTGGCGCTTCTCGTCGGAGTGAGAGAGACGTTCCTCGAGGCCGGCGCCAGGCCCGACACGAGGCCCGACACCAGGGGCGGTTTCGAACTCCCACCGGAGAAGCCGGCTGCTGAGCGGACCATCACGGGAGTCGTCACGGCACCCGCCGGCGTGGATCGATCGACTCTCACCGTCGAGATCAACTACGGCCAGCTCGTGGAGCGGGTGGGTGATGACGGTCGATTCGTGATCGAACTCGATGCGGGAATGGAGTCCTCAGTGACGGTCCGAGTTCTGGATGCGGACGGAAACGCTCTCTACGACAACTTCCACTCGACACGTCACGATGGCTGGGAGCTGGTTCTTCGGTGACTAGGTGCTGGGCGGCACTGGTGCAACAGCCGGAGCCGCGCCCCGCTCCAGAGCCTCGAGGAACTCGTCTACCTCCGTGCGAAGGCGTTGGCCCTCTCCAACCAAAGAGGCGTCGAGTTCTTCGGCTGTTCTCTCGATCGCCTCGCGTCTCGCCTTCCGCTCGGAGCGCTTGGGCGGCGAGAGGCACCAGTCTGCAAGGCTGTTCTTGAGCTCGTTGGCGCTCGCAGCTTCCGATTCCCCCAGCAGGTAGGGGTTGTGGAAGGCACGAACGGACGCTTTGAGTCCGAGGAGCGCTCCCTCGAGACTTGAGCCGTCGAGCCCCTTGAGCTCAGGAGCGATGGTGTCGGCGCTTGTCTCCCAGGAACCCAGCGCATCGTTGTAGTCGACGATCGGCTCTTCGAAGTTGGGCAGGTAGGCACAGTTCTCGAGGACCTTGGGTGCGTTGCGGCGAAACGCGACCTCCAGCTCCTTGACCGCAAACAGGTACTCGGACAGGAGCGCGCGGAGCTCGCGATGGAACTCGAGCTGGGTCTGCCTCTCCTCGAAGATCTGTCGCAAGAGCTCTGCCTGTACGGCGCTGTCCCGGCCGTTCCTCAGCTCCTGGAGGAGAGTCGCGAGGAGCTCTCCTTGTTTGGCCGAGTCCTGTTCGAGCACGGCTCGAAGGACTCCGACCTCGTTGACCAGCTCCTCCGCAGTCAGTGCCTGGCGGGCCTGAGGGTTGCTCGCGGCCAGGACTATGTTCGTCGCGTCGGCCCGGGGGATCACCGCGCGGAGGTTGAGAGGCCAAGCCACGACACAGCGGGCTTCGACACCCTGAACCTGCAGTCCGACCACCTCTCCCGGGTCGTATCGCTTCGGATCTTGTCCGGGGAGTGGCTCGAGCCTCAGAACGTACTGACCGCCCTGCTTCGTCGAGGTCGTGTCCCCGCCGCCCGAGATGGTGAGTCCCGAGACACCGCAGCCGTCCTTGCTCAGTACCGTGCCGGTCAGGACGGTCGCCGGGGCTGGAGCGAGGGCCGCCAAGCCGACCAAGCATGCGACTCCGAAGACTCTTCTGGTCTCCATCAACTCAACTACCCGTCGTCGCGGAGCAGCACCAGGCTCTCGGAAGTCGAAGTCGACTGCAGTTCGATTCGAGCCCGGTCCGGAAAGAAGATGCCCGTGTAGGTCTCGTCGCCGCCGGCCCTTTGGACGGTCATCCGGATCTGGAGGTTGTTGACCGTACCGTCGACGGGTGATTCGGTTACGTTGCCGTTGCCGTCGTTGACGAATTCATTGCCGAAGATCGGGTAGGTCACGGCCGGACAATCGTCGCAAGCCAGGTCGAAGCCTCGCAGCGGATTCCCTTCGACCAACCAGCTGTTGTTGATGTCCGACGGAACCTGAGGTGGAGTCGTCGGTGTCGGGTTGGTGTCGTCGCAGTTGCCAGCATAGACAACCAGGAGCAGGGGGAGCACTACGAGACATCGTGTGAGCGGTCGAGTCAAGACAGCACCTCCGTTGCGGGTAGATATTTGAAAACGCTAGCACATGGGTTCGGCGAGGGGGCTGGGGGCTTCCCTCCGGGAGCTCTGGACATCCAAGGGGCGCCTCCCCTTCACCCTCTCCGGAGCCCGAGAGCGAGTGGCGCTCGCACGTGCGACGGATGGGGGGGTCGTCGACGAGGCTCCGAAGGAGGTCCTCGCAAGGGGAGCCATCCTCCGGCAGCATTCCGGCGCGCCGGTAGAAGCCGGCTACGCTCCTCGTGATTGCCTACCACAAAGCTAGGGAGGATCTGAGGCGGGGGAGGGTAGCCGACTTCTCGGCGGGGTGCGTTGGGCCTGGGTTCGGGTTCGTGCTCCCAGAGGAACGGCGACTTCTGGAGTTCGGAGAATAGGTCTCCGGCACGGGCCGGACGGCGGAGCTCGTCCGGGACCGGGCAAGAGGACTGCCTTGCCTGAGAGGCAAAGTCCAGAGAGCCGCGGCGCCGGCCCCAAGATGGTACGGAGTGGGGGGCGGCCGCTGTCGAGGGAACTGGCAGGTCGCGAAGTACCGTCCTAGTCGCTGCTGGAGTGCCTTCTCAGGAACCCTGTGGCACTTCAATGTGAGGGTCGTGCGGCAGTTCCAGGTGGGCCGCCGTGCGCCATGTATGGCCCATCCATAGGCTGCGCAAGTTCATGGCCCTGACGTCACGCCCTTGTAGCGAAGATAGCGTGAGCAAACGAGCAGAAGTGTGCCGATGAGATAGCTGAGACCCCTCACGATTGTCGTGAACTCTACTTGCGACTCGAGACTCTCCAAGCCGTCACCAGCCCACAGGCGTCTGCTGTTCGCGTCTCTGAAGGTCATTGCGGTCCCCGACCGATCGGGAGCTTCTCCTACTTGATCTTGGAGAGCTCCGATCTGAAGCCAAGCGTCGTCGAGCTTGGACTCTACGCGATAGAAGCCGTCCTTGAGTTGCATATCCCTCAGAGAGCCCTCGACAAAGATCTGCCAACCAGCCGCGCCAAGCAGAAGACTCGGTCCCGAGAAGCTCGAGCAGCAACCGGGTGCGCTCCTGGCGCTTGTCTTCCTCGAGCGGTGGCTGGGCGTCGCTTGCGATCGGGGGCGCCGCCTTATCGCGATAAGAGTCGCCTTTCTTCTTGAGGGCCACCCATCTGGAGCGAATGGCCCTTTCAGAGCTGAACCACCCTCGAAAGCCCATACCGCCTACGAGCACTAGGTAGATCACCCCGAGGGCAAGAACAGCGAGGACGCCGGGTAGCGGTTCTAGAACGAACGGGAAGACGAGCGGAAGCAAAAGGGGGATGGAGGTGGTGAATACTCCAAGTGCCAGGAACACGATGCTCTGAGGCTTGGTGTAGCCCATGTAGGGGGACGTTCGGTAACGACACCAGTCGCGCTCCCAGTTGGACTTCTTGGTTACCTCCAGATAGGTCGTGAGAATCCTTAGCATTTTTGAGAGGTTGTGACCCAGAAGAAAGATGAGAAAGAGGGTCACTTGAAGAAGGGCTGTGAGTGACAGCCTGTATGCCCCTATTGGCGAACCTGAGGTCTTGACGTCGTTGACACTGGGTTCAGGGAGGGTCCATGCAACCATCACTCCGAAGATGGTGACTGCCAAAGTGGTGAGCAGGAACCTCTGGTTGACCAGCTGGTTGACTTCGAGGTGCAGCTTTGCCTTGTCGGCTTTGTTGGGTCCCTTGAGCTTCATTGGCACCTCCATGTCCGGAGTCGTGAGGCCCCTCATTGTGTCGCATCCCCACGATCACTCAAGCTGCTCCGAGGACTTCCTGAAGTGCCACACGAATCCGTGAGAACTCCGTGCGGCTCTCCGTCTAGGAGGGCATGGGACGCAAGCTTCGCTACCTGCCCTCGCAAGCCCTCGTAGAAGTCACCTGCCGCGTGATCCAGCGGCGCTTTCTGCTCCGGCCGTCTCCGGTACTCAACGAGATCATCGTCGGCACCCTGGCCCGCGGGCAGAGGCGCTACGGGATGAGGCTGTGCGGGTTCGTCTACCTGTCGAACCATTGTCACCTGCTGCTCTATCCAACGGACGCCAAGCAGCTCTCCGACTTCATGCGCTACATCAACTCCAAGATCGCGCGCGAGGTCGGGCGGCTCCACGACTGGAGAGAGAAGGTCTGGGGGCGGCGCTACGTGGACATTGAAGTCTCCCAGGAACCCGAGGCCCAGATCCGCCGTCTTCGCTATCTCCTTCGACAGGGCGTCAAGGAAGGCCTCGTCGCGTCGCCGAAGCACTGGCCGGGAGCCTCTTCGACCAAGGCGCTGCTCCAGGGTGAAGAGCTAGAAGGCGTTTGGATCGACCGCACGGAGCAGTTCAAGGCCTATGAGCGAGGAGAAGCGAATCCGGATGCGCTCTTCACTTCTCGAGAACGAGTCAGGCTGTCCCCGTTGCCTTGCTGGGAGCACGAACCCGAGGGCTACTGGCGTTCGGAAGTCCGACGCATGGTGAAGGAGATCGAGGAAGAGGCTCCCAAGAACGTTCTCGGCAGGGAGGCCATCCTTGCCCAACACCCGCACGATCGGCCCAGCACGCCCGCGAACCGCAGCCCAGCGCCACGCTTCCACGCGATCGAAGGAAGCGTGCGCCGGGCGCTAGAGGTGGGCTATGCCCTCATCGTCCTCGCCTACCGGCAGGCGAGCGAGGATCAGAGGCGGGGGAGGGCCGCTGAGTTCCCCGCGGGGTGCTTCCGGCCCGGACTGGGCTTCGTGCCGCTCAGGGCCTAGGCGCGGCTGAAATCCGGACCCGGGTTGTCGGCGAGAGCCGGATGGCGAAGCTGTGCCCGGCGGTCTCCAGAATGACTCCGGCCGGCGGAAACTGCGCTCAGAAGGTCCCTGAGGACTGTCTGAACGCGCCCCTGCCGGCGCTTCTCAGGGGGGAACTACCAAATCGCTCCCAGCGAGCGCCTCTCTTGGGCTGTCGTTAGAACCCTTCTCAGGAAGCGTGTGGCACCTCCATGCGGGGGGTCTCCATGCGGGCCGGGGGGGGGCGGCGACCGATTCATCTCATCTGGCGCTTCTCATGAGGATTCGTGTGGCACCTCCTGTCTGGGGGCACCGCAGCCTAACAACGCGACGCCTGTTCCTATCCCCGACACTGCTAGCATCCGGTCTGGTTCAAACTGGGAAGGCCAGAGGGGATGAGTGAGCGGTCAGTGGGTGATCTTGAAGCAGTCTAGGACGCGATGCCCTGAGGAGGTCCAGATTGACTCGAATCGAGTTTGCGTAGGTGGGCTGTGAACGAGCGTCTGGCGAGGGGGGCGCAACCCTGTATCGACTGGGAAGACCAAGAAACTCGACTCGCCTTTGAACTCGGGAGGCACGCAGAAGCGATCAACTTGGATCCGGCGTTCATCGACGGCAAGGTTCCTTCGCGGAGTCCTTGGCGATTGAGGGCCTGGGCGGCGTGGATGTGGATGAAAGCCAAGAGTGACGAGCTCTTGCCGCAGGCACCAGACTGTCAGGTCGAGGTAGGGGCTGTGAGAGTAATCGGGGGCATTCGCCTGCTCACAATGCCTTTGATGCTGGCTTACCGTCCTGGATGGACCTCGTGTTGTATTCGACACGCAAGTCCTTCGAACGATCCGGAAGAGTTGTGGGCAAGAACTGGCAGAACAGCGTTCAACTACGTGGTGGGCACTGAGGCTGCGACGGCAACAAGAAAGTGTATCCATACGCACTTCCTGATCGGTTTGTCGTTGCAGATGGTATTCCTGAAGTCCAGCCTGCCAGCTCGGAGGATCAAGCAGTCTCGAGATCTCGTTTGCGCACGTTAGAGAGACTGTGGTCTTCAGGTCGCAAGGACGTGCTCGAGCCAAGCGCATTTGGCGGAAGCAATCTCACTCGTGGTTTGGGATCCCGACCACGATGCGTTGGTAGCCCGGAGCTTCGCTGCATCCAATGAGTTCACGGACTGAGAATCGAAGGGTCCACTCCAGACTGAGGCTTTTCTCCACACTAGGTCGAACGATACAAGGGGCTACCACCTCACGATTCGAGTAGGCTCCGGCTGCCTGCAGGCGTTAGCTGGCATAGTTCAGCGGTCGGCGAAGTTCGCCGGCCGCGAGCCAGCCGACTGAGATATCGTCCGGTGCTGAGCGCCGCCAAATCGATCGTGGAGTGCAGCCACCGGACAAGCTCAGGTTGACTTCGCCAGGACCTTCTGACTCGACTAGGTCCAGAGCGCCCTAAGGTCGCCTTCGTCGATTTCAGCCCGGTCTACGGCATCGACAGGTACCGCTACCATTGAGTCGTCGAAGGCGGATCAGTTTCCGGAAGTGCACGGGAGAGCGCTTGGCCTTCCTCGAGTAGTCTGGCTCAGAGCTCGAGCATCGCTCAGCCCCGTAGCTGACTTCCTCATGACCTCGGAGAACGCTGGAAGGTCGCGGAGTTGAGAATTGCCGCGGCTGAGGACTCTTGCCCGACGTCCCGTCACCATACGGGCCCGGTGAATGGTGTCACGTCGAGGTTGCGTTCGTGGAGTTGGCTATCAAGCGTGGGTGGTCGTAGATCTCGCCGCGGAGCAAGGAAGCCGTCATGCGGGGGACGAGGTGAACTTCCAAACCGTGACGTAGGCCGACTTCCCACCACTTTCTGCGGATAGCTGCCAGAGCACTTGTATCCCTGATGGACGCCTCGTCTTCCCCCAACTTGATGTAGGCTGAGAGGCCAATCGGCGAGAGGCGTCGTGCTGTCGGAAAACGATCTTGAGACAGGGTGTAGCCGCACACCGTGCGTTGGCGCTAGCTGCAAAGCCGCCAGGTCTTCCTGGCCAAAGTCGATACCAGTCAGCTGGGCAGACCGTCCTTGACTAGCGGACGGCTTGACGTGTTGGAGCTCGCGACCTTATGCCGCTGGCCACCGAGTCCGTCTTCAGGGGTGAGCCCGAAGAACTGGTTCACGATTTCCGGGCGACGATGCCGTCATCGATCTCTGCCAGCGTCCTTCAGCTTCGGAGAGTCGGCAGGCGCTCGCGAGAATCTCACGAAGTGCTTCGATGTCGGACTGTCGTCAAGAAGATACTTGGTCCGACTTCTCGGAATCATGCCTTAGAGCTGGTAAAGCGTGGGGCATACGAGACAATCCGTAGCCCTCAGGTGCTGGAAGCTCCGCTACATCCTCGACCTCAGCGATGCCATCTGGGCTGGATCATTCTCCAGCAGTCCGCTCGCACTCCCAAGAGTACGATCACTTCGCTGGAGCGAACTCACCGTCGAACTCAAGCTTCTTGAGGCAGAGACCGTAGATCTCGCTAAAGTTGTCCACCAAGCGTTCCGAACTCTGACTTCGATTGCGGCGTAGGCGACCTGAGGAGTTCAGCGGGATTGCTCAGGATCCTGGGGCACTAGCGGCCGAGTCCTGCCGTTCTCTCGCAGTGCCAAAGTGCTGGCGACTCCAAGAACTGGTCACCCAAGCGTTGGTGAGCTTGGTTCTGGACGTGCAGGCCGTGGTGTCGCATCAGCTCGAGAGCAAGGTCTCGTAGGCTCGAGATTGCTCGTCGCTGCCGAATCGAATGAAGCTTGGTGGATTCCCAGCGACGCCCGACCAATGTCCGATCTGCCCGTCGTCGAACCACTCAATGAAGTCATCCACGTCTTCACGATGGCCGACGAGGACCAGGCGCGCTGAGCTTTAGTGGCTTCGGCCGCATCGAACTCGACCCCTAGGACCTTGCTTGACTCTTGGGCGAGCGGCCGGAGAATCGCTAAGTAGCCATCGTGTCGCAACTTTGGCTCAAGTAAGGTGGCGACCCGCTTCACCAACCCAATTTGCGATGAACTCGGCGAGGCTCGGGATGGGGTGTAGAAACCGCCTCTGGAGTGGCTTCTGTGAGTTCCGCTAGACCCCAGCTCCGACGAGGCGGTGATCAGCTTGGACCTCGGGGAGCTGCTGGCTATCCGCTGCTCACGGTTGGAGTACAGCTCCTCCTTCTTCGGTTGCCAAGGCTTGAGGGGCACTATCTCTGATCGCTGCAAGACCTCTCAAGGAGCTCGTCATTCTGCGATCTCGGTGATGACTAGGCTCGACGTCGAATCAGGTGCCCGACCAGCTCTTGAGCGTTCACGCCCAGCTCTCGCCTTGGTACTCCAAGCAGGAATCGAGCTCGCGATTCAGAGTTGAGTTCTGGATCGAAGCTCGACTCGACTCGACCGCTGGCATCCCCTACGCCATGTGCCGATGTTCACATCACATGGAGCGTTGTGGCCTACCGCTACTGGAAGGGCCCGAGGTCGAGGCTCGTGCCCGGTACTCAATCCCACGACAACGAAGCCCCCACCTGATACTCCGTAACCCGAGTCTCAAAGAAGTTCTTCTCCTTGGCCAGATCCGTAGCCTGACTCATCCAAGGAAACGGATTCTCCCGCCCATAGATCTTGGGCAAGTCCAACCTCGCCAACCGCCGATCCGCCACATACTCCACATACTGAGAAAACTGCTCAGCATTAATCCCCAACAACCCCTCCGGACAAGCATCCCGCGCATACTCCTGCTCATGCCCCACCGCCACCCGCACCATCTCCACGATCTCGTCCTGGAACTCCTCCGTCCAGATCTGCGGATTCTCCGTCCGGATCGTCTTGATGAGATCGCACCCGAACGCCAGATGTAGCGACTCGTCGCGCATGATGTATTCGAACTGCTCGCCGATGCCGATCATCTTCCCCTGGCGCTTGAGAGCCAGCATCATCGCGAAGCCGGCGTAGAAGAAGATCCCCTCCATGATCACGTAGTAGCCGACGAGGTCGTGGACGAACTTCCGGATGTTCTCGTCGCCCTCGGTGGTGAAGGTGGGGTCGAAGACGGACTTGGTGAGCTCGACGACGTAGTTGTCCTTGGCCTCGATCGACGGGATGGTGAGGTACATGTTGTAGATCTCGTCCGGGTCGAGGCCGAGGGTGTCGCAGCAGTAGATGAAGGTGTCGGTGTGGATCGCCTCTTCGTAGGCCTGGCGCAGCAGGTACTGGCGCGCCTCGGGGTTGGTGATGTGCTGGTAGACGGCCAGCACGATGTTGTTGGCGGTGAGGCTCTCGGCGGTGGAGAAGAAGCCGAGGTTCCAGAGGATGAGGCGGCGCTCGGTCTCCGAGAGGTCGGTCTTGGACTTCCAGTTCTCGACGTCTTTCTGCATCGAGACTTCTTCGGGGGTCCAGTTGTTGGCGACGCCGGCCTTGTAGTACTCCCGCGCCCAGTTGTAGGTCATGGGGAGGATCTTGTTGGGGTCGGTCTTGGAGGAGTTGATGATCGGCATGGGGAGTCCTCGGGGAGGGGGGAAGGAGAGGGCAGCCAGGCGAGACCCTTACTGGCAGCTCTCGCAGTCGGGGTCGTCGATGCGGCAGAGGCCTTCGGGGACGGCGGTGGCCGGGGGTTCTGTCGCGGCCTCCGGCACGGGGGCGGCGGAGGCTTCGCCGCCGTTGCCCTCGGCCACCGTGCCCACGGCCGCCACCGCGGGCTCGTTCTCCCGCTTCTGGGTGTAGCCGTACTTCGACGCCTCGACGGTCGACTTCTCGATCTGGGAGACGGCGAGGCTCCGGAGGTAGTAGGTGGTCTTCAACCCCTTCTTCCACGCGGTGGTGTAGATCTCGTGGAGCAGCTTGCCGCTCGAGCCCTTGAGGAAGACGTTGTGGCTCTGCGACTGGTCGATCCACTTGGCGCGGGCTGCGGTCAGCTCCAGGCACCAGAGCGGATCGATGTCGAACGCCTCGCGGTACTTCTTCTTGAGGGAAAGCGGGATCTCCTCGATCCGGTCGAGGCTGCCGTCGTAGGCCTTGAGGCTCTCGAGCATCTCGGGGCTCCACAGGCCGAGCTTCTTCAGGTCCTCGATCAGGTAGGCGTTGGTGACGGTGAACTCACCGCTGATGTTCGCCTTGACGTAGAGGTTCTTGTAGATCGGCTCGATGCACGGGAAGGCGCCGGCGATGTTGCCGATGGTGGCGGTGGGAGCGATCGCCATGGTGTTGGAGTTGCGCATCCCGTGCTCGGCGATGTGCTCTCGCAGCTCATCCCAGTCGAGCCGCGACTTGCGCGAGACTTCCACCGGCACGCCGCGCTGGCTTTCGAGCAGATCCAGCGTGTCGAGCGGCAGGAGGCCGCGGTCCCATTTGGAACCCTCGAAACTCGGGTAGGCGCCGCGCTCGGCGGCGAGCTCGGAGGAGGCCTGGATCGCGTGGTAGGCGATCCACTCCATCGTCGCGTCGACGAACTCGAGCGTCTCCGGCGATTCGAAGGTGTAGTTCTGGAGGAAGAGCGCGTCCTGGAGGCCCATCAGCCCGAGGCCGATCGGGCGGTGCTGGAGGTTCGAGTTCTTCGCCTCGTCGGTGGGGTAGAAGTTGAGGTCGATGACGTTGTCGAGCATGCGGATCGCGGTCGTGACCGAGGCCGCCAGCCGCTCGCCGTCGAGCTGGTAGCGGCCTTCCTCGACCTCCACCATGTGGCGGGCGAGGTTGACGGAGCCGAGGTTGCACACCGCGGTCTCGTCTGCCGAGGTGTTGAGCGTGATCTCGGTGCACAGGTTCGAGCTGTGGACGACGCCGACGTGATCCTGCGGTGAGCGGATGTTGCAGGCGTCCTTGAAGGTGATCCACGGGTGGCCGGTCTCGAACAGCATGGTGAGCATCTTGCGCCAGAGTTGCACCGCCGGGATCTTCTTGAACAGGCGCACCTCGCCGCGCTCGGCCATCCGCTCGTACTCCTCGTAGCGCTCCTCGAAGGCGCGGCCGTAGAGGTCGTGGAGGTCGGGCGTCTCATCCGAAGAGAACAGCGTCCACTCCTCTTCGGCGAGCACCCGCTTCATGAACAGGTCCGGAATCCAGTTCGCGGTGTTCATGTCGTGGGTGCGGCGGCGCTCGTCGCCGGTGTTGCGGCGCAAGTCGAGGAAGTCCTCGATGTCGTAGTGCCAGGTCTCCAGGTAAGCACAGGT
Organism: Candidatus Multivoradales bacterium; assembly: GCA_965223855.1. Taxonomy (GTDB): domain Bacteria; phylum Acidobacteriota; class Thermoanaerobaculia; order Multivoradales; family JAHEKO01; genus CALZKB01. Next base: position 1,599,525 of record CBDCXM010000009.1, read on the forward strand.
CGCGCCGCGGCGCTTGCCGCTCCTGTTGATCGCCATCGTCACGTCGTTGGCGATCTTCAGGAACGGGATCACCCCCTGGCTGTCGACCTGGGTCGACTCGATCCGCGAACCGGTGCCGCGGATGTTGGTCCAGTCGTTGCCGATGCCGCCCGACCACTTCGAGAGCTGGGCGTTGTCGCCGAGGCACTTGAAGATGTGGGAGAGGTCGTCGTCGACCGTGGTCAGGTAGCACGACGAGAGCTGCGGGTGCCCGGTGCCGGCGTGGAAGAGGGTCGGCGTCGACGGGATGAAACGCAGCTGGCTGATGAGGTCGTAGAACTCGAGCGCCCGCGCCTCGCGGTTTTCTTCCTCCTCGCCCAGGGCCAGGCCCATCGCCACGCGCATCCAGAAGAACTGCGGCAACTCGAGCGGCACGTCTTCGCCGGCGTCGTTCTGGGTGCGCAGGAAGTAGCGGTCATAGAGCGTCTGGATGCCGAGGTACTGGAAGAGCTGGTCGCGGCTCGGATCGAGGTGCGAGGCGAGCGTCTCGAGGTCGTAGTCGCCCATCCGCCGGTCGAGCAGGCCGGCTTCGACGGACCCGGCGATCGCCGCCTGGAAGGTGGTGCGGTAGCTCTCGTTCCGCTCCTCGTCGTCGATCGTCCAGCCGCCGAGCACTTCGTAGTGGAGCTTCCTCAGCAGCAGCCGCGCGGCGAGGTAGCTGTACGCCGGGTCGTACTCGATGAAGGCGGTCGCCGCCAGCACGAAGGCGCGCGACAGGTGATCGGGCGAGACGCCGTCGTAGACGTTCTTCACGACCTCGCCGACGAGGAGCTGCATGTCGATGTCGCCGGCGAGATCCTCGCCCGCCGCCTGCTCGATCGTCTCGGTGATCTGCTTGGCTGAGAGGAGCTCGACCCGGCCGTCGGACTTGGTGACGGTCAGCTTGCCGAGCTTGGCGTGCTCGATCGCCCGCTCGTGCGCCTCGTGGCGCACCCGGCGGCGCTCGCTGCGGTAGAGGATGTAGGCCTTGGCGATCTCGTAGTGGCCGGCGAGCACCAGGTGCTTCTCGACGATGTCCTGGATGTTCTCGACGTTCGGGTAGAACTCACCGAAGCGGCTGTCGATGTCGGCGGAGACCGCCTCGACGAGCTTCTCGAGATCGTCGCCGGCAATCTCGCGACGGGTGGCGTGCACCGCTTTCAGGATGGCGTTGCGAATCCGCTCGGCGTCGAAATCGACGACGTCGCCCGAGCGCTTGACGACACGTGTGGCCAGCATTCCGTTGTTCCCCCAGGTCTTTCTTCGGTCCGTCCCGAGCCGCTCTGCTCTCCTGCTTCCGCGCCCGGCTCGTAGGCGCACCTCTCCCGTGGCGTGGCAGAAACCACGCTGCGATGCGCCGCCGATCTGCTCCCGCACCACCCCGACCGTGAAGCTGCCTTTTTTCGGGCCGTCCGAGGGCCTCGATGGATCTCTCGGCGGCCGCTCGGTTCGTTTGAGGCCGAAAGAGAATAGACGAGGGGTTGTGGTGTCGTCAAGCTCTAGCCACAAGATCTTGTGGTTTTCTCGGATCGGCCGACTCTCCTTTGTTGATCGCAGGTTACGTCGAGCCCGAAAGAGGCCGCGAGACGGGCTGGCGAGATGGCCAAGTAGAGTAAGAGCCGATGAAAACGGGGTTTTCGGGCGGCCTGCCCGGGGAGTTGTGACGATTCTGAGGTTTGCAGCAGCGGGCTCTGGCGAAGACGAGCTCCTTGGAGCGACCGCCGGCTTGCTAGAGAAGCGGCGAGGAACTCGCGCGAGACGCTGGCGCTTCGTGCTTCTGCTGGGCGCGGGAGTCGCCGCCTTCCTCAGTCTGTGGGCGTTCTGGTGGGAGCCGTCTCGACTGACCGACCGGGAGACGACGCTCGCCCTGCCCGGCTGGCCTTCGGTGTGCTCCGGGCTGAGCGTGGCCGTGCTGGCCGACCTGCACGTCGGCTCGCCGTACCACGGTCTCGGGATGCTCCAGCGGGTGGTCGAGAAGACCTTGCGGGCCGACCCCGATCTCATCCTCCTCGCGGGCGACTACGTGATCCATGGCGTAGTGGGCGGCGACTTCGTCGAGCCGGAACCGGCTGCGGCGGTGCTCGAGCGGCTCGCCGCTCCAGCCGGCGTGGTGGCGGTGCTCGGCAACCACGACCTGTGGCTCGACGGGCCGCGGGTGGCTGCGGCCCTCGAGGCGAGGTCGATCCCGGTGCTCGAGAACGAGGCGATCGAGACGGCGGTCGGCAAATGCCGCTTCTGGGTTGCCGGCGTCGGCGACTACTGGGAGCGAGCGCACGATGTCGAGGCAGCGCTCTCCGCCGTGCCGGAGGGGGAGCCGGTGCTCGTCCTGACCCACAACCCCGACCTCTTCCCGACGGTGCCCGGGAGAGTCGCCTTGACGGTGGCCGGCCACACCCACGGCGGGCAGGTGTACTTGCCGGGAATCGGCCGGCCGATCGTGCCGTCGCAGTTCGGCGAGCGCTTCGCGATCGGCCACGTCGAGGAAGAGGGGCGCCACCTCTTCGTCAGCTCGGGTACAGGAACCAGCATTCTGCCTGTCCGCTTCCTGGTGCCGCCCGAGATCTCGCTGCTGGTGCTGGAGTCGGCAACGCCGTACAGATCGCCAGCGGACTAGAGCTCGAGCGTCGCCTGAGCCGGCGCTTCGCCGTCCTCGTTGCCGCCCTCGCCTTCGGGCAGCAGCACGTAGCGCCCGAGGCCGCGGAGGAACTGCAGGCCGTCGCCCCCTTCGGCCGCTTCCCAGAGCTGGGCGAGCTTGGAGTCGAGGTTGTCGATGAAGGACAGCGCGAGTGCCTCTGCGGTCATCGGCTGCACCGGGGAGCCGAACTCGAGCTCGCCGTGGTGGGAGAGGACGAGGTGCTCGAGGTGGAGGCGCAGATCCTCCGGGAAGCCCTCGATGGCGGCGCAGCGCTCTCGTAGCAGGTCGCGGCCGATCACGATGTGGCCGATCATCCGCCCCTCGCGGCTGTACTCGTTGGCGGGCATGGCGCCGAGCTCGACGAGCTTGCCGAGGTCGTGGAAGAGGACGCCCAGGAGCAGCAGGTCGCCGTCGAGGCGCGGGTAGTGCTCGGCGACCCGGAGCGCCAGGCCGGCCATCGACACTGTGTGTTCCAGCAGGCCGCCGCGGTAGGCGTGGTGGATCGCCTTCGCTGCCGGGTGCTCCTTGAGCGCCTTGCCGTGGGTGGCGAGGGTCTCGCGGCCGAGGCGGCGCAGTTGGGGGTGGCGGATCCTCTCTTCGATCATCGCCTCTAGGCGCTGGTAGAGCTCGCCGATGTCCTCGCGCGTGGTGGGGACGAGGAGTGCCGGGTCGAAGCCCTCCCCCTTGTCCTCGTCGACGACGCGGCGGCAGCGCTGCACGCTCATCTGCAGGCGACCGCGGTAGTCCTTGACGAAGCCGCGCACCTTGACGAAGTCGTGCGCCGCGTAGTCCCCCTCGAGCGCCGGGCTGTCGGACCACACCTTGCCGCTCATCGAGCCGGTGGCGTCGGTGAGGTCGAGGTCGAGGAAGGTGTTGCCGTTGCGGTCCTGGCGGCTCTCCTTGCGGGCGAGGAGGACGAACGCCTCCACGGCGTCGCCGTCGCGCCATTCGGCAATCGGGATTCCCGTCTTGGGGGCCATCGCTGTCGTCTCGCTTCTCTGGAGGGTTCGGGGGCGTCTGGGTGGATTCTCGCCCCGGACGGGGCGGGCGTACTCTACCGTGCAACATGAGAACAACGGCCTCGATACCGATGGCAGCTGGATTGCAAACTGGAGCGCCTATGCCGCGCACTACCGCTTCGTCCCGGTCCACCTCCCCCTCGCCTTCCCCGTCTCCCTTCACCCGTCGCCGCAGGCCCGCCAGGGCAGGAACCGTCTGGCTTCTGGCGCTACTTGCCGTGGTGAGCGGCGGCGTAGCTGCGGCCGCCGACGACCCCGTCCTCTGGCCGGAACACCAGCGGGCCTTCCTGCAGGACGGTGGAGCGCTCCTGTGGGACGAAGGCGAGCGGCGGGCGTTCCTCGCCGAGAACGAGGAGGCGCGCGAGGCGCGGCTGGCGGCGTTCCTCGCCGACCCGCTGCCGGAGACGGAAGAGAACGAGCTGGTGCTCGGCATCGAGCGCCGCCGGGCGCTGGTGGCTTCCGAGTATCCGTCGCCGCTCGACGCGCGGGCGCGGATCGCCTTCCTCCACGGGCTGCCGAACGCCAGGCAGGTGGTCGACTGCGGCGCGGTCGTGGTGCCGATCGAGTTGTGGCGCGTGGCCGGCGCCGGCGACGTCACGCTCGTCTTCTACCGCCCGCGCGGCAGCCTCCACTATGAGCTGTGGCGGCCGGGGCTCGGCAAGCGGGTGCTCTACAGCTCGCTGATGCGCGGCTGGTTCCACGAGCTCGAGGACTTTGGCCGCGGGCAGACGCGGCTCGACATCCGCAACTGCCAGGCGGTGGCGGCGGTCGATGCGGCGACCCGCACGGTCGGCCTGGTGGACGAGGATCCCGATCCGGCGCTCGGCCGGGCGATCGACACCCTCGCGGCGCCGCCGGCCGACCTCGCCGCCTGGGCGCGCCGGGCCGCGAGCACCGAGACGCCCGAGCGCCCGGCCGAGCTCGCCGTGGCGCCGGTCGAGGTCGACTTCCCGTATCGCACCGGCCAGCGCATCGCGACGCGCTTCTTCGTCCGGGTCGATCCGGGGGTGCTGGCGGTCGAACAGCAGGGAGAAGAGGAGCCGCGGGTGCGGGTCGAGGTCGAGGGGCTGCTCGAGCAGAGCGGCAACGTGTTCGAGGAGTTCAAGTTCCGCTTCGACCGCGAGCCGTCGGACGAAGAGCCGGTGCTGCTGGTGTTCGAGCGGCGGCTGCGGCCGGGGCGCAACTTCCTCTCGCGGCTGGTGGTCCGCGACCCTGTGAGCGGCGCCGAGCGGCGGCTGATTCACCCGGTGGCGGTGCCGCGGGAGGTCGAGCGGGTGGTGGAGGCGGCCTCGGCCAGCCCGGCCGAGGCGGTGGCGGCGACGCGGCTCGCCGGCGAGGATTCGCTGCATCTCATCCCGCCGGTGACGGACGGCCTGAGCAAGACGTGGCGCACCGAGGCGGTGGTCTCCGGTGAGGCGATCCGCAAGGTCGAGTTCGCGGTCGACGAGGAGGTGCAGCTCACCAGGAACCGCCCGCCGTTCACGGCCGACCTGCGACTGACCGACGTGCCGACCGAGCAGGTGGTGACGGCGCGCGGGCTCGACGCCGCCGGAGAGTTGGTGGCGGAGGACCGGATCCTCCTCAACCAGGCGCGCGGCGCTTTCGCGGTGAAGATCCTCTCGCCGACGGTCGGCGCGCCGAGCGGCGAGGCGATCGCCCGTGCCGAGGTCAGCGTGCCGGAGGGCGGGCGGCTCGAGTCGGTCGAGTTCCTGATCGACGAGCAGCCGGTGGTAGCGCTCGACCGGCCGCCGTTCGAGGTGCCGATCGAGTGGCAGGAGTCGGACTCGGTGTCGTACCTGACGGTCGTCGCGCGGCTCGCCGACGGGCGGCGCGAGGAGGATGTCTTCTTCCTCAACACGCCGGAGAACTACGCGCAGGTCGACGTCGGACTGGTGGAGCTCTTCGCCACCGTCTCCGACGGCTCGGGGCGGCTGGTCGACGATCTGTCGAGCGAAGATTTCCGGGTCACCGAGCGGGGCGAGGAGCGGCCGATCGAGCAGTTCGACCTGGTGCACAACCTGCCGCTGGTGATCGGCTTCGCGCTCGACAGCTCGACCTCGATGGCCGACCACATGGCGACCGCGCGCGAGGCGGCGGTCGGCTTCCTGCAGTCGCTGATGGAGCCGGGCGACCGGGCGTTCGCCGTCGCCTTCAGCACGGCGCCGCGGCTGGTGGCGGCGCCGACCGACGACCCGCGGGCGGTCGAGGCGGCGCTCCTCGGAGTCAACTCCGAGGGGTGGACGACGCTCTACGACGCGGTGGTGAAGAGCCTCTTCTACTTCCGCGGCTTCGGCGGCCGCAGGGCTCTGATCCTGCTCTCCGACGGGGAAGACACCTCGAGCGCCACGTCGTTCGGCGAGGCGCTACGCTACGCGCGCGAGAGTGGCGCGGTGGTGTACTCGGTCGGCCTCGGCGCCAGTGTCGGCCTCGGCTGGCGGCGCAAGCTCGAGCGGCTGGCGGAGGAGACCGGCGGCCGCTTCTTCCGCGCGGCGAAGGCCGAGGACCTCTCCGCCGTCTACGCCGACATCGAGGCGGAGCTGCGCAGTCAGTACTTTCTCACCTTCGAGCCGCAGCGCGCCGCGGAAACCTCGCTCGACGACGTCGAGGTGGAGGTGCGCGGTGGCGGCTTGAAGGTGCGGGCGACGCGCGGATACGCTCCCTGAACCGTGACCGCTCGCCGATGGATTGCCGCCGTCGCCCTCTTCGCCGCGCTGCCGTTGCTGGCTCTCGGCGGCGAGATCTCGTTCCCGCGTTTCAACGGCACCTACGAGAACCTGACGCCGGACCTCATGCCGGTGTCGACCGCCGGGATGACGATCGAGCTCAGCTCGCCGTCCAACTCGCTGACGATCGACGGCCATCGGATCGAGGTCGAGCCGCTCGGGGACGGCGTCTTCCGGTTCCGCGGATCGGTCGACTTCTCCGGCCGCGGCGAGCTGATCGCCCGGCTCGGCGGCACGGTGCCGGCGCAGCTCCAGGACGTCGTCGAGCTGCCCAGCCAGACCTTCGCGCTCGAAGGGGAGGTCGGCATCGTGCGCGACGACACCGGCTACGACCTCACGACGGTGTCTCTGCCCGCGGAGGCGTCGATCGAGATGAAGAGTCAGCTCGCCGCGTCGCTCGTCGGCATGTGCGAGCTGATGCTGATGCTCGCCGGCGGCGACTGCTCGGCGGTCGATGCGGCGCTCGGCAAGGTGACCTTCCCGCTGCCGGAGCCGGGCGAGACGTACCGCATCGACGGTGAGACGTTCACCGCCGAAGAGCGGGCGGCGATCGACGCGCTGCTTTTCGAGTAACCGGGTCCTCGAGTAACCGGGTCTTCGAGTAGCCGGGCCTTCTCGCCCGCGTCTTCTCCCCCGGGCCGGCCTAGTTGTCCGAGCCGATCGGCGGGGCTTCGAGCCCCTCGCGGGTCGCCTGCTCGACGATCGCCCGGTTGTCGGCGACCTCGAACAGGTAGTGGTGGCGCTGCTCCGGGTCGAGCGGGAACGCCTTGCGCAGCACCTCGGCGTAAGCCTGCTCGAGGAACTTGCGCGGATCCTCGACCTTGGCGTCATGGAGTCGCAGCCACGAGAGCCCCTCGTACATCCGGTAGTTGAGGGATTCGATCTCGCTCGAATGGTGGAGGTCGGGGAGCAGCTCCTCGAGCTCGGCGGTGTGCTGGCGCAGCATCGAGCCGTCTTCGGTGGCGATGCCGAGGCCGATCGCCAGGGCGTGATCGACGGCGGCGCCGCGGGAGTTGCCCGCCTCGCGGTGCTGGGCGAGCGCCCGTTCGAGGTACTCGCCGGCGTCGTCGTAGCGCCGCCGGCTGATCTCGATGCGGGCGACGAGCTGCTCGGCGTCGGCGAGCTCTGCCGACATCGACAGCAGATCCATCTCGAACTGCACCTGACGCGCTTGGGCGAGCGCCTTGTCGTACTGCTCGAGATCGGCGTGGGTGCGCGCGAGCGCCAGCCTGGCGGAGGCGACGGCGACGGCATCCTCGCGCGCCTCGTGGATCTTGAGCGCACGCCGGCTCAGCGCCGCCGCGTGGGTGTAGTCGCCGAGGCGGCGCAGCACGGTGGCGGTGCCCAGCAGCACCCGGGCGCACTCTTCGCTGGTGCGGTCGGTGACGCTCTGGAGCGCCTCCTCGAAGTAGTCGAGAGCCTGCGGGTAGTTGCCCGCGGCGTGCGACACCCTGCCGAGCGCGGTGAGCGACGCCGTCAGCGATTGCTTGCCGAGCTTCTTGCGGGTCTCGTAGGCGGAGCGGTGGTGGGTGATCGCCTCTTCGAGGCGGTTGAGACGCAGGGCGATCTCGCCGAGGGTGAAGTGGCACGACGCGGCCAGCTCGTGGTGCTTCTGCCGCTCGAGCGCCGGGTAGAGATCCTCGAGCAGCCGGCTCGCCTCCGACAGCCGGCCGGCGCGCTCGTAGACCGCGCCGAGCTGCAGGGCGAGGCGGGCGCGGCGCTGCGGCTGATCACCGAGGCTGGTCTCCTCGAGCGCCGTGAGCAGCATCTTCTCGGCGCGTCGGTAGTTGCCGCTCTCCTCGTACGCCGCAGCCATCAGGCTCGACAGGGCGAGCGCCTTGTCGGAGTCGGCGCTCGCCAGCTCGAGGCCGCGTTCGAGATCGGGGATCAGGTGGCGCAGCTTGCCGAGGCGCCGGGCGACGCCGAGGAGCCGCCAGATAAGGAGCAGCTCGGTCTCGTCGTCACCGTCGCGCTCGCGGTGCAGGGCGAGCTCGCTGGTCAGCGCCTCGTAGAGCGTCTCACCGGCGAGTTCGCGGGCATAGGGCGAGCGCGCGGTGCGCAGCAGCGGCGGCACGCCGTCCTTGGTCCCTTCGAGCAGCCGGTAGGTGTACCAGAGCTGCTCTCCCTCGTTGCTGACCGCCTGAAGCGCCCGGCCGAGACGACCGCGCAGCGTCTCCCGCGTCTCGTCCGGCGCCGAGAGCGCCAGCGCGCGGGCGTAGGCGGGGCAGGTGAATTCGAGACCGACACCCCAGGGCGAGGGGACCCGCCGGAGCATTCCCGCCTCGAGTGCTGCGGTAGCCCACGATTCGTTGGAGTCCGGTTCGACACGGCCGGAGGCGACGGTCAGCACCGACGACGGAACCGGCGTGTCGGCGAGCGAGAGCAGGATCAGCCGATCGCTGGCGCCGAGACGGCCCGCCTCGGCCTGCAGGTGGCAGACCAGTCGCGCCGACGGCTGGAAGTCCGTCGACTCGCTGCCGACGAAGAAGTAGTTGCCGTAGATCGAGCGCATCACCTTGGAGCGCACGAGGGCGACGAGCCCCTCCTCGAGCGCGAACGGATGCCCGCCGGTCGCCTTCACCAGCGAGGCGCTCAGGTCCTCGGGCAGCGACAGGCCGCTCAGCAGGCGGTCGGTCAGCGCCACCGTCTCCTCACCCTCGAAGGCGGGGACGCGTAGCGAGAAGGTGCCCTCGAAGCCCGAGCGGCCGGTAACGCCGCCGCGGCCGACGAGGACGAGATGGAGCCGCCGCCCCGGCAGCCGGGCGTTCGACAGCCGGAGCAGGAGCTCGAGATCCTCTTCCTGGATCTGCTCGAAGTCGTCGCACACCAGGTAGAGCGGCCGGTCCGCCGGTTCGCAGGCGGCGAGCATCGAGAGCACCGAGTCGCGCTGGTTCTCTGCCGGGCCGTCGCGCTCCTGGAGGGCGCGCCGCCGCTCGGGGTCGAGCACCGGGCGGTGCGGGTCTTCGGCGTGATGGGGGTCGAGCAGCTCGTCGACGACCTGCTGCGAAAGCGACAGACCGCCGCGACGCTCGGGCTGCGCCTGGAGCCACAGGAAGATCGCCCCGGAGCGCTCGAGCGTCTCCCACACGAGACGGGTCTTGCCGCAGCCGGCCGGCCCGGTGACGCGGATGACCGGGTCGTGGAGATGCTCGGCGAGGACCGCCTCGAGCTCGGGGCGAGGGGTCGATTCGACCTCGCGACCGAGGATCTCGGGATTGCGCCACGGCGCCCGCGAGCGCACCCGCGCCATCGCCCGCACCAGCGGGAACTCGCGTCCCGACGGCCCGCGGTACGAACCGCTCGCCTGGAGATCCCACGAAGTCTCGAGCGTCTGTGCCGCCCAGGTGGTGAGGTAGATGTCGTTCGACTTGAGGGTCGGCGCGCGACGACCGACCTCATCAGCGATCTCGTCGTGCACTCCCAGCACTTCACGGCCCCGCAGCAGCACCTCGGCGGGCGAGATCAGCACGCGTGGGCCGTCGGGCGAGACCTCGAGCTGCGAGAGCACGCGCCGCGACCAGTGGAGCCCGGCGTCGAACACTCCCGGATCGCCGGGCTCGGGAACGATCGCCAGCGCGTCGGGGCCGACCTCGACCGCCTGGCAGCCGCCGAGCACCGCTTCGCGGACCTGGTCGCGCGCCCCGTCCGCGCCCCAGACACGGAGCACCGAGGTCGGATGGCGTACGGCTAGCGGGGAGTCTGCCACGGGCGCTTCGAGGGGGATGGGTGCTTCGCGGGTTCGAGAGGGGACGTCCGGTCTGCCGGGCGAGCCACCGGCAATCATAGCAAGGGAATCCGTCACACCGTTCCGGTGCCGCGACGCCCCCTCGTGCTCGCGGCGGTTGTGACGACCGGGTGAAGCGATACAATCGCGCGGTCGCGGCCGGTCCGACTCGCAATCGCGCCCGCCCGATCCACCTGCAACTGAGCGCCGCCACCTTTCCGACCTCTCCGGCGGCGTCTACCTGGAGTTCCCCGATGTCCAATCGACGCCTGATGACCCGCCTGTACTACTTCACCATCGAAGACGAGAGCATGCTCGCCGAGGCCTTCCCCCAGTTCGAGGAGGAGGGGATCGCGATCACCTACAAGGTGGTCGATACCGAGGACGTCTTCGTCACCACCGCCGACACCCGCGAGGCGATGGACCGCCACGACGTGCCCTACAACCTTCTCGCCGAGGAGGAGTCGGAGCGGATCGCGATCTACCACACGCCGCTGTCGCGCGAGGAGCTCGGCGAGCACGAGGATCCGCTGCGCGCCCTGGCGCTGGCGCATCGGGCGATCGGCATGGCGTGCGTCGGCGTCAACGGCGAGGCCGACCTCGGCTTCGACCTCTCGGACGGCACCGACGGCTACACCTACTTCACCGCGCCCGCCGGCCACACCTTCATCTGGCGCGTCTTCCGCACCCGCGAAGAGGCGGAGGACTTCCTCACCAAGCTCACCGGCGAGGACAAGGAGGCGATCGCGTGGGTGAAGAACATGCCGCTCTCGAACAGCGAAGAACTGGCCGGCTATCACTGATCACCCTTGAGTAGCGGCACGCCCGTCACGGTCTCCGTCAGCGCCCTGTGCGCCGACGTCAAGGGGTTGTTGCGCGAGGCCTACGACTCGTTGTGGGTGTCGGGGGAGGTGCAGCGGCTGCGGCCGAACCGCAACGGGCACCTGTTCTTCGAGCTGGTGGAGAAGGGAGCGGGCGACGAGGTGGTCGCCAAGCTCGAGGCGGTGATCTGGCGGCGCGACTGGGAGCGGGTGCGGCGGGAGCTCGAGAGGGCGGGGAGCGAGATCGTCGACGGGGGTGAGATCCGGTGTCTCGCCGGGCTCGACCTCTATGCGCCGTTCGGGCGCATGCAGCTCACGGTGCGCGAGGTCGATCCGCTCTTCGCCCTCGGCAAGCTCGAGGCGCGGCGACGGCAGGTGCTGGCCGAGCTCGAGAGGTCGGGGCTGCTCGAGAAGAACGGCGGCCTGGAGCTCTCCCCCGTGCCGCTCGACCTGGCACTGGTGACGTCGCGCGAGAGTGCGGCGTACCACGACTTCCTGGCCACGCTCGGCGAGAGCGGCTACGGCTTCCGCGTGACGCTGCTGGATGCAGCGATGCAGGGTCGGGCTGCGGAGGGGGCGGTGGCGAGTGCGCTGGCGGCGGCTTCGCGGCTGCCGATCGACGCCTGCGTGCTGATCCGCGGCGGCGGCTCGCGCACCGACCTGGCGGCGTTCGACAGCCTGCGGGTGTCGCGGGCGGTCGCCGAGTGCGGTGTGCCCGTGGTGACCGGTCTCGGCCACCAGATCGACCGCGCGATCGCCGATCTCGCCGCCCACACGGCGGTGAAGACGCCGACCCAAGCGGCGGCGTTCCTGATCGACCGGGTGGCGGGCGCCGATCGGGCGCAGGCCGAGATCGGCTCGCGACTGTCGGTCGCGGCGGGAAGGACCGTCGAACGCGGCCGGCATCGGGCGGCACAGGCCGAGGCGCGATTCGCTCAGCCGCGCCTGAGACTGGCGGCGACCGGGGCGAAGCTCGACGGCGTGGCCGCGGCTCTGGCGCGTGCCGCCGCAAGGGTGCCGCGCGAGGGGCGGCGGCGACTCGAACGGACCGCGGCCGGCCTCGGTGCGCGCGCGCCGCGAGTAGTGGCTGCTGCGGGCGCCACCTGGCGCACTGCCGGCGAGCGTCTCGCCCGCTCGGCGCGCGGCCGGCTCCAGACGGTCGCCGCACGCCTCGACGGCTTCGAGCGGGTGGCACACGGACTGGCCCCCGAGCGGGTGCTGGCGCGCGGCTTCAGCGTCACCCGCGACGCCTCGGGGCGCGCCATGAGGAGCGCCGATCAGATCGGGTATGGTGATCTGGTGACGACCCGGCTGGCCGATGGGAGCTTCCGCAGCCGGGTCGAAGCCGGGGATGGCGAGTGACGGGGACCGACACGGAGTGACTGGAATGGCCGAAGACGATCTGTCCAAACTGGGGTTCAGCGCCGCGATGGACGAGCTGGAGGGGATCCTGCGGCGCATCGAGGGCGAGCAGGTCGACATCGACGAGCTGGCCGTAGAGCTCGAACGGGCGGCCAAACTGCTCGACGTCTGCCGCACCAAGATCCGGCGTGCCGAGGTCGAGGTGAGCCAGATCGTCCAGACTCTCGATCCGGAGAAGGCTGAGGAGTCGGAGCCGGAGGAAGGGTCGCAGGCCGACGGCGACGAGAGCGAAGGCGGCGAGACCGCCAGCCTGTTCCCGGACGAGGAATGAGGCGCCGGAGCTGACGGGGATGTTCGAGCGGCAGACCAGCGGCGCCGTCGTCTGCCCGACATGCGGCAAGCTGGTCGGGGTCAACGACGCGCAGTGTCCGTTCTGCGGCCGCGCCAATCCGGGGATGTTCGGCTTCGCCCGCGCCCTCGGCCGGATCGCCGACGGCGACGGCTTCGTCAAGGTGGTGATCGGCGCCTGTGTCGTGCTCTACGCGCTGACGCTGCTGGTCAGCGGGCGCGACATCGGCTTCGGCGGCACCCTCGGCTTCCTCGAGCCGAACGAGCTGTCGCTGAGGATGTTCGGCGCCTCCGGCGCGAGCCCGATCTTCGGCTTCGGCATGTGGTGGACGGTGCTCTCCGCCTCGTGGCTCCACGGCAGCCTGCTCCACATCGTCTTCAACATGATGTGGATCCGCAACCTCGCGCCGCCGCTGGCGCAGTTCGTCGGCCCGGGGCGGATGATCCTCATCTATCTCGTCTCCGGGGTGGTCGGCTTCGCGGCGACGAGCGCGGCGCGCTACGTCTTCCCCTACGGCCTGCCGGTGCTCGGCGGGGCGTTTCTCACCGTCGGCGCTTCGGCGTCGATCTTCGGCCTCCTCGGCGGGCTGGTGCAGTACGGGCGGCGGACCGGCAGCACGGCGCTGAGCCGTCAGGTGTGGACCTGGGCGCTGGTGCTCTTCGTCTTCGGCATCCTGATGCCGCGGGTCGACAACATCGCCCACCTCGGCGGCTTCGTCGGCGGCTATGTTGCCGCGGGGATGCTCAAGCTCGGCGAGCCGGAGAAGCCCGAGCACCTGATCGGCGCCCTGGTCGGCCTCGCGCTCTCCCTGGTGGCGGTGGCGCTGTCGGTGCTCAGGATCTGGAGCCTGACCTGACGGTGGCGCTGACGGCGGCCGAGACAGAGCGCTACGGGCGGCATCTGGTGATGCCGGAGGTCGGCGTCGAAGGGCAGGAGCGGCTCCGCGCGGCGCGGGTGCTGCTGGTCGGAGCCGGCGGCCTCGGCTCGCCGGCGGCGCTCTATCTCGCCGCGGCAGGGGTCGGGACGCTCGGCCTGGTCGAGTTCGACCGCGTCGAGACGACCAATCTGCAACGTCAGATCCTCTACGGAGCCGGAGACGTCGGGCGGGCGAAGACAGAGGTCGCCGCCGAGCGGCTCGCCGCCGTCAACCCGCACGTCACCCTCGAGGTTCACGACGAGCGGCTGACCGCGGCCAACGCGCTCGAGCTGGTCGGCGCCTACGACCTGGTGATCGACGGCTCCGACAACTTCCCGACCCGCTACCTGGTGAACGACGCCTGCGTCCTGACCGGCACACCGAACGTCTATGGCTCGGTGCTGCGGTTCGAGGGGCAGGTGAGCGTCTTCGCCACTGCGGGGGGGCCGTGCTACCGCTGCCTGTTCCCGGAGCCGCCGCCGCCCGGCTCGGTGCCGTCGTGCGCCGAGGCGGGGGTGCTCGGGGTGCTGCCGGGGATCATCGGCTCGCTCCAGGCGCTCGAGGCGATCAAGTGGATCCTCGGTCTGGGCGATGCGCTGGTCGGGCGGTTCCTGGTGTTCGACGGGGTGAGCCTGCGCTTTCGCGAGGTGACGTTGCCGCGCTCCGAGGAGTGCCCGGTGTGCTCGGCGGAGGCGCCGCAGCGCGAGCTGATCGAGTACGACGACGCCTGCGAGGTTGCGCAGGCTCGTGAAACTTCGGAGGGATCTTCGATGACCGGAGGAGAAAGCGTGCTGTTCGACATCAGCGTGGCGGAGCTCGACGAGCTGCGGCGCGCCGGCTCCGACCTGCAGCTGATCGACGTCCGCACGCCGCGCGAGTACGAGATCGCGCGGATCGACGGAGCGACGCTGGTGCCGATGAACGAGCTCCCGGGCCGGCTCGAGGAGCTCGACCGCGAGCGCCCGCTGGTGGTGCACTGCCATCACGGCCCGCGCTCGACGCAGACGGTCGCGTGGCTGCGGCAGCAGGGGTTCTCGCGCGCCCGCAATCTCGCAGGGGGGATCGACGCCTGGAGCCGCGAGGTCGATCCTTCCGTGCCGCTCTACTGACACGGAACTTCCGGACGACGACCCGTTCGACCGATGGCGCGTCGAGGCAACGGCTGCGGCCCCGTCCTGCTGATCCTGCTGCTGGCGGCGTTGGCCGCCGTGGCGCTGGCGACGCAGTTTCCGGACGCCGAGCTGATCCGACGCGCGACCGGGTGGCCGGTGCTCGGTCCGTGGGTCGAGCGCTTCCGGGCGCTCTACGTTCCTGCCGAGGGAGAAGCGGCCGAAGGCGAAGCGGCCTCGACCGGGGCGACCTCGACCGGGGTGGCGGCCTCGGCCGGAGCGGCGCCGGAGGTCGACTTCGTCATCGAGTACGTCGAGCCCGAGTACACCGCCCTGCCGAAGCTGTGGCTCGAGCCGGAGACCGAGCTCCACGCCGAGCCGTCGACGTCGAGCGCCGTCACCGCTCGGGTGCACGCGCTGTCGAACTTCGGCTGGATCGAGCGCCGTGGCGACTGGTTCCTGGTGCGCCGCGGGGAGGCGGGCGGAGTCGTGGTCGAGGGGTGGGTGAGGGTCGAGGACCTCGACGCCGCCCGCCCGCAGCTCGCGCCCGGAATCGAGCCGGCGACACCGCTCGCCGCGGTGGAACTGGCAGCGCGCCATCGCCGGTCGGCGGACACGATCATGACCTCGCCGCGCGAGGGCAGATGCGGCGCCTATCGCCTGCTGAGCGACGTCGAGAGCGGCACGCTCGGGACGTTCTGCGCCGGGGTCGTGTCGCGGCTCGACGCCGCCTATGAGGAGACGTTCGGGCGCCCTCCGCTCGGCGTGGCGGCGGAGACGATCCTGGTCTTCCGCGACAAGCCGGACTTCCGGGTCTTCGCCGCCACCGGTTCGCGCTGGCGGGTCGAGGCAAGCGGTCGCGCCAGCGCCGCCGACGGCTACGCGGCGCTCGCCTGGGACGAGAGCGAGGCCGAAGCGCGGTCGGCGACGTTGATCCACGAGCTGACCCACCTCGTCAACCGCCGCGCGCTGGGCCCGGCGCTGCCGGCCTGGCTGGCCGAGGGCCTGGCCGACACTCTTGCCGAGAGGTTGGTCGGCGGCAAGGCGGAGGCGGCCCGCTGGCGGGTCGGGATGGACCTCGCAGCCGGTGAGCTGCCGCCGATCGCCGAACTGCTCGGCCTTTCGTCGCGCGAGTTCTACGAGGGGGGCGGGTTCTCGAACTACGCGCGGGCGCACCTGTGGGTGGAGTTCCTCTCGAGCCATGCCGTCCTGGGTGAGCGCTTCGAGTCGTTCCTCGATGCCGTCGCCGAGGGCGACGCGGGGACCGCCGAGACCCTCGAGTCCCATCTCGCTCGCCCCCTCGGGGCTGTCGAGGAGGAGTGGCGGGCGTGGGTGCGCGCGGCGCCCGGTCGTGGCTGAAGAAGACGGTAGCGAGGGGCGGCGGGCTCGTGAGGAATCCGCGGCGGTCGCCGTGTAGACTCGTCGGCCAATTCCACTGGAGGGGTTCCCATGCGCCATCGCTGGATCTTCTGTCTCGCCATCCTCGCCCTCGCAGCGGCTCCCGGATCGGGTGCCGAGCGGATCTCGAACGCCGAGCCGTACGTCAGCGAGGTCGTCGTGCCGCACGTCTTCAACGGCGACCTGCGGAGCTTCGACACCGTGGCGTCGTGGAACCCAGGCGACCCGATCGAGGTGGTGCCCGAAGGTCTCTTTGCCGAAGAGGGCTCCGAGGGAGATCCGAGCTGGGTCGATCCGGTGCGGCAGGATGCCCCGGTGGGAGGCGACTCGCTCTTCGCCGGCGAGGTGGTGACCGACTTCCAGGCGATGAACTTCACCGGCGCGCTGCCGCCGGACGTCGTCGGCGACGTCGGTCCCGACCACTACATCGCGATGGCCAACGCGTCGCGCTTCTCGATCTTCGACAAGGACGGCAACGTGCTCGCCGGGCCGCTGGCGCTCAACACGCTCTGGACCGGCGGCTCGTCGCCTTGCACCGACGGCGACGGCGATCCGATCGTCCGCTACGACGGGCTGGCGGACCGGTGGTTCATGACCGAGTTCGACCTCACCGGCAACACCTTCTGCTGGTACGTCTCCCAGGGCCCCAACCCGGTGACCGACGGCTGGTTCGTCTACGACTTCTCGGCGCCGTCGTTCCCCGACTATCCGCAGTACGGGGTGTGGCCGGGGGCGTACTTCGTCACCACCTTCGAGAGCCCGTCGCTCGGCCTCTACGCCTTCGACCGCAACCAGATGCTCAACGGCGATCCGGCGACCTACCAGCGCTTCACGGTGCCGCAGCTCGTCGGCTCGTCACCCCGCGTGACTCGTATGCTGCCCGCCGACGTCGACGGCACGACGGCCCCTCTGGACGGCGACGAGGGCCTCTTCGCCCGCACCGTCGACGCGACTCAGGACAACACCGATCCGACCGATCGGATCGAGATGTTCGCGTTCTTCGTCGACTTCGTCACGCCTGCGAACTCCTCGCTTTCCCAGATGAACGACGTGATTCCGGAGTCGTTCACCCTGCTGCCGTGTTCGCCGACGGTGCGGGACTGCGTGCCGCAACCCGGCACCTCGCGACGGCTCGATGCGCTCTTCAACCGCTCGCTACGCCGTCTGCAGTTCCGGCGTTTCGGTGACGAGGACAGGCTCGTGACGACCCAGGTGGTCGATGCGGGCGGCGGCATCGCCGGCAAGCGCTGGTACGAGCTTCGTCGGACCATCACCGGCGACTTCCCGGAGGGCTCGGCTCCCTTCTCGATCCATCAGCAGGGCACCTACTCGCCGGACAGCGTCGAGCGGTTCATGGGCTCGATCGCCCAGAACGGGCGCGGCGACATCGCGCTCGGCTATTCCGTCAGCGACGCCACTTCGACCCTGCCGGGCATCCGCGTCACGGCGCGCAGGTCGGGGGATCCTCTCGGCGAGATGACGATGGAGGAGCTCGAGATCAAGGCCGGCGAGGGAGTCCAGACCTCGACGCAGCGCTGGGGCGACTACACGTCGATGAACGTCGATCCGGCGGATGACGACACCTTCTGGTACGTCAATCAGTTCGTGCGGACGAACGGCACGTGGGCGACCTATGTCGGCGCCATCCGCCTGACCGGCCTGATCGAGGACGGCTTCGAAAGCGGCGACACCTCGGCGTGGTCCGACACCGTTCCCTGATCCGGAGACCATGGCCGGCCGGCATCGCCCTCGCCATGGCGATGCCGGTCGCCGTCGCCGCGGCAGTCCAGGAGCCAGCCCAGGAGCCGGTCGAGGAAGCGGTCGAGCCGGCGTGGTCGCTGGTGCATCGCACGTGGTCCCGGTCGACAGCCGACGTCGAGCGCCTGCGGATCGAGAACCGCTGGGGGGACATCCGGCTTCGTGGCGGTGAGGGAGACCGGGTCGAGCTGGCGGCCGCCGTGCAGCAGATCGAGGGTGACGGAGCTCGCTTCGAGGTCCGCAACGAGCTGCGTGGAGGGGAACTCCTCGTCTGGGTGGAGTTCGAGGGCGGTGACGCGGTCGCTTCGGAAGGGGAAGAGGCGGACCGGCGGCGGATCGACGTCGCCGTCGCGCTTCCGGTCCAGCTGGCGCTCAACGCTCTCGCCACCGGCGGGCTCGTCGAGCTGACCGATCTCAGCTCGCCCGTCACCGTGACCACCACGTCGGGACCGATCGTCTTCGTCGGCACGGCGCCGCTCGAGGCGATCAGCGAGTCGGGAGCCGTGCGGGCGCAGTTCCGGGGCAGCGCCTCCCAGGACTCCGGCTCGACGATCACGACCGTGCGCGGCTCGATCGACGTCGAGCTGCTGGCCGACGGCGCGGCGACCTTCGAGGTCACCACACGCGGTTCGATCACCACCGATTACTCGATCGAGATCGAGCGCGATCCGAAGGGGACCGCCAAGCGGGGGGTGGCCCGGGTCGGTGAGGGCGGGGCGACGATCCGGATCGATTCGCGGCGCGGCGACGTGCGCCTGCGAGCGCTGGTGGCTCCCGAGGCGGCGCGCGAGGACGGCTGATCTTCCAGCCGGGCGTCAGCCGGCGTCAGTCGGCGAGCGTCTCCTCTTCGCGCCATACCGCACTGCCGTCGGCGTAGTGCTCCTGCTTCCAGATCGGCACTTCGCACTTGAGCCGTTCGAGCGTCATCCGGCTGGCGGTGTAGGCGGCGTCGCGGTGGGGGGCAGCGGCGGCGATGACGACGCTGGGCTCGCCGGCGGCAACCTCGCCGAGCCGGTGATGGATCGCCAGTGCGAGGTCGGTCGCCTCGGCGACGAGCTCGGCGACGATGCGCTCCAGCCGCTCGAGCGCCATCGGCTGATAGGCGTCGTAGGTCAGGCTGGTGACCCGGCGGCCGTGATGGTGGTTGCGCACCGTCCCGACGAAGAGCGCCACGGCGCCGCGGCTCGGCGAGCGCACCAGCGCCGCCGCCGGTTCCACTTCGAGCGGCCCCTCGACCAGCCGCACGGCGTCGCCGCCCACCTCAGCCCCCGGAGACCGGCGGCAGCAGGGCGATTTCCTGCCCGGCGGTGAGGGTCGGGTTGCCGCGCTCGATGTGGCCGTCGATCGCGATGGCGATGCGCTCCCACTGGCCGACGAGCGACGGATGGACCGACGACAGCGCCCGTTGCAGGGTGTCGAGGTCGGCGCCGTCCTCCAGCGGGAACTCGAACTCGGCGAGGCCGATCGACTCCCGGGCCGAGGCGAAGGCGAGGATGCGAACTTCCATGGAGCGTCGAGTTTACGCTCTGCGCACCGATGCGCCGAGCCGTCGAGGGTGGACGTCGCCCGCTTGTAGAATGCCGCCGCTCCCGACCGACCGGGGACGTCGCCGGCAACGGCCGATCCTCACGACCCGCTCGGGGCGCGAAGAGGGGACGTGATGGCGAAACTCGAGACGACACTGAAACGCGACGCGACCTTCGCCCAGCGCGCGGCGCACTGGCGGGCGAAGCTCGACGCGATCGAGGAGGGGGCGGCGCGGATCCGCCAGGGCGGCGGCGAGGCGCGGATGGCGAAGCATCGCGCCAAGGGGAAGATGACCGCTCGTGAACGGATAGAGGCGCTGTGCGATCCGGGGAGCGACTTCCTGGAGCTCGGCCTGTGGGTCGCCCACGGCTTCTACGAGGAGCACGGCGGGGCGCCGGCCGCCGGCGTCGTCACCGGGCTGGGGAAGATCCACGACCGCGACGTGGTGGTGGTGGCCAACGACGCCACCGTCAAGGCGGGCGCCTGGTTCCCGCTGACCTGCAAGAAGGTGCTGCGGGCGCAGGAGATCGCGCTCGAGAACCGGTTGCCGATGGTCTATCTGGTCGACTCGGCGGGGGTGTTCCTGCCGCTCCAGGACGAGATCTTCCCCGACAAGGAGCACTTCGGCCGCGCCTTCTACAACAACGCCCGGCTCTCTGCCGAGGGGGTGTTCCAGATGGCGGCGATCATGGGGCCGTGCGTCGCCGGCGGTGCCTACCTGCC
Source organism: Candidatus Multivoradales bacterium (assembly GCA_965223855.1). GTDB lineage: Bacteria > Acidobacteriota > Thermoanaerobaculia > Multivoradales > JAHEKO01 > CALZKB01. The sequence goes on from CBDCXM010000009.1 coordinate 1,619,607, forward strand.
GATCATGAGCGACGAGGCGCACATCGTCGAAGGGACCGGGTCGATCTTCCTCGCCGGCTCTCACCTGGTGAAGGCGGCGATCGGGGAGTCGATCGACAACGAGGAGCTGGGCGGGGCGATGGTGCAGTGCGACGTCTCCGGGGTCGTCGATCATCGGCATCCCGACGACGCGAGCTGTCTCGCCAAGATCCGCGCGCAGTTCCGCCAGCTCGGCGAGGCCGGCCGGGCGCCGTTCGCCCGTCAGGCGGCGGTCGAGCCGGAGTACGAGGGGGAGGAGCTCTTCGGCGTGCTGCCGGTCGATCGTTCGCGCCCGTACGACATGCGCGAGCTGCTCTCGAGGCTCGTCGACGGCAGCGAGCTCGAGGAGTACAAGGCGACCTACGGCCAGACGCTCGTGTGCGGTACCGGCTGGATCGAGGGGTGGGCGGTCGGCATCGTCGCCAACCAGCGCTCGATCGTCGATCGGCGCACCGGTACCGGCGAGCGCGACAAGGAGATCCAGATCGGCGGCGTCGTCTACTCGGAGGCGGCCGACAAGGGGGCGCGCTTCGTCGAGCTGTGCAACCAGAAGCGGATCCCGCTGCTGTTCGTCCAGGACGTCACCGGCTTCATGGTCGGCTCGCGCGCCGAGCGCGGCGGCATCATCAAGGACGGCGCCAAGATGGTAAATGCGGTCGCCAACTCGGTGGTGCCGAAGATCACGCTGTTCGTCGGCAACTCCTACGGCGCCGGCAACTATGCGATGTGCGGCAAGGCGTACGGGGCGCGCTTCCTCTACGCCTGGCCGTCGGCCTCGATCGCCGTGATGGGCGGCTCCCAGGCGTCGAAGACGCTGCTGGGCATCCAGCTCAAGAACCGCGGCGCCGACGTGAGCGACGAGGAGAAGCAGGAGCTGCTGGCGCGGATCGAGAAGCACTACGACGACGCGATGGATCCGCGCTACGCCGCCGCGCGCCTGTGGGTCGACGCGATCATCGATCCGTCCGAGACCCGCGCCGTGCTGGGCCGCTCGCTGGCGGCGGTCGCCTGCAACCCCGACGTGCCGGAGTTCAAGACCGGCGTGCTGCAGACGTGACCGCCACGATGGCGCTGGCACAGAGAGTTGTCGGCCAGGAGGCGGGTCAGGAGGCGCTGGCGCAGGTCGGGGAGCTCGCCGACCGGATCGGCGGTTCGGTCGGCACGGTCGCCGCCGTCGTCATCGGCGCCCTGCTGATCCTCTTCGGTCGCAAGCTCTACTGGCTGGCGGCCGGCGTCGTCGGCTTCGGCGCCGTCTTCATGCTCACCCGTCGTCTGGTGCCCGAGCTCTCCCCGGAGGCGCTCCTCATCACCGCGGTCGTCGCCGGCATCGTCGGCGCGGCGCTGGCAATCTTCGCCCACAAGGTGCTGCTGGGGCTCGTGGGCGGCGCCGGCGGCGCGCTGATCGGCCTGTGGCAGGCCCAGGCGTGGGGCGTCGAGCAGGGGGTCGGCTGGCTGGTCGCGGCCGTCGTCGGCGGCCTGCTGGGAGCGTGGCTGGTGGCGAAGCTCTTCGAGTTCGCGCTGGTGCTCCTGAGCTCGCTCCTCGGCGCGCAGCTGGTGGTCGACGGGCTGACGCCGCCGTCGAAGTGGGTGTTGCCGGTCTTCGTGGTGCTGGTGGCGGTTGGATTGCTCGCGCAGCTTCGCGGCAGGAGACGCAGGAAGAGGTCGGACTCGAGCTGACATGGGCAGATCTGGAATCTGCATGCGGCGTGGGGTGGGTGCGGCTCTATGTCATGATCGAGATAAGGTTCTGATTCTTCGTGTCGAGAGGAGTTCGTGATGCGAGTCTGGTCACGTTGTCTTGTTTGCTCGTTCCTTGGTTTCGTTCCCGCTGCCATCTCGGAACCAGAGCCGGTCGTGGATCGGGAAGTAGTGCGAGGGGAGGCGGACACTCTCCTGCTGGGGGAGATGTGGAACGTCGTGGACGAGCATCGGAACTGGCAAAGGCGTGCAGCCCGAGCCGCGGAGCTCGGTGTCTCGCTAGCCGGAGGCAAGCGTTCTTCCGAGGAGTCCCTCAGCCGACTCGACCGACTGACGGCTTATCTCCCTCGAGAGAGTGGCCGCCGGCGAGTACTCGAACGTAAGTGGCGGCGGCTGCGGAGGGAATTGCTCGAGGGCAGGGCCTCGGCAGCGCCGGAAGGCCTGGCGCTGGAGTTCGAAGCTCGGCCGGTACGGCCCGCGAGCGATTGCGGCGAAGCTGGGGCGGCTCCGCTAAAGGTTGGCGAGGGGCCGGTGAGCTGGGTGGCGGCGGAGTCGGACGAATCGTGGTTCCTGCTCGAGGGGGTGCCTCTCGAGCCCGCACTTCTGATGACAGTGGGTTCGGCGGCAGACACGCACCTGACGGTCTACGAGGCCTGCAATGGCAAGGTTGTGGCTTCCAACGACGACGGCTCGGGACTGTGGTCGATGGTCACGGCAGCACTGCCCTTCACCGGCTCGGCGTGGGTGCGAATCACGCGCCTTGCAGGTCGCGCTGGAGCGCCGATGCGCCTTGTGGCAGAGGGTGGCGACTCAGGAGTCCTCACGGGGAGCGTCGTCGAGGAAGGCTCGGGAGCTCCTCTCCCGTTCGTCAGTGTGGTGGCCTTGACTTCCCTGGGCTTCTTTGCCGGGTCCGACTGGACCGATTCAGCCGGAATCTACGAGATCGAGGGCCTCGAGGACGGCAGCTACTACCTCCTGACGGAGTTTACGGACGAATACGTCGATGAGCTATGGGACGACCATCCGTGCGACCCGATTTGCGACCCTCTCACGGGCGACCTGGTGGCGGTCACGCAGACGATTCCCGGAGTGGCGAACTTCGAGCTCTCGCCCGGGGGGATGGCGAGCGGAGTGATCCTCGAAACTGGAGGGGGGCCGCTGGCATCGGATGTCCGGCTGGAGGATGCTGACGGCTTCATCTCCGAGTTCGCCTCTACTGACGCGGCGGGTCGCTTCACCTTCACCGGGCTGCCGACGGGAACCTACTTCGTCTACACGAGGAGCTTCGAAGGCTTCAGGGACGAGGTCTTCGACGACATTCCGTGTGTCGATTTCTGCGATCCTCAGAGCGGAACTCCGATTGCCGTGACCCAGGGAGTCGAGACGACCGGGATCGACTTTTCTCTGGATCGCCTAGGTACGCTCGCAGGGAGAGTGGTGCAGTCATCGACTGGACAACCGATCCCGTTCGCGAACCTGCGGGTGGTGTCTGCCGCAGACGGCGGATCGTCCGACTTCCCGGATGCTGACGTGGGCGGCTACTGGCGCAGCCGCGGTCTCGAACCCGGCACGTACTTCGTCGCGACGAGCGAGTCGGACGTCTATCGCAACGAGGTGTTCGACGGCGTTCCGTGCGGCACGAGCTGCGATCCCCAGAGCGGCACCCCTATCTCTCTAGGGATCGATGAAGAGGTGGGGGGTATCGATTTCGCTCTCGAGCGTTTGGGCTGGCTGTCCGGCAGGGTCAGTGACGCAGCTTCCGGAGCGGCGGTGCTCGATATCGATGTTGAGCTATGGCTGGATGACTCCACCTTTGTGGATTGGACGCAGCCATTCTCCTCGGGGTACTTCGAGGTTACCGATCTCCACCCGGACTCCTACCTGGTGGTGACAGCAGAGAGTGAAACGCACATCGACGAGGCTTGGGACGGTGTCCCGTGTCCCTTCGGGCCCTTCGACGGTTGCCTTCCCTCTGACGGAAGCCCGGTTGCGGTGGCGTTGGCGGCTGGCACGGGGGGCATCGACTTCGAGCTCGACCTGGGAGGTTCGGTGACGGGAAGGGTTTCCGACGAGTTCCTCGGCGAGGGGCTCGAGGGCGTGGGAGCTGCTCTCACCGACTCCGCAGGAGTCCAGCGCCGGTATTCCGATCTGAGCGATGGAAGAATCGGTTTTTTCGGCCTCCCGGCTGGCGACTATCGCGTCTTCAGCGACACGTTCACCCACCTCAACGAGGTCTGGGACGACATTCCCTGTGGCTCGATCTGCGACCCGCTGGCGGGGGATCCGATCGCGGTTTCGCTTGGGGAGGAAACGGCGGGCATCGACCTCGCGCTCGCCCTTGAGGGAGGTCTTCGCGGCACCATTACCAACGCTCTCGGTGAACCGGTGGAAGGTGTCATCCTGCATGTCTGGACCGACGACGGCCAGATCGTGGCGGCCGGTGCCAGCGACGAGAACGGGCGCTACCAGGTCGATCTCGAATCGGGCGTCTACTACGTCTCGACCGAGAACTCGCTCGGCGTGCCGGAGGAGCTGTGGGACGACATTCCCTGCCCCGGCGGACCCGCCAGCCAGGGGGGGTGCGACCCGACCACCGGCGATCCGGTTACCGTCGTCGGTGCCCAGGCAGCGGTCGCCGGCATCGACTTCGAGCTCGGCTCGACGATCTTCGCCGACGGCTTCGAGTCCGGCGACACCTCGGCCTGGTCGGTGACGGTGCCTTAGGGCCTTCTAGCCTTCTTCGCCCTCGCGACTGCGATCGAGCTCGGCCGCCTGCGCGAGCCACTCGTCCCGCTCGATGCGATCGGGGAAGGTGCCGAGGTGGGAAGCGACCCAGTCGATGTTGGAGGGACTCCAAGAGGCGATCTGGCGGTAGTGGTAGACGCCGAGCTCGTTGAGCGTCGCCTCCAGGACCTGGCCGATGCCGCGGATCTTCTTGAGGTCGTCCCGCTCTCCCTCGGGGGCTTCGAGCAGCTCGGGGCCCTCTCCGGGGACCGGCTGCTCGGCCTTTGAAGTCGCAGGGGTGCCGTCGATGTCGACGAGCCTTGCTTCGAGGAGCGCCTCGAGCTCGCCCCGGGCCTGTTCGCGAGCCGTCTCGGCGCGCTCGGCGCGTTGGATCGCCTCGCGCAGCTGCTCTTCGAGCTCGCGGCTCTGCTCGCCTCCGGACTCCGCCGCCGAACGCAACTGTTCGACCTCCTCTTCGAGGCCGGCGCGACTGGCGATGTGCGCCTCGAGATCGGCGATGCGGGCGCTGCGCCGGGAGAGCTCCTCGCGCAGGCTCTCGGTCTCTTCGGACGGGGCCGCGTCCGCGCCGGCGAGCCGACTCCTCAGGTGCCCGATCTCCTCGGCGACGGCGTCGCGCTCGGTCGTGGCGCGCTCGAGCTGGTGCCGCAGGTGGCGGGCCTCCTCCTCGCGCTTCGCTTCACCGAGCATCCACTCCTGAAACTCCGCCTTGACCTTGCGCAGCCGGTCGAGCTCGAGCCTGAGCGGCCCGAGGTCGGCGTCCGGGGTGCGGGAACGCTCGAACTCGGCGATCTGGTGGCGACCGCGGGCGACGGCCGCCTCGAGCTCGGCGATCCGCTCCCGGGAGCGGGCGAGTTCGTCGCTGAGCCGATCCAGATCCTCGTCGGTCTGGCGGCGCGCGGCGTCGAGATCCGCGCGCTCGCGGCGCCAGCGCTCGATCTCTCCCCGCAGCGCGCCGATCTCGGCGTCGCGCTCTTCGACCTCGCGCTCCCCCTGCTGGCGCTCCTCCGCCAGCAGGCGCTCGGATTCGCTCAGGTTGACGGCGACTTTGGCGGCACGCTGGTTGGCACGCTCGAGGTCGCCGCGGGCGGTGGCGAGTTCGTTGTCGAGCTCTTCCTCACGCGCCTGGAGGCCGCGGTTCTCGTCCTCGATCGCCAGCAGGCGCCGCTCCCACCCCTCCTCGGCGTCCGCGAGCCGGGCGCCGGCGCTGCTGCGCCCCAGCCACCAGCCGAGGAGCAGGCCGAGGAGGCCCGTCGCCAGCAAGCACAACGCGATCTGACCAACGAGGAAAGCCATGGTTCCCGCCTCCGGTGAGAGGCTCGTGTCGGGGAAAGGCTCCAGGAGCCGACCCGCCCTGTCCGTGAACGGCGCAGGCTACCACGGCGTGGCGGTCGCCTCTGCGCGGCGGATCAGCCGTAGCTTTCGTGGTGAATCCGGGCCGCCGGAACGCCGAGATCGTCGAGTGCCGTGAGCACACTCTCGAGGAAACGCGGCTTCGGCTCCTCCCCGGCGTCGCGTGCCGCTTTGCGGTCCCACTTGCTGATCCCGGGGCCGCAGGCGAACACCTCGACGGCCCCCGGATCGGTGACGCATTCGGCGAGAAGCGCGGCGTCGATACGCCCCTTCCGGTACTCGGGACCGTGACGCTCCGGATCGTCCTCACGACTCAGCGCATGGACCACCCGCAGGCGGTCGGGGTAGTCGCGTGCGAGGCGGTCGAGGTCGCGACGGAAGATGACCGATTCGCGCTCGCGGTTGCCGTAGACGAAGGTGTGCCGCAGCGCCAGGTCGTTCGCCAGCGCGTGCTTGAGGATGCTGAAGTTGGGGACGACGCCGGAGCCGGCGCAGACGTGCAGCAGGTGGTCGGTGCGCTCTTCGATGTCCGCCGGCAGCACGTAGGGGCCGCTGAAGCCTGTGACGGTCATCCGCGTGCCGCGCGGAGTGCGGTGGACCAGCAGCGGCGAGAGCAGCGGCGGGAACTCGGTCACGCCGCTGGTGTAGGCCTCCTCCTTCACCGTGATCGCCAGGTAGTCCTCATGGGGCGCGGAGGAGAGCGAGTAGGCGCGCTGCGGCTCCCGCTTGCCCTTGATGTCCTCGAGGTAGGCGATGAAGCGCTCGAGGGCGGGGAACTGGTGCGGGTCGATGGTGAGGAAGTGCCCCGCCTCGTACTCGAGCTTGTCGTTGCCGGTGAAGAGCAGCAGGGTCGCCGCATCTGGAGTCTCGACGATGACATCGGCGACCATCACCTCGAGCCTCTTGATCTTCTTGCGTGGCCGTGCCGGCGCGGTCGTTTCCTCGGTTGCGATCATCGGGTCCTGCCTCCTTCTTCACCTCGGGCGAGAGGGCACCGCTCAGTCGGTGTGGGACGAGGTTGGCGAAAGCGGGGTTACAGGAGGTTTACGGTGCGGGCGCGAGGTCCGGACTCGCCGGCACCGCACGGGCCGCTCGGGGATCGAGCGGGGTGCTATCTTCCGGGCCATGAGGCGGGCGGCATGAAGACGGTTCGAATCGGCAACGGCCAGGGGTTCTGGGGCGACAGCGTCGACGCCCCGGTGGAGCTGCTGCGAGGCGGCGAGATCGACTACATCGGCATGGACTATCTGGCCGAGGTGACGCTGTCGATCATGATGCGGCAGAAGCTCAAGAACCCCGAGATGGGGTACGCCACCGACTTCATCGGCTTCGTCGAGCGAGTGCTGCCGGAGCTGGTGGAGAGGAACGTCCGCATCCTCTGCAACGCCGGTGGGCTCAACCCGCACGGTGCCCGCGCGAAGATCTTCGAGGTGGCGAAGAAGCTCGGGGTGAGCGGCTTCAAGGTCGGGGTGGTCGAGGGGGACGACATCCTGCCGCGGCTGCCGGAGCTGATCGCGGCAGGCCACGACCTCGCCGACATGGAGAGCGGCGAGCCGATGTCGACCGTCGTCGAGCGGGTGACGAGCGCCAACGCCTACCTCGGCGCCCGGCCGGTGGTCGAGGCGCTCGACCAGGGCGCGCTGATCGTGCTGTGCGGGCGGGTCACCGACACCGCGCTCGCGCTCGCGCCGATGGCGCACGAGTTCGGCTGGAGCTTCGACGACTGGGATCTGATGGCGGCGGGCACGGTCGCCGGTCACATCATCGAGTGCGGCGCCCAGTGCACCGGCGGCAACTTCTCGCGCTGGTGGGAGGTCGAGGACCTGTGGAACGTCGGCTACCCGGTGGTCGAGGCGCACGAGGACGGCACCTTCGTCGTCACCAAGCACGAGGGGACGGGCGGCATGGTGACCGTCGAGACGGTCTCCGAGCAGCTGCTCTACGAGATGGGGAACCCGGAGGCCTACATCGGCCCCGACTGCGTCGCCGACTTCACGTCGATCCGCCTCGAGCAGCAGGGCGAAGACCGTGTGCATGTCTCCGGAGTTCGCGGAGCGCCGCGCACGGAGACGCTCAAGATCTCGGCGTCGTACCTCGAGGGATACAAGGCGAGCGGGCAGCTGACCGTCTCGGGCCCGCGGGCGGTCGAGAAGGCCGAGCTCGCCGCCGAGACGGTGTGGAAGCGGCTCGAGCGTGCCGGCGTCTCCTTCGAGGAGGCGCAGAAGACGGTCGAGCTGGTCGGCATCGGCGCCTGCCTGCCGGGAATCACGCCGGCGCCCGACGATCCGCCGGAAGTGGTGCTGCGGCTCGGGGTCCACGACGGCGACCGGGGGAAGGTCGAGCGCTTCGGCAAGGAGATCGCACCACTCGTGACCAGCGGCCCGCCCGGCGTCACCGGTTTCGCCGGCGGGCGGCCGAAGCCGCAGCAGGTGGTCGCCTACTGGCCGGCGCTGCTGGCGCGCGACGAGGTCGAACGGCACGTGACCGTGGACGTGGAGGAAGCATGAAGGTCCCTCTCTATCGCGTCGCCCACGCCCGCTCGGGCGACAAGGGCGACGGCTCGAACGTCGGTTTGATCGCCGACTCGGCCGAGCTCTTCGAGGCGATCGCGCCGCAGTTGACGGCCGAAGCGGTCAAGGAGCACTTCCGCGAGGTGTGCAAGGGGGAGGTCGAGCGCTTCGAGGTGCCGAACCTCCATGCGCTCAACTTCCTGCTCCACGACTCGCTCGGCGGCGGCGGCACCGAGAGCCAGAAGACCGACGCCCAGGGCAAGACCCACGGGCAGGGGCTGTTGACGATGCTGGTCGAGGTGCCGGACCACCTCGTGCCTTCCCGCTGAGCACCCACCTGATGAGCACCCACCCGATGAGCACCGAGCTGTTGCTCCAGGAGCGGCGCGGCGACCTGCTGTGGCTGACGCTGAACGACCCGCAGCGGGCGAATGCGCTGCGCCCCGAGCTGACGGCGGCGCTGACCGAGTGTTACTCGAAGGACTGGCGCGCCGAAGGGGTGAGAGGAGTCGTCCTCACCGCGGCGGGGAAGAACTTCTCGGCCGGCGCCGACCTCGAGAACCTGCGCAAGATCGCCGACAGCGACCTCGAGGCGAACAGGCGGGACTCGGCGGCGCTGCGAGGCCTCTTCGAGTCGATCCTGCGCCAGGAAGCGCTGACGGTGGCGCTGGTGCAAGGCGCCTGCGTCGCCGGCGGCTGCGGCCTGGCGACGGCGTGCGACTTCGTGATCGCCGGCGAGGGGGCGCGGTTCCTCTACAGCGAGGTCAAGATCGGCTTCGTCGCGGCGCTGGTGGCGACCTACCTGCCGCTCCGGGTACGGGGCTCCGACCTGCGCGAGCTGCTGCTGGCGCCGGAGTTCGTCGGTGCTGAGCGAGGCCGGGAGCTAGGGGTGGTGAACCGCGTCGTGGCGGACGACGCGTTGGCCGAAGAAGGGCAGGCGTTTGCGGAGAAGGTGCTGCGAAACGCCAGCTCGGAGTCGATCGCGCGCACCAAGCGGCTGATCCTCGACATGGTCGGCAGGCCGCTCTCCGAGCGTCTCGACATGGCGGCGGAGGTCAATGCGCAGTCGCGGCTGACGGCGGACTGCCGGCGGGGGGTGGAGACGTTCCTCTCCGAGAAGCGGACTCCGGACTGGAGCGACTCGTAGTCAGTACCGGCTCAGGTCGGGCGGGTTAGGTAGGACCCGGCCCGCAACTCGAGCCACCGACGGCGCCAAGGGGGACGTCGCGCGTACTCGGTCATTGTGTGGTCAGCGCGCGCTCGCACGGCGTCGCCATGGACAGCCGAGGTGATGGGAGGGTGTCGACGGCTCGCCGTGAGCCCCCTTGGTCGCCGTCGGTGGCTCGAGCAGCGGGCCTGGCGGGCGCTGCCTCGCTGAGAGTTTGAACCCGCGTCGGACATCGACGACTGTAGAAGGTAGAGACATGACGACTCGATCGGACAGGGTTCTCGAGGAGCTGCTGGTTCTTCGCTCTCAAAGCGGCGATCGCGCCGCGTTCGATCGGCTCGTCGAGCTCTGGCATCCACGGCTCCTGCGGCTCGCTCGGCGGTTGACGCGGAGCGACGCCGCCGACGGGGTCGTGCAGGAGGCGTGGCTCGCGATCGTCCGGGGGTTGTCGAAGCTGAAGGACCCCGCTCTGTTCGGCCCGTGGGCGTTGCGCATCGTCTCGTTCAAGAGCGCCGACTGGGTGCGCGGACGCCAGCGCGGCCGGAAGCTGCGCGCGGAGGTGGCCGCGGAGCCGAGCGCGGAAGCCGTGGAAGCCGACCCGGACGACGAGGCTTCCGAGCCCGCCGACGATCTTGCCAGACTGCGAGGGCGGCTCGGGAAGCTGCCGGCGCGCCAGCGTGTGGTGCTCGAGATGCACTACCTCGAGGAGCTGCCGGTCGCTCGGATCGCCGCCGTCCTCGGCATCCCGGCGGGAACGGTCAAGTCCCGCCTGTTCCACGCCCGCAAGCAGTTGCGGGCCTCTCTGGAGGAAGCGAAATGAAGAAGCAAAAGATTGACTCTCTGATCCGCGAAGCGCTGGGACAGGAGCACCAGGAGTTCCTCGATTCACTCGACGAGCCCGGACTGTCCGAGCAGGTCACCTCACTCTTCAGAGGGCGGTGGCGCTTTCTGAATGCGATCAGCATGGTCTGCATGCTGGCGCTCTTCATTGGCGCGGTCTTCTGCCTGACCCGGTTCCTGGGGACCGACTCCGTGCCGGAGATGCTGCGCTGGGGCGCCGCGATGGCCGCCTGCTGGTTCGGCGTCGGCTTCCTGAAGCTGTGGGCGTGGCTCGAGCTGGAGCGTCACGCGGTGACGCGAGAGATCAAGCGCCTGGAGCTCCAGATCGTTCATCTCGGGTCGCGGTTGGAGCGGAGCTGAGGAGGAGGTGAGGAGAGCTGAGGAGGGAAGTCTCGAGATGGAGGTCGGAGGTCAGACGACCCGCTCGAGCCTCGCCGGCACGTGCTTGTGCCAGGGCGTGCCGGCGAGGAAGTCGCGGCTGGCGGCGTCGGTGAACTCGTTCGGGGGTACGCCGCGCCGCGCGGTCTTTCCCTGGGCGTCGGTGTAGTCGACCCCCGTGCCGTTGGGGAGCGAGATGTGCCCGGGCGCCATGCGGTCGCTGACTTCGACGGTGACCTCGGAGCTGGCGCGGCTCGTGACGAGACGCAGCACGTCGCCGGTGTCGCAGCCGATCGCGGCGGCGTCCTGGGGGCTGATCCTCAAGCCGGCGTAGAGGCCGTCGCGGTGCCAGGCGGTGTCGCGCACCGCGGTGTTGGCGGTGTCGCTTCGGCGCTCGCCGGCGGAGAGCACCAGCGGGAACTCGTCGCTGCGGCCGGGCGGTTCGCTCAGTGCCGCGGCGAGACCGTCGAGCAGCTCGGGGATCGCCAGTTGGATGCGGTGGTCCGGGTGGCGGATCGCCGTGCGGCTTTCGTCGTAGGTGCTCTTCGAGTAGATGACACCGGAAGGATTGTCGAGGAGCGCACGGAACAGGCGGTTGGCGGCCACCGGCCTCGGGCCGCCGAAGCCGGCGCGCTTCGCCTGGCGTGGAAAGCTGCGGACGTAGTTGAGGCAGAAGCCCCAGACGACCGCGGCCATCTCCATCCCCGGCGGGAGGCTCGGCCCGAGGGTTCGGTAGAGGAGCGGGCCGGCGTAGCGCATCAGAGAGGGGCGGCGGGCGAGCTTCGCGGCGAAGACGGCGGTGAAGGGGGTGAGCCCGAGCCGGGCGGCACGTCGCAGGGCGCGGTAGTCGCGCTCGCCGAGCTCGCCCATCGCCTCGAGGAGCCGGCAGACGATCTCCCCTTCGTCGAGGGTGCCTTCGAGCGGCGCGAAGACGGGCGGGCGCAGGTGGAACGCGTTGTCGGGGTGCTCGAGGTTGAAGAAGGTCGCCTCCGCCTTCTCGTACTGGCTCGACGACGGCAGGACATAGTCGGCCTGGCGTGCGGTCTCGGTCATCGCGACGTCGATCACGACCGAGAACTCCAGCGCGCGCATCGCCTCGCGCATCCGCTGGCTGTCGGCGAGCGAGTGCACCGGGTTGCCGCTCTGGACGATCATCGCCCGGTAGCGGTCGGGGTGATCGGTGAGGATCTCCTCCGGGATGACGTTGCACGGGATGAGGCCGATGATGATCTTCGCCTCCGCCACCGGGCTGGTGCCGGGCGTCGGCTTGCGCTTGCCGGTGTGGCCCCGGCTCGCCTTGCCGAGAGAGAAGAACGGCACGAAGGCGTTGCTGGTGCCCTTGCGACCGTAGTGGCCGGTGAGCAACCACACGAGGCGTTGGAGGTAGCTGACGAGAGTCGAGTGAACCGACATCTGGATGCCGAGGTCCTCGGCGAACGAGACGCTGCCCGCGTGAGCGATGCGCCCGGTCACTTCGCGGATCAGCGCCTCGTCGACGCCGCAGATCTCGGCACATTCGGCCACAGAGACCCCCGAGAGCGCTGCGCGAACCTCCTCGAAACCGGTCGTGTGCTCGGCGAGCCAGTCCTGCTTCACCCAACCCTCTTCCAGGATCGTGGCGATCATCGCCGCGATCAGCCAGGCGTCGGTGCCCGGCCTTACCGCCAGGTGATAGTCGGCCCGCTCGGCGGTTTCGCTGCGGCGCGGGTCGATGACGACGAGACAGCGCTCGGGATCGCGGGCGATCTCTCCGATCACCGCCCGGGCGCGGGCGATGCCGTGTGACTGCCATGGGTTCTTGCCGAGGAAGACCGCGACCTCGCAGTGCTCGAAGTCGCCGTGAGCGCCGATGCCGAGCATCTTGCCGGCGACCCAGAACTCACCCGTCTTCTCCTGCGCCAGGGCGTTGGAGCGGTAGCGCACCCCGAGCGCCTTGAGCCAGGCGTCGATGTAGGTGCCGCCCAGGTGGTTGCCCTGGCCGCCGCCGCCGAAGAAGAGGATCCTGTCGCCGCCCCATTTTTCGCGTACCGCCCCCATCCGCTCGGTGATCTCGGCGATCGCGGTGTCCCAGTCGACCGGCTCGTAGCTGCCGTCCTCGCGGCGGCGCATCGGCGAGGTGATTCGGTCGGCGCCGTTCTGGTAGTAGTCGAGCCGCTGCGCCTTCTCGCACAGGTAGCCCTTCGAGACCGGGTGTGCCTTGTCGCCGACGATGCGAGTGAAGCGGCGATCGTCGGACTGCGCCTTCACGCCGCAGTTGAGCGAGCAGAGGATGCACGCGGTGTGATGCCAGGGCTGGCTGTCAGGCGGGGGCATATCCTGCGGCGCAGCATATCGGGAACGACGGTCGGAGGCCCCGATGGCGGGGCTACCTACCCCGGAGGGTGGCTGCGACAGCCGTGATTGCGGGTACCGTCCGACTGGATTCGTCGCTCGAACGTTCCTCGCAGCAAGGAGGCCTCGCCATGGGTCAGACCGACGTCAGCGCCGCCTTCGATCCGCAGCAACTGCGGCTCTTCGGGCAGAAGGTGCTCCGCGATCTCCGGGCGCTCGAAGCGATGATCGAACAGTCTCTGTTCGAGACCGACCGCCGCCGGATCGGCGCCGAGCAGGAGATGTGCCTCGTGACCCCGGAGGGGTTCCCGGCGCTCGTCGGGCCGGCGATTCTCGAGGCGGTCGAGGATTCGCACCTGACGACCGAGCTCGGCCGCTTCAATCTCGAGCTCAACCTCGACCCGCAGGAGTTCGAGGGGCATGCGCTGTCGGTGATGGAGGGGCAGCTGCTCGAGTTGCTGGCGATCGTGCGCCGTGGGGCGCGCGAGGAGGGGAGCGAGGTGTTGCTGACCGGGCTCCTGCCGACGCTCGAGAAACGCCACCTGACCCTCGAAGCGATGACCCCAGTACCGCGCTACCACGCCCTCAACGAGGCGATGCGCCGGCTCCGCGACGGTGAGGACTTCCAGTTCCACATCCGCGGCGAGGACGAGCTGCGCGTCTCGCACGACAATGTGATGCTCGAGGCGTGCACGACGAGCTTCCAGGTCCACTACCAGGTGGCGCCGGCGGAGTTCGCCCTCGCCTACAACACCGCTCAACTTCTGGCGGCGCCGGTGCTGGCGGTCGCCACGAACTCGCCGCTCCTCTTCGGCCATCGGTTGTGGAGGGAGACGAGGATCGCCGTCTTCGAGCAGTCGATCGACACGCGGCCGACGGCGTCGCACCACCGTCAGCAGGCGCGGCGCGTGAGCTTCGGCCGCGAGTGGGTGAAGGAGTCGGTGCTCGAGCTCTTCCGGGACGACATCTCGCGGTTCCCGGCCGTGCTGGCCGTCGAGACGGACGAGGACTCGCTGGCGCTCCTGGAGAAGGGGGAGATCCCGAAGCTGCGTGCGTTGCAGCTGCGCAACGGCACGGTCTATCGCTGGAACCGGCCCTGCTACGGCATCACCGACGGCAAACCCCACCTGCGGATCGAAAACCGGCTGCTGCCTTCCGGGCCCTCGGTGCGCGACGAGATGGCGAATGCCGCGCTGTGGCTGGGGTTGATGAGCGGCCTCCCGGCGCAGCTGGGGGATCCGTCGTCGCTGCTGCCGTTCGACGAAGCGCGGTCGAACTTCATCGCCGCCGCGCGCCATGGGCTCGACGCGCAGGTGAGCTGGCCGGGGCTCGGGCGGCTGCCCGTCGCGGTGCTCCTCGAGGAGACGTTGCTGCCGATCGCCCGCCAGGGGCTCGAGGAGGCAGGTGTCGCTCGTGACGACGTCGACGAGTATCTGTGGGTCATCGCCGGTCGGGTTCGCTCCGGTCGCACGGGCTCGCGCTGGATCCTGGAGGCTGCCGGCGGAGAGCGGGGGATGGCGAAGGCGTCGGCACTGGCCCACGTGGTGCGCGAGACGCTGGCGCGCCAGGCGGAAGGCCTGCCGGTGCACGAATGGTCGCCGGCACAGCCGCCGGCGGAGGTGGCGACCCCGGGGCCGGACCTCACCGTTTCTCATCTGATGACGGGGGATCTCTTCACCGTCGGCGAGGAGGAGGTCGTCGATGTGGTGGCCGCGGTGATGAACTGGCGGCACCTGCGCCGGATTCCGGTGGAGGACGCCGCCGGGCGGCTCGTCGGGCTGGTGACCTATCGGGCGCTGCTGCGGGTGCTGAGCGACTCCCAGGCGCGCCGGGCGCTGCCGGTGGGGGAGATCATGACGCGCGACCTGCACACGGCGTCGCCCGACACGACGGTGCTCGAGGCGCTCAAGACGATGCAGGAGCATCGGGTCGGCTGTCTGCCGATCGTCGACGGCGACCGGCGGCTGGTCGGCATCCTGACCGAGCACGACCTGATCGGACTCGCGCGGCCGCTGCTCGAGCGCCACCTGACGGGTGACGAAGGCGGCCCGACCGACCGGGCGGAGTAGCTAGCTGTCCTCCTGCTCCTTCGGGCTGCCGTGGCCGGCCTGGAGGGCGAAGGCGACGACCTGCGCGCGGTTGTTGAGGTGCAGCTTCTCGAAGATGTGCCGGATGTGAAACTTGACCGTGTTCTCGCTCACACCGAGGTGCTCCGCGAGATCGCGATTGCTCGTCACGCCGTGGATCATCAGGTCGAGTACCTGGTCCTCGCGCTCGGTGAGCGCCTCCACCATCGGTGTGTCGAGGGTGCCGGCGCCGCTGAAGTCGCCACGGACCCGGCGCGCCATCGAGGGGGTGAGGAGCGGATGTCCCTCGGCGAGGCTGTCGAGGACGGCGAAGAAGTCCTCCGCCATCAGGTTCTTGAGCAGATAGCCGCGCGCACCGCTCTTGATGGCGGCGAACACCGAGGCGTCGTCGTCGCTCGCCGTCAGAACGACGACATGGGTCTCGGGGAGCTCGGCGCTGATCGCCCGGGTGGCGTCGAGTCCGCTCATGCGGGGCATCGTGAGGTCCATCAGCACGACCTCGGGCTTGAGCTCGAGGGTTAGATCGACCGCCTCACGTCCGTCGCTCGCCTCCGCGACCACCTCGTAGTCGTTCGCCTCCAGCAGGCTGCGCAGACTGGCGCGAAAGAGCGCGTGATCGTCTGCGATGAGGAGCCTCACGGGTCGGTGCCTTGTCTCCTCGGCACCTCCGCAAGGATCTTCGTCCCCTCACCGGGTGCCGTGGTGAGCGTAAGGGTACCGCCAATTCCCTCGACGCGCTCGCGCATGATCGACAGGCCGTAGCCGTTGCCCTCGGCGGCGGTCTCGACCTCGAATCCGGTGCCGTCGTCCGAGACCGAGAGGGTGGTGCCCTCGCCGTTGGCGGCCATCCTGATCTCGACCCGGCCGGCAGCGGCGTGACGGCGGACGTTCGACAGCGCCTCCTGCAGCACCCGGTAGAGCTCCCACTTGGAGGTCCAGGGCAGCTGGACCGCCTGGCTCGAGACGGCGGTGACGATGCCGGTCTGCTCGGACCAGTCCTGCGCATAGGCGTCGACGGCTTCCTCGAGGTCGAGCTCGGAGTTGAGAGGATTTCGCAGTGCGAGGATGCTCTCCCGGACCTCGTCGTACGCCGTCCGCGCCGACTCGCCGAGCCCCTCCAGATGGCCAAGGACGGCGTCGGTGTCGTTCTTGCGCAGCAGTCTCAGAGCCGCCTGCGAGCGGACGCTGACCGAGGCGAGCACCTGCGCCAGGCCGTCGTGCATCTCGCGTGCGATGCGCAGAGCCTCGTTGGAAACAGCGGCGGAGCGCAGTTGCTCGTGGTGGGAGGAGGTATCGACCGCGAGCCCGGCGATCCTGGCGAAACGGACGAGCGATTCTTCGTCGAACTGGGTGAACGCCGGCGCCGTCTCCTTCTCGGCCAGGTAGAGATTGCCGCGAAAGCCGTTACGGGACGCGATCGGGACGGCGAGAAGGGATTTCATCGGCGGGTGCTTGGCGGGGAAGCCGGCGGAGCGGGGGTCGCGGGCGAGGTCGTCGAGGCGCAACCGCTCGCCCCTTAGCAGTGGAACCGCCAGCAGGCCGCGACCGGTGGGCGGAGCCCCGATCTGCTCGGCGAGCTCGGGCTCGATCCCGGAGGTGATGAACTCGACGATGGTCCCCTCGTCGTCGACGACGGACAGTGCTCCGTAGCGCGCGTCCATGAGTTCACGAGCCTGTTCGACGATTCGCTCCAGCAGTTGCCCCAGGTCGAGGTCGCCGTGGATCTCGAGACCCGCCTCGTAGAGTGCATAGAGTTCGTCGTTGTGGCGTTCCAACCTCTCTCGAAGCAGCACCTGCTCCCGGATTGCGCCGATGCCGAGCGCCACTACGCAGGCGACGAAGAGCAGCTTCACTGCGACCGTCGTCCAACCGGGCGCGGCGGGGGGGAGGAGCAGATACAGCGCTACCAGCATCACGATGAGCGCGAGCGCTACCGTCCAGTGCCACTTGTACCGCCGGGCGGTGGGTTGCATGCGCGCATTGTAGGGAAGTCGGCTCGAAGCCGCCCACCCGATCGGGTGGTGCGTTGCGTCGGGCGGTGTCTCAGAATCGAAGGGCATGTACGCAAGATGCGCCTTCGCGGCGCTGACCGTCGTTGCCGCCCTGGCGGCGCCGGTGTCTGCCGGCCGGGAGCCGGCGGCTCGAAACGCGGCCGACGGAGAGGACAGCAGCGCCTCGACGGAGGGTTCCGGTCTCCTGTCGGCCCTGCGGGCGGGCGAAACCAGCCTGGGCCTGCGCTACCGCCACGAGACCGTCTCGGTCGATTCTCCCGTGCGGGACGCGCACGCCTCTACCCTTCGCACGACGCTCGGGTGGAAGTCGGGCTCCTACTACGGCTGGCGGGTGTTTCTGGAGGCCGAGGACGTTTCGGTTCTCGGCGATCGCGACGGCTATCGCAACGCCGGGGCCGGGGCGTTGTCGAACGGCGTCGACGACCGGGCGGTGGTGGCCGATCCCGCTCTCACCGAGCTCAACCAGGCGGGGCTCCGCTGGCAGGGAAGACGGGGCGAACTCGTGGTCGGTCGGCAGGAGATCAATCTCGCCGACCAGAGGCTGGTCGGCGCCGTCGGCTGGCGGCAGAACCATCAGTCGTTCGAGGCCGTTCTCTTCCGCTACAGAACGGCGAACGGAATCGGCTTCGAGGCTGCACAGCTCGAGAGTGTGCAGCGGATCTTCGGCGACGCCCGCGACCTCTCCGGGCAGCTGCTGCAAGTGGACTGGGGGCACGGCCCGGTGAAGCTGAGGGCCTACGTGCTCGAGGTCGACTTCGAGCGCTTCGCCGGACTTTCGACCCGCACGGCGGGTGCCGAAGGCCGTTGGACGACCGCTCTGACCTCCCGCCGATCCCTCGAGGCCGAGATCGAGTACGCCGTGCAGGAAGACGCCGGCGCAAACCCAGACAACGTCGAAGCCGACTACCTCCACTGGAGCGTCGGGCTGTCCGGGGAGCCCCTTTCGTTGTGGGTCGGAGGCGAAGAGCTGTCGGGCGCCCCCGACGAAGGGCGCTTCGCGACCCCGCTGGCCACGCTGCACAAGTTCAACGGCTGGGCCGATCAGTTCCTGCAGACGCCCGAGAACGGCCTCCGCGACCTCCATGTAGGTCTCGGGGCGCAGCGAGGTGCCTGGCTGGGCGAACTGAGGGCCCACCGGTTCGACGCCGCCAGCGGCGGCGCCGAGTACGGCGACGAGTTGGACCTGCTGGTGCGGTGGAAGAGCGGCTGGGGCCAGACCTTCGCCCTCAAGATGGCCGACTACGGCGCGGACGGTCACTCGGTCGATACGACGAAGTGGATGCTTTGGACGGAGGTGCGCTTTCCATGAGTGACGCGTCGAGGGATTCCAAGGCCAGCACCACCACGGGCGGCGACCCGAGGGAAACGTCGTCACCTTCCGCAGCGCGGGCCCAGCCGCCGAGCGAGGATCGCCGGGACTTCCTGGCCAGGGCGTCGAAGGTCGCCATGGCCACAGGCCTCGCGGCGGGGTACGGTGCCCTCGGAGTCGTCGCGGCTCGCTATCTCTATCCAGCCGGGTCGACCGACGAGGGGTGGGTGTTCGCCGCCGAGACGGCGAAGATGCGCCCCGGCGATTCGAGGCTCTTTCGGGGCCCGTCCGGGGAGACGATCAACATCACCCGGACGGCGGCCGAGGAGTCGGCGGAGAGTTTCATCGCGCTCTCGAGCACCTGTCCGCACCTGGGATGCCAGGTGCACTGGGAGCCGCAGAACGACCGCTACTTCTGCCCCTGCCACAACGGGACCTTCGATGCCGAGGGGAAGGGGACCGGCGGTCCGCCGGGAGATGCGGGTCAGACACTCCCGAAGTACCCGCTGAGAGTGGAGAAGGGGCTGCTGTTCGTCTCCGTGCCTTCCTCGCAGCTGGCGCGCGGTGAGCGACTCGTCGAGATCGAGCGGAGGAGACGGCGATCCTGAGCGGAGCACAGAGCTGGCTCAAAGAGCGGATCCCCGTGTCGGGCTCGCAGATGCGCGAGCTCACGAACGAGCCGGTGCCCCACCACCTGAAGCGCTGGTGGTTCGCCCTCGGTGGCACACCGGCCTACCTCTTCGTGGTGCAGATCTTCACCGGGATTCTCCTCGCCTTCTACTACGAGCCGTCGTCGCAGTCGGCCTACGAATCGGTGCGCTACATCACCGAGGAGGCGGCGTTCGGCTGGTATCTGCGCAGCGTCCACAAGTGGGCGGCCACGCTGATGATCGCCGCCGTGGTGCTGCATCAGATGCGGGTCTATTTCACCGGCGCCTACCGCCGCCCGCGGGAGCTCAACTGGGTCGTCGGGATGTGTCTGCTGCTGACGACCCTGATGACCGGTTTCACCGGTTACAGCCTGGTCTACGAACAGCTCTCGTTCTGGGGTGCGACGGTCGGCGCCAACATCACCGACACCGTGCCGGTCGTCGGCGGATTCCTGAAGACGATGCTCCTGGCGGGCGACAGCTACAACGAGCACACGTTGTCCCGCTTCTTCGTGCTCCACGCCGCCGTCTTGCCCGTGACGATCATCCTGCTGGTGGTCGTGCACGTGATCTTCATTCGCCTCCAGGGGGTGACGGAGTTCAAGTTCAAGGACGAGGAGCGACTGCCGGCCAGGTCGTTCAACTTCTTCCCGGAGCATCTGATGACGGAGCTCACGATCGGGCTGGTCCTGATGGTGATTCTGTCGGCACTCGCCACGATCTTTCCAGCCGTCATGGGGCCGCCCGCGGATCCGCTGACCACTCCCGAAGTCATCAAGCCCGAGTGGTTCTTCTATGTGGCGTTCCGCTGGTTGAAGCTCTTTACTGGGACCGCGGCGGTGCTGAGCATGGGGTTGATCGTCGGCACGATGTTCGCCTGGCCGTGGATCGACGGTTGGATCCGGCGACGGACGAGGTTCAAGGAGGCGAGCGTCTGGATCGGCATCGTCGGGGTGCTCACGATCGTCGCGCTCACCGTCTGGGAGGCAGTGGTCAAACACTGAGGAGCTGTCATGACACTCGAGACCAAACGTTGGATCATCGCCGCGCTCGGCTTTCTCTTCCTGCTCTCTCTCGTGCTGGTGCAGTGGATGGAGACGGCGCGCAAGGCGGAGGAAGCGGGCCTGGCCAAGGCTCACATCGCGGTGCCCGACAGTTCGAAGGAATGCGTCAAGTGTCACGACCAGAGCACGCCGGGGATCATCGGCCACTGGGAGGGGAGTACCCATGCGGAGAAGGGTGTCGGCTGTGTCGAATGCCATCGGGCCGAGTCCTTCGATGCGGACTCGTTCGAGCACTACGGCGAGGTGATCGCCACCGTCGTCACGCCGCGCGACTGCGCCGGTTGTCATCTGAAAGAGGCGGAGCAGTTCGCCTCCAGCCACCACGCCAAGGGCGGCAACATCCTCGCTTCGCTCGACAACTTCCTCGCCGAGACGGTCGAAGGCTCGCGCGAGCCGTTCAATCCCCACAGCCCTACGCCCGGGATGCAGGTGAACGCCGTCAACGGTCTGGCGAGCGCGTTTTCCGGCTGCCAGCAGTGCCATGGGTCAAAAGTGGCGCTGCTGGGAGAGGACGGTCGGCAGATCACCGTCGATGACCTGCAGCCCGACGAGAACGGGCGGCCGACCAACGTCGTCGCGGTGGAGGCGATCGCCCGCGACGAGAACGGCAAGCCGAGCTTCCATCCCGGTACCTGGCCCAACACGGGCATCGGGCGACTCAATCTCGACGGATCACGAGGATCGTGCTCGGCCTGTCACAGCCGTCACGATTTCTCGCCGCGCCGGGCACGTCAGCCGGAGAACTGCGGCAAATGCCACCTCGGCCCCGACCATCCTCAGAAAGAGATCTTCGAGGAGTCGAAGCACGGCGTCGCCTACCGCGACCTCAAGGACGACCTCAACCTCGACGGCGAGGACTGGGTGCTGGGGGTGGACTACTCCGCCGCCCCGACCTGCGCCACGTGCCACATGTCCGGCCATCTGCGCAACGGCGGCGAGGTGACCCACGACCCGGGCGAGCGCATCTCATGGACGAACCGGCCTCCGGTGTCGCTCGTCATGGACACCGACGAGAACCATGCGATCGTCAAGGAGACCGATCCCGACAAGAGGCGTGAGCTCATCGCCGACAGCTGGGAGGACAAGCGCAATCGGATGAAGCAGGTGTGCTCGCACTGCCACACCCCCGACTACGTCAACGCCTTCTACCGGCAGTACGACGACCTGGTCATCCTCTACAACGAGAAGTTCGCCAAGCCGGGACAGCAGATCATGGCGGCGTTGGCGGCGGCCGGCTTGCGATCGCCCACCCAGTTCGACGAAGAGATCGAGTGGACCTGGTTCTACCTGTGGCACCACGAGGGGCGGCGGGCGCGTCACGGCGCGTCGATGATGGCGCCCGACTACACGCACTGGCACGGCATGTACGAGGTCGCGGAGCGGTTCTACATGGAGCTCATCCCACAGGCGCGCGAGATCACTCACGAGGCGAGGGCGGACGGGCACGCGGCTGCGGCCGCCGAGGTGGACGGAGTGATCGCCGCCATCCTTGCCCGGCCCGAGCACGAATGGTTCGAGGAGGGGGCCGTGGCCGAGACCGAGCGGGTGCGAGAGGAGATGCGACGGCGCTACGGTCAGGGCGGCGGTTAGCACCGTAGAGGGGAGTGAGGCCGCGGCCGGTCCCGCGGGCGGGCGAACCCCTGTCAGGTGGCTTCAGCCCGACAGGTGCCTGCGGAACCAGGTCTGCGTCGCGTTGAGGACGGTCGTGAGGTGCGGGTTCGGGGAACCGAGCGGGTGAGTGGCGCCGAAGGTATGGTTGCCGCCTTCGACCAGCACGCTCTCGAAGCTCGATCCGGTCGCGACACCTTGCAGGGCCCCGGCCTCCGCCACCGGCACGGTCTCGTCCTCCGTCCCGTGTACGAGCAGCCACGGCGTCTCGATCCGCGCGGCGGCCGCCCGAACGTCGTACTCGTCGAGACGACCCTCGCCGTCCTCGATCAGCGAGGCGTCGAGAAAAAGCTCCTGTCCGGTGCGACCGTTGACGATCGGCAGCCGCCCGCTTTCGCGCCACGCCTGCTTCGCCTCTTCGTCGATCCGGTCCCAGGTCGAGATCGCCGCCCAGGTCACGAGGGCGCGCAGCCGTCCGCGCCAGCGCTCGGAGCCGGCGGTGACGATCGACAGACCGCCGCCGCGGCTGTGACCAAGCAGGCCCAGGCGCTCGGTATCGACCCGGCCGGCGGCGAGGCGGTCCTCGGTGAGCGCGGTCAGCACGGCGTCGATGTCCTCGAGATCGTCGCCGAAGGTGCGCCGGGCGAACGCCTCTTCGTCGGTCACGAGGTCGTCCCCCGGCTGCATGCCCGAGCTGCCGAGATTGAAGCGGACGACGGTGAAGCCTCGTGCCGCCAGCAGGTCGGCGAGGTAGGGATGGAAGCCCCACTCCTGGAAGCTCTTGAAGCCGTGGCAGTCGAGGACGGTCGGCCGGCGGCCCGGGGTGTCGGGAAGGTCGAGGATACCGGGGAGCACACGACCGGAAGGCGTGTCGAGGGCGAAGCTCTGGCGTTCGGGCATGGAGGCATCCTATCGGCACCTGTCGTGCGCCCAGGGGCTCGTCTGCAGGGGTAGACTGCCGGCGTGATCGGGCGAGCGGCGTGGATGGAGGGGGCCGGCTGGACCGAGCGGCGGTGGAGCGAGGCGTTTCTCGCGCGCGGCGAGGATCGGGTCCGCTTCCTCAACGGGTACCTCACCTGCGAGGTCGCTGCCGAGAACGGCAGCTTCGGCTTCTTCACCCACGCGAAGGGGGGCATCCTCGCCGACGCGGTGGTTCAGGCGCGCGAAGGGGAGCACCGGATCGTGGTGCCGGATGGGCGGGGAGAGGCTCTCCTCGAGCATCTGCGGCGCTACGTGATCGCCGACCGGGTCGAGTTCGAGCTGGAGGAAGGCGTGGCGGAGTGGATCCTGGCGGGGGAGGGCGCCGCCGGCATGCTCTCGGCACTCGGTGTCGACGTACCGCGCGTCGAAGCAAGGGAGGAGTGGACGACGGTCACCGGCAAGCTCGGCGGTGCGGCGGTCCACGTCACGCTGGAGCGTGACCTCGGGGCGCCGGTGTTCTCGATTGCCGCTGCCATCGAGGACGCCGCCGGCGTCGCTGGAGCTCTCGAGAGTTCCGGCGCCGAAACGGTCGACGGGGCGGCGTTCGAAGCGGCTCGGATCGCCGCCGGAGTGCCCCGCTACGGCGTCGACTACGACGAGCGTCACTTTCCGCAGGAGACGGGGCTCGAAGACGGGATCAGTTACACCAAGGGCTGCTATCTGGGCCAGGAGGTGGTGGCGAGGATTCACTATCGCGGCCACGTCAACCACAGTCTGCGGGCTCTCGACTTCGAGCTGACCGATTCGTTGACGCTGCCCGAGCCGGGCACGCCCGTGACGTTCGAGGGCGACGAGGTCGGTCGGGTCGGCAGCTCGGCTCGCTTCGAGCCCGACGGAGTGGCGCGTGCTCTGGCGGTGCTCCACCGCAAGGCGGCCGAACCCGGGACGACCGTTCGCGTCGCCGGCGGCCTGGCAGCGGTGGTCGTCGTCGCACGATCGCCTCACGGCTCTGTTATCTGAGGTTCCTCGACAGGAGGAACCCGTGAAACAGAGTCTGACCCCAGCCCTGATCTGCGAACTGGTCGGTACCTTCGCCCTGGTCTTCGTCGGCGCCGGCGCGGCCGCCCTCGGCGTGGGCGGTCTCCTGGGAGCCGCCTTCGCACACGGCATGGTCGTCGTCGGTTTCGTCTACGCCTACGGCCACGTCTCCGGTACCCACATCAACCCCGTGGTGACGATCGGCTGCTGGGTCGCCGGTGCCATCGGCACCGGCCAGGCGCTCTTCTACGTCGTCTTCCAGCTCTTCGGGGGAGTTCTGGGAGCGATGACCCTGCGTACGGTGCTCGGCGGTGCGGAAACGGGGCTGGGGCTGACGCTGCCGGCTCAGGAACTCGCGATCGGTGACGCCAGCCTGACGATCGGCGCCGGGATGGCGATTCTCATCGAGGCGATCCTGACGTTCTTTCTCGTCAATGCGGTCCTCAATGCCGCCGTCAGCGGCAAGGCCGGGAGTCTCGCGGCGGTAGGGATCGGCATGACGCTCATGGCCTGCATCCTCATGGGCGCACCGCTCACCGGGGCGAGCTTCAACCCGGCGCGCTCTCTCGGACCGGCCGTGGCGACGGGGCAGTTCCAGCAGTTGTGGATCTACTTCGTCGGCCCGACTCTCGGCGCCGTGGTGGCGGCGCTCCTCTACCGCGGCTTGCTCGAGGAATAGGGAACCCGAGTCTCAGGAGCCCGACTCTCAGGAGCCCGGGCCCCGGGAGTCGGGGGCGTGGCAGGACCGGGGTGTCAGACGGCGAAGGACGAGCCGCAGCCGCAGGTGCCGACCGCCTGCGGGTTGATGAACTTGAAACCGGCCCCGGTCGTGCCGAGGACGTAGTCGATCTCGGTGCCCTGGAGATAGCGCGCGCTGATCGGATCGACGAAGACGGTCAGTCCGTCGTACTCGAGCACGAAGTCGTTCTCCCGCGGCTCGAGTTCGAAGTCGAGGGCGTACTCGAAGCCGCTGCATCCGCCGCCGCGGACCGCCACCCTCAGGCCGGAGGCCTCGTCGATCTTCTCCGTCTCGCGGGTGATCTTCACCATCTGCACCGCCTTGTCGGTGAGGGCGATCGGGGTGGGTGCCGGAGGCGTCGCCGCATCCGGAGTCGTGGTCGGGGTGGTTTCCATCTTCAGCGCTCCTTGCCGGCGTTGTCGTTGCCGACTGGAGGAAAGTGTACCAAGCGGGTCAAGGAATCTCGTCTTCGGCAGGTGGCGGTGAGTGCCCCTGCGGACGGTGCCGCGGGTGCTCACCGGCACGGTCGTCGTCGCGTCCATCGCCACGACGGTGCCGACCCCGGGGGCCACGGTGGCGACCCGGACCGCGCTCCCGCCAGCGCCGCCGGCGCTCGCGATAGATCTCGAGCTGCTCGGCATCGAGCACCGCCTCGACCTCGGCGTGGGCGCGCTCGAGGACCGTTTCCACCCTCGGTCGCAGCTCCTCGCGCACCGCCTCCAGCTCGCGCCGCGAGTCGCGGAAGATCGCTTCGAGTCGGCTGCGTTGCTCGGGCGTCAGGTCGAGATCGCGATGAAGGAAGTAGCGCTCCAGGTGCGGTGGCTCGCCGGGCATGTCGGCCGGGCGCCGGCCGTCGAGGAGCCGGGCACCCAGCGCTCCCGAAACCAGGCCGACGGCGAAGACGACCGCCACCAGCAGCAGCGCGATCGGCCGGCTCACGGCGCCTCCCCCGGCCCCGCGTCGGCGCTCAGCCCCGCATCGTCGAGCAGCCAGGAGACCACGGCGGTCTCAGGGTCGCTCGTCTCCGTCGTCAACGGGTCGGTCTCGCGCAGACTGAGCCACGAGAGCACGAGCGCCAGCGCGAGGGTCGCCGGCAGCAGGCGCAGCGCCGCCCATCCGAGAAGGTCTTCGGAGGTCTCGAGCCGCTCGCGGACCCGCAGAGCGAAGCCGGGAGGCGGCGAAATCTCGGAGCGCTCGCCGAGGAGCTCATGGGCCGCCTCCAGACGTCCGACGAAGCGGGCGCACGCGGGGCAGCCCTCCGCATGCCGGAGCGCCACCGGATCGGTCCCATCGGTGGCGATCAGGGTGTCGCGAGCGCTGCGGCAGTTCACGGCGTCTCCTCCTCCAGGAGAGCCCGCAGCTTGCGCCGCGCGCGGAAGGCCCGCACCTTGACGTTCGAGACGGACCAGCCGAGGCGCTCGGCGATCTCGGCCGTCGTCCAGCCCTCGCCGTGGAGCAGCTGAAGCAGAAATCGATCTCGAGAATCGAGGTGCGAGAGCAGCCGCTCGGCATCGAGTCGCGCCTCGGGACCGGCGCTCCTGTCCGGCAGCTCGGAGTCCAGCTCCTCGCTCGGTTTCGCCCGGCGCAGAAGCTGATAGCAGCAGTTGAGGCAGACGCGCGTCAGCCAGTGCTCGAACGGCGCCTCGGCACGGTAGCTCGAGAGCTTTCGCCAGGCGGTGAGGAAGGTTTCCTGAGCCGCCTCCTCGACGTCGGCTCGCTGGCGGAAGAAGCGACCGGCGAGCCGGAAGACCCGCTGTTGATGCTGCTCGACGAGGCGGGTGAAAGCGTCGCGGTCGCCGTCCCTGGCGGCGACGACGAGGCGTGCCTCTTCGCTCGCGTCCACGGGAGCGAAACCGGCGGTCATCGGTAGGGCCCAGGCATACATGATCTTGGGTGCGGCAGTGGCGGCCGTCGCGATCACGGCCGCTTCAACCAGTGAGATGCAGCGAACCGCCGTCAGGTTACATCGTGCGGCCGGCCGTGCGAGCCGGCCCCGGCTCCTTTGTAACCCGATCGGCGGTTCGCGCATCTCTCCACCCGAAGCGAGCCGAACGCGGCTCGACACAGACGAACCGAACGAAGGGACGAACCGATGAAGCGAAGGAAGATACCGGGTTGGATGCTGGTGACCGTCATGGCGCTGCCGGGCATGGCGGCTGCCGACGGTGGGCCGGAAGCGTGGGACAGGGAGGGCCGGGTTCATGAGCGGCACGGTCGCCGCGGCGGCCCGCATCTGGAGGAGAGGCGGGAAGAGCGGCTCGATCGCATGGTCCGCTTCCTCGACCTCAACGATCAGCAGGTCGAAGAATGGCGCGAGATTCGCGCCGGCCACGAGAGCGAGATGCGGGGGCAACTCGAAGGAGTCGGCGACCTGTTGCGGCAGGTGGACGAGACGATCGAGGCCGGCAACGCCGATCCCGCCGAAGTCGGTCGGATGGTGATCGAAGTCCACGAGCGGCGGGCCGCCGCCGCAGCCTCCCGCGAGCAGATGCACGAGCAGCTGGCAGCCGTGCTCACTCCGGAGCAGCTCGAGCGGTTCGAGGCGATGCGTGAACTGCACGGCGAGAGTCATCGCGGACCGTTCTCCCGGCGGGGAGGCGCACGCCACGGTCGTCACGGTCGCTGGGGTGGCCCCTCGGGCGCCGGCGACGGATCCGATCCGAGCAGGGACTGACGAGTTCCCGGTCCCCCGGTGCCCCGGGGCGCAGCCGGCCGCGCTGCCGGCTGCGCCGTCTCTCGTAAGATCGCGCCGTGCTGCGTGCGGTGTTGTTCGACTTCAACGGCGTCCTCGTCGATGATCTGCAGGTCCATCGAGACCTGCTCGAACGGGTGCTGGCCGAGGAGGAGCTGCCGGGCCGCTCGGAGATCGACGCCCCACTCGCCGGCCGCAACGACCGCGAGGTGTTCGCAGCATTGCTCGAACACTCCGGCAGCGAGGCCGAGCCGAGCGAGCTGCTGCGCCTGGTGGCACGCAAGGCGGCGCTCTACCAGGAACACGTACGCCGTCGTGGCTACCGTCTCTACCCCGGGGCGCTAGAGCTGGTGGAGGGGGCGGCGACCCAGGGGTTGATGCTCGGGATCGTCAGCGGCGCCCTGCGCGAGGAGATCGTCCAGGCGCTCCACCAGAGTGGCCTGCGCAGCCGCTTCAAGGCGATCGTCTCGGCGGAGGACGTGCGCCGCGGCAAGCCGCACCCCGAGATCTTCCAGCGCGCCGTCGAGCAGCTCAACTTCCAGCCGCCCCTGCCGGAGCGGCTCGTCCATCCGCACGAGGTGCTGGCGGTCGAGAACTCGCCGATGGGGATCGCCGCGGCGCGGGCGGCCGGTCTCGTCTGTCTCGGGGTGGCGCACTCCCACCAGTTGTGTCAGCTCGTCACCGCCAGCGGCGCGGTCGTGAGCCTCACCGACGTCGATCCGGGCGACCTGCAACGGCTGTTCGCCGAGGCGAGCCAGCGATGAGTCTTCCCGCCGAATGGCAGGCGGAGATCGAGCGCTACGTGCGCCCGCTCTACGCCGGGCTCGACGGTGTCGACGGATATCCCGCGGTGGAGCGGCTGGAGCGCCGCCTCGACGAGCTCGCGGAGGGCACCGCCTGCGATCGTGAACTCGTCTCCCTGCTCGCCGTGTTCCAGGGCGTTCTCCCGCGCCTCGGCTCGCTGACGGCAGGCGGGCGCTGGCACCTCTTCCTCAAGGGGGTCGGTCTTCCGGAGGCGACGATCGCCCGGCTGCGGGCGGCGCTGGGTCGCCTGGAGGCGGCACCGGTTGGCATCGAAGAGGAGCTGCTGCAGGACGCGCTGCTCCTCGAGCGTACCGGGGTCCGCGCGGCGGTCGAGGCGCTGTGGCAGGCGGGGCGCAAGCGCACTGCGGTCGATCGCGCGGTGGGCGCGCTCGACGCCGGACCGGGCGAAGAGCGATTTCACACTCCGAACGGGCGCCGCATCGCGGCGCGCCGGTTCGCCGCCGCCACCGCCTTCATCGCCGACCTCAGAAGCGCGCTCGACGCCGAGCGCTGAACCGGTCGCCGCCGGGGCTCAGTCCCGGGCTCAGTCCGGGGCGGGCAGTGGGATGCGCGGCCGGATCTGCGCCGGGTCGCCGTTCGAGTCGATCTGCACGTAGACCACCTCGGCCTCGGTGACCGTGACCCGGCTGCCGTCGGCGCTCAGCCGCTCGGCGTCGACGACCACCTTGACCGTGATCGAGGTGCGGCCGATGCGCGTCGTCTCGGCGTAGAAGCTCACCAGGTCGCCGACGAAGACCGGCTTGTGAAACTCGACTGCGCGCATGGCGACGGTGACGAGTCGCCCGGCGGCGTACCGACGGGCATCGACGGCTCCCGCCTGATCGATGTAGGAAAGGATGATGCCGCCGAAGATCGTCCCCTGAGGGTTGGTGTCTTTCGGCATCATCGACACCCGGATCGCTGCAGGGTGACGCTTGTTCGATTCTTCTCCGGCGTGGCTGGGTTCAGTGTGGCTCATGGCGTGGAAACGTCTCCGGCCGCTGCGAGTGCGAGGGCCTTGCGAACTGCGTTCTCGGGTGTGCTTGCGGTGGTGAGGGACTGCCGGTCGAGCGGTTGCGGCAGCTTCGCACTGCTGCCCGCCCACTCGCCCGGAAGGGCGTCGCCGAGCAGGACGACCGGCCGACCGTGCTTGCGCGCCAGCGCGACCTCCGAGAGCGTACCCCAACCGCCGCCGACCGCGATCACCGCGTCGGCGTTGAGGACGACCAGCAGGTTGCGACCCTGCCCCAGGCCGGTGTAGATCGGGATCTCGATCCAGCGGTTGGGTGGCGACTCGTCGCGGCTCGCTCCGGGCAGGAGACCGAGGGTCGCTCCGCCCGCGCTCCGGGCGCCTCGAGCCGCCGCGGCCATGGCGCCGCCGCGGCCTCCGCAGACCAACACCGCGCCCGCTTCGGCGATCCCGCGCCCGATCGCCTCGACCTGTGCTCGATCGCCGTCGGGACCGCCTGAACCGACGACTGCGATCCTCGTCGGCCGGGAGAGATTCGTGAAATTCGGCACCGCTGCTCGATGGTATCGTCCGTTTTCCCATGGAGACCGAGGTTTCGAGGGCTAAGCGCGCCGCCGAGGATCGCGGCCTGATGGCGCAGATGGTCGAGGGCGACGAGGGCGCGCTGGGGCACCTGTACGACCGCTACGCCTCGATGCTGCTCGGTCTCGCGATGCGGGTGGTCGGCACGCCCGAAGAGGCGGAGGAAGTCGTCCAGGAAGTACTGATCCAGGCCTGGAAGCAGGCCGAGCGCTACAACCCCGATCGCTCCTCGGTCGCCACCTGGCTGGTGATGATGACCCGCAGCCGCGCGATCGACCGGATCCGCAGCCGCAACGTCGTCGATCGCACCCTGGCGGCGGCGCAGAAGGAGGAACGGCGCACCCATGAATCCCCCGAGGGGGGACGAAACGTACTGCAGCAGGAGCGAGCCGCTCGTCTGCAGACAGAGCTCGCTGCGTTACCGCCGGAGCAACGACAGGTTCTCGGACTGGCCTTCTTCTCCGGCATGACGCAGCGCGAGATCGCAGGCGAGACAGGAATCCCGCTCGGTACCGTGAAGACCCGAACCCTGTTGGCGATGAAGAAACTGAGAGCCGCCCTGAGCGAAGAGGCTGGAGAGCTGTTGTGACCGAGCGTTACGACGAGTTCGGTTGGCTGCGCGAGTTCGACGGCTCGGAGCGCGACGAGGTCGACGGCTGGGCCGGCCTGTCGGCGGCCGAACGGGCCGAGATCGAGCGCCTCGACGCCGAGGTGTTCGGCGCGCTGGTCGAGGGGCTCGATCCGGTGGAACCTTCCGCCGGCCTCAGGCAGCGCGTCCTCGACGCCGCCGCGCCCGCGGACGTCGTGCCGTTCGCAGCCTCGCAGCGCCCTGCCACGACTACCGCCGCCTCGCGCTGGCCGTTGCAGCTCGCGGCCGCGCTGGCGCTCGCCGCCTTCGGTGTCGCCTGGTGGTTCTCCGGCACCGTCCGCGATCAGCGCGGCCAGCTCGCGGAGCTCGAGCTCAAGGTGGAAGCGCTCGGCGTCGAATCGGCTGCGCTGGCGAGCCTGCGCGAAGATCTGGCGGCGGCGCGCGAAAATCTGCAGCTCGTCGGCGGAAAGGGAGTCGAGGTCTGCCCACTGCGGCCGCAGACGGCTTCGGCCGCCGCTTCGACCGGGCAGGCGATCGAACTCGAGGGCGCCCACGGCCTGCTGTTCGTCGCCGAGGACCACCAGCACTGGTACCTGCGCACCGGCGGCCTCGAGCCGCGCGACGGCGAGTGGTACCGCGTGTGGTTCATCGTTAGCGACGGCAGCGCCGTGCCGGCGGGCAACCTGCTGGCCGGCGAACTCGATCTCGGTTCGCCGACGATGCCTGAAGACACCCGCGCCGTGCTGGTCACCCTCGAGTCCGAACCGGAGCCCGAGGAGCCGAGCGAGAGGCAGGTGCTCTACGGCGTCGGCGAAGAGATGATCCGGCTGATCTAGCTCTCAGCCTCGCGGAGGTCGTGTCGGGCGCAGCTCGATGCGGCTCGGCAACGCCCGCTCGGGATAGTCGAGCAGGTCGGTGACGGCTCTGGCGACGTCCTCGTCGGTCAGCATCCAGTCGGTGTCGCTGCGACGCGACGGCGGGCGGAAGTCGGTGTCGACGCTGCCCGGCAGGATCGCCGTCACCCGGATGCCGTGGTGACGCAGGTCGAGCATCGCCGCCTCCGACATGCCGAGCAGGCCGAACTTGCTGGCGTTGTAGGCCGCGCCGCCGGCGAACGGGTTCTTCGCTGCCAGCGAGGCGATGTTGACGATCCAACCGGATCCCTGCTCGATCATCGCGCGGGCGGCGGCTCGCAGAGCGTAGAAGGCGCCGCTCAGGTTGGTGTCGATCACCAGCCGCCAATCGTCGTGGGAGATGGCGTCGACCGGCCCGAAGCGACCGAGCCCGGCGTTGTTGACGAGGCAGTCGAGGCGACCCGACGCCTCGACGACGGCGGCGACGAGGGAATCGACCTGGGACGCGTCGCGTATGTCGATCGTGTGGCCGTGCGCCGAGGACGAGTCGAGCTTCCGCAGCGCCTCGGCGACGCTTTCGTCGCTGCGGCCGCACAGATGGACCTGCCAGCCACGCTCGAGCAATGCGGAGACGACGGCGAGACCGATGCCACGTGTGCCGCCTGTGACCAGGGCGACAGGTGCGGGGTCTGAAGAGTTGTGGTCGGAGTGCATGGCGGTGATTCTACGTCTCCGCACCACGAATCGCCGCTGGTAGAATCGACGAGTTCACACGGCCCCGCGGGGCCGCCTGGAAGGAGTTTCAAGCATGTTTTTCGATCCTGTCTACTTTCTCTTCGTCGGTCCGGCGATGCTGCTGTCGCTGTGGGCGAGCTGGAAGACGAAGTCTGCGTTCAACAAGTGGTCCAAGGTCCGCACGATGAGCGGCACCACCGGCGCCGAAGCGGCGACGAAGCTGCTCGAGAACGCCGGCATCACCGACGTCAAGGTCGTCCCGACCCGCGGCGTGCTGTCCGATCACTACAACCCGATCAACAAGACCCTCGCCCTCTCGGAGCCGGTCTACGGCTCGAACTCGGTCGCCGCCGTCGGCGTCGCCTGCCACGAAGCGGGCCACGCCATCCAGCACGCCCGCAACTACCGCCCGATGTGGCTGCGCTCGGCCCTCGTGCCGACGACGAACATCGGCTCGAAGATCGGCTACTGGATCATGATCGCCGGCCTCTTCATGATGTCGTCGAACATCGGGCCGACGATGATCTACGTCGGCGCGGCCCTCTTCTCCCTCACCCTGATCTTCCAGATCGTCACCCTGCCGGTCGAGTTCGACGCCTCCAAGCGCGCCAAAGTCCTCGCCTTCGAGCAGGGCCTCGTCACCGATCAGGAGCGCCAGGGCGTCAGCGCCGTCCTCAACGCCGCGGCCCTGACCTACGTCGCAGCCGCGATCTCCACACTTCTCACCATCCTCTACTTCCTCTCCAGAGCTCGACGCTAAGCGGCGTACTTCGCCAACCGTCGTTTCGCGCGTCCCGAGGATTCAGGCCGACAAAGCCCTTCTCCCCAACTGGCCGACCCGAGGACCGACCCCAGTTGGGGAGAACCCCTTTGTCGGCCTTGAGGGTAAGCCAAGAGGTGCAGCTTCTCGGCCAAGAGTGGAAGGGGGAAGGTGTGACGACCGAGCCTGCGGCTTTGTCTCTTGAGGGTTCGGCTACGTGCAGCCGCCGAGGGCCCGTTGTCTCTGGCGTCGCCTTCCGGCGACGCGTCCCCGGTCTCAACTGGGAGAAGCTGTAGCGCTCCGATCTATCAAGGGAGACAAAGGCTTTTCTCTGTCAGGGGTATGGTCGGGTGAGGCCTGGCAGAGAAAGGGCTTTGTCTCCCTGAATCGACAGGACGCGCGCAAACCCCGTCAGTCGGCCGGCTCACCCAGGATGGCCCTGAGCTCAGCCACGCGCGCCTCGAGCGCCTCCGGAGTCGCCGCCTCGCAGACGAGCCTCAGGTAAGGCTCCGTGTTCGAGGGCCGGACGTTGAACCACCAGTCGGAGTACTGGATCGTGATCCCGTCGACCTTGTCCAGCTCGCCGTCCGGGTAGCGTCGCTCGAGCTCCGCCATCGCCCCTTCCTTGTCCTCGACGACGAAGTTGATCTCCGGCGACTTCGAGTAGCGCTCCAGCCTGCCGGCGAGTGCGGACATCGGCTCGCCGCTCTTCCACAGCAGGTTGAGGATCTCGATCACCGCCATCATCGACGAGTCGGCGTTGAAGTTGTCGCGGAAGTAGTAGTGGCCGGCGAGCTCGCCGCCGAACGGGGAGTTGCGCTCCCGCAGCGTCGCCTTGATGAAGGAGTGGCCGACCCGCTCGCGCACCGGCACGCCACCGTTCTCCCGGATGTACTCGGCCACCGCGCGTGAAGAGCGCAGGTCGTAGACGATCGCCGCGCCCGGCTCGCGCTGGAGGATCTCGCCGGCGATGAGCGCGGTCGAGAGATCGCTCCCTACCGGCCGGCCCTTCTCGTCGACGAAGGCGGCGCGGTCGGCGTCGCCGTCGAAGCAGACGCCGAGGTCGGCGCCCTCGCTCTTCACCAGCGCGCTCAGGTCGGCGAGGTTTTCGAGTTTCAGCGGGTTGGCTTCGTGGTTGGGGAAGGTGCCGTCGAGCTCGAAGTAGAGGGGCACCAGTTCGATACCCAGCTCCCGCAGCAGGTCCTCGTAGATCGTCCCCATGCCGTTGGCGGCGTCGACGGCGACCTTGAGGCGCCGGCCGTCTTCGGGCCGTCGCAGATGGGAGAGGACGAAGTCGCGGTAGTCGGAGCGGATGTCGCCTCGGGTCACCGTGCCGGGCGTCGCCGCCTGCGGCAGGTCGCCGGCGGCGACCTTCGCCTCCATGAGCGCGATGCCGGAGGCGCCGGAGACCGGTCGCGCCCCCTTGCGGCTGAACTTGAGGCCGTTGTAGCGACCCGGGTTGTGACTCGCCGTCACCTGGACGCCGCCCGCCGCACCGAGGTGGCCGACGGCGAAGTAGTTCATCGGCGTCGTTGCCAGCCCGATGTCGAGCACGTCGAGGCCGGAGGCCGTCAGGCCTTCGATCAGCGCCGCGGAAAGCGGCACGCTGCTGGTGCGCATGTCCCGGCTGACGACGATCGTGCTGTTGTCGGCCCGGTCCGAGTCGTCGAGCACGTGCTGGAACGCGAGTCCGATGGAGCGGGCCAGCTCCTCGTGGAGCTGGTCAGGGTAGATGCCTCGGACGTCGTATGCCTTGAAGATTCCGGCCATGGATGGTCCCTTCGGGAAAGTCGGGGGAGTTCAGGGAGGGAGCGTCGGCGGTTCTGCCGACGGCTCGATTCAGGAGGTCGCGATCGTGTCGGAGCGACGCTCGAGGTGCTGCCGATAGCCGCGAACGAAGCGCGCCGCCGCCTCGAGGTGGGGAAGGTTGCCGCAGTCTTCGAAGACGTGGAGGTCGGCATGCGGCGCGCGTTGCAGCCACAGGTCGGCGGTCTCGACGGGCGGGTTGGCGGCCTGCCGCCCCCAGGCGAGCCATAGAGGCTGGGTGAGCCTGGAGATGCTCTCGAGCACGCGATGGTTGGAGTAGCCGCTGAGATAGGCGGCGAGCGCGACGTGGGCGCCCGGCTGGTGGCTCGAGTGGTAGAGGTGCCTCACATAGCCGGCGTCGGCGCGCTCCGGGGCATGGAAAACGTCTTTGCGCAGATACTGCCCGAGCGCCGTCTGGCTGGTGAAGAGGTTGAGCGCCGCAGTGCCGAAGATAGGGGTTCTCAGCAGCCAGTGTACGAGCGCGTCCTTGACGTCGGGCTCATCTCCTTCGACGTCGATGCCGGCAGGCACGACGAGCCCGAGGCCCGAGACGAGCTCGGGTCGGTCGACCGCGACCTGCGTGCAGTAGGCGGCGCTCAGGCCGGCTCCCAGCAAGGTCGTCCGCTCGCCGATGACGTCCTCGCAGAAGGTGGTCAGCAGATCGATGTAGAGCTCGCCGTCGTAGGTGAGATCCGGCTTCTCGCTGCGACCCCAGCCGAGCAGGTCGATGGCATACACGGTGGCGTCGCCCGCGAGCACCTCGGCGACCTCGCGCCACTCCTCGCTGTCGTGCCCGGGGCCGAGGGAGTGGACCAGGAGGATCGGCTCTCCCGATCCGAGTCGCTGATAGGCGACTTCGCCGAGTTTCCAGGCGAAGCGCTGGCCGTCGCCCCAGGCGGCTCCGGCGAGGCGACGATTGCGCCGCGCGATGAGGGCGTTGGCGAGCGCCGGGATGCCGACGGCCGCCCCGCCGACCAGCAATCCCTTGAGGAGGCGGCCGCGGCGGCTGCGTTTCTGCTCTTCGTCCGAGTGGTTCGGCATCGGGCGCGCGATGTTAGCAAGTGGCGGAGGAGAGGAGGAGGGGCGGCAGTTCCTGTCGGGGAAGGGGTATCGCCCACAGTAGTAGGGTCGCGCCGTGGGAAGAGAGTTCTCAATCCTCTGGATCGGGCGGCGGCGGCCGGAGTGGGAGGAGTTGTGCTCGCGCTACCGGACCCGGATCGAGCGCTCGGTCCCGGTGGTGGATCGCGTCCTGCGCTCGCCGACCGGACCGGACGACCGGCGAGTCGAGCTCGAAGCCGACTCGCTGCGGGCGGCCCTGCCGGAGCGCGCGTGGACGGTGGCGCTCGATCGTCGCGGGCGCCAGCGCTCCTCTCCGGAGATCGCCAGGTGGCTCACGCGGCGGCTCGAAGAGTGGCCGCACCCGGTCGTTTTTCTCATCGGCTCCGATCTCGGCATCGCGCCGGAGTTGACCTCGGACTGCCGTGAACGGTGGTCGCTCGGCCCCCTCACACTGCCTCACGAGCTCGCCCGACTGGTGCTCTACGAGCAGCTCTATCGCGGTCTATCCATCGCTGCTGGAATCAAGTACCATCGCGGCCCGTTATAGCGGTCTAACTCAGCCGGGAGGGTGATTTCGGGTGCCTAGCGCAAAGACAGCGACGCGGAAATTGGCCGAGAGTTCGAAGACTCGGTTCCGCCAGCAGCTCGAGAAGCATCGCGAGGAAATCCTGAGTCTCTACGAGCACGACCTCGAGGTCGGCAAGGGAGATTCGGACTTCGAGGCCGACGACCTGGTCGATCGGGCCAACCACGCCTACAACCGCGAGTTCATGCTCTCGCTCTCCGGCGGAGAGCGTGACCGGCTTCGCGAGATCGAGGCGGCATTGGCGCGTCTCGAGGACGACAGCTACGGAGTCTGCAAGCCGTGCGGCACGGTGATCCCTCAGGCGCGCTTGAAGGCGGTCCCGTGGGCGCGCTACTGTATCGATTGTCAGGAGCGCGAAGAGCAGGGAATGCTCGTCGATCCGGACGCCTAGACACGGAACTCAGATGAGGCTCAAGACGTTCGCGGGAATCCTCTTCGCCCTCGCGGTCGTCGTCTCCGTCGCCTACCTCTCGAATCAGAACGAGACCCTGCTCAACAGCAGGTTCGCGCTCAACCCGGTCGTCTCGCTACCACTCTATGTGGTGATGATCGGCGTCTTTCTCGCCGGCTTCCTGCCGGCGGTGTCGCTTCTGCTGCTGCAGTCGCTCAAGCGCGACCTGCAGGCGCGTCGCGACCGCCGTTCCAACCGGCAGGTCGAGAGCACCCGCGCCAGCTTCCGCAGGGCCGTGGATCACCGGGCCGACGGTCTGTGGGGCAAGGCTCTCTCCGAACTCGAAGCGCTCGAGAAAGAGCAGCCCGAGAACTTCGGCACACTGCTCTACTACGGCGAGGCGCTCCGGGAGCTCGGCCGGGTCGACCAGGCGATCAACGTTCATCGTCGCCTGACCGTGCTCTATCCGCAGGGGCTGGCGGCGCTCTACGAGCTGGCGGCCGACTATGAGGCTGCGGAAGAGCCCGAGGTTGCCGATCAGATCTACGACCGCGTCCTGCGCGACTTTCCGGGGCAGGGGCTACGGGTCCACCGCCTCCGTCGCGACCGGGCGATCGAGGCGAAGGAATGGACGCTGGCCGGCGACGAGCAGGAGAAGGTCGACGCCCTGCTGGCGGGTTCGGGAGCGCCCGGTGAGAGTGAGGCCGAGGCTCGCGACGGGCTGCGCTACCAGAGCGCTGTTGCGCTGCTGCGATCCGACCGGCCCCGTGAGGCGCTCGAGGCATTGCGCGGCCTCCTCGAGCGGCGGCCCGACTTCGTACCCGCCCGCATCCTCCAGGGTGAAGTGCTCCAGGCGACGGGGGACGATCAGGGGGCACTGGCGGCCTGGAGTGCCGGGTTCGAGGAGAGCGGTCGAGCGGTCTACCTGCAGCGGATCGAGGACCACTTCATCGAGGCCGAGAACCCGATGCTGGCGATCGAGACCCTCCACGGCTGGATCGGTTCGGCACAGAGCGATCTGCTCCCGCGCTTCTACCTCGGCCGGCTCTACTACCGGCTCGAGATGCACGACGAAGCGCATCGGACGCTGGCGGCGATCGCCGATCGCGTCCGTTCCTCGCCGACCTATCACTACCTGATCGGCCGCATCCTCGAGCGCAAGGGCGACGCCGAAGGCGCGATCGCCGCCTATCGGACCAGTCTGCTGCAGGCGGGCATGGGTGAGGCGGAGTACATCTGCCGCAGCTGCGGCGATCGCCGCGTCGGCTGGGCGGCCTCGTGCGACCGCTGTGCGGCGTGGAACACCCTCGAGCTCGACTTCGAGGAAGAGACGCTCTCGGCCGAGGAGCTCGGCGTCCACGAGCGGCCGATCTACACCGTCGCCGACGAACCGGTCTGACCGACGGCGTGCACGAGAGCGTCGTCAAGGCGATCGCCGGCGGGCGGATCGAGCCGCTCTATCTCGTCGTCGGCGAGCGGGTGGCGGCCGAGCCGGCGGGCCTGGCGATCGCCGAGGCGGCGGCCGGGGCGATCGGAGCCGAGGTCGAGACGATCCGGCATCCGGCGGGTCTCGACGCGGTGCTCGGGGACCTGCGCACGCTGTCGCTCTTCGGCAGCGGCAAGGTGGTGCTGGTGATCGACTCTCAGCTGCTGACCGACGAGCACGGGGTCGCGGAGCTGATCGACGAGGCGGCGAAGTCGCTCCCGCTCGGTTCCGGTGACGATCTTTCGACGGATGAGCGGCGCGCGGCGGGGAGGCTGTTGCAGGCGCTTCGTCTCTACGAGCTCGATCCCTACGCCGGCTCGGTCGAGGAACTCCTCGGCAGGATGCCGGAGAAGGCGTTTCAGGGCGGCACCAGCCACCGGCGCAAGACCGGCAACAGGGCGCGCGGCAAGCGGCAGGTGGCGGGCCTCAAGGAAGGGCTCGCCCAGCTGCTCGGCCGCGCGCGCGCGCTCGAACTGGTCGGCTGGGCGGAGAACGACCTCGCGGAGTTGGGGAGACTGGTCGAGGGTGGGCTGCCGCCCGGCCACACGCTGGTCCTGGTGGAGCGCAGTGCCGCCGCACAGCACCCGCTGGTCAGAACCCTCGATCGGCGAGATGCGCTGGTCGTCCTCGAGACGGTCGATCAGAACCGTCGCGGGAGCTGGGAGGGGCTCGAGTCGATCGTCCGCCAGCTCGAGAGCGAGACCGGCGTCGGGATCGACCGACCGGCACTCGACGAGCTCGCCCGCCGGACTCTGCAACAGAACGACTACCGCTCGGGCGGCGGTGCGCGGGAAGCGTCGACCGAGCGGCTTGCGGGGGAGTACCGGAAGCTCGCGAGCCTCGCCACCGGCGGCAGGATCGACCGCGAGCTGGTCGAGGACGCGGTCGACGATCGCGGCTCCGAGAACGTCTGGAAGATCCTCGATGCGATCGGTGCCGGCAACGCCGGCGAGGCGCTCCATCGGCTCGACCGGCTGCTCGCGGCCTCCGAAGATCCGGAGCGCGAGCGTCTGTCGTTCTTCGGTCTCGTGGCCGGTTTCGCCGGCAACCTGACCGCCATCGCCGGCCTCGCGCGGGCCAACGGCGTGCCGCGCAACGAACGCAACTACAACCGCTTCAAGAGCCAGCTCTATCCCAAGCTGACTGCGCCGACGCCGACGGGCAGGAATCCGCTCGCCGGCCAGCACGCGTTCAAGCTTCACCGCGCCTACCTGGCGGCTTCCAGGCTGCCCGCGGAGGTGCTGTCGCGGCTGCCGACCCGGGTGCTCGAAGCGGAAGTAGCGCTCAAGGGGGGCACCCGCCGCCCTGAAGCGGCGCTCGCCGTCCTGATCACCGAGCTGGCACACCCCGGCGCCTGACCGACGCCCGGGGTCTATCGGGGCAGGCGTCGCCGCCCGGCGGCTTAGAATCGACGGCATGCCGGAGCTGCCCGAGGTCGAAGTCCTGCGCCGCAGCCTCGCCGGACCGCTCCTCGGGCGCAGAGTCGAGGCGGTGCGCGTGCATCACACCGGGCTGCGCGAGCCGGTGGATCGCCGCTCGCTCGAGAAGGCGGCCGTCGGGCGCCGGATCGTCGCTCTCGGGCGGCGGTCCAAGTACCTGCTGATCGATCTCGACGGTGCGCACTCGCTGATCGTCCACCTCGGGATGAGCGGGCGTCTCACCCTGGTGCCGGAAAGCGAGGAGCGCGAGTTGCACGAGCACGTCTCGTTCGCTCTCGACGACGGGCGGCGACTGCGCTTCCGCGACCCGCGACGGTTCGGCATGGTGCTGGCGCGACCGACGGAGACGCTCTTCGACGAGAGCCGGTTCCGCGCCCTCGGCCCCGAACCGCTCGACGGCAACCTCGACGGCAAGGCGCTGGCGGCGGCTGCCGAGCGGCGGAGGGGACCGGTCAAGGGCTTTCTCCTCAACGGCTCGGTCGTCGCCGGCGTCGGCAACATCTACGCCTGCGAAGCGCTGTGGCGTGCGGGCGTGCATCCGAAGCGCACGGTCGACCGCATCGCCGCCGCCCGGTGGGACCGACTCGCCGCCGCGGTGCGCGAGACGCTCAGTGACGCCGTCGAACAGGGAGGGACGACGCTCAACGACTTCGCCGACGGTGAGGGCAACAGCGGCTACTTCCAGGTGTCGCTCGCGGTCTACGGCCGCGAGGGCGAACCGTGCCCGCGTTGCGAGCGGCCGATCCGGCGGATCGTCCAGGGGCAGCGCAGCACCTTCTACTGCGTGGGTTGTCAGCGGTGAAATCGTGCCGCAGAACGGGAGGTGGCCGATGATCGAAGCGGTGCTGTTCGACATGGGAGGCGTGCTTTTGAGCCTTCAGAACGGGCGCGGCCTGCCGCAGGGGCGGACCGACTGGCGCGGCCGCCAGGCGCTGCTGCGCAGGATTCGCGACGCCGGCGGCCGGATCGAGGAGGGCGATCTCGACAAGCTGCTCTTCGACCGCTGGCGCGAGGAGTACGACGAGCGCTACCGGCGAGGGGCCGAGGCGTCATGGGAGCCGCACCTGGGTCGGCTTCGCGCCTGGGCAAAGGTCGAACTCGACGACCTCGATCTTCTGGGCGCCTGGTTCCGCCCCTACGGCGAGCAGCTCCCCGCCTTGCCGGGTGCGATCGAGACGGTCCGCGAGCTGCGCGAGCGCGGCCTCCGGGTCGGCCTGGTGTCGAACGTGCCGATGCCGGGCGTGCTCTATCAGGCCATCCTCGCCGGCCACGGCATCGCCGACTGGATCGAGACCTTCCACTTCAGCTACGACGAGGGGAGCCGCAAGCCGTCACCCGTCATGATCCGCCGCGCCCTCGCCGAGTTGCAGATCGAGCCCGCCCGCGCGCTGATGGTCGGCGACCGCCGCAGCAGCGACGTCGCCGCCGGCAGGGCGGCCGGCGTCGGCACGATCTGGCTGCGCCGTCACGACGGCGGCGGGCCGGAGCCCGACTACGCGATCGACGAACTGCCCGGAGTCCTGTCGATCGCCGAGTCGATCGGGTGAGAGGCGTGCGGGCAGCCGTGCTCGGCGGGCTTGGCCTCTGCGTGCTGGTGGCTGCCCTGAACGGGCAACCGACGACGTCGGACAGCGAAGTTGCGACACTCGACGAGGCGGTGGCGCTCTGCCGCGGGTCGATCGATCACGTGCGCGAGGACTGCGCGGATTGTGTGGCGGCGAACGAGGAGTGGATCCAGCGGGTCATCGAGGCGCACGGCGAGTGCGAGGCAGACGGTCGAGGCTTCTGCCTTTCACGGGCCGAAAGAGCTCTGGCTCGCTGTGCACAGCCGCCCTACCACTACTTCTATCCCAGGCTGCCGTTGGATCGAGCGGCCTTCGAGAGTCTCTCCGAGAGGGGCTCGATCTGCCCGGGAGTGCGCGGCCTACTGACATGGGGGTCGAGGGACCCGGAGATGTCGCTGGTCCTCCAGGTTCGGCTTCCTGAGAATGCCTTCGAAGGTGAGGTCGGCCCGGAGGTCGCCGTCGGGGAAGGGGTGGAGCTCGAGATCCGCACTGGCCGGAGACTGCAATCGGGGTGCGATCTCGCCCCGCCTCGCTCGAGCAGCCCCTACGAGGACTTCGTCGCCGAGCGCTGGCGAGGCTTGGCGGGCAGGGTGCGATGGAGCCTTTTCGAACTCCCCTGCCGGGACTCGACCCGGCAAGGTGTTCGGGTCCGACTGGATTCGCTGCGAGTCGAGTCCGAAGACGGCGAGTCGAGAGAACTGGGAAGCCTGAGCCTCAGCGCCTATCCTCCCTTCGCCTGCTAGCGGGGGCGCTACCAGGTGTCGCCGAGTGGTTCTGTGAACCTGCGATATCGAGGCTTCAGATTCCGACGAGCGCGCGACTGCCAGGGGCGTAGGTCACCCGACGACGCACCAGAGCCGTCGTACCCGGAGACCTTCGCCGCGACCGAGGAACCTCGAAAGCGGTCCTTCTCGAGAAGCCCTACGCACTCCGGCCACAGCCCGACAGCTGTCGAGGGAGGGACCCGCACCGCCGCCGACATCAAGTCAGGACAGCCCCACCTGAAGCCTTTTGCCTCGACCCAAGCTGGTCGAGATCGGTCAACCGTGAAGAGCCCGGCCTGGTTTCACAACCCGACAGGCGCGCCTCTCCGCCGTGCCGAAGCCGTCAGAACGGCCAGAAGACCGGAATCAGAATCGTCGCCAGGATCCAGAACAGCAGGTTCAACGGCGCCCCGAATTTCATGTAGTCGTTGAACTTGTAGTTGCCGGGGCCGAAGACCATGGCGTTGGTCTGGTAGCCCATCGGAGTCATGAAGGAGGCGGACGCCGCGTAGGCGACGGCCATCAGCAGGGGGCGCGCGTCGACCCCGAGTTGGGAGGCAGCGGTCATGGCGATCGGCGCCATCAGCACGGCAGTGGCGTTGTTCGAGAAGAACGAGGTCAGTAGAGACGTCGCGAAGTAGAGCAGTGACAGCATCGCCAGCGGGCCGTAGTCGACGCCGAAACCGCCGAGGATGCCGCCGATGAAGCCGTCGAGGCCGGTGTTCCGCATCGCCGTCGACAGCGGCAGGATCGCCGCCAGCAGGAAGATCACCGTCCAATCGATCGCGTGGTACGACTGCTGGATGGTGATCGAGCGGGTGACGAGCAGCACGACGGCGCCGAGGATCGCCGCCTTGAGGATCGGCATGATCGACAGCGCGGAGAGGAGCACCACCAGGGCGATGGTGCCGGCGCTGATC
Source organism: Candidatus Multivoradales bacterium (assembly GCA_965223855.1). Lineage (GTDB taxonomy): Bacteria > Acidobacteriota > Thermoanaerobaculia > Multivoradales > JAHEKO01 > CALZKB01. Next base: position 1,662,075 of record CBDCXM010000009.1, read on the forward strand.
CACCAGCGTGGCGACAGGTTGAGCTTGAGGTCGCGCTCCCCGAGGGCGACGAAGTCCTCCATCTCGTAGAGCGCCTCGACTCGCGAGCGCGGGCCGAAGACGAGGACCGTGTCCCACTGGCGCAGCCGGATGCGGGCGAGCTTCTCCTGAATCAGCTCGCCGGTGCGGTTGAGCGCCAGCACGAAGCAGCCGAAGCGGCGGCGGAAGTCGATCTCCTTGAGCGTCGAATCGACGAGCTCGGAGGCGGGCGAGAGCTGCACCTCGGCGAGGATGGTCTGGGCGTCCGAGAGGTCCTCGTCGCGAAGCTTGACGTCGGTCAGCAGCAGCAGGCCGAACTGCTCGCGGAAGGCGATGATGTCTTCGACGCCGCCGCGCACCAGAAGGACGTCGTCCTCGCGCAGCCGCTCCGAGCGCAGATCGGTGGCGATCTTCTCCTTGCCGCGCAGGATCTCGAGCACGTTGAGCTGGAAGCGCTGGCTGACCTGTTCCTCGACGACGGTGCGGCCGATCAGCTTGGAGCCGGCCGGCACCCGCAGTTCCGTCAGGAAGCCGCTCAGGTGGTACTTGCGCGTCAGCGACGACAGGATCGCCCGCGACGGCAGGAACTTCATCGGCACCAGCACGTTGTAGACCAGCCCGACCGTCAGCAGGATGAAGCCGAGCTTGGCGAACTCGAAGACCTCGAACGGCGGCTGGCCGCCCTGCTCGGCGAGCGAGCCGACGAGGAGATTGGTCGACGTGCCGAAGAGTGTGCAGGTGCCGCCGACGACGGCGACGAACGACAGCGGCATCAGCAGCTTCGACGGGCTGACCCGGAAGTGACGGCACAGGTGGATCGCCACCGGCATGAAGACGCTCACCGCCGCGGTGTTGTTGATGAACGCCGAGATGACGCCGACGAGTGTCAGCAGCAGGACGGCGGCGACCATCTGGGACGTCCCGGTGAGGTCGGCGATGCGGTAGCCGGCCTTGGTGACAAGACCGCTCTGCACCAGCCCTTCGGAGAGGATGAACATCATCATCACCGTCACCACGGCAGGGTTGCTGAAGCCGGCGACCGCCTCCTCCGCGGAGACGAGGTCGAACAGCAGCAGCAGCCCGAGGCTCGACAGCGCGATGACGTCCATCGACGCCCACTCGCGCACGAACGCGGTGACCGTCAGGAGGACGATGACCAGGAGGATGGCGATGTCGGGCGTCATTGGCAGAGGAGTCCGGCGTGGGAGGGCGCGAGTGTAGCCGGTTGGGGGCTCGTAGCCGGCCGCGTCCCCCCTGACAGTGCCAGGAGCGGCTGCTTCTTCGACCCCGGGTCGCAGGGAGGGATCGAGCCAGGGTGCTCAGTTGCTAAACTCCGCCCGCTTCTGAAGGGGAGAATGAAGATGCTGACCAGCCACCGAAACTGCTTTCTGATCGCCCTCGCCGCCCTGCTGATCGCGGGCTGCGAGGAAGCGCCGCAACCGGTGGGCGGGATCGCCGTCGAGCCGACCCAGATCGCCCTGCCCGCCTCGAGCTACACGCCGCTCGAGATCACCGTCACGCCTTCGACGGCCCTCGACGCAGGCGCCGACCCGCACGTGATGGTGCACCTGCTCGACGCGTCGGGGACGGTGGTCCGTACCTTCGACCACCCACTACCGGTCGAGTGGACCCCGGGGACTACGGAGAGCTATCCGATCGACCTCTACCAGTCGGCGCTGGCGCCGCCGCTCGACGCCGGGGCCTACCGTCTCACCGTGGGACTCTACGACCCGGCGGCCGGGCGCTGGGCGTTGACGGCCGCGGGCGAGGAGGTCGCGACGAGCGAGTATGCGGTGGCGACCGTCGATGCAGCGCCGCGCCCGGAGGCGGGGCCGCGGTTCTTCTTCTCCCCGACCTGGCAGGCGACCGAGGCTGGGACCGACGTACAGATCCTCGGCAGGCGGTGGCTTCGCGGCGACGGCTCGATTCGGGTCGATCGCCTCGAGTCGGCCGGCACGCTGAAGGTGGTCGCCAGAATCCCGAAGCCGAACCCCGAACTGGAGGACCTCGTCCTGAGCGAGGGGTTCGACGGGGTGGTGCTGGAAGCGACCACGACCTGCTCGGATCAGAGCTGGACCTTCACCGGGCAGGGACGGCACGTCCTCGAGGTCTCAGTCGGAGCCGGCGCAGGGGAGTGCGAGATCGCCTTCGTGCCGCGGTATCAGATCGTCAACCGGCTCAACCTCGACGGGCGGGCGCTGGTCGTCGATCTGCTCGCCTGGCAGCCGGCGGGCTGAAGCCGCTGAGTCTTTGAGCTAGCCGGCGGTCGAGAGCGTGACCGCCTGCTGGACCGGCAGGCCGTCGACGGCGCCGAGCGGCGTCCAAACCTCGACCTCTTCCTCGACCTGCTCACCGCCGCGCTCGACGGTCTCGGTCTCCATCGTGATGTCCATCCACTGCGCCTCGGTGAGCGCGACCTCGACGACGAACTTGCCGCCGGCCGGCATCTCCGGCCTCGAGGTCTCGGTCGTCCAGAAGTTGTAGAGCGGAATGTCGAGTTCGCCGCCCGCCGGCACCGGATACATGAAGAGCTGGTTGCCGTAGACGGTCAGGTCCTGACCGTTGAGGGTGACGCGGAAACCGAGTTGGGAAGCGATCTTGTCGCCGTCGTTGCGCACCTTGACGGTCAGCTTGCACAGCGTGTCCGCCGCCGGAGTCTCCGGATCGACGGTGATCCCGGTCACGGAGAGCTGGGACGCGGCGGTGGCCTCGTCCTGAGCGGCCAGTGGAGCGGTCTGGAGCGCGAGCAGCACGATGCCGGCCGCGAGGGCGGAGCGCAGGAAGATCTTCATCGTCGGGATCATAGCGGATGAGTGGGAGACAATAGGAATCGGGCGACGCGTCGCGATGTTGACGCCCTTCGAGGTCGAGCGATGAGAACCGACGACGATCGAACTAGATTCCAGCGGTACGGCTGGCCGGCCATGGCGGTGGCCGGCGGAGTCTCCGCGCTCGGCTATCTGCGCAACCGCTTTCAGCACGGCTCGATGTTCCATCCCGACCGCTACCCGAACGGGATCTGGAACCCGGCGCCCTACGGGCTCGACGTCGACGACAGCTGGTTCACCACCACGGACGGGGTCGATCTGCACGGCTGGTGGATCCCGCACAAGCGGGCGCGAGCGACGCTGCTCTTCTGCCACGGCAACAGCGGCAGCATCGCCCATCAGATCGGCGTGCTGCGTCACCTGCGTCGCCTGCGGGTCAACCTCTTCGCTTTCGACTATCGCGGCTACGGCCGCAGCTCCGGGTCGCCGAGCGAGAAGGGGCTCTACCTTGATGTCCGAGCGGCCCATGCTTTCGTCACCGGTGAGCTGGCGAGGCCGGTGGAGGAGGTGGTGCTCTTCGGCCACTCCCTCGGCGGAGCGGTGGCGATCGACGGCGCCGTCGATCTTCCGGTGGCGGGGCTCGTCGCCCAGGCGACTTTCACCGACGTGCGGGACGCGGCGCGCGCCTTCTACCCGACGCTCCCCGTGCATTGGATAGCCCGCGCCCGCTTCCGCTCGATCGACAAGGTCGGCACCCTCGCGATGCCGAAGCTCTTCATTCACGGCGACGCCGACGGCACGCTGCCGCTCGAATTCGGAGAGCGGCTGTACGAAGCGGCGGCAGAGCCGAAAGAGTTCTACCGCGTAGCCGGAGCCGGCCACAACGACGTGCACCGGCACGGGGGTCTCGGCTACCTGCGCCGGCTCTCGCGGTTCGTCAGGAACTGCCGGGCGGCAGCTCTGTGATTGGAGTCACAGACCGCTCGAGGTGATTTCGCCACAATTCCGGCGGAGCCTTCGATGGTCTGTCGTTTTCGCTTCTACTGCGCTCTCCTTGCGATCGGCGTGCTCGCCTCCTGCTCGACAGGCGGCGACCGCGGTACGCCGACCTCGCCAGGCAATACGCCGACGGTAGCCCAGGTCGAGTTCGACTCGTTCGCGCTCGTGAACGTCGCCCGCTCCGACAACGGCGTGCAGCCACAGCTCGTGTACGACGAGGCCCTCGCCGCGGTCGCGAGGTCCCACAGCGAGCAGATGCGGGATCTCGACTTCTTCGGCCACTCGGACGACCAGGGCCGCACAGTCGGCGGGCGGCTCACTGATGCCGGCATCGGCTTCAGCTCGGCCGGCGAGAACCTCGCCCGCACGACCAACATCGCCAACCCGGCCGTGTGGGCACACGATCAGCTGATGGCGAGCGACGAGCACCGCCCCAACATCCTCAACGAGGACTATCTACGCATCGGCGTCGGAGTGGCGCGCGCAGGGACGACGTACTGGATCACCCAGGTCTTCGTGGCCCCCTGATCGCCGCCCGAGCGTCCCGCCACGCCGGGTGCCGCAGTCAGTCGTGCAGGGCGGGGCCCGCCAGCCCGAGATCTTCGTAGACCGCGTTCGTCAGGGCGTCGAAGCGCCGACGATGAACGTCGTCACCCGGTGCCCCGTTGACGATGCAGACGACGACCACCTGCTCTTCCGGGTCGGCGAAGGCGACCGCGGTGCGATGGCCGCCGTGACCGAAGGCGCGCGGCGAGGCGTGATCGCCGAAGCCGTACGGGAGGCCGGGGAGGTCGTGCCAGCGTGAGTTGACGATCACGCCGAGCCCCCAATCGAGCGGGTAGCGGAAGGTGTGGTCGAGCAGGCCGACCCGATGCCGGGCAGAAAGCGCCGCCACCGTCTGACGGCCGAGCAGCCGCGTGCCGTCGAGCGCGCCGCCGGCAAGCAGCGCCGACCAGAAGCGCGCGAGTTGGCCGACCGGGCCGATGCCGCCTCCGCCCGGTGAGCAGGCGGTGGTGTGGGTGCGGTCGGTCCACGGGAGCGGGGTGAGTTCGGCCCGGTCGTTCGACTCGCCGGCAGGGGAGGCTGTGTCGAAGACCGGCGCGATCCTGCGGCCGTAGCCGTCGTAGTGCTCCCCGGGCATGCCGATCCAGCAATCGTCCATGCCGAGGGGGAGGAAGATCTCTTCGCGCACGTAGGTCGGCACCTCGCGGCCGTCGAGGCGTCGAATCAGCTCGCCGAGCACGAACCAGCTCGACGACAGGTGATAGCCGGCCTTGCGGCCGGGGGTCCAGCGCGGCTCGAGCTTCATCTGCGCGACGGTGTCGAGGATCTCGGACCAGGGGCGCTCGGGGAAGCCGAGGCCGAGCTTGCGGATACCCCCGGTGTGGGTCAGCAGGTGCCGGACGGTGACCGCTTCTTTGCCCCCGGCGGCGAAGTCGGGCCAGATCGCGGCGACCGGTGTGTCGAGCTCGAGGAGACCGCGCTCCCACAGCTGAGCGATCGCCACGGCGACGACCGGCTTGGTGACCGACAGCCACAACATCAGGTGGTCGCGCGTCAACGCCTCGCCCGGGCGCGCCTCTCCGACAGCGAGATCGGCGACGGTCTCGCCGTCTCGCAGAACGCACAGCTGGCCGCCGAGGTGGAGCCCGGTCGCGATGCCGGACTCGAGAGCAGCGGTCGCGGCAGGCAGCGTCATCAGGCGGCGAGGATACCTATAATCTCCCTCCCATGCCGCGCTTCCTCGCCGCTGCCGTGCAGCTCACCTCGACCTCGGACGCCGACGCCAACTGGCGCTCTGTGAAGGAGCTCGTCGCCCGGGCGGCGAGCCACGGCGCCCGCTTCGTAGCGACGCCCGAGAACACCAACTATCTCGGCCCGCACGAGGAGAAGGTGCGTCTCGCCGAGACGCTCGAAGGCCCGACCTGCTCGCGCTTCACCGAGCTGGCGGCCAAGCACGGCCTCCACCTGCTGCTCGGCTCCTTCAACGAGCGCAGCCCCGACCCGAACCGCTGCTACAACACCTCCGTCCTCTTCGGCCCCGACGGCCGGATCGTCGCCACCTACCGCAAGATCCATCTGTTCGACATCGATCTCTCCGACGACGTCCGCTTCCAGGAGTCGGCGACGGTGATGCCGGGCACAGAGGTGGTGGTGGGCGAGACGAAGCTCGGCGCCTTCGGCCTGTCGATCTGCTACGACCTGCGCTTCGGCGAGCTCTACCGCGCCTTGACTGCCCGGGGCGCGACGATCCTCACCGTCCCCTCCGCCTTCACCGCCCGCACCGGCAAGGCGCACTGGCTGCCACTCCTCCAGGCGCGCGCGATCGAGAACCAGTGCTGGCTCGTCGCCCCGGCGCAGAGCGGCCGCCACGACGACGACGGCCTGCGCGAAAGCCACGGTCACTCGCTGATCCTCGATCCCTGGGGGCAGGTCGTGGCGATGGCGCCCGAAGGGCCGGGGTTGGCGCTGGCGGAGATCGACACCGCACGGGTCGCGGACGTGCGCAGGGCGATGCCGGTGGCCGAGCATCGGCGGCTGCCGGGCTAGGCTCTCCGACAGACCACGGTTTCGGCCTTCAACCCCCTCCCTCCCCTCTCGCGGCCCACGGATTCAGGTCGACGAAGCCCTTTCTCTCAACTGGCCAGCCCGACCCGACCCCAGTTGGGAGAAACCCCTTCGTCGCCCTTGACGGTAAGCAAAGCTGCAGCCTCTCCCGGGCCTGTCGGGGCGCTCCATTCCGGAGAGGCCTGAGAGTCGCTGGAGCGGGAGAACGCTCCTGAGAAGGAGCGTTTGAGCGAACTGGACTTCGAACCTCGATTCGGACTTCTGAAGCACTGCGGTGAGATCGGGAGAAGCTGTAGCGTGGCGGGTCATCAAGGGGGACGAAGGGGTTTCTCTCACCGGGGTCTGGTCGGGTTAGGCCGGTGAGAGAAAGGGCTTCGTCCCCCTGAATCCTCCAGACGCGCGTTGTCGCCCAGGAACCGATCGCCAGCAGCTGAAGTCAGAGGGTGTAGGAGGTCGAAGATGCGAAAGAGTCGCGAGATCGATCTGCACCCCGAGCAGGACTACTGGGCGGCGCGGGCACGAAGCGCCACCCTCGAGCGGCGGGAAGAGCGCCGCAGGCTTCAGTGGGCCGCCCTCGGAACCCTCCTTCTGCACGGTGCGCTCCTCATGCTGCGCCTGCCCGAGGGCGGCCCCTCCTTGCCACCGGAGCCGGAGCGGGTGGTCTTCGCCGTCCGCAACCACGTGCTGCGGCCCGAGCCGGAGCCGGAACCGGTGCCGGAGGTGAGGCCGGAGAGACCGGACCCGCCGACCCCCACGGTGATCGTTCCGGGGCCGCCGGAGATCGATCCGGAACCGGTGGAGACGGCGCCGGAGCCGATTCCGCTCGACCTGCCGGTCGTGGCGATGGACCCGATTCCAGTGCCTGCCGATCCGCCGCCGTCGATCGAGGCCGGGCCGGTGCGATGGGACGGCTCTCTGACGAAGCCGCAGCAGGAGTACGCGCCGTTGCCGCACTACACCGACATGGCACGTCGGGCGCGGCGGCAGGGGAAGGTGATCGTCGAAGCGGTGATCGAGGCCGACGGCCGGGTGACGGACGTCAGAGTGCTCCGCGGCCTCGGGTTCGGTCTCGACGAATCGGCCGTGGCCACGGTGTCGACGTGGCGCTTCCGGCCGGCGATGCGCGGTGGCCGGCCGGTGGCGGTGATCTACACGCTGGTGATCAACTTCCGGCTGCAGTAGCCGACTGGGCTCCGGGTTCCCGGGTGCTCAGCGCCCCATCAGCCCGGCCAGCAGATCGACCCCTTCCCGCAGCACCTCGGGGGGCGCCGCAGTGAAGCAGAGCCGCACGTGGGTCGGGTAGGGGCCGAAACTGGTGCCGGGGGAGAGGAAGAGACCGCGATCCGCGGCATCTTCGAGGAAGCCGGCGAGTCCCCGGTCGTCGAGGTGGTCGGCGACGTCGGGGAACAGGAAGGCGCTGCCGGCGGGCGGCTCGAGCCCGAGGCGCTCCGCGGCGTAGCGGCCGAGTTCGGCGTACTTTGAACGCGCCTCGTCTAGCCAGGTGTCACCGAGCTCGAGCGCCTTCAGGGCCGCGACCTGCGAGGCGGTCGGGGTGGAGTAGAAGGTGTGGGTGCTGACCTTGCGCAGCTCGCTCATCACCTCGGGCGGACCGACGATGTAGCCGCAGCGGTTGCCCGCCATGCCGTAGGCCTTCGAGAACGAGTGGCACGAGAAGGTCCGTTCGGGGGCGAACGCTCTCGCGTAGGTGTGGTCCCCTTCGTAGACGTAGTCCTCGTACACCTCGTCGGAGACGAGCCACAGGCCGTGCTCGCGGCACCAGCCGGCGAGCGCCTCGATCCAGTCGCGTTCGAGCAGCCGGCCGGTCGGGTTGTTGGGGGTGTTGAGGTAGAGGGCGATGGTGCGCTCGGTCCGGAGGGCCTCGACCGCTGCGACGGCCTCTTCGGTCGAGCCGACGTCGCCGACGAACGGCACGTCGACGGGCGTGCCGCCGAACGAACGGACGATGCCGGCGATCAGCGGCCAGTAGGGAGCTAGCAGCAGGACCTCGTCGCCGGGCTCGACGATCGCCCCAGCCATGGCGCCGAGGGCACCGGTCGCGCCGGCTGCGACGAGTACCTGCCCGGGCTCGGTGGCGACACCGGCGCGCTCGGCGACGTGCTCGGCGACAGCGGTCCGCAGGTCGGGTCGCCCCTGTGGCTGCGCGTAGCGGTGCAGCCCCGGCCAGTCCTGCTCGGAGAGGTCTTCCATCCGGCAGCCGACGGCGGGCTCCATCCAGGTGTCGCCGACGTGAAACGGGTAGATCGTCCCCTCGAAGGTCGACATCTTTCGCGCCAGAGCGGTGTAGACCGAGCCGGGCATCGAGCGAACGTTGGCGGAGACTTGCGGCGGTCGCGGCATGGCGGGAATCTATCGCGCCGCGGGGACACGGTGGTGTCCTGCCCGGGACACGACACGGGGAGATCAGGCCGCCGTGGAGCTGTGATAGAGAACTGGCATGTCCGAAGCGTCGCTCTACGAGCAGGTGCTGGCTCAGGTGGCCGGTGGGTCGGGAGGAGGGTCGCTCGTCGCCTCGCCGCCGCCGCGGGCGTCGGCGTCGATCGTGCCGTGGCGCGGCTCGGGTGCGGGTCTCGAGCTGTACTGGGTCAAGCGCTCGCCGACGATGAAGTTCATGGGCGGGTGGCACGCCTTCCCCGGCGGCGGCGTTTCGAAGCGCGACGTGACGACCGCCGTGAGGGGCGAGCCGGCAGGGCTCGAAGGGGCTCCACTGGAGGCGGCGATGCCGGAGAGCGTCCTCGACGGCATCGGCGAGCTGACGCCGGTCCTCGCCCCCGGCGTGGTGGCCGCAGCGCTGCGGGAGGCGTTCGAGGAAATCGGGATTCTCCCCGGGCTGACGATCGATGGAGCTCGCCTGCTGGAGGCGCGCAGGCGGCTCGTCGGGCGTGAGTCGACGCTCGACGGGATCGCGACCGAACTCGAGATCGAGCTCGATGCCTCCCGTCTGAGCTACGCCGGACGGTGGCTCACGCCGCCGCTCGGACCGGTGCGCTTCGACAACCGCTTCTTCCTTCTCGAATGGTCTGAGGCCGAACCTCTGCAGCCGGTCATCGACGGTGACGAGATCGTCGAGGGGGAGTGGATCCGGCCGCTCGAGGCGCTCGACCGGTGGCGGCGCGGCAAGGTGATCGCGGCACCGCCCATCCTCCATCTGCTGCGGGTGATGGCCGAGGACGGCCCGGTTGCAGGGCGCGCGCGGCTGCTCGAACCGGAGGAGGCGAACCTCGGCGCCTTCCGCAACGTCGAGTTCCGGCCCGGCGTCGTGCTGCTGCCGGTGCGGACCCCGACCCTGCCCCCCGCCGCCTTCACTAACTGCTACCTGCTCGGCTTCGAGTCGGCGGTGCTGGTGGACCCGGGAAGCCCGTTCGAGCGCGAGATCGACTGGCTGGAAGGGGCGGTCGCCGCGGCCGAGGAGCGTCTCGGCCGCCGGGTGGGTGAGATCTGGCTCACTCACCACCATCCCGATCACGTGGGTGGCGCGATGGCGCTGCGGGAGCGCTGTGGTCTGCCGATTGCCGCACATGCCGACACGGCGGCGCGGCTCGAGGGACAGGTGACGATCGATCGGTGGATCGAGGACGGCGAGACGACGCGGCTCGGGGAGGGTTTCACCGTGCGTGCGCTCCATACTCCGGGGCACGCGCGTGGGCACCTCGCCTTTCTGCACGAGGAGCTCGGGTCGCTCCTGACCGGGGATGTGGTGGCGGGTTTCGGCACGATCGTCATCGATCCGCCGGAGGGCGACATGGCTCAGTACCTCGAGACGCTGACGGTGCTCGAAGAGCTCGGCCCACGCACTCTCTTCCCGGCTCACGGCCCGACGCTGCTCGACGCCGTCGGCACGCTGGCGGAGTATCGGCAGCATCGCCTGTGGCGCGAAGAGCGGGTGTTCGACGCCTGGCAGGGGGGAGAGCGGGAGCTCGGGGACCTGCGGGCCGCGGTCTACGAGGACCTCTCGCCGATGGCGTTCCCGCTCGCCGAGCGCCAGGTGAGCGCCCACCTCGAGCGCCTGCGGGCCCTCGGCCGCATCGACGCGTGACGGTGGGACAGGTTGGGAAGAGACCGGTTGCGCCGGTCGCTCGGCGCGAGCGCCGCACCCGGGTCGTCCACGGCCGTGAGCTGGTCGACGACTACGACTGGCTCAGAGAGCGCGAAGCTCCCGAAGTGCGCGCGCATCTCGAGGCGGAGAACGCCCATACCGAAGCGGTGACCGCCGATCTCGAGGAGCTGCGCGAGAGGCTCTACGAGGAGATGCTCGGCAGGATCGAGGAGACCGACGTCTCGGCGCCGACCCGCGACGGCGACTGGGACTACTACGTCCGCACCGCCCGAGGGCTTGCCTACCCGATCCACTGTCGCCGGCCGGCGAGCGATCGGCCGCTGACCACCGCCGAGCCACACGAGGAGGTGCTCCTCGACGTCAACGACCTGGCGAGCGGTCATGACTTCTTCGAGATCGGTGCCCTGGCGTTGTCGCACGATCACCGGCTCCTCGCGTACTCCTACGACACCGATGGCGACGAGCGGTTCCGCCTCGTGATCAAGGACCTGGAGAGCGGCGAGCTTCTGCCCGACGTCATCGAGGACGTTTACTACCCGCTCGCCTGGGCGACCGACGACCGGACCTTCTTCTACGCCACGCTCGACGACGCTCACCGGCCGTGGCGCATCGTCCGCCACCGACTGGGGGAGGCGCCCGCGGACGACGTCGTCGTCTTCGAAGAGGGCGACGAACGTTTCTTCGTCGATGTGTCACTGACCCGCAGCAAGCGTTTCCTGGTGATCTCGAGCGCCAGTTCGGTGACTTCGGAGTGCCATCTGCTGGAAGCCGACGAGCCGGGGGGCGTCTGGCGCTGTTTCGCTCGGCGACGCCACGAGGTGGAGTACGACGTCGATCACCTCGTCGATCGCGGTGGCGAGCGGTTCCTCGTTCTCACCAATCTCGAGGCGAAGAACTTCCGGATCGTCGAGGCCGACGTCGACCGCACGGAGATGGCCGCCTGGCGCGACTGGATCCCTCATCGTGAGGAGGTAACGCTCGAGTGGCTCGACGTGTTCGCCGACCGGGTCGTGGTGGGGGAGCGCCAGGACGGTCTCGTCCACTTGCGGGTCAGGTCGCTCGTCGACGGTTCCGACCATCGGATCGAGATGCCGGAGGAGGCCTACTCGATCGGCGGTGGTGGCAACCCGGAGTTCGAGACCGATCGCTACCGCTTCGGCTACTCGTCGCTCGTCACTCCCTCGACGGTTTTCGATTACCACGTCGAGCAGCGCCGCCTCGAGGTGGTTCGGCGTCAGCCGGTCCTCGGAGGTTACGATCCCGGCGTCTACGTCACCCGCCGTATTCACGCCGAGGCGGCGGACGGCACTTCGGTGCCGGTGACCGTCGTCCACCGGCGCGACCTCTCCCTCGACGGCTGCAACCCGTGCCTCCTCTACGGCTACGGTGCCTACGGGATGACGATCGACCCTTCGTTTTCGTCGCTCACCGTGAGCCTGCTCGACCGCGGGTTCGTCTACGCCATCGCCCATGTCCGTGGGGGCGCCCTGCTGGGCGAGCGCTGGCACGACGACGGCAAGCTGCTCGCCAAGAGGAACAGCTTCACCGATTTCGTCGTCGCCGCCGAGCACCTGATCGGGAGCGGCTACACCCGGCCGTCGAGGCTCGCGATCCGCGGCGGCAGCGCGGGCGGTCTGCTGGTCGGGGCGGCCACCAACCTGGCGCCCGAGACGTTCGCCGTCGTGCTGGCGGCCGTGCCGTTCGTCGACGTCGTCAACACCATGCTCGACGACACCCTGCCGCTGACCGTCATCGAGTACGAGGAGTGGGGCGATCCGGTCGAGCGTGAGGCGTTCGAGGCGATGCTCGACTACTCGCCCTACGACAACGTCCGTGACGCCGACTACCCCGCGATGCTGGTGACGGCGGGCTTCAACGATCCCCGGGTGCAGTACTGGGAGCCCGCCAAATGGGTCGCGAAGCTGCGCCGGCACCAGCAGGGGGAACGGCCGATCCTGCTCAAGACCGACCTCGGCTCCGGGCATGGCGGGCCGAGCGGGCGCTACGCCTATCTGCGTGAGCGGGCGTTCGAGTACGCCTTCCTGATCGACCGATTGCGCGCTTCGCCGGCGTGATAGAACAGCGCCGTGAGCGGCGGCGGCAGCATGGGCGACTTCGCCTCGGAGACGGTCACGCGGGGTATTCGTGTGCGCGTCGATCCGTGCTTCGACCCGCAGCGGTCGCAACCCGCTCACGGCAAGTGGTTCTTCCTCTATCGGGTCACGATCCGCAACGAGAGTGCGGACACGGTGCAACTCCTGACCCGCCACTGGGTCATCACCGACGGCATCGGCCGGGTGGAGGAGGTACGCGGCCCCGGGGTGGTCGGCGAGCAGCCCGTGCTGGCCCCCGGTGAGGCGTTCGAGTACACGAGCGGCTGCCCGCTGACGACCGACGTCGGCAAGATGGAGGGGAGCTACCAGATGGTCGACGGCGACGGCGAACCGTTTGACGTCGATATTGCGCCCTTCGTGTTGTGCGAGGAGGCCACGGTACATTAGGTCGTAGAGAGCCCGCCGGGCTGGTTGCGGCGGGGCCCCGGTTCCGCCGCCCGGAATCTGCACGCCCTCGAGCCCTCGGCCGCAGAGAGGAGAGAACGCTGATCCGTCGCAGTCTCGATCGACCGATGAGCTTCGGTGCCCGCCGTTGAACGTGCCGGACTGGGTCGAGGGTGCGCGCTACGTGCTCGCGGCCGCGCTGTGGGTGATGATGCCGGCGGCGGTCGCGTTCTGGCTCCTGATCCACCCGCTCGCCCGGTTCTGGCGCAAGGTCGGTCCCGCCGTCACCTACTCGGTCGCCGTCGTCGTGATGGCCGTCGTCGGAGCGGTCTCCTGGCTTTTCCACGAGCAGGCCCTGGCGGATCGGCCAGCGATGAAGGCGACGCTGATCGTGGCGGGCGCCGTGCTGTACGGGTTCGCGGTCGTCATCGAGCGCAAGTGCCGGCGCTATCTCAAGCTGAGAACGCTGGTCGGGGTTCCCGAGGTGACGGAGGGGGAGGTCGGCGTCCTGCTGACCGAAGGCATCTACGCCCACACCCGCAACCCGCGCTACCTCGACCTTGCCGTCGGCCTCGGCGGCTGGGCGCTGATTCTCAACATCCCGGCCCTCTACTGGATGATCGGCACGGCGATCGTCGCCGTCTACCTGATCGCCGTCCTCGAGGAGCGCGAGCTGAGCGACCGCTTCGGCGCTCCGTACGAGGAGTACCGGAAGCGGGTGCCGAGGATGTTGCCGCGGTCCTGGGCGTTTCTGCGTTCGTAGCTCGGTCGGCTGCGCGCTGCTAGCTTCCAGCGACCGGCGCCGGCGCCCACCGCTCGTAGAGCGCATCGACGAGGATCTCGCGGGCCCGGGCGACGATCTCGTCGAGCGCGGGCGTTTGAGCGAAGGTCTCCTCGGCCTTGCGGCGCAGCGCGTCGAGACTCGGCAGTTCCGGCAGGTGGACGTCGCTGAGCAGAGCCGCGAGTTGCTCGCGCGCCTCGGCGGACCGCTCGCGCACTGTCTCCAGAGCGGTGCTCTGCTCGAAGACCTCCCTCGCCTGCGCGCTCAATCGCTCGAGGCGAAAGTGCTCTGCGAGCTGCTGGGCGACTCGCTCGACGATCGGCGTCGGCGGCCGTCGGCTTCCTGCCAGAACCTCTCTCGGCGGCGAGCGGAGGTCCCAGACGACGCCGACCCAGGAGAGCATCTTCAGAACGTAGTAGGTGACGTCGATCTCCCACCATCGGAAGCCCTGGCGGGTCGACGACTGGTAGTAGTGATGGTTGTTGTGCCACCCCTCGCCGAGGGTGATGAGAGCGAGCCACAGGTTGTTGCGGGAGTCGTCGCCGGTGACGTAGCGCTGGCGGCCGAAGCAGTGGGCCATCGAGTTGATGGCGAAGGTGCCGTGGTAGGTCAGCACCGTGCTCCAGAAGAAGCCGACGACCAACCCCGGCAGTCCGTCGATCGCGAGACAGATCGCACCGAGGACCACCGCAGGCAGGAGCTTGCGCCGGTCGAGCCACACGAGCTCGGGATAGCGGGTGAGATCGGGGATCGAGGAGTAGTCGGCGGTCGAATGAGGCCGATGGAAGATCCAGCCGAGATGGGCGAAGACGAAGCCGTGCTGAGCGGGCGAGTGCACGTCGGTCGGCAGGTCGGAGTGTGCGTGATGCTCGCGGTGCTTGGCGGCCCACCACAGCGTGCCCGACTGCGCCGACATCTGGGCGACGAAGGCTAGCACGAACTGGAAGACTCGCGAGGTCTTGAAACTGCGGTGCGAGAAGTAGCGATGAAAGCCGGCGGTGATGGCGAACATCCGGAGCAGATAGAAGGCGACACACAGCGCCAGCGAGGTCACGGTCACGCCGGTCCACAACGCGGCGAAACAGGCGAGGTGAACCAGTGCGAAGGAGACGACGGACGGATAGATGATGTCGTCGTGTTCGTGGGGTGCGGTGTGTGTCGAGTCCATCGGGTCTTCCTTTCGGCTCTCCAGGCCTCCGGGCGTTCAGTTCTCCAGGCGTTCCAGCAGAGCGCGGGCTTCGCGGATCGCCTGCATCTCCTCGAGCAGCCATCCCGGATGGGGCTCGCTCGCCACCACCTCGCGCAGCAGGTCGAGCCCTTCCTCACGGCGTCGCGGCTCGAACTCGACGAGGGCCTCGCCGAGGTAGTAGCGGGTCGTCAGGTCGTCGGGGGCGATCTCGAGGCACGTCTCGAGCTCGGCGACCGCGGTCTCGCGATCGATCCAACCGGTGACGAAGGGGATCTTCGGCGCCTCGGTGTGAAGCCGACCGAGAATCCGATGGCCGCCGCCATTCTCGATCTTCGGGTCGAGCCACACCGATGCCTGCGCCCGGTCGCGGACCTTGCTGCCGACTCCCTCGCGAGCCGAGGCCAGCTTCCCCCGGGTGCGGCCCCACAACCCCCAGTGGGCGGCGGACCAGAAGAGCACTTCTGCCGCTTCGGTCGGATCAGCATCGATGCGCTCACGCAGCTCGGAGGCGTTCAACTCGAGGATCGCCTCTCCGCCCAGCTGCTCGAGACCCTCCTCACCGAGCTCCCGGCCTCGGAGGAACACCTCCAACCGGGCGTCGCGATCTCTCAACACGTGCTCGCCCAGATAGAAGAGCGCCCGCGCCAGCTTCCAGCGCGCTTCGAGGCTGTCGGGTGAGGCCGCGAGGGCCGCCTCGTAGGCTGCGATCGCGCTTTCGATCGGCACCGCGGCTGCCCGCCCTTCGGACTGCCCTTCGGCCCGGCGCTCCCAGGCTGCGTCCCCCTCGGCGAGGTGCGCGTTCCCTCCGTCTGTCGGCGTTCCCTGGAGCGGGGTCGCCAGCAGCAGGAGCGTGGCGGCGGGGCGGGAGAGGCGCTCGATCATCCTCTCGTCAACCGGGTGCCTGGCCGAAGTTCTTCCGGTAGCGCTCGTCGAACTCGGCGCGATCGTAGCTGTGGGCCTGGGTTCCGTACTGTTCGACGGCGTAGGCCGAGGCGACGCTCCCCATGCGGCCGCAGACGGCGAGGTCGTAGCCGGCCGTCCAGCCGGCGAGAAAGCCGGCCCGGTAGGCATCCCCCGCGCCGGTCGGGTCGACCGCCTCGGAGACCGTCGCCGGAGGGATCTCGATCGGAGTCTCGTCGCGGCGCAGGATCCTGCTCCCCTGAGCTCCCAGGGTGACGACGGCGATATCGACGAGGTCGAAGAGTGCGTCGTCGCGGAATCCGGTCTTCTCCGAGAACACGGCGTGCTCGTAGTCGTTGAGCAGCATCGCCTTGGCACCGCGCGCGCACTCGCGCAACTGCGCACCTTCCATGTGCGTGACCTGGAACGAGGGGTCGAAGAAGAAGGTCATGCCCGCTTCTCGCGCCTCCCGGCAATGGCGCTCGATCGCCTTCGGGTCGTCGGGAGAGACGATCACCACCTCCGCTCCCCCGGCCAGCTCTCGCAGGCTGAGCTCCGGCGCCTGCGCCATGGCGCCGACGTGGAATCCCTGAATCTGGCTGTCGGACCGGTCGGTGGTGATGAAGGCCGAGGCGGTGATCTCGTCCTCGATGATGCGGATCGCGCTCGTATCGACGCCGCACCGGCGGAGAAAGGCGTCGTACTCGGCGAAGTCGTTGCCCGCCGTGCCGACGATCCGCGGCGTCGCCCCCAGCAGCGCCAGCGAGTAGGCGACGTTCCCGGCGCAGCCGCCGCGCTTCTTCTCGAGCCGATCGACGAGGAAGGAGATGTTGATGACGTGCAGCTTGTCCGGAAGGATGTGGTCGGCAAAGAGCCCCGGGAACGTCATGATGTGGTCCCAGGCGAGAGAGCCCGTGACCGCAATCGGATCGCCGGCGCGTCTGGATTCGTGGGGGGCCAAGGGGTCGCCGGAGAGCGGGTGCGTCGGGTGACGGAGATTGCCGAGAGGTCTTGCCGCGCCGGAAGCTGCGGCGCGCCGAATGTAGCAGACCGGCCCGCGTCCGACGACACGGGCCGGTGACACGAGAGGTGCGGGTCGCGACTGGCGATCGGCCGTCAGGGAAGGGGCTGCTGGTCGAGCGGCATGCAGATCGTCCCGTCGAAGCCGAAGACCGCGCGGCAGCGTTCGTCGATCGGGCAGTCGGAGAGGCCTTCGCACGGACGGACCGGAAAGTCGATGCACTGCGCCCGAACGTTGATCGAAGGCGGTACCGGGCTCGCCCACACCCGGCCTGCGGGGCACGAGTTGCAGCAGCCGCTCGCTGTACACGCCTGTCCGAACGGGCAGTCGCGGTCGCCGCGGCAGCCGCCGCCGTCGCCGGGCTCGTCGTCGGGAGGTGTACCGCAGCCGCGCGGCACGCTCTCGTCGCAGAATCCGGCGAGACAGGTCTCGCCGCACAGGCAGTCGGCGTCCGAGTTGCAGCGGATGCTCGCCGGACGGCAGGTGTAGGTCTGGTTGCACCAGGTGTTGCACCAGGCATTCGAGTCGGCGACCGCGCTGGTGTTTCCCTGGCATGCGCTCGCCCAGAAGCTGCACTCGACGTGGGTGGCGTCACAGATCCCGCTGCCGCTGTCGGTCGAGCAGCCGTTCCAGTTGCCGGGTCCGCAGGTGAGCTGCGAGGTCGCCGTCGGTGCCTGAGCGAAGGCTACCGGGGCGAGGTGCGCGAGGGCGAGCGCTGCACAGGAGAGTGCGAAGAGGATCAGAGATCGCTGGGTCATTCGAAGTTCCTTTCGTGGGCCGCTGACGCCACGGTAGGCGGCGTCGTAGCGCCGGGCTTGATGGAGAGCTTCCGGGTTCCTGATGGTTCGCTGCTAGCGAGCTGCGGGAGGGAGCGCTCGATGGGGCAGGGGGGCCGGGAAGCGGGAGGGGGCGGGGGCTGTTGGAAGGAGTGAGGGGGTGCGCCCGGAGGTGCCCTGCCAGGGTGCCGTGCCGGAGTCTCCGTGCGTCTCGGGTAGACCGCCGGTGCCTGTTTGGTAGAAGCTCTGCCGACCGAGGTCCACGTGGATACCGTCGATTCTTCGCACACCAGCCGTCTTCTGACGGCCGAGCCGCTACTCGATCCGCCCGAGGAGCGGTCTCTGGCGACTGCGGTCGATCGCGCGGCTCACCGCCTGCTCGCCCTGCAGCAGGAGGACGGCCACTGGTGCGCAGAGCTCGAGGGAGACTCGATTCTCGAGTCGGAGTACATCCTCACGCAGTGGTTCCTGGGCCGCACCGCCGAGGACAAGCTCGCCAAGGCGGCACGCCATCTGCGGGCGAGCCAGGAGGAGGACGGCGGCTGGTGCATCTACCCGGGTGGCGCGCCCGACGTCAATCCGACGGTCAAGGCCTACTTCGCGCTCAAGCTGGCCGGAGATCCACCCTCGGCGCCCCATATGCAGAAGGCGCTCGAGGTCGCCCGGCGTCTCGGCGGCATCGACGCCTGCAACTCCTTCACCAGAATCTACATGGCGGTGTTCGGCCAGTACCCCTGGGCGCGCTGCCCGGCGGTGCCGCCCGAGATCATCCTGCTGCCGTCCTGGTTCCCGTTCAACATCTACGAGATGTCGTCCTGGTCGCGGGCGATCGTCGTGCCGCTGTCGATCATCTGGGCGCTCAAACCGCACTGCGACGTGCCGGAGGCGCTCGCGGTCCCGGAACTCCTGGTGACCGATCCGGTCAACGGCTCGACGGCCGCGGATTCACGGCAGGACTCGCTTTCCGCGCTCGCCTGGTCGAAGTTCTTCCGCGGTACCGACGCCGCGCTCAAGGTTTACGAGAAGGCGCCGTTCGCGCCGCTTCGCCGCCTTGCCCTCGAGCGGGCTCGCGAGTGGATCGTCCAGCGGCTCGACCGCAGCGACGGGCTCGGCGCGATCTTCCCGCCGATCGTCAACACGATCTACGCCTTCCGTGCGCTCGGCATGGCGATCGACGATCCGCTGCTGGCCGGTCAGATCGAGCAACTCGAACGGCTCGAGATCGAGGACGAGCACTCGCTGAGGATTCAGCCGTGCTTCTCGCCGGTGTGGGACACGGCGCTGGCGCTCCACGCGCTCCTGGAGGCCGGGCTCGCTCCGGACGCACCGGAGGCGGAGCGCGCGGCGAGCTGGCTGCTCGAGCGCGAGGTGACCTCGGTCGGCGACTGGTCCGTCAAGAGTGGGAACGAGACGGTGGGAGGCTGGTTCTTCGAGTACGCCAACGAGTTCTACCCGGACTGCGACGACACGGCGCAGGTCGTGACGACGCTTTCCGGCACCGCTTTCGGCGATCGCCCCCAGGAGGTCGGAGAGGGCGGTCATGGGAGGGGGTTGGGGACAGCGGGACTCGGTGCGGCCCGGGTCGAGGCGGCCCTCGATCGCGGCGTCGCCTGGCTTCGGGGGATGCAGAATCGCGACGGTGGATGGGCGTCGTTCGACAAGGACTGCGACCGGGAGTTCCTGAAGTACGTGCCGTTCGCCGACCACAACGCGATGGTCGATCCGGCGACGGTAGACATCACCGCCCGCGTGCTCGAGGCGTTTGCCGCTCGCGGCATTCCGCGCAGTGCGCCGGAGCTGCGCCGGGCGGTCCGCTTCATCCGCGGGCAGCAGGAGGCGGACGGCTCCTGGTTCGGCCGCTGGGGCTGCAACTACCTCTATGGCACCTGGCTCGGTCTGTGGGGCTTGCGCAAGGTCGGTGAGCGGCCGGGCGACCCGGCGCTGCGGCGTGGCGGCGAGTGGCTCCTGTCGTGTCAGAACCGTGACGGCGGCTGGGGAGAGCTGCCGGACACCTACCGCGACGCCGCGCGCAAGGGAGAGGGACCGAGCACGGCATCGCAGACCGCCTGGGCGCTCCTGGGACTGGCGGCGGCCGACCTGGGTGGCAGCGACAGTGCGAACGCCGGGGTCGCCTACCTGCTGGAGCATCAGGAGGCCGAAGGGGGATGGAGCGACGCCTTCTGGACCGGCACCGGCTTTCCTGAGGTGTTCTACCTGCGCTATCACCTCTATGCGACCTATTTCCCGCTGCTGGCGCTGGCGACCTACCGCCGGCTCGCCGACGGCATCGATCCGTTCGCCGGCCCCCTGGACGGCTCCTCCAACGGCCCCGCGGGGAGCACAGCACAGTAGCGATGAGATTCCCGCTCCACATCACCACCGACATGATCGGCCACCAGATGCGACAGGCGGCGCGTGGCAACCGGCGCTATCCGTTCGTGCTGATGCTCGAACCGCTCTACACCTGCAATCTCGCCTGCATCGGCTGTGCGACCGAACGGCATACGGGCAAGCTTAAGGACCGTCTGCCGGTCGAAGCGTGTCTCGAGGCGGTCGAGACCTGCGGCGCGCCGGTCGTTTCGATCTGCGGCGGCGAGCCGACGCTCTATCCCGAACTGCCGGAGCTCGTCGCCGGCATCATCGATCGCCGCCGCCACATCTACCTGTGCACCAACGCCCTGCTGCTCGACGAAACGGTGTTCGACCGGGTCGCCCCCCACAAGCGGCTGACGATCAACGTCCACCTCGATGGACTGCGTGAGACGCACGACTACGTCTGCGCGCGCGACGGCGTGTACGACAAGGCGATCGAGATGATCGCCGCGTCCAAGGAGCGCGGCTACCACGTGCTCACGAACACGACGATCTTCAAGGAGACCGACGTCGGGGAGGTGGAGGAGCTGTGCGAGCGACTGTTCGCGCTCGGGATCGACGGCATGCTGATCTCGCCCGGCTACCAGTACGAGAGCGTCGAGCGCGACATCTTCCTCACCCGCGAAGACATGCACGCCAAGTTCGAACGGGTGCTCGAACTGTCGAAGCGCTACCGCCTGACGTCGACACCGATGTTCCTCGAGTTCGCCGCCGGCAAGCGCGACTACGCCTGCTCGCCGTGGAGCACCGTCACCTTCACGCCCAACGGCTGGAAGGGACCGTGCTACCTGATCGGCAAGGGACACACCTGGTCGTGGGAGGAGTTCTGGAACGACACCGACTGGGAGTACTGGGAATCGCGCCAGGACGATCTGTGTCAGAACTGCGCCATGCACTCCGGCTTCGAGGCGTCGGTGGTGATGGACCTGCGGCGCAGCCCGCGCGACATGGCGCGCCTGGCGGCGTGGAACCTGTTCGGCTGAGCGACGTCCGGTTGCAGGAGTCGCCGTGAGGGTCCTCCTGACCGGTGCCTCCGGCTTCGTCGGCGGCAACCTGTTGCGTGCTCTCGAAGCGGACGGCTTCGACGTTCGCTGTCTGGTGAGAGCGACGAGCTCGCGGCGAATGCTCGAAGGCAGCTCCGCCGAGGTCGCCGAGGGCGACCTGCGCGACCCTGAAGCGGTTCGCGCGGCAGCCGAGGGGTGTGAGCGGGTCTTTCACGTCGCCGCCGACTACCGCCTCTTCGTGCGCCACCCGCCGGAGATGTACGCCACCAACGTCGACGGCACCGCCAACGTGCTCGCCGCGGCCGCCGACGCGGGAGTCGCGAGGGTCGTCTACACGAGTACCGTCGGCACCCTGGGGCCGATGCCGGACGACTCGCCCGCCGACGAGACTCACGACATCGGCCTCGATGCGATGGTCGGGCACTACAAGCGCAGCAAGTTCCTCGCCAAGCAGGAGGCGAAGCGGTGGGTGCGGCGCGGACTCGACGTCGTCATCGTCCACCCCTCGGCGCCGGTCGGCGAAGGGGACCACAAACCGACGGCGACGGGGAAGATCGTCCTCGACTTCCTGCGCCGGCGGATGCCGGCCTACGTCGATACCGGCCTGAATCTGGTCGACGTGCGGGACGTCGCCCGAGGCCATCTGCTGGCGGCACGGCGTGGCAGGAGCGGGGAGGAGTACATCCTCGGCGGCCGCAACATGACGCTGTCCGAGATCCTCGAAGCGCTCGCCGACATCACCGGCCTGCCGGCGCCGAAGCGACGGCTGCCGCACTGGCTGCCGCTGTCGCTGGCTTACGTCGACACGGCGATCAGTCGGCTTCTGCCGCGCGAGCCGTGGCTCGCCCTCGAGGCGCTGCAACTCGCCCGCCACAAGATGTACTTCGACAGCGGGAAGGCCGAGCGAGAGCTCGGCTACGCGCCCGGGCCGCCCGAGGCGGCACTCGAGCGGGCGGTCGACTGGTATCGCGAGCACGGCTACGTCACATGACGGTCGTCGTCGTCGCGGCGATGCCGGAGGAGATGGAGCCGCTGGCGAAGGCCGCTGGAGCCCGCGCGCCGCATACGGGAGCGGTGGTCGAGGGGGTCCTCGGCAGCCGCCGGTTGCTGCTGACGGTGACGGGGGAGGGGAGCACGGCAGCCACCGCCGCGCTCGATACCGTGCTGCGGTCGGCCGAAGCCGACTGCGTCCTCGGAATCGGAGTGGGCGGTGGACTGACCGCGGGCCTCGGCAGTGCCGAGCTGGTGGTCGCTCGACGGGTGGTCGAGGCGGAAACGGGGGCGGAGCATCACACCGGCGCAACGCCCTGGTCGGCCCGGGCGCTGGCCGCACCGGGCGTTCATGTCGGCTCGATCGTCAGCGTGACCGAGATTCTCTCGACTCACCGCCAGAAGGCGGCGATCGCGCCGCTCGCCGCCGGTGAGGCCGCCGTCGTCGATCTCGAAAGTTGGTCGTGGGCCGACACCAGCCTCCGCCATGGGGTGCCGTGCGCCGTCGCCAAGTGCGTCTGCGATCCGTTGGAGGAGGACCTGCCGCTCGACTTCGAGCGTCTGCGGGGCCCGTCCGGGACGGTCGATCGCCGACGGGTGATCGCTCACGCCCTGCCGCGGCCGACGTTGTGGCCGGCGTTGCGACGACTGGAACGGACGGTAGGCGAAGGGGCGCGGGCGACCGCGGACTGGGTGCGCTTCGTGGTCTCGCCGTGAGAGGGCCCCGGATGGGGAGACGTGCCCTTGGATTGGCGTGGACCCTGTTCGTGGGTGCCGGCCTCGCGCTCGCGCCGTCGGCCGGGGCGGACGGCCGGGCCGATCCTCCGGCTGGCTCGCGGCCGGAGCGCACCCTCCTGGTCGTCCTCGACGCGGTGCCTTTCGAGGTTGCCCGCGAGGCGATCGACGAAGGAAGCCTGCCGGGCCTGGCGGCGCCGGTCCCGCTGGTGAGCACCTTCCCTTCCACCACCAGCGTTGCGCTGCCGGCGATCTTCGAACGTCTCGGCATGGGGCGCTCGCCCGGCTACGAAGCGCGGTTCTTCGATTGGACCCGCGGCCGTCGTCGCGGCGGTGGCCCCGCCAGCTACTTCAGGATCCACTTCCCGTGGCGGGAGTTCTTCGACTGGCGGCGTCCGGGACCGTTCGCCAACGCCGTGCACGCGCTGCGGCCGATCCGCGCCGGCGTGCGCGAGTTCGAGCGCGCGCTCGCCGCCTTCGCCGGGAGCGACCAGCCGCTCTTCACCATCTACCTGGCGGACACCGACACCGCCGGCCATCTCTCGGGGCCGGCCGGTCTCCTCGCCATGGTCCGGAATCTCGGCACGGCGCTCGAGCGAACGAGGCGCGCCGAAGAGTCTCGCGGAAGGTCGTTCCGAGCCGTCCTCCTTTCGGACCACGGCCTTGCCGGCGGGCGGCCGCTTCGCAACGTGCTGCCGCCGATGAAGAGGCGATTGATCGCCGACGGCTGGCGCCTCTCGACCCGACGCCTCGCCGGGCCGCGACAGGTCGTCCTCACTCCGTACGGGCTGGTCTCGAGCTTCGAGGCCTACGTGGAGCCGGGTCTCGAGACTGAGCTGGCGGGCACGCTCGCCGCTGTCGAGGGGGTGGATCTTTGCGCGGCCCCGAGGGGCGACGGCTGGCGGATCGAGGCTGGTGGGGCGCGCATCGATTTCGCGAGAGACGGCTCCGACGGCTGGCGGTGGTCCCTCTCCGGCGATCGCGAGGGAGCTCTGCCGACGCTGCTCGATTCCGTGGCTCCGGAGGGCTCGATGGTTTCCGCGCAGCGGCTGCTGAAGGCGACCGCGAGGAGCCCCTACCCGGATCCCCTGGTGCGTATCGCGGAGGCGTTCGACGGCGTCGACAACCCTGCATCGGTGGTCTGTTCGCTGGCGAATGGGCACCTTTTCGGTGCGCGGGGGACCGAGCGCGCCGCCCGCTGGACCAAGGGCGCTCTTCAGTGGACCCATGGCGCGCTCGGGGACGAGGCTTCTCTCGGGTTCCTGGCGGTCGATCGCTGGCCCGCCGAGCCTCCGGCGGTGCTGCGCTACGATCAGGCGCTCGCGGTGGCCCTGTCGCCGGCGCTGCTGGCAGCGCGGACTTCTCGCCCCACCGCATTGTTCACCGGACCCCTCAGGTAGGCCGCATGACACTGAACCTGTTTCGTTTTCCGGCCGCCGCGCTCCTCGACGTGGCTCCGGCAATGTCTGTGGTGCTCGCGACCGGAGTCGCATCTTCAGCAACCTGCGACCTGCGAGAGCACAGTGGCGCGAGAGGCCCGCGCTAGGTTCGCGAGCGAGCCGACCATGAGAGATGACGCCGCATCGAACCAGGCTCCCTCCGAGGGCGCCGCAACGATCGACGCTGATCGCGACCGCAAGGCCGAGCACATCGAGCTGGCGCTCGATCCGGCGGTAGAGCTGCTGCCCTCGGCATTCGACGGCTGGCGGCTCGAGCATCAGGCACTGCCGGAAATCGACATGGCGGCGATCGACAGCTCGATGAGCTGGCTCGGTCGGCGGTTGCGAGCGCCGCTGCTCGTGTCGTGCATGACCGGCGGCACGGCACAGGCGGCGTCGATCAACGAGAACCTTGCGCGGGCAGCGGAGACCGTGGGCGTCGCCCTGGGAGTCGGCTCGCAGCGCAAGGCGATCGAGGAGCCAGAGCTCGCAGCGACCTACGAGGTGCGTCGATGGGCTCCCTCGGTGCCGATCGTCGCCAACCTGGGAGCCGTGCAGCTCAACTACGGCTACGGCGTCGATCAATGCAGGGCCGCCGTCGAGATGGTCGATGCCGACGCGCTGGCGCTGCACCTCAACCCACTGCAGGAAGCGATCCAGCCCGAGGGACAGACGGACTTCTCCGGCCTCGCCGAACGGATCGCCGAAGTGGTCGCGGCGCTCGAGGTGCCGGTGATCGTCAAGGAGGTCGGCAGCGGGCTTTCGGCCTCGACGGTGCGGCGGCTCTATCGGTCCGGGATCCGGCACTTCGACACGGCGGGGCTCGGTGGCACCAGCTGGTCCCGGATCGAGGGAGCGCGCGCCGGCGACCGGCCGCTGGGGGAGCTCTTCGCCGACTGGGGTGTGCCGACCGTCGAGTCGCTGGAGGCCCTGACGCGCTACGACGATGTGACGGTGATCGCGAGCGGCGGAGTGAGGAGCGGTCTCGACATCGCCAAGGCGCTCGCCCTCGGCGCCGACCTCGCCGGTCTCGCGCGGCCCTATCTCGGCCCGGCGACGGAGTCGGCGAGCGCGGTCGAGGAGGCGCTGCGACGCACCGTGCGTGAGCTCCGGATCGCCATGTTCTGCAGTGGCGCGCTGAATCTCGACGCGCTCGGCAGGGTGGCGATCGAGCCGCTCGGTGGTTGACCGGGCGGCTGTCCGGAGGGTCGACCGGACAGCGGCCTGACGCGGTACGCTTTCATCGCGATGAGCGAGCCTTCAGGGACCAGTGTCCGGCGGCTGTCGGAAGAGGAGCGCCGAGCGCTCCTGCACGACCTGCTGGTTCGCACGAGCCGCACCTTCGCGCTGGCGATCCCGCTTCTGCCGCGGCCGGTCGATCGGCAGGTGACGGCGGCCTATCTGCTGTTCCGCATCGCCGACACTTTCGAGGATGCGACGGTCCTGTGGTCGCGCGAGCGCCGTCTCGAGGCGCTGGGTGACTTCGATGCGTTGCTCGCCTCTCCCGAAGAAGAGCGTGCGACGGTGCTGGCCGAGCGCTGGCTCGAGCGGGCGCCCAGCGATCACGAGGGTTACGTCGACCTGCTCCGCCACACGCCGGAGGTGGTCGTGGAGCTGCTGGCCATGGACGAGGCGCCGAGACAGGTCATCGCGCACCACACGCGGCGCACCGCGCAGGGGATGGCTGACTTCGTGCGACGGCTCGTCGAAGGGGGTGAGTTGGCGCTCGGCGATCTCGCCGATCTGCGGCGCTATTGTTACGTCGTCGCCGGCATCGTCGGGGAGATGCTGACCGAGCTGTTCCTTCTCGCCTTCGACCCGCTCACCCCGCGTGCCGGGGAACTGCGCAGCCGGGCGGCGGCCTTCGGCGAGGGGCTGCAACTGGTGAACGTGCTCAAGGATTCGGCGGCAGATCGCGACGAGGGGCGGGTGTTCGTGTCGTCCTCGACCTCTCGCGCCGAGGTCTTCGCCCTCGCTCGCCGCGATCTCGAGGATGCTGCCGAGTACTGCCGCATCCTGCAATCGGCAGGAGCGCCGCGCGGGGCGACCGCTTTCACCGCCTCTCCGGTGGCGCTCGCCCGAGCGGCGCTCGACCGCATCGAGCGGGACGGTCCGGGCGCGAAGCTGACGCGACCCGAGGTGCTGATGCTGCATGCGAAGGTGCAGGCTGCTCTGACGGCGGGCAGGCCGGTCCTGCGATGGTAGGCGCTTCGACCGGGCGAGCCTGGAGCGGGGCGCTCGTCGCCGGGAACCGCAACACCGACTGCGCGTTTTCGTAGTCAGGGGAGCGATGAGTCTCAGAACCAAGATCATCGTCTGGTTCCTGCTGCTCTCGGTCGTGCCGCTGGCGGCGATCGTCTCCTACTCCTACCTGTCGTCGAACAGCGCGCTGCGGCGGGCGGTCCTTTCCGAGAGCTGGGAGATGGCCGCCGGGTTGCGGCAGCAGATGGAATCGACGCGCCAGGACCTGCGGGAGCGAGTGGAGGGCTTGCACGGCCTGCCCTGGGAGAGCCTGCTCGAGGCGTCGGTCGAGGGTGGGACGCCGCTCTATTCCGAGCGTTTCGAGGAGATGCTGGTCGACCTCGCGCCGTTCGTCGATACCCTGGAGTTCATCCCCTCACCACCGGAGGTGAGCGAGCGGCCGGAACCGCAGGCGCCGCCGGTCGCCCCTACTCCCGGGCCGGCTTCCGCGCCGACCCCCACCCCGACTCCCTCACGGGCGCCATCGGCCGGCGTCGTCACCGGGGTCGTGGCGACGGTAGAAGGGTTCGACGAGTTCGAGGAGTTCGAGTTCGAGCCGCTGGTGATCGAACTCGAGTCGTTCCTCCACAGCTCCGAAGAGGATCTCGAGAAGGCGTGGAAGCGGGACGACCTCCTGAGCGAAGTGCACGCCTCGGCGCTGCGGGGTGTGGACGTCGACATCGCCGCCGACGCGCTGTCGGAGGTGCGTCGCTCGCTCGAGGCGCTCGAACTGACCGGCGAGCGAACCACCAGCGAGGAGGCGAAGAAGAAGATCGCCAGCATCCGTGCCAAGGCGTTCAAGCGGCTGTCGAGCCTGCGCGAGGAAGAGGTCGCGCGGCGCAAGGAGCTGCGCGAGCGCTCGGAGCAGGTCATGGGAGCGAGCTACGACTGCCCCGTCGAGATCGAGGGAGAGACCGTCGGCAGCCTGCGGGCGAGCGTGCTGGCCAACCGGGTCGTCTCGCAGGTCCTGTCGGAAACAGACCGCGGACAGGGCGAGATCCCCTTCGCCTTCGATCGCGACGACCGGATCTATCTCGCGCAACAGGACGACCTCGCCGCGCTGGAGCGCGCCGGGCTGGTCGGCAACGGGCGCTACCTCGACGCCGAGGCTTCGCCCGACTACGTCGTCGCCTATCTGAACGACGAGGAGTCCGATCTCACCTTCGGCATCGCGCGACCGATCCGCGAGTCGGTGCGCGAGCTGAGGCGGACCGCCGGTCGCAACTTCGGTCTGGGGTTCGGCCTCGTCGGACTGGCGCTGATCGGTGTCGTTCCCCTGTCACGGCGGATCACCCGCGACCTCGAGGAGCTGACCGCCGGTTCCGAGCACATCGCCAGCGGCAACTGGGACGTGAGAGTCCCGGTGCGCTCGCGAGACGAGGTCGGCCAGCTGGCGCAGTCGTTCAACCGGATGGCGGGCGAGCTCGTAGAGAACCAGCAGCGGCTGGTCGACACCCAGCTCCAACAGCAGCTGCTCGAGGTGGAGAACGAGCGTCGCGGACGGGAGCTCGAGGAGGCACGACAGTTCCAGCTCTCGCTGCTGCCGAAAGACCTGCCGAGGCATCCCGATCTCGAGGTGGCGGTCTTCATGCGCACGGCGACCGAGGTCGGCGGCGACTACTACGACTTCAAACTCGAGGAAGAGGGTGCGCTGACGGCGGTGATCGGCGACGCCACGGGTCACGGCGCCAAGGCGGGCACCATGGTCACCGTCATCAAGAGCCTCTTCACCGCCTGGTGGGGCGGCGACAAGCTGGTGCGCTTTCTCGATGCTGCCGCCGACTCGATCCGCGCCATGCGGCTCGGTCGGATGGCGATGGCGCTGATGCTCGCCAGGATCGACGGCAGGCGGCTTACCGTGTCGTCGGCAGGGATGCCGCCACTTCTGATCTGCCGCGCCGGTGGCGCGGTGGAGGAGGTCGCTCTTTCCGGCCTGCCGCTGGGCGGGATGGCGAACCCGTCTTACGATGAGCGTCAGGTCGAGCTCTCGCCGGGCGACACCATCCTGCTCCTGAGCGACGGCCTGCCGGAGCTGCCGAACGCCGCCGGCGAGCCGTTCGGCTACGAGCGTGTCCATCGCGCCTTCGAGCGGGCCTGTGCGGAAACCCCGCAGGGGGTCATCGAGAAGCTGGCGGCCGCCGCTCGCGAATGGGCGCCGGGGGCACCCGCCGACGACATCACGTTCGTCGTGCTCCGTCTCGAGACGTAGCCGGGCCGGCGAGCCACCCTCGCGCCGCCTCGGGGTGGCCGAGAAGTTCAGGCTACACTCCGCGCCGTGAACGACCGTGCGCTGCCAGCTTCCGCGTTGCCGGATCTGCGGGCCTTCCTCGATCTGCTGCGCCGGCGCGGCGATCTGGTCGAAGTGAGCGCCCCGGTCGATGCCGATCAGGAGGTCGCAGAGATCCATCGACGGGTCATCGCCGCGGGCGGGCCGGCGCTGCTCTTCACCGGCGTTCGGGGCGCCGACTTCCCGCTGGTGACGAACCTCTACGGCACCGCGGGGAGGGCCGAGGCGGCCTTCGGTCGGCGGCCGTTCGAGGTCGTGAGGCGGGTGGCCGAACTGCCGCAGGAGCTGATGCCGCCGTCGCTCGGTCGCCTCTGGGGCGCCCGCGATCTGGCGCTCGATCTGCTCAAGGTCGGTATGAAGCGTCGTTCGCGGGGCGCGGTGCGGGAGCGCACCATGGCGCCGGCGCGTCTCGACCGGTTGCCGGCACTCACGACCTGGCCGGAGGACGGCGGGCCGTTCCTCACCCTGCCGACCGTCTACACCGAGCATCCCGACGGTCTCGGCCACAACCTCGGCATGTACCGGATGCAGGTCCACGACGCCACGACGACCGGGATGCACTGGCAGATCGGCAAGGGGGGCGGCTTCCACCACGCCGCCGCCCGAGAGCGTGGCGAGCCGTTACCGGTGACCGTCTTTCTCGGCGGCCCACCCGCCCTCGTCCTGGCGGCGATCGCACCGCTACCAGAGAATGTGCCGGAACTGCTCCTCGCGTCGCTGCTGGCCGGTCGCAGGCTACCGCTGTGCGATGGAGACGGCGCCCACGCTCTGCTGGCCGATGCCGAGTTCGCGCTCGAGGGGAGCGTGGCGCCGGAGACACAGCGAGCCGAAGGGCCGTTCGGCGACCACTACGGCTACTACTCGCTGCGCCACGACTACCCGGTGTTCGAGGTCGATCGGGTTCATCACCGTGCGGATGCGATCCTGCCGGCGACGGTGGTCGGCAAGCCGCGGCAGGAGGACTTCTTCATCGGCGATCTCCTTCAGGAGCTTCTGGCGCCTCTATTTCCGCTGGTGATGCCCGGCGTCCGCGACCTTTGGTCGTACGGCGAGACCGGCTACCACTCGCTGTCGGCGGCGGTCGTGCGCGAGCGATACAAGCGTGAGGCGATGGCGAGTGCCTTCCGCATCCTCGGCGAGGGGCAGCTCTCGCTCACCAAGTTCCTGCTGGTGATCGATGCGCCTCGCGACCTGAAGGACTTCCGCGGCACCCTGGAGCACCTGCTCGAGCGGACCCGCCCCGAGACCGATCTCTTCGTGCTCAGCAACCTGTCGATGGACACCCTCGACTATGCCGGTCCGGCGGTGAACGAAGGTTCGAAGGGGGTATGGCTCGGGCTCGGGGAGCCGGTGCGCGACCTGCCGGGAGCGTTCGAGGCCGAACAGCTCCCGGAAGGGGTGGCGAGGGTCGAGGTCTACTGCCGCGGCTGCGTCGTCGTCGAGGGTCGGTCGAAGGGCGAGGACCCCGGCCTGGGGGCCCGCGTCGCGACCCACCCCGCCTTCGCCGACTGGCCGCTCGTGGTGCTGAGCGACGAGGCGCGCCGCGCCGCCGTGAGCGACGCGAACTTCCTGTGGACGACCTTCACCCGCTTCGACCCGGCGACCGACCTCACCGCCGCCCGCGTCGAGCTGACGCGCAATCACCTCGGCTACACGCCGCCGGTGGTGATCGACGCCCGGCTGCGGGACGGCTTCCCGGACGAGCTCTTCTGTGCGCCGGAAATCGCCCGGCGGGTGAGCGAGCGTTGGAAGGAGTACTTCCCCGACGGCACGGTCGAGATGGGCGACTCCGATCGCGCCCATCTGACGTGAGCTCTTCGAGCCGGGCCTGCCAGGACACACCGGCGTGAGGGTTCCGGGCCAGACCCGCCATAGAATGCCCGCTCCGTGAAGATCGACACACATCCCGCTATCGACCAGGAGTTGTGCGGCAAGCCGGTGCTGGTCGAGGACGGGCGGGCCGAGGTGCTGCTGGCGACGACGCCGCGCATGGCCGCCGACGAGCGGGGCCTCGTGCACGGCGGGTTCGTCTTCGGCGCGGCGGACTATGCGGCGATGCTGGCGGTCAACGACCCCAACGTCGTCCTCGGCGGCGCCGACGTCCGCTTCCTGGCTCCGGTCGAGGTGCCGGAGAGTGTGGCGATCGCGGCGACGGTCGAGTCGGCGGACGGTCGCAAGCGGCTGGTCAGGGTAGAAGGGCGGGTCGGGACGCGGCCGGTCGTGAGCGGCCACTTCACCTGCTTTGTCCTCGACGAGCACGTCCTGGAGACCCGATGAGGCTGGAGGGCCTGTGAAGCTGGAGAAGCCGTGAACGGCGGATCGGTCGTCGCCCGGGTGCTCGTCGAGCACGGGGTCGAGCATCTCTTCACACTGTGCGGTGGACACATCTCGCCGGTGCTGGTGGAGAGCAAGCGCCTCGGCATCCGGGTCGTCGATGTGCGCCACGAGGTCAACGCCGTCTTCGCCGCCGATGCGGTCGCGAGGCTGACCGGGCGTCCGGGGGTGGCGGCGGTCACCGCGGGGCCGGGCGTCACCAACACGGTGACGGCGATCAAGAACGCTCAGATGGCGCAGTCGCCGCTGGTCCTGCTGGGCGGCGCGACGGCGACCATGCTCGAGGGGCGCGGCTCGCTGCAGGACATCGACCAGATGGCGCTGATGGAGCCGCATGTGAAGTGGGCGGCCACGGTCGATCGGGTGGCGGCGATCGGGCCGGCACTGGAGCACGCCTTCCGGGTGGCGGCGAGCGGTGTGCCGGGACCGGTCTTCCTCGAGCTGCCGATGGATCTGCTCTACGACGAGACGCTGGTCGCCGACTGGTACGGCGTCGGTGCCGGTGAGCCGAAGACGCTCATGGGGCGACTCGAGAAGGCGTATCTGCAGCGGCACGCCCGGCGACTGTTCCGCGGCGCCGATCCCGACCGGCAGGTCGAGCGGCACGAGGTGGAAGTGCCGGAGGTCTCCGCCCGAGGCGTGCGCAAAGCGGCCCGGGCGCTGGCGCGCGCCGAGCGGCCGGTGCTCGTGATCGGCAGCCAGGCGACCCTCGAGGCCGGAGAGGTCGAGCGGCTGGCGGAGGCGGTGGGTGAGATCGGTCTGCCGGTCTACCTCTCCGGTATGGCGCGCGGTCTTCTGGGGGCGGGACACGGGAGCCAACTCCGCCATCAGCGGACGAAGGCGCTGCGCGAGGCGGACCTGGTGCTGTTGGCCGGTGTGCCGTGCGATTTCCGGCTCAACTACGGGCGTCACATTCCGCGCCGCGCCCGGTATCTTGCGGTCAACCGCAGCCGGCACGACCTCTACGCCAATCGGCGACCCGACCTGGCGCTGCTCGGCGATCCCGGTCGCTTCCTGAGAGCGCTGGCGGAGGTGTTCCAGGCTTCGGATGAGGCGCTCGAGGAGTGGCGGGAGACGCTCGCGACCCGCGACCGGGAGCGCGAAGCCGACATCGACCGGCGCGCCGCGCAGAAGACGAACCACGTCAATCCGCTGGCTCTCTTCCGCGGGCTCGATCCGCTGCTGAGCAAGGAGTCGATTCTCGTCGCCGACGGCGGCGACTTCGTCGCAACCGCCTCCTACACCCTGGCACCCCGCGGGCCGCTCTCATGGCTCGATCCGGGCGCTTTCGGCACGCTGGGGGTGGGGGCCGGCTTCGCCCTCGGCGCCAAGCTGGTGCGCCCGGAGTCGGAGGTGTGGATCATCTACGGCGACGGCTCGGCGGCCTACAGCCTTGCCGAGTTCGACACCTTCGTCCGCCACGAGCTGCCGGTGATCGCGCTCGTCGGCAACGACGCGAGCTGGGCGCAGATCGCCCGCGAGCAGGTCGAGATTCTCGAGGACGACGTCGGTACGGTGCTGCGCCGGACCAGCTATCAGACGGTGGCCGAGGGCTACGGCGGACGCGGGCTGCTGCTCGAGGAGCCGGAGATGATCGTGCCGACGATCGAGGCGGCGCGTGCGGCGTCACGAGTCGGCAAGCCGGTGCTGATCAACGCGTTGATCGGCAGGACCGACTTCCGCAAGGGCTCGATCTCGATGTAGTTGCCGGTCGGGTGTAGAGTCCGCGGCCATGGACCTGCACCTCGACGGCAAGATCGCACTCGTCACCGGCGCCAGCCGGGGGATCGGAAACTACATCGCTCACGGTCTGGCGGCCGAAGGGTGCCGGCTGGCGATCTGCGCCCGAGGCGAGGAGCGCCTCCGCGAGGCGGCCGCCGAGCTGGAGGAGGGCGGTG
Source organism: Candidatus Multivoradales bacterium (assembly GCA_965223855.1). GTDB lineage: Bacteria > Acidobacteriota > Thermoanaerobaculia > Multivoradales > JAHEKO01 > CALZKB01. Next base: position 1,694,969 of record CBDCXM010000009.1, read on the forward strand.
CCGAGGTGCTGGCGCTGCCGGTCGACATCACCGCCGCGGGAGCGGCCGAAGAGACCCTCGCTGCGGTGGAGGAGCGCTTCGGCGGTCTCGACATCCTGATCAACAACGCCGGCGGCAACGCGCGCGGCGCCTTCGCCGACCTGGGACGAGGAGGCCTGGGAGCAGGTCCTCGAGCTCAACTTCTCGGGCCACCGGCGGTTCTCGAAGGCGGCGATTCCGCTCCTGAGGAAGTCGGACTCGGGAGTGATCCTGTTCGTCGCCTCGATCTTCGGTCGTGAGGCGGGTGGAGCGGGGCTGGCGATCTACAACACCACCAAGTCGGCGCTCATCAGCCTCGCCAAGATCATGGCGCTCGAGCTCGCGGGCGACGGCATCCGTGTGCTCTCCGTGGCGCCCGGGTCGATCCGCTTCCCGGGCGGCAGCTGGGACAAGCGCTGCATCGCCGACCCCGAGGGGATGGAGGCGTTCGTCGCGCAGAACCTGCCGATCGGCCGCTTCGGCACCGCCGAGGAGGTGGCCGACCTGGTCGCCTTTCTCGTTTCGGACCGGGCGAGCCTCGTCACCGGCGCCTGCATCAACGCCGACGGCGGGCAGAGCCGCTCGCTCATCTGAGCGCACGGGCTCGCCGCCGGCTCTCCCATCGCCTCGGCGCTACCCGCCGGCTGCGAGCATCTCCTGCGCCTCGATGATCTGCAGGTTGTGGCGCTGGTTGTGGGCACCGATCAGGGCGAGCCACTGGTGGAGGTTCATCCGCCCCGGAGGTCCTTCGGCGGTGTGCTGCTTCAGCGGTGCGGTGGTGGTCCGGACGAAGTCGAGGGTGCGGGCACGGAGTCGGCCGAACGACTCGACGAGGTCGGCGCGGCTGCGCTCGCCGGTCGGCTGGAAGCTCTCCGGCGCCTGAAACTTCCGGCTTCGATCGCGCAGATTCTCGCCGAGCTGGGCCACGGTGAGCGTCAGCGTCGACTCCCATTCGGGATCCGGCTCGCCCTCGAGCGCGTCGAGAATGAGGGTGAAGATCCCCTCCTCGGCGATCACGAGGTGCTCGGCGACCTCGCCGACCGACCACTTGCCCTCGGCGGGCGCAGTGCTCCAGTCGTCGCCGCTCGACAGTGCCGTGAGCTCTTCGAACTGGCGGCGGGACTCCTCGAGGAGGCCGACGAGCTCGGCCCGCTCTTCGGAGGAGAGGTGCGGTTCGGCGGTCGCGGCTTCGGTGGCCCCGAGGGGGAGCGCCGCGGCGACGGCGGCGACGAGCAGGCAGGGAAGGATCAGACGACGCATGAAGGGTCTCCTTGGTAGGGGGGTTGCGAGCGGTGAATGCGGAGGAAGAGCGGGCCAGCCGAGCCGCTCAGCCGAGCCGCTCCGCCAGGTGGTCGAGCTGCTTTCCCCACCCCTCCGTCATTCCGGCGACGACATCTTCCGGAACCGGTCCGAAGGCGGCGTGGACGAGCCGCAGCAGGGTACCGCCTTCGGTCGGCTCGAGCCGGTACTGGACGTTGTTGACGACCGGCAGCGACATGAAGAGCGGGCCGGTGAGTTCGAGCAGATCGGGATGGCGGATCGCCTGTACGTGCGCCCAGTGGTGCCCTTGACCGTCGCCGAGATCGCGGTACCAGCGACCGCCGGGGAACGCTTCGAGCTTCATCGACAGCGGCCTGAAGTCGGGGTCGGTCGCTTCGGGCCCGAGCTCGGCCAGCAGGGCCTCGAAGACGGCTTCGATCGGCGCGGCGAACGAGCGGTCGAGCTCGATGCGAATCTGAAGGTCGGAGTCGGTCGGTGCAGTAGCAGTGGTCATCATCGGTCTCCTTGTGTGGGGTTGCTCCTGGCCGCCCCTTCTCGGTCGGTCTCGCCCGCGAGGCGGCGCTCGATCGAGTCGAGCTGGTGGTTCCAGAACCGCTCGAAGCCGGCGACCCAGTCGGCGACGGGTCGCAGCGCATCGAGGTCGGCGGAGTAGAGGCGCTGCCGGCCGTCGCGGCGGACCCTCACCAGATTCGCCTCCCGCAGCACCCTGAGGTGCTTGGAGGCCGACGGCTGGCTGATGTCGAGCCGCGCGACGACTTCGTTCACCGGGCACTCGCGCTCGGACACGAGTTCGAGAATCGCGCGCCGGTGGGCGCCGGCGATCGCGTGGAAGGCGTCGGAGCTGGCGGCGAGGGCAGGCATGAATGCCATTATATGCCGTATACGGAATGTGTCAAGAGGGATGCGGTTGGCGGAAGATAGGAGTGCGATGACGAGGGAAGTCGAAGGACTGGAGGGCAGATGCGCAGCCGGGTCGGGCCGGGAGTCGACTGCTCGAGGCAGGTTGGTGTCGTGAGGGCCGATCCCGGATGAGGAGCATGCTGCCCGCCGCTCTCGGCGTCGCTGCGCTCGGCCTGCTGGTGACGCAGGTCGTGCCGGGTCGCCTCGGCGAAGGGGCGTTCGTCGTCCTGGCCGCCGCGGTGCCGGTGTTGCTGATGCTGCTCGGAGTCGGTCGGCGTCGGGTGCCGGCCGGTCTCCTCCTCGGCCTCGGTGCGTTGCTCTTCGTCCTGGCCGGCTCGCTGCTCGTGCTCTGGTGGCCGGGAAGAGAGACCCTCCCGCCCGCGCGAGTGCTGCTGGTGATGGGCGGCGGACTGCTCGCGGTGCCACTGCTTCTCTCCGGCTGGCTCCACGGGCGCTACTTCGAGCCCTCGGAGCCCTCGGAGCGCGGCGGACGGCACGGGAAGGCAGGCCGGTGACCGGCGGCCAGCTCCAACCCTGGGCGCTCGCCTTCGGCGCCCTGACGCTGGTGGCGATGCTCGCCCTCGGAGCCTGGGCGGCGGGCCGGACGCGCGACCTGCGCGACTTCTACGTCGCCGGGCAGTCGCTCGGGCTCGCGGTGACGGCGCTCGGCACCATGTCGGCCGCCTTCAGCGGGTTCGTCTTTCTCGGCGGTCCGGGGCTCACCTACCGGATGGGCGTCGCCGCGCTCTTCATCTGCCTGCCTCTCGGCTTCACCGGGGCGATGCTGTGCTGGGTCCTCGCGGGGCGGCTGCGTCGACTCGCGGCGGCGAGGGAGGTGTTCACCGTTCCCGATGCGCTGCTGGCGCGCTTCGACAGCCGGGCGGTCTCCGGTGCCGCGGCGGTGGCGGTGCTCGTCGGAACCCTCGCCTACCTCGGAGCCCAGCTTCAGGCGCTCGCGCTCGTCGTCGAGGCGGTCTTCGGTCTGCGTGAGCTGGCCGGAGAGGGGGCGCCGCTCCTCGCGATGGCGCTCGGCCTCGCCGTCGTCCTCGCCTACTCCGTGGCCGGCGGCATGGTCGCGGGAGCGTGGACCGACGCCGTCCAGGGGTTCCTGATGATGGTCGCGGCGGTTGCGGTCTTCGCCGTCGCCCTGGGGCGCGGCGGCGGAGTCTCCGGGATCGTCGAGGCGGTGACGGCGAGCCCCGACTTCGGTCCCGGCTTCTTCGACCCGTTCGCCACCGCTCCGGTACTCACCGTCGCCGGCTTCTTCCTCGTCTTCGGTGTCGGCACCCTCGGCCAGCCGCACATGCTGCACAAGTTCTACATGCTGGACGACGTCCGCAAGCTGCGCTGGATGCCGCTCGCCCTCGGCGGCAGCCAGCTCATCTGCGTGCTCGTGTGGCTCGGCATCGGGCTCGCGGTGCCGGCCCTCGTGGCCTCGGGCGCGATGGAGGCGCTGACCAACCCGGACGAGGCTGCGCCCCGATTCCTGCTCGAGCAGGTGCCGCCGTGGCTCGCGGGTTTCGTGTTCGCCGGTGTGCTGGCGGCGGTGATGTCGACCGCCGACTCCTTCCTCAACGTTGCCGCGGCGGCGCTGGTGCGCGATCTGCCCGTGGCGCTCGGTCGTCGCCCCCCGGTCGGACTGGCCACCAGCCGGGCGGCCGTGGTCGCGGTCGGGATCGGCGCGGCGCTCTTCTCGCTCGGCTATCGCGACCTCATCGCGCTGCTGGGCACCTTCGCCTTCGGCATGTTCGGCGCGGCGCTCGCTCCGGTGCTGGCGGTCGGCTTCAACTGGCGGCGGGTGAGCGCCGCTGCCGCCCTCGCCTCGATCGTCACCGGCACGACGGTTCACCTCGGTCTCGAGGCGTGGCGCCGCATCGAGGGGCTGCCACCGCTGCCGCTCGCGCCCGGCGCGTTGACCGGGACCGTGTCGTTCGCCGCTTCGCTGGCGGTGTTGTTGATCGTGAGCGGCTTGAGCGGGCCGCAGCCGCTCGATCCCGACCTCGAAGAGATTGTCGGGTGAGTCGTCAGTTCGGCTGGGCGCGCAACAGCTCCCGGTGCCTGGTGAAGAACCCTAGGCGGTAGCCGGTTCCTCCTCGCTGCCGGCGCGGGCGGCGAGCCGGGCCCGGAACTTCTCCCGCATCTCGAGGACCAGCGAGAAGAGGGCCGGCACGAGGAAGAGGGTGAAGGCGGTCGAGACGGCGAGGCCGCCGACGACGACCGAGCCGAGACCGCGGTAGAGCTCGGAGCCCGCCCCGGGGAAGAGCACCAGCGGCAGCATGCCGCAAAGACTGGTCGAGACGCTCATGAAGATCGGGCGGATGCGGGTGCGGGTCGACTCGCGGATCGCCGGCGTCGGTTCCATGTCGTCCTCGCGCATGTGGTTGAGCGCCTGGTGGACGATCAGGATGGCGTTGTTGACGACGGTGCCGATGAGGATGATGAAGCCGAGCATTGTCAGCACGTCGAGCGCCTGGTAGCTGAAGAGGTTCAGCACCCCGAGGCCGAGGAAGCCGCCGAGCGCCGCCAGCGGCACACTGAAGAGGATCACGAACGGGTAGAGGAAGCTCTCGAAGAGCGCCGCGATCAGCAGATAGGTGATGACGATCGCCAGCAGCAGGTTCCACTGGAGCGCCCGCCGCGTCTGGGTCAGCTTGTCGGCGCTTCCCGAGTAGGTCACCCGGTAGAGCCCGCCGATGCGGCCGCCGTCGCGCATCGGCTGCAGGATCGCCGTGTCGATCGACTCCATCGCCGATTGCAGCGGGATCTCGTCGGGCGGCGTCACCTGGATGGTGATCGTCCGCTCGCGCTCGCGATGGTCGATCTGTACCGGGCCGTTGACGAGCTCGACCTGTGCCACCGAGCCGAGCGTCACGACCTCGCCGCCGGGAGTGGCGATCGGCATCTGCTCGAGCAGGTGAGTGCGCTGGTCGAAGGTCGTGTCCGCCTTCAGGACGAGATCGATCTCGCGGCCCTGATGCTGGTAGTCGGTCGCCTTGGCGCCGTCGATGAGGGCGTTGACGACGTAGCCGAGCTCGCGGTTGGAGATGCCGAGCGCGGAGGCGCGCCGGCGGTCGGTCTGGACGCGGATCTCCGGGTTGCCGAGGTCGAGCCCGGGGATCGGGATCGCCTGAGCGCCGGGCAGCACCTGCTGGATCTTCCCCATCACCTCGCCACCGAGGCCGATCAGCCGGGTGAGGTCGGGGCCCGTGATCTCGACGTCGATGTTGCGGCCTTCACCGAATCCGCTCGAGAAGATCGACGACTGCGAGACGAAGGCGATCGTCCCCTGCAGGTTGCCGTTGACCTGCTGGATCGCATCGACCAGCTCGCGCGCTCTGAGCGGGTCGGTGGCGCGCGCCCCCATGAACGCCTGGTTGGCGAAGACGCCGAAGAAGAAATGATCGATGCCTCCTCCGGGGAGTGCCTCGGCCTCGGCACCCGTCGCTTCCCACAACGGGCTGAGTTCGCGGTCGTAGATGTCGTTGAACGCCGCGACGGTGTCGATGTTGTAGCCCGGTGGCGGCAGGGCGAAGCCGAAGACGAAGTTCATGTTCCCGAGTGGCAGGTACTCCGCCTTCGGCACCAGCAGGATCGACAGCAGGATCGCGCCCAGCGTGAAGCCGAGCACCACCGCGACGCGGCGCCCGGTGGTCGAACAGATCCATTCGACCCGGTCGGCGATCCACTGCGCGACGCGTGCGAACTTCGGCGCCCACCCCCAGAGATTGGCGAAGCCGCCGTTGCCGCTCGGCTTGCGGTCGGCGGCGTCGAGCATCTTGGCCGACAGGCTCGGAATGACGGTGATCGCCACGACCAGGCTGAGGCCGACGCCGCAGCTGATGGCGATCGCGATGTCGCGGAAGAGCTGCCCCGCCTCCTCCTGCACGAAGAGGATCGGCACGAAGACGGCGATCGTCGTCAGCGTGCTGGCGAGCACCGCCCCCCAGACTTCGCGCGCACCGTCGAAGGCGGCGTCGAAGCGCCGCTTGCCCATCTGCCGGTGGCGGTAGATGTTCTCCAGGACGACGATCGAATTGTCGACCACCATGCCGACGGCGAACGCCAGACCAGCCAGCGAGATGACGTTGAGGGTACGGCCCAACGCGTTCATGGCGAGGAACGAGCCGATGATCGAAATCGGGATCGCCGCCGCGACGATGAAGGTGCTGGTGCGGCTGCGCAGGAAGAGCAGCAGCGCGGTGATCGCCAGAATGCCGCCGAGGACGAGGCTCTGGCGCACCAGCCCGATCGCGCTGTAGACGTAGTCGGTCTCGTCGTACGCCTGGGTGAGGCGAAGGCCCCGGTCGGCGAGCAGCTCGTCGTTGAGATCGGCGACCGTCGCCTTGACGCCGCGCATGGTGTCGAGGACGTTCGCCCCCGGCTCCTTGATCGCGTTGACGGCGATCATCTCCTCGCCGCGGTAGAAGATCTTTGCCCCCGGCTTCCGGTACCCGAGCTCCACCTTCGCCAGGTCGCGCAGATAGAGCGGGACGCCGCCGCGCACGGCGACCACGAGGCTCTCGATCGACTCCGGCGAGTTGAACTCGCCCACGGTGCGCACGACGTAGCGCCGCTTGCCCTCGGCGAAGTCGCCGCCGGAGAAATTGCGGTTCTCGCGGTCGAGTGCCGCGGCGAGCTCGTTGACGGTGACGCGGTGGGTCGCGAGCGCCGCCGGGTCGAAGATCACCTGCATCTCGCGTTCGCGGCCGCCGAAGAAACCCGACTGAGCGACCCCCGGGACCCGTTCGATCGCCGGCTTGATGTGGTCGTCGACGAAGTTGTGGAGTTTCCAGATGTCGTCTTCGTAGGGCTCCTCGCCGTGCGGTTGGAGGATGAACCAGGCGATGGCGCTCCGGTTGGGGTCGGAGGTGAAGAGCACCGGCTTCTGAGCGTCGTCCGGGTACGACGGCACCTGCTCGAGCCGGTTGGAGACCTTGAGCAGGTTGGCGTTCTTGTCGCTGCCGACGGCGAAGGTGAGAGTGATGGTGCCCGACGAGTCGGAGCTCGAACTCTGCATCTTCACCAGCCCGTCGAGCCCCTTGAGCTGCTCCTCCTGCTCGTCGATGATCTCGCGCTCGATCTCCACCGGGCTGGCGCCGGGCCAGATCGTCTGCACCGTGACGAGCGGTTCCTCGACGGTCGGGGTGAGCTGGACCGGAATGCCGAGCACGGCGAGCACGCCGAAGAGCACCAGCAGGATCACCCCGACAGCGGTCTTGACGGGGGAGCGAATCGCGGTTTCGATGAGCGTCATCGCGACCTCACGGGACGGTGTAGTCGATCGGTTCGGTGAGCACCGGAGCGCCGGGCATCAGCCGCTCGTTGCCGCGGGTGATGACCGTGTCGCCCGGGGCCACGCCCGCCGCCTCCACCCAGTCGTCGACTGCCGCGCCGAGCTCCACCGGAACCGGGTTGGCGACCTTCGTCGGGTTGCCCTCGGCGTCGGGCGGGCCGTCCTCGACCCGGTAGACGAGGCGCGCCGCTCCCTGGCTGACGACGGCGTCCTTGGGGACGATCGTCGCCACCCTGGCGCTGCCGCTCGGGAAGGAGACGACGGCGCTCATCCCGAGGCCGATCGCTTCGTCGGGATCGACGATTCCGACCTTGACGGGGAAGGTGCGCGCCTGTTCGTCCGCTTTCGGGATGACGGCGACGACCTGTCCTTCGAAGTCGCGCGACGGCAGCGAGTCGAGGCGCACCCGAGCCGCGGTGCCGGTGCGCGCCCCGGCGAAGTACTGCTCCGGCACGCTGACGACGACGCCGAGCGAGCGCGGGTCGAACATCTCGACCACGCCGCCGCCGGCCGCGACCCACTCGCCGACGTCGCACAGTTCGCGCACGACGATGCCGGAGAAGGGGGCCCGGATCACCGACCGCCGGACCTGCGTTTCGAGCCGGGCAATGAGCGCCCGCGCTTGATCGACCCGCCCCTGCCAGGCGCCCTCTTCGGACTCCGCGTCGTCGAACTGCTGGCGCGAGATCACCCCGGACTCGTGGAGCTCGCGGGCGCGGGTACGACTGCGTCGGGCGAGCTCGAGTCGCGCCTCCGCCTCGGCGAGCTGTCCCTCGGCCGCCTCGAGGTCGCGCTCCAGCGTCTCACGGCGCAGCCGTGCCAGCGTCGCGCCGCGCTTGACGGGCGACCCCTCGCGTGCCCGAAGCTCGGCCACCACCCCCGACTCCTCGCTGGCGACGACGGCGTGGGTCTCGGCCTCGACGTTGCCGGCCAGCCGGACGAGTGGTTGCACCTCGGCCTGAGCGGCCGCCGTCACGCCGACTCTCGTGGGACCGAAGCCCTGGCTCCAGGCAGGGCTGCAGACAGCCGCCGCCAGACGAGACTGCGGCGGCAAAGAAGGTACGTGCAGGCAATCGGTGCATCGGTTCAGATCTCCGTTGAGGCGAAAATAAGGCGCAACTCATCTTGTCATCGCTCACCGGGTTTCGCCAGCCCCTGGAAGGTGGGTACGCAGCGGCTCCGGGAGAGTTTCCGCTTGACCGTCTGTGCAGAATATGTGACCATTGAGTCACATATAGGGCAAGGTGACAGGCAGGACGACAACGCAGGACGACAGAGCAGGACCGCAGCGCCGCCGCAGGCAGCAGACCGATGAAGCCGGATGACGAGCAGAGCCGCCAGGATGAGTAAGGCCGACGACAGGGACGACCTGTTGTGGCGGGCGCTTGCCGATCCGACCCGTCGGCGCCTGCTCGACCTGCTGCGGGAGGGGTCGCGAACGATGGGTGAGCTGGCGAGTCACTTCGAGGTCACCCGCTTCGCAGTTCGCAAGCACCTGCTCGTGCTCGAGTCGGCAGGCCTCGTCGTCATCACACAACGCGGCCGGGAGCGGGTGCACACCCTCAACCCGGTACCGATTCAACAGATCTATCGACGATGGATCCGCCCGTTCGAGGCGGTGCCGGCAGACCGCCTGCTGCGGCTGCGCGACCTCGTCGAACCACAGGGAGAGACAGCATGACCGACACCTTCGATGCCAGGGGCACCACCTACGTTCTGGAACTCGAGATCGAGAGCGAGCCGCGAGGCGGTATGGGACGCGCTCACCTCGAAGATCGGCGACTGGTGGCCGCAGGAGTTCTTCGCCGGCGGCGAGGCCGGGAGCCGCAGCTTCGCCCTCGACGCGACGCCCGGCGGGCATATGACGGAGCGCTGGGACGGGGGCGGCGGCCTCCTGTGGGGTACGGTCGTGACCGTGAGGCCCGGCCGCCAGCTGCAGCTGACGGCAGTCTCTTTTCCCGAGTGGGGTGGGCCGGCGACGACGCTCCTGTCCTACGACCTCGAGGACGCAGGCGAAGGGACGTCGCTGCGCTTCGCCGAGTCGACCCTCGGCCGGGTGAGCGACGACACCCAGAGCGAGAAGGACAAGGGTTGGCGCTTCCTCTACGACGGCGTGATGCGCGCCTTCGTCGAAGGCGGCGTGCCGCCGGCCTGGGAGGGCTGATCTTTCGCGGCTGCGGTAGCTCCACTCGGCTCCCGCTCGTGGTCCGGGGGCCGGGTGCGAAGGCGCCTGCTGAATGGAGTCAGCGTGTAGGCTTGGCGCTCCGGTCGGCACTGCGGCCGCCGGGGCGACGAGGGAGGCGCGACCGTGGCGGAGGCCGGCAAGGAGGGTAGGCGCAAGGCGGCGATGGCGTTCATCCTCGTCACCCTCTTCCTCGACATTCTGGGCATTGGCCTCATCATCCCGGTGCTGCCGGCACTGGTGCGCGAGTTCGTCGGCGGCAACAGCTCGGACGCGGGGCTCTACTACGGCATCATCGGCGCCTCCTACGCGCTGATGCAGTTCCTCTGCGCCCCAGTCCTGGGAGCGCTCTCCGATCGCTTCGGGCGGCGGCCGATCCTGCTGGTGGCGCTCTTCGGGCTCGGCGTCGACTACCTGATTCAGGGCTTCGCTCCGTCGATCGGCTGGCTCTTCGTCGGGCGGATCTTCGCCGGCATCATGGGGGCGAGCTACACCACCGCCAACGCCTACGTCGCCGACGTCTCCACGCCGGAGAACCGTGCGCGCAACTACGGTCTGATGGGCGTGATGTTCGGGGTCGGCTTCATCTTCGGCCCGGCCCTCGGCGGGGTGCTCGGCGGCATCCATCTGCGATTGCCGTTCTTCGTCGCCGCCGGCCTGGCGCTCGTCAACTGGCTTTACGGGTTCTTCATCCTCCCCGAGTCGCTGCCGGCGGAGAAACGCGGATCGTTCTCGTGGGGCAAGGCGAATCCGTGGGCAAGCATCCGCAACCTCGGCCGCTACCCGCTGGTCGCGGGGCTCGCGGTCGCCTTCGTCTTCATCGCCCTCGCGCAGCGGGGACTCGAGAACGTCTGGGTGCTCTACACGAGCTATCGCTACGGCTGGGGCGAGACCGCGAACGGACTCACCCTGGCGCTGGTCGGCTTGACGGTGGCGTTCGTGCAGGGGGTGCTCGTGCGCCCGTTCACGGCCAGGTTCGGCGAGCGCCGGACGGTGCTGATCGGCCTCACCGTCGGCATCCTCTCGTTCCTCGGCTACGGCTTCGCCTCCGAGGGGTGGATGCTCCTGACGGTGATCGTCATCGGCTCGATCGGCGGCGTCGCCGGCCCCTCGATCCAGTCGCTCGTCGCCGGTTCCGTGGAGCCTTCGGAGCAGGGGAAGGTGCAGGGCGCTCTGACCTCGCTCTTCAGCCTGACGGCGATCTTCGCACCGCTGATCTTCACTTCGGGGCTCTTCAGCTACTTCACGTCGCGGGCTGCGCCGATCGAACTGCCGGGCGCTCCCTTCTTCCTCGGCGCCGTGCTCTTTTTGCTCTCGCTCCTCGTGACGCGGCGGGTCTTCAGGCGCCTGCCGCCGAGGGAGGAGCGCGAAGCCAATCTCGAGGCGGCAGCGGGCGGGCGCTGAACGGAAGGCTCGCCTAGCGCGGACCGGAGTTCCGGTGACAGGATACCCCCGGCGGAGTTCCGGCGGAGTTCCGGTGACAGGATACCCATCTACGTCCGCCTTGAGGGAGTTCCGGTGACAGGATACCCATCTACTTCCGCCTTAGTTTCGGTAGTTTCGGTGACAGGATACTCATCTCTGTCGTCTCAGCGGAGACCGGCGGATCATGTCTGTAGTTTCGGTGACAGGATACTCATCACTGTCGTCTCAGCGGAGACCGGCGGATCATGTCTGCCAAGCTCCGCAGATAAGTATCCTGTCACCGAAACTCCGAAACTCAGCCGGTGTTCCGCAGGCCCTGGGCGACGCCGTTGAGCGTCGTTCCGAGCGCCGCCTGGAGCGCTTCCTCGAGTTCGCCGTGCTGCTGCTCCCCGAGCAGCCTCACCTGCAGCAGCGACAGCGCGTCGACGTAGCCGTTGCGCAGGCCGATGCTGGTCTGGAGCACCGGCGTCTCCTCGAGCAGGTACGCGGTGTCGCGGATCCGGCGAACCGCCGCCACCGTACGCTCGAACTCGCGCTCTAGCTCGTCGAGCAGCTCGAGATCACCACCGAGCTGCGACACGTAGAGTCGCGCCACCTCGAGATCGGCCTTGGCGCAGACCATCTCGATCTTGCCGATCAGGTCGTCGAAGAACGGCCAGTTGCAGGCCATCGACCGGAGGAGCGCTTCGCCGCCGTCTTCCGCCAGCAGCCGGGTCAGCGCGGTTCCGGCGCCGAGCCAGGCGGGCAGCATGAGGCGGATCTGGGTCCAGCCGAACGACCAGGGGATGGCGCGGATGCCCGCCATCGTGCCGGCACCCTTCTCGCGGTAGGCGGGGCGCGAGCCGAAATGCACCCTGGCGAGCTCGCGCACCGGCGTGCAGTCGAGGAACATCCGGAAGAGCGCGTCTGCCTCGTGAACGTAGCCGCGGTAGAACGGCGCCGCCTCGGCGGCGAGCTTCTCCATGGCATCGGCGAAGGCGCGCCGCGGCGCGTCGCCGACTTCGTCGCGCCAGTCGCGAAAGGTCGCCATCAGGGCGCCCGACGTCAGCACCTCGAGACTGCGCTCGGCGATCTCGGGGAGGCCGTACTTGAGCGAGATCACCTCCCCCTGCTCGGTCACCTTGAGGGTGCCGTCGACGGAGTCGGGCGGCAGCGCCCTGAGCGCCCGATAGACCGGCGAACCGCCACCGCGGCCGACGGTGCCGCCGGAGCCATGGAAGATCCGCAGACCGACGCCGCGCTCTTTAGCGAGAACCGCCAGCGCGTCCTGCGCCTTGTAGAGCGCCCATGCGGCGGACAGGACGCCGGCGTCTTTGGCCGAGTCCGAGTAGCCGATCATCACTTCCTGGCGTTCGCCGCGTGCCTCGAGCTGCCGGCGATAGACGGGGGTGTCGAAGAGCCGCCGCATGATCCCGGGCGCCGCCAGCAGGTCGCGCTCGGTCTCGAACAGCGGCGCGACGTCGAGGCTCGACCTCGGTGAGTCGCCGGCGAGATCGACCAGGCCTGCGTGACGGGCCAGCAGCAGCACCTGCAGCACGTCGGCCGGCGCCTGCGCCATCGAGATGACGTAGGTCGAGGCCGCGGCCTCACCCGCCTCGCGCTGTACCCGGCCCAGGGCGGCAAAGGTGTCGACGACCTCGGCTGCGTCCCCGGAGAGGGGCGCGGTGGCCTCGGGGGTCTTGCCGTCGGCGAGACGCATGGCCAGGGCGGCGTCGTCGATCGCCTCCTCCGGCGTCGTCAGCTCGCCGACCGCCAGCCGGTGCCGGGCGGCGTCGTCCCGGATGTCGAGACACAAGCCGTGGAAACCGAAGCTCCGTACCCGGCGCAGGAGCGGCCCAAGCAGGTGGCGGCGGGCGCTGTGCGCACCGGCCGAAGAGAGAGCCTCGTCCACGGTCTCGAGGTCGGAGAGGAGCTGTCGAGCGTCCGTGTAGCCGGCGTCGCCTGTGTCTTCGAGCCCGGCATCGCGAGCGGCGACAGCCTCGCGGGTCGCGCGCACACGGCCGGCGATCAGGGTGAGGGCAAGGCGCACCGGTTCGTCGGCGTCGCGGCGACGATTGGCCGCGTGGAGATCGGGGAGGAGCGCCGCGAAGCGCTCCACCAGCTCCCCGAGCGCGGGCGGCGGCGGGGCGAGCCGCGCCGAGAGACTGATCTGCCGAGTGAGGGTGTCGAGCTCGACCGCGTATCTGCCGAGGACGCAGTGCGAGGCGCGGCGGGCGGCGGCGAGGGTGCTCTCCGGCGTGACGAACGGGTTGCCGTCGCGATCGCCGGCGACCCACGAACCGACCGCGAGCGTCGGCGTGGCCGGCGGCGCCTCGCCGAGCAGTTCCTCGGCCGCTGATGCGAGCCGCCGCTCGACGACCTCGACGGCGTCGAGAAAGCGATCCTCGAGGTACCACAGGACCGTGCTGACCTCGTCCGCTACCTGAGGGCGATCCCGCCTCACCTCGGAGGTCAGCCACAGCAGCTCGACTTCGGTCGTCAGACGCGCCTCGGCGGCGTGGCGACGGCGGGCATCGGAGCGGTCGAGCAGCGCCGCGGCGACCCGCGCCTGGAGCGCCAGCACCGTGCGCCGCGTCGACTCGGTCGGATGGGCCGTCAGCACCGGCCTGACGTCGAGACGCTCGAGCGCTGCGGCGATCTCCTCCCGGTCGAAACCGGCGTCGAGCAGCTCCCGCAACGTCCAGCGTGCCGAAGCGGGCTGGTCCGGAGTCTCCTCGCGATCCTGATAGTGATGCCGACGCCGCACCCGGTGAGCCTGCTCGGCGGTGTTGATCAGCAGGAAGAAGAGGGTGAACGCCCGTGCGACCACCGGGACGAGGGGCGTCTCCATCGTTCGCACCTTCCCGAGGAGCTCTTCGAGGCTCGCGGCGTTCTCCTTGCCGCGCCGCCGCGCGCGACAGGCGACCCGCAGCGTTTCGACCGCCTCGAATGCGTCGTCGCCCTCCAGCCGGCGGACGACGTCGCCCAGCGCCGCCGCCAGGAACCGGACGTCGTCGTGGAGCGGGCGATCGACCTCGCGGAAGCTGTCCGGAGGGGGGAGGAGCGCTCCGGCTCCCCCCTCAGGCCCGGAGAGCCCGGTCACGGGGCGAGGATCCGGCGCAGCGCCGCCATGCCGAGGTTGCCACCGCACAGGACGACGCCGACTTTCCGGCCCTCGAACTCTCGCTCGCGCTGGAGGAGCGCCGCGACGGCGACGGCGGCGGACCCCTCGATCATCATCGAATGGCGCTGCAGGAAGTCGGCGAGCGTCGCCCGGATCTCGCCTTCTCGTCGACCGTGTAGCGGCGATCGATCAGCTCCCGGCACAGCGGGAAGGTGATCGAGCCCTCCTCGACGCCGCCGGCCGTGCCGTCGGAGAGGGTCTCGCTCGAGGGCAGGTCGAGGATCTCCCCGGCGTGGAGCGATTCGATCATCACCGCGGAGGCGGCCGGCGACGCCGCCACCACTTCGATCCCGGGACGGCGACTCTTGAGGATCGCGGCGGCGCCGGAGAGCAGTCCACCGCCACCGAGGGCGACGAAGACGGCATCGAGCCCCGACACTTGCTCCTCCAGCTCGAGGCCGACGGTGCCCTGGCCGGCGATCACGGAGGGGTCGTTGTACGGGGAGATGTAGATCCGGCCCGATTCCTCGCCGAAGGCACGGGCGGCTCGCTCGGCGACCACCGCGTCGTCGCCGTGGGCTCGAACCTCGACGCCTGCCGCCTCGAGCCTCGCGACTTTGTCCTCGTTGGCGTTGACCGGCACGTAGACGATCGCCGGCGCGTCGACCACACCCGCGGCATGGGCGACGGCGAGGCCGTGATTGCCCGTTGAAGCGGCGACAAAACCGGCTGCGCGCTCCTCCGGCGCGGCTTCGAGCACGCGATGCAGGGCGCCGCGCACCTTGAAGGAGCCGGTGACCTGGAAGTTCTCGAGCTTGAGCCAGACGTCGGCACCGGTCGTCTCACTCAGCCACGGTGAGCGCTGAACCGGTGTGCGGCGCGCGTAGCGGGCGATCCTCTGGTGGGCCAGAGGGACGGCCGCGGCGACGGCATCGGCGTCGATCATGCCGGTTCCACCGTGGCACTGCCGGAGTCGAGAGGAGTCGCGTCGGCACCGAAGAGGCGCTTCGTCCGGCGACGGGTGAGCAGCCAGAGCACGCATCCTCCGACGAGGGTGCCGAGGGGGAAGATCACCAGCAGCCAGCGGTTGGTGACGACGCAGTAGCGGTGACGCCGCAACTCGACGAGGTAGCGCCCCGTGCGCCACAACCGGACGGTCAGCCAGCCGAAGAAGAGGGCGAGCGGAACGCCCACGAGCGCCGTGATGCAGCTGGCGATCTGTGCGGAGACGTCGAGCGGCTCGCCCGGCAGGGTCAGCGCGAGCACCGGGACGAGGCTGATCGCCGCCGCCATCGCCGCCATCGCGGCGAACCCGGCATAGGTCAGCCGCACCGACCACGCCAGCGGGCCGAAGGCGGACGCCTCTCTCTGTGTTTCGGGCATCGATGCAGGTCTGACTTCCGGTGATTGCCTGCCTGGAGGATAGCAAGGAGCCCCCCTGCTACAGTGCGCCGCCATGCACGGCTCGCCCGGGTCGAACGACGGCGTGATCGACAGCTCGACCGACGGCCAGGTGCTCGCCCGGGCCTGGCAGCAGTGGTGCCGCGGGCCGTGGTGGCTGCACGTCGTCGCCGTCGCCTCCCTGGCCGCTCTGGCGGCGCTGCGCAGCTGGCCTGTCGTCGCGAACCTCTCCGAGCCGCTGGGAGACGAGGTCTGTTACCTGCGCGCCTTCGAGAGCGTGCTCGCCGGCGAGTCGCCGTTCGAGCAGCCGTGCTACGTGTACCCGTCCGTGGTCGCCCTGACGGGCGGCCTCGGCTTCGAACTCCTCGGCAGGGATGCCACGGTGGCGCTGATGCGCGCTCTCAACCACGTCGGCCTCGGATTCGCCGCGTGGATGGCGGTCGGCTGGCTGCCGGCCTCGTGGATTCGCCGCGCCGCCGGCGCCGCCGCCTTCGTGGCTCTCGCACCTCAGGCGGTCTACTCGGTGCGCTTCGGCAACCTGTCGATGCTGGCGGTCGGCCTGATCCTGCTGGCGCTGGCCTGTGGGTCACGGCGGCCGCTCACCGGAGGGGGGCTGCTCGGTGCGAGCATCGCCGTCAAGCCGCTGGCACCGATGGTGGCGTTGGGGTGGCTCCTGGCGGGCCCGACCCGAGCGTTGCGCCTCGCCGGGGGCGTCGCGCTCGGAGCGGCGGCGCTGCTGGTGCTGGCGTTCCCCCATCTCGACGACCTGCTGGCGCTCCATCGCACCGACAAGGTGGTGCGCACGGTGACCTTCCATCGCTTCCCGCCGCTGCTCGGCCTCGAGACGAGTGCGCTGTGGATCTCGTTGCCGCTCGCGCTCGGGTTCCTCTGGTGGTTGGTCAGAAGCGAGCCGGGACCGGGACAGCGACTGGCGCTGCTGACCGTCGCCTGCCTGGCGGTGACCCCGGTGGTGTGGAGTCACACCCTGGTGCTGGCGTTGCCGCTCGAAGTGATGGTCGGCACCGTCGCGTGGCGTCGCTGGTCGCGACGCAGGGCTGCCGTCGCCGGCGCCTGGATCGAGCCGGCGTTCGTGGCCGTGGCCGTGGTGGCGATCCAGTTCGCCGCCGGAGCCGGAGGAGTCGACGATCGGGCTGTGGCGCTGCAACTCGTGGCAGGGGCGGTCCCGGGCTTGGCGCCGATCTTCCTCGTCGCCTACCTGTTGCGCGCGACGGATCGGTTCTGAGGGTCGGGTTTCGGGGTCCGGAACGGGCTCGGCGCGGGTCCGGAATGCGGCCAGAGCCCTATGCTAAGGTCCACCGGATCGAGTCGTGCCAATCGAGGGGCGAGGAGGAGGTTTCATGGCGAAGAAGAAGACGTTCCGGATCAAGGATCTGATGGTCACCGTGCTGCCGAAGCACGTCAGGGTCGCCCAGTGGCACTGTCTCCACGCGACGGTCTGCCGCCTCCCGAGTCGCGACGCGGACTTCGACGACTACGACGCCCAGGACTGTGGCCCGCCGGGCACCGCGATCACCAGCCCCGGGGGTCACTGCCGGGAGGGGGTGAACACCCTCTTCCCATGTGATCCGGGCGAGGCAACGGTGACGGTCTGGTGCAACGACATTACCGACTGCGACGGCGCCAACCTCTCCTACGACGTGGACTGCAAGGAGGGCGAGACTTCGATCGATCCCTGCGACGCGAGAGTCGCGCCGACCAATTGCCAGGGCGTGGTCGCCTCCGACGATGCCTGTGACCAGGGCCAGGGCAGTGACTGTTTCTGGGGAGTCGCGTCGGACTGTGAGGGCGATGGCGGCAGCGAGTGCCCGGCGCTGGCGGGTTCCGAGTGCGACGACGAGCCCGGTGCCGACGGTTCCCAGTGCCCCGCGCTCGAGGGGTCGCAGTGCGACGACGGCGGAGAGGGTGCGGCCTCCGGGTGCACCCAGCTCGACGGCTCGGCCGGCGAGATCTGCGGCATCACCGAGCCGTCGGCCTGTGGCGGCGAGAGCGCGATCGGCCTCAACTTTTCGCGTGTGAACGGCCTCGACGCACTGAAACGCGAACTACGTCAGGCGCTCAAGCAGGTCGAGTCGTTCGAGAAGGCGAAGTATCTCGAGGTGGCGGGACGCACGCCGCTCGACGAGGAGGAGCGCCAGCGCCTCGCCCGCAGGGTCACGGAGAACTTCACCGGCGACGATCGGTGAGGGCGCCGTCAGGAGCCTGAGCCGGCGATCCTCGGGTGGCCGGCACGCTGACTCAGCTGCGTGAGTTGGCCGGGGTCGGTCTGCGGGCCGGCCGTGGCTACACACTGCGTTCCCTGGAGGAGATCAGCTCCGAGGAGCGTGAGGCGCTCGGTGCCGCCGCCGACGATCCGGCGGCGGTGGCGTTGTTGCTTCCCTCCGAGGGGAGCGGGCTGACGGTGAAACTGCTCGACTCGAGGACAGCGGAACTGTTCCGCTCGCTCGAGTCGTCGGTCTCGCGGAGTGAGCTCGCCGAGGGCCCGCAGGCGATCCAGGTCGCCCGGCTGATCGCAGACGGCGTACTGGAGATCGAAACCTCCGACGGGTTCGTCGGTGGGCCGGCGTCGCTCCCCTTTCTCCTGGATCCGGTTCCGGATCCCGACGCCATGTCGGGGCGGGCGGCCCGCCTTGCCGTCGCGGCGGTCCGCTACGGTGCGAGTCTGGGGAAACTGCCCGCGCCCCTGCTGGCGATGCGGCTCTATCACTTCCATCGTCTTCCCGAGTCGCGCGGATGGAGGCGGCGCCTGCCCGACGACGAGGCGGTGGATGCCTATCTCGGGATCAGCGAGGGAGAGACCGGACGACTGCTCGAGAGCACATGGATACCGATCGCCCGTGACGAGCCGAACCCCTACTGGCGGATCTGGCGGCATCGCAATCCACCGCCGGTGAGGCGACGCAGAAGGGCTACCTGGAAGCTGTACGTGAGTCCGCTGCTCACCGACCTCCCCTCCCTTCTGCCGACAGTGGTTCGCGTCCTCGGCGAGCTTCAGGTGCCGAACTTCAAGATCGGGCGCGGCCTCGGCGGGCTGCTGCGACCCGACAAGATCGTCTCCTACTACTGGTCGAAGGAGCATGCCGAGCGCACCCTCCGGCGCCTGGCCGCCGAGTTCGAGGGAGTCGCGGCCCACGGAGTGCCCTTCGCGGCGGTTCCGTCGGGAAACGGGTTGATCTCTCTCGGCGTCGATCCGCCGCGCGAAGAACATGTCGCCCCATGGCTCGAAGGGGCGAGCTACCGGCTGTGGGTCTGTCGCTTCCTCGCCGCGGCGCTGCGTCCGTGCGCGGCGCGGGGGATGCCGGTCGACGATGCCGCCCGCTTCGCTCTCTCGCGACTGCACCTCGAGGGTGTCGATGTGGAAAGCTGGACGCCCGACCCTGAGCGACTGGACTTCCTCGATGACTGAAGCGCTCGATCTGACCGCCGCGTTCGTTCTGCCGCGCCACGCACATCTGACCCCGATCGAAGAGCTTCCGGACGACCAGCGCGAGCAGGTCGGCGGCGAGCCTGGCGAGTCGGCCCTGACCCTCGCCTTCGGGCGGGCGGGCTCGAAGGTCGTGGACGGACCGACCGCAGAGCTGCTGACCCTGTTTCGAGAGCCGAGGACGATCGTCGAAGCGGTGATCGAGTTCGCGTCGGCCGAAGGTCTCGATCCCGAGGAGACCCTCGAGGCGGCCTACCCGGTGCTGTCGCGGCTTCTGGCGGCAGGCTATCTGGTTCCGGCGGACTCGCCGGCCGCCGATCCGCCGCAACCGCGTTTCTCCCAGGGGGACCGTGTCGGGTCGTGGGAGGTCCGACGATGCATCCGGATGATGCTCGATACGGAGATCTATCTCGCGCGCGGCGAAGAGGGTCGGGCAGCGATCAAGGTCGCGAGGGAGGCCGACCGATCTCACCTCGAGAGACGGTTCGACCGCGAGCGGCGGATCTACGAACTCCTCGATGGACTCGAAGTGGTGCCGAGGTTCCTGGGTAGCGGCGAGGTCGAAGGCAGGCCGTACCTCGTTCTGGAGTGGTGCGCCGGCCACCCCTCCAACTCGCCTCACGTCCGGTGGGGAGCGACTCGCCAGGCGCATCTCGAGTTCGCGGCTCGGACGCTCGAGGCCTATCGGCGCCTTCACGAACGCGGCGTGCTGCATGGTGACGTCCACGCCGAGAACCTGATGATCGCGTCCGACGGCGAGGTCCGGCTGATCGACTTCGGTGCCGCGAAGGTGCTGGACGCCTCCGACGAGCTCGGGCGGGCTCCGAGAATGGGAGTCGCCTACTACTACGAACCGGAGTACGCGGCCGCACTCGCCGCCGGTCGACGCGGCCCGCCGGTCACCCTCGAAAGCGAGCAATATCGCATCGCGGCCGTTCTCTACAGCCTCCTGACGGACGCCCACTACCTGGACTTCAGGCTCGAACAGAGCGAGATGCTCGAGGCGATTCAGACAGACCCGCCGCTGCCGTTCACCCATCACGGTGTAGCGGGTCAGGAGGCTGTCGAGCGTGTCCTGGCGAGAGCGCTCGAGAAGAGCCCGGAACGGCGGTTCCCCTCCACTTCCGACTTCTGCGAGGCGTTCGCCGAAGCGCTGGACGAAACCCCTGCCGCTCCGGGCCTTTCGGCCGGACTCCTCGATCAGGCGGAGGGCGTCGTCGCCGAGCTGCTGGAGAACGCGGCCCCGGACGGGGTCTGGGTGCGGAAGGGGCTCGCCGCCGCTCCCCGCGCCTCGATCAACACGGGAGCTGCGGGCGTCGCGGTCGCGCTCGCCCGGATCGCCGAGATCCGCGATGATCCGGTGGCGCTGGCGACGGCCGACGTCTGGGTGGCGCGAGCGTTGAGCGATCTGGGCGACCACGAGGCGTTCTTCGGGCCCGACGGCGAGCTGCGCGAAGACATCGTCGAGGAGGTCTCGCTGTTCCACTACGAGCCCGGGCTTCATGTCGCCGACGCAATCGTTGCGCAGCTGCTCGGAGATCGGCAGCGAGCCTCGGTGGCCGCTCGTCGCTTCATCCGCTCCTGCTCGCGCGAGTGGGAGAACCCCGATCTGACGCTCGGTCGGACGGGTGCCCTCATCGGATCCGCCATTCTCGTCGACAGACTCGGCGCCGATGAGTCCCTCCTCTCCTTTGGCGCCGAAGTCGAGTCGAGCGTCTGGGACTCGCTTCGGCACAAGTCGCCGATCGCCGGGCCCGAAAGCTCGTTCAACCTCGGCCTGGCTCACGGCTGGGCGGGGGTTCTCTTCGCCTCGATGCAGTGGAGTCGCGTCTCCGGGCTGCCGCTTCGCGACGAAGTGGAAGAGCGCCTCGACCAGCTCGCCGCACTGGCACAACCTCACGGCCGTGGAGTGCGCTGGCCGTGGTACCTCAAGGGGGAGAACCGAGAGCCTGTCTACATGCCGGGCTGGTGCAGCGGTGCGACCGGCCACGCGTTGCTGTGGGCGGAGGCGGCGCGGTCGTTCGACCGCGACGCCTATCTCGGACTGGCGAGCGGGTCGGCCTGGTCGGCGTGGAGAACTCCGTTCGGCTCCGATCACCTGTGCTGCGGTGCTGCGGGTGGCGCCTTCGCGATGCTGCGGCTTCATGGAACGACCCTCGAGCCGGATTGGAAGGTCCGGGCGCAGCGTCTCTTCCAGAAGTCCCTCGTACCTCCGGCGGAAGAGGCGAACTCGCCCGCCAGCCTCTATCGGGGGCGAACGGGAATCGCCCTGCTTGCCGCCGAACTCGAGGGGGACGCAGCGGCGCGGATGCCGATGCTCGAAGTCTGACCGGTCGCGGCGTCCGGTGGCGGTCAGGCCCGCTCGGGTACCCAGGCCAGCCCCACGAGGTGCACTTCGACGTCCGCACGTCGGGGCCGCAGCTCTTCGGTCGTCAGCTCCTGGTGCATCGGGTCGAGGCTCTCGCGCAGGGCGTCGATCTCGCGTTGCGCCTCGGCGTCGAGCTCCTGGATCTCCGCCTGAATCGCTTCGATGTCCTCTTCGGCGCGATCGACGTCCTGCGAGTCACGCCAGGAGCGGGTGGCGCTGCGCATCGCGGTACCGGCGTTGCGGCGCACGCTGCGGCCGAGCACGGCACCGAGCAAGGTGGTGCCGATGTTGACGACGGTGTCGAGCTTCACCTGCCGGGCCTGCTGCTCTTCCTTCTCGCGGCGTTGCTCGGCTTTCCTGAGGCGCTCTTCGAGCTTCTCGATCTGGCCGGCATACTTGTCGCGCAGAGCGTCGAGCCTGGCGTCGCGCTCCTCGCGGGTGGCGTGCTGCAGTCGAACGCGGAAGTCGCGCTCGCTCTCGCCCGGCTCGGCCACCAGCCCGAACGCTTCGCTCTCCATCAGCTCGAGCTTGCGGTTGCGGTAGAGCCACTCTGAGAAGTCCTTCGTCCACGCGCTCCACGACTTCGACTGCGCCGCTTCGGACGGTACCGAGGCGAACTGGGCATCGGCGACCGGCACCTCCTCGAGACGCGAGGCGGGGACGGCGCTCATCTCGACCCGTTCCCAGTCGACCGGTACCGTGCCGTCGGTCAGCGGCGCGAGCACGGTGAGCTCCTCGGAGGTGTCGATGTCGTGCTTGCGATCGACGAAGTGCACCGTCGCCGCTCCGACGAGCCGGGGTTCGTAGCGCACCGCCGCGCCAACGGGAAGATCGCGGGCGGGCAGGAAGTACTGCTCGATGTCGGGATCGAGCACCGGTCTAGCGGAGGCGGCCTTCACCGGCGTGGCGGCTGGAGCTTCGTCGCGCTCACCGCCGGCGGGCCGCCGCCCGTCCATCAACCTTCGGATCTGATCGCGGGTCATCGGCCCGCGCAGGTAGGAGAGTACCCAGCGGGTCTCGAACACCACCGGGCCGTCGTCATGAACGTTGTGGAGCAGGAACTTGCGCTTGCCGAGACCGGCGAGGGTCTCCTCCATCTCGCCGCGATCGAAGCGCCCGGCGGCACCGGCGGAGGCTCCCTCGAGACCGTCGAGCACGCGGTTCTTGTCGCGAGCCGTCTGCAGGCGGCCGATGAACCACGAGCCGGTGTTCGAGAGCCCCTTGTAGTCGAGGTCGACCGGGTTCTGGGTCGCCAGCACGACGCCGACGCCGTGCGCCCTTGCCTGTTTGAGGAGCGTCAGCAGCGGGCGCTTCGAGGGTGGATTGGCGACCGGCGGCATGTAGCCGAAGATCTCGTCCATGTAGACGAGGGCGCGCAGGCTGCTGGTGCCCGGCTGCGACCGGGTCCAACCGAGGACCTGGTTGAGCAGGAGCGAGACGAAGAACATCCGCTCCGAGTCGTCGAGGTGAGCGATCGAGAAGATCGCCACTCGCGGTTTGCCGGTGTCGGTGTAGAGGAGGCTCTGGACGTCGAGCGACTCCCCCTCCATCCAGGCTGAGAAGCCGGGAGCGGCGAGCAGGTTGTTGATCGTCATCGCCAGCTTGAACCGCTCCGAGGCAGGGTAGAAGGCGTCGAGATCGATCACACCCACCTTGTCGATCGGCGGATCCTGGAGGCTCTGGATGACCGCCGGCAGATCGAGATCGCGACCCTCGCGCCATTCGTGGTCGAGGATCGTCGACAGCAGGATGTGCTCGCGGCTCTGGAGGGCGTCCGCTTCGATGCCTACGAAGCCCAGGAGGCTCGAGACCGTCGTGCTGATGCGGTCGCCGAAGAGCTCGGCGTCTTCGATCACCTCACGCGGTGGGGCGCGGAAGGAGTCGAGGATCGACACCGGGATTCCGGCCGACGAACCGGGAGTGTAGATCGCGAAATCGGCGGCCTCGCGCAGTCGCCGGATGCGATCACCGTCCTGTCCCCATGAAGCGAGCCCCTTGCGCCACAGCTCGGCCTGGCCGGCCGCATACTCGGCTGGCGTCAACCCGTCCTTGCGGGCGTCGTCGGCGTTGATCCACGGCTCGAAGTCCTCCGGAGCGAGGTCCGGGAAGGTCAGGAGCAGGTTGCCGAGATCGCCCTTCGGGTCGATGACGATCGCCGGGACGCCGTCGATCGCCGCCTCCTCGAGCAGACCGATGCACAGCCCGGTCTTGCCGCTGCCGGTCATGCCGACGCATACCGCGTGCGTCGTCAGGTCCTTCGAGTCGTAGAGCAGCGGCACCCCGGCCGACTCGCCCGACCCGAGGTCGTGCGGCCGGCCGAGGAAGAACGCCCCCAGCTTTTCGTAGTCCTTCAATGGCTCACCCTCATGGGCTCACCTCCGGGCGTTGCCCTCCTGAAGAGGACGTTTGCGGCGGAGTGAGCGGGGAAGCGGGGACGCCTGAAGGTCAGTCCTTGAGGATGAAGGTGACCTTCATCACCACGCGGTACTCGGTGATGTTCTCGCCGTCGCAGACGATGTTCTGCTCCTTGACCCAGGCGCCCTGGATTCGATCGAGCGTCTGCGAAGCGCGGGCGATACCGGTGCGAACGGCATCTTCGAAGCTGGTGGGGGAGCTGGAGCTGATTTCGGTGACCTTGGCTACGGACATGGCGTCTCCTTGCAACAGTGAATCGGAAGGGAAGTCTTCGACAAAGAGCGAGAAATCTACCACGGCCCTCCGACGACTCCGTGGCGGAAATCGACGGGCTCGGCTGGGAATAGCGGGCGGCATCGGCCGTATGCGGCTGTAGGATGACCGTTTCCACGCTCATGGTCGAAACCGAGGTTCACGACGGCGAACTGGTGCGCGACGCTCGCGCCGGGGACCGCGAGGCGCAGAACGAGCTGGTGCGGCGGTACCGCAACCCGGCGTTCCGCTTCGCGCTGCAGCTCACCGGCAATCGCGAGGACGCCCACGACGTCGCTCAGGAGGCGATGGTGCGCTTCGTCGAGACCCTCGACCGCTTCGACGACGAGCGCCCGGTCCAGCCGTGGCTGTTCCGGATCGTGCGCAACAAGGCGTTCGACCTCGGCAGGCGCCAGAAGGTGCGCCGGGCGGAGTCGCTCGACGACCTTCTCGAGCGTGGCATGCCGGCGCCGTCGCAGCCGACCGTCCACCCGGTCGATCGTCTCGAGCTCTTCGAGCTGAGGCGGCGGGTCTGGGAGGCGCTCGGCCGGTTGACCGAAGGGCAGCGGGAGATCCTCGTGTTGAGGGAGTATCAGGATCTTTCCTACGGGGAGATCGCGGAAGTTCTGGGAGTGCCGACCGGGACGGTGATGTCGCGCCTGCATCGCGCGCGGACCGCCCTGCGCAAACAGCTCACGGCCGCTCCCGACAGTTCGAGGGCAGCACAATGACGAAGCATGCAAGCGGGTTCGACGAAGTACTCCTCTCCGGCTATCTGGACGGGGAGCTGACACAGGGCGAAGAGCAGCGGGTACGTCTGCGACTGGAGGAGGACGCCGAGGCGCGTTCGCTCCTCGGAGAGCTCGAACAGATCAGGGCGGCGGCTCGATCGACCGAGCTGCCGGCGCCGAGCGACGCGCAGTGGGACGAGGCGCCGCGCGACGCGGCGAGCCGCTGGATGCGGCGCACCGGCTGGACGGCAGTCCTCCTGATCGTCGCGGTGCTCGCCGGCCTCGCCGGCTGGGCGTGGTGGACGGCGCCGGAGAGTCCGGGGATGAAGCTGCTGGCGGCCGGTATCGTTGCCGGACCGCTGCTGCTGCTCGGTTCGGTGTGGCGGGATCGAGTGCGGGTCGGCCGTACCGATCGCTACAGGAGGGTCAAGAAGTGATCGTGACGACGACGGATGAGGTGGCGGGAAGAAGGATCGCCCGGACGCTGGGGCTGGTGCGCGGCAATACGATCCGTGCCCGCCATGTCGGCAAGGACATCACGGCTGTCTTCCGCAACGTGGTCGGCGGCGAGATCAGCGAGTACACGAAGCTCTTTGCCGAGTCCCGGGAGCAGGCGCTCGACCGGATGGTCGAGGAGGCGCGCGAGTTGGGCGCCAACGCGGTGGTCGCGGTCCGCTTCACCACGTCGGAGGTGATGAAGGCGGCGGCCGAACTGCTCGTCTACGGCACCGCCGTCGAGCTGGTCGACGACTAGTCGTCGTCGGTCGTATCCGGCTGAGGTGCCGCAGCCGCGGCCGGTTCCGAGCCTCGAACCGGGCTTTCACGGATCGAATACAGCAACCAGCGCGCATCCCACGGACCGACCGAGATCGGATGGCGCTGGTCGGCGCGGAGGCCGAGGTGGCGCGACCACTCCGGCGAGCCGCTGAGGACGCCGGCCCTGGCCCCCGGACAGCGTCTGAGGAACGTCCCCAGCGCGCGCCACGCCGCTTCCGGGCCCTCTCCGTCGGCGACGTCGCCCTCGCCGAGCCGCCCACCCCAGGGAGGGTTGGCGGCGACGAAGTCGATCGGGCCGGGAGGCTCGGCATCGGCCGCATCGGCGACCTTGAAGCGGACGAGCCGATCGACCCCCGCCTGTCGCGCCGCCTGACGGGCGATGCCGACGGCGCCGGGGTGGACATCGCTGCCTGCCAGGAGCGGTGCCGCTTCCCGGATCCGGAAGCGGTCCGCGGCCTCCTCTCGAAGCTGTGCCCAGAGCTTTGTCGCAGCGCCGGGGAACCTCTCCGCCGCGAAACTGCGCCCGAGCCCGGGAGCCCGGTCGGCGAGCCGGGTCGCGGCTTCGAGCACGAACGTGCCGGAGCCGCACATCGGGTCGACGAGCGTCGCCTCGGGCGCCCACCCGAGGAGCTCGAGCAGGCCGGCGGCGGTCGTCTCCGGGAGCGGGCTCCTGACCTGAACCGGCCGGTAGCCCCGCCGGTGCAGGCTGCTGCCGGCGAGATCGCGGAACAGATGGGCGTCGTGGTCGCGCACGATCAGCCGGATCGGCACGTCGGGATCGTCCCGGTCGACGTCGGGGCGCGAACCGAGGCGGTCGCGGATGCGATCGACGATCGCGTCCTTGACCCGCAGCGCAGCGAAGTTGCGGTCCTTGAGTCGCGAGCGCGACAGTGTCGCCGCGACGGCGAAGGTGTGGCTGCGGCCGACGAGCTCCTCCCAGCGCGGCGTGGAGGCGAGCTCGTAGAGGGTGTCGGGGTCGTGCACCCGGCCGGTCAGGACCGGCTCGAGCACCCGGACGGCGGTGCGCGACCACAGGAGCGTGCGGGCCGCCAGAGCTGCGTCGGCGGCGAACAGCGCACCACCCGGTACGACCGTCACGCTCCGCGAGCCCAACGCGCGCAGCTCTTCGGCGAGCACCGCCTCGAGTCCGCGGGCGC
This sequence comes from Candidatus Multivoradales bacterium, assembly GCA_965223855.1. Classification (GTDB taxonomy): domain Bacteria; phylum Acidobacteriota; class Thermoanaerobaculia; order Multivoradales; family JAHEKO01; genus CALZKB01. Next base: position 1,721,714 of record CBDCXM010000009.1, read on the forward strand.
ACTGCGCCAGATGACGCAGACGCGACGGGGCGCGGCGCCTTCCCTTCGGTTTGCGCTGCCCCTTCCGATGCGGGCCTCGGGCCATGCGGGAACCCTATCGCGGCGCCACGGGTCTACTCCTCGGGCGGGCGAGGTTCGCCGCCAGGCCTCGAGTCGCCGGCCGCGGGAACTTCGAGCCCGCTGCGCCCGTTGTAGCGGTTGCCGATGCCGGGAAACCGTGCCGCGCGAAGCGGCCCGTTATGATCGCCGACGTGAACAGAGTGCTCCTCGCAGTCCTGCTGGTGACGCCGATGCTCGCCTGCGCCTCGGCATCGCCGACGCCGCAGGTGCGTCAGACCTACTCACCGATCGAGACCGACGCCTCTGTCGACGCCGGGGAGCCGGTGGCCGAGCTGGCGCCGGCGGAGGCCGTTCCGGTCGACGCCTTCACCGACGAGGAGGCACCGCCGTCGGCGGAAGAGGTGCTGCGCCAGTCGCTCGAGGCGTACGAATCCGCCGAGAGCTTCTGGATGGAGGGCGCCTACGAGGACGCCTTCGACGCGCTCGATCGAGCCTACGAGTTGATGGCGGGTGTCGATGCCGACGGGGAGGCGCTACTGGCCCAGGAGAAGCAGGACCTGCGGCGGCTGATCTCCCGCAAGGTCACCGAGATCTACGCTTCGCAGCGGACGGTGGTCGGCGACTACACCGGTTCGATTCCGCTCGACGTCAACAGCTACGTCGAGCGCGAGATCGCCAGCTTCCAGGGGCCCGAGCGGGCATCGTTCCTCGAGGGGTACCGCCGCTCGGGCTGGTACCGGGAGCAGATCCTCGCCAGTCTGCGCGAGGAAGGGATGCCTGAGGAGCTCGTCTGGCTGCCGATGGTCGAGAGCTGGTTCAAGGTGCGGGCGTTGTCGCGTGCCCGCGCTCTCGGCATGTGGCAGTTCATCCCGTCGACCGGCTACCGCTACGGCCTCAAGCGCACCTCCGACATCGACGAACGGATGGATCCGGCCAAGTCGACGCGAGCGGCACTCGCCTATCTGAGCGATCTTCACGCGCTCTTCGGCGACTGGCTGACCGCGATCGCCGCCTACAACTGCGGCGAGGCGCGGGTGCAGCGGCTGCTCCGGCAGCAGAGCGAGGGGTATTTCGACCAGTTCTGGGATCTCTACGAGAGGCTGCCGCGCGAGACGCGGCGCTACGTTCCGCGCTTCATCGCCACGGTGCGGATCCTCTCGGACCCGGCCGCCTACGGCTTCTCCGACCTCCCGGCGCCGCTTTCGCCGATGGAACTCGAACGGATCGAGACCAGGTCGAGGGTCCGGCTCGCCGACCTGGATCGACAGCTCGGTCTGCCCGAAGGGTCGCTCGCCGAGCTCAATCCGGAGCTGCGGCACAAGGCCACTCCGGGCGGTCTCTACGAGCTGGCGGTGCCCACCCAGCGGGCGGAAGCGGCGCTGGCGAAGCTCGTCTCGATGCCCGAGGCCGCGCCGGCGGCTGCGGCATCGGGCTCGGTCCACCTGGTCCGTCGAGGCGACACGCTCTCGAGCATCGCCCAGCGCTACGGCACGTCGGTGAACTCGCTGATGCGGCTCAACGGCATTCGCAACGCCAACCGGATCTCGCCGGGCCAGCGGCTGCAGGTCGACGGCACGGCCCCGGCCGCCGGCAGCTCGTCGGGGCAGCCGACGACCTACACCGTCCGTCGCGGGGACAGCCTGTGGATCATCGCCCGGCGCTTCGGCACGACGGTCGATCGGATTCAGCGCGACAACGGTCTGCGCGGGACGAACCTCACGCCCGGGCAGCGCCTCACCCTTGTCGCCGGCACCAGCGGACGCACCTACGTGGTTCGCAGAGGCGACACCCTCGGCAGGATCGCCAGCCGCAACCGCGTCTCGGTACAGCGGCTGGCGCAGGTCAACGGCCTGACGCTGCGCAGCACGATCTATCCGGGGACCAGGCTGCGGATCCCCAACTAGCCTGAACCTGGCCGCCTGCAGAACTCGGGCGAATCGAGGACGGCCCGGACCCGACTGAGCTGGTAGCCTCGGCGCCTCACGTTGGAAAGGAGTGCGCATGAAGCCCATCCGTTCGATCCTGTGGCTGTCGGTGCTCGCCGTCGTCGCTGCTCCGACGATTGCCGCCGAGAGTGGTCCTCAGGCCGTCTTCGAGAAGCTCAAGGCGATGGAGGGAAGCTGGGTTGCCCACGCCGAGGCACTCGACGGCCACGAGGCGGCTCCCGACGAGTCGGGCCGGCACGACTTCCGCGTCTCCGCCAACGGCACGGTGGTCATGGAGATCATGAATCCCGACCATCCGCACGAGATGATCAACATGTACTCGATGGACGGCGACGACCTGGTGCTCACCCACTACTGCTCGAGCGGCAACCAGCCGGTGATGAAGCTCGACGCGGATTCGCTCGCCGACGGCCGAGCGGCGTTCGACTACGTCGGTGGAGCCAATCTCGACCCGGCGGTCGACATGCACATCCATGCGACGACCCTCGTCTTCGGTGACGACGGCTCGGTGGTCGAGGACTGGGTCGGCTGGTCGGACGGCGAGCCGGCGGGGACGATGCGCTTCACCCTGTCGCGCGGCGAGTAGGCGGCCAGGCAGCCGTCAGTGGACGTCGCGGCGCTCATCGACGAGCTGGGGCGGGGCGGCCGCGCGCTGGTGAGCGCGCTCGGAGGGCTCTCCGCCGGGCAGGCGGCGTGGAAGCCGGACTCCACGAGCTGGTCGGCACTCGAGGTGGCGGCGCATCTGCTCGACGAAGAGCGCAAGGACTTTCGCGTCCGCCTCGCTCTCGTCCTCGAGGATCCCGGGAAGCCGTGGCCGCCGATCGACCCGGAAGGGTGGGTGCGTGAGCACGACTACGCCTCGTGGTCGCTCGAGGAGACGGTAACCGCCTTTGCCGACGAGCGAGCCTCGTCGATCGACTGGCTCTCCGGCCTCGGCGAGGTCGATTGGGAGCGGCGGCGGGACCATCCGCAGCTGGGGCCGCTGGCGGCCGGTGACCTCCTCGTTGCCTGGGTCGCTCACGACGCGCTCCACCTGCGGCAGCTGGCGCGCCTGCACCACGGCAGGGTGAGCGAAGCGGGACGGCCGTTCTCGAGCAGCTACGCCGGGCCGTGGTGAGCCGGCCGCCGCGAAAGCGCTGCCGGAGGTAGCGATCTACAGTCTCGGACTGCTCGTGGCGCTGGTGCTGACGGCGTCGGGTGCCCTGCTCGGGCTGCTGCCGGACCGGAGGCGCTTCTCGAGCGGTCGCCGGTGGGCCTGTGGCCTCACCGTCACCGCCCTGGTGGTGCTCGCCGCCTCGTCTCTCGGGCATGCCGTTCTTTCGCATGGTGCCGCCTCGCCGGAGCCCCTCGGCGGGGCCGGATGGCTGCGTGAGCATCGGCTGCCCCCGGTGCTGGTATCCGTTCAACTCCTGATGGTCTGGCTGCTGCGCCGCGAGTGAGCGGGCACGCGGCCGGTCCGGGTCAGGAGGGGAGGGGGAGCCACTCGCAGCGATCGCCCGGCTCGGCGGCCGGCCGGCCGGCCGGGGCGCGGACGAGCGCGTCGGCGCGTCCGAAGCTCGCGAGGTCGTGGGAACCGGCCGGTCGCAACGGTGTGACCCGTGCCTCGCCTCCCTCGACGACGACCTGCGCGGGGAGGAACCGGTCGAGCCTTCCACCCTCCCGCAGCGGGCCGGTCAGTACGCCGCCCGAGGCGCCGTGCCAGAAACCGTCGTCGAAACCGAGCAGTCTTCTCAGGACGGGTCGGACGAACAGGGTGTAGGTCGCCATCACCGAGTTCGGGTTGCCCGGCAGCCCGAACGCCCAGCCGCCCGAGTGGCGCGCCGCCAGCAGTGGCTTGCCGGGCTGGATGGCAACGCCGTGCCAGACGATCTCGCAACCGGCTGCCAGGAGCGCGGGTTCGACATGGTCGAAGGCGCCCATCGACACCCCGCCGCCGAGGATCAGGACGTCGTGCTCCAGACCGCGTCGGATCCGGCGCGCGAGCTCTGCCGGGTCGTCGGGAGCGATGCCCAGCAGGGCGAACTCGAGGCGCAGCTCGCGCCCGGCGGCGGCGAGGAAGTCGCTGTGGGAGTCGCGCAACTGCCCCGGGCCGGGCTCGACCTCGGGCGGCACGACCTCGTCTCCGGTGGTGACGACCGCTACCGACGGCGGGCGGTGCACCGTCACCTCCCTGATGCCGTGAGTCGCCAGGTTGGCGAGCGCCGTGGCGCCGAGCGGCAGACCGGGGGGCAGGAGCGGGTCGCCGGCGCGCAGTACCTCGCCGGCGCGCCGGATGTGGGCGCCGCTCGGAGGCGGGGCGAGGACTCGCACCTCCGCGGTGCCTGCGTCGGTGTCTTCGATCGGCACGACGCGATCGATCCCCTCGGGAACGGGAGCGCCGGTCATGATGCGCACCGCCGTGCCGGGCTCGGCGCGGTGGCCCGGCGCGTCCCCCGCCGCGACGGTCGCGCTGACCCGGTAGCGCTCCCGAGTGGTCGCAGGCAGGCCGTAGCCGTCCATCGCCGAGACGTCGGCGGCCGGGATGTCCACCGTCGCCGTCACCCCGCGAGCCAGCACTCGGCCGAGCGCTTGCGGGCGCTCGACGGCGAGCGGTTCGAGCGGACGCAGTCGAGCGTCGAGTGCCGCCCACGCCTCTGCTGCCGGAAGAAGGGGACGGTCCATCGTCAGCGGGAGATCGGCGTCGCGGGGTTCATTGTGGAAGGGAGCATAGTGGGAGGGACTCGACCATGACAAAAATCAGTGCTACCATCAGCCGAAAATTCGGCGCCAACGTAGCTTCAAAGCGAAGGCCTGCCGAAGTCCGACGAGGCGATGGTCATGAGGCCCCAGCAAATCGACAGCAAGCCCAGGCACTTCCAGTACCACGGCGACCTGGCGGAGACGCCTTTGCCCGAGATTCTGGCTCGCGTGGCGCACTTCGACCTGCCGGGCCGCCTGGAGGCGGTCAAGGACGACCAGTCGACCGAGATCTTCGTTCGTGACGGCCATGTGATTCACGCCCGCTCGTCCGACCTGAGCAACAGCCTCGGTGTCTACCTGCGGCGCGTCGGGCGGCTGTCTCAGGACGAGTTCCGCCGCGTGATGAGGATGCGTCGCGAGTCTTCGGATCGGCTCGGGGGGCTGCTCATCGAGGAGGGGCTGATGTCCCCGCAGGAAGTCCGGGAGGCTATCGTGCATCAGAGCGAGCAGATCGTCTGGTCGCTCTTCTCCTGGTGGCGAGGTGAGCTGACGTTCAAGATCGGGCCGTGGGATCCGGTCGACATGACGCCGATCCATCTGTCTCTCAGCCGGGTGATCATCGACGGCATCAAGCGGGAGTCGGACGTCCGGCCGCTGATCGGTCGGATCGGCGGGCGGGCGACGGTGCTCGAGCCGACCTTCACCGTCGAGGACACCGTGCTCCACGGTCTCGATGCCGACGACTTCAAGCTGCTGTCGATGGTCGATTCCAAACGGTCGCTCTTCGAACTCTGCGCCGAAGGGCCGCGGACCGGCAAGGACAACGCTCGCGGGCTCTATGCCTTCTACGTTCTGGGCCTGGTCAAGCCGGTAGGTGGCGAAGTGCCGGAGCGTTCGACGCAGTTGCGCACGATTCGCCCCGCTCGCGACTGAGAAGCCCGCCCTCGCGCGAGTTGCGGCCGGGATACCGCCGACGGAAGGCTGCAGCGGTGCCGTTCGCTGCTGTAGGATTCGCGCCCGAGCGGAGCCCGCCGGCATCCGTCTCCCACCTCCACCATGCCGATCTACGAGTATCAGTGTGTCGATTGCGGCCAGCGCATCGAGAGGCTTCAGCGCCTCGACGACCCCGGCCCCGAAGCCTGCGACGCCTGCGGCGGGCGGATGGAACGGGCGGTCTCGGCTCCGGCGTTCCAGTTCAAGGGGACCGGCTGGTACGTCACAGACTACGCGGATCGCAAGTCGGCCGGATCGGACGGCGACGCCAAGTCGGACGGCGGCAAGGGTGGTGACTCGGGCGGTGACTCGGCCGGTGATTCGGGCGGCAAGTCAGGAGGCAAACCGGACGCTGCCGGAGGCGATTCCCAGGGGACTTCGACCCCCCCGAAGGACTCCGGCAAGTCGGGCGCCGCGACGAGCGCGAAAGACTGATTCCCGCTTTTCCTGCGTGCTACGCTGATTCCGGCATGTCTGCGCCCACCGCATCGCAGGTCCTGGCGAGAGTCGGTCCGGCGCTCGAGCGCTTCTCGAAGGTGGTGCTGTGCCAGATCGTGAGGACGGAGGGGTCGACCCCCGGCACCGAGGGCTGGAAGCTCCTCGTCGATCCTGAGGGAGAGGCCTTCGGCAACCTCGGCGGGGGGGCCTTCGAGGCCCTCGTCACCGCCGACGCTCGCGAGATCCTCGCGCGACGAGGCGATCGATCGGCCCTCAAGCGCTACTACCTGACCGAGGACGCGGTAAAGGGCCAGGCGACGGGGATGGTGTGCGGCGGCATGATCGAGGTGTTCCTCGAGGTGCTGCGCGCGCCGACGGTGCTGGTCGTCTGCGGTGGCGGCCCGGTGGGCCAGGCGGTAGCGCACCAGGGAGCGCTGTGCGGTTTCGACGTCGTCGTGGCCGAAGATCGGCCGGCCTTCCGTCGCTCCGAACTGTTTCCGGAAGGTACGCGGCGGGTCGAGGTCGATCGCGACTACTCGGCTCCGTTTCTCGAGCCCTGGCACCACCGCCGGCTCGCCGTCGCGATCGTTTCCAGGTGCTGGGAGACCGACCTGGCCGCCTGCCGTTCGGTGCTCGATCAGAGGCCGCCCGGGCCCGACTGTCTCGGTCTCGACTATCTGGGGCTGATGGGGAGTCGGCGCAAGGTGGCACGAATCTCCTCGGAGCTCGAGAGCGCCGGTTACGACCTCGGCACCGTTGCGTGGCATGCGCCGATCGGACTGCCGATCGGTGGTGAGACTCCGGCTGAGATCGCCCTGTCGATCGTCGCCGAGATCGTCGGTGAGCGCCATCGCTCTACCGCGGGGGAGGACGGACGTGACGAACCGGTTCGCATGGTCTAGGGGTTTGCCGAAGAGCCCTCGGGCGATTCGGCCCGCGATCTTCGTCCTGCTCGCCGCCGTGTTCGCTGCCGGAGCTGTCGCGGCCAGCGACGGTTGGCAGTCGGCACCCCTTTACGGCGCCGACGTCCGCAGTCTCGCCTGGGATCCCTCGCAGGCCGGGCGGGTGCTGGCCGGAACCTCGGCCGGCCAGATCTACGAGTCTCTCGATGGCGGCCGCAGTTGGGCTCCGCCGGGGGTCCGCGTGGCACTGCCGGGGTGGGTCGTGAGTCGGCTGGCCTTCGACCCGCACCATCCGGGCCGGGTCTGGGCGGCGCTGTGGGCGCTGTGGGGGAGTGCAGGCTCGGTAGCGGTGTCGGACGACGGCGGCTTCACCTGGGAGGACCGCGGTGCCGCGCTGCCCGACCGTCAGGTCTACACCCTGGCGCTGGCACCCGATCGCGCCGACGTCGTATGGGCGGCGACTCGCGACGGCGTGTGGGGGAGCGTCGACGCCGGCGCGACCTGGCGCCATCTCACCGAGGAGCTGCCGCGCCTCGGCAAGGTCACGAGCCTGCTGGTCGATCCGTACGACCCGAACATCCTCTACGCCGGGAGCTGGCGCCGTGCCTACCGCAGCCGCGACCGGGGAGAGACGTGGAACGGAATCTTCGACGGCATGGTGCTCGACTCCGAGGTGTTCTCGCTCGTTCCCGGTCCTGGCGGCGAGGGGGACCTGTGGGCCTCCACCTGCGGCTGGGTCTACAACGGGCGCGATCGCGGAGGTCGGTGGACGCGCTACACCAACGGGCTGACCCAGAGGAGGGTGCCGAGCCTCGCCGTCCTGAAGGGAGGGCGAATTCTCGCCGGCACCGTGGAGGGGGTCTTCGGTTCGGACGATCGGGGACGCAGTTGGCGGCGCGCCGGCCCCCGAGCGGCCGTGACTTCGATCGCGCCGCATCCGACCGATCCGACCGTGGTGCTCTACGGCAGCGAAGGGGCCGGCGTCTGGCGCTCGAGCGACGGTGGGCGGAGTTTCACCCCCTCGGCGACCGGACTCGTCGGCCTCCGGGTTTCGTCGGTGGTGCCGGCGCCCGACGGCATCGCCGTCTCGGTTCGAGACTCCGAGGGGCTCGACGGCGTCCACGCTCTTCGCTCGGGCGGCACGGCGCCGGCAGGAATCAACGAACTGCCGGAGGTGCTGGCGCTCGCCCGGGATCGGACGGAGCTGTGGGCGGCGACCGAGGCGGGGCTGTGGCAGCTCGCCGGCGAGCGTTGGGCGAAGCTCGACGCGCTCTCCGAGCGCCGGGTGCTCGGAGTCTGGGCGCAGGACGGCCTGTGGGCCGCCCGCTCCCGCGAGGCGGTGGCTGCAGGAAACGCCGAGCGGACGGTCACCTTCGAGCCTGGAGGAATCGTCCGGGGTGTCCGCCTGTGGCGCGGCGAAGTGTGGATCGCGAGCGACGAGGCGCTCTTCCGATGGAACCTCGACCACGTGGCGCGTCTCGACACTCCCGCTCCGGTCAGGGGGCTGGCGACAGACGGTTCTCAGCTTTACGCGCGAACCGCGGAGGGGATCTTCGCGTTCGACGGCAGCGTCTGGAGCCCGCTCGAACTCGGGCTTCGGAGACTGCTCGAGACCGGAGATCCGCAATGGCCGTTGCTGGCGGTCCACTACGACGGCTCGGTAAAGCTAGAGGCCTCCGATCGTGTCGAGGCGTTGCCGCTCGAGGTTCCGGTGCCGCCACGCGAGATCGCCGCGGCGCTGCTCGTTGGAGAGAGCCTCCACCTCGCGACGACCGGCTACGGCCTGCTGACGGCTCCGCTGCCGTCGCTACCGGCAGAGACGGAAGCCGCCGAGCCGGTCGAAGCCAGCCCCTGACAGCGGTCGTCCTCCGGGGAGGGTCGGATCAGGGGCGGGGCCGACCTCGCAGGCGCTCAGCCGACGAGTTCGTCGGCTTCCTCTCGCGACAGGCCGAGCTTCTTCGCGTAATAGCGGAAGGATCGGAAGGTCATGCCGACGAGTTCCGCCGCCCGGGTCTGTACACCGCCCGAGCGATCGAGCGCCTGCTCCATCAGTTCCTTGCGCAGCGCATCGAGATGCGCCTCCAGGTCGAGGCCGTTCTCGGGCAGCTCCGCCGCCCCAGCGGTCATCGAGCCGCCGCGCAGGAGATGGGTCGGGATGTCCTCCGCGGTCAGGGTGTCACTCGCGCTCAGCGCCATCGCCCGCTCGATCACGTTCTCGAGTTCGCGCACGTTGCCGGGCCACGCGTAGCGCTCGAGCATGCTCATCGCTTCGGCCGACATCCGCGGTTTCTCGACGCCGAGCTCGCGGCTGTACTTGTCGACGAAGAAGTCGATCAGGAGCGGAATGTCCTCGCGGCGGTCGCGTAGCGGCGGCACGCGGATCGGAATCACGTTGATCCGGTAGTAGAGGTCCTCGCGGAACTCACCGGTGCGGATCATCTGCTGCAAGTCCTGGTTGGTCGCGGCGACGATCCGGGTGTCGACGCGCTCCTCGGTGTTGCCGCCGACCTGGCGGATCTTCTTCTCCTGCAGCGCCCGCAGCAGCTTGACCTGCATCGGCGGGGTCATCTCGCCGATCTCGTCGAGCAGCAGCGTGCCGCGGTTGGCCGCCTGGAACATCCCCTTCTTGTCGGAGATCGCGCCGGTGAAGGAGCCGCGCTTGTGGCCGAAGAGCTCGCTCTCGAGCAGGTTCTCCGGCAGCGCTCCGCAGTTGACCGACAGAAACTTGTGCGACGCCCGCGGCCCGGCGTAGTGGATCGCCCGGGCGATCAGCTCCTTGCCGGTGCCGCTCTCGCCTTCGAGCAGGATGGTCGAACTCGTCTTCGCCACCCGTTCGATGAGGGCGAAGATCTCCTGCATCTTCCGGCTCTGGCCGACGATGTTCGAGAACTGGTACTTCTGCTCGAGCTCACGGCGAAGGTAGACGTTCTCGTCGATCAGCTCGTTCTTCTCGAGCGCCTTCTGGACGGTGACCTTGATTTCGTCGACGTCGAACGGCTTCGACAGGTAGTCGTAGGCGCCGAGCTTCATCGCCTCGATCGCCGTCTTGGTGGAGGTATAGGCGGTCATCATGATGACCGAGGTGGAGGAGCTGCGACCGCGAATCTCCTCGAGCAGCTCGAGCCCGCTGCCGTCCGGCATCATGATGTCGCACAGAACGAGGTTGAAATCGCCGCCGCTCCAGCGTTCGCGCCCCTCGCCCACCGACTGCGCGGTCGCCACCCGGTAGCCCTCCTCGACGAGGAGAACCTCGAGGAAGTCGAGCATGCTCTGCTCGTCGTCGACAACGAGGATGCTGGCAGTCATGCGGACGACGCCAGGAGGGGCCGTGCCACCGGCAGCTCGACGTGGACGGCCGTGCCTTCGCCTTCGGCGCTCTCGACGTTCACGCGGCCTCCGTGCTCTTCGACGATCCGGTAGACGATCGCCATTCCGATGCCGGTACCACCGCTGAAGGAGGAGCGAAACGGATCGAACAGGGATGCGCGGGTCTTCTCGGTCATGCCCCTGCCGTTGTCGCGGATCGAGATTCTGTAAACCCCCTCTTCGAGTCTACCGTGAACGTCGATCCGGCCCGCGTCGGACAGCGCCCGTAGCGCGTTGCGGGTGAGGTTCCAGAAGATCTGCGAGATCTGATCGGGGTCGGCGAGGATCTCGGTGTCCCCCCCGTCGAGCTCGAGGTGAACCTCGTGCCCGGGAAGCAGCTCGTCGCTGTTGCGCAGCAGCTCGGTGTTCGATCGCAGCAGCTCGGCGACGTCGAAGCGCACGCTCGCCCTCTCCTTGGGCCGCGCGAACTGCAGGAAGCTCTTGATGATCCGGTCGAGCCGCCGGCTCTCCTTGAGGATGATGTCGAGGAGCGTGCGCTGGGAAGACCCCTCGGCGAGGCTCGGCTGCAGCATCTGCGCCGACCCGGAGAGTGCCGCCAGCGGGTTGCCGATCTCGTGAGCGATGCCCGCCGCCATCTCGCCGACCGCCGCCATCCGTTCCTTGAGATGCACCTCGGCCTGGAGCTGCTTCCAGTCGCGCAGGTCCTGGAAGACGAGAATGTGCCCCGCAGGATCGCCCGAAGCCGAGGTCAGGCTGGTCAGTGAGTAACCGATCGGCCGGAGCTCACCATGGCGCTCGAACAGCACCTCGTTGCGATCGTGAGAAGGGGCCGCCTCCTGCGTGATCTCGTCCCAGCTCAGCCCGCGGAAGAGGCCGGTGTCCTGGACCGGCCGGCCGACCGGTGTTCCCATCGTGAGATCGAGGATCGAGTGAGCGGCGCGGTTGGCCGTCATCACCTGGCCGTCGCCGTCGAGCGTGATCAACCCGCTGGGGATCGACTCGATGATGTCGCGATGAAGCGTTTCCAGATGTGCGAGTTCGCGCTGCGCCCTCTGGATGTCGCGCGCCAGACGTGACGCGAGGATCGCCACCAGCGCGAAACCGGCGAGATGGAAGGCGAGGCTGTAGTTGAGGCCCGTCAGGCTGTCGTCGGTCGCCGGCGTGCCGGGGATCCAGCCGTAGTGGCGGGCGAGCGCCGCCAGCGCGTAGAACATCCAGGCGAACGCCGCCGTCCACAAACCCCGTCGCCGTCCGAGCGAGGTGGCGACGACGATGATGACGAGGAAGTAGAGAACCGAAAAGGGGCTCCGCCCACCGCCGAAGAGATAGACGAGCGCCGTGGTGAGCGCCAGGTCGGAGGCGACGTGGAGTCCCGCCTGCACCCTCAGCGGCAGGCCGCCTTGCTGGTGGATCAGCAGGAACAGCAGGTTGACCGAGGCTGCGCCGATCAGCAGCGTGTAGATGATGCCGTCGCGCGGCGGGTCGGCGAGCGGCGCCTCGAGGAAGACGCGCAGCAGGAAGAAGGCGAAGAGGAAGCTCAGGATGCCGACGAGACGGACGAAGATGCCCCGGCCGAGCGACCGCGAAAGGCGGTCGTCGTCCAGCAGCAACCGAGCCGCGTCGCGCTTCGTCACGCGTCAGCCCGTCCTTCTCACGCTGCAGTGGCCTCTTCCGGCCCCGCCCGCTACGAGATGCGGCCGAGAATCGTGTAGAGAGGCAGGTACATCGCCGTCACGATCACGCCGATCACACCGCCGAGGAAGACGATCATGATCGGCTCCAGCAGCTTGATCATCCCCTGAACGGCGGTGTCGACCTCGTCCTCGTAGAAGTCCGCGATCTTCGAGAGCATCTGGTCGAGCGCGCCGGTCTGCTCGCCGACGTTGACCATCTGGACGACCATCGTCGGAAAGACCTTGGTCTCGCGCAGCGGTCCGCTGAGGGTCTTGCCCTCCTCGACGCTCTTCCTGACCGCCATGATGGCGTCTTCGACGATCGCATTGCCGGAGGTCTTGGCGGTGATCTCGAGCCCGTCGAGGATCGGAACACCGGAGGAGGTGAGCGTACCGAGGGTGCGACAGAAGCGGGCCACGGCGATCTTGCGGATCAGCGGGCCGATGATCGGTGTTCGCAGCAGCAGTCCATCGATGACCCGCCGCCCCCGCTCGGTCTTGTAGTAGCCGCGGACGGCCAGCCCGATCACGAACAGGAGGATTGCGATCAGCCATGAATAGCTGGCGACGATGTTGCTCGCCTTGACCACCATGCGGGTGAGCCAGGGCAGTTCCCCGCCGAGGCCGGCGAAGAGCTGGGTGAAGACCGGGATCACCTTCCACAGGATCACCCAGACGACGATCACCGCGATGACGATCACCGTCACCGGGTAGATCAGCGCCGAGCGGATCTGGCTGCGCAGCTTGTAGAGCTTCTCGAGGTAGGTCGAGAGGCGCTGGAGGATGATGTCGAGGATACCGCCCGCCTCGCCGGCGGCGACCATGCTCACGAACAGGTTGTCGAAGGCGGCAGGGTGCTTGCGCATCGCGTCGGCCAGACTGGCGCCGCTCTCGACGTCCGCCTGAACCGCGCTGATGATGTCGCGAAACTTCTTGTTCTCCTGCTGTTCGGCCAGGATCTCGAGGCACTGCACCAGAGGCAGACCGGCATCGAGCATCACCGAGAACTGCCGGGTGAAGATCGCGATCGTCTTGATGTTGATGCGACGGGGAAGCCGCTTCATGAAGGGGATCTGGCGCCCCTTCTGGCGGATCGACGAGACCCGGATCTGCTGACGGCGCAGCGAGGCGACCGCCGCCTCACGGGAGTCTGCGACGAGCACCCCTTCCTGAAACTGTCCGCCCCGGGTGCGGCCCTTCCAAGCGAAACTAGGCATCCTAGCTGGCCCTCACTGTCTGGTTCTGGGTCGCCCGCAACGACGGGTTCAGAGCCCCGGCGCCGCGTTCGATGATCTCCTGCAGCTCCTCCGCGTTCGAGGAACGGGACAGGGCGGTCTGCAGGTTGATCTGGCGGCGGAAGTAGAGCGCCGCCAGCGACTGATTGAAGGTCTGCATCCCGTACCTCGACTGGCCGGTCTGCATCATGCCGTAGATCTGGTGCACCTTGTCCTCGCGGATCAGATTGCGGATCGCCGAGTTCGGCACCATGATCTCCATCGCCAGCGCGCGCCCCTTGCCGCTGGCGCGCGGCAGCAGCGACTGACACAGGATCGCCTCGAGCACGAACGAGAGCTGCACCCGGATCTGCCCCTGCTGGTGGGGTGGGAAGACGTCGATGATTCGGTTGATCGTCTGTGCCGCCGAGTTGGTGTGGAGGGTGGCGAAGGTCAGGTGACCGGTCTCGGCGATGCGCAGCGCCGCCTCCACCGTCTCGTAGTCGCGCATCTCACCGACGAGCACGACGTCCGGATCCTGACGCAGGACCGACTTGAGCGCGTTCTTGAAGGAGTGGGTGTCGGCCTCGAGCTCGCGCTGGTTGACGATGCAGCTCTTGTGCGAGTGGAGGTACTCGATCGGGTCTTCGATGGTGACGATGTGCTCGCTGCGCTCGCGATTGACCTTGTCGAGGATCGTCGCCAGCGTCGTCGACTTACCCGACCCGGTGGGGCCGGTGACGAGGATCAGTCCGCGCGGCTTGTCGGCGAGCTTCTCGACCGTCGTCGGGATCCCCAGCTCACGGAAAGAGCGGATCTCGAACGGGATCTGGCGAAACGCCCCGGCGAGGGCGCCACGCTGGTTGTAGACGTTGGCGCGGAACCGCGCGAGACCCTTGATGCCGAAGGAGAAGTCGATCTCGAGATTCTCCTCGAGCCGCTGCTTCTGTTTGTCGGTGAGGATCGAGTAGACGAGCTGTTTCGTCTGCGTCGGGTTGAGGTCGGGCTGGTTCAACGGGTGGAGAACGCCGTCGATCCGGATCTGCGGCGGAGCACTGGTGGTCAGATGGAGGTCGGAGGCACCGCGTTCCACCGTCTCCTTGAGCATCTCGTTGAGCGTCAGTGTCATCGCATGTCGACCTTACCGAAGTGCCGTTTTCCCGGCGCGAGGCCGCGCCCGAACCACGACGGGAGTGCGTGGATAGCTCGTAAGTGCCTATCGTTGCAGGCTTTTTGAGCTTATAACACGATTGTAGACGATCCCGGGCGAGGAATGTCACACGGGCGCCGAAATCGTGGCGGGGAGGGGCCGCCGCCGTTGCTATTCTCGCCGCGATGGCGGAACTCCCGGAGCTGTTGGAAGAGACCCCGACGCGCCCGGTCTACGACTGGGAGCTGTTCCGCCGTCTGCTCGGCTATCTCACCCGCTACCGGGGGCGCGCGGCGGCCGCGGTCGGCCTGATCGTCCTCTCCTCGCTGCTGCAGCTCGTCGGGCCGCTGGCGACGGCGCTGGCGCTCGACCTCTACCTGCGCCCGGGCACAGGTGGCGGGGCCGGGAGTGGCGGCGACGGAGGCGGCGAGGCACCCTCCGGCCTCGCCCGGCGGCTCGAGGAGGCGTGGCTGTCACAGAGCTCGCTCGACCCGGCCGCGGGACTGGCGGCGATCGCCGCGGTCTATCTGGTCGCCCTGGTGCTGGCGGCGTTCGTCCTGTGGGCGCAGGGGTGGATCATGCAGACCACGGGGCAGGCGATCATGGCCGACCTGCGGCGCGATCTCTTCGCGGCGCTCCAGCGCCAGTCGGTCGACTACTTCGATCGCCATCCGATCGGCCGGCTGGTGACGCGGGTGACGAACGACGTCGATTCGCTCAACGAGCTCTTCACCGCCGGGCTGGTGTCGATCTTCGGCGACGTCATGCTGCTGGGCGGCATCGTCGTCACCCTCTTCTGGCTCGACTGGCGCCTCGCGCTCGTCACCTTCGCCATCCTGCCGCTCCTCTTCGGCCTTTCGGTGTGGTTCAAGAAGCGGGCGCGCGAGAGCTACCGCAAGGTGCGGGTGCGGCTCGCCCACATCAACGCCTACCTGCAGGAGCACGTCACCGGGATGAGCGTCGTGCAGCTCTTCGGCCGCGAGCGGGCGACCGCCGAGCGGTTCGCCGAGATCGACGACGAGCACCGCGCCGCCAACCTCGAGGCGATCTTCTACTACGCCGTCTACTACCCGATGGTCGAGCTGATTACCGCGCTCGGCCTGGGGCTCATCCTGTGGTTCGGCGGGGTGCAGGTGATGGCGGGGGCGCTCACTCTCGGCGTCCTCGTCGCCTTCCTCCAGTACGCGCAGCGCTTCTATCAGCCGCTCGCCGACCTGTCGGAGAAGTACAACATCCTCCAGAGCGCGATG
This sequence comes from Candidatus Multivoradales bacterium, assembly GCA_965223855.1. Lineage (GTDB taxonomy): Bacteria > Acidobacteriota > Thermoanaerobaculia > Multivoradales > JAHEKO01 > CALZKB01. The sequence continues at coordinate 1,737,346 of CBDCXM010000009.1, forward strand.
GCGAGCTCCGAGCGGGTGTTCGACCTGCTCGACAGCGAGCCGCGGGTCGCGAGCCCGATCGATGGCTGGCGGCCGGAGGTGACGGAGGGGCGGATCGACTTTCGCTCGATCGACTTCGCCTACGTCGAGGGGGAGCCGGTGCTGAAGAAGCTCGACCTCACCGTCGAGCCGGGGGAGACGGTGGCGATCGTCGGCCATACGGGAGCGGGCAAGAGCACGCTCGCCAACCTGCTGCTGCGGCTCTACGACGTCGATCGGGGAGCGGTCGAGGTCGACGGCATCGACGTGCGCCGCTGGGATCTGGCGGAGCTGCGCTCGAGCATCGGTCTGGTGCTGCAGGATGTCTTCCTCTTCTCGGGCACGGTGGCCGAGAATATCCACCTCGGCAACCCCGCCATCCGGCGCGAGGCGGTCGAGGAGGCGGCGCGTGAAGTCGGCGCGGACCGCTTCATCGGCGCTCTCGAGCAGGGGTACGACGCCGTCGTCCACGAGCGCGGCGCCGGGCTCTCGGTCGGCCAGAAGCAGCTGGTCGCCTTCGCCCGCGCACTGGCGGCCGACCCGCGGATCCTGGTGCTCGACGAGGCGACGTCGTCGATCGACACCGAGACCGAGGCGCAGATCCAGCGTGCCCTCGACCGCCTGCTCGTCGGCCGCACCAGCCTCGTCATCGCCCACCGCCTGTCGACCCTTCAGCAGGCCGATCGGATCGCCGTTCTGCACCAGGGAGAGTTGAGGGAGCTCGGCACCCATCAGGAGCTGCTGGCGATGCGAGGCATCTACCACCGGCTCTATCTCCTCCAGTACGGTGCCGAGGTCGCCTGAAGGGCGCCCTCTCTCCCTGCCGCTGGCGTAGGATCGCGGCATCTTGATCTCACAGGTTGTTTCGTGACCATCGTCCTGACGCTGGTGTGTGGAGCGCTCGCTCTGTGGGTGCTGCGCCTCAACGGGAGGCTCGATCGGCACAGGGCTCGTCTGGTCTGGCTGGAGGGGGCGCTGCGCGACGAGCGGCGTAGGGCACAGGCCGGACGCGAGCGTTCCGAAGAGGCGGTCGAGGCCGCAACGCCCGAAGCCGATACCCCTGAAGCCGATGTGCCCGAAGCCGATGTGCCCGATGCCGGCGCGCCCGGACCGGACGTGCCCGAGTTCGACGAGGCCCCCTCCGGCGAGAGCGTCGAGTCGTCGGATGCGGCGGACAGACCGCTCGCGGTGCCCCCGGCACTGTCTCCAGCCACTAGCCCGGCCGTGCCTACGTCCTCTGCCGGGGTGCAGGAGGTGGAGGTGGAGGTGGAGGAGGAGTGGGTCGAGGGCGCTCCTTCCCGAGTGCCGCAGATCGACTGGGAGCGCTGGATCGGCGTCCGCGGCGCGGCGGTGCTCGGCGGTGTCGTGCTGGCGCTCGCGGCGGTGCTCTTCCTGCGCTACTCGATCGAGCGTGGCCTCATCCCGCCGATCGTGCGGGTCGCCTTCGGCTTCCTCGCCGGCGTCGGCTCGCTGGTCGGCTCCGAGACGGTGCGCCGCCGCGGCTACCGGGCGGTGGCGGATGCCACGGCGGGCGCCGGCGTCGTCATCCTCTACGCCTCGACGTGGGCGGCGCGCGAGCTCTACGAGCTGATCCCGGCGCCGGTGGCGTGGGCGCTGATGGTGCTCGTCACCGTCGTCTGCGGCCTGCTCTCGTGGCGCCGCGAAGCGCGGCTGATCGCCCTGCTGGGACTCGCCGGCGGCTTCGCGACTCCGCTGCTGCTGTCGAGCGCCGAGAACGACCCGCTGTCGCTGTTCGCCTACCTGCTGCTGCTCGACATCGGCCTCCTGTGGCTGGCGCGCCGTAACCGCTGGCCGATCCTCGCCGGGCTGTCGCTGGCCGGGACCTTCCTCTACCAGACGGTCTGGATCGTATTCGGCCTCGAGGCCGATCGGCTGCCGCTGGCACTGGTCGTCCTCGGCGTCTTCGCGGCACTCTACGTCTTGGCCGCGCCCAAGCTCCGGTCGACGGAGACGTCGGGGGAAGGGTCGGAGGAGCTCCTTTCGACCTGGACCGTCTCGCGCATCGGGGCGCTGGTGCTGCCGTTCCTGCTGACCCTCATGCTCGCTGCGCGCACCGACCTCGGCGAACGGCTGTGGCCGTTGGCCGTGCTGGCGGCCCTCCTGACGACGGCGGCCGTCTGGCTCGATCGGGGCGGCAGGGAACCGCCGCTCTCGCTGGGTGCCGCGGGCTGCCTGCTGGCGTTGTGGACGATCTGGAACGGCGCGCGCCAACTGACGGTGACGGGCGTCTGGGAGACGGCGGCGGTCGCGATCCTTCTCGCGCTGGCCCTCCACTGGCCGCTCGAGTTGCGCCGGCGGGGACGGGTCGAGGAGGCGGCGCGGGCGGCGCTCGTCTTCTCGCTCGGTGCCGCCTTCGTCTGGTGCTGCGCGAGGCTGCCGAAGGAAGCGTCTGCGCTCGCGCCGTGGCTGGCGGGTCTCGTCGGGCTGGCGAGTCTCGCACTGCGGCAGGCGAGACTCCTCGCTGAAGGATGGAGACTGGCGGCAGCCGCGCTGCCGCCGCTCGGCCTTGCCGCCTTGCTGCTCCAGTGGGAGGGTCCGGCACGACTGTCGGCCTCCGGTGTCGCGGCGTTCGCCGTTCTGGCTTCGTTCCCCTACTCCGCTTTGGCGTTGCGTCGGGCCGAGTCGGCCGAGCGGTGGCGGCGTGCCGCCCTCCTTGCGCCATGCGCGACTCTGCTGGTGCTCGCCCCGTTCGCGCTCCGGCTTTCCTCGTCTCCGTGGGTCTTTCTCATCACCACCCTGGCGCTCGGTGCGCTCGCCTGCTTCGCCTGTGCGAGCCGCGCCTCCGGTCGCGGGTACGTCGCCACAGGCGGCTCGCTGGCGATGGCCCAGTGGGCGGGGGCGTTGGCGTTTCTCGGCAGTGGAATCGAGGGGGCGCCGATCGCCGTCCTCGTCTGCGGGACCCTCGCGGTGGTGCTGCTCGCCTTCTGGCCGTTCGTCCACCGCGGCAGGCTGCTCGACTCGCGGCCGACGCTCTACGTCGCCGCGCTCGCCGCGCCGGTCTGGTTCCTGCCGCTCCGTGCCGCCTGGCTCGAGCTGTGGGGCGATCGCTCGATAGCCCTTCTGCCGCTCGCTCTCGGTGGGATCACCTGTGCGGCCGCCGCCTGTGCGCGTCGCGTCTCGGGAGGGGAGAGGGTCGTCCGGCAGCTCGCCTGGCTGCTCGGAGTCGCGATCGGCTTCCTGGCGCTGGCGATCCCGTTGCAGCTCGATCGCGAGTGGCTGACCCTCGGCTGGGCGCTCCAGGGGGCGGCGCTCGTGTGGCTGTGGCGGCGGCTCGATCATCCGGGCCTGCGCTACGCCGGCCTGGCGCTCCTCGCGGTCGTGACGGCGCGACTGGTGGCGAACCCGGCGGTGCTCGGCTACCACGCCAAGGCGTCGGTGCCGGTCTTGAACTGGCTGCTCTACGCCTACGGTGTGCCGGTCGCCGCCCTGATCGCCGCCGCGACCTTCCAGGCCCCGCTGGAGATCGAGCGCCGCACCGCCCGGGAGCGCGACCTCTACGACGGGCCGATCCGGCTGGGGGCGGCGGCGTGCGGCCTGGCGGCGATCGTCGTCTCGTTCGTCTGGGTCAATCTGACGATCTTCGACGCCTTCGCGGACGGGCCGGTGGTCCGTCTGACGCTCGATCGGATGCCGGCCCGCGACCTGACGCTGTCGCTCGCCTGGATCGTCTTCGCGGTCGCCCTGCTGGCGCTCGGGATGGCGCGCCACAGCTCGGCGTTGCGCTGGCTCAGCCTCGCCTTCCTCGTTCTGGCGATCGGCAAGGTGTTTCTCTACGATCTCGGCGAGCTGGAAGAGCTCTACCGCGTCGCCTCGTTGGCGGGACTGGCGATCTCGCTGCTCCTCGTCTCGCTCGCCTATCAACGCTTCGTCTTCGGCCGCGACAAGCCCCGGGAGTGAACCGATGAGACCGACCCGCGCCTTTGCTCTGCTCCTCGCCGCGGTCGTTGCGCCGGCCGCCGGCGACGGCCGGCTGGAGACGCTCTTCTCGCACGCGGCCGAAGTGACCGTCGAGGGCGAGGGGCTGGCGGCGCTCTCGCTGCCGCTGGACGTGATCTCGAGCTGCCGGCCGGATCTCTCCGACGTGCGGCTCGTCGATGGCGAAGGGCGGGAGGTGCCCTATCTGGTCGACTCCGGCGTCGCGCCGGAGCGGAGCCTCGAACGGCTGGAACGTCTCCAGCTCGAAGTGCTCGAGGTCGCAAGATCCACCGAGACGAGCGACACGGCGCCGCACGTGAGGAGAGAGACACTGCGCCTCCGGATCCCCGACGAGGCACGAAGCGGCGCCTGGGAGCTCGTCCTCGAGACCGGCAGCGCGGCTTTCGTGCGGCGGGTCGAGGTGAGCGAGCTCCCTTCGGACGACCGCGAGCCGCGATCGTCAGCCGGCTCGGTCTTTCGTCTGCCGGCTTCGGGTCTCGAGAACCTCTCTGTCGCGCTCGGGCCGCTCGAAGGGGAGAAGCTGCTCGTGGACATCTCGGGACAGGAGGAGTTCTGGCTGTCGCCGACGCCGGTACTCCTGCGGAGCACCGAGCTGGCCGGTCGCGCCCGGCTGCGGGCACCGCTGGCGATTCTCGAGCGCTCGGAGCACGACGGCCGCACCCGGCTGATCCTGGAGCGCCCGCGTGGGCTGGTGGCCGATCGGCTGGTCGTCGAGACCTCGACGGCGACCTTCCGCCGCGCGGTCCAGGTCCACGACGAAGGGCCGGGAGGGGAGGGGAGGATCGGCTCCGGCGAGTGGATTCGCGTAGAGGCCTTCTCGCCGGCTGAGCAGCTCGAGGTAGACCTCGCGCGTGCTGCCGGCGACCGGCTGCGGGTCGAGATCGAGAACGGCGACAGCCCACCCCTCGAAGGGCTGACGATCCACGCCGAGGTGCGCCAGCCGGCACTCGTCTTCTCGGCTGCTGCCGGCGCCGAGCGCCTGCTCTTCGGTGGAGGCCGCGCCCACCGGCCCGCCTACGATCTGGCCCGCCTGTCGCCGCGGCTGCCGGCCGGTGGCAGCGAGGCCGACCTCGCCCTGCGCCTGCGCGACCGGGAGCGGCTCGCCACCGTGGCTCTGGGCCCTCTCGCTCCCAATCCCGACTTCGACCCGCAGCCGGCGCTCGCCTTCGCGATGGCGCCCGGGGCCCGGCTCGACCCGGCCGGCTACAGCCACCGGCAGGTGATCGATGCGGAGCCGTCGGCCGAGGGGCTCAACCGGGTCGCGCTCGACGTCGCGCTGCTCGCCCACGCGCGCACCGACCTCGCCGACCTTCGCGTGGTCGACGCCTTCGGTCTCCAGCGACCGTTTTTGCTCGAGCGCCCGGGCACGCTCGAGCGGTGGTCGCTCGGTCCCGAGGACAGAGTCACCGAGGGCGGCTCCACCTCCTACGAGCTCACGCTGCCGGTCCGGCCGCTGCCGGTCGAAGGGCTGACACTCTCGACACCGGAGCCGTTCTTCGACCGCGACTACAAGGTGTTCGGCGCCGTCGATGAGGACGAGGAGGTCGTGGCGACCGGCCGGTTGGCGCGGCAGCTGGGAGACGTCGCCCCGGTGACCGTGCCCCTACCTGCGCGGAGATGGGCCTCGCTCCGCCTCGAGGTCGAGGACGGCGACAACCCACCGCTCGCCCTCGAACAGGTGGAGGGCTCGGCGCGCCTCCCGGCGCTCTACTTCCCGGCTCCGCCCGGCCGCTACCACCTCCTCGCCGGCCAGGCGGACTCAGCCGCGCCGCGCTACGAGCTGGAGCGGGTCCGCGAGGTGGTGCTCGCAGTGTCGGCGGGCTCTGCGGAGTCCGCCGCGGTCGAGCCCAACCCCGACTATTCGCCGAAGCGGTGGGGGAGCGGCGACTTCGCCCAGACCGCGCTCCTGTGGGCTGCGATCGCCGCTGCCGTGCTGTCGCTCGCCTGGATGACGGTACGGCTGAGCCGCTAGCCTGGCGAGCCGTCTACTCTGCGGCGTCCGGCTCGGTGCGGGCCTCGTCGGGAGCGGCGAACAGCAGCCCCTCGACCTCGCCGAGGATGCCGAGCAGTTCGTGCACCCGCTCCTGCCCCTCGCCCTCGGGATAGGTGTAGGTGAGGGTCAGCGGCCGGCTCGAGTCGGTCGGGTGGAGGGCGAAGATCCAGGTCTGCTCCTCGCGCCCGCCGTCGGCGTCGTCGGAGCCTGCGTCATAGGAGCCGCGCGAGTAGTAGGCCGGGCCCCACGGCGTGCCGAGCTCGCGCGAGCCGTTGTAGTTCCCGCCCGGCTTCGCCCGGAAGGCGTCGCCGCGCTGCTGCACCGCCGCCTGCAGGTTGAGTCCGTTCTCCGGCGGCCCGACGGCGAACTCGAGAAGGCCGCCGGTCTCGTGGCTGGTGGTGAAGGCGAGTCTCTCGGCGCTGTTGGCGTCGAGGACGAACGGCTCCGGTACATGGGCCAGGGCGAGCCCCATCGCGGGGTTCTCGATCCGCTCGCCGCCTGCCGCGACCGGAGTGCTCTCCTGGCGGGCGCAGCCGGCGGCCGCGAGCACGGCGACGATCGCTGCGACGGTAACGAGAGATGGGCGCTTCATGACGCCAGGTCCTTGAGTTCCTTGACGAGGTCCTGCAGCACCTTCTTGGCGTCGCCGAAGATCATCATCGTGTTGTCCTGTTCGAAGAGGGTGTTCTTGATCCCGGCGTAGCCGGCCGAGAGGCTGCGCTTGACGACGATCACCATCCGGCTGTCGGCGACGGTGAGGATCGGCATGCCGTAGATCGGGCTCCCCGGCTCGGTCTCGGCGGCCGGGTTGACGACGTCGTTGGCGCCGACGACGAGCACCACGTCGGTGGTCTTGAACTCGGGGTTGACGGTGTCCATCTCGAGCAGCAGCTCGTACGGCACGTCCGCCTCGGCGAGCAGCACGTTCATGTGCCCCGGCATCCGCCCCGCCACCGGGTGGATCGCATAGGTCACCTTGACCCCGCGGGCGGTCAGAAGATCGGCCATCTCGCGCACCGTGTGCTGCGCCTGCGCGACGGCGAGGCCGTAGCCGGGGACGACGACCACCGACTCAGCGTCCTCGAGCGTCAGCGCCGCCTCTTCGGCGCTGAACGAGCGGACGTTGACGTACTCGCTGTCGCCGCCGCCCGAGTCGTCGTCGCCGAAGTCGGCGAAGAGCACGTGGCCCAGCGTGCGGTTCATCGCCTTGCACATCACCTGCGTGAGGATCAGCCCCGAGGCGCCGACCAGGGCGCCGCTGATGATCAGCAGGTTGTTGTTGAGCACGAAGCCGGTCGCCGCCGCCGCGACGCCGGAGAGCGAGTTCAGAAGCGAGATCACCACCGGCATGTCGGCGCCGCCGATCGGCAGCACCAGCAGGATGCCGAAGACGAGGCCGACCGCCGTCAGGGCGAGCCCCGCCGCCGCCACCGGGCCCGGCGCGCCGGCGAAGAACGTCAGGAACACCCCGGCGCCGATCGCCACGAGAGCGATCGTCGAGTTGATCGCGTTGCGGGCGCCGAGCCAGGCGGGGCGCCCGCGCAGCTTGCCGGAGAGCTTGGCAAAGGCGATCAGGCTTCCCGACAGCGTCACGGTGCCGATGAGAATCGACAGGAAGGCGGTCAGCGCGTTCGAGCCGCCGAGGATCGCCGCCGGCGTGCCGTCGCGCCCCGGCTCGACGATCGTCAGCCACAGGATCGCCAGCGCGACGAGGGCGGAGGCGCCGCCGCCGAAGCCGTTGAAGAGCGCCACCAGTTCCGGCATCGAGGTCATCTCGACCTTGAGCGCGGCGAAGGCGCCGACGATCGCGCCGACGGCGAGGCCGGCGAGGATCCAGCGGTAGTCGATCGCGCCGAGCTCCACCAGGGTCGCCACGACCGCGATGAGCATCGCCACCGCCGAGGTCAGGTTGCCGCGCCGCGCGGTCTTGACCTTGGTCAGCCCCTTGAGGCCGAGGATGAAGAGCACGGCGGACGCCAGATAGAGGAGCGGCACCGCCTGCTGCAGCCAGCCGTTCATCGCTTGTCTTTCTTGCCGCCGAACATGCCGAGCATCCGGTCGGTGACGAGGAACCCGCCGACGACGTTGATCGTCGCGCAGGCGATCGCCGCGGCCCCGAGGATGCTCGACAGCTTGACGTCACCGAAGCGGGCGACGGTAAGCGCCCCGACCAGGGTGATGCCCGAAACCGCGTTGGCCCCCGACATCAGCGGGGTGTGGAGCGTCGGCGGGATCTTGTTGATGATCTCGAAGCCGACGAAGCAGGCGAGGACAAAAACATACAGTCCGATGAGGAGAACTCCCATCACTCCTCCTCCGTGGTGGCGACGCCGAGCGCTTCGGCGACCCGTGTTTCGACGACCTGTCCCCGGTGGGTCACCAGGGCGGCGCCGGTGATCTCGTCGTCGGTGTCGATTTCGACGCCCTCCTCTCCCGTCAGGTGCTCGACCAGCGCCAGCAGGTTGCGCGAGTAGACGCGGCTGGCGTCGAGCGGCACCGTGGCCGGCAGGTTGATCGGCCCGAGGATCCGCACCCCGCCGTGCTCGACCTCCTGGCCCGCCTCGGTCAGCTCGCAGTTGCCACCCTGCTCGGCCGCCAGATCGACGATCACGGCGCCCGGCTTCATCACCTCCACCATCTCGCGACGCAGCAGCACCGGCGCCTTGCGTCCCGGCACCTGCGCGGTCGTGATGACGGCGTCGGCACTCTCGAGGTGGCGGGTAAGGATCTCGCGCTGGCGGGTGAGGAAGTCCTCGCCGACCGCCTTGGCGTAGCCCCCCTCACCGGAACCGCTCTCCATCTCCGGCAGATCGATGAAGCGTCCGCCGAGCGACTCGACCTGCTCCTTGACCTCGGGCCGGATGTCGGAGACCTCGACGATCGCGCCGAGCCGCTTGGCGGTCGCCAGCGCCTGCAGGCCGGCGACGCCGCCGCCGAGGATGACGAAGCGCGACGGGCGGATCGTGCCGGCGGCGGTCATCAGCATCGGCACGTAGCGCACCAGCCGCTCGGCGGCGACGAGCACCGCCTTGTAGCCGCCGACGTTCGCCTGCGACGACAGCGCGTCCATGCTCTGCGCGCGGGTGATCCGCGGCACGAACTCCATCGCGATCGAGCTCACGCCAGCGGCGGCGAGCCGCTCCATGCGCTCGAGGTTGGCGAACGGGTCGAGCAGGCCGATCAGGAGCGCGCCGTCGGCGAGCCGATCGAGCTCGTCGCCGTCGCCCCAGTCGCCGGGGCCGGCGACCTTGAGGACGACCTCGGCGTTCTTCCAGCCGTCGTCCGGCGAGGCCTCTAGGCTCGCGCCGGCTTCGCGAAAGGCGTCGTCGCCGATCAGTGCGCCGTTGCCGGCGCCCGCTTCGACGGTGACCTCGAAGCCGAGGTCGGAGAGCTTCGAGACGGTCTCTGGGGTGGCGGCGACGCGCTGTTCGAACGGACGCCGTTCCTTCGGAATGAAGAGTCGTGTCATGAGTTCCGGGTCGGAAAAAGAAGGTGGGCTGCGGGGAATCGCATCGTAGCGTCGGGGCGCTACGATAGGCAATCGTGACGGGTCGATTCATCACTTTCGAGGGGCCGGACGGGAGCGGCAAGAGCACCCATCTCGCCCGCGCCGCCGAGAGGTTGCGCGCGCGCGGCGAAGCGGTCGTCTGCTCGCGCGAGCCCGGTGGTACGGCGCTGGGTCGGGCGCTGCGGCAGGTGTTCCTCGACTCGCCGTGGGACGAGCCCGACGGTGCGGTCGAGGCGCTGCTGCTCTTCGCCGCCCGCCGCCAGCATCTGCGCGAGGTGATCGAGCCGGCACTCGCAGACGGGCGATGGGTGCTGTGCGACCGCTTCACCGACTCGACCCTCGCCTACCAGGGTTACGCCCGCGGCGGCTCGATCGAGCGGCTGCGCGAGCTCGATCGCTGGGCGACCGGCGGCCGGCGCCCCGATCGCACTCTGCTCTTCGACCTCCCGGCCACGATTGCCCGCAGCCGCGGCCAGTCGGAAGACCGCCGGACGAGCGAGAAAGGGGTCAACCGCCTCGACGTCGAGAAGATCGACTTCTACGAGCGGGTCCGCGCCGGCTACCTCGAGCTCGCCCGCCTGGAGCCGGAACGGTTCGCGATCATCGATTCGCGAGGCTCGGTCGAAGAGACGGCGCGTCAGGTCGAAGAGGCGCTCGACGCCTGGATGGCGGTGGCACCGTGAAGACGGAAACTCGATGAACCTCGAGGCGGCGAGAGAGATGGCCGTGCGAGGGCGGCTCTACCCTTCGGTGATCCTCCACGGCGCTACCGAAGAGGCGCGCAGGGAGGCGGCGCTCGAGCTCGCTGCGCGGCTCCTGTGCGAGCGGCCGGGGAGCGACGAGGAGGGGGAGTGCCGTCACTGCCGGCGCCTGCGCTGGCCGGGAGAAGGGGAGGGCTTCCACCCCGACTTCGAAGTGCTCGAGCGCGACCTCAAGACGGCGACCTCCGTCGAAGCGACCAAGGCGTTCCTGCTCAAGGCCCAGGTCACGCCGTTCGAAGCGCGAGGGCAGGTGTTCGTCGTCGCCGCTGCCGACACTCTGAGCGAAGAGGCGGCGAACGCGCTCCTCAAGAGCCTCGAAGAGCCGCATCTCTCCTCGCCGCGCCACTTCCTGCTGCTGGCGCCGTCGCAGTTCGACCTGCTGGCGACGCTGCGCAGCCGCTCGATGGCGGTCTTCCTCGGCGCCGACCCGCGGCCGTCGGTGGAGGAGTTGAGCGCCAGCGTCGAGGCGTTCTCGAACGCCGTCACCGCCTACGCCCGCTCGAGCTCGAGCGCCGACCTGCTGGCCGCCGCCGCGGTCCTGTTCGAGGCGGCGGAGTGGAAGGACGCCCGCGCCGGCGAGCCGTGGACCCGCACCGCGGCGATCGTCCGCCACGCCGCCGACACCCTGCCGGCCGAGGCGCGGCGAGCGGCGATGGAACTCGCCCTCGACCTGCTGGACGGCATCCGGCTGCGCCTGCGCGGAGTGCCCGCCCGACGCATTCTCGACGGCCTGACCTTCGAACACCTCGCCTGACCGGCGCTGACTGGAAGAGCGCTACACGAACCAGGAGGCGGCCGTGAACCGGTCGCCGTGGAGCACCGGCTGCACCTCGTGCACCGTCTCCGCCGGGAAGGTCACCAGCAGCCCGGGCTGGATCGCCACCGGGAAGCCGCGCTCCGCCAGCCGCGGGTCGTCGAAGAGGCCGTAGAAGGTCAACGCACCGCCCCCGAACGCCCCCTCCTCCGGCTCCGCCGTCACCCGGTTGAGGAACAGCACCGCCGACACCCGCCGCGGGCTCGACACCGTGTTGGTCCTGGCCTTCGGGCTGCGATCGCGATGCGCGGCGTAGAAGTCGCCGGTCGAGTAGTGGAGGAACTGAGGCTCCTGCACCGTCTCGAGCTCGACGCCGTAGTGCGCCGCCAGATCCGGCCGGATCGCCTCCAGCCTCTCGACCAGCTCCTCACGCCGTGCCGAGGGCACCTCCACATTCCTGACCTTCCTGACCTTCTCGTCGACTCCGAACTTGCCGCCTGCACCGAGCACGGTGCCGAGCTCCGAGGCGTGAGTCCTCAACTCCTCGCACACCTCGGCGCACCATGCCTCGGGCGCGAACCCCTCGACGACATGGAGGCCGGCATTGCGGAAAAAGTCGGCGGGAAGCATGCAGGGAGTATCCCCCGCGGCGGCGCACCGGGCAATCGCCAGTGGGTGTTCGGGACGCCCCGCAGGGACGATTCTGCTCCCGGAGTTCAGGCTAGGGGAGGTAGCCGAGGCTCCTCAGCCGTTCCTCGACCTCGGGGTCCAGCGCCGGCGACTCGTCGCCAGCCGCGCCGAGCCGAGTGAACACCTCCGCCGCCCTCGCGAGATGCTCGTCGAGCAGCCGCTCGCCTTTGTCCACGATCTCGGGTCGTTCACTCGCGACGTTGCTGCGCTCTCCGGGGTCCGAGCCGAGGTCGTAGAGCTCGCTCTGGCCTGTCGTCCGCGATCGGATGAGCTTGAAGCCGTCGAAGACGACCGCCTCGAGCGGCGAGCCGATGTCGTTGCCCGTGGCGAAGACGGGAGCCGCGACGGCACCTCCCTCCCAATGAGGCGCGAGTGAGGGAGCGGCGGCCGCCGTCAAGGTCTCCGCCACCCCGGCCACGTCGAGGATCGTGGCGGCGACACTCGCGGTCGAGACGGGCTCGCGGACCCGGAGGCGCTGCCCGGAGTGAGGCGGCTTGACGACCAGCGGCACTCGTATCAGCTCGTCATAGAGCGAGTGGCCGTGCCAGTTCGATCCGTGGTCCCAGAACTCCTCACCGTGGTCGCTCGTGGCGACGACGAGGGCCTGGTCGAAGACGTCGAGATCCCGTAGTCCGGCGACCAGGCGTCCCAGATTGTCGTCGAGGTAACGGACCTCTCCGTGGTAGAGGTCGGAGAGCCACGCCTTCTCGTCGGCGGTCACCTGCCGCTTGCCGTGGTGGACGTCGAACGCCTGGTAGGCGAGCCGGGGATCGAAGCCCGTCTCCTGCGCCGACGGCGCGAACGGCTCGGGCGGTGTGTAGGGATCGTGAGGGTCGAGGTAGTGAAGCCAGAGGAAGAACGGCTGCTTCCCGTTGAGCCGGACCCACTCGAGCGCGAAGTCGGTGAGGTCGTCCGTGCCGGCGTCGAAGTAGTCGTTCTTCTCCACCAGCAACGAGACGAGTCGGGAGCCGATGCTGCGATAGCGAGCCATCGGGAACAGCAGAGTGTCATCGAACCCGCGGTCGAGCGCGGAAGCCTCGATCCAGGGGTTCGATCCGATCGCAGCCGTCCGATAGCCCGCGGCGCGGAGGAGCTCCGCCAGGGTCGGGAGTGCCTCGGGCAGGGTCGCTCGCCGGTCATGCGATGGGCGGACTCGGGCAGGCCGGTGAGGAGTGAGCCGAGCGCCGGCACCGTCCATGGAGCGGAGAGTAGGCACGTCGAAGACGACACTCCCGGCGGCGAGAGCGTCGAAACCGGGGCTGCTCTCAGCGCCGGGGTGAAGGGTGCCCAGCGAGTCCCATCGGAGGGTGTCGACAGAGACGAGCACGATCGAGGGGGCGGAGGGGGTCCGCTCGTCGCTCTCTGTCGACCCGCTGATCGGACCGATGCTGGTCCGCGCCGCACCGAGGAAGGGAGCGAGGGCAACGACTCCCGCGGCCGTCCACGCGCCGGCGTATCGCAGTCTTCGCGAGTCTGACGTCAGGGTGACGATGCCTGCTGCCCCCGACAGCACCAGCGCCGCGATCGCCACTGGCAGGGCGTCGAACGTCCCCGCGCACGAGCCAGGCGATCAGGAAGACGGCACCCATGCAGAGGGCGAGCGTTCGTGTCGTTCTCGACGATCCGCCCTCGAGACCCGCGGACCCGGCTCGACAGGCGACGATCGCGAGGAGGATGCTGACGACGGCGACGATCGCGCCGATGCCGATCGCTGTTGGAGTGAGGCGAAGCGGCTGGTCCGGTCGAGTGGCCTTGAGAGCGATGAGAGCGACAAAGGGGATCGCTACGACCGCGAAGGCGGCTGTCGCCGCACCCCGTGGGTGAATCCCGCCGTTTCGCCTGAACAAGGCGGGCGGCTCCGGCGAGCAGAGCGATCGCTGCGGCCACGAACGGCACACCGCCGAGCAGGAAGGGATGCATCGGCCGGGCACTGCCGGAGATGAGGAGAGCGATGGTGCCGTCGAGCGCCCCCAGAGAGATGGCGAGAGCGGGAGCTGCCGCCAGGACTGACCCGGCCGCGGAGCGCGGATGGCTCCCCGGCTGCCCGGCGATCACTCCACCTTGCCGAGCGAGGTCTCTTCCACGATCTTCCAGTTGCCTTCTTCCAGCTCGAAGACGAGTCGCTTGTCGACGACGTCGCTGTAGTGGTCGGCGCGGTAGCTCTGGCGGAAGCGGGCGTGCGCGACCCCCTGGTCGAGGCTCACCCGCAGGTCGGAGATCGTCACCTCGATCGACTCGGGCGTCGAGATGCGTTGCCGCCGCTGCCCGGTCCATTCGGCGCGGCTCGAGTCCGGCGGGAAGAACTCCTCAGAGTAGCTGTCGAGATAGTCGTCGACTCTCTGCTCCTGCCAGGCGGCCGCCCAGCGGCTGACCGCCGATCGAATCCCGTCGCGGGTGGGCTCGATGGTTTCCGGGCGGGCCTGCTGGGCGATCGGTCTTCCGCTCCCGGGGCCAGCCCTGCCGGCTGCGCGAGTGCCGACGGGGGTCGGGTCGGGCGCGGGAGCCTCCCGGTCGCGCTGCGCCCGCTCGATCATGAGCCGTGCACGAGTCCGCTCGGAGGCGGCCAGCTCCTGTCGGAGGTCTTCGTTCACCTTCGAAACGGCCAGGAGGCGAGTCTCGAGTTCGTCGCGCGAGAGGCCTTCGAGGACCCGGCGGTCCAGAGGACCGAGTTCTGTCTCTGCGGCGACGGGGGTGGGCTGTGCCGCCGGGGTGGCCTGATCCCCCGAGCTGACGGCCACTGCCGGCTTCGCAGCAGTGCCGGCGCCGGAGTCCCCTCCGCACCCTGGCAGAAGCAGGGCCAGGCCGAGGATTGACGACCGGATTGGTGTTCGGTGCAGTTTCCGCCCGCCGTCCCGAAGCCGGCAAGCGGCCGAGGCGCAGCGAGACGGGCGACTGTTTCTGGCAGGCTGCATGATGGACCCGGGCGCCGGGGGAGACCGAGTCTACTCGGCCTCGAGGAAAGTGAGCTGCTGCTAGACTCGGCCGGTTCGGCGGGCGGTGACGCGCCCCCGCCTGGAGGGACTGGAGGCAGGAGCCGTGAGACACCCGAGCGCCCCGCACATGGGCGAAACAGACGACCGGAGTCCTCAGCCGGGGACCGCCCTGCCGGCGAGGTACGAAGGGTCGAATCAGCTCCCCGCGCATCGCTCGGCTGCGCCTCCGCTTCCTCAGCAGGAGGAGGCCTTTCCGCTCGAGCGCTATCTGCAGGCTCTCAAGCGTCGCAAGTGGCTGGCACTGGCTGTGACTGCCATCGTCGTCGTGATGGCCTTCGTGCAGGTGACGACGACGACGCCGCTGTACCGAGCGACCGCGACCATGCAGATCGATCCGGAGCTGAACAACGTGCTCCCGTACGAGCAGGTGGTGGCCCAGACCGCTCCCGGTGGGTGGATGCTCCACGAGTACATCGCGACTCAGTCCCGCAAGTTCAACAGCGCTGCCCTGGCTGAGCGTGTCGTCGAGAGGCTCGACCTGGTCGATCGCGAGGACTTCGCGATGGAGGTCCGCGCAGGGCTGGTCAGCCGGCTGACGAATCGCATGCTCCGTTCGGTGCGCGCCCTGTTCGGGGGACGGAAGGCGGCGGCGCCGCTACCGGAGTCGGCGAGCCCCGAGGAGGAGAGTCGTCCGAGTCTCGAGGCCGGGGAGCAGCAGGCCGCCGACCAACAGCAGGCCTCCGAGGCGCGGCAGGTCGATGAGGAGCGGAAGGCCGCCGAGGTGCGGCAGGCCGCGGGACGGGTACGTGCCGGGATCAGGGTGCAGCCGGTCCCGGAGACGCGGTTGCTCGAGGTCAGCTTCATGTCCCCGAGTCGTGAGGTCGCTGCAGATGTCGCCAACGCCGCGGTCCTGGAGTTCATCAATCTTCATCTTGAGGAGAACTTCAAGGCGAGCGAGAGCGCCAGCAACTTCCTCCGAGACGAGCTGATCGAGCTGCAGGTTGACGTCGAGAAGTCCGAGCAGGCGCTGCTCGCCTACGCGAAGGACAACGACATCGTCAACATCAACGATCGCGACACCATCAATCGAAAGCGGCTGGCGGATCTCAACGATCAGCTGACCCTGGCGAAGGCCGAGCTCCTCCAGAAGCAGGCGTTCTACGCCTCTGCCAGCAGTGCCAATGCCGCTTCGCTCCCGGAGAGTCTGAAGACCGCCAATATCCTCGCTCTCGAGCGGCGGTTGTCGGAGGTGGAGCTGGAGCTGGCCGGCTTCTCCAGCCGCTACGGCCCGGAATGGCCGGCGGTCAAGCAGCTCAACACCGAAGTCGGCGAATTGCGACTCCAACTTCAGATGGAGCGCCGCCAGGCTCTGCAGTCCGTTCGTCAGGACTTCGAGGTCGCTCAGCGACGGCACGCGACGCTGCAGGCCGCCGTCGACGAACAGCGAGACCTCGTGGAGCAGCTCGATGACGACTCGATCCAGTACAACATCCTCAGGCGCGAGGTGGAGTCGAACAAGGAGCTCTACGAGGGTTTGCTGCAGCGGCTGAAGGAGACCGGAGTCGCTTCCGGGCTCGCGGCCAGCAATATCCGGATGGCCGAGGAGGCTCTCGCTCCCGGCGGCGCGGCGTCGCCGCAGAAGACTCGCGCCCTGTTGCTGGCCTTGATCGTGGGCCTTTTTCTCGGCGTCGCCGCCGTCGTGCTGGCGGAAGCGCTCGACAACACCATCCAGTCGGCGGAGGACATCGATCGGCTGCTCGGCTTTCCCGCACTCGGCGTGGTGCCGGATCTCGCTCGCCGCAAGCCGAGTGTCGCCGAGGGGCTGTTCGGCAACCTGTTTCGCAAGCGCAAGATCGAGCGCACCGGGCCGAAGGTGGTCGATCTCGATTCCTCGGAGGGCTTCCGCGCTCTCGAGGCGTTCCGCTCGTTGCGGACCTCTCTGATGCTGTCTCACGCGGGCAAGCCGCCCCAGGTCGTGCTGGTGACGTCCGCCATGCCGGCCGAAGGCAAGAGCACCACGGCGACGAACACCGCCCTGGTGCTGGCTCAGACCGGTGCCCGGACGCTCCTCGTCGACTGCGACATCCGGCGCCCCTCGCTCTGGGAAGTGTTCGACGTTCCGTCCTCGACCGGCATGACGACGTACCTCGCGGGAAGCTCGAGGTTCGCGTCGCAGGTTCAGGCAACGCAGCGTCCGAACCTCTTCGTCGTCGGCGCCGGGCCGCTGGCACCGAATCCGACCGAACTCCTGGGGTCGAGCCGCATGCTCGCGGGCCTCAAGTTGATGCGCGAGCATTTCGACTACGTCGTGATCGACAGCCCGCCGTTGCTGGAGATCAGCGATTCGCTGGTGCTCTCCCAGCATGTGGACGGTGTGCTGTTGGTGACTCGCAGCGGTCACACCCCTTGGAAGGCCGTCGCGCGTGCCGGCTCACAGCTCATGAGCGTCGGGGCGACGTTGCTCGGGGTGGTGCTCAACGCCGTCGATACGTCTTCGGAGCAGTACGGGTATGGGTACGGGTACGGCTACGGCTACGGCTACGGGTATGGAGACCGGCGGCGTGAGGAACAGGCCGCCGCGGAGGCGCGCGAGAGCGCCTAGGCCTGTTGATCGGGGAGGGCAGGTTGACGACCGGCCGGGCCGCCTGGTTGGTGCTCGTCGGTTGGATGGCCGTTGTCGCGTTTGCCTTCTGGCGTTTCGGCGGTACCCGCTTCACAGATGCCCACCTTGTTGTGCTCGGGCTGGCCGCTGTCGCGACCCTCGGAGCTTGGCTGCTGCCGCTCAGTCCTCCGATCACAAGCAGGCTCGCCGTCCTGCTCGGAGTCGGAGTCGTGCTCAGTGTGCAGGTCTGGCGGCTGCCCACCGTCGAGAGCGCGGGCTACCTTCACCTCCTGATCGGTTGGCTTGCGCTCAGCCTGATCCTGGCCGTCGTCCACGGCCATCCTCCGAGCGCCGGCCGGTTGGCCCTTGCGCTGGCCGTGCTCGGAGTCGTCGAGGCCGGCATCGGGATCGTTCAGGCGCTGGGCGGCATCGACTACATCGGCAGCTACTTTCGAGACGTCGGCGCGATCGCCACCGGTACGTTGATCAACCGCAACCACTTCGCCGGCCTGCTCAACATGGTGTGGCCGCTCGCCCTGGCAGCGGTGGCCGTGGCGCCGACGCATCGGCGGCGGCACGGGCGACTCAGGCTGTGGGGCGTCCTCGCGAGCTGTGCGCTGATGGGCATTGCCGTCCTGCTGTCGCAGTCCAGGGGGGGCACCCTGGTCATGATCGCGACCGCCATCTACATGACGACCGTCCTGTTCGTGGGACGGCGTCAGATGGTTGGAGGCGCCGGGGCGGTGCTCGTCCCGGTGGCTCTCGTTCTCGCCGTGGCCGTCGTCGGCCTCGTGGTCGGTCTCGAGCCGCTGGCGGACCGGTTCGGCGGCCTGGAGAAGGAGGTGTCACGGCTCGATGTGTACCTGGACACGATCGAGCTCATCGGCGATCAGCCGATCGCCGGCGTCGGCCCGGGCCTCTACCGTTGGCATTTCCGCCCCTACCAGTCCGTGTGGGCGGGGGTCTGGTATCAACACGCTCACAACGACTACCTCGAGTCGGCCGCCGAATGGGGAGTGCCGCTGGCGCTGATCGTCTGGGGCGGAGTGCTGTTTCGCTGCCTGCGCGCAGCCCGTACGTACCTCGAGTCTCACGACCCGAGGATTCGCGCACTGTCGCTCGGCGCGTCCGCGGCGATCTTCTCGATGGCGGCACACAGCCTCGTCGATCTCAACTTGCAGGTCCCCGGTAACCTCCTCGTGTTCGCTTCGATCATCGGCATGGCCTGGGCTCTCGACCTGCACCGGAGCCAGCCGGAGGCCGTTTCGTGAGGCTCGCTGCTCGGTGCCTTCTCACCGCGGCCCTTCTGCTGGCCTGCGGACGAGTGATCGCTCAGTATCGTGCCGTGCGAACCGCGGGCGACGGCGAATCGGGGGAGCGTCTCCTGGCGGCGATCGCTCTCGATCCGACGTCGGCCGAGGCCTATTCCCTCCTCGGGCGCTGGGAACGCGACTCACCGGAGGGAGGCGGACTGGAGAAGGCCGAGTCGGCGTTGCAGCGTGCCACCGAGCTGCATCCGGCCCAGTGGCGATACCACCTCGAACTCGCCAGGACGCGGGAGTTGAGAGGGCGGACGAAGGAGGCGGAGGCCGCCTATCTCGAGGCGCTCGACCTCAATCCCCACAGCGGCGACTATCAATGGCAGGTGGGCAGCTTCTACCTTCGTGCCGGTGACGAGGCGGCTGCGGCGGGGTACTTCGGTGCAGCGGTGTCCGCTGAGCCGAAGCTGTCGCTGCCGGCATACGAGATTCTGACAGGGCTCGCGGCCGGTGAGGAGCAGATCGACCGGGTCTGGCCTCGCGATCGCCGTTCGCGGGTCGATCTGCTCAAGGTAGCGACCCGCCGCAGGAGCGAAGGAACTGCGCCTTCAATCGACTTCGTGATGTCGCAGTGGGAGGGGCTCCAGAGCGTCGATCCTCCCCTCTCCCTCGTCGAGGCGAACTCGGTGGTGGAGCACCTGCTCGCCCGAGGGGCAGCCGGGCTCGCTCGAGAGGCGTGGCTGGAACTGCAGCAGCGCATCGGGGTGAGGGACGACGCCTTCCTGACGCGGGCCAATCTGGTCTGGAACGGGGAGTTCGAGCGGCCCCCCGGACGGGGGGTATTCGACTGGTCCTTCCGAGGCCGCGACGAAGTACGGGCCGCTGCCTGTGACGATCGCGAGGTCGAGAGCGCGATCTGTCTCGAGTTTCCCGGCAACGAGAACCTCGATTTCGTCGATTTGCAGCAGGTCGTCGTCGTGGGCGATGGTGCCGGCGTGGTTGTGAGTTGGAGGGTCCGTGCGGAAGGTCTGACGACCGACGAAGGTCCGTTCCTCCAGGTGCTCGATGCGCGGTCCCGACCTCTCGCTCAGACGGCTCCTCTCCGCGGATCGACCGGATGGACCACCGAGTCGGTCGAAGTGACTGCGCCCGAGGGGACCGACACCCTGAGGCTGAGGGTGAGGCGGCGTAAGAGCTCGAGGATCGACAGCAGGATTGACGGTCGTTTGTGGATCGACTCCGTGACCGCAGCGGCTCGCGTCGGGCGAGCTCAGGGGGTCTCGTGAACCCGCTTCGCCGTGTCGCGGCAGCGGCGCTGCTGGCGGGTGCGCCCTTCTTTGCGGCCTTCGCTCAGTCGACTTCCAACGTGCTGGTGGTGCATGTCGAGCCCGGAGCCGAGGTGACCTGGGAAGGCACCCGGCTCGGGACCGTCGGCGAGAGCGGCTCGATGACCATCGAGGGGCCGCCGGAGGGGACCTTCACCCTGCTGCTGCGCAAGGACGGCTTCCTCGATCTGGAGAGGGAGGTCCGGATTCTGGCCGGCCGCAACGAAATCGATCTGCGACTCGAGGCGGTGGCGCGCACGCCGCCGGACGACGGGGAGCGCCCTTCGGCGCCGGTCGTCTCGACGCTGCCCGAAGAGCCGGAGGAGACCGCCGGTACAACTCCTTCCGAGCTGGCTTCCCCGCGGGAGACGCCCGAGGTCGAGCCCTTCGAGGCGGGCGGAGACAGGGGCGATGCTGCCACCGAGGCAGAGAGCTTGCCGCCGGGTCCGCAGTCCGAGCCTTCGGCTGCCGCCGAGCATCGGTCGGTGGGCAAGTGGCCCCTGGCCGCGGGCGCTGCCCTGATGGCGCTCATCGCCGCAGCGCTCCTGTGGCGCCGTCGAGCGGCGGTTCCCGATCCAGCCGCGAAGGGCGGGAGTCGTGAGGGGGCTCGACAGTCGCTGCGGACGCCGACGCCGTCGCGAGCGGAGCTTGCCGCCGCCCCAACGATCCAACACGATCGGCAGTCGGACGAGTTCCTGGCGCAGCTGCGGCGCCGCGAGCATGACATCGAGCAGGAGGAGGCAGGCAACGAGGTGATCGAGGCCGAAGTTCTCGAGGTGTGGGAGGAGAACGAGACCTGATGGCGTCTGGAGCGACTCTCTCGGTGGTGGCGGTCGTCATGGCGCTCGACGGTGGGCAGGCGACGATCGATCGCGGACTGGTCGATGGGCTCCTGCCCGCGGATCGGGGAACCAGCTTCTACGAACTCGTCGTCGACGGCGTCGGGCATCGCATCGATTCCGGCGTGGTGACTCTCGAGGAGTTGAGGGAGCGGGACTCCTCGGTGGCGGGCTCCGACCTCCACGTCGGCTCGCGTGTCGCGTTCGAGATCCCGGCTGAACGAATCGCCGATCGGAGCCTCATCGCTGCGGCACGCCGCCACCTGCCGGTGGCCGAAGCGGACGCCCTCGTCGGCCGGCTGCTGGAGGGCCTCGTGGCGAGCGACGATCCCGCGGTTCGAGAAGCGCTGGGACTCGACTCCGATCCGCCGGAGCCGACGGGTGCGTCTGCTCCGGCGGGGGCGACTGCGCAGGCCGCGGTGGTCGCGGAGCCGGAGATGGTCCGAGTCCCGGAAGGTCGCTACTGGATCGGTGCCGCCGCAGATGCCGCGAAGTTCTTCAATGAGCAGCCTCGACACAGGGTCCGTCTGGACGCTTTCTGGATCGATCGAGAGGCGATCGGGCCTCCCGAGGGCACCAGGAGCTTCGCCGAAGCCGAGCGTTTCTGCGCGGCGCAGGGGAAGCGGCTGCCGACGGAGCAGGAGTGGGAGACGGCGATCCGAAACCGGGCGGCAGAGCGCTCCGAAGTCTTCGAGTGGACCGCGTCGCCGTACGCTCCCTACCCCGGGAACCGGACACCGGAAGACGAGTACCATCGCGGGTACAAGGTGTTGCGCGGCGACGTGGACTCAGACGCGTTCCGCCCGGAGAGACGGCGGTTCATGGCACCGAAGCTCGAGCGTGAGTCGGTGGGGTTCCGCTGTGCCCGCTCGGACGGCTAGAGCCGGCTCGCCGTCGGTCGCTCCCTGAGCTCGGAAGCCTGTGCGACAATCTCGCGCGGCGAAGAGGCGAAGGCCCCCCGAGGGCTGTCGACACCTCCTTCCACCCGATCGGCGGCAGCAGCCAGGAGTCAGGAGTCCATGAGGAATCAGTCCATCGCAGGGAGAGAGCACCTGGTCGCTGTCGTGGCCCTGGCGTGCTCATTGTGGAGTGTCACGGGGTGCGGTGCGCCCGTACCGCCGGCAACCGGCAACGAAGACTTGCAGGACGCGACGCAGGTCGCCGGGTCCGCAGGCGATACCGAGTCGGTGCGTCCGCCCTCGGCATCGGACGGAGCAGTCGCCCCGGCGACATCCCGATCCGATCGCGAATCGGCGTCCCGCGGGGAAGCGGGGGCCGTCGGCGAGGCGCGCCTCGGAGTCGGAGATGTGCTGGAGATCGAGGTCTTCGGTCTCGACGAGCTCGAGCGCAAGGTTCGGGTCCAGGAGGACGGCACGATCTCCATGCCGCTCCTGGGGAAGATCCCTCTGGACGGGCTGACGATCCCGGCTGCTCAGGAGCGCATCGCTGCGCTGCTCACGGACCGCCGTCTGGTCAACGATCCGCAGGTCTCCATCTTCGTCGAGGAGTTCGCCAGTCGCGGCGTGAGTGTCCAGGGTGCCGTCAACGAGCCCGGGGTCTATCAGGTGATCGGCAATCGCTCGCTGCTGGACCTCATCGGGGAAGCAGGAGGCTTCTCGCCGGTGCGCGGGCGGAACCTGTTCGTCCTTCGCGAGACCGGACCTGGAGGTCAGCATCGTTTCGAGATCGATATCGACGCTCTTATCCAGGGGCGAGACCGGTCCTTGAACATCTTCCTTCGCCCGGGCGATTTCGTGATGGTGCCGCAAGCCCGTCTGCAGAGGGTCTACGTCACGGGGGCCGTGGCCAGTCCTGGCGCCATCGAGTTCTCGAGCGGCGAGGGAATCACCGTCTTGCAGGCGATCACCGCCGCCGGCGGTCCGACCGAGCGCGCCAACCTCAAGAAGGTGTCGGTCAGCCGGCGCCTCGAAGACGGCACTCAACAGCGTTGGGAGATCAACGTGAAGGCGGTGCAGAACGGGAAGGCGGACGACTTCGTCCTGGAAGGGAATGACACTGTGGTGGTGCGGGAATGGCTCTTCTGAGCCGGTTCGCACGGTCGGTGCCGGCTTGTCTGGTCGTCGCCGTTCTGCTCGGCTCGGCCGGCCCCGCTGCGGCTCAGTTCTCGCAGTACGTGGCGCCGGGCCAGTTCGAGCCTCAGCGCGAACCGCTGGAGGAGAGACTCCGGGGGGCGATGCAGGAGTCGAAGTGGCGCTTCGGCCGCTGGTACTTCGACCCGTGGGTCGGTCTTCGCAACATCTCACGCCAGGACAACCTCGGCGGTGCGGTCGACGGCGAGTCGGTGAGCGACCTCACGGTGACGGTCGGCGCGGGGGTGAGAGCCTATCGTCCGGTCGGCGGCGACATGACCTTCGCCTTCCACGTCCTTCCGGAGTACGTCTGGTGGCAGGAGCTCAGTGAGCGTAGCCGCCTCAACGGCCGCTTCGGAGCCGGCCTGTTCGGCAACTTCGGGCGTATCGGCCTGGAACTCTCCGCACAGTTGCTCGAAGACGCCCGGTTCTTCAGTCGTGAGGTCGAGGAACCCGTCAACACGAGTGACGAGCGGACTCGAGTAGCGCTCGAAGTGGAGCTGGGACGCGGAGCTTCGCTCTTCGGCGAGGCGGGGCTGAGGACCCTCGAGTTCGAGAGTGAAGACGGTCAACGTCTGCCGCAAGTGTCACTCCTCGATCGTGAGGAGACGACGCTGCGGGCGGGAGTGAGATACCGGTTCGGCGCCAACGCTTCGATCGGACTCGGAGTGCAGGAGTCGGACACGAAGTTCGAGGGCGCGCCGGCAGGACTCGACCCCTCGAACTCGGGCAGCGGTCCCTTTCTCAACCTGAGCCTCGACCGGGAGCGTCTCTACCTGGCGGCAGACATAGCTACTCTCGAGTTGACTGCCGATCAGGGGCCCGGCTTCGTCGACTTCGAGGAGACGACCGGTCGCGCGGCCGCGACCTTCCGGTTCAGCGCTCCGGTCGAGCTCGAGCTGTTCGCGGATCGCAATCTGGTCTACTCCCTTCAGCCCGACTACGCG
The DNA here is from genome assembly GCA_965223855.1 of Candidatus Multivoradales bacterium. Lineage (GTDB taxonomy): Bacteria > Acidobacteriota > Thermoanaerobaculia > Multivoradales > JAHEKO01 > CALZKB01. Next base: position 1,761,022 of record CBDCXM010000009.1, read on the forward strand.
TACTTCCTGGACTCGCGCACGGGAGTGGGCCTCCAGGTGTCGCTGAGCTCGAGGTTCGGAGTGCGGGGCTACACCGAGGAAGGCGAGAACGACTACGAGCGGCTCTCGGCCGACGTGGAGGAGCGATCCGACGACGTGTCGTCCTGGGGCGTCGCGTTGAGCGTCGATCTGGGAAGGGCGCGCCTGACGATCGGCACCAACACGTCGACGTACACATCGAACCTCGCTCAGTTCGATCGCGACTTTCAGTGGACGACACTGTCGCTCGCTCTGAAGGGCGGAAGCGGCTCCCCTTGGGGGTAGGCGCGCCCCTCGACGCGGCCTGGAGGGCTCAGACCGCGGTGCCGGCAGTGGCCCGGGAGTCGAAGCCGGGTTGGGACCCCCCAGGAGGCAGCGCCGGCGTGTCGTCGCACCGGCTGGCTCGTCCATGACACTGGACCTCGGGCGTCTCGCAAAGGCGACCGTCAGGCTGTCCTCGGCGTCGCTCGCGGAGGCGATCGACCGGTGCGTCTCCCCGCGAGTGCGCTCCGAGGACGGGGCTCTGATCACCGGCTTCTGGCGTAGCGGGACGACCTGGCTCCTGCAGGAGTGGGCGAGCCGTCGGGTGGCGAAGTCGATCTTCGAGCCCTTCCATCCCAGGGCGGGGCGCTATGTCTCGGCCACCCGCGTCGCCGATTCGCTCGAGTCGTCGGAGCGCGCTCTCACAATGCCGTTCGCCGACTCGCACGAGAGTGTCGATCCTGACCTCGTGGAGGTGATCGAGCGGTCTCTCAAGGCGAAAATCGGCGGTCCCTGGGTGAGACGAGCCCGCCGGTCGATCCTGGAAGCCCCGAGGCGCCGAGTGGTTGTCAAGCTGGTTCTCGGGCAACTTTGCGCCGGGGCCCTGGCGGAGCGGTTCGGGGTGGAACATGTCCACCTCTGGCGCGATCCGAGGGCGGTGGCAGCGAGTCTGCAGCGGGGATCCTGGTGGCGTGGATGGCTGGATGGTGTCGCGCTCCGCCGGCTCCTGCTCGACCCCGAGGATGGTCGCCGCCGGTTCTTCGTGCGGTACGAGGCCCTGATCGACGACTTCGACCGTCGAGATGCTCTCGAGAGAGTCGTCTCTCTGTGGTGTCTCACCGAACTGTTCCTGGAGCGGGAGGGTGCCGCCATGCGCGCTTCGAGGACGGCCCTGAACTACGAGGAGATCGCGTCGGACCCCGCCGCCCTCGATCGAGCGTTGGGAGGGAAGGCGCGGGTCTCACAGGGTGCTTCGCCGACGCCGAGCCCGACGACCGCCAGGGGCCGAGTCGCGCTGACAGCGGCCCAACGCCTGCTGGGGTGGCGCGAAGAGCTGAAGGCCTCCGAACGTGAAGCGATCGAAGGGGTGGTCAGGGCGTTCGAACTCGAGGAGAGGCTGTTGTGAAGCTCGGTCGCGCCCGCCGGCTCTCGTATCTGGCGCCCGGTGATCTCCTCAAGGGGCGGGTCGAACCGATCCTGTGGATGCGTAGCTGCCAGTGGCTGGCCGCAGCAGGTCTCGATGTCACGGTCATCTGGGCCTACGCGTATCGTGGAGAGAACATCCCGCTCAGATCGCTCTTCGGTCATTTCGGGGTCCCCGAGACGTTCGATCACTCCATGCTGCCGACGCCGCTCGTGGCAGGGCGCGGGCCCCGGTCGTGGACCCGGGCCTGGCTCTTCCTCGGCTTTCTTCTGAGACTCGCGCCGCAGTTCCTCGGGCGACGGCTCCCCGTGTACTTCTCGAAGGGGCAGATCTGCATGCGGGCGGTTCTCGCGCTGGAGCGAATGACGGGCCGGCGGGCCTTCAAGACCTTCGAGTTGCACTCGATCGGCTCGGATCGTCGCCTGGAGGCGATGTTGCGGCGAATGGACCTGGTGGTCGCCAACAGTCGCCTGCTGGCCGGCAGGCTCGAGCGGCTCGGTGTGGAGCCTGACCGGATCGTGCAGGTCTACAACGCGCCTTTCGCCGAGCCGCAGGAGTGGGATCGCGACGACGCCCGGCGCGAGCTCGGAATCGCCATCGATGCGAACGTCCTCACCTACTCCGGCAAGCTGACGTCCACGAATCTCCCGTTCCTGATCGCCACGGCGAGAAGGCTGGTCTCGACAGCCGAGGTTCATGTCGTCGGCGGAAACCCCGATGTCCTCGTCGAGGCACGCCGGGAGGGTGGAAGCCTGGGCAACCTTCATTTCCACGGCTTCGTGGCTCCGGCGCGGTTGGGGGCTTACCTGAGCGCGTCCGATGCGCTCTTTTGCTCGTATCCCGACCGCCAGGTCAACATCGAGCAGGCGACGCCTGCCAAGTATTTCGACTACATGCTCGCCGGCCGGCCGGTCCTGTGCTCGAGGAACACCGCGATTACGGAGATCTGGGAGCACGAAAGAAACTGCCTCTTCTTCACCGCTGAGGACGCGGATGATCTGGTCGGCAACTTCGAGCGCCTGCTCGCGAGTCCGGAGCTCGGCGAGCGTCTGGTCGGCGCCAACCGGAAGTTGATCGAGCGTCTGAGCTGGGAACGCCGGATGGGCGCCATCGTCGAGCGGATGGCCGAACTCGGCGCGTTCGGTGGCGCGCAGGAGGGCGGGGAGTGAGAGAGGACAAGTCGGCGGCTGTCGGCGACAACTCGCGCTCGATGGCGTCGAACCTGGGCGCCGTCGTCTCCGGGAGCTTCGTCCGTTCGGTCCTACTGGTCGTTCAGGGCCTGCTCGTCTCACGGTTCCTCGGAGTGAAGGGGTACGGAGAGTTCTCGATAGCTCTCGCGGTGGTCGCCCTCATCTTTGGCGTCCTCGACTTCCGCGTGCAGCATGCCGCCATCAAGTTTCTGAGCGAGGCCGAGACATGGCGGGCGATCGAGAGACGTCGGCTCGCGATGCTCTTCCTGTTCTTCGAGGTGGCGAAAGGCTGGATCGGGTTCGCGGCAGCGTTGGCCGGGGGTGCCGCCTACTCCGCCTGGCTGGGTCACGACGACGGCATGATGCCGACCCTCGTTGCGCTCGCCATCCACAAGCTCGCGATGACGGCGAATCCGACGCTCACCGCGTTCCTGCGGATTCGAGGGTTCTACCGCTCCATCGCAGCCTACGATCTGGCGTTCGGCGTCCTGTCGCTGGTCCTGGTGGTCGGCGCCGCGATGGAAGGGCGCAGCGCACTGGCGGTCGCGCAGGCCTATCTCTTGGTCGGCGTCATCGGTGGTCTCGCCAAGGTCCTCTGGACCTGGTGGCTGCTCAGGCCCGGAATCGGCGGTCTCGGTTCGCTCTCGTTGATCCGCTCCTGGCGAGAGGTGCCGATCGATTGGCGCGAGCTCGTGCGCTTCATGTTCGGTGTCAACCTGGCGGCGACCTTCAGACTGGCGGCGAGGCATCTCGATGTCGTGATTCTGGGCCGGTTCGTCTCGCTCGACGTAGTCGGTGCCTACTCGCTGGCTCGTCGGCTGAAGAACCTCTTCGCCTATTTCACCGATCCGCTTCTCGTCGTTCTGTTCCCCGAATTCGCGAAGGCATGGTCGAGGGAGAGGTTCGCGTGGATGGGAGAGGCGCTCAGGAGGTCGATCCGATGGGGTTTCGCGATCGGCTTGCCCGGCTTTGCAGCGCTGGCGATCGCCGCCTGGTACCTGGTGCCGCGATTCTTCGGAGCGGACTTCAGCCCGGCCGTGAGCCTGCTGTGGTTCTTCCTGCCGGACGCCGTCGCCGGCGTGGCTTGCTTCGCGCTCCCGCATTTCGTCCTCGCGACCGGCGGCGCTGGTTCGACCGCCAGGGGAGCCCTCCTCAGGCTCATCGTGCTCGCAGTCGCAGGTGCGGTTCTGACGGCATTCTGGGGCGCGAAGGGGATGGCGGTCGCGGTCGGCCTCGCGACGATGGCCAATGTGGCGGTTCTCGCCCTGGCTGCCCGCGACGCGTTGCACCGTCAGTCGTCCCACGCGGCGGTGTAGTAGCCTGCGAGCAGCGGAGGGCGAGCGCCTCCCCGGAGCCATGAACCACGCTTTCATCACCGGAATGGGCCGCTCGGGTACGAGCTTCGTGGCTCGTTGCCTCTCCGGCCTGCCGCACACCGACGTCGGGCACGAGAGGCTCGGTGATCGCGAGTTCTGGCTTCTGAGTTGGTATCTGCAGGGTACCGCCTATGCCACCACCTACCTCGAGCGTGAGCGCCGCCGCCTCGAGCCTTTCGGGGACGAGCTCTACGTCGACGTCAACGGCTACCTTCAGAACGCCGTACCGGCCCTGCGCGAGGTGTTCCCGGATTGCGAGGTGTTTCACCTCGTTCGCGATCCACGCGCCGTGGTTCGGTCGCTCTACTCACGGAGAGGCTCGAGGAGCGTGGACCTGGTCCCCCGTGACGATCCATCGATCCGCGACTGGTTGGGGGCGGACAAGTTCTCTCAGATCTGCTGGAACTGGGCATCGACCACCCGCCTCCTGCTCGAACAGGAGACGCGACTGATCCGGCTCGAGGACCTGACCGGTGACTATGAGCTGTTTCGTGACCTGTTGCTCGCGCCGCTCGGACGGGAGATGTCGAGAGAAGCCTGGGACCGGATCAGAAACGCCAGGGTCAACCGCACCCGATCGCCGCTCTACCGTCGGCTCTACGCCTGGCTGAAGGGCAAGGAGTACGTGCAGGACAGGCTGCCGCCCTTTTCGCGGTGGAACGACCGTCAGCGAGAGGTCTTCGAAGAGCTGTGTGGGGAGCTTCTGCCCGTGCTCGGCTACGACTCCCCCCACCATGGGGGGCCTCCATGAGGGGGCTCGTGCGGCGGGTGCGCAAAGGCCTCTGGCAGCTGCACGCCTTTGCCCTCTCGCCTTCCCGCTGGCGGCTTCGCGTGGGCGGGCGCGGCAAGGCTCGTGTGGTCGTTACCAGCATTCCGAAGGCGGGGACCAATCTCGCCCTCAGGGCTCTGTGCCTGCACCCGGAGCTCTACCGGCGGTTGCAGCGGACCGTCACCGATCCTTCGCTGCCCGGTGTGGAAGAGCTCCGGGCCCTGCTCGAGGCTCTTCGCGGCGGGCAGGTGCTGGCCACGCACCTGCGCTATTCGCGGGAGCGGGCGTCGGTCGTCGAGCGATGCGAGGTACGTCACGTCTTCGTCGTGCGCGATCCCAGGGACGTGGCCGTGTCGACGGTCTTCTACGCTCTGCGCGAGCGGAGGCATCCTCTGCACTCGTACTTCGCCCGACTGCCCGACCTGCGATCGCGCCTCGAGGCGGCGATTCGCGGCGAACCGGCGATCGACTTCCAGTCCGCCGGCGAGCGATTGGAGGCTTCGGCCGGCTGGCTCGATCCTCCTACCCACGTCGTTCGCTTCGAGGATCTGGTCGGCCGGCGTGGCGGGGGTTCCGCGAACGCTCAGGCCGACGCCCTCGAAGGGCTGCTGGGTTTCGTCGGCGTTCGGAACGACGAGCCGACCGTGCAATCCGTCGCCGGGCGTCTCTTCTCGGGGGACACCCGGACCTTCCGCAAGGGGACGATAGGCCAGTGGCGCGAGCACTTCGACCGGGAGCTCGCGGAGCAGTTTCAGGCGGTGGCCGGCGCGCAGCTGGTTCGATATGGCTACGAGGCCGACGCCGGCTGGGTCAGAGCCGCGGGGCCGGCGTGAGTGGGCGCGAAGGCGGCGCGCCGGCGGCCCGCTGGCATTCCCGGGTCGCCGAGCAGTTCGATGCCGGCTACGAGGAGGGTGGGCGCTTCCGCGAGCGGTTCGAGGTCTGGAGGGAGGTTCTCGAACGCCTGGGAAAACCGGGCGGGCGTGTCCTCGACTTCGGCTGCGGGTCGGGTCGCCTGGACCCGCCGCTGCTCGCGACGGGATGCCGGGTTGTCGGCGTCGACGGCAGCCCGGCGCTTCTGAACCTCGCTCGGAAGCGGGCCTCCCGTACCGCGGGCGACAGCGTCGACTGGATGTGCGCCGACCTCGCGACGCTCGATCATCGCGATCTCGGGAGATTCGATCTCATCGTAGCTTCCAGCGTCCTCGAGTACCTCGCCGAGCCGGAGGTCGTGCTCGGTCGGCTCGCGGCGATGCTCGAGCGTGACGGGCGCCTGGCGTTCTCGCTTCCGAACCGCTCCAGTCTCTACCGGGCTCTCGAGAGCGGCCTGTTCCGCTGCTTCGGCAGGCCCCGGTACCGCCGATATGTCCAGAGCCTGCCGTCCGGGAGGACGGTTCGTGGCTGGCTTTCGCGAGTCGGACTCGAGATCGACGAAGCACATTGGCTGGGGCCGACGCCGTTGCTCTCGGCGCTTCTCCGACCTCTCGGGCTCGCCCGGTACTCCGACAATCTCGTCCTCTATGTCTGCCGCGAGCAGGAGCGTTCGCCGCGGAGGATCGCCTAGCGCGTGCTAGCATCCGCGGCCGCCGTTCGTGGATGTTCCGATGTCCCTGTCCCGCAGCTCCAACAACGCGCTGGTCTTCGTGGTCGCCAGCCTTCTCGGCATCGTGGCGATCGTCACGGGCTTCTATCTGAAGGCCGGCACCGCGGTCGTTGGCTATGGCCTGATCGCGCTCGTGGTAGCCGCCTTTGCGCTCTACCCGAAGACGGCGATTCTCGTCAGTCTCGCCGCCAAGCCGATCATCGATCTCTTCTGGTGGACCAAGGGTGAGGGTCTTCTTTCGCCGCTCTTCATCGCCGGTGTGGCGGTGCCGATCCTCGGGCTCGTCGCAGCGCGGAGAGTCGCTGGGCGGTCGATTCGCCGTCAGGAGGACATGGTCGTCCTCCTCTACCTGGCGGTCTTCCTCTGTCTTGCACTCGCGCGTGCCGTCGCGAGCCCGCAGTATCTCGGCAACTCGATTCAGAGTTTCGCCAAGCTCGCTTCAGTCACGAGCTTCTACTTCATCGGGAAGTACTACTTCACGAGCCGCGAGGACCGGCGACACCTGCTGTACGCACTGCTGTTGTCGGGGGTCGGTCCTTTCGTGCTCACGATGGGTCAGAAGCTCCTCGGGTGGAACGTCACGAATTTCGACGAGGTGATCGCTACAGCCGGACGAGGCGTCGACACCGGGTTGGTTTCAGGCTTCTACATCACTGGTCGGTACGGTGCGCAGAGAATCTCGGGCGCCTACGAAGGGGTGTACACACTCGCGTTTCTCGGAGTCTTCGTGCTGCTGATGCTGCTGACCGCACGACTCTCGCGCGATTTCGCTTTCAAACCTTACTGGTACGGCCTGCTCGGTCTCGCGGGTTACTTCGTCTACGCCACCTACTCGCGTTCGGCATGGGTGACCCTGGGGACGACGCTGCTGGTGCTGTTCCTGCTGAGGCGGGAACCCCGAAGGGCGATTGTGGTCGTCGCTGCCGCGGCTGCGGTCTATTTCCTCGTGGAAGGGGTGAGGCTGCGATTCGCCGATGAGCTGGGCGCGTTGACCGGAGGCGGGGAGTTCACCGACGTCGGTCGAGGTCGGGGTGGTAAGTGGATGACGCTGCTGCCGGTCTTCTTCCGTCGTGACCTGATCGACCAACTCGTCGGCACCTTCGGTGTCGGCAATCCGGAGAACCAGTTCCTCAACGCCCTGTTCTTCTCCGGGTATCTCGGTTTCATGGCGATGCTGGGCATGATGATCTACTTCACCGTGAGGCTCGTGAAGCGGTTGCGTTCCATGGACCGCGACGCCTCTCTGGACACCAACGCGATGCTCACGTTCGGCTCCCTGATCGTCGCCTGTTACTGGTTTGCCGGTTGGGGCAACAACTTCCCCCTGATGATCTCCGTCCAGTGGGTGCTGTGGACGTGGACCGGGGTCATCGTCGGCAACACGGTCGCTTCGCGCCATCGAGTCGCCGACGTCCGCAGAGCAGCGCGGCCAGCACCTATGCGGCCGGCTCCGGTCGCGAGTTCTCGAGCGGCACCCCCGCTCTGAGGGCCCCGCTCTGAGGGCCCGACTCTGAGGGCGGGAGTCGCCGCGGCGTTCAGCGCCGTCGCGCTTCGAAGACGAAGCCCAGGGGGTAGTGCCGGAAGTAGGCGATCCGGCCGGGATCCAGCCCGATGCGGATGCACAGGTAGTAGAGAAGCTCCGGAGCCCGCAGCAGCGTGTGGACGAAGTCGCCCAGCCAACCCAGGTGGAGCTTCCGAGCCATCTTGGGTACGACGTTCGCAATCTTGGACCAGGCTGAGACCGCCACCCCGAACATGTCGCCGACGTACTCGATAGCGACGACCTCGAACCCTGCGTCCGAGAGCATCCGATCGAGACAGAAACAGGTGTAGCGGTGATAGTCGTGCGGTCGCTCGTGTTCGCCCATCGCGAACGGCACGGACCCGAGCAGCGTGCCTCCGGGTCGGAGCAGACGAGCGACCTCACCGAGCACCGCCTTCGGTTCGTAGACGTGCTCGAGAACCTCGGTCATCAGGACGAAGTCGACCTCGGCGTCTGCCAGGTCGACTCGACCGTCGATGATCGGCAGGTCGAAGCTTGCCGCGTGCGCCTGATTGGCCTCTGGATGATCGGCCGAGAGGTAGCGCTCGAATCGACGCAGCACAAGTCGCTCGTAGGGTCGGTCTCCCGAGCCGTAGTCCAGGGCGAGGCGTCCCGACTCGATCTGGTCGAATCTGCTGCTCCAACGCCGGAACTTCAGTACCCGCGCGACCGGATGGGCGAAGATCGAGTAACGGAAGCGACCGTTGCGCTCTTTCGGCGAGAGGCTCATGCGTCTTCGGAGACCTGCCGGTAGACGTCCAGGAGTTGTCCGGCCATCGTTCGGATGTCGAAGGTGCGGGCGTGCCCGACAAGCCGCCCGTCGTCCGGTGCCTCGCGCTCGACGAGGTAGTGCTCGAATCTTCGCGCCATCGCGGCCTCCGTCGTAACGACGTCGTCGGGCCTCACACCTCCGACGATCTCGATCACGCCGCCTCCGTCCTCGAACACGACCACCGGTGTGCCCCGCGACAGCGCCTCGACCGCAACGAGTCCGAAAGGCTCGCCCTCGGAAGGGCAAGCGCACACGTCCATTCGTCTCTGGAGTAATCCTACGTCGGAGCGAAAGCCTGCGAAGATGCAATCCTCCCGGATGCCGAGGTCGGCGGCCAGCCGCTCCAGCCGGGAGCGCTCGACGCCGTCGCCGACCAGCAGCAGATAGCCGGAGCGCCGGTGTCGGAAGTCGGCGAACGCCCTGAGCAGACGATCCACCCGCTTGAAGCCGGCCAGTCGGCCGACGTAGCCGACGACGAAGCGATCGGCGAGCAGCTGAGCCAGTTCCGGGTCGAGTTCGCCCTCTGAGCGCTGCGAGTGATCGATACCGTTGTAGACGACTCGGGTGTCGAGACGATCAAGCCCGTAACGCGCACGGGCGACGTCGCGCGTGAAGTTCGAGTTGCAGGTCATCACCGCGACCGACCTGCGGAGGAAGTGGCGCTTGAGGCGGTGCTGCAGTCGGTCTCTCCAGCGCCGTTTGCGGCCGAAGCCGAAGTTGCCGTGCTCGGTGTAGACCACAGGCCGGGCGGATCCCACGGCCGCCGAAGCCAGGAGTGGATTGAAGCTGTGGAAGTGAAGCAGATCGTAGTTTTCGAAGATCGCTCTCGCACGACGACGGGCGAAGGGTGAGAAGTCGGTCCCGGACCTGAGCCGGGCGTCGTAGAGGGGCACACCGAGCGCTTCGAAGGTTTCCAGCCACATTCCCTGCGCGTGGCCGAAGAGGATCGCCGGCGTGACCGCGTCGCCACGCGCTTGCGTGCGGCACAGGTCGATGATCAGTCTCTCGATGCCGCCGGGCGCTGCGGCCCATACGACGTGAACCACCCGAAGAGGGGCGGGGCGGGGCGGTGCCTGCTTCATGCCGGATGGGGATTCTGTGTCGATACCGACCGTGAGCGGTGGACCATCGCTCGAGCGAGGGCGGCGAGGCCGTCGTAGAACTCCGCATCGAGACTCGATCCCCAGGGGGATGGGATCCTCGGCGCCAGGCGTCTTGCCAGGCGGGCCCGGAGCGGCCCGGGTCGCGCGAGCAGGAGTCTCGTGAGGGGTGGCATCTCCTGACGCCAGTCGAGGCGCAGGCCCGAGGCGGTCTCCATCGGCAGCCAGGTCGCAGGATCGAAGTGGCCTCTCGCAGCTTCGAAACTGGCCGACTTGGAGACCGCTCGCCCCTCGACCGCTCGGAGGAACAGCGCCGGCAGCAGCATGAAGCGGCTCAGGAGGGCCTTCAGGTCGAAGAGATTCGTCGGCTGTCGCCGGACTTCGGCTCCGGCGATGACCGAGTCGGCGACCCGCTCGAGCTCGCCGCAGGCGCTCGCCTCGTCGACCTCTACCCGGATCTCGACTTTCCCGGGCTCCGGCAGGAGTGACACCGCTGTTCGAAGAGTCTCGAGAGGCAGGGGCGATTCGGTGTAGGCACAGAGGTCGGCCTCGCTGAGAACCTGCCAGCCGTGGTGCTGCAGGGGGTCGAAGTCGAAGAGGATCCGCTGAAGCTCGCCGAGCCGTGAGGCGAGCGGAGCGAGCCGGCCGGGCGTCTCGATCGCCCGGTTCGACAGGACGGCGAGAACGTCGAAGTCGCTGTAGGGGGTCGTCGAGCAATCGGCGAGACTGCCGTGGAGGAGGACCGCAACGAGGTCCGGCTCCAACGGTTCGAGGGCGGCCATCATCCGTCGCACATGCGCGTTGCTGCCGGCGTAGGCAGCGGGCTGCAAGGTCGTCTCTGTGCCCTTTCGGGGACCGATTGCCGAACGGAAGGCGTCGAACGCGCGCTGCACTCGGCTTTCAGAGCGCCTTCGGCACCATCGTGGTGCAATGAGCGCCGCAGCGAGGTCCGATCGCGCCAGGACGGCTCGATTGACGTAGCGGTCGAGGACCCGATGCAGAGACGCTCTCGCAGCCGACAGCGACGCCCGGGACGGCTCTCGGGAGTCGGAATCGCAGAGAGGCGGTTGTGACATGATCCGGTCGAAGCGGTCGCCCGGAGGGTCCTGCGAAGGCCTCCGACCTGCCCCTCGGAAGATCAGGTCCGTCGGCGAGAGGCCCTTCGGAGGGCCGAGCGGGCTTGCCGGCCTCGAGTTCGAACGCGGAATGTACCACTTCGTCGACCTTCCCCGTCCGCTGGGCCTCGAGGACTACGAACGGGCGATCGGGGCTTTCACCGATCGCACGATGACCCTTCCCGGCGTCCGCTCCGTATACCAGGTCGGTCAGGTGTCCGACCCCGGCATCTCCGATCTCGACTTCCTGGTCGTCTTCGAAGAGGGCTCCAGCCACCAGGGGCGGCCTCTGGACGCCGTGCCGGAAGAGGACCGCTCGATGATCCTCCACGCGCCCTTCGGCATTTCGGAAGAGGATCTCGACGTGGCGCTCCGGTACGCGCCCTTCTTCAATTATCGTCACCTGGCCGGGGACGACCTCGATCTCTCGTCTCGGACCGATATCGCAGATGCCGATGGGCGACTTCTGGCTCAGCTCGCGCTCGAATACGTGCTCCAGCTCTACGTCAATCTGGTGATTCAGGCGACGTACTCCGTTTTCAAGCTGCGAGGCTTCTTCCTGCACGTCAAGGCGATGGCCTACGATCTCGAGCTCCTGGGCGTCGACGGCGACGAGATAGGAAGGAGAACCGACGAGTTCATCGCCTGGCGGCGAAGCTGGTTCGACGCTCCCGTAGAAGAGCGGCGCCTCGCTGCGGCCCTCGAGCCTTACCAGGAACTCGTCCGGTCGTTCCTCGCCGACCAGATCGCGACCCGCGGCTTCTATCTCGCGGCTCGCGAGTTCCGACTGGCGCCCAATCTGACCCTCGTCGCCGGCGACGGCGTTGGTTGCCACCACGGAGGGCCGCTCCTGCCTGCCTGGCTTCGGTTTCTGGGTGGAAGGTACTTCAAGATCCAGCACCGGCTGCACAGATTTCGCTTCGAGGTGCCGATCGAGACCGAGTCGGCACCACCCGTCCTGCAGCGGCGAGCCGAGCGCCTTGCCTCTCTCAAGAACCGTCGAGAGGCAGCCTTCCCGCACTTCCTGAGCCCGGCAAGCAGCCTCAACGTCTAGACGATATGTGCGGGATCAACGGCTTCCTCAACCTCTCGGGTCGAACGATCGAGACCGGTGATCGACTGGTCGACGCGATGAACCGGGCGACTGCCCATCGCGGGCCGGACGACGAAGGTCTCTGGAGCGATCGTGAAGCCGGTGTCTATCTGGGGAGTCGTCGCCTCAGCATCCAGGACCTGTCTGACCGCGGTCACCAGCCGATGGTCAGCGAGCGCGGCGTGCTGGCCTACAACGGCGAGGTCTACAACTTCCGCGAGCTGCGCGAGGCGTCTTCTTCACCCGCAACGTTCGTCTCCGACTCCGACACAGAGGTGCTGCTGGCGGGACTCGACCGGCGGGGAAGTCGATACCTGTCCAGGACCAACGGCATGTTCGGGCTTGCCTACTGGAACCGCTCCGATCGATCGCTTCTGCTCGCCCGCGACCGTATCGGCATCAAGCCTCTCTACTACACGACCGAGGGGGGAGTGCTCTCGTTCTCCTCGGAGATTCGAGCGCTCTTCGAGTTGCCGTGGGTCTCGCGTCGACTCGATGAGGAGGCGCTGGCGCTCTATCTGACGTTCAACCGGGTACCGGCACCACGAACTCTCTTTGCCGGCATCCGGAAACTCGAGCCCGGGCATGTCCTGACGGCGACGGCTGCCGGTGTCCACACCTGCGAACCGTTCTGGACACCCGAGCGTCGCTCCTCCGAGGGTCAGAACGGCGATGAGTTGGCTCGCGAGGTCCGCGACGAACTCGAGCGGTCGGTGCAGCGGCGCATGATCAGCGACGCTCCGGTGGGCGCGTTCCTGAGCGGTGGCGTGGACTCGAGCGCCGTAGTCGAGCTCATGTCGAGGCTCACTTCGAAGCCGGTACGTACGTACACGATCGGGTTCGAGGAGGAGCGCTACGACGAGCGCGCTTTCGCGCGGCGGATCGCCGAGGGAGCGGGAGCCGACCATCGCGAGAAGCTCGTCACGCGACCGGAGCTCGAGGAGTTCCTTCCTCGCATGGCGGAGATCTTCGACGATCCGCTCGCCGACGCGACTTCGATTCCGATTCACTTCCTGGCGAGTCTCGCTCGCGACGACGGTACGAAGGTCATCCTGACCGGGGATGGGGCGGACGAGTTGTTCTGCGGCTATCGCGGTTGGGCTTCCTACGCTCGGAGGGAGCCGCTGTTCCGGGCGATGGAGAGCCGCTGGAACCCTCTGCGCAGGCTGTTCCCGCTTCTGCTCTCGCCGCTCGGCGACTCATCCCCTCTGCGAGAGATGGGGGGGCGCGCGGCTCGGGGGGAGCAGTACTACTGGGCCGGTGCGGGCGGCTTGAAGACTGCGGCAAGGGGGGCGATCCTCAGCTCCGAGTTCCTCGAGCGATCGGTCTTCGACGTCCACGAGCATGTTCGCGGGTTGAGGGACGAGTTCGAGGCGGTCAGCAACGGTGCGGACTCTTCCAGCCTGCTCGACTGGATGAGCTACTCCGGGGTCAGGGACCTGTTGCCGAACTACTACCTCCATCGCGCAGATCGTCTCGGCATGGCGAACTCGGTGGAGCTGCGTGTGCCGTTCCTCGATCACCATCTGGTCGAGCTCGCTCTGTCGATTCCCGGATCTCACAAGCTCGTCGACGGCGAGCCGAAGGCGATCCTCAAGAAGGCGCTGGAGGGAGTGCTGTCGGCGGAGACGCTCTACCGTCCGAAGACCGGCTTCTGCGTGCCGCTGAGGGAGTGGTTCGGAGACGGGATGGAGAGCTTCGTCGAGTCCCGTCTCGATCGTCTCTGTCAGGAGACAGGTCTCTTCGACGCCCGCGGTCTGCGAAAGCTGCTCCGGCGGGGGGCGGAGGAGTCGGGGGAGGGGGTCCACGGGTTGTGGAACGTCTACTTCCTGGTCAACTGGTTCGAGCACTGGTTGTTCTGACATGCACGGGTCGTCACAGCGCCGGTCGGCGGCGTCGGACGGGACGGTCGATCGCAGAGTGGTCCACGCGACCAATCTCCCGACTCCCTATCGAGTTGCCATCTGCAACGAGATCGACCGCCAACTGGCGCAGCGGAGGACCGGATACGAGGTCTACTTCTCCAACATCTCGGCCTATCGCCGTCGCTGGCACGAGCCGCTCGCGGCTGCACGTTTTGCCTACTCGCAACGTTCCGGTCCGACCGAGCAGCGCAGGCCCTCCACGTTCGGGGCCCGTTGCCGGTCTCTCTGGAGCGCCCTGCGGAAGGCGCGCCCCGACGTGATCGTCACCTCGAGCATGGGCTTCGAAGGTTCGCTCGTCCTCCTGTATCGGCTGCTGACCCGAGCGCGGGTCGTCGTGCATTCGGGGGCGATTCGTGGGCGAAGGGGAGACGGGCGCGATTCGCTCACCTTCCGAGTCAAGGAGCGGGCTCGCTTCCTGCTACGGCGCTGGTGGTTCCGGCCCCTGACTACGGCGTGGGTCGCATACGGATCGCGAAGTCGTGACTACCTCCTGGGCCTCGGCGTGCGATCGGATCGGATCTTCATCGGTCAGAACACCGTCGACGTGGCGCCGTTCGAAGCGGTTGCCGGCAGAACCTCGCCGAAGGAAGAGGACACCAGCGTCATGGCTGCCGGAGCGCCTGAGCGTCCCGTTCGACTCGTCTGCATCGGGCGCATGACGAGGCTCAAGGGACTGGACCTGCTGCTCGACGCCCTCGATGCACTGCCGGGTGGTTCGGTGCGGCTGACCTGTATCGGCGAGCGTCCGCAGGACCCCCAGCTTCAGGCGAGGGCGTCGGACGCCGGGTTCGAAGTCGAGTTCACGGGCTTTCTCGACCGCGAGCAGTTACCGGAGCGCCTCGTTGCTGCCGACGTCTTCGTCTTCCCCACGCGGTTCGACGTCTTCGGCCTGGCGATGGTCGAGGCGGCCGCCGCGGGCCTCCCCATCGTCGCCTCGTGCTTTGCGGGTGGTGTCGGGGACATCGTGGTCGATGGGGAGAACGGATTCGTGGTCGATCCGCGGGATCGATCCGCGCTGGCGGCTGCGATCGAAAGACTGGTTGTCGACCCCGACCTCCGGGAGCGGATGAGCCGACGCTCGAAGGCGAGGGTCGAGGAGAGGTTCCGGGTCTCGACGTCGGCCTCCGGCTTCGTCGAAGCGATCGAGTTCGCCTGCGGCAAGAGGGTCGAGAGCCTCTGATGGAGAGAAAGCAGAGACTCCTGATCGTCGGGCCACTGCCGCCGCCCTTCTCGGGTCCGGAGATCGGCGTGCAGACCCTCGTCCTGTCACCGGAGCTCAACCATCGCTACGAGGTTCGTTCGCTCAACACGACCTTGCGCACTTCGAACGTCGAGAAGGGGAGGCTCGATCTCGTCATGCTGGCCGCCTACCCGCGATACGTCTGGCGCCTGTTGCGCGAACTCCTCGGCTCTCGGCCGGACGCGGTTCTCTACTGCCCGACGTCGGCCACGCTGAAGGGATGGGTTCGCGACGGCACCACCTGTCTCGTGTGCCGCGCGCTGAGCAGGCCGCTGTTCGTCCAGTTTCGCGGTGGGCACTTCCGGCTCTTCTACGACCGGCAGTGGCGGCCGGTCCGCGCGGTGATCGGTTGGCTCCTCCGCGGTTGTCGCCGCGTCATCGTGCAGGCGGAGAGACTGAGAGGCCAGTTCGATCCCATCGTCGGCGCCGAGCGCGTTCGCAGGCTGCCCAACGCGCTCAGTGACGAGTTCTTCGACAGCTTCGACGACGCGATCTCGATCCGCTCCCGGCGGCGCGACAGCGGTCGCGCGACGAGAGTGCTCTTCGTCGGTCATCTTTCGCACGCCAAGGGCTACTGCGATCTGTTGAAGGTGATTCCTGGGCTGTGCGAGCGTCACGATGTGGTTTTCGACTTCATCGGTGCCCCCAGTCCCGAGCGCAACGTCTTCTTCAATCAGGTGACGGGAGAGCCGATCGATTTCGACGATCCTGTGGAGGTCTTCCGAACCGAGATCGAGGAGCGAGGGCTGGAGGGCCGCGTCTTCTTTCACGGCGACCGCGTCCTCGGCGAAGAAAAGGTGGAGCGCTTCGTCGAGGCGGATGTCTTCGTCCTCCCCAGCTACTCCGAAGGGTTCTCGATGGCCCTGCTCGAAGCGATGGGCGCGGGCCTGCCTGTGGTGGCGACCCCGGTCGGAGCGGCGCCGGAGATCGTCTCCGAGGGAGAGAGCGGCCACCTCGTCGACCCCGGTAGGCTAGGCGAACTCGAGCGAGCGCTGGATCGACTGTTGGGCGACTTCGAGGCCAGACTTCGGCTGGGGACCGCCAACCGTCGTCGATGCGCCGAGTCGTACCGAACCGAACACACCGCCGCTGCTCTGATCTCGATCGTGGACGAAGAACTGGAGCCTCACAGCTTGGACGCTCTTCCATGAAGCAGGTGCTGCAGGATCTCAAATCGGGCGAGTTGCTCGTCGAAGAGGTTCCCGAGCCGACTCTCGGGCCGGGACGCCTCCTCGTGGCCAATCGGGCGTCGCTCATCAGCAGCGGCACCGAGCGGGCGACCGTGTCGGTAGCTCGCAAGGGACTGATCGGCAAGGCGCTGGAGCGGCCCGACCAGGTCCGTAAGGTCGTCGAGGTCGCGCGACGCGAAGGGGTCCGGGCGACCGCACAGCTCGTGCGATCCCGCCTCGAGGCACCCTCGGCGCTGGGTTACAGCAGTGCGGGGGTTGTCGTGGGCGTCGGCGAAGGCGTCGATGGTTTCGCCGTCGGCGATCGGGTCGCCTGTGCCGGGCAGGACTATGCGTCTCATGCCGAAAGAGTGTGCGTGCCGGCCAACCTCTGTGTGCCGATTCCTGATGGGATGTCGATGGAGCAGGCTGCCTTCGTCGCCCTGGGGGCCATCGCGCTGCAGGCGGTTCGTCAGGCGAAGCCCGAGATCGGCGACCGAGTCGCGGTGATCGGGCTTGGCCTGGTGGGGCTGCTCGTCGTGCAGATCCTGAGGGCCAACGGCTGCAGGGTCGTCGCTTCCGATCCGGACGGGCGACGCCGCAAGCTGGCGCTGGAGCTCGGCGCCGAAGTTGCGGTCGAGCCCGCTGCGTTGCCCTCTGCTGTCGAGGTGATGACCGGCGAGCGAGGTGTCGATCGGGTCGTCGTCGCGGCCAGCACGGACAGCGACGAGCCGGTCAGAACCGCCGCCGGCGTCGCTCGATCGCGCGGGACGGTGGTCGTCGTGGGCGCGGTCGGAATGGACCTGCCCCGGGGACCTTTCTACGAGAAGGAACTCGACTTCCGGCTTTCGCGCTCCTACGGCCCCGGCCGCTACGACGTCGAGTACGAGGGCAAGGGACGCGACTATCCCTTCGAGTACGTGCGCTGGACCGAGGGCCGCAACATGGAGGCCTTCCTCGAACTGGTGGCCGCCGGCTCGGTCAACCTCGAACCGTTGACGACCCACCGTCACGACATCGAGGACGCTGCCGCAGCCTACGAGCGACTGATGACGGCTCCCGAAGAGTGTCTCGGGCTGGTGCTGACCTACCCGTCGTCGCAGTCGCAGTCGCAGCCGCCGGCGTCGAGAGTCGAAGTCGCCCCCGCTCCGAGCCCGACGGGCGTCCGATGGGGAATCGTCGGCGCAGGGAGCCATGTCAGGGATCGGCTGTTGCCGATTCTTGCGAAGCAGCCTGAGAGCCGGTTCGAGCTGATCTGTACCGAGCGGGCGGGCCGAGCGAAGCGGCTGGCCCGGTCGTTGAAGGCGACGGCCTGCACCACCTCCTTCCAGGAGGTGCTCGACGACGATCAGGTGAATGCGGTGCTGATCGGCACACGCCATCACCTTCACGCCGAGCAGGTGGTTCGCGCCTTGGAGGCGGGCAAGCATGTCTTCGTCGAGAAGCCTCTGTGCCTCACCCTCGAGGAGTTGCGACAGGTCACGCGCGCCTATCACGACGCCGCAACTTCCGGCGTGCGGCTGAGGGTGGGGTTCAACCGTCGATTCTCGCTCCATGCGGTGAGGGCCAGGGACTTTCTCGGCGACGTTTCGGGCCCGATCGCCTTATGCTGCCGGGTCAACGCCGGTCCCGTCGATGCCCGTCACTGGACGCGTGACGAGGAGGTCGGTGGTGGCCGTCTCCTGGGAGAGCTGTGTCATTTCATCGACACCCTTCAGAGTCTGGTGGGGCACCGGCCGACGGCGGTCTCAGCGGCGGCCGTCGGCGACGACCGGGGCGGCGACCAGGGCGTCTTCCAGCTGCTCTTCGGGCGGCGAGCGACGGCCTCGATCATTTATGCGACCGGCGGAGACTCGCGGTTGCCGAAGGAACGGATCGAAGCGTTCGGCGGCGGCAAGGCTCTGGTTCTCGACGACTTCCGACGGACGGACTTCTTCCATTCGGCGAGGAAGACGAGCGTGCGCTCGCGAGGTCAGGACAAGGGGTTTGCGGCCGAACTCGACTCCTTCGTTTCGGAGATCGTCGGCGGGGGCGACCCGGCGATGCCTTTCGGCGAGATCGAGGACGTCACGCGAGCGACCATCCTCGCTCGAGAGAGTCTCGCGACCGGCGAGTGGCAGCATCTGGGCGAGTGAGGCTCGCGCGGTATCGGGTCCACGAGACGGCGGAAGGGCGAGGGATCGCATCGTGCCGCAGGGGCTGAGCTGGTACCTGAGACGGGCTGGCGCGATGAGCCCGAGGGAGTGGGCCCACCGGATCAGGGCTGCCCTCTCCGTGTCCCGGTTGCGTGTCGAGCAGCTCGGTCGAGGGAGGACGGGGTGGGTCGAGCGCAATCCGACGGAGTTCGCCTTCTGCACAGGGGCACAGCGCCGGCTCCCTGAAGTCGAATGGGCGCCGGGAAGCGAACGCACCGGGCTCGACGAGGTACGGGTCCTCGCACGCAGTATGAGCGAAGAGCCCGACCGCTGGCACCGCGCCCCCGACACGGGGCTCACCTGGCCTCTCGAGTTCTTCGCCGGCATCGACTATCGCAGTGGCAACAGATGGGGGGACGCTCGGCTCGTGTGGGAGCCCTCTCGTCTTCAGCTGCTGCTGGTTCTGGCTCGTGCTGCGGAGTCTGGCTCAGGGGACGAGGCCGCCGGGCTGGTGACGGAGATCGAGCGCTGCCTGGCCTCCTGGCTGGAAGCGAACCCTCCCTATCTGGGGATTCACTACGTCTCGGCGATGGAATGCGGGCTCCGGATTCTCTCCGTCTGCCATGCGCTGGACCGGGTCCGGGCTCGTCTCGAGGAGTCGACCTGGCGCCGCGCGATCTCCCTGATCGAGAGCCACGCTGTGCTGATCGAGAGACGTCTGTCGCTGTACTCTTCGGCAGGGAATCACACCCTTGCGGAGGCTGCGGGCCTGATCTTCGCCGGTGGCTTGTTTCCAGAGCTCCCGTCCTCGCGTCGCCGACTCTTGAGGGGCCTCTCCCTGTTCGAGAAGGAAGTCGATCGGCAGATCCTGCCGGACGGCGGAGGGATCGAGCGCTCCACCGGGTACTCGCGCTTCATCACCGACCTGTGTGGTCTGGTCGTGGCGGCCCTTCCGGCCTGGGGTGCCGAGGCTTCGGAAGTCCTGGAGGCGGCCTGGCGTCGCGGTCGGGACTTCCTGGAAACTCTGAGCCCCGAGCCCGGCTCGATGCCACAGCTGGGAGACGGCGACGGCGGATTCGCGCTTTCGCCTCATCTGAGGACGGCATGGCGCGAGGAAGCACCTTTCGAAGGGAGGCGAACGTTCGAGGAGACCGGCGTCACCGTGCTTGCGTCCAAGCGGGCTCGGCTGGTCTTCGATCACGGCGCACTCGGCATGGCGCCGCTCCACGGGCACGGTCATGCCGATGGGCTGGCCATCGACCTTGCGCTCGACGGTCGCGAGGTCTTCGTCGACTGCGGAACGGGCACTTATCGGCCGGACGGCCTGAACGGGCATGGCTGGCGTGCGTACTTCCGCGGTACCCGCGCCCACAATACGGTCTGCGTCGGTGACGAGGATCAAGCCGTGCAAGCCGGTGCGTTCCAGTGGACCTCTCCCTACGACTGCTCACTCGTCGACCAGGGAGAACTGAGTGGCCGTCTGTGGCTGCTGGCCCGGCTGCGTCCCGCCCATGGCCGCTGGACGCACTGGCGGGGAATCGGCTGGGACGAGAGCTGTGGACTGTTCGTCTGGGATCGTGTGGTCGGGGAGGGAGTCCATGAGCTGGAGCTGAACTGGCATGTTCCGGTCACGGTCGAGGAGCTCGACGGAGTCGGTTGGCAGCTCGGTGACCTGGTACGACTCTCGGTGCAGGGGCCGGGAGAGGATTCGATCGCACGGGGTGCCGACGACGTGGTCGGGGACGCTCCGGGGCCGGGATGGTGGTCGCGTCGCTACGCGGAGCGTGAGCCGCTGACGTCGATCAGCCGTCGACATCGTGGCGAACTGCCCTGCGAGTGGAGTACGTCGGTGTCCTGGCTCCGGGGCGAGAGCCCTGGCTGGGAGAGTCTGCGGACCCTGTTCGAGGAGCGCACGTGACTGCGGGTCGCATCGACATCCTGGGGGTGCCGGTCGATCGGCTGACCGCTCAGGAGGCGGTGGCGTTCGTCGAGGAGCGACTCGATGGAACCGAGCCGGTGACGATCGTCGCTGTGAACCCCGAGAAGATCATCGCCGCTCGGAGCGACACTGCGTTGCTGCGGTTCCTCGAGAGCGCGACACTCCTCATCCCCGACGGGGTCGGTGTGGTCTGGGCGGCCCGACTCCTGGGGCTGGGCCGCTTCGAACGGGTCGCTGGCGCCGATCTGATGCCGGAGCTGTGCCGGATGGCGGCCCGCCGCGGAGCGGGTGTCTTTCTTTACGGAGCGACCGAAGAGGTGTCGCGTCGAGCGGCAACGGCGCTGGAGGATCGCTTCGAGGGCTTGTCGATCGCGGGACGTCACCACGGGTATGTCGGAGAGGGAGAGATGGGCGAACTCGTCGCGTCGATTCGAGCATCCGGTGCGAAGCTGCTCTTCGTGGCCCTTGGCAGCCCGCGGCAGGAGCGCTGGATGGCCGAGTACCTCGACCGCCTGCCGCTGGCGGTGTGCCAGGGGATCGGAGGGACCCTGGACGTGCTCGCAGGCGAAGTCCGCAGGGCGCCGGAGCGCTGGCGTCGTTGGTCGCTCGAGTGGCTCTATCGGCTGGTGCGGGAACCGGGCAGAGTCTTCCGGCAGAAGGCGCTACCGAGGTTCGCCTGGCTCGTTCTGCGGCAGCGTCTCAGAGGGCGCTGAGCCGCGGGCGCCCTGCCGGAGCTTCCCCGACTTCAGCCGACGTTGGAGACTTTCGACTCGGTGGTGGGAGGGGCGCTCTCCGACCGCCGCGGCTCGGCGGCTGTCGCGCCGCTCACTCCGGGCGCACCCTGCCCCAGCATCGCTTCGAGGGCACGTTCCCGCATCGAACGCGCCTTCGCTCCGGCCCGCTCGTCGGCGCCCAGACTGCGAATGAGGACGATCGCCGCGATCTCGACGAGGATCAGCGTGTAGCCCAATGTGGCGCTGTGGCTCAGCACCACCGCCAGCGCCATCAGGCAGCCGGCGACCGCAACCAGGTAGAGCACCCACACCACCCGATGGCGCTTCGGCGCAATATCGAGCAGCACGTGGTGAAGGTGGTTGCGGTCGGCGTTGAACATCGCCGCGATCCGCCGGGCGACCGAGCCGTGGGGTTTCTGGAGGAAGCGGACCATCATCACCAGCAGGGTGTCGATCGCCGGCAGCCCGAGAGCGAGGAACGGGACGAGGATGGCGACGGCGGCGGAGGTCTTGAGGGAGGAGTGGAGCGAGACCGCGGCGAGCAGGAAGCCGAGGGTCAGCGAACCCGAGTCGCCCATGAAGATTCGTGCCGGCGCCCAGTTGTAGCGCAGGAAGCCGAGACAGGCGCCTGCCATGGCGGCGGTGATGAGTGCGGCGAGAAGGTCACCGTGGAGGGCGGCGAAGATCGCCAGCGCGGCGGCGATGATGGCGCTGATGCCGCCGGCGAGACCGTCGAGGCCGTCGACCAGGTTGATGGCGTTGGTGATGCCGACCAGCCACAGGACCGAGAGCACGGCGCCGAAGACGGGTCCGAAGTCGACCGGGCCGAGGAGCGGGATCTGCATCCCCTGGAAGGCCCACCCCGCCTTGACGATGATGCCGGCGACGGCGAGTTGCACCGCGAGCTTGACCCACACACGGGCTCCCCTGACGTCGTCGAGCACGCCGAGGAGGAAGATGACGGAGGCGGAGCCGGCGAAGAGCCATAGTTCGTTGTCGGTCGGTGTCCAGCCGACCTGCCAGCGATAGATGCCGATGGCCGCCGCGGTGCCCGTCGCCAGGCCGGCGGCGATGGCGATGCCTCCCAGCCTGGGAGTCGGCCGCGTGTGGACGCGCCGCTCTCCCGGCATATCGACACTGCCGATCCCGGACGCCAGGCGGATCACCGCCGGCACCAGCCACATCGTCGTCGCTGCCGCCAGGATTGCTCCCGCGACCGCCGCCCCTGCGATTGCCAAACCAACCTCCCTCAGTCGCGAACGAACGTAGCACAGGCTTCGCTTCGGCGCAGAGACGGATGACGCACGGTCTCGGGCCCGTTCCTTGCGGAAGCTTCTATACTCGCGTCATGTCCGAGAAGCGTTCCGAGCCCGCGCGCAGCTACTCCGCCAGCCCTGACGTCGTCGCTCAGGAGATGGGGGATCAGATGGTGCTCGTCCATCTCGGCACCAACCGGATTCACTCTCTCAACGCGACGGCACTGAGGCTGTGGGAGCTTCTCGGCGACGGCAGGAATCGCCAGGAGATCGAGGAGACTCTGCTCGCTGAGTTCGATGTCGAGCGCGGCCTCCTTTCGTCCGAGATCGATGCCACGGTGGCGGCGCTCGCCGCCGCCGACCTGCTGGTCGTCGAAGAAGAGTGACCCGCCCGCGGCGGATCGCCGCCCCTGCTCTGGTACGCCTCGACGCCGAGCGCTCCGCCGCGGCCCGATTCGACATCGCGAAGGACATCGTCCTCCACGAGTGGGAGGACACGTCGGGCTCGGTCGTCGCCTACTCGGCCGAGCGTGAGGGGCGGAAGCTCTTCCACGTCGAGGGGGTGGGCACCTACCTGTTCGATGCAGGTCCGGGTCCCTCCGAAGGCCGCTCGGCTGCCGTCGAGGCCGCTGCCGATGCCGGGGTGGGTACGGAGAAGGTGGAGGAGGCGTACTACCGCACCGCCCTGCCGTTCGTTCTCAACGCTCAGGGAGTGCAGGCGGTCCATGCCAGCGCCGTCGAGACGGCCGGCGGAGTGCTGCTGATCTGCGGGGTCTCCGGGAGCGGCAAGTCGACCCTCGCCTACGGTCTGGGCACCCTGGGCTTCCGGGTGTTCGCGGACGACGTGCTCGCCTTCCAGCCCGTGGACGCCGAGATCCTCGCCTCGCCGCTGCCGTTCTCGGTGCGCCTCACCTCGGACAGTGCATCGCACTACTTTCCCGGGCGGGAGACCGGCGGCTCGAAGCTCATTGCGACGATCGAGCACGCCGCTTCCCTCGAGCCGCGGCGGTTGGCGCTCGGTCTTTCGCTGGGCGCCGACCGTGCGCCGAACGGTGAACTGAGCATCGAGCGGATGGCCCCCGGCGACGCGCTGTCGGACCTCCTCGCCCACGCCTACTGCTTCGACCCGGGGCGGCTGCCGGAGAAGGAGGCGATGGTGCGGGACTACCTCGCCCTCTCCGCCCGCATGCCCGTCTTCCGGGTCGTCCTCGGACGGGGCCTCGAGGGTCTCGATGCCGGCCTCGCTTCGCTGGCCGCTCTCGTCAGGCGGGAACTCGATCTGGCCGAACCGTGAGGACTCTGCTAGGGTGGCCGGGTTCACTGGTTGGTAAGGATCCGGGGGCGAAGGTAATGACCAAGAGCACAAAGAGCGGTGACAAGGCGACGCGGCGGCAGGCATGGCAGCCGATGGAAGTTCGGGAGCTCGGAGAGCTCAGCGAGGTGATCCGGACCGGCGGCGGCAAGCTGAGTTCGGCCGGCGGCGATCCGGGCGAGAACCGCAAGCAGATGGGCGGCGGCGGCTAGCCCCCAGACGACCGACCGCGCCTCCGCAATCAGGAGCGTCACGATGCAGCGCGGTGCGACTCCGCAGCGCCTAGGCCGTTGCGCCCACTGGGTGGCGTGCCTCGGTACCGCGCCGGATCCGATGGCGCCCGAGGAGGGTGCGCGCCTGCGGAATCTCGGTCCTTCCGGGGGCGGGAGACGTCTCGCCGTCTCGGTACCGACGGACAGTGACGGTCCCGAGCTTCTGTCGACCGAGCGCTTCGGCGTTCTCTTCGATGGTGAGCTCCACAACGGTGATCAGCTCGAGAGGGAGCTCGAAGGAGCGGGGCCGGGTGGTGCCGAGTTGGTGCTGCGAGCCTACCGTCGCTGGGGAGCGCTCTTCTACGAGCGGTTGCACGGGGAGTACTCGCTCCTCTTGTGGGACGGGGACGAGGATCGGTTCTTCGCGGTGCGGGACCGCATGGGTATCTTCCCGCTCTTCCTCGCCTCCGTTGGCGAGGCGCTCTGGACCTCGAGGTCGCTCGCCGCACTGGCGGCGGAGCCGGCCGTGCCGAGCGACGTCGACCGCGGGGTCATGGCGAGTCATCTGGCGCACAGCTGGCCGCAGCCGGAGGAGACCTACGTCGCGTCGATTCGCCGCCTCCCGCCGGCGCAGGCGCTGACCGACGAGGGCGGTCGCCGGACGACACGCCGCTACTGGGATCCGGTGCCGCGGGGCGATGCGACCGCGCTCGAGCCGAGCTCGGGCGAATTCGAGGCGCTGTTCGAGACCGCGATCGCCCGCCGGTGGGCGCCGGGTGCGACCGGGATCTTTCTCAGCGGCGGCCTCGACTCGGTGTCGATCGCCGCGACCGGCCGCGATCTCGCGCGGGGCAACGGTGGGGGGCCGCTGGCGCTGTGTCTGCTGTTTCCCGACGAGCACGGCGCCAGCGAGGAGTCGGTGCAACGCGGGGTCACCGGCCAGCTCGAGCTCGACTCGCAAATGCTGACCTTCGACGACGCCCTCGCCGGCCGCAACTTCTTTCGCGCCGGCCTCGAATGGAGCGCGCACCTCTCACACCCGATCTGCAATCACTGGTGGCCAGTCTACGGCGAGCTCGGCGTGCTCGGCCGCGAGTCGGGTTGCGACGTGATCCTGACCGGGATGGGGGGAGACGAGTGGCTGGGAGTTTCGCCCCACTACTCCGCAGATCTGATGCGCGGCGGCAGTCTCCTGAGAGTGCTCCGACTGCTGAGAGCGGAGCTGCGCTCGTTCCGCCAGCCGGCGCTCAGGATGGCGCCCCGCCTGCTGTGGGACTTCGGTCTGAAACTGGTTCTGCGCCAGGCGCTCTTTTCGTCGATGGCATGGATGAGCCGGACGCCGGGGCTGCGCGCGGGTGGTCGCGCTCTGACCGGTCTCTATCGCGCCAGGAGCCGGCGCATCGGCAGGCGCAACGTCGCGGACTGGCTCGCCCCCGATCCAGAGCTGCGCCGAGAGTTGCTGGAGCGTTTCGAACAGAAGGTCGATGCGATTCTCGCTCAGGACGAGGACGACTATCTGGTCGAGATGCGCAGGGGCCTCGATCACTTCCTCGTCAGCTCACAGTTCGAGGAGAGCTTCGAGGTCGAAACCCAGATGGGGGTGCGATTCCGCCATCCGTTCCTCGATGCCCAGCTCGTCGAAGGGCTCTGCCGGGTCGCTCCGGAGGTCCTCATCGAGGGGGGGCGCAGCAAGGCGCCGTTGCGCGACGCGCTGGAGAAGCGTCTCCCCCAGCTCGGGTTCGAGCGTCAGAAGAAGCTGCTGGCGACCGATTTCTGGCAGGGTCGCTGCCTGGCCCACGGCGAGGAGGTCTGGGACGAGCTGGGTGGTCCGACCCTCCTGGCGGAGATGGGGATCATCGACCTGGCGGCGGCCGAGCGGTTCAAGCAGCGCGTCTTCATCGAGCGCGAGCGCACCCAGGCCTACCTCTTCTGGGACCTCGTCAACCTCGAGACCTGGGCCAGGAACTGGAGCTGATCGTCTCTCAGGAGCCGCTACGCCTCGAGACTGCAACACGCCGGCTCAGGTAGATCACGCCTCGGCGCACGAGGTCGAAGGGTCGCACGAGCCGCAGCAGGAAGATCCGCAGTTTCGAGTCGGTAGGGCCGTAGATCACTTCCAACTCGGCGCGGGTCTTGAAGACCATCCGCCAGAGTCGTTTTGTCAGCACCGCAATCGTCGATCGGCCGCTGAGGCCGGGGCGGTGGATGCGGAGGCGCAGCGACTCCCGGTAGGCGCGGTCCAGCTGGCCGGCGACCAGGTGCCGGAGCAGCACGAGGGCGCCGCTCGGCGGGTCGCCGGTCTCCTCGATCCCTTCGAGGGCGCCCCGCTCCAGCAGGTCGCAGAGCTTCCTGACAGCCGTCGCCTCCGCCCGGTTGACACTGGCCGAGGTCATGCCGGCCGCGAGCTCGAAGTCACCGTCTCGGCTACCGACGCCGAGGTCAGAAAGATCCGCCAGCATCCGGCTCAGCGGATAGGAGGCGGGGCTCCAGCCATGCTGCGCGACGCCGTGCGCCAGCAGGTGTGCCATCAGCACCGCTCGCGAGGGGATCATGCAGAGGCGCTCCCGCCCGGAGGCCTGCACGAGGTGGTCGGCGCGCTCGAGGCCTTCGAAGCCGACCGGAGCCTCTCCCGGCGCCAACCGCACGCCCGGGATCATGAGGTGAATCTCGACGGCGGCGAGCCGGGGGTGACTCATCACGGTCAGCTGATGCTCGGACTCGGGGAAGTCCTCGAGCGCGTAACCCTCTCGGGTCAGCTCCTCGGCCAGCTCCCGGGCTCGGGGCTCCGGTACCAGGAGGTCGACGTCGCAGGCGAAGCGGCCACCGAGCGGCACGATGCCGTCCTCCTCGAGCGCCTGGCCCTTGAGCAGGGCGAGCGGAATCGATCGCGCGGCGACCACGTCGAGCAGCAGTGACACGGTCCTGTGCCGCCGCAGCGCCTCCGCCCTGGCTGCGGCCTGTGTGGCCACCAGCGCCTCGGCCGCCTCTCGCCCCAGTTCCCGGTCGAGCTCTTCGAACCCCGAGCGCGTCGCCAGCCGGGCTCCGAGGTCGAAGGTGGCGGCCAGTTCGAGTGCCCGCCGTGCGTCGATGGCTTCGGGGGCGGGGTGGCGAGCCGTGCTGAAGGCACGAGTGAGGAGCCACAGCAGCTCGGGCTCGAGGTCACAAGCCGGCGGTCGGAACCTCATGTCTCCGCCTGGCATCGCTCAGGCGGTCCGGTCGGGCGCCGGCCCGAAGACCGCGTGGGGGTAGTCCTCCCGGGCGGCGCCAGGCGGCTCCGCACCGCCCCCTAGCGGAACCAGCCCCAGGCCGGCGATCAGCTCGGTGAGCTCTTCGAGTTCGATGGTGCGGTAGAAGCCGAGGTTCCAGTCGAAAACGGCTGCCTCGTCGCGCTGGCGCCGACCGGGCAGAAGGCGCCGGAACCATCGCTGCCGCCGCCCCAGGCGCGCGTGGGGTCCCTGCCAGCTCGCCAGGATCGGGCCGCGGACGACTCTCGAGAACCAGCCGACGGCTTCGCGGCACTCGGCGTCCGAGGCGAGGTGCGACAGGCTTCCCCAGCCGAGGATGCCGGCATCGAACGGTCCGAGCTCCGTGAGATCGGTCGGCTGCTTCGAGCCCGAATCTTCACCACCCGGCTCCTCGAGGCGGGGCAGGTCCTGGTACCCGGCCCGGTACATCGTCGGGCCATCGGAGAGTGTGCCGCGGTGGTCGGCGAACGCCCGGACCAGCACCTCCGACGGTTCGAAGGCACAGACGTCGTAGCCGAGCTCGAAGAGCGCCCACGCCTCGCGACCCCCTCCGGCACCGCCGATCAGGATACGGGCGGGGGGCGCGGGAAAGAAGCGCTCGATCGCCGTCGACTCCCAGGCGAAGAGCCCCTGGCGCCCTTCGTCGGCGCCCGACCAGTAGTAGGCCTGCCGGCCGTAGACGAGGTCGTTGATCTGGGCGAGAACCGGGTCCGGAGCCCACGCCAGGATGGTGTCGCGCAGCGCTCGATCGACGTCCGCGTGGGCTCGGCCGATGGCGAGGATCCATCTCGACACCCTCCGCGCCCAGGCCGTCGAGGAACTCATCGGATCGATCATACCCAAGGGGGCAGGTGGCTACAGAGGGCTCGACGGCGTGCGAGCGCCGCTCGACGGGCTTGTGTCTCCCAGGTATTCCTGCCAGCGTTGGCAGGGCGAAAGCGACCTCCGGTCGAACCACGGATGGTCGGGTCCCGGTGGACGGCTTCCTGGTGGAAGAGGCAGTGAACGAACAGCAGACGAGACGGCAACGCTCGGCGCTCGCCGGCCAGCTTCGCAGCCTGCGCCGTGCCCTCGCTCTCGTCTGGCGGGCGGCGCCGCGCTGGACGCTGGCCTGGTTCGGCCTGTTGCTGCTGCAGGGAGTCCTGCCGGTCGCCATCGTCTACCTCACCCGTGCGGTGGTCGACAGCGTGGTGGAGGTCCTCGGTGTCGGCGCCTCGTGGAGCTCGATTCGTCCGGTGCTGCTTCCCGCCGCGGGGATGGGCGGTGTCCTCGTGCTGGGCGAGCTGCTGGCGGGTCTCACCAGCTGGGTGCGGACCGGGCAGGTCGAGGAGGTTCGCGACCACGTCACCGAGCTGATCCAGACCAAGTCGGCGGCGGTCGATCTGGGGTTCTACGAGAGCTCTGACTTCTACGACCACCTTCATCGCGCGCGCGATCATGCGATCGAGCGCCCGCAGGCGCTCGTCGAGGGGCTCGGCGGGCTGCTGCAGAACAGCGTGACGCTGCTGGCGATGGGGGCGGTGCTGGTCCCTTTCGGCGTCTGGCTTCCGCTGGCTCTTCTGGCGAGTACCGTGCCGGCGCTCTACGTCGTCGTCCGGCACGGGCTTCGCCGCCACGCCTGGACGGTCGGGACCACCCCCGAGAGGCGGCGGGCGGACTACTACGACGGGCTCCTCACCTGGGAGGAATCGGCGGCGGAATTGCGGCTGTTCGGGCTCGCCGGGCTGTTTCGCGATCGCTTCCGGTCGGCCAGATCGCGGCTTAGGAAGGAGCGGCTCGCCCTCGAGAAGCGCCGCGCCTGGGCGGAGACGGGAGCCGGCTTCTTCGCCCTGCTCGTCACCGCCGCCGCGGTGGCGTGGATGCTCTGGCAGGCGGCGCGGGGCACCGTCACGCTGGGCGATCTCGCCCTCTTCTACCAGGCGTTCACCCAGGGGCAGAGGCTCCTGCGCTCGCTCCTCCAGCAGGTCGGCCAGGTCTACTCGGATTCGCTGCTCCTCGACGACCTGTTCGCCTTTCTGGCGCTCGAATCGACCCTCGTCGACGGGCCGCGACCCTCGCCGCGACGCCATCGGATCGAGGAGGGGATCCGCTTCGAGTCGGTCACGTTCCGCTACCCGGGGCGTTCGTCGCCCGCTCTCGAGGACTGCGACCTTCATCTGCCTGCCGGGGTGCTGGCCTCCGTCGTCGGTTCCAACGGCGCCGGCAAGAGCACACTGCTCAAGTTGCTGTGCCGCTTCTACGACCCCGATCAGGGTCGCATCCTCATCGACGGGGTCGACCTGCGGGAATACTCGCTCGAGGATGCTCGGCGATTCGTCTCGGCGCTCTTCCAGGAGCCGGTGCACTACAACGAGAGCGTCACCGACAACATCGTCTTCAGCGATCCGGCCGCCGCGGCGCTGCCCGGACAGGGCGCCGAGCGCGTGCGCGAGGCGGCGGCGCACGCCGAGGCGAAGTCGCTGGTCGAAGGTCTTTCGTCCGGCTACGAGACGGCGCTCGGCCGCTGGTTCGCCAACGGGATCGAGCTCAGCGTCGGAGAGTGGCAGCGGATCGCTCTCGCCCGCGCCTACTACCGGCCGGCACCGCTGCTACTCCTCGACGAGCCGACCAGCGCCATGGACGCCTGGGCGGAAACGGCGTGGATGAAGCGCCTCCGCCGGTCGGTGGTCGATCGCACGACCCTCCTCGTGACCCATCGATTGACGACCGCCCGGCGCACCGACCTCGTGCTCGTGATGGCCGAAGGCAGGGTCGTCGAGCAGGGGACCCACGAGGAGCTGGTCGCTTCGGCCGGCTCCTACGCCCAGTCGTGGCTCGAGCAGACCGCCCACCGTGCCGATCGACCGGACCTTCCCGCGCATAGCGACGCGCGAAGTTCAGGCTAGGGGCCGGGGAGTCTCGAACGTGCAGGGCCGTCCTAGACTCTTGCCGTTTGCGCCTGGAGAGATCGCGTTGCTGCCGGCGGCGGTGAGGCTCGCGCTGGCGGCACAGGCCGTCCGCGAGGGAGCGTCGCTCGAACAGTTGCGGCGCCGGATGCTCCTGATGCGTCGGGGGACGCCGACCGTCGAACCCGGTCGTGCGGTGCGTGTGGCGCTGTGGGTCTCGAGGACGCTCGGCGACTGGTTTGGTCTTCTCAACAGCTGCCTGACCCGTTCCCTGGTCCTCGCGAGTCTTCTCTCCGGGCACGAGAACGTGGCGGTCTGCCTCGGGTTTCGACGCGTCGGGTCCGCGAAGACCGGAGAAGAGGTCGCGGATCCCCTCGCAGGCCATGCATGGGTGGTTCTCGACGGCGTACCGTTGCCCCGGGACTCGGAGCTCGATGACGAAGGCCGTGGCTACGAGACGGCGATGACCCTCGACTTCTCGGAGACGGCGGGCGGACGAGCGGCATCGTCGGAAGCGGAGCGGTGATGCCTGCCCAGTCCGAACCGGCTCGCCGGCCGACCACTCGACGCCTTGCGCACGCGAATGAGACTTGGCTATAGTCCCGAACAAGTCCCTTCGCCGTGCGGTCTTTCACCGCGAAAGCGAAGGAACGGGGGAATTCAAAGGGGAATACGGGGTCTCAAAATGAAATCTGCAATCAAGGCTGTCCTGATCGGTGCGTGTGCGGTGCTGGTGGGCGCGGCGGGTCTGTCCGCCCAGGAGTACGTCGGCCAGCTCGTCTCCGATGGAAGCTATCTCGGGGATCTGGCCGTTCCGGCCGGTACCTCGATCGAGGCCGGTGCCACGGTAACGACCTTCGGCCAGCCGGCGATTCTTCACCTCAAGACGGGTCAGCTGGTTCGCGTGTCGGAGGAGTCCTCCGCGGTCGTCGGCAGTTGGTCCGACGGTGTCCGGCTTTCGGTCACGAGCGGTGAGCTGACCTACCGCGACGCGGGCGGCGGTGCCGTCTCGCTGCGCCCCGGCTTCTCGGCCAGCCTGCGGCAGGACGACGGAATCGGCGGCGGCACTCCGGTGAGCGCCGGCGATCCGAACGAAGAGATCGCGATCTGCCACCTCGAGGACGAGAACGATCCGGACGATCCCGACGACGACGAGTGGGATCGCCGCAAGGTAGAGCGTCGCGACCTTCAGTTCCACTTCGACCACGGTGACGTCTACGCGGACAAGGATCTGCGGACCGACGACATGAGGGACGACGTCGAGTGCGGCAAGGCGATCGCCTGGTGGTGGTGGGGCGGAGGCGCCCTGGCGGCCGGCATCATCCTGGCGGACGACGATGACAATCCGCCGCCGGCGAGCCCGATCGTCCCCTGACGTTCCGGCTGCAAGAACTTCCTTCTCGGCCCGGTGCTCCTCGACGGAGTCTCCGGGCCGAGTTGTTTCTGGTGAGCGGTGCCGGAGGCCGGCGACGCTCGAACCACCCACCGGGTTGGAAGGCCTTCTTCCGGCGCGCTATCATCGCGCCTCCTGAGCGACGGGGCGGCCTCGCGTCCGACCCGCAATCGCGTCCCTCACGAACCGGTTCCCCCCCAACGTTCCGTTCCTTTCTCCAACGAGGAGTTCTCTGATGTCGACATCGACCCGCCAAGCCGTCCTTCCCTGGGCTCTGTTTCTCGGAGTCCTGGCCTCTGTTCTCGTTCTCGCCTTCTGGGGGCTCGGCGAGCGCGCCCTGCACGCCGAGAAGGCGGACGCGTCTGACGACAGCTCCGAGGTTCTGGCGCGGGTCGGATCGACGGAGGTCATGGCGAGCGACGTCGAGGAGAAGATCGCCTCCGAGCTGGCCCAGATCGAGCGCCAGCGTTTCGAGGCGATGGAAAAGGGGCTCGAGACGGCGGTCCGGGAACGGCTGCTGGAGCTCGAGGCGGAGGCCCGCGGCCTCACCGTGGAAGAGCTGCTGGAGGCCGAGGTCGGCTCGAAGCTCGCCGAGGTCGACGACGCACAGGTCGACGCCTTCTACCAGCAGAATCAGGCTCAGATCCGGGCGCCGAAGGAGCAGGTCACCGACCAGATCCGTCAGTACCTGAGGCAGCAGCAGGGACAGGGCCTCTCCGAGACCCTGATCGCCGACCTCAAGGCGAAGTACAACGTCGAGCGCTTCCTCGAGCCAATGAGGATCGAGGTGGCGAGCGAAGGTTTCCCGGAGAAGGGCCCCGCCGACGCCCCGGTGACGATCGTCGAGTTCTCCGACTTCGAGTGCCCGTACTGCTCGCGGGTCCTGCCGACGCTGCGTCAGGTGATGGAGAACTACTCCGACACGGTGCGAGTGGTCTTCCGCCAGTTCCCGCTCAACAGCATTCACCCGCGCGCCCAGAAGGCTGCCGAGGCGTCGCTGTGCGCCGAGGAGCAGGGCAAGTTCTGGGAGCTTCACGATCTGATGTTCGAGGAGCAGAAGGCGCTGGCGGTCGATCAGCTCAAGGAGAAGGCGGCGCGGATCGGCCTCGACTCGACCGCCTTCGACGAGTGCGTCGATAGCGGGCGCTTTGCCGAGCAGGTGGCGACCGACCTTTCCGAGGGCGCCGCCGCCGGCGTCTCGGGGACGCCGGCGATGTTCGTCAACGGCCGGTTCCTGAGTGGCGCCGTCGCCTACGACACGCTGGCCGCGATCGTCGACGAAGAGCTGGCGCGCGCCGACTCCGGTAGCTGAGCCCGAAGCGCATGCCTGGCGACGTTCCTCTGGACGAGCTGCGCCGGGCGCTTCACGAGGCCGCCGACCTCGTCGCCGACTACGTCGGCGGGGTCGGCGAGCGGCCCGTGCTGCCGCTCGTCGAGCCCGGCGAGATCTCCGCCGCGCTCCCCGACGAGGCGCCGGAGCAGGCGGAGGCGATGGAGGCGATCCTCGCCGACTACCGGAGGTGGATCGAGCCGAACGCCGGGCACTGGAACCACCCCGGCTTCCTCGGCTACTTCGCGATCAGCGCTTCGGCTCCCGGCATCGTCGGTGAGACGCTGGCGGCGGGACTCAACGTCAACGCCATGCTGTGGCGCTCGGCCCCGGCGCCGACCGAACTCGAGACGACGGTCTGCGACTGGCTCCGCCGGCTGGTAGGCCTGCCGGACCACTTCCGCGGGCACATCAACGACACGGCGTCGATTTCGACCTTTCTGGCGCTGGCGGCGGCGCGGCACGCGTCGGACCTCGACGTCCGCCGGCTCGGGCTGGCGGGCCGCGCCGAGGTGCCGCCCCTGACCGTCTACGCCTCGGACCAGGCGCACTCCTCGGTCGACAAGGCCGTGATGGCGCTCGGCCTCGGGCACGAGAATCTCCGGCGGATCCCGGTCGGCCGCGACTTTGCCCTCGATCCGGAGGCTCTGGCGCGTGCGATCGAGAAGGACCGCTCGGAAGGCAGGCGGCCGATCGCCGTCGTGGCGACCGTCGGTACCACCGCGACCACCGCCGTCGATCCGCTGCCGGAGGTCGCCGCGCTGTGCGCCGAGCACGAGCTGTGGTTGCACGTCGATGCCGCGTACGCCGGGAGTGCGGCGATCTGCCCCGAGTTCCGGCCGCACTTCGAAGCGTGGGAGCGCGCCGACTCGATCGTCTTCAACCCGCACAAGTGGCTCTTCACGCCGCTCGACTGCTCGCTCCTCTACGTGCGGGACGAGACGCTCCTGAAGGCGGCATTCTCGCTCGTGCCCGCCTATCTCGAGACCGGCGATACGGCGGAGACGAACCTGATGGACCTCGGGCTGCAACTCGGCCGTCGCTTCCGCGCGCTCAAGCTGTGGATGGTCGTGCGGCGCTTCGGCGCCGAAGGACTGCGCGAGCGGATCCGGGAACACTGCCGGCTGGCGCGGCGCTTCGCCGAACGGCTCGAGGCCGACCCCGACTTCGAGCTGGCGGCGCCGGTGCCGTTCTCGCTCGTCTGCTTCCGCTGGGCGCCGCGCGGTGTGGCGCCGGAGCGCCGGGATGCGCTGAATCAGCAGCTCCTGGAGCGACTCAACGCCGGAGCGCCGACCTTCCTGTCGCACGCCGTCCTCGACGGCCGCTTCACGTTGCGGATGGCGGTGGGGAACCTGAGGACCGAGGAGCGGCACCTCGACGAGCTGTGGTCGCGGATGCGTCGCGTCGTCACAGAGCTGGTCGTCGGGCTGCGGAGCGACTAGCAGGACTCAGTAGAAGTCCGAGCAGGAGAGGTAGTAGCCGCAGCGCGGGTCGGGGCAGAAGAGTTTGCACTTGCGTTCGGCGAGTTCGCTGCCGCAGATCGGGCAGGTCCGCTGCACCTCGCCCGGGTCGGACGGGCCTGTCTTCGCCCGGGGCGGCTTGTCCGCTCGTTGCGCCGTCGGTCGTGGCGAGCGGAGGTCGGCCTTCTCTGCCGGAGTCACGATCAGCAGGGTACCACCGCCCTGATAACCTCCCGCCGCGCCGCGCGGGTGGGGTGCAGTCCCCGCCCCGGCGGTCATCTGACCGATCTGTAACGGCCCTCGCCGGGCCCTCTCTCGACCGGAGTTCGACCGATGCAAGCGCTGATTCTCGCCGGCGGCAGCGGGACCCGTTTCTGGCCGCTCAGCCGCCGGGCAATGCCCAAGCAGTTCCTCACGCTGGAGGGCGATCGCAGCCTCCTCCAGGCGACCGTCGATCGGCTGCAGCCGGAGATCCGGCCGGAGCAGGTGTGGATCTCGACGACCGAAGCGCTGGCACCGCAGGTTCGTGAACAGCTCCCCGAGGTACCCGCGGACCAGGTGCTTGCCGAGCCGATGGGGCGTAACACCGCACCGGCGATCGGCTGGGCGGTCGGCTGTCTGCCCGAGGCGGCGCGCGAGGGGGTGGTGGCGGTGCTGCCCGCCGATCACAGGATCGAGCAGCGCGCCGCCTTCCGCGACACGCTGGCGCGCGCGGCGCGCGTCGTCGGGAGCGACGATCGCGTGATGACCCTCGGGGTGCAGCCGGACAGGGTCGAGACCGGCTACGGCTATCTCGAGCTGGGGGAGGATCTCGAGGGCGATCCCGCGTTGCGGCGGGTCGCCCGTTTCACCGAGAAGCCGGATCTCGAGACCGCACGCAGCTTCTACGAGTCGGGCAACTACCTGTGGAACGCCGGCATCTTCGTCTTCCGCGGCGCCACCCTGTTGCACCACCTCGAGCGACTGGAGCCGGCGGTCGGCGAGGGGCTCGCCGCGATCCGCAGCGAGCCGGCACGGACCCGGGAACTCTACGCGGCGCTTCCCTCCACCTCGATCGACTACGCCGTGATGGAACGGCTCGACGACCTCGGAACGCTACCGCTCGACTGCGGCTGGAGCGACCTCGGCTCGTGGGCTGCGCTTGGCGAGATCCTCGACGGTGACGAGCGGGGCAACACCGGCCGCGGCGACCTCGTGGCGATCGATTCGAAGGACAATCTGCTGTGGGCCGAGAGCGGCCAGATCGCGACGATAGGAGTGGAAGGTCTGGTCGTCGTGCGCACCGCCGACACGGTGCTGGTGATGCCGCGCGAGCGGGCGCAGGACGTCAAGAAGGTCGTCGAGACGTTGCGAGCCGGCGGCCGCGACGAGCTGCTCTGATGGTCCTGCCCGCTCTCGTCTGGAGCCGTGGCACGGAGCGGGAGCTGGCACGGTGCGCGCTCCCGCTGGCAGGGCGGGGCGACGGAGAAGCGGGCGAGTCCGGCCGGCCGCTCGAGATCGAGCTCGGTTTCGGCAAAGGGCGCTATCTGGTCGGACGGGCCGCCGCGCAGCCCGGGGCCGACTTCCTCGGCGTCGAGATCGCGTCCAAGTACTACCGCCTGGTCCGTGACCGCGCCCGGCGTCGGGGGCTGGCCAACTTGACTCTGGTGCGCGCCGAGGCGGTCTTCCTGATGGCGACGGCGTTGCCGCGGGCAGAAGCGAGAGCGGTGCACGTCTACCATCCCGATCCGTGGCCGAAGGACCGCCACCACAAGCGTCGCCTCTTCGACCCGGAGACGGTCGATCTCGTGCTGGGCCTGCTCGAGCCGGGCGGTCGTCTCTTCTTCGCCACCGACTTTCTCGAGTATGGCGACGTGGTGACCGAGCTGCTGGAGTCGCATCCCGCCCTCGACGTCGAGACGGTCGACGGCTGGCCGGAGGGCCCCCGTACCAACTACGAGGCGAAGTTCGTCGCTCGCGGTCAGCCGATCACCCGACTGATAGCCACCCGCCGCGGTGCGCCGGACGAGCTGCTGCATCCGGCGGGTCGCGCCGGGGTCGTCGTGGCGCCTCGCCCCTTGTGAACGACGGGTGAAGAATCTCGGC
This sequence comes from Candidatus Multivoradales bacterium, assembly GCA_965223855.1. Taxonomy (GTDB): domain Bacteria; phylum Acidobacteriota; class Thermoanaerobaculia; order Multivoradales; family JAHEKO01; genus CALZKB01. Next base: position 1,797,320 of record CBDCXM010000009.1, read on the forward strand.
ACGCTGCGCGGCTACCTGCTGCGCTACCCGGGGCGGCTGACACTCGGGATCGCGGCGATCCTGGGCATGTCGCTCGTCGGGCTGCTGCAGCCTCTGGTCGTCGGGAGGGCGATCGACGCCCTGTCGCTCGAGGTGTCGGGGCGCGCGCTCTTGCTCTACGGCGGGACGCTGGTCGCGATCGCTGTCGTGCAGGGGGCGCTGAGCTACGCCCAGCGGATGACCCTCGTCGCGGTGTCGCGCGACGTCGAGTTCGATCTGCGCAACGAGTACTTCGGTCGCCTCCTCGAGCTGCCACTGTCGTTCTACCAGCGCCAGCACACCGGCGACCTGATGGCTCGTGGCACGAACGACCTGCAGGCGGTGAGGATGCTGTGCGGGCCGGCGATCATGTACGCCGGCAACACTCTCTTCACCGCCACCGGAGCGCTGGCCTTCATGATCTATCTGCATCCGCGGCTGACGGCGGCGGCGCTCGTCACCATGCCGCTGGTCGCGCTGGCGACCAAGGTGATCGGCGCGCGGATCCACGTCCTCTTCGACGCGGTGCAGGAGCAGTTCGGCGTGCTGTCGACGCGGGTGCAGGAGAATCTCGCCGGCGCCCGGGTCGTGCGGGCCTACGCTCGCGAGGAGAGCGAAGAGAAGGTCTTCGGCGAGCTCAACCGGGGCTACGTCGAGCGCGGCCGGCGCCTGATCGCCTGGGACGCCGCCTTCCGGCCGCTGCTGCAGTTGCTGATCGGCGCCGGTTTCGTCGTCGTGCTGCTCTACGGCGGGCGATTGGTGCTGGCGGGGGAACTCACGGTCGGCTCGTTCGTCACCTTCAACTTCTTCCTCATGAAGCTGGTCTGGCCGATGATCGCCATCGGCTGGGTGATCAATCTCGCGCAACGCGGCAGCGCATCACTGGGCCGCATTCTCGAGGTGCTCCGCACCGAGCCGGAGATCCGAGACCGGCCGGATGCCGCCGCACCGGATCGCCTCGAGCCGCGGGTCGAGATGCGCGACGTGAGTTTCGCCTACGGCGACGGTCCGGCGGTCCTCCGCGAGATCTCGCTGACAGTCGCACCGGGAACGACGACCGCAATCGTCGGCCGCACCGGGAGCGGCAAGAGCACGCTACTGTCGCTCGTCCCCCGGCTGCTCGAGCCGCCACCGGAGAGCGTCTTCGTCGGCGGTCGCGATGTCCGCACGCTGCCGCTCGCGGCGCTCCGCCGTCACTGCGCGGTCGTACCCCAGGAGACCGTGCTCTTCTCGGCGACGCTCCTCGACAACATCCGCATGAGCCGACCCGAGGCGTCGCCCGACGAGGTGCTCGACGCTGCCCGAACCGCCGGCCTGGAGCCCGACCTCGAGCGCTTTCCCGAGGGGCTCGACACCCTCGTCGGCGAGCGCGGGGTGACCTTGTCGGGCGGGCAGAAGCAGCGGGTGGCGCTCGCCCGCGCTCTCGTGCGTCAGCCGCCGATTCTGCTGCTCGACGACTGTCTCTCGGCGGTCGATACCGAGACCGAGGAGCGCATTCTCACCGGGCTGGCGGGCGCCTTCGAGGGGCGCACGGTGCTGCTCGTCTCGCACCGGATCTCGACGGTCCGGCACGCCGACTCGATCGGAGTGCTCGACGGAGGGCGCCTGGTCGAGCACGGGAGTCACGAGGAGCTGCTGGCACTCGGCGGCGTCTACGCCGATCTCGAGCGTCGCCAGCGGCTCGAGGAGGAGCTCGGGGTGCTGTGATTCCGGCTGCGGCGAAATCGACACGCCGACGTCGGCGTCGTGTCGTCGGGCCTTTCGGGTGAGGGCTGTCTGCCGTTGAGGGTAGGCTTGGGAACATGAAAGTGATCGTCACCGGTGGAACCGGACTGATCGGCACGGCCCTGGCCGAGGCCCTCGTGGCACGGGGGGACGCTGTCGTCGTGACCAGCCGCAGTCCGAGCACCGCCTCGGTTCCCCGGGGGGTCGAGACGGCGGCCTGGGACGCGCGCTCGGCCGAAGCCCTCACTCCTGTCGTCGAGGGGGCGGACGCGGTGGTACATCTCGTCGGCGAGGGGATCGGCGACGGTCGCTGGAGCGCCGCGCGCAAGCAGCGGATCCGCGACAGCCGGGTCGATTCGAGCGCCGCCGTCGCGGCCGCGATCGCTGCCGCGACGGCGAGGCCACGAACGCTGCTGCAAGGCTCGGCGGTCGGCTTCTACGGCGATCGTGGCGACGAGCGTCTCACCGAGGGCTCGGCGGCCGGCGACGGCTTCCTCGCCGAAGTCTGCGGCGAGTGGGAGGCGGCCTCGGCACCGGTCGAGGAGGGAGGGACCCGCAGGGTGCTGCTGCGTACCGGAGTCGTGCTCGCCAACGAGGGGGGCGCTCTGCCGCGAATGGCGCTGCCGTTCCGCCTCTTCGCCGGCGGACCGGTGGGTAGCGGCGGCCAGTGGGTGCCGTGGATTCACATCGCCGACGAGGTGGGAGCGATCCTTCACCTGCTCGATACCCCCGCGGCATCCGGCCCGGTGAATCTGACCGCGCCGGGAGAAGCGACCAACCGAGCGCTGTCGAAGGCGCTCGGCAAGGTGCTGAGCCGGCCGAGTTTCCTGCCGGCTCCGGCGTTCGCGATGAAGCTCCTCCTGGGTGAGATGTCGCAGCTCCTGCTCGCTTCGCAGCGCGTCGTCCCGCAGGAGCTCGACGCGGGCGGCTACAGCTTCCGGTTTCCGTCGATCGAAGGCGCGCTCAGCGACCTCCTCGGCTGACCGTGACAAAGCCCGCGGCTCAGGACCCGACGATCTCCGCCGAACTCGAGCGCGCGGTGGCTCAGGGGGCGACCGTCGCCCTGTCGCGTATCGAGGACGGGCCCAACCGCGGGGCGGAGATGCTGGTATGGGAGAACGGCCAGGCTCTCGGCTCGCTCGGCCCGCCGAGACTCAACCAGAAGGTCGCCCTCTACGCCGAGGGGCTGATGGCGCGTGCCGGCTCTGAGCGCCGACGCTTCGACACCCCGGAAGGGGCCGTCCTTCTGCTGACGACGATCTACCCGGAGCGCCCGTGACGGCGCCGTCGAGACCGGAGGCGATCCGGCAGGGGGACATCCCGGGGGTCCAGTTGCGCCGTCGCGCCGTCCTCGCCGTAGCACCTGCGGTGCTTTGGGAATGGCTGGTGGTGCCCGACCTGCTCGAGCGGTGGGCCTGCCGGCAGGCGGCCGTGTCGCTCGAGCGCGGCACGACCTTCGACTGGATCGGCAACGCCGAGCTGGGCGAAGAGTGCGTCGAGACCTGCGAGACGGTCGACGCCGCCCCGCCGTGGCGCTGGCGGCTCGCCCTGACGCAGCCCGGCTGGGACGCGGCGACGCGACTGCAGTTCGATCTCTCGGCGGCCGACGGCGGCAGCGGGATCTCGGTGCTGCAGAACGGCTTCGAGCACCTGTCGCTGTCGCTGAGTCTCACCGTCTGGGAGGCGTATCGCCGGCGCTGGACACAGGCGCTGGAAGCTCTCGACCGGGCGATCGCCGCGGCGGCCGGCTTCTGAGTGCAGGGCCGGCACCTGGTAGCCGGCATCCGGTGCCGAGAAGGTGAGACTGGTTCAGGCGCCGGCGCGATCCCACGCCGCGCGCAGGTCGCGGCCGACCTGCGCGGCGACGTCGTGGGCGGCGTAGACACGGAAGCGGTCGATCTTCTCGAGGTGACCGATGAAGTGGCTCGCCTCGGCGATCGGGGCCAGCGTGCCGTCGAAGCGCCGGGCGAAGACCCGTGCCTGGCGGAGCCGGTGAGGGTCCTTGGCCGAGTTCGAGATGATGAGGTTCTCGGCGCCGTAGGTCGCTTCGATCTCCGGCACCAGGCGCTGGAATCGTTTGCGCTCCTTCTTGCGCAGGTGCTCGCCGGTCTCGAAGGCGAGCGGGAAGCCACGTCGCCGCACGACGGCCTGGGCGTGCCTCGACTTCGAGGCCCGCATGCGGGTCCAGGTGGTGATGTCGTCGTGCTCTAGAAAGCGCTCCGGATCGACCGGCCACCGCAGCCCCTCGTCGATCAGCCAGCGTGAGAGGTGGTGCTCGTACGCCTTGCCGGTGACGTTGAAGTACACCTGCGTGAACATGTAGTAGCGGGCCATGACCAGCCCCTCGAGGGCGTGCACGCCACCCTCCTCGACACCCAGCCCCTGCTCGCCGGTGACCGGGTCCTCGAGCGCCTCCATCGTGTGGAGGAGCCGGTCGAGGTCGTAGCTGCCGTAGCGCACGCCGCAGTAGAGGCCGTCGCGCAGCAGGTAGTCCATCTTGTCGACGTCGAGCTCACCGGCGACGATCTGCGACAGCAGCCGCTCGCGCGAGTCGCGCGGGGCGGTGAGCACCCGCACGACGTCGTCCGGCTCGATGCCGTCGCCGAGCCGGTCGAGCACCTCGGCGACGGCGGGCGAGCGGATCAGCCGGCAGGTCATCTCCTCGTGGTGGATCGGCTCCTCGAACAGCTCCTCCGCGGAGTGGGAGAACGGCGGATGGCCGATGTCGTGCAGCAGCGCCGCGGCCCGCACCAGGCGGCGATCGGGGCTCCCCGGCGACGGGTCGAGCAGGCCGCGGCTGCCGGGTGCGACGGCGTCGAACACCCGGCCGGCGAGGTGCATGACACCGAGCACATGGCTGAACCGGCTGTGCTCGGCGCCGGGGAAGACGAGATACGCCATCCCGAGCTGACGGATCGAGCGCAGCCGCTGCAGGGGAGCGCTGTTGATGAGCGCCGTCTCGAGCGGATCGGCGTTGATGAACCCGTGGATCGGGTCGCGGAAGGAGGCGGTATCGGCCAGAGCAGGTCTCCCGGGAAGGTGCCCGGATTCTAGCGCTCGGCGCTGCCACCGCCGTGACCCGACCGCGGCCAGGCCACTCGGGTCAGGCTCGAACGCCCACCGGCCTGTTCGAGAGCCTGCTCGACGCTCCTGCCCGATCCGGGAAGTCGCAGCCCCGGCGCCGCGTCGGCGAGCGGGGCGAGGACGAACGGGCGTCGCTCGAGCTGCGGGTGGGGGAGGGTGAGTTCGGCCCGCGAGGCGACCACGTCGCCGTAGAGGAGCAGGTCGAGGTCGAGCGCTCGCGACGCCCACCGCGCAGCGCTGCGCCTGCCGGCCCGCCATTCGAGGAATTTCAGCATCGCCAGTAGCGGTTCCGGTTCGAGGCGGGTGTGGCCGACGACGACGCTGTTGAGGTAGTCGGGCTGCTCGCCGCCGCCGAGTGCCGCCGAGCGATAGAGCCCGCCCCGCCGGGGCTCTTCGAGCAGCCGCTCGAGGAACGCGGCGGCCTCGTCCAACCGCTCCTCAAGATTCCCGAGATTGCTCCCCAGACCGATGGCGACAGGCACGTTCATGACGGACGGTTCGAGCGTAACCCGCGCCGCCTTCGTGATCGACAGCGGCCGCCCGTTTTGCAGCCGAGGCGCCCGTGCCGTACCATCCGACGTCCGAGTCGCGGCGGGAACCGATCCCGGCCGCACCGCTCGAAGGTACGCTCGATGAAGACGCTGCAATGGGCCGTGGCCGGAATCGCCTTCGCCTCCCTGGCGGGGGCCCAGCCGCCGTCTCCCTACGACGTCGCCGCCGACGAGCGCCTGCCGGCGCTGGTCGAGCGGATGCGCTTCGAGCAGGAGCAGCTCGTCACTCTCGAGGCGAACTTCGTGCAGCGCAAGGAGAGCGCGCTGCTGCTCGAGCCGGAGGAGGCGACCGGTGTCTTTTCCTATGCCTCGCCCGATCGGGTCCGTTGGGAGTACCTCGAGCCGAACCCGATCTCGATGCTGATCGACGGCGAGCAGATGACCACCTGGTATCGCGACCTCGATCAGGTCGAGGAGGTGGAGATCGGCCGTCATTCGCAGCGGGTGCTCGAGTACCTCGGCGCCGGCAGCTCGCTGGCGCGGCTGCTCGAGTACTTCGACGTGCGCCTGACGCTGCCGGACGATCGTGCCCGGCCGATGCGCCTCGAGCTCGATCCCAAGTTCGAGCGGGTTGCGCGGCGCATCGAGGGGATGCAGATCTGGGTCGATCCGGACACGTTCCTGCCGTTGAGGCTGCGCTACCTCGAGCCGGGCGGCGACGTCACGGATTACGAGTTCGCCGACTACCGGATCAACGGCGAGATCCCCGGCGAGCGCTTCGAGCTCGACCTGCCCTCCGACGTTCAGGTGCGCACCATCGACCTGCGCCGCGCCGGCCTGCGTTGATCGCGGCCTGTCAGCCGGTAGAGCCGTGAGCGTCGGTTTCGAGGTGCTCGCCCGCGACGGCGAGGCGCGGCGCGGCAGGCTGTCGACCCCTCACGGCGCGGTGGAGACGCCGGCCTTCATGCCGGTCGGCTCGCTCGGGGCCGTGAAGGGGGTGACGCCGGCCGCGCTCGAGGAGGCGGGGGCCCAGGTGATGCTGTCGAACCTCTACCACCTGTCGCTGCGGCCGGGGATCCAGGTCATCGAGTCGCTCGGCGGCATCCATGCCTTCACCGGCTGGAATCGCCCGATCCTCACCGACAGTGGCGGGTTCCAGGTGTTCTCGCTGGCCCGCATGCGGCGGATCGACGCCGACGGGGTGACGTTTCGCAATCACGTCGACGGCGACGAGATGCGGTTGACCCCCGAGAGCGTGGTCGACGACCAGAAGCGGCTCGGGGTCGATCTCGCCATGGTGCTCGACGAGTGTCCGCCATGGCCGGTTTCGCGCCACGAAGCCGAGGTCTCGCTCGATCGCACGCAGGCCTGGGCACGGCGCGCCCGCGAGGCGTGGACCGGCGACCCGCCGTGGCTGTTGGGGATCGTTCAGGGTTCGGTCTTCCCCGAGCTGCGCCGCCGTGCGATCGAGGAGCTCGCGGCGATGGACTTCCCCGGCTATGCCGTCGGCGGCGTCAGCGTCGGCGAGCCGAGCGAAGACCGCCGGCAGGTGGTCGAGTGGTCGGCCCCCGCGCTGCCGGAGACGAAGCCTCGTTACCTCATGGGCGTCGGCACCCCCGACGACATCGCCCACGCCGTCGCCCACGGCATCGATCTCTTCGACTGCGTCATGCCGAGCCGCAATGCGCGGCACGGCCAGCTCTTCACCCGCGAGGGCCCGCTGAGGATCAAGAACGCTGCGTTCAAGAAGGACGAACGGCCGGTCGATGCCGGGTGTGGCTGCCCGTGCTGCAGCCGTGTGAGCCGGGCGTTTCTGCACCATCTGTTCCGCACCGGAGAGATCACCGGGGCAGTGCTGGCGACGCTCCACAACGTCCGCTTCTATCTTGACTTTATGGGGGATCTCCGGGAAGCTATCGCGTCCGCCTCACTGGCGGAAATGCTGGCATCGAGGCGGTTCCTCGATCGAGCGGTCGCCGGCCCCTCGCCGGAATCTCCCCCGTCCAGGTGATGTTCTCCCGGGGTACCTCCGGGGGCGGACCGCAACGTCGCCGGCCGAGCACGGAAGCCGTTCGTCGCACCCCAACCTCTCAGTCGCCCAAGCAGCCAGCCCGGAGTTCGATATGAGTTCGCTCGTGACCCTTCTCGCTCAGACGACCGGCCCGTCCGGCCTCATGAGCTTCCTGCCGCTCGTCCTGATCTTCGCGATCTTCTACTTCCTGCTGATCGCGCCGATGCGCAAGCGGCAGAAGCAGTTGCAGGAGATGATCGCCGAGCTCAAGAAGGGCGACAAGGTGGTGACGACCGGCGGCATCCACGGCGAGGTCTACGCCCTCGAGGAGTCGACGCTCTTGCTCAAGATCGCCGACAACGTGCGGATCAAGATCGCCCGGTCGGCGATCTCCGGCAAGGAAGGCGAGGAGATCTGATGAATCGAAGCCTGCTCTGGCGCGGCCTGACGATCGTCGCCGTCGCCGCGATCGTTCTGCTCTCGGCGCTGCCGCTCGAAGAGAACATCAAGCTCGGCCTCGACCTGCGAGGCGGCATTCACCTCAAGCTCGAGGTGGCGACCGAGGACGCTCTGCGCTCCGAGACCGACAAGGATCTGGAACGGCTCCTGGCCGAGCTCTCGGACAACGGTGTTTCGACCGCCAGCGGCGATCGACTCGACGACTCGAGCTTCGTGGTTCGCGGCGTCACCTCGGCCAACGACGACGACGTGAGAACGATCGTCGACGACTTCCTCCCCGGCTGGAACTACCAGAGGAGCGGCGACGAGCTCACCTTCCGGATGGAGACGACGAACCGCAACACGATCACCAATCTGGCGGTGGTGCAGGCGGTGGAGACGATCCGCAACCGGGTCGACGCCTTCGGCGTGGCCGAGCCGGTGATCCAGCGCCAGGGTGCGAAGCGGGTGGTCGTCGAACTGCCGGGCGTCGATGACCCGGAGCGCGTCAAGGAACTCATCGGCACGCCGGCTTTCCTCGAGTTCCGGCTCGTCGACTATCCGCTGCGGGGCGCGGGAGCGATCAGCGAGGGGGATGTGCTGGCCAACTATGGCGGTGTGCTCCCCGCGAACCTCGAGATGAAGACTCAGATCGCGCGGGACGACGACGGGCAGGAGACGGGGCGCTTCTACTACGCGGTGGAGAAGCGGGCGGCGATCACCGGTCGCGATCTGCGCAACGCCCGCCCCGGCCTCGGCGACTTCAACCAGCCGGTCGTCAACTTCTTCCTCACCCACGAGGGGGGGCAGCGGTTCGGCGAGCTGACCGGCAACAATGTCGGCAAAGGGCTCGCCATCGTGCTCGACGGCTTCGTCGTGTCGGCGCCCAACATCAACAGCCGGATCAACGACCAGGGGATCATCGAGGGCGGCTTCACCCAGCGCGAGGTCGAGGATCTCTCGACGGTGCTGCGCTCCGGTGCACTGCCGGCTGGGATCTCCTACCTCGAAGAGCGCACGGTCGGCCCGTCGCTCGGTCAGGACTCGATCCGCCGGGGGCTGCGCGCGGGACTGCTCGGGCTCGGCCTCATCATCCTGCTGATGGTCGTCATCTACAAGGTCACCGGCTTCAATGCTGTGCTGGCGCTGGTGCTCAACATCGCCGTGATCTTCGGTGCCCTGGCCTACTTCGACGCCACGCTGACACTCCCGGGCATCGCGGGGATCGTCCTCATCATCGGCATGGCGGTCGATGCCAACGTGCTGGTCTTCGAGCGGATCCGTGAGGAGCTGCGCAAGGGCCGCACCGTCAAGTCGTCGATCGACGCCGGCTTCGCCAAGGCGCTGTCGTCGGTGCTCGACGCCAACATCACGACGCTCATTGCCGCGCTCTTCCTCTTCCAGTTCGGCACCGGGCCGATTCGCGGCTTCGCGGTGACGCTCTCGATCGGCATCCTCGCCTCGGTCTTCACCGCCATCTTCGTCAGCCGCTGGATCTTCGATCTGGTGATCTCGCGCCGTCGCAAGGTCGACCGACTCTCCATCTAGGCCTCAACTTCTCGCACCACTGCACTCCGGTAGGCCGTATGTCACTGCATCTACTTCGTTTTCCGTTCGCTGCGCTCCTCGACGTAGCTACGGCTATGCCTGCGGTGCTCGCGACCGGAAGCCTTGTATCTCCAGCAACCTACGACCTACCAAAGCGCAGTGGCGTGAGAAGTTCAGGCTAGCGCGCCAGCCGCGGCCCCGACCGGGCCAGGAGCCTTTTCCATGGAATTCTTCCGCAACACTCAGATCGACTTCATGCGCTGGCGGCGCATCTGCTTCGGGATGTCGATGATCCTGCTGGCGGTGGTCCTCATCTCCGATTTCGCCCGCAAGTCGCTCAATCTCGGGATCGACTTCGTCGGCGGCACGCAGCTCACTGTGAAGTTCGCCGAAGTGCCTTCGATCGAGGACGTTCGCTCGCTGATGGAGGCGAACGGCATCGAGGACTCGGTGATCCAGCAGTTCGGCGAGGCGAGTGAGAACTCTCTGCTGATCAAGACGCCGCTGATTGAAGGGGCCGAGGAGGGGAGTCGCTCGCAGATCGTCAGCGTGCTCGAGACCCGCTTTCCGGACGGCGAGGCGACCGGAGCGTTCGAGGTTCTCGGCGCGGAGAACGTCGGCCCCCAGATCGGCTCGGAGCTGCGTCGCAGCAGCCTGCTGGCACTGACCTGGGCGCTTCTTGGCATGCTCGGCTATATCTGGCTGCGCTTCGAGTTGCGCTTCGGCATCGGCGCCCTCGTGGCGGTGGTGCACGACGTGATGATCACGCTCGGGCTCTTCGCGGCGGCCGGCTACGAGTTCAACCTGACGACGATCGCCGGCTTCCTGACCCTGGTCGGCTACTCGGTGAACGACTCGGTGGTGGTGTTCGACCGGGTGCGCGAGAACCTGCGCCAGAACCGGCGACTGACGCTGGTCGAGGTGATGAACCAGTCGCTCAACCAGACCCTCTCGCGCACGGTGCTGACGTCCGGCACGACGCTGATCGCGGTCGGATGCCTGCTGTTCCTCGGCGGCGACGTGCTGCGCGGCTTCGCGTTCATCATCTGCGTCGGCGTGCTCATCGGTACTTACTCGTCGATCTACATCGCCTGCCCGATCGCGCTCCTGTGGGAGCGCTGGTTCGGCCGCGAGGCGCGCTCCCGCCGTCGCGCCGCCTGATCGCCGCACCGATCTCGCCACGACGCTGACGGAGCCTGCACCGCTCTGAGGGGCAGCGGGCGCACGCCTTGCGGCGGCGGTATATTGATGCCGCCATGCCCTCCGTGCGCGAAAGACTGACGGGTGGAGGGGCGCCGCGACCGCCGGTCGAAGCGCCCGCGCGGGTGTCGTTCGACGACATCGTAGAGAGGCTCGAGGCGTCGGGTCGTGATTTCGATGCCGGGCTCCTCGCCCGCGTCCACGAGTTTTCGGCGGAGAAGCACGTCGATCAGAAGCGTCGCTCCGGTGAGCCGTACGTGACCCACCCTATGCAGGTCGCTTTTGCGCTCGCGGACCTCGGTTTCGACGCGACCTGCGTAGCCGCCGGCCTGCTGCACGACGTCCTCGAGGACACGCTCGCCACCCGCGACGAGCTCGAGGAACGTTTCGGGCCGGACATCGCCGAGCTCGTCGAAGGCGTCACGAAGATCGGCCGTCACGAGTACGTACGGCGCGACCAGGCGCAGGCGGAGACCTTCCGCAAGCTCATCCTCGCCTCCGTCAAGGACGTTCGGGCGATTCTCGTCAAGCTTGCCGATCGCTGGCACAACATGACGACTCTCGAACACCTGCCGTCGGAGTCGCGGCGCCGGATCGCTCGCGAGACGCTCGAGATCTATGCACCGATCGCACGCCGCCTAGGCATGTCGCGGGTCCAGGGTGATCTGGAAGATCTCGCCTTCTTTCACCTCTACCCGCACCAGTACACCGACCTCGCCGCCGGTCTGGAGGAGAAGAAGAAGACGGGTCGCAAGGTGGTGGAGGAGGTGCGAGAGCGCCTGGTGGAACGGCTGCAGGAGGCCGGAGTCGAGGCGGAGATCAGCTATCGGGTCAAGCGTTTCTACTCCATCTACACGAAGATGAGGCAGCGCGGGCTCGAACTCTCGCAGCTCTACGATTACGTCGCCTTTCGCATCCTCACGGCGGAGGTGAAGGACTGCTACGCAGCCCTCGGCGTGGTGCATCAGACCTGGCGACCGGTGCCCGGCCGGATCAAGGACTACATCGCGATGCCGAAGCCGAACCTCTATCAGTCGCTTCACACGACGCTGGTCGGCCGCGACGGCCACCCGTTCGAGGTGCAGATCCGCACCCGCGAGATGGATCGGATCGCCGAGCAGGGGATCGCCGCGCACTGGAGCTACAAGGAGGGTCTGCATCGTCCGGACGATCCCGAGGCCAACGTCGTCTGGCTGCGGCAGCTCGTCGAGTGGCAGAAGGAGGTCGAGGATCCGCGCGCCTTCATGACGGCCCTCAAGGTCGATCTCTATCCCGACGAGGTCTACGTCTTCACGCCCAAGGGAGACGTCTTCGCCTTCCCCTACGGTGCGACGCCGCTCGACTTCGCCTACCGGGTGCACACCGAGCTCGGACATCGATGCTCCGGTGCCAGGGTCAACGGCAAGTTGGTGCCGCTGCGTACGCGGCTCGAGAACGGCGACATCGTCGAGATCCTCACAGCGCAGAACCGGCAGCCGAGCCGCGACTGGCTCAAGTTCGTCGGCACGTCGCGGGCGAAGAGCAAGATCCGGCACTGGCTCAACACCGAACAGAAGAAGAGGTCGATGGAGATTGGCCGCCGGTCGCTCGAGAAGGAGCTCAAGAAGCACCGTGTCGCCTACAAGCGCTTCGTCGACGAGCCGCGCCTCGCCGAGTTGCTGGTGCGCGACGGCTACGGCAACGTCGAGGATCTGCTGAGTGCGATCGGCTTCGGCAAGATCACGGTGCGGCAGGTGCTCGCGAGGGTGCTGTCCGAAGAGCAGCTCGAGACTCGCGAGGAGAAGCCGGGTCTGCTGCGCCAGGCGGTCGAGCGGATCCTGCCGTTCGGCAGCGACGCGGTGACGGTGAAGGGGCACGGCGACCTGCTCGCCTATCTTGCCAAGTGCTGCTCGCCGGTGCCGGGCGAAGAGGTGGTGGGGTACATCACCCGCGGCCGCGGGGTCTCGGTGCACTCGGTCGATTGCCCGAACGTGCAGAACCTGCTCTACAACCCTGAGCGCGAAATCGAGGTCGAGTGGGCGGGCGAGAAGGGGGAGGTCTTCCCGGTGGTGCTGAGGATCGAGACGGAGGATCGGCCGGGAGTGCTGGCGCGACTCACCGAGATCATCGCCAAGCACGGCAGCAACATCACGCAGATGGAGACCGACACGCGGGAGGCTCGGGAGACGGGGCGGGCGACGATCGAGGTGGCGGTGGAGATTCGGGATCGGCGGCATCTGGAGAGGATTCGGCGGGCGGTGGCGGACAGTCCGGGGGTGCTGGCGGTGGATCGGCCTATGCGGGGGTAGGTGTGGCTTGGAGCCGGTCCTCCTCGGGGATGGGATCGGCCGGCCGGGGGGACGCTCGCGCGTACTCGGTGATTGGGTGGGCAGCGCGCGGCTCTCTTGGCCTTCGCCGGGGGGCGGTTCAGGTAGCTGTGTGATCGGAGGGCTCGGCCAAGAGCCCCCCGGCTCGGTCGATCCCATCCCCGCGGAGGACCTACGGTTGGTGAAGTGACGCCACGGTTTACGTGGCCTCTCGCCCGGCTCGAGCCCTGTGTCGGCGAGCGGGCGCGCAGCTTCGTGTTCCAGGAGGCGTGGCGGCCGCCGATCCCGAGGGGTGGAGGGAGGAGGGAGAGGGAGAGCGAATGCGCTCGAAAAACGGCTGATCGGGTGCCGGATTTTGTGAGATCGGCCGTTCCTGTGCATGCGTGCCTTGACACCCCCAGGGCATGCTGCTACGTTGCGATCGTTTCTGACCCCAAGCCGGTAACTGCGATAATCAAAGTGTTTTTGGGATCGCGAGGGCATGTTCTGGAATAAGACCAAAGGAGTCGTCGGCCTCGATATCGGGAGCTCGTCCATCAAGCTGGTCGAGCTGAAGGCGCGCAAGAATGGCGAGTACGTCCTGCAGCGGGTCGGCATCGAGCCGCTGTCTCAGGAGGCGATCGTCGATGGGTCGATCATGGACTCGTCTCTGGTCGTCGATGCGATCGCCAAGCTCGCCGCCGAAACGGGGGCTCGTTCGCCGAGTTTCGCAACGTCGGTTTCCGGACACTCGGTGATCATCAAGAAGATTCAGATCCCTCCGATGTCGCAGGAGGAGCTCGCCGAGTCGATCCAGTGGGAGGCGGAGCAGTACATCCCGTTCGACATCAACGACGTGCGGCTCGACTACCTGGTGCTGTCCGACGGCGAGTTCGGCAACGACTCGATGGAGGTGCTGCTCGTCGCCGTCAAGCGCGACAAGGTCAACGACTACGTGTCGGTGATCACGCAGAGCGGCAAGACGGCCGCGGTCGTCGATCTCGACGCGTTCGCCGTGCAGAATGCCTACGAGCTGAACTACGACGTGCCGACCTCGAAGGTCGTGGCGCTGGTGAACATGGGCGCGGCGGTGACGACGATCAACATCCTCGCCCGCGGCCAGACGGTGTTCTGGAGAGACCTGTCGATCGGCGGCAACGACTTCACGGAGGCGTTGCAGCGCGAGTACGGGCTCTCGTTCGAACAGGCGGAGCGGGTCAAGCGTGGCGAGCAGGTCGAGAAGTGCTCGCCGGCCGAGGCGCGCCCGGTGCTCGACGCGGTGTCGAGCGACATGGCGGCCGAGGTTCAGAAGACGTTCGACTTCTTCGCCGCGACGGCGGCGGAGGATTCGGTATCGCAGCTCGTGCTCTCTGGAGGCTGCGCCCTGACGCCCAACCTCCAGAACGTGCTCGAGGAGCAGTTCGGGGTCCCGACGGAGTTCATGGACCCGCTGCGCCGTGTCGAGTACAGCGAGAGCAACTTTGACGGGCAGTGGCTTCGATCGGTGGCGCCGACCTTGTCGGTGGCGGTCGGCCTGGCCCTGCGCAGGTTGGGGGACTGACCGGCCATGATTCGCATCAATCTAGTCGGTGAGGCCAGAAAGCCGGTCGCGGTTCGCACGAGCGGGCCGTCGTTCGGCGGCGACGGCGAGAGCCGTGCGGCCGACTGGGCGCTTCTGGCCGTCGCTGTGCTCGGGCTCCTGGTGGTGCTCGGGCACTTCCTGATGTTGCGGCATCAGATCAATCAGAAGAAGGAAGAGGTCGCCGAGGCTCAGGTCGAGGTCGATCGACTGGAGCCGATCATCCGCGAGGTCGAGGCGTTCAAGGCGAAGAAGAGGCGGCTCGAGAACAAGGTTCAGGTGATCTCCGATCTCAAGGCGAACCAGGAAGGGCCCGTCTCGGTCATGGACAAGGTCTCCCGGGCCTTGCCGCAGTTGACCTGGCTGACGCGGATGGAGGTACGGACCACGAGCCTCCGGCTGACCGGGCAGGCGTACAACACCAACGCCATCGCCTCGTTCATCGAGAACCTGGATCGGGTGCCGGAGTTCAAGGAACCTCGCCTGCGAGACACGACTCAGCGCGGGGAGGTGTACACCTTCGTCATCGAGTGTCAGTACCTGACGCCCGCGGTGTTGCGGCGCCAGGCGCTTCAGGAGGCGAGCGCCGCGCAGGCGGGCTCTGCGGCGCCGGCGACCGACGACGGCGCTCTCGACGAGACAAGTGAGGGGCAGGATGGCTGATTTCAATACCGGCCTGGAAGGCAAGCCCTGGTACATGGGCGCCGTCCTCGGGCTCGTCCTCGTGGGCGTCATCTACTTCCTCGTCCATCAGTTCAAGCTCGAGGATCAGAAGACCCAGCTCCAGCGCCAGGAGAACAAGCTGGCGGAGCTGCAGCTCAAGATTCAGGAAGGTCGCGCCGCTCAGGCACAGCTCCCTCGCTTCCGCGAGGAGGTTCGCCAGCTCGAGCTCGAGCTCGACCAGCTCCTCCGGATTCTGCCGGCGCGCCGCAACACCCAGGAGCTCCTGCGCCGCATCCGCTCGCTGACCGAGCAGGGTGACTTCAACCTGCAACGCTTCACCCCCGGCGGCGAGATCGACAAGGACTTCTACAGCGAGTGGCCGATCCAGATCAATCTTCAAGGGACCTACCACAACCTCGCTCAGCTCTTCGACAAGGTGAGTCGCTTCTCGCGCATCATCAACATCGAGAACCTGAAGATCGACCAGCTCAAGCGGGAGGGGAGTCGGCACTCGCTGTCGGCGAGCTTCCGGGCGAAGACCTTCATCTACAAGGATCCGCCCCTCGAAGAGACGACCGCCGGGACGGGTGCGGGGGCCGGGCGATGAAGCGCTGGTGGATAGTGGTCGTGCTGGCGGTCCTGGCTCTTCCGGCGGCACCGGTCGTCATCGCTCAGGACGACTTCGACGACGAAGACGAGACCTCGCGTCCCCGGCTGGACGAGGCGGCGATCGACGCCATCCTCGAAGAGGACGAGCAGGTGTTCGCCGGGCGCGGCTACGGCTACGACCCGGGCGACCGACGAGATCCGTTCCGCTCGCTGCTGCGGGATCCGGGCAATCTCGCCGATCGTGGACCCCGGCCCGATGGGATCCCCGGCCTGATGATCGGGGAGATCGACGTCACGGGCGTGTACGTGCTGCCCGAAGGGCCGGTGGCCCAGGTGCAGACTTCCGATCGCGATCGCAGCTACCTGCTGCGCGCTGGCGACAAGCTCTTCGACGGCGACGTCGTGAGCGTTTCACTCGACGAAATCGTGTTTCGTCAGATTCTCGACGATCCGACCGCGCTGACCCCATTCCGAGAAGTGGTCAAGCGGCTCAATCCGTAGCCTGAGGGAGGCGGCAGGATGCGAAGCAACGGGAACAGATTTGAACCGGCGGTCGTCACGCTCTGCGTGGTGATGCTCCTTGCGGGGTGTGCCTCGAGCGGTCCGACGGAGATGCTCGCGACACGGCCCGAGCCGGTCGAACCGGAAGGGCAGGTCGCTAACGCGGTCGAGCCTTCGAGCGTTTCGATCGACGGCATCGAGGTCGATCAGGACGGCTCGGCGGCCCGCATCGCCGTTCAGACCAGTGAGGCTCTGGTCTGGACGACTTATCGGGACGACCAGGGACGGCTCGTGATCGAGCTGCCGAACTCTCGTCCGGCCGACAGGGTCGCGGGAGCTCAGGCTTACGACGGACTGGTGGAGAGCCTGCTCGTGACCAGCGAGTCGGTCGCCAATCGCCCTTTGACCCGCGTGACGATCGTCACCCGCTCCGAAGCCGAGCACGCCGTGACCGCTGCCGAAGGCGGTCTCGAGATCGAGCTCGGCTCGGCTGCCGCCCTCGCCGCTCTCGCCGGCAGCGCCGCGCCGTCGACCGAGACGGTCGCCGCTGTGGCGCCGGTGATGGAAGAGGAGCTCGGGACGGTGGATGAAGCTGCGGCGGTCGAATCCGAGGTTGCCGAGGTCGCGGTCGAGGAAACCGGCGCCGCCGACACCACCGTCTGGCAGGCTGCGGACCTGGCGGATGACGCCGTGCCGCTCGAGGAAGCCGAGGCGGTCGCCGCCACCGTGGAAACCGAGCCGTGGACCGAGAACGGCCGCTCTCATGAAGCGGTCGGACAGGCGGCGACGGAGCTGCGCGACATCGATGTCGTCAGCATGGACAACAGCGTCGTCGTGCGGATTCTCGGAGACGGAGAGTTCAGCTACGAAACACTCTCTCTGGAGGCGCCCTATCGCTATGTGATCGATCTGGCGGGCGTCGCCAATTTCGCGCCCCGCGGCACCTATTCCGCAGGCGGTGCGCCGGTCGAGCAGGTGAGAGTCGCCCAGTTCAAGTCGGAGCCGACCCCCGTGTCGCGCGTCGTCGTCGATCTCGCCTACCCCTCGACCCCGGAACTGGTCGGCCTTCCCGACGGCCTGGCGCTGAGCTTCGGCGGTGAAGCCGCAGCCAACTGGTCCGAGCCGACGACATTGTGGGAGGACGTCAGCACCGACGCCGCTGCGGAGGACGTCGCGGCGACCCAGGTATACGAGGAGGCCCCGGCCGCCTACGAAGAGTCCGAGTGGCAGGAGAGCGCCGATACCGCCGCCTTCGAGCCGGTGGTCGAATCGGCACCCATGGAGCCGACCGTCGTGACTCAGGTCGCCCAGGTGGCCGACGAGCCCATGGCCGACGAGCCGATGGCACCGGAGCCGATGATGGAAGAGCCGGTCGAGGACTACACCCCGGTCGTCGAGGCGACGCCCGAGGCTCCGATGCCGCCGCCCGCGCCCGTGAACATCCAGCTGTCCGAGACTCCGGCCGGCGACCAGTCGGACGTGCTCACGGCACGCGAGAGCGACACGGGCGGTCAGAAGGTCTACCGCGGCGAGCCGATTACGCTGCGTCTGCGCGACGCCGACATCCGCGACCTGCTCCGCTCGTTCTCCGAGTTCAGCGGTCTCAACTTCGTGATCCAGCCGGGTGTGCGCGGCACCGTGACGGTCGAGCTGACCGACGTCCCGTGGGACCAGGCGCTCGATCTCATCCTCAAGACGAACGACCTCGGCTACGAGCTCGAGGGCAACATTCTGCGCATCGCGCCGCTCTCGAAGCTGCGGGCAGAGGCTGAAGAGGAGCAGAAGCTCAGGGCGGCGCAGGCGGAGGCGGTACCGCTCGCCTTCGTGATCCGCCGCATCAGCTATGCCAACGCGGCGTCGATCGCCAACGTCCTGCGCAGTGGCAACGCCAGCGTCATGAGCCGCCGCGGGTCGGTTGCCGTCGATCAGCGCACCAACACCCTGATCATCAAGGAGCTGCCGAACTTCATCGACACCGTGATCGCGGTGATCGAGACGCTCGACATTCCGGAGCCGCAGGTGATGATCGAGGCGCGCATTATCGAGACCACCAAGCGGTTCAGCAGGACGCTCGGTATCTCCTGGGGATTCGACGCCATCGCCAGCGCTGCCACGGGGAACACGACCAACCTCGTCTTCCCGAACAACGGTACCGCTTCGGGTGGAGTGAATCTCGGCACGGCCGGCAACGGCTCGCTCGGCATCACGCTGGGTAACGTGCTCAACACCTTCCAGCTCGACGTGGCGTTGCAGGCCGCGGAGAACGAGGGTCTGATCAACATCCTGTCGGCGCCCAAGATCACGACGCTCAACAACGAGGCTGCGTCCATCCAGAGCGGTCTCCAGATCCCGATTCAGACGCTGTCGAACAACACGGTGAGCGTGCAGTTCGTCAACGCGACCCTCCAACTCCAGGTCACGCCTCACGTGACGGCGGAGGGGACGGTGCTGATGGACATCGACATCCAGAAGAAGGAGCCGCTGCTGGCGTTCGCCGTGCAGGGCGCTTCGAACGCCCCGATCTCGACCAAGGACGCCCGCACGCGGGTTCTGGTTCGCGACGGTGGCACGACGGTGATCGGCGGAATCTACGAGGTGACCTCGGACGAAGGCTCGGACAAGGTGCCGGGTCTGTCGAGGATTCCGCTGCTCAGGAACCTGTTCAAGAACAATCGGCAGAGTGAAGAGAACGAAGAGCTACTGATCTTCATCACGCCGCGCGTCATCAAACTCTAGGTGGATCGGGAGGCTCTCCAATGACCCGTGTCAGCAAGCTGCTTCTTGCGCTCCTTCTCGTTCTCGTCGTTCCGGCGTGCGACAACCGCACCGAAGGTACGGACGGCGGCGGCGTGCTGCTGTCGATCGAAGACTTCGACGGCCTGCCGATCGTGGTCGGCGTCAACACCACGAATCTCGTGCAGATCGGAGAGCTGACGATTTCCAACGTGCCGAAGATTCCCGGTGGGCAGACGAGCGATCTCATGAACGTCGAGATTCACTCCTACGAAGTGACGTACACCCGAGCCGACCGCGGCACCCGGATCCCGGTGCCATTCGTTCGCGGCATCTTCGGCGTGGCTCCGGTCGGTGGCACCTACACCCTCGAGGGCGCGCCGATCATGGGCCTCGACCAGCTCGACAGGTTGCCGCTTTCGGACCTGCTGTTCGAGAACGGCGGCGTCGACACCGAGACCGGAGAATCGCGCATCGTCCTCAACTGCCGCCTGCGCTTCTTCGGCAGAACACTCTCCGGAGACGAGGTCGAAACGGCCCCCGCCTCCTTCACCATCGACTTCGTACCCTGATCGGATCCGGGAGAAGACCATGAGCCGCAAGAGACATTTCCTCCGTCTGCTCACCCTCGCCGGGGTGCTGGGTGCGATCGCGTGGGGTTGCTCCACCGACTCGCCGACGGCGCCCCAGCAGACACCGGCCCCGCCGAGCGACGGCCCGCCAAGGGTCTATCGCGTGACCGTTCAGCCGCAGGCGCCCGGCGGGATCGTCATCGACGACCTCGCCAACAGCGGGGACGAGAACCTGTCGATCAAGATTCGTGCCGTGAATCTCGCCACCGGCAACCCGGTGCCCGACGGCACTCTGCTCAACGTGACGACTTCGCTCGGCTCGTTCGATCCCGCGGCCACCCTGCGCGAGGTCGGTGTCGGCGTCGCCAACGGCGAGGCGTTCGTCACCCTCTTCGCCGACGGTCCGCCGAGTCAGCTCGGTGTCGCGACGATCGCGGCGACGCTTCAGGCGTCGCGCGGTACCGCTGAAGTGCCGATCCAGATTCTGGTGGCTGACTTCTTCACCAACAACCCAGAGAACAACCTGTCGGTGCGCTTCACCGACAACTCGCGCGGCAATCCGCGCAGCTTCTTCTGGGAGTTCGGTGACGGTGCGACCAGCACGCAGCAGAATCCTCTGCGGGAGTTCGTGGACCCCGGTACTTACACGGTCCGGTTCACTTGCTACAAGACGGTGGCCGGTGTGAGGCTGTCGTCGACCACGATCCAGAACATCACGGTTGCCGAGGAAGAAGAGCCGCCGATGGGCGAGCTCTGACCCGAGAAACACGAACCTCCTTGGCCGGCGGCGGCTTCCTAGACGGGAAGCCGCCGCCGTTCGTATACTGAATCGAGATGAAAAGGCTCGCTCTGCTCGCCGTCTGCCTGATGCCCTGGGCACCCGCCTGCGACCGCCCGACCCCGGTCGCACCCGAAGGCTCGACGCTCACCGTCACCGCGAATCCGTCGAAGATCGAGATCTTCGGCTCGTCGCAGATCACGATTCTGGCGAGGAAGGCGGATGGGACGCCGGTGAATGAGGGGACCGAGGTCAGTTTGTCGACGAACCTGGGGACGATCGCAGAGCTGGTGCGTACGGACGCCGGCGGTGTGGCCAGGGCTACCCTCGAGGGCGACGGGAGAATCGGCACGGCAACAGTACAGGCCTTCTCGGGTGCTGCTGGTGAGGCGATGCTCGATGTTCAGATCGGAGCGCTCGCTGCCTTCATGGAGTTGACCGCGCAACCAAGTGTGATCCCGAGAGAGGGCGGTTCCTCGACCATCACGGCGACCGCGATCGACACAGACGGCTTGCCGATCGCAGGGGCGAACATCACCTTCTCGAGCGAGATAGGAGCTTTGGAATCAGGTGGTCAGGTACTGCAGGCCAACCAGAACGGGCAGGTGACAGATGTCGTCACCGTGGCGCCGGAAGACCTGGCCAGCCTCGCTGACGATTTTTTCCTGATCACAGCGACGACCAGTGGCGATGGAGGGGCGCCCATTGAAGAGGTCGTCGAGATTACCGTGGGCGGGACGCCGGCAACCATCGCCTTCCAGGCTACACCGACGACGATCCCCATCAGTGGCGGAAGCGTAGGCCTTTTCGTCCTCGTGCGCGATGGGCTCGGCCTGCCATTGCAGGGGATCTCTGTCAACTTCCTCACCGATATCGGCAGCCTTGCTTCCGGAGGGAGCAGCATCATCACCGACGGGGCGGGGGAGGCTCGCGACACCCTCACGGCGACCGAGAGTGACCTGACGGCGTTCGGCGGGACCTCGTTCACCGTCCGGGTGCAGGCGGCGGGTATCGGAGGCAACATTCTCGAGAGTTCCTCGACGATCCGGATCCAGACCGGGATTCCGAGGGCTTCCTTCACTGCCGATCCGGTGGCGGACAGTTGCCTGGAGTATGTGTTTGCGAGCACCAGCACGGGGCAGGCACCCCTCACCTGCGATTGGGTGCTGGACGGGGCTTCGCGCACGGGTTGCAACGGCTTCAATCAGACCTTCAACCAGGGTGGTCCGACGGAGAGACAGGTTTCACTGACAGTGTCCAACTCTCTGGGGCAAGACCAGATCAATGGCACTGTCACCGTTCCCCACAGCAATGGGGACACCTGCCCCTAGAGCAGGGAGCCCTCCAGCCCGCATTGGTGCCTCACCAGATAGATAGAAGCCTCAGAGGAATACCAGATAGAAGCCTCAGAGGAATACTGTGGGAGGGTGAGTTCAGTGCGGCTCTGGATCGGCTGCTCCGGTGAGGGGCCGCCCCGTTTGCGTGCGGGGAGTGCGGATGCCGCGACTCCGCAGCGAGCCGAGGCCGAGTCGGTGCTCCTCGGGTGTTCTCGACTTCAAGGCGCGACACTTCGGGACGCCAGCAGATAGAAGCCTCAGAGGAATACTGTGGGAGGGTGAGTTCAGTGCGGCTCTGGATCGGCTGCTCCGGTGAGGGGCCGCCCTGTTTGCGTGCGGGGAGTGCGGATGCCGCGACTCCGCAGCGAGCCGAGGCCGAATCGGTGCTCCTCGGGTGTTCTCGACTGCAAGGCGCGACACTTCGGGACGCCGCAGCTCGCCATCGTATCGACGACAGCGACGAGGGAGCGAAGGAGCGTCCAGTCTAGATTCTGAGGGGCACGTATCGCCCGGATGGGAGGAACGAACCAGGCGGGAACTCGGCCGGTCTGCCGGCCTCTAGGGCTGTGGCAGCACGCCGGTAGTCGATCACGAACCACTGGTAGGCCTCTTCGAGCGCCTTGCGAACCGCTCGATCGATCGCATGGAAGCGCGGCGCCGGAGTTCGGTCAGGACGGGTGGACGGGCGATCGTGGGGATGCTGTCTGAGGATCGCCTCTCTGCCCAGGACTTCGTGGCCTTCGACCTCTTCTTCGATCTCGCGAACGATGGCTCGCACCCTCGCCTGACGTTGCGATTCGCTCAGGTGGCTCCAGGTCGGGAGCGGTGTGATCTCGAGGCGCTCTTCCTGTGCGAACTCGGCGTCTGGGGCGCGATGCCCGTTCTCACGAGCACGATACTGAGCGCTCCGATCGATCCAGACTCCTTTGAGCTCTCGCCCCTCCGTCAAGGCTCGTAGGCACGTGACGCCGGGCCAGTGCCTGGGAGAGGCGACGAGCCGCTCCTTGCAGCCGTGAGCCAGCAGGTAGCGAAGGCGCTTTTCCGACATCTCCCGTTCTTCGCTGAGATCGATACTCGTGTAGCGGCGCTCGAAGATGCCGCCGCGCCAGTCGTGGAGCCGACCGAGCTCCTTGGCGACCTTCGAGTGGGCGTAGCGCATGAAGTCGGCGAGCTGCTTGCCGTCGTCGGGCCACAGCAGCAAGTGGGCGTGATTGGAGAGGTAAACGCAGTAGCAGACCTTCATGCCGTACTTACGCTGGGCTCTGGCGAGGGCACCCACGACGATGTCGTTGACCTTGCGGGAAGGTCGCAGCAGGAACCGGCGCTGAACAGCGCGAGTCGTGACCTCGACAAGGCGTGGACCGGGCAGATGGCGAAGCTTGTAACCCATACTCGTCCCTTCAGACGCAAAGCGAACCCATCTCCTTGCAGTATTCCTGTGACACCTGCTCTTGGGGGCAGTATTCCTGTGACACCTGCTCTTGGGCGGCTCCAGACTGGGGGCTTGAAGTAGCGACAGCAGGGGTGCGAAGGCCAGGGCGGCTCGCCCTGCTGTTGTAGAGTTGTCGGTCTCGGGAGTTTTCGACGTACCGCTCCTCGGCTTCACCCTGGCCCCGGGAGCGGCTGTAGCCGTCTGATCGCCATGCCTGAAGACTTCACCTCCACTCAGATCGAGATGCTCGACCGCCGTTGGCGGGAGGATCCGAGCCCTCATCTGTCGCTGCAGCTGGCGGATCTCTACCGCCAGGGGGGGAAGCTCAGAGAGGCGTTGCCGGTGCTCGAGAAGGGCCTGGAGCGTCATCCGGAGAGCGTCTCTCTGCGCGTGGCGCTCGGCCGCTATCAGATGGAGCTCGGGGACCCGGAGAGCGCCGCGGAGTCGCTGCGTTCGGTGGTCGATGCCGACCCGGGCCACCTGGTTGCCAACAAGCTGCTGATCCGGGCCCATCTGGCCGTCGGGGAGGTTCAGCGGGCGACCGATCGGCTCGATCTCTACGCTCTGCTCAACGACAGCGATCCGGAGATCGAGAGCCTGCGCTCCGCCGTCGAGGGGAGGGCGAAGGCGAGTCCCCAGGTCGCGGCGAGCGAGTCGCTCACCTCGTCTCCGGCGATCGAGCGTGCCGGTCCGGTAGCCGTCGGGACGGCGACACCGGGAGGAGCGAAGGACGGGGGCCTGCTGGGGGGCGACCTGCGTACGGTTCCACCTCCGGTGCGGCGCACTCTGAGTGGACGTTTCGACAGCGGGCCGTTCGAGGTCGGAGTACGCGCCGCGTCCCCGAGTCTGCTCGAGCTTCTCGGGCTTTCCTCCGCGGCGGCCCCCGCGACCGGGGCCGAGAGCATGGTGCGCGAGAGCCCCGGCATCGAGAGTTCCGGCATCGAAAGCCCCGGGGCCGTGGATGTTCAGTTCTCGCCGGAGCCGCCGCCGTCCGAACCTCGGCCGGAGCCGGAGGCGACAGTGGAGCCGATCTTCGATGAGCCCGCTTCCGAGATCGAAGAGGCCTCGGAGCCGGAGGGTGAGAGCGATGGCCCGACATCGGTCGACGCCGGTGCCGCCGCGACGTCGACGCTCGGCATGCTCTATCTGGACCAGGGCCACCTCGACGATGCGGAGGAGACGTTTCGTCGGGTTCTCGAGCGGGATCCCGAGGACGCGGAAGCGCAGGCGGGCCTGGCCGAGATCGAGGCGCGCCGCAGCGGCCCGATCGAGACGCGAACCGATTCGCCCGACGACGACGCAGACGGCGACCCGCGCGTGGTCGCCTTGCGGCGCTATCTCGGTAGAATCCGCGCTGCGGCGAAGTCGGGCTGAGTCGCCGGAGGTCACCTATGTTTCGAGAGCGCTTGAACGATCTACGCCGGCAGGTCCCCGAGGCCGAGGCCGTCTGCCTCGTCGCCGAGGACGGGATCGCCGTCGAATCGGTAGGAGGCGACGACCTCGATCTGGAGGTGCTGGCTGCGGAGCTCGTGGCGATGGCTCGTGCGGTCTCGAGCGAACAGCGCGGCCTCGGAATCGGCGAGGCCGCAAGGCTCGAGCTCGACACGCCGAAGTACGGCGTGCTGCTGAACCAGCTGCAGGCCGGCTACTACCTGATCGTGGTGACGGCACCCGGAGCCTTCGCCGGTAAGACCCGCTTCGAGGCGCGCCGGGCGGCTCTGACGTTCGAAGACGAGCTGATTTGAGGACCCCAGCGGCTTTGCGGTCTCCGTACCGGCGTCGTACGGCGGAGACGGCAGAGCGCTCCATTCCCGGAGGAAACCCTTGCTGACCTTCGAGCAGATTCAAGAGTTGATCGAGTTGGTGGCCAAGCACCGTCTCGAGGGGGTGTCGATCGAGCGATCGGGCTTCAAGATCGAGATCGTCGGTCGCGATGCGACGCCACAGGTGGCGCCGCCTCCGCCCGCCGTCGTTCCGGTGGCCGCTCCCGCGGTGGCCCCGGTGGCGGCCGCCGCGCCGCCGGCCGAGTCGGCGCCCGAAGAGGCCGAGGCAGAGAGCTCGGGCTCCGCGCTGCCGGAGGGCTCCGAGGTCGTCTCTTCACCGATCGTCGGCACCTTCTATGCGGCCCCGAACCCTGATTCCGAGCCCTACGCGAGGGTCGGCGACCGGGTCGAGAAGGGCCAGGTGCTTTGCATCGTCGAGGCGATGAAGCTGATGAACGAGATCGAGTCCGAGGTCTCGGGCGTCGTCGTCGAGGTGTTCCCGAAGAACGGGCAGCCGGTCGAGTACGGCGAGCCGCTGTTCGCGATCCAACCCGGATAGGGCAGCCGCCTCGGCCGCCGTAGAGACGGGGAAGCGCCTCCATGTTCAAGAAGATCCTCATCGCCAATCGGGGCGAGATTGCGCTGCGTATCAACCAGGCGTGCCGTGAGCTAGGGATTGCGACGGTCGCCGTGCACAGCACGGCGGACGCCGAGTCGCTGCACGTGACCTACGCCGACGAGGGAATCTGCATCGGACCGCCGCCGTCGCCGGAGAGCTACCTCAACATCACCTCGGTGCTGGCCGCGGCAGAGATCACGGGCGCCGAGGCGGTCCACCCCGGCTACGGCTTCCTGGCCGAGAACGCCGCCTTCGCCGAGATGGTCGGGGAGTGCCAGCTCACCTGGATCGGCCCGCGCCCGGAGAGCATCCGGATGATGGGAGACAAGTCCCAGGCGCGGCAGACGGCGATGGAGGCCGGCGTGCCGACGCTCCCCGGGAGTGCCGCGCCGCTCGCGTCGGCTTCGGAGGCGCGTTCTCTCGCGAAGGAGCTCGGCTTCCCGGTCATCCTCAAGGCCTCTGCGGGTGGCGGCGGCCGCGGCATGCGCATCGCCAGGGACGAGGACGAGGTGGAGTCGCTCTACGAGACCGCCAGCGAGGAGGCGGAGCGAGCGTTCGGCGACGGCGCGATCTACATGGAAAAGTACCTCGTCCAGCCGCGTCATATCGAGTTCCAGGTGCTGGCCGACCGCCACGGCAACGTGATCCACCTCGGTGAGCGGGAGTGTTCGATTCAGCGTCGCCACCAGAAGCTGATCGAAGAAGCTCCCTCGCCGGTGCTGACGCCGGATCTCAGAGAGCGGATGGGAGAGGCTGCCGTGCTTCTGGCGAAGGAGGTCGGCTACGAGAACGCCGGCACCGTCGAGTTCCTGCTCGACGAGGACGACAGCTTCTACTTCATGGAGATGAATACCCGGATCCAGGTCGAGCACCCGGTGACCGAACTCGTGAGCGGCGTCGATCTCGTCAAACAGCAGATCCGAATCGCCGCCGGAGAGAAGCTCGACCTCGAAGACTCCTTCGTCCCCAAGGGCCACGCCATCGAGTGCCGCATCAACGCCGAGGACCCGGTGAAGTTTCGTCCGTCTCCGGGCAGGATCACCACCTTCCATCCCCCGGGCGGTCCCGGCATCCGGGTCGATACTCACGCCTACGAGCAGTACGTCGTACCCCCGTTCTACGACTCGATGGTGGCCAAGCTGATCGCCCACGGCGAGGACCGTGAAGAGGCGATGGCCCGCATGCGCCGTGCACTCGACTTCTTCGTCGTCGAGGGGATTCAGACGACGATTCCGCTCCATCAGCGGATCCTCAAGGACGCTGATTTCAGATCCGGGCGCTTCTCGACCCGTTTCATGGAGACGTTCCTCTCCCGGGGCGAAGAGAGCTGACGCCGGCGCATCCGCGCTCTGCGCCGATCC
Organism: Candidatus Multivoradales bacterium; assembly: GCA_965223855.1. Classification (GTDB taxonomy): domain Bacteria; phylum Acidobacteriota; class Thermoanaerobaculia; order Multivoradales; family JAHEKO01; genus CALZKB01. The sequence continues at coordinate 1,824,067 of CBDCXM010000009.1, forward strand.
CGCGCCTCTATGCCATCGCGGATGCCGACGCGCTGCGGCCGGCAGAGCTTTCGGAGGGAGTTGCGCGCCTGGCCGGGGCCGGGCTGGGGTGGATTCAGATTCGGGCGAAGGGGCTCGCAGACGCCGCGCTGTGGGCCGAAGTCGAGAAGAGCGCGCGGGCCGCGGAGGAGCACGGCGCCTGTCTGTGGATCAACGACCGCGTGGATCTCGCGCTCGCGTCGGGCGCCTTCGGGGTTCACCTGGGGCAGCAGGATCTCGCTGCCGAGGCCGCCCGGCGGATCCTCGGGCCCGAGACGTGGATCGGCGCCTCGACCCATCGCCGATCGGAAGTGACGGCAGCGGTCGGCAACGCGGCGGTCGACGTCGTCGCGGTAGGGCCGGTCTTCGCGACATCGAGCAAGGAGAATGCGGAGCCGGTAGTCGGTCTGGAACTGGTGCGTTGGGCCGCGTCGAGAACGGACAAGCCGATCGTCGCGATCGGCGGCCTCGACGCGGGCAGGGCTTCGGAGGCGCTGGCAGCCGGTGCCTCCTCGGCGGCGGTTCTCGGCGCGCTCACGGCTGGCCTTTCCTCCGGACACTCGCTGGAGGCCAACGTGCGGGCGCTGCTCACCGCGGTCGACGCCTGATCGGGGTGCGTGCGAGAATGCCTCGAAATCCGTAGAAGTTGGAGATCCGGAGGTTGCGATGAGTGCTCGAGAGCAGTTCGGCAGTCGCTGGGGGCTGGTGCTCGCCACCCTCGGGATGGCGGTCGGTACCGGCAACATCTGGCGCTTCCCGCGCATCGTCGCGACCAACGGCGGCGGCAGCTTTCTCGTCGCGTGGGTCGTCTTCCTGCTGATGTGGTCGATCCCGCTGATGATGGCGGAATTCGCCTTCGGCAAGCGCACCCGCAAGGGGACGATCGGTGCGGTGGGAGAGCTCGCCGGCGAGAAGTTCGCCTGGATGGGTGGCTGGGCGGCACTGTGCGCCACGGCGATCGGTTTCTACTACTCGGTCGTCGCCGGCTGGTGCGTCCGCTACCTGTGGGCCTCGCTCACCGGAGAGCTGGCGCGCGTCCCCTCGGCACAGCTCTGGGCGAGCTTCACCGGCTCCTGGCAGCCGGTGGTCACCCATCTGATCGTCATCTCGACCTGCGTCTCGATCGTCTGGTTCGGCGTTCGCGGTATCGAGCGGGTGGCGAAGATCCTGATCCCGACGCTCTTCGTCCTGGTGGTGGTTCTCGCCGTGCGGGCGCTGACCCTGCCGGGCGCCGAGCGCGGGCTTGATTTCCTGTTCCGCCCCGACTGGTCGGCACTCGCCGACTACCGCATCTGGCTGGCGGCGCTCACCCAGAACGCCTGGGACACCGGCGCCGGCTGGGGGCTGATCCTCACCTATGCCGTCTACATGAAGCAGCGCGAGGACGTTCCGCTCAACGCGTGCCTGATCGGCTTCGGCAACAACTCCGTGTCGCTCCTTGCCGGCATCATGGTGCTGTGCACCGTCTTCGCCATCAATCCGGACGCGCAGGCGGAGATCGTCGGTGCCGGCAACGAAGGGTTGACCTTCACGTGGATGCCGCAGCTTTTCGCCGAGATGCCGGGCGGCTCGTTCTTCATGATCCTCTTCTTCCTGGCGCTGACCTTCGCCGCGACGACCAGCATGATCTCGATGCTCGAGCTCGCGGCGCGCAATCTGATGGACCGCGGCATTCCTCGCCGGAAGGCGGTGGCGACCATCGGTGCAGCGGTGGCGGTGTTCGGTATCCCGTCGGCGTTGTCGCTCGATGTCTTCAACAACCAGGACTGGGTGTGGGGGGTCGGCCTGATGCTTTCGGGTCTCTTCTTCGCCCTCGTCGCCCGTCGTTTCGGCCTCGAGAAGCTGCGCAACGAAGAGCTCAACGGTGAGGGCAGCGATCTGAGGGTCGGTCGCTGGTGGAACTTCGCCCTCGGGGTTCTGGTGCCGGTTCAGGCGGTGATCCTGATGGTCTGGTGGCTCTACTCGGCCGCCCAGGACAATCCGGACTGGCTGAAGGTCCTCCATCCCTACAGCGTCGGCACGGTGCTGGTGCAGTGGGCGATCGGCCTGACGGCATTGATTCTGTACAACCGGTGGCGCCTCAAGCGCCGGGGGGCGAAGTCATGAGCCAGAGCGCCGTGGTGATGATGGTGCTGATGTGCGGGTTCGTCTGGGGCGGCTTCCTGCTGCTGCTGCGCAGGGCGATCCGCAGCGAGAGTCGAAAGCGCTGACGCCACTGCGGGTCTTCCTGACCGGCTTCATGGGAGCCGGAAAGACGACGCTCGGCCGGGCGCTCGCCGAGCGGGCCGCGGTTGCCTTCATGGACGTCGACGCCGAGATCGAGGCGGCGGACGGGCGAACGATCGTCGAGATCTTCGCCGAGGAGGGAGAGGAGGCGTTCCGGGCGATCGAAGGCTGTGTCCTGCGGGAGCTCGACCTGCCGGCGGAGTTCGTCGTCGCGACCGGTGGCGGCGTGCCCGTCGAGCCCGAGCAGCGAGCGTGGCTGCGCGATCGGGGGACGATCGTGTGGGTCGATGTCCCGTTCGAGGAGTTGGAGCGGCGCCTCGCCGGCGACGCGACCCGGCCGCTGTGGCGCGATCCCGGGCGGGCCAGGGAGCTGCTCGAGGCGCGGAGGGAGAGCTATGCCGACTGTGACGTGCACTTCGAGCCCGGCGATGTCTCGATCGCCGACACGGTCGACCTTCTGTTGGAGCGGCTCTCGAAGCCGGCCTGACCACCCCGGCCGGTTGCACCCACCGGTTGCCTCCGAAGGGGTGCACGGCTACGCTGTGAGCCGGAAGAAGGAGCTGAGGAAACGGCAATGGCGACCAGCACGGTAGAGGACTATCTCAAGACCATTCTCCTTGCCGAGAGCGGCAGCTCCGGGCTGGTGGGGATGGGACGGATCTCCGAGGACCTGAGTGTCGCCCCCGGCACCGTCACGGCGATGGTCAAGACGCTGTCTCAAAGCGGATTGGTCGACTACGAACCGTACGCCGGCGTGCGTCTCACTGAAGCGGGGCGGCAGCTCGCTCTTCACGTGCTGCGCCGGCATCGGCTGGTCGAGCTGTTTCTCGTAGAGGTGCTGGGGCTGAGCTGGAGCGAGGTACACGAGGAGGCCGAACAGCTCGAGCATGCGGTCAGCGACCGGATGATCGAGCGGATGGACGAGATGCTCGGCTTCCCGTCCGTCGATCCTCACGGGGACCCGATTCCGGATGCCGACGGGGTCCTCTCCGAGGTCACGGCGGCCGCGCTCGCGGAGAGCAGTTCCGGTGCGGTGGTCGAGATTCGACGGGTGGGAGACCAGGGCGCCGACTTTCTCAGGCTCCTCGATCGATTGTCCCTGGTGCCGGGATCGACCGTCGAGGTGGTCGAGATCGATCCCGCCGCCGACACCGTGACCCTGCGCAACCCCTCCGGTGAACGGGTGCGCCTCGGGCTGCGCGCCGCGCGCAAGATCTTCGTCGAGCCGGTCGGACAACCCGGGCACCCGGGGCGTTCGGGGCGACTCGAGCGACCCGTCGGTGCCTGAGAGGGACGTGGGCCTGTCGAGGAAGCTCTTCGGCGCCGTTGCGGTAGCGGCGACGGTCGTCCTGTATGGGTGCGCGGGCGGAGGCGCCCTCGAGGCGCCTGCCTCGGTACCCGGCCTCGAGGCTGCACCGCCGCCTCACCTCGAGGAGCGGGCGATGCTGCTCCTGCTCGTCGATCAGCAGCTGTTCGACCCGTTCTCGGCGCGGCGTGCTCTCGAGTTGGGGCCCGCGATGAGGATCGAAGCGGCACGGGCGATCGGCCGCGCGGGAGACCCACGAGGACGGTCGGTGCTCGAAGAGCTGTCGGTCGACGACAACGCGGAGGTTCGCAGGGAAGCGGTCTTCGCGCTGGGGGTGCTGGGCGATCCGTTGGGAGCCCAGGCGTTGCGCCGGGCGTCGAGAGATCCCGACAGCGAGACCGGCCGGCTAGCCGTCGAAGGGTTGGCGAAGCTCGAGATCCCTCTGGCGCGCGTGCTCGAAGCCCTCGAGGGACTCGACCCGGTGGAGATGTGGAGCCGCCTGACGCCGGCGTTGCTGCGATTCCCGATCGAGACCTCGCTGCCGGTCTTGAGAAGGGCGCTCCTCGAAGGAGGGGACAACGCCTATCGGGATGCGATGTACGTGCTGGCACGCAAGGGAACGGCCGACGTACTGCCGATTCTGCGGGAGCTGGTCGGGGACCCCGACCCGTGGCTTCGGGGTTGGGCGGCGAGGGCGCTCGGTCGCCTCGGAGGAGGAGAGGACGTCGCGCGTCTCGAGCCGCTGACGAACGACCGCGATGCGGGCGTGGTCATCCAGGCGCTGCGCTCGGCTCGACGCCTGGTCGGCGCCGGCGCCGTCGCTCCGCCGGAGTCCTGGCGGCCGGTGTTGCGGCGGTTGATGGACGATCCGCGCCCTGGAGTGAGGTTCGCCGCTATCGAAGCAGCTGGAGCGTGGGGGCGGGACGGCCTGACGGCCGAACTCGCGGAGCGGTTCGACCGCAGCAGCGGACGTGATCGCGAGCTCGCTCTGCTCGCACTCGCGGCCGCCGGAGACCCGGGGATCGCCGAGCGGGCCGGTCGTGCGGCGGCCGGAGATTCGATTGCGCTCCGCCGCAGCGCCGCAGCGGCGGCGGGCCTTGGAGGTCTCGACGCGCTGTTGGCACGCCTCGCCACTGACGAGTCGCCGGCCGTTCGGACAGCCGCGTTCGCCGAACTGCTGCGGGAGGAGACGACGTCCCGCCCCTGGGCGGTGGAGGCGCTCGCGGATCCCGACGCCGTGGTCCGCTCGCTCGGCTTCGACTGGGCGGCCGAGCATCCGGTCGTATCGGCCGCGGAGCTGCTCACCGCCCTGGCGGGCGTCGGCAGGAGTGACGTCGATGCGCAGAGCTCAGCTGTGGCCGCCATCGCGGCGAGAGCCACCGCGGCGGAGCAGGAGCGTGAGTTGGTGGTGCCGGCGCTCGAGCTGTTCGCCCGCGAGGGAGCCGAGCGGGTGGCGGAGCGGGCGGTGGAGGCTCTCGAAGCACTGGGGGAGAGCGTGCCCCCTCGCGCGGTGGCCGATCGCCATCGCGGGATGGAGGCGTATCGCCGGATCGCCGTGCGGGCGTCCGAGCCCCGTCGCGTGCGCTTCGAGACGGCAGCGGGCAGCTTCACTATCGAGCTCGACTGCCCCGCGACACCTCTGACATGCGTGAACTTCCTTCAGCTCGTGGGACAGGGCTTTTACGACGGTCTCGCCTTTCATCGGGTGATTCACGACTTCGTCGTCCAGACCGGTGACCCGCGCGGCGACGGCCACGGGGGGCCCGGCTACTCGATTCGAGACGAAATCCACCATGATCGCTACGAGCGCGGCAGCGTCGGCATGGCCCTGTCCGGCCCCGATACCGGTGGTAGCCAGTTCTTCATCGCCCTTTCCGCGCAACCGCATCTCGACGGTGGCTACACCCGATTCGGCGAGGTGGTGGCAGGAGACGACCTGCTCGACTCCATCGAGCAGGGGACTGTGATCACGAGAGCGTTCGAGATCGAGTAGCGGTGGCTCGTCCTTCCCTGGGGCCTCTTTGGAACGGGGCGGAGGACGGTCGTCTTCAGAAGCCGTGAGTGCCGAGACCGGCAGAGGCTGGTGAGAAGGGACTCGGGTAGGGAAGGGGTAGCGGCGACGGTCTTCGGCTGCGACTCCCCGTGGTCGAACGAAGGGTCGCGGCCGCGTCCTTCGGGAGCCCGCGTGCGAGGGCTCGGCGATCGCAACCCGAAGGAGGCGAGTCTCCGGAAGGCGAAGAGGACTCCTGGCCCACCTGGTGGCAGAGCAGAGCTGCATGCTCGCCGGACGCCTTCCCTACCTGGACAGCGAAGCTGCATAAGTCTCGTCCGCTTCGGTCTCGAGAACGTCGTCCCGACCACGGTCGAGAGCTCGAGGTGCGTCAACCTGTCGAGTCTCTGGATCGCGGTTATAGACTCGCGGCGCTCGATGAAAGAGACGATCGGATTCACTCTGCAGTTCCTCGCGCTGGTGCTGGTGGGTACGGCCCTTCTGGTGGGTCTGCTCTACGATGCCCTGCGGACAGAGCTGGTGATGCTCGCCGTCGGCGGGGCGATGTTCCTGCTCGGTCGCGAGATGCAAGGCCCTCACTGAGGGTCGATCCGGAATCTTGAATCGAAGCTGCAACCTTGATCGGCGGCGAGCGTAGGAACCATGGCAAGGGAGAGTCCGACACCGACCGATGTGGAGTTGGTGAACGCGACCCTCCAGGGCCGCCAGGAGTGCTTCGGTGATCTCGTCGATCGATACCAACGACCGCTGGTCAACTACCTGCACCGCATGCTGCGTCAGGCCGACGACGCGCACGACGTGGCGCAGGAAGTCTTCGTCAAGATCTATCGGGCGCTCGACCGCTATGACTCGCAGTACAAGTTCTCGACCTGGCTGTTCAGGATCGCTCAGAACGCGGCGATCGACCGCATCCGAAAACGTCGGCTTCAGGTGGTCTCTATGGACCGGCCGACCGACGATTCGGAGGACGGAACCTGGGAATTTGCCGACGACAGTCCTGATGCGTATGCCGACGCGCGCAACCGCGAACGGCGGGACGCCATCCAGGAGGCGATCGACGCCCTCCCCTGGGAGTATCGGGAGCTGATCGTGATGCGGCACTACGGAGAGCTCTCCTACGAGGAGATCGCCCGGGCGAAGGACATGCCGTTGGGCACCGTGAAGAACAAGCTCTTCCGCGGCCGCAAGATGCTCAAGGAAGTTCTGGACGACTACCTCACGGATTGATGCGACGATGACAGACAGCACGAAAGATCGTGACGCCCTCGAGGAGCTGCTCTACCTCGAGTCAGACGGCTTCCTCGGCGAAGAGGACAAGAGCCGGTTGGACGAGGCGTGCCGCGACAACGCCGACCTGGCCCACGAGCGCGAGGAGCTGCGACTCCTGGCGACGAAGCTCGAAGAGTCGCGCATCGAGGTACGGGAGGGCTTCCGCGAGGAGTTGATGGAGTCGCTGCCGGCGGTGGGCTGGAGCTCACGCCATCCGCGCACCTGGTGGCTGGCGGCGTCGGTGCTGGCCCTGCTCGGCGGTGCGGCGGCGATGCTCACGGGTCTGAGCGCGGCCCGTCTCGAGCCGAGTTCGCCGTTCGTGGGAGCGATGCGGGCGGTGGCGGACATGATGGCCGCTTCGCTGGCCGCGGGAGCTGGGCTGGTCGGTGCGTCCTGGCAAGGTCTGGCGATGGCTCTGGAAGAGTGGATCGGCCTCTCGGCACCCAACGCGATCGCCTTCGGCGTGCTCGTCGTCGGTGTCAACTGGATGGTGTGGCGCAGTCTGCGGCGACGGGAGCGTGCGGTCGAGGCCCCTACAGCCGGACGCGTCCAGAACAGGGTGGGCCACGACAAGTCCGGCGGCGAGACCGACCGTCACGAAACCGACTAGGCGGGCTCCTCGCCACAGGTCGGGGGCGCGGGCCGGGAGCGGGTCGAGTAAGCTCTCCTTCCATGGGGGGCTCGTTCGTTTCTCTTACACCCTTGCGGGAGCGAGTGTGAAGTCGACCGTGTTCGCCGCCCTGCTGCTCGCCCTCTCCGGCGTGCCGGGAGCTCGGGCCGAGACGGCGATGAAGATCGTCGCCGGGTCGATTGCACGCAGCGAGGTCGTCGCCCTCGGGCGTGACCTCGTGGTGGAGGGAGAGGTGACCAGCGACGTCGCCGTAGTCAACGGCGACGCGACGGTCTCGGGGCGGATCGCCGGCGACATCGTCGTCCTCGGCGGGTCGGTGCGCCTCGAAGAGGGTGCGCAGGTCTCGGGAGACGTCTTCGCCCTCGGCGGAACGATCGATACCGCCGGGGCGATCGAGATCGGCGGCCGCCTCGTCGCCTATCCGACGATCGGCGCAGCGTGGCTCACGCTGCTCGAAGGGCCCAGTCTCGGCCTCTCTGCCGGGTCGCGGGTGGTGCTCGCCGCAAAGCTGGCGTTGCTCACCGCCTGGCTGGCGTTGTCGCTGCTGCTCCTGGCGGTCAACGGTGGAGCGGTGCTGGCGACTTCCCAGTGGGTGCTCGCCGAGTCGCTACGCAACTTCCTGGCCGGGCTGACCGGAGTGCTGGCCCTGTTTCTCCTGGCGTTGGCGCTCGTCACCTTCGTGCCCGGCATCGCCGGCGTGCCTCTCCTCGTACTCGTGGTCGTCTTCGGGCTGCTGCTGAAGCTCTGGGGAATGGTCGCTGTGTTCCATGCCCTCGGAGAGTGGGTCGGCAACGCGGCGCTGCGCCGCCGGATGCAGCCGCTCAACGCCGCCACCCTGGGGCTTGTGATCCTCGGCGCGATCAAGCTCCTGCCATGGGTGGGAACGGTGGTCTGGTGGACGGCGACGTTCGTCGGAATCGGCGTCGCCCTGCGGACGAAACTCGGTCGTCACGAGCCGTGGATCGAGCCGGCGCCGCTGGCGGAACCTTCGCTGTCCTGAGGCGGCGCTCGCCGCGGCCTCCGGGTGTCCGAACGTAAGGGCGGCTCCAGCCTGAGTTCAGGCCGGGTTCAGCTCGTGTCCGTCGGTGTCGCCGCAGTCGGGGCGGCCCGAAGGGTGTGTGGAGCGGGCTCGTGTCGGCTCCAGGCGGTCGGCAGGGCGCGCGGTTGCGGTGGGCTCGAGCACCACGGAGAGGGAGTTGAAGCCCAGCGAGAGGGTGAGCTTCCAGAACCGTTGCCACCAGGTCGCCAGACCGCTCCGATAGGCCGGGCGGACGGTGAAGCCGTAGCGGGCGGCGAAGCGAACGAACTCGCGATAGCCGAAGTAGTGCATCTCGGCCAGTGTCTGCCGATCGCGATAGGAGCGCTTGGTGCGGCGGCGCCAGCCGATGTAGCGCTCGGCCCAGGAGCGCGGCATGAAGTTGATCCACCAGAGGTGGTAGTGGGGGTCGTAGTGCGCCCAGCGGTTGATCACCGTGACCACGCAGCGGCCGTCCGGCCGCAACACCCGAGCGATCTCCGAAAGCAGCGCTTCCGGGTCGTCCACGTGTTCCAACACCTCCATGCAGGCGACCGCGTCGAAGGTGTCGTCGGCGAACGGAAGGCTGCCGGCAAGCGCGTTGACCGAGGTGGCGGCGAAGCCGTAGCGGCTCGAACGCCAACGGGTCACGGCACAGTTGCGGAATCTCAGGTCGACGCTGGTGGTGGAGAGCCCTGTCGCCTGCAGGGCCACCGCAAGCCCTCCGCGTCCGCAGCCGAGGTCGAGGACTCTGGCGTCCCTGCGCCCGCCCGTCAGCGCCGGGAGGAGTTTCGGCAACCGACGGGCCTTGATCACTTCGTCCCACATCCGTCGCCGGGCCAGGCGGTCGAGGTCCGGCCGCCACGCGTTGGCGTCGAGACCCGGGCGGATGGCGCTGCGAATTCCCGACTCGGCCGACTCCCGGCGGCGCGGTCTGGTGCCCAGCAGCTTCTTCGCCTTGCGAGCGAGTCCGCGTTCCTTCCAACCCGCCGTGTCGGCAGCGTCGAGCGCCCGAAGAACCGGTGCGCCGACGATCGCGTGGAATCGCCGGGCGAGCGGCCGGTTGGTGGAGCGATAGTCGAGCTCCGCGATCCGCTCGGAGGCGGCGCGGCCGAGCGCTTCGGCGCGGACAGGGTTCGCCAGCAGCGAGTCGATCGCCTGAGTGAGCTCCTCGCGGCTGCCGGGCTCGCACAGCAGGCCGTGGACCCCGTCCTCGATCCTCTCGCGGAAGCCGGGCAGGGACGTGCCGACGATCGGGGTCCCGGTGGCCATCGCTTCGATCAGGACGTTCGGGACGCCGTCGCGATTGCCGTCGGCGAGCTCGCGGAAGGGGAGCACGACCATCGCGGCGCGGCGGTAGAAACCGGGCAGCTCCTGCTGATCGACGAAACCGTGGAGCCGGACTCGATCCTCCAGTCCGAGCGTGCGGACGGACGCTTCGAGGTCAGGCCGCAGGCGGCCGTCGCCGACGACGTCGAGGGAGAGGTCCGGGTAGCGGTCGACGAGCCCGGCGCAGGCTTTCAGAAGGAGGGGCCATCCCTTCTTCTCGGTGAAGCGACCGACGGCGAGGAGCCTCGCAGGCTGCGGCTGCCGGTCGCCGGCCGAGAAGAGATCGCGGTCGAAGCCGTGCGCCACATACAGCACCTTGGCCCGTTCGTCGGCAGGCAGGAGCCGGCGCATCGTCTCCACCCCGTGGTGGTGGCATCCGACGGCGAACTCGGCATCGCGGAGGCGGCGTCGCAGGCGCGTCTCCGGCGCGAGATACAGGTCTTTCGCATGAGCGGTGAAGGAGTAGGGCAGCCCGATGAGCTTGCGCACCAGATGCGCGACCCGCAACGGCTCCCCTGCGTAGTGAGCGTGGAGGTGGCGCACCCCGCAGCGGCGCGCCTGGCGCGCTACCGATACCGCCCAGGAAAAGCGGCGCAGCCGCTTGCGCAGGAGGGTCCGGTTCTTCCGGTCGGGGCGTGCGATCGCATCGCGGACGATCGTTCCCATCGCGCTCGTCCAGCACCTCCGATAGCCGGCCCGCTCACCGAGGAGGAAGCGCACATGCGCCATGAGATGGCGCGGCCATGCTGCCGGCCGCGACCAGGCGGCCCTGGCGACGGTCGACCCGATCTCCGCGGTCGCTCCCTGGCGCAGGGTGGCAGGAGGAGCCTTGAGCGAGAAGAGAGCGAGCGGCACCCCCTCCTGCTCCATCGCCCTGACCTCGTTGAGGATGAAGGTCTCGGAGACGACGGGGAACTCCTTGAGCAGGTAGCCGATCCGCGCCCGCCCGGACTCCTCGTTCAGGGGAGGCATCGTCAGAAAGCGAAGAAGATCCCGACCTCGGCGACGTTTCCGGTGTAGTTGCGATCGAGGCGGGTCGAACTGCCGTCGCGGTAGTTGTCGCGCACGTAGAGCCCGAGTTGCTCGGTGACGGTCCACCGCACATTGAAGTTGATCTCGTCCGTGGTGTCCGATCGGCCGAAGTTGCGATCGTCGGGGAGAGCATCCAGGTAGTCGCGATCGCGGGATCGGAAGCGCAGGAACCAGGTCAGCGTCTCGGAAGGGGTTCCCTCGAAAGCCACCTCGAAGCCGTCTCCCTCGCGGTTGTTCTCGGGACCGGTCGCCGTACGGCTTTCGTCGATCCACCCGAAGCGAAGACCGAGTTTCGGATGAACGGCGACCCTGGCGGTCAACGAAGTGCGATCGGTGTCCGAGTCTCGCTCGTTCTCGGCGGCGTCGAAGTCCCATTCCGACGTCTGGAAGCGGAGCCTGACCCACCAGCGGGTCCCCAGTGTGACCCGCCACTGGAGGTCGAATGCGCTCTCGTCGAAGAAGACCGCTTCGCCCGACTCCGAGTAGAGACGGTTGAGAAGCTGCGAGTGGCCGAGCTGGAAGCGGTGGCTCCCCCGGCGATAGGTGCCGGCGATACCGTAGCTCTGGTAGTTGGCATTCGGAATGTCGGAGACGTCGACCGCCGAACCGGAGAGCTCCAGAGCGAAGCGGGAGGCGTCGCGCTTCCAGGTTCTCTCGGCGACGACGTAGCCCGTCAGGAGATCCGACTCCGGCGCGGGATTCCCCTCGCCTCGGAAGAAGAAGTTGTCGTGCTGGCCGAAGAGCAGGCCGACCTCTCCTTCCCAGTCGCCTTCGGCGGCCGCCGGCGAAGTCACGACGATCGCCAGGCCGAGCAGAAACCAACAGAACTTTCGGGAACACTTCATCCGGACTTCCTCCATGGTTCGGCCCCCCGGCCGGAAGTGCCTTCGGCGGAGCCGAGGCTGCGTGTCTGATCGCCAGCCCAGCGGGCGAAGTCTTCGACGGAACCGCCCCGACAGGCGTGAACGCAGGCAATGCGGATGGCTGCCGCGGCCCGGTACCATCGCAACCGCCGTCGGTCGGGCACGCTCCCCGCAACCTCACTGTAGGCGGCGACGAGAGCTTCCTCGAAAGCGACGGAGGCCTGGCGCCCGTCGAGATGGTCGAGATGTGCGAGAAGGTTGCCGAGGTCGAGCTCGGGCTCGGCGAGCGCGCAGGTATCGATGTCGAGCAGGGTGAGGGTGTTCTCGTTCACGAGGATCTGGGCGTCGTGAAGGTCTCGGTGCGAAACTACCCCGCGATGTCGGTCGAGGCGGTGTGAATGCCTCCGCAGTCTCGCAGCGGCCTCTCGCAGCGCTTTCGGGCAGGCGAGGAGTGGCGCAGCCACCGCGATCCAGCGGTCGAGCGTTTCGAGCTCGTCCTCCCGGGTATGTCGTGTCGACAGCCCGACCGGACAGAGATGGAAGCCGCCGATCGCCCGGCCGACCCTGTCGAGCAGCACGTCGGACCGCTGCGGCGACGAGGCGAGCGCTCGCGCCAGCGGCCGGCCGGCGGCGGGCGACCAGGTGAGGGTGTCCGGGCGCAGAGCGAGGTCGGTCAGCCGGGCCACCTCGAAGGTGCCTACCGTGCGTGCCCAATCGCCGAGCACCGCGTGCCGTTCGGCGAGCCGGGCGGCACTGCCGTCGCGCAGATGCTTGACGTAGGCGATCCGCTTGCCGCTGCGGTCCCGGTAGCGCACGACCGCTCTGCGCATCGGTTTGTAGCTGATCAGCCGCGCCCTCAGATCGCGGTATTTCGCGGGGTCGGCCCGGCAGGAGCTCGGCCTCAGTCTACCGAGCGCCGCCGCTCCGACGACCGGGTCGTCGCGGAGTCGCCAGGCGAGTGCGCCGATCTCCAGCAGCCAGACGGCTCGTCCCTCCTGGTGGAGGCGGCGCAGCGACCGCGGCAGCTTTCCCCCGGGCCGCAGCAGAGCCCAACTGTCGCCGTCGAGGCGCCCGTCCACCCGCGCCCGCGCCAGCCAGCCGCCATCCAGCGGCCAGATCCGGTCACAGACCGGGGTGTCGCCGGACTCGGAGGCCCCGAGCCGCGCGAGGGTGCCGGATCCCCGGGTGAGGAGACTGTCGAGAACCTGCATCACGAGCCTTCGCCGCTCTGCAGCCGTCTCGGTCCGGAAGGTGCTGCGCCGTCTTCGCCGGAAGGATACTCGGAAGCCTGGCGCCTCCAGTTGCGCCGGTACCATCCGTCGGCCTCGAGCAGGCTTTCGTGGGTTCCCTGCTCGACGATCCGCCCCTTGCGCAGCACCGCGATCCGGTCCGCGTGCTGAACAGTCGCCAGCTTGTGAGCGACGATCACAGTCGTCTTGCCTCGGGTCAGCTTCTCGATCGCAGCGAGCACCTCGGCTTCCGAGGTCGCATCGAGGCCGGTGGTGGGCTCATCGAGCAGCAGAATCGGGCTGTCGCGCACCATGGCGCGAGCGATTGCGATGCGCTGGCGCTGACCGGCCGAGAGGTTGGCGCCCGCCTCGGCGATCGGGGTGTCGATGCCGTTCGGAAGGCGGGCTGCGAAGCGATCGACTCGCGCGTGGCGCACCGCCCTCGCGATCTCGTGCTCCGAGGCATGGGGACGGCCGAAGGCGATGTTCTCGCGGATCGAGTCGCCGAACAGGAACGGCTCCTGCAGAACGACACCGAACTGGTGGCGTATCGTCTCGATCTGATAGCGCCTGAGGTCGCGGCCGTCGATGCGGATCTTGCCTGCCTTCGGGTCGTAGAGCCGCAGCAGCAGGGAGAGCAGCGTCGACTTGCCCGATCCGCTCGGACCGACGAGGGCGACGGTGCTTCCCGGCTCGATGTCCAGGTGGATTCGATGAAGAGTCCGACGGCGGCCCGGGTAGGCGAAGGAGACCTTGCGCAGCTCGATCCGCCCCTCGATCCGCCGGGCCCGCTTGGCGCCGGGGAGGTTCCGCACTTCCGGCTTCTCGCGCAGGATCTCCTTCACCCGGCTCGCGCAGACCGTCGCCTTGGCCATGCGGCTCGACACTCTCGAGAGCCGCCTCACCGGCTTGAAGCTGGTGGCGACGTAGGAGACGAAGACCAGCAGGTCGCCGGGGGTAAGCGCGCCCGCCTGAACCCGAACGACGCCGAACCACAGCACTGCGGCAGTTCCGGCGGCGAGCAGTACCTCGATGGTGCGCGACATCGACGCCTCGAGCCGGGTCGTTCGCAGCCCGGCGCGCAGCCCGCGCTGATTGACGCGCCCGAGCCGCTTCTCGCGCAGCCGCTCCTGGCCGAACGACTGAATGACCGGGAGGTCACTCAAAGTTTCGTCGAGGATCGCGGCGACCCTGCCTTCGTGGCGGCGCTGGCGCTTCGCTGCCGAGCGGATGCGGGAGCTGAAGCGGAACGTCGTGATGACGAGCACCGGCAGGAGCGCCAGGACGACGAGTGCGAGCTGCCAGTCCATCCACAGGAGCACCGAGAGCATGGCGACGAGCAGCAGCGTCGAGGCGACGCCCTGCATCGCCGAATTGACGAGCATGTCGCGCAGGAGATTGATGTCGCCCGTCAGTCGCATCAGCAGATCTCCCTTGCGACGGCGACGCAGATAGTTCAGGGAGAGTCGCTGCAGGTGGGAGTGGACTCGCTCCCGCAGCTCGTAGACGACCGTCTGACCCGCGCGCGCGGTAAGGAGGCTCTGCCCGAACGAAAAGGTCCCCCACAGCAGGGAGATGGTGAGCAGGGCGCCACACGCGAGGAGCAGGATCGTGGAGGTCGAGAGCTCGCCCAGCAGCGGCCAGCGCTCGAGCAGGGTGTCCGACGGCAGCAGGACGCCGTCGAAGATGACCTTCATCGGCCAGGGGCGCAGCAACTGCATGGCGACGGCGCCGGCGCCGCATCCGAGCGCACCGGCGAGCCAGGGAGCGCTTGCCTCGAGGTGGCGGGCAAAGTAGCTCCAGGCGCGCGAGAGCTTCGCGGGGTTGAGGTCGTTGATGCGAAGGCGCTCGAACATCATCAGCCTCCAGCCGCCACGAGCCCGGGCGTGTCGCGGTCGCGCAGGAGTTCTTCGATCCGGCCTGCCACGCGGTCCCAGGTGCACTCGGCGAGCGCGAGACGGCGCGCCTGACTTCCCAGCCTCTGAACCTCCAGGGGGGCGGAAGCGAGTTCGACGAGCTCGGCCGTGAGAGCCGAAATGTCACCCGGTGGCACCAGACGGCCGGTCTCGCCGTGGACGATCTGCGCCCGCAGGTGCCCGAGGTCGCTGGCGACGACCGCCAGTCCGGCAGCCTGGTACTCGACCACCTTCATCGGCGAAAAGTAGAAGTCCTCGAGAGGCGGATAGGGAGCGACACCGACGTCGGCGAATGCGAGCCAACCGGCGACCTCTGAGTGATCGATGGCGCCGGTGAGGGTGATCCGGTCGCTGCCGAGCTCGCGAGCGAGGTCGGCGACGCCGCCCCCGAGAGGGCCGTCTCCGATCACCAGCAGGTGCGTCTCCGGGCGGGCCTTCGCCAATTCGCGAAAGCTCTCGAGCAGAATCTCGACACCGTGCCACGGCTTGAGGCTGCCGGCGAAGGCGACGACGAATCGTCCTTCGAGCTGCGGCGCTTCGGGTCGAGCCGGGTGGCGGAAGAGCTCCGGATCGACGGCGTTCGGCAGGCAGCGGATCGTCTCCGGTCGCGCCCCGAGGCGGGCGGCATGGCGCTCCAGCGCCCGCGACGGCACGACCACTCCGCTCGCCCGTCGCAGTAGATCGTGCTCGAGGACCCGCGCGATCTCGAGCAACTCGAGACGCCGGTAGCGCTGTTGCTCGGCGACGAGCGGAGCGTTGCACTCGACCACGTGGGGGATTGCCCGCGAAGCGGCAAACTCGAGCGCTCCCCAGGACCAGAGACTGTGCCGCTCGTAGAGGGCATCGATCTTCTCTTCACGGTCGAGCGCTTCGAGACGCTCCACGAGCACCAGGCCGAGCAGGATGGCGTAGGTTTCGCGAGCCGCCTCGCGCCCGACGCCCCGGGCGATCATGCGCTCCCGAAGCCTCTTCAAGGCGGAGTGGTGACCGGAGGGGACGATCTGTGGCAGGAAAGCGTCGCCGACGTCGGGGCCGGGATGGGTCGCCACGATCGAGACCCGGTGCCCACGGCGGGCGAGGGCTTGCGACACGGCTCGCACGTGGACCGAGGCGCCCTTGGTGCCGCCGATGGGCACGCCGCGATCGCTGCACACGTAGGCGATGTGAAGGGGGCGGTCCATGTTCATGCTTCGACGACTCTCAGCGGCTGAGCGGCGATCGGGCGCTCGGCCCGCGAGGCCGAGAACCACTCTGCAAGGCGGCCGACGTTCGTCGAGAGGTCGAAGAGCTCTTCCGTCCGTCGCCGTCCGGCGGCGCCCATCTGCCCCCGAAGATGCGGGTTTTCGGCCAGCTCCGAGATCGCTTCGGCGAGAGCGAGCGGGCGATCGCTCGGCACGATGAGCCCGGTCTCGGAAGGTACGACGATCTCGGCGATCCCGCCAACCGGGGTCGAGATGCACGGCCGGCCCAGCGCCATTGCTTCGAGCAGCACCGTCGGCAGCGCGTCCTGGTCGCCCGACCGGGCAACTCGCGCCGGCAGCACGAAAAGGTCGCTCGAGCCGACGTGCGCGAGGGCATCCTCGTGGGGCAGCAGGCCGGTGAAGGTCACCCGTTCGCCGAGGCCTGCTTCGTCGGCCTGCTGCTCGAGTTCATCGCGCAGCGGGCCGTCGCCGACGATCACAGCCCGCGTCTCGACTCCGCGCCTGGTCAGCAAGGACAGGCCTTCGAGAAGGGTGTCGATCCCCTTCTTCTCGATCAGTCGCGCGATGCAGGAGATCGACACCACCGAGTGTCCATCCGGTCCGGCCTGCGGAGGCGACAGCCGTGTCAGGTCGACGCCGTTGTGAAGCATGAGAATCCGGCGGGACGCCCGCTCCGACAGCACCCCTTGGAGATGGCGCCGGTTGTCCTCGGAGACTGTGACGCTGAAGCTCGATCGCAGGACGATCCTCTCGAGCAGCGGTGCCGGCAGCGCCTTGGCGTAGAGGTCCTTGGCATGAGCGGTAAACGAGAACGGTAGCCCCGACGCGAGATGGCCCAGGTAGGCGACGAAGGCGGGGTCGTTCGCAAAGTGCGCGTGGAGGTGCCCGACGCCGCGCTCGAGCGCGGCTGCGGCGACGGCGACACTCTCCTTGAGTCGGTGCCGCCCGCGGCGGTCGGGGTAGGCGAACGCCTCGAGCACGGCTCGCTCGGCACCTCCCTGCGCCTCGGGGCGCCGTCGATGCAGCCACTTCCACGCTTCCGACAGCGGCAGGTCGCCGCAGTGGACGACCTCGGCCTCGATCTCCCCGAGCCATCCGTGCTCCGCCGCCGAGTCGTTGGGCCACAGGGTGAAAACGGAGACCTTCACCCCCTGCCTCTCCAACTCGAGGATCTCCTGTGCGATGAACGTCTCCGAGGAGCGCGGGAAGCGCTTGACGACGTAGCCGACATGGAGCGTCATGCCGCGGCTCCTTCGAGCAGAATCGCCGCCCGTCCTGCCGCTGCCGGCCCGCCGGGGAAGGCGTGGCGGCTCGAGGGCGGTTCCCCGAGCAGCCGTTCGACCGAGGCCCACAGCGCGTCCGGCGAGAGCTCGTCGGGCGCCAGGAGGAGCGTCCGGCCGCTCCGGGCCCATCGGCGAGCGCGCAGCAGCTGCTCCTGACGGGGGGTGACCCGCGGTACGAGCACGGCAGGGCGGCCGCTGGCGAGGATCTCGCAAACGGTGTTGTAGCCGGCCATGCTGACGATGACGTTGCTCGCGGCGAGCCGGCGAGGGAGGTCCGTCACGAACGAGGCGACGTCGAGCCGGCGTCGGGGCCTGGGCGTGAGGACCGGACGGTCGTCACGCGGGTAGTCGGGACCGAGGACCAGGTGGCTCGTGACCGGCGGGCGGAAGGTCTCGACCGCGTCGAGGTAGGTCTTCATCAGCGGTGAGGCGTCGCGCCCTCCACCGCCGGTGACGAGCACGACCGGCCGACTTCCGGAAGAGCGTTCCAGGTCGACGCTCCCTTGCTCGTTCTCGTCGACGAAGCCGATGCGACCGCAGCGGTGGACCTTCGCCGCGACGTCGGCGAGCGGACCCTGCTCTACCAGCGTTGTCGTGTCGCCGTCGTCGCCGAACACCCAGACCTCGTCGAACAGCTCCTCGACCGCTTCCAGGCCGCCCGAGAGCTCCCACTGCACCCGCACCGTTCCGAGCTCGTCGAGCACGTCGCGCAGCGCCAGGACCGAGCGCCCCCCGAGAGCTCGCACGCTCCTGAGAGCCGGCAGCGCCTCCCCCATGAGGCCGCAGGGCACGTTGTCGACCACGAACAGGTGAGGTCTGTAGGCGGTGAGCCGTTCCTCGATCCGCTCCCGCCTTCGGGCCAGAAGCCCGACGAAGTCGGCTCCTGGGTCACGACTGCGATAGCGGCCGTCGCGGCCCTTGACGACCGGTGGGAGCGGATCGAATCGAAAGCCAGGTGGTGGCGTGAACAGACGATGCCAGGGCGATCCGGTGAGGATGTACCCCTCAGCCGACGGGAAGTGGTGCCGCAGGTGCTGAGCGATCTTCAGGCAGCGACGCAGGTGGCCGAGCCCGAGCGTGTCGTGGGAGTAGAGAGCGATTCGCGGCATGGGGCCGCATAGAGTTGCAGGATACGAGCCAGGTGCGGTGGAGGGAGAAGGCCGTGCAAGCCGCACCGAATCAACAAGTTACGCCTTGCCGGGCAGCTTGCACCGGGCCGGCCGGCCGTCTCAGCGTCTCATTCGGCGCCGGCCTGAGACACGGGCTCGTCGGGGTCGATCCCGTGCTCCTTGAGGCGGCGGTAGAAGGTGGCGCGGCTCATGCCGAGGAGGCGTGCGGCCTCCATCCGGTTGCCTCGGGTGCGGGCCAGTGCGAGCTGAATGCGCTCCGGCTCCGTTTCTGCCTCGATCCCGGGTGGGGGAGCGGCGACGATCTCGGGCGGCAGGTCCCGGACTTCGATCGTTTCGCCGCGGCAGCGCAGCACCGCGAACTCGACCGCGTTGCGCAGCTCGCGGATGTTGCCCGGCCAGTCGTAGTCGAGGCATCGGTCGCGCGCGTCGTCGCTCATGCTCCGCACTGACTTTCCGGCGGTCGCGGCGCCCCTGTGGACGAAGCGGTCGATCAGGAGCGGCAGGTCCTCGCGACGATGGCGCAGTGGCGGCAGATCGATCTGCGCCACCCTTACGCGGTAGTAGAGATCGGCGCGGAACCGGCCGGCGCGGACCTCCTGCTCGAGATTGCGATTGGTCGCGGCAACGAGACGCACGTCGACCTCGCGATCGTGGCTTTCGCCGAGTCGCTGAACCCGCCTTTCCTCGAGCACTCTCAGTAGCCCCGCCTGGACGCGGTCGGAGAGTTCGACGATCTCGTCGAGGAAGAGAACTCCGCCGTCGGCCGCCTCGAAGTGCCCCTGCCGGTCGTCGATCGCACCGGTGAAAGAGCCTCTGGCGTGACCGAAGAGTTGACTCGCCGCAAGCTCGTCCGACAGGCCGGCACAGTTGACCGGGACGAACGGCTTGCCGGAACGGTCGCTGCGCCGATGAAGCGCACGGGCGACCAGTTCCTTGCCGGTCCCGGTCTCGCCCAGGATCAGCACCGAGCTGTCGACCCGAGAGAGGTCGTCGATCCACTGGAAGACTCGCTGCATGCCGTCGCTGCGGCCGATCATCCGCTCGAACTCGGAACCTCGATCGATCTCGGCTCTCAACGCCTCCACCTCGGAGACGTCGTGCACGAAGAGAATCCATCCGTGGTCGTCTCGGGGATCGTCCGCGACCTCGATCTGGAGCGTCCGACGCCCCTCGCCGTCGTCTGTCGTCACGCGCGATCGGTCGGTCGGCGGTGCGGCGATCTCGCGCCGGAGTTCTTCGAGGGCCGGTGCCGGCAGCGGGAGCGTCCGCTGCCACTCGTCCCCCGGCCGCGGGTCGGAGAGGTCGAGCATCTCTCGGGCGGCTGCGTTGGCATAGGTCAGAGCCCCCCGCTTCTCGATCAGCAGAGCTCCCATCGGAAGGCAGTCGAGGACCGCATTCAGATCGCGGCTGTGCCGCTGAGCGGCCTCCTCGCTGGCGTGACGGGCGAGCGCGAGTTCCAGGGCGACCCGCAACTTCTTCTCGTCGAACGGCTTGAGGAGATAGCCGTAGGGCATCGTCTCGCGAGCCCTGGCGACCGTGTCACGGTCGGCGTGCGCGGTGAGGTAGATGACCGGCAGGCCCCAGGTCGAGCCGATCTGGCGTCCCGCCTCGATGCCGTCCATCGGCCCCTTGAGGCGGACATCCATCAGGATCAGGTCGGGCTGCTCCTCGGCGGCGATCTCCACCGCCGACTCCGCCATGGCGGTCGTGGCGATCACCTCGTGTCCGAGGCGACGGACGCTCTCTGCGATGTCGAGCGCGACGACCGCCTCGTCCTCCACGACGAGGATTCGCCGCGTGTCGCTGACGGTGCTCGCATTCACTGCACCGTCTCCGAGCTGCGGCGGAAGGTCACGCCGAAGCGGGTCGATCCTTCGGCGCTGCCGTACTCGAGCTCGCCGCCGATCTGCTGGGCGAGGGCCGTGACGAGCCTGAGGCCGAGCGATCGAGTGGCGCCGATGTCGAAGCCGTCGGGCAGGCTGCTGCCCTGGTTGCGGACCTCGAGCCTCCGCTCGTCCCCCTCGGTACCGAAGAGCACCTCGACCGCTCCAGCCTCGTCACCGTCGCCCGCACCGTGCTCGAGGGCGTTGGCCACCAGTTCGTTGACGATCATCCCGCAGGGAATGGCGGTGTCGAGATCGAGCGGCTCGGAGGCGACGTCGAACCGGGTCTTCACGTGACCGAGCCGGTCCCCGTACGAGGCGATCAGGTTCTCGACGAGTTCCTCGAGATAGGCGCGGAAGTCGATGCTCGCGAGGTCGGGCGAGCGGTACAGGTGCTCGTGAATGAGCGCCATCGAGCGGATGCGGTTCTGGCTCTCCACAAGCCCCTTGGACGACTCCGGAGAGTCCCCCTCCTGGAGGCGCAGCAGGCTGGAGACGATCTGCAGGTTGTTCTTGACCCGGTGGTGGATCTCCTTGAGCAGGAGATCTTTGTCCCGCAACGATTCGCGCAGCTCCTCCTCGGCCTGGCGGCGCTCGGTGATGTTGCGGGCAACGACGAGGAAGCCCTCGGTCTCGCCGCCGGACGATCGGAGTTCCGAGCGCGACAGCGATGCGGGGAAGGCCTCTCCGGTGGCGGCGCGCATCTCGAGCTCGGCGGTGCCTTCGACGAGGAGCGCTTCGGGCTCGGCGACGAAGTCCTCGAGAAGCCTGCCGCGCAGATCCTCCTCGGAGGCGGCGAGCTCGCGGGTGGCGACCTCGTTGGCCATCCGCAGCCGCCCGTCGACGTCGAAGACGAGCACCATCTCGGTCATCGACTGCAGGACATTGTCGAGGTAGGCGCGCGAGACCGTGGTTGCCTGGAGATTGGCCGCCATGTCGTTGAACGCCCGTGCCAGCAGCTCGAACTCGCTGTGGCCGCGGACCTCGACCTGCTGCTCGAGGTCTCCCTCGCCGAGCCTCAGCGCCGCGTCGCGAAGCTGGCCGAGGGGGCGCGAGATCGCACGCGAGAGCAGCAGTCCCAGCAGCACGGCGAGGGCGAAGGCGGCACCGGCGAGCCAGCGGTTGCGGCGCGTCGCCCGGTCGATCAGCGCCTCCGCCGCCTGCGCCTCGGTCGTCAGGTCGACCCGAGCCGCTGCGGCGAAGTCGCGGATCAGCGGCCGCAGCTGCTGGCGGTAGTGCGGTTCGAAGTCCTCGACGATGAACTCCCGGACCTGCTCGGTGGGGTGGTATCGCATCAGGTGGACGAGCCGCTCCTGGAGCTGCTGATGGACGGCGAACTCCCGCTCGATGGCACGCAGCCGCGAGCGGCGTTCCTCGAGCCCGCTGCCAGGAGGACTGTCGGCGCCGACGCTCTCGGCTCCCGGGCTCAGCCGGCTCGAGAGAGCCAGCGCCTGCCGGCTGCGCTCGAGGGAGTCCTCGAAGAGCTCGAGGCCGTCCTCGATCGCCTCGAGGTCGAGCCGTGGCACGGCGCCCCACTCCTCCTCGTGCGAGGCGTCGCCGGGACGCTGTCGATAACGCTCGCTGAGGATGCGGTAGGCGGCCGCCTCCGTGGTGCGCAGGGCCTTGTCCATGCCGTCGGCCGCCATGACCTCCTCGATCGAACTGCTGCGCAGATCGTTCATCTCCCGGCCGACGGCGGCCGAGGTGCGCTCGAGCAGAGCGCCGAGGATTCCGACCAGCAGGGCGATTCCGAGCAGCGAGATGGTGAGGAGGTGGCCGATGCGCACGTGGGTCGAACTCCGAAGCAGTTGTGGACATGACGCCCCAGCAAGCCCCCTGCCAGCATCGGCAGGACGTCAGGTGAGGCTTTCGAAGGCCTCCGACTGTATCAAAGTGTCTCAACGTGAGACACCGTGAGACAGATTGGCCGTGAAGGCTCCGGCAACCGCCGTCCCTTTCCTTTTGGCAGCCGATCCCGTAGCCTTGAAGCGCTCTCGAACCGTGGAGTGACTTCCTGAAATGAGTGAGATGGACACTGTCGGCGTCGTCGGCGCCGGAACGATGGGACATGGCATCGCCCAGGTGGCGGCGCTGGCCGGCTACCGGGTGATCCTGAGCGATGTCGCGGCACCGGCGCTGGAGCGCGGACTCGAGCAGATCGAAAAGAGCCTCGGCAAGCTGGCTTCGAAGGAGAAGATCACGGCCGAGGCGGCGGCTGCGGCGGGAGAACGCGTCAGCGGCGCCACCGGGCTCGATGCTCTCAGCGAGGCACAACTCGTCGTCGAGGCGGTCGTCGAGCGCTTCGAGGTCAAGCAGCAGGTGCTGACGGAGCTCGACCGCCTCTGCCCGGACGAGACGATCCTGGCGACCAACACGAGCTCGATCTCGATCACGAAGCTGGCCGCCGAGACCGGGCGGCCTGATCGGGTGATCGGGATGCACTTCATGAACCCGGTGCCGTTGATGAAGCTCGTGGAGATCATCCGTGGCCTGGCGACGAGCGATGCGACCTACGAAGCTGTGGCGGCCGCCACCCGCGCGATGGGGAAGACGCCCGTCGAGTGCAACGACGCACCCGGCTTCGTCTCCAATCGCGTCCTGATGCCGATGATCAACGAGGCGATCTACTGCCTCTACGAGGGCGTCGGCGACCCGCCCGCGATCGACGAGATCATGCGGCTCGGCATGAATCATCCGATGGGGCCGCTGGCGCTGGCCGACCTGATCGGTCTCGACGTCTGTCTCGACATTCTCCGCGTGCTGCTGGACGGCTTCGCGGACAGCAAGTACCGCCCGTGCCCGCTGCTGGTGCGGATGGTCGATGCCGGCTACCTCGGGCGCAAGGCGGGGCGGGGCTTCTACACCTATGACGGCGACGAGCAGTGTGCGTTCCACCCGACGCGCGGCTACGTTCCCGTGGCGCGCTGAGTCTGGCGCGCTGAGACTGGTGAGCTGAGACCGCGCTCCATGCTGTGCCAATCGTGCGGCGCCGAGAACGCCGAGGATCGCGAGCACTGCCTGCGCTGCCACCAGCGGCTGCTGGTGGTTTCGGGCACGCTGACCGAGGAGGACCTGTCCCTCGAGGCGGAGGGCGAGGAGGAGTTCTCGTTCGACGAGCACCTTCTGGAGCGGATCTCGATCCTCGAAGAAGCGGTGAAGCGCACCGCCGGCACCGTGCGGCAACTCCTGACCGCCCTCGCATCCCAGGAGCGCGGCATGGTGGCGCAGCAGACCGGGCTGGCGACGCTGCGTGAGCTGCTGGAGGAAAAGCGGCTCCTCCATCGAGCCGAGTGGTTGGAGCGCTGGGAAGGCAAGATGGAGTACCAGCTCCTCGCGCTCGAGAAGCGGGAGCGCTTCGGGGAGCTCAAGGAGCGCATCGAGGCGCTCTTCCAGGGGAAGAAGGAGAAGCTCTTTCGCGAGCTGATCGAGGACGCCGAGTACGCGCTCTTCGCGGTCGACATCGAGCGGGCGCTCGCTGCGCTCGAAGCGGCCTACAAGCTCGACCGCGACAACTACGAGCTGGCGTTCTTCCTCGGTGAGACCCACTTCAACGAGGGCGACACGACGATCGCGCTGTCGTACTTCGAGCGGGTGCTGCGGGTGCGGCCGGAGCACTTCGAGGGACTCGTCTACAGCGGTGTCATCCATCAGGAGCGGGGTGACGCCGGTCGCGCGGAAGACCTCCTGCGACGCGCCGTCGAGCTCTATCCGGACGAGTTCCTGCCGCTCTTCAGCCTCGGCGCCGTCTTCGCCGGCCAGGGGCGACTGACCCATGCCGTGACCCTGCTCGAGCAGGCGGTCGAGATCGACGGCGTCACCCAGGCGAGGTATCTGCTGGGCAACTGTCTCTACGAGATGGGCCGGCTTGGGCAGTCGATCCGGCAGCTCCAGGAGGTCGTCCGACAGGATCCCGCCCACGAGGAGGCGCACTACCTTCTGGGGCTCGCCTACCTGGACCGGGGCTGGAAGCGTAAGGCGCTCGATGCCTTCCGTCGTGCCCAGCAGCTCAACCCGAGCCGGATGCGCTACCAGGATCTGGTGCGCTACCTCTCCGGCCAGGGCGGCTCGCCGCTGCCGGCGGTCGGGAGCGACGCACGCCGCTGGTTCGACGAGGGAGAAGCGCTCGCCGCCGATCATCCGGCCCGCAGCCTCTCCGCCTACCGCCGGGCGATTCAGGAGGAGCCGGAGAACCCGACCCTCCTGATGTCCTATGCGATGGCGTGCATGAGGGCCCAGCGCCATCAGGAAGGGGAGCTCGTCAGCCGGCGGGTGCTCGAGCTCGATCCCGACCCGATGCTCAAGGCGACCGCGTATGCGACCCTGATCGAGGCGCTGCGCTCGTCTGGCCAGTATCGGGAGGGGAACCGGGTCGGGCGCCAGCTCCTCGACGAGGGAAGTTCCGACTACGCGCGCACGATCGCCTATTACGAGATGGCGTTCAATCTCGCCGAGATGGAAGAGGATCTCGACGTAGCCCTCGACTACGCCCGGCGGGCGCTCGACCTCGCCCCCGAGGAGCTGCGCCAGTTTCCGCTGGCGGCGGTCGGCTGGGTGCACTACAAACGCAAGGAGTTCGACCAGGCGATCGAGTACCTGGAGCGCTCGAGCGACCTCGGACCCTCGGCGACGACCCTGACCCATCTCGGCATGGCGCTTCTCGCCTCGGGAGACGAGGGGAAGGCACGGCGGGCTCTCGCCGAGGCGAGGGAGTACGATCGCTCGGGTCCGTCGCTCGAACGGCGGATGATGGAGTGCCTGAAGGCCAGTGATCGACTGATCGCCCGCGTGCAGGACGCGCGGCGGAGGAGCTGAAAGATGCGTTGGAGCCGCTACTACCTCTTTACCAGCCGTGAGGTGCCCAAGGACGCCGAGGTGACGAGCCATCAGCTGATGGCGCGCACCAGCATGATCCGCAAGGTCGCCGCCGGGATCTACAGCTACCTGCCTCTCGGCTGGCGCAGCATTCGCAAGCTCGAGTCGATCGTCCGGCGGGAGATGGAGCGGGCCGGCTCGGTCGAGCTGTCGATGCCGGCGGTCCATCCGGCCGAGCTGTGGCAGGAGTCGGGGCGGTGGGACCTCTACGGCCACCTGCTGCTGAGGATGCAGGATCGCAACGAGCGCGAGTTCTGCTTCGGGCCGACCCACGAGGAGGTCGTCACCGACATCGTCAGGCGCGACGTCAAGAGCTATCGCCAGCTGCCGCGCAACCTCTACCAGATCCAGACCAAGTTCCGCGACGAGATCCGGCCGCGCTTCGGCCTGATGCGCGGCCGCGAATTCATCATGAAGGACGCCTACACCTTCCACGCGAGTCAGGAGTCGCTCGACGAGGCGTACGAGGCGATGCGGGCGGCCTACTGCCGGATCTTCGAGGCTTGCGGGCTCGAGTACTCGATGGTGCAGGCGGACAGCGGCACGATCGGCGGCTCTTCCTCCCACGAATTCATGGTGCTGGCCGACACCGGCGAGGACGCGATCGTTCGCTCGCCCTCCGGCTCCTACGCCGCCAACGTCGAGCGGGCCTCGATCGCCCCGCTCGAGGCTCCGGCGGCCGAGTCCCCGGCCGAGATCACCGAGGTCGAGACTCCCGGCAAGACGACGGTGCCGGAGGTCGCACGGTTCCTCGACGTGCCGATCGAGCGCTTCGTCAAGACTCTGCTCTACGAGACGGAGGAGGAGTTCGTCGCCGTGCTCATTCGCGGAGACCGCGAAGTCAACGAGGTCAAGCTGGGCAACCTGCTCGACTCGACCCATCTGAGCCTCGCGGCCGAAGCCAAGGTGCGCGAGCTCACAGGTGCGCCGGTCGGCTTCGCCGGGCCGGTCGGCCTGCCCGAGTCGGTCCGCCTCGTTGCCGACGAGTCGGTGCGCGCTCTGACGAATTTCGTCTGCGGTGCCAACGCCGCCGACCATCACTACACCGGCGTCAACTGGGATCGCGACACGACTCCCGGCGAGTGGGCGGACCTCGTCCTGGCCGAGGAGAGCGACGGCAGCCCCGACGGCGACGGAGCGCTCGAACTCCATCGCGGCATCGAGGTCGGCCACATCTTCGATCTCGGCACCAAGTACTCGACATCGATGCAGTGCCTCTACGCCGACGAAAACGGCGAGCTCCAGCCGATGCTGATGGGCTGCTACGGCCTTGGGATCGGACGCACCGTAGCGGCCGCGGTCGAGCAGAACCACGACGCCGACGGCATCATCTGGCCGGTGCCTCTGGCGCCGTTCGAGGCGCTGATCGTCTCGCTCGACCCGGACGACGAGGCGGTGTCGAAGACCGCCGATCGCATCTACGAAGGGCTTCTCGAGGCGGGAGTCGACGTCTTCTACGACGACCGCTCGGAGCGCCCCGGAGTGAAGTTCAAGGACGCCGACCTGATCGGCTTCCCGGTGAGAGTGGTGGTCGGCGCGAGAGGGCTCGCCGAGGGGAAGGTCGAGGTGTCGTTGCGTCGCGACCGCGAGAAGCACCTGATCGACCCCGCCGAAGCGGTGGCGGCCGTCCGGTCGCGGCTGGCGGAAGGCTGATTCGCCTCGAGCCAGCTCTGCCCGAGGCCGCCCTCAGGGCCGCCATCGGAGAGTCAGTCGGCCGCTGCGGCGCTCGAGAGGATGGAAATGTACGTCCTCGACCCCTTCGACCGGCTCGCCTCGAAGCCGTGAGGCGTAGTAGTACTCGATGTCGCTGTCCTCGCGGTCGAGGAGGTTGAAAGCGGCGAGTTCCAGGTCGAGGCCCGGTCGGAGCTTCCAGGTCGCCTTCGCGGTGACGTTGGAGGCGGACGCCCAGACCGCGGATCGATCCTCGATGAGCGGGGTGTCGGCGAAGTAGCGCCAGCGGAGGCTGCCGGAGAAGCGACCGAGGTCGCGCACGGTCACGCCTGCGGCGACCGTTCGGCCGATCGCTCCCGGGATGGCGTCGCCCGCGGGATCGGTGTCGGTGAACTCGGCGTCCGTCCAGGTGGCATCGGCGTCCAGGGTGAGCCAGCGGCGAGGGCGCCAGGTGTGGCTCCACTCGACGCCGAGTCGATGGCTTGGGCGGCTGGCTTCGGTCGCCCCGCCGTCGCCGACGAAGAGAAGCTCGGAGTCGAGCTCCAGCGAGAAGAGCGAGAGCGCCGTCGTCCAGACGCCGGATCCGGTCCGGACTCCGATCTCTGCACCGCGTGCGGCGACGAGCGGATCGACCGCTTCGACCGACTCTCCCGACGCCGGATCGACCCGGATCGTCGCCCCGCGGGCGTCGTTGCTGTGAAAGCCGCCGCCGTAGCCGAGGAAGTACTCGGTTCTGCCGAAGGGACCGAAGACGAGCGCGAGCTTGGGGGAGACGATGAGGTCGTCGGCGCTTCCCGAGTTCTCGGGGCGGGTGGCGGCGACCGTCGCGTCGTAGCCGTCGATGCGCAGGCCGAAGGTGCTGCGGAAGCGGTCGCTCCAACGCACGACGCTCTCGGCCCAGACTCCCACGCCCAGCTGCTCGATGCTGTCGTCGCGGACCGTGTCGAAGCGCTCGAGCTCGGTGGTGCGGAAGAGTCCGTTGTCGATGTCGTCGTAGCGCAGGTCGAGACCGGTTCGATTCGTCACCCGACGCTCGCCGAAAGAGCTCAGCCACTCGTGTCGGGTGCCAAAGCCGAGCACGGTCCGGTCGTCGACCTGCTCGAACTGGTCGCCGAGAGCAGGGTTGTCGAGGAGATAGGTGAAGTTCGAGATCAGCCGGAAGTCGTAGGAAACCAAGTAGCCGGCGACGGTCGTCAGCGACTGTTCGTTGCCGCGATGGAGCTCGGCCGAGAGCTGCAGCCGTCGGGTTTCGCCTCGCGGCCCGGGGTCGATCAGGTCGAAGCGACCGATCGCGCCCGACTCGACGGCGCGCAACGGCACCTGGTCGGTCGACAGCCAGGAGCCGTCGTAGGCGAGCGCGCTGACCGAGAAGCCGCGGGCGGGATCGCCGCGATGAAAGCTCACGAGAGCGTTCGCCTTCTCGAACGAGCCGGGCCGGGTCCAGGGACCGTCTTCGTGCGAGAGGTCGAGGGCCGCGGTCAGGTCGCCGCCTCCGGTCGTCGTGCTGCCGGCAACGAGCGCTCTGCCAAAGCCGAAGCTGCCGCCCGAAAGCTGGATCAACGGCTCATCGAGCCTTCTCACGAGCCCGAGGTCGGCCGAACCGGCGGCCGAGAAGTCGCCGACCTCGGCATCGTAGGTGCCCTTGCGATAGGAGACTCGATCGACCAGCTCCGGGATCAGGAAGGAGACGTCGATGTACCCCTGGCCGTGCCCGTGCGACGGCATGTTGACCGGTACCCCGGCGACGCGGATGCTGAAGTCGGTGCCGTGGTCGAGATTGAAGCCGCGCAGGAAGTACTGATTCGCCTTGCCGCCGCCGCTGTGCTGGGTGGCGATGATGCCGGGGACCGTCTCGACGAGCTCTCCGGCGCGCTGGATCGGCCGCTGTTGCAGATCTTCGGCGCCGGTCGTGCCCTCGCTGGCGGCGTCGGTGAGCCCGGTGAGGTCGTCGGTGCGCCCTCGCACTTCGACCCGGTCGTAGACGTCGAGACGATCGTCCTCCTGGTCGGGGTCAGGGTTGGCGGTTTCGGCCGGGGCCTCGTTGTCGACCGTCCGAGGTGCTTCGACACCGGCAGGAGCGGTCTCCTGAAGGGGCGCGGAGGGCGCGGAAGACACCTCGGCGCCGGCAGGCCAGCCGACGAGGAAGATCGTTGCCAGAACGGGGGGCAGGATTCGGATTCGTGTTCGGATTCGGAGCATGAGCCTTCTCTCTCTCCGGGCTTCGTAACCCACCCGGACGCCTCGGGTTCGCTCCCGCAAGGCTCGCGTTGCGAAGATCCGCGCGCACTCCGCGCGCACGAGCCTGCCGGGGAGAGGATCCGGGCAATCCGGAGGCCGGAGAATCGGGTCGATCGAGTCGGGTCGCTCGCCTTGCGGCGGGCGGCACGGCGGTCAGACGACTCTCAGGCGGGGCTGGGGGGAGCCCGGGCGGGTGACCCCGTGTGGTGACGGTGGACGCTCGCCTCCCAGGCTTGCGCGACCGTTTCCGTGGTGACCGTGGGCTCGAGCAGGTCGTGCTCGGCGGCAGCGACGCCGAGCGAAGCTGCGAGCAGACTGACGAACCCCTCAGAGTCCTGCTCGTCCTCCGCAGGCGAAGGTCGTCCCTCCGGCTCCGATCCTCGGTCCGAGCGATCAGGCTCGTAAGCCCCTCCACCACCTGGCTCATGGCGATGCTTCCCCAGGTGCGGGTGGGTGTGGAACCCCTCGAACCCGCCGAGTAGGTGGAGGTGGCCGTGCGAGACGATGCCGAGGACACCCAGACTCGCCGCCGCCGCAACAGCCAACAGCAGAAGGAGGCGGGTCTGGGGGGCGGCTCTCATGGGCAGCCAGCTTAGCAGTGTGCCACGGACGGCGGACCGTGTGCCCGGTTCTTCCTCTCTACCTGAAGAGCGTAGTTCCGATCAGAGGGACCGTCTCGATTCCTCGAGTGCTACCGAGGCCGCGGACTGTACTGACGCGCCAGCAGCCGGCACAGTCCGTCGAGACCGGGGAAGAGCACCCTCTCGTTGACGTTCGCCTGGTCGAGCTTGTCGCGGATCTCCCATTTGAGCTCGTGCGGGATCTCGATCCGGCGGTAGACCTCGGGTCTCGGCAGCAGCCACTCCTCGACCGTCATGCGGGCGCTCGAGAGCACCGAGAAGAGGGCGAACTGGTTGACGATTCGCGGGCTCAGAGACGGCGGTTCGAAGAAGACGAGGAAGGGGTCCTCGCGCAGCCCCTCGAAGTCCGGCAGGGAGGCGGCGACCTCGCCGAGCATCTCGGTGGAGAAGGCGTCCGCCTCTTCCCGGCGCAGAGACTTCAGCAGCTCGGGTGGGAGCTGCTTGTTGGTTCGCGTGTAGTCGATGCACCAGATCGTGCCGTCTTCGTCGAAGCGGCGGATGTCGTCGGTAACGAAGTGGAGCGCGACGAACGGGGAGTAGGTCCAGTCCAGCAGCCGGGTCGGCAGGCCGTGGTGCTGGGCCTGGGCGAGCAGGTTCCACATCGACCTCTGCTCGCCACCCTCGAGGTAGGCGTACTTGCGGAAGTTGCGGATCAGGTGACGCTCGAGGCGGGCGTAGTCCCCTCCCAGTCGCGAGAGGCTGGTCTGGAGCGGCCAGTCGCGCGACGCCATGCCGCGGAAGGCGTAGGTCGACCGGTAGCGCCCGATCGCCGGCTGCCACGATCCCTCGAAGAGCTCGTTCTGAAGCTCCGCCCAGCTCCCGACCCGGACGACCTTCGCCGGGCGTGCCCTCTTCTCCGGCACCGGGTCGCCTACTCCCCGGTCTCGGTGAGCGGCTCTTCGGAGTCCTGAAGGACGGCGCGCAGGCGGGTGATGCGGTTGCCGTCGAGATCCTGGATCTCGACCGACATGCGACCGACCTCGACCTTGTCTCCCACCCGCGGCTGCCGCCCCAACTCCGAGAGGACGACGCCGCCGATCGTGTCCTCGTCGCGGTCCGAGAGCTCGGTCGCCAGCTCGTCCTCGAAGTCGGCGACCAGCATCGATCCGGCGACGTCGAACGTGTTGTCACCCCGGGCGACCAGCTCCGGCTCCTCCATGTCGAACTCGTCCTGGATGTCGCCGACGATCTCCTCGAGCACGTTCTCCATGGTGACGATGCCGCTGACGCCGCCGTACTCGTCGAGCACCGCGCTCATGTAGACGTGCTCGAGCCGCATCCGCCTCAGCAGCCGGTCGAGGCTCAGCGTCTCGGGAACGAACGTCATCGCCCGTTTCACCTCGAGCAGCGACGACGGCGGCGATTCGGCCCTGAAGAGATCCTTGATGTGGACGAGGCCGATCACGTGATCGAGGTCGCCGTCGCACAGCGGGAAGCGGGTGTGCCCGCTGTCGCGCGCCAGAGAGAGGCTCTCTTCGACGGGGTTCTGGATGTCGAGGAAGATCACTTCGTTTCTCGGCACCATCGCCTGTCGGGTGATGCGGTCGGAGAGCTCGAAGATGTTGTCGAGGAGCTCCCGTTTCTGGCCCGAGATGTGGTCGTCGTCGGCGCTCGCGAGCATCCTTCTGAGCTCCGCCTCGTCTCCCACCGAGTGGTGCTCGCTCATCGGTCGCATGCCGATCAGCCGCAGCAGCATGTTGGACGCCTCGTTCAGCACCCAGATCGCCGGGAAGGTGATCTTGTAGAAAAGCCACAGCGGCCACGAAATCCACAGACTCGTGCGCAGGGGCTTCCTGATCGCCACCGTCTTCGGCGCCATCTCGCCGAGCACGATGTGAAGGATCGTGATCGTCAGGAAGGAGATGACGATCGCCACCTGATGGACGTTGGCGTCGGTCGCGCCCGGAAAGAGCCGCACGACCGGTTCGACGACCCAGGCGAACGCCGGCTCTCCGATCCAGCCGAGGGCGAGGCTCGCCAGTGTGATTCCCAGCTGACAGGCCGAGAGATAGGCGTCGAGATGCTCCACCATGTGGCTGGCGACCCGGCCGCTTCCACCGGCGGCGTGCGGCTCGAGCTGCGTCGGCCGAACCTTCACCAGCGCGAACTCGGCGGCGACGAAGAAGCCGTTGAGAAATACCAGGAGCATGCCGAAGAACAGGCCCCAGCCCGGGCTGAGCAGGGGTTCTCCGGCGGGCAGGCTCGCCAGTGGCAACAGAACCGTCGGATTCATTCCGAAAGTGGTGGCGCGTACGACTGCCGATCGCGGTCCCGGGAGGGGGTGCGCGTCGTTACCGTGGTCTGGGGGGGCGAGCCGTGGTGCGGTTGAGCGGGTTCAGGGGGTTCGTCCATCAGTGCTGGCGGGATCGTACCACGCAGACACCGCCTGCCGGGGGTCGTCAGTCAGGAGTCCCGCTGCATCTGAGAGCCTCGGCGAAGGGACGATCGTCGACCGCGCGGCCCGGTGCGGGCGGGTGGGCGACGGTTCTGGCTGGCGGATAGGCGGTCATCGCGTGGTAGGGCATCGGTCCGACGGTCTGCGAGGCGGCGGTGTTGAGGTCACCGTCCTTGACCCAGCCGTCGGTGTGGAGGACGAAGTGCCGGCTCCATCCGTCCGGCAGAGGAGGAAGCTCGGTGGCGGGGTAGCGGACGGTGAGAGCGTCCCCGGCGTTCATGACGACGAGCCGGTCGTCGTTGCCGGCGAGCAGGGGCGAGACGGCGCCGTAGGAGGTGTAGCTGCCGATCAGATCGCGGAATCGGACCTCCGTAGTTACGCGGTCTGCGTCGAAGAGATGGGGGCCGAACGCGTCGTCCCGGTAGAGCCTGGAGAAGCCGCGGTAGGAAAGCCGGGCATCCCGTGGCCGCAACCGTGTGAGCCTGGCGTCGATGGTGCGCCGCTCGGCGACGGCGGCGGCGTCCCAGTAGATCTGGAAGTTGGTCGTCAGGCGGAGCTCGAACGGTGCGTCCCCCAAGCCGGGCGGCAGGTCGACCACGACCGCCTTTCGCTTTCCCGCGGGAATCCGGAAGCCGCCGGTGACTTCGGCCCAGTCGCCGCCGAAATGACGGTACTCGAGGCGCGTCAGCGGCGCTGCGGGCGTGCGCTGCTGGGAGAGGGCGACATTGATGCTGGTGTCGGTCGGGAAGATCCACCCCCACAGGACGAGCTGCAGGTCACCGTCGCCGCGCCTCGAGACGCGATCGAACTCCAGTTCCAGCGTGTGAGGAGCCGCGACCCCCTGATAGCGGCCCAGCGGCAGTCCTCCGACGTGACGACCGTCCCTG
Source organism: Candidatus Multivoradales bacterium (assembly GCA_965223855.1). GTDB lineage: Bacteria > Acidobacteriota > Thermoanaerobaculia > Multivoradales > JAHEKO01 > CALZKB01. The sequence goes on from CBDCXM010000009.1 coordinate 1,857,114, forward strand.
GCGGTGAGTCGGCGCGTCACGTCACGGCCGGAGTGATCACGTGCTGCCGTCGGTGGCCGCAGCTCGCCGAGCCAGGAGACGCTCGGCGCCGCCGGGTGAGGCGGCAGCGAGAAGCTCTCGTCGACGACGAAGCCGACCTCGGCCGGGGCATCGTAGACCCACAGCTCCTGGCGGTCGAGGTAGACCGCCTCCCACAGCTCCTCGGTGACGATCATCCAGTAGTCCCCCCCGACCGTCTCGAGAGCCGTCGGCGGGATGCGCACGAAGTCTCTACCCGACTGATGGGGTGCGGCGCTGCCGTCCGGGAAGGTCATCCCGAGCGGAGACTTCCACAGGAGATCGGTGACGAACTCGAAGCGCGACCCGTTCCAGGCGTAGAGGAACGGACACGACCCCTTCAGTACCTGCTCCTCGTTCAGAATCTGGTCGGCGGCGAGGGCCGACCAGCTCTGGGCGAGGCCGTTGGTCCACAGCACCCGCAGGAGGTCCGCCTGGCGGGAGGCGCCGAGTCCGATGTGCAGGATGCGGCCCTCCGATCGCAGGTGCTGGTAGCGCCCTCCGGAGCGGACCTCGACCCGGGAGCCGTACCCCTGCGAATGGTTCTTCGCGTTGTTCTCGACTCTTCCGGTCAGCGAGAGGCGGAGCCAGTGATTGAGATTGCCGCCTTCGTTGCGCCACAGGGCGAGCCCGTCGGCTGCCGATGCGACGAGGTCGAGGTCACCGTCCTCGTCCCAGTCGCCGGCCGAGAGGTGCTCCACGCGATTGTCGAGGGCCGCGACCTCCTCGATCTCGAAGCTCCCGCCAAGATTCCTCGCAAAGTGGAAGGAACCGGCGGTGAGAACGGCGATGTCGGGGTCGCCGTCGTTGTCGAAGTCGGCGACCTCTGCCTCGTGCCAGGGAGTCTCGGCGATCTCGACGATCTCGAAACCGCCCGTCGTTCTACGGACGAGGGAGGCGCCGGAGCTTCCCCAGGCGAGGAGGTCGAAGAGGCCGTCGTTGTCGAAGTCGGAGACTTCGAGTCCCGCGACGCCCGCGGGATCGTCGAGCGGGATAGCGCTCGCCTCGAAGAGCCCGCGCCGCACGTTCTCGAGGTAGGAGAGGCCGTCGGCGGTGACAGCGACGGCATCGGAGTCTCCGTCGTCGTCGAAGTCGGCGCTCTCGAAGTCGGTGAGGATGCCGGTTAGGCCGCCGGGAAGTCCGGTGCCGTCCTTCCAGGCGTCGGCCTCCCAGGTGCCGTCGGCGTTGTTGCGCAGGTAGTGGCTGCGAGCTTCGTCGCTGACGACGAGGTCGAGGTCGCCGTCGTGATCGAGATCGACAGGCGCCACGAGGCCGACGTCGCCCGACACGGCAGTGAGCTCCACCTGCGCTCCGGTTCGTCCAGAGAGCCACCACAAGCTCCCCGAGTGGTCGACGATGCGGTCGGAGCTCCGGTCCTGGTCGAAGTCGAGCCCGCTCCAGACGCGGACATCGACCCCGGCGTCGATCTCGAGCGCGCCGATCGACGATCCTGTGCCGCGCTGCCACCCCTCCTCGCTCCAGCGCATCTCCTCCACCCGGCCTCCGACGACGGCGAGCAGGATGTCGCCGCCGCGAACGATCGTCAACGGCCGGCCCGAGAGTTCCACCGGCCACCGGTTGCCGAGACTCCATCCGAAGGAGATGTCGCTCCCCCCCTGGATACTGGCCGGCAGAGGAGGGACGAAGTCGAGCTGCAGGAAGAAGCCGCGACCGACCTCGCCGCGGCCGACGAGCGGTCGCAGGTGTTGGCGGTAGAGCTCACCCGGCCGCAGCAGGTTGCGCAAAACCTGGGCTGCCGGTGCCGCGGCGGCTGGGTCTCCTTCCGGCGCGGCGGCATCGAGGATCGCCTCCGCCCACGGAGCCGCCTCCTCGTCGAAGCCGTCCAACCGGTCCTCGATCGCGTAGAGATCGTCGGCCATGTCGGGGCCGGCGACGGCCGCTGCGGTCACGAGCCGATCGACGAGCAGAACCAGGTTCTCGGGGTCGGCCGCGGCGGCCCTCCTCGCCGCTGCGGCCGCAGCCTGCGGGTCGCCGTCCTCGGTGTGCCAGCGACTGGCCAGGTAGTACGGCCGCGGATCGCGCGGATGAGCGGCGGCGAACGTCTCGATCGCCGCCGTCCAGGGCCGGCCGAGCTCGCGCTCGAGGCGCGCCCTCAGATGGAGGAGGGAGGGGTGATTCGGGTCGAGCGCCGCAGCGCGATCGAGGGCGGCGCCCGCCGCTTCGAGATCGCCCGCCTCGAGGTGGCTGATCGCGAGGTTGAGGGGCGGCAGGAGGTTGTCCGGCAGCAGTGCCTCGAGGACGGTCAGCGCCCTGACGGCTCTCTCCCACTCCCCGGCATCGATGGCGACCAGCGCCTGACCGTGGACCGCTGCCGCCTCGCGATAGTGCTCTTCGGTCGCAGTCGAATCGGGCGATGTCGCGGCAGCGGTCGAGGTGGCGGCCGCCAGAGCCGCGGCCAGCGCGATCGCGATCGGCAGAGACGTCATGTGTGTGCGCCCGATCGCCGACACTAGCCCGGACTTCTCACGCCGGTGTGGTCTGGTAGGTCGTAGGTTGCTGAAGATACAAGGCTCCCGGTCGCGAGCACCGCAGGCTCGTCCGTAGCTGCGTCGAGGAGAGCAGCGACCGAAAAACGCAGTAGATTCAGTGACGTACGGCCTACCTGAGTAGTTCGGTGAGCAGTGCAGCGGCGTGAGAGGTCCGGGCCAGGAGACTGTAGCAGGCGGAACGGGCGTGGCAGCCACCCGCCCACGGCTGGTCACGGGCTGCCGGTCGGGGCCCCAGTCAGAGACCTGCTACGAGTCGCCACACCTGAGTGACGACGAAGCACAGCGCCAGCCCCATCACCACCGGCAGCAGCGCTGCGACGGCGGTCCACCGGGCGCTGCGCGTCTCTTTCCAGATGGTGTAGATGGTCGTCGAGCACGGGTTGTGGACGAGGCTGAAGAGCATCAGGTTGACGGCGGTGAGGAGCGTCCAGCCTCCCGCCTCCAGGAGACTGGCGGTCGCTTCCTGAGAATCGAGCTCGAACATCACGCCGGCGCCGGCGCCGAGATCGGCGCGCCCGATCGCCAGCACCGTCAGCATCAGGATCGTCGGGATCACGATCTCATTGGCGGGGATGGCGATCACGTAGGCGAGCAGGATGAGGCCGGAGAGCCCCAGCGCCATGGCGAACGGGTCCATGCCGGTCATCAGGATCTCGGCCAGACTGCGCCCGCCGACCTCGATGTTGGCCAGCAGCCAGATCAGCGCTCCCGCCGGCAGAGCGAAGACGACGGCTCGCCAGAGGACGATCAGGGTGCGATCGATGATCGACGTGTAGATCGTCTGGAGGATCCGCGGCGGCCGGTAGGGCGGCAGCTCGAGGTTGAAGGTCGACACCTCGCCCCGGAGCACGGTGCGCGACAGCAGCCACGAGGTGGCGAAGGTGAGGACGATGCCGAGCACCGCGATCGCGACGACCGAGAGGGCCGAGATCAGCCCTGCCAGATAGGCGGGCGCAAGACCGCCGATGAAGATCGAGGCGACGAGGATCTGGGTCGGCCAGCGACCGTTGCACAGCGCGAAGTTGTTCGTGAGGATCGCGATCAGCCGTTCGCGTGGAGAGTCGATGATCCGGGTCGAGACGATCGCCGCCGCGTTGCACCCCCAGCCCATCGCCATGGTCAGCGCCTGTTTGCCGTGGGCGCCGACCCGGTGGAACATCCGATCGAGGTTGAAGGCGACCCGCGGCAGATAGCCGAAGTCCTCGAGGAGGGTGAAGAGCGGGAAGAAGATCGCCATCGGCGGCAGCATCACCGACACCACCCAGGCGGTGGCGAGGTACATGCCGTCGATCAGCAGCCCGTCGAGCCACCACGGCATGGCGATCGCCTCCGCACCCGCCTTGAGGAGCGGATGCACCTTGTCGACCAGCAGCGTCGCCAGCATCGCCGACGGCACGTTGGCGCCGGCGATCGTGATCCAGAAAACGACCGTCAGCATGGCGAGCATCAAAGGAAAACCGAACAGGCGGCTCGTCACCAGGCGGTCGAGGGTGCGGTCCCAGTCGAAGCGCGGAGCTTCGCCGCTGCGGGTGACGGCCCGGTCGGCCAGCCGGGCCGCTTCCGTGTAGACCGCCTCGACGAGCTTCTGGTGAAAGTCCTTGCCGGCCTGCCAGCGCAGGCTCCTGGCGAGCTGCAGGAGTTCCGCGGCCTCTTCCGGCGCCGGTTCGTGGGCCGCCGGGGCTTCGTCGCCCGGTGTCAATCCCGCCTCGTTCTCCTGCAGCTCGCCGAGGGCTCCCGAAGTGGCGGCGGCGGCGATTCCCGTGTCGCCGTCGAGCAGGCGCAACGCCACCCACTGAGCGTTCGGCAGCTCCGGGTAGACCTCGACGACCTTGGCGGCGAGGTCGCGCACGGCGTCCTTCAGGCTCGACGACTGGCCTCCGACTCGCAGCGGCTTGCAGACGGCGGCACCGGTGGCGACGTCGCGGATCGCCGCGTTGAGCTCCTCGAGCCCCTCGCCGTAGCGAGCCGAGGTAGCGACCACCGGGACGCCGAGGTCACGCGCCAGCCGGCGATCGTCGACCACCAGCCCCTTGCGGCGCGCCTCGTCCATCAGGTTGAGGCAGACGACCGCGCGATCGGTGATCTCCAGGACCTGCAGCACGAGGTTGAGGTTGCGCTCGAGGCGGGTGGCGTCGACCACGATCACCGTGACGTCCGGCTTGCCGAAGAGGATGAAGTCGCGCGCGATCTCCTCGTCGAGGCTCGACGAGAGGAGGGAGTAGGTGCCGGGCAGGTCGACCAGCTTGTAGCGATCGCCCCCGGTCGAGAATCCCCCCTCCGCCCGGGCGACGGTCTTGCCCGGCCAGTTCCCCGTGTGCTGACGCAATCCGGTCAGAGAGTTGAACACCGTGCTCTTGCCGGTGTTCGGGTTGCCGGCGAGGGCGACGACGTAGTCGAAGTCCTCCATGTCGACGCCGAGCTTGATCAGGTTGCCGACGTGATGCGCCGGGCAGGTGGCACAGTTCTCCGGGCTCGGGCGGCTCATGGCGCCTCTCCCTGTGCGGACGCGGGCTCGAGGGGCTCGATCTGCACCTGGTCGGCCTGCGACTTCCTCAGGGCGATGACGGCGCCGCGAACCGCGTAGCCGGTCGGATCGCCGCCGGGGCTTCGGATCTCCGCGCGAACCTCGGTGCCGGGGATGAAGCCGAGGTCGAACATCCGGCGTCGCTGCGGCCCGCGCAGCGCCGGTGTGAAGGCGACCACGCGGCCGCTCTGGCCCGTCTCGAGGCTCGACAGACGGGTGACGGAGCCGTCGATCGCCTCCTCCGTCGGCAGGGGGACGACCGAGAGGTTGGCGGCGAGCACCGGGGCGAGCACGTGCTCCTCGGAGTCGGCTTCGAAGGTGATCCGCTGCGGGGTGACCTCGATCACGCGCACCGTCATCCCGAGGTAGAGCCCTTCGGCGACGAGCTGGGCGTAGACGGCGTCCGGCTCGTCCTCGATGTGCACGATCTCGCCGATGTCACCCGCTTTCAGCCCGCTCAGCGGCGACCCCTCGCGGGGAGCGATCTCGCCCCCCGCGGTGGGGATGGGATCGCCGTGGGGATCGAATCTCGGGTGTCCCATGCTCGCCGAGAGCTCCTCGACCTCTTCGCTGGAGAGGGTGTGCTCGAGCTGCTCGGCACTCTCGTGCCAGACCTCCGGCCTGTGGCCGGTTTCCTCCGAGAGATAGCGTTCCCAGAGCCGGTGGGCGCGCACGATGCGCAGCGCGTAGCGCCGTCCCTCGCCGGTGAGCCGCAGCCTGCCGGCGTCCTCGACGACGAGCTCGCGCTCCTGCAGCCGGGCGAGAATCTCGGCGGCACGGTTGCCCGACACGGAAAGGGCCCCCGACAGGCTCTGCAGATTGGCGGTCCGACCGTGGTACTCGCAGTCGAAGAGGTGCTTGAGGGCGTCCTCGCTGAGAACTCGCTCGGTCGCCCGCCACGCCCGCATCCAACGCCAGTACCAGCCCCGGGTCGGCCAGAACAGCAGGACCGCCAGCGCGACGACGCCGACGGTTGCGAGCAGGGAGAGGAGGGGTTGAGTCATGGGCTAGGTGCTCATGGGTTGGGTGCCCAAGGGCTGGGTGCCAGGCGCTTGTACCCGGTCGTTTTTTAGAGTACTCAAAATTCTGGGAAATCGTCAAGCCCTCCCCCCGCCGACGGTTCGCGATCGGGAATACAGTGTGCCGATCCCGCCTCCATGCCCTCGAAGCGGTCGACGGCGGTCAGGGACTCGGCGAGCCGACCGGTGGAGGCGTGACCGGCCGTGCCGTGCCTGCGCCGAATCGCAGCTCGTAGCGCGCGCCGGTCGCGAGCCGCCCGAACCGCTCGCTACTGCCGTCGGGCCACAGCACCTCGACCTCGACGGAACTGCGCTCTCCCACACCAATATGCACCGAGCCGGCGCGATGACTGAGGTAGCCGCCGCCTCCCGAGACCGCGCGCCAGGCAGCGAAGCCATCGTCGTCCGTGACGAGGAGCTGCGCACCGATGGCGTCTAGGTTGACGCCGCGCTCGGGCGCGCCCACCAGGTCGAACAACAGCCACGATCTCTCGCCGTGCGGCAGCTCGTTGCGGAACAGGCGCGCCTCGGCGTGGAAGGTGCTGACCGCCAGGTCGGGATCGCCGTCGAGGTCGTAGTCGACGCTCACGGCTCCGCGGGAGTTGTACCCCTGGAGCGCCAGGGCGGTCGCCACCGGCTCGAAGTCGAGCGGCTCGTCCCGGCGCAGCAGCAGGTTGGCTTCGCGACTGTTGTTGATCGGATAGGTCCTTCCGCTGCCGTCGGGATGGAGGCGGTCCTGCGTGAAGGTGAGGTAGTCGGTGAAGCCGTTGGCGACGAACAGGTCCTCGTCGCCGTCGAGGTCGTAGTCGAGGAACTCGCCCGCCCAGGCCCAGCCGGTGTCGTGGGAGAGAAACTCGGAGTCCTCGAAGCGCCGATAGGTCGGAGGAGACTCCGGCGGGTCTCCGGGGGTCGCAGGGCCGGAGAGCAGCAGGGTGTTGGTCTCGATGGGGCTCTCCTCGATCGGATCCCAGACCCAGATATTGGTGACGAAGACGTCGGGCTTGCGATCGCCGTCGAGGTCGGCGAACGACACGTTCATCCCGTGATGGCGATCGTCGGCCCCCGCCTGCTCGCCGATCGATTCGAAGCGACCCTTGCCGTCGTTGAGGAGCAGGGCGTTGCGACCGAAGTCGTTGGCGACGTAGAGGTCCTGGTCACCGTCGAGATCGAGGTCCGCGTGCGAGAGCGCCTGCGCCCAGCCGGTGTTGCCGTCGTCGCTCAGGCGCTCGAACCGCATTCCCCCGAGATTGCGGAAGAGCACGTTCGGCTGCGCGTTCTCAGCGCTACCCCCGGACCACGGATGGTTGCCCTCGAGGTAGTTGCCGAATCGACCGACATAGAGGTCGAGCAGACCGTCGTTGTCGATGTCGACCGCAGTTGCGGGCCCGCTGATCGAGCCCGCCTCCCCGAGACCGGACTCGGCGGTGACGTCGGTGAAGCCTCCCTGGCCGTCGTTGGCGAACAGCCGGTCGGAGTCGCGCGCCACGGTGAAGAAGAGGTCGCGATCGCCGTCGTTGTCGAAATCGGCGGCGACCGCCATCCTCGCCTCGCCGTCGAACTCGAGCCCTGCCGCTTGCGTGCGGTCCTCGAAGGTACCGTCGCCGAGGTTGCGGAACCAGGAGCAGCCGCGCCCGCCGCAGAGGACGAGGTCGGGCCAGCGGTCGCCGTCGAGGTCGGCGGCCGTCACGCCGCCGCCGCTGAAGGTCGGCGCCAGGGGGCCGAAGCGCCGGAAGCTCGAAAGCCAGTCGCTGGTGACGTGGCGGAAGTCGAGTCCCGCAGCGGCGGTGACGTCGAGGAAGTCGTCGGCCGCAGGGTCGGGGACGGTAGGCACGATCTCGCTCGCATCGGCGGCGACGATCGTTCGCGCCGCGGCGCGCAGGTGCCGGGTGGCGACGTGAGGCTCCAGCTCGCTTCGCGCATGGAGACCAGCGAGACGCAGGACCAGGAGCGCGTAGGCGTTGACGCCGTCGTGAAGCCGCTCGAGGGCGGCGTCCGACAGGGGCCGCGGATCGCCGGCAGGGTAGAGGGCCCCCTCGTCGAGATCGGACAGGGCGCGCCAGGCGACGCCGGTGGCGGCGAACGACTCGAGGTCGATCGTCTCGACCGCGAGGCGGCCTGCCGGCGGCGCCGCGGGAAAGAAGATCAGCTCACCGAACTCGTTCGCCGAAGCCGGCAGCGAGTGGGCGAGGAGGCCGGCGACGAAGTCGGGAGTGACCACCCCCAACCCGGTCTGTCGCGCGCCTTCCTCCAGCGCCTGGAGGAAGCCGGCCGCGACCTGAGCGGTGATGCGGTGGAGCGTCCCGAGGAGTCGCCGGAACTCCGCCTGGTCCGTCGGCATCGGGTAGCGGGCCCAGTAGCGCGACAGGTTGCGCAGCAGGAGAGCCTCCGGGGAGTCCGAGAGCCGGGGATCTTCGGCCGCCCGCTCGAGCCGCTCGAGAGAGCGGCCCGAGATCGAGCCGGCGACCGGCTCCGCCACGCCCGATGCCTCTGTCGGAGTCTGCTGCCCGTGTTGACCGTGCACGCTCGTCGCGGTGACCCCGGCGACGAGCGCGGCGGTCACGACGGCGCGGATGCCGTCGATGCTCAGGGCTCCGTGATCTCGATGATCGACGATATCTCGAGCCCCTCGGTCACCTCCTGCCGCTCGCCGGACGGCCACTCCACGATCACGCGCTCGACGGTGTCGGCGCCGCCGAGTCCGAAGTAGAGCGGCAGGGAACTCTGCGAGAGATAGCCGGACTTGCCGTCATGGGTCTCGGTGAAACTGCCGCCTCCCGCTTCCACCGTGACCCGCGCGCCGAGGCCGTCCCGATTCGACCGGGTGCCGATGAGTCGCACCTTGAGGAAGCGGATGTCCGCACGCTCGCTCAGGTTGCTCACGAGCACCTGCGGTCGGTCGTTGAACTCGCCGGTGACGATGTCGAGGTCGCCGTCGTCGTCGAAGTCGATCAGGAGTGAGCTGCGGGTGCCGACGTTGCCCATCACCACGTACTGGCCGCGCCTGGAGGCGCACATCAGATGCGGTGCGTCGGCGCCCTGGCAGTCGATCGTGAACCACGGCTTCTTGGTGACGAGGAACGGCATCCGTGGGTCGAACCACTCCCGCTCCACGAGCCTCGCGCGGGCTCGACCCCGAGGATGAACTCGCTGTCGAGAAAGCGCTCGCCGCGGTTGTTGATCAGCACGCTGTTGACGCCGTAGTGGTAGGGGAAGTTCATGCTCGAAGCGATGAAGACGTCGTCCCACCCGTCGGCGTTGAGGTCGTCGACGCTCACCCCCCACGGCCAGTAGTTCTCGGCTCCGATGGCGTCGGACACCTCGGCGAACGAGCCGTCCGGCTGGCGCTCGTAGAAGGCGTTGCCGAAGATGTTGTTGTCGCCGCCCTGAAGGGTCGCGTCGTCCCACTGCATGAGGGACTTGTACTTCTCGTACCCCGGCGTCACCTTGCGGCTCATGTCGGAGTGCATGTCGGTCAGGATGAGGTCCTCACGTCCGTCGCGGTTGTAGTCGAAGAACTTGATCCCCATCGTTCCCCACGGGGTCTTGGGGAAGTAGTCGGCGGTGCGGTCGACGAAACGCCGGCCCTCGACGTTCTCGAAGTACTGATCGTCGCCCTGCATGTTGAGCAGGTAGAGATCCTGGTACCCGTCGCCGTTCAGGTCGGTGAGACTGGCGTCGCCGCTCCAGATTCCGGTCGCGAGGCCGGCCGCCTCGGTCACGTCCTCGAAGCGGCCGTCTCCGAGGTTGCGGTAGAGGATCGACGCCTCCGTCCGGCTCTCGACGAGGTGTCCGGAGAACGCGTCCTTCTCCGGGTGGTCGGTCGGGATTCCGGCCCAGTACCCGGTGTTGGTCATCTGATCGACGGTGTACTTGCCGACGTTGGTGACGAAGAGGTCGAGAAGGCCGTCGTTGTCGTAGTCGAAGAACATCGGCGCCGAGGAGTGCCCGACATGTTCGACACCCGCCTCGGCCGTGACGTCGCGAAACCGCCCGTTGCCGTCGTTCTCGAAGAGTGCGTTCCCCATCCGTACCGTGGTGACGACGAGGTCGGGATCGCCGTCGTTGTCGTAATCGGCGAAGGCGGCACCGGCTCCCAGCCGATCGGCCAGCGCGACGTCGGCGCTGCCCGGCGCGAGCTCGAAGCGCCCGCCACCGAGATTGCGCCACAGTTCGTTGGCTCCCAGCTGGTTGACGAAGAAGATGTCGAGTCGCCCGTCGCCGTCGATGTCGGCACTGACCAGAGAGTTGCCGTGGTCGTAGTGATTGGGCTGGTAGAACTTGCCCGAGTCGGGCGTGCTCCTGTGCTCGAAGGTGATCCCGCTCTCCGGCTGGCGCTCGGCGAAGGTGAAGTCGACGTTGACGTCGAACTGGTCGATCGTCTGCTTCTGGGCCCACTCGCGCACCTCGAGCATCTCCCAACCCCAGTCGTTCTCGGGGACGGCGACGACGGTGGGCCCCTGTCCCCGAACGGGGGCCGGGCCTGCGACGGCGAAGGCGAAAGCCGGCACCGCCAAGATCCAGTTGATCCTGGTTCTCATTCTCTGTTCTCCCTGCTGTCGGAGGCGATACGGGTGAGTCGGCAGCTCGAGCCGCGCGCGAAGGGACGCGGAGCCCGAAAAGCCTGCTGCCAGCAGGATGCTAGCACGGCATCCGACAGCGAGCTTTCGGGAAGTGCGGGGCCTCGTGAAGCGTTGTACAGGCGGGCGGAGGCCGCCATGCGGACTGCTAGGATGCACCCTGTCGCAGGCGCAAGGTCCGGGACGGTCCGCGGTTCGAAGACCCTGCCGCCCTCTGCCCATCGGAGCTGATCTTGCACGCGAGTCTTCATCGTCCTCAGCGAGCGCCGGAACGACCCTCGTTTCGCCCTCTGGGTGGAGCTGTCGTTGCGATTCTGTTGCTCGCCTTTCCCGCCGGCGCGAGCGAGCCGCAGTGGGTCGACGGCAGCGGTGAGACGGCACTCGACTTCGTGCACTTCAACGGCATGACCGGCGAGCTCTATTTCTCGGAGATCATGGGGTCGGGCGTCGCGCTTCTAGACTACGACGGCGACGGCGACCTCGACAGCTACTGGGTACAGGGGGCGATGCTCGAGCCGGGGGACGACCAGGCGACGGCGCTGATCCCTCGGCGCGGCGTCGCGGGAGACCGCCTGCTGCGCAACGACCGGCTCGACGACGGAGGCCTGCGCTGGACCGACGTCACCGCGGCGAGCGGCCTGGCCGCCGAGGGCAACGGCATGGGGGTGGCGGTCGGAGACGTCGATGGTGACGGAGTTCCGGATCTCTACGTCACCAACCTCGGTGCGAACCAGCTCTGGCGCAACCGCGGAGACGGCAGCTTCGAGGACCGCACCCGACCGGCCGCCGTCGGCGACCGGCGCTGGGGGGTCTCCGCTTCGTTCTCCGACTACGACGGTGACGGCCGGCTCGACCTCTATGTCGGCAACTACGTCGGCTTCCGCCGCGCGGTGCACAAGGAGTGCCTCTCACCGACGGGCATCGCCGACTACTGCGGCCCGCTCTCCTACGAGGCGGAGCCGGACGTCCTCTACCGCAACGTCGGCGACGGCACCTTCGAAGACGTGACGCAGCGCAGCGGACTCGCGGCAGCCGGCGACGGCAGCACCCTGGGAGTGATCGCGGCCGACTTCGACGGCGACGGTTCGACCGACTTCTACACCGCCAACGATCAGGTGCCCAACCGGCTGTGGCTGCAGCTCGAGCCGGGGAGCTTCCTCGACGACGCGATGGTCACCGGCACCGCCGTCAACGAGGAGGGGCAGCCTGAGGCGAGCATGGGGCTCGTCGCCGCCGACTTCGACCACGACGGGTCGATCGACCTCTTCCTTTCCCATCTGACTCGGGAGACCAACACCCTCTACCTCAACGACGGCAACGGCGTGTTCCGCGATTCGACCCGGGACAGTGGGCTCGGCCTGTCGAGCTGGCAGGCGACCGGCTTCGGCGTCGGAGTGCTCGACGCCGACCTCGACGGCCTCCTCGACCTCTTCATCACCAACGGCGCGGTTCGTCGCCTGCCCGAGCTGGTCGCCGCCGGCGACGCATTTCCCCTGCGCCAGCCCGATCTTTTCTATCGCAACGTCGGCGCGGGCAGCTTCGAGGACGTGAGCGAGGCTTCCGGTGTCCTCGCTCTCCCGACCGAGGTGGGAAGAGGGGTGGCGGTCGGCGATATCGACAACGACGGCGATCCCGATCTCGCCGTCTCCAACAACTCGGGGCCGGGACTCTTTCTGCGCAACGAGACCACGGTCGGGAACTCGTGGGTCGGCTGCCGGCTGCTCGACAGGACCGGTGCGACGACGCTGGGTAGTACGGTCGAGGCCCGGCGGTCGGGCTTCGTTGCCCGGACGACCAGCCGCACCGACGGCAGCTACGCCTCGGCGAACGACGCGCGGACCCTGCTGGGCCTCGGTTCGGACGAGGGGCCGCACGAACTGGAGATCGGGTTCCCCTCCGGTCGGCGTCTCAGGGTGAGGAAGGCCCCAACGGCCCGCTGGCTCACCTTCGACGGCGCCTCGCCCGGCGTTTTCGCAGACGGCGCGGTCGAGGCCGCGCAGTGAGCGATGGCCGCAAAGGCCTCGCCCGGGGTCTGCTCGTGACGGTCGGAATCCTCGCAGCGGCGGTGGCGCCGGCTCGGGAGACGGTCCGGGAGCTCGAAGAAGCCGATTTTCCGGGATCGGGCGTCCCGCAACCACCGCTCGACTCACTGGAGCCGGAGGTGCGTCGGCACCTCGACGAGGCGATGGAGCGGGTGGCTGCCGCCGGGGAGAACCCGGAACTTCTTCCAGAGGCGCTCGGAGCTCTCGGTCAGGTCTACTACCTCTACGATTTCACCGAGTCGGCGCGAGCCGCCTTCGAGGCCGCGGCCTCGGAGGCTTCCGATGACTTCCGCTGGCACTACTACCTGGGTGCGCTGGCGAGGCTCGACGGGCTTCTCGAGGCCGCCGTCGCTCATCTCGAGCGGGCGCTCGAGCTGCAGCCGGACGATGTGCCGGCGCTGACGCGCCTCGCCGACGTGCGGCTCGAGCTGGGCGAGCGGGAGAGGGCACGCGAACTCTACCTGCGCGCCGAGGCGCTCGAGCCGGGGAGCGCAGCCGTCCAGTACGGGCTCGGCCGGATCGCCGAGTACGAGGGCGAGCACGAGAGGGCGATCGAGCGGTTCGAGCGAGCCCTCGCGCTCCAGCCGGCGGCGACATCGGTGCACTACCGGTTGGGTCTCGCTCATCGGGAGCTCGGTAACCGCGAGGAGGCGCGGCGCCAGATGAGCCTCAACCGCGGCGATCGGGTTCGCATGCAGGATCCGTTGATCGACGCCATCGGGGCGCTGGTGCAGGGGGGCGAGGTGTACTTCCGAGCCGGCGTCGAAGCGTCGAAGCGCGGGGAGTTCGAGGAGGCGATCGCGCTCTTCCGCCGGGCCGAAGAGGAGTCGCCCGAGGACGCGCAGGTGCAGTACAACCTCTCGCTGGCGCTGGGCAGGCTGGAACGGCACAGGGAGGCGCAGGCGGCGCTCGAGCGGGCGATCGAGATCGATCCCGAGTTTCGCAACGCGCACTTCAATCTCGGTCTGGCGCTCGCCGAACAGGGCGACCTCGCAGGGGCGGAACGGCACTTCGGCACTGCGCATCGGATCGATCCCGAAGACGTCGACTCTCATCTCGAGTGGGCGACCGCGCTGGCGCTTCTCGGACGTCGCCCGGAAGCGATCGCCGAGCTCGAGGAGCTGGTCACCCGGGTGCCGGGGGCGGCCGCGGCGCACGAGCGGCTCGGCCGGCTGCTCGACGGTGTCGGCAGGTCCGAGGCGGCGCTGGACCACCTCGCGACCGCGGTCGAGCTCGAACCGGAACGGATCGAAGCGCGATCGACCCTCGCGACCCTTCTGGGCCGCCAGGGGCGCTTCCTCGAGGCCGCCGCGCAGTTCGAGGCCGTGATCGAGGAGGACGGCAGTCGGCTCGAGACGCATTTCGGAGCGGCGATGGCGAGGCTGCTGGGTGACGACGAGGCCGGCGCGAGACAACGTCTGGAAGCGAGCGTCGCGGCGCTACCGGGGACGACCTCTCTGGAGCATCTGCTCGCCCGGGTGCTGGCGACCGCCGGCTCGGAGGCGGCGCGTGACGGCGAGCGGAGCCTCGAACTGGCGACTTCGGTGATGGGGCGGGAGAGGACGATCGAGCACGCCCAGACGGTGGCGATGGCGCTCGCCGAACTCGGGCGCTTCGACGAGGCGGCCGCTTTGCAGGAGCAGGTCGTGCAGCAGCTCGCCGGCGGCGGCGGAGCGACGACTGCACGGCAGAGACTGGACGGATACCGCAGGGGCGAGCCCTGTCGCCGGCCGTGGAGCGGTTCATGATCGCCGGCCGTTGCTCTTCGAGCCGCCTCCTTCTCATCGCTGGTCTCGCCCTGGCCGGCGAGGCCCGGGGTGACGACGCCTGGTTTCGCGACGCCGCCGAGGAGTGGGGAGTGGAGTTCCGGCATCACCACGGCGGCTCCGGTCGCCGCTACATGGTGGAGACGATGTCCGGAGGGGTGGCGATCGTCGACTATGACGGCGACGGCGATCTCGATCTCTTCTTCGTCGACGGCGGCGTTCTACCCGGCTACGAGGGGGAGGCGCCGAGCTCCCGGCTGTTGAGGAACGACGGCGGGCGCTTCGTCGACGTGACCGAGGGATCCGGCCTGGAGGTCGCCGGATACGGGATGGGTGTGGCGGTCGGCGATGCCGACGGCGACGGCCGGGTCGATCTCTACGTGACGGCCTACGGTGCCAATCAGCTCTTCCGCAACCGCGGCGACGGCAGCTTCGAGGACGTCTCGGAGACGAGCGGGCTGGCGGATCCTCTGTGGTCCGCCTCCGCGGCGTTCGTCGACGCCGACCTCGACGGCGACCTCGACCTCTACGTCGGCAACTATCTCGACTTCGATCTCGAGAAGCATCGCGAGTGCCGCGACGCCAACAACGGCGAGCCGATCTACTGTCCGCCCAAGACCTATCCGGGGGTTCCCGATCGGTTCTATCGCAACGACGGGGGCGGGGTGTTCACCTCTGCGCGCGAGGAAGCGGGGTTGGTGCCGTCCGAGAACATGGCGGCTCTGGGCGTGGTCGTCGGCGACGTCGACGTCGACGGCTGGCCCGATCTCTACATTGCCAACGACGAGGAGCCGAATCTGCTCTTTCTCGCAAGGGGAGGCGGCCGATTCGAGGACCAGGGGCTGCTCTCGGGCAGCGCGCTGAGCGAGCGGGGCTCCGTCGAGGCCGGCATGGGGGTCGATCTGGGCGACATCGACGGCGACGGCCTGCCCGACATCGTCGTCACCAACTTCGAGAAGGAGTCGAACGGTCTCTACCGCAACCTGGGGGGCGGTCTCTTCATCGACCAACGCTACCCGGCCAACATCGCGGAGTCGTCGCTCCTGATGCTCGGCTTTGGAGTCGCCCTCGCCGATCTCGACCACGACCGCGACCTCGATCTGCTGATTGGCAACGGTCACGTGCGTGACAACGCCGACGACTTCGGAGACAGCAGCTACGCGCAGCGCAACCAGGTGCTCGTCAACGACGGCAGGGGTCGCTTCACCGAGGTGCCCCAGCCCGGATTCGGCCCGCCGCGGGTGACCCGCGGCCTGGCGTACGGTGATCTCGATCGCGACGGTGACCTCGACTTCGTTGCGGTGAGCTCCAACGACCGGGCCGAAGCGCTCGAGAACCTGGCGGCGAACGGCGACTGGCTGCAGATCGACCTCGTCGGCGCGGGTGCAAATCCTCAGGCGCTGGGCGCTCGACTCGTGCTGCACCTGGACGGAGAAGCGATCCATCGCGAAGTGCGGACGACCGCGTCCTACCTGTCGCAGAACTCGAATGTCGTGCACTATGGCCTCGGTGATTCGGAGGTCGCCGACCGGGTCGACGTCACCTGGCCTCGAGGGCAGCGGCAGCGACTCGTCGCCCTGCCTTCGAACCGGTTCGTGCGCCTCTCGGAGACTCGATCGAAGTGAGGCGGCCGAAGGCAACTCTCGCCGCGGCACTGATGGCGACCTGCGCAGTCGGGAGCTTGCCCGGAGAGACAGGTGCCTCAGGTTCCCTGCGCTTCGAGCCGGCGAGCTGGGGACTCGAGTTCCGGCATCGGCATGGCGGGTCGGGACGTCGCTACATGGCCGAAACCGTCATCGGAGGTGTGGTGCTCTTCGACTACGACGGCGATGGCGACGCCGACGCTCTCTTCGTCGATGGCGCAGCACTTCCCGGCTATGAAGGGGAGGCTCCCGCCAGCCGGCTGCTGCGCAACGACGGCGGTCGCTTCGAGGACGTGTCGCAGCGCTCGGGGATCGACTTCGGCGGCTACGGCAACGGGGCGGCCGCCGCTGACGTCGACGGCGACGGGGACGTCGATCTCTACCTGACCGCCCTCGGCTCGAACGCCCTCTACCGCAATCTGGGCGACGGCCGCTTCGAAGCGGTGCCGCAAGCCGGCGGTGCCGACTCTTCCGCCTGGAGCACCGGCGCGGCGTTCGGCGACGTCGATCGCGACGGTGACCCCGACCTCTACGTCGCCAACTACGTCGAGTACTCGATCGAAGAGCACCGTCCTTGCCTCACCCAGGGCATCGAGGTCTATTGTCATCCCGGCAAGTTCCCGGGTTCAGGGGATCACTTCTTCAGGAACCGTGGCGACGGCAGCTTCGAGGAGGCAACCGCTCAGGCAGGGCTGGCTACCTCGACGGCGGAGGCGGGTCTGGGCGTCATTTTCTCGGATCTCGACAGGGACGGCTTTCCCGACCTCTTCGTGGCCAACGATTCCGATCCGAACTTCCTGTTCCGCAACCGTGCCGACGGGACGTTCGAGGACATGTCGCTCCTCTCCGGCACCTCCTACGGCGACTCGGGACGACCCGAGGCGGGGATGGGGCTCGACGTCGCCGACGTGACCGGAGACGGCCGGTTCGAGATCGTGGTGACTCACTTCGAGGCCGAAACCAACGCCCTCTACTCCTACCAGGGGCGGTGGGTGTTCAGCGATCTCCGCTGGGCCTCCGGCGTCGCGGAACCGTCTCTGAGCGAGCTCGCCTTCGGCGTCGGTTTCGCCGACTTCGACCACGATGGCGACTTCGATCTCGCCATCGCCAACGGTCACATCCTCGACAACGCCTCCGAGATCGTAGCCACGAGTCGGTTTGCTCAGCCCAACGTGATCCTGGAGAACCTCGGGGAAGGACGATTCGCCCCGGAGCTCGAGGCCGGGCTCGACCAACCGGGTGTCAGCCGCGGCCTCGCCACCGGCGATCTGGATCTGGACGGCGACGTCGACCTCGTGATCGTCAATTCGAACGATCTGGCCGAGGCTTACGAGAACGTCGGCGCACGGGGTGGATGGGTGGTGTTCGAGCCCGTCGGCCCGGCGGGGGCTCCGGCGACAGGCGCGATCGTCGAGATTACCGCCGGATCCCGGAGTCGGGTCGACGAGCTCCACGCCGGCTCGTCCTACCTGTCGCAGCACGAGGCGCGGCTCCACTTCGGTCTCGGCGAGGAGTCCGTCGTCGAGTCTGTCGATCTCTACCGCCCGGCAGCCGGACGCTCGCGCTACCTCCGACTGCCGGCCGGGCGCCGCTACCGGTTGCCCTGAGCGGCCGCTCCCGGGGCGACGAGTCTCAGGCGCCGACCGGGGGGGAGGTCGCTCCAACGCTGGCGGGCTCCGTCGGGCCAGGTGACTTCGATGGCGTCGATCCGCTCTGCCGCCCCGAGACCGAAGTGGCGGGTCAGCGGCTTCTGCGAGAGGTAGGACGTCGCCGTAACCGCCGGCGCCGACTGTCGGCGGCCGGCCTCCACGTGAACGATCGCTCCGATGCCGTCGGTGTTGCTCCCACCCGAAGACAGATCCAGCTGCACGAAGTCGCCGGCCCCGGTCGTGACGTTCTCGTAGACCTCCGCCAGGTCGTCCGAGTTGACGGCGATCACGTCGAGGTCGCCGTCGCCGTCGAGGTCGCCGCTGGTCAGCCCGCGGCTGACCCGAACGATGTCGAGGCCGCAATCGAGGCATTCGGTGAACCGCCCCTCGCCGTCGTTGACGAGGAGCTGATTGCGCTGTTCGTAGGACAGGCCCGGGAAACTGAGGTGGACGTTGTCGAGGATGTGCCCGTTGGCGATCAGCAGGTCGAGGTCGCCGTCCTGGTCGAGGTCGGTGAAGTCGGTGCCGAAGCCGAGCATCGACAGAGAAGGTTGCGCCACGCCGAGCAGGTGCCGGGCATCGGTGAAGAGACCGCCGCCGATGTTTCGGTAGAGGGCGTTCGTCTCGAGGTCGAAGTTGGTCACGTAGAGGTCGAACCGCCCGTCGCCGTCGATGTCCCCGACGGTGACCCCCATCCCCGCTTCGGCCTTCATCCGGTCGCCGTGAGAGGTTCCGGAGAGGAGCGAATCGTCCTCGAACGTCCCGTCGCCGCGGTTGCGGAAGAAGTAGTTGGGGGTCGTGTCGTTGGCGACGTAGACGTCGATCGTGCCGTCGCCGTCGAGATCCGCGGTAACGATGCCGAGGCCCTTGCCGGAGGCCTCCGCGAGCCCGGCGGCAACAGTCACGTCCTCGAAGCCGCTTCCGCCGACGTTGCGGAAGAGCTGGTCCTGACCGCCCTCGAAAACCTCAGGGTGGCAGAAGCCGACGATCCCCTGGGGGCTCTTACAGACGGGCGCGTCCTCGAGTGAGTAGTCGAGATAGCTGACGGCGTAGAGGTCGAGGTAGCCGTCACCGTCGAAGTCGGCGAACGCCGCCGACGAGGTCCAGCGGTCGCCGGCGGCTCCGAAGCGATCGGTCGCATCTTCGAAGGAGCCGTCGCCCCGGTTGAGGTAGAAGCGGTTGGGGCCGTAGGCGGTGAGATAGAGGTCGAGGTCGCCGTCTCCGTCGACATCACCGGCGGTGCCGCCGTTGAGGTAGCCCTCGATCGATCCGAGAGCAGAGTCGGTGACGTCGCGGAACGCTCGGCCGCCTTCGTTGCGGTAGAGGATCGTGCGCCCGGCCTCACCTTCGTAGCCGGGCAAGGCTCCCGCGTCGATGAACAGAGGATCGACGTCGCCGTCTCCGTCGTAGTCGAAGAGGACGATGCCCCCAGAGTTGGTCTCCATCATGTAGCGGCGGCCCGAACCACCGCTGTGATGTCGGAAGACGAGCCCCCACGCCTCGGACACTTCCCTCAGGGTGATTGCGGCTTCCTCGGGTTCGGCCGGCTGTGCGCCGGTCGGTGCGCTGTCTGACAGCGCGAGGGCCGGAATTGCGAGGATCGCTGCGACGGCGACGACCGGCGCGGTCGCAGCGCGGCACCGGCAATACCCGACGGTGCCAGGATTCCCTGGGATGAGCATCGACGCGAGGACAGTGAAGGAGCGGCCGATCAGCCCTGATCGAGGCGCTCGAGGTTGGCGGCCGCCAGATCGTCGTCCGGTCGGATCTCGAGCGCCCGCTGCAACAGCTCTCGGGCCTCGTCCTCCTTGCCGGTTTCCATGAGCAGCACCGCGAGATCGTTGAGAGCGGCGGTGTGATCGGGAGAGCTCTCGAGAGCGGTCCGGAAATCGGCCTCCGCGCCGACGAGGTCGTCCGAAGCCATCCGGATCAGCGCGCGCAGGTAGTGGGCATCGGGGTGTCCCGGCGCCGCCTGCGTGAGCTGGTCGGCGAGCTGGGCCGCCTCGTCCTTGCGTTCGGCCATCAGCAACACTCGCCCCTCGACGAGCCGCGGCCGGATGTCTTCAGGGGCGAGTGCGGCCTCGCGCCGGGCGACACCGAGGGCGCGGTCGTACTCCTCCTCGGCGGCGAGTCGCATCGCTTCGCGGAGCTCACGGCCCGTCGGATCCTCGAGGTCTTTCTCGAGCTGAACACTTCGCAGGGAGGAGGGGACTTCCGAGGAGACGATCTTCTGGAAGCGATCGAGCGCTGCGCGAGCCTCGTCACGACGCCCTACCGCGGCGAGCGCCTGACCGAACTGGTGCCAGCTCTGCTTGTTCTCCGGTGTCATGCGGGTCGAAAGCTCGAGGTAGTCGAGCGCGTCCTCGTGCCGGCCTCCGGTGACGAGAAGCCTGCCGTACTCGAGGACGATCGAGGCCGCGATGCGCGGGTCGGGAGCCTGCCCCCCGGCGGCCAGGACCGGCTTGGCGAACGGCTCGAGCGTAGCCAGGGCTCCGTCGAGATCGCCGCTCTGATAGCGCGCCTGGCCGAGCTGAAGCGCGACCGCTGGGTTGCTGCCGACCCAGCCGTCGAGCAGAGTCACCGCCTCCGCCGCCTGGCCGACCGACGCCTGGGCGTCGGCGAGTGTGCGCCGGACATCGAGTGCCATGTTGTCCGGCGAGTCCTCCAGAAGCGGTTGCAGGGTGCCGATGGCTCCGAATGGATCGCCCTTCAGCAACAGCAGCTTGCCCCACAGCAGGCGGACCTGAGGGCGCTGCTGGGGGAGGTCGGAGAGCAGTGTCTCGGCATCGTTCGGCCGCTCGATCTGAAGTGCCGAGAGGGCGGCGATCAGGCGTGCGTCCTCGTCGTTCGGGGCGTTGCGAACCCAGGGCCTCAGAAGCAGGAACGCCTGCTCGTAGCGTCCGGCTCCTCCGTAGAGCATCCCCAGCTCCCGTGCGGCGGGACTTTGCGGCGAGAGCTCGACTGCACGTTGAAGGAAGGCCTCAGCCCTGGGGAAGTCTCTGAGGTTCAGTGCGGCACGTCCGGCGTTGTAGAGGAGGCCGGCATTGTCCGGTTGTGTCTCCGCCAAGGGTTCCAGAATCTCGAGCGCCTCAGCAGCGCGGCCCGTTTCCAGATAGAGCACTCCGAGAAGGCCGAGACCGCGATCGGGAATATCGCCGCGACCTCGAAGAGACTCGAGAGTGGAGATCGCCGCCGCCGTATCTCCCTGCTCGAACTGGCGGGCAGCCTCGGCCGCAATCGCGATCGGGTCGGTCGCCTCTTCCGCTTCCTGAGCGCGCAGCGATGCCGGAGTGATCGGGAGCATTGCGGTCGCGACGGTCGCAGCGAGAGTGAGCCTGGCGAAAGAGGAACTGTCGAATCTCAGCTTCATGGTAGGGAACTCCGGTGTGCCCGGTGCGCGGCCGAGGAGGTCCGACCGAGCGAGAGCTTTGGGATTTCGAGGGGTTCGAGTACGGCGGCGCCCTGGCGGGCGAGGTAGAAGCGATCGGGTTGGACTCCGGGAAACGTCTGAGCAGCGGTAGTGCCCGGCCACCGGACCTCCACCGAGTCTATCGAGATTGCGTCACCCAGGCCGACTTCGAGTTGCAGACTCGAGCCGCCGAAGGAGCCGCCCGTGCCGACGATTCGGTGGACGCTTCGTGCACCGGCAGGGGAGCTGAGGTGGACGGTGACTCGAGCGCCGATGGCGAAGCGATTGGCACCGTCACCATGGAAGCGCAGTACCAGCCATCTGCTCTCGGTTCCGGGGTTCTCGTAGAGAACGTTCGCGTAGGCGTCGTACGGGTAGGCCCCGCCCATCTGTTCGAACACGTCCTGGTCGCCGTCGTTGTCGATGTCGGCGAAGGCGACGCCATGCCCCTTCTGAAGATGGCCGAAACCGAACTCGAAGGTCACCTCCTCGAAGGCCCGGCCTTCCAGATTGCGGTAGAGAGCGTTGGGGAGGATCGCCCCGAAGTTCGGGAGTCCGGTTCCGAGGTAGAAATCGAGCCAGCCGTCGTTGTCCAGGTCGCCGAAGTTTGCGCCCATGGGGAGCAGCGGGCGGGTCAGGCCGGTCGAACGAGCGACCTCGGTAAAGCGTCCTCCGTCATTGCGGTAGAGCAGCGGATGTCCGGTCGGGACGACGATGTCGAAGTAGGAGGCGGCGACCTGGTCGAAGGGCGTTCCGTAGTCGGCAGCGAACAGATCCAGGTCGCCGTCGTTGTCGTAGTCGAAGAACCAGGTCGGGAAGCTGCCCTCGGGTTCTGTGACTCCGAGTTCGACGGCGACGTCGACGAATCCGCGTTCCCGGTCGTTCCTGTAGAGGCGGTTGGCGCCGAAGTTGGAGACGTAGAGATCAGGGTCACCGTCGTCGTCGTAGTCACCCCATGCGACGCCTTTCGCAAAACGCTGGTTCTGCACGCCGACCGCGCGGGCTACGTCGGTGAATGTGCCGTCGCCATTGTTGCGGAAGAGCTGCGAGGGGTATGGCTTTCCCACTCGTCCTATCAGGGTGGTCGGGTCGGCTGACCCGGACGGCGACTCATTGCCGACATAGAGATCCAGATCGCCGTCGAGGTCGAAGTCCGCCCAGGCTGCCGTTTGAGTGGGATAGGCGGGATGGGCGACTCCCGCTGCGGACGTCACGTCGACGAACCGCCCCGCATCGGTCCGGAGCTCGTTGCGCAGGAGTGAGTTCCTGATCCTTCCACCTTCGCCCCACCAGGCGCCGCGTAACACGAGAAGGTCGATGTGACCGTCGCCGTCGTAGTCGGCCTGCACGAGGTTGAGTCCACCGTACTGGCTGTCGAGGCCCCAGTCGGACGAGACATCGAGGAACGTTCCGTCGCCGTTGTTGCGATACGCCTTCATCGCGGCGCAGGGATCGAGGGTGGAGCTGACGATGTCGAGCAGTCCGTCACCGTCGAAGTCGTCGATGGCAGCTCCTCCCGCGAGGTCGAAGGCATCGACCCCCAGGAGTGGAGCGATGTTGACCCAGTCCCTCTCGGTTTGGTTGAGAATCATGTCCTCGCGAAGCCGGGCCGAAGCCGGCACTCCCTCGGGAAACTGGCCGGCGATGGCGCGAGACACGTTGAGCAACCAGCGCGCAGCATGGTCGCTGGGATACTCGTTGACGAGAGAGGCGTAGAGGTCTCCCGCTCGGCGGGCCGGGAGCGGGTCACGATGCACGGCTTCCGGAGACAGCGGCAGAATGCAGCTCGCCGCGTTGTGGTCGTCGACGCAGTTCGCCGCCTCACCCTGTATCAGGTGACTGATCGCCAGGTTCGAAACCACCCATCGCCTGAGTTCGCGTTCCTCAGGCGTGGTCGCCCCTTCGAGCAGAGTTCTCGCTTTCAGGAGGGCCTCGACCGCCTCTTCGAGTCGCCCGAGTCTGATGAACTCCTGACCGAGTTGCGCCCGCATCAGCGCCTCCTGCCGGGGCGCCGGACCTGCCTCGAGTCGCTCCTCGATGAGGGACACGATGCGCCGACCGAAGTACGGGTTGGAGACCTGGAGGTCCTTGCAGATTCGCTCGAACTCCGCGGCGTTCGCAGGGAACGCCGGCCTCGCCTCCGGCACCGATGGGGCAGTGGTCAGCAGGGCGACCAGGAGGGCGGGAAGGGCGGGCGCCAGGCTCATCTGACGGATCATAGGCCGAAGCGACCGGCTCTGCCGGAGCGGGTCGCACGCCGGGCATCCGATACGGTTGGCGGGCAGGAGAGGGTCTCGCCGCTTACGGTATCCTCGTCGCTGACTGCGGCTGCGACGAGCCGACGTATGAAGGTCGCCGTCGCGGTGGTGGCTTGTTCGCTCATCCAATGAGGCTTCGTTCTCTCGGTCCGCCGGGGCTTCTCGCTGCGGTCGGTTTCGTTCTCGTCAACGCGACAGCGCGCGGTGACGTTCCCGGCGTGGCAGAAGCCGAGCGCCGGCTCGAGGACGGCGACAGCTCTCGAGCCGAGCTGCTCTTCGCTGAGGCCGCACGAGAAGGGCTGACCACCCGCATCGTCGATGGCTGGGTGCGCTCGGTGCTGGTTCAGGGGCGGATCGAGGAAGCGGTCGACCTGGCGAAAGCACTGGCGGAGGAGGCAGGGGAGAGGGAGCAGTGGCACATCTCGGCTGCCGCCCTGGAAGCGGTAGCTGAATCGAGAGTGGCGAACGGCGCTCTACACGCCGAGTTCGGTGTGTTTCTGGCGCTTGCCGAACGGTACAGAGACGCCGTCGATGCGCTCGAGAAGGCCAGGGACGCGGGGCTCGACCGCCTCGACGTGGGCTTCTACCTCGGGTCCGCATTGTGGGAAGTCGGCAAGCCGGCTGAGGCGCTCGAGATCTTCGAATCGGCGCTCGACCGCCACGGCAGGCATCCGGCTCTTCTCGGCCAGTACGGCCGGTTGCTCGTCTGGTCGGGGAAGTTCGCAGAGGCGGTCGAGCCGCTCTCGGCAGCTGCGAGGGCTCGTCCCGGCGACGTCACCGTCAGGATCGATCTGGCGCGGGCTCTCGATGGAGCGGGTGAGACAGAGCGCGCCCTCGCTGAGTACACGCGAGCGGTCGCCCTCGCACCGGCACATGGCGAGTTGCGCTACCAGCTCGCTCGACTCGCGCGCGCCACCGGACGTGACGAGAGGGCGCTCCAGGAACTCGAAACCTACCGCCACCTCTATCGCGAGGAGCAGGCGCGGGTACGTCGCGAAGGATTGGCAGCTCTCGTCTCCCCTGGCGAGGAGCGGAGGAGCGTGGAGGGGGAGGCGACCCCCCCCGGCGCCGCCGGTGAAGCCCTCAAGCCGGGGATCGACGGCGAATGCGAGATCCGGCTCCACGACGTCGCTCCCGACGTCGGTCTCGACTTCGTCCACGATCGCGGTACCTCGCCGGCGCGGCACCTGCCGGAGACAATGGGTGCCGGGCTCTCGTGGCTCGACTTCGACGGCGACGGCTGGCTGGATCTTTACGCCGTCGATTCAGGCTCGCTCATCGGAGAGGGTCGCCCTCCCGACCGGCTGTACCGCAATCTCGGAGACGGCCGTTTCGAGGACGTCAGCGAAAGGGCGCGAACCGGCGGTGGGGCGGTCGGAGAGGTTGGCGGCCCCGGTATCGGCCACGGTGCCGGTCCTGGCGTCGGACAGGGCAGTCTGGCGGCGGACTTCGACGGCGACGGCGACGTCGACCTCTATCTCAGCAACTTCGGCCCGGACGAGCTTCTGCGCAACGACGGCCGCGGCGGCTTCGAACCGCTTCCGGTGACGGCTTCCGGCTCGGGCGCGGCCGGCTCCGCCGGATGGAGTTCGTCGGCCGCCGCCGCCGATCTCGACGGCGACGGCGATCTCGATCTCTACGTCACCGGCTACCTCGACTATGCGCTCGATCACGGGCTCGACTGCCGCGATCGCCGGACGGGGGAGAAGCGCTACTGCGACCCTTCCCTCTTCGAGGGGGGTGCCGACCGGCTGCTCCTCGGAGACGGTGCAGGCGGATTCGAGGACGCGAGCGCCGCGGTCGAGCCCACGACCGGTGCCGGCAGAGGGCTGGGGGTCGTCCTCGTCGATCTGGATGGTGATCGCGACGCCGAAATCTACGTTGCCAACGACCTGACCCTCAACTTCCTGTTCGAAAACCTCGACGAGGGAACGTTCGGCGACGCGACGCTGCTGTCCGGCACGGCGGTCAACGCGAACGGGCGCCCCGAGGCGGGGATGGGGGTTGCGGTTGCCGATGTCGACTCGGATCTCGATCCCGATCTCGCGGTCACCAACTTCGATGTCGAGACGAACACGCTCTACGAGAACGGCGGTCGTCTCGGCTTCGAGGACGTCTCGGCGACCTCGGGATTCGGGGTCCCCTCGTTCAATCGGCTCGCCTTCGGCATCACCGCTTCCGATCTCGACTTCGACGGCGACCTCGACTACTACGTCGCCAACGGACACATCTTCGAACAGCCGGGACGCGACGATGTCGACTTCGCCCAGCCCGACCAGATCTTCGTCGGCGACGGTGCCGGCCGCTTCGAGGCCGTCGACTGCTTCCGACCGCGACCGACCGTCGCGCGCGGTCTCGCCCGAGCGGACTACGACCGGGACGGCGACGACGACATCGCCGTCCACGAGAACGGCGGGCCGCTTGGCCTTTTCCGCAACGAGGGGGCGGCCGAGCGCTGGCGGGGAGTGTCGCTGCGTGGCAGGGGCCGCAATCGCGGCGCGATCGGCGCCGTCGTCACTCTGAGGACCGACTCAGGGGACGCGCGGCGTTGGGTCGTGGCCGGTGACAGCTACCAGTCCTCGGGAGACCCGGCCGTCCTGCTCCATCCGGCGGAGGGAAGCGAGGTCCGATCACTCGATGTCGAGTGGCCGCTCCGCGGCATGACTCGGATCGTCCATCCTCCGATGGGGCGATATCTGGTGCTCCCCGAGCAGGAGGAGTAGCGTAGGGAAGCCGATGGGAGGGGTTGTCACCCCCGTACTGCGCCCCTTCCCGCAAGGCCGATCGCTGTTGAATCTGCGCACCGCCGTTCTTCCGGGTAGGACGGCAAGTTGAGTTCGTCAGCGCGAGCGGCCGCCCTCGCTGGGCGTCGACCGCTGATGTCCCCTTCTCGAGTGAAGGCATCTCGAACACGTGGCTGCTTCGAGAAGGGCCTCCAGGAGGGACTTCCTACCTGGAAGCCGTTCTCGTGGAAGAAGCACACGCCGGTTACGGTGTTCTCCGCACCGACCGCCTCAAACAGCGGGTCGGCTCAGCCCGCCTCTTCGATCTCCATCAGCGTGTTGATCCCGAGTCCCTCGGTCACGGTCTGCACGGTCCCGGAAGGCCAGGTGACCTCGACCCTGTCGATCGTGTCGTGCTCTCCCAGCCCGAAGTAGAGCGGCAGGCCGGCACTCTGGGACAGGTACCCCGACTTGCCGTCGTGGTAGCGCAGGTAGACGTCGTCGCCGGCAAAGACCTTCACCCAGGCGCCGAGGCCGTCACGGTTGGACGCGGTGCCGACCAGTCGGACCTCGAGGTACCGCAGATCGAGCGCCTCTGAGAGGTCGCTCACGAGGACCTGCGGCACGTCGTAGAACTCGTTGGTCACGATGTCGAGGTCGCCGTCCCCCTCCAGGTCGAGGACGACAGAGGAACGGGTCCCGAGCGTGCCGGTGACGACGACCGGTCCCTCTCTGCCTTCGCAGTCCTGATGCTCTACGTCCTCGCCGGAACAGTCGAGCTCGAACCAGTCGATGCGGTAGCGGCCGTCGCGCCGCGGCTCGACCCCGAGAATGAACTCGCTGTCGACGAACCGCCGCCCGCGGTCGTTGAGGAGCAGCGAGTTGACGCCGTAGCGGAACGGGAAGCTCATGCTGGAAGCGATGAACATGTCCTCCCAGCCGTCGGCGTTGAGGTCGGCGGCGGAGAGGCCCCACGGCCAGTAGTTCTCGGCGCCGACCGGGTCGGAGATCTCCCGGTACGAGCCGTCTTCGTTCCGCTCCCAGAAGGCGTTGCCGAAGATGTTGTTCGAGCCGTCCTGGAGGTGGTCGTCGCTCCACAACATGACCGACTTCAGGTGCTCCTCGCTCGGCCCGACTTCGCGGCTCATGTCGGAGTGCATGTCGGTGATGACGAGGTCGAGCTGCTGATCCCTGTTCCAGTCGAAGAACTGGATTCCCATGGCCCCCCAGGGATTCCGGGGGAAGACCTCGGCGGTGCGCTCGACGTAGCGGACGCCTCCGTCGGCGTCGATCTCGCTCTCGAAGTAACGGTCGTCACCCTGCATGTTGAGGACGTAGACGTCGGGATGGCCGTCGGCGTCGAGGTCGGCGAAGCTCGCATCGCCGCTCCAGCCGGGGTCGACGAGGCCGGTCGCTTCGGTGACGTCCTCGAAGCGGAGGTCGCCGAGGTTGCGGTAGAGCGTGCTCGTCTCGGTCCGTTCCGGGAAGAGGTGGCCGCTGAAGGCGTCGATGCGCGCCACGTACTGTCCGTCGGGCCCGATCCGGTCGTGGGTGTAGACGCCGACGTTGGTGACGAAGAGGTCGAGCAGCCCGTCGAGGTCGTAGTCGAGGAAGATCGCACCAGACGAGTGCTTGTCGTCCAGGAGGCCCGCCGCCTCGGCGACGTCGGTGAAGCGGCCCTTGCCGTCGTTGGCGAACAGCAGATTGCCCTGACGGACGGTGGTCACGAAGAGGTCCTGGTCGCCGTCGTTGTCCACATCGGCGAAGCTGGCCCCGATCGAGATGCGGTCGGCGACGGCGACTCCGGCGGTAGCGGTGACGTTCTCGAATCGGCCCTCCCCGAGGTTGCGCCACAGCTCGTTCTCGCCCGCCTGGGTGACGAAGTAGAGATCGAGCCGGCCGTCGCCGTCGACGTCGGCGGTCGCGACGCCGTTGCCGTGGTCGTAGTGGGAGGCCTTGAGGTTCTTGCGGTTGTCGTCCGTGATCAGGTTGCGGAAGGTGATGCCGCTCTCGGGCTGCCGATCGGTGTAGCGGAAGCCGTAGGGGACCGAGAAGCTGGTGGCCGTCTCGAGCTGCTCCTTCGCCCGCGTCTCGAGCGTCGAATAGCCGACGTCCTCCGGAGGCACGTGGGCGATCGTCGGTGCTGAGGCCGCTGCTTCGGGGACCTCGGCCTCCGCCGTCTCCTGGGCCTGAGACGGCGCGGACACGGCGAGGAGCGAGGCGGTGAGGACGCCGGTCAGCATCTGCCGGGAGGGGTGGCGGGCGGACGTGTTTCCGGTTCGACTCCGGTGAGCGGCAATCATGGGGTGACTCCCGTGGGACGTTCTGAACGTTGGGTGGAGCTTGTGGGTCGGAAGTTGCTCAGCGCCGAGAGCGCCGTTTCCGGGTGAAACCCCGACGGGCTTGGGGGGATTCCAGCGTAGCATCCCGGTGTGGCGCCGTGGAGGGGGAATCGCCGGGAAGAGGCAGGGCTCGCGGGCGCGTTAGGATGTCCGAACCCTGCCTCACGTCTTGCCATCGGGCCGGAATCGGCCCTCCAAATCTCCTCGGAGGATCTACACCATGTGTCGCCGCAACCTCACCGGATCCCACATGAAACTGCTGTGCGTCGCTCTCTTGGCAGGCGGTGCAATGTCCACGGCCGCGGCGTCGCAGGAGACCGCCGTCGGGGAGGCGGAGAGCAGCACGGTTCTTTCCATTCCGGAGAACGACATCGGCGAGCGCCTCCTCGAGGCCCGGCAGACGGCGCAGGAGCGGACCCGCGGACGTTTCCGGGTGCCCCACGAGTTCGGCTTCACCGACACGATCGAAGCGAGCGGTATCGACTTTCTCCATCGGGTCGTCGACGATGCCGGGCGCTACTACAAGATGGTGCACTACGACCACGGCAACGGCGTGGCGGCCGCCGACGTCGACGGCGACGGCCGCCTCGACGTCTACTTCGTCTCCCAGTTGGGGGGCAACGAGCTGTGGCGCAACCTCGGGGAGGGCCGCTTCGAGAACATCACCGAGAGCGCGGGAGTCGCTCTCGGCGAGAGAGTCAGCGTCGCGCCTGCTTTCGCGGATATCGACAATGACGGTGATCCGGATCTCTTCGTCACCACGGTGCGGGGAGGCAACGCGCTCTTCGAGAACCTGGGTGAGGGGAGGTTCCGCGACATCACGAGCGAGGCGGGCGTCGGCTACGTCGGCCACTCCTCGGGGGCGGTCTTTCTCGACTACGACCTCGACGGGCTGCTCGACCTGTTCGTCACCAACGTCGGCACCTACACGACCGAGGAGAAGGGCGCCGGCGATTACTGGGTCGGCATCGAGAACGCCTTCGACGGCCACCTCCACGCCGATCGCAGCGAGCGAAGCCTCCTGTACCGCAACCTGGGCGGCAACCGCTTCGAGGAGGTCGCCCTGGCTGCCGGCCTGAACGACGAGAGCTGGAGCGGCGATGCCACGGCGGCCGACCTGGACGGAGACCGCTGGCCCGAGCTCTAC
The DNA here is from genome assembly GCA_965223855.1 of Candidatus Multivoradales bacterium. Taxonomy (GTDB): domain Bacteria; phylum Acidobacteriota; class Thermoanaerobaculia; order Multivoradales; family JAHEKO01; genus CALZKB01. The sequence goes on from CBDCXM010000009.1 coordinate 1,886,780, forward strand.
GTTCTCAACATGCAGGGGGACGACCACTACTGGGTCAACGCCGACGGGCGCTTCGAGGAGCGAACGGCCGCTCACTTCCCCAGCACGCCGTGGGGGTCGATGGGGGTCAAGTTTTTCGACTGGAACAACGACAGCCGCCTCGACCTCATCCTCACCGACATGCATTCGGACATGAGCCAGGAGGTCGGTCCGGACGCCGAGAAGCTCAAGTCCGAGATCACCTGGCCCGAAGACTACGTCCAGGACGGCTCGAACAACATCTTCGGCAACGCCTTCTACGAGGCGGGGGAGGAGGGCTTCGACGAAATCTCCGACCTCGTCGGCGCCGAGAACTACTGGCCGTGGGGGCTGTCGGTCGCCGATCTCAACGCCGACGGCTGGCAGGACGTAGTGATCGCCTCGAGCATGAGCTTCCCGTGGCGCTATGGCATCAACACCGTGCTCCTCAACAATCGTGGGGAGTCGTTCCTGGACAGTGAGTTCCTGCTCGGCGTCGAGCCGCGGGCCGGCGGTCGCACGAAGACCCCCTGGTTCGAGCTCGACTGCTCGGGCGCCGATCGCGACTATTCCCGCTGCGCCGAGCGTGAGGGGAGTTTCTCGGTACTGGGAAACCTGGGCACCCGATCGACGGTGATCTTCGACCTCGAGGGGGACGGTGATCTCGACATCGTGACCAGCGAGTTTCACGCTCCTCCTCAGATCCTCTCGAGCGATCTCGCGGACGACGGCGGGGTCAACTGGGTGGGAGTTCGTCTCGTCGGCACGGCTTCGAATCGGGACGGTCTGGGTGCGTTGGTCGAACTCCACGCCGGAGGCCAGGTCCAGGTGCGCTATCACGACGGCAAGTCGGGCTATCTGGCGCAGAGCGCCATGCCGCTCTACTTCGGCCTAGGCGAGGCGACGACGGTCGAGCAGCTCGTCGTCCGGTGGCCCTCCGGTAGCGTCGACACGCTGGAGAATGTCGCGTCGGGCGAGGTGCTCGAGGTGGAGGAGTCGGAGGGAGACGGCTAGCCGAGGCAGCCGGAAGCGGTTCTCAGCCGCCCGCCAGCGCGGCGAGGTTCTCCGCCTCGGGCCAGCGGTTGCGGGCCTGACGCAACAGCGCCTCGGCGGACGCCGGGTCACCCATGGCCCGTAGCGCCTTGACCGCCTCTCCGTGCGATCGCGGGCCGGGATTCGCCTCCACCATCGCCTGCAGCGTGCGCCCCGCCTCGGCACCCCGGTTGCCGAGAGCGTAGAGGAAGGCGAGGTGGGTATAGCTCTCCAACTGGTCGGGAAAGCGTTCGATCTCGCCGCGAAACGCGCTCTCCGCCTCTTCGAGCCGATCGAGCTCGGCCAGCGCCCTGCCGCGGATGAAATCGACCCCGCGCAGGATCTCGGCGTTCTCGGGGTCCTCGACGCCGGCGAACGCCCGGTCGGCGAAGTCGAGCGCCTCGGCGGCCCGTCCCTGCGCCAGTCGGAGCTCCGCGGCCGTGATGAGCGGACTGACCCGGCTGCCGCGCTGTTCGAGAAGTCGATCGATCAGTTCTTCTGCCGCTTCCAAGTTGCCCAGCCGGAGCTGAGCTTGCGCTGTCACGTCGAGTGCGATCGGCATCCCTTCGCCGGCGAGCTCGGCGTGGGCGAGGGCATCCTCGAACCGGCCCAGTCGAAGCAGGGTGCTGGCGATCGGGATGGCGGCGTGGGGCGGCCGGCCGCCGAGCTCGAACGCCTGCCGGTAGGCGGTCAGCGCCTCCTCCGGCCGGCCCTCGGCGAGGCGGGCGTCTCCCAGATACTTCCAGGCATCGACGAGTCGCGGCTCTTCCCGGGCGACCGTTTCGATCAGCCTTGAAGCTTCGGCGGTGCGGCCGGCGGTGAGTGCGCGAACCCCCTCGGCCAGCGCTTCCAGGACATGGACGCGGCTCTTGGGATCGGGGAGGGCTCCTTCGAGGATGTCGGGCGCGGCGCCGACGTAGCCGAGAGCGGCGAGCTGGCGCAGCGTCTCCTCGTCTTCGCTGCCGGGCGGCGCGAGTTCGCGGTCGATCGCGTCGAGGGCCTTGCGCAGCTGGGTCGTCCTCTGGCGACGCTCGCGGACGAGGTTGCGCGTCTGTCCCGGATCGTTCGACAGGTCGTAGAGTTCCGGATCGGGCCCATGGATGTACTGCTCGGGATAGCGGACGATCGAGGCGAGGTCGTTCCAGCCGAAGTGGAGGCGCGGGAAGAAGGTCTCGGCGTAGATGTCGCGACTCGCCGCGCCGTCCTCCAGGCGGAGCAGTGAGGTTCCTGCCTGCGGTGCATCCTTGGTGTCGCCGTCGTCGAGTCCCAGCACCTCCAACACGGTCGGCAGGATGTCGATGTGTTGCGAGGGTGCGTCGACCGTCTCGCCCGCCCGCCGGTTGCCGGGCAGCTTGACCAGCAGCGGCACCTGAAGTGCCTCCCGGTAGAGGAACGGCCCGTGCTCGAGGTAGCCGTGTTCTCCGAGTCCCTCGCCATGGTCGGAGGTGAGGAGGATGAACGAGTCTTCGTAGACTCCCAGACTCCGAAGCTCCTCGAGGAGAGCGCCGACCACCGCATCGGCGGCCGCTACCTCGCCGTCGTAGGCCGATTCGTAGCGGGAACGGTAAGGCTCCGGCGGGCTGAACGGCGTGTGCGGCTCGTAGAGGTGGAAGAAGAGGAAGAACGGGCCGTCCGCCGCGTCCGCGAGCCACGGCAGGGTCCGCTCCAGCGTCTCCATCCCCGACCGTTGGACCCTTCCGAGATCGTCCGACTCCCAACCCTGAGCGATCTGATCCTCGAAGAAGTCGAAGTCGCTGGAGATTCCGCTCGCACCGCGCAGGACGAAGGAAGAGACGGCGGCTCCGGTCGCGTAGCCGTGCTCGCGGAGGATCCGGGGCAGGTAGGGGATCCCCTGCGGGTCGAACGGATAGCCGACGTTGTCTCTCACACCGTGGTCGGGCGGCAGCGCTCCCGTCAGCATCGACGCGTGGCTCGGCAGCGTCAGCGGAATGTGGCTGTAGGCGTGCCGGTACAGGATCGCGTCGGCGCGGAAACGGTCGAGGTGAGGGGTGTCGACCTCCTCGTAGCCGTAAGCCGGAAGCCGGTCGGATCTCAGCGTGTCGATCGAGATCAGGACGACCGGCGGGCGACCCCGCTCCGTGCCGATGCGGTCGGATTCGGGTACAGAGTCGCCGCCGCAGCCGACGAGTCCTGCCGCCAGCAGAATGCCGACAGCGGCAGCGACCGCCGGACGGACCACGCTCCTGCCCGCGCCGGCAGCGGGTTCAAGCATCGTGCGAACCCTCGAAGACCGCGCGGTCAGCTGCCCGATTCGAGGAACGCGAGGAAGTCGCGAGCCTCCTGCGCCCGCTCCCCTTCGGGATCGAGCTCCAGGAGCTTGTTGAGGTCCGCCGCAGCCTGCTCGTTGGCACCCTTGCTCAGATGCACCAGCCCCCGGTAGTAGTAGACGTCGGCGAGAGCCGGATTGTCCTCGACGGCGCGATCGAAGAGCGAGAGCGCCTCGTCCATCTCGTTCTCGTTGTAGTGCCGGATGCCCATGTTGAGGAGCATGTCGGCGGGGAGCTTCGTCCCCTCCGGAAGTTGCGCCAGATAGGCCTGCGCTTCCTCCTCGCGTCCCTCCCTGGAGAGGAGGTCGGCGATCACCTGCAGGATGGCGGGATCGCCCGGTGTGGCCTCTAGGGCCCGCTCGAGAAGCGCCACCGCCTCGGAGCGTCGGTCGACCTGGTCGTAGGCGCGCGCCATCGCCATCAGCACCTGGGAGCTGCCGTCGGCGCCGAGCAACGGCAGGGTGTCTTCGTAGGCGGTCATCGCCTCGTCCAGGAGCCCTTCGCGCTGGTAGCTCGAGGCGAGCTGCAGCCGCACTGCGACCTGTTCCGCCGGCGGGATGACCGGAATGGCCATCTGGTACTGCTCCCGCGCCGCGACGTAGTTGCCCTCTTCCAGGTAGGTGTCGCCGATGCGGGTGCGCAGCCTGGCCGCGCCTTCCTCGTTCATGTTCGGCAGCGCCCGCTCGTACTCGGCACGGGCCTCTGCATACTGACCGGCTTCGAGCATCGCCTCGGCCTCGTTGATGAAGGCGTAGGGATCGGGCGTGAGCGCCACGGTCACCGGCTTGGAGGCGCTGAACTCGTTGACGCGGACCGAGCCCTGCGACGGAAGATAGCCCTCCGTGTCGATGAGGACGTTCCACAGGCCCCCCTTGAGGCCTCCGACGACCCACCGGCCCTTCTTGTCCGTCCGGGTCGCTTCCGGGCCTTTGCCGTCTGCATCGACGCCGGGCTGGCGCATGCGGATCAGTACGCCCTCCATCGGCTCGCCCTTTTCATTGTTGACGACGCCCTGAGCCCTGCCCTTGCCGGTCCAGTCCTGGGCGACCGCGGGGACGGCGACGAGAAGAGCGACGGCTACGAGCAGAGACGATACGGATCGAAGGAGCATTGGAGTTCCTCTTGGGACATGAGCTCTTGAGACAGCGTGCTCTCGAGACAAGGGCTCTTGGTAGCGATTGGCGTTGAGTTCTCGGGAACCCGGCTCGCCGGAGAGCGACGGTGGATGGCCGGGGACGGCCGCTGCCGGGGACGTTCGAGCTGGCCGGGCCAGCCGGGCGCTCTCGATTGTAACAGCAGCGGCGATCCGGGCATGCCCAGGCGATCGGGTCCGGACGACGCGCGATCGCTCCGGGGGCCGCGTCCTGCGGCCGTCTTTCGGAGCAAGAAAAAAGCCGGGGGGTTGCCCCCCCGGCTTCGGATCACTTCGCTAACGAAGTGGGAACCGGCTTACCGCCAGTTCACCCGGACGCCGAAGCGGTAGATGCGCGGCGACAGGGTCTCCGTGAGGTTGTCCGCAGTCGAGGCGTCGAGACGACGGCGACGCTGCAGGACAGTGGTCTCGTCGAGCACGTTGAAAATGTCGATCGAGGCCGAGAAACCGACGTTACCGGTCGACGCGAACTCCTTCTCGAGTCGCAGGTCGAACGTGGTGATGTCGGGGGCGCGGAACGAATCCAGATTGGACGTGACCTGAACGTCACGGCTGAGGCCGTCCGCCGGGCGCACGTTGTCGTAGTACGGCAGCGGAGTGCCCTCACGACTGTACAGGTTACCGGCGACGTTGAAGCCCCACGGCTGGTCCGGAGCAACCTGGTACATACCGTTCAGGTTGAACTGGAAGCCGCTCTCGAGGAAGACGTCCTGCTTGGCGCCAGAACCGGCAGCCTGGACAGCGAAGAGACCACCCTCGTTGTCGAAGCCACCCTCTTCGTCAGTGGGATCGTAGTTGGCGATGTAGCTCGAGCCAAGGCTGTAGGTGCCCTCACCGGAGGTGAAGTAACCACGCAGCATCCACTGGTTGGAGAGGCGCTTGGTGAAGTTGACGCTGATCCCCTCGTACTCCACCGAACGGTCGGTGTTCTCGAGGAGGGTGCCGCCCGTACGGGAACCCGCGGGAAGCGAGTAGTACGGGGCGCTGTACGGCGTGCCGTCCGGCAGGATGCCGTTCAGCGTGCCGGCGAGCTCGTAGTCGGCCGCCGTCGAAGGACGGGGACCGTTGCCGAGGTCGATCATCTCGCGAGTGCCGAGAAGGTCATCGGTCTCACGCAGGGTGACCGTCGCACCGGCGACGAACTCAGGCGCGAAGGCGTGCTCGACGCCAACGATGAGCTCGGTGATCATCGACGGATCCAGACCCGGGTCCGTGACGTTCACGCTCTCGATGGAGGTCGGGTCCGAAGGATCGAAACCGACGTTGCCGGCGAAGAGAAGGTCCGACTCGTTGAAGTCGTCCCAGATGCCGTTGCCGTTGACGTCATCGAAGATGAACGTGGCGTAGGCACGGCCGGCGGGGTTGGTGCGGTTGATGTTGGCCGTCGACAGCTGCTCCGGGAACTGCGAGAAGCTACCGCGGAGAAGCGTCTTGCGCTCCTCACCGAGGGCGTAGGTCACACCAACGCGCGGGGTGATGGTCGACCACTCGAACGGAGCGGCCGCACCCGGGTACGAGAACGCCGGGAGGATGTTCGGAACCTCGACCGCGGCCGGGACCGAAGCAGGCAGGTTCTCACCGTCCTGGAGGTCGTAGCGCAGGCCGACGTTGACCGTCAGGTTGCCCGTGGAGATCGTGTCCTGCACCCACGCCGACTGGTAGGACGTCGTGTTGGGCGGGCCATCGATACCGCGGAAGTGCACGGTCAGCGGAACACCGAAGAAGTTCTCGTTGATGTGGAAGAGATCACGGCCCGGCCAGAAGAAGTCGGAGCGCTGGTCGAAGTCACGCTGACGAGCACCGAACTTGATCTCGTGGCCGGCGTTGCCGGTGTTGAAGAAGTAGGAGCCGTCGATCTTGACTTCCTCGGACGGGCGGCTGGAGCTACCCGAGAGGTAGCTGCCACCCCAGCTCTCCGCGGTCCAGAAGGTCTCGGGAGCCGCGGTGATGGAACCCGCGCCGATGACCGCCTTGGACGTCAGCGAGAAACCGCCGTCGACCTTCGACAGGGTACCGCCGATGAAGAAGTTGGAGTTCACGACGTGCGTGTCCTCGAACTTGATGATGGCGGACGGACCACGCTGATCCCACGTCGTGGGCTGCGGGCGCGTCGGGCCGGCGTTACGGCCGAACTTCTTCTTGTCGCCGTTGTTCCACGAACCGGTGAACGAGTTCGAGCTGCCGAGCTGACCGTTGATCTTCAGCGCGGTGTTCTCGAGGATCGTGTCATCAGCCTGGACGGCGTCGGGCGAAGCAGCACCAGTGCGGTTCTTGATGTCGTTCGAACCGAACGAACCCCAGAACCACAGCTTGTCCTTGACGGCGGGGCCACCGGCCTCGAAACCGTACTCCTGGACCTGGTTGATGGTGTTGCCGATGAAGCGCGTCTGCGGCGCGCCCTGCGGCGAGCCGGTGCCGTCGCCGGTGTTACCGACGTTGTCGCCGCCAAGAATGCCGCTCGAGGCGTTGAAGTCCGGCACGTTCTGCTCCAGGGCACCGTTGAAGAAGTTGTCATCGGTGCGGAGGAACCGGGCGCTGCCACGGAACTCGTTGGTGCCGCGCTTCGTCACGAGGTTCACGGAGACGCCGGCGTTCGACTTGGTGACGTCGGTGCCGCCGGTGGTGAACTGCATCTCGGTGAACTGGTCGAAGTCGTAGTACGTCGCCGAAGCGCCGACTGCGGCCATGTCGGTGGTCTCGACACCGTCGATGAGGAAAGCGTTCTCATCGTCGCCGACGCCGGGGCCGGTGAAGGTGGACTGCTGCCCACTCTCGTTACCGCCGACGTTGATGCGATCGACCATGACGCCCGGGGTCTGAGAAAGCACAGACCAGGGGTCGCGGGCCGTCGGGATCTTCTCGAGCTCGACCTGACTGATCGTTGTACCGGTGGTGAGCTTACGCTCGTCGAGGAGCGGGCTCTCCGAGGTGACGGTGATCGTCTCCTCGACGGCCGGGGACATCGACAGTTCGATGGTCGTGTTGAGACCGACACGAATGTTGACGTTGGGATACTCGATGGTCGAGAAACCCTCGAGCTCCGAAGTGAGCTGGACGTTACCGGGGTCGATCGCCAGGAAGCGAGTCTGACCGTTTCCGTCGGTGACCTGGACACGCGGCGCGCCTGCGCCAGTCATCGTCACCGTAACGCCCGGCAGGGGAGCACCCTCGTTGTCCACGGCGCGGACGTAGAGGTTACCCGTAGCCGACTGTGCCGACACCATACCGACGGTGCCGAGCAGCAGGACAAAGCCCGCGGCCACGATCTGCCATTTACTGCGATTCATACACAAACCTCCTTGTTTGTGAACGATGGAAACTCCGACAGTCGGAGTTCCACGCTTCTTACTTGGTTGCTGGATACGCTGAGGCCGAGCCGCATCGCCGAAGGCGAATGCGACGTTCCTGTGTCCGTCTCGCTACGGAGAGGCAGCGCGACGACACTCCAAACCCGGCTTGCAGCGAAGCTTACAAATCCCACACCCCTAGGTCAAGCAAGGGGGTTGCCAACTCGGCCGCTGGTGACTGGGGGCGAGAGCACCCAATGACTAGCTGGATAATCACTCGGCGCGATGGCGATCGGGGCCGTCCCGGGCAGGCCGGGATGCGGCAGTTTGGAGGCTGGAGTTCAATGCGTTGAATTCGCGGGCGCCCACCGCCCATCCCGGAAGCGACGACAGGCGTACCCACAAGGGATCGAACCGGAGGCTGGAATGTCGATCGGGCGGGCAGACGTTTTGCAGAGGTTAGGCTACAGACTCGACCACTACGGGCGGCCCGCGCTACCGGGGTCGGCCGAGAGGGACAACTTGTTGGAGGTCAGATGAGTTCAGCGCGGTTCGCGGCGTGGAGGCCGTCGGCGGTGGTTGCCGTGGCGGCGATGACCGTTGCAGCGGGAGGTTGTTCGCAGTACCAGCCCTTCGATTCGAGGGCGCATGTCGTGTCCGATCTCGAGAGCCGCATTCCGGCCGAGCTCGCGGGATACGTCGAGGTTCCGTACTTCCTCGAGGAGGAGGCGAAGGTCGAGATCCGGGCCGAGCTCAACCCGACCGGGAGCGAGCGGCGGCGCACCGAGGAGATCGTCGACTACATCTTCAGCGGTATCGAGCTCGAGTACTCGCTCAACCCGACGCGGAACGCGACCGACACCTACCGCGCTCGCCAGGGGAACTGCCTCTCGTTCGTCAACCTGTTCGTCGCCATGGCGCGGCTGCAGCGCCTCAACCCGTTCTACGTCGAGGTCGAGGACTACCAGCGCTGGCACTACTCGGACGGTGTGGTCGTCAGTCGCGGGCACATCGTCGCCGGGATGACCGTCGACGGCGAACTGTCGACCTTCGATTTTCTGCCCTACCGCACCAAGGGCTACCGGGACTTCGAGCCGATCGACGACCTGATGGCGATGGCGCACTACTACAACAACCTCGGCGCCGAGGCGCTGATGGTGGGTGACCTGCCGCGCGCGGAGCCGAATCTCAGGATCGCGACGACGCTCGCTCCCGATTTCGAGAAGGCCGTCAACAATCTCGGGGTCGTCTATCTGCGGCAGGGACGCGCCGACAAGGCGCTCGAGCTCTACGAGGACGCCCTCGAACTGCACCCCGGCAACGTGCCGCTCCTGACCAACCTCGCCCGCGCCTACCAGGACCTCGGCCGCGGGGACGAGGCGATCGCCGTGATGGCCCAGATCGAGGACGTCAACCTCAGCAACCCCTTCTTCTTCGTCTATCGCGGCGAGCTCGCGCTGGGGATGGGCGAGACGGCCGAGGCGCTCGACTACATGCGCCGGGCGCTCAAGATCGACAGCGAGCAGCCCGAGGTGCACGTCGGGCTTCTCAAGGTGTTCCTCGCCCTCGGAGACATGTCGAAAGCGCGCCACCATCTCCAGCGGGCTCTGCGGCTCGACGCGACGCACGACGAGGCACGCAAGTACGCCGCGATGCTCTCGGCGGGGGCCACCGGCCCGTGACGCGGCGTCGCGTGCGTGCCTTCACACGGGCTTTCGGCGCGGTGCTGGCGCTGATCGTGGCGCTCCCGGCGGGCGCCGCCGAACTCTCGCCGTCGGAAGGCTACGGCCTGGTGGCCGATCTCCTCTCGCTCGACGGCAAGGTTCGCAAGGCGGCCGCGGACCGTCTCGTCGAGAGCGGCGATCTTTCACTCGTCGCCGGCATCGTCGACGCGATCTTCTTCTCGCCCCGGTCCGCACGCGGCGAGCTCTATCGCGCTCTCGAGGGGATGACCGGCGAGGCGATCGAGGGCTACCACGACTGGATCGAGTGGGTCGGCGCCCATGACGAGATCGACCCGAAGCCCGGCTACGGAGAGTGGAAGCAGATCCTCTTCTCCCGCATCGACGAGGGGTACCGGGCGATCTTCGGCCCCGGAACGGTGTCCCGGATCCGGCTGGAAGAGATTCTCTCCGGCGGGGTCGGTGTGGCGGGGATTCCGTCGCTCGACCATCCGCCGACGATGCCGGCGGCCGAGGCCGGCTACCTGAAGAAGGACGAGCTGGTCTTCGGCATCGAGATCGGCGACCAGGCGCGGGCGTACCCGGTGCGGTTCCTCTCCTGGCACGAGATGTCGAACGACGTCGTCGGAGGTGAGCCGATCACGCTCTCCTTCTGCACGCTTTGCGGCTCGGGGATCGTCTACTCCGGCCGACATCCGACGCTCGGCACGCTCACCTTCGACACCTCAGGGCTCCTCTACCGCAGCAACAAGCTGATGCTCGACCGTGAGCACGGATCGCTGTGGAGCAACCTGACCGGTGAGCCGGTGGTCGGCGAGCTCGCCAGATCGGCCGGGCCGCTCGAAGTGCTGCCGTCGACGCTCACCACCTGGTCGGCCTGGGTGGAGCGCCATCCCGACACCGACGTCCTCGACCTCAACGCGATCGAGAAGCAGGTGAGGCCGGAGTACGGCTTCCGCTACGTGCCGGGGGCGGCCGATCGGGCACGCTCCGGCGTCGCCTTCCCGGTGTGGCGCAAGAACGATCGGCTGGAACGCAATGCCGAGGTCTATGCGCTTCGCTGGAACGGCGTCGCCAAGGCCTATCCGCTGGAGGTCGTCTTCGACGAACGCGTCGTGAACGACGTGCTCGGCGGGAGCGGCCTCGTGCTCGTCGGCGACCGTGAGGCCGGCGCGATCCGGGCCTTCGAGCGCGGCGAGAAACGCTTCTCGGTCGATGGAGATGGAGCGCTCGTCGACGAGGCGGGCGGACGCTGGGAGGTCCTGGAAGATCGTCTGCAGCTCATCGGAGCCGACACGCGGCTGCCGAGGCTGCCCGGACACGTCGCCTTCTGGTTCGGCTGGTACGCCTTCTACCCGAAGACCGAGCTCTACGAAGGGGCGGACGAGTCGACTGTTAGCATTCGCGGCACCCAGGCGGAGGAACGCCGGGTGTCGTCGCAACCCCAACCCCGCTCAGAAGCGGGCCGGAGGTAGGAAATGAAAGCGTTGCGCCGTTATCTGATCGTGCTGCTGGCCCCGGCCTTGTGGCTGGGGCCTTTCTGTCTGCAGGCGCAGGAGCTCGACGAGAGTTTCGATGCCGAGGCGGACGTGATCGAAGTCGAAATCCCGGTCAATGTGGTGGCGCGCAACGGCGAACCGTTGCGCGGTCTGACGGCGGAGGATTTCGAGATCGTCGACGAAGGAAAGAAACAGACGATCACCGGCTTCCGGGTCGTCGATCTCAGCCTGGTCGAGCCGGGCCGCACCCGCACCGAGGTCGAAGCCGCGGTGCCCGCTCTGGCGAGACGGCATTTTCTTTTTCTTTTCGATCTGAGCTTCTCGCGTCCTCCCGCTCTGCTCAGGGCACGCGAGGCGGCGCGCAAGTTCGTACTCGAGAATCTGCATCCGACGGATCTCGCGGCGGTGGCAACGCAGTCGGTCGAGGGAGGTACGAAGCTACTCGTCACCTTTACTCCCGACCGGGCTCAGATCGCACGCGCTCTCGACACCCTCGGTGCTCCGCGCCTGCTGAATCTGGCGCGTAGGGATCCGCTGCGTTTCTTCATCGAGGACCCCGAGACCGATTCCCTGCGAGCGAGTCAGGAGCTCAACGATCTCTCCAACATCCAACAGACGACGGGCCTGCAGCAGAGCGTGCTGGCCCACTTGCGGGTGATCGGCAAGGAGATGGCGAAGCAGGAGAAGAACTTCGCCCGCGGCCGGATCGGTTCGTGGTCTCGCTCGATGGGGGAACTCGCCCGCTACCTCGACAGCATCCAGGGCCGCAAGCATGTGGTGCTGTTTTCAGAAGGCTTCGACGGACGTTTGCTGCTCGGGCGCCAGCCTAACGCCGAAGACCGCGATGCCGTAGAAGATCAGCAGAATCTGCTGCGTGGTGACCACTTTCTGGTCGACACGGACGACCTGTATGGCAATACCGATCTGCAGTCGTCGTTCCGCGACATGCTCGACGAGTTCCGGCGTGCCGATTGTGTGATCCAGTCGGTCGATATCTCGGGTTTGCGCGCCGACACCGGTGCGCAAACCCGAGTCGCCAACACCGGTCAGGACGCTTTGTTTTACATTGCAAACGACACCGGCGGGACGCTGTTCGAGGATGCCAACAATTTCGGCGACCAGTTGGAGGATGTTCTCGAGCGATCGAACGTGACCTATCTATTGAGTTTCGAGCCGAGCCACATCGAGTACGACGGTGCCTATCATCGGTTGAAGGTCAAGGCGGACCTTCCGCGAGGCGCCAAGATCGCAGCTCGCGCGGGCTACTACGCGCCGCGGCCCTACGATCAGCTCCATCCGCTCGAGAAGGGACTCATGGCGTCCGATGCGATCGCGAAGGTCGAAGAGGTCGACGACGTCGAACTCAACGTGCTGACGGCGGCGTTTCGCGCGAGCGACTCGGAGGCCTACGTGCCGGTCATCATCGAGGCGCGCGGAGCCGGACTTCTCGAAGGCCACGACCAGGATGAGCTGCCGGTCGAGATCTTCACCTACGTGACCAACGAACACGGCGAGATGAAGGATTTCTTCACCCAGCGCGTGGCTCTCGACCTGTCGCGGACGCGCGAAGTTTTCGCCGAGACCGGCCTCAAGTACTACGGCCACCTCGAGCTGCCGCCCGGGGAGTACCGGGTGCGCGTGATGACGAGGAACGCCGTCACCGGCCGCGCCGGCGTGACCGCCGTGCCGCTCTCGGTGCCTGCCTATGCAACCGCCGAGGCGGTGCTCCTGCCGCCGTTCTTCCTCGAGAGTCAGGGACAGTGGTTCCTGGTGCGCGAGCAGTTGCAGAGCGACTACCAGAAGTCGGTGGTCTACCCCTTCACGGTGAACGGCGAGCCTTATGTCCCGGCGGCGCGACCGGAGTTCTCGCAGCCCGAGGAGAAGCAGGTCTGCGTCGTGGCGTACAACCTCACCAGCGAGAGCCCGAAGCTCGACGGCACCATCGTCGACGAACAGGGGAAGGTGGTGAGGAGCGTGTCGCTCAACGGCGCGGAACGCACGGTCACCGGGATCGACGGCCTGGACAAGTTCCTTGCGACCTTCAGCCCCGGCGGTCTCGACGTCGGCAGCTACACGCTGCAGGTCGCCGTGACCGACATGGGCAACGGGAGCACCCAGACGGCGTCGATTCCCTTCGACGTCAACTGAGTCGGGCAGAGGCTTTCGAGGTTTCCCGGCGTCGCCACGCCGGCGGAATCGGGCGTAGGATGGGACTGTTGTGAAGCTAGCTCGGACTTCTCACGCCGCTGCAGCCTGGTAGGCCGTATGTCACTGAATCTACTTCGTTTTCCGGTCGCTGCGCTCCTCGACGTAGCTACGGCTATGTCTCCAGTGCTCGCGACCGGAAGCCTCGCATCTTCAGCAACCTACGACCTACCAGACCACTCCGGCGTGAGAAGTCCGGGCTAGCAACGAACCGAACTCGGGAGGATTTCGCCATGCCGCGTAGCTCGTTTTCTCTGGCGCTCGCCGCCATCACGCTCTCGGCGTCCATTGTCGTCGCTCAGGACCGCTTCGGGGACGCCACCGACGTCGTCGTCGTCGAGGTTCCCGTACAGGTGCTGCGCGACGGCAAGCCGGTGCGAGGGCTGACGAAAGACGACTTCGAGGTTCTCGACGGTCGCAAGGAGGTCGACATCATCGCCTTCGACGTCATCGACCTCACGATCAGCGAGCCCGGGAGCGACGACTGGGAGCCCCAGACGGTACCCGCCGCCGGCCGGCGGCACTTCCTCCTTTTCTTCGATCTCTCGTTCTCGAACCCGGCGTCGATCGTCAAGGCGAGGGAGGCGGCGAAATCGCTCGTGAGGACTTCGATGCACCCCTCGGACCTGATCGGCGTGGCGACCTACTCCGCCTCAGAAGGGGTACGCTTCCCGCTCGGTTTCACTTCGGACCGGCGCCAGGTCGTCGTCGCGATCGACACCCTCGGGCTGCCGCAGATGGTCGAAACGGTGCGTGATCCGCTCGGCATCATCCTCGCCGACAACGAGGGGCTAAGGGAGGTCGAGATCTTCGGCCAGGACGCCGGCGGCGGCAATGCCGCCGGCATCGACGCCGAGGCGGAGATCCGTGAGGTTCTCGAGAGAATCGAGCGCGACGAGCAGGCGGCCACGAGCCGCAACGAGATCCTTGCTCTGTCGAGCGCGATGGGTGGCCTCGCCGATGCCCTCAACAGCATCGACGGCCGCAAGCACGTCCTCTTCCTGTCGGAAGGCTTCGACAGCACCGTGGTGGTGGGCAGCGCCCGCGGAGCGACCTTCGAAGAGCAGCGACGGATCCAGCAGGTCAACGAGGCGGCGGCGTCGGGCCGTGTGTGGGAGGTGCAGTCGGACGAGCGCTTCGGCAATACCCAGACCCAGAACCAGCTCACCCAGATGCTCGACGAGTTCGTGCGGGCCGACGCGACGATCGAGGCGATCGACATCGGCGGGCTGCGCGACGCCTCCAACACTCGCAACGAGGACGGGCTCTTCCTGATGGCGAACGAGACCGGCGGCCAGTTCGTGAGCAATTTCAACGATCTGGGAGAGGCGATCGGAACGGTGCTGGAACGCACCAGCGTCACGTACCTGCTGGCCTTCTCGCCGCGGGAGGTGCGCTACGACGGCAAGTTCCGTGAGATCAAGGTGAAGCTCACGGACGGCGGTCGTGGCACGCGGGTCGTGCACCGCCCGGGCTACTTCGATCCGCAGCCGATGTCCGCGATGTCTGGGATCGAGCGCCAGCTGTCCGCCGCGAACGCGATCATGGCGGGCCGGGCGGGGGGCGCGGTTTCCACCGCGGCGATCGCCGGCGCCTTCCCCCACGACGGCGACGTCTCCTACGTGCCGGTGCTCGTCGAGGCGGACGGACGCTCCCTGATCGGCAAGTTGAAGGGCAAGGTCCTGCCGACCGAGGTGTTCGCCTACGCCATCGACTCGAGCGGCGAGGTGCGCGACTACTTCTCGCAGACTCTCGGCCTCGACCTCGCCAAGGCGAGAGCGGCGCTCGAACAGACCGGCTTCAAGTTCTGGGGCAACCTCGAGCTGCCGCCGGGCGACTACGAGATCAAGGTGCTCGTCCGCAATGCCGAGACCGGCGATTCCGGTCTGAGCATCGCTGCCGTCACCGTGCCGGGTAACGAAGCGGGCATGTCCCTGCTGCCGCCTTTCCTGCCGGAGCCCGGTGGGAAGTGGCTGCTGGCGCGCGAGCAGGGGGTCGACCCTTCGACCTACAGCTACCCCTACATGCTCGGTGATCAGGCGTTCATCCCCGCAGCCCGCCCGGCGCTGGGCGGCAGCGGCGCGCAGACCGTGAGCCTCGTCGGCTACCGGCTCGGGGGGGAGTCGATCGCAGCGCGTGCGGAACTGATCGATGCGAGTGGCAACAGCATCGAAGGTGTCGCCTTCCAGCTCACCGGCCGCTTCGCCGGCCGCGACGGGCTCGAGCAGCTCGTCGGTGATCTGTCGCTGGAGTCGATCCCGGCCGGCAGCTACGAGCTGAGGATGTCGGTGCGCGACATGGAGAGCGGTGCCACCGTGTCGAGTTCGGTCCCGGTCGACGTAGCGCTCTGAGCCGGCGGGATCAACGCCAGGGCGACCGGACGGGAGAGCCGTTGCGGTAGCGGTCGAGGTCTTCGGAGAGGGCGGCCGCCAGCCCTTCGTCGCCCGCGTTCCGTGATTCGACGAGCAGCCTCTCGGCCAGCCCGACGGCCTCCTCGAGCTGGCCGACCTCCGCGAGCGCCATCGCCAGGGTGCGGCCACGATCGAGGGTCGGTGCCGAGCGGATGAGTCCGCCGGCGATCTCGAGCGCCCCTGGGCCGTCGCGCACGGAGTCGTCGTCGGAGGTGGCCAGCAGACGTGCGAGGGTGTTCTGCACCTCCGGCTGTCCGGGTTCGAGCCGAAGGCTCGATTCGAGGTGACTCCGGGCGTCGCGGTCGCGGCCGGCGAGCAGGAGGGCGATGGTGCGTCCGAGGCGACTCTCCCGGTCGCCAGGGTCGATTTCCAGTGCGGCCGCGAAATGGTCCGCGGCCTCCGAGAAGCGCTGTTCGCGCCCTGCGATCGTCGCCAGCAGCCGGTGCGCGTCGATGAGTTGCGGTGTCAGCTCGAGGGCTCGCTCCAGACTGCCGCGGGCCGCGCCCAGATCACCCCGGCGCATGGCGATCGTCGCCAGCTGGAACTGCGCCGCCGCCTGCGACGGCTCGTCTGCCGTCGGCGCCAGATCCCGGAGGGCCCGAGCGGCGTCGTCGTCGCGTCCGATGGCGGACAGCACCTGGGCGATCCCGAGCACGACCTCGGCGTCGCCGGGGGCGCGTGCCAGGAGCGCGTCGAGGTCCTCGAGGGCGTCGTCGCTGCGGCCGAGGCGCGCCCATAGGAGATTGCGCTGCACCCGGCTCGAACGGTCCTGCGGGTCGATCGCGATGGCCGATTCGTAGTGCGTCAGCGCCTCCTCGAACTCGCCCTGTGTCGCCAGCAGTCCGGCGAGATTGACGTGCGAGTCCGAGTGGTTCGGGTCGAGTGCCAGGGCACCTTCGAGGTGCTCCCGTGCCTCTCCGAGCCGACCCACCCGACCGAGAAGGGTGCCGAGGTTGTAGCGCGCGCTGATGTCTTGCGGGGCACGTCGAATCGCTTCCTCGAACTGTGCGATCGCCTCGTCGACCGCACCGAGCTCGGCGAGAACGTCGGCGAGGGCGAGCCGGGCGTCGAGCAGGTCGGGTCGCTCCCGCAGCGCCAGCCGGTAGGCATCGATCGCCGTTTCGAGGTCGCCGGCGATCCGCGACTGCGCTGCCAGGGTGACGTAACGCGAAGCGCCTCTCATCAGTGAGCCGAGCACCTCGATCGGCGGGTCGGGGAACCTCACCGGCTCGCGCCCCTGCCGGGAGAGCAGCTCGCGGGCGCGTTCGCGATCGCCGAGAGCCCGGTAGGCGAGGCCGAGCTGATAGGCCGCGGCGGTGGCCTGAGGCTGTTCCCTGAGGACCTCCTCGAGCAGGGGGGCAGCGATCTCCGGCTCCCCCTGCATCGTCGCGATCTGGGCGATGCCGTATCGGGCCGCGGCGGTTCCCGGCACCCGCTCCAGCACCGCCTCGAACTGCAGGCGAGCGTCTTCGAGCCGGCCGGCAGTGAGCAGAACCCGGGCGAGTCGGATCTGTGCCGGCAACCAGTCCGGCCGCAGTTCCAACGCGCGACGGAACCTCGCCTCGGCAGCCGCCGGGCGGCCGTCCTGCTCGTCGAGCACGCCGAGGTAGTACTCCCACAGAGGGTCGTCCGGCGCGCCCTTCGCCGCCTCCTCGAAGGCATCCCGAGCCGCGTCGAGCAGTTCGTAGGCGAGGAGCACGCGGCCGAGCTCGCCGTGGGCTCTAGCAGCGTCGTCGGCCTCGGCGCCGCTCGCGAGGGCGAGCATCTCCTCGACATGAGCCCGGATCGCCGGCTCCATGAGAGACAGGTCGGGTCGCGGGACGTCGGCCACCGCCAGGGTGGCAGACGCGATCCACGCGACGGCAGCGGCGCAGATCCGGCCCATCCGGGTGAAGGGGCGCCTGCCGGTCACGGCGCCGCGAGGTCGGCCCACACGAGCACCCTGGCGGACGGAACTCCGCTCAGCCGGATCGAGCGCGCTCCCGGCCGGGTCAGTGTGACGCTCTCGATCGGAGTCGAAGCGCCGAGAAACACGCGCGGATCCCGTGCCGAAGCGTAGCTGCCGTCTCGCCTCGAGCGGCGCCACAGGGTCTCTCCCGAGGCGGTCTCGGCGCGAGCCTTCCAGCCGGTGCCGCCATCGCGCGAAGAGATGCCGAGCCATGGATTGGCAGGTGGAGCGCCGAGGAGGAGTCGGACCGGGCCGTCGTTGTTGCTGACCGCGATGTCCTCGTCGCCGTCGTTGTCGACGTCGCCGAAAGCGGAGCCGCGGCTGACCTCCGAGACGGCGAAGGCGGGCGCCGTGCCGCTGACCTCCTCGAATCGCCCGTCCCTCAGATTGCGGAAGATCTGGTTCGGCTGGTGGAGCGGGAACGGGTCTCCCGCCTCGACGAGCTCCTCGATCGCCCGAACGGCACCGTTGGCGACGAACAGATCGAGCCGGCCGTCGCGGTCGAAATCGATCCAGCCGGTGCCGAAGCCGGTGGCGACCCAACTGGTGCTGCCGAGGCCGGAGGTGACTGTCGCGTCATCGAAGACGCCCGTGCCGTCGTTGACGTACAGGGTGTTCGTCTCCCCTGTGAGGTGCGCCATGAAGAGGTCTTCGTCGCCGTCGCCGTCGAAGTCCCCGGCATCGACCCCCATCGACGCCTCGGGCTTGCCTTCCCAGTTGACGGCGGCACCGGCGAAGACCGCGTCGTTGAGAAACGAGCCGTCGCGCTGGTTGATCCGCAACTGGTTGGCCGTCATGTCGTTGGCGACGTAGAGGTCGATCCAGTCGTCGCCGTTGAAGTCGGTGGCGACGACCCCCAGGGCGCCGCCGAACTCCTCCAATGCGCCTGAGGCAGGCGTGCCGTCCTCGAAGGTGCCGTCGCCGCGGTTGCGCAACAGACGGTCGGGAAAGGGACGGAAGGCGAGCGGCCCGCAATAGTCGGGTGCCCCGGTCGCATTGGTGCACGACGAGCCGGAAGTGAAGCGCTGGTCGACGTAGTTGCCGACGTAGAGGTCGAGGTGCCCGTCCCGATCGAAATCGGCGAAGGCTGCGGAGACGCTCCACCGGATGTCTCCGGCGCCGGAGGTCTCGGTGACGTCGGAGAAGGTGCCGTCGCCGTTGTTGCGCAGCAACTGATTGGGGCCGAAGTTGGTGACGTAGAGGTCGGTGTCGCCATCCCCGTCGTAGTCGCCGGCCGCGACGCCCATGCCGTAGTGAGGGGCGTCGATCGCGCTCGCCTCGGTCCGATCGACAAAGGCCAGCCGCAGCGCACCGTCGGCGTCGGCCCAGGCGTCGTTGCGATAGAGCCGGTCGGTCAGGGGCAACGAGCCGTCCGCCGGGGAGACGAGGGCGTCCTCGAGGGACTCTTCCGGGTTGGGAATCCCCCCCTGGACGAGATAGAGATCGAGGTCACCGTCGCCGTCGAAGTCGAGCAGGCCGAGACCCGAACCGGTCACCTCGACGAGGTAGAGCCCGCCCGTGCGACCGTTGAAGTGGCGAAAGTCGAGGCCGGCCGTCTCGCCGACCTCCTCGAAGAGCGGTTTCGCCGCGCCTTCGGCGCGAGCGACTCCGGAGCCCACGCCGGTGATGATCGCGAGAAGGGCCGCCAGCGCAAGTCGGGCCGGGCCTCGGGGGCGGGTCGCCCGCGACTGCGTCCGGGGGGACTGCGACTGCGACTGGGGCTGTGGCTGGGGCTGGGGCTGGGGCTGCGAGACGGGCTCCGACACGGCGGGACTCTACCAGCCGTCGGCTATCATGCCGGGGTGACGCCGAAGGCTCTTGCACTGGTCGTCGGGGGCTTCGCAGCGACGCTGTGTGGGGGCTTCGGCTGCGGCTCCGGGGACGCGCCGCCCTCCGCATCCGACGCCGTGGACAGCTCCTCCGAGCTTGCGTCGCCGGCAGCTGCCGAGTCGAGCGAATCGGGCGGGATCGTGGCTGCGCCCTTGCCGAGCATCGAGGTCGAGAACCTGGTGCTGATCACGATCGACACCCTGCGCGCGGACCGGCTCGGCTTCGCCGGCCACGAGACCGCATCGACGCCGTGGCTCGACCGGCTCGCGTCCGCCGGCTGGGTGTTCGACTATGCGCATTCTCACGGTGTCATGACCTTGCCCACCCACACCTCCATACTGACCGGGCGCTTGCCCTACGAGCACGGGGTGAGGGACAACAGCGGCTTCGTGCTCTCCGCTGAGGTTCCGACGGCGGCGACGCTTCTCGGGGCCGCCGGGTTTTCAACAGCGGCAGTGGTCGGAGCCTTCCCGCTCGACCGGCGGTACGGTCTCGCCCGTGGCTTCGACCTCTACGACGACGCTTATCCCGAGGGCGGCGGGCCGGGAGCGGTCGATCCCCAGAGGCCCGGATCGGAGGTCGTCGGCCGGGGCCTCGAATGGTGGCGCGACAACGTCGGGAAGCGGCGTTACCTCTGGCTTCACCTCTACGACCCGCACGCGCCCTACACGCCGCCCGCTGACGCTGCCGCCCGCGCCGGGGGAGACGCCTACGACGGCGAGGTCACGGTCGTAGACGATGCGCTGGCGCCGCTTCTGAGTCTCTTTCTCGACGGGGAGGAGCCGTCGACCCTCATCGTCGTGACGTCGGACCATGGTGAGGCGCTCGGCGAGCACGGCGAGGTCACACACGGCCTCTTCGCCTACGAACCGACCCTCAGAGTGCCGCTCGTCCTGTGGGCGCCCGGGCTCGGATCCGGCCGGTCGAGCCGTCAGGTGCGGCACGTCGATCTGCTGCCGACGATGCTCGAGGCGGCCGGGGTCGAGGCCTCCGGGGTGCAGGCCGCCGAGCTGGCGCCGGGCGCCGCGGCAGGCGCCGGCGAGCTGGCCGGGACCTCGCTCTTCGAGCCGCCCTCCTCGTCGACGGCCACCTACTTCGAGGCAATCACGGCGAGTCTCGACCGTGGATGGGCGCCGCTGCGGGGCGTGGTGCGCGGCTCGCGCAAGTTCATCGAGCTGCCGATCACGGAGCTCTACGATCTGTCGAGCGATACCTCCGAGAAGGACAACCTCGCCCCGGAGCGCCCGGAGGAGGTGGCCGGCCTCAGGACGGTGCTCCCGCCGGCTTCGGCCTGGCCGCCGGAGCGCGGCTCGGTCTCGGCGGAAGAGGAGCGCAAGCTTCGGAGTCTCGGCTATCTCGGAGGCTCGGCGGCGCCGAAGAAGGACTACACGGCCGACGACGACCCGAAGCGGCTCGTGCATCTCGACCGTCAGGTGCACACCGCCATCGACCGCTACCATCGCGGCCGCCTCGACGAGGCGGAGCGGCTGTTGCGCGGAGTGCTGGCGGAGCGCCCCGACATGGGTGTGGCGTCGTACTACCTGGCGCAGACGCTGCTGGAGGACGGCCGTCTGAACGAGGCGGTGGAGGTGATGTCTCGGGCTCAGCGCCGGGGCTCGGCGACCACCGCGCTGCGCCGCCAGCTCGGACTCTCCCTCGGCGCCCTCGGACGGTTCGACGAAGCGATCGACGCCCTCGAGCCGTTGGCGGAGGCCGGGGAGACGGAAGCGATGCGGGCGCTCGGACAGGTGCTTTCGGATGCCGGGCGGCTGAGGGAGGCGGAGGCGATCCTCAACCGCATCTTCGAGATCGACTCTCGCTCCCCCGAAGCTCACGAAACGCTCGCCCTGAACGCTCTGCGCGCCGGCGACTGGCCGACGGCCCAGCGGCAGGCACGGCTGGCGCTCGATCTCAACGACCGCCTCGACCAGTCCTGGAACTACCTGGGATCGGCGCGCTATCAGCTCGGGGATCGGCGCGGTGCGTTCGAGGCGTGGCGTCGTGCGGTGGAGCAGGGAATCGAGAATTTCGACGCGCTCTACAACCTCGCGATCGTCGCGCGCGAACTGGGGGAGAGTGACGCGGCCCGCTCCGCGCTGCGGCGCTTCCTCGCCGGTGCGCCCCGTGGGCAGTACGGCGAGGACCTCGCGACGGCGCGGCGGTGGCTCGACGAACTGGGCGGATGAGTCGAACGACGGCGATCGTGCGACTGGCCGCGCTCATGCTGGCCGTCGCCTGTGTCGCGGCGGGCGGCGCTGTCGAAGGCGCCGCAGCGTCGTCACGGCTCGGGGACGAGTTCGATGGCTGGATCGAGCAACGCCGCCGAGTCGCCGAAGCCCTCGCAGCCGGAGGGTCGCTCGCGCCTGAGCGGCTGGCGGCGATGTACGGGGCGTTGGCTCGCACCTACCTGCTACGGGCGGATCTTGCCGCGGCACGAGCGCACTTCGACAGGGCCGCCGACCTCGCGCCGGGGGACTTCCGCTGGGCTCACTACCTCGGCGTCGTGGCGGCCCGGATGGAGGATCGCGCCGCCGCCGTGAGGCGCTTCACGAGCTCTTCAGAACTCGCCCCGTGGTTCGAACCGTCTCGGGAGTGGCTGTCGAGGCTCGAAGGCGATGGGGTGGTCGATGCGCCGACGCATGCGACCTCCGACCCTCTCATCGACGGGTTGGCCGCCTTCGGGCGGCGACTGCGGGTCGAGTTCGCGCAGGACAAGCTGGAAACAGGTGACGTCGACGGGGCGCTCGCGGAGCTCGAGACGGTGTTGACCTTCGATCCCGGAGACTCGAGGGCGCGCTACCAGCTCGCGGTGGCGCAGTTTCGCGCCGGCAGAGCCGCGGAAGCCCTCGCCAACGTCCGACGGGTGGTGGAGGAGGAGCCCGACTTCGGCGAGGCGCACTTCAGCCTCGCGTCGGTGCTCGCGGCTCGCGGCGAGCGCGACGAAGCGCTCCTTCACTTTCGCCACGCTTTCGCCGCGGACCGGGGCAACTCCGCGGTCCACGAGCGTCTGGCGAGCGAGCTCGCTGCCAGAGGCGAGGTCGAAGAGTCCGTGGCGCTTTACTCGACCCTCGTCGCCCGCGAGCCGCATCGGGTGGGCGCGGTGCGCGACTACGCGAGCCTCCTTGCAGGCGCGGGCCGGGCGGAAGAGGCGGTCCGCCAGCTCCGGCGTTCGGTCGAGGCCGTTTCGGCGGCGGAGGCTCGAGCGGTCCTGCTGCTCGACGCCGGACGGATCGGCGATGCGGCGGGACACGGCGATGCGGCGATCGCGGACCTCGAGCAGGTCGTCGCCCTCGTCCCTCGGCAGGCGACGGGTCATGCCGAGCTGGCGGCCGCGCTGGCCCGATCCGGTCGCTTCGACGAAGCCGCCGAGAGCTACGGCCGGTGGATCGAGATCGAGCCGGAGAGCGTCACGCCGTGGTTCTCGAGGGCGCTGGCTCTGCTGCTGGCCGGCCGGGACGCTCCGGCTCGCGAGACCCTGGAGGCGGCGCTCGACCGACTGCCCGGGGAGACATCGCTGACTCACCTGCTGGCGCGATTGCTGGCCACGAGCGAGGACGCGGCGGTACGCGACGGCGCCAGAGCGCTGATTCTCGCGCGATCGGTTCTCGCCGGCGCATCCTCGCCCGAGCATGCCGAGACGGTCGCCATGGCGCTCGCCGAGACCGGGAGCTTCGACGAAGCGGTTCGGTGGCAGGAGCGGATCGTCGAGACCCTCGGCGGGGCGGAAAGCCCTGCCGCGAGTGCGGCCGCCGGACGGCTGGAGCTCTACCGGCGCGGCGAGGCTGCCCGATCGCCCTGGGCGCCGCCGGCAACCTCCACCGGCGCTGCCGGACGGTAGCCGACGCCGCCGTACCCCTCGGCTCGCGGCACCCACGCATCATCGAAGTCCGGCGCCAAAGGCTGGAAGCGGTTGAGTGTTTCCGAGACGGTCCCGCGGAGGTCGGGCGTCGCACCCCCGAGCACGCAGCCGGTGACGGTAGCGGAGGGCGGCACGTCCAGTTCGTAGCGGCTTCCCGGCGCGCTCCCGCCCGCGAGCGTGTTGTCCCAGAAGATGCTCTCCTCGAAGACGCTGCCGTTCCCCCGGTCGTCGACGCCGTTCCAGTTGCCGGTGAAGGTCGATCGACGGACCTCGACCCGCGAACCCTCGAAGACGGTGAGCGCCCCCGAGCCGTGTTCGCGGTTGTAGACCGAGGTGAAGTCGGGCCGCGGTCCGTCGATCAGCGGGACGGGGGCGACGTTCGAGATGTTGCCGACGAACAGGCAGTTCTCGAACACCGCGGCACTGCCGTGGAGCAGATCGACCGCCGAGCCGGTCAGCCTCGCCCGGTTGCCCTGAAAGATCACGTTGCGGAAGGTCGCCGCCTGCTCGTCGAAGCCCCGATGCTCGACGGAGACGCCCGCTCCGCACGGGCTGGCGAAGTTGTCGCGGATCACCACGTTCTCGACGGTCGGGTACGAGCGTCCGAAGATCTTGATCGCGCCGCCGTCGGAATGGATGTAGAGGTGGTGCGAGAGTTCGGGGATCGAGTCGATCGCGGGGTCGAAATCGGTCGGCTGGTCGCCTGCGTCGGCGTGGTAGTTGTTGGCCCCGGTCAGGGTGACCCCTCGAAGCACGGTACGCGGCGAAATGCCGTCACCGAAATAGACGACGTGATTCACCACCGCCGGGAAGCTGGCGGCGAACGGGTCGGCGATTCGCGGATTGGCGGCGGTCAGCACGGCCTCTCCCTCACCCTCGAGCACCAGCCCGTCATGCCGGGCGACGAAGGTCACGAGCGCCTGACCGGGTTCGGCCGGCCGGTGGACGCCCGCCTCGAGCACGACCCGGTCGATGTCCGGGTCGGCGGCCGCCGCGTCGAGAGCCGCCTGAATCGACTCGCCCGGCCGCACCCTCAGAGGGGAAGAAGCGGCGCCGGGCGCCGAAGCGGCAAGGAGGGCGATCGGCAGCCAGAAGCTGACCGCCTTCCTGGAGGGCGCGCGCCCTCGGAACCTCGGGATTGACACTCTTTCTCGCCCCTTGCTAACGTCTGCGCCCCGGCGGTGCCGGAAGGCTTTGCCGGAGCCATTCTAAAGGCCCGTAGCTCAGATGGTTAGAGCGCTACGTTGACATCGTAGAGGTCAGCGGTTCAAGTCCGCTCGGGCCTACCAGGCTCTCCCCGAGAGCCCCCAGAGACAGAAGCAGACGACGACGAGCGAGCCCCAGGATGGAAGCATGGACTACCCACGCCGGCTCCGCGTCCGCCGAGAGTCCGTCTGCAGCAACAGCAGGCGCTTAGCTCAGCTGGTTAGAGCGCTACCTTCACACGGTAGAGGTCAGCGGTTCGAGTCCGCTAGCGCCTACCAAACTCCGCTCTCCGGAGGTTGGACATGATCGAACTGACCCTTCCCGACGGGTCGGTGCGCGAGGTCGCGCCCGGCCAGACACCCCTCGACGTCGCGACCGCTATCGGCCCCGGCCTGGCGAAGGCGGCGATCGGCGCCGAACTCAACGGTGTGCCCGTCGACCTGCGTCAGCCGCTTGTCGAAGGAGGCGCCTTCCGCATCTTCACCAACCGCAATCCGGAGGCGGGCGACTTCCTCCGCCACAGTGCCGAACACGTGATGGCCGATGCGGTGAAGCGACTGTGGCCGGAGGTCGAGATCGACGCCGGGCGGCAGGACCACTCCGAGAAGTTTCAGTACGACTTCCGCTTCCCGCGGGCGTTCACCCCCGAAGACCTCGAGGCGATCGAGGAGAAGATGCGCGAGATCCTCGCCGAAGACAGCGCCTTCGAGCGCATCGAGGTGACCCGCGACGAGGCGCGCGAGACCTTCCGTGAGATGGGGGAGACGCTCAAGCTCGAGCGCCTCGAGGACATTCCGGAAGGCGAGGCGATCACCCTCTACCGGCACGGCGACTTCGTCGACCTGTGCCGCGGGCCGCATGCGCAACGGGCGTCCCAGATCGGCGCCGTCAAGCTGCTGGAGGCGTCCGGGGTCTACTGGAAGGGCGACGAGTCGAACGAGCGCCTGCAGCGGATCTACGGCACCGCCTTCGCCTCCGAAAAGGAGATGAAGGCGTGGGAAGAGCAGCTCGAACAGGCCAACGCGCGCGACCACCGGCGCCTCGGCCCTGAGCTCGATCTCTTCAGCTTCAGCGATCTGGCGCCGGCGAACCCGTTCTTCCACCCCAAAGGGGCGGTGGTCTACAACGAACTGATGGACTTCGTCCGTGAGGTGCAGGAGGAGAACGGTTTCGAAGAGGTGATCACGCCGCAGATCCTCGACGTCGATCTGTGGCACACGTCGGGCCACTACGCGAACTACAAGGAGAACATGTTCTTCACCGAGCTCGACGAGCGGGAGTTCGCCGTCAAGCCGATGAACTGCCCGACGCACTGCCTGATCTATTCGACCGGGCTGCGCTCGTACCGCGACCTGCCGATCCGCTACGCCGACTTCGGGCGGCTGCACCGCTACGAGCGAAGCGGTGTCACCTCGGGCCTCACCCGGGTGCGCTCCTTCTGCCAGGACGACGCGCACGTCTTCTGCACCCCCGAGCAGGTCGAGGAGGAGGTGCTCACGATGGCGTCGATGATCCGCCGGATCTACGACACCTTCGGCTTCGAGGAGCTGCTGATCGAGCTCTCGACCCGGCCGGAGAAACGGCTCGGCTCCGAGGAGCTGTGGGACCGCGCTGAGGCGGCGCTGGCGGCGGCTCTCGACAGCCAGGGGATCGACTACGAGGTCAACGCCGGCGACGGTGCCTTCTACGGCCCCAAGATCGATTTCCAGGTCAAGGACGCGATCGGACGCTCCTGGCAGCTCGGCACGATCCAGCTCGACTACCAGCTGCCGGAGCGCTTCGAACTCGAGTACATCGGCGACGACGGCGCCGAGCACCGCCCGGTGATGATCCATCGCGCCATGCTCGGCTCACTCGAGCGCTTCATGGGGATCCTGATCGAGCACACCGGCGGCGCGTTCCCGGTGTGGCTGGCGCCGGTGCAGGCGCGGGTGATTCCGGTGTCGGAGAAGCAGGCCGGCTACGCCGACAAGGTGCGGCAGGAACTCGCCGCCTCGGGGGCGCGGGTCGAGGCCGATCTGCGCAACGAGAAGCTCGGCTACAAGATCCGCGAGGCGCAGGTGAACAAGGTGCCGTACATGATCGTCGTCGGCGGGCGCGAAGAGGAGGCGGGCCAGGTGGCGCCGCGCCTGCGCACCGGCGAGGATCTGGGCGCGATGGCGGTCGACGATTTCCTGGACCGCCTCCGCGATCGCACCGCCACAAGGTCCCTGGAGCTCTAGTCGAAGTGGACCCGAACCAGCTCATCGACGGCCTCGTCTTCTACGTCGTCTTCCTGTTCTCGGTCACTCTCCACGAGGCGGCTCACGCCTGGGCCGCCAAGCGGGGCGGCGACCTGACGGCCTATCTCGGCGGCCAGGTGAGTCTCGACCCGATGCCGCACATCCGGCGCGAGCCGTTCGGCATGGTGCTGCTGCCGCTCCTGTCGGTGTTCCTGATCGGCTGGCCGTTCGGCTTCGCCAGCGCCCCCTACGATCGCAACTGGGCGGTGCGCTACCCGAACCGCGCCGCCTGGATGGCGCTCGCCGGCCCCGGAGCCAACCTCTTGCTGGTCGCCGTCGCCGCGATCCTGATCTTCGTCGGCACCCTCGCCGGCCTCTTCGGCCCGCCGGAGGCGGTCAGCTTCAGCCGCGTCGCCGTCGCCGAAGGGGCGCTCTCGCCCCTGGCCTTCTTCTTCAGCGCCCTGCTGTCGATGAACCTGCTGCTGGCGATCCTCAACCTCGTCCCGGTACCGCCGCTCGACGGCAGCGCCGCCCTGACGTTGTTGATGCCCTCCAGCGTGGTGCCGAAATACCAGCAGTTCCTGTGGACCAACCCGATCCTCGGCTGGGTCGGGATTCTCGTCGCCTGGCGGGCACTTGACTACGTCTTCCAGCCGGTCTGGCTGGCGCTCGTGAACCTGATCTATCCCGGCGTCTCCTACGGCTAGACCTCGGAACAGCCCGGTAGTGCCCGGCCCTCCTCCCGCGCTCGGGCTGTTGTCCCCGAGGGGGACGTCGCGCGTACTCGGTTGGACGACCGGCAGCGCGCGCTCTCTCACCTTCGGGCGACGACCTGCTCGAGAAACACGGAGTGCTTTCGGCCCTCGGCATCGCCGGCCGCAGGTCGGCGCGGGAACACAGCCCCTGGGCTGGCTTGGCCAGCCCCCTCGGCCGACAACACCCCGAACGCGGGAGAGAGCGCCTATCGTTGTCGCAGTAGCGAGACGACGGGGGTCTCGTGGCAGAGCTTGTGGCTAGGCGCCCGGGAGGCGGAATGCCCTTGCAGGGGGGCTCTCGCCGAGGCCCGAAGGCATCTCACTAGCCTGCAGCGGCTGTCGGCCGACGGCGAGAGAGCGCGCGCTGCCGGTCGTCCAACCGAGTACGCGCGACGTCCCCCCTGCGGGGGCATTTCGCCTCCCGAGGCGCCGGCGGAAGCACCCCGATCTCTCAGCGACGGTCCACACAGGGGGGTTGTCTGGCTTCCCACACCCCCCTATAATCAGCGGCCGTTTGGAAGGAGTACGCCGTGCCGAAGATCAAATCCCATCGTGGCGCCAGCAAGCGCTTCAAGACCACCGGAACCGGCAAGGTCCGGCGCCATCACGCGGGACATTCCCACATCCTCACCAAGAAGACCCAGAAGCGGAAGCGCAAGCTGCGTTCGAGCACGCTCGTCAAGGGCAAGTTTGCCCATGACATCAAAGAGCGCATCAGCGACTGACGCTTCGGTAGCTGTACGAACCGACGGCGGAACGAACCTGTCCGTCGCGGTCGCCATCGGCTTCGCCCTGAAGCCTGAACCGCCCACCCCGGGCGAGATGAAACGAGGTTCACGATGAGAGTCAAGCGCGGAAACAAGCGCACGAACAAGCGCAAGAAGGTCCTGAAGCTAGCCAAGGGCTACTACGGACGGAAGTCGAAGGCCTACAGGGTCGCCAAGGAGGCGGTCGATCGGGCGGGGCAGTTCGCCTATCGCGACCGCCGCAACAAGAAGCGGTCGTTCCGGCGGCTGTGGATCGTGCGCATCAACGCCGCGGCGCGCCTCAACGGCATTTCCTACAACCGCCTGATCGAGGGACTCAGGAAGGCGGGCGTCGAGGTCAACCGCAAGATGCTCGCCGATCTCGCGGTGCGCGACCCGCAGGGCTTTACGCAGTTGGCCGAGATCGCCAAGAAAGAGGTGAGCTCGACGGCGAGCTCCCCGGCGATCGCGGCGGACGCGAGCTCCGAGGAGGAGTAGCCGATGGCCGGAGGTGAGACTCCGGACCTTCTGGCGACGATCGAAGCGGATCGCGACCTGTTCGACCAGGAGGTCGAAGAGGCGACGGCTGCGCTCGACGGCGACGCTGCCGAGGCCGCTGCCGGCCGCGAGGCGCTGCGCCTTCGCTGGATGGGGCGGAAGAACGGCCGGGTACGGCAGCACCTGAAATCCCTCGGCGCTGCGGCTCCGGAAGAGCGAGCTGCCCTCGGCAAGGCGATCAATGACCTCAAGACGGAGGTCGACCGCAAGCTCTTCCTCCTGGAGGAGCTTGCGAGTTCCGGCTCCGGCGGGGCAGAAGCCGGCCTCGACGTCACGCTACCCGGTCGGCGCCCACAGCTCGGCTCGCTCCACCCGGTCTCGATCGTCACCCAGGAGATCGTCGAGATTTTCGCCTCGATGGGCTACTCGGTCGCCGAGGGGCCGGAGGTGGAAGAGGACTACTACAACTTCGAGGCGCTCAACTTTCCGCCGGATCACCCGGCGCGCGACACCCAGGACACCTTCTTCGTCGAGGGTGGGAAGCTGCTGCGCACCCACACCTCGCCGGTGCAGATCCGCACGTTGCTCGAGCGCGGCTCGCCGCCGATCCGGGTGATCTGCCCGGGGCGGGTGTTCCGCAACGACAACGACCTGCGGCACTCGCCGATGTTCCACCAGGTCGAGTGCCTGGTGGTCGATCGGGGCATCACCTTCGGGCACCTCAAGGGGACGCTCGAGGCGTTCGTCCAGAAGCTCTTCCGGCCCGACACCGGGGTGCGCCTGCGCCCGAGCTACTTCCCGTTCACCGAGCCGTCGGCGGAAGTCGACATCACCTGTCCCTTCTGCCAGGGGGGCGGCTGCCAGACCTGCTCGAACTCGGGCTGGATGGAGATCCTCGGTTCCGGGATGGTCGATCCCCGAGTGCTGGTGGAGTGCGGGGTCGATCCTCGCGAGTACAGCGGCTTCGCCTTCGGCCTCGGTCTCGACCGGGTGGCGATGATCCGCTTCGGTATCCCGAACATCCGGACGCTCTTCGACAACGACGAGCGGCTGTTGCGGCAGGTGAGGGGGTAGGCGATGGATCTGTCGCGTAACTGGATCGGCCGCTACGTCGAGCTGCCTTCGCTCGACGAGCTGTGCGACGCGCTCACCACCGTCGGCCTGGCGGTCGAGGGGCGCGAGGAGCGGGGTGACGACGTGCTGCTCGACGTCGACGTGACGACGAACCGGCCGGACTGCATGTGCCATCTCGGTCTCGCGCGCGAAGTGGCGGTGCACCGGGATCTTGCGCTCCAGGTGCCGGAGGTCGAACTGCACGGAGACCGACGAACAGGCCGCCGACGTGGTGCGGGTGTCGATCGAGGACGGCGAAGGGTGCCGCCGCTTCGTCGCCCGGGTGGTGCGGGGTGAAGGTCGGGCCGAGCCCGGACTGGCTGCGTGAGGCGCTCGAGTCGATCGGCCAGCGGTCGATCAACAACGTCGTCGACGTCACCAACTTCGTCCTCTGGGAGAGCGGTCAACCGGTGCACGCGTTCGATCTCGGCAAGCTCGGTGGTGGCGAAATCCGTGTACGTCGGGCGGGAGCCGGAGAGACCCTGACCACCCTCGACGGCGAGGAGCGCGAGCTCGACGGCGACCTCGTGGTCGTTGCCGACGCCGAACGCCCCGTGGCGCTCGCAGGCATCATGGGTGGTCTCGACAGCGAGGTGACGGAGGGGACGGCCGACGTCCTGATCGAGTGCGCCCACTTCGACCCGACCCTGATCGGCAAGGGAGCGCGCAAGCTCGGCATGCACACCGACGCGAGCCACAGGTTCGAGCGTGGTGCCGACCCGGAGGCGCCGGTGTGGGCCAGCGCCCGCGTCGCCCAGCTGGTTCTCGAAGTCGCAGGCGGAGAGGTTTGCGCCGGCGCGGTCGACGTCCGCTCCGAGCAGTATCCGCCGGTGCTTGCCGGGCGGCTCGACTTCGACCGACTGCAGGCGTTCTGCGGGCTCGAGCTCGAGCGTTCGGAGGTGGTGCGGATCCTGACCGGCCTCGGTTTCGGGCTCGACGATCTCGACTCGGAAGGTGGAGACGGCTGGCACGTATCGGTCCCCTCCTGGCGCTATCACGACATGCGCTACACCTCCGCCGACGGCTCGGTCTACGAGGCCGATCTCTTCGAAGAGGTGCTTCGTCAGGTCAGTTTCGATCGGGTTCCTTCGGCCCTGCCGCCGTTCGACCTTCCCGACCCGGGCAGCAGCGAGGCGCACCACCGGCGGCAGACGATCCGCCGTCAGCTCGCCGCCAGCGGCCTGGCGGAGACGATCAGCTACGCCTTCCACGCCGGCGCCGCCGACGGCAGCTACGGCATCTGGTCGAGGGCGAGCCGGTGCGGCTGGCGAATCCGCTCTCCGAGCTCTACGACGTCATGCGGCGCTCGCTTGATGGTGGGGCTGGCGGATCGGGCGCGGTACAACCTTCATCGCCAGGCCGACGCCGTGCGGCTCTTCGAGTGCGGGGTGGTCTTCCCCGGCCCCGACCTTCCCGAGGTCGAAGTGGTCGGTGTCGTGATGGGCGGCGCGCCCGGCTTCGAGTGGCAGTATCCGCGGACCGAACCGCGGGTTTTCGACCTCTACGATCTCAAGGGGTGTTTCGAGTCGCTCGCGGAGCGTTTCGGCACACGGTTGGAGGTGGAGCCGGCGGCGCTCCCCGGTGTGATCGACGGCACCGGTGGAAGGCTGTCGACCCCCGGAGGAGCCGTGTGCGGCTGGATCGGCCACCTCGATCTCGGCGATGCGCCCTTCCCCGTCTTCGGCGGTGAACTCGAAGTCGCGCCGCTCGCCGCGGGCGACCGTTTCGTCGCCGTCGAGACGCCCTCGCGGTTCCCGGCCGTGACGATGGACCTCACCCTCACGCACTCCGGGAGCACGCCATGGAGTGACTTGCGGGCCGCGGTCGAGCATGCCGGGCAGGAGGACCTCGTCGACTGCCTGTTGAAGGACCGCTACGAGGGCAAGGGTGTCCCGGAAGGCGCCGTCAACACCACGATCCACTTCGTCTACAATTCAGTCGATCGCTCGCTGACCCAGGAGGAGGTCAACGAGCGGCACCAGCGGCTCTCGAAGGCCCTCGAAGAGAGGTTCGGCTGGAGCGGCTGACCTACGACGCTCGCGCGAACAGGTGGGAGGCAACGATGGCGGCGAACCCCAAGTGGCTCAAGGATCTCGACTCGAACGTCGCGGCAGCCGTCAAGGAGCTCGCCAACCTCCGGCGGCAGAACAAGAGCCTCAAGACGCAGCTCGACAAGGCCAAGGCGGCGACCTCGGCGGCCGAGAAGAAGGCCAAGGCAGCCGCTGCAACCGCTGCAGAGCCCGACCCGCAGATCGAGGCGTGGAAGACCGAGCGCAAGGAAGTGCGGCGCAGAGTCGTGCGGCTGGCGAAGAAGCTCGAAGAGCTGGCCTGACGGCCCTCCGCTGAATCCGGCGCGCTGAGATCGGACGCCGAGGCCAGGCGGCTGACTCGTTCGCCCGAGGCCGGTCCGCGCATGCCGGGAGGCTGCGTGAGCTCCCTGGTGGAGCAGGGCCTACCCGAAGCCGTTCGGAACTTCCGTTCTCCTGACTGCGTAGATTGCCTCAGAGGAGGAACGTCCGATGCCTGAATCACGCCTGTCCCGACTTCGCCCGGCCGCCCGGCTGATCGTCCTGTCCGCCTTGCTGCCGGTCGTCCCGGCGACGGCCGCCGTCGCCGGTACCGTCGACCGCGAGTACTCCGAGTCGTTCGACGTCTCCCCGGGAGCGACCCTGCGGCTCTTCCACGACGACGGCGACGCGACGATCACGCCATGGTCCGAGGATCGGCTCGAGGTCGTCGTCCGCTACCACGTCGTATCGCGCGGCATCGGAGGGCCGCGCGACTTCGAGGTCGACTTCGACCGCTCGGGCGACACGATCACCGTGGAGGGGCGGGAGATCGGTAGCAACCTGTCGTTCGGCAGCTCCCGGACCCACGAGTACACGTACGCGGTGAAGGCGCCGTCGTACGTCACCCTCGAGCTCTCGGGCGACGACGGGGACGTCGCCGTCCGTGGCTGGGAGGCTCCGATCGACATCGACATCGAGGACGGCGACGTCAGGATCGACGGCCTCGACGGCGACCTATCGGTGAAGAGCGACGACGGCGATCTCGAGCTGTCGGACATCCGCGCCGGCAGCGCGACGGTGATGCTGCAGGACGGCGACGTATTCCTGCGCGGAGGCTCCGGAGAATGGAGGCTCACCCTCGATGATGGCGATTTCGACGCCACCGGGCTGGAGGCGACCGCGCTCGACATCGAGACGTCCGACGGCGACGTGGACATCGAACTCGCTCCGACCGCGAGACTCGAGGCCAGCGTTCGCACCAGCGACGGCGATGTGACGATCGTCCTTCCGCCGTCAGCGGCACTCGAGTTCGAGATCGAAGTCGACGACGGCCGGGTCTCGCTGCCGGACTCGGGGGCGATCGTCGGCAGTCGCAGCGGGGACCGCACTCTCGGGCGAGTTGGCGACGGCAGCGGCGGCCGGCTCGACATCCGCACCCGCGACGGGAACGTCACACTGCGGGATCAGTAGTCGGCTGCACTGTAGCCGGTGCCACAGACCGGCGGCCGCTGTCGGCTTAGCGTCAGGAGGTGATTACAGGAGAGGTGATTCCAGGCAGGTATGCGTGGTTCGCCCTGGCCGTCGCGTGCGCGGGGGCGCTGACGCCCGCGGCGCTCGCGGCCGGCGCCGTCGATTTCGACATCGTCTACGTCCGGCAGCCGCGCTTCGGCGATCTCGTGAACACGACCTGGCCGGAGATCTTCCATCCGGCGCGCGCCGACCCGGGCGCCGACCTGATGCTGCTCCACCCCGACGGCAGCGAGGAGGTGCTGGTCGATTGCACGGTCTGCTCGGTGACCGACCCGTTTGTCTCCTTCGACGGAGAGGCGGTCTACTACGCGCTCTTCCATGACCTCACCCAGGTCAACGGACAGCGAAACGACCTGCCGCTCCTCGGGGCCGATCTCTTCCGCATCGATCTCGAGACACGGGTGATCACCCAGCTGACCTTCGGGGAGTTCACCCCCAACACCGGCGCCGGCAACTGGGACGAGTCGAACCCGCTCGACCCCGATCCACAGTTCAATCGCCTCGGCTACGGCGTCCTCAACCTCGGGCCGGTGCCGGTGGCCGGCGGGCGGATCGCGTTCACCTCGAACCGCAACGGCTTCACTCCGCCGAAGACGTTCACCGCGCCGACGATGCAGCTCTACGTGATGGACGAGGACGGCTCGAACGTCGAGGCGATCGCGCCGATGTCGATCAACTCGGCTCTCCATCCGACGCCGCTCGTCGACGGTCGACTGATGTTCTCGAGCTACGAGAGTCAGGGTTTGCGGGATCGGCGCCTCTGGGGCATCTGGACGATCCAGCCCGACGGTCGGAACTGGGCGCCGATGGTGAGCGCCTTCCGCTCGCCCCAGGCCTTCCACTTCATGACCCAACTCTCGGGCGGCGACATCGTCGTCGTCGACTACTACAACCTCAACAACAACGGGTTCGGAGCGCTCCTGCGCTTTCCGGTCGATCCACCGCCGGGTGAGCCGCCGTTTCACAGCGCCTTCCCCGACGAGAACCCGGCGATCAACCAGACGGTCGGCGGGGGATTCCTCTACCCCTACCGGATGTCGTTCACTCCCAAAGGGGCCTACTCGATCTCGCCGTTCACGCACGGCAACGACGAGGCGGCTCCGGAGGGGAGCGGTGGGGTCAGGGTGGGGAAGTTCACCCACCCGTCGGCCGCACCGGCGAACGACCTGCTGGTGGTGTGGACTCCCGGCCCGGCGAACGATCTCAACCGGCCGACACCGCTGCCG
Source organism: Candidatus Multivoradales bacterium (assembly GCA_965223855.1). Taxonomy (GTDB): domain Bacteria; phylum Acidobacteriota; class Thermoanaerobaculia; order Multivoradales; family JAHEKO01; genus CALZKB01. The sequence goes on from CBDCXM010000009.1 coordinate 1,921,276, forward strand.
TACTACGACGGCGGCCTCTACCTGCTGCCGGGAGGGGACGAGATCTGGGATCCGGCGGCGCTCGTGGAACTCAGGAACGACCCTGCCTACAACGAGGCGTGGCCGCGGGCGGTCCTCTCCTATGCGGACCTCTACGGAGTCGCCGAGCCCGCCGAGCTGCCGTGGCTTCCGAACGACGGCTCGCTCCATGCCGAGCTGCCGCCAGGTACCCCGTACGGCCTCGTCGGCTCGAGTTCGCTCTACCACCGCGAGAGCTTCCCGGGTCACGTCAAACCGTGGGCCGACACCTTCGACGGGCTCGACGCCTTCAACACCTCCGAGAACGGCCAGTCGAGCAACTGGAGCTTCCAGGGCGCGGACGCCGGCAGCTACGACGACAGCGAGATCTGGGCGCTCAGGATCGTCGCTCTCGAGCCCAATACTCACCGCAGCTACGGGCCCAACGACGGGCGGCACTTTCACAACCATGCCAACGAGCGTCATCGGATCCTTGGCGAGATCCCGGTGCGAAAGTTCGACGGTGACGGCGATCCTGTGCTCGACCCGCACGGCAACCCCGACACGAGCTTCCTGGCGAAGATCCCGGCGGATACGCCCTTCACCTTCCAGACCCTCGACCGCAAGGGGAGGATGCTCAACATGGCGCAGACGTGGCACCAGGTCCGGCCGGGGGAGATGAGGGTCAACTGCGGCGGCTGCCACGCTCACAGCCGACAGCCGCTCGCTTTCGAGAGCACGGCGGCCGGCCAGGCGGGCTATCCGGTCTGGGATCTGACGGAGGAGACTCCGCTGGTCACCGCCGACGGTGCCGGCGACCCCGATCTGCTGGTGGTGCCGGCTTCGCTGGTCGACGTCGAGTTCCACCGCGACATCCGTCCGATCCTCCAGAGCCGCTGCGTGAGCTGCCACACGCAGACCGACGCCACGCCGCCCGCCGATCTGGTGCTCGACGACCTCGCCTTCTACGACGGACTGCCGGGCGATTACAAGCGCCTTGCCGACGACAGCGACGCCGACTTCGGCCTGCCACCTGTGATCTCGAACGGCACCTGGCGTCAGACCAACGCCAGCCGGTACGTGCGCAAGTTCCAGAGCCGTCGCAGCCTGCTGGTGTGGAAGATCCTCGGCGAGCGTAGCGACGGCTGGACCAACGCCGACCATCCGACCGAGTCGATCCCGGGAGACCCGTCCACCCTGCCGCCTGGAGCGGAGGCGAACGAGGCCGACCTGGACTTCGTCGGCTCTGCGATGCCGCCGCCCGGCCATCCGCAGCTGACCGAGGAGGAGAAGCGGGCGTTCGTCCGCTGGATCGACCTCGGTGCGCCGATCGACACGGCGGAGGGCTCGGCCGACGACGCCTTCGGCTGGTTCCTCGACGACCTCCGCCCGACCCTGACGATCCACGAGCCGGCGGCGGGGGTCATCCATGACGCGGGTCTCTTCCGGATCGGAATGGCGGACGCCAACAGCGGCCTCGACCTCGCGAGCTTCTCGCTGCGCGCCGACTTCACGGTCGAGGGCAGATCGCCGGGGAGCGAGCTTGCGGATCTGGCGGTGCTCGAGGACACCGGGGTGTGGGTCGTGCCGTTGTCGCAGCCGCTGCCCGGGCTCGCCGAGGCGCATCTCTTCGCCGAGGTCCGGGACCTCCAAGGCAACGTCGTCAGGGTCGATCGCAGGTTCGCCACTACCGAGACGGTGTTCGCCGACGGCTTCGAGTCGGGCGACACCTCGGCGTGGTCGGTGACCCGGCCCTGACGTCCCACGGCGCCCGCCCTCTAGGGGCTTGCTGAAGAACCCTCGTGGGTCGCGCGCCAAGGGTTTGTGGTGCAGATCCAAGGCGCGAGGAGGAGGCGATGCCGTAGCATCGTCGACGACGAGCAACGCCGGAGATGTGCCGCAACCCCTTGGCGCCCTTCGGGTTGCGGCGGTGTGGAGGCTCCAGCTGCGTTGCTGCGGCTCAACGATGCCACCGCATCGCCTGCGCCGCAGACGCCTCGCTGGAGCCACCACAGCGTCCGCAACGCGACCCACGAGGGTTCTTCAGCAAGCCCCTAGGTGCGCGGGCTATGCTCGCGGACATGAAGGCGCTCAGGACACCGGACGATCGTTTCGAGGGGCTCTCCGACTACGACTTCGAGCCTCACTACCTGGAGCTCGGAGACGGCCTGCGGATGCACTATCTGGACGAGGGGCCGCGCGACGCGCGCCCGATCGTCATGCTCCACGGCGAACCGTCGTGGTCGTACCTCTACCGCTTCATGGTTCCGCCCTGCGCCGAACGCTACCGGGTGCTCGCACCCGACCTCGTCGGCTTCGGCCGCTCCGACAAGCCGTCGCGGATCGACGACTACAGCTATCAGTCTCACATCGACTGGCTTCGTGAGTGGTTCGAGGCGCTCGAACTTCGCGAGGTCACTCTGGTCTGCCAGGACTGGGGCTCTCTCCTCGGTCTGCGGCTCGCCGCCGAGAACGAGGCCTGGTTCTCACGCATCACCGTCGGCAACGGCTTCCTTTCGACCGGCGAGCGGAAGATGCCGGGTGTCTTCCAGTGGTGGAAGCGCTTCGCCCGCTGGTCGCCGTGGTTCCCGATCGCGCGCATCGTCGATGCGGGCACCCGTCGCAAGCTGAGCGCCGCCGAGAGGGCGGCCTACGACGCGCCGTTCCCGTCGTCGGCCTACAAGGCGGGTACGCGAGCCTTTCCGCGCCTGGTACCGGCAAGCCCCGACGACCCCGCCGCGCCCGCCTGCCGCGCGGCATGGGAGCGGCTCGGGCGGTGGGAGAAGCCCTTCCTCACCTTCTTCGGCGCCGGCGACCCGATCCTCGGCCGCGCCGACCGGCCGCTTCAGGAGCACATCCCCGGCTGCCAGGGGCAGCCCCACCAGAGGGTTCGCGCCGGCCACTTCCTGCAGGAGGACGTCGGCGCCGAATGGGCGCAGGCGATCCTCGACTGGCTCCGCCTGAACGAGGTAGCCGGGCTAGAACTCGAGCAGCAGCCCGGCCCAGTGGAAGCCGGCGCCGAACGAGACGAGGAGCACCAGGTCGCCGGCGGAGATCCGCCTCTCGTCGCGCGCCTGGGTGAGGGCGAGCGGCACCGAAGCGGAACCGGTGTTGCCGAAGCTCGCGACGTTCGAGAAGAGCTGCCCGGGAGCGAGTTCCAGGCGCCTGGCCACCGCGTCGAGGATGCGCTGATTGGCCTGGTGGGGCACGACCAGCGCGACCTCCTCGAGAGTCCGATCCGCCTCCCGCAGGAGGTCGACGGCGACGTCGCTCATCCGCTTCACCGCCTCCTTGAAGACCTCGCGACCGTTCATGACCAGCCGGCGGTGAAGGCCGGCGGTCGCGACCTCGACGGAGAACGGCAGCCGCGTACCGCCCGCTTCGAGACCGAGGATGTCGGCCCTGCTGCCGTCGGTCCCCGCCGCCGCTGCGAGCATGCGGACAGGGTCGTCACCCGGGCCGACGACGGCGGCCCCTGCCGCGTCGCCGAACAGCACGCAGGTGTTGCGGTCCTCCCAGTCCATCAGACGGGTGATGAGCTCGACGGCCACGACGAGAACGTTGCCTCCCCGTTGCGCGGCGCGGCCGCGGGCGATGTCGAGGGCGAGCACGAACCCGGCGCAGCCGCTGCCGGCGAGGTCGAACGCCGGGATCTCACGGGCGCCGAGGCGATGCTGGAGGAACGCCGCCGTGTCCGGCGAGTAGGTCTCCGGCGTGTCGGTGGCGACGATGATCTCGTCGACCTCGCCGATGCCGATCCCGGCATCGTCGAGCGCCGCACGGGCCGCCGCCTCGGCGAAGTCGACGGTCGTCTCGTCCTCGGCGGCGAAGCGGCGCTCGCGGATCCCCGTGCGGGCGCGGATCCACTCGTCGGTGGTGTCGATCCGGGCCTCCCAGTCGGCATTGGTCATCACCCGCTCGGGCACATAGGCGCCCAGGCCGAGGAGGCCGATCGATCGTTCAGGAGGGCTCATCACGGCGAGACGCGAGTCTAGCCCGAACGTCCTACGGCCCGGTCGAGCCGACCCTTCGCGGAGCGCCGGCTTCCACCGAGGGGTACCCGAAGCCTGTGTTACGATCCCGCGTCTAAGCCGTTGGAAGATCGGCACTTGAGCCGAGCGGACGACGGTCTCAGTGGATGAATCCGATGGCCAAGAAGACCCCGACGACAGCAGAGATCGAGATCTTCGGCGCCGTCTATCCTGTTCGAGGACACAAGGATCCCGAGCACCTGGAGCATCTGGCGACCCTGGTCGACGAGAAGATGCGCGAGATCGCGCGTCAGGTTCATACCGTCGACACGGGAAAGATCGCGGTGCTCGCGGCGCTCAATCTGGCGGACGAACTGGTCCAATGCCGCGAGCGGCAGGATGGGGACCGGGGTAACGTTCACGAAACGGTGACCGCTCTGGCCGAGAAACTCGGCAAGGCAGTTCAGGGTTAGCTCTTTTTCTACGGGAGCGGTCGCGTGACGAGACTTGATTTGGAACAGGCATCCCCTGCGGAGTTCGTGATGAGTCGATGCGTTTTAGAACCTACCCCAACGTCTAGGGAGCCTCACTTCGGCGCGGCCTGTGCCAGCCCCGCGAGCACGGGGACGCTGATGGCTCGCAGAGAGGGCACCCACCTGGTACAAGCCAGGTTCTAGACTTGAGACTCACACGGCTCGTGCGGGGGATGCCGGTTTCTTCCTGACCCCGAGACCCACCTGAGGCTTCTTGAGGAGGCACGAAGGTGGAACCGACAACCTGGATTGCGATTGCGGTCGTTCTGGCGGTCGCGTTGGCGCTGTGGTGGTGGCTGATCCGCCGCAAGGCCCATGCGGCGATCGGCGAGGCCGAGCGGCGGGCGGGCGAGATCGTCCGCCAGGCGGAGCGTGACGGCGACGCAAAGATGCGCGAGGCGGAGGTCGCCGCGAAGGAGAAGCTCCTTCAGGCGCGCGGCGAGTTCGAGAAGGCGTCGCGCAAGCGCCGCTCGGAACTCGAGGCTCAGGAGCAACGGCTCACGCAGCGCGAGGACAAGCTCGACCGTCGGCTCGAGGAGACGCGCTCGCGGGAAAAGGCGGTCGAGGGGCGCGAGAAGGCCGCCGGCAAGCTCGAACGCCGGCTCGAAACCAGGGTCGCCGAGCTCGACGGCGCGATCGCCGAGCAGCGCACCCGCCTCGAGCAGATCGCCGGGCTGACCGCACAGCAGGCGTCCGACGAGCTGCGTCGCTCGATGGAGGAGGAGGCCCGTCTGGACGCGGCTCACCTCGTCAAGCGGATCGAGGACGAGGCGCGCGAGAAGGCCGACCGCGAAGCGCAGCGCATCATCGGCACGGCGGTCCAGCGCTCGGCCTCCGACTACATCTCAGAGACCACGGTGTCGGTGGTCCATCTGCCGAGCGACGACATGAAGGGACGGGTCATCGGGCGCGAGGGCCGCAACATCCGTGCTCTCGAGCTCGCCACGGGCGTCGATCTGATCGTCGACGACACGCCGGAGGCGGTGATCCTCTCGGGCTTCGACCCGTACCGGCGCGAAATCGCCCGCGTCAGCCTCGAGCGGCTGGTCAAGGACGGCCGCATTCATCCGGCGCGCATCGAAGAGGTGGTCGAGAAGGTCAAGGCCGACTTCGAGAAGCGGGTCCGGCAGGAGGGAGAGGCGGCACTGCTCGAGCTCAACATCCCGAGTGTGCACCCGGAGCTGGTCAAGCTGCTCGGTCGGCTGCGCTACCGCACCTCCTACGGCCAGAACGTGCTCCATCACTCCAAGGAGGTCGCCTTCCTCGCCGCGACCATGGCCGGTGAGCTCAAGGCGAACGTGCCGGTGGCCAAAAGGGCGGGCCTCTTCCACGACATCGGCAAGGCGGTCGACCGCGAGATGGAGGGGACCCACGTCGAACTGGGGATCGACCTGCTGCGCAAGTACGGCGAGAGCGAGGAGGTCGTTCACGGGATGGCCTGCCACCACGGCGACTACGATCCCGAGACGGTCGAGGCGGTGCTGGTGACGGCGTCGGACGCGCTCTCGGCGGCGCGCCCCGGCGCCCGTCGGGAGGTCCTCGAGACCTATGTCAAGCGACTCGAGAAGCTCGAGGAGATCGCGCGTGGCTTCAAGGGGGTGCAGAAGACCTACGCCATCCAGGCTGGGCGCGAGGTGCGGGTGATCGCCGATTGCAAGCGGGTGAGCGACGAGCAGGCGATCTGGCTGTCGAAGGACATCGCCAAGAAGGTCGAGTCCGAGCTTACCTATCCGGGGCAGATCAAGATCACCGTCATCCGCGAGAACCGAGCGGTCGAGTACGCCAAGTGAAGCTGCTCTTCGTCGGCGACGTCGTCGGCAAGCCGGGCCGGCGGGCGCTCGCCACGATCCTCCCGCGGCTCATCGACGAGCACCGGGTCGACTACACGGTAGTCAACGTCGAGAACGCGGCCGGCGGGTTCGGCGTCACCGTGCCGGTGCTGGCCGAGCTCGATCAGCTGCCGATCGACTGCTACACCAGCGGCAACCACATCTGGGACAAGAAGGACGGCGTCGCCGAACTCGACGAGGAGCCCCGCCTGCTGCGCCCCGCCAACTACCCGGAGGGGAGCGCCGGCTCCGGTCTGCACGTCGGGGAGACGGCGGCGGGTATCCGCGTGGCGACGATCAACCTCGAGGGGCAGGTCTTCATGAAGCCGCTCGAGTCGCCGTTCCGGGTCGCCGAGCGGCTGCTCGCCGAGCTCGACGACCGGGTGAAGGTGGTGTTCGTCGACTTCCACTGCGAGGCGACGAGCGAGAAGCAGGCGTTGGGCTTCTTCCTCGACGGCCGGGTCAGCGCTGTCGTCGGGACCCACACGCACGCGCCGACGGCCGACGAGCGGATCCTCCCCGCAGGCACCGCCTTTCAGACCGACGCCGGGATGACCGGTCCCTACGAGTCGGTCATCGGCATGCGGCACGATAAGGTCGTGAAGAGATTCCTCACCCACATGCGGGAAGGGTTCGAAGTGGCGAAACGCGACGTCCGCCTCGCGGGCACCCTGATCGACATCGACGAGACCACCGGCAAGGCTCGCTCCATCGAGAGAGTGCTGGTCCCCTATGAAGGCTGAGCGCAAGGAGGCCGGCGAGGATGAAGGGGTAAGCATGAAGGGGCGAGCATGAAGACAAGGCGCTCCCTCGCGGAGCTGATCGACCACCCGGACCGGCGCAAGGTGTCGGTCATCATCACCACCTTCAACGAGGAGGTGAACATCGCCGACTGCATCGAATCGGTGCAGTGGGCCGACGAGGTGCTCGTCGTCGACTCCTTCTCGAGCGACCGGACGGTGGAGATTGCCGGTCAGTATCCGGTGCAGGTGCTGCAGCGCCAGTACTTCGGCTCGGCGGCGCAGAAGAACTGGTCGATCGACCGCGTCGCCCACGACTGGGTCTTCATTCTCGATGCCGACGAGCGGGTCACCGAGCCGCTGGCGACCGAGATGCTCGAGCTGCTGCTCGAAGAGCCGAAGGCACTCGGCTACTCGGTGCGCCGGCGCAACATCGTCTTCGATCGCGAGATCAAGCACTCCGGCTGGTCGACCGACACGGTGATCCGCCTCTTCCATCGCGAGCACGGCCGCTACCCGAACCGCCGTGTGCACGCCGACCTGGACGTTCCGGGGACCGTGCCGATCCTCAAGCACGCCCTCCTGCACTACACCTATCGCTCGCTCGGCCAGTACATCGAGAAACTGATGAACTACGCCGAATGGGGCGCCGCGCAGGCCTTTCGAGAGGGCAGGAAGGCCGGCTTCGTCGAACTCGGCATCCGGCCGCTCTACCGCTTCATCCGCACCTACTTCCTCCAGCTGGGGATCCTCGACGGGCTCCACGGCCTGGTCGTCTGCGGCCTCCAGGCCTACGGCACCTTCCTCAAGTACGTGACCCTGTGGGACTACCGGGTGCGCGAGCGGAAGGGCGAGAAGGTCGATCTGCCCGCCTTCGACGACAGCGCCGAGACGTGGGAGAAGCCGGCGGTCGAGCCGCCGGTGTCGTGAGGCAGGCCTCTTTCGACCGCACTGCTGGCTAGCCGTTGGACCTCAGGCGAGCAGGGTCGATCTTGGGCCGGGCCGTTCTTCTTGCGCTCTTTTCGGCGCTGTCGGCGCTGCCGATCGAAGCGGCGGAGCCGGAACGGCCCATCGAGCCCATCGTGCATCTGAACACCGATGAAGTCCTCGAGAGCCTGCCGCCGGAGTTGAGACGGAAGGAAGGGGAGCGACTGGCGCACCCGGACTTCCTGCGCATCGCCTATGTGACGCTCGATCCTTCCGAGCTCTACGCTATCGAGCAGACGGTCGTCGAGACCCGGCGGCCGGCATCGGCCCTAGTCCGCTTCACCCTTTTCCCCGACGCCGAGTACACCTACCGCCTGAACCTGAGTTGGGAACAGGACTGGAAGATCGCCAACTGGACGTTCGTCGACCCTCACACCGCCACAGCAGCTTGGTTCGTGTGTCCGAGCGTGCGCTACCCGAAGAGCGAGCCGGGCGAGGGCAGGGTGTACCGGACTGAGGCCTGCGGTTTCAGGGTCATGCCCACGGGCCTGCCTCCGGCCTACAAGGCACGGAGGATCCATGCGGTCGAACACCTCTGGGCCATCGACGAGTACATTCCCCGTGGCACTCACGACCAGCTGCTACGTGCGCCGGAGCAGCAAGATGAGCCGGATCGGTAGCTGACGCCTAGGTCGGCCACTCTCAGGTCAACGGCGTCGCTGCGGCTCCGATCGCCGAGTCGAGATCCCGCCACAGGTCCTCCACGTCCTCGACGCCGACGCTCAAGCGCAGGAGAGAAGGCGGAAGGTGCTCCTGTCCCGGCACGGCCGCGCGGCGCTCGATGGTCGACTCGACCGCACCCAGGCTCGTTGCGTGTCGGACGAGTCGCACGGAGCTGCAAACGGTGTCCGCCAGTCCAGCGCCACCGTCGAGATCGAACGAGATGACTGCTCCGAAGCCGCGGAGCAGCCGACGGGCGACCTCGTGCGTCGGGTGAGACTCGAGCCCGGGATAGCGAACGGTCGTGACCCTGGGGTGCGCCGCGAGCCTCCGGGCGAGAACGCCGGCGCTCTCCTGACTGCGGGCCAGTCTCAGAGAGAGAGTTCTGATTCCGCGAAGCGTCAGGAACGTCTCCAGGCTGCCGGGCGTAGCGCCGTTCAGTTCCCGAGCCTTTCTGAGGGCACTCAGTAGGCTCTCGTCTCTGGTGGTCGCGATGCCCGCCAGGAGATCGGAGTGTCCTCCCAGGAACTTCGTCGCAGACTGCAGCGAGACGGTGGCGCCGAGGTCGAGAGGCCTTTGGTTCAGTGCGGTGGCGAAGGTGTTGTCCACAGCCAGAATGGCGGTCGGCTTGCGTGGTGCCGCGCCGATGCGCTCGAGGTCGGCCACCGCAAGCAACGGGTTCGATGGCGACTCGATCCAGAGAAGGTCAGCCTGAGCGCTCGCCTCCAACCAGCTCGAGGTGTCTTCGACCGGTAGACGCTCCGCGGTCCATCGGCCGCGAGCTTCGCCGGCGTCGGCGAGACCGCTCACCCCCTGATAGCACCCTTCCGACAGCAGGATGGAGGATCCTTCGGGAAGCTGTTCGAAGACCGCTGCCATCGCGGCCATTCCCGAGGCGAAGGCGACCGAGCTCGCGCGTTCGAGGCCGCCCACTACCTGTTCGAGAGCCTCCCAGGCGGGGGTTCCGTCGTCTCGCGAGTAGGCACGCCCGCCTCCGAGCTCGAAATTGGACGCGGGGATCGGAGGGACGTTCAACGGAGCGCCGGGTTCTTCGCTTCGACCGGCTGCCACCAGCCAGGAGTCAGCCTTCACCGTCCGATCACGATGCTCCATCAGCCGAATCCTGTCACGACGGCGGAGCGTCGATGTCGACTACTCCCAGGTCAGTAGCGTCGCCGCGAAGAGCTTGATGCCCGGGCTGTCGGGCAGGGTGAGGGTCCGGTCGGCGGTCTCGAGGTCGAGTCGGTAGCGGAAGACGTAGCCGTAGTCGTAGACGAGGTCGTCGCCGTTGCGGTCGTGGCGATGGGTCGACCACCAGGCGACACGGTCCCGCCGGAGGTGGCCGGTACCGGGGCGGGCCCAACGCAGTCCGCGCAGACCGCGCCGCCAGCCGCGGAAGCCGCCGAGGAAGCCGTCCCAGGCGTCGATCTCGACGCGAAAGGTGCGGTCGCGAATGCCGAGGGCCGCCGAGCGTCGCTCACCGCAGACCGACGCCGCGAGATAGATCGCATCGGCCGGCTCCTCCCAGGTGAGTGTCTGGCCGGCACAGGAGACGACGTTGTCCTCGTCGGCCGGACCGAACTCGAAGCGGATCGCGCCGGACTGCACCGCTCGCGGCCACAGCTCCGCCGGGAAGCTCTCGCCCGAGGGGCCAAACGGGATCGACTCCCCCTGGAGGCTGGTGGCCCGGGTATCCCAGGGGAGCTGGACCGGCACCGTCCGCTCACGGATCAGGGGTGCGGGCGGAGGCTCCACCTCGACGCCCAGCGTTGCCAGTTCGAAGGATCCGAGCGCGAGATCGACGCGGCCGCCGCTGTCGAGCTCTTCGACGGACCGCTCGCGGCCGTCGAGGCGCCGCGCCGCCGCCACCGGAGCCGAGAACGAGAAATTGACCACCGAACGCGCCTTGCCTCCCGATTCCTGCAGACGCAGCACGATCTCGTCACGGTCTTCGGCCTTCTTGAGCGCGCGTACGACGGCGCCGCGGCCGACGTCGAGGAACGAGCGAGCGCGGCCGAACTCGCCGTCGTGAGCCCCGGTCGCGAAGGCGCGCGGCGGGTTCGAGAAGCGACGGGCCGCCTCCTCGACCGTCGCGGTGGCGTCCCAGTCGGCGGTCGAGAAGAGGGCATAGCGCAGCTCGTGGCGGCCGTGGTCCTGGTCTCCCTGGTGGCGGAACTTGCGGGTGACTTTCGGGGACCTCAACAGGCTGAGTCGTAGCGTCCCCTCGTCCGGCCGGTCCCAGCCGTAGCTGCCGTCGGTCAGCACGGCGGTCGTGCCGCGCTCGTCGGATTGCGCCGCCCAGGATTCGCCCGGCACTTCGTAGCTGGCGCGCTCGTTGATGCCGCGGTCGATGGTGCCGCAGCCGAGGCCGTAGCGTGCCGTCGGAGAACCTGCCGTCAAGGGGAAGCGGACCTTGAGCAATTTGCCCTTGGTCCGCCAGTCGATCTCGTGTTCGAAGTCGAGCCGGTCACCGGCCGAGCCGGCGGCGAGAACGATGCGCTGGCGGAAGGTCGAATCGTGAGCCTTCCAGGTCGATTCGAGGACGGCACGCACGGGACCGCGCTCGACCACCGTCCAGTCGGCGCCCGCTCCCAGCGGCTCGGGGACCGCATTCACGTCTTCGTAGCGGATCTCCCACGCCGGCCAGCGCGCCGAAAGATCGGGCAGCAGCTCGAGCTGCGCCGGGCCGGACAGCAACTCGCGCCCGGTAGGTCGGTCGATCACGCTGACCAGTTGCCCGTCGTCGTTCCAGGTGAGGCGGAAGTGCGCGTTGGTGATCGAAGACGGCGCGACGACGAGGTCGGTCGCCGGCCGGTTGTCCGAGGCGGGTCGCAAGCGCCAGGCCGCCATGCCGAGGGAGGGCAGCGACGGGGCGAAGACGATGCGCAGCCGGTCGGCCGCGCGCTCGACCACCTGGACCGGAACGATCTCGTCCTGCGGACCGACGGCTTCGATCTCCATCGGCGCTCCCGGCCAGTGCAGCTCGACCTCGACGAGATCGCGACGCGGCTTCTCGAGCGGGTTGAACAGGACGAGCGCCCGTCCCTTGCCGGAGGTGTCGAGGTTGCGCGCCAGGGCGCCGAGCGCGTCGGCGGCGACGGTGTCGAACGTGTTCTGCGCCAGAAGCTGATCGTTCCAGGTGTAGCGGTAGGCCTCAGGCAGGCTCGTGCCGGTGAGGTCGTCGTGCATCTGGTGCCAGAGGAAGTGCTCCCACGCGGTGCGGAGCCGCTCTTCCGGATAGTCCATGACCCCGAACCAGTGGGCGACCGTCGCCGCCCGCTCGGCGGTGTCGGCCATCCGCTCGCACCGCCGGTTCCAGCGCTTGGTGACGGCCTGTGAGGTCCAGCAGCCGGTGCCGTGGGTCGGCAGCAGCAGCTCACCCTGATGGCGCGGCAGGCGCTCGATCTGCGTCGGGCCGAGGCGGCGGAACATCTCGTCGGAGGCGACCTGCTCGACACCGATCGGCCCCGTTCCCTCGACGCTCTTCTCGATCCACGAGAGCGACTCGTCGTCGAGGTGGCCCCCGCGGTCGCCGAGTCCGACGTACATGAAGGCGATGCGCAGCCGGCTCGAGGTGAACTGGCGCTCGGTACGCTCGAGCCATCGCTCGGCCGTACTCAGATCCTCGTGCAGCCCCTCGCCGTACCCTTCCGGCCGGAAGGCGGCGACGACCCCCCGTCCGTCGGGGCCGAGCCATCTGCCGATCTCGAAGGGGAGCGTCGCGGGAGCGCCCCAATTGCCGAACTTCTGGCCGGAGAAGCCGGTCAGGCCGCAGTGGGCGGCGATCGTCGGCAGGGCATGGCCGTAGCCGAAGCAGTCGGGCAGGAAGATGTCGTCCGAGGTTGTGCCGAGCGACTGTTCGAAGTAGCGCTGGCCGTAGAGGATGTGCCGCAGCAGCGACTCCGGCGCGACGCAGTTGACATCCGGAGCGTCGAGCATCGCGCCCGCCGGCCGCCAGTTGCCCCCTTCCACCGCTTCGCGCAACCGGTCGAAGCGCTCGGGGTAGTACTCCTCGATCCAGCGGTAGCGGATCGCTCCTTCGAAGGAGAGCACGCGGTCGGGATGGCGCTCGAAGAGCTCCAGGTTGCCATCGACCGTCGCCGGCAGGAACTCGGCGATGGTCTGCCGCACCGTCCACCGCCACTGGGTGTCGAGGTGGACGGTGTAGACGAGAAAGAGCGTCGGATGGCGCTCGAGCCCCGGAGGGGGCGCCTCTCGGGATTCCGGATTCAAGGTGGGGGGAGTCTATTGCAAGCGGGCGATGGTGGCGGGAGTCGACCGACCTTCTCGCACGCTCGAGGGTGCCGGGAGGTCGGGCGGTGCCGGGTGGCCTCGACTAGAATCTGCGCCCATGAGTCGCACAATCCTCGTCGTATCGGTCCTCGTCCTCGGAGTGCTGTGTGCCCCAGCGACGCGGGCCCAGCAGGCTCCCGCCGTCGCCTTCGGTGCCGGCCTCTTCGATACCGCCGCCTGGTTCGACGACCGCGGGGACTTCGACGCTCTCGAGGCGGGCGTCGAGTGGAGAGGCGCTTCGACCTCGTTTCTCGGCATCGGCCCGATCGCCGGGGCCACGATCACCGACGACTCGGCCTTCTGGGCATACGTCGGCGGCCGGCGGCCGTTTCGCGTCGCGACTCGGTGGGAGGTCGCCCTGAGCTTCGGCGCCGCCTACTACGAACAGGGGGACGGCAAGGATCTCGGCCACGAGCTCGAGTTCAGGAGCGGGATCGAGCTCGGGCGGTCGATGGCGCGCGGCAGGTGGCTCTCGGTCGAGCTCTACCACCTGTCGAACGCCAGCATTTCGGACGTCAATCCGGGGTCCAATTCGCTGCGCGTGCTGTACTCGTTGCCGCTGGCGCAGTGACAAGTCGCCGAAAGTTCGGAGCCGGATATGTCAATTCTTTTCAATCTGACTGTGGAATTTGTCACACTCCCTGTGCTACGGTCTGCCCTCGCAGAGATTGTTTCCTGTTGATTCTCAGAGAGGGACCTGCAATGAAGACCAAGATCGCTCTGACCGTGGCAGCTCTGGCGCTGATGGCAGCGGGAGCCGCGACCGCCCAGGCTTTCACCACCACGATCTACGCCGGTCAGTACATCGAGGCCGGGACGCTCACCGTCGATTCGGTCCTGCTGCCCGATGGCAGCGGGGAGGTCGTCTTCGTCATCGAGGCGAACGACGACTGGCTCATCGAACTGGTGCACATCTACATCGGAACGGATCCCGTGCCGACCAACGGTGGCGGACATCCCAATCCGGGTGGGTTCCCGCACCACAGCGACTTCTCGAGCCCCACCGACTACTTCGTCTTCAGCCTTCCGCTGGAGTCGATCGGCGGCGCGACATGCTACGACCCTGAGACTTTCAACGTAGCCGTCCATCTCGACATGGTCACCGCCGGTGGCGGACCGATGGAGACGGCCTGGGCGTTCGGCCCCAACCCTTTCGACAAGGCGTGGGGCTGGTGGTTCGAGTACACCGCCGACTGTGGCCTGCGCTGATCGCATTGCGACGTGGACCCGGTGATACCCGGGATCCGCGCCTGATCTAGAATGCCAGCCGGGACTGCGATCGTCCCGGCTCTTTTTCTACTGTTCCGGGGGGACCACGAGATGAACCGAACCTTTCTGAGTCTTGCCGCGCTCTTGTTCGCTGCCTCACCTGTACTCGCCGGGGGGATGTGCGTGCCGGAGATCTGCACGTCCGGTGACTGCACCGTAGATCTGTTCGGCGGTCAGACGATCGACGCCGGAGACGTCACTTACTCCAACGACGACCAGTTCCTCTTCATCCAGATCAACACCGAGGACGACTGGCAGTTCGACACGCTCCACATCTACGTCGGCGTCGACCCGGTGCCGACGAACGGTGGCGGCAACCCGAGCCCCGGGCAGTTTCCGGTGAAGCTCGAGTTCAGCAGCCCGATGACGTCGCACACCCAGATGTTCCAGCTCAGCGAGTTCGCCATCGACCCCACCGACCCGAATTGCGACGAAGCTTCACTCCACATCGTCGTCCACGCCGAGCTCGAGAACTCCGTCACCGGCCAGGAAGAGACCGGCTTCGCCTGGGGCGACATCGAGTTCCCCGGCAAGCGCTGGGGGTGGTCCGCCTGCTACGGCGTGCCGTGCGACGAGCCGCCGACCGACTGCGATCCGTTCACCCAGACCGACGAAGAGTTCGATCTGTGCTGCGAGCTCAATCCGACGGACCCGGACTGTGAGGACCTGCGCTGAGGTAGGTCGCCTACGGGCTGGATGCGAACTCGGCCCGATCGATCTGGAGACTCCTGACGAGCCCGGCGCGCTGAGGCATCGACGAGCGAGCTGCACTCACGGCGGGCGCCTCAGACACCGGCATCAGCGCCGAGGGATAGCAGCCGACGGCTACCAGGTTTTCCAGGGCACCTCACCCGAGTTCCACACCTCGTTGAGGTGCAGATAGTCGCGGTAGGTGTCCATCGAGTGCCAGTACTCCTCGTGCGGATAGACGGCGAGTTCGCGCTCGCGCGCCATGTCGCGCAGCGGCTCGATCTCGAGCAGCAGTGACGCCTTGTCGCTCATGTAGTCGAAGACGCCGCGGTTGAAGACGAAGAAGCCGCCGGAGACGAAGCCGTCGGCCACGGTCGGCTTTTCGTTGAACTCGGTCGCCAGTCCGTCTTCGAGGTGCAGCTCGCCGTAGCGTGACGTCGGGTGGACCCCCGTCACCGTGGCGACCTTCCCCTTCTCGTAGTGGTAGGCGATCAGGCGGTCGATGTCGACCCGCCCGACGGCATCGCCGTAGGTGAAGAGGAAGGTGTCGGTGTCGATGTAATCCTGCACCCGCCAGAGGCGCCCGCCGGTTCCGGTCTCGGCGCCGGTCTCGACGCAGGTGATCTCCCAATCCTCGACGCCGACCTCGTTGTGGAACACCGGCGGCGAGGCGTCCATGCGGACGGTGAAGTCGCGCATCATCTCGTGGAAGCGCAGGAAGTACTGCTTGATCACCCACCCCTTGTAGCCGAGGCAGAGGATGAAGCGTCGCAGCCCGAACTGACCGTAGATCTTCATGATGTGCCACAGGATCGGCATGCCGCCGATCTCGACCATCGGCTTCGGTCGGTACTCGGTCTCCTCGCGCAGGCGCGTCCCCTGGCCGCCGCACAGGATGACGACCGGCATGTCGGCCTTCGCAGGGCGTTGTGAACTCATGGAGACTCCGGAGGGTTGGTGGCCGGCGTAGTGGCGGTGACGGCGGGAGTTTCGGGGTGAACGGCCATGGGGAGGACCCGCGGGGCGGCCAGACGTTACCACGCTGCGACGGTGCTACCATCGTCGGCGACGAGGCCTCCCGAGGCCCTCCGGCGGCGGCCGGAGCACGGCTCTCGGGACCCGCGAAAGGAACTCGGAGTCGTGGCGAACAAGGGGATCATTCTGGCTGGTGGGGCGGGGACGCGCCTGCTGCCGCTGACGGCGTCGACCAGCAAGCAGCTGCTGCCGGTGTACGACAAACCGATGATCCACTATCCGTTGTCGACGCTGATGCTCGCCGGGATCCGCGACATCCTGGTGATTTCAACTCCACGTGACACGCCCGCGTTCGAAGCGCTCCTCGGGGACGGCGGCCGCTGGGGGCTGAACCTGAGTTACGCGGTGCAGCCGGAGCCCAAGGGGATCGCCCAGGCCTTCCTCATCGGCGAGTCCTTCATCGCCGGCGATCCGGTCTGTCTGATCCTGGGCGACAACATCTTCTATGCCGGCGGTTTCGCGAAGACGCTCCAGAGGGTCGCCGCCGAGCGCGAGGGGGCGACGGTCTTCGGCTACTACGTGCGCGACCCGCGCGCCTACGGAGTCGTCAGCTTCGACGCCGACGGTCGAGCGACGGAGATCGAGGAGAAGCCGGAGCGGCCGAAGTCTCACTACGCCGTGACGGGGCTCTACTTCTACGACGAGCAGGTGGTGGACGTCGCCCGCTCGATGCGGCCGTCGGCGCGCGGCGAGCTCGAGATCACCGACGTCAACCGCGACTATCTGGAGCGCGGCAAGCTCTCCGTCGAGATCCTGTCGCGCGGCACGGCGTGGCTCGACACCGGCACTCATTCGGCGTTGCTCGACGCCGCCAACTTCGTGCAGGTCATCGAAGAGCGACAGGGGCTCAAGATCGCCTGCCCGGAAGAAATCGCGTTTCGCATGGGCTACATCGATGCCGCGCGACTCGAGGAGCTTTCCGACGCCTTCGGCGCCAGCGCCTACGGCGACTATCTGCGAGAGGTCGCGCGGGAATCGTGAACTTCACCGTCGAGGCCTGCCCGCCGCTGCCGAAGTGTGCGTGGTGCGTCCGCGGGTGCACGGCGACGACCGGGGTTGCTTCCTCGAGACCTGGCGCGAGGACCAGTTCGAGGAGATCGGCCTCGGGGGCCGCTTCGTGCAGGACAATCAGTCGGTGTCGCGGCGCGGAGTGTTGCGCGGCCTTCACTACCAGCTTTCCCCCGCCGAGCAGGGAAAGCTGGTGCGGGTCGCCCACGGAGCGGTGTTCGACGTCGCTGTCGATCTGCGCCGTTCGTCGAACACCTTCGGAGCGTGGATCGGCCGGCGACTCGACGGGCAAAGCCACGAGATGCTGTGGATCCCGCCGGGCTTCGCGCACGGCTTCTACACGCTGTCCGAGACGGCGGTCCTGGTCTATCGCTGTACGGGGGGCTATTCGGCCGAGCACGACCGCTCTCTGCGCTGGGACGACCCCGGGATCGGGATCGACTGGCCGCTCGCGGACGATGTCGAACTCGAGCTGTCCGACAAGGACCGGGCGGCACCGGGTCTCGCCGACGCAGAGCTCTTCGCGTGAGAGTGCTCCTCACCGGGGCGGCGGGTCAGCTCGGGCGTGAGCTGGTCCGAGAGGCGCCCACCGCCGTCGACCTGGCGGCCTTCGACCGGGTCGCCCTCGACCTGACCGACGCCGGGAGAGTGAAGCAACTGGTGACGTCGATCCGGCCGCACGTGATCCTCAATGCCGCCGCCTACACGGCCGTCGATCGGGCGGAGAAGGAGGTCGCGGCCGCCGAGGCGGCCAATCGCGACGGTGTGGGGGCACTGACGAAGGCGTGCGCAGCCGCAGGAGCACGACTGGTGCATGTCTCGACCGACTTCGTCTTCGACGGTTCGAAGGACACGCCCTACGTGCCGGGTGATCCCACGGGACCGCTGTCCGTGTACGGCCGCACCAAGCTGGAGGGCGAGAGGGAGGTAGAACGACTCGGGGAGGCGGGAGTGGTCGTGCGCACTGCGAGGGTCTACTCGGCGCTCGGCGGCAACTTCGTCACGACCATGCTGAGGCTGATGGCGGAGCGCGACGAATTGCAGGTGGTCGACGATCAGGTCGGCTCCCCGACCTGGGCTCGGGGGCTGGCGCGGACCCTGTGGCGCGCGGCGTCGGCATCGGTCGAGGGGCGACTCTCGGGGGTCCACCACTGGTGCGACAGTGGCGCTTGCTCGTTTCACGAGTTCGCCGTCGAGATCCGGGAGCTGGGCTTCGAGCGCGGGCTCACCGACCGAAAGCCCCCGGTCCGGGCGGTTGCGACCGCCGACTATCCGGCGGAGGCGACGCGGCCCACCTACAGTGTTCTCGACTGCTCGAGCCTCTCCGAGGCACTGGGGGTCGAGCAGCTTCCCTGGCGCGTCGCCCTCGGTAGGATGCTCGACGAAATGGGGGGAAAAGAGGTGCAGCGTGGCTAGGTTGCTGGTGACCGGAGGGGCCGGCTTCATCGGCGCCAACTTCGTTCACTACTGGCGGCGACGCCATCCGGAAGACCGCATCGTGGTCCTCGATGCGCTGACCTATGCCGGCCACCGCGCGAGTCTCCCCGATGAGGACCGGACGCTGCGCTTCGTGCATGGGGACATCGTCGATCGCGCCGCCGACGAGTCGCTGTTGCGCGAAGAGGCGATCGACACGGTCGTTCACTTCGCCGCCGAGTCCCACGTCGATCGCTCGATCGAGGGCCCGGAGAGGTTCGTCGAGGTGAACGTCAACGGCACCTGCGCGCTCCTCGAGGCGGCCCGCCGGGTATGGGGCGACGACACGTCAGGTCGGCGCTTCCACCATGTCTCGACCGACGAGGTCTACGGCACACTGGGACCGCGCGATGCCGCATTCACCGAGGCGACGCCGTACGCCCCAAACTCCCCGTACGCGGCGAGCAAGGCGGCGGCCGACCATCTCGTGCGCGCGTACAACGAGACCTACGCGCTGCCGGTGACGCTCTCGAACTGCTCGAACAACTACGGGCCCTACCACTATCCCGAGAAGCTGATCCCACTCTTCATCGTCAACCTTCTCGAGGGTCGTGAACTGCCGGTCTACGGCCAGGGGACCAACGTCCGCGACTGGCTGCACGTGGAAGACCATTGCAGCGGCATCGAAGCGATCCTCGAGCGCGGCACCGCCGGACGGACCTACAACATCGGCAGCCGCAACGAGAAGACCAATCTCGAAGTGGTCGAGCAGCTCTGCACCGCCGTCGATACCGCCTTCGAGGGCGACGGCGGACTTGCCGGCCGCTTCCCCGAGGCACCGCCTGCCGGCGGGAAGGCGTGTCGGGAGCGCATTCGCTTCGTCGCCGATCGCCCGGGACATGACTTTCGCTACGCCATCGATGCGACGCGCCTCGAAGAGGAGCTCGAATGGCGCCCATCCGTCGGCTTCGCCGAGGGGCTCGAGGCGACGGTGAGGTGGTATCTCGACAACGAGCCGTGGTGGCGGTCGATTCTCGACGGTGGCGGCTATCGCGCCTGGATCGAGACACAGTATGGCGAGCGTAGCGGTGGCGGCTGAGCGCCGCGCGCTGACTCGGTCACTGGCGGCGCTGGCGCTCGTGGCGCTCGCCGGTTGCGGGGCCGCGGCACCGCGAGACAACCCGCTTCCCGAAGCGGCGCTGGCCGGCGCCGACCGGCACGGCTTCGTCGTCTGGGAGTCGAACCGCTCGGGGAGCTGGAGGATCTGGCGCGCCGGCCTCGGCGGCGGCGACCCGGAGCAACTGAGCCCCGACGAGGACGGCCGCAGGCACTGCTGCGCGCACATCGCTCCCGATGGCGAGCGTCTCGTCTACCTGAGTCTTCCGTCGGGCCGCCAGCGCTACTTCGACGGCGACTCGATCGGGCCGCTGCGCTGGCTGGCGACCGACGGCTCGGAGGGCGGCACCCTCGCAGAGTCGGCGCGAACCTATTTCGAGCATCGCGCCGCTGTGTGGCTCGACGAGCGCACGGTGAGCTTCATCGACGAGGACGGTGCGGTCAGGACCGTCGATCTCGACGGCGGATCGCGACGGACGCTGCTCGAATCGGCGGCCGACGGGCGACGCTGGCTCGTCGATCCACAGGGTCGCTGGGCGGCGAGCGGGCTCGCCGTGCTGGCTCCGGTAGAGGAGGGGGGACGGCTCGGCGAGGCGGTGCCGCTGCCGGGGTGCCAGCCCTACTTCACCTCCGACGGCCGGTGGGCGTTCTGGACCGCCGGGGCCGGAGGCCCGATCGATCGCTTCGACCTCGTCGACGGAAGCGCGCAGACTCTCGTCGAGAAGAGCGACCCGAGGTTGCCCGACGATCGCGGCTACCTCTACTTCCCGATGGTCTCCGCCGACCGCACCCTGCTGGCCATGGCGGCCTCGGACGGCACGCACGACCACTTCCAGGCCGACTACGAGCTGCGGGTCGCGGAGATCGACACCGACACTCTCGAGTTGCTGGGGCGGGCCAGAGCGATCGCGCCGCATCCTGCGGTCGATCGCTTCCCCGACCTGTGGCGTGCGCCGCTCGCCCTCGGTCGCCGGACGGGCCAGGCACCGCTCGACGTCGAGTTCGCGGCGCCCGAGACCGTCGAGTGGGTCGTGGAGAAGACCCTGGAAGACGGTGAAGCTCCGGTCGAGCTGCTTCGCGAAAGCGGCGAGGAGTTGCGGACGACGCTCATTGAGCCGGGCCACTATCTCGTGACGGCCGGCGGCCCGGAGCGTAGCTGGACCGGGGTGGCCGTCGTCACCCGGACGGAGCCTCCGGAGCCGTTGAATGCCGGATGGCCGAGCTCGCGCCGGGGGTTGCTCTGGAGCTGGGATCCGGCTTCGGGTTCCACGACGCAGCTCGAGGGAGAGGCTCGGCGACGTCCCGACGGTACCCTCGATCTCTCGGCCGGCTCGATGCTGGCGCTCAAATCGGCCGACCGGCTTCACGCAGGCATGTGGCGGACCAATCGCTTCACGCTCGAGGTCGCCGCCGAGGGTCGATCGGGCGATGGCCGGTCGTGGCCTGACGGCGCGATCCTGTCGATCGGCCGCGATGCCGGCAGCGAGAACGTGATGCTCGGCGTCGAGAGCGGTCGTCTCGTGCTCCGGATGCGGGTCGGGCCGAAGCGCGAGCCGTTCGCTCAGGTCGACCTGGGACCCGCTCCCACCGGCAGCGCACACCTCACCGTCACCTACACGCCCGGGCGGCTGGCGCTCTACCGCGACGGCCGGTTGGCCTTGGAGACCACCGAGCTGCTCGGCCACTTCTTTCACTGGCGACCGTACCCGTTGTCACTCGGCGACCGGTGGCGCGGCGGGGCGGCCTGGTCCGGATCGCTGTCGCGAGTGGCGGTCTTCGACCGCATGCTGCCGCCCGAAGAGATCGCCGGCAACGCACGACGTGCCGGCTTCGGCGGGTAGCGCCACTCGAGGCCTGGCCTCCGCGACGGCTCAGTCGACGTAGCCGAGCGCCCGCAGGTTGCGGGTCACCTCGTCGCTGACCTCGGCGGCTTCGGTGCCGGGCTGGAGAGCCGCCGCCAGTTCGATCCACGCCCGCAGCCGGCCGCGCAGCCAGTCGGTCTCGAGCAAACGCTCCCCGGCGAGGTTCGACTGCTCGCCGGGATCGGCGGTCAGATCGAAGACGTACTCCGGCTCACGGTCGCGCCCCGGGCCGGTGCCCATGCCCCACTGGGTGTTGCGCCGCGGCGCCCAGACGAGCTTGTGCCCGGAGGTGAAGGAGGCGTAGATCCCGCCGTCGACTCCCGGAGCGGCAGCGAAGAGCACCTCCGGCGGCCCCGCGGGCCCGGTTCCTACTGATCCGGTGTTCCCCAGGAGCTCGGGCCAGAGCGAGCGGCCGGTGAGGGGCAGCGGCGCGTGAGCCTCGGCAAGCTGTCTCAACGTGACGTGGACGTCCTGGGTGCTCGTCGGGCGGTCGACGACGCCTGGCTTGAGCCGGCCGGGCCACCAGACCACCAGGGGGATCCTCAGTTGATGGCCGTAAAGCGAGAAGCCGTGCAGCAGGCCCTCGTGGTCGAAGAGCTCCTCTCCGTGGTCGGCGGTGACGACGAGGAGCACCTCGCCCGGTTCGAAGCGTCGCTCGATCTCTGCGAGAAGCACTCCGAGCTGCTCGTCGCCATAGGCGACGCTGGCGCGATAGAGGTCGAGGATCCGTCTCCGGTCCGCCGTGCCGGCACGCCGCTCTCCCTTGCGCAACCGGATGAGCGTGGCGGAGCCGCCGTCGATCGTCGACGGTGCCGCGGGGTCGGGCTCCGGCTCGAGGCGGGGAGGCGGGGCGTAGGGGTTGTGCGGGTGCACCGGATGCACATAGAGGAAGCCCGGTCGCGCCAGGCCGTCGAGCCACTCGAGGGCGGCCGGATGGACCCATTCGGCGTTGTCGTTGTAGGCGCCGCGCGGATGGGTGTCGTAGAGCACGTCCGGATCGTGGGCCTCGAAGCCGCGCGTCAACCCGTAGGCGTCCGAGACGTAGATGTTGCCCGAGAAGAGACCGGTCGCCCTGCCGGCCTCTGCGAACGCCTCCGCCAGGACCGGTGGGTCTGCGGCGAGTGCACCCGCGTCGCCGAGCACCGGCCGCCCCGTGAAGAGGGTGACGGTGGAGGGCAACGTGTTGGGCGCCAACGAATGGTGGGCGCGAAACGACACCCCTTCGCGAGCCAGTCGGTCGAGGGTGGGGGTGACGCTCGCCGCGCCCTCCCGGCCGCCGATCGCATCGGCTCGTAGCGCGTCGAAGACGTAGAGGACTATCAGTCTTGGAGGATCCGGCAGCCGCGGAGGATCCGGCAGTCGCGGAGGATCCGGCAGTCGTGGAGGATCGGGAACGGTGGCCGCTCGTTCGGTGCGAGGCGGTTGGACGAACTCGAGATTCCGCCACGTGGCCTCATCGCCGGTGCCCCGAGCCAGCAGCCGGAGTCGCACCAGCCCCTCGCGGTTCGCGAGGTCCGCCTCGAAGTCGCTTCCGCGCCCCCAGGACGGACCCGTCCCGGGGCGGTGGAGAAGCTCGCGCACTTCGCCGTCCTCGTCCTCGACTCTCAGCGAGAAGGTCTGCTCCCGCCGCATCGTCTCCGGCAGCTCGAGGGTCCCTCGCAGTCTGGTGTCGGCCGGCAGCCAGCGGACGAAGTCGACGGCCGAGTTGCCGGCCTGCAACACCGCGGAATCCTCAATTCGAACCCGGCCCGGCGGCAGCGCTTGATCGAAGGTCGCGCGCTCGATGCCGACCTCGCTCCCCTCCGGCCAGACGAAGTCGACCGTCGCTCGTCCGATCGGCAGCGGCGGCAGTTCGACGGCCGTCGGGTCGAGCGGCAGCGTGGCGACGGAGCGCCCGCTCACCCGGACGTCGACCGCTCCCGACGCAGGGAGGGAGTGGACGCGGGTCGCGAAGCGCAGGGTCCTCTGCCGCGATTCGAGAGAGACGACCTCGATCCTCGCCGGCCGCCGGTAGGCGACCATCCTCACAGTCCCGGCCTCGACCCACCCCCACCAGCCGTGGAGGAACCGGTTGCCCTCCTGGGAAGGAGGGAAGTCGAGGTCACGCGCCTCGACGAGAATGTCAGGGCGCTGTAGCGGATCCAGGAGCGGCGTTCCCTCCGGCGGCTCGCCGCAGGCGAGGGCGAGGAGGAGGCCGGAGGCCGCGAGCGCTCGCACCGGAGTCGCGATCAGGCCGGCGGGACGACTTCCACCGTCGCCTCGCAGAGGGTCTCGCCGTTGCGGTTTGAGAACCACGCCACACCCTCCCGGACGATGTCGAACTGCAGGGTGTACGTCCCGGGCTCGGTCGGCGCCTCGACCTGAAGCAGGGCGCCGGTCCGATCGCCGACCTTCGCATTGCCGGGGAGGCGTGTCCGGATCCCCTCGAAGTGAGTGACCTCGCCGTCTCTCACCCAGTGGTAGGAGAGGGTGACCCGGGTCAGCCCGTGGGCCGGCCATTCGATGACGCCGAGATTCCTGACGTGGGCCTCGGCGCGGAACTTGTCACCCGCGGTGACGATCGCCGGCGCCTCGCACGACAGCCACTCGACGGTGAACGCGTCGTCCGAATAGACCTTGGAGCGCGGGCCGAGATAGCGGACGCCGGCGCCGAAGTAGCTGCGCCACTGGAGCTGACCGTCGCGGCCCCTCGGAACGACGCCGCGAGCCGGGGTGACGGTGAGGTGGTAGAGCGCCGATGCCGGTTTGTCGTCGGGCACGATGTGGACGGGACGGTAGGGCTCCGGGTTCGAAGGTGTCAGCTCGACGATCTGCACATCGTCGGAGCGATCCTCCGGCGTGAAGAGGACGGTGACCTCTTCGTCGCCGATCGACAGGGTCACCTCGTTCTCTGCCGCCAGGCTCCGCACCTCGAACAGCACCGGCTCGAGAATCGGCGCCCGGTTGACCATCCACACCTCGGCCGCGAGATTGCCGTAGAAAATCATCTCGTCGCCGGCGACCGTCATGGCGTCTTTGCGGCCGCGGAACCACACTCTGTCGACCGTCACCCCGCGATACCCGGGGATCGCCGACTGGATGGTCTTCTCGACCGGGAACAGCCGGTAGGCGGGGCCGCGGACGTGGGACTGCAGTGTCGCCTCGCGCACCGGAGAGCCGAGCGGCTGGAAGACGAGCACTCCGAGGAGCAGCCCGCCGGCGGCGAACCCCGGCAGCAGGGCCCACCGCGGCCGGATCTGCGTCACGAGGAAAAGGAAGGCGGGGTAGGCCGAGACGAAGTAGCGGTTGCCGACGAATCCCGCTCCGCCGTGCCAGTTGAACGGAATCCAGACGAGATAGAAGGCCGCCAGCCCGGCCGCCGCGGCGAGGACCGACCAGCGCGTCGAGTCGCGCAGGCCGTGGACCAGGAACAGAATGATCGCCAGCACGGCGAACGGCAGATAGACGACGAAGCCGGTGTGGCGCCCCCAGAGGAACGAGCCGAGACTGCTCAACGTCTTCTTCGCCTTGAACTCCGGCAGGCGCCACAGCCAGGACCACGACTTGTCGGTCTTGAGATCTTCCAACACCTCCTCGCTCTGCACCTGGAGTGGCTCTACCTCCGGGTCGGTGATCCGGAAGCCGGTGCGCTGAACGCCCAGGTAGGCGCTCGGGTGACCGGTCAGGGCGACCGCGAGGCCTGCGAAGATCCCCATCGAGATCGCCGCGGCCAGCAGCCAGCAGACGAGCTGTCGCCAGTTCCTCCTGCTCAGAAGAGCCCAGACGACGGGGACCCCCATGATCGCCATCATCGGCTTGTGGTAGGTGGCGGCGGCGATCCCCGCAGCGGAGAGCGACAGGCGCACGACGGGGTGGGCGACGGCGGCGAGCATCCGGCTCCACAGCCCGCCCCAGCTCGGCCTCGACGGCGCCGAGGTGAGGCCGAAGTAGAGGCCGACGCACACTCCGAACGCCATGAAGACCTCCGGGTGCATCCAGAAGACGTAGGGGAAGAGGCCGCTGACGACGAAGAACCCGGTCGAGAAGAGCGCCGCCAGCCCCTCGCCGTTGAACCGCCTGAGGTAGCAGGTCCCCATCCAGATCATCGCTGCGAAGAGCAGGACGTTGAATGCCACCATGCCGTCGGCGCCGAAGAAGTGGGCAAGCGGTGCGGCCAGCATCGAGTAGAGGTAGGGCTTGCCGAAGTAGGTCGTCCGCCAGCCGTCGTCGGTCATGACGATCGTGTTGTCGATCGGCAGGAACGGGAAGTCGTTGACGGCGCGGCGGCGATCCTCGACGTTGCACTCGAGATCGCCGTCGTGGGTGAGGCTGAGCGCCATCAGGTAGTACGACGGCTCGTCCGCCTTGAACGTCAGCGGCATGCCGGGCTTCCCGACGCCGAGCGGGAAGAGGAAGAGGAACGCCGTCAGGCAGGCGAAGACGAGGGGGACGAGGCGTTGGCGGGAGGCGTTCATCGGCGGGGTCAGGCGGTGTCACCCTCGGTGGCGGCGACCGGATCCCGCAGGAACGCCTTGAAGTGCGGGCCGTGCCGGAGCCAGGAGAATGCCAGGACGGCGACGAGCGCCACGAGTGAGACGGCGAAGCGTGTCCAGGGATCGTCCACGAGCCGGGTGACGAGCAGAAATACTAGCGTCGGGACGAGATAAATCAAGGCGATGTCGGAGGCGAGACGACGGAAGCCGGCCGGCGCCAGCCGGTAGAGAAAGACGGCGATCACGACGCTGCCGATCGGCAGGTAGTTGGCCCACGCCATCCCGATCGGCCCGAAGCGCAGCGTCGCCCAGGCGCCGCCGATGCCGAACGCGGCGAGGGTGAGCAGGTTGGAGACGATCCACACCCGGTCCTTGTGGAGGGTCTTGAGCACCTCGCCTCCGAGACGGCCGATCGGCTCGATCAGCGGGGCGAAACACAGCACCGTGAGGAAGGTCGGCGCGATCTCCCACTGAGGGCCACCGAGGATGCGGAGCGTCGTCGTCGGATTGGCGAACAGAAACCAGGCGATCGGTGCCTGGATGGAGACGACCAACACGGTCGCCAGGCGGTAGGCCTCGAACAACTGCTTCGGGTAGCGGCGGAAGGCGACCAGCGCCGGGTATAGGGTCCGGGTGATCGCCGGCGTCAGGATCGTGTGGGCTAGGAAGGCGCGCGAATAGGCGAACTCATACTGTCCGAGGGTCCCGGCGTCGCTGAGGTTGCCGACGATGAAGACGTCGATACGATCGATGAGGATGATGAGGAACCAGATGAGGGCGAGCGGCCAGCTTCTGGCGACGAGCGACCAGGTGCCGGAGCTTCCCAGGGTGAGCGGCATCACCCCCCAGGCGCGGCGCCACAGCAGGGCGGCATAGACCGCCGCCGCTGCGATCTGGGCGATGACGAGGCTCCAGACACCATAGTCGAGCCGGGCGGCGGTGACGGCGACGACCGCCATCGTGAGATTGCGGACGATCTCGGGCATGACCGCGCGGCCGACGGCGAGCTCGCTTTCGAACCACACCTTCGGCACCTGCGACAGCCCCTCGAGGAAGAGGAACACGGTCATCGCCCTCAGCACCGGGATGACGTCCGGGCGCGCCTCCCGGAACCCTTCGGCGAGCCACGGGGCGGCGAACCAGACGCCGACCACCAGGGCAGCGCCCCACACCAGTTCGAGCCGCAGGAGGCTGCCGAACGGCCGCTCGTCGTCCCGGACGACGTGGTAGACGAGGCCGAGGTCGCGCACCGCCCCGAGGACGAGGAAGGCGGTGAACGCCCACTGGTAGAGGCCGTGATCGGCGTCCGGGATCCAACGTCTGAGAAGGAGATCGACCCCGAACGCGACGCCGACGCGCACGAACAGCGACAGCGCCGCCGCGCCGG
Source organism: Candidatus Multivoradales bacterium (assembly GCA_965223855.1). GTDB lineage: Bacteria > Acidobacteriota > Thermoanaerobaculia > Multivoradales > JAHEKO01 > CALZKB01. The sequence goes on from CBDCXM010000009.1 coordinate 1,948,541, forward strand.
CGGAGCGGTAGAAGCGCTCGGCGGTGTTGCGCGAGTTCAAGGGGTCCGCAGCGGCGAGCTGGTGAGAAGGCCCGGGCTAGCCGGGAAGACTTCTGCGCACGGCCTTGTAGGTGCCGTAGCTTTCCATCGTGTCGCGGAAGTGGCCGTTGACGGCGACGATGTCGTCCTCGTTGCCGAAGGCGCCGTCGGGGCCGGCGGAGATCAGCAGATAGAGGTCGCTGCGGGGGGTCATGTAGAAGAGGTCCTTGCCCCAGGCGTCGGTGCGCGACAGGTGAGCGCGCATCGCCGGGTCGATGTCCGCCAGTCGCTCGGGGAACTTGTTGTGCTTGGAGGTTGCGACCTCGACCTGCAGCACCTCTGCCCAGCCGTCGATCACCACTCTCGTGCTCCGGTCCGCGCCGCCGCATGCCGCGAGCAGCGCCAGGCTCGCCACTGCCGCGAAAGTCGTCTTCTTCATCGTGTCGGTCCTTTCCGTAGGCCGGCGCCGGTCAGGCATGGGTCCTCACCAGCTCCAGCAGTTCCCGTTTCTGTTCTTCCGGCAGCTCGGGATCGCGGCTGAGCTTCGCACACAAATCGACCGCGCCGGGGATCGACGCGTGGACGGCTGTCCTGACGAATCGCAGGTAGAGCCCCTGAGGGGGGTCGGCGCCGAGAGCCCGTTGAGCCACCAGGAGGAGACGAACCGCTTCTGCGTGCTCTCCTTCGAACTGCAGCAGCGCTTCGGCCATGCGGACGGCGAAGTCGGCCGGCGGCTCGAAGTCGGGCAGCTCGTGCGTAAGATCGAGCCAGGCGGGGACGGCGATCTCGAGCTCCCTGCGCTGGAGCTGCCCATGGAGCACCCGCAGAAGCGCCGGGGCCACTTCAGCCGTCCGTCCTGCGTCTCGCGCGAGGTCCCACCAGCGAAGGACGAGGTCGGCGCTCGCTCCCGGCTTCGCGGCTTCGTTTGCCAGAAACGCCCAGGCGGCGTCTCCGCCATCGCGCTCCTCGAGTTGGAAGGAGGCCTCGATGGCGCGTTCCTCGATGTCTCCGGTGTCGGCGGCGATCGCGTCTTCGACCCACCGCTCCTCGATCTTCGACACTCTGATGACGAGCGCCGCCACCGCGCCGAAGCCGAAACCGTAGAGATGCGCCCACGTGGCGACGCCGCCTCCGGTCATCGTGTGGGGCTCGATCCACGTCGCCATCGCCAGTTCGCGCGCCGCCCACAGGCCGAGCATCAACCAGGCGGGCGCGTAGAAGGTCCCGGTGCGGATCCGGAGGATGATCCACAGCACGTAGAAGAAGCGCATGCGCGTCTTCCAGAAGCGCACCATGAAGGCGCCCATGAGTCCGGCGATGGCGCCGGAGGCGCCGATCACCGGCACCGGCGAGCTCGGGTAGCGCGCTACCCAAAGGGCCGCCGCCGCCAGGCCGCAGAGAAGGTAGAAGGCGGCGAAGAGCGGGCGGCCCCAGACGTCCTCGAGCGGTGAGGCGAGCAGCCAGAAGAAGAGGAGGTTGCCCGCCAGGTGGAGGATTCCGGCGTGGACGAACATGTAGGTGACGAACGTCGCGGGTCGTGACTCCGCGGGCGTCAGCCCGAGGGCGTAGGCGGGCACTCTCCTGCGTTGGCGTCGCCACTCGGCTGTCAGCTCGTCGAGGCGCCGCTGGTCCGCCTCACGCTCTTCCGCCGTCGGGCCCTCTTCGCCGTAGCTCGAGGCCTCGTAGTCGCTCCAGTCCCACGACTCCCAGGCCTCGCGACGTTCTTCGAGTATCACTTCGGTGCTGTCGAAGAGGAACCGCTCGTCCGGGACGACGTGCGGGTGGGACCCCGCGAAGTCGAGGACGGCGACGGCAGCTTCCCGGGTGCGGTTCTCGGCGGCCCGTCCGAGGAGGGCGGTGAGGGCGAAGACGGCAAGGCAGAGTGCAGCGATCGTCGTCGAGACGATCGGCCAGCGCCGCAGTTCGTCTTCTTCGTGGCCTATCGGCAGCAGGAACACGGCTGGAACTCTCTAGCCTGAGCTTCTCACCGGGTTGCTGGTGTGGAGGTTCAGGCTGGTCTTCTTGTGGGACGAAGACTGTTTGTGGGGTGAAGACTGTCACACAACCGGCTGCTACCATCCCGCCGGAGCCGGATCGATGCCGTCGAACCTCGCCGAGGACACGCGCCGTCTGCGCGAGATCAAGAGCAAGCCGTTCCCCTGGTACGTGCTCGAGTCGTTGCTGTTCGAGAACGGCTACCAGGCGGTGGTGCTCCACCGGATCGCCCACTGGTTCCGCAGCCGCGGGATCCCGGTCCTGGGGCCGCTCTTCGCCAGGCTTTCGCTTTTCCTCACCGGCGTCGACATCGCGCCGGAGGCGGTGATCGGTCCCGGTTTCCGGATCGCTCACGGCAACGGGCTGGTGATCGGCAACAAGGCGAGGATCGGAGCGCGGGCGACGCTGCTGCACCGGGTGACGATCGGGGCGCCTTCGACCCGGCGTCGCGGCGAGATGCCGACGGTGGGGGACGACGCCTTCATCGCCGCCGGAGCCTGCCTGATCGGCGGGATCGAGGTCGGAGACCGGGTCTTCATCGGCGTCAACACGCTGGTTGCGGAGGACGTCCCGAGCGACGCCAAGGTGACGCAGCAAGGGCGGGCCGAGATCGAAGTGAGGCGTTCCGACTCCGACACCGCCCAGGCCGAATAGCCGAGACGACTGCCGGAATACTCTTCGGCCGGGTGGCAGCCTCGAGCGGGTCGTCGCTTTCCGGGTAGACCGGCTATCAGGGGTCGCCATCGCCGGAGAGAGGGAGGATGGACTCCCCTCGATCAGGAAGGCGCTGTTTCAGCTTGTGGGCCTACTTGGAGCCCTTCGCCGCGAAGGTGCCGGAGTGTCCCCTAGTCCAGTCGAGAGTCGTCATCAGAATGAGCGCTCCTGCTCGACTTCAGGAAAGAGATCCCCATGAGACGAATATGCCGCCCTTCTTCCCTCCGCGCGACGCTGGCCGTCGCGCTCTTCTTCACCCCTCTTCTCGGAGCCGAGACGCCAACTGTCGACGTGCTCTCCCTAGCCGACGGGGAGCAGAGCCCGCGCGCTTCGATCGGGGAGCTGTCGTGGCTCGCCGGCTACTGGCGCGGCTCGGGTCTCGGCGGCGATTGCGAGGAGCTCTGGACCGAGCCGATCGGCGACCGGATGATGGGGCTCTTCCACCTCGCCAGGGAGGGTGAAGCGGTCTTCTCCGAGCACATGATGCTCGTCGAGACCGGCGGCTCACTGGCGCTCTACGTCAAGCACTTCAGCGGCGATTTCGTCGCCTGGGAGGACAAGGAGGGGAAAGTCGTCTTCCCGCTCGTCCGTATGGGGGAGCGCACCGCCTGGTTCAGCGGTCTGACGCTCCACCAGCCCGATCCGGACTCGCTGATCGTCGTCGTGCGCCTGCACCGGGGTGAGTCGGTCAGCGACGAGCGCTTCGTTTTCGAACGAATCCGAGTGGACGGCTAGCGCTGGCGACCGAGGATCGCTTCGGCCGCCCTCTCGCCGCTGGCGAACGACTGGTCGGTCCACAGGTAGCCCCACTCGCCGTAGCGGCCGGCCCAGCGGATGCCTGCCTCCCCGAGGAAGCCGTGAATGGTGGCGAGGGCCTCCGGGCGATCATGGTCGAAGATCACGTTCGCCCAGCGGATCGGCCGCACCTCGGTCATCAGGATCTCGTCGTCTTCGCGAACCAGGCCGCAGCGCCTGAGATCCCGCAGGGTCTTTTCCACACATTCCTCAGGGGTGACGTCGACCGGCCGGTACTTGTCGGAGTAGTAGCACTCCGCCTGGATGCCGCTGGTGCCGGGCGGGACGGTGCGTGGAGAGAGCAGGTGCGGGAAGGAGAGGCGGGTGAAGAAGTAGTCGTCGTCGTAGAAGTAGGTCCACTGGTGCTCGGAGATCCCCTCGCGGGCGACGCCGACATTGACCGTCATGCAGATCGTGCAGGCGAGCTTGCCGGCCGCCTCGACCACCTCGTCGGGGGCGCCGTCGATCATCGGCACCAGTGCCGGCAGCGGGACCGACGAGATCAGCTCGTCGTAGCCGGTCTCGATCCCGTTGGCGAACCGCAGGCGGCGTGCCCGAGGATCGACGCCGACCAGCTCGTGGCCCAGGTGCAGGTCGGCGGCGTCGACCCACTTCGAGAGATACGAGAAGAAGCCGCCCTCGGTCGGATAGCGGAAGTGGCTGACGTAGTGCACCTCCGGCGTCTCGGCGTGCGTGGCGCCGTAGCGCACCTCCTCGAGGTCGGGCTGGTAGAGCCGCGGGCCGAGCCAGTCGGTCGTCATCGTCTCGGCGGTGCACGTGTGGTATTTGCGGCCGTACTCCATCGGGAAGGTACGGCTGAAGGTCTCGCCGAAGGTCGCGACGAGCCAGTCAGCATAGTTCGCGATCGCTGGTGTCGGTGCCGCCTGTACCGCCTCGAACTCGGCGATCACCGTGTCGATCAGCTCCTGAGGGAGACCGAACAGGTTGACCTGCGCCGGGTGCTTGATCCAGTAGCCCTGCCAGTAGTTGTTGACCCTGCAGTCGATGGTCTCGAACTCCTCATCGACCGCCGCTGCGAAGACCTGCTGCAGCCGCTCGTTCTTCGTGAACGAGATGTGCGGCCCGTCGTCGAAGACGAAGCCGGTCGGATGGGCGAACGAGGCGGTGTGGCCGCCGGGGTAGTCCTTCCTGTCGTAGACGACCGGCGCGACGCCTGCGGAGCGGAGCCGATGCGCGGCGCCGAAAGCCGCCATGCCGGAACCGATGACGACGACCTTCATCTCGCCTCCTCTGCGCGCCACCACTCGATCGAACGGGCGATGCCGTCGGTCAGCGATGTCCGCGGCTGCCAGGCGACTTCCGCGAGCAGGCGGGTGACGTCGGCGCTCACCTCCGGAGCCTCGTCGGGGTGCGCCTCGACGGCGCCGAGCTCGATCAGCTCCTCGCGCCCCAGCTGGCGAGCCGCCTCCTCTACGAGGGCTCGTAGTGGGATTGACGTCCCGCTGGCGAGGTTGATCGCACCGGTGGTCCGGGCGTCGACCAGCGCCGCCATCGCTTCGCCGAGGTCGGGGGCAAAGAGGTAGTCACGCAGCTGCTCGCCGTGAGTCGTACGAGCCGGCTCACCGGCCAGCAGCGCCCGGATCACCGCCGGGACCAGCCGCCGCGGCGCCTCGCCGGGGCCGTAGACGAAGAACACCCGTCCCCAGGCTGCCGACAGACCGGTTTCGGCGGCGAGGCCGAGGAACGCCTGCGCGCAGGCGTGCTTGGCGACCCCGTACGGCGTGGCGGGCACGAGCGGCGAGTCCTCCGAGAGCGGTTGGCTCGCGGTCCAGTCGTACTCGGCGCAACTGCCGATGCCGACCGCTCGCTCACCGCCCCCCTGCTCGAACGCCTCGAGCAGCTCGAGCGTCGCGCGCGTCCAGGCGAAGTTCTCGGCCCCCGACGCCGCCACGTGCCAGGCGAGATGCAGCATCGCCTGCGGGCCGATCTCGTCGATCGCCCGGGCGGCGGAACCCGGTGTCAGCAGGTCGTGCCGGTGCCAGAGGAGACCCTCTTCGTCCGTCGGAGTGGCACCGGACGTGAGGGCGTGGACCTGCCAGCCACGCCGCCGGAGCGGCTCGATGGCCTGGCGACCGAGAAAACCGGTCGCGCCGGTCAGGAGGATTCTGCGATTGGACACCTGGTTGCCAGCGCCTCGGAGGGCCGGCAGAGTAGCACAGCGAACTCGAGCACTCCGTCGGCCCGGCGGCGGCCGTAGTACCCTTCGCTGCCGGAGGATCCGCCCCATGGCGCCGAGCGTCGCGGCACTGGTACTCAACTACAACGGCAGAGACATCACCCTCCAGACGCTCGAGAGTCTGGCGGAGCTGGACTACCCGAACGTCACCCTGGTGGTGGTCGACAACGGCTCCGACGACGGATCCCTCGAGGCGGTCGCCGAGGCGTTTCCCCAGGTCGAGCGGGTGCGCGTCGAGGTCAATGAGGGGCCGGCGGCGGGAATGAACGCCGGGCTCGAGTGGGCGATGGAGCGCGACTTCGACTACGTGCTGGCGCTCAACAACGACATCGAGGTCGCCCCCGACATGCTCGACCGCCTCGTCGTCGTCGCCGAGAGCGATCCGACGATCGGCTGCGTCGGCCCGAAGTGCTACTACTTCTGGGACCGGGAGCGCCTCTGGTCGGCCGGCGGCCGACTGCGCTTCGGCGAGTCGGTCACCAAGGAGCGCGGCATGGGGGAGCTCGATCGCGGTCAGTACGACCGCACCGAGGAGGTCGACTACATCAACGGCTGTGCGATGCTGGTACCGCGCCGGGTGCTGCGCGAGATCGGTTTGTGGGACCCGATCTTCTTCCTCTCGGTAGAGGATGCCGACTGGTGCATGCGGATGAAGCGCGCCGGCTACCGCTGCTTCTACGCCCATGAAGCGGTGCTGTGGCACATGGTGTCCCACACCGTGGGGGTTTACGTACCGTCGAAAACCTTCCACAACGGCCGCTCGACGGCGCTCTTCGTGCGCCGCTACGCCGGCCTCGGCGGGTGGCTCAAGTTCTGGGCGCTGCTGGCGCTGGCGATTCCCGCCGCGTTCCTGCGCGAACTGCCGAAAGGCAATCAGGGGGCGGCGCTCGCCAAGCTGAGGGGTGTGTGGGCCGGGCTGCGAGCGGCGATGACCTCGCCACCCAATCCGTGGGGTGAGCGGGCGGCTGCCGGGCGGGGGCGCTCCGGCGACGACTCCGCTACGGCACGCTGACGAACCGCCAGTAGGTAGGTGCCGAGTCGCCGGGCCGGGACGCCGGCTCGAGGCCGCCGCGCTCCCCGGGCGGTGTCCCCTGGTGCAGCAGGTAGATCAGGTCGGCGATCACCGAGCTGTTCTCGGCGAAATAGGAGTGTCCGAGGAAGCTCGAGTCGAGCCCGCTGACGTCGATGGTGTCGATTCCGTCGACGACCACCGCCTGCGGCTCGGTGTCCCCGGCTCGTGGCGCCGCGTGGATTCGCTCGGAGGCCGCCAGCGCCTCGTCGGTCGCCGAGGCGTAGAGGGTGATGCGCTTGCCGGTGCCGACGATGCGCGGTGCGATGTTGCGGCGGAAGACGTCGGCGTCGATGTCCGGGGCGACCAGGGCGATCTGGTCGAACCGCGGCCCCTGCGGATCGCCTGCGATGTCCGTGAGAGCCCGGGTCATCGCCCGATTCCCCATGCTGTGAGCGATGAGGTGCACCACCTCGGCCCCCGACTCCCGGGCGACGAGCCGCAGGAAGGTCTCGAGCTGAGGGATGGTGTACTCGACGGAAGCCTCGTCGGCCAGATAGCCGCCGACCGAGCCTTTCGACGGCCAGCTGTAGAGGATCGGCGCCCCCTCGAACTGCAGGTCGTAGGCCATCTGGCCGGTGCGTCGCGCGGCATCCTCGAAGCTGACGTTGTAGCCGTGGACGAAGACGAAGGCGCGCCGACCGTCGCTCGCCTCGACCCGCTGGCGCAGCTCGCCGACGAACTCGTCGCGCGGCTGGGGCGAGACGGAGAGCAGAACGACGTGCTTCTCCGGGTCCTCCCGGAACTCGAAGCGCCAGAACGAGGGCGATTCGAGCTCGCCGAGCTCATGGTCGAGCGGGATCGAGACCTCGCAGCGGCCGAGCTCGAGCTCTCCGCGGCCGCTACCGTAGAACTCCCCGGGCTCGTCGTCGCCGGTCGGGAGGCGGTCGGTGCCGTAGAAGATCGAGACGGTATGGAAGCCGTCCTCCGAAGGCTCGACGCCGGCCTGTTCCGACCCTCCTTCGCGGATCCCATGGACGGTCGAGATCTCGAGGTACATATAGGGGTGGAGAAGCATCCGGCGCTCGATCAGCAACTCGTCTCCGAGGCGGACTTCGATCCGGTACATGCCGTGCGGGACGCCGTGCTCGTATTCGGCCCGGCCGAACTCGCCGGTGACGGCCTCGAGCGTGGCGGCGGTGAGCACGTCGGTCACCCGGACCACGGCGCCTTCGATCTCGCGGTCTTCCCCGTTCCACACCTGGGCCGAGAGGAAGCCGAGATCCCTCACCAGTCCTTCGTCGGGATCGATGTCGAGCCACTCGTCGGCGGTCCAGCCGAGGGCGATCTCGTCCTCGAAGACGACCTCGTCCGCCGACAGGAGCTGGAAGGTGGCACGCCCCGCCGGCAGGCCGTCGAGGTCGATCCTCCCGGAGTCGGAGGACTCGGTTTCGAAGACCCGATCCCGCTCGGCGAAGACGAGCCGTGCACGATCGGCCGTCATGCCCTCCGGCACCGAGGTGGTCAGCCGGCCCCGACGATCGGCCACACCCCCCTCGATATGGGCCAGGACGAAGGCGCCGCCGGCCGCGAGATCGAGCTCCTGCTCGAGATCGGCGTCGCCGCCCGACAGGCGCAGCGAGATCGCTCCGGCGCTCCACGAGCCGAGGTCGAAGTAACCGTTGACGTCGCTGACCGCCGACCGCTCGAGGTCTCCTGCAGAGGCCGTCACCGTGACCCCTCCCAGGGCGGTGTCGTACTCGTGCAGGACGACGCCGGTGAGGTGCACCGTCGCCTCGGAGGGCGGTGTGGCGTTGGCGGTCGACATCAACCCGAGCCAGAGGAGCAGGGTGGTCGTGAAGCGGCGCATCGGAGGACCGCCGTCATCCTATCGCCAGAAGCGTCTGCTCCGGCGTGAAGCAGTGTGCCGCGCCCGGAACCCTGTGGCCGGGATCAGGAGCTCAGGAGTCGCCCCACAGCTCCTCGAGCCGCCGGTCCCGCCCGCAGCCGTTGCGGTAGAACTTGTAGCGAATCGGGTTCTTCTTGTAGTAGTCCTGGTGGTACTCCTCGGCGGCGTAGAACGCTTCGAACGGCGTTACCTGGGTCACCACCCGAGAGACCTTGCCCGAGTCGATCAGCGCCTGCTTCGACGCTTCTGCGGCGCGCTGCTGCTGTTCGTTGTGGGCGAAGATCTCCGAGCGATACTGGGTGCCGCGATCGCAGAACTGCCGGTTCTCCGCGGTCGGGTCGATGTTGACCCAGAAGACCTCAAGCAGCTCCTCGTAGCTGATCTTCGCCGGGTCGTAGGCGATCTGGACCACCTCCGTGTGCCCGGTCGTACCGGCCGACACCTCCTTGTACGTCGGATCGACGACCTCGCCGCCGCTGTATCCGGAGGTCGTCGACAGCACTCCGTCGAGCTCGTCGAACGGCGGCTCCATGCACCAGAAACAGCCGCCGGCGAAGGTGGCCAGAGCCGTCTCCCCCTCGGCGGCGATCACGGGCGCCTCGGCGGCACAGCCGAGGAGCAGGAGGGTGAGGGCAATTCCTGAGGCGATGCGTCGGTTCATGTGCGGAGCTCCGGAAGGTCGTCGCCCGCGGGCACGAAGGCGAGAGCGACGCCGTTGTTGCAGTAGCGCTTACCGGTGGGCGCCGGGCCGTCGCCGAAGACGTGTCCCTGGTGACCGCCGCAGCGCAGGCAGTGGTACTCGGTTCTCGGATAGCCGATCTTGTAGTCGGTGCTGGTGCCGAGCCGGTTCTCCAGCGGCTGCCAGAAGCTCGGCCAGCCGGTACCGGAGTCGTATTTGGTGGAAGCATCGAAGAGCGGCAGGAAGCAGCCGGCGCAGACGAAGGTGCCGTCGCGCTTCTCGTCGTTGAGCGGGCTTGTGAAGGCGCGCTCGGTGCCCTCCTGGCGCAGGATCCTGAACTGTTCGGGCGTCAGCAGGTCACGCCATGCGTCTTCCGACAGCTCGAGCGGCTCGATGCCCTCGGGCAGCTCGGCCGCCTCTGTCGCTCGCGCCGCGGAGCGGCCCACGATCTTCGAGAGCAGCGGGACGGCGGCGAGGGCGGCCGCACCCTTGAACAGATCACGTCGTCGCATCGGGGAACCTCCAGGGCGGGGGAGTTGAAAGGACAGGCCGGCGGGACGCCGGCACACAGGTTATCCGTCCGCCGCCGGCGAACGGATTCGTCGGCGCACGGCCCGCCCGTCGGAGCGGCTCAGTCGAGGACCCGGGTCTCCGGCACGGCGACGACGAACTTCCCCCCCCACTCGCGGATGCCCGCCATCTGCGCCGTGATCTCCGCCTCGAGGTTCCACGGCAGGATGAGGACGTAGTCGGGCCGGGTCTCGAAGATGCGGTCGGGGGTGTGGATCGGGATCCGGGTGCCGGGCAGGTAGTTGCCGTGCTTGGCGGGGCTGCGATCGACGGTGTAGTCGAGCACGTCGGTGCCGGCTCCGCAGTAGTTGAGGAAGGTGTTGCCCTTGGCGGGAGCGCCGTAGCCGACGATCTGCTTGCCGGCGCGTTTCTCGCGGATGACGAACTCCCAGAACCTGCGCTTCGTCTCGCGCACCTGTTCGTCGAAGGTGAGGTAGGTCTCGATGCGGTCGAAACCGAGTTCGCGCTCGCGTGAGAGCAGCGCCGGCACCCGGTCCTCGACGACTCGTGCTTCGTGCTCGGCGTGACGGCCGTAGACGCGCAGCGACCCGCCGTGGGTCGGCAGCTCGTCGACGTCGAACACCGTCAAGCCGTGGCGCCGGAAGAGGTCGTCGACCACGAGCAGCGAGTAGTAGCAGTAGTGCTCGTGGTAGATCGTGTCGAACTGGTTCTCCGCCATCAGCCTCGCCAGATGGGGGAACTCGAGAGTGATCACCCCCTCGGGGGAGAGCACCGTCTTCATGCCGGCGACGAAATCGTTGAGTGGCGGGACGTGCGCGAAGACGTTGTTGCCCAGCAGCAGATCGGCGCGGGTTCCTTCCGCGACCAGCCGCTCGGCGAGCGCACTGGAGAAGAACTCGACGCGGGACGGGATCCCTTTCTTCTCCGCTTCGACGGCGATGTTGGCGGCCGGCTCGATACCGAGCACCGGCACGCCGGCGGTGACGAAGTGCTGGAGCAGGTAGCCGTCGTTGCTCGCGATCTCGATGACCAGGCTCTCCTCGTCGAAGCCGAAGCGCTCGATCATCGCCTCGCTGTAGCGCCGGGCGTGCTCGACCCACGAGTCGGAGTAGGAGGAGAAGTAGGCGTAGTCGGAGAAGATCGATTCCGCCCCAGCGCTGTCGAACTCCGGCAGCTGCACCAGGAAGCAGCTCTCGCAGACGTAGACGGTCAGCGGGAAGCGCGGCTCCATCGCCAGGAGCTGCTCCTCTTTGAGGTAGGAGTTGGCGAGCGGGGAGAAGCCGAGATCGGCGAAGACGTGCTCCAGAGGAGCGGCGCACAGACGGCAGGTGAGCGACATGAAGTACCTCGGTGACGGGCGCCGCGGTACTGCGACGGCGGCGCGGGGCGTGGAGGAAGGGGAGATTAGCGCAGGGGAGGCTCCGGCCCAAGCAGTGGTACTCTCGGCTCGGAGGCGTCGATGGCGGTCGATCCAGAACTGTTGGAAATCCTGGTCTGTCCGAAGACCAAGGCGGAGCTCGAAGTGGTCGAGCTGCCGGAGGCGCTGCGCGAGGAGCTCGCGGCTCGCTACGCCGAGCATTTTCGCGAGGAGGCGCCGGTCGTCGAGGAGGCGCTCTATTGCCGGGAGTCGGGTCTCGTCTATCCGATCGTCTCCGACATTCCGATCCTGCTGATCGAGGAAGCTCTTCCGGCCGCCTCGATCGGCCGCTGAGCCGTCCTCCACGCCCGACGGCAGCGTGGGGCACTCGAAGAGCGTGAGCCGAGCGACCGAAGCTGCGACCGTCGAGCGCGTCGGCACGACGGCCTACGCCCTCCACCTCTGGCTGGTCGTCGGTCTCGCCCTCTCGAACCTGGCGGGCCTCGTCGCCGTCGCGGCGGCGGCCACCCTGAGGCCGTCGCTCGGCGGTCGCGGCCGCGCGGTGCTCCTGCCGGCCGCGATCTACGCCGTCTGTGTGCTGCTGGCAATCGTCTTCTCGACCGATCCGACGGCCTCTCTCGACGGCGCCTCCGAGCTGCTGTCGCTCCTGACCCTGCCGCTCGGCATCCTCTTCGCCAGCGGCAGCCGCAACGTCCGCTCGATCGCCGACGGGCTCATCATCATGGGGGCGTTTGCCTCCACCTGGGGCCTCTTTCAGCTGTTCTTCGGCTACGGCGGTATCGATCAGAGGATCGTCGGGCCGTTCTCACACTGGATGACGTTCGCCGGAGTGCTGCTGATGGCGGACCTGCTGGTGGTCGCGCAACTCCTCGCCCGCCGGCGCTCGCGGACCGCGTGGCGCTGGATCGCGCTCCTGGTGATCAATCTCGGACTGGTCGCCTGCCTGACGCGTGGCGCCTGGGTCGCCGGCGCCCTGTCGATCGCCGTGTTGATCCTGCTCAGCTCGCCGCGCTGGCTGGCGGCCTGGGTGTCGGTGGCCGCCCTCGGTCTGGTGCTGGCTCCGTCGCCGGTTCGGGACCGCGTCGCTTCGATCAGCGATCTGGGCAACTTCTCGAACTACGACCGCCTTTGCATGCTCGAGGCGGGCTGGCTCATGACTCGGGAACGGCCGATCTTCGGCCACGGCCCCGACCGGGTGAGGGACCGCTATCCGATCTACCGCCACGAGACGGCTCCTCGCCACTGGGTGCCGCACCTGCACAACAACTTCGCCCAGATCTCGGCGGAGAGCGGACTGCCGTCGGCGCTGGCCGTCCTGTGGATGATGGCGGTCGCGGCGTGGACCTCCTGGCGCCGCTATCGCAGAGAGCGCGCCTCCGGAGGGGAGGCGGCGGACCTCTATCTCGGAGCGCTGGGCGCGCTTCTCGCCTTCAATCTGGCCGGGCTCTTCGAGTTCAACTGGGGCGACACCGAGGTGCAGCGGCTCGCGCTCTTCGCCGTCGCGATGCCGTTCTGCCTCGCCGGGGAGAAGACGTCGTGACCGCGCAGACCTTCCCGGAGTTCGCACAGCGGTGGCGGCCCGAGGTCGATCGCGCTCTCGACCGCCTGCTGCCCGCCGCCACCGAAACACCGGTGAGGTTGCACGAGGCGATGCGCTACTGCGTGCTGGGCGGCGGCAAGAGGGTGCGGCCGCTCCTGGTGCTGATGGCCGGCGAGACGTTCGGCGCGCAGTCCGCCGCCTCGCTGGCGGGCGGCGCCGCGCTCGAGATGGTGCACTGCTTCAGCCTGGTGCACGACGATCTCCCGGCGCTCGACGACGACGATCTGCGGCGCGGTCGCGAGACCGTGCATCGGCGCTACGACGAGGCGACCGCGGTGCTGGTGGGGGACGCGCTGCTGAATCTCGGCCTCCAGGTCTTCCTCGAGGAACCTCCCGAGTTGTCGCCGGAGGTGCGCTCCCGGTCGGCAGCGCTGGCGATGGAGGCGATCGGCACCCGCGGGATGATCGGCGGGCAGATGTCCGATCTCGAAGCGGAGCGCCGGTGGCCGGACGACCCGATGGCGGCGCTCGAGTCGATTCACGCCCGCAAGACCGGAGCACTGCTGAGGGCGGCGCTTCGCATCGGCGGAGCCTACGGCGCCGCGGGAGCGGAGGAGGACGAGACGCTCGGGACTCTCGGAGACCGGATCGGCCTGCTGTTCCAGATCCGCGACGACATCCTCGACGTCGAGGGAGCGTCTGAGGTGCTGGGGAAAACGGCGGGGAAGGACTCCCGAGCGCGTAAGCTGACCTACCCGTCGCTCGTCGGCCTCGACCGAAGCCGCCAGATCCTCACGGAGGTCCGGGACGAGGCGTTGGAGGCGATCGCGCGATTGCCGCGCCATCGCGACGTCTTCAGGAGTCTCGTCTCCTACCTGTGCGACCGCGATCGATGACGCGGCTCGATCAGCTGCTGGTCGAGCGCGGAGACTCTCCCTCGAGAGAGAAAGCCAAGCGCACCATCATGGCTGGCCAGGTCGAGGTGGCTGGGCGCGTGATCGACAAGCCGGGCGCCGACGTGGCGGCCGACGCCGAGATCGAGGTGCAGGGTCCCGCCGAGCCGTTCGTCTCGCGGGGAGGGCGCAAGCTGGAGCACGCTCTGGAGAGGTTCGCCGTCGATGTGGCCGGTCTCGTGGCGATCGACGTCGGCGCTTCGACCGGCGGTTTCACCGACTGCCTGTTGCAGCGAGGGGCGAGCCGTGTTTACGCTCTCGACGTCGGCTACGGGCAGCTCGACTACGGGCTGCGGCAGGACCCGAGAGTGATCGTCATGGAGCGGACCAACGCGCGCTACCTCACCGGCGACGAGATTCCCGAGCAGGTCGATCTCGCGACCTTCGACGTCTCCTTCATCTCACTCGAGAAGGTGGTGCCGCCCGTGCTCCCGATCCTGCGGTCGGGCGGCAGCGTCGTCGCCCTCGTGAAGCCGCAGTTCGAGGCGGGCCGGGAGCGGGTCGGCAAGGGGGGCGTGGTCCGCGACGATGCCGTCCGCACGGAGGTGGTCGAGGGATGCTGCGATTCGCTGGAGAAACTCGGGCTGGTGCGGCGCGGCCTGTGCGATTCCCCGATTCGGGGGGCGCGTGGAAACCTCGAGGCACTGGCGGTGTTCACGAAGCCGTGAGCGGGGAGAACGTGGGTTGAGCGTTTTCGAGCAGATTGCCGTCGTCGCCAAGCGCGACAGTGCGACCGCGGAGCAGACCGCCCGCGAGGTGGTCCAGTGGATCGAACGTCGCGACGGTCGGGCGGTGCTCGTCGAGTCGGTCGAGGAGATCTCGAAACAGGAGCCGCGGGCCGACCTGGTGATCGTGCTCGGCGGAGACGGCACGCTGCTGGCAGCCGCTCGCAGCCTAGAGGCGCCGCTGCCGATCCTCGGGGTCAATCTCGGCCGCCTGGGCTTCCTCACCGAGATCGGCAGGCACGAGCTCTACCCGACGCTCGTCGAGGTTCTCGCCGGCCGCTATGCGGTCGAAGAGCGCTCGCTGATGGAGCTCGAGCTGCGGCGCGCCAATGGAGCCGTGGAGTCGTTTCGCCTCTTCAACGACGCCGTCGTCGCCAAGAGCGCCCTGTCGCGGATCATCGAGCTCACGCTGTCGGTGGACGACGAGCTCGTCGCGACCTACCGCTCGGACGGACTGATCATCTCCACGCCTACCGGATCGACCGCCTACAACCTCTCGGCAGGCGGTCCGATCGTTCACCCGACGCTGCCGGTGGCGGTGCTGACACCGATCTGCCCGCATACGCTGTCGCTGCGTCCGATCGTCGTCCCCGACAGCAGTACGGTCGAGGTCGTGCTCGACACCGAGCGCGAGGAGGTCTTCCTGACGATCGACGGCCAGGAGGGGACGCAGCTCGGCTACCGCGACACGCTGCGGCTGCGCCGGGCGGAGCTCGTCGTCCGTCTGGTCAAGGTGAGCGGCCGGTCCTTCTACGACAGCCTGCGACACAAGCTGCACTGGGGAGAGTAGGTGGCGGGCAACCGCGAGCCGGGGCGCGCGCGACGACTGGCCTCGTGGCTCGCGGCGGTCGTCGCCGTCGCCGTGTTGGCGCTCTGGCTCGCCGCGGCCACGGCGGGCGGCTGGCTGCGTGACGATGTCGAAGGGTGGCTTGGCGAGCGCCTCGGAGCGACCGTCACTCTCGAGGAGATGGACCTCGGGCTCCTCCCGCCCTCCGTCACGGTGCGCGGGGTTTCGTTGCTCGCCGACGGTCATGCGACTCCTGTTCTCGTTGCCGACTCGATCTCGATCGACGGACGCTGGAGCGAGCTCTTCGGTGAACGCCGGGTGCGATCGATCGAAGTGGTGCGGCCGCGCGTCGAGATCGTCATCGCCGAGGACGGAGGCGACAACATCCCTCGCTGGGCCTCGACCGGGGAGGGCGGCGGCGGGATCGCCCTCGACTCCGTTCGCATCGTCGAGGGGGAGGCTCATTTCGCCGAGCAGCGAGTCGCCCTCGATCTCCTCCTCCGCCGCCTGCGCCTCCAGGGCGGGGGACACACGAAGGACGGGCTCAATGCCTCCCTCGACGCCGCCGAACTGGTCGCCGAGCTGCCCAACGGAGCGACATACCTGGGCGCCCTTTCCGTGCGAGGCCGATGGGCCGACGGCAGGCTCACCCTCGGCACCGGCCGTCTGTCCGGCCCGCAGCTCGCCGTCGATCTGAGGGCGGGCTTCCTCGATGTCGCCGAGCGCGAGTGGCGCGTCGAACTCGCCGCCTCCGGTGACTCGAAGACGCTGGCGAGCCTCGGCCTCGACCCGGGCGAGCTGCGGCTCGACTGGGCGTTCGACGGGGCGGTCTCGGGCCGGACCGGAGCCGAGCCTCCGTGGGCGGTGATCGGGACGGTCACCTCGCCGCGGCTCGAGATGGCGCCGATTCGCATCGACGGCGTCGAGGCGGCGCTGCGGGTCGATCCATCGACCGTGGCACTCGACGAGATCGACGGCACTCTGGCCGACGGGGCGCTTTCCGGGCGCCTCGAGATCGACCTCACCTCCGAGCTGCGCCCGGGGAGGGCGACCCTGAACGTGGTCGAAGGTGATCTCCAGGCGCTGCTGACGCAGACGGGTCCGGAGCTGCCTTCGGTGCGCGGGAGCTGGAGCCTCGACGGCAGCTATGACTTCGAGTCCGGAAATGCCCTCGAGGGGGCCGGTTCGGCGGTCGCGCGGCTGGCGCTGAGCGACGACCGTGGGCGGATCACCTGGCGCCGCCGCCTGGCGATCGGCCTGCGAGGCGGAAGGGTCGAGTTCTCGTCGCGGGCACCGGCTGCGGGACGCCCTTCCGCACCGGCGGACTCAGGCTCCGCGAACTCGGGCTCGGCAGTCGCGGGCGTGGCGGACGGCGGTGAGCGGCTGGCCGTGCGTGGATCGTACGACCTCCTGGCTGGGCGTGGCGAGATCGACTACGAGCTGGCGACCGAGAAGCTCTCCTCCTGGCTCGAGCTCCTGGTCGATCCGACTCCGGAGACGGCGAAGTGGCTGCCAGCCGGGGGAACCGCCAATCTCAGTGGACGCCTCGAGCTCGGGAGCGACTTCTGGAGCACGAGGGTCGAGATCGATCAGTTCGACGGCCGCGTAGGAACCCTCGAGACGTCGCGTCTCGGCGGTGCATTGACGGTCTCCGACTCCGGCGTCCGCGATCTGAGGCTCGACCTGTCACGGGCGCGAGGCGCCCTCGGAGTGAGCGGCTCCTACCTCTTTGCGACGCCGCGCCGTGCCGACGCACTCGATCTGAGAGTGGCGGTGGACGGCTGGCCGACGAGCGAGATCCTCGACCAGCTCGAGGTGGCGATCGACGTCGACGGAGACCTCACCGGCGTCGCCCGGATTCGCGGGCCGCTCGAGGCCCTCGAGGGACGCTTCGAACTGGCGAGCGACGAAGGTGGAGTAGCGGGTGTGCCGTTTTCACAGGTGCGCGCGCTCCTCGAGCTCGATCCGGCCCGCCTGACGGTCGAAGAGGCGACGGCGTCGCTCGCCGGCGGCGACCTCGAAGCCTCGGGGTGGTGGGCACTCGACGCCTCCGAAGCCGACTACAGCGTCCGCGCGACGGCGATCGATCTCACGGACCCGTCCCTCGTAGACTTCGTTCCTGAGGGACTGACCGGCACGCTCGACGGCGACCTGCGCCAGTCCGGGCCTCTCGAGCGTCCGACGATCGAGTTCGACGTCGGGTCGCGAGATCTCGGCTTCCAGGGGCTGGCGGCGACCGAGGAGGCCCCGGCGCGGTTGACGGGGCGCCTCGCCGACGGCGAGGCACAGGTAGAGGGCGCCTTCGAGGGGCTCCTGTCGTGGAAGGGAGGAGGGGCTCTGGCCGAATCGATCGATCTCGCGATCGGGTTCGAGACCGCAGCACTGGGCGAGCTGGCGACCTCGGTGCTGGGCTTCGAGCCCGGTCTGCTCTCCGGTCGCACCGACGGCGTGCTCAGAGTGACCGGCAACCGGGGTGAGACCCTCGCGATCGCGGTCGAGCTGCCGACGCTCGTGATCGTCTCCGGCCAGCGGACGCTGCGAGCCCTCGAACCGGTGAAGGCGCGGTGGGAAGAAGACGGCATTGCCGTCGAGTCCCTGTTCCTCGGGCAGGACGGGACCGCCAGCGAGATCTTCTTCGCCGGGCGAGTGCCGGTGGCACCGGGGCAGTCTCTCGACCTCGTCTCGCAGATGTCGATCGACACCGGTTGGCTCGAGCTGGCGCTTCCCGGGTGGGACTTCGAAGAGGGCGTCGTCGACGCCCTGGCGTCGATCGGCGGTACCTGGGAGCAGCCACTTGTGAACGGCCAGGGACAGTTGAAGCAGCGGCGCATCGTGGCGCCGGGCGTCCCGCAGGCACTGAGGCAGGTGGAGGCGGCGTTTCTCTTCTACCCGGGGTCGGTCGTGCTGGACGAAAGCTCGTTCGGGTTTGCCGGCGGCTCGGTGCGCACCGCCGGCGAGGTCAAGCTCTACGGCGAGGGCGGCCTCGAGTACCGCTTCCAGGTAGCCGGCGACGAACTGCAACTGCGCTACCCGGAGGGATGGCAGCTCCGGCTCGGCGCCGACCTGACCGTCACTTCGGAAGCCGGCGGGCGCCAGTTGAGGGGGACGGTCGACGTCGAGCGGGCGCTCTACTCCGCCGACGTGCCGATCGGGCTGACGCAACTGCTCCAGCAGGCCTTCTCCCGTCGGCCGGCGGTGGTGGAGGAGACCGACGAGCTGCTGGCCTCGACCCACCTCAACCTCGCGATCGACGGTCCGGGAGCGCTGAGGGTGCGCAACAACGTCGCCGACCTGAGGGGAGACCTCGACCTCACGGTTCGGGGGACGCTCGCCAGGCCGATCGTCTTCGGTGACGTAGCGGTCGAGAGCGGTGGCACGCTCGTCTACTCGGGCAACGAGTACGACGTCCGTCGCGCCGAGCTGGCGTTCGCCAACCCCTACCGGATCGAGCCGGTGATCGATCTGGAAGCGACGACCCGCCTTCAGGAGTACGACATCACCCTGAACCTGGCGGGGACTCTCGAGCGGCTCGACGTCACATTCGCTTCGAATCCGCCTCTGCCGAACCTCGACGTGCTGTCTCTCCTGGCGGGTGGGGAGGCGATCGAGACGTCCGCTTCGCGCAACGAGGGGCAGGCGGGGTCGGGGGCGCAGGCGTTTCTCTACGGCCAGGCGGCGTCGGCGGTGGCGAACCGGGTGAATCGTCTCTTCGGTCTCGACAAGTTCCGCATCGATCCGCTCACCGGCGAGTCGGGTAGCCTCACCTCGGCACGGGTGACCGTCGGCAAGCGGCTTTCGAGCGACGTCTTTGCCACCTACTCGTACGACCCGTCGCAGAACGCCCAGCAGATCCTGCAGGTCGAGTGGACGGTGAGCCGCCTGCTGACCCTGGTCGCCACGCAGAACGGTGACGGAACCTATGCGATCGACGCCCGCTGGGAGCGGTCGTTCCAATGAAGAGCCGGCGAGGGGCGGCGATGCCCTGGCTCCTGGCGTGTCTCCTCGGCGCCTTGCCGGCGGCGACAGCCGCGGTGACGGTCACCGCAGTCGAAGTCCGGTGCGACGTTCCGGTGCCGCTCGAGGAGAGCCTGATCGACTGGGTGACCGTGGAAGTAGGCGATCCGCTCGACAGCGAAGCGGTGGCGGCTTCACTCCGCAGCCTTCACGCGGCGGGGGTCGCCTCTCAGATCGATGCCTACACCGAGCCCCACCTCGATGGGGTGCGGCTGATCTTCGGCCTGCGGGCGAGGGTGTTGATCGAGGACGTGCAGTGGGTCGGAGACCTCGGCACCGACCTGTGGCGGCTGCGCGACGCGACGCCGATCGGAGTCGGCGATCCGTTCCTCGCCGACGGGGTGTTCCGGGCGGTCTACGCGCTGCAGGATCTGATGGAAGCGGAGGGATTCCTCGATGCCAGCGTGAGAGTGGAGGTCGATCAGGCCGAGGCTCGCAAGCGGGCGACCGTGCGGTTCCGGTTCGACAGCGGGCCTCCCTCGACGGTCGGTGAGGTGGGTTTCGCCGGCGAGTTTGGAGGGCTGGCGCCCGACGAGCTCCGGCGGCCCCTCAGAATGCGGCGCGACGAGCGCTACCGCCGCAGGGTCGCGCGGGACGACGCCGATCGGCTGGAGGAGTGGCTGGTGCGCAAGGGGTTCCGGCAGGCGAGGGTCCAGCCTCCACAGGAGCGGCGCGACGGCGAAGCACGGGTCGACCTCGTCTTCCCGCTCGAACTCGGGCCGAAGTTCGAGGTGGTGGCGGCGGGCGACGCCAAGCGTCTCGAGAAGGAGAAGCTGCTGCCGCTCAAGGACGAAGAGCGCTACGACGACGTCACCGTGAGCGAGGCGACGAGGGCTCTCGAGATCGCCTACCAGCAGCGCGGCTTCTACGAGGCGCAGGTGGAAATTCGCGAGGAGCCGGGAGACGAGCTCCATCGCCTGATCGTCGACGTGGCGCCCGGCCCGCGGTTCGAACTCCGCAGGATCCGCTTCGAGGGCAACGCGTCGCTGCCGCGGGATCGGTTGCTCGCCGTGATGCAGAACGCCGAGGGGCGGCTGCTCGACCTCGGAGCGGGCAGACTGGTCGACGCCTGGCTCGAGAACGACCTCAAGTCGCTGCGAGCCCTCTACGCGCTCGAGGGCTTTTCCCGAGTCCGCGTCGGACCGGCGGAGATCGTGAAGTCGGGCCTGGAACTCGAAGTGACGATCCCCGTCGAAGAGGGGCCGAGGTCCCTCGTCGCCGAGCTCGAGTTCGTCGGCGCCGAGGCGATCCCGGCCGCGGAGCTGCTCGACGGCCTGGTGCTCGCCGAAGGGGGGCCGTACCATCCGCGGCTCGAGGAGGAAGCGCTCGATCAGGTCCGGGCGCGCTACGAGGCCGCCGGCTACGACCAGGCGCGCGTGCGCTCGGAGAGAGCGTCGGCCGCCGAGGGGACCCTCGTGAGCCTCTCGTTCGAGATCGCCGAGGGGCCGCAGAGCGTCGTCGAGCGGGTGGTGGTGCGCGGGCGCCAGCGAACCCGGCCGCAGGTGCTCGCCCGGGTGATCGACCTTCCGCCGGGAACGCCGCTCTCGCGGGCGCGGCTGCTGGAGCTGGAGCGGCGCCTCTACGGCATGGGAGTTTTCTCCCGGGTCGACGTCGGGCTCGTGCCGGGAACCCCGTACAGCTCCGGCCGCGACGTCAAGATCGAGGTTCGAGAGGGCAAGAGCCAGCGCCTCACCTACGGCTTCGGCTACGACTCGGAAGACGGAATCCGCGGACTCTTCGGCTACTCGCACGCCAACCTGTGGGGCCGCGCGATGTCGGGACGGATCGACCTCAGGATCAGCAGTCGCGACCGCCAGGCGCGCGCCCTGCTGCGCCAGCCGTACCTGGGGCGTTTCCGCCTGCCGACGACCTACTCGCTGTTCAGCATCGAGGAAGAGGAGCCGAGCTTCCGCTCGCGCCGCAACGGTGCCCAGTTCGAGATCGAGCGCTTCGCCGGCGATGCGCGCTGGAGCCTGTTGGCGACCTATCGAAGGGTCGAGATCGCCGATGCCGACCCGGCGCTCGAGACTCTCCTCGTCGATCGCCGTTTCCAGGAGGTGACGATCACCAGCGTCTCACCCAGTCTGACGATCGACCGGCGAGACGATGCCGTAGACCCGACGCGCGGCTGGACCGCTACCGGCCTCTTCGAGTACGCCTTCCCCTCCCTCGACGCGGACGAGGAGTACGGCAGGCTGTTCGTCCAGCACACGCGCTACCTGCCTCTGGGGAGGTTCGGCGTCGTGGCGGGAAGTGCTCGCGCCGGGCTGCTGGAGCCGCTCGGCAACGAGGACCAGATCGATCCGGTGTGCGCGGAGTTCGGACTCGACTCGCCGTCGTGCCGGATCAAGATCTCCGAGCGCTTCTTCGCCGGCGGGCGCACCACCCACCGTGCCTACCGCCGCGACCGGCTCGGTGTCTTCGGCGAGACCCTCCTGGTGGTCGGTGACGACGAGGCGCCGGTGCCGTTCGGCGGCACCGGGCTGGCGCTGGTCAACCTCGACTACCGGTTCCCGATCGGTGGCGGAGTCGGCGGGACGCTCTTCGTCGATGCCGGCAACCTGTGGGGCGACTGGCGGGACGCCAGCGCCTCCGACCTCAAGGCCGGCGCAGGCGTCGGTGTGCGCTACGCATCACCGATCGGGCCGGTGCGGCTCGAGATCGGCTGGAAGCTCGACCGGGCGCCCGGCGAGGATCCCTACGTGGTGCTCTTCAGCTTCGGCAACCCGTTCTGATCGGCCGGTCCTCTCCCGGGCTGCGAGACCCTCGGGCTGCCCCCTTTTCGCCGACGACCTGCTATCCTCCGCGCTCCGCGGGGCGTTCGCCCCAACCTCACCCGATCCAGGTCCGTCGCAGCCCGCCGATCCTCGGCCCGGCAGCGGGGGAGTTTCAAGGAGTTCCCACGAGATGTCCGATCGTTTGAATCCGCCGCACGGCGGTGTGTTGATCGATTTGATGCTGCCCGCCGACGAGCGGGAGGCACTGCAGACGGAGTCCGTCGACTGGCCGAGCTGGGATCTGACCCCGCGCCAGATGTGCGACCTCGAGCTGCTGATGAACGGCGCGTTTTCGCCGCTGACCGGCTTCCTCACGCGCGAGGACTACGAGGCGGTTTGCGACGGAATGCGGCTCGCCGACGGCACGCTGTGGCCGCTGCCGATCACCCTCGATGTCCCGGCCGAAGTGGCCGAAGGACTGGAGATCGGTTCGAAGCTGGCGCTGCGCGACCCCGAGGGGGTGATGCTGGCGGCGATCGAGGTGGAGGACAAGTGGGAGATCGATCGCGAGTCCGAGGCCGAGCGGGTCTACGGCACGACCGATCGCAAGCATCCCGCCGTCTCCTACCTGTTCGACCGTTCGAACCCGGTGGCGATCGGCGGCCGCGTGCTCGGTTTCGAGCTGCCGCACCACTACGACTTCGTGGCGCTGCGCGCCGCGCCGGAGGATCTGCGCCGGCGCTTCGAGCGCCTCGGCTGGCGCCGGATCGTCGCCTTCCAGACCCGCAACCCGATGCATCGGGCTCATTTCGAGCTGACGCTGCGCGCGGCGAAGGACGTCGAAGCCAACCTGCTGATCCACCCGGTCGTCGGCATGACCAAGCCGGGGGACGTCGATCACTACACCCGCGTGCGCTGCTATCAGCGGTTGGTGAGGCGCTACCCGCGCAACACCGCGATGCTCGCGCTGCTGCCGCTGGCGATGCGGATGGGCGGTCCCCGCGAGGCGCTCTTTCACGCCATCCTGCGCAAGAACTACGGCTGCAGCCACCTGATCGTCGGCCGCGACCATGCCGGCCCGGGCAACGACTCGAACGGCGAGCCGTTCTACGGCCCCTACGACGCCCAGGAGCTGCTGCAGCAGCACGCCGAGGAACTCGGCATCGAGATGGTGCCGTTCCGGATGATGGTCTACGTCGAGGACCGCGACGCCTACTTCCCGGTCGACGATGTGCCCGAGGGGACTCGCACGCTCAACATCTCCGGCACCGAGCTCAGGCAGCGTCTCGCCGACGGCCGCGAGCTGCCGGAGTGGTTCACCTTCCCCGAAGTGGCGGAGGAGCTGCGCAAGACCCACCCGCCGCGTGGCAGGCAGGGCTTCACCGTCTTCTTCACCGGGCTGTCCGGTTCCGGCAAGTCGACGGTGGCGAACTCACTGCGGGTCAAGCTGCTCGAGATGGGGGGGCGGCCGGTGACGCTGCTCGATGGCGACGTCGTGCGCAAGAACCTCTCCTCCGAGCTCGGTTTCTCCAAGGAGCACCGCGACCTCAACATCAAGCGGATCGGCTTCGTCGCCTCCGAGATCACCAAGAACGGCGGCATTGCCATCTGCGCGCCGATCGCCCCCTACGCGCAGGTGCGCCAGGAGGTGCGCGAGCTGATCGAGCCGGGCGGCGGCTACATCCTGGTCCACGTCGCGACGCCGATCGAGGTCTGCGAGCAGCGCGACCGCAAGGGGCTCTACGCCAAGGCGCGGGCGGGCATCATCCAGCAGTTCACCGGGATCTCCGACCCCTACGAGGTGCCGGAGGACGCCGACGTCGTGCTCGACACGACCGACCTGCACCCCGACGAGACCGCCCAGCAGATCATCCTCCACCTCGAGAGCGAGGGATACATCGGCGCCCGGGAGGGATGAGCCTCGCCTGACAGCGATCCCGCCGACGGGCGCCCGATGAGCGAGCGTCAGGACGCCGCGCTCGAGCGGCTCGGTGCCGGTGCCTCGCTGGCGCTCGTCGGCAGCGGGATCGGCAGGGTCGTCAACTTCCTCGGCCAGGTCGTGCTGGCTCGCTTTCTGGGTCCCTGCCGGGCTGGGGCTCTATGCGCTGGGGTGGGGTGCCTTCCGCCTGCTGACCCTGCCAGCGACTCTCGGCCTCAACAACGGCGTCCAGCGCTACGGCTCGATCGCGCGCCGCCGCGGCGGTATTGGTGGACGTGCCCTGCTGCGCAAGGCGTGGTGGATCACCGGCATTGCCTCGACGCTGCTGGCGATCGGTATGCTGCTGTCGGTCGAGCGATGGGCGGCGCGGCTGTCGGACTCTCCGCAGCTCGTGCCGATCCTCGTCGCCTTCTCGTTCGCGGTGCCGGCGGCGGCGTGGCTGAGGGTCGGCGCGGCGGCGACCCGCGTGTCTCAGGACCTGCGGGCATCGGTCGCCATCGAGGACTTCGGCCGGCCGTTCCTGTTCGCCGTGTTCGCCGCGGTGCTGCTGTGGGCGGGCTGGGGCGCCTTCGGCGCCGGGTTGGCGGCGACCCTGTCGTTCGTGGTCGCGGGCGCGGTGGCGGTCTACTGGGCGCGGCGGTGGTTCCCGCAACGGCCTGCGGGGGACCCGGCGGACGAGGACGGGGTCGGCACCCGGGAACTCATTGCCTACTCGGTGCCGACGGCGATGGCCGGCACGGTGACGGTGGCGATGACCTGGCTCGACCGGCTGCTGGTCGGGTTCTACATGAACGAGACGGCGGTCGGCTGGTACCAGGTCGCGGCCCAGGCGTCGGGGCTCTTCGCCGTCGTCATCGGCGCCTTCACCGCGATTTTCGCGCCGATGATCGCCGGGCTTCTGGAGGGAGGAGACCGGGAACAGCTCCAGGAGCTCTACCGCACGGCGACCAAGTGGGCGGTGCTGGCGGTCGTCCCGGGGGCGGTGCTGTGCCTCGGCTTCTCCGACGTCGCCGTCGATGCGGTGTTCGGCGCCGACTTCGCCCCGGCGGCCCTGCCGTTGGCGATCCTCGGTCTCGGCCAGCTGGCGAGCGTCGCGACCGGCGCGGTCGGCTTCCTGCTGATGATGGGCGGACGCCAGAACCTGTGGCTCGCGCTGTCGCTGCTGGCGGTCGCGGCGGACGTCGTCCTCAACATGGCGCTCATCCCGCGCTACGGCCTGCCGGGCGCGTCGGTGGCGACCTCGATCTCGGTGGCGCTGCTCTTCGGAGCTGGGCTCCTGGCGGTGCGGCGGTCGCTGAAGCTGTGGCCTTGGGATCGTCGATTCGTCGCGGTCGCCGTCGTCGTGCTCACCGCGTTCGCTGCGGCGCTCCTCTTTGCTCAGGTCAACCCGCTCGGCTCTAAGGCGACGGTGCTGGCGGTCCTGCTGGGCACCGGTCTGCTGACCCTCGCCGGTTGGCGGGCACTGAGCTTCGAGGAGGCCGACGACATCCTCGTGGCGAAACTCCTGAGACGGCGATGAGACCGCGGGTGCTCTACGTCGCCGGTCTCGGGCGAAGCGGCAGCACCCTCCTCGCCCGACTGCTCGCAGAGCTGCCAGGGACGGTCTCGGTGGGAGAGGCCCACCACCTGTGGCAGACCGGCGCGGTGCGCGCCGCCGGCGACGAGCTGTGCGGCTGCGGTCGCACCTACCTCGAGTGCGGGTTCTGGACCGGGGTGCTCGAAGAGGCTCTGGGTGATCCCCTGCCGCTCGAGGAGATGCGGCGCCAGGCCGACGCCGTCGCCCGGATCCGCCGGATCCCGCGTCTCGAGCGCGGTGGCGATCCTCGCTTCGAAGGGGAGGTGCGCGAGTACGGCGAGGTCTGGCGGAGGATCTACGAGCACGTCGCCGGCGAAGACGGGAGCTGGGTGATCGACGTGTCGAAGGATCTCGGGCCCCTCTTCCTGCTCGCGAGGATCGAGCGGCTCGAACTGAGGATGCTCCATCTGGTGCGCGATCCGCGGGCCGTCGCGTACTCCTGGAGCACCCGCAAACGCCGGCCGGAGTTCCTCGATCGGGAGGCCTACCTCGACCGGCCCGGGCCGCTCGTGACTTCGGGGCGCTGGATCTACAGCAACCTGCTGGCGGAGCGCTTCACGCGACGGTTCCCCGAACAGTCGATGCGGCTTCGCTACGAGGACCTGGTGGCGCGGCCGCGCGAGGAGCTGGCGGCGATCGCCGACTGGCTGGGGCTCGAAGGGCGGCCGAACTTCCGCAACGAGACGACCGTCGTCCTCGAGAGCAGGAGCTGCCTGATCTCGGGCAATCCGATGCGGTTCGGCGGCGACACGCTGACGATCGCCGCCGACGAACGCTGGAAGGACGCCATGCCGGCGTTCACGCGAGCGGCCGTGGCTGCGGCGACGTGGCCGTGGCGACGCCGGTACGCTTACTGAGCGATGACGATGCCGGCGGCGGAGAAGTCGGGGATCGGCGGGCGGGCGGCCGCCGACTTCGTGATCCTCTCGTCGGTGCACTTTCACTTCACCTGGCAGCGCCATCAGGAGATCGCCGCCGGCCTCGCCGCCAGGGGGCACCGGGTGCAGTTCGTCGAGCCGATCCCGAAGCGGTGGCCGCGGGTGACCGAGATGGGGCGCGTCGTCGCCCGGCTCGGCGGTCGCTCGGTCGAGGCCGGCTCGGTCGGGCAGCAGGTGCCCGCCGGCGTCGAGCTCTACAACCTCAGGGCGCTTCCCGATGTCGGTCCGGCGAGCCGGTGGATCAACCGGCGATGGTTCGTGCCGCGGGCCGCGAAGGAGCTCGAACGGCGACTGGGCCCGCCACGCCGCCGCACCCGTGTGGTGTGGCACTATCTGCCGCTGCCGGCGGCGATCGAGCTCGCCGAGCGGCTCGCTCCCGATCTGGAGGTCTACGATTGTGTGTGGGACTGGGCGCGAGACCCGTACTCGGCCCCGGGAGTGACCTGTGAGGAGCGCCTGGTCGATCGGGTCGATGCCGTCTTCGCCGACTCGCCGTTCCTGACCGAGCGTTTGCGCGCGCGCCATCCGCGGGTGCACCGGCTGATGCCGGGCGTCGATCCGGCTCGCTGGGAGCCGGCACGCACCGTGCGCGAGCGCAGCTCCCGGCCGCAGTGCGCCTACTTCGGCGCCATCGGCGCCAACCTCGACCTCGAGCTGCTGGAAGCGGTAGCGGCTGAGTTTCCTCTACGCCTGATCGGGCCTGTGCAGGTCGAGCTCGGCCGCGCGCTCGGGGAGACGGCCGAGCTCGTCGGTGCGGTCCCGGCGGCGGAGGTCGCCGCGCTGCTGGCCGACGTCGACGTCCTGGTGCTGCCCTACCGGCGCGGAGGGCATGTCCGCGGGGTGCTGCCGGCCAAGACCTTCGAGTGTCTGGCGACCGGCAAGCCGGTGGTGACGAGTGGTCTCGACAGCCTGGAGGAGTTCGGCGAGGCGTTCGCCCGGGCCGAGGGGGCCGAAGCGTTCGTCGCCCGGGTGCGCGAGGTGGCGGGCGATCCGGTTGCCAGCCGAGAAGAGCGCCTGGAGTTGGCGCGCCGACAGGACTGGGCGCAGCGCATCGACGCCGTCGAGGCGGTCGTCGCCGACCTGCTGGGAGAGCGAAGCTGAAGATCTCCCTGTTGGGCCTCGAGCTCGACGCGCTCACCCGCGAAGAGCTGGAGGCGGGGATCGTCGAGGCGATCGACTCGGGCCGCCGCCGGGTCGTCGGTCATCAGAACCTGCACGGCCTGGCGGTGGCGCGTCGCGAGCCGGTCATGGGCCGCTTCGCGAGCCAGGCCGACGTCGTGTTCCTCGACGGCATGGCCCTTGTGGCGATGGCGCGCGGTCTCGGCTACCAGCTCTCCCGTCGCCATCGGGTGACCTATGCCGACTGGATCGACCCGCTGATGGCGCTCGCCGGCCGGCAGGGTTGGCGGGTCTTCCACCTCGGCGGGCGCGACGGCGTCGGCGAACGGGCGGCCGCGAGCCTCGTTTCCCGGCATCCCGGCCTCGACCTGCTGACGGTACCCGGCCACCTCGACGCGGAGAGTACGGCGCAGGTGGTCGACCGGATCCGGGCCGAGAAGCCGCAGCTGCTGCTCGTCGGCATGGGCATGCCGCGGCAGGAGCGCTTCGTGCTCGACCATCTGGAGGAGCTGCCGCGAGCTGCGATCCTCACTTGCGGCGCCTGCATGGACTATGTGGCGGGCGAGATCCCGACACCGCCCAGGTGGTCGGGCCGGATCGGGCTCGAGTGGCTGTTCCGCTGGGCTGCGGAGCCGAGGCGGTTGAGCGGACGCTACTTCGTCGAGCCGTGGCCGCTCGCCGTGCGCTATTTGCGAGAATGGCGGCATCGAAGGGCAGGCGGGCATCGAGACGGAGACGAGGATGGCTGACGGGGGGCGGCGCCTCACCGCACCACGCGTGAGCGCTGCGCGCTGGCCGCGCACCGCCCGTGTCGTGGTCCTCCTGCTCGTCGACGGCCTCGCGATCTTCGCCGCCTCGGCGATCGCCTACCTGTTGTGGGCGCTGCCGGTGCACGGACAGTTGCCGAGTCTCTACCTGCAGTTGCTGCCGCTGCTCCCGGCGTTCTTCCTCTCGAACGCCCTGTGGGGGCTCTATCCGGGCTTCGGCGCCGGGGCGGTCGAGACCCTGCGGCGGCTGTGCCTGAGTTCGAGCGCGATTTTTCTCGTGCTCGCCGCCGTGAGCTTCGCCCTCAAGGTCGAGCCGATCTACTCGCGCATGACGTTCGGCCTTGCCTGGCTCTTCACCCTGGTGCTGCTGCCGCTCCTGAGGTTCGGTCTGCTGTCGGCGGCGCAACATTGGAGATGGTGGGGTGAACCGTGCGTCGTCGTCGGCACCGGAGAGCTGGCGAGGCGCACGGTCGAGGCTCTGGAAGAGGCACTTTCGCTCGGCTACCGCCCGGCGGCGGTGCTGCGTCTCGACGACCAGGACGGCGGGGACGCGGCGGCAGGGCTTCCGACCCTCGCTTCGGCGCCCGGTCTGGCGGCGACAGGGATGCGGGTAGCGCTCGTCGCCGATCCACGGCTCGAGAGAGAGCCGGAGCGGATCGATGCGCTCCGCCACGACTTCCGGCATGTCGTCCTCATCCGCGATCATGCCTCGCTGCCGGTCGACGGGCTCGAAGTGCACAACTTCGGCGCTGTCATCGGCGTGGAGTTCGTCAACCAGCTCCGGCGGCGGCGCAACCGCGCCTTGAAGCGGGGGCTCGATCTGACGTTGGGAAGCGTGCTCCTGGTCCTCACCACACCGCTGCTCCTGGGCGCGGCGGCGCTGATGCGCTTTCGCCACGGCCGACCGGTGTTCTATCGCCAGCTTCGAGAGGGGCGCGGCGGCAAGCTCTTCGATCTGGTGAAGCTGCGCACGATGCACACCGATGCCGAAGCGAGGCTCGAGCGATATCTGGAGACCAACCCGGAGGCGCGGGAGGAGTGGGAGTACCGCCACAAGCTCGTCGATGATCCCCGAGTGCTCCCCGCCGGCCGCTTCCTGCGCCGTTGGAGCCTCGACGAGCTGCCTCAGCTCTGGCATGTCGTGAGAGGCCAGATGAGCCTCGTCGGCCCGCGCCCGTTTCCCGACTACCACCTCGAGCGCCTGCCCGAGCGCTTCCGAGAGCTTCGCCGCCGCGTCCGCCCCGGCCTCACCGGCCTGTGGCAGGTCATGGTCCGCGGCGACGGTGGCTCCGCCGAACAGCAGTCGTACGACGCCTACTACATCCGCAACTGGTCTCCCTGGCTGGACCTCTACGTTCTCGGCAAGACCCTCGCAGCCGTCCTCCGCGGCCGCGGAGCGTTCTGAAGGCGAGTCTTCACCGCCGCGGCGACCGGCCCCTGGCCGGGTGCCAGGTGAATGTTCAGTGGGTGAGGGTCCCGCAGCGACTGGCCCCCTGGCCGGGTGCCAGGTGAATGTTCGGTGGTCCCCCCCTGGCCGGGTGCCAGGTGAATGTTCGGTGGTCCCCCTGGGCCGGGTGCCAGGTGAATGTTCGGTGGTCCGGATGGATCACGTCCGAGGTTCGACGCCACGACTTCGGTAGCTTGCTCCTCAGCTCTTCCAGCCAGGGCAAGAAGGCGCCCTTTCGCGATGGCGCCACGAATCGACTGCCTCACCTGAGAGCCGTTTCTCGGCATCTCTCAGGCCTCGCCTCGCAGGGCCCTGGAGCAGGTGCCAGGTGAATGTCGGTGCCAGGTGAATGTCGGTACCAGAGCAGGTGCCAGGCGAATGTTCGCCCCCTAAGACAGGTGCCAGGTGAATGTTCGCTGGTTCGAGGGACCCGGAACCAGGTGCCAGGTACATGTCGGCGGCACGAGTAGACGAGAATCTTAGCGTCTTGCACTAAGGATAGGGTTGACAACGGCCCTCTCAGGTCATAATCTTTAGCACTCGTCGGTGGAGAGTGCTGACACCGGCCAGTCCTAGAGTCGTAACCCACTCCAAAACAACAAGTTGGACGTATTGAAACCAACGGGAGGAGTCTGCACGTGTCTGTAAACGTTCGCCCCTTGCACGATCGGGTGCTGGTCAAGCGCCTCGAACTCGAAGAAGAGGTCCGCGGCGGGATCATCATTCCCGACACCGCGAAGGAGAAGCCGCAGGAGGCCGAGGTGATCGCCGTCGGCCCCGGAAAGTTGCAGGAAGACGGCGGCCGGCAGCCGATGGACGTCAACGCGGGTGACCGCGTGCTCGTCGGCAAGTACTCCGGCAGCGACATCAAGATCGACGGTGACAACTACGTGATCCTGCGCGAGGACGAGATCCTCGCCGTCGTCGGCTGAGCCGGCGCCGGGATCCGCTGAAACGAATTCAGGGAGGCTAGATACAAGCCATGGCTGCAAAGCAGATCGTGTACGCCGAGGAGGCGCGCAGCGCCATCCTGCGCGGCGTCAACAAACTCGCCAATGCGGTGAAGGTGACCCTCGGCCCGAAGGGCCGCAACGTGGTCATCGAGAAGAAGTTCGGCTCGCCGACGATCACCAAGGACGGTGTGACGGTGGCCAAGGAGATCGAACTCTCCGACGCGCTCGAGAACATGGGTGCCCAGATGGTGCGCGAGGTCGCTTCGAAGACCTCGGACGTCGCCGGTGACGGCACCACGACCGCGACCGTGCTCGCCCAGGCGATCTTCCGCGAAGGCTCGAAGAACGTCACCGCGGGCGCCAACCCGATGGAGCTCAAGCGGGGCATCGACCTCGCCGTCGGCGCCGCCGTCGCCTCGATCGACGGCCTCTCGAAGCCGGTTTCCGGCGACGAGATCGCCCACGTCGGCACCATCTCCGCCAACAACGACTCCGAGATCGGCGGCATCATCGCCGAGGCGATGGAGAAGGTCGGCAAGGACGGCGTCATCACGGTGGAGGAGGCCAAGAGCCTCGACACCAACCTCGAGGTGGTCGAGGGCATGCAGTTCGACCGCGGCTACCTCTCGCCCTACTTCGTCACCGACGCCGAGCGGATGGAAGTCGTGCTCGAGAACGTCCAGATCCTCCTCCACGAGAAGAAGATCTCGTCGATGAAGGACCTCCTGCCGATCCTCGAGCAGGTCGCCAAGCAGGGCAGCCCGTTCATGATCCTCGCCGAGGACGTCGAGGGCGAGGCGCTCGCGACGATGGTCGTCAACAAGCTCCGCGGCACCCTCCAGGTGGCGGCGGTCAAGGCCCCCGGTTTCGGCGATCGCCGCAAGGCGATGCTCGAGGACATTGCGATCCTCACCGGCGGCCGCGTCATCACCGAGGATCTCGGCATCAAGCTCGAGAACGTGCAGTGGCAGGACCTCGGCCAGGCGAAGAAGGTCGTCATCACCAAGGACGACACCACTATCGTCACGGACTCCGAGGACTCGGCGCGTCGTGAGGCGATCGCCGGCCGCGTCAAGCAGATCCGTCAGCAGGTCCAGGACTCGACCTCCGACTACGACCGCGAGAAGCTCCAGGAGCGCCTCGCCAAGCTGGTCGGCGGCGTGGCTGTGATCCGCGTTGGTGCTGCTACCGAGACGGAGATGAAGGAGAAGAAGGCCCGCGTCGAGGACGCGATGCACGCCACCAAGGCGGCGGTCGAAGAGGGCATCGTCCCCGGCGGCGGCACCACGCTGCTGCGTGCGATCGCCGCGGTCGACGGCGTCGACGCCGAGGGCGACGTCGCCGTCGGTGTCTCCATCGTGCGCCGCGCGCTCGAGGAGCCGACCCGCCAGATCGCCAACAACGCCGGGCTCGAGGGCTCGGTGATCGTCAAGGAGGCGATGGCGACCACGGGCACCGAGGGCTTCAACGCCGCCACCGGCGACTTCGAGGACCTGATCAAGGCCGGCGTCATCGACCCGGCGAAGGTCACCAAGACGGCGCTCCTCAACGCCGCCTCGATCTCCGGTCTCATGCTCACCACCGAAGCGCTCGTCTCCGAAGTCAAGGAGGAGAGCGACGACCACGGCCACGGCCATGGCGGCGGTGGCATGGGCGACATGGGTGGCATGGGCGGAATGGGCGGTTTCTAAGTCCGTTTCCAGCGCACTTTCGACGGCCGGCTCGGGCAACCGGGTCGGCCGTTTTCTACAGAGCCCATGCCACCCGGCGCGGCGGAGCCGCGCCAAGAAGACAAGGGCCCCTTGGCGGCGTAGCCGCCAACCGAGCCGAAGGCGAGGGCCCAGGTATGGGCGGAATGGGCGGCTTCTAAGTCCGTTTCAGCGCACTTCGACGGCCGGCTCGGGTAACCCGGGCCGGCCGTTTTCGTTGAGCCTATGCCACCCCGGCGCGGCGGAGGCCGCGCCAGGACGACAAGGGCTCCTTGGCGGCGTAGCCGCCAACCGAGCCGGAGGCGAGGGCCCAGGCATGGGCGGAATGGGCGGTTTCTAAGCCCGTTTCAGCGCACTTCCGACGGCCGATCCGGGCAACCGGGTCGGCCGTTTTCTACAGAGCCCATGCCACCCCGGCTCGGCGGAGCCGAGCCAGGACGACAAGGGCCCCTTGGCGGCGTAGCCGCCAACCGAGCCAAAGGCGAGGGCCCAGGCATGGGCGGGATGGGCGGTTTCTAAGTCCGTTTCAGCGCACTCTCGACGGCCGATCCGGGCAACGGGGTCGGCCGTTTTCTACAGAGCCCATGCCACCCCGGCTCGGCGGAGCCGAGCCAGGACGACAAGGGCTCCTTGGCGGCGTAGCCGCCAACCGAGCCGGAGGCGAGGGCCCAGGTATGGGCGGAATGGGCGGCTTCTAGGCCCGTTTCCAGCGCGCTTTCGACGGCCGATTCGGGCGACCGGGTCGGCCGCTTCTCTAGAGTGCCATGACGCCCACGGCGTGGCGGAGCCGCGCCACGAATACAAGGGCCACATGGCGGCGGAGCCGCCAAACCGAGCCGTAGGCGGGGGTCCAGGCATGGGCGGAATGGGTGGGTTCCAAGCCCTTCCCCAGCGCACTTTCGACGGCCGGCTCGGCAACCGGCGGCCATCTTCTTGGCAAGGCCCTGACCGCCCCGGAGCAGCAGAGCGAGAGGGCGGGGGCTGGTTAACTGCAAAATTGACCCGAGTGCATACCGTGTGATGGGCTTGGAGAGGTATTTGGCGAGAACCAACTATGTTCGGGAAGAGCGTTCCCGATGCCTGGCTTGGAGGCCAAGATGAAGCTGATGCCCAGAGGTCTGTTTGTGTCCTGTTTGCTGGCCTGTCTTGCTCCTCTCGGGGTGACGGCAAGCACCTATGAGGTGATCACCTACGGCGCACTTTGCGACGGTGCCGCTGACGACACTGTTGCCATCCAGGCCGCGATCGATGCGGCGGAGGCGAGCGGGGGCAGGGTCCTCTTCCCCTCGGGTACCTGCCTCGTGGGAGGGCCTTTGACGGTGGATGGAGCCTCCGGCGTGTATCTGGAGGGCAGGGGAGCTGGAGCTTCGGTTCT
The DNA here is from genome assembly GCA_965223855.1 of Candidatus Multivoradales bacterium. GTDB lineage: Bacteria > Acidobacteriota > Thermoanaerobaculia > Multivoradales > JAHEKO01 > CALZKB01. Next base: position 1,982,325 of record CBDCXM010000009.1, read on the forward strand.
CAAGAGGATGAGCGGTAGCTACAGCGGCTCGACCGTCATGCTCACGTTCTCCTACATGGACGACTCCGGAGCCAGAGGCTTGACCCTCGACGGCAACAAGTCCGGCGTGACTGGCGGGAGCCATACGAACCTCAAGCTGGTGTACGGGTCTCGCCTCAGGTTCTCGGAGCTGTCGCTCGTCGACGGTGCCGGCAACGGCTTGTTCGTCTACGGCACCGAGGACGTGGTGTTTAGTACAACCGACTTCCGCGACATCACTCAGGATGCGGTCTATCTGGGCCACTACTGGAACGACCTCAGGATCGTCGATAGCAGTTTCGTCGGTACCGGTGGGCGAGCCATCTACCACTACGCTGGAGGCGCATCCAGTCCTTCCTCCGGTCTGATCGTTGCGAGAAACACGTTCGACCAATCCGCTGGGGCGGAGGCGATGCTGGCGACCTGGAGCGGCGGCCTTACGGACGCGCTCGTGACGGCCAATGTCGTGCGAGACGGCGATCTCCGCTTCTACCGGGCGGATGGACTCACCGTATCGGCGAATCAGATCGATGGGGCAGGAATCGTCTTCTCGTACGGGTTACCGGGTCCCGTAGTGGTTTCAGGGAACACTGTCGAGAATGGCGGAGGGTACGGCCTGAGCGTGAGCGGTCTCAGCGGGGCGACATCGGATCTGTTCCAGATCTCGGTTGTCGGCAACAGATTCCTCAGCGACCACGGAGGCATGAAGTTCAGCCACGGCCAGAATCTACTCCTGTCGGGCAATGTGGTGGGTCCGATCTCGGCTCCGGTCCCGGGTTTGGGTCAGGGGATTCTCGTCTCCGCGAACGAATCGATGACCGGCCTCCTAATCTCCGACAACACGGTGGAAGGGATGAAGTCGGGGATTGTGGTTGGCCCCTACTCGACCAAGCCTGCCAACGTGGACGGCGTCCTCATCAGCGGCAACATCATCCGATCAGGGGTCTCCGGCGCCTCCGGCGTTTCGGTGATCGAGGGCCCGAACTCTGCTGGCGGAACGACGACCAACTACAGTGTCGAGGGCAACCTCGAAGTCTTCTTCACGCCATGAGCCGATTGCAACGAAGGCGAGGGGGTGACCATAGGCCGTTCCGGGCGGCGAGCTGCACCGCCATTCTCGGAACGGGCCTGCTCCTCGCCTTTGCCTGGCCCCTCTCCCGAAGTCACGCCAGCAACGCTCCGGAGGGCTTGCCTGAGGCCGGCTTCGTTCGCGTCTGGACGGCCACGCAGGGCCAGGGCGTCTTCGGGCAGCTCCTCGACGGTCGGGTCGTTCGCTTCGACGGCCAGTCGTGGGAGGGGCTCTTCGATGAACGCCCCCACGAGATCGTGCATTACGTTCCCGGTGTCGATGGCGCGGGAAGCCATCTCGCCGCAACTGAGAGGGCACTCCTGCGCTCGGACGGCGGCGGGGCTTCCTGGAAGACGGCTTCCATCGCCTCAGGACCTCGATGTGCTCGAGTGGCCGGAATCGTGGTCGATCCTGGCGCCAAGGATCACATCTTCGCTGCCAGCGACTCACGAGTCGGCTGCGCATCCGGGCTCTGGGAGACCGTCGATGGGGGTGCGACCTGGGAGTGGATCCCGACGGCCCAAGAGGGGGGCGCCGGACTCTGGCCTCTCGTTGCCGATCCCTGGAGGGGCGGATGGCTCTACAGTGCCAACCCCGACACCGGTTTCAGGTACTCGCGAGATTTCGGTCGCACCTGGATCGACCCGAACCCCGAGGCGGGACAGTTGGGCGGTACAGTCGTGCTCCATCCCGTCGTGCAGGACCGGCTGCTGCTGGCGACGGCCGACGGCATCCTCCTCTCGGAGGACGCAGGCGACACGTGGACGACCGTCGAGGCCGGGAGCAGAGCGACTCAGATCGGTTTCTTCGGGCCGAACCCGGAGGTCGCCTACGCTGCAACTCTGGACGGCATTCTCCGGTCGAACGACGGGGGAGGCTCCTGGGAGCGGGTCAACGAGATGGGGGGACTGGCCCTTGCGACGGACTCATCGTCGCCTGAGACGGTGTACGTCGCTTCGCCTGGAGCGTCCGCGTACCTGGGAAGAGTGACGGTTCCCCAGTTCGCGGCCGGAATCTGGGTGTCGCGCGACGGCGGCGAACATTTCTCGAGGCTAGGCCCGGAGATCCGAGCCCAAGCGAAGGCCATCGACGCCTTCCCCTTCCGGCCCGCCGTCACTCCCGGAGGCATTGCCACGTCCTCTTCCGACCCCGGTTTGCAGGGCCTCATTGCCGCGGGCGGGTCGGGGTCCTTCGACGTCTCCTCCTTCGGAGCATTGTGTGACGGCGTGGAGGATGACACCTCAGCCATCCAGGCTGCGGTGGATGCCGCTGCACTGGCAAGCGGAGGTACCGTGGTGCTGCCAACGGGGATCTGTCGCATCGACGGCACGATCCAGATGGCCTCCGGGACCACTCTGATCGGCCAGGGAATCGGTGCGACCTTCCTTCGAAGGGGCGGGATCAACTATCCGGCACCGCACTTCATGGTCGTCTTCGATGGCACCGAAGGGGCTTCGCTTCAGCACTTGACGATCGATGGCAGCCGCGGCCTGGCCTCGGAAGCAACGGGCTCGCTGTCGGGAGTGGAGCTCGATTCGGCGCGAGAGATCTCGCTTCGATCGATTCAGATCAAGGCCCAGGAGGGCATCGGAGTGGTCGTGAACGGAACGACCACGGAGCTAGCCAACAGAGTCTCGATCCTGGACGCTCGCTTCGACGAAGTCGGCGGTGGCGCTCTCCTGTTGGAGGGTGAGTGGAGCGACGTGCTGGTGGCAGACTGCACGTTTGCCGACTACGAAGGCGTGCCGATTCGTCACGACGGCACCGGGTCTTCACTCCCGTCCACAGGTCTCGTCGTAAGCGGATCGCGCTTCACCAGTCAGAGTCCCCAGGTCGCGATTGAACTCGATTGGGTGGTTCGAACAAACATCAGTCAGAACGTGATCGCCGGCGGCATCGAGCTGGGCGAGGTGGGCTATGCAACGCTCGAGGAGAACGTCATTCGCTCTGACAGCGCTCCCGGCATCCTCGTGGACGACGAGTCGGGACCTCTGGTCGTAGCCAACAACGTCGTGGAGAGTGCGGGGGACTGGGGTGTGCGAGCTCCCGTCGCCGGCGGTAGCCTGGTCGGCCTGTCCGTGGTCGGAAATCGATTCCGCAGCGACGTGGGAGGAGTGTTCCTCTCAAAAGGGCGGGACGTGCTGATCAGTTCCAACAGCGTGGTAGCGACGTCCTCCGGGGGCACCAACCACGGCCTTCTGGTCGCTTCTGATCTATCCGTCGAAAACGTCAGTATCACCAACAACGTCGTCAGGGACTCCCTGACGGGAATCGAAGTGGCCGTCGGTCAGGCATCCTTCGACACTGCGCTGGTAGCCGACAACCTCATCTATTCGAGCGTCGCCGGAGCTCAGGGGATCGTCATAGACGGCGCGATCTCGAACGCGCTGGACGGTGGCAACCAATCGGTCGAGATCGAACTCGACACCACGCCACCGACGCTCGCCTTCGTCAGCCCGACGAACGGTTCTTACGTCAACACCGCGAGTCCCGACTTGATCGTGGCCTTCTCCGACGCTCAGTCGGGAGTCGACACCGAAAGCCTCGCGTTCTTCGTCGACGGTGTCGCCGCTGCAAGCAGCTGCACCTTCGGCGTGGACAATGCCACCTGCCAACTGACGACTCCCTTGGCGGAGGGACCGGCGGCGCTCACGGCTTCCATCGCCGACCTGGAGGGCAACGTTTCGCCACTGGCGGCATCCACGTTCACGGTCGACACCATCCCGCCCGACGCGGTCGATGTTCTGCTGGTTTCAGCCCCGGAGCCGACGGGTGGGAGCACGGCGCTGGCGGGCTCGCCAGGTGCGGCCGAAGGGTTGACGACCCTGACCGTGACGAATCGAAGTACCTCGGCGACCACAACGACGAACGTGGCCGCGGACGGCAGCTTCGCCCTGTCGGTTGCCGCGGAATCGGGCGATGTCCTCGAACTCGTGCTGACGGATGCGGCCGGCAACGCCAGCCCTCCGGCTCTAGTCTTCGCCGCTGTCCCGACGGCGTGCCATGAACCGCCGGACCCCAGCCTCGTAGCCGATCAGAGCCTGCTCTCCAATTACGACATCTTCGAGCATAGTCGCTTCCTTTGGGAAGGCGATCCTGCGGTCCAGATCGGTGTGCTCCCGGACGCTCTGCAGAGCGAGACGATGGCTCTCGTGCGTGGTTTCGTCTTCGACCGGGAAGGCAACCCGCTGCCCGGCGTATCGGTCTCGGTGCTGGACCGCCTTGAGTACGGTTGTACGGCAAGCCGAGTCGATGGCTCCTTCGACCTCGCCGTCACCGGTGGTCCTGCAGTGCTTTCCTTCGAGCGGGACGGCTACTTCTCGGTTCAACGGCGGCAGGACATCGCGGTTCGGGAGCTGACCTCGCTCGAGCAAGTCATCCTCACCGCGTTGCCCGCAACCGCCGATGCTCTCCTCCTGGGCGCCTCGACGGTGGAGGTCGCTAGGGGTGAGGTAGAGACCGATGCCGACGGCAGCCGACAAGCGACCGTCCTGGTGCCTGCCGGCGTCACAGCTGAACTCGAGATGCCGGACGGGTCCATGGTGCCGGCTCCCAACCTCACAGTGCGGATCAAGGAATTCACCGTGGGCGACCTCGGCCCCGACGCCATGCCGGGCGCTCTCCCTGCGGCCAGCGCCTACACCTACGCCTTCGAGGCCATCGCCGACGAGGCTGAGGCGGCGGGTGCCACCTCGATCGTGTTCAGCGAACCGGTCTTCCACTACATCGAGAACTTCCTCGACTTCCCGGCCGGGACGGTAGTGCCCGTCGGGTTCTACGACCGCAAGCAGGGGCAATGGGTGGCGAGCGACGATGGCGTGGTGATCGACATCATCGGCATCGACGGCGCCGGCCTCGCGGAGCTCGACGTCGACGACTCCGGGCAGGCTGCGGACGCGGCGACCCTTGCCGGCCTCGGCTTCACGGACGCCGAGAGGGAGAAGCTTGCAACGCTCTATTCGGTCGGCGAGTCGCTCTGGAGGAGTCCGATTCCCCATCTGACTCCGTGGGACTGCAACATGGCGTGGCGGAACTCGCCTGAGGACGCGATCAATCCCGATCCCGAGGTCACGGTCGGTGGCGGCGAGGAGTGCAACGACCAGCAGAGCGGCTCGATCATCGAGTGCCAGAACCAGGTCATCAGGGAGTCGATCCCGATAGCCGGGACGCCGTTCGCTTTGCACTACAGCAGCGAGCGAGTGGCGGGGCGGGAGTTCGACCGCATTCTCGACATCGAACTGACGCCGGACGAAGTGCCGGAGTCGCTGCAGACTGTGATCCTCGAGATCAAGGTGGCCGGTCAGGCGCATCGCTTCGAGTACCCGCCCCTGCCGGGCCTCCAGCACACCTTCATCTGGGATGGTCTCGACGCCTACGGGCGTCCGGTCGTCGGCGAGGTGGCGGTCAAAGGGAGAGTGGGCTTCAAGTATCCGTACCTGATCACCGGAGGGCCGGGCACTGGTCGCAGTTTCGGGCTCCCCTCCGCCTCGACCCTCACGCGCCCCTCGAGGGACGAGCTGATCGCCTGGGCAGACTTCAGCACCACGCTCCGCTCGCTGAATCTCGGACAGGACGGCGGCCCCCTGGGACTCGGCTGGTCAGGCTGGTCGATCACTCCGCAACACATGCATGCCGTTCGCAGAATTGCCGAAGGCAGTCTCTACTTCGGTGATGGAAGCACCTACCCCTCGGATCAGTTGACGTTTCGGGAGGAGTTCCAGTTCGGCGGTGCCAACGTCGATTACTTCAAGTGGGAGAACGGCGGATGGGTTGTTGCCAACAACACCTTCCTCGCCGTGGATAGCATGACGACGGACGCGGCTGGCAACGTCTACGTCTCCGAAGGTGGGGGGATCTACAAGTTCATTCCGGGTGATGGCACCTATCGCATCGCAGGTGGAGGCGGCTCCACCGCCGATGACATACCCGCAGTGGACGCGAGTCTCAACCAGCCCAGGAGGCTGGACGTGGGGGCCGACGGGACCCTCTATTTTGCAGAGCACTTCGGCGGGAACCGAGTGCGACGCATCCGTCCTGACGGGATGATCGACACCGTCTTCTACGTCGACCGGCCTGCCGAGGTCTCGGTGGGGCCGGACGGGGCTCTCTACGTAGTAGAGAACGAGGGCTGGGACTCGATTCTGAAGGTCGATCCGGACTCGGGGGCGGCAGCGACGTTCGCTGGGGGTACCGGCGACACCTGCTCCGACCCTGAGCGAGGTGATGGGGGGCCGGCGACTCTCGCCTGTCTCCGTCTGCACACCACCGTCATGAAACTGGGTTGGATGGCGGACGGCTCGATGTTGATCCCCGAGGGTCGAACCATGAACCGGATTCGCAGGGTCGCTCCCAGCGGCACGATCACCACGTTCATGGGCGACGACACTCCCGGCGATCCTGCCTACGGCCTCCACTACAGCAACTCGAGACTCGATTCTCCCAAGATGGTCGATGTCGATCCGGTCTCGGGCTCGATCCTGATTCTCGACAGCGGCAATCGGCTCAGTCTGATCCAACCCGATGGGATCATCGTGCCGGTGGATGCGCCCGACGCTCGAGCGATGGAGTACTCGATCGACGGCCGAATGCACTGGGTCAACGATCCTATCTTTCAGCCGCCCGCCCGGATGTACGTGCGGGAGTTCAGCGACTTCCGGGACGAGAACGGCAACTTCAACATCCCGTCACCGGATGCCAGCGCGATCTATCGCTTCGCACCGAACGGCCGGCATCTGGACACCGTCGATGCGGCCACGGGAGACCTGGTCTATCGCTTCAACTACGACGGCGCCGAGAGGCTCCAGAGCATCGAGGACCGCTACGGCTTGGAGATGACCGTTCAGCGCGGCGGTGGTGGGGCTCCCACCGCGTTGGTGGCCCCGCATGGGCAGGTGACCAACGTCACGGTCGATGGCGCGGGCAATCTGCTGTCCGTCGTCAATCCTGAAGGCGAGTCGTACTCGATGACCTATGGCGAGGGCGGCTTGCTGGAGTCGATCACCGACCCGCGAGACAACACGACATCGATGACCTATGACGCCGCCGGCCTGCTGCTGAGCGAGGAAGACGCCAAGGGCGCCACCAAGACCCTCACCCGAACTGCCGGCACCACCGACTACAGCGTCCTCTTCGCGACCGAAGAGGGTGCGACGGCCAACTACCACATACAGCGCAACGACGACGGAAGCCAGGACCGCACTCAGACGGACCCCGGAAACGTGGTCACCCTCACGCATCTGAAGAAGAACCTCGGTCGTACAGTGACCCGGCCGGACGGCACCGTCATCGATCTCGAACTCGAAGACGACCCGAGGTTCGGAACCCAGTCGTTCGTCCCTCAGCTTCAGGTGGTCACTCCGCTGGGCCTGGTTCGAACGGTGACGACGACCCGCACGCCGACCTTCGTCGACCCCAGCGGCCCGCAGCGTGACCCGGCCAACCTCGAGACCCTGCTCGAGGAGGTCGACATCAACGGCGAGGTCTACTCGTCCCTCTACACGTCGGCGACCCGCACCTGGCAGCTGACGAGCCCGGAGGGCCGCACGGCTACCACGGTGCTGAATGCCGAAGGTGAAGTGGAGAGCGTCCAGCGTCCCGGCCTCCACCCGGTGACCATGACCTACGACACCGAGGGCCGGCTTGTAGAGACGCGGATGGGTGTAGCCCCGGACGAGCGAGTCACGACCTACGCGTACGGCACGGCGGGATGGCTCGACTCGATGACGGACGCCGAGCAGCGCACCTTCGGGTGGCAGAGGGACCTCGTCGGCCGACCGCTCGTCACCGACTATCCGGACGCGAGCCAGCTCGACACCGGATACGACGACAACGGCAACCTCATAGACCTCGCACCTCCCGGGCAGCCGTCGCACGCCTTCACCTACGACGACGTGGACCTTCCCGATACCTATCAGGCCCCCGGCAATCCCGCGGAGGACCTTGACTTCAACCTCGATCGGCAGCCGATCACCCTCACCCGGCCCAGCGGCGAGGTCGTGACGTTCGAGTACGACGCCACCCGCAGGCTGACCAAGATCGACACGACGACCGACGACCACACGATGGTCTATCGATCCATCAGCAACCAGCTGCTATCCCTGTCGCACTGGCCTCAAGGCTCCGGCATCGGTACCGGCCAGACCCTGAGCTTCGAGTACGACGGCTTCCTGCCGACGAAGACCACCTGGTCAGGCACCGTCGGCGGCACGGTGCAGCACGACTACGACGACGACTTCCGCGTCGACAAGCAGACGGTCTACAACGGCCTGGTGATCTCGTACGGCTACGACCTGGACAGCCTGCTGACCCAGGCCGGGTCGCTCGGCATCGTCCGCGACCCTGCGACCGGTTGGATCGACACTACGACGCTCGGCGTGATCGACACGAGCCAGGGCTACAACGGCTTCGGCGAGATGGACTCCTTCGAGGCAACCGTCTCTGCGGCCCCGGTCTATTCCGCTTCCTACGTCCACGACGACCTCGGCCGAATCACCGAGAAGACCGAGACCATCGACGGCGTGACCTCGGTGTACGTCTACGAGTACGAAACGAGCGGTCGACTCGACAAGGTCTGGAAAGACGCCGCCCTGGTCGAGGACTACGGCTACGACGCCAACGGCAACCGCACCTCGTACGACGGCATGTTCGGGCCGGCGACCGGCAGCTACGACAGCCAGGATCGCCTCCAGACCTACGGCTCGCGCACCTACAGCTTCGACGCCGACGGCGATCTCACGTCCGTCAGCTCCGGTGGCTTCCAGACGACCTACGACTACGACGCCATGGGCTCGCTGCGACAGGTCGTGCTCGATACCGGGGTCACCATCGACTACACCGTCGACGGGCTGAACCGCCGGGTCGGCAAGTCGATCGGCGGCGTGCTGGTGCAGGGCTTCCTCTACCAGGACCAGCTCAACCCGGTGGCGGAGCTCGACGGCGCGGGCAACGTGGTCAGCCAGTTCGTCTACGGCACGCGGGGGCACGTGCCGGACTACATGACGAAGGGGGGCACGACCTACCGCATCGTTTCCGATCACCTCGGGAGCGTTCGCCTCGTCGTCAACACCTCGACGGGAGCGATCGTCCAGCGGATGGACTACGACTCGTTCGGGCGGGTGATCTTCGACGACAACCCGGGGTTCCAGCCATTCGGCTTTGCGGGCGGGTTGTACGAGCCGCAGACGGGGTTGGTGCGGTTCGGGGCGAGGGATTACGAGGCGGTGACGGGGCGGTGGACGGCTAAGGATCCGATTGGGTTTGGGGGTGGGGACAGCAATCTGTATTCGTATGTGGGACAGGATCCGGTGAATCTGGTGGATCCGAGTGGGGAGATTGTGCCGCTCGTAGTCGCGGGTGCGCTGGTTGGTGGTGCAGTTGCGGGAGGTCTGTACGGGGCGTTCACGGATGACTTCACTTGGTGCGGGTTCTGGGGCGCTGTCGCCGGTGGCGCCATCGCCGGAGGGGTCGGTGTCGTTGCGACGCCGATTGCGGCGTCTCTAGGGTTAGGTACAGCCTGGACCGGGGCAGCGATAGTCAACGCGGGAGCAGGCCTGACTGCGGCGGTCGCGACAGCCGCGATTGACCCAGGCCAACCCTTGTCGATAGCGTTTCTTAGTACCTCTGCGGCGTTCGGAGGGCTAGGAGGTGCGCTCGGCGGAGCGGCGTTTCCAACGACAGGAATGTCCAACTTCCGCCAGGTTGGCTTTCCTAGGACATGGCGAGGAGTAACTCCGAGGGCGCTTGGCGGGACGATGGGGCAGAACGCGAGGCGTTCGGTTTGGCAGGGAGGAACACTCGGTACAACGGTCGGATTTCTAGGTCCTTCTTATGTGCAATGAGTTCTGCAAACGAGAGACTCTGGTGCCCGCCGCTACAGCGCTCGTGGTGTTTGGCTTAGTCACATGGACGACTTTCTCGGGTCCTTGCGAGGACCTGAAGATTCGCGGTTTCTTCGGCGGGATGGCTGCTGGGTTTGTGGCGAGCATACTTCTCGCTAAAGGTAGTTCACGCAAGGCCAGGCGCGGTCGTTTTCGAGCGCTTGCCGCCTCTATCATCTTGTTGGGGGCAGTTCTTCTTGCCGGTGTTTCGAAGCTTCTAGCGGCAGGGTTCTTTGCAGGAGCGGGAGTCGTGGTGATGTTTTGCCTTGCAGTCGAGGGTTTCCGCTCCTAGAGTGCTCTTAGAGGTTCGCGCCCCTCCTAGAGGTGCCCCCTCCTAGAGGTGCCACTCGAATCCTGTAGGAATCCGGCCCCCCTAGAGGTGCCCCCTCCTAGAGGTTCCGGGTGAATAGTCGAGAGCGAGGCTGCTTCGTGGTGGAGCCGCTCATGGGGAGCTTGTCGACCCTCGCGGTCAGGCCCTGAGCGCGCTGTGCATGCTTGAGATCCCGGCTTGGGAGCAGCTCTCACGGTGCTCAGCGCGACCTGGACGGTCTCTCCGACCCGCTTGCGCATAGCAATCCCTCGACCTCGGAGGGTCCCCTCCTAGAGGTTCCGGGTGAATAGTCGAGAGCGAGGCTGCTTCGTGGTGGAGCCGCTCATGGGGAGCTTGTCGACCCTCGCGGTCAGGCCCTGAGCGCGCTGTGCATGCTTGAGATCCCGGCTTGGGAGCAGCTCTCACGGTGCTCAGCGCGACCTGGACGGTCTCTCCGACCCGCTTGCGCATAGCAATCCCTCGACCTCGGAGGGTCGATGGGTAGGGATCCGGAAGCGGGACCGGGCGACTAGCCGGCGCGCGCCGTGGAGGGCTGGTAGGTGTGCGGCCTGAAACAGCCTTCGGGGAAGCGCGCCACCCGACCCTGGCGGAGTGCCTTGGATGCCGCGCGGTACTCGAGCAAGAACCACCGGTAGGCCTCTTCCATCGCCCGACGCACCCCGGCGTCACGGGCATGGAATCTTGGGGCAGGCGTGCGCTTGAAGCGCTCTGGCCGGTCGTGAGGATCCTGGGCCAGGATCGCCTTGCGACCCAGGACGGGCTTGCCGGTTGCCTCGTGCGCCTCCTCTACGGCCTTGACCATCTGGCGGACTCGCTCGCGGTAGTCCGCGTCATCCAGATGTTCCCAGCAAGGGATCGGCGTCAGCTCTAGAAGGTGCTTCGAGGCGAAGCGCCTCGAAGGATTCGCTTCTCCCCGACGGTGCGCTCGATACTGTTCGGAGCGGTCGATCCACTCGCCTTCCATCGCTTCGCCGGAAAGCAGCGCATGCGTGCTCGTCGCTCCAGGCCAGTGACGAGGTGAAGCGACAAGCCGCTCCTTCACGCCTTGCTCGAGCAGATAGCGCAGCCGGCGAATGTGATCCTCGGGTGTCTGGCTGACGACCACATCCGTGTAGCGGCGTCCCCAGAAACGCTCCCTCCAGGCGTGGATTCTCCCGATCTCGCGAGCGACGTTGGAGTTGACGTAGGTCATGAAGCTCGCCATCTGTTCGACGTCGGTGGGCCTCAGCAGCAGATGGGCGTGGTTCGACAGGTAGACGAAGCCACAGACTCGCATCCCCGTTCGCGCCTGGGCGCGAGCGAGGATGCCGACGACCCGGTCGCGCACCTTAGCCGACGGACGCAACAGGTACCGGCCGTGTTGCGTCCGGACCGTGATCTCGACGAGGGACTCCTCCGGCAGATAGCGAAGCTTCCTGGACATTCCATGGAAGAGGACGCGACCGTGGCGCCGAATCTTGCACGCTTCGCCCGGTCTCTTGTTACGGCGTGAAGACGCGAGTTCGGCGGCGAATGTGAACCATTCGCCTGGAACCCCTCTCGGGGGAGGACTGATCGCCCTCAGTTGACCAGTGCGATGCCGAAGAACCTCCGGCAGTCGCCCGGCAGGCAGCCCGAGGGGTTCTGGCTGCTGGCCGTGTGGACCCAAAGCCGTACCGACTTGTCGTGGGCCATCGCAGTGTTGACGATCGCCATCGCCTGCTCGACCCGACTCTGATCGGAGTCGGCGATGGAGAAGAAGGAGACCGCGACGTCGCCGTACCTGCCGACGTTGAGCGGCGACTGACAGCGAACGTGGTAGCGGCTGCCGAAGAAGACCGCCGACTCTGTCGGCTTGCAGTACTTGGTGACCGTTGCCGGGAGCGGATCGTCCGCGGCTACGCCGCCGGCGATGGCTGCGATGGCGAAGAGGGCGATGATCGGCACAGCGATGCGATGAGGGAGGGGCATTGGGGACTCCTCTTGTGATGAAGCAACTGGGATAGGGCGACGCCTGGCATCGTACCGCCCGATCCCTTCGCGGGGTTCCGGGTGGACACCGGATCGGCCTCTTGCAGCCTTCGGTACCGAGCGTCGAGGCGAGCGTGATGAAGGTCGCTCGAGATCGTGCCTTGAGAGCACCCATCGCGACGCTTCGCTTCTCGATGCCACCTTGAACGCCGAGCGTCGCCGACTCGATGAGGCGCCACCATCCCTGCGGTACTCTAGGTCGCCGTTCCGAAAAAGTCGGGAGCCGGCTTGTGAAGGAGCGAAGCAGAGCACGATGAGGGTTCTCGCGGTTATCGCGGCGCGCATGGGGTCCAGCCGGCTGCCGGGCAAGGCCTTGATGCCCCTGGCGGGCCGACCGATGCTCGAGCGGCTGATCGAACGAGCGAGGTTGTCCGGCCGGGTGTCCGATGTCGTCGTCGCCACCACCGAACTCGAAGCCGATGACGAGCTCGAGGCGCTTGCCGGCAACCTCGGGGTGTGCTGCTTCCGAGGATCCGAGGACGACGTGCTCGGTCGCATCGACGCCGCGATTGATACGGTCGCCTGCGACGCGGTGGTGCAACTGTTGGGGGACAACCCTCTGGTCGATCCGCGGCTGATCGCCGATGTCCTCGATGCCTACGTCGCCACGGGTGCCGGGTGGATGGTGACTGCGACGGACGAACTTCCACGGGTGCCGGATGAGATGCCTCGCTTTCCGATCGGGGTGCGGGTCGAGGTATTCAGCCCTGCAGCGCACCGGCTCTGCGCCGAGCGGGCGGGGGACGCTCATTCCCGAGAGCACTCGTCGAGCTTCGCTCACAAGAACCCGGGCGTGTTCGACCTCGACTACTTCGCAGCGGACGGGCCGTGGGCGGCCGTCAGCCGCCCCGGCTACACCTTCGCGATCAACTACCGCCAGAACTACGAGATGGTGCAGGTGATATTCGATCGTCTCTACCCCGTGGCGAGCGACTTCTCGTTGGCAGACGCCATCGGCCTGGTGGAAGCCGATCCCGAGCTCATGGGCGGAATGGGGCCGCCGATGGTTGCATCGTGAGGGTCAAGACCACCGTCTACGTTCCGTGTCGCAACTACGGCCGCTTTCTCCGAGAAGCGATCGAGAGCGTCGTGGCCCAGTCGACGGACGATTGGGAGCTGATCGTCATCGGCGACGGACCCGAGGACGAAACCGCCGCCGTTGCCGAGAGTTTCGTCGAAGCCCAACCGAAGCGGATCCGCTACTTCGAGCACAAGGAGCCTCGCGGCCTGCGCGCGTGCGCCAACCACGCCCTCGACCTGGCGCGGGGCGACTATGTCATGCGTCTCGACGCCGACGATTATCTGGACGAGAACGCGCTCCTCGTGCTCTCGAACTACCTCGATCGTCATCCCGATGTGGCCCTCGTCTACCCGAACTACACCTACATCGACGAGGCGGGCCGCTTCCTGGGTCTCGAGCGACGCAAGAAGGTTGGCGATGAGGCCCGGTTGCTCGATCTGCCGGCGCACGGCGCGTGCACCATGGTGCGCAAGCGGGCGCTCAAGAGCGTGGGCGGCTATGACGAGGTGTACAGCGCTCAGGATGGTCACGAACTCTGGTTGAAGGTGCTGCATCGTTACCAGGTGGCCAATGTCTCCACGCCGTTGTTCTTCTACCGGCAGCACGGCGCGTCGATGTCGAACGACCAGGAGCGCCTGCTCGCGGCGCGGCGGCAGATCAAGCGCGATCTCGTGAGGCGCCAGGAGGGCCGGGTCGCGCCCCGCATCGTCGCCTTGATCCCGGCCAAGAACACCTACGAACATCTACCGAACGTCGTCACGGAATCACTGGCCGGCCGGCCCCTGCTGGAGTACGCCCTGGCCGCGGCCGAAGGGGTGGAGGGGCTTGCTCAGGTCGTGGTCACGACCGACGCCGACGACGTGGCGGACTACTGTGCCGGGCGCGAGGGCGTGCTCACGCTCCGACGACCGATCGCCCTCTCCCATCCGCGCGTGACGATCAGCCAGGTGGTGGATCACGCGGCAAGGGAGCTCGAGACCGGCCACGAGATCTTCCCTGACATCGTTGCGCTCCTGAGCGTGCATTCGCCGTTGCGCCGAGCGGAGCACGTCCGCATGGCTATCGACACGCTGCTTCTCTACAACGCAGACAGCGTCCTCAGCGTTTACGAGGACTTCGACCTCCACTTCATGCATGGGGCGGAGGGGCTGGAACCCCTGAACGAGGCGATGCTCCAGCGACTTAGACTCGAGCGCGAGGCGCTCTACGTCGATAACGGAGCGATCAAGATCATGTGGCGTGAGGCGATCACGCCCGATGGTCTCCTTGGCGCTCGAATAGGCCACACGGTCATGTCACGATCGGACAGTCTCCAGATCAAGAGCCGGGAGGACTTCCGGATGGCTCGCCACCTTCTCGAGCGAGAGGGGTCGACGCCATGAGTGTCGAGCCCTTTCCCGCCGGGAAGGTCCTGGTGATCGCCGAGATCGGAGGCAACCACGAGGGTGACTTCGCCGAAGCGGTCCGCCTTCTCGATCTGGCTGCGGACTCGGGCGCTCATGCCGTCAAGTTCCAGGTGTACAGCGCGGATGGTCTGGTCAATCCGCGCCAGAGTCCGGACCGCCATCGCCACTTTCAGGGCTTCTCGCTGCCTCTCGATCGCTATGTCGAGCTGGCCGAGCGCTGCGCGCAGCGGGGCGTCGAGTTCATGGCCTCCATCTGGGAGACCCGGGCGCTCGACGCACTCGATCCGTACATCGAGGTTCACAAAGTCGGCTCCGGCGACTTCAACGCCTGGGAGATGATCGAGGCGCTGGTGGCGACCGGTAAGCCGCTGATTCAATCGTGCGGTCTGGCAGAAATGTCCGAAGTCGAACGCTATGTGGAGTTCGTCGGCGCTCTCGACCCGAGCTACATCGACGGCCAGAAGCTCTGCCTGATGCAGTGTTCGGTGGCCTATCCGAGCACCGAGGCCGACGCCCACGTGTCAGCGATGGTCGCCATGGGTCGCGCCACAGGCCTGCCGGTGGGCTACTCGGACCATACGACGGACAGCTTCGCCGCCCAGGTGGCTGTGGCCATGGGCGCTCGAGCGGTCGAGATGCACTTCACCGACAGCCGGGAAGGAAAGACCTTTCGCGATCATCAGGTGTCCGTGACCCGCGATGAGATGCGCCGTTTCGTCGGCACGATCGAGCGCATCCACCGGGTTCAGGGAGCTTCGGAGAAGACGCTGACCGCGGCCGAACGGGCGACCGACCACCTCGTTTCCTTCCGCCGCGCCGTCTATCCCGCTCGCGACTTACCCGCCGGCACCGTGCTCGGACGGGGCGATCTGGTGTCGCTGCGCCCGAACGTGGGCCTCGATGGGCGCGAGTACCATCGTCTTCTCGGTCGCCGGCTCAAGGTCGCAAAGGGGGCGCTCGAGCCGATGTCGTGGAGTGATGTCGAGGAGGTCGAGTGAATCGCTGCCTGTTCAGCGCGCCGGCGGGGTTCATCCCGGAGGTGAGGGCCGAGTACGAAGAGCTCTTGCCGACCACCTTCGCCGAGATCTGGACCCGGGAGGAGCTGCCCGCGACGAGTGCCGCTACCGTCTGGGTGGTGAACCCGGGCCAGTCCTTCGTGATCGACGGTTCAGTGCTGGCGCGTTTTCCCGAGCTTTGCCTCCTCGTCACGCCGTCGACCGGCAGCAACCACATCGACCTCGACAGGTGCCGCGCGAATGGCGTGGCCGTACGGACGCTGCTGGATGATCGAGCCGGGCTGGAGACGATCAGCGCGAGCGCCGAGTTCACTTTCCTGCTCCTGCTCAACACGCTGCGCCGGCTCGATGTCGGCGTCGCCGAGGTCAAGGCGGGACGATGGCGCCAGCGAGAGGACCTGCTGCGGGGTCGGGAGCTCGGCGGCAAGCGGGTAGGCCTCGTCGGACTGGGCCGCATCGGCCGCCGCCTGGCGCGCTACTGCGCCGCTTTCGGGGCCGAGGTGCGCTATCACGACCCCTACGTCCCCACGGCCGGCGAGCTGCCTCACGTTACCCTTGACGAACTCTTCGGCGGGTCCGACGTCGTCTGCGTTTGTTGCGCTTTGACGGCCGAGACCGACGGCCTGATCACAGGCGACCTGATCCGGCGGTTGCCGCGCGGCGGAGCGCTGATCAACACATCGCGCGGTGAGGTGCTCGCCCAGGCGGAGCTGCTGGAGGTGCTGGGGGAGCGCGAAGACCTTCGCGTCGGTCTCGACGTCCTGGCCGGCGAGACGACGGCCGAGCACCTGGGCGGCGAACTCCTGGCGTTGCACGACGCCGGCCGAGTCGTCGTCACGCCCCACATCGCCGGGGCGACGGTCGAGTCCCAGGAGAAGGCGGCGCGGATCGCCCTCGGACTCATCGCCCGCCACTTCGGCGTCGAGTCGGGTGCGCATGGCTGAGCCGACCGGAGGGTGGGCACGCCGGATCGGCGTCTCGGGAGGCGGGGCGTCGGGCGACTCCCGGCAGGCGATCCGGTTCTTGCGCGAGGTCGTCACCCTGCGGCGCGGTTGGGTTGGGGCGTTGCTCGCGCTCAGCCTCCTCGCGGCGATCTTCGAAGGGACCACGATGGGCGTCCTGGCGCTGGCGCTCCAGGTCGTCACGTCCTCCGGCGTGCCGGAGCTGGCGGCGGAGTTCGGCCGTATCGGTGCATGGGTCGATCGCCTGGCCGCGGGCTGGACGGAGCAACGACTCTTCGTCGGGCTTGTCCTCTTCGCCGTCGCGAGCCAGCTTCTGCGCAGCGCGGCGACGCTCGGGAGTCAGTTCGTGACTGCGCACCTCGTGTCACGCGTGGAAGCCGATGCTCGGCAGAGAGTCTTCCGGCAGATCGTGTCGATCAGTTACTCCGCAGTCCGGCGGCGCAAGGCCGGAGACCTTGCGAGCTTCACCAACGAGGTGACGCACCTGGGCGCGGCCATCGTCGAATTGAGCGCACAGGTCATGCAGGTCGCCCTCATGGCCGCGTACTCGCTCGTTCTTCTCTGGATCTCCTGGAAGCTTAGCCTGGCGGCCCTCGCCGCGGGAGCGGTCATTCTGTTCCTGATGAGAGGCCTGACGCGCAGGGTCTTCGTTCGTGCCGAGGCCTTCAAGACCGCACTCGTCGATCTCAATGCCACGGTGGTCGAGTACCTCCATGGCCTCGCCGTCGTCCGGGCACACGCACGCGAGGAGGCCGCCACCATGGACGTCGGCGAGCGCATCCACTCGGTGGCGCGGTCGCGGCGCGCCATGATCGCCTGGCAGGCAACCCTCGCTCCGACGATCGACGTCATCACCGTGCTCGGCCTCGCCGGGTTGCTCCTGGCCGGCTACTTCCTGCTCGGCGACGCGCGTCTCGCTCTTGCCGCCAAGATGGCGACGTTTCTCTTCGTGCTCTACCGCCTGATCCCCAGGATCTCGATCCTCAACAAGAACTGGGGGCGCATCGTCGGGCGCTTGCCGTTCATCGAGCGCATCGCGGCCTGGGTGCGAACCGACGACAAGGAGTACCCGTCCGACGGCAAGCATGTCTTCACGGGCCTCGCGGAGGGTATCCGGATCGAGGGCGTGACGTTCCGATACGACGACGCGGATCGCTTCGCGGTCGAGGGGCTCGAGTTCGAACTCCCGGCCGGGGGGATGGTCGCTCTCGTAGGCGAGTCGGGCTCGGGCAAGTCCACCCTGGCGAGGCTGCTGCTGCGCTTCCACAGGCCCGACGAGGGCCGAATTCTCGTCGACAACCGAGACCTGGGAGAGCTCGAGTGGAACTCGTGGCGGCAGCACCTCGGCGTGGTCAGTCAGGACACGTTCCTCTTTCACGCGAGCGTCCGGGACAACATCGCATTCGGTGTCGGGCAGGCGACCGACGAGGCGATAGAGACGGCCGCGCGGGCGGCCCACGCCGACGAGTTCATTCGTGAGCTTCCCGAGGGCTACGACACCGTGCTGGGTGAGCAGGGTGAGCGCCTCTCCGGCGGCCAGCGCCAACGCATCTCGATCGCTCGTGCCCTTCTCAAGGATCCGGCCATCCTCATCCTGGACGAGGCGACGAGCGATCTCGACAGCCGGGCCGAGCGCGACATCCAGCAGGCGATCGAGGCGCTACGCGGTGAGCGCACGATCCTGGTGATCGCGCACAGGCTTTCGACGGTCCAGGCGGCGGACGAGATCGTCGTCCTGGAGCGGGGCCGGATCGCGGAGCGAGGCGTGCATCGGGAACTTCTCGGTCTGGGTGGACGCTACGCGATGCTCTGGCGGCTCCAAGCGGGTCGCGAGGGGCAGAGTGAGGAGTCCCGGGGGGCGTCGCGTTGACCGCTCACGAAGCGCGTCCCGTGGTCCTCTGCTTTGCGTACCACCGGCTTCATTGCTTCGTCTATCAGAGACTGTTCGCGGAGCTGCGCTCGCGCGGCGCCGAGCCGATCTGCGCGCTCTTCGGCGAGCACGTGGTCAACGGCCAGATCGAAGGCGAGCTGGTCGATGCGCTCGCAGCCGAATGCGAGGTGGTCCGTCTCGACAAGACGCTCGGCGAGCGCCTCATGGTGCGGCTCGTCCCACGCTGGGCACCCGGCAGCGGAAGGGACGCAAGCTGGGGCAGGAGAGGGAGTCGCCTGATCGAGCGCTTCGGTTCGCGACTGGAGTGCGTGGTCGTCCCGATGGAGTCGGCGGGTCGCTACCTGGCTCCGGCCGCCAGGCGGTACGGCCGTTTCGTCGCTCTCCAGTACGAGCCCTTTATTCAGTATGGTAAGAGCAAGACGATAGCGCGGCTCGAGGCCGAGCTGTTCTGCGCCTGGGGGCAGCAGGACTCGAAGGGGCTGCGCCGCGCCGGGGTGACCGCGCCGATCTATCCGGCCGGTTCGCCGATCGTGGAGCTCGCCTCGCGATTCGACTTCCCCCCGCTCGCTCGTGATCGGCCGCTCACCGTGCTCTACACGACGACACCTCTCCTGAGGCAGCGGCGGTTGGACTTTGCCGTGCGTCTGCCGTTCACCATGGAGGACTACCGCGAGATGAAGCTCGCGGCCATGCGTGACCTGCATGCTCTGGTGACGCAGCATCCTCAGATCTCTGTCGTCGTGAAGCTCCACCCCATGGACGAGGGGAAGGTCGAGCGGGACTTCCTCGAAACGGTCGGAGACGTCTCGATGTCGCTTCTCGAACATCAGCCGACGGTGCCGATCGCCGAGCACATCGCAGCCAGCGATCTTCTGGTCACTCTTGGTTCGACCACGGCTTTCCAGGCGATCTGCAGCGGGACCCCGGTCGTGTTCCTCAACTACGGGAGCTGGACCGGTAAACACGAGATGGGCTACCTGGCATACACCTTCGCGCTGGCGGCGACTGATTCTTCCTCCCTGCTCTGGGCGGTGGAGAAGACGTTGGGCGACCCCTCCACTCAGGCCGTGCTCGAGAACGGGCGTCGCCGCTACCTCGGACAGGTGGTCGAGGCGGACGGCGAGGAAGCCGTTGAGCGTACGTGCGACGCTCTGATGGGGCGTCTCGACCCGGCGATGGTCTGAGCAGCAGCCTCTCCGAAGAGGTGACCGTGGACACTTCACCTCCCGATCGAACGTCTGGAGAGTTGGCAGCCAGTCGGGCAAGGACACTTTCTTGATCTTCAACACGCCCATCTTCTTCGCCTTCTTCATGGCGTTCCTGGCCCTCTACGGCCTGGCCCTCGTCGGGCGTCAGAGACCGAGAGTCCATCTCGTCCTGGTCGCCAGTCTCGTGTTCTACGGCACCTGGAACTACCGTTTCATCCCACTCCTCGTGGGAAGCGCGGTCGCCGACTACTTCATTGCTCAGCGAATCGCAGCGACAAAGGTGCCCCGACGAAGGAAGTTCTGGCTCTCGCTCTCCCTGGCAATCAACCTCGGAATCCTCGGCCTCTTCAAGTACGCGGACTTCGTGCTCGTCTCGGTGGCCGACTTCCTCGCACTCTTCGGGGTCGAGACGAGTTTGCCGACGCTGGCCTGGGTGCTGCCGGTCGGTATCTCCTTCTATACCTTTCAGAGCCTGAGCTACACGATCGACGTCTATCGCGGCGACATGGAGCCCCGGCGCGGACTCGTCGAGTTCACGGCGGCGCTGGCGTTCTTCCCGCAGCTCGTCGCCGGCCCCATCCTGCGGGCCAACCAGATCCTGCCGCAGATCCACCGCCTCCCGGTGCCGACCTGGGACGGGGCGAAGCACGGGTTCCTCCTCGTGACCGCCGGAGTGATCAAGAAGACAGCCGCAGATCTCCTCGCCCTGCCGGTAGCGACGGCCTTCGACAGTTCAGGCAGCGTCAGTCTGCTCGAGACCTGGACGGGCGTTCTCGCCTTTGCCGGGCAGATCTATGGCGACTTCGCCGGCTACACCGACATGGCGATCGGCATCGGGCTGATTCTGGGCTTCCAGATCCCGCTCAATTTCAGGGTGCCCTACTTCGCCGTCTCACCGGTCGACTTCTGGCGGCGCTGGCACATCTCGCTCTCGAGCTGGCTGCGCGACTATCTCTACATATCGCTCGGGGGCAATCGCGACGGGAGACGACAGCGCAACGTGATGATCACCATGTTGCTGGGCGGTCTGTGGCACGGCGCCGCCTGGACCTTCGTCGTCTGGGGAGCGTTCCACGGGGTGATCATCTCGGCCTCTCATGCCCTGGCTCGATGGGGACCGCTGCGCTCCTGGAACGCGAGCCGATCGCCCCTCGTCATCCTTGCCAAGTGGGCACTGACCTTCTACCTGGTGCTTCTGGGCTGGGTGATCTTCCGCGCCCCGAACCTCGCCGGGGCATGGTCGTTGATTCTCGATCTCCACGGTCTGGGAGTGAGCTATGCCGAACCGGCGAGCACCGCCAAGCGGATCTTCGTCGCTACTGTGGCCGCCGTGGGAGCCATGCACGTCATGGACTACCTGGTCCTCCGGAAAGCGACCGTGATCGAGCGACGCACCTGGTTGCTCCTGACCCTCGTGGTGCTCGGGCAGGCGCTTTGCCTCCTCATAGGAAAGCCGAGTGATGAGTTCATCTACTTCCAGTTCTGACAGCCGGCCCCGTTCGGCTCGGTCGATCTTCGCGAGGATCTACCTCACTGTGGGACTCGGCATGCTCGTGGCTCTGGCGATGGTTCGGCTCGTTGCGTCCGCCTACGACTTCCGAAGCGCCACGGTGCTCGATCGCGTCCTTGAGGCGAAGGCAGCGCTGCCGGCGGTGACGGAGCAGGAGGGCGTCGCCATCTTCTTCGGGTCGTCGATGATGGAGGCCGCGTTCGCGCCGCGGGTGTTCGATCGCGAGATGGCGGCTCGGGGGGCCTGCGTGCGCTCGTACAACTTCGGCTTTGGCGGTCTGAACCCCGTCTTTCAGGAAGTCCTGGCGCGGCGGGTGCGGGACGCCTTCGAGGCTCGGGGACGACGTCTACCCCTGGCGATTCTCGAGTTCAATCCGTTTCAGGCGACGGAGGTGCGCTGGCAGCGAGCCCAGCCCGTGCTCGACGCCTTTCTCGCCGAGCTGATCACGTCGCGCGAACTGTGGGAGATCGGCAAGGAGGATCCGGAGCGCGGCTTCCAGCTGGCGAACATCGTCTACCTCCGCGACAAGGTCTCGGCCGAGATGATCACCCATCGGCTCGGCGAACCGCTGCGGCCCGGGCGCAAGAAGAGCGAGCTAGCCGTCGATCGCGAGGCGGAGCGCCGGATCGACGAGCTGCGGGAGCGTCTTCGGCTGCTCGACGAGCGCGATTTCGCCGCTCGCGACGACCGCGAATGGGATCTGGAATGGCAGGGCGGCGAGAGCATCGCCGAAGAGCGCTCGTCCGAGGTCCTGGAGCTGGCCCAGGCCTTCTACGCGGCGCTGCGCAGCAACCGGCGCATGGACGACGACCGCCTCCGGAGGATCCACACCGCCGACATCGAGGAGCTTCGCTTCTCGGAGGAGCTCGTAGCGGCATTCGTTCGGATGATCGGGATCTTCCAGAGCTTTGCGGACGAGGTCGACGTCGTGCTGCTGCCGCGAAACACCGACTGGATAGAGTACACGCCGGCAGGGAGGGAACGCTTACAGGACGTCCTCGAGCGGATCGAGCGCGAGACGCAGGCTGTGGTACGGAACTTCCAGGTAGTCGACGCGGTGATTCCCGAGATGTTCAGTGACACGACCCACCTGGCTCGGTACTCGGGCGACGAGGTCTTCAGCCGTTTCCTCGCAGAGTTCTATTCGTCCCGCTGGCGCGAGCTCATGGGTCAGGAGAAGCCTCCCGGAGCTGAGCTACCGGCGGGCCTCTGCGAGTCCGAGTAGGGTGTCGCCGTTGACCGAGGGCCCTTGCCGACCGAAGAGCTGTGGTTCCTCGCGATCTCTCCGGCGACGCTCGTCGCCACTGGGGCCGCGGCCGGCTAGTTGCCGCCGGCTCGCGATTCGAACCAACTCACGGTGCGGGAGATGCCCTCGTCGAGAGCCATCGGAGCCGGAAGTGCCAGGTCGGCGCGCAAGGCTGACGCGTCGACCGAGGAGCGACGTTGCTCTCCCGGCTTGCCGGCGGCATGCTGCGCGGGCCTGTCGAGACCGAGGGCAGCAGCGAGGGCGGCGTAGAGCTCGACGACGGTGGTCTCGATGCCGGTACCGACGTTGTAGGTGTGGAATCCTTTCCGGCCGAGGGACGCGAGGTTGGCGCTGACGACGTCGGAGACGTGGATGTAGTCACGAGTCTGCAGTCCGTCACCGTTGATAGTGCACGTCTCCCCGGCCAGGAGGCGGTTCAGGAAGATGGCGACGACGCCGGCCTCGCCGTGTGGATTCTGGCGCTCGCCGTAGACGTTGGCGTAGCGCAGACAGGTGGCATCGAGGCCGTGCTCGACGTGAAAATAGTAGAGGTAGCGCTCACCGGCGAGCTTGGCGACACCGTACGGTGACACCGGCCGTAGGGGGTGGTCCTCCCGCGCGGGGAAGGTCTCCTGCTCGCCGTAGATGGCGCCGCCCGTGGAGGCCAGGATCACTTGACCCACCCCTCCCTCGACAGCGGCCTGCAGGAGATTCAAGGTGCCCAGGATGTTCGTTCGGGCGTCGAAGATGGGATCCTCCGTCGAGCGCCGCACGTCCATCTGAGCCGCGTGGTGGAGGATGACGTCGAAGCCGTCCCTGACGATCGCTGCGGCCTCCTCGCTACCGATGTCTGCGATATGAAGCTGAGTTCCCGCGGGGACGTTTACCCGTCGGCCGCTCGATAGATCGTCGAGGATCGACACCGAGTGACCCGCAGCGACCGCCTGCTCGGCGACATGTGATCCGATGAAACCGGCACCGCCGGTGACGAGGAGTTTCATGACGGGAGTTCCTCTTGTGTGGGGGAAGGGAAGCGGCGCGGATCCGGGGTCGATCAGCGGGCCCTAGGCGGCCGCGAAGAGCTCCGAGTAGTGATCGATGCAGGCCGCCAGTCCAGCGCTGAGAGCGGTCGCCGGCTCGTAGCCGAGAAGTCTCCTGGCGCGATCGAGATCGGCCAGCGAGTGCCGGACGTCGCCCGGGCGCTCGGGAGCATGCCCGGGGGGCGGGCCGGCGCCGACGGCATTGCGAACGAGATCCGCCACATGATTGATAGTGGTCCGCTCTCCTCCGGCGACGTTCACCACCGTGTGTCGCTCGGGGAGATCCACCGTGGCGGCGAGCAGATTGGCTCGCACGGCGTCGTCGACGAAGGTGAAATCGCGGCTCTGCTCGCCGTCTCCATGCACGATCGGCGGACGCTTCTCGAGGAGGGCGGCGAAGAAGCGTGGAATGACCGCAGCGTAGCTACCCTCCGGGCGCTGGCGTGGGCCGTAGACGTTGAAGTAGCGCAGGCCTACGAACGTCATGCCGAAACACCGTGCGAAAACCTCGGCCAGCTCTTCGTTCGTCTTCTTCGACAGAGCGTAGGGGGACAGCGGCTTGCCCTCCTCCCCTTCGAGCTTGGGCAACGCCGGTGAGTCTCCGTAGACGCTCGACGACGAGGCGTAGACGATCCGTGTTACGCCTTGGCTGCGTGCCGCACTGAAGATCCGTGCGGTTCCGGTGACGTTGACATCGAGGGTGGCGAACGGGTCGCTCATCGAGCGGGGCACGGAACCGAGGGCCGCCTGGTGAAAGACCAGCGAGCAACCCTCGACCGCGCGGTTGACCGCGTCGCCGTCGCGCAGATCCCCCTCGATGAACTCGATGCGCTCGCGGGCGGCGTCGAGATTCGCCGCCAGCCCCGTGCTCAGGTCGTCGAGCACCCGGACCTTCGCTTCGGCCGAGACCAGGGCATCGACGAGGTGTGAGCCGATGAAGCCGGCGCCACCGGTCACCAGCACCCGTGCTCCGGCGAGCCCTCCGATCGAGCTCAATTCAGCGGCTCCTCGCGAGCATCGAAGCCACTGTCGATCTCGTGGTAGTCCGGTGGCTGTGGGAACCGCGATTCGGGAATGAGTTCCACGAGGAGGCGGCGAAGCGCTTCGTCGTCGAGGGGGCTGCCCGCGTTCTCGAGATCCGCGACGAGTTCGCGGAATCGCGTCCCTGGCGACTGGACGCGCCCGACGAGTACCTTCGGATGGGTCGTCGGAGCGATCTCCTCGCCGGTGAGCTCCAACTCCTCAGTCAGCTTCTCACCCGGCCTCAGACCGACGAACTCGATCGTAATGTCCTCGTAGGGGCGATAGCCCGAGAGAGAGATCATGTCTTCGGCGAGTTCGGCGATCCGGATCGGGCGGCCCATATCGAGGATCATCACGTCGCCGCTCCTCCCCAGGGTGCTGGCCTCGAGCACGAGCTGGGCCGCCTCCGGAATCGTCATGAAGTACCTCATGGCATCGCGGTGGGTCACGGTGACCGGTCCGCCCTCGGCGATCTGTTGCCGGAAGATGGGTACGACTGAGCCCGCCGATCCCATTACGTTGCCGAAGCGCACTGCGACATAGCGGGTCGAGTCGAACTCCGAGGCGAGGTCCTGGCAGATGAGTTCGGCGATCCGCTTCGAGGCGCCCATGATCGAGCTCGGTCGAACGGCCTTGTCCGTCGAGATCAGAACGAAGGCCTCGATTCCGAACTCTCCAGCGGCTCGCGCGACGTGGCGCGTGCCGGCGACGTTGTTCTTGATCGCTTCGCCCGGGTTCGACTCCATCATTGGTACGTGTTTGTGCGCGGCCGCATGCAGTACGACGTGCGGCCTGAAACGACGGAAGACCTCTGCCACCCGGCCCGCATCGGTCACGTCGCCGACGACGGGCACGACGTCGAAGCGCGGCTCCTCTGCGAGCACCTCGCGGTGGATGTCGAAGAGAGCCCCCTCGGCTCGCTCGAAGAGAATCAGCTTGCTGGGGCCGAAGCGCGCCACCTGGCGGCAGAGCTCGCCGCCGATCGAGCCGCCGGCGCCGGTAATGAGGACGCGTCGCCCTGTCAGGAATCGTTCGATCCGATCTCCGCTGATCTCGACCGGCTCGCGGCCCAGGAGGTCCTCGATCTCGACGTCCCTAAACCGGCTGATCGACACCCTCCCCTGGAGGATCTCGTAGAGGCCCGGGATGATGCGGACTCGAAGTCCGGCGCTCTCGCAGGCCTTGACGATCGCCCGGATGACGGCGGCGCGAGCGTTCGCGATGGTGATGACGACCTGGCGAACGTCGTGCTCGGCGGACAGCTGCTCGAGGTCCGCGAGCGCTCCCAGGACCCGCCGGCCGTGAATCTGGGTGCCGAGCTTGGCTGGGTCGTCGTCCACGAAGCCGACGACGTCGAGGCCGGTATCGCCTCGGCCGGTGATCTCCCGCATGACGGCGACGCCGGCACGCCCCGCACCGACCAGAAGAACACGCTCGGCCGAGCCTTCGCTGTTCGTCTGTCGCTGCTCCCGCTCATAGCGTTCGTACATCGAGCGGCGGAGCACTCGAATCGCCAGCAGGCCGGCGAAGGCGAGTGCGGCATCGAGCAGGATGATCGAAAGCGGAACGCGCCAGGCGTCATGGCGTTCGGGAAGTCCCAAACGCAGGGCCAGGATCGGGAGAGCGGCCAGAAAAGCGCCACGGGCGAAGACCCAGATCTCGGCCATCCCAACGTAGCGCCAGACGAAACGGTAGATGCCCGTCAGGAGAATGACGCTGAACTGTGTCAGCAGAACGACCGGCGCCTGAACCCACGCGCGCTGCAGCTGATCTTCCGGGATCGAGAAGTCGAAGCGCAGGAGATACGCCAGCGCGAAAGCGGTCAGGAGGACCGCGATGTCGATCAGGTACTGCAGCTCCCGCCGGAGATGACGCTCCCAGAAGGGCCTTGGCTGAGTAGGCTCGAAGGTGGGGTCCATGAGGGTCTTCAGGTCGCGCGGCGGCGCCACCAATCGAGGAACTTCCGACGAGCGTAGACTACCAGCGTTCCCCGCCGGGTAGCCTCCTTCAAGCGGTGCCGTCGGTGCCTTCGCCTCAAGCTCTGTCGATAGGACGGGTCGAAGGTGTGGGCGAGGCAGTGCGCGAGCAGCCGCCCCGCGCCGCTCCCGGTCGCGGGCAGACGACCGCTAGCCAGGGAACTCAGCAGAGAGTAGAGCGCACGGAGATCGTCTCCGGCGATCGAATGGGCGACGAGTTTCTCTACGTCTGAGGGGGGGTGCCATGGTGGCGGTCCCTCGGCCAGATCGATCAGATCGCCCAGTACGCGGAGAAGCGGATAGGCATTGGGACTCATCACGTGCTGGTCGAACCCATGAGCCAGCGTATGCGCCGTCATGACCGAACGCGACGGGATCCAGCAGCCCGGCCTGTGCTCGGCGGCTCCGTCGTGATCCCCTACGGCCTCGGCGCGCATCCACTCGCCGCGGTAGCCGACTCCGCGAAGGCGATCGTGGATGTCGAGGACGCCCCAGCCCGGAGCTCTCAAAGGCAGGAGATGATGCTCGTTGCGTTGACCTGTCGCCGGGGTGAAGCCTTGCGCTTGGAGTAGGCTCGATAGCGCCACGGCGAAGGTGGTCTCGGCGAGGATGTCGAGGTCGCCGACCTCGCGGCTTCCAGCCTTGGCGAATCCGCCGGCGACGAGCGCGAACCCTTTGAGAAGGAAGATCCTCTCCCCGGCCTGCGAGGCTAGTTCGGAGAGGGTCTCGACGAGGTCGCCGTAGGCCACGTAGTGGCTCGCCGCCTGCCGTCTGGCGGCCTCGAACCAGTCGCAAGCGATCGCAGCGTGACGCCAACGCGCGGCGAGGCGGGGAGCGAGCCCGCTCCGTCTTGCCACCTTGTCAACGCCTGGGGCGGCTTCGGGACTCTCGGCGAGGGGTCCGTAGGCGTGAGCCAGAACCCAGCGCTGGGCCTCCCCTGGAGCCAGTGGCGGTGGATCGAGGCTACGGCTGAGGGAGCGTCTCAAGCCCACTCCCGTTCCCCCTAGACGTGGGGACATTGGGAGCGCACAACGCTCACGACCCGCTCGAGATCCTCCGAGGAGAGACTCGAGCCGCTCGGCAGGCAGAGGCCTTGCTCGAAGAGCCGGCGCGAGACGTCACCTCCCCGCACGCGGCAGCCAGCGAAGACCGGTTGCAGGTGCATGGGCTTCCAAACCGGCCGCGACTCGATATTCTCGGCCTCGAGAGCAAGGCGGACCGCCTCGCGATCGGCACCGAAGGCTCGCGGGTCGATGGTCAGGCAGGTCAGCCAGCGCGTGGCGGTGCCGAAGTCGGCTTCCGGCATGAACCTAAGTCCCGGAAGATCGCTCAGCCGCTCGTCGTAGATCGAAAAATTGCGGCGTCGGGCAGCCACGCGATCGTCGAGAACTTCGAGTTGCGCGCGGCCCACGGCCGCCAGCAGGTTCGACAGTCGGTAGTTGTAGCCCACGACCGAATGCTCGTAGTGCGGCGCCGAGTCTCGCGCCTGGCTGGCCAGGAAGCGTGCCCGCGCGATGCCCTCTTCGTCGTCGCTGACGAGCATGCCGCCGCCGGAGGTCGTGAGAATCTTGTTGCCGTTGAAGGAGAAGGCGCCGAACCGACCGAAACGCCCGACGGATACTCCGTGGTAGGTGGCGCCCAGGGCTTCGGCCGCGTCCTCGACGATGGGGATCTGCCATGGCGCGCAGGCCTCGCGGATGGCCTCGTGGTCGGCGCTCTGACCATAGAGGTCGACGGTGAGGACTGCGGCCGGCATCCCATTCCGCGCGGCGCAAGCCTCGAGCTCTCGACGCAACAGCTCCGGGTCGAGGTTCCACGTCGTGGGATCGGCGTCGATGAAGACCGGCTTCGCTCCCAGGTACGTGATCGCGTTGGCGCTCGCAGCAAACGTGAGGTCCGAGCAGAGGACCTCGTCTCCCGGACCGACGCCCAGGATCTCGAGAGCGAGATGGAGCGCTGCAGTGCCCGAGGAGAGTGCCGCGGCGTGGTCGACGCCCACCCGCGCCGCGAACTCGCGTTCGAAGGCGTCGACCTCGGGACCGAGGGGAGCGATCCAGTTGGAGGCGATCGTCTCTTCCAGACGAACCAGCTCGCCGCCGCTCAGGTGGGGCGGTGAGAGATAGACCCTCTTCGCGGTCATGACGGGGGCGCGCTCCGTTCGAGGGGCCTCGCCGGGACGCCCGCCACGGTCGTTGTCGCTGGCACGTCTCGGGTCACGACGGCTCCCGCGCCGACGACGGCCTCGGCCCCCACCTTCAGGTACTGGACGATCGTGGCGTTCGAGCCGACCAGCACCGCTTCGCCCAGTTCGACTCCTCCCGAGACGACGGCACGCGGATTGAGCGTGCCGAAGGCGCCGATCCTGGCTTCATGGCCGAGGGTGACGCCGACGCCTACGAGCGCGAATGGGCCGATCTCGAGATGGACCGTACCGGTGGCGCCCGCCGCGACGATCGCGCCCTCGCCAATCCTCACCGTCTTCGGATCGAAGGTCGCTGTGGGGTGGACGAGGGTCGGGAAGGAGACCTCGGGCAGCATCGCGCGCACCGCGGAGGCGACGCGACGCCGCGCCTGGGGTGAACCGATCGCGATGACGACGCCGTCGATGTCGGTCTGGTGTCGCGTGAGCCAGTCGACGTCACCGACGACCAGCTCGTCGCTGTCGGTCGGACCCAGAGCGCCGAGATCGGAGACGACATGACCGAGGACTTCGTAGCGGGGCGAGTCCTCGTTGAGATCGTCGAGGAGCCACCGGAGCTCCCGCGCGACGCCACCGGCGCCGATGATGATCAAGCGTTCCATGGTCCACCGTCGTCCTGTTGGGTTCCTCGGAACCTGGGCATCGTCGAATGACCGCTTGCCGATACCCCCCTACCGGTCAGGACCACGCCTGCGGTGCGCAGCAGGATTCTCAAATCGAGAGCCGGCCCCAGGCGCTCGACGTACCGGACGTCCAATTCTAGCTTCTCGTCCCACTCGATGGCGTTGCGACCGTTGACTTGAGCCCATCCCGTGATGCCGGGCCGGATTTCGTGCCGCCGTCGCTGCCGAGCGTCGTAGCGCGGGAGGTACTCGGGCAAGAGGGGTCTCGGTCCAACCAGACTCATGTCTCCGGTGAGTACGTTCCAGAGCTCGGGTAACTCGTCCAGACTGGTGCGCCGCAGCCAGCCCCCGAAACGGGTGAGGCGCCGGTCGTCCGGGAGCGGCGCTCCGGCTCGGTCCCGGGCGTCGGTCATCGTCCTGAACTTGCGCAGGAGAAACAGCCGCTCGTCCTTGCCGGGGCGGGTCTGCGAAAAAAGGACCGGCCGCCCGAGCGACAGGGCGACGGCCAGGGCCACGAGAAGCCCTAGCGGAAGGGCGACAGGAGCGAGGAGGACCAGGAGCGTCAGATCGAGCGCCCGCTTCCCACCCCGGCGGTACCAGCTCGCGCGGCTCGTTGGTGTGCCGCTCACGAGAGATCTCCGCCGAGCCCGAGTTCACGATAGACCGCATGCCAGGCTTGCGCGATGGCTCGCGTGTCGAAATCGCGCGCCGCGCGAGCGCGACCCGCCTCGCCGTGCTGCTTGCGGAGACCGGGATTGAGCAGGTACTCGGCGAGCGCACGAGACAGCGCGGGAATGTCACCGACCTCGACCAGCGTCCCGCACACACCGTCTTCGATCGCGTCGACCGTGCCCGTAGCGCGATAGCCGACGACCGGCAGACCTGCGGCGGCCGCCTCCAGCGGCACGTTGGGGAAGCCTTCGCGGTAGGAGGGTAGAGCGACGACATCCAGGGCGCCGTAGAGCCGCTCGACTTCGTCCGTGAACGGATGCCGCCGCACGTTCTCGTGGGCGTGCAGGGTCTGCTCGAGATCTGCCCCGACAGGGTCGCCGGTTTCGAAATCCCCGACGAGCAGGAGGTGGGCGTCCGGGATCTCGGCGCGGAGTAGCTCGAAGGCGGCATGGAGGTCGGCGATGCCCTTGTCGCGCGTGAGGCGGCCGATGAAGCCGATTACCGGTGCATCCCCGGGCAGGTCGAGTTCGGCGCGGACCGACCGGCGTATGCTCGGGTCTCGCGCCCTCTCGAAGGCACCCGCGTCGACCCCGTTGGATGATCCCTTGCCGAGGACGCGAAGGGTGCGCCGGCCGGCGAGCCCAAGCTCTCGGTAGCGGTCGCGCAGGCTGGGCGAGACACAGAAGAGCTCGGTGGCCAGGCTGGCCGTGATCTGCTCGGCCCGTTGGAGCAACCATCGCCTCAGCCCTCGTGCCGTCTCGAGCCGGAGGCCGCGAACGAGGTAGATCACATGCCTGACTCCTGCGAGGCGCGCCGCAACCACTCCCAGCAAACCCGCCTTGGGGGTGCTGGCGTGGACGCAGTCGGGCGCCAGCCGGCGCAGTCGCCTGACGAGCCGCAGGAGCGTCACCAGATCGGCCCACGGGCGCATCTCACGGGCGATCGCGACGGCATGCACGGAGATGCCGGCCGTCGCTCCAACTCGGTCGAGGGCGGGCCCAGGGCTCGCCAGCAGATGTACCTCGTAGCCGGTCTCCCGCAGCGACTGAAGCTGTCCGCAAAGGAACCTCTCTGCGGTCATGGGGTGGGTCACGAGGTAGGCCAACCGGCTCAAGGCGGAACTCAGGGCTAAGGAGCGGAGGGGAGCCACGGGTCGGGCGACTGGCTCCGGAGCCTCGGTGGCGGCTCGCGGCGTGCCTCCCGGGTGGGCTTCTCCTGGCCTGGGCCGCTGGCGGCTGCCGGATCAGGCCGGAGAGCGGCCATCGCAGCTCGATAGCGCCGAGCGAAGAGCTCAGCTCCGAAGATGACGGCGGTCAGCAGCCAGAACGTGCGCTCGGTGACGTGACGATTGTAGGCGTAGCTCACGAGGAGACTCGACAGGCCGGTGGCAAGGACGAGATAGGCGTTGCCGTAGGGCGTGCGTCGCATGGAGAGAAAGCCGAGCCACACGGAGCGAAGGAGTAGGCCCATGAAGGCGAGATAGAGGCCGAGCCCGATCATCCCCGTCTCGGCGACGAAGCGCATGGGCGTACTGTGGACCTCGTGCCCTGTCGGCGAGTAGTGAGACTTGGCGAAGCCGCCCCATCCGATGCCGATGAAGGGGTGGGTCGAGAACGCGTGTCGCACACCCTCTCGCTGGAGCTCGAGGAAGCCCTTCTCGACCGCGTCCTTTTCGGAGACCGCAAGGGCTTCCTCGAGTCGGTCGTCGATCATTTGGACGCGCGTCTGGAAGAAGGCGAGCTGGGGGAGATAGCGCGGTCCGTAGGCGTACATGAAGTAGATCAGGGCGAAGGTGAAGACGCCGACGACGACGAGGCGCCAGCGCTTCTGCCGGGTGGCGATCAGGAAGCCGATACCGATGCCGAGGAGGCCGATGAGAAGCGAGAGGTAGACGGACCTCCGGCCGGCGACGGCGATAGCGTAGAGAGTCATGGCTACGCCGCTGTAGGCGATCAGCCGCTCCCGGAGCTTGAGCTCCGGCCACTGCGAATAGACGAGCACGATCCAGAAGGCGGTCAGCATGTAGCTCGCCATGTGCGCGCGGTTGCGGAAGGGGCCGACCTCCTGGACAGAACTCGGGCCGCTCATGCCCGCGACGATGATCCACGGGCCGACGATCAGAAGGGCAATGCCGACCCATCGAAGCAGGCTCCTGGGTGACACGCGATACTGCCGCATGAGGTTGAAGATCACCAACAGGAAGAGCGCGAAGAAGATCTGAATCGCGATGTGGACAAGCCCCGCCCCACGCCTGTGGTCCGGGATGTTGAGTTGTGACACGACGGCAATGGCAAGGATGCCGAAGGCGACGCGGGTCGAGGCGTTGAAGGCGAGCGGTCGCCAGGTGCGGGACGAAAGAAGGAAGGCACCTATCAACAGAAGGCCGAGGATCTCGAAGGGCCCGATGTTGTTGCGAATCGACGGGACGAACTTCGCTTGCGTGAGGAAAGCAGTGAAGACCAGCGCACCGAGCGCGAGGCGGTAGGTCGCCGGCAGCGCTTCACGGAGGCTCGCGCCGGGTCCCGAGAGAGAGAGTTCATTCCTCATCGAGCAGGCCGATCATAAGCTCTACGACGGTTCGGGTCGCGCGACCGGCGTGGGCGACATGGCGGTCGACGTACTGGCGAGCTCGATCCTGGCGGGCCGGGTCGGGGCGAGCGAGCGTGAGGAGTTCGAGCGGGAGACTCGGCCCGGGGACGATACCGAGGGCGGCTCCGGAGCTCACGTAGTCGTGGACGAAGCCGTGGCCTGGGGTCGCGAGCACCGCGAGGGGTTTGTGCCGCCGGAGCGCTTCGAGTCCCACCGTCGAACTCATGATGACGACGACGTCGGCCGCGTCGAGGGCTCGGTCGAGAGGCTCCTCGTCTGCGAAACGAAGCTTCGAGCCGAGAGCCGAGGTATAGAGGTCGCGCCCTTCACCGGGGTGAGGGCGGAGCGCCAGGCGGATCGAGCCGTCCGCAATCGCTGCTTCGAGCGGGGCGACGAAGGAGCGGGCGAGAGCGAGCTTCTCGGCCCGCGAACAGAAGCCTTGCGCGTCGATCGGGTTGGTGACGAGGAGGACATCCAGGGGCTCTCCTTCCCGCCACGGAGTCGGCTCCGGAACCGAGACGTCACCGTCGAATCGGGGGCTGCCGGTGACGTAGATTCGATCGCGCGGAATTCCGATCGATCGAAAGTGGTCCGCGCTGGCCTCGCCCCACACGGCCAGAGCCCGCGCACCGCCGAGGCCGTAGCTCGAGTCGGCGAGGGGGAGGGTGAAGCGCGCCCCTTCCTGGGCGAGTACGAAGTCGATTCCGCGCCGGCGGAGCCACGCTGCGAGCCGGTCATAGGGAAAGGCGTCGTCGTTTGGCAGCACGGCGAGCCGCGCCGACTCCGGAACGGACCGGCCGAGGCGGGGCTCGATTAGGGCACGCCAGGCGAAGGTGTACAGCGCGCCGCGACCGGCGCCGGGAGTAGCTCCACCGGCAGTACGCCGGCGCGCGAGCCACCGCGGCCAGAGGCGCTCGACCTCGGCGCCGGCGCGGAGGAGGAGTTCATGAGGTGTGTCGAATCCGCGAAGCTCGCAGAGCGAGCGCACGCGGCTTGTCACCCCCCGGTCTCTCAGGCCGGCGACGACCGGTGCGAACATCGCGAGGTGATGTGCGGGATTGGAGAGGAAGAAGTCGACGTCAGCCACGAGCCGCCGCCTCGATGGCGCTTCCGACCCGCTGCGACATCCTGACGACGTAGTCGATCTCCTCGAGTGAGGTCGGGTTGTCACCCTGGCCTTGGAGATGGCGGGCGAAACCTTCGATGATCCGTGCGTGAGGAGAGAGTCCGCGAGCGCGGTCTGTCAGGTAGGCCAGTCGGTCGGGGAGCCACTGCAGGATCCGGGCGCAGGTGTCGCGCGGCACCGTCGTCCAGGGGCGCTTCCACCTGGCGTCGAGTCCGCGCAAGAGCGTCGCTCCATCGCCCAGAACATCGACCTCGATCACTCCTTCTTCACCCACCAGGGTCAGCTGGCGCCGGTTGACGGTGCAGTGGGCGGAGTAGTGGATGGTGGCGATGGCTCCGGCGCCGCTCAAGGAGATGGCGACCTCGTCGATCTGCGCTCCCGAGGGGGCGCGAGGCGTTGCCTGAGCCGTGACGCTGCTCAACTCGAGGGGGCCGATGAAGGCATGGGTCAGATAGAGAGCGTGGGGAAGGGTTTCGAACCAGCGCCCTCCGGGAAGGCCGTGGGACCAGTGACCGTCGGCCACGAGCATGCGATCGGTCGTCGGGTGGGTGAGGAACTCCCTGTGCAGCCGCAACGGGCGACCGATGCGCCCCTCTCGAACCCACCCCAGTGCCTTCTGGATGCTGCGCTGAAACTTGATGTTGTGAACCACGCAGATCCGGCCGAGCGAGTTGCCGAGCTCCGCACGCAGGCTGCGCCAATCGTCGAGGTTGGTAACAACCGGCTTCTCGATCAGCAGGTGCCGGCCCGCCGCGATGACTGCGTGGGCGATCTCAGCGTGACTTTGAGGCGGGGTGCAGACGTCGACGATGTCGGCATCTGCGATCACAGCGTCGACGTTATCGGCGATCGCGACACCGCGGTCGCCACCCGCTCGCTGCGCCGCGGCCTCGCGATCGCGATCGTGGATCGCGACGAGGCGGCATCCCCGGGCCCGCTTCCATCCGGCAATGTGGGAAGCGGAGATGTGTCCGGCGCCGACGAGGCCGACGCGAAGAGAACTCATGAGGTCCCGGTCTCCATCGGGTCGAGCGCGTTGACGTAGTTCGGAAGGATGGCGTCGAGGTGAAAGCGCCGGGCGCTGCTGCGGGCCGCCTCGCCGAGACGGCGCCGGAGGTCGGCGTCGGAGACTACCCTCGTCATCGCGTCGACGAGAGCAGCAGGGTCATCGTGGGGGACGAGAATACCGTCCTTGCCCTGGGTGAGGATCTCTCGGGGTCCGAACGGGCAGTCGGCGGCCACGACTGCCGTGCCGCATGCCATTGCCTGAATGAGAATGCCTGGCAGGCCTTCGAAGCGCGAGCTCAAGACGAACGCAGTGGCGCGATGGAGGTAAGGATAGGGATTGGGGCGAAAACCGGCCAGTCTGACGTCTGGTGCAATGCCGAGTTCGGCGGCCTGCCGCTCGAGCTCGACGCGCAACGGACCCTCTCCGAGAATGAGGAGGCGGCAGGCCTGACTTTGCCGCAAACTGGCGAAGGCCAGAAGCAGCCGGTCGAAGCCCTTGGCATGGACGAGCCGGCCGCCGGCGACCAGGACGGGATCGGGCCCATCGAACCAGGGTTCCTCGACGGGCGCCAGTGCGTCGAGCTCCAGCTCGGGCGTGACGATTGGGTTGTACACGACCCGGACGTGATCAGGCGGCAGGCCCAGCCGTCGGCCAAGATCCTGACCCACGCCGGCAGAGACTGCCGTGACGCAGTCCGCCCTGCGATAGAGCCAGCGCTTGGCGGCCAGGAGGATCCACCGCTTGTAGAAGGGCTGGTCGCGCACGAGACCGTTGCGCTCGGACAGCACAATGCGAGGTCTTCCCGAGTGAGCGCGCCCGGCGGCGAGGGCGAGAGTGAGGTTCGTTCCGCTCGACGTGGACAAGGCGATGTCGGGTCGGCGCTTCCTCAGGAGACGCGCCAGAGGGAGCACTCCGGCCAGGAGATTGACCGCCTCGAGATCGACCACCTCGACGTCCCCGGGAAGCTCGGGCATTAGTTGCCCGCCGCTCGCGAGGAGGACCAAGGTAGGGGAGAAACGGGAGCGATCGAGGTGACGCAGGAGCGTCACGGTCACACGGTCGGCCCCACCGACGGATAGCGAAGGACGAACGACGAAGAGCGAGCGCGGTGCGACGGCGCTCACGAAGAGCCCGATCGCGTTTCGAAGCCGAGTTCGCGAAGGATGCGCCGCGCTCGAAGATCCCAGGTGTAGCTCTCGGCGACGAGTTGCCGCGCCGCGGCTCCCAGTCGTGCTGCGAGATCGGTCTCCGCGAGGAGTCGACGGACGCTTGCGATCCACTCCGCGAGCTGTTCCGGCTCGGCCAGGAGGGCCGTCTTCTCGTGGTCGAGAACCTCCCGCAGCGCGGGAAGGTCGGCGGCCACGATGGCCCGGCCTGCCGCCATCGCCTCGAACATCTTGAGGGGCGACATCCAGGGCGCCAGATCGCTTCTCCCCGTGGCTCCGGCGACCCTGCGACCGTAAGGGAGCAGCACGACATCGAGTTCGGCGTAGTAACGCCGCACCTCAGCCGGACTGACGAAGCCGTGGAGGGTCAGGTTCTCGGGGAGGGCCGCGCGTGCCAGGCGGGCGAGCTTCGAGGGGTCTCCACCGACGACGTGGAACGAGGCCTCGGGCAAGTTGGCGGCGAGTGCGACGAGGAGCTCGAGGCCCTTTCCGGGATAGAGCTGACCGACGTAGCCGACGCGCGGCCGCGGGGCTGCTTTCAACGACCTGGGCGGCGGTCCGCCAGGCGGGTCGAGGCTCGCCGCATCCGGGGCCACGACGACCGGCAGGCTCGAGGGGAGCCCTCCGCACCGACGGTAGGCATGGGCAAGCGACTCGGTGATAGTGACTAGGCCACGACAGGAAGGGGCCGACAGGAAACGCTTCTGTCTTCGACCGAGCGTTCCCGAGCCCGGTGGCTGGTGCGCTTCGAACGCAAACGGGACCTCGGCCCGGGCTGCCGAGGCCGCACCGTCAGCATCGCGGCAGTAGAAGAGATCAGTCTCGTCCCGATGAGCGCGCACGTGCCGGTTCAGGCAATAGCGGTAGAGCAGGCCGCCGCCCCTGACGGCCGGTCGCGAAAGCGGAGTCCAGGTGAGTTCTGCCGCGACGCCGTAGAAGGCGAAGATATCGTCGATCCCCGGTTCTTGACGCGGTGGGCACAGCTTGGTGACGAGGGTGACGTCATGGCTCTGCCTGGCCCAGGCGGCGCAGGTGTTGATGACCTGAATCGAGCTCGCCCGGCGGGAGGGGACATACGATTGTGAGAGGTAGTGAAGTCTCATGGCGCCACGAGCAGGGAGCGAGCAGCCGGGATGTGGTGGAGCGACGTCTCTCAGCGATTGCTGGCGATCTCCCGCCGAAGCACTTCGACGATGCGCTCAGCAGCTCTTCCGTCCCACAACGGCGGCATGCGTCCGGTTTCTCGATCGAGCGGGCGCGCCAGCTCGCGTTCGACGAGATGGAGAATCCGTCGCGGATCGGTGCCGGCGAGGACGTTTGTGCCAAGCTCGACGGTGATCGGACGTTCCGTGTTGTCCCTGAGCGTCAGGCAGGGCACTCGCAGCGCCGTAGTTTCCTCCTGAATGCCGCCTGAGTCGGTCAGCACCAGGCGCGCACCGTCCAGTGCGGCCAGGAACTCGAGGTAGCCGAGCGGCTCGGTCAGGACAAACCCGGATTCGGAGGTGAGGACCTCGGCCGCGGAGCCCAGGTGCCGGCGCGTCCTGGGGTGTACCGGAAAGAGGATCGGCAGAGTCGTCGAGATCCGGGCCAGAACCTCCAAGAGTGCTAGAAGGTTCTCCTCTTCATCGACATTGGAGGGTCGATGGAGCGTAAGTACGGCGTATTCTCCCACCTCGAGGCCGTGCCGCTCGAGAACGGCAGGCTGCAGCCGCTTCGCCTCCTGGAGGCTGTCGATCAGGCTGTCGATCATGGTGTTGCCGACGAGGTGGACTCGATCGGGCGAGGCACCCTCACGTTCGAGGTGCTCGACGCCGCTCGCTTCGGTGACGAAGAGCAGATCGGCGATTGCGTCAGTGACGATGCGGTTGATCTCCTCCGGCATCGTGCGATCGAAGGAGCGCAGGCCGGCCTCTACGTGCGCGACGGTGAGGCCCAGCTTGGCGGCGGTGAGGGTGGCGGCGACCGTCGAGTTGACGTCACCGAAGACGACCACGACCTGCGGTCGATGCTCGGCGAGGATTGGCTCGATTCGCTCCATGACCTGCGCCGTCTGGACGGCATGGGTCCCGGAGCCGACGTCGAGCATGAGATCGGCGGCGGGCAGCTCGAGATCACGGAAGAAGAGGTCGGAGAGGGCGGCGTCGTAGTGCTGTCCCGTATGGATGATCTGGAGCCGGAGGTCGCCGGTGGCGGCAGCCGCCTTGACCAGGGGCGCCGCCTTGACGAAGTTCGGTCGTGCTCCGACAACGAACGAAAGGAGAGGCGCCGTCATGACTCACGCCTGGCGGGGGTGGCAACGGCGATGAGATTCTTGCCCCGCACGATCTCCGCCTTGAGATGGAGAGTGTGGCGATAAAGGAGCTGGAACGCGCGCCAGGCCAGGCCGTCGAAGACCCAGCGAGCGAGGCGCCGGCGGTGGAGCGCGTACTCGCCGTGAACCGAGAGGACTTTGAAGCCGCTGAGACGCAGCACCTGAGCCAGGCTTTCCTGCGAGAAGCCGAGCTCGTGGGTGAAGTCGACGTAGCGGGTTCGCACGTTGAGCGGGTTGCTCAGGTTGGGCACACGCAACAGAAGGCGGCCCTCGGGGGCGAGTCGGCGAGCGATCGCTCCGAGGGTGGCGAGGGCCCTGGCCTTGTCGAGGTGTTCCAGCACGTCGCTCAGGACGACGGCGCCGAAGAACTCGCGGCTTCGCTCGAGGTAACTCAGGCCGTCGGCCACCTCGACGTCCTCGAGGCCCCTCGCGCGGCAGAAGGCGATCTGGTCCTCGGAGATGTCGATGCCGCGGTAGGCGTAGCCCATCGATTCCAGGCAGGTCAGAAACGCCCCGACGCCGCAACCGATTTCGAGGATCGGCAACGATCGGTCCTCGGGTAGGTAGGGGCCGAAGTGGCGTTCGTACATTCGCGCGGAGCGGGCGAGCCCCTCCTCGCTGAGATCGTTGCGCGCCGCGTAGGTGTCGGCGTTGTAGGTCGCGTAGACGTTGTCGGGGTAGCTGTCGGTCACGGGGAGGTTCTGCGCTCGGCGTCGAGGAGTTCTCTGAAGTAGCCGAGGATATCGCCTGCGATGACGCGCCAGTCGAGTTCGTTGCACGCCTTCGCTCGGGCGCCCCGGCCGAGCATCGCGCGCACGGCGGGATCACGCAAGGCGCCGAGGGCTCGAGCCAGTGCATCGACACGCCCCGGCGGCACGACCCACCCGGACTTCATGTGCTCGACGACAGAGCCCTGGTCACCGACATCGGTCACTACGAGCGCCTTGCCGAGGGCCATGTACTCCGGGAGCTTGGAGGGGAAGCCGGCCCGAGCCGTTGCCGAGTCCGGGCGTGGAATGAGGAGGACGTTGGCCTCTTCGAGGGCTCGGGGCACCTCGTCGTAGGGGAGGGGCCCGGTCAACGTCAGGCGATCGCCGAGAAGTTCGCGGGCCTGGTGGTCTACGCCCGTTTCGCCGGCGTCTCCCACGAGGATCGCCCGCGGCCGGGGCTCGAGTCGCTCGATCGCCTCCAGCAGCTGCGGCAGGCCCTGGTAGGAGCGGAAGTTGCCGGCGTAGCCGAGGACGAGTTCGTCGCCTGGGGCGCCCGGGCTCTCCACGAAGAGCTCGGGGTCGACGCCTCCCCATACGACCTGCGAGCGTACGCCGCGCCGTTCCGCGCGGGTGGCAAGCTGTCGGCTGACCGTCGTACAGGCGTCGATTCGGTTCAGGTACCGCTGCTCGATCCACCAGAGCCGAGCCGCGCTACGAAGCCTGCGCGACCAGGGGCGCTCTCGCTCTTCGAGCTTCTCGGCGATTGAGTTGCCGTGGAGATCCGCGACTGCCAGGCAACCGGTAACGGAGGCGAGGACGGGAAGCGCCTTGTGGGTGTGGCCGTAGAGGACGTCGGGGTTGAAGTCCCTCACGAGGTCGCCGAGATCACCGTCGATGAGCGGCACATGACGCACGCCGGGAAGGTCGAGCACCGGATCTCGACTGACGGTCGCGACCGCTACGCCATCGTGGCCTGCAAGCGCCAGAGCCATGTTGCGGGCTCGCGAGGGCGTGCCGCGACTCTCTCCGAGGCGGCCGCCGTAGTAGACCGAGATCCTCATCGGCTCGCGCGGCAGCCTCTGGCGAGGAGCGTCAGCTCCCCGTGCTGGTCGAGGCGTAGACCCGGCGCATCCAGGCGACCGTGCGCGCGACCCCCTCGTCGAGCTGAATGGTCGGCGCGTGGGCGAGGTCTCGAACCGCCCTCGAGACGTCGACCTTCTTGTTCTTCGTCGTAAAGGGCTCGGCCTCTCTGTACTCGACGAGCGAATCGTCGATGCCGACAGCGGCGAGGATCAGGTCGGAGAGGGTCTTGATGTCGTGGTACTCGGTGCTGGCGATGTTGTAGACCTCGCCGGGGACGAAGTTGTCGATGATGTTCGCCATCGTTGTCGCCGTGTCGGTGATGTAGGACGAAGTGCGGTGATGATCCAGGTAGACCGTGTACGGCATGCCGTGGAGCGCCCGGTAGGTGAAGAGGCAGTTCACCGAGCGGTAGGGGCTGTAGTACTCCCCCTCGCCGTAGGTGTTGAACAGTCGGACGCGGACCGACTCGGTCCCGTGCATGGCGTGGGAGTTGAGGATCTGCTGCTCGTTGACCCACTTGGTGATCGCGTAGTCGTTGAGCTGACGGACCTCGAGATCGTCCATCACCGACTCTTCCATCACCCCCTCGTAGTCGCCGTAGACCTCCGAGCTCGAAGTGAAGACGAGCTTGAAGCCGAGCCTCTCCTGCATCCGGATCAGGTTCTTGGTGCCGATCGCGTTGGTCCGCCACAACGTGTCGTAGTAGTCCTCGCCGTTCCAGCGGCCGAACTCCGCCGCCAGGTGGTAGACGAAGTCGAACTCCGCCTTCTCGAAGGCGCGCTCGACCTGCCGGAACGAGCCGACATCGCAGCGGACGTAGTGCGGGTCGTGATGATGCGGGAGGTCGGCGATCCAGACGTCGTGCCCGCGGTCGCGGAGGATCCGGACGAGGTGGCCGCCGACGACGCCGAGGCCGCCGGTTACGAGAATCGAACTCATGGGAGGGATCAGTCCAGGGAAGGGCGCGTGGCTGCGCCGTGGCGTGAAGAGGCGGCGCCCGATAGTACCTGCTGAATCGGCGCCGCGGAAGGCGCGCCAGACCTGCTGAGGGAACCGCTACCGGTCAGCGACCAGGGGGCACCGGCTCCGTTCGCCGCTTCATCCGGTAGATCGATCGCTCGGACCCTTCGAGTCGCACGCGATCCTCGATTTCGAAGAGCGGCTCGAAGGCGGCCTCGAAGTGCGAACGATCGTAGCCGGGGAAGACATCGGCTCGCGAGGAGAGCAGGCGGTCGACCTGCGAGTCGCTCTTCGGCACCCACTCGATGACGAGGTTGCGCGAGCAGTCGGCGAACCATGCGGCGAGCATCGGCAGCGGGACGTTGTTGCCGATCGCCAGGTGGTGGACGAGAGCGAGCGCCAGCACCAGGTCGGCAGGGCCGCGGTCGAGGAGACTGCTGCGCTCGCGGTGGTGCCAACCGAGCGCCGGGCTCGGGTTGGTGAGATCGATCTTGAGCGGCAGCAGCGTCGAACTGCGCTGCTCGCAGGAACGCTCGTAGGCCCCTTCGACCGCGCGCCAGTCGCCGTCCATCGCGACGGTCGGAATGCCTCGCTCGGACGCGAGCGCCGAGAAGCGGGCGTCGTTGGCACCGAGATCCCACACCTCGGCCGGCGCGAGCGCATCGAGTGCCGCCTCCACCACCGAGGCCTTGTGACGAGCCGCCTCGTCGTCGTAGTTGGTCGCCTCGTAGTAGCGGCCCCATTCGGTCGACCCGCTCGGCGAGCGGAGCCGGCGCACGGCCGCAGCAAGGCTTTCCACCAGGCCCTCCCGGGCCTGCCGGGAGACACGAAAGCTCTCGGCGGCGCGGCCCGAGCCGGCCATCCGGCGTTGGCTCGCGGCATGGAGGAAGAGATGAGAGAGGAGGCCGAAGCGCAGCCGGGCGCGCCGCGGCAGGAGTCGGGCTGCCAGATCGAGCGGCACGCCGTCGAGATGGGCTTTCAGGAGATCGCTGGTCCTCGGGTCGCGGAAGCTTGCGAGCGCGAGGGGGGCGAGGAAGTGCTGACAGAACTGCCGGTAGGCGACCCAGGGTCTGCCCTCCCGGTAGCGCTCGAACGAGAGGGTGTCGATGAGCACCGGCCGCGAGCCGCGGAACTGCACGTTGTAGGCGGAGGCATCCTTGAGGGACATGCCGTGGGCCAGGGCGAGTCGCTCGACGTCGAGGGTAAGGAGGGCCGCGTCCCTCAGCTGAGCGAAGCACCACTCGTACGGGTAGGAGATGAACGGGACGACCTCCGGCCGCAGGATCCGCCACGCGTCGGCACCGGCGGCGGGATCGGTTTCAACCTCGTGGTGAGCGACCAGCCAGCCGCGCTCGGTCAGAGCGGCGTAGAGACCCGAGTCGACGAGTTGTTCGTAGTCGTCCCGGTAGGAGGCGCCGACGTGGCGGTAGAGGACCCCGTCTCGGCGGAAGACGAAGCCGCTCGGATCCCGGAACGAGGCGGGGTCGCGCGCCTCGCTCACGAACCTGGCGAGTCGTCGTCGCTGGGCTTCGTCTTCGGGGAGTCGCGGCGGAAGAAACCGACGATGCGGCGCCAGTAGGTACGAATCGCCATGCCGGCTGCCAGCAGGCCGGCGAGGACCGCCTGCAGCAGGAAGCTGCCGCTACCCGGGTCGATGTAGGCTTGCGCGGTCGATATCGGGACCAGCAGGATTCCGAGGGCAAGAACGACGACTCGTTCGGGAGACCGCTGAGACCGTTTCCGCATCAGCGGGATTCTAGTCGAGTGGGATGCGACCGCCCTCGCCGGCCGCCCACGGGAAGAGCGTCGCAAACCCGGTCAGGTCGGAGAGACGCGGGCCGTCGTAGTCGGAGAAACGGTCCGCCTGCTCCGGCGTTTCGCGCAGGCAGAAGGCGGCGCCGGAGGCGAGGGCGGCGTCGTAGTCGGTGCGACCGTCGCCGAGGAAGAGAAGGGCTTCGGGCTTGACGTCGAGGTCGGCGGCGAGGGCGCGCAGGATCGGCTCCTTGCGCCGCGGTGAGCCGTGGATGCCAGCGAAGCGCCCGGCCCAGCCGCGCGCCGTCACGAGGCGGACGAGCTCTTCCTCCGGGATCCCGGAGGCGATGAATCGAGGGATCGCGAGTCGCTCCAGGAGATCTAGCAGCGCCGTCGTGCCCTGCACCTCCGGGCACTCGCGAGCGCGCTCGAAGACGAGACGGGAGAAGGCGGTGCCGAGCTCTTGCAGCCGGTCCCGACCAGGCACCCGGCCGAGCAGGTGCTCCTCGATCCAGCGGAACTTCTCGAAGCGAGACGCTCCTAGGTGCCGCTGGTGATGATCGACGATCGCCCGGTGGTGCTCGGGGTGATCCGGGTAGAGGGCGACGAAGGCCTCGGTCTTGATCTCGACCGATTCGATCAGCACTCCGTCGCAGTCGAAGACGACGGCGGCCGGCCTCGAGAGCTCGCTCAACTCAGAGCTCGCGGACGCCGGGCAGCGCACTCAGCCACCACTCGGAGACGCCGAGGTCGAGGTGGGTGTGGATATCGCGCCCGGTGACCCAGTTGCGGACGATCGGCTTCGACCGCCGGCCCATCCACCACCATGGGTTCGGCCCGTCGCGACGATCGACCGTTGTGTGACGGAACGCCCAGACGCCCTGGTCGTAGTAGTACGCGCGCGGGTAGGACTGGCGCTCGGTCGAGACGTCTCTCTCCCCGCCGTAGGGGGCGAGGACGCCGTCGACGATCTCGAGCGCCCGCAGCGGGTGGTCGTCCGCCGCCTCCCACACCGTCATGACGGAGTCGAGCGTCGGGTCGGCGTCGAGCTCGGCGAGACAGCGGTCGATCAGCTCGCCGTCGACCATCACGGTGTTGCCTAGCAGAAGGACGACGTTCGCGAGATCGGGGTGGATCTCGCGCACCCGGTGCACGGCGTCCCGGATGACGTCTCCATGGTTCACCGTGTCGCCGCCGAGCTCGTCGGGGCGCTCGAGGACCTCGGCGCCGGCGTCGAGGGAGGCGACGGCGATCGCTTCGCCGTCGGTCGAGACGAACACGGCGTCGATTCCCTCGGCTTCCTGCGCCGCGGCGATCGGGTAGGCGACGAGAGGCCTGCCGGCGACCGGGTGGACGTTCTTGTCGCGGATCGACTTGCTGCCGGCGCGGGCGGTGACGATCGCGGCGTTCACGCCCGTGTCTCGCGGTCGATCTCGTCGAGCATTTGCAGGAGCCCCTGCC
The DNA here is from genome assembly GCA_965223855.1 of Candidatus Multivoradales bacterium. Lineage (GTDB taxonomy): Bacteria > Acidobacteriota > Thermoanaerobaculia > Multivoradales > JAHEKO01 > CALZKB01. The sequence continues at coordinate 2,026,590 of CBDCXM010000009.1, forward strand.
CCATGTCGACATAGCAGTCGGAGGTGAGTTTGCGCCCGACCTTGGGGGAGAAGGAGTACGGGGTCATCCGGTAGTGCTCCTCCGACGGTTCGGTGTAGTCGATCGACAGATCGCGGCCGAGGATCTCGGAGAACATGGTGAAGAGATCGCGCAGCCGCAGCGGATGCGGCCCCGACAGCGTCAGCGCCTGGTTGGCGAACTGCGGCTCGAGGGCGCGCACGCTCAGTCGCGCGGCGTCCTCGACGTGAATGTAGTCGCGCGCATCGTCCGGCGTGCCGGCATGGGCGATCGCACCTTCCTGGAACGCGGCCTTCAGCAGCCGGTGCACGCCGTTGGAGCGGTCGGCGCGGGGGCCGTAGAGGCTGCCGTAGCGCAAGATCGTGTACTCGAGCCCGTAGCGGCGCTGGTACTCCTCGGTGTACGCCTCGCACGCCTGTTTGCTGCAGCGGTAGAAGCCGCCGGCGCGACTGTAGACGTAGACGGTGCTCGCCAGCACGAACCGCTCCGCGCCGGCCTGCCGAGCCGCCTCGAGGGCGTGGACGGTGCCGACGACGTTGGTCTCGGCCGTCTCGACGGGGGAGTCGCCCGCCTCGTCGAGGTCGGCCGCCGCCGCGAGATGGAAGACGGCGGAGCAGCCCTTCGCCGCTTCGGTCAGCGCCTCAAGGTCGCGGACGTCGCCGTCGAACATCGTTTGCCCCTGGGTGAGGTAGGGGGAAGCGGTGCGGTCGAAGACGACGACCTCGTGACCCGCCGCGACGAGAGCGTCGGCGACGAAGGAACCGAGGAACCCGGAACCGCCGGTGACGAGCGCTCGGCTCATGACGAGCGCTTGAGGAGTCGAATCAGGTTATCCACGGCTTCCAGCTCCATCGCGACCCTGCCTTCCACGGCGTAGGAGCCGATGTGAGGGGTCAGCAGGACCCTATCGAATCCGGCCAGCGGGCCCGAGTAGGGCTCGTCCTCGAAGACGTCGAGATAAACGCCGCCCAGCCGATCGTTCCTGAGTGCCGCGAGTAGGGCCGCTTCGTCGATGAGCGAGCCTCGTGCGCAGTTGACGAGCAGGCCGTCGGGGCGCATCGCTTCGAGCTCCTGCGGGCCGATCAGGTGCCGGCTCCCTCTCTCGATATCGGCGTGGAGGGTGACGATGTCGCTCTCCTTCAGCAGGCGATCGAGTGCGACGAGCTCGATACGGTGTGCCTCCGCGAAGGCGAGATCCGGTCGTGGCTCGCTCGCCAGCAGGGAGACCTCGAAGGGTGCGAGCAGGTCGGCGAGGCGTCTGCCGGTACGGCCGAGCCCGACGATGCCGACGCTGCGGCCCCTGAGAAGGCGTCCCATCGGTTTCGACCAGCGGCCCGCGCGGAGGTAGCGATCGGCCGTCGAGACGTGGCGGAGCAGGTCGAGAATGCCGGCCAGCGCCAGCTCGGCGACGGCATCGACATGGGCCGACTCGGTGTGCGCGACGGCGATGCCGAGCTCGTCGGCCGCCGCGAGGTCGACGTTGTCGATCCCCACGCCGCAACGGGAGATCGCCCGCAGTCGCGGGCACTGCTCGAGCACCTCGCGGTCGAGCGGCTCGGTTCCGGCGATGAGCCCCTCCGCGGAGCCCGCCAGCTCGACGACCTCGGACGCGCTGAGCTTGCGGCCGTGGGGGTTGAGAGAGATCTCGAAGCCTGGAGCACGCAGCCGTTCGAGCGGCTCTGAGTCGTATCGACCGAAGGTGCTCGTCGAGACGGCGACGAGCCGCATCAGGCGCGCACCACGTTCGGCGTCCCCTTCGGCAGCGCCCGTCTGGTGTCGATCACCAGTCGTGCGTGCCGCTTCACCAGGTCGTAGTCGACGTCGGAGTGGTCGGTCACCACCACCACGGCGTCGTAGCTCTCGAGCGTCTCGGCATCGAGAGGTACCGATCGCTTGTCCGGCAGATCGCTCCAGCTCCGCATCCGCGGCGCCTCGGGGAAGTAGGGGTCGTGGTAGTCGATGCTCGCCCCCTCGGCGTCGAGCAGCGAGAGAATCTCGAAGGCCGGGCTCTCGCGCGGATCGGCGACGTCCGCCTTGTAGGCGATCCCCAGCAGCAGGACACGGCGATCGGTCAGGTCGTCGCTGCCGAGAGCCCGCTTGAGGCGGGAGACGACGTGCCTGGGCATCTCGATGTTGACCTCGCCCGCCAGCTCGATAAAGCGTGGTTCGAGACCATGTTGCCGAGCCTTCCAGGAGAGATAGAACGGATCGATCGGAATGCAGTGCCCACCCCAGCCGGGCCCGGGATTGAACCTCATGAAGCCGAACGGCTTGGTCTCGGCGGCGTCGAGCACGTCCCAGACGTCGATCTCCATCGCGTCGAAGACGACCTTGAGCTCGTTGACGAGCGCGATGTTCACCGCCCGGAAGATGTTCTCGAGAAGCTTCGAGGCCTCCGCCGTGCGCGCGTCGGCGACCCTGACGATCTCGACCACCGCCTGCTCGTAGAGCGCTTCGGCGAGATCGCCGGCGGCCTCGTCGACGCCACCCACGACCTTCGGGATGACGCGGGTGGAGAAGCTGGGGTTGCCGGGATCCTCGCGCTCGGGAGAGTAGGCGAGGAAGACATCCTCGCCGACCGTGAGGCCCGACGACTCGAGCAGCGGCAGCAGGAGTTCCTCGCAGGTCCCGGGGTAGGTCGTCGACTCCAGCACTACCAGTTGCCCCGGTCTCAGAATGGCGGCGATCGCCTCGCCGCTAGCCTGGACGAAGCGCATGTCGGGCTGCCGCTCGGCGTCGAGCGGCGTCGGCACGCAAATCAGGATCGCGTCGGCCTCAGCGAGCCGGCCGAAGTCGGAGGTCGCCTCGAAGGACCGCGCCTCGACCGCCTTCCTGACGCCCTCCTCTTCGATGTGGTCGATGTAGCTTTCCCCGGCGTTCAGGGTGGCGACCTTTTCCGGATCGACGTCGAAGCCGAGGACCGGGAAACCAGCCTCGACGAAGGTGAGAGCCAGCGGCACACCGACGTAGCCGAGGCCGACGATGCCGACCTTCGACGATCGGTCCTGGATCTTCTCGAGAAGCGCGCGGGCGGTTTCGTTCACGGAGCGGGGAGGGAGATCGAGAGCGACGACCGTCCGGAGCGCCGGGCGGCAGGGAGGAGCCCGGCCCGGAGAGGAGGGTGTCGGGAGACGTTTGGAAGTGAAGTCCGCCCGAGCTCGAGCTGCGGTGGTCAGGCTTCGGCAGGAGCCGCGCCGGACGTCACAGGGAGGCTCAGGGCTGACGAGGCGATGCCGGCGGCGTGTGCTCGATGATCGCGCCGGAGACGACCCCGGAAGCGACCGATGCGAGCGGTGGCACGAAGCCGAAGCCGACCACGCATGCGCGGCAGAACTCGTCGGGGTGCAGAATCCTCTCGGTGTCGATACGGGTGACGATGCCGTCACACAGCCAGTGGAAGACTTCCTTGTCGGCCTGAGCGGTCGAGGTCTCGCCGACGGTGAGGTTGTCGGCCCAGCCGCGCTGGCGGGGCGTGAGCGGCTCGCGGCAGTCCTCGTCGAGGACCGACACGAGTTGGGTCTCGGAGCGCCCTCGAACCTCGCCTGCAGCGTCGTAGACGGCGACGTAGTACTCGGCGGCCTCCTGGCCCTGGTCTTCGAGGTAGTCCTCCAGCCAGTCGCGGTCCCGGTCCTTCATCCAGTCGCGGGTCTCGAGGATCTCCCACCAGTCGTCGGTGAGGTGATGCTGCTCGCGATTCTCGGGGCGCGGAAACGTCGTCCAGTAGCGGTCGTCGCCCGACGCGGCGCTGCCGACGTAGTAGAAGGCGCCTACGGGGTTGAGGCGACGGAAGTACAGGCGGACGTCGTCTCCGCCCTCCAGACCGCCTACGGCGGCTTCGAGCACGGCGTTGGCCTCGAGCGGCAGGCACTCGATCGGCGTGAGATCAAATGTGGGCTCGGCGGCCCAGGCAACGGGCGTCAGGGCCAGCGCCACTCCCGCCGCGGCAATATAGCGAAGCATAGACAGCATCCCCCTTCGAATCAGCAGGCTCCTTGGAACTGCTCTCCCCTTCCTGCGTACGCGGGCGAAGCATACGTTTCGCCGGTGGATGGCGTCAACCTCGACGGGCCGGAGCCGAGACGTTTGGCGCGCCGCTCAACGCGGCAGAATGACGGCCCGATAGCGCTCGACGATGTCGGTTCTCTCGAGTCGCGGGAGCACCCTCGCGAGGGCCTTCGCCGCCGCCTCTGTGTCCCCCGATTCGAAGAGCGCGACGGCCAGATAGAAGCCGATTTCGGGCCGGTCCGCGGCGCTGCCGGCCCTCCGAAAGGCGTCGACAGCACGCTGCCAGGCGCCTGCCCGGTAGGCAGCTTCGCCCGCCAGCAGCTGCGGCTCCGGATCGTCGGTGTGTCGAGCGGCCAGGTCGAGCGCTTCCCGCTCGACCTGTTCCAGGGCCTCGTGGGTGGCGGCATCGTCGAGCTGGCGGCGAAGTCGGGACAGGTCGGCGGCGCTCGCCAGGGTCGGCGATTCGGTCTCCCTCGATCCGTGAGCGGGTGACTCGACTGCGGACGCCTCGTCCGGCGCTGCAGGCCTGGTCAAGGCTTCGTTCACGGCTCCAGAAGGAGCAGCCTGAGGGAGGGTGGGGCGGGCGAGAGGCGCCACCTCCGTCTCGTCTCCGAGCTGGGCGACGATCCGGCGCTCGCGGCGAGCGAACGGCCGTTCGATCCGTCTCGTCTCGGGGAGGTGGACGACGACCGATCCCGCCTCGCTCCAGCGGCCGGCCGCGGTGAGGCAGTCGAGGGTCAGGAGCAGCTCCTCGTCCGGCAGTTCCGGGAGCTCGCAGTGGCTCAGGCTCTCGAGGTTGGGACACTCCCCGGCCTGCAGCGTCGCGCGCTCACGCCAGCACAGCGGGCGAGGGTCGGACGGGAAGCGCCGGGCGAGGACGTCGATCACGGGCACGGCACGCGGCCCCTGCCCGACGTCGATCGCCGTGGCGGCCAGAGACAGGCTCCAAGTCGCGTCGGCTGGGTCGGCGGCTGCGAGCCGTTCGAGTTCGCCGAGGCGCTCCTCGGTGGGGAGCGCCTCGAGTCGCTCGAGCCGCTGGCGTCGGAGGATCCCGGCGAACGCCGGCTGCGATGCGAGGGTCGCTTCTTCGATCCACTCCGCGGCGAGTGTTTCGAAGCGCTCGCGCAGCGCGTCGTTCGGCAGCCGCGCGTAGCTCCCGTAGACGGTGTCGGCTTCGAGAACGCTGCGGAACGCCTCGTCGAAGGCCGCCGCACCGGCGTTCTCGCCGCGGGCGACGGCGTGCGCGACTCGCGCCCGGGTCAGCAGTTCCGGCGTATCGAGCAGCCCGAACGCAGCGAGCTCGAGCGAGCGCTCGGCCCGGGCCGCGTCGCCGGAGTCGAGCCATCGGAGACCCTGCTCGAGGAGGCCCCGGTAGAAGGGATCCGCCTCGCCCGCCGCTCCCGACGGGGACGGGAAGGCGGTCGCCAGCAGGAGCGAGGCGACGACCAAGACGGGACGCGAAAGGTCTGCCAACCGGCGCAGGCCGGGCGACCGCTCCGATCCGATGGGCGGTGAGGACTCCATGGTGTCTTCCTTAGGCTGCGTCGTCCTCGGCTGACTCGGCCGACTCGGCGTAGGCCTCGTAGTAGCGGTAGCGCCGGTCGTAGTAGCGGCCTTCCCTCGGGTTGTAGCGGTTGAGCACGACGCCCAGGATCTTCACGCCCGCCATGGTGAGCTGCTCCTTGCAGGCGGTCGCCGCGTCACGCTCCACCTGATTGGCGCGCAGGCACAGGACCACACCGTCCGAGATCGAGCCCGGCAGCACGGCGTCACTCACGGCCAGCACCGGGGGGGAGTCGATCAGCACGAAGTCGAAGTTCTCCCGCGCCCAGTCCGCCAGACGCCGCATGCGCTCGGAGGCGAGGAGCTCGGACGGATTCGGCGGGTGAGGGCCGGAGGTCATGACGAAGAGCCCCGGCACCGAGCTCTTCTGGACGAGCCCGTCGCCCGATTCGCCCGCGGTGAGAGCGTGTACCAGTCCGCGAGCGTTCGAGAGCTCGAACACTCTGTGCAGCCTGGGCTTGCGCAGGTCACCGTCCACGAGCAGCACCCGTTTGCCCAGCTGGGCGAGGACCGTGGCGAGGTTGGTGGAGGTCGCCGTCTTCCCCTCGCCGGACTCGGCGGAGGTGATGGTGACGAGCCTCGGGTCGTCGGCGCTCGAGAGCAGGAGCGCCGTCCGCAGCGATCGGTAGGCCTCGGAGACGGCCAGTCTCGGCTCGGTCACCGGCAGGAGCTCGACCACTTGCGGTCGCCCGCGAGCGCCGCGATCGGCCGCGCGCGGACGGGCGATGCCGTAGCTCCTGGTGTCCGCCTCGACGTCGGGGATGACCGCGAGCACAGGCAGGTCGAGCAGCCGCTGCACGTCCTCCGGGCTCTTGACTGTCCGGTCGAGGAAGTGAAGGCCGAGGACGAGGGCGATTCCGAGCAGCAGCCCGGAGCCGAGGCCGAGGGTGACGTTCTGTTCGAGCGACGGTCGAAACGGGGCGCCGGGGCGCAGGGCGGTGTCGATGACGTGGACGTTGGAGCGGGTGTCGTCGTCGGTCTCGACCCCTGCCGTCAGCTCCGCCTCGGACTGCCGTTCGACGAGTTCCGCCAGGCGCTGACGCTTCGCCGCCACCTCCATCTGCAGGTTGGCGAGCGGCAGCGACTCGACGTTGAGGGTGAGGTTGTCCTGCTGGAGTTGCTCGCGCTCCTCGTCGATACCCTCCACGAGACGCAGCGCCGCCTGCCACTCGTTGTAGGCGGCCTGCCGCGCCGCTCGCGCCTCGGCTGCGATCGCCTCTTCGTAGCGGCGACGGGTGTCGTCCATCTGCTTCTGCAGCTCTCTCATCGAGGGGTGGTCGGGCTTGTAGGTGTCGAGGCCGGTCTGGTAGTCGCGCTCGTAGGCGAGCAGGTCGGACTCGAGCCGGGTGACCGAGCTGCGGCCGGAGTTGGCCGCGATTACCGCGTCGGGCGTCCCGACGAGATCGCGGTAGCGCTGCTGGCGGGCGAGAGCGTTCGACATCGCGGTCGTCGCCTGTTCGTTCATTCGCAGCAACGCCTGGCCGGCACTGTCGAGCGTCGTGTCGGCGCCGACATCGCCGCGCTGGCCCATCTCCTGGATGCGGCGTTCGAGCGTCTCGACCTCGGTTCGCAACGCGTCGATCTGGTTGTTGAGGACCTTGTTCGCCTGGTTGAGAGTCTCGCGTCGTTTGTCGATGCCGAAGTCGATGAACGCCTGAGCGAAGCCGTTGGTGATGCGCTGAACGAGTGCCGCATCGGTGCCGACGTATCTCAGGTCGAGAAGCTCGGTCCCTTCCACCGGATCTACGGTCAGGCCGCCGAGGAGCCGGTTGGCGAGCGCCGCGCGGTAGAGCTCGTCGTCCTCGGCGGAGTACCCCTCGCCGTCCGCCGTCGCTCGGCCGCCCACGAACTTCGGATCGGTGGCCAGGCCGAGATCGTCGATCACCCTCTCGGCGAGGCCGCGACTGCGCAGCAGCCGGTACTGGGTGGGGAAGTACTTCATGTTGGTCCACTGGTCGAGCCAGGGATTGCGGTCTTTCGAAACCGACACGACGGTGCGGGGCTCGATCTGCAGCCTCGTCGACGCCTGGTAGAGCTTCGGCGACACGGCGTAGCGGGCGACTCCGATCCCGAGTCCCACGACCATGGCGCCGACGATCCACGGCCACTTCGCCAGCAGCAGTCGGGCGTAGAACGCCGGGTCGAAACCGGGAGTCCCGGAGGGGCGAGCGGGCGCTTCGGTCAGGATCGGCTCGTCGAATCTCACAGGAACGACTCCTTCACGACCACCAGGTCGCCATCGACGAGAGGGATGTCCAGGTCGTCGCCGGCGAGGATGCGCCGGAAGTTGGCGGCGATCTCGTCGCGGCTGCCGTCCCCCCGCTCGCGGCGGATGGTGATGCGCGGCGAAGCGCGGTCGGTCAGCCCCCCGGCCTTCGCGATCGCCGTCAGTAGTGTGGCGCCGCCGCCACGGGCGCTCAGGGTGAGCGGGCCCTGGGTGGCGACTTCGCCCAGGAAGTAGACGGTGATGTCAGCGGCGATCGGAGCGACGATCACGTCGCCGGCCCTGACGATCAGATTCTCGGCGGAGGTCGAGCCGCCCGCGATCCGGTCCGTCGGGATCGTGAGGCTCTCGGAGAGCCTGCCGTCGATGGAGGTGCGGGTGATCTCGATCCGCCCGTCGTGTTGTTCGGTGAGCCCTCCCGCCGCGGTGAGTGCGTCGAACAGGGTCCATCGGGAGGTCAGGAAGTGCGTGCCCGGCTCCACGACCGCGCCGAGCACCCGGATCGGCTGAGAACGGTACTGCGTGACCGAAACCGTGACCGTGGCGCGTTGCAGATAGCTCTCCTCGAGCACCCTGCGGACGGTCTGGGCCACCTCATCGACGGTGCCGCCGGCGACCTCGATCGGGCCGGCCAGCGGCAGCGAGACCGTGCCGTCGTTGCTGATCGTCCAGCTGCCCTCGATCGAGTCGTCCTCGTAGACCTCGATCGCCAGCTCGTCGCCCGGCCCGACGCGGTAGGAGGAGTCCCCCGTCGCGGCGAATGCGGCAAGCGGAAGCAGCGCCAGGAAGGCAGCCGCCGGCAGCCGTCGGCACGCGGCGATGCAGTGCGCAAGGGTCGATCGGCACACAACTTCCATCACGACAGGCTACCACGCCGCCCCTGTAGGGAAGGGGTCACACGGCCCCACCCACAGCGGCGCGCGGAGGGCGCTGGAAGAGAGCGATCAGAAGGGAAATTCGGGGAGGTCGACGCGCACCGTCGATCGGAGCACGGTGAGGGTGCGGTCGAACGGGTCGAGGTTGGAGTCGATGTCGATCTCGCTGATTCCCAGCAGCAGTTCGAGGCGGTTGCGCAGCGGGATCTGCACGGTGAACCCGACGGTCGTGACCTCGTCGGACCGACCTTCGTTCGGGCCCCCGGTACCGACGTAGTCGTCACTCCCGTCCTCGAGGAAGGCGCGGATCTCGATGTCTCGAACCCCCCGTGTGCCTCCCGTGCCTGCCGTGCCTCCCCTCCTTCCCCAACCGGCCGAGAGACCGGTCACCTCGCTCGTGAAGTAACTCGCTGCATCGAGGGCGGAGTAGACGACGGAGCGCGAGCGGTAGAGCGCCGTGCTGGTGCGTGTGCCGAAGCGGACGGTGCCGCGCGCCAGCCCTCCCTCCTCCTCACGAGTCCCGAGATCGGGATTGTCGAACTCGAGCTCGCGGCGATTGATCGCGAGGTCGAGCTGCAGGCGGTTGCCGTTCAACCTCACCTCCACGAACGGGGAATCGCTGCGATTCGAGCGGCCGGTGGTGTCGTCGTCGAACCGGGTGTCGATCGTCCGCCATCCGACATCGACTCTCAACTTGTCGTCAGGCTCGTAGCCGACGCCGAAGGCGGCCTCGTCCTCGCTGCGGGCGAGCGCGAGTACCGGCGCCAGCATGCCCTCGAGCGTCTCGGGCTGCGAGAACGTCGTCTCCTCGGTGGCGAGCGAGGCGAACAGTTGCCACGGGCCGCGGACGTCGAAGCGGGCGTCGGCGCCGAGGCGGTCGGTCTGGATCGTCGTCCGGAAGCGGAACTCGTTGTTGACCGGCCGATCCGACTCGACGCGGCGCGCCACGAGTTGGGTGGTGGCGCGGTTGAAGAGGCCGAAGAGGGCGGCTCCGTAGGAGAGGTTGAAGCGCCGCAGGTCTTCGTTCTTCTGCCACCAGGTGTAAGTCGGATGCGCGAAGGCCGAGAGGATGCCGTCGCTACCGAGGGGCAGATAGAGGTCGAGGCCGGCGCGAGCGGTCGCCGTGAAGTCGGAGACCCGCTCGCCGGGCGCGTCGTCGCCCTCGTCGAAGACGTTGTCGATGTAGCGCAGGTCGCCGAGTCCGAGCCGGGGCTGGAGGCGGAAGCGGCCGGCGCGCCACGGCGCCTCGTCGAGCTGCTCGCGAACCCGGTCCGCGGCGGCGATCGGTCCCTCGGCGAGCGAGCCGGGGTCGGCGTACTGCGCCTGCGCGAAGGCGGCGACGGGGAGCAGGAGGATCGGCGCAGCAGCGCGGGCGATCGTGCGGAGTGAATGCATCGGGCCTCGGGGGTCGGAGTGGGGTAGGTTTCGACGCGCGCGGATCATACTGTCTGGCACTCCGGAAACGGCACCACGAAAACGCGGCACTCCATCGATGAGGTACCTGAGAACGTTATTGCTCTTCGCCATCGTCGTCGGCGCGCCGGTGCCGTTCGGCAGTGTGACGCCGGCGGGTGTTCTCTGGCTCGTCGGCTCCATCGCCGTCGCCCTGGCTCTCTTTCTGGTCTCGCCGCGATCGCGTTACTCGCTGGCGAAGGTCACGACGCCTCTCCTCTCGCTTCTCGGCCTCGCCGCACTGGGTATCGTTCAGTCTCTGCCCTGGTGGGGCGGAGAAGCGCTCTCCGCCGCGCCGCACCAGTCGCTGGAGGCAGCAGCCGGGTGGGCCATCGTGGCCGTCGTTCTGGCGATCGGGGCGATGGCGTCCGACGACCGCCTCCAGGTCGCGGCACTCCTTCTGGCGGCGGTGGTGGCGGCCGGGTTTCAGGCTCTTTACGGCTGGCGGCGGCTGGTCGTCGGGCTCGGAGAGATTCTGGGACGCGAGGTGCCGGGAACGGTGGGGAGGTTGCGCGGGACATTCGTCAACTCCGATCACCTCGCGGTGCTGTTCGAGATCACCCTGGCGGTCGCGCTGGCCTGGGGGTGGTGGGCGTGGCGGCGCAGCCGAACAGAGCCCCGTCTCGAGCGGCGCCTGTTGCTGAACGGGCCACCGCTCCTCGTGTGGGTCGGCCTCGTGGTCGCCCTCGTCGCCACGGGATCGCGGGCGGGTCTGCTCGCCTTCTGTGTGGCATTCGTGGTGCAGATCGGCCTGCTGGCAGGGCGGCGTCGCTGGTGGTGGGCGGCGGCAGCGCTGGCCGGTCTCGTAGCCCTGGCGGCTACGGTCCTCACTGCCGGCTTCGCCGGCGGCGTCGGCCGGCAGATGGAGACCTCGCTCTACCTGGTTCGCAACAGCCCACGGTTCGAGGTCTGGAGACCCGCCTGGGAGCTCTTCCTCGAGCGGCCTCTGGCCGGCAGCGGGCTGGGGACGTTCGGAGAGGTGTTCCCCCGCGTCCAGCCGGCGTCGCTCGTCGGCGCCCGTTGGGACCAGGCTCACAACGATCCGCTCGAGCTGCTGGTGACCGGAGGGCTCGTGGCCGTGCTGTTGCTCGGCTGGGGGCTCTTCTGGCTGCTGCGCACCGCATGGCGCACCTTCCACGGTCGGGGGAGGAGCTGGCAGCGGGCGGCGGCGCTGGCATGGCTCGCCGCCGTCCCGGCGGTGGCGGTCCATGAGCTCTTCGACTTCGGGTTGACGATCCCGTCGAATGCGGTCTGGATGGCGTTGCTGGCGGGGGTGAGCGTCGCGGGTGTCAGCGGGTCAACCCGGGCTGCACTTCGCCGGGCGGCAGCTCGACCGCCGGAATCTCGATCGACTGAAGCTCGACGTTCGCTCTCGCCAGAGTCGACGAACGATCGCTCCTGAGTTCGAGTGAGTAGGGGCGAACGTCGATCGGCATCTCTACGAAGATCTCGCGTCCGGGCGTAGTCGGGTAGGTGCCGATCCATCGACCGTCCACATGAAGGGTGGTGACCCCGAGCGGAGGTCCGGTCGGGACGAGAGTCAACAGGAGGCCGTCGGCGGTGGCGGCGGGAGCCGCTGTGAGTCGCATGGAGCGCCCATGTCGCTTCCATGCTTCCGGCTGCCAGGAACGTGCCGCCCAGGTGGCCTGCCAGGCCGTTCGAGTCCCGTCGTCCCGGCCCGACGGCTCCTTGAGAGCCTGCTCGCGGACGTAGTGATAGCGGATGCCGCGCATCGCTTGCGGCACGCCTTCGAGGGCCGTCAGAGCGGCCTCGCTGGGACCGGCGGCTCGTGCGAGAGCGAGCCTTGCCAGCGCATCGAGCTCGCTGCTTTGCGATATCGCCACGCTCCGGCCCTCGACTTCCACAGCCTCGCTAGGCTTCGCAAGGATCGACTCAGCTCGCTCGAAGTCGCCACTCGTGACCGCCCCCCAGGCTGTGAGGGCCGGGAGCAGGCGGGGAGCTAGGCCGGCCAGTCGCGCCACTGTTTCGCTGCTCAACCCCGGGTCACCGCTGTCGACAAAGCGGCGTAGCGACCATTCAAGCCACGAGGCCATCCAGGCGCCGTCCCGGTCATTGACCTCACCAGGAGGGAGGCGCTGCGCCACTTCGTCGAGGAAGGGCGCGCGTCCAGCTTCCACTTCCGCGGCGACTCCCACCTCGCGCAGTCGCTGGGCGGCGTTTCCCGGGTCACCGCCAGCGAGTCTCCGGCGCGCCTCCTCGAGACGCTCTTCGATCAACAGGCGCAGAGCCTCTCTCTGGCGCCCCGCAGCCATCGCGACCCGCTCCCAATCGCCGATTCGCGCGAAGTAGTTGCGCAGCAAACGCCACTGACCCGGCCGGTTCGGGATGATCGACAACGCCGTCTCCAGGGACGGCGCCACCCGCAGCCAGCTCGAAGCGAAGAGGTCGAACGAGCCGGCGTCCTCGAAGGCCAGCTCGAGGATGCGAACGGCCTCTTCCCTCTGCTGCCGATCGAGAACCGACCAGTTGCCGAGGTAGGTGGCCGCCAGCCAGCGCAGCGGTTCCGGCTGTGTCGGTGCGAGATCGTGGGCGCGCTGCAGCAGCTCCTGCCAGGTCTCGGCCGCGCCGAGCCGCGGGTCCCGGCGCCGGGTGAAGCGAAGATAGTTGCTCGCTCCGACCACCATGTGCGCCTCCCACGAGCCGGGCCGTCGAGCGAGCACGGCGGCCCCGAGGTCGTGGGCGACGTCGAGTCGTTCGAGGCCCCGCTCTCTTTCGCGGCGGCGCTCCTGCTCCTCGAGTTCCGCCACCCAGCGGCGATCGAGCTCGTCGGCGAGCAGCGCACGAGCCAGGAGGAGGGCGCCGGCGTCACGATCGGCGGTCCGAGCGAGGTCAGCGAGCAGTCCAGGTCGTCGGTCGGGCACCCCTGCCGCCTGTGCGAGCCCGGTCAGGCGCTCGAGCTCGGCGCGCCAGCGGGCGTGGTGGGCGAAGGTGAAGACAGTGGAGGCGGCCGCCGCGACCGCCAGCAGCGTCGCGAGCAGGGTCGGCAGCCGGCTGCCGACCGCGGCCGGATCGGAACTTGGCGGCTTCATGGCGCGCGGCTATCTTATGGGCCGCCGACCGGCGAAGCGATCGCCGTGCCGCCGCACTCTCTTCCCATGCTGCGTCTACTTCCCGCCATCGCCTGGGCTCTCTTGGTCGCAGTCTTCCTTCTCACCCCGCCGAGCGGGCTGGAAACCCCGGACTGGCTCGAGCCGTGGGTCGAGGCCGATCTCGACAAGCCGGTCCATTTCGCTCTCTTCCTGATCCTCGGTCTGGCGGTCGCCTGGTCGGGGAGAGTGCCGGCCCTCGCGAACTTCCTCGGGGTGGTCGCCTACAGCGCTCTGCTCGAGGGGGTGCAACCGTGGGTAGGGCGATCGACCGAGGTGGGCGATCTGGTGGCCAATGTGCTGGGTGCGATGGTCGCCTGGCTTCTCGCGCGTCGCTTGGGCCGCCCGTCTCACACAGCCTCCTGAGAGCTCATCGACAGATACCTTGCCGTTGCGACGGCTCCGGTCGGAGCGAAGGGAGCGCCTCGTCCGCCCAGCAGTGCTGATCTATACTCCGCAGCCTCTCGCGGCAGCTCGACAGTGCCCTGCAGGAGAGATCGATCGATGAAAGTCAGCGAACATCTCGCACGCGCCGAGCGGCCGCTCCTGAGCTTCGAGATCATCCCGCCGCTTCGTGGGGGCAACCTCGCCAGCCTGCTCGAGCTGATCGAAGATCTGGCACGCTTCGACCCGCCGTTCATCGACATCACCAGCCACGCCGCTCAGGTGAGCTACGAGGAGACCGGAGACGGCAACCTCGAGCGACGGGTCAAGCGCAAGCGGCCCGGCACGCTCGGCCTGTGTGCCCTGGTGCAGAACAAGTACCAGATCGATGCGGTGCCCCACGTCCTGTGCAGCGGGTTCAGCCGCGAGGAGACCGAGGACTTCCTCATCGAGCTCAAGTACCTCGGGATCTCGAACGTCCTCGCCATCCGCGGCGACGAGGGGGCGTACGAGAAGCCGCTGACGTTCGGTCGCAGCGCCAACAAGTACGCGGTCGATCTGGTGGAGCAGGTCGCGGCGATGAACGACGGCCGCTACCTGCAGGAGGACCTGCTCGACGCCGAAGCGTCCGACTTCTGCATCGGCGTGGCCGGCTACCCGGAGAAGCACTTCGAGGCGCCGAACCTGGTTTCCGACCTGCGGCACACGAAGGCGAAAGTGGAGGCGGGCGCCGACTACGTGGTGACCCAGATGTTCTTCGACAATCGTCACTACTTCGCCTACGTCGACGCCTGCCGGGAGCATGGAATCGACGTGCCGATCGTGCCCGGCATCAAGATCCTGACCAGCCGCAGCCATCTCCAGTCGTTGCCGCGCACCTTCCACTGCGAGATTCCGGCCGAGCTCGCCGACGAGGTCGGTGCCTCGCCGGCGTCGCGAGCGCGCGACATCGGAGTCGAGTGGGCGACCCGCCAGGCTCAGGAGCTCATCGATCGCGGCGCGCCGTCGATCCACTTCTACGTGATGGCGAATTCGCGGGCGGTGGCGCGGGTCGTCGAGCAGCTCAAGTTCTGACGCCGGACTCCGTCGGCGGTCCGCCCTGGAATCGCCTCAGGTAGGGCCCCTCGACCATGTCGGGGACGGCGCGACGCCGGCACCGCGTGCAAACCACCTCCACGGGATCTCCCGCCAGGAGCGGCCCGGTCCGAAGCTTGCTGACTCCGCGCACCTCGCAGTCGGAACAGAAGAATGGCATGAGGAGGGATTCGACGCTGAAGCCGGCGAAGAAGTCCGAGTCGATGTTGAACAGGAGAACCAGCAGGGGTGGGCACTCGGCGATGACGACCGATCTGCCGTCGTCGCGAAGCTGTTCGAGCCAGTCGCGCCAGAGGCTGTACCCCCGACTGTTGATGTGCGTGACTCCGGAGAGTCGTAGCTCCAGCGAATCTTCGTCCTGGCTGAACAGGAGGTCCTCGAACCGGCTCTGTTCATTGATCGTGCCGGCGAGTTCGACCACGACACGCGAAGCCCGGTGACTCACCCAGGTCGCCAGTGCCCGCTGCGCCGCAGGGTAGGGCCGGTCCTCTCTCCTGCGGACGGGCCGAGCCATCAGCTTGCGCAGCTCGACGAGCCTCAGCCGCATCTCGCCGGCCGAGGCGATCCGATGCGCCAGATTGCGGTCGAGTGCGTCGGCGGCCAGGCGGTCGGCTTCGGCCGGGATTGCCAGATGAGGAGCCAGCTCCCCCGGAAGTCGTGGCTGAGTGCCTTCTATGGCCGCGAGGAGCGACGGGAGGTCCTGATCCTCATGGGGAAGCCGCCCGCTGACCATCAGCACGAAGAGCACCCCGAGGGCGTAGACGTCGGATCGCGGTGTCGGCCCCGGTCCATCCGTTCGGAGGAGTTCGGGGGCTACATAGGCCGGCGTGCCGGCGAGTGAAGCGGCGCCGGCCGTCTTCGGCATCGCGAGCGCCAGCCCGAAGTCGAGCACCTTGACCATGTTCGTGCGGGCACCGTCACGACAGAGGAAGACGTTCTCCGGTTTGAGGTCGCGGTGGACGATGCCGTGCGCGTGCGCCGCTTCCAGAGCGAAGGCGACTTCGATCAGGATGGACGCCGCCTCGTCGACCGGAAGCGGCCCCGATCGGGCGAGTCTCTGCGCCAGGGTCTCGCCGTCGAGCAGCTCCATGGCGAGGTAGGCGCCGTTCTCGATCCGGCCGAAGTCGAGAACCTGGACGATGTTGCGATGACCGATCAGCGAAACCGTCCTGGCCTCGCGCTCGAGGCGATCGATCGGCTCGCCCCGGAGGCCGTCCCGGCTCACGAGCTTGATCGCCATCCGGCGACCGACCCTCAAGTGCTCGGCGTCGTACACCGCACTCGACCCGCTCGCGTCGAGTCGGCGGTCCAACCTGTAGCGCCCCTCCAGGATCGTCCCGACCCAGGCATCAGAATCCGACAGAACGACAGACCTCCAGAAAATTGGCGCCGAGTATAGAGGCTCACCGTCTCGAGAACGACTCGGCCGGGTGCATAGCCGGATCTCTCGAGGATCGTTGACCCGGTCTCCGATCCCGGCTAGGCTCGTCGGCGCATCAGGAGTGGTCCGGTAGAGACCGGACTCGGCAACCTGGGACGGACACCCAAGGTGCCTCTCGCTCGACGCGAGGATGTGGCCGCCGCCGGCGGCAACGAACTGTCCGGGTGGCTCGGTAGCTGCGGCCCGCTCCCTGATGCGAGAGCGGGCCTTCGTCGTTGGCCCGCGTCTCGGACGAGCGACGACGAAGGAGAGCAGCAGATGAACGAACCGACATCCACCCCGATCCCGGAGATTCCTCGGCCGCCGGACCTCGACGAGCGGACCGCAGCGCTCGTCGATGCGCTCGCCGAGCGCATCCTCGTGCTCGACGGGGCGACCGGTACCGCCCTCCAGGCGTTCGACCTCACGGCGGACGACTTCGGCGGCGACGACCTCGAAGGTTGCAACGAGAACCTCGTCGCCACCCGCCCCGACGTCGTGGCTGCGGTCCATCGTCGCTACCTCGAGGCGGGGGCCGACATCGTCGAGACCAACACCTTCGGCGGCACGCCGCTCGTGCTCGACGAGTACGGGCTCGGCGATCGGGCGATCGAGCTCAACCGCGAGGCGGCCCGCATCGCGCGCGAGAGCTGCGCCCGCTTCGAGGGGGACGGCCGGCTGCGCTTCGTCTGCGGTTCGATGGGGCCGACTACGAAGGCGATCTCGGTGACCGGCGGGGTGACCTTCGAAGAGCTGATCGATCACTTCAGGATTCAGGCGCTCGGTTTGATGGCCGGAGGCGTCGACTACCTGCTGCTCGAGACCTGTCAGGACACCCGCAACGTCAAGGCGGGGCTCCTGGGGATCGAGGCCGCCTTCGAAGGGGTCGGCTGGCGGGTGCCGGTCGCCGTGTCGGTCACCATCGAGCCGACCGGCACGATGCTGGCGGGGCAGGATGCCGAGGCGCTGGCGATCTCGCTGGCGCACGTCGATCTGCTCTATCTGGGGCTCAACTGCGCGACCGGGCCGGAGCTGATGGCCGAGCACCTGAGGACGCTGTCGACGCTGGCACGCACCCGGATCGCCTGCGTGCCGAACGCCGGTCTGCCGGACGAAGAGGGCGACTACAACCAGTCGGCGGACGACTTCCGCGAGGTGTTCGGCCGGTTTCTCGACGAAGGGTGGCTCAACCTCGTCGGCGGCTGTTGCGGCACGACCGAGGAGCATGTCGCGGCGCTGGCCGACCTCGTCGAGGGCCGCCGACCGAGGGTCGCCCCCCGTCATCAGCGCTCGTTCGTCTCGGGCATCGAAGCGGTGGAGTTGACCGCCGACAACCGGCCGCTGCTGGTCGGGGAGCGCACCAACGTGCTCGGTAGCCGCAAGTTCAAGAAGCTGATCGCCGGGGGCGACTGGGAGGCCGCCGCGGAGGTCGGGCGAGCCCAGGCGCGGGGCGGCGGGCAGGTGCTCGACGTCTGCATGCAGGACCCCGATCGCGACGAGGCGGCGGACGTGAGCCGTTTTCTCGACCGTCTCGTGCGGATGGTGAAGTTGCCGCTGATGGTCGACTCGACCGATGCGGCGGTGATGGAGGATGCGCTGACCTACTGTCAGGGGAAGTCGGTCCTCAACTCGATCAACCTCGAGGATGGTCTCGCGCGTTTCGATCAGGTGGCACCGCTGGCGCGGCGCTACGGCGCGGCGGTCGTCGTAGGCCTGATCGACGAGCAGGGGATGGCGGTCGATGCCGCCCGCAAGCTGGAGGTCGCCCGGCGCAGCTACCAGCTGCTCACAGAGGACTACGGACTGCCGCCCGAGGATCTGTGGTGGGATCCGCTCGTCTTCCCGTGCGGCACCGGCGACGAGAACTACATCGGTTCCGCCGCCGCGACGATCGAGGCGGTGCGGCGCATCAAGGAGGAGTTCCCGCTGTCGAAGACCGTGCTCGGGATCTCGAACGTCAGCTTCGGCCTGCCGGGAGCCGGGCGCGAGATTCTCAACTCGGTCTTCCTCTACCACGCGACGAGGGCGGGCCTGGATGCCGCGATCGTCAACACCGAACGCCTCGCGCGCTACGCCGAGATCGGCGACGAGGAGCGCCGTCTGTCGGAGGCGCTCCTCTTCCTCTCTCCCGGCGACGTCGAGCAGAGCGAGGCGGCGGTGGCGGCCTTCACCGAGCACTTCAGGGGGCGCAAGAGCCAGGCGGCAGGGCCGCCGATCGAGACGTTGCCGCTGGAGGACCGGCTGGCGCGCGCCGTGATCGAGGGGACGAAGGAAGGGCTGACGGACAACCTCGAGGCGGCGCTCGCCGACGACCGATGGCCCGATCCGCTGGCGATCATCAACGGGCCGCTGATGAAGGGCATGAGCGAGGTCGGCCGGTTGTTCAACGACAACCAGCTGATCGTCGCCGAGGTGCTGCAGAGCGCCGAGGTGATGAAGGCCGCGGTGAACTTCCTCGAGCCGCACATGGAGCGCAGCAGCGGCGCCAGCCGCGGCAGGATTCTGCTCGCCACCGTCAAGGGTGACGTCCACGACATCGGCAAGAACCTTGTGGACATCATCCTCAGCAACAACGGCTTCGAGGTCGTCAACCTCGGGATCAAGGTGCCGAGCGAGCAGCTCGTGCAGGGGGTTCGCGAGCACGGGCCGGACGTGATCGGTCTGTCCGGCCTGCTGGTCAAGAGCGCCCAGCAGATGGTGTCGACCGCCGGCGACCTGGCGGCGGCCGGGATCGACATGCCGCTGATCGTCGGTGGCGCCGCTCTCACGAGGCGCTTCACGCATCGGCGCATCGCTCCCGAGTACGGGGGGCCGTGCACCTACGCGACCGACGCGATGGACGGGCTGCGACTGGTCGAGGGGCTGACCGACGCCGACCAGCGGCCGGCGCTCGAACGCGAGATCCTGCGCCTGCAGGAGGAGGATCGCGTCGCCGAGGGGGCGAGTCGCAAAGCGGCGCGCCCCCGGAGACGGGCTGCTCCCGAGATCGACCGCACGCTGCCGGCGCCGTCCCCGCCCGATCTCGAGCGGCACGTCGAGCAGCTCGATCTCGACAGCGTCTGGGAAGAGCTCAACCCGCAGATGCTCTTCGGCAAGCACCTCGGTCTCAGGGGCTCGGTCGCTGCGCTCGCGGCCGCGGGTGACGAGCGCTACCGCAAGCTCGAAGCGCTGATCGAGGATCTCAAGGACCGTGCGCGCGGCGGTTCGCTGTCCGCGCAGGCAGTGTGGCAGTTCTTCGCGGCGACACCGGACGGTGATCGTCTCGTGCTGACCGACGCCTCCGGCGCGACGGTGGCGGAGTGGGTCTTCCCGCGGCAGGACGACGGCAGCGGCCTATGCCTGACCGATTTCGTTCTTCCCGAAGGCGACCACGTCGCGCTCTTCGTGACGACGGCGGGAGAGGGGGTCCGCGAGCAGGCAGAGGCGTGGAAGCAGGAGGGGGAGTACCTGCGCAGCCATGCCTGGGCCGCCCTGGCACTCGAGACGGCGGAGGCGGCCGCCGAGTCTCTCCATCGGCGTCTGCGCGAGTTGTGGGGCTTCGGCGATGCGCCCTCCATGAGTTTGCGCGACCGTCTCTCCGCTCGGTATCGTGGCAAGCGGTATAGCTTCGGCTATCCGGCTTGTCCCGATCTCGAGGGCCAGGTGGCGCTCTTCGAGGCGCTCGAGCCCGCGGCGATCGGGGCGCGGCTGACCGACGGATTCATGATGGATCCCGAGGCGACCGTCTCCGCCGTCGTGCTGCATCACCCCGGGGCCAGATATTTCGGTGTGTAGCGCGATGTCGGGGGCAGGAGAGAGAGGAGAGAGGATTGAGGGACGGGAAGTTGTGTGTGGTGGCGCGCGTGCGTGCCACCTACGATCAGACGGAGCGCGTGCGGGAGATCCTGGAGGAGCTGGTGGAGCCGACGCGTGCGGAAGCGGGTTGCCACCGGTATGACCTCTTCGTGAGCGAGGAGGATCCGGGCGAGTTCGTCTTCATCGAGGAATGGGAGGACGAGACGGCTTTGACGTCCCACTTCGCCACCACCCATTTCGAGGCGTCCGGAGCGGCGCTGACCGGCCTGCTGGCGGAACCGACGACGATTCTGCGCTACAGCAGGGTGCGCTGAACCGACCGGTCGCCTCGGGGCGACCCTCCTCGTCGCAGCTGTCCTCGGATACCCTCGGCCGATGACTCGAAACCGGTTGGGACTGACCTACGACCTGCTCGCGGAGTCCGAGGTCGCGGCGCGGTCGAAGGCGCGCGACCTGGTGGTCGAGCAGACGGTGGAGATCCCCGACGGGTGCTACTCGGACGAGATCGCCCGCTCGATCGTCAGCCGGATCGAAGCGCTCGAGGAAGTCGAGGAGGGGTGCTTCCGTCTGGAGGTGACGGTCTCCCCGGCGCTCGTCGGCCGTGAGATCGGCCAGCTCTTCAACGTCCTCTTCGGCAACATTTCGCTCTTCCGCGGCGTCAGGCTGCGGGCGATCGACTGGCCGGCCGGTCTGCTGGAGCTCTTCCCGGGGCCGCGATACGGCATCGCCGGGCTGCGACGCCGGTGCGGTGTCGAGCGCCGACCGCTCCTGTGTGCCGCCATCAAGCCGGTCGGCAAGACGCCCGGGGAACTGGCCGCCGACTGCGCCGACTTCGCACTCGGCGGTGCCGATCTCATCAAGGACGACCACTCGCTGGCAAACCAGGCGAGCGCTCCGTTCGCCGAGCGAATCGCCCGCTGCCAGGCGGCGGTGGACGAGGTCAACGCTCGCACCGGAGGCAACACCCTCTATCTCCCCAATCTGCCGGGAGATCCGCGGTTTCTCGCTGAGCGTCTCGAGCGGCTCGAGGAAGCCGGCTGCGGCGGGGTGATGCTCTCGCCGCTGCTCTTCGGCATCGAGGCGACGGCCGAGCTGGTGCGCAGCGGCGAGTTCGTCGTCCTCGGGCATCCGACCTTCAGCGGAGCCTTCTTCGGCGACGCTCACGGCATCGCTCCCGAAGTGCTGTTCGGCGATCTCTACCGCCTTCTGGGGTGCGACGGGGTGATCTATGTCAACGTCGGCGGGCGCTTCGGCTGGACCCTCGAGCAGTGTCAGGCGGTCAACGAGGCGTTGCGACGGAAGCTGCCGGGGATCGAGCCCGCCTTCCCGGTGCCCGCCGGTGGTGTGCAGACCGGTGAGGTCGGCATGCACCTCGAACGCTACGGAGCCGACACCATGGTGCTGATCGGCGGCAGCCTCTACCAGCAGGGGGATCTGGCGGCGGCGACCGCTCGACTGCGCGAGGATCTCGAGGACGTCGCATGAGCTCGGCGGTGCTGCGGCACGCCGGAGCCGGCTGGGAGGGGATCGAGCGGCGGCTCTACAAGACCGACGACGAGGGCCGCCATCGGGGAGTCACTCGGCAGACGCTGTGCGCTGCCGGAACCCCCGGCCTGGCGAGTGAGACGCGCTACTTCGAGATCGAGCCGGGCGGCTTCTCGAGCCGCGAGCGCCATCGACACGCTCACTTCGTGGTCGTCGTTCGCGGCAGCGGTCGAGTCGAGCTCGACGGCGAGGAGCATGCGCTGCGGCAGTTCGACGCCGTCTACGTGGCGCCGGGGAGTGTGCACCGGTTCCACGCCGATGCCGAGGCGCTGGGGTTCCTCTGCGTCGTCGACGGCGAGCGCGATCGCCCCGAGCCGGTCCCGGCCGCGAACGAGACGTCTCAGCCGTCCGACAGCTGAAAGCGAGCCCGCACCGCTTCGTCCGCGGGGAAGGGGAGCAGCGCCAGGCGCCGGTTGCCGATCCGCAGCCACAGCCATTCGAGTTCGCGATCGCGCTCTTCGGGCTGGAGGCTCAGCAGGGTGCCCAGCTTGCGCGTTCCGTCGAGCTGCTCGACGAAGTGCTGCAGCCGGCCCGGTACGTCGCTCATCGAACGCGCGTCGCCGTGATCGAGCCACAGCGCGTACATCTGACCCAGCACGGCCATCGGCATCGCCACGGTGGCGCCGATCGTCGCCCGGCGCTCGTCCTGGATCCGGTCGAGCATGATGTCGAGCAGCGAGAGGGTGACCGTGTCGGGGGCCGGTTCGCCCATACGGTCGATCGACAGCACACCTTTCGAGACCAGTGCGTCGGCTTCGGCAAGGAACGGCGCATAGCCTCCTCCCGTCGCTTCATGGAGCTGCGCCAGGGACAGGTCGCGCTGAAAGACGTCGACGATCCGTTTGCCGAGCGGTCCGAGGTCGCTTCCCGGCCACGCCCTGCCCTTCTGCAGCACCACCCCGTCGTGCGGCAGCCGTGCGCGGATCCTGTTCACTTCGTCGATCTGTCGAACGCCTTCGAGGATCAATGGCATCGGCTCGATCGGGTCGAACTGGAGGTTCGGGCGTGGCGGATTGTCCTCGAGGAGGAAGAAGACGCCGCGCGGCCACAGGAAGATGTCGATGATCGACTGGGCGGTCTGCTCCCGCAGGCAATCGGCGACCGCGCCGCGGTCGAGGATGCCCAGCTTGGCGAGCGCCTCGCCGAGCATCAGTCGACCGTCGCTCTGCTCGCATGCCGACAGTGCCGCGACCAGCTCGGCGTCCTCGACGTAACCCCCCGCGAGAAGGAAGCGACCGAAGAAGTCCCAGCTCTCGTTCGACAGACAGCCGACGATCGAGCCTTCGCGCAGCAGGATGCGCTTCTCGCGCGTGCTGCGGCGGACGGCGAGCGTACCGGTGACCTGGTCGTTGTGCGCCCACTGGAGAAGCTCCGCCGGAGGGAACGTCTCGAGCATTCCTGACATCTGCATGGTGGGATCCCGACCCGCACGGACCGTGCGAGGCGTTAGCTTACTGTCTCGTCGGCGGACTCGGCGAGCCGCTCCTCCAGATCTGCCCAGGTGCTCATGAGCTCCTCGATCTCTTCCTTGAGCCGTTTCTGCTCCTGCTCCAGCTTGTTGACCTGCTTGCGCGGCGTCGTGTCGAAGTAGGTGGGGTCGCAGAAAATCTCGTTGATCTCGTGGACCCGCGTTTCGGCGGCCTCGATCGCCTCGGTCGCTGCGTCGCGCTCGGCGCGCAGCCGGGTTAGATGGTTGCGGCCGCCCTCGCCGCCGCGCTTCGACGACTTGCGGGCGCGCTTCTGCTTGCGCGCCTTGCGCAACACCACCTCGGCATCGAGATGGTCGTCGCCGCACCGCTCGACGTACTCGTCGTAACTGCCGACGAAGTTCTCGATGCCGTCGTGCCGGATCTCGACGATCCGCGAGGCGAGTTGCGACACGAACCAGCGGTCGTGCGACACCAGCAGCAGGGTGCCGTCGTACTCCGAGAGGGCCGAGACGAGGGCCTCGATCGCCTCGAGGTCGAGGTGGTTGGTCGGTTCGTCGAGCACCAGCACATTCGGTTGCTCGATGCCGAGGCGGGCGAAGATCAGCCGCGCCGCCTCGCCGCCCGACAGCGCCTGGACCTTCTTCTCGACCTCCTCCTTCGAGAAGAGCACCTGGCCGAGGCGGTTGCGGACGTAGCCGACACTCTCCCCCGGGCAACTGTCCCAGAGCCACGCTTCGACCGTCTGATTGGAGCCTTCCAGCAGCTCGCGGTGATCCTGGGCGAAGTAGCCGGGATAGGTCTCGTGGCCCCACTCGACGCTTCCTGAGTCCGCATCGAGCTTGTCGACGAGAATCTTGAGCAGCGTCGACTTGCCGATCCCGTTCGGTCCGATGATGGCAATGCGGTCGCCGCGCTGCACCGTCAGGTCGACGGCGTCGAGCACCCGGTTCTCTCCGTAGGCCTTGGAGAGTTCTTCGACCTCGAGCACCGTCTTGCCGCTCGGCCGTCGCTGTTCGAAGCGGAAGCGCGGATAGCGGCGAGAGCTTTGGGCCAGTGGCTCGAGGGCGTCGGCCTTCTTCTCGATCAGGCGCAGCTTGCTCTGTGCCTGTCGCGCCTTGGTCGCCTTCGCGCGGAAGCGCTCGACGAACGCCTCGTGGTGGGCGATCTCGCGCTCCTGCTTGGCGATCTCCTTCTCCTTGCGCTCGCGGTCCTCGGCCTTGGCGGCGGTGAAGGAGGAGTAGTCGCCGGTGTAGAGCGACACGGTTTCGTAGTCGACGTCGAGGATGTGGGTGCAGACGTTGTCGAGGAAGCGATGGTCGTGCGAGATCACCACCACCAGGCCCGAGAACTCCTGCAGGAAGATCTCGAGCCAGCGGATCGACAGGATGTCGAGGTGGTTGGTCGGCTCATCGAGGAGCAGCGCGTCCGGCCGCGAGGCGAGCGCCTGAGCGAGCAGCACCCGCAGCTTGAAACCACCCGAGAGTGCCGACATCGGCTCGCGGTGGCGGGCTGTCTCGATGCCGAGCCCCTCGAGGATCTCGCCGGCACGCGCTTCCGCCGAGTAGCCGTCGTTGGTAAGGATCAGCTCCTCGACGACGGCGTAGCGGTCGGCGTCGAACTCCTCGCCTGCGCGTGCGAGGATCGCCTCTTTCTCCACCATCGCGTCCCACAGCTCCGGATGGCCCTGCAGTACGACGTCGAGGATCGGCGTCTCCTCGTACTGGAAGTGATCCTGGCCCAGCACACCGATCCGCAGCCGCTTGGGGATCGCGACCGTCCCTTCGCTGGCCGGCTCTTCACCGGTCAGCACCCTCAGCAGGGTCGATTTGCCGGAGCCGTTGGCCCCCACCAGGCCGTAGCGCTGGCCGGGATTCAGCTGGAAGGCGACGTCACGGAAAAGCGTCTGCGGTCCGAACGACTTGGACAGGCCGGAAACCGCGATCATCGGCCGGTCAAGATAGCACGTCCGTGCTGCTGGCTCGCTTGTTGCACAGGGCTGTAGGGTGAGGCTGTCCGGCGGGCGTCCGCCGGCCGATCCGAATGGCGACCTCCAGACGCAAGCGACCCTCGACCGCCCCCGGCAAGTCGGCTGGCAAGTCGACCGGGCGGAGCACCGGGCAGAGTACGCGACAGCGGACGAAGCGGCGCCGCCGTGTCGTTCTGACGGCCCTTGCGGTTCTACTCGTCCTGGGGATCGGCTGGATGGTCTGGCCGTTCTGGCACCTGGCAGGGCAGTTCGCCGACCGTGCGGCGACCCAGCCGACACGTCTCTACGCCAGTCCCGTGAGCCTCGCCGTCGGGCAGGCGATGTCGCGCTCCGACGTCGTCAGCCGACTCGAGACGGACGGCTATCTCGCGACCGGAGGTGCCGCGCCTGGCCCGGGAGAATTCCGCAGCGACGCGGCTCTCGTGGATGCTCACCTGCGGGCGGGGCCGTCGTCGAGCGGTTGGAAGGAGGCGCGCAGGGTCACGATCCGTTTCGCCGGCGGGAGGATCGCCGAGCTCAGCGAGGCGGGGCGTGAGGTCGATCGGCTTGAGCTCGAGGCGCCGTGGCTCGCGTCTCTCTACGGGCCGGAGCGCAGAGAGCGGCGGCCGGAGGCGCTCGAGGATCTGCCGGAGCACCTGACGCGCGCCGTCCTAGCCGCGGAGGATGCCCGCTTCTTCGATCATCAGGGGTTCTCGGTGCGCGGCATGGCGAGGGCGCTGTGGGTCAACGTGCGCGCCGGCGGCGTGCGGCAGGGCGGCAGCACGCTGACCCAGCAGCTGGTGAAGAACCTGTTCCTCACCCACGAACGCACCGTCAGCCGGAAGTTGCGGGAGATCGTGCTCGCCGTCCTCGTCGACACCCGCTACTCGAAGCCGGCGATCCTCGGTGCCTACCTCAACGAGATCTACTGGGGGCAGCGGCACGGTGCCAACCTGATGGGGGTCGGCGCGGCCTCGAACGCCTACTTCGGCAAGGAGGCGTCGCGGCTGACGCTGTGCGAGGCGGCGGTGCTGGCAGGCATGATTCAGTCGCCCGGTCGCTACGATCCCGGCGTCCACCCCGAGCAGGCGACCGAGCGGCGCAACTGGGTGCTCAGCCGGATGGAGGCGCAGGAGTGGCTGACACCGGAGCGGGCGGCACGGGCTCGCGAGGAGCCTCTGTGCACCGGGGTCGGCCGCTCACCGCTCGGCGGAGCCTTCTACTTCAGGGATCGGGTGCGCGCGGAGCTCGCCGAGCGCTTCTCGATCGACAACCTCGCCGACGGCGGCTACTCGGTGATGACGACTCTCGACCCGCGTCTCCAGGGGCTCGCCGAGGAGGCGGTGGCGTGGGGTGTGGAAGCGCTGGAGGAGGGGTGGGAGAAGGGCGCCGAGCGCGAGTCGCCGCTTCAGGCCGCCCTGGTTGCCGTCGATCCCTCGACCGGTGGGCTGCGCGCCTATGTCGGCGGGCGTGACTATCGCGCCAGCCAGTTCGACCGCGCTTCTCAGGCGCGGCGGCAGGCGGGCAGCGCCTTCAAGCCGGTGGTCTATGCCGCGGCGTTCGAAGCGGGCTGGAATCCGGCCGACCTCCTGGCCGACGAGCCGCTGACGGTGCGGCGGGCCGGCTCCGGAGACTGGCAGCCGCGCAACGACGACGGCCGCTTTCGCGGCTCGGTGTCGGCGCGCCAGGCTCTCGAGCTCAGCCTCAACGTCCCGACGGCGAGATTGGCGCTCGACGTCGGTCTCGGCGAGGTGGCCGACATGGCGGGCAGACTGGGGGTGCCGCGCCGGCTGCAGCAGGTGCCGTCGATGGCGCTCGGTGCGCTCGAGGTGACGCCGCTCGAGCTGGCGACGGTCTACACGACGCTGGCCGGCGGCGGGGTAAGGCGGCCGACCCACGGGGTCGTAGCCGTGCTGTCGCCCGACGGGGAGCGGCTCGACGGTCGATCGCTGGCGGCGCCCTCGCCGGCGCTGCCCCCCGAGATCGCCTACCTCGTCACGTCGTCGCTCGAGGGGGTGTTCGATCGCGGGACCGCAAAGGTGGTGCGCGGGTGGGGGATGACCGATCGTCTGGCAGGCAAGACCGGCACGACCAACGATCGGCGCGACAGCTGGTTCGGCGGCTACGCGCCGACCCTGGCGACGCTCGTCTGGGTCGGTTACGACGACAATGCGACGACGAGGCTCTCGGGCGCGCGGGCGGCGTTACCGATCTGGAACCGTTTCATGTGGCGGGCACGACCCCGGGGCGGCTACCTTCCCGCCACGGCGCCCGACACCGTCGTCTCCGTGGCCGTCGATCCGCTGACCGGCGAGCGTGCCGCGCTCCGCTGTCCGCAGGTCGAGAGCGAAGTCTTTCCCGCGGACCGAGTTCCCGAGTCGCTATGCCGTCTCCACGCCGGAGCGTTCGAAAGGCGGCAGGAGTGGGAGCGCGACGACGGCCGGCGCGGGCGCTTCCGTCGTTGGTGGGACAGGGTCTTCCGCGGCCGTCGCAGCGACGACGATCCGCCGAACTGACAAGAGGCTCAGCGCTGAGGGACGAGCCGCTCGACGATCTCCGTGAGCGCGGCGTTCTGTTCCAGCTCGTCGTCGAGGTGGCGCCGCCAGACCTCCCGAACGACCGACGGGATCGGCTCGAGCCGGGTGTAGAGGCCCGACACCGCCTCACCGTAGGCGACGTGGCTCGGGTCGACGACCCGACGCATCGTCTCCTCGGCCTGGACGAACATCAGGGTGTGCGGAATCTCGTAGAGCGCCTCGTCGCCGCGCTCGAGGCCGCGCTGCTCGAGCGCCTCTCTGAGGCGGCCGAAGACAGTCTGCGGTTCGCTCGAAGGATCCTCGAGGGCGTGGGTCGCCTCGTGGAGGATCAGTTCGAGGAACTGGGAGTCGAGAGAGTCGTCCATCGAAGCGAGCACGCTGACCGGCCGTCCGCCACGCAGCGAGTAGGTCATCGCTCCTGGAGGATTCGCCTCGAGGACGAGGAAGACCGGTAGGGTCGTGCGTGGATCGGGGATCGCGAGTGACGTCAGCATGAAGCGGAACGCCTCCCGGTGTCGGGGCATCAGACGTTCCTCGACCAGGGCCAGCCGCCGCTCGAGGGCCTCTCGACGCGCCGGCCATCTGCTGTCCATGAACTCCGGCATCTGACGAGCCAGGGCTCGGGCGAGCTGGACGGCGTCGTCGCGCAACGAGAGAGTGGTGCCGCGGCGCCTGTAGGGCTCAGGGAAGCCGAGGAAACCCTCCAGTAGCGTCTCGGGCGTCGAGGCGCTGAGCACCCGGGTGTCGATCGGTCCCCAGCCACCGAAGGTTCCGAGCGAGGCCTGGAGCCCGCGGGCCGCTTCGACCGCGTCCTCGTAGCCATCCCACGGCGGTGCTTCGGCGTCGGCCGCCTGCGCCCGGATCGCGAAGTAGAGGTCGACGAGCGGGTCGATTCTCAGCTCGAGGTAGTCGAAATCCGGGTCGGGTGAGGGCGAATCGTCCGATGGGCCGATGTCGGGAGCCGCGACAGCCGCCGGTTCTCCGGCGCTCGCCGGGGACATCCCCGAGAGGAAGCTCAGGACGAGGACCAGGGGGCAGATCCGTGACCGGCGCGGGGCGAACATGGGCGGCAGGCTAGCAGGCGCCCATGAGGAGATCCCGCGGTTCGGTATGCTGGCGAGCTTCGGTCGGCGCGCTCCCGCGGGCGCCCTCGACCGTAGGGACCCGCCACCATGACCGCGCCGACCGCCATCGAGGTCTACGGAGCTCGAACGCACAACCTGAAGGGGGTGGACTGCCGCATTCCCCATGGCCGTGTGACGGTCGTGACCGGCCCTTCGGGAGCCGGGAAGTCGTCGCTCGCCTTCGACACGGTGTTCGCGGAGGGGCAGCGGCGCTTCGTCGAGTCGATGTCGACCTACGCCCGGCAGTTCCTCGACCAGATGGAGCGGCCACCGGTCGAGGACCTCGTCGGTGTGCTGCCGGCGGTGGCACTCGAGGCTCGCAACTCGGTGCGCAACGCCCGCTCGACGGTCGGCACCCTGACGGAGATCCACGATGTGCTGCGCCTGCTCTTCACTCACCTCGGTCAAGTGCAGTGCCCGGCGGGCCACGGTGCGGCCGTGGCGACGACTCCCGCGGCCGCTGCCGGAGAGCTCGTGGAGGGAGCCGCCGGTGACAGCTTCCTCGTGCTCGCTCCTGTGGCCCGGCCCCGAAAGGGAGCCTCGAAGGCGCTGCGCGAGCTGGTGCGTCAGGGCTTCGGCCGACGGCTCGAAGGCGACGAGATCGTGCGGCTCGACTCGAAATCGGTTTGGCCGGCGGACTTCGATCCGCTCCCTCTGGTGCTCGGCCGGTTCCGCGCCGGAGGGGACAACCTCTCGCGTGTCACCGCGGCCGTCGAGGAGGCGTACCGGCTCGCTCGCGGGCGGGCGATCGGTCACGGCGAGGCGGTCCGACACTTCAGCGCCGCTCCCGGCTGTCCGCGGTGCGGCATCGCGTTGCGGCGACCGGTGCCGGCGCTCTTCTCCTTCAACTCCCCGCTCGGCGCCTGCGCGGAGTGCCAGGGGTTCGGGCGGGTGATCGGCGTCGATCCCGGCCGCGTCGTGCCGGATCCCTCGCGAACCCTCGAAGAGCATCCGATCGCTCCCTGGAACACGCCGGCCTACAGGAAGCACTACAAGAAGCTCTTCGCCGCCTGCCGCGAGGCCGGAGTGCCGCTCGACGTGCCATGGGCACGGCTGTCCGAGGCCGCGCGGGCGTTCGTCTGGGAGGGCAAGGGGCCGTTCCAGAGTGTGGCGAAGTTCTTCGCCCGCCTCGAGCGCAAGGCGTACCGGGTTCACGTGCGGGTGATGCTGGCGAAGTACCGCTCGTACGATCCGTGCCCGACCTGCCGCGGATCGCGCCTGCGGGCCGAGGCGCTCAGCGTCACGGTCCTCGACCGGACCCTGCCGTCCCTGACGAAGCTCAGTCTCGAGACGCTGCGGGGGTGGCTGGCCGAGGCACCGTGGAGCAAGCGCCAGCGGGAGGTCGCCGGACATCTGATCGAGCAGCTCGAACACCGGGTAGCGGTGCTCCATCAGGTCGGGCTCGACTATCTGACGCTCGACCGCCAGGCGCGGACTCTCTCCGGCGGGGAGACGCAGCGGATTCATCTCGCCGCCTCGCTCGGGTCGGGCCTCACGCACACCCTTTACGTTCTCGATGAGCCGACGATCGGCCTGCACACGCGCGACAGTGAGCGGCTCCTGGCTCTGCTGCGGCAACTGGCGAAGCGCGGCAACACGGTGCTCGTGGTCGAGCACGACCGCACCATGATCGAAGGGGCCGACCACGTCATCGATCTCGGTCCGGCGGCCGGCGAGGGTGGGGGAGAGCTGATCGCCGAAGGCACGCCGGCCGAGATCCGTGCCTCCGAGACTTCGCTGACCGCCCGATACCTGCGGCGCCCGACCCGGGCCGAGGCCTCGCGACGCCACCTCGATCGCCGACGGCGGGAACTGGGACGTCGGCCGCTGGAGGCCCGGCTCGAGGAGCTGCCGCGCGTATCCATCCGCGGCGCCCGTGAGCACAACCTGGAGGGGATCGACGTCGACTTCCCGCTGGGCGCCCTGGTGGCGGTCACCGGCGTGTCGGGATCCGGGAAGTCGACGCTCATCGGCGACGTGCTGTTCGGCAACTACCAGCGCAGCATCGGCATTCCCGACGCCGAGCCGGGAGCGTGCGACGGCATCGAGGGGCTCGACGAGGTCGCCTACGTAGCGAGCGTCGATCAGCATCCGCTCGGCCGCTCGAGTCGGTCGAACCCGGTGACCTACCTCAAGGCGTACGACGCGATCCGCCGCGCCTTCGCCGAGGAGCCGGAGGCGAAGGCGGCCGGGATCACCCCGGGGCACTTCTCGTTCAACGTCGCCAAGGGGCGCTGCCCGGATTGCGAGGGGACGGGTGCGCTCGAGATCGACATGCAGTTCATGGCGCCGGTGTCGGTGCCTTGCGACCGCTGCCAGGGGCGGCGGTTCCAGCGACGGGTGATGGCGATCCGTCATCGCGGCCTCGACATCGCGCAGACGCTGGAGCTCACCGTGCAGCAGGCGACCGCGCACTTCGAGGGGCAGCGCGGCCTCGTGAAGAAGCTCGGTCGGCTCATCGACGTCGGCCTCGGCTATCTGCGTCTGGGCCAGCCGACCGCCACGCTGTCGGGCGGCGAGGCGCAGCGTCTCAAGCTCGCTTCGTTCCTCGACCGGCCGCGCGCCGAGGGGAGGCGCCTGCTGCTGTTCGACGAACCGACGACCGGGCTGCATCTCTCCGACATCGATCAGCTCTACCGCACCCTGCGGCAGCTCGTGACGCGGGGGGACGGCCTGGTGGTGGTCGAGCACAATCTCGACCTGATCGCGCGTGCCGACTGGATCGTCGACCTCGGTCCCGGCGGCGGTGTACATGGCGGCCGACTGCTCTATTCCGGCCCTCTCGAGCCGTTCCTCGACGGCGTGGACAGCCCTTCCGCCGACGCCTTGCGGGCACACCTCGGCCGCAGTCGAGTGCCGTCCGCTTCGGCCGCTCGGGCAGGCTAAGATCCGCGTCGTGGGAATCCTCAACGAGCGTCGTCGCGGCTGGCTCGGCACCCTCGGTGCCGTGCTGCTGGGAGTGGTGCTGCTGGTGGCCGCGTGGACGAAGGCGATTCACCCGGACGCGTTCGTCGAGCAGATCGCTGCGGAAGGGCTCGACTTCTGGCTGTCGGCGCGCACCGTGGCGTACGTGGCGCTGGCGGTCGAGATCTTCCTCGGCATCGCGCTGCTGCTCAACGTTCGCCGCTGGTGGGTGCTCGCCCCCGCGGCGGCCCTGGTGGTGTTCTTCCTGTTCCTCACCGGAAAGGCCTACGTCGCCGACCTGCGCGGGCTCGAGCCCGCCTCGGAAAGCTGCGGCTGTTTCGGCAACCTCGTCGACCGGACGCCGGCTGAGGCCTTCTGGGGAGATCTGCTGCTGCTCGTGCCGCCGCTGCTGCTCGCCTGGTTCGCCCGACCCGGCGCCGAGTCGGCGACCTGGCGGACGACCGCTGCCGGCGCTCTGGCGCTGGCCGGCGTCGGCTTCGCGACGAAGGCGCCCGAGCTGCCGCTCGACGACCTGGCGACGCGGTTGAAGCCGGGGGTCGAGACGCACGACCTGTGTGCGGGGAGACCCGACGACGTCGAGTACGTCTGCCTCGACGCGCTCGTGCCGGAGCTCGACGACGGGGAGCACTGGGTCGTTCTCACCCAGTTGGCGGAGCCGGCGTTCCTCGAGGGGGTGACGCCGATCCACGAGCACACCCTTGCGGCGGTCGACCCTCCGGTCTGGCTGGTGAGCGACGTCGAACCGGAGGCGCTCAACATCTTCACCTGGCAGCACATGATGGCGACCGAGGTTCGACTGGTGCCACCGTCTCTCATGAGCCCGCTGTTCCGCGCCCTGCCGCGGTCGTTCAGGGTCGTCGACGGCGAGGTCGTCGAGACCCTTCAGGGAATGCCGCCACTGGCGGCATCGGTTGCTCCCGCCGGCTGAATCGACACCCGATTCGTCGATCGAGCCGCCCTGCTAAGCTCCCCCGCCGGAGGAATTTGCCGTGTCGAAGAACCGTTTCGCCCCGATCGCCCTCACACTTCTCGTCGCTCTCGCTCTGCCCCTGCCGGCCGCCGCTCAGCCGGCGATGGAAGGCTTCGTGTCGATCGACAAGTTCATCTTCCTGGTCGCCGGGGAGGAGAGCCGGGACGCGGAGATCTATCAGTCCCAGGCCGCAGGCGCGTTCCTGGTGATCGCGCCGGAGTTCGAGTCTCCGATCCTCGTTCAGGCGCGCGCCGCGACCGTGTCGACCGTCAACCTGATGAAGGTCGACAAGCAGGCCGACGGCCGTGTCCGGCTTCTGGAAGGGGCCTCGCTCGCCGCGCTCGGGAGGTTCTCCATCGCCGGCGACGGGATCGAGTTCGAGGTCGACGGCACCCCGGTCGAGCTGCGCAACAAGCCTTGGCTCCTGGGGGCGCAGGATCTCGAGGGAATGCGGGCCTACAGTGCCGACTACCGCCGCGGCGCCGCCGCCTACGAGGTGTCGGGGCCGGTGGTCGACAGCCTCAAGAGCGAGTCGAGGTCGGTCGAGGTGAAGGTCTTCTTCGGCACCTGGTGCCCGCACTGCCAGCAGGTGCTGCCGCGGGTGCTGCGGGTGGCGGAAGAGCTGGTCGGCAGCCAGGTCGAGCTGTCGTTCTACGGCCTGCCGCAGGGCGCCGGGTTCACCAATGACGCGCTCGTGCAGCGCTTCGACATCGACGCCGTGCCGACCGGGGTGGTGCTCGTCGACGGCGAGGAGGTAGGCCGGATCTCCGGCTCGGGGTGGAAGATCCCGGAGCAGACGATTCAGAACCTCCTTCAGGGTCCCTGAGCCGAGTCCTCCTCGGATACGGGCTCTGCCGCCGGGCGCGTAGCGGAGCCTGCGGACGGCTCGAGGAGCTCGCCGCCGACGAACCGCTCGAACGAGTGGCGTAGCTCCTGGTCGGCTTGAAGCCTCTCGAGCCTCTCGCCGGCGAGCGGTCCCTCGATCGCCTCGCCGGCCCAGGAGAACCGGCTGCCGGAGGCCTCGTCGATCAGAGCTCCCGAGTCGTCGAGAGTGAGCGTGAGCGTGAGCGTGGCGTCGCCGACTCGCCGATCCCAGGCCCGGAACGAAGTGAGATCGCCGTCGAGGTGGACCGCCCAGGGAACGCCGGCGCGCTCGCCTTGGAGCAACCGACGCTCGCTGAGTGCGCTCCAGGGGTAGGCGACCGTCTCCTCTCCGGCGTGCACGACGACCAGCCACTCCCATCCGGGCCCTCGCTCGGCGGACTCCTCGGGGGTGGCGGAGTCGAATTCGTGGAAGCGATAGAGCTGATACCAGTCGCCGGTCTCCTCGTCAGGCTGCATCACGAGCGACTGCGGGTGCAGTTGCAGCCAGCGCGCCAGGGTCATCTGATCGGTGGGCAGCGCCTGAAGGGTCGTCCCCTCGAGCGGTCCGGCTGCGGCGCGGCCCGAGGCCTGGTACCACCAGGTGCGGGTATCGAGATCCTCCAGCACGGAGTTGAAACGGTTGGCGGCGACCGTCCGGAACGTGAGGTGACGATCGTCTACGAGGGTTCGGTAGAGACGGCCGGAGCGGCACATCGTGCAGTAGGTGACCGCGATCGGCTCTCCTCCAACCTGGTCATGAACCACATGGTGGTAGGCGACCAGACGGATGGGGTACGCCTTGGTCTCGCCGTTGAGAGAGATTCCGAGGACCAGGGTCTCGGGAGGGAGATCCTCGGAGGTGCCCGTCGCGAACTGCGGTGAGCTCAGCGGACGGAAGAGCTCGGTCGGGTCGGAGCGGGCGGCGAAGCGAAAGACGAACACGCCCAACAGGAGCAGGACCACGGCGGTCGCCACCGGCCACCACGACTTGCGCTGACGCCAGATCCCCGCGAGCCCCATGGCGAGACAGGCGGCGCCCAGGCCGTAGGCGAGCCAACCCGTATGAGCCAGGAGCCGGACGAATCCGATGGAGTCCATCGTCTGACTGCCCGGAGCGGGCATCGACAGGTAGGTGAGGGCGAAACGGCGACCGGCGGTCAGCAGGAGACCGCACGTCAGCCATACGAAGGATCGCAACATCGGTCACTCCTGACGGTACGTTTGCCTGTGGCGACTCTTGCGCGGGAGTCTTGCACACCGCTCCGGGCCTTCCCCCTGTCCGCGAAGGCCCGCGGCGCGGACTCGGGCCGGTAGAGGGAGCGTCAGGATCGCGTGTATCGCAGGGTCTCGACCTCGTCGCTCGACAGGGCGCCGATCTCGAGAAACATCGGCGAGTGGTCGTCGTCGTGGCGGAGCGCGAGATAGGCGAGCGCCTCGCCGCGCCGCCACACGGCGAGCACGAGTGCCTCGCTCCACTCGGGGAAGTCGTCGGCATCGACGGCGCCGTCGAACTCCGGGTCTCCCCAGGCTCGGGTGAGGTCCTCGACCGCCTGCCGGTGATCGGCGACGAAGTCGTCGAAGACGGCATCGACCTCGCTGTCTTCGAGCTCACCGCTCTCGAACCGATCGTCGATCCGCAGATGGGCGGCGTCGGCGCCGGGCACGGCTTCGAGCAGGGTCTCGAGGGCTTCGACGATGCGCGGTTCGCTCACGTTTCCTCCGGAAGGCCCCCGCCGGCCAGGGCGGCGAGCGGATGCAGGCCCCCGTTATGCCAGAGGGCGTCGGCCGACTGCAACTCGCCGGGGGGTGCGACGCGCGACAGGCCGAGCGCCTCGAGCGCGGGAGCGAGCTCCCAGGCGTTCTTCCCGGCGAGCGCGGCTCCCTGGAGACGGGGAGCGTGCGGCTGCAACAAGTCCGGGATCGAGGAGAGGTCGCTCACCGGCTGGATGCGCACCGTCCTGAGGCCGGGAGACGGTGCGAACCCCGGTAGCGGCTCGACGAGGACGGTACCGGCGACGAGGTCGAGTGGCGGTTGGTAGAGGCCGCGCAGACGGGCGTCGATCCGCACCTGCTGGACCGCTGCGGCGGTCACCGGCTCGACCTCGCCCGGCGGCCAGGCGGCTGCCTGCAACTCGAGCGCCGAAGCGAGCCGGTCGGCGACCTCGCGAGCCGGGCCGTCGGTGTAGACCGCCTGCACACAGAGGCAGCCGCGCTGATCGAAGAGCGCGATGTCGGCCGCAAGGCCGGCGAAGACGTCGTCCTCGAAGGCCTCGGAACCGACGACCGCGACGCTCGCCCTGGGGCCGAACGGCAGTAGACGGTTGCCGCAGCGTTCCCTCAGGTCGTCGATCGCGGCGGCGTTGCCGTAGGCGAGGACGAGTGCCGAGCTTTCGAGGACGCCCGGTTCGAGTGTGTCGTCGCCGCCGGGCCAGGTGACCGCCGCCAGCTCACCCTCCAGTGCCGGCAGCCGCTGGAGGAGACGATCGACGAAGACGGGAGCGAACAGCGGCTCGGAACTCGGCGACTTGAGCAGCACCGGCCGACGCAGGGCGAGCGCCGGGAGCAACGGCTGGACGAACAGTGCCGGCAGGTTGCC
Organism: Candidatus Multivoradales bacterium; assembly: GCA_965223855.1. Taxonomy (GTDB): domain Bacteria; phylum Acidobacteriota; class Thermoanaerobaculia; order Multivoradales; family JAHEKO01; genus CALZKB01. Next base: position 2,062,485 of record CBDCXM010000009.1, read on the forward strand.
CGCGAGCACCACCGTCGCCAGACCCCGGCGCCCGTCGACGGGTGGGGAGGAGAGGATCTCCCGAGCCGGCTCTCCGGTAACACCGCCGAGGACCGCCTCGAGAGCGGCGTCGAGCCCGGAAGCCGACAGCCCGCATAGCCGCCGCAACGCCGGCCGGAGGGCGATCGACACGGGGGATCGTGGATCCCGGAACTCCTCGACCGTCCCGAGCCAGGCGTCGAGGAGCGCGGCGCCGTCGACCGTCGAAGGCTGCTGCGAGCGTCGATCGAGGGACGCGGCAAGGCGGGCCAGCTCGGCCGCACTCCAGCGGGCCGAGGTGTAGGCGACCCCGTTTCGCTCCACGAGGGTGGCGGCGGGGCAGAAGGACGGGGGGAGTCGTGCGTCGTGGAGCAAGTGGAGGCTCGCGCTAGTCGGCGAGCGCTGCGCTCAGCAGTGAGCAGCCCCGCAGCTCCGCCCCCCGCGCCCTGCCGACGAGTTCGAAACCGCCGTCGACGATGCGTCCGAGGTCCTGGGTGAGCACGTGGAGCGCCGAGCCGACGTTGGCGAGATCGAAGATCGCCAGGAGCCCCGGTTCGCCGTTCTCCACCGGTGCGAGCGACACCGGATCGAGCGCCCGGACGCGGACCCAGGCAGGTGGTTCGAAGGGCGACGACCCGGGCGCCGAGTAGCAGTGGCTCGTCAGCTCGGTCATCCCGTACTCCTGAACGAAGGCGGACGCATCGAGCCCCAGCCTCGCGCTCAGATCGGCGGCGACTTGCGCCCGGTCGATCGCCCGCCCGAGTCCCTTGCTGCCGCCGGTCTCGAAGACGGTCGTCCCGGGCGGCAGGCGGAAGGTGACGCCGAGGCGTTTCAGGCCGTCGGCCATCTGGTCGAGGGCGAGGGTCGTGCCGAGAACGAGTGCGGCGCGCCCGTCCCGCTGGCGTGTGCCACAGAAGCCCCTCACCTCGGCGGCGCGCACACCTCCTGGACCGACCGCGTAGCGGCTACCGGGGCCGCTGAACAGCCGGTAGGCATGGTCGATCATGAAGGCGAGACTCGAGTTCGGGGCGGTCTCGCGATCCGGGATCAGCGAGAGCATCGGCGGGGCCGGTCCGACGCCGGCGAGGCACGCCTGCGGGAACGTCGCCTCGACCACCGCGCGGTAGAGATCGGGGAACGGATGCCGGTGAATGGAGGGAGTGGCTGCGTCCGTCGTTCCGGAGCTGTGGAACTCCTCCACCGAAGGGGCCACGGCAAGGTCGAGGGTCTTGAAAGACAGGGCCGGGACCATCGGCACCGACTCCCAACCGTCGATGCCGGAGTCGATGCCCGCCGATGCGGCGAGTCGCCGCAGCGGCGCGGAACGCTCGTGCTGAAAGGCCCAGGCTTCAGCGACGAGGGTTTGGAAGTCGTCGTCACGGTCGCCTCGAATCCAGCGCTCGATCCGCTCGACGACCATGGGGCGATTGTGCCACGCACGGGGCGGTGTCCGGCACGCCTTTGCGTCGTCCGGCGTCGCCGCTTCCCTCTGCTACAGTTGCCTCGCTTTCGACTGGCAAGGCGAACCGGGAGGCGTGGGATGAGCGAGTTCCCCTACAAGAAGAAGATCGAGATCGACAAGCCGGGTCGGCCCCGTCCGCCCAAGCAGACGGCAGTCATCGAGCAGATCGGCTGTACCGGATGCGAGGCGTGCATCTCGTTCTGTCCGGTCGATTGCATCGAGATCGTCCCCGGCCCCGTTTACCCCGAGATGCACAAGCTCGTCGAAGTCGATCTCGAGCGCTGCATCGGATGCCAGCTCTGCGCCCGCTACTGCCCGTGGGAGACGATCGACATGTGGTCGTGGGAGGAGGGGGTCGAAGTGGCACCGTCGCTCACCGTGAGGTCGCTCATCTACGACTACGAGCCGGAGCAGATGCACGAGGCGGCCGAGCCCCGTGTCGGGCCGGTCGGTGTTTGAGCCCGGGTCTGAACCCGGTGTCTGAACCCGCCCCCGGTTTCGACCCCGAGCTTGACGCCGCCCTCAAGAAGGTGCTCGCGGTGATCTACAAAGAGCACCCGTTGAGCCCCAACCAGATCCTCGTTCTCGCGTCGGAGCTCCAGCGACTGGGCGTCCACCGGCTGGTGGAGGAGCACCTGCGCAAGTACAGCCTCCGCCAGGAGTAGACGCTGGTTCCTGGCGCCTGGCTGCTGTTCGCGGGTGCCGGCCTGGGACTGGTCGGAGCACTGCTCGGCGTCGGCGGGGGAGTGCTGCTGGTCCCCGTCCTCAACCTCGGCTTCGGCTGGCCGCTCCGGGAGGCGATCGGCACCAGCCTCGTCGTCGTCACGGGTACGGCGATCGCGGCGTCTGCCGGCTACCTGCGGCGCGGGCTCGCTTCGGTTCGCCTGGCGATGGGGCTCGAAGTCGGCGCCCTCCTGGGAGCGATCGCAGCTTCGCTGGCGGCCCCCCTCGTGCCGGTGCCGGTGTTGGCGCGAGCGTTCGCGGTCGCCCTCGTGTGGGCGGCACTCCTGCTGTGGTGGCGCGGTCGAGAGGTGAGCGCGACCGGGACGGAAGTTCTGCCGGCCTCCCGCTCGCGCCGGCGGCTCGCCTTCGCGACGACGCCGATCGCCGGCCTCGCCTCCGGCTGGCTCGGCGTCGGCGGCGGGCTCTTCCAGGTGCCGATTCTCCGACTGATCCTGGGGGTCGACATGAAGCGCGCCGTGGCCACCTCGACCCTGACCGTCGGCTGGACCGCTGCGGTGGCGGCCGTCTTCTACTGGCGTCGTGGCTGGGTCGACATCGGCTCGCTGCCGTGGTTGCTGGCGGGAACGCTCGCCGGCGGTGCACTGGCGCCCGTGCTCGTCAGGCGGGTGCCACAGCGCTCGCTCGAGCTCGCCTTCTCCCTCGTTCTCGTCTGGGCGGCCGTCAGGATGGCGCTCTCTTGAGGCTCGCTCTCCCGTGAAGACCGACCGCTGGGACGCGGCCCCGCTCCCGATCGCAGGCCTCGTCGCCTGGTTGTGCCTGTGCGCCGCCGCGGTCGGAGTTGCGGGGATGGAGTGGCTAGGCCTGTCGCTGCTCTTTGCCGCCCCCTGGTGGCTCGTCGTCCGGAGGGTCTGGAGTGCCTCGTCGTGGAGCGACCGCCGGCTGCCGCTGCTGCTGGCGGCGATCGCGACGATCGCGCTCGTCATGGGGCCCTGAGGTCGGGATACTGAAACCGTGGGGTGCCCAGGACGGGGCGCGACCCGGCCTCAGCCGAAGAAGCGCCGGCTGGTTTCACCGGGCGGGCCGACGAGCTCCCTCGGATCGCCGCCGGGGGCCCATTCGCCCGGGAGATGGTCGCGATACGGCGGCTCGAGGAAGCGCTCGTCGAGGAGCGCGATCACACCGGTGTCCTCCGCTGATCGGATGAGCCGGCCGACCGCCTGGACGACGCGGGTCATGCCCGGAACGACGAAGGCGTACTCGAAGCCGCGCTCGTACTGCTCCTGGTAGTAGCGCTTGAGAAGCTCGCGTTCGAGGCTGACGGCGGGCAGGCAGGGCCCGACGACCGCCACACCCTTGAGCATTTCGCCCGGATAGTCGACCCCTTCGGCGAACACTCCGCCGGCGACCGCCAGCAGCAGGACGTCGCCGGCGAGGCCCGAGCGGAGTTGCTCGAGGATCAGTTCGCGCTGGCGGTCGCCGTCGGCGCGCGACTGGACGAGCACCCTCTTTCCGGCGACGCGGAGCTCACGACCGACCTCATCGAGAAACTGGTAACTGGGGAAGAGCGCGAGGCAGTTGCCGGGAACGCCGGCGGCGAAGGTCGCGAGGCTCTCGGCGATGCGGCCGTAGTTCTCCGGGCGGCGTTTCCATGTCGTCGCGATCGAGTCGTCGATCACGACGGCTCGGTTCTCGGCCGGGAACGGGCTCGGCACCTCGATCGAGTGGAAGCGCTCGGGGTCGAAGCCCAACAGGTCGCGATAGAACTCGACCGGCGACAGGGTGGCGGAAAGGCCGATGGTCGAGTGGGTGCGCGCAAAGAGCGCGCCGAGGAAGCGACTCGGGTCCTTGCACAGGATGCGCAGCGAGCCGCCGTCGCGGCGCCGCTCGGCGTAGCGGCTGAACGCCTCGGAGTCGGAGAGCACGAGGCAGTTGAGGAAGCGGAGGAAGTCGAAGTAGAGCGCCACGAAGAGATCGTTGGCGCGGAAGGTCGAGGTCTCCTTGCGGTGCTCGAGGTAGTCGATGAACGTCTCGTCGAACTCGACACGCAGAGCGAACAGGTCGTCCTCCGGGAGCACCGTCTCGGCGGCGCGGGCGTTGCCTCCGACGTCCTCGAGAGCCAGCTCGGTCGTCGTCTCGATCAGCGCCGTGAGCCTGTGGGCCAGCGCTACGATGCGGCGCTCGACGCTCGAGGCGCCCGCCATCGAGGCGGCGACCTCGGAGGCCTGCCGCGAGGTGAGTCGCGGGCTGTAGTAGCCGCGACCGCGCTCCACCAGATTGTGGATCTCGTCGATCACGAGCACGACGTTCGACAGATCGTTGTCGCCGCCGAAGTCGGACAGGCCGACATAGGGATCGAAGGCGTAGTTGTAGTCGCACACGACCACCTGCGCTTCGCGCGAAAGCTCCAGGCTGACTTCGAACGGGCAGACCTCCGCCGCCTCGGCGGCCTCGAACACCAGATCCGGCAGCAGGCTGGTGTGGGCGCCCAGCGTCTGGCGGACGATGTGCGAGCTCTGCACCTTGGCGTAGTAGTCGCGGGCGTAGGGGCAGTACTCCTCGTGGCACAGCACCTCGTGATGGGCGCACATCTTCGACTTGGCCCGCAACTGGAGGGAGTGGAAGGCCGACTCCTGGTTGAGCAGCTCGAGCACCGTCGTCGCCATCGTCTGCTGCAGCGTCTTGGCCGTGAGGACGAACACCCGCTTGTCGTGCGCCAGGGCGTGACGGACGGCGGGATAGAGAGCGGCGGCGGTCTTGCCGATTCCGGTCGGCGCCTCGACGAGCAGGTGAGAGCCCTGTTCCAGCGCCTCGTCGATCGCCTCGACGATGCCCGCCTGTCCGGGCCGCATCTCGGGGTACGGGAAGCGCAGTCGCTCGGCGGCGCCGCGTCGCTCCGCGAGGACCGCTCCCTTGCGCTCGTACTCGCCGATCCACTGACCGATGCGGCGCCGCACCTCCAGATCGACGGCGGCGAAATCGAACTCGACCGCCTGCCGTTCGAGCGACTCGCTGCCGATCTCGATCAGCACCAGCTCGGCGCGCAGGTCAGGCGGGGCTTCACCGCCGTCGTCCCCTGACTCCTGCCGTGCCAGGAGCCATGCATAGAGCCGGGCCTGCTGAGCGTAGAGCGCCCGGACGGCGGGGGAGAGCGACCCTTCGCGCCGTACCGACTTGATCTCCTCGACGACGAGCGCACCCTCCTCCTTGCGCAGTCCGTCGGCGCGCCCCTGGACCGTCACCTCCCAGCCGCGATGGCGGACGGTCGTCGTCAAAGCCACCTCGCGGCGGTAGGTGGGATCGCTCCCGAGAGCGTGCTCCTGGTATCGGGAGTGGATCGCCTGCCCCAGCCACATGCGCTCGTAGCCGCCGCGGTTCGAGAAGCCGAGACTGCGAGCGAGCTTCCTGTCGAGCAGGTCGGCGACGGCGAGTTCGAGGGTGAACCGCTCTCCATCGAATCGCGGCGCCATGGCGGGAGTCTACCGGCAGCCCGGGCTCGACGCCGCGCAAGGCGGCGCAGGAGGCCGAGCTAGAATCCTGTGCCGTGATCCGCCTGCGCACGGCCGCACTCGTCGTCGGCCTCGCCGCTCTGGCGGTGGCGCTGCAGTCGGCCGCCGCCTTCCCTCCGACCTGGGCCGCCGCCGGTCGCCTGGCGGGCTTCGCCGTGGCGCTCGCCTTCGTCGCCTTGGGGTTGGCGGGTTGGGGGTCTCTGGTGGCGGTGCGGCTCGGAGAGGCGACGGCGGAGCTGCGGTTCGCCTGCGGGCTGACGGTGGTCGGAAGCGTCCTCGGTGCTCTAGCGAGAGTGTGGGTGCCGGGGAGGCTCGCGACCGTGGCACTGCTGGCGGTCGGCTGCCTCGTCCTGCTGTGGCTGCGCTCGCGCGCGCGCCCGGCGGCGAGATTCGACTGGAGCGCCGGGCCCTGGAGCCTGACGCTGCCCTTCGTTCTCCCGGCGCTGCTGCTCGCGCTGGCGCCGCCGATCTCGCTCGACGCGCTCGTCTACCACCTGACGGTGCCGCGCCAGGCACTGCTCGACGGTGCGATCACCGAAATGCCGTGGAGCGTCCACACCGCGCTCGCGCGGCTGATGGAGGGGATCTTCGGCCTCACTCTCGCCCTCGAGCCCTGGGGGATCCTCGCCCAGCTGCTGAGCCTGTCGTGTGCCGTGGCGACCTGCATGGCGTTGGCGCGGCTGGGCGACCGGATCTGGGGGACGAGCGCGGGCGTCTGGGCGGCGGTCCTGGTGATCTCGATGCCGGCGCTGACGGTCGTGGCGGGCTGGGCGTGGACCGATTGGGGAGTGATGTTGCTCGCGGCGCTCGCCGTCGACCGGTGGTGGCGCTTCGCCGAAGGAGGTGACGAACGCCACCTGCTGGCGGCGGGCCTGCTGGTCGGTGCGGCCGCCGCGGTCAAGTACACCGCTCTGCCGCTGCTGGTCCTGCCGCTGCTGGCCCGGTTCGACGGCGCCACCTGGCGCCAGAGCCTGCGATCGCTGGCGCTCGCCCTGGTGCCGGCGCTGCCGTGGACCGTCCACAACCTGTCAGCTCACCGCAACCCGCTCTACCCGCTCTTCACCGAGGTGGCGTCGGAACTCGGGCTCTACCGTGGCGAGGCGGGTCTGCTGGCGCGTCTCCGCGGCTACTTCGGCCGACCGGATCTTTTGGACGAGAGCCTCGGTGTGGTGCTGTTCCCGGCTCTGGTGCTGGCGCTCGTGTTGAGGGTCGCACCCTGGAAGCGACACCGGACGCTCTACCTGCAGGGCGGTCTGTTCGCCCTCGCCGGGCTGGTGTTTCATCCGACCGTCCGCAGCTTCGCGCCGGCGCTGGTGATCGTCTGCCTGCTGGGAGGCGGCGGCATCGCGGCCGGCGCCGACGCCCTGGCGCGGCGCGGAACGCTGCGTCGGCTGGCGACCGCTGCCCTCGCCCTCGGCCTCGCGATCAACTTCCTGCAGGTGCTGTGGATCTTCGAGCGCTACGCGCCGGTGAGTGCCGCGGTCGGCTTCGAGGCCGAGGAGGACTATCTGAGGAGCGGACAGGACTACTACTCGAGCTTCGAGCGCATCGAACGGCATACACCGCCGGGGAGCGGTGTGCTGGTGGTCGGCGAGAGCAGGGTCTTTCACCTCGACCGGCCGGTGCTGGCGGGGAGCTACCTCGACCCGCTCCCCATCCATTTCCTGCGCTCTGGAGAGTGCGATGTCGATTGCCTGGCGGAGGCCTTGCGCGGGCGTGGGATCTCGACGGTCTTCGTGCGGCGCGACCGGCTGGTCGTCGATGATGGTGGCCCGGCCGGCACCGACGAGCTGCGCTTCCGCGTCGACCACGACGACCTGCAGGCGCTGACGGAATTGCTCGGTCGCTACGGGCGTAAGGTCCACCAGCAGGGGCCGATCGAGCTGTGGGCTCTCTCATCGAGGCTGAACGAGGTCGCGCCGGATCGGCCCCAACTCGGCGTTCCTGCCGCCGACTGACAAAGAATCTGATGTGGGATAGCCTGACCTCGTGACCAACGGACCGCGAACGGTGATCGACCTGCCGCAGATGCCGAAGCTGCCGCGACTCCCGAGTGGGGCGCTGCAGGTCGGTGTCCTGCTCCTTCTCGCTGTCGTCCTCGTCGTCTCCAGCGTCTACACGATCGACCCGGAAGAGGTCGGCGTGGTGATGCGCTTCGGGCGCTATCTCAAGACGACCGAGCCCGGGCTTCACTTCAAGCTGCCGTTCGGCGTCGATCGGATGATCCCCGTGCCGGTGCAGCGTCAGTTGAAGCAGGAGTTCGGCTTCCGGACCGTGACCGCCGGGATTCGAAGTCAGTTTCGCAAGGAGCCGAGCGAGTCCAACATGCTCACCGGCGACCTCAATGCCGCCGTGGTCGAGTGGGTGGTGCAGTACCGGGTCGACGATCCGTACAAGTACCTCTTCCGGGTGCGCGGCGTCGAGACGACGCTGCAGGATCTCTCCGAGGCGGTGATGCGGCTGGTCGTCGGCGACCGGACGGTCGATGAAGTGCTCACCGTCGGCCGCCAGGAAGTCGCCGATCTCGTCGAACAGCGGCTGCAGGATCTGTGCTCGCAGTACGAGATGGGGATCAAGATCGAGCAGGTCGTGCTGCAGGACGTCACACCGCCCGACCCGGTCAAGCCCTCGTTCAACGAGGTCAACCAGGCGGAGCAGGAGCGCGAGACGCTCATCAATCAGGCGCAGTCGGAGTACAACAAGGTGATCTTTCGCGCTCGAGGCGAGGCGCAGCAGACGATCGAGCAGGCCGAGGGGTATGCGATCGACCGCGTGAACCGAGCCGAGGGCGAGGCGGAGCGTTTCGACACCATCTACTCCGAGTACCGCAAGGCGCCCCAGGTGACGCGGCGCCGCCTCTACCTCGAGACGATGAGTGAAGTGCTGCCGGCGATGGGCAGCAAGGTCGTCGTCGACGAGGAGCTGGAGGGCATCCTGCCTTTGCTCAATCTGAATGCCGGCGGCACGGGAGGGGGCTCCCAATGATCCGCGGCCTTCTCCTCGTCGTCATCGCCGGGCTCGTGCTGGCGCTCTCCGGAGCCGCCTACATCGTCCACGAGCCGGAACAGGTGATCATCACCATGTTCGGCGAGCCGATCGGCCAGCCGGTGACGGAGGCGGGGCTCCATTTCAAGCTGCCCTTCTTCCACAAGGTGCACCGTTTCGACCGCAGATTCCTCGAGTGGGACGGTGACCCGACGGAGCTGACGACTCGCGACAAGCGCTTCATCTTCGTCGATACCTTCGCCCGCTGGCGCATCACGGATCCACTCCTCTACTTCCAGCGGTTGCAGGGGGAGCGCCGGGCCCAGAGCCGGCTCGACGACATCCTCGACGGCGAGACCCGCAACGCGATCGCCAACCACGACCTGGTCGAGGTGGTGCGCACCAGCAACCGCGAGCCGGCGCAGGACGACTCCAACGCCGACGGCGTGCAGACGACGCTCGACCCGATCGAGTTCGGGCGCGAGAAGATCCGCCAGGAGATTCTGACCAGCGCTCAGGCGCGGACGAGTGACCTCGGTATCGAGATCCTCGACGTACAGTTCAAGCGCATCAACTACGTGGAGAACGTCCGCGAGAAGGTCTACCAGCGGATGATCGCCGAGCGCCGCCGGATCGCCGATCGCTACCGCTCGGAGGGGCAGGGCGAGGCGGCGCGGATCGAGGGCGAGATGGAGCGCGAGCTCAAGCGGATCGAGTCCGAGGCCTACCGCGAGGCTCAGGAGATCGTCGGACGTGCGGATGCCTCCGCCACCGAGATCTACGCCCGCGCCTACGACCAGTCGGCCGATTCGCGCAGCTTCTACGCCTTCCTGAAGACGATGGAGACCCTGCGGAGCACGGCGAGCGACGAGACGTCGATCGTCCTGTCGACCGATGGCGAGTTCTACCGCTTCCTCGAAGACGTCGAGTAGAGCGCGGCAGCGGGCGAGGCGTGCGATCGCGCTGTCGGCGCTCGCCTGGGTCGCTGCGGCAGGCGCTTACGCGCTCCAGGATCAGCTGGGGGTCGCCGCAGCCGAGGCTCGCCGTGCGGCGACCGCTCTGGGCGTTCACGTCATCGACGTCGAGACCGGCGAAACGGTCTACGAATACCAGCCGGACCGACCCCGGATCCTCGCCTCCAACACCAAGCTCGTCACCTCTGCGGCGGCGCTCGACCGGCTGAGCCCCGCCCACTACATCGAGACCGCGCTGCGGGCGAGGGGGCGGGTCGAGAACGGCGTGCTGAGGGGAGATCTCGCGGTCATCGGCTCGGGCGATCCGGCGATCTCGGGGCGCCACTACGGCGACGATCCGCTGCACGTCTTCCGACGCTGGGGCGAGGAGCTGCGCGGGCGCGGGATCTCGAGGGTCGACGGTGACCTCGTGCTGGTCGACGGCCTTTTCGACGATCTCGAAGTCCACCCCGATTGGCCGCGCGACCAGCTCCACAAGTGGTACGAAGCGCCGGTTTCGTCGCTGTCCTTCAACGACAACTGCATCTGGCTGTGGGTGACTCCGGGTGAGCGGCCGGGCGACCCGGCGCACGTCGAGGTGGCGCCGGACGTGCCGACGGTCGTCGTCAGCAACACCGCCCGCACGACCTCGAAGTCGCGCAGCCATTCGATCGTCGTCGGACGCCAGCCGGGGAGCAATGTGATCAACGTCTCGGGGTGGGTCTACCGGCATGCCGAGCCCTATGTCGTCGCCGTCTCGGTGCCGCGCCCGGCGCAGCTCTTCGGTGACGGTCTCAAAGAGGGTTTGCGGCAGGCGGGGGTGGCCGTCGCCGGAGACGTGACGATCGTTCCGCGGCTGCCCGCCGCGCCTTGGCGGGTCCTCGCCCGCCATCGTACCGACCTGATGACGGTGCTCGAGGTGGTCAACAAGCGGAGCCAGAACTTCTACGCAGAGGCTCTGCTGAAGCTGCTCGGCGCGATCGACTGCGGCGAGGGAAGCTGGGCGTCGGGGGCCAGAGTGGTTGCGGAGTTCCTCGCGGAGTTGGGGATCGATCCGGCGAGCTATCAGTATGCCGACGGCTCGGGGATGAGCCGCAACAACCGCTTCACCCCGCGTCAGCTCACGAGCGTGTTGCGGCACATGTACTTCCACCGCTTCGGCCGCGAATACCTGCGTTCGCTCGCCTACAGCGGCGAGTCGGAGCTCGATCCGCCGTGGATGACGTCGTCGCTATCGAAGCGGATGACGGAGGCGAGCTACCGGCACAACGTGCTCGCCAAGACCGGCGGCCTCAACGGCGTCTCGACGCTCTCCGGCTACGCCAAGTCGCGCTCGGGCAGGCTCTACGCCTTCTCGATTCTGTGCAACTCGATCCGTGGCGCGTGGCATGCCAAGCGGGCGCAGGACCGGATCGTCCGGACGCTGATCGACCGTGGCTGAGAGCGCGTCTCAGGAGGGCGAGGTGCGGCCATCGCCTGGCGATCTGCTGCAGGAGGTCGAGGAGCTGGTATCGACCATTTCGTCCGGGAGTGACGCAAGCTCGATCAGGGAGATCGCTCAGCAGGTCGTAGAACGGCTCGGGAAGAGGCTGGGCCTGATCGGGGCTCGCACCTATCGACGGGACGGCGGTGACTATGTTCTGACCTCCGCATTGCCGCAGAGAACGGATCTGCAGGGGTTCCGGGTCCCAGCTAGCTATCCGCCCATAGATCGGCTTCTCGAAGAGCGCTTTCTGTACATGAGAAGGGACGATCCGAGGCTGGACAAGGATATCGAGAAGTTCCTGGGCGTCGATGAGTTTGCTGCAATCTGGATCGACAGCGATCGCTGCGACTGCATCGTTGCCTTCGACGTCGCCGATGGACGGGCCCGCGAGGAGATCCGATACGCACTGTCGATCCTCCGCTACAGCATTCAGCATCGGCTTCGGGAAGAATGGCTCGACGACGTACTTCGTGAGGCTCGACGGGTACAAGCTTCTATGCTGCCGCGTCGGACTCCCGTCTACGGAGACTTCGACCTTGCGGGAAGAACCGTTCCGATGGAGAGACTCGGCGGTGACTTCTACGACTACATCCCGATCAGCCCGCAGATCCTCGGTCTGGCGATCGCCGACGTCACCGGACACGGCCTGCCTGCGGCGCTCCAGACCCGGGACGTCTACACCGGCCTACGGATGGGGCTGGCACGCGACCTCAAGATCGTCAGGACGATGGAGCGCCTCAACAGGATCGTCAGCCGCAGCACGCTGACCAGCCGCTTCGTCTCGCTCTTCTACGGCGAGCTCGAGCTCAACGGCCTCTTCATCTACGTCAACGCCGGGCACAACGCGCCGTTCCACGTCAGCGCCGCCGGAGAAGCGACCGCACTGACGGCAGGCGGACCGGTCCTGGGCCCGATTCCCGATGCGACCTACGCGCGAGGCTTCGTGGAGTTGGAGCCTGGAGACACGCTTGTCCTGTACACCGACGGAATCGTCGAGGCGGAGGGAAAGCGAGACGGCGATGAGTCCGAGCTCTACGGCGTAGAGCGGCTGCTGGACGTCGTGCGCGGACAGCCAAAGGCCTCGGCCGAAGCCATCGTGAACGCGGTGTTCGACGACGTCAAGGCGTTCTCGACCTCGCCGCTGCCCAACGACGACCGCACCGTCGTCGTGCTCAAGAAACCGGCCTGACGCCGCGACCGTCGGATCGGTCGCGTCGAATCGAGACGTTCTCGGCGTGAAGCCGGCGGGCTGTGCCTGCGCTGCAGGATCTCCTCAACGCAGCCGCGGCAGCGCAAGGACGGTTCGGTCCGTCACGCTGACCGGAGCCGCCGCCGGCCTACCCGGAAGTCTTTCTGCAAGGGCCCTCGTACATCGAAGGCGGCCTCTCCCCGGAGCGGCCCGCTCCCGGCGAGAACCCGCTCTCCCGTGAGTCTGAGCCGCTAGCGTGCGAAACAGACGAGGTGGGTCTCGTGCAGGAAAATGCCGAAGTAGCCGGTCGGCACCTCTCCTTCGGGCATGGCGCACTGGACGGTCGTCGCGGCGTCGTCGGTCAGGGTGAGGGTCAGCTTCTTCGGCGTCTTCTTCCGATAGGTGACGATCCAGGAGGGATCGTCTTCGCGAAAGTACTCCGCCGGCTCGGTGGTTGCCCTGGCATCGGCATCCACCCCGGCGACACGAAAGACGTCGTCGAGGGTCATGCCGGTGTCGCTGGTTTCGAAGCGCAGCCAGGCCAGCGCGCGCTCCTTCCACTCTTCGTCGCTCAGTTCGGCGATCTCGAGTTGAAAGCGGGCGGCCTCCTCCTTGGCGAGCGCCTGCTCGGTCTGCCAGCCGTACCCCTTGCTGCCGAGCGGGACGCTGCCGCCACCGCGTCCGCCGGGCTGGGCCGAGGCTGCTACTGCGAGGGTGGAAAGGACGAGGGCTGCAGCGAAGGTCTTCATGGCGGCGTCTCCTTGCGGGGGTCTCCTTGCGGGCCTGGGCGAACCCTCGATCGGCCCGCGGGAACAGAGTCTACTGCGAGCTACGCCGTCGTCGCCGTCGAGATTCCCCCGGTCTCGCGCACAGGATCACCCTGCCCGTCGCTCGACGATCTCGATCTCCTGACGCAGCTTGATGAGGCTGCCGGCTGGATAGATGCCGGACCGGAGCTGTACTCCCGGATAGAGGCTCGTACCGGAGCCGACGATCGACCCGGGGTGCAGCACACAGTTGCAGCCGACTCGCACCCCGTCCCCGAGAAGGGCGCCGAGCTTGCGCCGACCGCTGTCGATCCGGCCGTCGCCGCTCGGGATCTCGATCGTTCGACCGTCGTGGCGGAAGTTCGACAGCACGCTGCCGGCGCCGAGGTTGACGTCGCTGCCGAGGATCGAGTCTCCGACGTAGGACAGATGCGGCGCCCTCGAGCCGGGCAGGAGAATCGAGTGCTTCACCTCGACGTTCGCGCCGACGCCGGCCCCGTCACCCAACCAGCATCCTCCGCGCAGGTACGCTCCGGGACCGACCCGGACGTCGTCGCCGAGGAAGACCGGTCCCTCGATCACCGCGGTCGGATGAATCCGGCATCCTTTGCCGATGACGATTCCGTCACCCGAGAGGTGGTGGTGGGGCGACAGCGGGATCTCGATGCTGCTCGACGGCAGCGCTTCGAGCAGCGTCGCCAGAGGCTCTCCAAGGAGCTCCCACGGTCTCCGGGGGTCGAACGCCGGCAGGAACGGCTCGGGGAGCTTCTCGAAGAGGGGCGGCAGGGTCATCGGGCCTCCGGCATGATAGCGCTCCTATGGGCGACGTCTGGGAGCGGTTGCCGCCAAGGTTCTATCGCCGGCCAGCCGAGGTGGTGGCGCCGGATCTCCTGGGGCGCTACCTGGTTCGCAGCCTGGAGGGGAGCCGCGACGTGGTGAGAATCGTCGAGACGGAGGCCTATCTCGGAGCCGCCGACCGGGCCAGCCACGCCTGGGGCGACCGGCGCACCCGGAGGACGGCGTCCCTGTTTCGTGACGGCGGCTCCGCCTACGTTTACCTGATCTACGGGATCCACTGCATGTTGAATGTGGTCACTGGAAGCCGGCAGGACGGAAGTGCTGTGCTGATTCGTGCCGCCGAGCCGGTCGAAGGGGTGGGGCGCATGGCGACTCGCCGCCGGCTTGCCGCAGACGGCCGGGCGGGTGCGATCGCCGGCGGTCCCGGGAAGCTCTGTCAGGCGCTGGCGGTCGGTCTCGATCTCGATGGCGCTCCGCTCGATCGCGGCGAGCTGCGGCTCGCTGCCGGGCGGCCCGTGCCGGCCGACGAGATCGCCGTCGGCCCGCGGGTCGGCGTCGACTATGCCGGCGAGGCGGCCGGCTGGCCGCTGCGATTCGCCGAGATCGGCAACCAGCATGTCTCGAAGCCGGCTCCCCCCAGGAGCGAGACGGCTCGCTCCAGCGGTCAGTCGAAGTAGATGTGTCCCGCCTCGAAGAGGGTCCAGAGGACGACCTGAGTCTCCAGGGGGGGCATCGGCGAGATCTTGTGAATCGTCCCGACGTCGTACTGACCGTTGATCCGGCTCAGCAGAAAGCCGGCCTGGGCGGAGATGTCGAGATTGGCGAGGTCCTCCAGGTTGCCGCTCAGATTCGGCACCGCCGACTCCACGACACCGCTCGCCTGAACGACGGCTCGGATCTCCTTCTCGACCTCCTTGACGCCTTCCTGAGTCTTCTCGCCGTCCGGATCGAGGTTCCCCGCAGCCCGGGCGTGCCGGAGGGCGGCGACGAGTTCCTGTTCGGCCAGGAGCGCGGTCGCCGCTTCGATGAGTGCGCCGGCGTCGATCGTGTCGCCGTTGGAGGTGGCCGGCTGAACCTCGGCCGCACCTCGCGGCCGCACCATCTTCAGGTGGCCGAGCCTCATCTGCTCCCACAGCACCCGGCAGACGTAGAACTCGCTCGAGTGGGTCTCGAGCGCGATCTCCTCGATCGTCCGGTCGTCGTTGACCTGCCTCAGAAGGTGCTCGGCGCCGGGGTCCCCTTCCGGCGCGACGAGGTTGGAGACCGCGACCGGGACGCAGAACTTCGAAGGGATCGATTCGCGGATCCGGGTCCAGTCGTCGAGCCGTTTGGCGCCTCGAAGCACGAGAGTCTGGACGTCGAGCGAGATCGGCACCATCTCGAACGCCGGGAGCTCGTCCTCGATGAACTGAAAGTCGGCTTCGGGCCAGGTGAAGATCTCGTAGATGCTCTCCTCGGCCTTGAGCCGGAGCATCCGCTCGAGGTCGGGCTGGTTGATGGCGCCGATCGTCATCAGGATCTTCCCGAGCAACATCCGGTTGCCTTCCTGCATCTCGATCGCCTTGGCGAGAGTGACCTCGTCGAGGAAGCCGTGACTGACCAGAAAGTGCCCCAGGTACTCCGTTCGATCGCTGGACGCGGACGCGATGATCCTGCCGTCCTCGAAGAAGACCTGCTTCTGCACCTGCCCGTTGGACACCAGCAGGGTGCCGGTCTTCTGCCCACGCGCGAGCCACTGCAGCAGCTCGGGGAAGTCCATCGAGTGGAGGCTCCCCGTGAGGCTCATGGAGCCCCTCCAGGCCTCGACGGGCCTCCCTCACTCGACTGCATCGACTCGTCCCTCCCGCTAGCCTGAACTTCTCACACCACTGTGGTCTGGCAGGTCGTAGGTTGCTGAAGATACGAGGCTTCCGGTCGGGGGCACCGGAGACATAGCCGTAGCTACGTCGAGGAGCGCAGTGACTGGAAAACGAAGTAGATTCAGTGACATACGGCCTACCGGACTGCAATGGCGTGAGGAGTTCAGGCTAATCGCGGGCTCTAGTGGTCCCTGTTTGCCCCTGATAATGACTGCCTGAACCGGCTTCACCATAAGCTACTTCGGGTTCCGATTCCATTCGAATGAAAATCAGTTGAGCGATCCGGCGACCCGCGTCGAGGACGAACGGCTCCGGACCGAGGTTCTGCAACTCGAGCGTGATCTGCCCCTCGAAGCCGGGATCGCACCAGCCGGCGAGGGAGTGATTGATCCACAGCCTCCCGAGCGTCGACTTGAGTTTGAGGTCGCAAGCGACGTCGCGGGGGATGCGGACGTACTCGATGCTCGATGCGAGCACCACTTCACCCGGGAAGAGCTTGACGTGAGGAGCGCTGAAGTCCTCGGGGTCCCGGGTCGGGCAGATCCAGTGGTCTCCGACGCGCAGGTCGTAGCTCGCCGAGTTGACCTGAGCGGTCTCGAAAGGGTCGACGCCGCCCTGCTTTCCCCAGCGGCGGATCCAGTGATCCGGCAGGATCATCAGAACTGGACCGGAGCCGACTCGTCCTCGCGCCGGATCGTGTCGACGAAGCGGATCGTCCGCTCGGCGAGTGCCATGTAGAGCGTCGAGGTCCGGGAGCCGCCGCCGAAGAACCGCACCCCTTCCATCAGCCGATCTCCGGTCACGGCGCTGCTGGCGAGCACGATGTCGTCGCCTGGTGCGAGGTCTCGGGTGGAGTAGAGGCGATCGACGTCGTCGATTCCGACCTCCTCGACCCGCCGGCGCTGCTGCTCGTTGAGCGGCGTCAGACGGGCCTGGATCTCGCCGCCGAGGCAGCGCATGGCGGCCGCGGTGATGACGCCCTCGGGAGCGCCGCCGATCCCCATCACGGCGTGAATCCCGGTGCCTCGCACCGCCGCGGCGATGCCGGCCGACAGATCGCCGTCGCCGATCAGGCGGATTCGGGCGCCCGCTTCCCTGATGTCGGTGATCAGTTCCGCGTGGCGCTCGCGATCGAGCACGACGACCGTCAGGTCGTCGACGTCGCGCTCGAACGCCTCCGCGATGTTGCGCAGGTTCTCCGCTACCGGGGCGTCGAGGTGCACGCGGCCGCGGGCGGTCGGTCCGACGACGATCTTGTCCATGTAGATGTCGGGGGCGTGGAGAAGGCCGCCCCGCTCCGCGGCCGCGAGGATCGCCACCGCTCCGGGATCGCCGGTCGCACAGAGGTTCGTACCCTCCAGAGGATCGACCGCGATGTCGATCGCCGGCTGCCCTTCGCCGCCCTGCCCCAGTTCTTCGCCGACGTAGAGCATCGGCGCCTCGTCGCGTTCCCCCTCGCCGATGACGATGCGGCCGCGCATCGGCAGCTCGCCGAGGGTGCTCCGCATCGCTTCCACAGCGACATGGTCGGAGTGCGTCCGCCGACCCAGTCCCATGGTGTGGGCCGCGGCGATCGCCGCCTCTTCGGTGACCCGGATCAGGTCCTGCCCGAGCAACGCGTTGACCGACGTCACGAAGCGGTCTCCACGGGCTCTCGGGCGGGCTTCGCGGCGGCCTCCGGGTGATTCGCCGGCGGGTTGAAGCTCGGGATGCCGGTGATCGCCTCGCCGATGATCAGGTTGTGCATGTCGTGGGTACCTTCGTAGGTGTAGACCGACTCGATGTTCATCATGTGCCGGATCACCGGGTAGTCGTTGACGATCCCGTTGCCGCCGAGAAGCTCTCTCGCGAGCTTCGCGCACTCTCGAGCCACCCAGACGTTGTTGCGCTTGCCGAGCGAGATGTGGAAGTGCTTGACCTTCCCGGTGTCCTTGAGCCGCCCGATCTGGAGTGCGAGCAGCTGCCCCTTGGTGATCTCACTGACCATCCAGACGAGCTTGTCCTGCACGAGCTGGTGGCTCGCGATCGGCTGGCCTCCGAACTGGACCCGTTCACCGGCGTAGGTGAGGGCGGTGTGGTAGCAGTCCATCGCCGCGCCGAGACCGCCCCAGGCGATGCCGTAGCGCGCCTGGTTGAGGCACATGAGCGGGCTCTTGAGCCCGTCCGACTTCGGCAGCAGGTTCTCGGCAGGGATTCGACAGTCCTGGAAGCCGAGTTCGGAGGTCACGGAGGCGCGCAGAGAATGCTTGCCGTGCTGATCGCGCGAGGTGAAGCCGGGTGTTCCCTTCTCGACGAGGAATCCGCGGATTCCGTCGTCGGTGCGGGCCCAGACGACCGCGACGTCGGCCAGCGTTCCGCTGGTGATCCACTGTTTGGCGCCGTTGAGCACCCACTCGTCGCCGTCCCGCTTCGCCGTCGTGCGCATGCCGCCCGGATTCGAACCGAAGTCGGGCTCGGTGAGCCCGAAACAGCCGATCGCTTCGCCCGAGGCGAGCTTCGGAATCCACCGGTCCTTCTGCTCCCGGGAGCCGAAGGTGTAGATCGGGTACATCACCAGCGAGCTCTGGACCGAGACGAAGCTTCGCAGCCCCGAATCGCCCCGCTCGAGTTCCTGCATGATCAGGCCGTAGGCGACGTTCGAGAGGCCCGGAAGCCCGTATTCGTCGATCGTCGCTCCGAACAGATCGAGCGCCGCCATGTCGGGCACCAGCTCGATCGGAAAGCGACCCTCCTCGTAGCAGTCCTCGATGATCGGAGAGATTTTCTCGTCGACGAAGCGGCGGACGGTGTCGCGGGCGAGGCGCTCGTCCTCGGTCAACAGAGAATCGAATTCCAGGAAATCGACACCCGGGAAACGGCTCACGGGATACCTCCTCGAGTTGGTGGAATCTGGCCTTGCGGAGTCGGTACCGCAGAGCAGGTGCCAGGCGAACCGGCGGGGGCGCAGTCTAGCATGCCCTCGCGGCTCCCCGAGGCCGGCTCCAGGTGCCCGAGGGTGCAGTAACATCACGCGATCATGGGGTTTGCAGGGGGCAGCGCCTGGGCGATGGCGAGGGACATCGGAGCCGGCCACGTGACAGTCACCCATGCGACGTTCCGCCGAATGCAGCCGACCGAGATCGACAAGCTCAAGTTCGAGATGACCCGCCTGCTGGCGAGCGTTCGCGGCACCCAGCCGGACCTCGCCGACGGCGACGCCCTGAGGGATCGCAATCGAAGGATCCAGCGCCTGACCACGGCGCGGCGGGTGATGGACTTCTACCTGGCCGAACGGCGCCGCTGACGAAGGCCCCTTCCTCTTGCTGCTGCAGATCGCAACGCTCGTGCTGTCGCTGGGGTGCGCCCTGGCGATCGATCTCCTGTGCCAGCGCTTCGGCCTGACTCCACCGGCCTTCGAGGTGAGTCCCGGGCGCGAAGACCGGGTGATGGCCGCGACGCTACGCCGCGCGGCGGCGATCGTGCTGCTGACGGTGGTGTGCTGGGTCGGGATCTTCGGCGCTCTGGCGACCCTCGGGGCCGAGCCGTTGACCGACTTCTCGCAGGTCGGGATCGAGGGGCTTTTTGCGCTGCACTTCGTGTTCGTGGTGGCCGTCGCCCTCTGGTACGCGCTCGGCTTCGCCGGCTTTCCGGGGCACTCGTGGGTGCGTCAGTTCGGCCTCGCCTCGCCGTCGATCGGCCGCGAGATCGGAGTAGGTCTGCTGGCAGGGCTGGCGGCCTGGTTCACGGTGCTGGCGATCCTGGTGATGCTGGGGCTGGCGGTGGCCGGCATGGCCGGAGCCGACGCGCTTCCCCAGGAGCCTCCCGCCATGATCCCGTGGATCGCCTCGTTGCCGGTGTGGGTCAGAGTGGCGGTCAGCCTCTCGGCCGGCACCTTCGAGGAGCTGTTCTTCCGGGGCTTCCTGCAGCCCCGCATCGGCATCGCCTTCTCGACCGCGCTTTTCGTCCTGGCGCATGCCAACTACGAGCAGCCGATCATGCTCATCGGAATCGGGTTACTGTCGCTCGTGTTTGCCGGATTGGTGCGCTGGCGGCAGAATATCTGGCCTGCCATTGCCGCACATGCACTGTTCGATGCCATTCAACTGCTCGCCGTCGTTCCGATGGCGCTTGACTTCCTCGAAGAGGGCGGTCCCTCGTGGCTGCCCGTCGCCCGGCTAGCCGGCGTCTGGATGGGAGGCACCTGATGCAACCACTACCGGAAGTGCACGTGGCGATCGGAAGTCGCTACGAGAACATCGAGCTCGTGCAGACCGCCGTCGAGGCGTCGCTTCATCTGCTGGCCCTCGACGAGGACACCTCCTACCAGATCGGCCTGGCGGTGCGCGAAGCGGTGGCGAATGCGATCAAGCACGGCAATCGCGAGGATCCCGCAAAGCGGGTCGAGGTCGATTGCAGCTTCGAGAACGATCAGGTGGTGGTGAAGGTGCAGGATGAAGGACGGGGGTTCGACCTCGAAGCGCTGCCGGATCCGTTGAATCCCGACAATCTCCTGAGAACGAGTGGTCGCGGCATTTTCTTCATGAATCAGTTCATGGACGCGATCGACTACACCTTCGGGCCGGAGGGCGGTACGATGGTGACGATGAAGAAGACCATTTCGCCGGCACAGGAGTCGGCGGGGTCGAGTGAGGAGGAGTGAAGCTCATGCAGATTAGCGCACGTCATCGCGAAGGTGTCACGATTCTGGATCCGAAGGGCAAGATCACCATCGGTGCCGGGGACGTCGCGCTCCGCGAAGCGGTGAACGAGGCTCTGGAAGCCGGTTCGAAGAAGATTCTGATCAACCTGAGCGGGGTTTCGACCTGCGACTCCTCCGGTATCGGCGAGATGGTGGCTGCGTTCACCACGGTCAAGAACCGGGGGGGCGAGCTCAAGCTGTGCGAGCTGTCGTCCAAGGTGTCGGACGTGCTGCAGATCACTCAGCTCATCACGGTCTTCGAGGTCTTCGACAGCGAGGACGAGGCGATCGCCTCCTTCTGAGACTTCCGCTACCTGATTTGCCGCGGCGGGCGGGGGAGTCTCGACTCAGTCGGCCGGGTCTTCCGCGGGCTTGCCCCAGCTCGCCTTCCTGAGGCTGTAGAGCTCGCCGCTGAGGTAGTTGCGATACCCCTCGAGGCGGGTGGGGTGGATGGCAACGTTCATCTTGCTCAGCAGGCTGATGAACGGCGCTTCCTCGGCGAAGATCTCCTGCGCCCGCAGGTAGTGCGGGCGCCGGTCCTCGGTGGCGACCGCGGCCGCCCCGTCCTCGAGCAACCGATCGAACTCGGGGTTGCCGTAGCCGCCCCGGTTGAAACCGCCCGGGGGCACACTCTTCGAGTGCAGCAGGAGGGCGAAGATGTCGGGGTCTACGATACCGGTCTGGGTGAGACTGAAGAGTTCGAAGTTGCCCTGCTTGACGTCGTTGTAGAAGGTCGCGAACTCGAAGGAGCGCACCTCGATCGCCACCCCCACCGCGGCGAGCATCGACTGGATCGCCTGTGCCTGAAGGACGCCCGTCTGGTCCGTCGAAGTCTTGTAGGTGACGGCGAAGCGCGGCTGCGGTCCGTCGCCGTCCGGGTCCTTCCATCCAGCTTCGTCGAGGAGCCTGCGAGCCCCCTGGGGATCGAAGGGTGCCGTCGGCAGTTCCTCGTGGTGGGCCCAGTGCCCGGCCGGGATCGGCGTGTCGCCGACGCGGCCCAATCCCTGCCACAACGAGGCGACGATCTGCTCCCTGTCGATCGCCATCCGCAGCGCCCGCCGGACACGCGCGTCGGAAAGGGGGCCCTCGCGGACGTTGATCCCGAGGTAGACCCAGTTGGATCCCGGATCGACGTCGACCGCGAAACGCGAGTCTTCGCGGAAGCCGCCGACCGAGTCCGGGTTGAGTCCGTTGACGACGAGGTGGGTCGACCCCTTGCGCAGCTCGAGCTCGCGAACGGTCGCATCCGGAACCTGCTTGAGGACCACCCGGTCGAGCGCCGGCCGCCCCTCCCAGGCATCGTCGAACGCCTCGACGACGACCCGGTCGGGATTCGCCTCTACGAAGCGGAACGCTCCCGTGCCGACCGGATGTCGATTCATCGCGTCGGGCGATTCACCCCGCGGGATGATGCCGAGGTAGGTCGTCAGGTTCACCAGCATCGCCCCGTAGGACTGGCTCATGTGGAAATCGACGATCCTCTCGTCGATCTTCTCGACCCTCTCGAGTTGCGCGAAGGCGCCGGTCTTCGGCGTCGTGACGGTGCCGTCGAGCATCGACTGGAAGGTCCACACGACGTCGTCGGCGCCGAACGGGCGGCCGTCGTGGAACGCGACGCCGTCCCGCAGGTGAAAGCGGTACCGGAGGCCGTCGTCGAGGATCTCCCACGACTCGGCCAGGGAAGGGCCCAGACTGCCGTCCGGGAGCTTGTCGACGAGTCCGTTCAGCACCAGCTCGAAGACCCGGGCGGAGCTCTGGTCGGTAGCGACCCTGGGGTCGAGGTGGATCGGTGGATTCTCGAGAGCGACGACGACCTCGTTCGCTGGGACGTCGGTCGAGGTCGGGCTCGAGCACGCCCACGGGAGCGCCCCCGCTGCGAGAAGGAAGAGGGCCGACAGCCGTTGCTTTGCTACGATCTTCAAGGTGCCTCCGTGGTGGTTCGACCGGCGCAAGATACTAGCAATCCGCGGTTGCCGTTCCGCGTGTGCGTCGGCGCACTGATCCTGCTGATCGCCGGCGCAACCGCTGCCGATACCGCAGCTGTCGATTCGGACTCGGAGTTCGACGCCATCAGGATTCGGGTGGAGGAGCTCGAGGAGCGTCTCGCGAGCATCCGCGAGCGCAAGAGCGGGCTCGTCGGCGAGCTCGTGGAGGCCGACTACGAGCTCGAGCTGCAGCGCGGACGCCTCGCGGAGTCGGGGCGCCGGCTCGAACGTGCCCGCGGCACCTTCGAAGCGCTCCAGGTCGAGACCGGAGAGTTGGAGCGTCGGCTCGAGGCGGTCCGTTCGAGCATCGTGCGGCGGACTCGAGGCCTCTACCTGATGGGCGGGCGCGGCGCCCTGCGACTCCTGCTGTCGGCTCGCTCGGGGGATTCGGCGATGCCGGCCCTGCGGGCGCTGCGGTATCTCCTGCGCAGGGATGCGGAGCTGCGCAAGACCTTGCGAAGCACGGAACTCGAGCTCGGGCGCAAGCTCGTCGCCATCGAAGTCCAGCAGAGGACGATCCTCGCGCTCATGGCAGAGGAGCGTTCCCGACTCGAGAGTCTCACCGGCCTCCGGGAACGACGATCCCGTCTTCTTGCCGAGGTCGAGAGGAGGGAGGTGCTGGTCGCGGCGGAGGTGGCGGGCTGGGCAGAGCGTGAGCAGCGCCTCGGCGATCTCCTCGACGGCGTCGACCTGACAGCGGCGGGGCTGGGAGGGCGGGAGATCCAGGAGTTCAAGGGGGTGCTCGACAGACCGATGACCGGCACCGTGATTCGGGGCTTCGGGCCGCAGCGGGATCCGCGATACGCCACCGAGGTGCCCCACAACGGCCTTCGTTTCTCCGGCCTCGAGGGAGAGAGGGTCCGGGTCGTCTATCCGGGGAGGGTGCTCTACGCCGAGTCGCTCGAGGGGTACGGGCCGACCGTCGTGGTGCAGCACCCGGGTCGGGTGTTCACCCTCTACGCCGGTCTCGAGCGGCTTTCCGTCGTCAGCGATGAGTTACTATCCATCGGCCAGGAAATCGGAGTCTCCGACGGCGGGTTGTACTTCGAAGTGAGGGTCGACAATCGCGCCGTCGATCCCGAGCCATGGATCCGATGAAGCCTTCCCGCCAGAGCGTCCGCAGCCGGCTGCTGTTCATGCTGGTCTCCCTGTTGTGCCTCGCTCCCTTCGCCGCGGGCGCACTGCTCGGAGCCTCCGACGACAAGGACGACTCTCTCTTCAAGCAGCTCTCGGTGCTGTCCGAAGTACTGACGCTGATCCAGCGGACCTACGTGGAGGAGGTCTCGATCCCGGGACTGCTCGAAGGCGCCCTCGAAGGGGCGACCGACGGGCTCGACCCGCTCTCGACGTTCGTGCCCGCCGAGAAGGTCGAGGGTTTCCGGGCGGCGCGTGCCATCGGCACCGGTCGCAGCGGGATGCAGCTCGCCAAGGATCGCGGGATCGCCTACGCGGTCGCGGTCGAACGCGGGAGTCCGGCTGAACAGGCGGGGATCGAGTCCGGAGACGTGATCGCCGCGATCGATGGCCGCTCCACGCGCCATCTCGAGCTGTGGCGAATCCAGTCGATGCTGGCAGGAGACATCGGCACCCTGCTGGACCTCGAGCTTCTTCGCAACGGACGCACCGTCGAGGCGAAGCTCGAGCTCGGCGAGTTCGAGAGGGTCGCCACGAGTCTCGACACCGCGCCGGCGGTTCCGGTCCTGACGTTCTCGCGGCTCGACGAGCTCGCGGTCGGCGAAGCGCGCGATTCGCTGGCGGCGCTGGAGGCGGCAGGCACCCGGAGCCTCGTCGTCGATCTACGCGGCATCGCCGGGGGCGACAGCGAGGCGGCCTTCAGAATTGCCGGGCTGACCACCGGCGGCAGGCTGGGAGCCCTCGTTCATCGGGACGAGGAACTCCGGAGCTTCGACAACGACCTTCCGGCCGTCTGGCAGGGCGAGATTGCGGTGCTGATCGACGGCGGGACACAGGGCGCCGCCGAGGTGCTGACGAGGGTGTGGCAGCAGTCGCGAGGCGCTACGCTCGTTGGAACTGCGACCTTCGGTCTGGCCGGGACGCAGGGCGAGATCGAGCTGCCGAGCGGTGGCATGGTCGTCACCACCCGCCAGCTCTATGCCGGACCCGATGGAGAGGTCATCGTCGACCGCATCCTGCCCGACGAGATCGTCCGCCGGTTTCCGGGCACGGAGCAGGAGGGCGTGGAGCCGGAAGATCGTGCTCTGACGCGGGCGATCGAGCTGTTGGCCGAGCCGGTGCAGAAGGCGGCCTGACGGCCCGCCGATCCCGAGTTTCCGACCGAAGCGGATGGCGAGACGGCGCAAGAGGAGACGTGCGGCCCGGGGCCGGTGGGTGCTGCTCGTCCTGCCGCTGGTGGTCGCCGTGATCGCAGGCTACCTGTGGGGTCGCAGAGCCGAGCGGGCCGCCGGCCTCGATGCGACGGTGGAGGCGGTCACGACCCGGAAAGAGCCCGCGTCGCCGACCGTCACCCGCAGTCCTGACGCCAAGCCATCGCGCGGCGAAAGCGAGGTGGCCGGCGAAGCCGATAGCGAGAAGGCCCCCTTCCCCCGGCGCCCCCTCGTCACCGTCGAGCCGGGGGCGGCGCGGATCGCTCTGGTGATCGACGATCTCGGTCGCCGACCGAGCGACGTCAGCCGGATGGAGGCGCTCGCCGTCGACTGGACCGCAGCGGTGCTGCCATTCGAGTCCCGGACGGCCGAGGTCGTCGCCGACCTCAGAGCAGCCGGTGTCGAGTTCCTGTGCCACCTTCCGATGGAGCCGCGATCTGCAACCGGCGAAGCCGACCCCGGCCCCGGCGCGCTCAGGGCCGGCATGACTGCGGACGAACTGGCTCGTGCCACGCGCGACGCGCTCGCGGCGGTACCGGGTGCCCTGGGCGTCAACAATCACATGGGCTCGGCGCTGTCGGCCGATCGGGCCTCCATGGTGCCGATCCTGGGCGAGATCGCCTCCAGGGGACTGTTCTTCGTCGACTCCCGCACCAGCGCCGAGAGCGTCGGCTTCCGTCTGGCGCTCGAGCTGGGGGTGCCGACGGCGGAGCGTCAGGTGTTTCTCGACGCCGATCCGGCGGCCGACGCCGTCGCCGAGCAGTTTCACCGACTGCTGGACGTCGCGCGAACCCGCGGAGCGGCGTTGGCGATCGGTCATCCGCGGGAAGTCACCTTCGCCACACTCGAGCGCGAGATTCCGAAGGCTCTTGCCGCCGGATTCGAGTTCGTGCCGGCAAGCTACCTGCTGGAACGTCGCGCCCGGGACGTGGGAGAGTAGCGCCGTGCGCATCCTCGGAATCTCGGCCTTCTACCACGACTCCGCCGCCTGCCTGGTCGTGGACGGAGAGCTGGTCGCCGCGGCCCAGGAGGAGCGCTTCACCCGCAAGAAGCACGACCACCGCTTCCCGACGTCCGCAATCGCCAGCTGTCTGGAGTCGGCGGGGGTCGCCCTGGGCGAACTCGACGCCGTCGCTTTTTACGACAAGCCGTGGCTCAAGTTCGAGCGCCTGCTGGAGACCTACCTCGGCTTCGCTCCGGCCGGGCTCCCCTCGTTCTACAAGGCGATGCCGTTGTGGCTGCGCCAGAAGCTGTGGATGGAGTCGTTGATCCGCAAGGAGCTGGGCGGTTTCGAGGGGCCGCTCTATTTTCCGGAGCACCATCAGTCGCACGCGGCCTCGGCCTTCTACCCGTCTCCTTATCCGAGCGCCGCCGTGCTCACGAGCGACGGCGTCGGCGAGTGGGCGACCGCCTCCTGGGGGGCAGGCAGCGGCTCGACCCTCGAGCTGCGCCAGGAGCTGACCTTTCCGCACAGCCTCGGCCTGCTCTACTCGGCCTTCACCTACTACACCGGATTCCGGGTCAATTCCGGCGAGTACAAGATCATGGGGCTCGCCCCCTACGGCCGTCCGATCTACGTCGATCGCATCCTCGACCACCTCGTCGATCTGCGCGAAGACGGGTCTTTCCGGCTCGACATGAGGTACTTCAACTACTGCCAGGGCCTGACGATGACCTCGAAGGCGTTCGACGAGCTCTTCGACGGTCCGCCACGGGAGCCGGAGAGCAAGCTCGAGCAGAAGCAGATGGATCTCGCCCGCTCGGTGCAGGAGGTGACGGAAGAGATCATGCTGCGGATGGCTCGCTACGTCAGGCGCGAGACCGGCGAGCGCAATCTGTGCATGGCCGGCGGGGTGGCGCTCAACTGTGTCGCCAACGGAAAGATCCTGCGCGCAGGGATCTTCGATGACCTGTGGATCCAACCGGCGGCCGGCGATGCCGGCGGTGCGCTCGGGGCGGCGCTCTTCGTCTGGCACCAGGTGCAGGGGGGCGAGCGGAGTCGCGACGGCCGTCACGACGTGCAGCGCGGCTCCTATCTGGGGCCGGCCTTCGGCACCGACGAGATCGTCGAATGGCTCGATCGCAAAGGGGCGCCCTACCAGCGGCTGGCATCGACCGAGGTTCCCGACCGGGTCGCCGACCTGATGACCGAGGAGAAGGTCATCGGCTGGTTCTCAGGCCCGATGGAGTTCGGGCCGCGCGCTCTCGGCGGCAGGAGCATCCTCGGCGACGCTCGCAGCACGAAGATGCAGACGACGATGAACCTCAAGATCAAGTATCGGGAGTCGTTCCGCCCGTTCGCGCCGGCCTGCCTGGCCGAGGATGTCTCGGAGTACTTCGAGCTCGATCGCCCGTCGCCCTACATGCTGCTTGTCGCGGACGTGCAGCGCTCACGCCGCCGCGAGATGACGACGGAGCAGGAGGCGCTCTTCGGCATCGAGAAGCTCAACGTGCCGCGCTCCGACATTCCTGCGGTGACCCACGTCGACTACTCCGCGCGTGTGCAGACCGTGCACCGCGACACCAACCCGCGCTTCCACGCAGTGCTGGAGGCGTTCAAGGCGCGTACCGGCTGCGGCGTCGTCGTCAACACGTCGTTCAACGTCCGCGGCGAGCCGATCGTCTGCACGCCGAAGGATGCCTATCTCTGCTTCATGCGTACCGAAATGGACGTCCTGGTGCTCGAGGACTGCATCCTCCTCAAGGAGGAGCAGCCGCCGCTCGAGGAGGACGGTGACTGGAGAGAGCTCTATGCGCTCGACTGACCTGCTGCGATCGCTCCGGGGCAGGACGCCGTGAGCACCGGCACGAGCGACCTGCGGCGCTTCGGCCTGGCGTTCGGCGGTGGGCTCACCGTCCTCGGAAGCCTGCTCGCCTGGAAGAGCAAGGCGGCCGCTCCCTGGGTGCTGGGTGCCGCCGGGACGATCTTCGTCGCCGGCCTCCTGGCGCCCCGCCTCCTGGCGCCTCTCGAGAAGGTGATGGCGGCGATCTTCCGCGCCGTGACCGTCACGTTGACGTACGTCCTCCTGACGATCATTTTCGTCGTCGTGCTCACGCCGATGGGACTCGTGCGCAGACTGCTCGGGCGAGACTCCCTCGGCCTCAAGCTCGAGCCGGATCGCGAAAGCTACTGGGTCGACGTCGAGGCCGACGGCCCCGGCTCGCGACCCGAGTCGCCCTTTTGAGGCTAGCGCGGCAGCTCGATGTCGGCGGGAAGCTCGTGCCCCTCGTCGGCGAGGAAGCGGCGGAAGTGGTCCTTGTCGATCGCCTTGTCGAGCGCCGAGAGCGGCTCCACCAGATCGTCCGAGACCAGTTTCTTGAGCGAGTCGTCCATCGTCGTCATGCCCTCGCCTCTGCCGCTCCGGATGATGTCGGGGATCTTGTAGGTCTGTCCGGCTCGGATCGCCTGCGAAAGTGCGGCCGAGTGAAATAGGATCTCGAGCGCCGCGATTCTCCCTCCGCCGACGCGCCGCACCAGCTGCTGCGCGATCACTGCGCGCAGCGCCGAGGAAAGAGTCTGCGCGATGCCGTCACGGCGGTCCGACGGGAAGGCGGCGAGCATGCGGTCCAGAGTCTTGGCTGCGGAGTTGGTGTGGAGGGTTCCGAGGACGAGCAGGCCGGCGTCGGCGGCCCTGAGTGCGATCTCGATCACTTCGGCGTCGCGCAGCTCACCGACGAGGATGACGTCCGGGTCTTCCCGCAGGGCGACGTGAAGCGCCGAGGCGAAGCTCTTCGTGTGGGTGCCGACTTCGCGCTGGTGGAGGATCGACAGGCGGTTCCTGTGGACGAACTCGATCGGGTCCTCGACGGTGACGATGTTGGCCGCCCGCTCGCTGTTGATCAGATCGACGACCGCGGCGAGGGTCGTGCTCTTCCCGGCTCCGGTCGGACCGGTGACGAGCACCAGCCCGGCATCGAAGCCGGCGGTCAGGCGCACGCTGTCGGGGAAGCCGAGCTGTTCGAGTGTCACCACCTCGCTCGGGATGATGCGAAAACTGGCCGCCAGGCCGCGAAGCTGTCGGAAGACGTTGCCGCGGAAGCGGGCGACACCTTCTACCTCGTAGGCGAAGTCGCACTCGCCGTGCTCCTCCAACTGCTTCCACACCGCGGCCCGGCAGATCGGCTTGACGAGCGCCTCGACTTCGGTGTCATCGAGGATGCGGTAGCGCACGGCGTCGAGCTCTCCGGCGATTCGCAGCATCGGCGGCTGACCCGCCGACAGGTGGAGGTCGGAGGCGCCCCGATCCGCGGTCAGTCGCAGGAAACGGTCGATCCTCGAGGCGCTCATGCTCTGACGACTCCCCGCTCGGCGAGCCAGGCCGGGTCGCAAAGCGGCTCGAAGACGGCTCGCTTGGTAGCGAGGTACCAGGCGTCCTCGGGCCGGACCGCGCGCTCCTGAACCTTCTTCAGCAGCGCCTGGTCGAGCGTCTGGTTGCCGATCTCGCTGCCGAGCTGCATGAGGCCCGGAATCTGGTGGGTCTCGGCCTTCCGGATCAGGTGTCCGATGCTCGGCGTGACTTTCAGCACCTCGAAGACGCCGACGCGACCGGGAGGCTTGGCCTTCGGCAGCAGTCGCTGACAGACGACGAACTTCAGGGTCTCCGAGAGTGCCGAGCGCGCGTGATCCTGCTCCTCGGGCGAGAAGGCGGTGATCAGCCGATCGATCGCCTGTACGACGGTCGAGGTGTGGAGCGTCGTCAGCACCAGATGTCCGGTTTCCGCCGCCTCGAGGGCGAGCCGGATGGTGTCGGCGCGTCGCAGCTCTCCGAGGACGAGGATGTCCGGGTCCTCGCGCAGCGCGGCGCGCAGACCGCGGGAGTAGCTGCGGCTGTGGACCCCGATCTGCCTCTGATTGACGAGAGCGAGCTTGGAGCGGTGGACGATCTCGATCGGATCCTCCATCGAGATGATGTGGACCGCCTTGCGGTCGTTGATGCGATCGACGACCGCCGCCAGCGAGGAGCTCTTGCCGCTGCCGGTCGGACCGCAGAACGCCACGATCCCCTGGTGGTAGTTCACCAGGTCGTCGAGGATCTCGGGCATTCCGAGTCGCTCCATGGTCGGCGGCCGCTCCGCGATGACTCGGAAACTGGCCGACCACCCCTTGCGACTGAGGAACGCATTGCCCCGATAGCGCCCGACCCCCTCGATCTCGTAGTCGAAGTCGAGCTCTCCCTTTTGCTGCATGGAGGTCTGCTGCTCCGGGGAGAGGATCGAGAGAATCAGCTCCTTGGCCTCGGTCGGCGAGAGTTCGCGATCGGTCATCGCCTTGAGTTGGCCGTCGAGCCGCATGAGCGGTGGCTCGCCGGCAGCGAGATTGACGTCACTGGCGGTGCTGCGGCGTGCCTCGTAGAGGCGCTGGTCGAGTTCACGATCGAACGACTGCTCGATCTGAATCTCGTCCGGATGATCCTCCTCGAGGCCGAGTTCGGAGATCAGTCGCGAGATCATGTCGCCCGCCCGCCGGCGGACGGTGAGCGACGAGTCGGTGTTGCGGCAGTGGGCGAAGACCGGCATCAGCCGTTCGTCCTGGATCCTCCCGAGGCCTTGCAGCGCTTCGAGCCGCACCTCGTCGCGGGGGTCCTTCAGCAGCTCGACCAGCGCCTGCAGTGAGGCGGGGGTGCCGAAGCGCCCGAGGGCGTCGATCGCCGCCCAGCGGATCTCGTCATCGCCGAGGACTGCGATCAGCGGCTCCACGGCGCGCTCGTCGCCGAGTTTCGCCAGCGAGTCGCAGACGGTGACCCGGATCCACCAGTCGTCGTCGGCGAGCAGGTCGCAGAACGGGGCGACGAGCTCCTGGCTGTCGAACGCCTCTGCCAGGGTCAGTGCGTAGAAGCGGGTTCCGGGGTCTTCGTGCCTCAGGAGCTCCAGCGTGGCCCGCAGGACCGGCTCGCCTCCCTCCCCGAGGCCCTGAAGCACGCGAGTTCGCAGCCAGCCGAGGAGGCCGCTGCAGAAGCGCAACGCCTCCGGGACGACCACTTCGGCCGGGCCGCTCGCGAACAGCACCTGGCTCGCCGCCTTGCGCACCGCGCGATCGCGATGGGTGAGCCCCTGGAGCATCGCGTCACGGACCAGTTCCGGCGCCGCCGCGGCCTCCCGTTTCAGATAGTCGCTCGCCACCGCTCGCGTCTGGGCCTCGCCGGTGGCGAAGCGATCGAGCATCAGTTTCAACACCTGCTGGCCGCGGACCTCGGCCAGCGCCTGCAGGGCGCGCGCCCCCAGGCGGCGGTCTTCGGAGTCGCACAGGCGCAGCAACAGCGTCTGCAGTTCGGCCGGCCGCTCGATCTCGAGCAGCTCGTTGAGCGCCTTGAGTCGCATCGCCGGCGGTGCCGCCACGACCGCTTTCTGCAGGTAGAGCCTTCTCAGTGGGTCCTCGAGCATGAGCGCGGTGTCCCAGCCGAGACGGCGCTCCTCCGGCTCGTTCGAGCGCAGCAGGTCGTCGACCGCGGAGCTGGTGAGCTCCTCGGAGGTTCGGCGCAGGGTCTCGGCGAGCCGCTCGCGAATCGCCGGTCGCGCCTCGCGGAGCCTCTCGAGAAGGCCCCTCACCGCCTTCGAGTTGGCGCGCGCCGCGAAGAACCGCTGTCCGGCCCGCGCGACCTCGTCGTCGCCGTGGACGGCCAGCTTGAGCGCCTCGACCGGTTGCAGCGGCTTGCCGATCAGATCGGCGAGCAGGGAGTCCCGCTCCTGGTCGGAACTCCACTCGGAGGCGACCAGCCGGGCCAATGCGGAGGAGGCGCTCACGGCCGGAGAGCCTAGCAGCTTGCCGACGCGCCGAGCCGTTCGACGAACGGGGGCCGGCAGGGCATTAGAATCTCCGCCGACCGATGGAAGGGCTCGACTGTTGAAGATTGGAATCCTCTCACTGCGCAGGACGCTCTATTCGACCCGCCGGCTGCGCGAGGCAGCGCTGGCGAAGGGGCACGAGGCGCGTGTCATCGACTACCTGCGCTGCACGATGCATGTCACGCCGCGCGAGCCGGCGGTGATCTATCGGGGCGAGGCGCTCGATCTCGACGCCGTCATCCCGAGGATCGGCGCCACGCACACCTTCTACGGCAGTGCGATCGTGCGCCAGTTCGAGATTCTCGGTGTGCCGTCGGCAAACCACGCCGGTTCGATCGTTCTCGCCCGCGACAAGCTGCGGTCGCTGCAGAGTCTGGCGCGTGAGGGGGTCGATCTGCCGGTGACCGGCTTCGCGCACTCGGTCAAGGACACGCGGGCGCTCATCGACAGGGTCGGTGGTGCGCCGCTGGTGATCAAGCTGGTCGAAGGCACCCAGGGGGTCGGCGTCGTGCTGGCGAGTTCCAACTCGGCCGCCGAGTCGGTGATCTCCGCCTTCCGCCAGCTCCAGGCCGACATCCTGGTGCAGGAGTTCATCGCCGAAGCGGACGGCAGCGACACGAGAGCGTTCGTCGTTGACGGCAGGGTGGTGGCCGCGATGAGACGGCAGGCGCCGCCGGGGGAGTTCCGCTCCAACCTTCACCGCGGCGGCACGGCTCAGAAGGTCGAGCTCAGCGCGGCGGAGACCGAGATGGCTCTGCTGGCCGCGAAGACGCTCGGCCTCGGCGTGGCCGGCGTCGACATGATCCGCTCGGCGCGCGGCCCGCTGATTCTCGAGGTCAACGCCTCACCCGGCCTCGAGGGGATCGAGGGCTCGACCGGTGTCGACGTCGCCGGCGAGATCATCGACTACGTGGAGCGGCTGGCGGCAGGGGGCGAGTGATGGCGAAGGCGCTCAAGATCGGCGGGGCGGTGGTCAAGCGGGGTCAGCGCCGCAGGCTCGAGATCCCCGTGGCGCGCCTGCCGACCGGCACGCCGCTGTCGCTTCCCGTCACGGTGCTGCGGGGGAAGCCGTCCGGTCCCACGATCTGGCTCTCGGCGGCGCTTCACGGCGACGAGATCAACGGCACCGAGATCATCCGCAGGGTGATCACCCAGCTCGATGCCAAGACGCTGCGCGGCACGGTCATCGCGGTACCGATCGTCAACGTCTACGGCTTCATCGAGCGGAGCCGCTACCTGCCCGATCGCCGCGACCTCAATCGCAGCTTCCCGGGCTCCCGCAGCGGTTCACTGGCCTCGCGCCTCGCCCATCTGTTCCTCGCCGAGGTGGTGTCGCACTGCTCCCACGGAATCGACTTTCACACCGGCGCCCTGCATCGCAGCAATCTCCCCCACCTGCGGGCCGATCTGAAGGACGCGGAAGCGCGCCGGCTGGCCGCGGCCTTCAACGCTCCGCTGCTCTTTCACGCGAAGCGGATCGTCGGGTCTCTGAGAGCCGAAGCCTACAAGCGCAAGATCCCGATCCTCGTCTTCGAGGGGGGCGAGCCGCTGCGCTTCGACGAGCCTTCGATCCGCTCCGGCGTCCGCGGCACCCTGCGGGTGCTGGAGGCGCTCGACATGATCGATTCCGAACCCGAGCGCCAGCGCTCGAAGACCACCCACGAGGCGTCGAAGGCGACCTGGCTGAGGGCGCCCAGGAGCGGCATTCTCCACCTCGCCACGTCGATGGGAGAGAAGATCGCCAAAGGGGACATCCTGGCGCGCATCGCCGATCCGTTCTCCGGCCGCCGTCGGATCCTGCGAGCGCCGTTCGACGGGCTGGTCTTCTCGCAGATCACCAATCCCCTGGTCTACCAGGGGGACGCGATCCTTCACCTCGCGATGCTCAAGCCCCGTCGGCGGTCCTCGAAGAAGAAGAAGGTGAGCGCCAAGGCGGGCACCAGGAAGGTCTCGAAGAGGGAAGCGCCCGCCCGGGCCGGCAAGACAGGCAGCGGGACGAAGAGCTCGGCTGTGGAGCCGCTCGTCAAGAAGCCCGCGAAGTCGGGCTCCTGACGTCCCCGTCCTCGCGCTCGGCTTTCTTTCTCTCGGTCCAGAGCCGATCCAGCTCTTCGAGTTCGGTCTCGGCGACCGTCGTTCCCCGCTTCTCGAGCTCTTGCTCGACGCCACGGAAGCGCCGCGCGAACTTGCCGTTGGTCGAGGCGAGGGCGCCCTCCGGGTCGATGCCGAGGTGGCGTGCCAGATTGGCGACGGTGAAGAGGACGTCGCCGATCTCGTCGCGGAGGCGCTGTGGATCGGGTGACTCTGCTTCGAGCTCGGCTTCGAGTTCGCCGATCTCCTCGTCGAGTTTGGCCTTGACTTCGTCGGCCTTCGCCCAGTCGAAACCGACGCCGGAGGCCTTCTGGGTCACACGGTATGCGTGGACCAGTGCCGGCAGGGTCGTCGGTACGCCGTCGAGCACCGAACCGCTGCGCTCGGACGCCTTCCGCTTCTCCCAGGCGACCCGGACCGCTCCGGAGTCCGGAAGCCGTTCCTCACCGAAGACGTGCGGGTGTCGGTCGACCATCTTGGTCTCGATGCCGTCGATCACGTCCTCCACCGAGAAGGCTCCGCTCTCTCCGGCGAGAGTCGTCAGGAAGGCGACCTGGAACAGGAGGTCGCCGAGCTCCTCGCGGATCTCGTCCCAGTCGCCACCATCGACGGCGGCAGCCGCTTCGTGCGCTTCCTCGATGAGGAAAGGGCGCAGGTCGGCGAGTTCCTGCTCGCGGTCCCAGGGGCAGCCGTCCGGAGCTCTCAGGCGCGCGACGAGATCGGTCAGTCGGCGCAGACTCGAGCGCTCTTTCGGGGGTGTGCTCACGATCGGGGGGCTTTGCTACGATGGCTGTTCAGGTTACACCAGCGCTGGAGATGTTCCGTTGAGCGAAGAAGGGCTCAAAGTCACCGATCGAAGAATGTTCACTCCTGATGGGGAGTTGCGGGAGGAGTTCCGCCACCTCGAGGAGTCCCCCGGCAGGGAAGAGCCGAGTGGGGAGGAGCGCGGCACGGACGAGCAAGACGCGACGGGATCCGACGTCGCCAGGAGCGCCGCCGCAGAAGCGAAGCCGACCGCCGGTTCTCCCTCGATCGAGAGCCCCCCATCCGGTCGCGTGGAGCAGGAGCCGCCCACCGGGCCGATCGCGGGTGCGGAGGCCACCGCCGGCCCCGGGGAAGGACCGGACGGCGAGGCCGAGGTGGGGAAGATGTTCCCCGAGCTGATCGGGGTCCTCGCCGAGCCGGCCGCCCTCTACCTCGGGGACGCTCAGCTCCCGGACGGCCGGACGATGGAGAACGCCGAGATGGCGCGCTTGCACATCGACCTGCTGGCGGCGCTCAAGGCGAAGACGGCCGGCAATCTCGATGAGCGGGAGTCGGCCCTGCTGGACAACATCCTCTATCAGCTCAGGGTTCGCTACGTTCAGAAGTTCGGGCCGCAGTAGATGAGGGCGCGGTCGCCGTGGAGGATCTGGGCCGCGGCCGTATGGACCGCCGCGGCGATCGGCGTTGCGGCCGTCGGTGTTGCAGCGCTCGGTGCTTCGGCGGCCAGCGCCGCGGAGGTGACCGTCGAGGAGACCTCGCCGGAGGAGTTGGAGGAGGCGTCCCGGCCGCCCGGACTGCGACTCGACGCGGGCGCGCGGCGCGACCTGGCGACGCTTCAGCAAGGCTGGTCCGAGTGGCTGGCCGCGTACGAAGCCGACGATTCGGACGGCGAGGAGCTCGCTCTCGAAGGCGTTCTCGAGCGGCTCGATCTTCTCGGCATGAGCGGGATACCGGAACTCAGCGTTGCCGCCTCGGCCCGTGCCGTCGAATCTGCGCGGCTCGGCGACCTGAGGCGGGCGGCGAGAGCGCTGACGGCGGCGGAGCGGCTCGATCCCGGCCGACCCGAAACCGCCTTTGCACGGGCGGCGATCCAGGGACGGCAGGGCGAGCGGTGGAGAGGGGTCATTTCGACCTTCGAGGGCTACACCCGCCTGGCGAGGCAGCCGCTCGAGAGGAGGCTCTGGTTCCACAACGCCGTGCTGTGGAGCCTTACCACGGCTCTTCTCGGCGGCTGTGTCTTCGTGGTGCTGCTGATGGCGGTGCGGGGTCCGGCGCTTTTCGGCAGCCTCCTCAAGCCGCTGCGCCGCTGGATGCCGGCACCCGCCGCGGTGGCGGTTGTCGTAGCTCTGCTGCTGTGGCCGATCGCGATTCCGGGAGGTGTGCTGGCGATTGCGCTGAACTGGGCACTCCTGTTGTGGACCTACAGTCAGCGGTCCGAGAAGGTCGTGCTGGCGGCATTGTGGATCCTCTTCGGCTTCACCCCTCTGATCCTCGACGAGCAGCGCCGCCACGTCTCGGTCGACCTGTCGCCGATGACGATGGCCGCCGAGGCTGCGAGGCTCGGGCATCTCGAGGGGCGGCTCTTCACCGACCTCAGTCGGCTCCACCTGTTGTTGCCGGACAACGAGGCGGCCGGCCATCTCATCGCCGATCAATACCGGCGAGCCGGTCAGTGCGACCAGGCGATGGGGCTCTACGAGGGTGTACTCGAGGCCGATCCCGACAACGCGCGCGCCTGGGTCGATCTCGGGGCCTGCCGCTTCCTGCGTGGCGAGTACGACCGCGCCATCGAGATCTTTCGCCGGGGCACGAGCCTCGATGCGGAGGTGGCGCAGGGACACTTCAATCTGAGTCTCGCTTACTCCGAGCTCTACGATTTCGCGGAGTCGGAGCGCTCCTTGACGCGAGCGCAGGCTCTCGACTCGTCGGCGGTCGCCCGCTGGCTCGAAGAGAGTCCCCGTCGCGGCGTGGCGGAAGTGGCCGCGGGTGTCGACCGGGCCGCCGAGGTGCGGCGCCACCTGCGCCGCTCCTGGCTGCTGGAGGACGAGCAGATGGCGTGGTCGTCTCCGCTCGAGGACTATCGATCGATCCCCATCGCCGCGGCCGGACTGCTGCTCTCCTTCGTGCTGAGCCGGTTCCTCCCCAGGAGCCGTCTCGAGTCGCAGGCTCCGCCCCTGATCGACTGGGGGGGGCGGCGAGGCGAGTTCTACCGCGTGATGCTGCCCGGGATCGCCGAGCTCGAGGCCGGCGAGTCCGTGCGCGCTGTTCTGTCTGTCACGATCCTCATCGGCTTGCTGCTCCTTCCGTGGGTCGCAGCCTACGGCTATCGGATCCCGTGGGGACTCGAGCCCGACTTTCGCCTGGGATGGCTCGGGGCCGCTGTCGGACTCACCCTCTACTTCGTCCTGCGGTGGAGGAGGGAACTCGCCTACTAGGGCGAGGGTCTCGGCATGGCATACGAGGGCTCACTGGCGGAGGCGCCGTTCACCGAGGTATTGCAGTACATCGCGCGCAACGGGGACACCGGAATCCTCACGCTCCAGGGGGAGGAGGAGATCATCGGCGTGACGTTCCTCGACGGCGACGTCGTGTCGGTGGACGCCGTGAACCAGGCTCCCGAGGAGGGCCTGGGGGTGGTACTCGACGAAGAGGACCTCGTGTCGATGGAGGCTTTCACCAGCCTCGTCGCCGAGAATCGCGCCGGTGGCGGCAGGGTGACCGATCTCCTGATCGAGCGGAACTATCTGACGAGGGAGCAGTTGCTGGCCGCGATGCGGCGGCAGGCTCTGGATCTGTGCCGCCAGGCCTGCCAGTGGCGGCAGGGGCAGTTCCGTTTCTACCGGGGCGATCAGGTGTCGTACGAGCAGGGCGTCGAGCCTCTCGAAGTCGAGCATCTGCTGGCGACCCTGGCCGAGCCGCCCGACGAGGTCGCGGAGCCTCCACGGGATCTGTCGGCCGATACCGCGGATCGGGCCGACGCGCCCCCCGGTGAGGTGCCCGAAGTCGAGCTCCTCGATCTCGGGCCTGCGCTGGCGGCGGAGGCCGACGCCTACGAGGGGGCGTTCCAGCCTGGCGGAGGAGCCTCGATATCCGAATCCTTCGTGCCGCCTTCCGGCGAGCCTGCCGCCGGCGAGGTCGGGACTCCGGAGGTCGAGCCGCTGGAGGTCGAGTCTCTGGAGGTCGGGTCCCTGGCGGTCGGGTACTCGGAGGAGGCGTACGCCGAGATCGGCTATCCGGAGGTCGAGATGCCGGACCCCGAGCCCGAAGACGAGTTCGAGGAGCCCCGTCGCCGGCGGCTCGACATCGACTGGAGAGAGTTCTGGGGTTCGAGCCTGTCGCCGGTGCTTCCGGGCCGGCTCCTCGCTCTCGGGCTGCTCGTCAGTCTGGTGGGCCTCGTGGTGATGGCGCCGGGTCGCTTCCTCCTGCCGCTCGGCGGCCAGGAGAGGATCCGCGCCGGCATCGCCACAGGCGTGCAGGACTCGGTCTACACCAAGATCGATCGCGCGGCGAGAACCCATTTCCTGCTGGAAGGGGAGTTCCCCGGCCAACTCGCGGACCTCGTGGCACTGCGCCTCCTGGCGGCCGGAGACCTGGCGGTGAGCGGCCGTGAGTTCGAGTTCACCCGGGCGCCGCTCTCCTATCAGCTGGCCCTCGACGGTGCGCGGAGCGATCCGGGTGCGGTCCGCATCGAGACCATTCGGGGGAACTTTCTGCTCGACCCGGACTACTCCCCGCCCGAGGTCCTGG
The DNA here is from genome assembly GCA_965223855.1 of Candidatus Multivoradales bacterium. Classification (GTDB taxonomy): domain Bacteria; phylum Acidobacteriota; class Thermoanaerobaculia; order Multivoradales; family JAHEKO01; genus CALZKB01. Next base: position 2,100,583 of record CBDCXM010000009.1, read on the forward strand.
CTCGACCGTCGCTCTTCCTCCTCGACTGACAGCGCCTCCGGACGGGCGGAGCGGGTCCCGGAATCGTCAGTGAGAGGGTGTTCTCACGCGCCCGCGAGAGATCTTAGCGGCTTCTCAGCAAGTTCTGCGCTCAAGGACTTGACATCTACTCACTAAGGTTTGTATCCTTGACGTCGCCGAGCCGTTCTCCGTGCCGGCCCCAGGGCCGAGCGAAGCGAGCACTGCCAACGTCGGTTCGGCGCCCAACGACCCCCGTCTTCAAGGAGGAAGCGCAGTGAGCAAGATCATAGGAATCGACCTGGGGACCACGAACAGCGTGGTTGCCGTCATGGAAGGAACCGAGGCGAAGGTCATCCCCAACGCCGAGGGAAATCGCACCACCCCGTCGGTGGTGGCGTTCTCCGACAACGGTGAGCGCCTGGTGGGGCAGGTCGCCAAGCGTCAGGCGGTGACCAACCCCGAGCGCACCATCTACTCCATCAAGCGGTTCATGGGCCGCCGCTACGACGAAGTGGCGGAGGAGATGAAGATGGTGCCGTTCAAGGTGACGCAGGCCGACAGCGGTTTGCGCGTCGCGATCGACGGCAAGGACTATTCGCCGGAAGAGATCTCGGCGATGACCCTGCAGAAGCTCAAGCAGGCCGCAGAGGACTACCTCGGCCAGAAGGTCGAGGCGGCCGTCATCACCGTTCCCGCCTACTTCAACGACGCGCAGCGTCAGGCGACGAAGGACGCCGGCCGAATCGCCGGTCTCAAGGTCGAGCGTCTCGTCAACGAGCCGACCGCCGCGGCGCTCGCCTACGGCCTCGACAAGAAGGAAGACCAGCTCATCGCGGTCTACGACTTCGGTGGCGGTACCTTCGACATCTCGATCCTCGAGGTCGGTGAGGGAGTCGTCGAGGTCAAGTCGACCAATGGCGACACCCACCTGGGCGGCGACAACATCGACCAGAAGCTGATGGACTGGCTGCTCGCCGAGTTCAAGAAGGACCAGGGCATCGATCTGAGCCAGGATCCGATGGCGGTCCAGCGTCTGCGCGAGGCGGCCGAGAAGGCCAAGATCGAGCTCTCGAGCGCGCAGGAGACCGAGATCAACCTGCCCTTCATCACCGCCGACCAGTCGGGGCCCAAGCACCTCAACGTCAAGCTGAGCCGCAGCCGTCTCGAGCAGATGGTCGAGGAGCTGGTCCGGCGCTCGATCGAGCCCTGCAAGCAGGCGCTCACCGACGCCGACGTCGACGCCTCCGACATCGACGAGGTCGTCCTCGTCGGCGGTCAGACCCGCATGCCGCTGGTGCAGAAGGTCGTGCAGGAGGTGTTCGGCAGGGAGCCTCACAAGGGTGTCAACCCGGACGAGGTGGTGGCGGTCGGCGCCGCGGTACAGGGCGGCGTCCTGGCGGGAGACGTCAAGGACGTTCTGCTGCTGGACGTCACGCCTCTGTCGCTCGGCATCGAGACGCTCGGCGGGGTGATGACCCGGCTCATCGACCGCAACACGACCATCCCGACGAAGAAGAGCGAAGTCTTCTCGACCGCGGCCGACAACCAGACCTCGGTCGAGGTGCACGTGCTCCAGGGTGAGCGGGACATGGCGCGCGACAACCGCACGCTGGGGCGCTTCCACCTGGTCGGCATTCCGCCGGCGCCACGGGGCATGCCGCAGGTCGAGGTGACGTTCGACATCGACGCCAACGGCATCCTCAACGTGTCCGCGAAGGATCGCGGGACCGGCAAGGAGCAGCAGATCACGATCACGGCGTCGAGCGGCCTGTCGGAGGACGAGATCTCGAGCATGGTCGAGGACGCCGAAGCCCACTCGGAGGAGGATCAGGAGCGCCGCAAGCTCGTCGAGCAGCGCAACCAGCTCGACCAGCTCGTCTACGCCACCTCGAAGACCTTCGAGGAGCACAAGGACAAGCTGGGCGCCGAAGAGATCTCGGAGCTCGAGGGTGCCCTCGAAGATTCGAAGAAGGCGCTCGAAGGCGACGACGCCGAAGAGATGGAGTCGGCGATTCAGCGCCTGACCCAGGCCTCGCACAAGCTGGCGGAGATCATGTACAAGGAGCAGGCCGAGGCGGCCGGCGCAGGTGCCGAGCCGGGCTCTGCCCCCGCCGACGAGGACGAGGTGATCGACGCCGAGTACGTCGACGTGGAGGACAGCGAGAAGTCCGCCTGATCCGACCGTGACCGCTCCCTTCGCCCCGTCGCGTCTTCGCGACGGGGCGTTGCGGCGGGGTCGGAAACGAGAGGGGTGTCCGAAGATGCCGCGAAGACGTCAGAGCCAGCGCAAGTACCTGATGATCAGTGCGGTCGCCGAACGTTTCGAGATCCATCCGCAGACGCTGCGGCTCTACGAGAGAGAAGGGTTGATCACCCCGGTCCGCAGTGCGGGAAACACCCGTCTGTACGACGAGGGGACCATCCGGCGCCTCGAGACCATCCTCACTCTCACTAGGGATCTGGGTGTCAACCTCGCCGGCGTCGAGGTGATTCTCAACATGAACGAGCAGATGGAGCAGATGCAGGTCGAGGTCGATCGCCTGCTCGAGGCGCTCAAGAGCGGCCGCCTCGATCGTCGCTTCGGCGGGGACCGGCGCTTTGCGCTCGAAAAGGTGCCGAAGAGCCCGCTGGCAAAGGCCGACGGCAGCTGAAATCAGACGATCGGTCGGTCGCAGCAGCCGGTCGCCGCAGCCGGTCGAGGGTCCGAGTCGCCGTGCTACGATCCCACCATGCCACTCGAGTCCGACGAGTGCCGGCAGTGCGGGGGGCGCGGCTGGGTGATGACCGAAGACGGAGGGGCCGGAACGGCGATTCCGTGCGACTGCCGTCCCGCTTTGGCGGCGCGCTCCCGTGTACAGCGGGCCGCGATTCCGCGGCGCTACGCTGACTCGACGCTCGAGAACTTCAACGTCGATGCGCCCGAGGGCGGCGACCGCCTGCTCGAGGCGCGCGAACTCTCCCGCCGCTATGTCGACCGCTTTCTGCTGGAGGACGGTGGCTATCGACGGACCGGTCTCGTCTACGTCGGGCCTCCGGGCGGCGGCAAGACTCATCTCGCGGCAGCCGTGCTGCGCGCTCTCGTCGACCGCTACGGGGTGGAAGGGCGCTTCGTCGACTTCACGAGCCTCGTTCACCAGATCCAGTCGACCTTCGACCCCGGCTCCGAGGAGTCGAAGCGACAGGTGCTCGATCCGGTGACGGACGCCGAGGTGCTGGTGCTCGACGAACTGGGAGCGCAGCGTCCGACGCCGTTCGTCAACGACATGCTCTATCTGGTGCTCAATGCCAGGTATACCCGCTGCCTGCCGACGCTCTTCACCACCAACTACACGCTGAAGGAGTCCTCGGGGGCCGGCCACGCCAACGGCCGTGAGTTCGGGCGTCCGCTGCCGGCCGGGCCGGAGCCGCTCGCGACCCGCATTCCCGCCCGGCTGGTGAGCCGGCTTCACGAGATGGCCTTCGCCATCGAGCTCCCGGTGCCGGACTTCCGGCGCGAAGTCGTTCAGGCCCAAACGCGAATCTGAACTCCCGGCGATACACCTGATGAACTCGCAACGACTGTCGGCGCTCGAGTGCGTCTCTCGCGGAGTCTCCAACCTGCGGGGCAACTGGAAGCTGGTGCTGCTCGTCTTCGCCCAGATCATCGCCTGCGGTGTCGTGGCGTTCCTCGGCGTTGTGGTGCTCATGATGGCGGGCATCGGAGCGTCGCTCGACGGCTTCAGCCTCGAGTCGGTGGAGGATGTCGAGAATCTGCGCGAGGCGCTGGCGCGCAGCGCCTTCGGCTGGAAGGAGCTGGCGATCGTCCTCGCCGTGCTGTTCGTCTTTCTTGCCGTCCTGCTGCTCGTCTACTCGTGGTTCCAGGGCGGAATTCTCGCCACCCTCGACCGGGGGGAACGGCAGGCGCCCCGCGGTACCGGGTCGGAGATGACCCTCTTCGAGACCTTTTCAGGGCGGAACTTCAGCGGCTGGGCCTCGCAGTACGTCTGGCCACTCTTCTGGTTCTTCAACTGGCTGACGCTGCTGCTGACGGTCGCCCTCTTCGGCCTCGTCCTCCTGGCGGGCCTGGGAGTCTTCCTGCTGGCGAAGCTCGGGCAGGGGATCGCGATCGCCGTCGGTTGCGTCCTCGTCCTGCCACTGATTCTGCTGATGCTGGCACTGCAGATCTGGCTCGTCATCGGGCAGACCCTGGTCGTCAACGATTTCGGCGTCTTCCGAGCGACCAACCGGGCGCTGGTCTACCTCGGGCGTCGCTTCTGGGCCGCCATCGTGATCGCCGTTCTCTTCCTGGTGGCGCAGATCGGTGTGGCCGTCGTGTTCCTGCCTCTCTCGCAGGGCCTCGCGATCGCTCTGGGGGATGGCGGTGCCGCCGCACTCGCCGTACAGATTCTGCTCACCTTCGCCCAGTGGCTCGTGGGGGGCGTCCTCTCCGTGGCGCTTTTCGGCTCGGTGGTGGCTCTGACCCGCACCGAGATCGACCACGAGCGACGACTGGCTTCCTGAGCGGGAAACAGGCTGTGTTCAGGGAGTCCACGAGGCGGCTGCGTCCGTTCCTTTCCGTCTGCGCCCTGATCCTCGCGTGGACCGCCGCCGTCGAGGCGGCCCCCCTGGTACCGGAGACCGTGCGGGTCGGCCTGGCGACCGATCTCGAGAAGGTCGTCCTTCCATGCTGCGGCGCGGATCTGAGGGCTCAGGCCGGGGAGACCCAGGTCGCTCTGGTGGAGCCGTTCTCGATCGAGCCGGCGGCGACCGGGAGCAGAGGCACCTACCGGCTTCAGGTGGCGGCGCTCAAGGACGAGCGGCAGGCTCTCGGTCTGGCGCGGCGATTCGAAGCGAGATTCGGCGTCGGAGAAGTGGTTTTCGATGCAGCGACGGATCTCTATCGGGTGCGCGTCGGCCGCTTCAGCGACCGCTCGGCGGCGGACGAGGCGGTCCGCGAGCTGGCAGCCGCCGGCCGCGCCGGTGCCTTCGTCGTGTCGGAGCCCTCGGCCTCGGTCGCCGAGGGACTGCGAGTGCGGCAGGGTAGCGACGCCTGGAGGGTGCGCGGGCGCTGGGTCGTGGTCTGGTCGCGTTCGGAGACGGGCATCCGCCTGCCGTCGGGGACCTATCGCGGGCGGCTCCTCGTCTATCTCAACGACCGTGGGACGCTGAACCTCATCAACGAGTTGCCGCTCGACGACTATGTTCGCGGTGTCGTGCCGCGGGAGATGGGGCCGGAGGTGTACGACAGCCTGGAGGGGCTCAAGGCGCAGGCGGTCGCAGCGCGGACCTACGCGGTTCACAACTTCGCGGAGTTCGCCGCCGAGGGCTACGACATCTGCGCGACCCCGAGGTGCCAGGTCTACGGCGGAAGGAGCGCCGAGCACCCGATGTCGGATCGCGCGGTGCGCGAGACGGCCGGCGAGGTGATCGCCTTCGACGGCGCAGCGATCGACGCCAAGTACAGCTCGACGTGCGGAGGTCACACCGAGGACGCTGAGATCGTCTTTCCCGGCAACGAGAAGCCGTATCTGGCGGCCGTTCCGTGCTTCGAGGCAGGGCTCACCGAACTGTCGGGAGCGAAGTCGTCGGCGTTTCCCGATGCCCTGATCGCGAGGGTGCTCGGTCCGGCCGACCTGGCTCTCGGGGCGCCGTCGCTGAGCGAGCGGCTGCAGACCCTTGCCTTCGTCGCCGGCCTGCCGCCTCCGGCAGCGCCGTTGGCGACCCTCGACCGCCGGGGACTCGCACGTCATATCGCCTCCTGGCTGGATCTCGCCCTCGAGGTGGAACTCTTCGTGGCGCCGCCCGACATTCCCTACGCGCTGGGGCAGGCGCCGGCGGGCTGGTCGGAAGACGACCTCGAGGTAGCGACGTACCTCGGCTCGCTCGGCATTCTCGACGGCCCGGTCGACAGCGCCGTCTCAGCGGGCGAAGTGGAGCGCACCCTCCTGGCTCTGATGGAGATGCTGCGGGTGGTCGAGACGGTCGAGGGGCTCTTCGCCAAGGTCGAGGGGGGGAGGCTCGTCGTGCGGGAGGAGGGGGTCGCGCGGAGCTTCGAGATCGATCCGGGGCTCGCGACCTTCCGCGACCGTGGGGGGAGGACGACCGGCGCCACGTTGGGCATGGTGCCCGGAGATCCGTTGACGGTCTACCTCGTCGAGGGGATTCCGGCGGCCGTCGTCCAGCACGTCGACCCCAACGGTGCGGCCTACGATCGCAGCAGCCGCTATTCGACCTGGCGCAGATTCCGCTCCGACAGCGAGATCGGACGCCTGATCGAGGAGCGGTATCCCGGCTTCCGGTTCCGGCGCCTCGAAGTGGTCGAGAGAGGGCGCTCCGGGCGGGTCGGCCGCCTCAGGGTGATCGGCGAAGGGAATACCGTGGAGATCGAGGGGCTGGCGATCCGCTGGGCGCTCGATCTTCCGGACACCTTCTTCACGTTCAAGCGGCTGGCGCCCCCGAAGGGGGTGCCGGGATGGCTGTTCTCCGGCCGCGGCTGGGGACATGGGGTGGGGATGTGCCAGATCGGCGCGTACGGCATGGGTCTGCGTGGTCACTCCTACCGCGAGATTCTCGAGCACTACTACTCGAGCGTCGACCTGACGACGGTCGAAACCGTCTCCCGCAGCGAGTACGAACGGCTGCGGCAGGGCCGCTGAGGCGGCCTGAAGAGCCTCCGGCCCGCCGGGGAGTGCGTGCTACGATCCCGCCGGCGAGCCGCCCGCCGCGGCAGGCCGCGGAGAGCCTTCGAGAGATGACCGAGACCGTCGATTTCGCACTGACCGAGGAGCAGGTCGTCGTACAGGAAGCCGCCCGCGACTTCGCTCGCAAGGCCGTCGATCCGATCGTCGAGGAGATCGACGAGGCGCAGCGCTTTCCCACCGAGGTTTTTCGAGCAGGCGGGCGAACTCGGATTCCTGGGCATTCTGATGCCGGAGGAGTACGGCGGCGCCGGCCTGGGCTACGTCGAGTACGCGCTCGTCATCAGCGAGCTGGCGCAGGTCGATCCGTCGGTCGGTCTCAGCGTCGCGGCTCACAACTCGTTGTGCACGAACCACATCTACAAGTTCGGCACCGAGGAGCAGCGCCGCCGCTGGGTGGTGCCGCTGGCGAGCGGCGAGAAGATCGGCGCCTGGAGCCTCACCGAGCCCGAGGCGGGCTCGGACGCCGCCGGCACTCGCTCCCGGGCCGAGAAGGTCGAGGGGGGCTGGATCCTCAACGGCGCCAAGACCTTCACCACTCACGGATCGGTGGGCGACCTGTGCGTCGTCTTCGCGGTCAACGATGCCGAAGGGCCGCGTCATCACAACGTCTCCGCCTTCGTCGTCGAGAAGGGGCGCGAGGGGTTCCGGTCGGGCAAGAAGGAGAACAAGCTCGGCACGCGCGCCTCCGACACGGCTGAAGTGATCATGGAGAACTGCTTCGTCCCCGACGACCACCTGCTCGGGGAGGTCGGCGAGGGCTTCATTCAGGCGTTGCAGATTCTCGACGGCGGTCGCATCTCGATCGCCGCGCTCGGTCTCGGCATTGCCAAAGGGGCCTTCGAGACGGCCCGCGCCTACGCGCTCGAGCGCGAGCAGTTCGGCAAGCCGATCGCGCAGTTCCAGGCGATTCAGTTCCATCTCGCCGACATGGCGACCCGCATCGCCGCGGCGGAAGCGCTCGTGATGGCCGCCGCGGTCGAGATGGATCGCAGCGGCAAGGTCACCCGGCTCGCTGCGGAGGCGAAGCTCTATGCCGGGGAGACCGCGGTCTTCTGCGCCGACCTCGGCGTGCAGATTCACGGCGGCTACGGCTTCATCAAGGACTACCGTGCCGAGAAGTTCTTCCGCGACTGCAAGATCTGCACGATCGGGGAAGGGACGAGCGAGATCCAGCGGCTCGTCATCGCCAGGCAGCTGCTGCGCGGATGATTCCCCGCATCGACCACATCGGTGTCGCAGTCGCCTCGATCGAAGCGGCGCGCGGCTTCTACGAAGCGCTCGGCCTCGAGGTGGCCGAGATCGAGGAGGTCGAAGCGGAGGGAGTCCGGGTGGCGATGATCCACTGCGGTGAGAGCAAGATCGAGTTGCTCGAGCCGACTCGTGAGGACTCGCCGATCGCCCGCTTCCTCGAGAAGCGTGGAGAGGGGCTGCATCACGTCTGTCTCGCGAGCACCGACATCCGGGGCGACGACGCGGCGCTCAGAGAGGCCGGCTACCAGGTTCTGCGCCCCGAGCCGACCCGCGGCGCGGGTGGGTGCTGGGTGCAGTTCGTGCACCCGAAGAGCGCAGCCGGCGTGCTCGTGGAGCTGTCGGAGCCCGGCGAGCGTTCGTCAGGCTAGAACCGGACGTGCTCGACGAACAGGTTCGGCACGTCGGCGCCGTCGGCCTGTAGCGCCGCCGCGAGTTCGGGACCGATCTCGAAGTCTCCGGCCCGCTGCTGGTTCGAGGTCGTGAGCACGAGCTCGAGCACGTCGCACTGATCGGCGAACTCCTCGCGGACGGAGGTCAGAACCTCGGCGGCGACCTCCAGGCTTCGGAAGACCGAAGCCTCGGAGTCGGTGCGAACCTCGACGAAAGGCCGGGTGTTCGCCGTGCCCTGGAAGACGCCGACGCCGTCGAAGCCGAGCTCGGAGAAGCGTTGCTTGATCGCCGCCGCAAGGTCGATGTCGCGCAGCGGCTCCCGCCGGAGCGCGGCCGTGTCGTCGGTCGTCGACGTCGAGATGCGGGGCGCCGACACGTCGCCGTCAGGGCGCGCGGTGCCGCGCATCGAAGCCTCGCCGCGCTCGATCAGGTCACCGAGGCGCTCGCGCTGCTTCGTCTCCCCGGAGACGACCTTCTTCTGGACGAACTCGCCGTCCTCCAGGACGAGCGCGTTGCCGAGCTGATGCTTGTTCGCCTCCTCGGTCGCCTCGACGTCGATCTCGGAGGCGTCGATGAAGGTCTCGGTGCCACTCATCAGCGTGATGATCGCCTTGTCGCCCTCGATGACGTACTTGTCTCGTGCCTCGACTCGCGAGCCGTCCCTGAGGACGACGGTGTAGGCGAGCACCGGTGCGGTGCCGAGAATGAGAGTCAGAAGGCAGGCAAGGGTCGAGCGTCTGTACATGTCGGGGCGCCTCTCTCGTCGGGGCGGTGGTCCGCCGGGGCTCTGGTATCATAGCGCCCCCGCGACGCTGCGGGTTTCGAGGTATCCGGCATGCTCGTGGTGATGAAGATGGAGGCGACCGCCTCGCAGGTCGAGGAGGTCGTCCGGAAGGTCGAGGAGCGGGGGCTGAAGGCTCATCCGATCCCCGGCGCCCAACGCACGGCGATCGGTATCACCGGCAACCTCGGCGTGGTGGAGCCGGCGGCGATTCAATCGCTCGACGGCGTCCTCGAGATCCTTCAGGTCAGCCATCCGTACAAGCTCGTGTCGCGCGAGTTCCGGCCCGACGACACGATCGTCGATGTCGGCGGCGTCGAGATCGGCGGGCGTGATCTCGTACTGATCGCCGGTCCGTGCTCGGTCGAGAGCTACGAGCAGACGCTGGGGATCGCCCGGCGGGTCAAGGCGGCCGGAGCGCACATCCTGCGCGGCGGCGCCTACAAGCCGCGAACCAGCCCCTACAGCTTTCAGGGGCTCGGGGTCGAGGCGCTCAAGATCCTCGATCGGGTGCGTTCCGAGACCGGGTTGCCGGTCGTGAGCGAGGCGCTCGACATCGACGTGCTCGACGAAGTCGCCGAGTACTCGGACATGGTGCAGATCGGCGCTCGCAACATGCAGAACTACACCCTGCTCAAGCGTGCCGGGCGCTGCGGGCGTCCGGTGCTCCTGAAGCGCGGGATGAACGCCACGCTGACCGAGCTGCTGCTGGCCGCCGAGTACATCCTCGACCAGGGCAACGGCGACGTCGTTCTGTGCGAGCGCGGAATCCGAACCTTCGCCGATCACAGTCGCAACACGCTCGACGTGACGCTGATCCCGGCGATCGAGCGGATCTCGCACCTGCCGATCGTCGCCGATCCGAGCCACGCCGCAGGATCGCGGGAGAAGGTGCTGCCCCTGTCGCGGGCCGCAGTCGCCGCAGGCGCGGACGGACTGATGATCGAGGTGCACGACGCACCCGAAGCAGCGCTTTCGGACGGCCTCCAGGCCCTGCGCCCCGAGGAGTTCGACGAGTTGGTCGAGCAGGTGGCCGCTCTCGCCCCGGTCGTCGATCGTGGCCTGCCCGCGCTCGCTGGACGGAGTTAGCGCTTCCGATGAGCTCAGCCCTGCTGCTCCTCGAAGACGGTTCGACCTTCGAGGGAGAAGCGGTTTCTCCGGGTACCCGGTTCGGGGAGGTGGTGTTCAACACCTCGATGACCGGCTACCAGGAGATCCTCACCGATCCTTCCTATCGCGGGCAGATCGTCGTGATGACGCTGCCTCACATCGGCAACTACGGCATCAACGCCGAGGTCGAGGAGTCGCAACGTCCGTGGGTCGAGGGCTTCGTCGCCCGCCAGTTCACCGAGACCCCGTCGAGCCATGGCAGCGAGGGAAGCCTCGTCGGGTACCTGAGGGAGCGCGGCGTACCCGCCGTCGACGGCATCGACACGAGAGCGGTCGTCCGTCGGGTACGGAATCACGGAGCGCTCAGGGGGGTGCTGACGACGGAGCGTGACGACGTGGCGCAGCTTCTCGAGGAAGTCGCGGCGTCACCGTCGATGGAGGGCCGCGCTCTCGTGCCGGACGTGACCTGCGACGAGCCGTGGGAGATGGCGCCCCCCGACGGTGTCGAGACCCGGTTCCGTCTCGCCATCTACGACTTCGGCGTCAAGGCCAACATCCTGCGCAACCTGGCGCAGCGGGGCGCTCACCTGACGATCCTGCCGGCGGCGACGTCGGCCGCGGACTGTCTCGCCCTCGGGGTGGACGGCGTGGTGCTGTCGAACGGCCCCGGAGACCCGGAGCCGCTCACCGGCATCATCGCCAATGTGCGCGAGCTGGTGGCTTCCGGGACGGCGCTCTTCGGCATCTGCCTCGGGCACCAGCTTCTCGGGCTGGCGATGGGGGGCACGACCTTCAAGCTCCCGTTCGGCCACCACGGGGGTAACCAGCCGGTGCGCGACGTCGACTCCGGGCGGGTGCTCATCACCAGCCAGAACCACGGCTTCGCCATCGAGCCCGACTCGTTGCCCGACGGCTGCCGCGTCACCGAGCTCAATCTCAACGACGGCACGGTGGAGGCCTTCCGGGTGGACGGCCGGCCGGTCTTCTCGGCGCAGTACCACCCCGAAGCCGCGCCAGGCCCGCTCGACGCCACCAGCCTGTTCGACGAGTTTCTCGCCGAAGTCGCCGCCGTCGCCGGCTCGTGAGCCGCGGCCGACTTGCCTGGTCGCTGTCGTGGCGCCTGTTCGGCGGCCGGCGGACCCGACTGCTGTCCGGGACGACCTGGGCGGCTCTCCTGGCGACGGCGCTCGGCGTTGCCGCGATGGTGATCGCGATGGCGCTCATGACTGGCTACCGTGAGGACCTGCAGGCGAAGCTGGTGCAGGGGAGCGCAGCGATGGCTGCCTACCCGCAGCGGGCGTTGACGGAGGGTGAGCTTCAGCGGGCGCTCGAGACCGCTGCCACGACCCCCGGGGTGGAGGAGGCGCGCCTGGTGGCCTACGGTCAGGGCTCCCTCTCGAGCGCTGCGCGGCCCGACGGCGTCGACGTTACCTACCGCGGTCTCGAAGGGGGGAGCGGGCTCGATGCGGTATGCGAGCTCAAATGGCTTCCACCGCCCGAGCGGCCGTCCGGGACCGACGACGGCGCGCGGGCGCTCGAGGTCATCGTAGGCCGCCAGCTCCACGAAGAGTTGAGGCCGAACGACGGAGAGCCGCTCGAGCTGATGGCGCTGCGTTTCGGCGGTGGGCGCCCGTCGTTTCGCTACGCGTCGGCGCGGGTGGTGGGGGTGTGCGAGACCGGCTTCGCCGAGTTCGACCGTCAGTGGGTGCTGCTCGATCGCGCCCGCCTGGAGTCGCTGATAGGGGAGGCCGGGCTGTCGGTGATCGAAATGACGATCGAGGGGGGCCACGACCCGGAGCTCGTCGAGCTCGCCCGCGGCCGGCTCGGCGACGACTTCCTCGTCTCCGACTATCTCGACCTCAATCGGGAGCTCTTCGCCGCCTTGCGGCTGCAGCAGTGGATGCTCTTCCTGGTGCTCGGGCTGATCGTCTTCGTCTCGACCTTCAACACCGCCTCGAGCCTCGTCGTGCTGGTGCGCGAACGACGGCGCGATTTCGGGGTGCTCGCCGCTCTCGGCCTTTCGCCGGAGGAGCAGCGGGGAGTGTTTCTTCGCTACGGCCTGCTGCTGGGGCTCTTCGGCACCCTGCTCGGCGTGCTTCTCGGTAGCGGTGTCTCCTGGGCGCTCAACGAGTTCGAGCTGATCCGCTTCGATTCCGAGATGGCGGCGATCTACTTCCTCTCGGCAGTGCCGTTCCGGGTCGTAGCCCGGGATGTACTGGCCGTCGCCGCCTTCACGATGGCCGTGACCCTCCTCGCCTGCTGGCTGCCGGCGCGTCGTGCGGGGCGGCTCGATCCCATCCGAGGCGCTGCGCAGCGAGTGACCGCGTCGGGAACCGAACGAGGAGGGGGGCCGCTCGTCGCGGCCCCCCGGTTGCGGTCGGTCACCGCTCGGTGAGAGCGGCGGTGGGAAAGGGGACTGGCGAAGCCGAAGCTTCGTGGTGGAGCCCGGAACACCCCCCACGAATGTGGGCGGGCCGGCCCCGGAGGGAGGTCGGCAGCGCCGACCGGATTCAGATATACATACGCTGGGGATGAGAGAACGGTTTCGCGGGACGGAGGGCGGCGCTTCGCTGGCGCGTTTCGAGGCCAGTCTGGGCTGCTGTGCGCGCTGCCGGCACCGTGAATGGGTGCGCGGCCGCGACAGGTCCTACGTGCGATGCGCCGCCTCGCGGACCGACCCGCGCCTGGCGCGCTACCCGCACCTGCCGACCTTCGACTGCCACGGTTTCGAGACCGGGGAGTGACGGCGTGCCGATTCCGACTCCCTTCCACGAGCGACTCGCCCCTCTGTGCCACAGCTACCGCTGGAAGGACTGGGCGGGTCGGCTCGCGGTCTGCTCGTTCGATCACGGGGCGGAGCCCGAGTACACGGCCATCCGTCACGCGGCGGCGGCGATCGACGTCAGCCCGCTGTACAAGTACGAGGTGAGAGGCCGCCAGGCGGCCGAGCTGCTGGCTCAGGTGATGACCCGGGACGTGCGCAAGCTGGCGGTCGGCCGGGTGACCTACTGCTGCTGGTGCGACGACGCCGGCAAGGTGGTCGATGACGGCACGGTGACCCGCTGGGGGCGACGGCGCTTCCGGGTCACGGCGGCCGAGCCGAGTCTGCGGTGGTTCAGGACTGCGGCGGCGGGGCTCGAGGTCGAGATCGACGACATCAGCGAATCGGTCGCCGCTCTCGCCGTGCAGGGACCGAGATCGCGCGATCTGCTCGTCGACTGCCTCGGAGACGGTGTCGCCGAGCTGCGCTTCTTCCGTGCGGTCGAGATCGAGAGCCTCGGGTTCCCGGTGGGGGTGACCCGCACCGGCTACACGGGAGACCTCGGGTACGAGTTGTGGGTCGAGGCGGACCGGGCGCTCGAGTTGTGGGATGCACTGGCGGCTCACGGCTCCCGTCACGGCTTCACCCCGGCCGGGCTCGACGCCCTCGACATGTCGCGCATCGAGGCGGGCTTCATCATGCTCGATGTCGACTACTACAGCGCACCGCGCGTCGTCCTCGAGTCGCGCAAGTCGTCGCCGTGGGAGCTCGGCCTCGGCTGGACCGTCGATCTCGACCGCGACCCGTTCGTCGGCCAGGCGGCGCTGGCGGCGGAGAAGGAGCGCGGTCCGGCCTGGAGCTTCGTCGGGCTCCTTGCCGACTACGGCGATCTCGAGCGGCTCTACGATCGCCACGGGCTTCCGGCCTCGCTGCCGGCCGGCGCGAGCCGTGATCCGATTCCGGTCTTCGACGGCAACCGTCAGGTCGGTCGGGCGACCAGCCACCTGTGGTCGCCGACCCTCAAGCAGCAGATCGCGCTCGCGTCGGTCGAGTCCGGTTCCGCCGCCGTCGGCTCGGTGCTCGGGATCGAGCACACCGTCGAGTTCGAGCGCGATCGGGTGCGAGCGACCGTCGTCGAGACCCCGTTCTTCGACCCGCCGAGGAAGCGCAAGCCGTGAGCGAGCGGTGGGACGCGATCGTCGTCGGCGCCGGTCACAACGGCTTGACCTGCGCCGCCTATCTCGCGCGAGCCGGGCGCAAGGTGCTGGTGCTCGAGAGACGGGAGATTCTCGGCGGCGCGACCGTCAGCGAGGAGGTCTTCCCGGGATTCACGTTCTCGGCATGCTCCTACGTCGTCAGCCTGCTGCGGCCCTGGATCATGCGCGATCTCGAACTGCCGCGCCGGGGGCTGGAGATCCTGCCGCTGGAGGCGACCTTCACCCCGTTCCCCGACGGCAGCTACCTGCTGCGCGACGGCGACCCCGAGCGCACCCGCCGGCGGATCGCCCGTTTCTCGCCCCACGATGCCGAGGTCTATCCGGAGTTCGGGCGGGTGATGGGAGAGCTCGGGAGGCTCGTCAAGCCGATCATCGACCGCCCGGCGCCCGACCCGACGACGCTCGATCCGAGAGAGCTGTGGGATCTGGGCGCGCTCGGCAAGGGGCTGGTCGATCGCGGCTACGACTGGCTGGCCGCCGAGTACAAGATGCTCACCTCGAGCGCCGTCGATCTGCTTTCCGAATGGTTCGAGTCGGAGGCGTTGATCGCGCCGATGTCGGTGAGCGGCATTATCGGTACGTTCCTCGGCGTGCGCTCGCCCGGTACCGCCTACGTGCTGCTGCACCACTACATGGGCGAGATCGACGGGGCGTTCCGGGCCTGGGGGCTGGCGAAGGGGGGGACGGGAGCCGTGGCGGCGGCGATCGCCGACGCCGCACGTGAGCACGGGGTCGAGATCCGGCCGTCGGCGCCGGTGGAGAGGGTGATCGTCGAGCGGGATCGAGCGGTCGGCGTGGTACTCGAGAACGGCGACGAGCTGCGGGCGAAGGAGGTCGTCTCGGGCCTCGACCCCCGTCGCACCTTCCTCGGCCTCGTCGGCGAGGAGCATCTGGAGGACGACTTCGCCCGCCAGATCGGCCGCTTCAAGCTCCGCGGCAGCTCCGGCAAGGTCAATCTCGCCCTCGATGCGCTTCCCGAGTTCGGCTGTCTGCCCGGCGACGGCGTGCACCTGCGTGGCGACATCACGATCGCGCCGAGCGTCGACTATCTCGAACGGGCCTACGACGACGCCAAGTACGGGCGCTTCTCGCGCCGGCCGTTCATGGACATCGTCATCCCTTCACTCACCGACCCGAGCGTGGCGCCGCCCGGCAAGCACGTGATGTCGATCTTCGTTCAGTACGCCCCCTATCATCTCGCCGAAGGTGCCGACGCCTGGCCGGCGCGGCGGGAGGAGTTCGGCGACACGGTCATCGCCACCCTCGCCGAGTACATGCCGGGGCTCGAAGATCGCATCCTCCACCGCCAGGTGCTGACGCCGTGGGACCTCGAACAGACGTACGGCCTCTCGG
Source organism: Candidatus Multivoradales bacterium (assembly GCA_965223855.1). Classification (GTDB taxonomy): domain Bacteria; phylum Acidobacteriota; class Thermoanaerobaculia; order Multivoradales; family JAHEKO01; genus CALZKB01. The sequence continues at coordinate 2,116,126 of CBDCXM010000009.1, forward strand.
AGGGCAACATCTTCCACGGCGAGTTGAGCCTCGAGCAGCTCGCCTTCCAGCGACCGGCGGCGGGCTGGGCGCACTATCGCACCCCGGTCGACGGACTGTGGCTGTGCGCCTCGGGAGCTCATCCCGGTGGCGGCATCATGGGCGCTCCCGGCGCGTTGTGCGCGCGCGCGATTCTCGGGCAGCGGGGAGCCGCGGGATGAGCGCCACGGCGGTCGTCATCGGCGGTGGGGCGAACGGTCTCGTCGCGGCCTGGAGGCTGGCCTCCGAGGGACGACGTGTCGTCGTCTGCGAGCGGCGGGACCGGCTCGGAGGCCTCGCCGCGATCGACGAGTTCCATCCCGACTTTCACGCTCCGGGTGTGCTCGAAGACACGACCGGCTTCCGGCCCTGGATTGCCGAGGCGATGGACCTCGAAGCGGTCGGCTGGCGCGGGCGCCGGCCGTCGGCGATCACCGTGGCGTCACCGGACGGGGTCTTCGCCCGCTGGCAGGGCGAGGAGCGCAGCGGGGCCGCGGCGAGCGAGGCGGAGGCGTTCGAGGCGCACTCGCGATTCGTTCGCGAGGTGGCACCGGCGGTGACGCGGCTGCTCGATCGCCCGCCGCCACGCCTCGATGTCGACGGTGTCGCCTCGGCGCTCGCGCTGGCGCGCGACGGCTGGGCGCTGCGCCGTCTCGGAAGGGAGACCCTCACCGAGCTCCTGCGGGTCGGCCCGATGCCGGCAGCCGACTGGCTGCGCGAGCGCTTCGCCTCCGAGCGACTGATCGAAGCGTTGATCGCTCCGGCGGTCCTCGGCACCTGGCTCGGTCCCCACTCGGCGGGGAGCGCTGCGAACCTGCTGGCGCTCGAGACGAGGGCCGGTGCCGAGACCGTAGGCGGTGCCTCGGCGCTCGTCGAGGCGCTCGAGACCGCCTGCCGCCGCAAGGGAGTCGAGTTCGAGCTCAGCGCAGCGGCCTCGCGTCTGAGGCTCGATGGGCGCTCGGTTCGAGCCGTCGAGATGGAGAGCGGCGACCCGATCGACTGCGACACCGTCGTCGCGACCTGTGATCCGCGACGCGCCTACGCCCTCGCTCCACCCGGTGCCCTGCCGCTGAAGGCGCGTGAGCGGATCGCCAACTGGCGCTGCCGCGGAACCCTCGCGAAGGTGCGACTGGCGCTCGACGACCGTTTCGAGATCGACGGCCACGCGGCTTCGATCGTGCGGATCGGCACCGGTACCATCGACGGTCTCGAGCAGGCGTTCGACGCCGTCAAGTATCGCCGCCTCCCGGACGTGCCCTTTCTCGAAGTACGCCAGCCGTCGCTCGAAAACCCCGACCTGGCGCCCGGCGGAGGGCACGTGCTGTCGGTCGCCGTCGGCTTCGCACCGCTCGATCTGGAGGGTGGGTGGACCGACGAAGCGAAGGCGACGCTTCTTCGCACCACCGTGGATCGTCTGGAGCAGGTGTCGCCCGGAGCGTCGAAGCGGATCGTCGGCAGCGAAGTGCTGACACCGATCGACATCGAACGCCGCTACGGCGCGACCGGTGGCCAGCAGCACCACGGTGAGCACGCCCTCGACCAGCTGCTCTTCCTGCGCCCCGGCCACCGCCTCGCCCACTACGCCACGCCGATCGACGGCTACTTCCTCGCCGGGAGCGGAGCGCATCCCGGCGGTGGCCTGACCGGGGTCCCCGGGTGGCTGGGAGCCGGTGTGGCTCTGGAGGCGGACTCGGGTTAGGGGGCACTGCGCGGCGCTCGGTCGAAAGGTTCCGACCGCCTCGACAGGCTTTCCGGGAGTGCAACCGGGAGGTCCGCAGACGGGGAACCTGGGCCAGGCTTTGCCTGAGCCTTCCGCGTAGGCCTCCCGACCTGGGACGAAGAGCCGGTCCTCGAGAGTAAATCGTTCCCGACTGGTGCGCTCACCCCGGTTCGACACCAGCCAAGGTGGGTCCGGTTTTCCACCTGCCGCTCACACACTCCGGCAGACCTGGAAGTCCTCTCGGAAAGAGCTCGCGAAACGGCTCGAGGTGCTTCTGCCATCGACCGTTCGGTCTCTTCAGAGATTCGCCCGGTCATTCCGGGCCGGCGTTTCGGCCCGGCTGCGTCCGCAGATCAATCCCCTTCGTAGCGGAACACCCGCCTCAGCGCACTCGAGAGCTCCTGGCGCACCCCGGGCGACGGTGACCGGCGGCCGACCTGCCCGACGAGGTACCTGCCGATCGGGGTGTCGACGGAGACCAGGCTCAGAAGCTTCTCCTCGAGCTCGATCTCTACCAGCGAACCGAGCGGCACGAGCAGCTTGCCGTTGATGGTCTCGATGAGTTGGAGAACGCTCGCGGCGATGGCGAGGAGGCTCGGAGAGACCGAGCGATCGATCAGCGGCAGGCCGTCGGAGTCGACGACGAAGGCCGCCTCGGCGCCGGCGCTCTCGGTGAGCCAGCCGAGGAAACTGTCGAGGCGGCTCCTCAGCGGTCCCGCCGACGGCACGAACTCGGGAACGTCCTCCTCAGCTCCGGAGCCTTCACCACGGGAGCCTTCACCGCCGGAGCCGTCCGGCTCCGGTTCTTCCTCGACCTCGACCGCTACGACAGGCGAGGGTGCGGCGTCGACGATCTCGACCGGCGAGGCGTCGTCCGGCTCGCTCTCGATCTCGACAGGTGGTCGGACGACGGCGATCGCCTGCCGCGGACGGGGCATCCCCATCCGGGCGAGCGTCGTCGCGAGGCCGGCGGGGTCAATCCAGGAGATGGACGACGTCATCGTCTTTGTCGCTCACGAGCCCGATGCGCTCCTCGAGTTCCGCCGCCAGCCCGTCGAACACGGATGCCACCGACGGCGGCCGCCGCCGGCTCAAGAGGCTCACCGGCACTCCGTGGGCGCTCGCCTTCAGGAACGCCGGGTCGCGTGGCAGGAACGCCTCGAAGACGAGAGAGGAGGGGAGGAGGTTCCACACCTCCTGCACCGTCTCGAGGGAAATCTCGTCGCGCGACTGGACCATCGTCAGCACCAGGCCGGCGAACTCGAGGCCGGTCTGGTCGTGCACCTCGGCGATCGTCTCGAGGACCCCCTGCAGGGTGCGCACCGAGAGCGGCTCGGCCTGCATCGGCAGGAGGGCGTAGTCCGCCGTCCGCAGGACGTTGCGGGTACGGCCCTCGAGGCCGGACGCGGTGTCGACGATCATGACGTCGAAGTGCCGCGAGGCGCGGTCGATCAGGTTCCCGAAGACCGGCTCTGCGATCTCGGCGCCGGAGGGACGGTGGTCGCGGATTCCGCCGACCGGCAGGAAGGCGAGCTCCTTGATCTTGGTCGGCAGGATGACGTCGCGCAGCGTCCGCTGCCCCTTGGCGTATTCGGTGAGCCCGTGTGCCACCTTGAGTTCGCGCTTGAGGGAGAGGGAGATCGCACCCTGCGGGTCGGCATCGACGACCAGCGTTCGCCACCCCCTGCGGGCGAGGGCGAGGCTGGTATTGAGCGCCACGGTCGTCTTTCCCACGCCACCCTTCTGACTGACGACGCCGACGGTCTTCACGTTCCCTCCCAGGCGCTTCGGCCCTGCATCCGTTTCGCGGTTCCCTTGCCCGGCAGTGTATACGAACGATCCCGCGCTTCGGGTTAGACTCCCCGCCGATGCCTCGCCGCTCCGACCTCGATTCGATCCTCGTCGTCGGTTCCGGGCCGATCGTCATCGGACAGGCGTGCGAGTTCGACTACTCCGGCACCCAGGCGTGCCGGGTGCTGCGCCGCGAGGGGTACCGGGTGGTGCTGGTCAACTCCAACCCGGCGACGATCATGACCGACCCGCAGTTCGCGGATGCGACCTACGTCGAGCCGCTGGTGCCCGAGGTCGTCGAGCGGATCCTCGAACGGGAGCGTCCGGATGCCCTGCTGCCGACGGTCGGCGGACAGACCGGGATCAACCTGACGCTGGCACTGTCCGACTCCGGTGTGCTCGAGCGCCTCGGTGTCGAGGTGCTCGGGGCGAACATCGGCGCGCTCAGGCTGGGGGAGGACCGACTGCTCTTCAAGGAAGCGATGGAGGAGATCGGGCTCGCCGTCCCCGCCAGCGGCTACGCCGGCTCGCTCGACGAGGCGCGCGAGATCGCGGCCCGGATCGGCTACCCGCTCATCATCCGGCCGAGCTTCACCCTCGGCGGGGAAGGGGGCGGAACGGTCTACAACCGTGACGAGCTGGACGACATGGTGGCGACGGCGCTCGATGCCAGCCCGACTCGCCAGGTGCTGCTCGAGCAGTCGGTTCTCGGCTGGAAGGAGTTCGAGCTCGAGGTGATCCGCGACCGTGCGGACAACGCGATCGTCGTCTGCTCGGTGGAGAACGTCGACGCGATGGGGGTGCACACCGGCGACTCGATCACCGTGGCACCGCAACAGACGCTCTCCGATCGTGAGTACCAGGAGATGCGGACGGAGGCGTTCGCCGTCATCCGGCGGGTCGGTGTCGCGACCGGCGGTTCGAACATCCAGTTCGCCGTCGATCCGGCGACCGGCGACCGGGTGGTGATCGAGATGAACCCGCGGGTGTCGCGCTCCTCGGCGCTGGCCTCGAAGGCGACCGGCTTCCCGATCGCCAAGATCGCCGCCCTGCTGGCGGTCGGCTACACCCTCGACGAGATCGAGAACGACATCACCGGCGAGACCTACGCCGCCTTCGAGCCGGCGCTCGACTACACCGTCGTCAAGGTGCCGCGCTGGGCGTTCGAGAAGTTCCCGGCGACGACCCCGGTCCTCGGGACGTCGATGAAGTCGGTCGGCGAGGTGATGGCGATCGGGGCGACCTTCCGCGAGGCGTTGATGAAGGCGCTGGCGTCCCTCGAGCTCGACGGCACGCTGGCGTCGCGCGAGAGCCGGATGGCCGACCCGGTGCGGCTGCGGCGGCGGCTTTCGACCCCCAACTGGGAGCGTCTGTTCGCGGTCTTCGCGGCGCTGCGCCAGGGGTGGACGGTCGAGGAGGTCTACGAGGCGAGCCACATCGACCCGTGGTTCCTGCGCGAGATCGCCGCGATCCTGGAAGTGGAGGGGGAGCTCGGCTGCTGGAATCTCGAGAGCGTGCCCGTCGAGCTGGTCGAGCGCGGGCGGCACGCCGGGCTCTCGGGAGCGCGGATCGCGCAGCTGCTCGACTGTTCGCTGGAGGCGTTCCGTGCCCGCGAGCGTGAGTGGGGCATCCGGCGGGTCTACAAACGGGTCGATACCTGCGCCGCCGAGTTCCCCGCTCGCACTCCCTACTTCTACTCGACCTACGGCGACGAGGACGAGGCCGAAGTCACCGACCGGCGCAAGGTCGTCATCCTCGGCTCCGGCCCCAACCGGGTCGGTCAGGGGATCGAGTTCGACTACTGCTGCGTGCACGCCGCCTACGCGCTTTCGGACGCCGGTCTCGAGACCGTGATGGTCAACTGCAACCCGGAGACGGTGTCGACCGACTACGACACCTCCGACCGTCTCTATTTCGAGCCGTTGACCCTCGAATCGGTGCTCGAGATCTGCGAGCGGGAGCGTCCCGAGGGGGTGATCGTCCAGCTCGGCGGACAGACGCCGCTGAAGCTCGCGCACGGCCTCGAAGCGGCGGGCGTGCCGATCCTCGGCACGCCGCCCGACGCGATCGACCTGGCCGAGGATCGCGAGCGCTTCGGTGCGCTTCTCGCCGAGCACGGCATCCGTCAGCCGGAGAACGGCATCGCGCGCACCGAGGACGAGGGGGTGGCGGCGGCTCGGGAGATCGGCTATCCGGTGCTGGTGCGCCCGAGCTACGTCCTCGGCGGCCGCGCGATGGCGGTCTGCTACGACGACGACAGTCTCGCCGACTACATGCGCCAGGCGGCCGAGGTGTCTCCCGGCCAGCCGGTGCTGCTCGACCGCTTTCTCGACGACGCTTTCGAGCTCGACCTCGACCTGCTGGCCGACGGCGAGCGGGCGGTGGTCGCGGGCGTGATGCAGCACATCGAGGAAGCGGGCATCCACTCCGGCGACTCGGCGGCGGTGCTGCCGCCGCATGCGGTCGACGACGAGCGGGTCGACGAGATGCGCGGGATCGCACGCGAGCTGGCGCTCGCTTTGGGTGTCAAGGGTCTGATGAACGTGCAGTTCGCCCTTCACGAAGGGGAGGTCTACGTTCTCGAGGTCAACCCGAGGGCGTCGCGGACGGTGCCGTTCATCGCCAAGGCGGTCGGTATCCCGCTGGTCGGGCTGGCCGCCCGGGTGATGGCCGGGGCGACCCTGGAGGAGCTCGGCTTCGTCGAGGAGCCCCCGGTGCCGGGCGTCTTCGTCAAGGCTCCGGTCTTCCCGTTCCGCCGCTTCCCGGGTGTCGATCCGCTGCTCGGCCCGGAGATGAAGTCGACCGGCGAGGTGATGGGGGTCAGCCAGGACCTCGGTCAGGCGTTCGCCAAGGCGTGGTTCGGCGCCGGGCACGACCTGCCGACGTCCGGCGTCGCCTTCCTGTCCGTCAACGATCGCGACAAGCCCGCCCTCGAGCCGATCGCCCGCGACCTCGAGGATCTCGGCTTTCACCTGACCGCCACGGCGGGGACCGCCGCCTCCCTGGGTCTGGCGGGGCTCGAGGTCGAGGTCGTCCCCAAGGTGATGGACGGCGAGCGGCCGCACGTCGTCGACCGCCTGCTGTCACGCGAGGTCGACCTCGTCGTCAACACGCCGCTGGGGCAGGCGTCGCACATCGACGATGCGATCATCCGTCAGACGGCGCTCAAGTACGATCTTCCCTGCATCACCACGCTGTCCGGAGCGCGAGCCGTCGTGGCGGCGATCCGCTCGCTCAGGGGTGGGCGCCTCGACGTCGAACCGCTCCAGTCCCTGCACGCCCGCGTCGCCCGCGCCCGGGCCTGAACGGAACTTCCCCGTCTCTCGTCCCGGCTGCTGGCGGCGGCGGCCGAGGAGCGGTAACTTTCCGGAGACAGGCCTTTGCGCAACGCCAGCCTCTCTCAACAAGCCCCTGGGAGTCACGACCACGTCATGAGCGAACATCGAATCGAAAAAGACAGCCTGGGGGACATCGAAGTCCCGGCGAACGCCTACTACGGGGCGCAGACCGAGCGCGCCCGTCGCAACTTCCCGGTCAGCGGCCTCACCTTCCCGCGCCGCTTCATCGCCGCCATGGCGCAGATCAAGTCCGAGGCGGCGCTGGTCAATGCCGACCTCGCCATCGTCCCCCTCGAGTTGGCGGAAGCGATCCGCCAGGCGGCAGACGAGGTCGCCGACGGCAAGCACGACGGGGACTTTCCCCTCGACATCTTTCAGACCGGCTCGGGCACCTCGACCAACATGAACGCCAACGAGGTGATCTCCAACCGGGCGATCGAGATCCTGGGCGGTGAGATCGGCTCCAAGTCGCCGGTGCACCCCAACGATCACGTCAATGCCGGCCAGTCGTCGAACGACACCATCCCGACCGCGATCCACCTGTCCGCCTACGGTGCGGTGGCGGAGGACCTCGAGCCGGCACTCGCCCAGCTTCATGTCTCGCTGGCGGCGAAGGCGGAGGCGTTCGATGACGTGGTGAAGATCGGCCGCACCCATCTGCAGGACGCCGTGCCGGTCCGCCTCGGGCAGGAGTTCGGCGGCTATGCGCAGCAGGTGGCGAACGCGCGGGCGCGGCTCGCCGCCGTCAAGCCGCGGCTCGCCGAGCTCGCCCTCGGCGGCACGGCGGTCGGCACCGGACTCAACGCTCCGGAAGGGTTCGCTGATGCCGTCATCTCGCGGCTGGCCGAACGGACCGGCCACCCGTTCGTCCCCGCGCCCAACCGCTTCGAGGCGCTCGCCGCCAAGGATGCGGCGGTCGAGACTTCGGCCGCGGTGCGCGGCGTAGCGGTAGCGCTCACCAAGATCGCCAACGACATCCGCTGGCTCGGCTCCGGGCCGCGCTGCGGCATCGGCGAGATCCGGCTTCCGAGCCTGCAGCCCGGTAGCTCGATCATGCCGGGCAAGGTCAATCCGGTGATCCCCGAGGCGACGCTGATGGTCGCGGCGCAGGTGGTCGGCAACGACCAGACGATCGCCTGGGGCGGCGCCGCCGGCAACTTCGAGCTCAACGTGATGATGCCGGTGATCGCCTACAACCTGCTGCAGTCGATCGAGATCACCGCCGCCGCCTGCCGCCTGCTGGCCGAGAAGTGCATCGACGGCCTCGAGGCGAACGTCGAGCGCAACCGCGAGATGATCGAGAAGTCGCTCGCCATGGTGACGTCGCTGGCCCCGAAGATCGGCTACGACCGGGCGGCGGCGATCGCCAAGGAGTCCGTGAAGACCGGGCGCACCGTGCGCGAGATCGCCGTCGAGCAGGAGGTGCTGCCTCCGGACGAGTTGGAGCGGGCTCTCGATCCTCGTGGACAGACCGAGGGCGGGTTGCAGGACTGAGATCCGGCTGCAGCCGGATCCCGGGGAAGGCGGGGGCCGCGAGCATTCCCGGGCGTTGGACCCGGCCTGAGTCGAGCACCGATAGCTCAGCCCGAGGGGGACGTCGCGCGTACCCGGTAGGACAACCGGCGACGCGCGCTCTCTCGCCGTCGGCCGATGGCCTGCGGTCCGATGGCACGGCTTTCAGGCCTCGGCGAGAGCCCCCTCGGCTCTGAACTATCGGCACCCGCCCCAGGCCTCTCGTCGCGGTGGAGGTGCGGACGTGAGGTATTCTCCCGCGGAACTCGACTGACGGAGGAACCTTGATCTCTTACACCGCCTACAAGGTGTTGCACGTCTTCGGCGTGCTGCTGACCTTCACCATTCTCGGCGCCGTCGCGCTTCACGCTGCCAACGGCGGCGACCGTGACAGCAACCGTCATCGCAAGCTCGCCGGCGCCCTGCACGGCACCGGCCTTCTGCTGATTCTGGTCACCGGCATGGGGACTCTGGCGCGTCTCGGCGTGACCGGAGGCTTCCCCGGCTGGGTGTGGGCGAAGCTGGCGCTGTGGGTGGTGGTCGGAGCCTCTGCCGCGGTGGTCAAGCGTGCGCCCGGGTTCTCCGTTCACCTGCTGTGGCTGATGCCGGCGCTCGGCGGTGTCGGCGCCTGGCTGGCGATCTACAAGCCGTTCTGATGGGGCGCCCGCTTCTCAGGGGAGTCGCCGGCGCGATCCTGCTTCTGGCTCTTGCCGCGCCGGTAGCGGCCGAGGAGCCGATCGACTGGGATGCGGTCAACCGCATCCGGGACGAGGGGTTCCATCGCTCGCAGGCGATGGAGACGCTGCGCATCCTCACCGACGAGCTGGGACCACGCCTCACCGCCTCGCCGCGCGGACACGCTTCGAGCCGCTGGACCCGCGACCGGCTGGAAGAGTGGGGGCTCTCCGATGCCCGGCTCGAAGAGTGGGGGCCGTTCGGACGCGGCTGGTCGTTCGATCGTGCCGCCGTGCACATGGTGGCGCCGACGCCGATGCCGCTGCTCGCTCTCCCCAAGGCGTGGACGCCCGGGACGAAGAAGGCGCAGCGGGGCGAGGCGATGCGGGTGACGATCGAGTCGCCGGAGGACTTCGAGCAGTATCGCGGCAAGCTCAAGGGCAAGATCCTGCTGACCGAGGCGCCGCGCGAGCTGCGGGCGGGGGACGAGGCGCCGGTCGATCGCTACGACGACGCCGAGCTCGCCGAGCTCGAGCCGTTCCCGATTCCGGGGGAACGCTCCAACTTCCGCGCACGCTTCGCCAAGCGCCTGGAGCTGCGCAGGAAGCTCAACGAGTTCCTTGCGGAAGAGAAGGCGTTGGCGACGATCGACCTGAGTTCGCGGGACGGTGGCATCCTTCGCCTCGGTGCGGGCGGCTCCCGGGAGCCGGACGAGAGTGTCGGCGTGCCGGCACTGGCGATGGCGCCCGAGCACTACAACTGGATCGCGAGGCTCCTCGACGCCGGCAAGACGGTCGAGCTCGAAGTAGACGTGCGGGCCGAGTTCCACGACGGCGATCTCATGGCTCACAACACGCTTGCCGACCTGCCGGGGAGCGATCTGGCCGACGAGGTGGTGCTGCTCGGCGCTCACCTCGACTCCTGGCATGCCGGCACCGGCTCGAACGACAACGCTGCCGGATGCGTCGTCATGATGGAGGCGATGCGGATCCTCCGCGCCACCGGTCTCCAGCCGCGCAGGACGATCCGGATCGCCCTGTGGACCGGCGAGGAGCAGGGACTCTTCGGCTCGCGCGCCTACGTCGAGAACCACCTCGCGACGCGGCCGGAGAACACCGATCCCGACCAGGCGGCTCTCCCCGCGTGGCTGCGCGAGCCGACCTGGCCGATCGAACCGAAGGAGGGCCACTCGAAGTTCTCGGCCTACTTCAACCTCGACAACGGCGCCGGGAAGATCCGCGGCATCTACACCCAGAGCAACCTGGCGGTGATGCCGATCTTCGAGCGCTGGCTCGAGCCCTTCCACGACCTCGGCGCCGAGACGGTGGTGACGCGCAACACCGGCGGTACCGATCACGTGATCTTCGACCGTGTCGGCCTGCCCGGATTCCAGTTCGTGCAGGACCAGCTCGACTACTTCAGCCGTACCCACCACACCAACCTCGACGTCTACGATCATGCCGTCGAGGAGGATCTGAAGCAGGCGGCGGTGATCGTCGCCTCGTTCGCCTGGCACGCGGCGATGCGGGACGAGCTGCTGCCACGCAAGCCGATGCCTCAGGAGCCACCTGCAACCGACAAGCCGGACAAGAACGAGGAGGCGGACGCGCGCTAGCGCCGTTCGTCTTTCTAGAGAGGAAGCGCTATGCCCTGGTACCGCAAGCTCCACTGGCAGATCATTCTCGGCCTGCTGCTCGGCCTCGTCTACGGCATCGTGGCGGCCTCGAACGGCTGGGGCGGCTTCACCAACGACTGGATCGCCCCGTGGGGGACGATCTTCATCAACGCCCTGCAGCTCATTGCGGTGCCGCTGGTGCTCTCCTCGCTCATCACCGGCGTCGCTTCGCTCTCCGACCTCAAGAGCCTGTCGCGGATCGGCGGCAAGACGATCTTCATCTATCTGGCGACGACCGCCCTTGCGGTGACGGTGGGACTCCTGATCGTCAATGTCCTCGAGCCGGGAAAGCGGGTTCCCGAGCAGGTGCGGGCCGAGCTCTCCGAGCAGTTCGCCGAGGATGTCGGCGAGCGCGAGGCTGCTGCCGAGGCCGCTGCGGAGCGCGGGCCGCTGCAATTCCTCGTTGACATGATGCCCGACAACTTCTTCCAGTCGGCGACGAGCAACCGCAACATGCTGCAGATCGTGCTGGTGTCGCTGTTGATCGGCGTCGGTCTGATCCAACTCTCGCCGGAGAAGTCGAAGCCGCTGCTCGACGTATTCAGTTCGCTCAACGACGTCGTCGTGCGCCTGGTCGATCTCATCATGTTGATGGCTCCGCTCGGGGTGTTCTCGTTGATTGCCCGCACCATCACCGGCATGGCGGGCGACGATTTGCAACAGGTCGTCGATCTGCTCGGCGCGCTCGGCTTCTACTGCCTCGCCGTCGTCCTCGGCCTCGCAATCCAGACGTTCGTCACGTATCCGACGATGCTCAAGCTCTTCTCGCGCCTGCCGCTCAGGACGTTCTTCGCAGGCATCGCGCCGGTGCAGCTGGTGGCGTTCTCGACCAGCTCGAGCGGAGCGACCCTGCCGCTGACGATGGAGCGCTGCGAGGAGAAGCTCGGCGTGTCGGAGGAAGTCTCCTCGTTCGTGCTGCCGCTCGGCGCCACCATCAACATGGACGGCACCGCGCTCTACCAGGCGATCGCGGCGGTCTTCATCGCCCAGTCGGTAGGCATGCAGGTCGGGCTCGAGGGGCAGTTGACGATCGTCCTGACCGCGGTGCTCGCCTCCGTCGGGACGGCGGCGGTGCCGGGCGCGGGCATCATCATGCTGGTGATCATCCTGCAGGCGATCGGCGTGCCGAGCGCCGGCATCGCCCTCATCCTCGGCGTCGACCGCATCCTCGACATGCTGCGCACCGCGACCAACGTCACCGGCGATGCCACCGTCGCCTCGATCGTCGCCTCGAGCGAAGGTCAGCTCTCGCCTCCGAACCTGAGTGAGGAGGCGGATCGGATCCGCACCCGTAGGTAGCCGCGGCGAGCGGACACAAGCGGAAGCTTGTTGCCTAGAGAGACGATGAGCACCCTTGCAGAGGAGTCAGGAGGCCTCTATGCCCTGCTAGCGGGAGCTACCGTTGGAGCCTCCTGCAGTCTCGGGTCGGGAGCTCGAATAGAAGCTTGCGACCCGCCCATACGGCTTGAGTATGGAGTGGTGGCAAGGCAAGGGTGGCCTTCTGGGGAGACGCTGGATATCTCGGGAAGATGGCCAGAGATCGCTGTGTGCGGTTCCAAGCTTTGGATCGACGGGCAAGTAGAACTCCCCGAGAGCGAGGACCTCACGGGCGCCCTTCGCTACATCAGTTGGCTTCTTCGCATTCGATCTCACTCCTCGGTCCGGATCGTCCTTCGCATGAGTCGCGATCCCGAAGCAGTGATAGCTGGCGAGTACAAGAGCTACCGGACGCTTTTCTCCCTCGACCGCCCGCCACCTCGACTGTTGAGGCCTCAACCACCTGAGGAGCATGCACCGCTGTCTCCTGAGCACCTGGACTGGGTTGCCAGCCATTGGTCAGCCTCCTTCCAGGCCCTCAGCGAACGCGTGTCCTTCTCTAATGCAATGATCGCAGCCGTTCGAGCACCGTGGGCTGACACCGAGGCCTACGCGCAGATGATGGTCTGGTCCGGCCTCGAAGCGCTCTTCTCACCAGGAGACCGAGGTGAGTTGACTCACCAGCTCGCGGCAAGTCTGGCGGCTTTCCTCAAGCCGCCTGGTGACGACAGGCTTGCGATCTACCAGGAGGTCCGCCGCCTGTACGTGGAGAGATCTAAAGCTGTCCATGGACAGAAGATGAAGCAGGGTTCTGATGCCCTTCAGCGATCCCATGAGCTTCTCTGCAGAGCCCTTCTAAGGTGCATCGAAGAGCGCGACACTCCCGATCCGAACCTGTTGAGGAATCGGCTGGTAATGGGTCGCTAGGAACTAGGCCCAAGTCGAGCGTCGAGGAACTCGTCCAGCAGCGTCGCCAGCCGCTCGAGGCGGTCGAGCATCCGGTGGTCTCCGTCGGCGAAGAGGTGGAGCTCGATCCGGTCGTCGCGGCAGCGGGTGGCGAAGTCGACGACGCTCTCCCACGGGACGCTGTCGTCGTGCCTGCCCTGAAAGAGGAGGGCCGGCACGCGGTGCTGCTCGATGAGCTCGTCGACCGGGTAGCGCCGCAGGTCTTCGACGAAGCCCCAGTCGATCGACCAGCTGCCGAGGTCGTGCTCGATCTCGCAGCTTCCTTCGGCTTCCCATCGTTCGACGGCCCCGGCCCCGAGGCGCCGACGGAAGGCGTCCTCCAGACCGAGAGCAGGCGCGAGATGGGCGGCGGCGACGATGCCCTCGGGCTCGCGGGCGCAGTGCCACAGACCGGTCAGCCCACCCATCGACGAGCCGAGGACGACGAATCGGCGATACCCTCGCCTCGCCAGCTCCTTGCGAACGCAGGCGACATCCTCGAGGTTACGGGTCAGCGAGAGGTCGCGCATCGAGCCGCCGGACTCGCCGTGGCCGCGGAAGTCGAAAGCGGCGAAGGTGACTCTTCTGGCGACCATGTGGCGGCGGAAGCGGTCCGCCTTCTCGCCGAGTCGAGAGGAGCCGAAGCCGTGGAGGTAGATCGCCGCCAGATCGGCGGAGGCGTCGTCACGCGAGGACGGGAGGGTGAGCTCGCCGGCGAGGTGGATACCCGGTGCGACCTCGATTCGCAGGCGCTCGGAGGCGGCGTGCTCGAGCGTCCCGGTCTCGGATACCTCGGTCTCGGGCACCCCGGTCTCCGGTACCTCGCCCTCGCGCACCGCCAGGCTCAGTCGCCGAGGTGCTCGCCGAAGAAGGCGAGCGTGCGATCCCAGGAGAGCTCGGCCGCGTCCGCCTGGTAGCGGGTCCCCGTGGGGTTGGCGAAGGCGTGTCCGGCTCCCTCGTAGACGTGGATGGTGACGTCGCCGCCCCGCTGCTCGAGCGCGCTCTCGAAGGCGCGCACGCCGTCGAGCGGGATGCCGCCGTCCTCGCTGCCGAAGTGGCCGAGGACCGGCGCCGCCACGCCGTCGAGGCGCTCGTCGGCGAACACCCGGCCGTAGTAGATGACCGCGGCGTCGAGGGAGTCGCCCATCATCGCGGCTGTCCGCAGCGACCAGCCGCCGCCGAAGCACCAGCCGACGCTGCCGATCGTCGTCACGCCGACCTCGCTCGTCAGGTAGGCGTGCGCCGAGCGCAGGTTGTCCTCGAGCCGTCCGTCGTTCTCCATCGCGGCGCTCATCAGGGCGCGGGCGCCGTCACGGTCACTCGCAACCTCGCCCTCGTAGAGATCGACGGCCAACGCGGCGTAGCCGGCGGCCGCGAAGCGGCGCGCCATGGTGCGGATGTTGTCGTTGAGGCCCCACCACTCCTGGATCACCAGCAACCCGCCCTTCACCTCACCGTCCGACGGCACGGCGAGATAGCCGTTGATGCCTTCGTCGGCCCAGTAGGTGACCGTGCGGGTCTCGACGCCTTCCTCGGCCGCGTCACCTGCGGCGGCGCCCGGGACCGGTTCGTCGGAAGCGTGCTCGCGCGCCATGCGTTGCTCGAAGTCGGCGTCCTCGAGAGGACCGGCTCCGCGGGCGGGAGCGTCGGCGGCGCGGGCGTGGGCGGCGAAGCCCGTTGCGATCAGGAGCACGAGGGAGGAAGCGGCAAGCAGTCGCGAAGTTCGAGTCATGGATCGGCTCCGAATGGGTCAGCGAGGAACACGTGTCGGCGGCGGGACAGGATTGTGCCACGAGTCCCGCCCGCCACAAGAAAAAAGGCTACGGCAGCGCGGAGGGGCGCTGCCGTAGCCGGTCTCGGGACGGCTCCGAAGGGGAGCCGATGTAGAAGGAGTTCAGCCGTCCTTGCGAAGGCCCTTGCCGCCGCTCTCGCTGCGGCCGGGCTTGCCGGCTTCGTCCGTTCGCGGTCCGGCAGCAGACTGCCGGCCCGGCTTCGACGTCGCGCTCTCGACAGCAGGCGGTGGCGAGACGGTGCGATCCCCGAGGGTCGCCTCGTCCTTCGCTCCGCGGATGTGGTAGTCGAGGCTGCCGCCGGAGAACTCGAGCGACCGCGCCGTGTTCTCCAGCAGAGCCAGCTCGGCGTACTCGAGCGGCAGAAGCGAGTTGTCGAGATCGACGAGCCACAGGAAGAGGTCTCCGTCGATCGACAGATAGAGCAGCCCGTCCGTCGCCTCCGGATGCGAGCGCTGCCACTCGATCCGCACGGTGTCGTAGCGGCGGCTGACATTGCGCCAGGGGGTTTCGCTCGAAATGACCTGCTCGTTGAAGGCCCGGATCCGCAGTTGGAGGTGGCCGTCGTGGCGCCGTGTCTCCAGGTTGAACACCGGCAGCCGCTCCACCGAGCGGCCGACGAGGAGCGACCGTACGCTGTCTTCCTTGTCCTGCCACAGGCCGTCGTGGAGACGGAAGGTGGCGTCGAAACTCCCTGACTGGTGGATACTCACGAGCTCGATCGCGCCCTGAACGCGGCTCCAGGCCGACAGATCGCCCGACTCGAAGTCGTCATCGAAGATGTCGCCGTAGGCGTCGGCGTAGAGCTCCCAGCCGAAGACCTCGGTCGGCAGGGAGGTGAACGGCACGAGTGCCCAGCCGAGCAGGCAGAGCGCCATCGTGGCGAGGGATTTGAGGTGTTGTTTCATGGGACCTCCGAAGACGGTACTTCGATTCGGGCGAAACGTATCGGATGAGAAGTTACGGTGCAATTACATCTCGGTGGACGGCGGGAAGGGGCTCGACCGGGTGGTCGCTCCACCGGGATCGGCCAGCGGATTCTCGAGCGAGTGGACCTGAAAGACGGCGCCGTGGCGCTCGATCACCACGCCCGGGAAGAGCTCGAGAGGGGGTTCGTCGAAGTAGACGGCCTGCCCGCGATCGACCCGGTCGGAGACCAGGGTCACGAGATCGTCGGCCGAGATGAGGAAGCGGTTCAGAGGCTCGACGTCGGGGCGCCGGCCCTCGATCAACTGGAGGTACTCGAGCACCGGAATGGTGCTCCACCAGCCGATCACGAGCGCCCCCTGTTCGACCGAGTTGAGGACCGACAGCCCCCGGTTGTAGGCGCTGCGATCCTCGGAAAGGTCGACCAGAGGGCCGTTCCAGGCGAGGGAGAAGAAGACGGCGAGGACGGCCGCGGCCCGAACGACCGCCCTCGCCGCCACGGTGCTTCGATGTCCCTGCTCGGCCGCGAGCCAGCGGTTGAGGGCGTCGTAGCCGACTGCCAGGAACAGAGCCCAGAGCAGATAAGACGGCAGGAACATCGTGGCTTTGTCGATCACGTCGTAGTTGACGTAGAAGAGAGTCGTCGCGAGGAACATCACGATCCACGTCACCGCGAGACGTCTCTTGCGCCGGTAGAGGGCGAAGACCCCGATCAGCGCCGGGCCGACGCCGACGGCGACGAACGCTCGCACGAGTTCAGCGCCGAAGCCGAGGCTTTCCTGGAGGAACCCGCCGGCTCCGGCGCCGAGGATCACGTGGGAGAAGACCTTGCCCGAGACCAGCCACCACATCCCCTGGAGGGAAGCGAGGTCCACTGGCACGAACGTGCCGGTGCCGTCGAACTGGCCGGCGTAGTTGAAAGCGGGATCGGACCAGTAAAGGAGGGTCAGGTAGAAGTAGAGGCTCAGGCCCGCGGCCAGGCCGGCAGCGGCGGCGGCGAGTCGCCTTACGGTCAGCCACTGCAACCCCTCGTGCCGGTGGAGGGTGGCGAGCACCGACCACAGGCAGGCGGGAGCGAGCAGCACCGTCGCGACGTGGTTGGAGAAGGCGAGGCCGACGACGAAGGTGCAGCCCGCGAGGCCGAGCGTCGATCGCCGGCTCTCGAAGGACATCAGGGCGAGGATCACCGCGCACAGCAGGAAGGTGTGCAGGGTGTAGACCTCGGCCATCGACGCCATCGCCCAGAAATAGCGTGAGGTCGCCAGCACTCCGAGCGCTCCCAGGCGAGCCCAGCCCGGGATGCCGAGCCTCGCGAGGATCACGTTGGCGCAGGCGATCGTGGCGGCGCCGAAGACCGCCGACAGCACGTTGAAGGCGTGCCCGACGTCGTCGAAGGGGAGCAGGGCCCAGAAGCGGGCGAGCAGCAGATAAAGGGGATAGCCGGTCGCGCGCATCAGACCGCCGGTGGCACCGGCGGTCGTCAGCTCGGCGCTGTCGAGGTTGTAGACGGTGGGTGCGACGGTGGTGAGGTAGAGCGCGAACGGCAGGGCGAAGACCGCGAGGAAACCCGCCGCCGCTCGCAGCCGCGAGATTCCGAGCGTGCCGAGCCGTCTCAGTGGCAGGGCCTGACTCGCGTCGTTCATCAGCCGACCCAATAGCCGTTGGCGAAGAGCGCCGAGAAGAGGGCGAGCAGGGCGATCGAGATCGAGGTCAGCATGCGATCGAACCACGGCCTCTCACCCCAGCTCGCCAGCAGGGCGAACGCCGGGAAGAGGACCCAGACGTAGCGTCTCTGGCTCATCAGGAGGCCCGAACTGAAGGAGAGGGTGAGGCAGGCGACGACGAACCCACCCTCGGCCCAGCGACGCCGGGCGAGGAGGGAGGCGCCGACGAACAGGAACGCCAGCACGGCGAGGACGTCCATCGCGTTGTCGACATGGACCCTTCCGCCGACGAGGTTCCCCCACCAGTCCCCGACCGCCGGCATCGCCGACTTCAGCGTCTCGAGCGGCGGTCGCGGAGCCCGTCCCCAGGATCTCGCCGCGGTGGCGAATGCGAACGCATCGCCGAAGGCGAACCACAGGTGGGTCATGAAGAGCCCCAGGCCGAGGGGAGTGAGCAGCCCCGCGAGAAACCCGAGTCGAGGTGTCGAAGCCGGATCGCGGCGCCGCTCTTCCCACCAGCACAGGAGGAGCATGAGTCCGACCGCCAGCCCGTGGAGCCTGGTGAGCGACGACAGCACCCCGAGGGCGCCGGCGGTCGCCCAGCGCCCAGCGCGCGCCCTTTCGAGCGCACCTACCGCGAGCAGCAGGAACAGGGACTCGGTGTAGATCGCCGAGCCGAAAAGGCTCGCCGGGAAGATCAGCAGGTACCAGAGCGCGCGGTCGGCAAGCTCGGGCCGCTCCCTCGACATCCAGCGGTGGAAGACGACGGCGGCGCCGAGCAGGGCGAGGTTGCTGATCAGGACCCCGGCGACCACGGCGTCCAGACCCACCCAGGTGAGGGCCTTCATCAGCATCGGCAGCAACGGGAAGAAGGCGGCCGACGGCAGCTCCACCCCGTGCAGCTTGTAGCCCTCTTCGACGATGCTGACGTAGAAGCCGGTGTCCCAGCGGCTGCCGAAGATGTCGAGGAGGAGATTGCCCGTACCGCGAAGGTGGTAGGGCGGCGGGTTCGAGGAGTCGAGGAAGAGGATCGACCCGAGGTATCCGGAGAGGAGGACGATCAGGCGGGACACGGCGAAGGCCGCTACGGGGGCCTGCCAGTCTCCGCGCCGGCTCCCGCGCCATCCTGGGCCTACGCGGTGCTCGGATCGGACCTGTCCGTTCAAGGGCTCGCTTCCTCGAGGGCCAGCCAGCGAGCCCTCGTCCCGCGCAGCGTGCGCCGCACTCGAGCCAGCCCTCGAAGGTCCTCCATGACTGTGCTGGCGATCTTCACCCGGCTGTCGGTGTCCTCGTTCCATGTCACCGGCAGGGAGCGAACGTCGAGCCCGATCCGCTCGGCCAACAGCAGCAGTTCGGTGTCGAAGAACCAATGCTCGTTGACGACAAGGGGCAGCAGGTTGCGGACGGCGTCCACCCGTACCGCCTTGAAGCCGCACTGGGCATCGTCGAAGCTCCGCGGCCGGAAGAGACAACGGACCAGCAGGTTGTAGCCGCGCGACAGGATCTCGCGACGCAGCGATCGGCGTGTGGCGGAAGAGGCGGCCAGCCTCGAGCCGACGACGATGTCCGCCCCGTCAAGGAGCTCGTCGGCAACCTGTGGCACGACGTCGAGCTCGGTCGACAGATCGACGTCCATGTAGAGCGAGAAGGTGGCGGACGTCGAGGTCCACGCGTGCTTGAGAGCGAGGCCGCGACCCTTGACTTCCAGCCGGTCGTAGCGGAAGCGGCGGAAGCGCCCTTCCAGTTCGCGCCCGACCTGCTCGCTGCCGTCGGTCGACCCGTTGTCGACGACGACGATCGACCAGGAAGGAAGCCGCTGTGACGACAACACGCCGTGAAGTTCCCCGATCGAGTCGGCCAGCACGTGCCGCTCGTTGTAGATCGGGACGACGACATCGAGGGTCGTCGTCTCACAACTCGAGGAGTTGGGCTTGCTCATGACTTCCTCCGGGTTGCCAGGTTCAACAGGTCGTACGTGTCGAAGGATTCCACCAGGGCGGCGGTGACGCGATCGGCACACGAGGCGGACGCTGCCGACCGGGCCTCGGTCGGTGCCGGTTCGGGATCGATGCAGAACGCGGCGCGGGACGCGCAGTAGTCTTCGAAGGCCAGCCTCCCTTCGGAGTCCGCGCTCGGCGAGTCACTCGACGGGACCCACAGGAAGGCGACGATCGCTCCCATCTCGACGGCCTCTTCGGTCAGGGCGTCGCGGAGCGACTGCGACAGTCCCGCGGCCTTCCGTGCATGGAGCCCCACCCGAACCGAGTAGAGATCCCTGACGAGGTCGAAGGCGTCGAGAAGGCGAGGCCGCAGCCGGGCGCTGCGCAGCAGTTGCTCCGGAGGAGGCACCGGAGAGTGACGCAGCGACAGTCTCGCGCCGGTCGGCTCGAACTTGGGCTTGGCGAGATCCCTGAAGTGAAGGAGATTCCTCGAAGGACCGTCGGCGACGATCGGTACGAGGACGAGATCGGGGGTCAGACGGTCCTTCCATCGCCTGAGTGCGAGGAGAGCCTGATCGTCACCGTAGCCGGGGGCTCCGAGATCCACCACCTCGGCCGCATCTGCGAGTTCCGCGGCCAGTGTGCGAGTCCAGGGGACCCCTTCGCAATCCGTGTCTCCGGTCGCGACGACGATCGGAGGGGGCGTGCCCGATGCGGACTGGGATCCCTCCGGCGAAGGGGACCGGCTGCCGGTGGGGGTCGTGGCCGGCGACGGCAGGACGCGCGGAGCCACGTCCACGACCCAGCCGAGTTCCGGGTCGTGTTCCACGGCTCCGTCTTCGACGTCCGGCCGGGAGACGATCCACTTGAGCTTCCAGGCGACGCTGCTCGAAGGCGGCAACGCCCCGAGTACGGACTCGTTCGCGAGGACGACCCTGGCTCCCCACTCCGCGAGTAGAACGAGCGCCAGGAGAGGCAGGCCTCTGCGCAGGAGAGTCCGGGAGGACCGTTGAACACCCCTCGGCGAGGGGGGTACCGCCGACATGAGCCGAAGCCTCACCTGCGGACGATTACAGGCCGATGACCTCGTGAGCCGTCCCGGGAGCGGCGCACCGTCGATTTCGTGGCGTCCCTGCTCCCCGGCTGTGAAACACTCCTCGCCGCTGTCCGCGGAGAATGTCGGCAGGCGCGATGCCGGGATCGTACTGGACTCGAGAATCGACCGTGATGCGCGAAGGACAACCTCAGCCGCCGGAGCCGGAGGCCCACTTCACCCGGAGGCAGAAGGCCGTCTTCGTGGCGATCTACCTGATCGGCTGCTTCCTCCTGCTCGAGTTTGCCGCCCGGGTCATTCTGGCGGCCGAAGGGCTTTCGGGGCAGGCGGCGCTGAGGAGCTCGGTCGGCTGGCGCCACTGGTGGGCCGAGCGGCACCAACCCGGGGTGCCGATCTTCTACGGCTTCGATGACTACCACCCGACCCGAGGCTGGGCGAGCCGCCCGCTCGTGCGCGGCGACGACACCTTCGGTCCCGACTCGGTCAACACCAACTCGATCGGGCTTCGGGGGACGACCGAGTTCGCACTGGAGAAAGACCCGGGCAGGCTCCGGATCGCGATCCTCGGAGATTCCTTCACGTTCGGCGACGAGGTTCGCGACGACGAGACCTACCCGAGCGTCCTGGCGCGACGGCTCGCTCCGGCTGAGGTGATGAACTTCGGCGTCCACGGCTACGGCCACGATCAGATGTTGCTGCTGCTGCGCGAGAAGGTGCTCGATCATCGGCCGGATGTCGTCGTCCTCGGCTTCCTTCGTGACGACATGGAGCGCAACATGCTGTCCTTCCGCGACTTCGCCAAGCCGCGGTTCCGGCTGAAGGACGGTCGGCTGCGCCTGACCAACGTCCCGGTGCCGACCCCGGACCAGGTTCGAGCGCGGGCGAGATGGCGGTCGCGGCTCTTCGACCTGCTGCTGATCCTGCGGGACAACTACTTCTGGAAGTCGGGCTACAACGACCGGCGGATGGAGCAGCTGACCGCCGCGATTCTCGACGCGATCGTCGGGGAGTCGATCGCCGGCGGAGCCGTCGTGATCCTGGCGTACCTGCCGCACAGCGAGGAACTCGTCGATCGCGAGCGGCAGACCGACGGGTATCGGTTCTTCAAGGACTACTGCGCACGGAGAGCCGCTTTCTGCGTCGATCTCCTGCCGGAGTTCCTCGAGGCGATCGACGGCGGGACGCCGGTGCGCTCGCCCGGCCATTGGCACGGCAACGGTCATCGGGTGGCCGCGGAAGGCCTCGAGCGGTATCTCCTGGATCGCGGGCTCCTCGATCGCAGTCCCGCCGAGGGTCCGTCCGGCTTGCCCGAATGACCTGAGCCGCGACTCGCCGAGCGTCGGATCGGGATCCGGGCTACAGTCGTCGGCGTGAATCTCCCCGTTGAATCGTGGCTGGCGCTCGATCGCGGAGCAGCCCGGCGTGAGATCGAGGCGATAGGCGAGCCGGCCTTCCGGGCGGAGCAGATCGACCGTTGGGTCTATCGCTCGCTGGTCGACGACTTCGAGGCGATGACCGATCTGCCGGCCGGCCTCCGGGCGTCGCTCGCGGAGCGCTTCTCTCTGCGCCAGGGGCAGAGCGTCGCCGTGCGTGCGAGCGACGACGGCACCCGCAAGGAGCTGCTGCGCTGGCCCGACGGTGCGACGACCGAAACGGTGATGATCCCGGCCGAGGACGACGGACGCCCGCGGCGGACGGTCTGCGTCAGCACCCAGGTCGGCTGCGACGTCGGCTGCCGCTTCTGCGCCAGCGGCATCGGCGGGGCGCTCCGCAATCTCGGTGTCGGCGAGGTGATGGAGCAGGTGGTGCGAACGGCGGCGGCGCTCGACCGCGAGGGAGAGCGACTGAGCCATGTCGTCTTCATGGGGATGGGGGAGCCGCTCGCCAACTTCCGGGTGACGGTCGAGGCGGTCGAGCGGATCTCGAGTCAACTCGGCATCTCGCGGCGCCGCATCACGGTGAGCACGGTGGGGCTGCCGAAGCAGATCCGGGCGCTCGCCGAAGAAGACCTCAAGGCGACGCTGGCGCTGTCGCTTCACGCGCCGAACGCCCGGCTACGCTCAGAGCTGATTCCATGGGCGGAGGCGATCGACTTCGAAGCGATTCTCGAAGCCTGCTCTCACTACTTCGAGCGGACCGGGCGCGAGGTCACGCTCGAGTACTGCCTGCTCGCCGGAGTCAACGATCGACCGGGCGACGCGGTTGAGCTCGCCCGTATCGCCCGCCGTCTGCGCGCGCACGTCAACCTGATGATGTACAACCCGGTGGAGGAGCTGCCCTACGAGCGGCCGTCACGCTCGTCGGCGATCGACTTTCTTCATCGGCTCCGCGATGCCGGGGCCAACGCCCATCTGCGGCACAGCCGCGGGCTCGAGGCGGACGCCGCCTGCGGCCAGCTTCGCCGGCGAGAAGCCGTCGGCTGAGCAGCTCGCTCCTGAAGGGCGCTACTCGACGACGATGCCGTCGTCGAGCCCGTCTTCCGGCTCCGGGTAGCGCATGTCGAAGCCCTCGAGGGTCTCGACGAGGATCTGCGAGATGACGAGATTGCGGTACCACTTGCGATCCGCCGGAATGGCGTACCACGGAGCCCAGTCGGTGGAGGTGTTCGTCAGCGCCGCGTCGTAGGCCTCGAAGTAGTCGCTCCAGAGCTTGCGCTCGGCCAGATCGGCGTGCGAGAACTTCCAGTTCTTCTCCGGGGTCTCGAGGCGGGCTTCGAGCCGCTTCTTCTGTTCGTCCTTCGAGATGTGGAGGAAGAACTTGAGGATGGTCGTTCCCTCGTCCGCCAGGAGGCGCTCGAAGTCGGCGATGTGCCGGTAGCGGCGGGACCAGATGGCTTCGGGTACGAGCTCCCGGACCCTGACGACCAGAACGTCCTCGTAGTGGCTGCGGTTGAACACCGTGATCTGACCACGGCGCGGCGTGTGACGATGGACCCGCCACAGGTAGTCGTGAGCGAGCTCGCGTTCGGTCGGCTTCTTGAAGCTGGCGACCTTGACCCCCTGCGGGTTCGTGCCGTCGAAGACGTGGCGGATCGTGCCGTCCTTGCCGCCGGTGTCCATCGCCTGGAGGACGACGAGCACCTTGCGGCGCCCCTCGGCGTAGAGCAGCTCCTGCAGAGCCTCGAGGCGCCGGTTGAGACGCCGGGTCTCCTCCTTCGCTTCGGCCTTGGTGCCCGACCACAGGGCGCCGTCGCGGGGACTGCGGCTCTCGAGAGCGGCCGCCGAGCCGGGCTCGATTCGATAGAGGTGAGCCGTCATCGCGTGGCTACCAACTTCCCGATGCGCCGCCGCCGCCGAAACTGCCTCCACCGCCGGAGAAGCCGCCCCCCGAGAATCCACCGCCGGAGAAGCCCCCGCCGGAGAACCCGCCGCCTCTCCAGCCACGACTCGATGACCAGCCGGTGCCGCCGGAGCGCTTGCGGGCGAAGATCAGATGAAGGATCGGGAAGGCGACCAGCCAGGCCGCGGCGAAGATGACTCCGGCGCGCAGGTTCACCATCACGGCCGGGACGCCGAACCAGAACGGCGTCAGCATGAGGTAGAGAAACCAGCTACCGCACCCCTTGGTGGAGATCGCGCCGATGGTGAAGGGGGCGATCATGAAGAGGAAGAAGACAAAGGCGCCGATCGGCACGCCTCTGGGAGCCGTCCCGCGAGCCTCGCCCGGCGGGGGCAGCAGGTCGTCTCCCTCGACCAGGCCGGCGAGCACCTCGACCGCCCGCTCGACGCCGCCGTCGAAATCGCCGGCGCGGAATCGCGGCCGCAGCACCTCGTCGAGGATCCGGCGGCTGTAGGCGTCGGTGATCGCCCCCTCGAGGCCGTACCCCACTTCGATCCGCATCTTGCGGTCGTCTCGGGCGATCAGGAGCAGGACACCGTCGTCCGCCCCCTCGCGTCCGAGTTGCCAGGTTTCGGCGACCCGCAGCGAGAACGCTTCGATCGCCTCTCCCTCGAGACTGGGAATCGTCAGGACCGCGATCTGCGAGCCCTCCGTCGCCTCGAGTCGCTCCAGGCGTTCGTCGAGCCGGGTCTCGACGCCGGAGGAGAGCATGTCGGCCAGGTCGTTGACGCGACCGGTGAGGAAGGGCACTTCGAGGGCGCCGAGCGGAAGCGCGAGGGAGGCCAGGAGCGTTGCTGCGGCGAGGCCTCGCGACAGGCTGATCCTCGACCGACTCATTCGTCGAGAACCCTGGGTTCGTCGGCCAGTTCGTTGGCGTCGTCGTCGCGCCGCTCGACGCCATGGGCCTCGAGCAAAGCGCCACATCGCTCCACCGCCTGCACGAGGGCGGCGCCGGCTCGCCCGTCGTGGAGACCCGACGTCAGATCGGCGACGATCTCGCGCCACGCTTCCTCGTCCACCGATTTCTTGATTCCCTCGTCCGAGAGCACCTCGACCCGGCGCTCGAAGATCGAAACGAAGATCAGGATGCCCGTGCGGTCGCGGGTGCTGAACACCTCCTCGTCGACGAACGCCGCCGTCGCCCGCTGGTGTACCCGATCGCGGAGCGTCTCGAAGCCGGCGAGCTCCCGCCTGGCGAACGGGATTGCGGTGGTCAGCAGCCAGCCGGTCGCGGCGCCGGCGAACGGGACGAGACCGGCCCAGAGGAAGAGGTTCGGGTTCCAGAACTCGATCGCGAAGATGCCGTAGGCGGTCAGGAGGGCGCCGGCGAGAGCGCCGAGAGTGGCGGCGAGCCAGCGAGCCTCCTCGTAGTCGTCCGACTTCGAGACGAGCACGCACACCAGCTCCCCCGAAGTGCGCCGCTCGGCAGCCTGAGTCGCCTTGCGGACCGCTTCGAGGTCGGTGTCGCTGAAGTAGCTGCGGACCGACAACGGCTCAGCCAGAGGGGCGCCTAGAACTCCACCGTCGGTGGCGTCTCGGCTCCCTCGGTCGCCTCGAAGTAGGGCTTGTCCTCGAAGCCGAACATCTTGGCGATCAGGTTCGTCGGGAACTGGCGCTTGACGGTGTTGTAGTCACGGGTCGCCTCGTTGAACCGCTGGCGCTCGACGGCGATCCGGTTCTCCGTCCCTTCGAGCTGCGCCTGGAGGTCACGGAAGGCGTCGGTCGCCCGCAGTTCCGGATAGCGCTCGACGACGACGAGCAGACGCGAAAGTGCCGCCGACAGGCCGTCCTGAGCCGCCTGGTATTCCTGGAGCTGTTCCACGCTCGGAGCGTTCTCGAAGTTGATCTGCGACACCTTCGATCGCGCTTCGACGACCTGCGTGAAGGTCTCCTGCTCGAACTCAGCCGCCCCCTTGACCGTGGCGACGAGGTTCGGGATCAGGTCGGCCCGGCGCTGATACTGGCTCTCGACCTGACTCCACGCTCCTTCGACCCCCTCCTGAAGGGCGACGAGGCGGTTGTAGCCGCAGCCGGGCAGGGTCAGGACCAGGGCGCCGGCGAGGGCGAGACGCGAAATGGCTTGCCGTGAAAACATCGGTTCCTCCTTCAGGTCGGGTCAGAAGCCGAAGCGTATCAATGCCGCCACCGTCCGTGAGAGAACCGTCCGTCGCCGCTCCCGGCCCTCCGCGACGGATCCTCCACTGCGACATGGACTGCTTCTACGCCGCGGTCCACATGCGCGACGATCCTCGGTTGCGCGGAAAGCCGGTCGTCATCGGCGGGCGGCCGGACAGCCGCGGCGTGGTGGCGGCCGCAAGCTACGAGGCGCGCGCTTTCGGGGTGCGCTCGGCGATCCCGTGCGCACGGGCGGCGCGGCTGTGCCCGGACGCGATCTTCCTCCGCCCGGAGTTTCCTCGCTACCGCGCCGAATCGGCGAAGGTGTTCGAGATCTTCCGGCGCTTCACGCCGGTCGTCCAGGTGGTGTCGATCGACGAGGCGTATCTCGACGTCACCGAGCATCTGGGCGAGTGGGGCAGTGCGACCGCGATCGCCGAGGCGATCCGCGACCGTGTGGGGCAGGAGCGGGGGCTGACCGTCAGCGTCGGCGTCGGGCCTTCGAAGTTGATCGCCAAGATCGCCTCGGACGCCGACAAGCCGGACGGGTTGACCATCGTCAAGCCGGCACGGGTGCAGAGCTTCCTCGATCCGCTGCCGGTGCGAGCACTGCCGGGGGTCGGTCCGGCGACCGGCAAGCGGCTGGCGAAGGCGGGCATCGAGACGATCCGGCAGCTGCGCGCCGTCGATCCGCTGCGGTTGGAGGGGTTGCTGGGAAGCTACGGCAGGCGTCTGGCGCAGTTCGCCGTCGGGATCGACGATCGGCCGGTGCACACGGAGCGTGAGCGTAAGAGCCTGTCGAGCGAGCGCACCTACGAGAGCGATCTGGCCGAGCTCGACGCCATCCTGCCGGAGCTCGACCGCTTGTCGGAGCAGGTCGCCGCGGGGCTCGAGAAGCGCGAGATCGCCGCCTGCACGGTTGTCATCAAGGTCCGCTACTCGGACTTCACGACGGTCACCCGTTCCCAGACCCTGCCGCAGCCGACGGCCGATGGCGAGGTCGTTCGCGCGGTGGCACGCAGGCTCCTCGACAAGACGGAGGCGGGCGAACGCCCGGTGCGCCTGCTGGGCGTGGGCGGCTCGAATCTGGTGCCCGGGCGGGTCAGTCAACTGCCGCTCTTCTGAGTCGCCGGGCTCTAGCACCCGACGCGATCGCTCACCCGCGGCGCCATCGCTCGATTTCGCGGCGCTCCTTCTTCGTCGGGCGGCCGCGACCGCGCTCCCTCCTCAGGGCCGGCGTCGGCGCCGGAGCGTCGGGGTCGGGTGGGGGAGGGCTCCGGTCGTCGAACAGCCTCGGCACCTCCGCCTTCGGCAGCGGTCGCCCGGCCAGCTCCTTCACGACGAGCACCCGCAGCCGGTCCCTGAGCTCGATCTCGACCCGGTCGTCGACCTCGAGGGAGCGGTGCGGCTTGGCCCGCAGGTCGTTGACCCGCACGCGCCCGAGCTTGCAGGCACGGGTCGCGCGGCTGCGCGTCTTGAACACACGCGCCACCTGGAGCCATTTGTCGAGCCGCACCGCCACCCCGCGAGGGTAGCGCGATCGGCGGGCGCCCGCCGGTAGAATTCGGCCACCGATGCTCAAGAGCCAGAAGCGTCTCCTGCTGTTGATCGCCGCCCTGCCGGTCCTGCTGTTGGTGGTGGCGCTGGTCTACATGTTCGGAATGAACGTTCTCGAGGATTCGCCGCGCAGCTTCTGGCGCAGCCTCGAGTGGGCCGCCGAGACGGTCTCCACGACCGGCTACGGCGCCGACTCGACCTGGACGCATCCTCTGATGGTGGCGTTCGTCGTGCTGTGCCAGTTCGGCGGCGTCTTCCTCGTCTTCCTCGTCTTCCCGATCTACCTCATACCCTTCCTCGAGGAGCGGTTCGAAGTGAGGGTGCCGACGACCGCCGGGGAGCTCGAGGAGCACGTCGTCGTCTACCGCTCGGGGCCTGCCGTGACCACTCTTCTCGCTGAGCTCGACCGCGCCGGCATCGAGACCCTGGTCGTAGAGCCCGACGAGAGCCGCGCGAGAGCACTGATGAACCGCGGTCGCAGGGTGATTCACGGTGCCCTGGAAGACGGTGTGCTCGAGCAGGCGTCGATCTCGCGTGCGCGGGCGCTCATCGCCAATGGGCGCGACGACGAGAACGCGGCGGTGATTCTCTCCGCCCGCCAGCTCGACGGGCCGAAGGAGATCATCGCACTGGTGGAGGAACCGGTCTATCGCCAGCCGATGATTCTCGCCGGCGGCACGGCGGCCTACACCCCGCGCCACGTGCTCGGCGCGGCTCTGGCGGCGCAGGCGTCGCGGCGTCTCGGTGTGGCGGTCTCCGGCACCCAGCAGCTCGGGCGCAACCTCCAGGTGCGAGAGGTCAGGGTCGGGGCGGAAAGCTCGCTCGCCGGACGGACCCTGCGCGAAGCCGATATCGGGCGCCGGACCGGTGTCACCATCCTCGGGCAGTGGGTGGGGGGGCGGCTGGTGCCGACCGCTTCCGCCGATGCGGTCATCGAGGCGAACGGCATTCTCGTCGTCGCAGGGGGCACCGAGAACCTGGACCGCTTCGCGGGCAGTTGCTCCTCGGAAGCCGAGGCGAGTTCGGGCCCGATCGTCGTCGCGGGCCTGGGTGAAGTGGGCGAGAAGGTCGTGCAACTCCTCAGGGACGCGGGCGAGCCGGTGTTCACCCTCGACCGCAGGGCGCCGGAGGCCGACCTGGTGGGCGATGTCCTCGACACGGCGCTGCTCGACCAGATCGATCTGGCGGCAGCCAGGGCCGTAGTGCTGGCGCTCGACTCCGACACCGTGACGCTCTTCGCCACCGTGGTGCTGCGCAGTCTCGCTCCGGCGGTGCCGATCATCGCCCGGGTCAACCGCTCGGAGAACGTCGAGCGGATCCACGCCGCTGGAGCCGATTTCGCTCTCTCGATCAGCCGGGTGGCCGGGCAGCTTCTGGCGCGCAGGTTGTTGGGGGAGGAGGCGATCTCGCTCGACGAGGAGCTGAAGGTGCTGAAGGTGGAGGCCGGGTCCCTGGCCGGTCATCATCCGGCCGGGCTCGACGTCCGCGACAGGAGCGGCTGCTCGGTCGTCGCCGTCGAGCGTGGCGACGAAGTGTGGGTGGAGTTCCCCGAGGACTTCCGCTTCGAGCCGACCGACGCCGTCTTCATCGCCGGTGGAGCGGAGGCGACCGCGGGCTTCTCAGAGCACTTCGGGTAGGCGGTACCGGCTCGCAGGCCGGCTGCCCCAGCGTGCGAGCTTCAGGTGACGACCACGGCAGCCTCGGCGGTTCGAGCCGCAGTGCCTTTTGAAAGGAGAGGGGAAGGGGCTTCGGGTGGGGAAGCCTCAGGTCCTGTTTCGCTTCGATCGCCCGTCCTCGAGATGCGGAGAGGAAGCCGAGCCCCTGCGTACCCGGAAGAGCGGCCCTCTCCGGGCTGCAAGCGTCATGAGAGGCGGGGACGTCTCACAGCGGTCGACGGCTCGGGTGCCGTCGATCAACTGTTCTGCCCGCTATCCCGGTTGCCTCGCGAGCGGCACCAGCGGCGATTCGAGATGCTCTTCGGCGCCGCGCACGGCGAACTCGATCGCCTCGTCGAAGTCGTCGGTCAGCAGCATCGGCAGGTACTCGTTCTCGTGGATGGTGCCCTCGCGCACCATGCTCTCGCGGATGAAGTCGAAGAGCGGCTCCCAGAACTCGGTCCCCATCAGCACCAGCGGGAACGAGCCGATCTTCTTCGTCTGCATCAGCGTCGCGGTCTCGAACACCTCGTCCATCGTGCCGAAGCCTCCCGGCATCGCGAAGAAGGCGTAGGAGTACTTGATCAGCATCATCTTCCGCACAAGGAAGTAGCGGAACTCCACCCAGCGGTCGAGATAGGGGTTGTGCTGCTCCTCGTGCGGCAACTCGATGTTGCAGCCGACGGAGGGGCCGCCGACGTCTTTGGCGCCTCGATTCGCCGCTTCCATCACCCCCGGCCCGCCGCCGGTCATGACGACGAAGCCGGCCCGCGCGAGCTGCCTCCCGGCCTCCCTCGCCAGTTCGTAGTAGCGGTGGTCCTCCTTGAAGCGGGCGGAGCCGAACACGGTGGCGCAGGGGCCGATCGTGTGGAAGGTACGGAAGCCCCGCAGGAACTCGCGAAAGATCCGGAACGCCCGACGGCGCTCGCGCAGGAAGGGGTTGGGCCCTTCGGTCAGGCGGAGGTCGTAGGGATGGCGGGGAGGTGTCCCCCAGCGGTGAGGGGGCTTGGAGGCGTCGCTCATGGCGTCGGTTCCTCTCTGAACTCAGTCGAGCTCGACGGACTCACGGTAGTCGGGGACGTAGACGTTGCGCTCCTGGCGCTCCTCGATCTCACGTCTCAGCTCGTCGGCGGGCTCCGGTTCTCCGTGGACGAGGAAGACCCGGCGCACGCTCTCGGGGGCCGGCGCGAGCCACTCGAGGAGCTCTTCGCGATCGGCGTGGGCCGAGAAGAGATCGACCTGCTCGACCTCCGCTCGTACTCCGTAGTGCCGGCCGTGGATCTTGATCGAGTCCGCACCGCCCGCCAGCGCCGCCCCGCGAGTTCCGGGCGCCTGGAAGCTCGGCAGCAGGACGGTGTTGCGAGCGTGACCGACGAATGCCTTCAGGTGATGGAGCACCCGCCCGGCGGTCGCCATGCCGCTCGCCGAGATGATGACTTTCGGCCGGTTGCTGGCGCTCAGACGCTTCGACTCCTTCGGTGAAGCGACGAACTGTGCGAGGCCCAGCGCCTTCGCCGTCTCTTCCCGATCGAGCTTGTGATCGCGCTCGTAGCGGCGGTAGACCCTAGTCACGTCGGTCGCCATCGGGCTGTCGACGTACACCGGCATCTGCGGGACGGTGCCTTCGCTGAAGAGCCGGTACAGGCAGTAGAGCATCGTCTGCGCGCGGCCGACGGCGAAGGACGGGATGAGGAGTGTGCCCCTCTTGCGCAGGGCGCGTTCGACGACCGGCGCGAGCGCCGCGATCGGATCCTGTCTTCTGCGGACCCGGTCGCCGTACGTCGACTCCATGACGATCCAGTCGGCATCACCGGCGGGAGTCGGCGGATCGTGCAGCAGATCGCTGTTGCGCCCGAGGTCGCCGGAGAAGAGCACTCTGACGCCGCCGACGGACGCCGTGACGGTTGCGGCGCCGAGGATGTGCCCGGCCCGGCGATAGGTGAGTTCGAGCCCGCCCGCCTCGAACGGTGTGTCGAACTCGCGGGTCTCCAGAAGCGCAATGGCGTTGCGGGCATCCGCCTCGGTGTAGAGCGGTTTCGCCGGCTTGTGGCGCGAGTGGCCTCGCTTGTTGGCGAACTTCGCGTCCTCCTCCTGAATGCGTCCGCTGTCGGCGAGCAGGATCTCGGCCAGCGCGGCAGTCGCCGGCGTGCAGAGAATCGGCCCCTGGTACCCATCGCGTACCAGCACCGGGAGGTAGCCCGTGTGGTCGAGGTGGGCGTGGGTGAGGACGATGGCGTCGAGCGAGGCGGGATCGAACGGCAGCGGCTGCCAGTTGCGCTCGCGGATCTTCTTGATCCCCTGAAAGAGGCCGCAGTCGAAGAGCACCCGCCTCCCGCCCTTCTCCAGCAGGAACTTCGATCCGGTGACGCACCCGGCGGCGCCGAAGAAGCTGAGTTTCATTCCGATCTCAGACCGTGCGCCCGGCGAGGAAGCCGGCGAAGTCCTTGAGGCGGGCGGAGTAGCCCCATTCGTTGTCGTACCACGAGAGCACCTTGGCGACCCGGGAGTCGAGCACCCGGGTGCTCTCGGCATCGACGATCGACGAGTGAGGGTCGCCCAGGATGTCGCGGGACACGAGCGCTTCGTCCGTGACGCGGAGGATGCCGCGCAAGTCCTCGCTCTCGGCTGCCGCAGCAAGCGCCGCATTGATCGCCTCGGGCGAGGTGTCGCTCTCGAGCGTCGCGACGATGTCGGTCACCGAGCCGTCCGGCACCGGCACCCTCATCGCCATGCCGTCCATTTTGCCCGCCAGCTGCGGCAGCACCTTCTCGGTCGCGACCGTCGCCCCGGTGGTGGTCGGGATGATCGACACCGCGGCGGCGCGGCCGCGACGGCGCTTGCGCACCGGAGCGTCCATCAGCGACTGGCTGGCGGTGTAGGCGTGGACCGTGGTGATCATCAGGTGGCGGATGCCGAACTCGCGATCGAGCACCATCGCCACCGGCGCCAGGCAGTTGGTGGTACACGATGCCATCGACACGACGTGCTGGCTCGCCGGATCGTAGTCGTCGTGGTTGACGCCGAGCACGAACATGCCGTCGGCGTCGCTAGACGGAGCGGAGATGACGACCTTTCTCGCGCCGGCCTCGAGGTGCCCCGCCGCCTTGTCGCGCGCCCGGAAGGCGCCGGTCGATTCGATGACGATGTCGGCGCCGAGCTCGCCCCACGCGAGGCGGGTCGGATCCGGTTCGGCGCTGACGGCGATCGTCGCGTCACCCACGTGGAGCGTGTCGTCGCCGTCGCGCGACACCTTCTCCGGGTACCAGCCGTGGACGGAGTCGTACTTGAGCAGGTAGGCGAGGTCGCCCAGGTCGGCCAGATCGTTGATGCCGACGACCTCGAAACGCTCATCGGCCACGAGCTGCTTGAAGGTACAGCGGCCGATACGGCCGAAGCCGTTGATGCCGACGCGGATGGGAGCGGGTACGGACGTCATGTCGAAGTCTCCAGCGGATGGGCCGGCGGGCGGCGGTCAGGTGGCGTCGATGAGGACGTTGGGCTGCTGGTCGCGCAGTTGATCGTACAGGCGGCGGGCGTCCTCCCCGCGGCACAGCTCGCTGCCGG
Source organism: Candidatus Multivoradales bacterium (assembly GCA_965223855.1). Lineage (GTDB taxonomy): Bacteria > Acidobacteriota > Thermoanaerobaculia > Multivoradales > JAHEKO01 > CALZKB01. The sequence goes on from CBDCXM010000009.1 coordinate 2,148,722, forward strand.
GCGTCATGACGGCCGCCGAGCCCGCGGCGACGCCGTGTCTCACCGCGTCTTCGAGGTCGCTTCCCCGCGCCAGGGCGAAGGCGATGCCTGCGACCATGCTGTCTCCCGCTCCCACCCGGCTGGCGATCGGCACGACCGGGGAGGCGAATCGCAGCGCCCGGCGTCCAGCCGCCAGCAGGGCGCCGCCGATTCCCACCGAGATGACGATCGCCTCGGTGCCGGTGCGTTCGAGCAACGCCAGCGCGGCCTCGGCGAGCGAGAGGTCGATGTGGTCGGTCTTGCCGCCGACGAGCGCCAGGAACTCCCGCAGATTCGGCTTCACCAGGAAGGGGCGCGCTTCGACTGCGGCACCGAGAGCCTGCTGTGAGGTGTCGACGACCACCCGGGCTCCGCGCTCGCGGCCCGCGGCCACGAACCTGGCGACCGCGGGCGGTTCGACGCCGGCCGGCAGGCTGCCGCTGAGAACGAGCACCATCTTTTCCCCGGGCCCGTCGCCGGAGCCTTCGTCTAGCGCCTCGCAGGCGGCGTCGAGGCAGGCCTCGACATCACGCGCCTCGAGTGCCGGGCCTGGGAGGACGAAGCGGAACTGGCGATCCGAAGTGGTCTCGTCGACCGTCAGGCTCTCGCGGGTGGAACCGTCGATCGGCAGGCGCCGGTGGGGGACCCCCTCCTCCCCGAGGCGCTGGGCGATGCGGTCGGCGCTGGCACCGCCGCCGGGAAACACGGCGAGCGCCTCGCCGCCGAGCTTGCGGACAGCTCGTGCGACGTTGATTCCGCCGCCGCCCGCTTCGAACCGCAGCCCGGAGAGTCGCAACTTGTCGTCCGGCACCACCGCCGGCACCGAACCGGAGACGTCGAGCGCGGGATTGAGAGTGACGGTGACGATCGGCGGCACCGTGAGAGCGTAGCACCCACCGGTCGGCTGCCTGCGGTGATGTCAAAGCGACGCTTCGCCGGTCAAAACTACGCCCGACCGCGCTCGCCGGACGAGTCCGGTAGCCGTCACGCGCGCCCCGAGGGCAGGCCTGCGGACGGCACACCTTTTGCTACTTTCGACGCGGAGGAGGTCAGGATGATCGAAGTCTCGAATCTCGTTCGCAGGTACGGCGACTTCACCGCGGTCGACGGCGTTTCGTTCGACGTCGGAGACGGTGAAATCGTGGGCATGCTGGGGCCGAACGGCGCCGGCAAGACGACCGCCATCAGGGTCGTCACCGGGTTCCTGCCGCCCACGTCGGGCAGGGTACGCATCGTCGGCCACGATCTGTTCGAGGATCCGGTGTCGGTTCGGCGCAAGATCGGCTATCTGCCGGAGAACGTGGCGCTCTATCCCGAGATGCGGGTCACCGAGTATCTGGCCTACCGGGCTCAGCTCGAGGGAATGCCCAAGGGGGAGGCGCGAGGCGCGATCGATCAGGCGCTGGCCGACTGCCTCCTCGAGCCGGTCGCCCGCAAGGTGATCGGCACGCTTTCGAAAGGCTACAAGCAGCGGGTCGGTCTGGCGGCAGCGATCCTCCATCAACCGGAGGTGCTGGTGCTCGACGAGCCGACCGTCGGGCTCGACCCGAAGCAGATCATCGCCATCCGCGAGCTGATCCGGAAGCTGGGCAAGCAGCGTACCCTGCTGCTGTCGACCCACATCCTGCCGGAGGTCGAGCTCCTGTGCGATCGGGTGGTGATCATCGATCGCGGGCGGGTGATCGCCGAAGGCACCCCCGAGACACTGCGCCAGAGCTGGCAGGGGGAGGCGAAGGTGACGGTGGAACTGGTCGACACGGACGACGCCCGTGAGGCGCTCGAAGGCGTCGCCGGCGTGGAGACCGCGGAGTCGGTCGGCGGCGGACGCTACGAGCTGCGTTGCCGGCCGGGGACCGATCCGCGCGAGGAGATCTTCCGGCTCGCAGTCGAGCGAGGCTGGACGCTGGTCGGCCTCGCCCTCGAATCGGCATCGCTCGAGGACATCTTCGTCCGGCTGACGACCGCCGACGCGTCTGCGGAGGCGACACCCGAGCCCGCGGAGGAAGCGCTGGAGGAGGCACAGTCATGAACGGGATTCTCGCCACGCTGTCGCGCGAGCTGAGGGCGTACTTCTTCTCGCCGCTCGCCTACGTCGTAGCCGCTCTCGTCCTCGTCGTCAACGGGCTGACCTTCGGCGTCATCGTCAGCTTCCTCAACGACCCGCGGTCGGGGATCGGCGCGCCGCTCGAGTTCTTCTTCGGTCAGACGATCTACTTCTGGCTCGTCCTTCTGTTCGTGACGCCGGTGCTGACGATGCGTCTCATCAGTGAAGAGCGGCGCTCGGGCACCATCGAGACCCTGATGACGGCACCGGTGAGCGAAGCGCAGGTGGTGGTCGGCAAGTTCCTCGCCTCGCTCGCCTTCTACGCCTTTCTCTGGCTGCCGACCCTGGTCTACGCCTTCATCCTCACGCGCTACCACGAGGTCGACTGGGGGCCCGTGGCATCCGGCTATCTCGGCATCCTCGGCGTCGGAGCGCTCTTTCTGTCGGTCGGCATGCTCGCGACCGCGCTGTCGCGCAGTCAGCTCGTGGCCGCCATTCTCACCTTCGCGATGCTGATCCCGGTGTTCACGTTCGGGCTTCTCAAGTCGCTGGTCGGCAGCGAGCGCCTGCAGACGGTGTTCGGCTACCTCGATCTGTGGGAGCACATGAGCGAGTTCTCTCGCGGGATCGTCGATACCCGCCATCTCGTCTACTACGTCTCGGCGACCGCCTTTTTTCTGTTCCTCTCGACCCGCGCCCTGGCGGTCAGGAAGTGGAGGTAGCGCGATGACCGACCACAATCGATCCCGGGCGGTGAAGGAGGCCTCGACTCTGGGTGTCGGCGTCCTCCTCGTCGCGGCCCTGTTGATCCTCGTCAACTACTTCGGCTGGAAGTACCACAAGCGGATGGACTGGACGGCGAGCGAGATCTACAGCCTGTCCGAGAAGACGGGCAACGTGCTCGGGCAGCTCGACCGGGACGTCGTCGCCGTGATGTACATGGAGCCGACCGACGAGCTCTACCAGCCGGTGCGCGAGCTGCTGGCGCGCTACGAGGCGGCCTCACCGCGCTTCTCGGTGCGTGAGGTCGACCCTGCTCGCAATCTCGCCGAGGCGGAAGAGCTGGTGGCGCGCTACCAGATCGACGCCCTCAACGTCGTCGTCTTCGACGCCGACGGCGAGCGCCAGATCGTCGAGGCCAACGACCTTGCCGAGTACGACTATTCGGGGATGCAGTTCGGCCAGGCGCCGCAGATGACCGGCTTCTCGGGCGAGCAGAAGTTCACCAGCGCGCTGCTGAGCCTGACCCAGGCGGAGCGGCCGAAGGTCGTCTTCACGACCGGGCACGGCGAGCTCTCGCTCACAGACTTCTCACCTGCCGGGCTCTCGGGCGCTCAGGAACTGCTCGAGCGCGACAACTTCGACGTCGAATCGTGGGCGAGCCTCGGTGCAGAGGCGGTGCCGGACGGTGTCGCCCTGGTGGTCGTCGCCGGACCGACCGGCAACTTCCTGCCGCCCGAGATCGACCTGCTCGAGAGCTTCGTGCAGCAAGGGGGGCGGGTCCTCGTGATGCTCGACCCGACTCTCAGCCCGACAGGGGGGCTCGTCGAGACCGGCCTCGAGGCGTGGCTCGCCGGCTACGGCATCGAGGTCGGGGCCGACATCGTCGTAGATCCCGCCAACCCGATGCCGTTCTTCGGTCCCGACACCATCTACGTCAACAGCTACGGCAGTCATCCGATCACCCGCTCGCTGTCGCAGGCGCAGCTGCCGGCGATCCTCTCGCTGACCCGCTCGGTGGGAGTCGGAGACGACGAGATCGAAGGCTACGAGCTCACGACGCTGGTTGAGACCAGCGGAGAGGGTTGGGGCGAGACCGACCTGGCCAACCTGACGGCCGTCGAGCAGGGTGAAGACGACGTCGCCGGGCCGGTGTCGCTCGGAGTCGCCGTCGAGGCTGCTGCCCCTACCGGGGACACCGGGGAGACCGGGGCCGCCGAAGAGGGGCGGGCCGAGGAAGAGCCAGGCGTCGAAGAGGAGGCGGCAGACGAGTCTCCGGGTGACCGACTCCGTCTCGCAGCCTTCGGCGACGCCACGTTCGCCACCAACGCGCAGTTGCAGAACGTCGGGAATCTGACGCTCTTCGCCAACACCCTCAACTGGCTCGCCGAGCGCGAGGCCCTGGTGGCGATCCCGCCGAAGACTCCGGAGAGCGTGCGGTTGAACATGACGGCGGCACAGATTCGCGGCGTCTTCTGGTTCGTCGTCCTCGGCCTGCCGTTGCTGGTCGTCGCCGCCGGTATCTGGGTCCACCAGCGTCGCAAGCGGTGAGGGCGAAGCGATGAAGGGCAGAACTCTGGCGGTGCTCGCCGCGATCGTGGCGCTGCTGGCCGCGTTCGTATGGTTCGTCGAACGCGACCTTCCCGGCAGCGACGAGCGAGCCGAGCTGGCGAAGAGGGTGCTCGACTTCGACGGCGACGAGGTCGATGCGGTGGAGTGGAGTGCCGACGGCGAATCGCTCCGTCTCGAACGCGGGGACGCGGGCTGGCGGCTCACGGCACCGCTCGACACGCGGGCCGACACCGGCCTCGCAGACGGCTGGGTCGAGCAGTTGACGACCCTCGAGAAGCAGCGCACCCTGGAGGGGACCTCCGCCGCCGCCGTCGGTCTCGCGCCTCCCGCGGCGACGGTTTCGATCGAGGTCGACGGCGAGGATCGTTTGCTGCTCGTCGGCGGGCGGCTTCCGGCTTCCGACCTGCGGGTGGTCGCCGCCTCCGAGGCTGGACCGTTCTGGGTGGTGGAGGACACTCTCGACGAGTCGATGATGCGTGCGGTCGACGACTGGCGCAGCCGCGACCTGTGGCCGGGAAGCGCCGCGGAGGTCGAGCGGCTCACCCTGACGACGGCGGACAGCGAGCTCGAGCTTGCACGTCGTGAGGGGGACTTCTGGCTCGAGGCGCCGATCGAGGACCGGGCGGATCCGGGGACCGTGCGACGGCTGCTCGACCGATTGGCGGGAGCGCAGGTGGAGCGCTTCGTCGCCGCTTCCGAGTCGCAGGTCGCCGCGCTCGAGAGCCCCGAAGCGGTAGTGACGATCGAGCAGAAATCGGGAGAGATCTGGACCCTCGAGATCGGGCCGTCGGTGTCCGAACCTCCGGTCGGCGATCCCGAAGCCTCAAATCCCGAAACCTCCGATGCCGAGGTGATGCCTGCCGACGGCGACGCCGGGGTGGCCCCAAGCTCCGTGCGGCTGGCTCGTGCCGAGAACTCCGTGCTCACCGTCGACGATCCTCTGGCCGAGGCGTGGACTCTCGCCGTCGACGAGTGGCGATCCCTGGAGCTGGCGACGCTCGAAGTGTTCGAGATCGACCGGGTGACGGCGATCGACGAAGCGGGCACCGTGATTCTCGATCGGGTCGACGGGCAGTGGTCGCGGGACGGCGAGGCGATCGCGGCGACCACCGTGAGCGATCTGCTCTACGCGCTCACTGGAGCGAAAGCGGTGGCGGTCGACGCTCCCGACTCGTCGGTCGATCCTCTGCTGACGCTCACCCTCGGAGGCAGTGCCGGAGACGAGCGGCTCGAGATCCTGCCGGCGATCGACGATCGCCATCCGGCTCGGACGAGCGGTCGAACGGCCCTGGTCTGGGTCGAAGGTGCGGTCTACCGCGACCTGCGCTCGAAGCTGCTGGAGGTCCGCGCCGCGCCGGTCGAAGGGGCCGCGGTGGAGCCTCAGGCCGACGCTCCGACGGCTCCTGAGGGCGGCTAGCGAGCGGCCCGACCGGCGGCTTCGGCGAGCGGCTTTCGGCGCCGCGGCACCTCTTCCGGTCGGGCCTCTTTCGACGGTTCGAAATCGCTGAGTAATCAGTCACTTCCGGCCTGCCGGCGCCGGGTTGCGGGCAGGCTAACTGTGCATGGACAAAGGGGGATTCTCGACGGCCTCTCGCACAACATGTTGTGCCGTTCGCTTGACAAACCACAGCATGTGGGGCATCGTTGTCGCCTCTTCAAAACGCGATTTCAAACCGAGTCGGGGCGGAAAAACGCGGAATGTCTGTGTCTGATGGACCGGTGGAGGTAGCGAGGAAATGACGATGGAGCCAACCCCTGAAGCGAGCGTGAGGTCGACCGACGAGGCCGTGGCAGCCCAGCGCGCCAGGACCGCCAAAGGCAGCAGGAAGGCCACTCAGGGGTTGCGCTTCGAGCGCTACTACACTCGCACCGGAGTCGATCCGTTCGACGCCGTCGATTGGGAGACTCGCGATGCCGTGATCGCCAACGAGAAGGGCGAGAAGGTCTTCGAGCAACTCGGCGTCGAGGTGCCGAGCTTCTGGAGTCAGACGGCGACCAACGTCGTCGTGAGCAAGTATTTCCGCGGTCCCCTCGGCACGCCTGAGCGCGAGGCGAGCGTCCGCCAGCTGATTTCGCGGGTGACCGACCGGATGAAGGCGTGGGGGAGCGAAGGAGGCTACTTCGCCTCCGACGAGGACGCCGAGACCTTCCACGACGAACTCACCCACATGCTGCTCCACCAGATGGTGTGCTTCAACTCCCCGGTGTGGTTCAACGTCGGGATCGAGGAGCAGCCGCAGTGCTCGGCGTGCTTCATCAACTCGGTCGAAGACACGATGCCGTCGATCCTCAAGCTCGCCAAGACCGAGGGGATGTTGTTCAAGTTCGGCTCCGGCACCGGCAGCAACCTGTCGACGATCCGCTCGTCGAAGGAGATGCTCGCCGGCGGCGGCACCGCCTCGGGCCCGGTCTCCTTCATGAAGGGCTTCGACGCCTTCGCCGGCGTGATCAAGAGCGGCGGCAAGACGCGCCGCGCCGCCAAGATGGTGATCCTGAACGTCGATCATCCCGACATCGTCGAGTTCATCAACTGCAAGGAGGTCGAGGAGCGCAAGGCGTGGGCGCTGATCGACGCCGGCTACGAGGGCGGCTTCAACGTCCCGGGCGGCGCCTACGACTCGGTCTTCTACCAGAACGCCAACCACTCGGTGCGGGTGACCGACGAGTTCATGCAGGCTGTGGTCGACGACTCCGACTGGACGACGCGTGCCGTCACCTCCGGCGATCCCGTGGAGACGATGAGCGCCCGCGAGGTGATGCGCCAGATCAGCCAGTCGACCTGGCTGTGCGGCGACCCCGGCCTCCAGTACGACACGGCGATCAACGACTGGCACACCTGCGCCAACACCGACCGGATCCACGCCAGCAACCCGTGCAGCGAGTACATGTTCCTCAACGACACGGCGTGCAACCTGGCGTCGATCAACCTGATGAAGTACTACGACGCCGATTCCGAGCGCTTCGACGTCGACAGCTTCCGCCACACCTGCGAGGTGCTGATCACGGCGCAGGAGATCGTCGTCGATTTCGCGAGCTATCCGACGCCGAAGATCGAAGAGAACTCACACGCCTACCGGCCGCTCGGCATCGGCTTCGCCAACCTCGGTGCGTTGCTGATGGCGCGCGGTCTGCCCTACGACTCGGAGGCCGGCCGCGACTACGCCGGTGCGATCACGGCCATGATGTCGGGCTTCTCGTATGCTCAGTCGTCGCGGGTCGCCGAGGCGATCGGCCCGTTCGCCGGCTTCGAAGACAACGCCGAACCGTGCCTGCGCGTGATGCGCAAGCACGGCGACTCGGTCCAGCAGCTCGACCCGGCGCACGTGCCGCTCGAGATGCTCCAGGGCGCCAAGGGTGCCTGGGAGGAAGTCGTGCAGCGGGGGGAGAAGAGCGGGCTGCGCAACGCGCAGATCTCGGTCGTCGCGCCCACCGGAACGATCGCCTTCATGATGGATTGCGACACCACCGGCATCGAGCCGGACATCGCTCTCGTCAAGTACAAGAAGCTCGTCGGCGGCGGCCTGATCAAGATCGTCAACAACACCGTGCCGGTGGCGCTCAAGCGGCTGGGTTACGACAAGGCCGAGATCCAGGAGATCGTCGAGTTCATCGACGAGCACGACACGATCGAAGGGGCACCGCACCTCAAGGACGAGCACCTGGCGGTCTTCGACTGCGCCTTCAAGCCGGCCAACGGTGCGCGCTCGATCCACCACATGGGTCACCTCAAGATGCTCGGCGCCGTGCAGCCGTTCATCTCCGGCGCGATCAGCAAGACGATCAACATGCCGGAAGACTCGACCGTCGACGAGGTGATGGAGGCCTACATCGAGGGTTGGAAGCTGGGCCTCAAGGCGGTCGCGATCTATCGCGACAACTGCAAGCGCAGCCAGCCTCTGTCGACGAGCCGCGAGAGCGGCAAGGCGGAGTCCACCGGTGAGGGGCAGCCTCTGCGCACGAAGCTTCCCGACGAGCGCCAGGCGTTGACCCACAAGTTCTCGGTCAACGGCAACGAGGGCTACCTCACGGTGGGCCTCTTCGAGAACGGAATGCCGGGCGAGATCTTCATCGTCATGGCGAAGGAAGGGTCGACGATCTCGGGCCTGATGGATGCCTTCGCAACGGCGATCTCGATCGCGCTGCAGTACGGCGTGCCGCTCCAGACGCTGGTCGACAAGTTCACGCACACCCGCTTCGAGCCGTCCGGGTTCACCAACAATCCGGAGATCCCGATGGCGAAGTCGGTCATGGACTACATCTTCCGCTGGCTCGCCTCGAAGTTCCTCAGTCGCGAGAGCCAGCAGCAGGCGGGTGTGATCCTCCGCGATCCGCTCGAAGGGGCAGAGGCGGGCACCGCTGACGCTTCAGCGGTCGCCGAGCCGGCACCCTCCGACGGCAACGGGCACTCCAAGGTGACCTTCCTCTTCCAGCAGGACGCTCCGAGCTGTCACGACTGCGGCGCGATCATGGTGCGCAACGGCAGTTGCTACAAGTGCCTCGAGTGCGGCACCACCAGCGGCTGCAGTTGACCCGGCAGGAGCGCGGCGGGAGGCAGGCCTTGTCGTGCATCGTGGGAGCCCTTCGTTGAGCGCGGAGCGAGATGGCGGCACTTCCCGTCCGAGCCTCGGATGGATCCTCATCGCCGCGGTGGTCTCGGTCGCTCTGGGCTACGGGCTTCGAAAGGCGGTCGACTCCAGCGCGCCCGCCGTGCGCGGTGGGCATCCATCCGGCGGAGCCGTGTCGGGTTCCGAATCCGCTCCCGAACGCCCGACCCGGCTCGAGTTCGATCTCGAGCGTCTCGAGGGCGGGCGCGCTACGGCGGGAGACTTCTCGAGCGAGGTGCTCGTCGTCGACTTCTGGGCGACCTGGTGCGGCCCGTGTCGCGCCCAGGCGGACATTCTCCACGAACTGGCCGAGGAGTACGCCGAGGCCTCAGTGGCGTTCGTAGCGCTCAACGTGGGCGAGCCGATGGAACTGGTGCGCGACTTCGTGGCCGACACTCCGTTCGGCTACCCGGTGCTCCTCGATCCGACCGAAAGGCTTGGGGGCCGCTACGGCATCTATGCGCTGCCGACGGTGATGGTCGTCGACCGGGACAAGACGATCCGCTACCAGCACATGGGCATCTCGAGCGCGGCGACCCTGCGCGTCGAGATCGATCGCGTCCTCGAAGACGGCTGATCGGCCTGCAGCCGAGGAGCCGATCGAGCAGGGAAGGCCACTCTGGCCAAGACCTCTCGAGCGACGGCCCCGGGAGGGGCCGCCGTCGAGTGCACAGCGCCAGGCGAGAGCCGCGCTACTTCAGTACGACGAGCGCGACGCGCCGGTTCTGGGCGCGTCCGTCGCGGTTGCCGTTGTCGGCGACCGGAGCCGATTCACCGTAGGAGATGACCGACATCCGGTGCAGGGCGAAGCCGTGGTTGGCGCTCAGGTAGTGGCGCACCGCCTCGGCCCGCTGCTCGCCGAGCTTCCGGTTGTACTCCTCGGAGCCGGTCGAGTCGGTGTGGCCCTGGATCTCGATGAAGACGTTCTCGTTCTCGGCCTTGAGCTCGGCGGCGAACTCGTCGAGCGCCGCCTGGGCTTCCGGGCTGAGATCGGACCGGTCGACGGCAAAGCGGAACTTGTCGGAAGACAGCACGGTCTCGAAGAGGAACTTGCCCTCCGCGAGCTGCCCCGCTTCGACGGCGCGGTCGTAGGCGTCGCGCGCGGTCTGCGAAGCCTCGGCGAGACGCTCCTCGTTCTCCTCGATCGCGGACTGGTTCTCTTCGACCTGGGTCTCGATCTCGTCGACGCGCTCCGCGGTCCGGGCCTCGGACATGTCGATCTCGCTTTGCACGTACTTCTTGGTGGCGCAGCCGGTCGCAACGATCAGGACGATGGCGACCAGGGCAATGAAGTGAAGCTGTCGTTTCACGGTTTGGATCCTCCTTCGGCGCTCTCTCGGGTGGGTCGGCGCATTCTAGTCGGAGCCGTCCCTTCATAGCTATGACGGTAGCGGACCTCGAACTTCTTCTTCCGACCGGCGAGCGAGACTTCGATCTTGCGCCGGCCGACCTTGCCCTCGCCGCTGGTGGGGAACCCGAGGATGTACTGGTAGCGGAGGCTCTCGACGATCTCGCCGCAGGCGCGGACGATCTGCGTCTCCGACTCCACCGGGTGATAGCCGCCCCCGGTCGCCCAGCCGATCAGGTTGAGCATGTCGGCGAGGCGATGCACCTTGTCGCCCTCCCGGGTGATCTCGAAGGCGCTGCCGGTGTCGAGGCCGATGACGTGCACGGGGACCTCGGCCTGCCGCACCTCCCGGCGCGCCTCGTTGGCCAGCAGCACGCTCGCATTGTCGACCCCGTCGGTCACCAGAATGACCGCGCGGCGGGGCGAGGTGCGCGAGTGGACCAGATCGGGTAGCCAGGCGACGGCGTCGTGCAGCGCGGTCCTGCCGAAACCGTCCCACGCCGTGATCGCCTCGCGGATGGAGCTCTCCGGCCCCGGAAACGGGACGTCGACGAAGAGACGCCGGTCGCTGAAGGTCGCGACCGCGAACTCGTCGCCGGGCCGGCTGCGCCGCAGCACGCATTCAACCAGCGTGCGACTCTGGTCGAGCTTGCCGCCGAGCCCCATGCTGCCGGAGAGATCCTGCAGGAAGAGCACGCCGATCGGCGCGCTGGCGCCGCTCTCGAACGAGTCGAAGGCGATCCGCCGACCGTCGACACGGAGCACGAAGTCCCGCGCGTCGAACTGGTCCTGAAAGCCGCTCGGCCCGTGGACGACGACGGGCACCAGCACGTAGCCGACCGAGACCTGCCCCTCGAAGCCGGGAGCGGGGTCGCTGCCGGGTGTCGTTGCGGGCGCCGGCTGTCGCGCTTCGGTCTCCGGCGCTTGCGCTTCCTGAGCCGCCACCGTCGACGCGTGTGGGAGACCGGTCACGGCGACCAGCAGCGCCGCTGCGACGGGGGATCGAAGAGAGCTCCTCTTTGCTAGCCTGCCTCCCATGGAAATCCCCGAGGGCACCACCCCGGTCAACATCCGGAACTTCTCGATCAAGTGCGGTCGGTGCGACACGTACCAGACTCTAAGTCACTTCGAGCAGCGGGGGGAGTGGAATGTCTACACCTACCTGTGCGAGAGCGAGATCTGCGACCCGGAAGTCACCCGCACCCTCGTCGAGGTGCCCTCCGCGATCGACGAATTCGCCAGCCGAGACCCGGGCTGGAGAGGGGGAGGGCGGCACGGTGAGTGGGGTGATGCCTGACCGATCGACCTCCCGCTGTCGAACTCTTCCGCTCCGCAGTGCTGTGTTATTCTGCGCCCTCTTCGAGAGGATCGCGCGCCCCCGAGCGCAGCCCGATCCGTTCACCTTTTCTCCATTCATCGACGTCGGTCGCAGGGCGGAGCTGCCGCGTTACCGCCTCTTCCGACGCCGCAGCCAACAGGGATCCTGATCCATGAAGCGAATCGTGCACATCGTGGGAACCGGGACGATCGGCGAGCCTCTGATCGGCCTCTTCACCGACTTCGCCGACCGGTTCGGCATCGACGAGGTCACCTTTCACAAACGGACTCCTCTGGAGTCGGACCGCTCCCGGATCCAGCATCTGATGGACCGCGGTGCGAACCTCGTGACCGAGCCCGAATCGGTTCATGCCTTCGAAGGGATGGGGCAGAAGGTCAGCTACGAGGCGCAGGAGGCGCTCGAGCGCGCGACCGTCGTGATCGACTGCACCCCAGCCGGCAACGACAACAAGAAGAACCTCTACTCCAAGCTCTCCGGCCCGAAGGGGTTCCTGGCACAGGGGAGCGAGTTCGGCTTCGGCAAGCCGTATGCGAGGGGGGTCAACGACGAGGCGATGAGCGCCGAGGACGATCGCTTCGTCCAGGTCGTCTCCTGCAACACTCACAACATCACGACCCTCATCAAGACGCTGGCTGGAAACGACGAGGGCGGGATCGGGCTCGATCGTGGGACCTTCGTCTGCATGCGCCGTGCGAACGACATCACGCAGGCGGGGTCGTTCCTGCCCGCCCCCGCGGTCGGCAAGCACGGTGACGAGGAGTTCGGCACCCATCACGCTCGCGACGCCTACCATCTCTTCGAGACGATCGACACCAGGCTCGACCTGTTCTCGAGTGCCGTCAAGCTCAACACCCAGTACATGCACTCGATCTGGTTCAACCTCGTGCTCGACCACGACACGACGCTCGAGGAGGTCTACGACCGTCTGCGGGCGAACCACCGGGTGGCGGTGACCGACAAGCCGCACGCGAACCTGATCTTCAGCTTCGGTCGCGATCACGGCTACTACGGCCGGATCCTCTCGCAGACGGTGGTGGTGCTGCCGACACTCCTGGTGCGGCGCAAGCGCGAGATCGTCGGCTTCTGCTTCACTCCGCAGGACGGCAACTCGCTGCTGTCTTCGGTGGCCGCGGCGCTGTGGCGCATGAGCCTCGACTGGGACGACGTCGGCAAGCGGCTCGAGCCGATCCGGCGCTGGCTCTATCAGGAAATCTGAGAGCCGCCCGAACGGCGCCGCGCAGTAGGGCTCAAGTGCGCTGGAACTTCGGCAGCCTCAGTCTCGAGGGTGAGTCTCGTGGCGGCGACCGGACCTGGTTCCGGGTGCAACCGCCCGGAATCGCGTTCGACGCGGGTCGAGGAGCGCTGCCGCTGGCCGGCACCCGCCACCTCTTTATCAGCCACGGCCACCTCGATCACTGCCTCGGCGTACCGTTCATCCTCTCCTACCGGGCGCGGCACGGAGGGGAGCCGACGGTCGTCGTCTGCCCGCGCCCCGTCGCCGGGAGGCTCGAGGCTCTGATCGAGAGTGCCTCTCGCCTCGAGGAGCACGACTACCACTACGAAGTTCACGGCTTCGAACCGGGCGACGAGATGGTGGTGGGAAGCTACCGGGTCGTAGCCTTTCCGACCGACCATGTCGTCCCGAGTCTCGGCTACAAGCTTGTTCGGGGCCGGCGTCGTTTGCGTCCCCGGTTCGAGGGGCTCCCGAGCGAGGAACTGAAGGCACTGCGCGAGCGGGGCATGGAGATCGAGCACCGCGTCGAGGAGACGTGGCTCGCCTACTGTGGTGACACTGGTCGGGGGATCTTCGACCTTGCGCCCGAGATCGGCGAGAGCGAGGTGCTGGTGATCGAGTGCACCTTCCTCGACCCCGCCCATCGCGACAAGGCGCGCGAGTTCGGCCACCTCCACTTCGAAGATCTGGTGGAGCACCGGGACCTCTTCGACAACCGACATCTGGTGCTGTGCCATCTGAGCCGCCGGCACTCGGAGGGTGAGCTTCGCCGTGAGGTCGAAGCGCGGCTGCCGGAGCTGGCGTCGAGAGTGGTGCTGGCCGTAGCCTGAGGAAGGCCGGATGAGCCAGCGCCAGATGAGCACAGGAGCACAAGAGCAGGGGCAGATGAGCAGCGGCAGATGAGCAAGCGTGGCATGACGCGGGTGGTCGAGCTCCACCGCGGAGACGAAGTCGAGGTGGAGGTGGAGAAGCTGGTCGCCGGCGGCGACGGGCTGGCGAGGTACGACGGCCTGCCGGTGTTCGTCCCCTTCAGCGCGCCGGGAGATCGGGCGCGTGTCCGCATCACCGAACGCAAGCCTTCGTACGCCCGTGCGGAACTCGTCGAGCTGCTCACTCCCGGCCCCGGCCGGCGGGAGCCGCGCTGCCGGCACTTCGAGGTTTGCGGCGGCTGCGACCTGCAGCATCTCGAGGACGAGCGCCAGCTCGAGCTCAAGGTCGCGGCTACTACCGAGACCCTCGCGCGACTGTCGAAGGTCGCACTGCCCGAGGCCGAGGTCGTCAGCCGGCGACTCCTGGGGCTACCGGCGGAGAGCGCAGTTGCACGGCTCGCCGCGCGGAGAGGCGCCCGCCCTCGGCTTTCGCCAGCGGGGCAGTCACCGGCTGGTGCGGGTGCTCGAGTGCCCGGTGCTGGCGCCCGAGCTGGAGGCGGTCGTCCGCCGGCTGCCCGACCCGCTCGACGAGACTCCGCCGGGGCGGCTCCACCTCGCAGTCGGCGACGACGGGACGGTGGCCGCCACCCCGACCAACCCCTGGCTTGCCGGTGGGAGCCTCGGCTTCGAGGTGCCCCCGTTCTCCTACGAGTTCGACGCCGGAAGCTTCGCGCAGGCACACACCGGGCTGACGCCGGCGCTGGTGAAGGAAGTGGTCGGCGAGGCGACCGGGCAGCTCGCCCTCGACCTCTATGCGGGCGTGGGGCTTTTCGCACTGCCGCTCAGCGCTCGCTACGAGCGGGTGATCGCCGTCGAGGGTCAGCGCGAGGCGGCCCGCTTCGCGCGCCGCAACAGCAGCTCCAACGGCGTGCCGAACGTCGAGGTCGTGCACCAGGCGGTCGAGAGCTGGCTCGACCGGTTCTCCCAGGAGTGCGACCGCGTAGTCGTCGACCCGCCGCGAAGCGGACTCGACCGCGCTGTCGTTCGCCGGCTCCTGGAGATCGCACCGTCGGCGATCACCTACGTCTCCTGCCATCCCGCCGCCCTCTCGCGGGACCTCGGGCAGCTGGACGGCGCCTACGCCGTCGACCGCCTTGTCTTCTTCGACCTCTTCCCGCAGACCGGACACATGGAAGCGGTCGTCCATCTGGCGAGGCGACTCGCGGCGTAGATCGGTCTCGAGGGTTCCGGTCGACCTACCGACCCTCGTCTTGCAGAAGTCTGCGAAGGGGGTGATCGCACTCCTGCTCGACACCGTTGGTGCCGGCTCGGGGCCGGGTGTGAAGGGCGTTCAGGTACGCCAGGAGGTCGGTAGTCGATCGCGGTCTTCACGGTCCGTGAGCTGATGCCACGGTCGCCGGTCTCGATGCCGGGCCCGGTGGGCTGCCCTACCCGGAAGTCTTTCGCCTGGGCCTCCGGGCATCGGGAGTGGTCATCTGGGAGTCGCCGTGCGAGCCACCGGGTGGACCACTATTCACCTGGCACCTGTAGACGAGCACCTGTAGACGAGGGCGGTCAGAACCGCTTCAAGCGGTTGGACTCATCCGGTCTGCTTGAATCGATCTTGGCCGATTCGCGTGGCGGCGCGCAGGCCTGGACCTGCATAACTTCCCTTGCCGAAAGGATTTTCGCCCTCGAGGCAGGATGGCACGGGACGTGCGATCTACTGAGGGCAGAACGCCAGCCGGCTCGAAACGGTCTAGGGCACGGTCAGCCGATCACCGCCCCGGTTCGATCCGCTCGGGGGATTGGATTCGGACCCGCTCGAGCCGGCTGTTTTTCCTCCAGCCGCGTGCGGCGACTCCTGCCGCAGCGCCTTCAGGAAGCCTGACGGTCGGCCAGGAGTGCTTCGACCTCGCCGGCGTCGGGAAAACGGTCGACCGCGTGCTTCGAGAAGACGAGGTCTCCGTCCGCCTTGACGTCGAAGACGCCACGCGAGCCCTTGATCAGCTTCGCTTCGATACCGAATTGTTCACGAATCGCGTCCGCCAGACCGGCGGCTCGGGGTTTGTAGTTTCAAACCACGCAATATTCGATGGTGATCTCGTTCATTTCGCTCCACCCGGGCGCCGGCGAGAGTGCCTTGCCCGCTGGAGGGAATGGTAGCGGCTGGCCGACGGGAAGCCAACACCGGACGCGCTCCGCATCGACTGCTAGACTGCCCGCCCGATCGCGGAGGTCGCAGTCTCGCGCGGCCTCTGCACAGCACCTCGGGCGAACCGATGACGATCAACGAGCAGCGCAACAAGGCCGACTTCGACGCCACGAGGGTCGATCCCGAGCAACTCGAGCAGATCGCCCGGCACGTTCGCGCGATCATCGAGGCTCTCGGGCTCGATCCGACGGATCCCAACCTCGCCGACACCGATCGTCGGGTGGCGAAGATGTACCTCGAGATGTTCAACGGCTTGCGCTCCGGCGCCGAGCCGCGGGTCACCGTCTTCCCCAACGACGAGGGCTACGAGCACATGGTGATGGAGAGGGACATCCCCTTCTACTCGATGTGCTCGCACCACTTCGTGCCGTTCTACGGGCACGCCCACATCGCCTACATCCCGGGCGACAAGATCGTCGGCCTGTCCAAGTTCGCCCGCATCCTGGAGTTCTACGCCAAGCGGCCGCAGCTCCAGGAGCGGCTGACCGAACAGGTCGTCGACTACCTGGTGCAGAAGCTCGATGCCCAGGGAGCGATGGTGGTGATCGAGGCGCGTCACCTGTGCGTCGAGATGAGAGGCGTCAAGAAGCCGGGAGCGCTCACCGTGACCTCGGCGATCCGCGGCTCCTTCCACAAGCGGGCGCTGCGCGAGGAATTCCTCGACCTGATGAAGCGGTGAGCAGGCGCGGATTCTTCGCTCTCGCGTTGGCGCTGGTTCTCGGCGTGAGTGATGCCGCTCTCGGTGCGCGCAAGAGGGGAGGCGATCCGGCTGAGTTGACGAACTTCCTGCTCGGCCCCGGGCACGCGCAGTGGCTGGTCGGGCCGATCGCCTGGATCGCGACCGAGAAGGAGCGGCGGGAGTTCCTGGGCCTCACCGAGGACGCTGCCGCGGTCGAGTTCGAGCGCGAGTTCTGGGAGCGCCGGGGCCCGACGACCGTGATCCCGCCGAGCGGCCCCAGAATCACCTTCGACGAGCGGGTGGAGGAGGCCGACTCGCGCTTCGCCGAAGGTGCCCGACCGGGACATCGCACCGATCGGGGAACCGTCTTCGTCGTCTACGGTCCTCCGGAGTCCGTCGAGTACGCTTCGTCGCCGACTCCCGGTGGAGAGCCGATCGAGATCTGGAACTACCCGAAGAAGGGAGAGCCCGGCCTCGACGGTGAGCGCCCCGAGCGCCGCTACTCGTTTCGCAAAGAAGGCGACTCGACACGCTTCTTCTCGATGGCGGCGGCACGACGGCTCGAGCGGCAGCAGCGACGGCCGGGAAGGCAGCCTCCCCAGTGAGAGAGCTCCAGTGAGGAGATCACAGTGAGCCGAGTTCGGGCGGTGCTCGCCGGTACCGGGATCGCGATCCCGCCGAACCGGGTCGACAACGACATGTTGTCGCGGATCCTCGACACCAGCGACGAGTGGATCCGCGAGCGCAGCGGCATCGTCACCCGCTACTACGTCGACGGGGGTGTGGGTGCGTCGGTGCTCGGCACCGAGGCGTCCCGGGCTGCGCTCGACGACGCCGGCCTCGAGGCCGAGGCGATCGACTACATCGTCTGCGCGACGATGACGCCCGACCAGTACTTCCCCGGCTGCGGCACGATGATTCAGCAGCAACTCGGGATCGGGCCGCGACCGGCGCTCGACCTGAGGCAGCAGTGCGCCGGCTTCGCCTACGGGCTGCAGATGGTCGATGCCCTGGTGAGAAGCGGGCAGGCCCGGACGGTGCTCCTCGTCGGCTGCGAAGTCCATACCGCCCTCATGCCGTTCAGCGAGACGACCTGGGAGGCGCTCTACGATCCGGCAGTCGAGCTACCGCCGGAGGATCGCGAGTGGAACTCCCGCTTCCGTCACCTCCTGGTGCTCTTCGGCGATGGCGCCGGAGCGATGGTGTTCCAGGCGCGCGAAGACGCGGGAGAGCGGGGAATCGTCCACTCCGCGCTCTACGGTGACGGCGGACACCAGGAGATCCTGACAGTGCCGGGAGCGGGCTCGGCGCGCCGACCCTGGGTGGACGCGGCGATGATCGAGTCGGCGGACACGGTGCCGGTGATGGACGGCCGCAAGGTGTTCAAGCTCGCCGTGACGGCCATGCCGCGGGTCACCAGGGAAGTCCTGGAGGCGGCGGGGCACACCCTCGACGATCTCGACCTGCTCGTCATGCATCAGGCGAACCTGAGGATCAACGAAGCGGCACAGCGCGCCCTCCGGCTGCCCGACGACAAGGTGCACAACAACATCCAGAGCTACGGCAACACCACCGCCGGCACGCTGCCGATCTGCTTCCACGAGGCTCGCGAGGCGGGGAAGGCTCCGGAGGGAGCGCTCGTCGCCTTCACGGCGCTCGGCGCCGGCCTCCACTACGGGTCGGTGCTGGTGAGGATCTGACGCCGAGCCAGGTCTCGAAGGCGACTCTGCGTCAGATCCCCTGCTTCGAGGTGTACCGCGTCAAGTGCCGGTTGTCGGGTCGGTGCTCCCGCAGACGACCACTGCCGAATCCTGAGAAGCTGGGGCGAACGGCTCCGGGCAGGGCGTCCTCACCTGCGCGGACGGTGGTCATGGCGAGCCAACGACCACGGCATCGGCATCTGGTCCGCATATTCCGGCAATCGTCGCCCGAGCATCGACCGGGCCTTACCTGAAGCTCTTCGCATCGATCGCCCGGAGTCTCCGGCAACTGTAGCCGGCTTCGGGCGAGAGTCCTCTTCTTCAGCAGACCTCAGCGACTCGAGTCGCCCGAGCCGCCTTCGTCCGCGTCGGAAGACGGCATCGGTTGACTCCACGGCGGCGTCACCCCGACGCTCCTGGCGTAGGCGATCGCCTGGCCCAGGTGCTCGTGAGCGTGGGCCATGAGGATGAGGAAGTACTTCCTCTTCGGGGCGGGTGGCCCGAAGAGGGTCACCTCGGTGTCGAGGTCCTCGATCGACGCCAGAGCTCCCTGCACGTAGGCGAGGGAGCTCTCGAGCTTGCCGACGACGTCATCCTTGGCGGTGACCGTCGCCTCCCACTGGGCCATCATGGCGAACGGTGAGTCGGTCATCTCGACCCCCTCTGCCGGTGCCGCACCGAGGGCGGGCGGCAGCAGCAGGTTGGTCCCTACGACATGCATGAAGACCTCACTCATCGTTCGGACCTCGTCGCTGGGAGCCCAGCCGTACTGGTCCTCGGGCGTGGCTCGGGCGAGCGCGAGCAGCTTGTCTCCGGCCTCGGCGAGGTTCTCGAGCACCGCAGCGACTTCGGCCGAGACCGCGGGAGCCTCCGCGGCGGCCGCGGTCTCCTCGTGGTGGTCCGCGGCGAGCGGCTGGGCACCCGGAGCGAGGATCAGAGCGAAGGTGGAGAGGTACAGAAGCGTCTTCATCGTGGATCTCCCTGGTACGGGTGGTTGGTGACGTCTCATGCGTCCGCCTTCGAGCGCGCGCGCAGGCAGAGCGTGACTCCGATTGCCGTCAGAGCGATCGCGACCCACTGGGCCTCGGTCAGACCGGCTGCGACGACCCGGGTGATGCGAAACTCCTCGATGACGAAACGCGACACCGAGGTGAGGATGAGGCTCGTTCCCAGCAGCGCGCCCCTGGGAAGCTTGCGGCGCAGACTCCACAGGAGAGCGAAGACGAGGGTGTACGCGCCCGCTTCGTAGAGCGGTGTCGGGTGGACGACGACACCTTCAGGATGGGGCCAACCGGCGATGGCGCGTGGATAGGCGACACCCCACGGCACGTCGGTCACCTTCCCCCAATCGCCGTCGCCCGCCAGGTGGCAACCGATCCTCCCCAGGGCGTGTCCCAGCGGCAGGCTGAGCCCGGCGCTGTCGAGCGCGTCGCCGACGTCGAGCCGGTAGCGCCGAATCAGCCACCAGCCCGCAAGGAGGCCGCCGATCATGCCGGCAAACCAGACGTGGCCCGAGCCGGAAAGGAGCTCGCGGACACCGGCCTTGCCCGCGATCGCTTCGCGGCTCCACCAGTAGACGTGAGAGGTGACGAGCGCCACCACGAAGGCGACGAGCGCCAGGCGCCAGAAACGGTCGGCCGAGCCGCCGCGGCGCTCGTACTCCCGGCTCGCGATCTGGGTCGCGACCCAGAAGCCGATCGCCATCATCAGGCCGTAGGAATAGAGCTTGAAAGGGCCGAGTTCTGCGAGGATAGGAAGCATGCTCTCGGCGGAGTATACGGTCACGAAGGCGGCATCGGGCCAGAGACGCGGTCTCGCGGAGAGGGTGGGGTGGCTCTCCTCGTGGCCCGGTCTGTTGCTTCTGGCCTGGCTCGTTTCGGGGTGTGCCACGGCGCCCGTCGAACGACCGCCTCGCGGCCCCGCCCGGCCCCTGCCCGAGCCCGGCCGCGAACGGGTCACCCGCGTCCCGGGAGCTCCGACCGGCACCGCGGTCCTCCACACGGCTCGCCGGCTGGTGGGCACACGCTACCGCTACGGCGGGGAGAGCCGCCGGGAGGGCTTCGACTGCTCCGGGCTCGCGCAGTACGTCTACGCGCGTCACGGTCTTCGGCTGCCCCGGACGACGCGCGATCAGGCGAACGCCGGCTGGTGGGTACCGCTCGACGAGTTGCGTCCGGGCGACCTGGTGTTCTTCAGCGATCCGGAGAAGTCGACGCACCACGTCGGCATCGTGGCATCGTCGGGCACGGCCGGGCTGACGATGGTGCACGCCTCCACCTCGCAGGGCGTCGTCGAGACGGATGTCCTGGCGAGCGGCTACTGGCTGGCGCGCCTGCGCTTCGGCCGGCGGGTGATCGACCGCTGACGGTGGCCGGACTCACTCCGGGGGGACGTCGAGGAACAGGTCCTCGAGATGCTCCAGCAGGAACTCGGAGCGCTGCTGCGCGATCAGCGTGACCATCCGCCGTTCGGGCACGAGGTCCGGGTCGACGGCCAGCACCTCGCGCACTGTATCGCGGAACGCTCCAGCATCCTGCCGGGGTACGAGCACGCTGGTCGCCCAGGCGAGATGCGCCGAAGCCGCACTCTCCCCGGAGAGCTTCAGGGCGCGTCGATAGTGCTGCTCGGCGCGTTCGACCGAGCCTCCCATCGCCTCCGGCAGTGCCTCGAGGGCGATCATCGCCTCGTGCAGCGCGCCGTCCGAGTAGTCTTCGTCGAGCTCGAGCGCCCGGTCGAACAGCGCCCGCACGACCGGTAGGTCGGCGACGATCTCCGGGCGATGAGAACCGGCCGAGATCGAGGCTCCCCAGGAGGCGGCGGTCCAGTAGAGCAGCTCCATCGACTCTGGCCCGAAGTCGAGTGCCGCGGCGTCTGGTGTCCCGACGAGGCGTGCGGCAAGACCCGGCTCGACCGTATCGACCGCCCGCAGGCAGTAGTCGCGGCCCCTCAGGTAAAGGGCCACGGCCCGGTCGAGCAGGCGCCTCGACTCGACGTAGTCGCTGAACTCCAGCCTCTCTGCGTCGACTGCGACGAAGGCGTAGGCGTACTGAGTGAAGCCGCTGCAGGCGGCCAGCAGCAGCCCGGAGTTCTCGGGAGAGCTCTCGAGCAGAGCCTCGAACGTCTTGAGTGCGAACGGGAGGGCGTCGCGGACCAGCTCCGGGTCGGGATCGGAGGCGAAGACGGAGCCGCTCTCGGACAGCGCTCCGGCGATTGTGTTGACGGCCAGCGTTCGAATCGAACATCCGGCGGCCACCACGGCCAGGCAGGCCACCAGCCATCGGCAGCGGATCGTCATGAGGCGATTATGCCGGAGGAGATGCCTCCGAGGTCGGCCCCGTCGTCGAGGGATCGATTTGCAGCACGCCGTTCTTGAGGAGCTGGCGGACGCCCCATAGGAAGTGGTGGTACGAGCCGCCGATGTCCTCGTAGAGTGCTCCCAGCGTGACGCCCTCGCGGAGTCGATCGACGATCCGGCGATGCCGGCCCGATGCGTCCTCGCCGAGGTTCTGATTCCCGATCGCCAGAGTGCAGCTCTCGCCGGGGAGGTACTCCCTGACCCGGTTGAGCTCATCCTTGCGTCGGGCCGCCTCGATCATCAGATAGGTCAGATCGACGGCGTCGTTTTCGATTCTCGGCCTTCCTGCCAGATCCAACGGCTGTGCGGTGACCCTGCCCGACTCCCATTCCAGCGGCAGCTCGGCAAGGTTGACGGTGTGGTCCCTGAGCGCTTTCTGGAGCGTATCCGGCTTGAGGACGCCGAGGTCGAGCAGGGCGCGGCCGATGCTCTCGCTCTTGTCGCGGCTGTAGACGACGGCCGCCGCCAGGTCGACCTCGTCGACCAGCCCCTCGGAGTAGAGATGCCTGCCGAGCGACTCCACGACTCTTCCCGTCGAGGCGTTGACGAGGGTCCCATCTTCGAGCAGCAGATCGATCCGTTGCCCGTCGCGGGTGAAGCGCAGACGGCCGGTGAAGCGCGATGTCGTGGCCCAGTGAAGGGCGTCCGAAGCCGAGAAGGCGGAAAGATCCGCCTCCAGAACCGCCTCCTCGGCCTGGTCTCCTCCCCTCATCAGAATCTTGGACTCGCAGAGAGAGTGAAAGTCACAAGACGCGAGGGGTCGGGCTCAGCGCGACGTTCCCTGAACCCGAACCAGGCGGTTGAGACCGTCGATCTCGATCGGCGTCGAGCCGCTCGAGTCGATGACCTCGAGCGAGGTGATCGCCTGGAGGTCTCCGAGGCCGAACACCGGCCGCGTCTGGCTCTGACTCAGGTAGCTGCCCCCAGTCCGCACGAGCCACGTGTGGGTCTTGCCCCCGGCTTTGAGGACGACCTTCGAGCCGATGCCGTCCGGGGTGCCGGTTCCCGTTCCCGGATCGACGGCGATCCAGTTCCCCTTCGCGCCTCGGTTCTCGAACAGCTGAGCCGGTCCGCCGTTGGTGGTGACGACGACGTCGAGGTCACCGTCGCCGTCGAGGTCGCCATAGGCGGCTCCGCGAGCCACCCGCGGAGTCGCGAGGTCGCCACCGTCGGTGTCGGTCACCTCGACGAACCGCCCTCCGTCGTTGCGGAAGAGTTGCGTCGGCTGGGCGTAGGTGACGTTCGCCTTGATCGTCTCGATCTCGGGCTCGAGGTGCCCGTTGGCCACGAGGAGATCGACATCGCCGTCGAGGTCGTAGTCGAAGAAGAAGGTGGCGAACGAAAGCGACGAGAGGGTGGGACGCCCGATCTGCGCCGGCGCCGCCGAGTCGATGAAGAGCGTCTCTCCGACGTTCTGATAGAGCGCCACCATCTCGTTGTCGAAATTGCCGATCACGAGACTCTGGCGCCCGGATCCGTCGTAGTCCGCCGAATCGATTCCCATGCCGCCGCGGGCGACGCCGTTCTCGTCGAAGGCGACACCGGCGATGAGACCGACCTCCTCGAAGGTGCCGTCCTTCTTGTTGCGGAAGAGGAGATTCGGCTGGGTGTCGTTGGCGACGGCTAGGTCCATCCAGCCGTCGCCGTCGAAGTCGAGCACGGCGACACCGAGCGACTTGCCGTCGGGCACGAAGAAGCCGGCCTCCTTCGTGCGATCGGTGAACGTGCCGTCGCCGTCGTTGCGGTAGAAGCGGGGCGAGGCGCCATCGTACGGTTCCGGGGTGCAGTAGCTCTTGTTCTTGCCGTCGAGCTTGCACTCGATGTCGCTCTCGGGTGTCCAGGTCACGTAGCGCGCGGCGAAGATGTCGAGCCAGCCGTCGTTGTCGGCGTCGAAGAGCGCCACCGAAGCGCCGAACTCGTACTCCGTCGTCAAGCCGGCCGATTCGCTCACGTCGACGAACCGGCCGTCCCGGTTCTCGAGCAGGTAGTCGGTGCCCACACACGAGAGATAGAGGTCGCGATCACCGTCGCGGTCCAGATCGCCGGCGGCCCCACCCATGCAATAGGCGGCGAGGTCGAGACCGGTCGCCGCCGTGACGTCCTCGAATCGCAGGCCACCGCGGTTTCGATAGAGCCGCTGCGTAGTCGTGGACCCTTCGCGACCGGAGAAGCGGTTGCCGTTGACGAACAGCAGGTCGAGACGGTCGTCTCCGTCGTAGTCGAAGACGACGACTCCCGAGCCCATCGTCTCGGGCAGCCACTTGCTCCCGAACGCTCCTGTGTTGTGGTCGAAGTCGATGCCGCTCGCCGCGGTCACGTCGACGAAACGGGTCTCCGCTGCCGAGGTGCCGACGGAAGCGAGCAGGAGGGCAAGAAGAAGGGAGATGCGTCTCATTGCGGTCGAAGGATAACTAACCACCGGCGACCACCGTCGTACCGCGCGGCCGGGCCAGGAAGCGGTCGATCTCTTCGCGGGGAACGCTCTTGTGCTCGAAGATGTTCTGGCGTCGATTGTTGTCATGAGGGTTGTTCTGCAGGTATTCGCGGGTCAGTGCCTGACTCGACTCGTCGGCCTTGAAGCGCAGGTAGTACTGACGGTGGCGGTCGGAGGTCTCGACGTCGCCGGCGCCACGATAGGAGAGCATCAGGTTGTAGTGGGCGGTCAGGTCTTCGGGGTCGATCGTCAGCACGTGCTCGAACTCCGCGATCGCCGCTTCGAATTCCCGCTTGAGGAAGTGAATCCGGCCGATCGCGTTGCGGACCACCCGATCTTCGGGATAGGGAGCGGCGGCCGTTCGGAAGTGCTCCAGCGCGCCGTCGTAGTCGCCGAGTTCCTTGTCGACGAGGCCGCTGAAGTAGTGAGCCCTCGCCAGTTGCGGCTCCATCGCCAGTGCCTGGGCGAGTACCTCCTCGGCGGCGTCGAGATCGCCCTCCGCTAGCGCCACCCGGCCGAGGTTGACCCAGCCGTCGACGTAGTCGGGCTCGAGCTCCGTCACCTTGCGGAAGGCGCGCGTCGCTCCTCTGAGGTCGCCCTGGCGCAGCAGCCCGATGCCGTAGTCGTTCCACCGCTCACGGTCGACCGAGGTGTGCGCGGGCGCGTTCATGTCGGGCAGGTCGGCTTCGGCATCGACGACCGCCAGCTTCGCACTGTCCTCGGACATGACGACGATCGGGAGGGTCGGGATCTCCTTCACCTTCCCGGAGACGTTGCTGGTGTCACCGGTGAAGACGAAATTCCGGTCGTCGAAGTCGGCGGTGAACTCGGCGCCCACCTGCTGCGGATCGGGAACGCCGGCATAGGCCCAGTGGGTGTTGAACCAGGCGAACTTGCGGTAGTTGAGCTTCGCCTCCAGAGTGATCTCGTCCGCCGCGTCCTCCGGGATCTCGACCCGGAAGCGGACGGTGTCGCCCGCGCCGGGGGGGATGAGCTTGGCGTAGATCACCGCTCGGTTGGCGAAGGCGTTGCGCTTGTCGATCGGGTTGCCCCGGGCGTCGATCATCAGCGCACGGTAGAAGGCGGCACCCGGTTCGACCGGCGAGTCCTCGTCCGCCATGCCGCTCCAGTAGAGGACCTTGCCGTCGGAGTCGGTCGCCTTGAGCTCGACCCAGACCTCGAACGCATCGACGGTGCCGCCCGGGAAGAAGTGGCCGACACCCCGTGTACGGACGACGACGTCGACTCGCATCGATTCTCCTCGCCGCACGGTTGCCGGCACCCGGTCGATGGGGGCGAAGATCGTCTCCGCCTCGCCATCGAGGCCGGCGCCGCTACCGACCGCCATCCCCTGTTCCTCGCCGACCGCGAAGCTCGTGGCGAGGGCGGGTCCTTCGAGCGCCACGCCACCGTCGCCGACCGATTCGATCGGCTCCGCCTCGGTCATCGCGAAGATGTCCACCGTCACCTGACGCGCCTGGAGGAAGTCGGTCACGACCTTGAGTTGCTCCTCGTCCTGGTTGGCGATCGG
The DNA here is from genome assembly GCA_965223855.1 of Candidatus Multivoradales bacterium. GTDB lineage: Bacteria > Acidobacteriota > Thermoanaerobaculia > Multivoradales > JAHEKO01 > CALZKB01. The sequence continues at coordinate 2,174,384 of CBDCXM010000009.1, forward strand.
CAGCGCGGTGTTCGCCCCCGGGAAGCGGTGCGAGCGGATCATCCCGTCGTGGTTGCCGGCATCGTCCGAGGGAGTCATCGGCATGTGGCAGTCGAGGCAGTTCTTGGGCTCCGGCGGGTAGTAGAACGAGCGTGCCCCGAAGCCGGAGACACCGCTCGCCTGCCAGTTGTCGTAGGAGTTGAAACCGCGGATCCAGCGGTAGTTGTTGACCGGAACGTCGAGGTGCACCTTGTGGCATGTGGCGCAGAACTGTGCCGAGTCCTCGTTCTCGAAGAACGGCTTGATGAAGGTGCGTCGGTGCGGCTCGGGGTCGAGCCTCACGAGCGCATCGTGCACCGCGTTGAGGAGGCGGTTCTCGCTCGTCGCCAGATCGTGAAGGGGCGGCACCGTGATCTCGTAGTCCCCCTGGCCCATCGTGCTCTCGACGGTCGAGATCATGTGGCAGGCGGTGCAGGAGAGACCGGTCTGCGCCTCCTCGGTGTGGACGATCTCCTTGATCGGCGTGTCCATCAGGCCGGACTGGAGCACCGCGGGATCGTGGCAGCCGCCGCACCATTTCGACGCCTCGATGCCGGCCACCTCCTGCATGTACTCGATCGACTTGCGGTACCACTGGTTGTTGAAGCTCGAGAAGTGGTGCGCCGAGCTGTTCCACTGGTCGAAGACGTCCGGATGACAACCGGAGCGGGCACAGCTCTCCGATCCCATGTAGACGTTCGAAGGCACCGTGCCCCCGTGGGTCGTCTGAACCGAAGAGGGGAAGAAGGGGCCACTCTCTCCTCCCATCGCCTCCTCGGCCATCGACAAGGGGGCGGGCGGATTGGTCAGGTCGTGGCGCGGGTCGGGATTCGCGCGCTGCCAGGCGAGCGAGGCGAACGCCGCGGCAGTCGCCAGAGGGAGCGCGACCGCCGCCAGCTTCCACTGCCGGGTACGGCGCTCGGCGAGGAACGCCAGCAGCAGCAGCACCAGGCCGGCGATCGCCAGCAGGATGTGAGCGGTGAGCCAGCCTCGATTGCCGGCCAGATTGCCGATGCGCCACAGGACGACGCTGCAACCGACCGACGCCAGCAGGGCCACTCCCCCGGTGAGCACCAGCGGCTGCCGGCGCCGGCGCCACCACCACGGCACGAACAGCGCCGTCAGGGCGATGCCCAGCACGACATGAAGCACGATGTTGGCGAAGTAGAAGAGGACCGGGTCGCCGTGCGCGTAGAGATAGGCGCTGTTGGCGACCAGGGCCAGGGCGCCGACGAACAAGCGCCGGTCGGTGCGGGTCTGTCGTGTCATGGCAGTGAGCTACCGGGGAAGTGGGTGGATGCCTGCGGCGAAGAATACAAGGAGGTTGCCCGAAGATGTTGCAGGTCGCGTACCAACGAAGGGGTGGCCTGCGAGCGGGTCTCAGGAGGCTTCGGCGGCCTTCAGTTCGTAGATTCTACGATCGGCGGGCGTAAGCGTTATGGTGCGCGAGTCCCGAGCTCGAGCGCATCTTCCCGGGGAGTGCAGGAAGCGGAGTGGAGGAAACGGCCGTCGCGAGGGGCATTGTCCCGCCGGGACCGGAGAAGGCGACCGGAAGGCACGTCACCGCCCGGACTTGTCGACGAGGCGTATCTGGTCGGTGACCACCGAGATCTCGCCGCTGAACTCGTCTCGTACCGCTACCGCCACCTCCCACTCGCGACCTCGCGGCAGGGGCAGGCGCACCACGTAGTGGAAGTCCTCGCGCTCGTCGCCGGCCTCCACGGTCACCGTCAGTTGCTTGTGACCGATCGGCAGGGTGGCGCCATAGTCGTTGCGGGCGCCCACGAACACCGAAAGAAGCCCCTGCCGGCCTTCTCCGGAACCGATCAGCTCGATCCGCCGCAGGGGGACTCTCAACTCTGCGTCGACCTGGGCGGTCCTGCGGTCGCCTCCCGCGCTCTCTGCAGTCTCGAGACGGACGCGATGCGGATTGCTCTGCTGCCGATGGTAGAGAGCGGCAAGCACGGTCGCGGCGCCGGTCTCGTCCCTCGTCGTGGCGGTGTAGCTGCGCCGGTAGAAGAGGCGGACTCCAGGCCGATCGACCTCCAGTCGCAGGGAGTGAGCGCCCGACACCGACTGAGGCGGGTAGAAGCCGACCTCGTAGCGAGCCGAGCGGTCCTCGAGGAAACGGGTGAAGCCTCGGCGGAAGTCGTTGGTGTCGAACGTGGCCCGGCCGCCGGTCTCGTCGGCCAGCAGAAAGAGCGGATCCTGGTCGTTGGTACGAGTTCCACTGAGAGTCGCTCCCGTCATCCGAGCCCCGTCGACGTCGGAGGCGGTCACCGCCGCGAGTCCCGAGGCCTGCACCGTGTAGAGGGTGACCCGATGAGTATTCGCCATCGCGGCGACCTGCGACCAGAGTGGGGCGGTACTGAGCTCCTGAAGCGCGAGGCGCGCCGCCGAGGGATAGAAGCGCGCTGGCGGACAGCAGGCGAGGATCGAGGAGGTGCCGATCCCCTGGGAGACGGCCGAACCGTCGCACAGCGAGATCAGGTGTTCGAGCCCGTCCTGCCCTGCGATGAGAGGTATCCCGTCGCTGACGTGGAGCAGGGTCTTGGCGCCCGGGTAGGCGGCGAGCGACTTCATGAACTCCTCGAGGGCGAGTGCCGTCGCCTCGACCCGGCCTCGTTCCTGCTCCGCGAAAGCCCGTGCGTAGCTGCCGACCGTGTTGCACGCCTGCTCCCTCACCTCGGCCGTGCCGGTGGTCGAACGTCTGAGCAGGATCTCGAGCTCGGTGGCGAGCGTCTGCTCGATGTCGCGCGCGAAGTCGCGCCGCTCCCGGTGGATGCTCAACCTCTGCGAGCCGAAGAGGTACTCGGCCGCCAGAACCTGCGCCAGCTTCTTACGATCGCGGGTGGGCGGCAGCCGCACGTTGAGCACGCCGTCGAAGGTGACGACCATGACTTCGGCCCGCGGGTCGAGCCGCTCCGCGAAAACCGCCTCCAGCTGTTCGACCGCGCGACCGCGGCTCGACGGCAGGAGGCGGAGCTGATCGAGGAAGACGATGAGCAGCCCTTCGTTTCGAGTGACGGCGCTCGGGCCGGAGGATTCCCTGGCAGCGTCTGCCCCCCGAGCCCCGGTCGGCCTTCCCGAAGGCGGGGAGAAGTGGTCGATCGTCGCCGGCTCGCCATCGTGGAACAGTCGGAACTCGGATGGCTCGAGGTCGGTCACGACGCCTCCCGACCGATCGACGGCCAGCACGTCGAGGACGACCAGATCGACGGCCACCTCCTGGGAGAAGCGCCGCTGGGTCGGTTCGACGACGACCCCGGAAGGCGCCTGCGCAAACGGGTTCCTTGCCTCGTCGTTCTCCTGAGCGAGGGCGACGGTCAGGCTCGACGCGATCAGGGCGCCGGCCGTGATGGGGAGCAGCTTCATGGGATCCGAAGGGCGGAACCGAGTCGACCGGGGGCAAATTCCTACCGTCGAGCTCGCCCGCGTCGGCAGGGAGAGCGGCGGATAGAATCACATCATGGCCGAACCGATGCGTCCCATCGAGATCGCGAAGGCGCTGAGCCGCCGGGTCGTCGGGCAGGAGGAGGCGATCAAGGAGTTGTCGATCGCGCTGGCGAAGAAGCTTCAGGGTCTCGCCACCGGCAACGTCCTGATGATCGGCTCGTCGGGTACCGGCAAGACGACGATGATGCGCGCGGTCGAGGCGTGGCTCGCCGAGCGGGACGATCCGGATCAGGATTGGCCGCTCGTGCGCGTCCACGCCAACGTGCTGGCGGAGGAGGCGTCGAAGGACCGGCCCGGTGAGGCTGTGCTCCTGAGGCTACTCGCCAGAGCGCGGGAGACGAGCGGCGACGCGACGGTCGAGCAACTGCTGGAGAAATGCGGCAACGGTCTCGTCTTCGTCGACGAGATCGACAAGATCCGCAGCCATGTCGGCGGGCAGCCCAACACGGCCGGCATCCGGGCGCAGGAGGCGCTGCTGACCCTGATCGAGAACGAGGCGGTGCCGTTCGAGCTGCCTTCCTGGGCCGGCGGCGTGCCGGTGACGATCGACGCCTCCCACATCCTCTTCATCGCCGGCGGCGCCTTCGAGGGCCTTTACGACTCGGTCTACGACCGGGTGACGGTAGGAGACGACCGCGGATCGCTTCAGGCGATGAGTGTCTTCGACTCGGCCGGTGCGGTGCAGCAGGAGATGCAGTTCTCGCTGCGCGAGTGGCTGCGCTACGAGGACCTCTTCGACTACGGCCTCACACCGCAGTTCCTGGCGCGTTTCGATTCCGTCGTCCTGCTCGATGACCTGAGCGAGGACGCCCTGGTCAGGATCTTCCTCGAGAACCCCGACTCGGGGCTCGCCGAGGCGCGTGCCTACTTCGAGGCTCAGGGGACCGACCTCGCGATCTCACCGGCGGCGGTGAGGCGGATCGCTCAGGAGGCGAGACGCCAGCCCCGCCTGGGTGCGCGGGCGCTGAAAGAGGTCTTCCGCCGTGTGATGCGTGACGTCGAGTTCGACCCGAAAGGCAACGTGGGCGGTGCGCTGATGATCGACCTGCCGGAGGTCGAGGCGGCGCTGGCCGACTAGCCCGTCGGTTTCCGGAGCCGCTTGACGAGGGCGGGAAGGAGACTGAGGAACAGCAGGGCGAAGACGGCCAGCGCCCCGTTGCGCAGGAGTACCGCCACGTCGGCACCGGCGCTCTCGGCCAGCAGGTGGCCGACGTAGGTGTAGACGAGGATCGGTGGGGTCAGGCCGATGAGCGACGACAGCACGAACGGCCCCAGCTTCATCCCGGACAGCCCTCCGGCGAAGTTGACGGCGACGAGCGGCAGCATCCACCGGGCGCGGATCATCGCGAAAATGCCGTGATCCGCCACCAGGCGGTCGAGGCGCTTCTCACGCTCGGGTCCGATCCAGCGGCCGATCATCTCGCGGCCGAGCCCGCGCGAGAGGACATAGCCGGCGCAAGCGCCGAGCAGGCAGCCGGCGACGTTGAGGACCGACCCCGGGAGCCAGCCGAAGATGGCCCCGCCGGAGAGCACCACCGGTGTGACGGGCAGCGGCAGGCAGCCGATGGCGAAGCAGAGGCCGAGAAGGGCGAACGGTGTCCACCACTGGCCTCGCAGCACCGCGATGATCTCTCCCGGCGAGGAGCCGGCAAGCCACTCGACGAGGCCGAGCTTCCACGCCACGGCGATGCCGCCGCCTACGATCGCGATCAGGAGGACGAACTTGAGCGCCGGCGACCGCAACCCGGCTACTCCGACTCGTCGGAGCCGGCGCCGGGGTTGCTCAGGTTGACGTCCGGCGGCAGGGTCGACAGCCCGGCCGCCGGCTGTTCGCCGTCCGCGCCGTCGAGGGCGAAGAACTCGCGCATCTGGCCGACCAGTACCGGCAGCGCCCGCGGGTCCATGAAGTTGAGCTTGAGCTCGTTGATCACCATGACTTCGGCGCGCTGCCATTCGTTCCAGCAGTCGACGCAGACGCGTTCGCGAACCTCCGCCTCGAGCTCGGGCGTATAGAAGATGCCCGATCCGATCGCCCCCGCCTCACGCCGGCAGCGGGAGCACTCGACGGTCGCCATCAGTCGGCCTCGGTCGCGAGCAGTTCGCGGAAGTAGTCGATCGTCGCCGCGAGCCCGTCCTCGAGCTCGACCTGCGGGCCCCAACCGAGTACCTCGGACGCCTTGGTGATGTCGGGTTGGCGGATCTTCGGATCGTCGACCGGCAGATCCTTGTAGACGATCTCGCTCGCACTGCCGGTGATGGCGAGGATCTTCTCGGCGAACTCGAGCACGCTCATCTCGCGCGGGTTGCCGATGTTGGTCGGCTCGACCTCGTCCGAGAGCAACAGCCGGTAGATGCCGTCGACCAGGTCGGAGACATAGCAGAAGGAACGGGTCTGGCTGCCATCGCCGAAGACGGTCAGCGGCTCGCCCTTGAGTGCCTGATCGATGAACGCCGGGACGACGCGGCCGTCGCGCGGCCGCATCCGCGGGCCGTAGGTGTTGAAGATCCGGACGATCCGCGTCTCGACACCGTGGTAGCGGTGGTAGGCCATGGCGATCGCCTCGGCGAAGCGCTTCGCCTCGTCGTAGACCCCCCGAGGACCGACCGGGTTGACGTTGCCCCAGTAGCTCTCCGGTTGCGGATGGATGAGCGGGTCACCGTAGACCTCGGAGGTCGAGGCGAGCAGGTAGCGCGCCCCCTTCGCCTTGGCCAGGCCGAGAGTGTTGTGCGTGCCCAGAGATCCGACCTTGAGCGTCTGGATCGGCAGTTCGAGATAGTCGATCGGGCTCGCCGGCGAGGCGAAGTGAAGGACGTTGTCGACCTCGTCGTCGAGATAAAGCGGCTTCGAGATGTCGTGCTCGAGGAACGAGTAGTCGTCGCGTTCCCGCAGGTGTGCGATGTTGGCGAGGTTGCCGGTGATGAGGTTGTCGACACAGATCACCCGGTGCCCCTCGGCGAGGAGGCGATCGGACAGATGCGAGCCGAGAAAGCCGGCGCCGCCGGTGACGACGGTAGTGGTCATGCGTCGTCTCCCTTTCGCGGGGCGCCGTCCGGCCGCCCTAGCGAGACGTAGCGGAAGCCGGCGGCACCCATCTTGCCGGGCTCGTAGATGTTGCGCAGATCGACGATCAACGGAGCGCTCAGGAGCTTCTTCAGTCGATCGGTGTCGAGAAACCGGAAGCGGTTCCACTCGGTGAGGATGACGACGCCGTCGGCGCCGTCGGCGGCGTCGTAGGGGCTGTCGCAGAAGACGACGTCGTCCCACAGCTCTCGGCAGGCGTCCATCGCCGCCGGGTCGAACGCGCGCACCGTGGCGCCCGACTCCCGCAGGCCGTCGACGACCGTCAGTGCGGGAGACTCGCGGATGTCGTCGGTCTCCGGCTTGAACGACAGGCCGAGGACGGCCACGGTGCGGCCGTCGAGGCCTCCGAAGGCGTCGGAGATCTTGTCGAGCATCCGGTTACGGGTGTCGTCGTTCGCTTCGATCACCGCGTCCATGATCTTGAAACGCAGTCCATGGTCGCGGGCGATCTGCGCCACCGCACGCGAGTCCTTGGGGAAGCACGAGCCGCCGTAGCCGGGACCGGGATGCAGGAACTTGGGGCCGATCCGGTTGTCGAGCCCCATGCCGCGAGCGACCGTCTCGACGTCGGCGCCGAGGCGCTCGCACAGGTGCGCGATCTCGTTGATGAACGTGATCTTGGCGGCGAGGAAGCCGTTCGAGGCGTACTTGATGAGCTCTGCGCTCTCGACGTCGGTGACGACGAACGGGACGTCGGCGACCCGCAGTGGAGAGTAGACCTCGAGCATGATGTCGATCGCCCGCGGATCGCGGCTGCCGATCACGACGCGATCGGGGTTCATGAAGTCTTCGATCGCCGAGCCCTCGCGCAGGAACTCGGGGTTGCTCACAACGGCGAAGTTGTCGCCGCCACTCGTCTCGCGGGCGATCTCCTCGACCATCTGCCCGGTGCCGACCGGGACGGTGCTCTTGGTGACGATCACTTTGTAGCCGTTGAGGTGGTTGCCGATCGATTCGGCGACCTGCCGGATGTACTTGAGGTCGGCCGAGCCGTCGGGCCGCGGCGGCGTGCCGACGGCGATGAAGACGACGGTCGCCGCTTCGAGCGCCGGGCCGAGCTCGGTGGTGAACGAGAGTCGGCCCTGCTCGGCGTTCTTGCGGACGAGTTCGTCGAGACCCGGCTCGTAGATGGGGATCTCTCCCCGCCGGAGGGCGGCGACCTTGTCGGCATCGACGTCGACACCGGTCACGTGCATGCCGAAATCGGCGAGGCAAGCCCCGGTGACGAGGCCGACATAGCCGCTGCCGACTACGCAGACGTTCATGGATTCAACCTATCGAAGGAGGGTGGTGTCGGTACCAGTCGACGAAGCGCCGTAGGCCTTCGCGAATCGGTACCTTGGGGGAGTAGTCGAGGAGGAGGCCCGCCTTTGTGACGTCCGCGTAGGTGATGGGGACGTCGCCGGGCTGGTCGGGAAGATACTCGATGCTCGGTTCCACTTCAAGCGCCTCGGCGAGGTGCCGGACGAGGTCGCCCAGCGAGGTCGTCTCCGCCCCTCCGAGGTTGAAGATCTCGAAGCCGAACTCGGCGTCGAGCGAGGCAACGATTCCGTCGACGATGTCCGAGATGAAGGTGTAGTCACGCCGGCTCGAGCCGTCGCCGTAGAGCGGAATCGTCTCGCCGCGCGCCAGCAGATCGGTGAACTTGTGGATCGCCATCTCCGGCCGCTGTGCGGGCCCGTAGACGGTGAAGAAGCGCAGGCACGAGGTCTTGAGCCCGTAGAGGTGGTGGTAGTTGTAGCAGAGCAGCTCGCCGGCCCGCTTGGTCGTGGCGTAGGGGCTGATCGGCTGGTTGACCTCGTCGCTCTCCGCGAACGGCACCTTCTCGTTGATGCCGTAGACCGACGACGACGAGCCGAAGATGAACACGTCCGGCCCGTGGTGTCGCGCCGCTTCGAGCAGGTGCAACGTGCCGATGCAGTTGACCTCTTCGTAGAGGATCGGCTGGGCGAGGCTCGGTCGGACGCCCGCTCGCGCGGCGAGGTGGATCACTCCGTCGAAGCGCCCGTCCCGGAAAAGCCGATCCACCAGTTCGGCGTCGCGGATGTCGCCCTCGACCAGTCGGTAGTCGTCGCGCTCGAGGAACGGTTCGACGTTCGCACGCTTGCGCGCCGGGTCGTAGTAGTCGTTGAAGTCGTCGAGCACCGTCACCGTGTCGCCGCGATCGAGCAGCCTGCGGGTCAGGTGCGAGCCGATGAAGCCGGCGCCGCCGGTAACGAGATGGTGAGCCATGATGGGGTAGGCGGAATCGCCTCAGGGGCGCGGACCGCTCGTTTCTTCCAGCGCTTCCTCCAGCGCCTCTTCCTGTGCCGCCTCTTCGACGGCCTCGTCGTAGCGAACCTCGATCCCCTTCTTCTGGCGATTGCGGATCAGCCAGCGCAGCAACCGCGACTCGTCGATGCCGACGAGGATGTCCTGGAGCGCCAGGTAGATCTCCGGGTCGTTGATCAGCTGGGCGGCCGTGCCGTCGCCCTCCTCGAGCTTGCCGGCGATACGCGACAGCCTGTCGAGGAGCGATTCGAGGTCGCGGGTGACCTCGGTGCCGAACTGCTCGTCGTTCAGCAGCCGCGGCAGCAGACCGTCCCCCTCCTTGAGGGTCCGGGTGAGGTCGGCGAACTCGCTCGAGGCCGAGGCGAGCTCACGGATCGCCCGGTCGAGGGTCTCCTTGGTCTCCGCGTCGCGCAGCAGCGCCGGCAGCGCGCCGTCGCCGCTGTCGAAGGCGTCGAGAAGCGACTCGAGGCGGCCGATCGACGCCTCCAGCCGGATTGCCAGGGTGTCGTCGTGGAGCAGCCGACCGAGAGAGCCTTCGCCGCGCTCCGCCTTGGCGGTCATCGCCTCGATCGAGTCGAGGATGCCGAGCACCTTGTCGCGGGCGAGGTTGCCCGACTCGCTGTCCGCCGTGAGCTGGCCGAGCACTCCCTCGCCGCGCTCCATCCGGGCGAGGATCTCGCGCAGCGAAACCGAGATGGCGACGAAGTTGTCGACCGCGTTCTCGCCCGAGGCGATCAGCTCGTCGACATCGGTCTGCTCGGCGGCTCGGATCTCTCCACCGCTGGGGATGGCGGGCGAGCCCGGCGATCCCGAAGTGAGCTGGATGTACTTGTCGCCGAGCAGGCCGAGCGTCTTGATCCTCGCTTCAGAGTCGGTGCGCACCCGGTCGGCGTAGCGGCCGTCGAGCTGGATGTGGACCGTCAGGAGCCGCTCGTCGACTTCGGTCGGGAGCTCGATGTCCTCGACGCTGCCGACGGTGACGCCGTTGAGTTGCACCGGGTTGCCCGAGGCGAGCCCCGAGACCGTCCGGAACTGGACGGTGTAGTGGGCCTTGCGCGAGAACAGCTGGTTGCTCTCGCCGATGAGGAAGGTCCCGAGCGCCAGCACCGCCAGGCCCGCGGCGATCAGCGCGCCGACCTTGAGCTCACGCAACTTCGGCCTCCTCGAAGCGCCCCTCGAGGAAGCGCAGCAGCTCGTCGTCGCCAGAGCTCTCCGCTTCCTCCCAGGTGCCGAGGAACCGGAACCGCCCCTCGGCGAGAAAGCCGATCCGGTCGGCGACCGATCGGGCGAGCGGAATGTCGTGGGTGACGATCACCGACGTCGTGCCGAACCGCTCCTGGGTGCTGAGAATCAGGTGGGCGATGGCGGCCGAGGTCACCGGGTCGAGCCCCGTGGTCGGTTCGTCGTAGAGGATCACCTCCGGGTCGAGAGCCAGCGATCGGGCGAGCGCCGCCCGCTTGCGCATGCCGCCCGACAGCGCTGACGGTGGCTTGTCTTCCACGCCCCGCAGGCCGACGGAGGCGAGTTTCTCGATAGCGATCCGTCGCACTTCGTCGACGTCGAGGTCGGAATGCTCCGAGAGCGGAAAGCCGACGTTCTCACCGACCGTGAGGGAGTCGAAGAGCGCGCCTCCCTGGAAGAGCATGGCGATCCGTCGCCGCACGGGGGAGAGCTGTCTTTCGTCCAGGGTCGAGATCTCCCGGCCGTCGAAGGTCACCGTGCCGCCGTCCGGTTTCTCGAGGCCGTTGAGCTGTCGCAGCAGCACGCTCTTGCCGGTGCCGGAGCGCCCCATGACGACCAGGCACTCGCCCCGGAGGATGTCGAAGGAGAGCCCGGCAAGCACGTGCTTGTCTCCGTAGCTCTTCGACAGGTCGCGAATCTGGAACAGCGCCGAGGCGTCCACGGGGTCTAGAAGAGCGTGTAGAACAGCTTGGTGAGGAAAAAATCAGCGACGAGAACGAGGATCGAGGCCATGACCACGGTGTTGGTCGTGGCGCGACCGACGCCGTCGGCACCACCCCGGGCGTGAAGGCCATTGTAGCAGCCGATGATGGCGATGAAGTAGGCGAAGAAGAAGGACTTGCCGATGCCGCTGAAGACATCCGACAGCGTCAGCGAGCCGAGCACGTCGTTGACGAAGAAGCCGGGTGTCAGGTCGAGCTGGAAGACCGCGATTGCCAGCCCGCCGAGGATGCCGAGCAGGTCGCCCAGGATCGTCAGCGCCGGCAGCATGACGAGGCTCGCCACCAGCTTCGGCACGACCAGCTTCTTGACCGGGTCTGCCGCCATCGAGCGCAACGCGTCGATTTGCTCGGTAACCTTCATCGTGCCGAGTTCGGCGGTCATGCCGGAGCCGATCCGCCCGCCGACGATGAGCGCCGTCAGCACCGGCCCGAGCTCGCGCACCAGGGACTTCGACACCACCGTGCCGATGTAGTACTTCACCCCCAGCGACGGCAGGCTGTAGGCGGTCTGGAGCGCCAGCACCATGCCGGTGAAGACGGTGGTGATCGCCGCCACGCCGAGCGAGCGGACCCCGATCTGCTCCATCTCGCGGATCCACGCCTTCACCTCGTAGCGCGGCTTGAGCATCGCGCGGAAGGCGGCGGCACTCAGCAGGCCGAGGGCGCCGACGTGGCGCAGGGCTGTCTGCGCGGAGGTGATCAGGTTCATCGATGGTGGAGCCGTTGAAAGACCAGTTGGCTGAGGCCGATCGCCGCCCAGACAATGTGCCGGTTGTGGAGCATGCCCTCGATGAGGCCGCTGGCCGCGGGTAGCAGGAAGGAAAGTGCGACGATCGGCACGAGCGGGCGGTAGCGGTGGAGGTCGTAGCAGGCGAGGACTTGCACGGCGCAGCGAGCTCCTGTGGCGCCGATGGCGAGACCCAAGCCGATCGGCTCGGAACCGTTCAGAAATCGCAGGTATGAGGAGAGACCGACGTCCACCAGCTGCAGGAAATCGCAAGCCGCTCCTGCGAGGAGACAGGTTCGCAACGCAATGCGAACGAACGGCACCGGCGCACTTCGAGTCGACATCGAAGAGAGTCTAGCTTGTCGGGGAACCTTGGCTTTCCGGCCTCCGTGCATCCGCCGTTCCGTTGCCCTCAGTCACACCGCAGGCCTGGGTGCTGTACGATCTCTCGGTGCTCGGCACCCTGGTCGCCACGCTCGCCGGCAACCTCTACCTTCTGTTCGGGACGATCTTCTTCGCGTCGTTGGCCGTGGTGGCGGGTCTCGTCGATCGTTCGGGCAACACGACGTTTCGAATCGCGCGGTGCTGGAGCGCCGGCCTGCTCGCTGCCGCCGGGCTGCGTGTGGAGACGAGTCTCGAGGAGGGGCTGCCGCATCCCGGGCCGGTCGTCTACATGGCGAATCATCAGAGTCTGTTCGACATCCCGGCTCTGCTGGTCTCCCTTCCCGGGCAGGCGCGGATGCTGGCGAAGCGCAGTCTGTTCCGGATTCCGATCTTCGGCTGGAGCCTGCGGCTCGGCGGGTTCATCGCCATCGATCGCGACAATCGCAGCAGCGCGAAAGAGAGCTTCGACGCCGCCGTGGCGAGGCTCGCAGCAGGCACCTCGGCGCTGATCTTCCCCGAGGGGACTCGCTCCCAGGACGGACGCCTGCTGCCGTTTCAGCGTGGCGGCCTGCTGCTGGCACTCAAGAGCGGCCTGCCGATCGTGCCGGTGGGAATCCGCGGCACCCTCGAGGCACAGCCGGCCAGGAGCTTCGTCATCCGGCCCGGGAAGGTCGAGGTCGCCTACGGCCAACCGATCCCGACCGCCGGCCTGGGGGTGAGCGGTCGACGGGAGCTGGCCGCCACGATTCAGGGCGAGGTCGCTCGCCTGGCGCGCACCGAAGTCGCGCAGTAGGATCGGCGCTCGCCGGCGGTCCCGTCCGCGGACGGCCGGCGCTTCCCGCACGAAGGCCCACCTGCCGCCGAGAGGCCGCGTCCGGTCGGCTTAGCCCGAACTTCTCACACCACTGCACCCTGACAGATCGTATGTCACTGAATCCACTGCGTTTTCCGGCCCCTGCGCACCTCGACGTAGCTACGGCTATGTCTCCGGTGCTCGCGTCCGGAAGCCTCGTATCTCCAGCAACCTACGACCCGACAGGGCACACCGACGTGAGAAGTTCAGGCTATCTGTTACCGCCAACCCGAAGAGGATTCTGATGGCCAACGAACTCGAGAACAAAGTCTGGGACCTGCTGCGCGAGGTCAAGTTCCCCGGCATGAGCCGCGACATCGTGTCGTTCGGTTTCGTCGACCGGGTGGCCGCTGTCGGCGACGACGTGGTGGTCGATCTCGTCATCACCACGCAGAGCCGTCCGTCCGCGGAGGCGGTGCAGGACGAAGTGAGACGCCGGCTCGAGCAGGAGATCTCCGGGGCCGCCGTGCGCGTCGGTCTGGAGGTCCGGGCTCCGCAATCGGCGCCTCAGCAGGCGGTGTCGCAGGATCCCGACTTCCTCCCCGGCGTCGAGCACGTCGTCGCGGTGGCGAGCGGCAAGGGGGGGGTCGGGAAGTCGACCGTTTCGGCGAACCTCGCCGCGCGGCTGGCGCAGATGGGCAAACGTGTAGGGCTTCTCGACGCCGACATCTACGGCCCCTCCATGCCGATGATGTTCGGCATCGACGAGAAGCCACTGGTGCACGGCAACCGGCTGCAACCGTTCGATCGGCACGGCGTCCGGGTGATGTCGCTCGGCTTCATCCTCGACGTCGACACACCGGTCATCTGGCGCGGACCGATGGTGATGAAGGCGATCGAGCAGCTCCTGGGGGACGTCGACTGGGGCGAGCTCGACTACATGATTGTCGATCTTCCGCCAGGCACGGGCGACGCCCAGCTCACCATCAGTCAGCGGGTGCCGCTGTCCGGGGCGGTGATCGTATCGACGCCGCAGGACATCGCCCTGATCGACGCCCGCAAGGGTCTGGCGATGTTCCGCAAAGTCAACGTTCCGGTGCTCGGGGTGGTCGAGAACATGTCCGGATTCGCCTGTCCGCACTGCGGCGAGACGACCAACATCTTCAAGACCGGCGGCGCGGCTCGTACCGCCGAGGTGCTCGGCTGCCCGTTCCTCGGCAGCATCCCGCTCGATCCGGCGATCGTCGAAGGGGGCGACGCCGGCAGCCCGATCGTCGTGCTCCAGCCGGAAGGGGTACACGCCGACGCCTTCGGCGCCGTCGCCGAGGGTGTGATGCGTGAGGTCGCCGGGCAGGAGCGGCCTCAACTGACGATTTCGTGAACGATTCGGGTATCGCCCTGCTGGCCGACGCCCATCTCGGCGGCCCGGGCGGAGCGGCGCAGCCGCTGGTCGAACAGATCGACGCACTCGCCGACGCCGGCTGCCGGAGGCTGGTACTGCTGGGCGATCTCTTCCAGGTGTGGGTCGCCCATCCCGCCTACGAGACCGACGACGTGCGCCGCCTTCTGGCCGCCATCGATCGCCTGCGCGAGTCGGGCGTGCGGGTCGACTACATCGAGGGCAATCGCGACTTCTTCGTCGCGCGCTCCGGCTACGCTTCCCACTTCGACTCGGTCGGGACCGAGATCTCGTTCGAGGCGGGTGACAGGAGCTACCTCGTGGTGCACGGCGACGGGCTCAACGACCGCGACCGGCAGTACCTGTTCTGGCGCTGGCTGTCGAAGAGCGCTCCGGTGCGCTGGATGATGTTCCATCTGCCGCGGGCACTGGCACGGCGGTTGGTCCACCGCACCGAGGAGCGGCTCGCCGACACCAACTTCAAGCACAAGCAGAGGATCCCCGAGGAGGCGATCTGCCGCTACGCCGAGCGACGCTTCCGGGAGGGGCACGATCGGTTGCTCCTGGGCCACTTTCACGAGCCGCGCCGCTGGGACGTGGACGGCGGCGTCGTGAGGCTGCTCGACGCCTGGTTCCGTTCGCGGGAGATCGAGTGGCTGTGAGTCTCCGAGTCACGCTTCTCGGCACCGGCACTTCGAGCGGCATCCCGGTCATCGGCTGTCGGTGCGACGTCTGCACCTCCGACGACCCTCGCAACAGCCGCTTCCGTGCGGCGGCGAAGCTCGAGTACGACGACCGTGTGGTGCTCATCGACACGCCGCCAGACCTGAGACAGCAGGCGTTGCGGTTCGGACTCCCGCGTCTCGACGCGGTGCTCTTCACCCACGAGCATGCCGATCACGTCTTCGGCCTCGACGACATCCGGATCTTCAACTTCCGCCAACGTCAGTCGATCCCATGCTTCGGCTCCGAGCAGACGCTGGCGGCGTTGCGGAGGATCTTCTCCTACGCCTTCGAGGACGGGCAGGAGGGCGGCGGCAAGCCGCGGCTCGAGCTCGAGGCGGTGTCGACGCCGTTCGATCTGCACGGCCTCGAGATCGTGCCGGTTCCGGTGCTTCACGGTGCCCTGCCGGTCTACGGCTACCGGGTCGGTGGCTTCGCCTACCTGACGGACTGCAGCGAGATCCCGGAGCAGAGCTTCGAGCTCCTCGCGGGGCTCGAGGTCCTCGTTCTCGATGCTCTGCGCTACACCAGGCATCCGACCCACTTCAGCGTCGCCGAGGCGCTCGAGGTCGCGGCCCGCATCGGGGCCGCCAGGACCTACCTGACCCACATGGCGCATGAGGTCGATCACTCGGCACCCGAGATCGATCTGCCCGCCGGAGTGGAGTTCGGCTATGACGGTCTGGTCGTCGATCTCGGCTGATCCGGCGGCAGGCCGGGAGCGGCTCGAGATCCCGTCGGGCGGACGGGTCGAAGGCTCTCTCAGACCGCCACCGTCCAAGAGCCTGACGCAGCGCGCCTACAACCTGGCGCTGCTCGCCGGCGGACGCTCCATCATTCGCAGGCCGCTCGATTCGGAGGACTGTGCGGCGTTTCTGGCGGGCGTCCGTACGGCCGGTGCCGGCGTCGTCGTGAATGGCGACGAAGTCGCGATCGAAGCGCCGCGCGCGGTCGACGAAGGCCGGGCTGGCACCCGCGAGACGACGATCGACTGCGGCGCGTCCGGCACGATGATGCGCCTGCTGACCGCCGCCCTGACGGTGCTCCCGGGCCGCTGGCGGGTGACAGGGGCGCCGCGTCTCCTCGAACGGCCCCAGGCGGAGCTGCTGGAGGCGTTGACGTCACTGGGAGCGCGGGTCGAGAGGGCCGACGGTTCGCGGCACGGCCCGGTCGTCATCGAGGGGGGGACGCTCACGGGCGGCCACACCCGAATCTCGGCGCGACGCTCGAGCCAGTTCGTCTCGGCGTTGCTGATGGCGGGAGCGGCCACGGACGAGGGGCTCGAACTCACCGTCGAGGGGCTGACCTCGGCCCCCTACGTCGAACTGACCCTGGAGATGCTGGGGCGCTTCGGTGTCGAAGCCGGAAGGACCGCCACCGGCTTCGTCGTCGCGCCGCAGCGGCCGCGCGGCTCGACGATCGAGATCGAAGCAGATGCCTCCGCCGCCTGCTACGTCGCCGCGGCCGCTGCCCTCACGGGCGGCACGGTCCGCGTCGTCGGGCTGCGAGCCGGCTCCCGGCAGGGCGATATAGACTTCTTTCATCTATTGGAACGCATGGGAGCCCGTGTGCATTGGGCCGGGAGTGAGGTGTCGGTCTCGGGAGCAGTTCTCGGAGCGATCGACGCAGATCTGTCGGCGATGCCCGATCAGGTACCGACGTTGGCGGCGCTCGCACCGTTTGCCCGGGGCCGGACGGTGATTCGCGGAGTCCCGCACCTGCGCTGGAAGGAGAGCGATCGTCTCGCCGCGATGGCCGGTGAGCTTCGTCGCCTCGGTGCCCCGGTCGAGGAGAGAACCGACGGACTTGCCATCGACGGCTGCTGGGCGATGGACGAAGGGGCGGAGCCGCCCACCGAGAGCGTTCTCGTCGAGACGCATGACGACCACCGGATCGCCATGAGCCTCGCCGTCGTCGGGTTGCGCCGGACCGGACTGGTCCTCGACCGACCGGCGGTCGTGGCGAAGTCATACCCGGGCTTCTGGCGCGACCTCGCTTCGGTGGTCGTCCTTTGAACGCCGCCTCTCGGACGCTGCTGCATCCGGCGCTGGCGCCCGCCGAGGGTGCAGCGCCGGGCAAGGCGGACCTCACCGATCGCAAGCGCCTCGGGGTGCTCCTGCAGGGTGTGGCGCTGATGGCTCACGCGGAGACGGCGGGTCTGTGGATTGCGGCTCCATGGTCGATGGCGCGCCTGACTGCAGCGGGCCGGCTGGCAGGAGTGCCGGTCTCCCCTGGCACCGACGTCGACCTCCCTCAACGCCGCGCGAGCGAACTTCTTCTGGAGGTCTTCGCCGCCGATCGTTCGGTGGCCGGTCGCGGCGAGGCGAGGAGCGTTGCGCGGCGTCTGCTCGAACTGTGGGAGCAGGACGTCGAACCGGTGGCGCCGTCACGCCTCGTCGAGCAGCTACTCGCGGCGTCGCCGTTCTTGTGGGACGACGAGTTCGCCGAGGATCGAACCGCCCTCGCCGCGGTGATCGACGGCGAGCTGTTCGTCGCCGGCCCGGGTGGTGCCAGGCGCCGGCTCCTCGAGGGTGCTCCCGACCTCGAGGCGGTTCAGTCGCGACTCGCCGGCACGGAGGCGCGAGCGCTGTGGGTCGGCACCGATCGGCGCTCGCCGGTGGCGTGGGTCGAGGAAGGTCGCTGGTACCGCGCGCTCCTCGCCTGGGATCGGCGACCTCCGGAGAACGCCGCCCAGCGGTTTCATCATGCCCGCGCTCTCTATGCCGTGGGGCGTTTCGAGAGTGCGAAGCGCGAGCTGAAAGGGCTGCGTTCGATCGCGGCGAGGGTGTTGCGCCTCGGTTGCCAGTCGCGGCTGGGCGAACTCGAAGCGGTCAAGCGGGCTCTCGCTCGCTGGGCGGAGGCTCTGCCGGAGGGTGAGCCGAGGGTCGATCTGGTGGCGATCGCGATCCGTCTCCATGCCAACCTCGGTGAAGCGGAGAAGGCGGCCGGCTGGATCGAGCCGGCTCTTCGCACGATCCGCGGTCGCTGGCGGCAGCGTCTCCGGTTGCTGGCTGCGGAGTGGTGCTGGGACCGGGGCGACGCCCGGGGCATGGAGTGCTACCTCGCGGAGTTCGACGGCGGGGAGATCGACGACGATCTGCGTTGGCGCCGCCACCACGTCGGAGCCCTGGCGGCGCTTCAGCAGGGGGAGGGCAGACGGGCTGTGCGCCGTCTCGAGTCGGCCCTTGCGATGCGTCGGGCCCTGCGGCCGTTCGAGGCCGCCGGGATCTGGAACGACCTCGCTCTGGCGCGCGCCCAGACCGGCGATCTCGGTGGCGCGCAGCGGGCGCTCTCTCACGTCGTGCGTCTGAGCGGCTATGCCCGCGGTAGCCGCCGCACGACCCTGGCGCTGTGCAACCTCGCCGAGGTGCGCCTGCGTCGCGGACAGGTCGCCGGGGGCCGCGAGATCGCACTTCGTTCGCTGTCGACCAACGAACGCACCGGCAACTGGCGAGCCTGGACCGAGGATCGCGCGCTGCTGGCGCGCTTCGAGCTGGTTCAGGGAAGGCCGGGGCGGGCGGTCGAGTGGATCGAGGAGACCCGCGAGCGCCTGGAGGAGGTGGGCGCTCCGGCCGAGGCGGCGTCGCTGGCGGTGCTCGAGGCGCGCGCACGGGGCTGGCTCGGTGAGCCGGAGGAGGCCGCGGCCGCCCTCGATGGCTGGCTCGAGGCCGTGGCGGAAGTCCTCGAACCGGAGGAGCTGCCGGCGCTGCTCGCGCTCGCCGGTCGGGTCGAAGAAGCGAAGGAGGCCGCGCAGCGCACCGACCAGGGTCTGTGGAGCAGCCTGCTGGCAGCCGAAGGCACCTCCTGTGACTGGAGCCGGCTGGAGGATCTCGAGCCGTACCGCGCCGCCCGTCTGCTTTTCGACGTCCACCGCCTCGGGCTCGAACCACCGCCAGCGGCGGCAGCGGCACGGGCAGCTCGGGTCCTCGAACAGGTCGGAGCGGTCGCCTGGGCGGCAGAACTCCTCGGCCGGGACGAAGCCGCCCTCGAGGCGACGACCCGTTACCTCGAGTCCTCCGGGCCGTGGCAGGAGCGTCTGGGCGCGCTGGCGGAGGTGCTCGCTCCCGATGCCCGGGTCTCCTGGCGGGATGATGAGCGGGAGATCGTCCTCGTGGACGGGCCGGGAGGAGGCCAGGTGCTCGAGGAGTCGTGTCATGGCGGCCGCGCCCGCGTCGCCTCGCCATGGGCCGGAGTCGCCGAGCGGCTGCTCGTCGCCGTCACGGCGCGCGATCTGCCGCAGAACCTGGTCGCCGCTCCCCGCCGCGACGCCGGTCGCAGTCGTCATCGCAGCGCGATCCTCGGCACGAGCACCGTCCTGACGGCGGCCCTGGAGCGACTCGACCTGCTGGCCGGGCGCGAGCTTCCGGTGCTGATTCTCGGCGAGACCGGGACCGGCAAGGAACTCGCTGCCCGCCGCCTCCACGGTGCGTCGAGCCGCTCCTCGGGGCCGTTCGTTGCGGTCAACTGCGCCGAGCTCTCCGAGAACCTCCTCGTGTCGGAGCTCTTCGGCCATGTGCGCGGCGCCTTCACCGGTGCCGATCGCGATCGCGCGGGGATCTTCGAGACCGCCGCCGGCGGGGTGGTGTTCCTCGACGAGATCGGCGACCTGCCGCTGACGGCGCAGGGCAAGTTGCTGCGGGTACTCCAGGAGCGGGAGGTGCGGCGGGTGGGAGAGAGCGCGGCGCGGCCCGTGGACACCAGAGTCGTGGCCGCCACCCATCGCGACCTCGAGCGGCGGGTGGCGGAAAGGACGTTCCGCCAGGATCTGTGGTTTCGGCTCGGCGCCGGTGTCGTCACGCTTCCTCCGTTGAGAGAGCGTGGCGAGGATCTGTTCATCCTGGCGGAACACTTCCTCGCCGAGGAGACGGTCGCCGGCGGCCTGACCGCTGAGGCGCGTCGGGCGCTCGGTGCCCACAACTGGCCGGGGAACGTCCGCGAGCTTCGCAACGTGCTGGCGGTTGCAGCGGCGCTTTCCCGCGGTGAAACGATCGAGGTGGAGCATCTGGGTCTGGCTCCTGCGCCGGCGACCCCCGGTGGCGGGTACCATGAGCAGGTCGAGGCGCTGCGGCGCCGGCTGGTTCGCGAGGCGCTCCAGAGGGCGTCCGGGAATCAGGCGGCGGCGGCTCGCGATCTCGGGTTGAGCCGCCAGGCGATGTCCTATCTGGTGCGCCAGCTCGACATCGCACCGGAGTCGTGAAGACGTCCCAGCCGCGCTGAGCTCCGACACCGCACCGACCCCCCCAGAAGGCAACCGCCTCCGATGCTGCGCTACGCGATCGCCCGCCTTGCCCAGACCGCACCGCTGGCGCTCGTCGTCTGCGCCCTCGTCTTCTCGTTGCTGCACCTGATCCCGGGTGACCCGGTCGAGATCATGCTCGGCGACGGGGCGCGGCCGGCCCAGGTCGAGGCTCTCCGCGCCGAGCTCGGCCTCGACCGCCCGTTCTACGTGCAGTTCGTGGACTACTTCGCCGGGCTCCTGCGGCTCGATCTGGGTGAGTCACTCAGGTTCCGGCGTCCGGTGACGACGCTGCTGCTGGAGCACTATCCGGCTACGCTCGCCCTCGCCGCTGCCAGCATGGTCGCGGCGTTGCTGCTGGCCGTCCCGCTGGGGATCGTGGCGGCCCTCAGGAGAGGGCGGGCGATCGATCACGCCTCGCGGATCGCGGCGCTCATGGGGGTGTCGATCCCGAACTTCTGGCTCGGTCCGATGCTCATCTGGTGGTTCGCCATCCAGCTCGACTGGTTGCCGGTCTCGGGGCGCGGCGACTGGCGCCATCTGGTGCTTCCGGCGATCACGCTCGGGACGGCACTCGCCGGCCTGCTGACCCGCATGGTGCGCTCGTCGCTGGCGCAGGAGCTTACGGCTCCCTATCTGGTCGCCGCCCGGGCGAAGGGGCTGAGCCGCTCCGCGGCGGTGGCACGACACGGTCTGCGCAATGCGGCGATACCGGTCGTCACTGTCGTCGGACTCCAGTTCGGCGCGCTGCTGACCGGTGCGATCATCACCGAAACGATCTTCTCCTGGCCCGGCCTCGGGCGCCTGATCGTGCAGGCGATCCAGGCGCGCGACTATCCCCTGGTGCAGGGGGGCGTCCTCGCGATCGCCCTGAGCTATCTGCTGATCAACCTGCTGACCGACCTGACCTACGCGGTGCTCGATGCGCGAATCAGGCTGCGATGACCGCCGGAGCGAAGCGCGCCACCAGCGCCTCGAGGCGGCGCACGTCGGTTTCGTCGAAGGCCGCCGGCTGATGAGAATCGACGTCGAGTACGGCTACGACCGCCCCCTGTCCGTCGCGGATCGGCACCACGACCTCCGAGCGCGCTGCCGCGTCGCAAGCTATATGCCCGGGAAAGGCGTGCACGTCGGGTACGAGCTGGCTTTTGCCGCTGGTGGCGGCAGCGCCGCAGACGCCTCGCTCGAACGGGATGTCGACGCAGGCCACCGGGCCCTGGAACGGCCCGACTCTCAGCAGCTCCGGCGCGACGACACGGTAGAAGCCGGTCCAGCTCGCGTAGGGGAGCGCCGCGTGAATCGCTGCGGCCACGTTGGCCATCGTCGCCACTGGATCTCCCGGCCCGGTCAGCAGGCCCTCGATCTCGAGCGCCAGAGTGTCGTAGAGCGAGTCCTTTTCCTCCGGGCTCATGCGCCGATTCTAGTGCGAGCGCGAGGATGAGAGCTCTCCTGCGATCGGGTACGAGGGAAGGGGGTCCACGTCGGCGACCGGTCGGCCTGTGGATCGGCGGCGGGCTCGCCCTGGTCGTCACTCTGGTGGCCCTGCTCGCGCCCTGGTTCCTCCCGGGCGACGGCGGCGAGCAACGGCTCGACCGGCGGCTCGAAGGGCCGAG
Source organism: Candidatus Multivoradales bacterium (assembly GCA_965223855.1). Taxonomy (GTDB): domain Bacteria; phylum Acidobacteriota; class Thermoanaerobaculia; order Multivoradales; family JAHEKO01; genus CALZKB01. The sequence continues at coordinate 2,196,050 of CBDCXM010000009.1, forward strand.
CCGGGAGCATCCCCTCGGTCTCGACGAGCTCGGTCGCGACATCCTCTCCCGGCTTCTCGAGGGGACGCGCGTCTCGTTCGGTGTCGGCCTTGCGGTCGTCCTGCTGGCAGGAGGGTTGGGGACTCTGGTCGGAGCGGTCGCCGGCTACTTCGGAGGCCGGGTCGACGCGGCGCTGATGCGGCTGACCGATGTCTTCATGTCTTTCCCCGGGATCCTCCTCGCGATCGCCCTCGTCGCGGTGCTCGGTCCGGCGCTGCGCCACGTGGTGCTTGCGCTGGTCGTGATCGGTTGGGTCGGCTACGCACGTCTGGTCCGAGGGCAGGCGCTCAAGCTCAGGGAGACCGAGTTCGTCCTCTCTGCCCGCGCGGCCGGCCTGTCCGCCCCGGCGATCCTCGCCCGCCACGTCCTACCGAACATTCTCCCGCTGCTCGTCGTTCAGGCGAGCCTCGGAATGGCCGGGGCGATCCTGTCGGAGGCGAGCCTCTCGTTCCTCGGTCTCGGCATCCAGCCGCCGACGCCGTCGTGGGGCGCGATGATCAACGCCGGTCGCAGCCACCTGATCGGCGCACCCCATCTGGCGCTGTTCCCCGGCCTCGCCATCCTGGCGACGGTGATGGGGCTCAACTTCCTGGGGGACGCCCTCGTCGAATGGCTGGAGCCGGAGCGCGATCCGGCGGAGTCGGGGCCCTGACCACGAGGCTCCGGCTCCTTCCAGGCGAGGTTCGAGGGCCAGGCGAGGCCCGGGGGCTCCTGCCGAGTCGTTCGCATTCTGTGGGAGGTTGCGACCTTCGTCGTCCGGCAGACGGGCGCTAGAGGGTCCTCGACGCTGGACCGGAACCACCCCCACGAACGGCCCTGGGAGTGACCGCACTCGGTCGGCAGGTGGGGTTGCTCTCTTCCGGTCAGGCCGGTGAGCCGGTCGCCGGAGCCGGTTGTCGGAGCCGGGCCGGACGAGGACCGTCTCCTGCCTCAGCCTGCCCGCCTGCGTCTGCTCCCGGACGGGTGCGTCGGGAGTACCTGCCGCCACATGGGCCTACGCCGTCCTACCTGGAGCCTTCGCGAACGGCGCGGGCATTCGACTTCGGTCCTTCTTCGGAATTGCAAGACCCGATCCCCTCGCATCCGGTCCGCTCCCGCGATCGAAAAGTCAAGCAGCAAGGTGCGAGATTCTGCATTTGACCGACCACATCCTTTACACAACAATCGAAACGGCTCGAAGAACCCCGAACAGGAGGGCGGTTGACGCGCCTTCCGAGAAAGGAGTGACATGGCAGCAAGAAAGTCGAGCGGGTCGAAGGCCCGCGCTGGCAGCAAGAAGAAAGCGGCGCGCAAGAGCGCAAAGAAAACCGCGGCAAAGCGCGGCAGGCCTCCCAAGCTTTATACCCTCACCGAGATCGGGAAGCTGGCGGGCATTTCCATGCCGACGCTGCAGAAGTACAAGCGCGAGTATCAGGACCGCATTCCGTCGGTGGGCGAAGGGCGCAAGCAGCGCTATCCGAAGAGCGCGATCAAGGCTCTCCAGAAGATCAAGCAGGAGAATCTCGCCAAGAGAGGGCGCCCGCCGCGCGCGAAGACCGGTGGCTCGCGAGCCGGCGGCCCAAAGGCTGGTGGCTCGGGCCGCAAGCGGGCTGCCAGGTCGGCGGCGACTGCCGCGGGACTGCTGACGCTCAAGGAGGTGCAGCGCCGGACCGGAATCTCCTACCCGACGCTGTCGCGCTACGTGAAGCTGTTTCTCGACCGCATTCCGCACGAGGGGAGCGGTCGGACCCGCCGTTTCCCCGAAGAGGCAGTCGACGTCTTCCGGCAGATTCGCAGCGAAAGCAAGCCTGGCCGGCCCGCCGGGAAGTCCTCGGCGAAGGGTGGCGGTGAGACCGATCGCGATCTGGCGACTCGGATCCGCCGGCTCGAGAAGGCGGTGGCCGATCTCGTCGTCAGCCTCAAGAAGCCGATTCAGGTCACGATCAAGGGTCGCTGACGTCGGCGAAGTGGTCCCACCCGCTGATTGGCAGCGGGTGGCGACCGTCGCCGTCGATCACCTCCAGGCGGTCGCCCGGCTGGGTGAAGCCGATGGCGGTCGCATCGAACCGGTCGGGGACGCGCACCGTGGGCGGAAGGGCGAACAGCAGAACGTAGTCTTCGCCGCCGCCCAGAGCGACGTCGATCGGCTCGATCCCGAGTCGCCGCTCGAGGGGAGCGAGGCTGCGGTCGAGCGGCAGCCGGTCGATCTGCACGACCGCTCCCACGCCGCTCTCGCGGGTCAGCCGGGCGAGGTCGATCGCCAGGCCGTCCGAGACGTCGATGACGGCGCATCTGCGTCGCATCGCGAGCCAGGCTCCGAGGTCGAGCTGCGGTTCGGGGGCGAGGTGGCGCCGAACCGCGCGCTTTGCTGCCCGGGCGAGGGAGCCGTCCGCCTCGAGTTCCGTCGGTAGCGCGACGCGATTTCCCGCCAGCCTCGCTCCCCGGGCGACACAGGCCTGGCCGAGTGCAGAGGCGCCGAGCGTGCCGCCGACCCACAGGGTGTCCCCGGGGATCGCACCCCGACGACGCACCCAGCGGCCTCTAGCCTGTCTCCGGCCGCTCAGTACGAGCGAGGTGACGGCTGTCGGAGCCGTCGCCATGTCGCCACCTGCGAGAGCGATCTGCTGCCGCTCGCAGGCGAGGACCATGGCGTCGAGGAACCTGCGTCTGTCGAAGTCGGCGGGGATCGCCAGGGTGAGCAGGGCCGCTTCCGGAACGGCCCCCATCGCGGCCAGGTCGGAGAGGTTGACGGCCAGCAGACGACGCGCCCACACCGCCTCATCCAGATCTTCCGGCACGTGCACGCCGGCGACCTGCTGATCGACGGTCCAGGCTCGCTCGGCGCTGCCGCGGCCCAGGATCGCAGCGTCGTCGCCCGGCCGATCGTCACCGGCGGGAAGCCTCCGTCGCAACCAGGCGACGAGACCGTCTTCGCGGTGCCCGCTCAAGCTCCCGGCCCGGTCATCGGTCGAGCGCGATGTCGAGGACTTCCGACATGTGCTCGACGTGATGGAACTCGAGCCCTTCCACGACGTCCTCCGCGATCTCGGCGAGGTCGCGGAGGTTGAGCTTCGGAATCACGATCTGGCGGATGCCGGCGGCGCGGGCTGCCAGCACCTTCTCCTTGAGCCCGCCGATCGGCAGCACGTCACCTCGCAGGGTGATTTCTCCGGTCATCGCGACGCGTCGTCGCACCGGCCTTTCCTCGAGCACGGAGAGGATGGCCGCGGCGATCGTAATGCCGGCCGACGGGCCGTCCTTGGGCACCGAGCCGGCGGGCACGTGGACGTGGAGGTCGTGCTTCGCGAAGTAGTCCGTCGGAAGCTCGCTGTCGGCGGCGCGGGCGCGGGCAAAGCTCAGCGCCGCCTGTGCCGACTCCTTCATCACGTCGCCGAGCTGTCCGGTGAGATGCAGCTTGCCGCTACCCGGTACCGGGACCACCTCGATGAACAGCAGGTCGCCGCCGACCTCTGTCCATGCGAGTCCGGTGGCGACGCCGATTCGATCGCGATCGAGCAGTTCCTCGCTGAAGTGGCGGCGGGGGCCCAGCAGGTCGGCGATCGAGTCGACGCTCAGCGACACCTTCGTGGCGGTCCCTCCGGCGATCCGGACCGCCGCCTTCCGGCAGACTCTGGCGATCTCGCGCTCGAGGTTGCGAAGGCCGGCCTCACGCGTGTAGTGCTCGACGATCCTCCGCAGCGCCGCGTCCGTGAATCCGAGTTGCGACTTCCTGAGCCCGTGCTGTTCGAGTTGTCGGGGGACGAGATGGCGGCGGGCGATCTCCACCTTCTCGTCGACGGTGTATCCGGAGAGACGCAGTACCTCCATCCGGTCGCGAAAGGCGGGTTGGATCGGCTCGAGGAGGTTGGCCGTCGTGAGGAAGAGCACCTTGGAAAGATCGTAGGGGACGCCGAGGTAATGGTCGCTGAACTCGGAGTTCTGCTCCGGGTCGAGCACCTCGAGCAGTGCCGAGGAGGGGTCACCGCGGAAGTCGGCGCCGATCTTGTCGATCTCGTCGAGCATGAACACCGGGTTGGAGGTTCCCGCGCGTTCGATCGCCTGCAGGATCCGCCCCGGCATCGCGCCGACATAGGTTCGTCTGTGGCCGCGAATCTCCGCCTCGTCTCTCACACCGCCCAGAGAGAGCCGGCAGAACTCCCGCCCCAGCGCGCGGGCGATGGCTCGGCCGAGTGAGGTCTTGCCGACCCCGGGAGGACCGACGAGACAGAGGATCGGGCCCTTCTGGGCAGGGTTGAGTCGTCGCACCGCGAGGTGCTCGATCACCCTTTCCTTGACCCGCTCCAGTCCATGATGGTCCTCGTCGAGAACGTCGCGGGCGCGATCGAGGTCGAGGTTGTCCTCGCTGACATGCCCCCATGGCAGGCCCGTGAGGGTCTCGAGGTAGGTGCGCAGTACCGAGGTTTCCGCGCTCTCGGGATGGGTCCGCTCGAGACGCTGGCACTGACGCTCCAACTCATCGACCGCCTCCTGTGGCATCGCGCGCTCCTGCGCGGCCGCGCGGTAGCCGGCGATCTCCTCGGTCAGCTCGGCGCCGTCTCCGAGTTCGTCCTGGATCGCCTTGAGCTGCTGGCGGAGGTAGTACTCCCGCTGGCTCTTCTCCATCTCGTCGCGTGCCTGCAACGAGATCTGCTGCTGCATGTCGAGCAGCTCGACCTCCCGGGCGAGCAGCCGGTGCACCCGGTCGAGCCGGGCGGCCGGATCGAGGGTGGCGAGAATCTCCTGCGCCTCGCTGCCGACAAGCTCGAGGTTGCTTGCCGCGAGGTCGGCGAGCCGGCCCGGGTCCTCGAGGTTGGCGGCGAGGATCATGACCTCCGGCGAGATCTGCTTGCCGAGATGAACGACCCGCTCGAGGTTCTCCTTGACCGAGCGCACCCGCGCTTCGACTTCCAGCGCCTCCTCGTGGTCGGGGGGCGTTGCGTCGAGGGCCTCGTCCGGGCCGCCCTCGGGCAGTTGGGTGATCTTCGCCTGGAGGTAGGGCTCGGTCTGGCTGAAGTGCTCGACGCGCACCCGTGACAGGCCCTGCACGAGGATCCGGATCCTCCCGTCCGGCAGCTTGAGCATTCGCATGATGAGGGCCGCGGTGCCGAGCTTGTGAAGCTCGTCCGGTGTCGGCTGCTCGGAGTGAGGGTCGACCTGTGTCGACAGAAGGATCAGCCGATCCTCGGCCAGCGCTCGATCGACGGCGGCGAGGCTCGCTTCGCGGCCGACCGAGAGCGGCAGGATGATGTAGGGGAAGAGGACGGTGTTCTTGAGCGGCAGGACCGGCAGCACGTCCGGCAATCGGACCGACTCCTCGGTCTGTGGGGGCAGCTGAGTCACTCGGCCGTCAGCTTCGCTGAGTCACGAGGTTGCGGACCTCGTCCATGAACGCTTCGATGTCCTCGAACTGCCGGTAGACCGAGGCGAAACGGACGTAGGCGACCTGGTCGAGCTCCTTGAGGCCCTTCATCAGAACGGCGCCGATCTCGGTCGTCGAGATCTCGCGGTCCTCGCTCTCGCTCAGCCTCAGCTCGACGTCGTTGACGATTTCCTCGAGGTCGCGCGTGGCGACCGGTCGCTTCTCGCACGCCTTGCGCAGTCCGGTCATCAGCTTGCCGCGGTCGAACTCGGCCCGCGAGCCGTCGCGCTTGACGACCATGTAGGGGATGTCTTCGAGCCGCTCGTACGACGTGAAACGCCTGCCGCAGGCGAGGCACTCCCGGCGTCTCCGAATCGCCAGTCCGTCACGGTTCTCGCGCGAATCGACGACGCGGTCGTCGTTCGCCGAACAGTAGGGACACTTCATCTCGAGGCGTCAGTCGGAAGCGGACTCGGCGTCTTCCTGTTCCAGCTCGATGCGCAGGTGGAGGAGCACGTCCTGAAGGCGATCGATCGCCTCCAGGCTCCACTGAATGTCGCGCTGCTGGTGGAGAACCCGGTTGCGCTCGTCGCGGACCTGGAGGTCGAGAGAGATCTGCCGGGCGCGGGAAAGATCGTCGCCGGCCAGAGCGACCACCAGATCCTGGTCGATGTGACGTCGGCCGTTGGTCGCCGCGAGCTCCTCGACGGCTTCTGCGGTCGCCTCGTCGGGCACGTCCTGTGCCTCGTCTTCGTCCTCGGACGCGGCAGGCTCTTCGTCCGGCGAGTCCTGCGCCGCGGCGGTGGCACGCTCCTCTGCGTCGTCTCGCGCTTTCTCGTCCGCCTCGGCGAGAGCTGCCTCCACCGGGGCGTCCTCCGGGGCGTCGTCCGCGGCCGACTCTTCGGTCTGCTCGGGCTTGCCGGCCTCGTCCGCAGCCGTCTCCTCGCTCGCAGCCTCCACCGAGTCGGCCTCGTCTTCGACCGGGTCGGAGGAGGGCTCCGCGTCGACCTCCGCCTCTTCCGCGGCCTCTTCCTGAACCGCGGCGAGCCGCTCGTCCTCAGGGACGACGGCGTCTTCGGCCGCGCTCTCGCTCTCGGCCGGCTCGCCTTCTTCCGGCTCACCTTCTGCGAACTCGGCCTCGGGCTCCTCGTCGGGCTTGGCGTCGACCAGTTCGGTTTCCACGCGCGGACGTGACGGTGGTGCACCGCCATCGAGAGCGTCCAGCGCCATGTCCTCGATTTCGTCGTCGGTCGGGGTTTCGTCGGCCGCCTCTGCCGCCGTCTCCTCAGCTTCGCCGTCGGCGGAATCCTCCGGAGCGGTTGCGATCGACTCGGGCTCGGATCGGGCCTCGGGCTCGGACTGAGACTCGGGCTCGGGCTGGGACTCGGGCTCGGAATCGGACGAAGCGACCTCTGCCGTTTCCTCCTCGGCTGCAGGCTCCTCGGCCGCCGTGTCCGCTTCGACTTCGGGCGTCGCCGACACAGCGGCCTCTGCCGGGAAGTCCGCTTCGGCCGCGGTCGTCTCGTCGAGCGCTTCCGGTACCGGCTCGGGCGTCGGTTCTACGATCGTCGGCCCCGGCGGGGTCAGTGTCTCGGGAACCCCGTCCTCGAGCTGCTGCTTGAGCGAGATGAGGGTCAGCTTGGAGATCTCGCGCAGCACCTCGAAGATGCCTTCGCCCGAGATCGCCGAGGTCTCGAACTCCGGCCAGCCATTGCTGTTCAGGGCCTCCCGCAGTTCGGCGACCGAGCAGACCTCCGGCAGGTCACGCTTGTTGTACTGCAGGACGAGCGGGATCTCGTCGATGTCGATGCCGAGTTCCTCGAGATTCACCTCGAGGTTGCGGAACGACTCGACGTTCGACGGCAGCATCGCCGGCTGAGAGTCGGCGACGAAGACGATGCCGTCCACTCCCTTGAGAACCAGCCGCCTCGTGCTGTTGTAGAAGACCTGGCCGGGCACCGTGTAGAGCTGTATGCGGGTGTGAAAGCCCGCTACGGTGCCGACTTCGAGCGGCAGGAGATCGAAGAAGAGCGTCCGGTCGGTCTCGGTCGCGAGCGAGACCATCTTGCCCCGTGCGTCGGGCCGGGTGTGGTGGAAGACGTACTTGAGGCTGGTCGTCTTGCCACACAGGCCAGGCCCGTAATAGACGACTTTCGCCGACATCTGGCGAGTGCTGAAATTGAACGATGCCATCGGTGTTCCTGTCCGACGTAGGTAGCGGCGCGAACCGACACGCCTCCTCGCCGTCCTCCCAAAAGGACGTCCGGCCGAGGATGGTAGCACTGTTGAGGCTCGTGCACGCGTGGAAACGAGCACGTTCCTCGCGGCGACCCGCCGCCGTGAAAACGGTTACAATCCCTGGTTGCTCGCCGCGGTCGCGCCGTCCGCGCGCCCGCGAGCGGGCACAGCCTCCGGAGCTTCCGTGCCCGACTCCACTGCAGCGACCGCCAAGCCACTTTCGCCGAGGGACGAAGAGATCCTCAAGGACGTCGTGCGCGAGTTCATCGTGCGCGGTGCCCCGGTGAGCTCGCGAACGGTGGCGAAGGATCCGCGCCTCGGGCTTTCCGCAGCGACCGTTCGCAACACGATGGCCGACCTGGAGGAGGCGGGGTACCTGTTGCAGCCTCACACGTCGGCCGGCAGGGTGCCGACGGAGGCGGGCTATCACGCCTACATCGACTCGCTTCCGGGCAGGGAGGGCATCGCCGAGGAGGAGCGTCGGCGGATCGATCGCGAACTGCCGGAGAACTCCGATGGCGAGGAGCTGGTCGAGAGGGCGGGACAGATGCTCTCCGAACTGACCGATCAGATCGGCATCGTCCTGACTCCGGCGATGGGAGAGACGGTGCTGCGCGAAGTGTCGCTGGTCGGTCTCTCGGAGGCGCGCGTTCTGTGTGTGGTCGTCTCCGCCGACGGTTTCGTCGATCACAAGATCGTCCAGCTCGAAGGCGCGGCGACGCGCGAGGAGCTGGTCGAGGCTTCGAACTACCTCAACAGCACGTTCGCCGGAATGACCCTCGGCGAAGCGCGGGAGCGGCTGCTGCGGAGGATGGCGGAAGAACGGGCGCAGGTCGATCGCCTGCTCGGGCGGACCCTGGCGGTAGCCCATCAGGCACTGGCGGACAGCGATGCACACGACGTCGTCGTGCAGGGGACTTCCGTGGTGCTGACCCGGCCCGAACTCGCGGACGTCGAGCGGGTGCGGCGGCTGGTCGACAAGTTCGACGATCGGGCGCGACTGGTGTCGCTCCTGAATCAACTCATCGACGGACGGGGGGTGAGGGTCGTGATCGGGGACGAGAGCGACCTGACCTCGGACGTCGATTTCAGTCTCGTCTCGAGGACCTACCGGGCGGGGAATCGCAGTGTTGGTAGCGTGGGCGTCTTCGGCCCATCGCGGATGGAGTACGGAAAGGTCATCCCGCTGGTCGACTATCTCGGGGAGCGGCTCAGCCGCGCCCTGCAGTCGCCGGGAGAGGCCGGATCCCGCCTGTGAGGGAGGAGTCATGACGGAAGAACCGAGAGAGGCAGCAGAGGGTGGCGCGGCAGAGGAAGAGCCTCTCGAACTCGACACCAACACTTCGGACGAACTGGACGAGGTGATGAGAGAGGCGTTGGAAGCGGTCGAGTCGAGCGGCGATCGCGCGACCGCCGTGGCGACACGGGAGCTCGCCGAGGCCGAAGAGGCGGCCGAGGCCGCTTCGGAGGAGCACGACTATCGGGCGCTCGCCGCCGAGTATCGGGAGCGGTCGCTGCGTACGCTGGCCGACTTCGAGAACTTCCGGAAGAGGGTGCAGCGGGAAAGGCAGGATGCGGCGAAGTTCCGGACCTTCGAGGCGATGAGGGACTTTCTCGCCGTCGTCGACAATCTCGAGAGGGCGCTGGCGGCTCCGGGCGACGTCGAAGACCTGAAGCAGGGAGTCGGAATGATCCTCAAGCAGATGGAGGGTCTCCTGCGTGAGAACGCCGTGGTGAGGGTCGAGTCGGAGGGCAAGCCGTTCGATCCGAGCGTGCACGACGCCGTCTCCCGGCACGAGACTCCCGAAGTGAGCGAGCCGACCGTGAGCGAGGAACTCCAGGCCGGCTACACCATGCACGAACGGCTGATTCGCCCCGCGCGGGTCAAGGTGGCGATGCCGGCGGGCGGCCGCCGGTCGGAGGAGGCCTGATGATCGTCGGGGCGGCTCGAACACCGGGGAGGGAGGGCGACTAGATGGGTAAGGTTCTGGGCATCGACCTCGGAACGACCTACTGCTGCGCTGCGGTCGTGGACGTGGCGGCACCTCGGGTGCTGTCGAACCGCGAGGGGACCCGCACCACAGCGTCGATCGTCGCCTTCACGGACGAAGACGATCGCCTGGTCGGACAGATCGCGAAGCGGCAGGCGATCACCAATCCGCAGCACACGGTCTACGCGGTCAAGCGGCTGATCGGGCGCAAGTTCGCCGACCCCGAGGTCCAGCGGGCTCGCGAGCTGTTGCCCTATCCGCTGGTGGAGTCCGAGAACGGCGACGTCAAGATCCAGGTTCGCGACCACCAGTACAGCCCGGAGGAGATCTCCGCCTTCATCCTGCGCGAGATCAAGGGGTTCGCCGAGGAAGTGCTCGGCGAGTCGGTGGAAGAGGCGATCATCACCGTGCCCGCCTACTTCAACGACTCCCAGCGCCAGGCCACGCGCGACGCAGGCAGGGTCGCCGGCCTCGAGGTGCTTCGGATCATCAACGAGCCGACCGCAGCGGCGCTCGCCTACGGGGTCGAACGGCAGGGGCCGGATCGCACCATCGCCGTCTACGACCTGGGCGGCGGCACGTTCGACATCTCGATTCTCGAGATGTCGCAGGGGATCTTCGAAGTCAAGGCGACGTCGGGTGACACCTTCCTCGGAGGTGAGGACTTCGACCAGCTCATCATGGACCACCTGATCTCGCAGTTTCAGGACGACACCGGGATCGATATCCGCACCGACCGCATGGCGCTGCAGCGCCTCAAAGAGGCGGCGGAGAGAGCGAAGTGCGAACTCTCGGTGGCCGAAGAGGCGCCGATCAACCTGCCGTTCATCTCGGCCGGCAAGGAAGGCCCGGTGCACCTGTCCACGGCGATCACCCGCGAGAAGTTCGAGGAACTCGTCGGTCCGCTCGTGGCGCGCACCGAGGAGCCGTGCCGGGAAGCGCTCAAGTCGGCCGGGTTGCGCAAGGAGGAGATCGACGAAGTGCTCCTCGTCGGCGGTCAGACGCGCAGCCCGATCGTGGCGCGCACGGTGGAGAGGATCTTCGGCAAGCCGCCGAACCGCGACATCAATCCCGACGAGGTCGTGGCGATGGGCGCCGCCATCCAGGGCGGCATCCTCAAGGGGGACATCAAGGACATCATCCTGCTCGACGTCACACCGCTGTCGCTCGGCGTCGAGACTCACGGCGGTCTGTTCACCAAGCTGATCGAGCGCAACTCGACGATCCCGACCCGCGCGACGCAGATCTTCACCACCGTTGTCGACAACCAGGACACCGTGGAGATTCACGTCCTCCAGGGCGAGCGCGACATCGCCAACGAGAACAAGTCTCTCGGCCGTTTCGAGTTGGTCGGTGTGCCCCCGGCGCCTCGCGGCGTGCCCCAGATCGAGGTCAACTTCGCCATCGACTCGAACGGCATCGTCGCCGTCTCGGCACGCGATCTGGCGACCAACAAGTCGCAGAGCGTGCAGATCAATCCCGCCGGAGGGCTCAGCCGCGACGAGATCGACCGCCTGGTCGAGGAGGCGGAGGAGCATTCCGCCGCCGACAACCAGCGTCGTCAGGTGCGGAGGCTTCGCAACCGTCTCGAGGGCCTGATCTACGTCAACGAGAAGGTGTTCGAGCGCTTTCAGGAGGTCCTCAACGCCGAAGATCGCCGTCGGGTCCGTGAGAAGGTGAACAAGGCGCGGGCAGCGCTCACGAGCGATGACCGCGCCGACCTGGAGGCGTCGATCTTCGACCTCAACTCGATCTCCAGCGACCTGTCCGATCTGATGCTCGGACAAGGCGGCAAGGACGAGATCGAAGTTTCGGAATAGCCGGTGAGCGCGAGGGACTACTACGAGGTGCTCGGCGTCGAGCGGGACGCCGATGCGCGAGCGATCAAGGCGGCCTACCGCAAGCTCGCCGTGCGGTTCCACCCGGATCGCAATCCCGGCGATGCCGAGGCGGAGGCGAAGTTCAAGGAGGCGTCCGAGGCGTACGCCGTGCTCTCCGATGCCGACAAGCGCGCCCGCTACGATCGATTCGGCCATCGGTCGGGCGGCGGTCCGGCCGGCTTCGACCCGGAGACGTTCAGCGATTTCGCCGACATCCTCGGCGACTTCTTCGGCTCCGGTTTCGCCGACCTCTTCGGCGGCCGTCGCGCCCGCCGCGGCCCACGGCCCGGGGCGGACCTGCGCTACGAGCTGCTGCTGACCCTCGAGGAGGCGGCGTTCGGAGTCGAGCGCACCCTGGAGATTCCCCGTCTCGAGACCTGCGGATCGTGTACCGGCAGCGGCGCCGGCGAAGGGAGCCGCCCCCAGCAGTGCTCGGCCTGCGGCGGCCGAGGACAGGTGCGCGTGACTCAGGGGTTCTTCGCCGTCGCCCGGACCTGCCCGCAGTGCCGCGGCGAGGGCGAGGTGATCACCGACCCGTGTCGCGACTGCAAGGGACGTGGACGGGTCGAGCAGGTACGGCAGGTCGGCATCAGTGTACCGGCCGGAGTCGACACCGGCACTCGCCTGCGCCGTGCCGGAGAAGGGGAGCACGGGCCTCGAAACGGTCCGCCGGGCGACCTCTACATCGACGTCATCGTCGAACCGCACGATCGCTTCGAGCGTCACGGCAACGACATCCTCGGGTCTGTCGAGGTGAGCTTTCCCGAGGCGGTGCTGGGCGCGAAGGTCGAGGTGGAGACGCTTCACGGTACGGAGAGCCTCGAGATTCCGGCGGGCAGCCGTCATGGAGCTCACTTCAGGTTGCGCGGCAAGGGGGTCGACCAGCTCGGCGGACGGGGGCGCGGCGATCACGTCGTCTCCCTCGAGCTCGCCGTGCCGCGGCCGAAGGATCTCGACGACGAGCGACTCGAAGTGCTCCAGAAGTGGGCCGACGAGGACGGCAGCGAGATCCGCGAGCGCCGGGTGCTCGACCGGGTGAAGGACCTCTTCGGTTGACGCGGGCTTCGGCGGGGCGCTTGCGGGCGACCGTCGTGGTCGATCCGGATCGCTTCGGCCGTTCGTCGATCGAGGTCGAGGGCGACCTGTATCGCCACCTCTTCCGAGCTCGAAGGCTCGCCGTGGGAGACGGGCTGCGGGTGGTCGATGGTGCCGGGCGAGCGAAGGCGGCGGTCGTCGCCGACGTCTCCCGCGACAGCGCGCTCCTGGAACTGGGGGAGACGCTCGCTTCGCCCGAGCCGCGCCATGACCTCGAGCTGTGGGTCGCGCCGCCGAAGCCGGAGCGAGCCGCCTGGCTCGTCGAGAAGGCGACCGAACTCGGCGTGAGCGCGGTCCGCTGGCTGCGAACGGAGAGAAGCGGTCCCGGTTACCGCGAAGGAGCGCTCGAACGCCAGCGCAGAGTCGCGATCGCGGCCCTCCAGCAGTGCGGTGGAGCCCGGCTGCCGGAACTCTCCGGGCCTCACTCGTTCGAGAACCGCCCCGAGTCGGCCGGCCAGCTTCTGGTGCTCGATCCCGACGGTGCGCCGCTCGCCGCTGCGCCGAGCGGCGCGGCGACGATCGTGGTCGGCCCCGAGGGTGGTTTCGTCCAGGCGGAGCTCGACGCCCTCGGGGCGGCGGGAGCGAGCCGTTGGAGGCTCGGTGCCCGCACGCTGAGGGTCGAAACTGCAGCCGTCGTCGCCGCCGGCCGCCTGCTCACCGGCACCGGAGCCCCGGCTTGATCCCGGAGCGGCTCTCACGCTGGCGCTCGGCCGGTCGTCGACTCGTCCGCGGCCGACCGGTGCTGGAAGCGGTCGCCTCGGGCGCGATGGCGCTCGGCAGGGCGCTCGTCGCCGGCTTCTACCGGGTCGCCCTGAGCCCGTTCGGCAGGGTGCGGCGGAGGGCCGACGCCGCGGTGCAGGCGGAAATCGAGGCTCGCACCGATGCGTACAACGAGGCGGCCGAGGACTACTTTCGCGACTTCCACGACCCGGGATTTCTGCGCAACAAGCCGTTCTCGGAGGCGGACGGCTTCGCCGATCGGCTGTTCAACCTGGGCGTGCTCTTCCGCGGCGCCCGGTTGCGCCCGGGGGACGTCGTTCTCGACTTCGGCGCCGGCAGCTGCTGGATGTCGCACTTCCTTCACCGCTACGGCTGCAAGACCTACTCGGTCGACGTCTCGGAGACGGCGCTCGCCCTCGGTCGCCGACTGTTCGAGGAGGACTCGAACACCGACTGGGCCCTCGAGCCGGAGTTCGTCCTCTACGACGGGCACTCGATCCCGCTGCCGGACGACTGTTGCGACAAGATCCTCGTCAACGACGCCTTCCACCACGTCCCCAATCAGCGTCGGATCCTCACCGAGTTCGCCCGCCTGCTGCGGCCGGACGGCATCGTGGCGATGCGCGAGCCGGGCCAGGAGCACACGGCGAACCCCGAGACGGTCGAGGAGGCGAAGCTGGGAGTGCTCGAGAACGACATCTTCGTCGAGGATCTGGCGCTGCTGGCCGCTGAGTGCGGTCTCGCGGGGGCGACGCTCATCCCGGCGAGTGCCGATGCGCTGATCGAGATCGACGCCGCCGACCTCGGGCCGTTCATGCGGGGCAAGGGGTTTCCCCACTACTGGTGGACTCTGTGCCGAACGCTCGAGCACGGACATTTCCTCTTCCTGCGGCCTTCACGGGTACCGACGACTCGTGCGCCGCGGCTGCTGAGCGCCGAGATCTGGGTGCTCGGGAGTTCCACGCTCCACGCCCGGCCCGGCGAGGCACTGCCGGTGCGTGTCGCCGTCCGCAACTGTGGCGACACGACCTGGCTTGGAGCCGACTCCCACGGGACGCCCGGCTGGACCCGACTCGGAGTCCATCTCGAGGGGGCGGGGCGATCCGACTACGACTGGCTGCGCGCCGAGCTGCCGCGCGACATGCCGCCGCTCGACAGGGTGGAGCTCGAACTGGAGCTGCCGCCCCTGGAGCGCCCGGGCGACTACCGCGTCAGCTTCGAAATGGTGATCGAAGGGCGGCAGTGGTTCGCCACTCCCGGTGAAGATCTCTTCGAGGTGTCGCTGGTCGTCGGCGAGTGAACCGCGCCGGGTGCCGCCGCTGCAACGGTTTGCGTTGGCCCGTAACCTACCGTCCTGCTAGGCTTTTCGGTCAACGAACCGAGTGTCGAGGCTCGACCGGCCGCCGCCGGTCGGTCGCCGAGCACAACGAGAGGCTGCCATGAGCATCAACGACCTTCTCAAAGTCGCCGTCGAGCGCGAGGCGTCGGACCTTCACCTGAAGGTCGGCAATCACCCGGTGCTGCGCATCAACGGGCGGCTCCACCCGATGCTGGAGATCAACCGCCTGATGCAGGACGACACGGCGGCCATGGCGTTCTCGATCATGAACGCCCGCCAGAAGCAGCGCTTCAAGGAGGACCTCGAGATCGACATCGGCTACTCGGTCCCGGGGCTCGGGCGCTTCCGCTGCAACGTCTTCCAGCAGCGCGGCGCGGTCGGACTGGTGCTGCGTGTCATCCCGACCACCATCCTCGGGGTCCGGGAACTCATGCTGCCGCCGGTGATCGAGAAGATCGCCGAAGAGCAGCGCGGTCTGGTGCTCGTGACCGGCACTACCGGCTCGGGTAAGTCGACGACACTCGCCGCGATGATCGACCACATCAACGAGCGCCGCACCGAGCACGTCGTGACGATCGAGGATCCGATCGAGTTCATCCATCAGGACAAGAAGTCGCTCGTCAATCAGCGTGAACTCGACGTCGACACGCGCGGCTTCGCGCCGGCGCTGCGATCCGCATTGCGTCAGGACCCCGACGTCATCCTCGTCGGTGAGATGCGCGACTACGAGACGATCGAGACCGCGCTGCTGGCGGCCGAGACCGGCCATCTGGTGCTCTCGACCCTCCATACCCTCGACGCCACCGAGACGGTCAACCGCATCATCGCCGTCTTCCCGCCGCATCAGCAGAAGCAGATCCGCATCCAGCTCTCGCAGGTACTCAAGGCGATCATCTCTCAGCGCCTGATGCCGCGAGCGGACGGGGTCGGCCGGGTGCCGGCGGCCGAGATCCTGCTGGCGACCGCCTACATCCGCGACTGCATCGAGAACAAGGAAAAGACCAAGTACATCCGCGAGCAGATCGCCCTCGGCACGAGCCAGTACGGCATGCAGACCTTCGACCAGTCGCTCTACCACCTCTACGAGAGCGGTCTCATCACCTTCGACGAGGCTCTGCGCAGGGCGTCGAACCCGGACGAGTTCAAGCTCAAGGTCCAGGGTGTTCAGTTCACCTCCGACGCGGCTCGCGAGCAGATGGAGTCGTCGCTCGAGATGTCGAGCGGCTTCGGCGGCGGTGGCATCGACGATGCCGTCGAGCCCTGAGGGGGACGAGCAGGAACCGCGCGCCGAGGGGGATCGAACCGCCGAAGCGCGCGCCAAGGCGCTCGACCTGCTGGCGTCACGACCCCACTTCCGAGCCGAACTGGCGGTCAAGCTCGGACGGCGGGGTTTCGAGCCCGGAGTCGTCGAGGCCTGCCTCGACCGCCTCGAGGAGAGCGGCTACCTGGATGACCGCGAAGCGGCTCTGGGGTTCGCCCGCGGCCGTGCGAGCCGCGGTCACTGGGGCCCGGCGCGGCTGAGAGCCGAGCTTCGCGGCCGTGGAGTCGGGGACTCGATCGCCGACGAGGTGGTCCGCGAGCAGTTCGCCGACGGTGAGCGCGAGGCGATCGAGGCGGCCGCCGAGGCGTGGCGGCGCCGCGGCCGGGGAGGGCGCGACGCGCTGGCCCGCTTTCTCGACCGGCGGGGGTTCTCAAAGGGCGCGATCGTTGAGATATTGACCCTCTTCGCCGAGCCGGGAGAGAGCGATCATGAAGAGTTCTGACGTCCGCCAGGGGTTTCTCGACTACTTTGCCGAGCGGGGCCACGCCGCTCTGCCGAGCGGGCCGCTCGTTCCCGCCGGCGACGCGACGCTGCTCTTCACCAACGCCGGCATGGTGCAGTTCAAGGATCATTTCCTCGGCCGCGTGACTGTCGATCCGCCGCGCGCGGTGACCTCCCAGAAGTGCATGCGGGTCTCGGGCAAGCACAACGACCTCGAGAACGTCGGCCCCAGTCCCCGCCACCACACGTTCTTCGAGATGCTCGGCAACTTCTCGTTCGGCGACTACTTCAAGGCCGAGGCGATCGAGTTCGCCTGGGAGCTGGTGACAAAGGTCTGGGGGCTGCCTCCGGAGCGCCTCTTTGCCACCGTGTTCGAGGAGGACGACGAGGCCGAGGAGCTGTGGAAAAAGGTCTCCGGCCTCGATCCGCGACGGATCTACCGCTGCGGCGCTAAGGACAACTTCTGGGCGATGGGCGACACCGGTCCGTGCGGACCGTGCAGCGAGATCTTCGTCGACCTTCAGCCGGACCGGCCGCAGATCGACTTCCACGAGGGCTCCGAGAACGGTCGCTACCTCGAGATCTGGAATCTCGTCTTCATGCAGTTCGACCGCGGCGAGGACGGCGAGACCGTGCCGTTGCCGAACCCGTCGATCGACACCGGCGCCGGCCTCGAACGGGTCGCCGCAGTGCTCCAGGGGGTGGGGTCCAACTACGACAGCGACCTCTTCCAGCCGATCCTCGCGGCAGCGGCGGCGCTCGCCGATCGGACCTACGGCGAGGATGCGTCGGCCGACGTCTCCATGCGGGTGATCGCCGATCACCTGCGGGCGGTGACCTTCCTGCTGGCCGACGGCGTCATCCCGAGCAACGAGGGTCGCGGCTATGTGCTCCGCCGCATCCTGCGCCGCGCGGTGCGCCACGGGATGAATCTCGGCTTCGAGGAGCCGTTCCTGCACCGGCTGGTGCCGGTGGTCGGCGAGGTGCTCGGCGAGCACTACGAAGAGCTCGGCGCCACGCGGAGCGCGTCACAGAAGACCGTCGAGGCGGAGGAGCAGAAGTTCCTCTCGACCGTTGCCACCGCCTCCGGGCGGGTGCAGAAGGCGATCGAAGAGGCGAAGGCGGCGGGGAGGAGCGAGCTCGACGGCGCGAGTGTGTTCCGGTTCTACGACACGTTCGGGCTGCCGGCGGAGGTGATTCGCGAGATCGCCGAAGAGGAGCGGTTCGGGGTCGATGAGAAGGGCTTCCAGGTAGAGCTCGAGAAGCAGCGGTCGAGGTCGAGGGATGCGGCTGGTGGTTCGGGGAAGATCGAGGAGGCGGACTTCGGCTACACGGGTACACCGCCCGAGACCCGTTTCGTGGGGTACGGCAAGGGTGCACGACGGGAACAGCAAGCGGGAATCAGGGCTCTCGCGGGAAGAGGGCCGGCCGGCGATTGGCAGTTCACCGACCGTCTCGACACCGGGATGGAAGGACTGGTCGTGCTCGATCCGACTCCGTTCTACGCCGAGGCGGGCGGCCAGGTCGGTGACCGTGGCTTCCTTACCTGGAAGGGTGGGAGGGCGGTCGTCGTCGATACTCGCAAGGTCAACTCGGGCAAGGTCCATGCCCAGCGCGTGAGGGTCGAAGAGGGGAGTCTTGTCGGTCCCTGGATAGAGGACGGAGTCACCCGGCTCATCAGGGCCGAGGTAGATCTCGATCATCGGGTTCCCACGGAACGCAACCACACCGGCACCCATCTGCTCCATGCCGCCCTGCGCCACGTTCTGGGGGACGGGGTCCGCCAGGCCGGTTCGCTGGTCGCTCCCGACCGGCTCCGCTTCGACTTCACCTACGGTCAGCCGGTCACCGACGACGAGTTGCGAGAGATCGAGTCGATCGTCAACCGCTGGGTCCTGGAGAGTCGCACGGTCGAAATCGAGGAGGGCCGCGACTTCGAAGAGGCACGGGCTGCCGGTGCGATGGCGCTCTTCGGCGAGAAGTACGGCGACACGGTTCGCACGGTCGAGGTGCCGGGCGGTGTCGGCAGCCTCGAGCTGTGCGGAGGCTGCCACGTCTCCAACACCGGAGAGATTGGTCCGTTCCTGATCGTCGCCGAGCGCGGCGTCGCCTCCGGGGTGCGCCGCATCGAGGCGCTCACCGGCGAGGGGGCGCTCGAGGAGATCGACCGCCGCCGCCGGCTGCTCGCCCGGCTCGGCGAGGTCGCCGGAGTGCCGGAGGATCGGCTGGTCGATGAGATCGAGCAGCGATCCCTGCGCGCCAGGGATCTCGAGCGGGAGCTTTCGAGCCTGCGCATGAAGATGGTCTCGGGCGCCGGCGGCGACGAAGACGATGGGGTGGATGTCGACGGCCTCAGGGTCGTGGCGAAGGAGGTGCCGATGGCACCCGCCAACGACCTGCGCAGCATGGCCGACGTGCTGCGCAACAGGATCGGCAGCGGAGTGGTGGTGCTGGGCGCGCGCGCCGACGGCAAGGTCCAGCTGATCGTCGCCGTCTCGCCCGATGCCACCGATCGCGTGCGAGCCGGCGATGTGGTCAAGGAGCTGGCGGCCCGGGTCGGTGGCGGAGGAGGCGGGCGGCCCGACTTCGCACAGGCCGGAGGGCGCGATCCCGAGGCGCTGGACGAGGCGCTCGCGGCCGCAGCCGACGTCGTTCGGGAGAAGTTGGCGTAAACTCGATGGTTATGCGACGAATCGCGGCCGGCTTGGCCGGCTTTCTCGTCGTGGGTGCCGCGATCGCCGACGTCGAGGTGCACACGGGAGCCGACGGACGGAAGGTGTTCACGAACACCCCGTCCGTACGGGTTGCGAGTCGACCGGCAACGGCTCGCTCGACCCCCTCGACCCGGCCGGCCCGCTCGGCTTCGCCCGCAGCGATCGCCCTCGTGTCGCGCGACGAGCTCGACTCGCTGATCGAGGAGCATTCCGGCCGTAATCGTCTCGACCCCGATCTGGTGCGGGCGGTCATTCGCGCCGAGTCCGGCTTCAACCCGCGCGCCGTCTCGTCCAAGGGGGCAATGGGGTTGATGCAGTTGATGCCGGCGACGGCGGCCGACCTCGATGTCGACGACGCGTTCGATCCGGAGTCGAACATCGACGGAGGCACCCGTTACCTGCGGCAGATGTTCGACGAGTTCGAGGGGCAGATCGAGCTCGCTCTGGCGGGCTACAACGCCGGCCCCAATGCGGTGCGCCACTACGGCGGTATTCCGCCGTTCGCAGAGACCCGCAGGTACGTCGAGCGGGTGCTGCGGGACTACCGCGATGATTTCGGCTACCGGCTGCCGACGACCGCCGCCTCGAGCGGAGGGCGCAAGGTCTACATGTCGCGCGACTCCTCGGGCAAGCTCGTTCTCTCGACCTTCGGCGACGGCTGAAGCCGGGCCCGCGGCCGCCTCCTCACCTCCCAGCATCGTCCGACTCGCGCTCTCTCGCTGCGATACCCTCACCTGCCGTGGCTCCTCGCATCTTCACCGTTCCGAACGCGCTGACGCTCTTCCGCATCCTGCTGGTGCCGCTCCTGGTCGTGGTGCTTCTCACGAAGTTCGAGGGCAAGGAGATGGTCGGTCTCGGCGTCTTCCTGCTCGCCTCGCTGACCGATTTCCTCGACGGTTTCCTCGCCCGCCGGCGGCAGGAGGTGACCAAGCTCGGCAAGTTGCTCGATCCGGCGGCCGACAAAATCCTCGTCTCCGCGGCGCTGATCTCGCTCATCGAGCTCGACGTCGCACCCGCCTGGATCGTGATGGTGATCCTCGCGCGCGAGTTCCTGATGTCGGCCTTTCGCAGTCTCGCCGCCGGAGAGGGGATCGTCCTCGCCGCTTCCTGGCTCGGCAAGCTCAAGACGACGACGCAGATCATCGCGATCTCGCTCCTGATCATCTACGAGCACCTCGGTGAGTTCGAGCATCTGGCGCCGGCGATGCTGTGGATCGCCATGATCACGACCCTCGTCTCCGGGCTCGAATACCTGATCCGCTACGGCCCCCAGGTGGTCGGCGTGGACCGGCCCTGACGGGAGCGTCGAGAGCGGTCCGATGCCCCGTCGCCTTCTCCAGCGCGTAGCGCTCTTTGCCCGCCGCCGGTATCGGTGGATCTTCACCACCACGGCGCTCCTGGTCGTGACCTCGATCGGGCTCGCCAGCAGGCTGCATTTCGACACCGACTTCCTCAACCTGCTGCCGCAGAACGCGGAGGAGGTCAGGACCTTCCGGAGAAATCTGGAGGAGTTCGGCAGCGTCGACTACCTGCTGGTGGTCGTTCGCATCCCCGAGGGTGCCGTCGTCGAGCCGTTCGAGAACCTCGCCGACCGGCTCGGCGAGCGGATGAAGGGGCTCGAGGAGTTCGAGTCGGTCGAGTACAAGCTCGGCGAGCTCGACGAGCTGCTCGAGACGTTCCTGCCTCAGGCATTGCTGTTCCTGGGAGACGAGGAGCGCGCCGCGGTGCTCGAGAAGGTATCGCCCGAGGCGCTCGAACGGCGGGCTCGCGAGGTGCGCCGCCTGCTGGCCACGCCGCAGGCGCTGACCCTCAAGCGGCTCGTCACACTCGATCCGTTCGGGCTGTCGGAGATCTTCCTGGAGCGCCTCAACACAGCGCGAGGCGGCCTCTCTCTCGACTGGTCGAGCGGCTACCTTCTGTCGACCGACCAGCGGATGCTGCTGCTCCTAGGCAAGCCGGCCAAGCCGCCGCAGGACGTGCAGTTCAACCGTCGATTGGTCGAAGTGATGGAAGGCGAGATCGAGGCGTTACGCCCCGAATGGCCCGATCTCTCGCAGGGAACCGACCTCGACTTCCCCGAAGTGGCCCTGGGGGGCCGCTACGTCATCGCACTCGGTGACGAGGAGCTGATCCGTCGCGATGCGATCAGCAACTTCCTGACGTCCTTCTTCGGGGTCCTGCTGCTGTTCCTCTTCGCCTTCCGCCGCTTCGGAGTGCTGCTCTACGCCTTCGTGCCGCTGGCCACCGGGCTCATGCTGACCTTCGGGTTCTCGTACCTCGCCTTCGGGGTGCTGAACTCGGCCACCAGCGGCGTGGCGGCGCTCCTGATCGGGCTCGGTATCGACTTCGTCATCGTCTCCTACGGCCGCTTCGTCGAGGAACGCCACGAGGGGAAGGGATTCGAGGAAGCGCTGGCGAAGATGAACGGCTCGTCGGGTCGCGCCGTCATTATCGGGGCGGTGACGAGCGCGGCGACCTTCTACGCCTTTGCCATCACCCAGTTCAAGGGGCTCTCGCAGATGGGGCTGCTCACCGGTACCGGCATCCTCTTCTGCATGCTGGCGGTCCTCTTCCTGCTGCCGTCGCTGCTTGCCTGGAGCCACGATCGCCACGAGCGCCGCCGAACCGACCAGCGACTGTTTCTCCACGACCTCGGCTCGACGGCGTTGATTCGCTATTCGCTGCGACGGCCGATCGTCGTGCTGGTGGCCGGGGCCCTGATCACCGTCGTCGCCGCGCTGTCGGCGAGCCGCCTGACCTTCGAGGACAGCGTCAAGTCGATGCGGCCTGCCGGCAACCCGGGCACCGAAGTCTGGGAAGAGGTGGCGTCGCGTTTCGGCTCCGGTTTCGAGCAGATGAGCTTCGTCGCCTCGGCTCCCGATCTCGAGGGGGTGCTCGAACGCGCTGCCGCTGCCTCCGAGGAGGCGGCGGCGCTGGTCGAAGCCGAAGTGCTGCGCGGCTACGACGGCATTCACACCGTGATCCCACCGCGCAGCCGCCAGCAGGCCGCCCTCGAATGGCTTGACGAGCAGCGTGCAGGGGCGCTCGACATGGCTCGGATCCGCGCGGATTTCGAAAGCGCTCTCACCGCGGCCGGCCTGCGCGCCGCGCCGTTCGAGCGCGGCCTGTCCCTCTTCGGGGCGGCGGTGGCGCGCGATCAGCCGATCGGCCTCGAGGACTTCCGCCAGTCGGGGCAGGCGAGCCGTTTGCTCGACCGCTACCTCGTCCAGTCCGGGGATGGGTGGCGCAGCGCCGTCTACCTCTATCCGCCGCCCCGCGTCTGGGCACGCGAGGCGCCGCCGGAGGCCCACGCGGCGGCCGAGCGGCTCGGCTCCGACATCGAGCTGACGGGAGCCAACGTGCTCAACGCCTTCCTGCGCGAGCGGGTGCTCTCCGATGCGGTGATCGCCGCCGTCATCGGCTTCGTGCTCGTCGGCTTCCTCCTGTGGCTCGACTTCCGAAACCTGCGCGACACAGTGTTGTCGCTCGCCCCGCTGTCGGTCGGCATCGTCTGGATGCTCGGTGCGATGGCGGCGATGGGCGTGGCGATGAACTTCATGAACATCTTCGTGACGACCATGATCATCGGCATCGGGGTCGACTACGGAGTGCACATGCTGCACCGCTATCGCGAGCTGGCGGGAGCGGACGACGAGGCCTACGCAGTCGGCCTTTCCGAGACCGGCAAAGCGATCGTGCTGGCGGCGCTGTCGACGATCGTCGGCTTCGGCTCGCTGTCGCTGTCGCACTATCCCGGCCTGCAGTCGATGGGCAAGGTGTCGATTCTCGGCGCCGTCTCGACCGCGCTGGTGGCGATCAGCGTCCTGCCGGCCTACATGGGGCGGCGGATCGCCCGCCATCGACCGGGTGGAGCCGCTCACGGAGCGCCCGCCGCGGGCGAGGGAGAGGACTGATGGGAGTGACGACCGACTGATGTTCGACGGACTGCAGGACAAGCTGCAGGGGGTCTTCCGGCGCCTCAAGGGTGAGGGTCGGGTCTCCGAGGAGGTGCTCAAGGCGGCGCTGCGCGAGATCAGGCTGGCGCTGCTCGAAGCCGACGTCCACTTCCGGGTGGTCAAGCCGTTCATCGCGCGGGTCAGCGAGCGGGCGCTCGGGAGCGACGTGCTCGAGAGCCTGACGCCGGCGCAGCAGGTGATCAAGATCGTCAAGGACGAGCTGGTCACCCTGCTCGGCGAGGACGGCTCGGAGCTCGAGCTCGCCCGCCGCCCGGCCGTCGTCCTGCTGTGCGGTCTCCAGGGGTCGGGAAAGACGACGACGGCGGGGAAGCTCGCCCTGAGGCTGCGCAATCGCGGCCGCCGGCCGCTCCTCGTCGCCGGCGACCTGCAACGCGCTGCGGCGGTCGATCAGCTCCGCCAGGTCGGGGCCGCCGTCGAAGTGGAGGTCCTGACGCCGGGCGAGGGGGAGGGTGTGGTCGCGCTCGCCGGGCGGGCGCTCAAGGAGGCGAAGTCCCGGCTCTTCGACACGGTGATCTTCGATACCGCCGGGCGGCTGCACGTCGACGAGCAGCTGATGGAGGAGCTCAAGGCGGTCGCGGGAGTCCTCGATCCCGAGGAGACGCTGTTCGTCGCCGACTCGATGACCGGGCAGGACGCCGTCAAGAGCGCCGCCGAGTTCTCGGCCGCGATGGAACTCACCGGCGTCATCCTGACGAAACTCGACGGCGACACACGCGGCGGCGCGGCGCTTTCGCTGAGGACCGTCGCGGCGGTGCCGATCCGCTTCCTCGGCGTCGGTGAGAAGCCGGAGGAACTGGAGCTCTTCCGCGGCGAGAGGATGGCCTCGCGCATCCTCGGCATGGGCGACGTGCTGTCGCTGATCGAGAAGGCCGAGCAGGGATTGGACTCGGCTGAGACCGAGCGCCTTGCGAGAAGGATGGCAAAGCGCCAGTTCACCCTGGAGGATCTGCGCGACCAGTTGCGCCAGATCAAGCGCCTCGGCCCGCTCTCCCAGGTGCTCGAGATGCTCCCCAAGGCGGGGCCGCTGGCGAAGATGGACCCCTCGCAGGTCGACGACCGCGAGCTGGTCAAGGTCGAGGCGATCCTCAGCTCGATGACCGCCAAGGAGCGCCGCTACCCGAAGATCCTCGATGCCAGTCGCAAGCGCCGCATCGCGCGCGGTTCCGGCACCCGGGTGCAGGACGTCAACCAGATCCTGAAGCAGCACCGGATGATGCAGAAGATGATGAAGGGGATGAAGGGCAACTGGCTGAAGCGCGCCATGGGAGGGCGGTGACGTCGGTTCGTCGAGCCTGCGGTGACACCTATTTCGCTTCCTGCTACACTTCGCCGGCTTCCCGGACCGGGTGCACTAGCTCCGAAGCTCGTTTCGATCCGAAGATGCCCGGTTGCCCTCGCCGCGCGGGAGGTCCAACTCGACAGACTCGCCAGTTTCCAGAGGTTCGTTGGAGGTTTTACCCATGTTGAAGATCAGGTTGCGCCGTATGGGCAGCACGCACACTCCGTTCTACCGCGTCGTCGTGTCGGACTCGCGCCTCACGCCGCGTGCGGCGGTGATCGAGGAGGTCGGTCACTACAACCCGGTCTCCGAGCCGCCGCTGATCGAGATCGACGGCGATCGCGTGGACCACTGGGTCGGCAACGGCGCCCAGATGTCGCCGACCGTCAAGCGTCTCCTCAAGACTCAGCGCCGCGCGGCTTCCTGATGCCAAGGCGGCAGCTCGAAGGGTTGATCCGGCGGATCGTCGATCAGCCCGACCAGGTCCGGGTCGACGTCTACGAAGCCCCTGATGCGACGGTCTTCGAGGCGGAGGTGGCTCCCGCCGACTTGGGCAAGGTGATCGGCCGGCAGGGCCGGACGGCGCGAGCGTTTCGCAATCTCCTCGAAGAGAGGGGGGCGCGCGACGGCGAGCGCTATGAGTTCGAGATTCTCGACGACTGATCCGCGCATCGACGCGCCGATCTCGGTCGGGAAGATTCACAAGCCGCACGGCGTGCGCGGCGAGGTGGTGGTCGAGTCGTTCTCGGACCTTCCCGCCCGCTACGAGAAGGGCTCGGTGCTCACGGCTCGGCCCCCCGAGGCGCGACCGCGTCGGTTGACGGTGGCGTCCGCGCGCCCCCACCGCCGTGGGCTGCTGGTGCGCTTCGACGAGTTCGAGGACCGAGACGTCGCCGAAGAGCTTCGGGGCGCCGTCCTGACGATCGATGCACACGAGGCGACTCAGGCTCCCGAGGGCGGCTACTTCCACTACCAGCTACTGGGATGTACGTGCTCGGATCGCTCGCACGGGCCGATGGGGACGGTGACCGAAGTGCTCGACGACGGCGGCGGCCAGATCCTCGTCGTCGGCGACGACAGCGGCGACTGGCTCGTGCCGTTCGTCAAGGCCTATCTCGTCGCCGTCGATCCGGAAGCGAAGACGATCACCTTCGACCTGCCGGAGGGGCTGCTCGAAGCATGCAGATCCGGATCCTGACGATCTTCCCGGAACTGATCGACGCCTTCCTCTCCGCGTCGCTGATCGGAAAAGCGATCGAGGCGGGACGCCTGGAGGTCACGGCGATCGACGTGCGCGACTTCGCGACCGATCGTCACCGCACCGTCGACGACGTTCCCTACGGCGGCGGAGGAGGGATGGTGATGAAAGCCGAACCGTGGCTGGCGGCGGTGCGAACCTCGGCAGGAGAGGGCGCCCATCGAGTGCTGCTGTCGCCCCAGGGGACCCGCCTCGACGAGGGTGTCGTGCGTCGTCTCGCCTCGATCGACGAGCTCGTTCTGCTGTGCGGCCGCTACGAAGGGATCGACGAGCGTGTACGCGAGGCGGTGGTCGACGAGGAGCTGTCGATCGGCGACTTCGTTCTGTCGGGCGGGGAGGTCGCGGCGATGGCGGTGGTCGAGACGATCTCGAGACAGATCCCGGGGGTCGTGGGGCTGGCGGACTCGGTCGAACAGGACAGCTTTCGCCACGGACTGCTCGATCATCCGCACTACACCCGGCCGCGCGAGGTGGAAGGGCGTCCGGTGCCGGAGGTGCTGCTCTCCGGTGACCACGAGGCGGTGAGGCGGTGGCGCAGGGAGGCGGCGCTCCGGGCGACCTGGGAGAAGCGACCCGATCTGCTCGACGAAGCAGGTCTGTCGGCCGAGGACCGCGCCTTCCTCGAACGGCTCGAGGGAGCGGATTCCGGAGGGTGATACCCGGCCGGCAGCTCCCTGCCGAAGAGGCTTGCCAAAGCGGGCGATCGGCCCGATAATAGGCGGCTCGCCCGCGTGCGAACGCGGGGAGGAGTCCGTGCCGGGAGAGCCAGCCGCTGAAGGCGTCTCCGCACAGGGCGGACTCGCTACCAGCAGGGGATCGTCATGAACAAGTTGCAAGAGATCGAAAGCGCGTATCTGCGCACCGACATTCCGGACTTTCGCGCCGGTGACACGCTCAAGGTTCACGTCAAGGTGCGCGAGGGCGGCAAGGAGCGGATCCAGATCTTCCAGGGGGTCGTGATCGGCCGCAAGGGCGACGGCACCCGGGAAAGCTTCACGGTGCGCAAGATCTCCGGCGGCATCGGCGTCGAGAGGGTCTTTCCCCTCAACTCGCCGATGATCGACAAGGTCGAGGTCGTTCGCTTCGGCCAGGTTCGCAGGGCGAAGCTCTTCTACCTCCGCTCGCTGCGGGGCAAGAAGGCGCGCATCGAAGAGCGGCGGGTCGATCCGGCGAAGCTGGCGGCGGCGAAGGTCGCGCCGGTCGTGGTCGCCGACGACAGCTCGGAAGAAGAGTAGCGGCAGCCTCGGAAAGCCCCCGTCCGAGCGCTTCGCACGGAGAGTGACGTGGCCACCATGGGACAGCTTCTGGCGGAAACCTGCCGGCTCAGCCTGCTCACGGGGGTCGATCAACTGTTCCTCGACTTCGGCTTCGAGGCGTGCGCGGGCGTCGACGAGGCGGGGCGCGGCGCGCTGGCGGGGCCGGTGGTCGCCGCGGCCGTCGTCGTCGATCCTGCGGTGACGGTGCCGGGCGTCGACGACAGCAAGGTGCTCTCGGCCGAGGAACGGGCTCGACTCGCCACGGCGATCCGGCGCTCGGCGCGCGGATCGGCGGTCGTCGCGGTCTCCGCGGCGCGCATCGAGCAGGTGAACATCCTCGAGGCGACGAAGCTGGCGATGTCCCGCGCCCTGGCCGAGGTCAGGCCGCGGCCCGACTGCGCCCTCGTCGATGCGGTGCGGCTGGAGACCGACTTCCCGGCTCTGGGCCTCGTGCGCGGCGACGGGGTCAGCTACAGCGTGGCGAGTGCCTCCATCCTCGCCAAGTACGAGCGGGATCGACGGATGATCGAGCTCGACGAGCGCTACCCGGTGTATGGGTTCGCGCGCCACAAGGGGTATGCGGCGGCGGAGCATCTCGAGGCGCTGCGGCGCTACGGCCCCTGTCCTGAGCATCGCCTGACGTTCCGGTCGGTGCTGCCGCGCGAAGGGGAGGTGAACTGATGGCAAGTCGGCAGAGAGTGATCCAGAGCGCCGAGAAGCTGGTGGCTCGCGGACGGATCCAGGCGGCGATCGACGAGTACCGCAAGGTGCTCGACCGGCATCCGAACGACACCAGCACCCTCAATCGGGTCGGCGATCTCTACGCCCGCCTCAACCGGATGCCCAAAGCGATCGAGCTGTTCCAGCAGACCGCGGAGAGCTTCGCCCGCCAGGGCTTCTTCGTGAAGGCGATCGCGATCTACAAGAAGATCATCCGCCTCGATCCGGGGCAGATCCGCGCTTACGAGAGTCTGGCGGATCTCTACCATCGCCAGGGGCTGACCAACGACTCGATCGCGCAGTACCAGGTGGTCGCCGACTACTACGAGAAGCATGCCGATACCGAGGCGGCGATCGACGTCTACTACAACATGGTGACGATCGAGCCGGGCAACCCGACCCGCCGCCTCCAACTCGCCGGCATGCTGGATCGCGCCGACCGCAAGCCGCAGGCGTTGGAGCAGTACTACGAGATCGGCTCACTGATGCTCGAGCACTCGCGTGGCGATGACGCACTTCGGGTCTTCAAGGAGGCCCTCGAGGTCGATGCGTCCAACCTCGACTTCGTGCGCAAGGCGATGGGGGCGCTCGCCGGCGAGGGCTTCGACGCACTGAGCCGGGCGCTGCTCGAGGCGGCGATCGAGAAGAACCCGCAGGCCAAGGCGCTGAGGATCGAACAGCTCGATCCGAGTCCCGAGGTGGCAGCGTCGGCGCCTCAGCCGAGCGAGGTGGCGAGCGTCGAGGAGCCCGCCGCCGAGGAGCCGGCGGTCGACGAGACGATCGACGAGGTCGCCGAGGACGAAGCGGAGCCTGCTCGCGAGCCGCGTGAGGAGGCGCCGGAGACCGTCGGGGACGAGGCGGCCGAGGAGGAGACGCCGGACGCGGCGATCGAGGAAGACGCGGAGGTCGTCGCTAGCGAAGAGACCTCGATCGAGGAGCCCGAAGACACACCGGCGGCGCTCTCCGAGCCCGTCGAGACAGCGAGTGACGACGGTGCCGCCGATCTCGAGTTCGACCTTTCCGAGATCGCCGACCTCGCGGGCGGGATCGATCCGATCGTCGAGCCGGCGACGAAGGAGGAGACCACGGCTCCCGCCGCCGAGGCAACCGAGGAAGAGGCGGGCCTCGTTCTCGATCTCGACGAGGCCGAAGCAGGAGGGTTCGAACTCGAGGACGAGACGGAAGAGGAACGGTCGTCTGCAGCCGCGGAGGACAGCTCGCCGGCAGTCGAGGACGCCTCCCGAGAGGCGCCCCTCACCGCGCTCGAACTGGAGCTCGCCAACGAGCTGGAGGCGGTGAGGGAGGAGCTGCGGCCGGCGGCCGGAGCGGAGACGATTCGTGGCGCTGGTGACGATGCCGCCGCAGAGCAGAGCGAGGCCGCCGAGACCGTGGCCGAGAAGATCGTCTCCGAGGACATCGTTTCCGAGGACGAGGAGAAGGTGCGCAAGCAACTCGTCGAAGCGGAGGTGCTGTCGCGCTACGGCATGGACGTGATGGCGGTCACGGTGCTCGAGAAGATTCTCAAGGACGAGCCTGCCCATCGCGAGGCGCTGGCGCGGACCGTGCTCCTCCAGGTGAAGCTCGACCGGATGGACGAGGCTCTCGTAGGAGCCAACCAGCTCGCCGATCTGGTTGCGGCCGAAGGGGAGACCGAGACCTGGGGGGCGCTGTGCCACGTCCTGGACGAGAAGGGCTTCCGGCTGGAGGAGGGGCGGTTCGTAGGCGAGGTCGTCGAGGTAGCGGAACCGGAGCCCGAAGCCGAGGTCGAGCCCGAAGCTCGGGCCGAACCGGAAGAGCAGCCCGCCGCTCGAGAAGAGTTCTCGCTCGACCAGATCGTCGAGGAGGTAGAGGTCGAGGCGCGCGAGTCGCGCAAGCCGGTTCAGTCGTTGGACGTGCTCGCCGAGGTGATCCAGGAGATCGAAGGCGAGTCCGACTCAAAGGGCGCCGACGAGGACGAGCGCTGGTTGGAAGAACTCGATGCGGAGGAGGCCGCCGTCTCGGACGAAGACGCGACGTCCAGGGTGGCCGACGACGAGCGTGCAGCCGAAGTGGCGCCTGCCGCCGATTCCGGGTCGGCGGAGTCACTGGCCGAAACCCCGGCATCCGAGGCCTCGCCTCCGGCCGAGGAAGCCGCACCGCCGGCGGTACCGCAGTCGCCGTCCGTGCCGACGATCGACCTGCCTCCCGGGATCGAGGCGCCGAGCCCCGACGAGGGTTTCGTGGACCTGGCGGGCGAGCTCGAACAGGAGCTGGCGAGAGAGGTCGGCGAACTCAGCGATGAACTCGAGTCCGGCATGCGGGAGCAGTCGCTCGAGGACATCGTCGAGGGGTTCCGCCAGGGGATGGCGGAAACGCTGTCCGACGAGGACTTCGACACCCATTTCAACCTCGGCGTTGCCTACAGCGAGATGGGGCTGACCGACGAGGCGATCGGCGAGTTCCAGATGGCCGCCAAGGATCCTCGTTACCTGGTTCAGAGCTGCTCGCTGCTCGCGAGCTGCTTCGTCGAGAAAGGCTTCAACGATCTCGCCATTCAGTCCTACGAGACCGGCCTCGCCTCTCCGGTGCTGGAGGAGGACGAGCGCCTCGGGCTCCTCTACGAACTCGGCTCCCTGCTGGTGGCGACGGGTGAGCCCGAGGCCGCCCGCGAGAAGTTCCTCGAGATCTACGGCACGAACTCCAACTACCGCGACGTCGTCGCCCGTCTCGAAGAGCTGCGGGAGTAGCGCCTGGCGTGATTGAAGATCGCAAGGTCGCGTGGGCGGTCGCGGCCGGGATCGCACTGTTCCTCATCGCCCTCCTGTTCTCCGAGAAGGTGCAGCGGGAGCTGCGGCCGGAGCTCGTCGGTGCGCACGTCGGTATCGAGATCGAGGGCAGCGGCGTGGCGCGCGTCGGGACGGTCGAGGTCACTGCGGGCACGGCGGCGACTCTTCACGCCGTCCTCGAGGGACGGAAGCGCTCGGGAGAGGCGATCTACTACAGCGAAGCCTCGGCGATCGAGCTCGACGGCAAGCGGGTGGAAGAGTCGTCGATCGAGCCGTGGCCGGGGCCCGAGGAGGTGCGGATCCTCTGGTTCTCGGTCGAGGGTCCGCGGCCGCTCGTGGAGCTGCGCGGGGAAGATGGTCTCGAGCGGGTTCGCTTTCAGGAGGTCTACCGCTCCGACTGGCCGCGCGGGTGGTCGATTCCCGCGAGTCTCAAGCCGGCGCGCGCCAACTGGACGGCGGAGGTCCGTGCTCTGCGCGGAGATCCGTTCGGCACCCAGCGCTACCAGGTCCGGGTCGAACTCTTCGGCCAGGCGAGCCAGCTCGTGCCGCTCGCGAGCTTCGATTCTGCGGGGGTCGACGAGGTCATCACGCTGGGACGAGCCTTCCCGACCCTCGTCGCGACGCTCCCGGAGCGCCTCGCTCTGGCGTCTCGTGTCTTCGGGCTGACCCAGGTCCGCTGGGGTGATTCGCCCCCCGAAGCCGCCGTCACGGTCCTCCAGTCGTGGTTCGAGAGCGATCTCGCCTACTCGCGCGTCCTGCTGCTTCGGCGGATGCTCGATCGGGCGGGAGCGCGTCTGGAGTCGCTCGAGTGGACCGCCGTCGACCTCGCGGCGGGACCCGACTGGAATCCCGACGGGGAACAGGGCGCGGTGGGCCCCGGGGACCTTCTGCGCGCCGGAGACCGCGTGGTCGTCCTGTTCGAGGACCGGGGAACCGCCGGCCGGCTCGATCTCGATGACCTCTGTTTCGACTTCGAGGACGGCGCCGATGTCGTTCGACTGGGCGAGATATTCTCCGGCGAAGGTCTGGTGGAGCATGCGGCGTTGCAGCCGTCGGCGGCCCGGACGGGCGAGGAGGACGTGTGAGCACGACAGTGACGCTGATCGAGGGTGACGGCATCGGGCCGGAGGTGACGGGAGCGGCGGTCCGGGTGGTCGAGGCCACCGGGGCACGGATCGAATGGGAACCTCACGTCGCCGGAGTGGAGGCGATGGAGAAGCATGGCGAGCCGTTGCCGCAGACCGTGCTCGATTCGATCGTCCGCAACAAGGTGGCGCTCAAGGGACCGGTGACGACACCGGTCGGCAAGGGATTCCGCTCGGTCAATGTGCAGTTGCGCAAGGCGCTCGAGCTGTTCGCCAATCTGCGGCCGGTCGAGACGCTCCCCAACGTTCCGTCGCGCTACCAGGACGTCGATCTGGTGGTGGTGAGGGAGAACACCGAGGGCCTCTACAGCGGCATCGAGCACACCGTCGTCGACGGTGTCGTCGAGAGCCTCAAGATTGTCACCCGCAAGGCGTCGACGCGGATCGCGAAGTTCGCCTTTGACTATGCCCGTGCCAACGGCCGCAAGCGGGTGACCTCGGTCCACAAGGCCAACATCATGAAGCTCTCGGACGGCCTCTTCCTCCAGTGTTGCCGGGAGGTGGGGGAGGGCTACGACGACGTCGAGTTCGACGACCGGATCATCGACGCCTGCTGCATGCAGCTCGTCACCCGACCCGAGACCTTCGACGTTCTGGTGCTGCCGAACCTCTACGGCGACATCGTCTCCGACCTGGCGGCCGGGCTGGTCGGCGGCCTCGGAATGACTCCGGGGGCGAACCTCGGCGAGGAGCTGGCGGTGTTCGAGGCGGTCCACGGCAGCGCACCCGACATCGCCGGGCAGAACCTCGCCAACCCGTCGGCCGTCCTGCAGTCGGCGGCGCTCATGCTCGAGCACCTGGCGATGCGGCAGGAGGCGGCGCGGTTGCGCGGGGCGCTACGCTCGGTCCTCGCCTCGGGAGTGCGGACCGGCGATCTCGGCGGCGAGGCGAGCACGACCGAGTTCACCGACGCGCTGGTGCGCGAGATCGAGTCGAGCTGACGGCCGCAGCTACTGCTGAATCAGGTGGCGGCTCGCCGTCGGCAGGGCCAGTCGCACCCCGGCTGCGTCGAGGCGCCGCTTGATCCCCATGTGGGTCTCGTGGACCCGCTGCATCCAGTTGCCGAGATCGGTGATCCAGTAGACCACCTCGATCTCGAGCGAGTACTCACCGAAGCGGACGAAGCGCACCAGGATGTTGTCGCTGTCGGTCCCTTCCTGGTCGCGCAACGCCTGGTAGAGGGTCTCGATCGCGGTATCGACCTCGTCGGCGCTGGAGTGGAACGGCAGGCCGAGGACGAAGCTGCGGCGACGGGCGACGCGGCTCGAGAAGTTCTCGATCGAGCTGTCGGCGACGGTGCTGTTCGGAATCGTCACGACCGTCCCCTGCTCGGTCTTGAGCCGGGTGCTGCGCAGCCCGATCTCGACCACCTCGCCGGAGTGCCCGGCGACGGCGACCCAGTCCTCGAGCTGGAACGGCTTGTCCCAGAAGAGGGTGATGCCGGCGATGACGTTCTTGAGCGCGTCCTGGGCCGCGAGAGCGATCGCGAGACCGCCGATGCCCAGCCCGGCGAGCACCGAGAGAATGTCGTAGCCCATGTTCGAGAGGACGACGATCGTCGCCAGGAGCGCGACGATCCCCTTCACCAGCTTGCGCAGGATCGGCAGGAGCTGGTCGTCGAGCTTGCTGTCGGTCCCCTGGACTCGCGGCTCGAGGTAGCGGCGGGTGAAGATGTCGATCACCCTCAGGACCAGCCAGGTGACGGCGAAGGTGACGATCACCAGAGAACCGGCGCGCAGCGCCTTGTCCGCCTCCGGTGCGAGCGTGAGGAACGCCTTGCCGAAGTGGAGGGCGGCGCCGAACAGCGCCAGGACGAACGGCTCCCGCGCGCCGCCGACGAGGTCGTCGTCCAGCTCGGTCTCGGTGCGCTCGGCCGCGCGCTGGATCTGGTGGCGGAAGAGGAAGTGGACCAGCTTGCCGAGGATGACGGCCGCGGCGAGCGTGCCGAAGAAGTAGAGGTACTGCAGCAGGGTGTTGCCGAAGTAGGTCCGCTCGAGGAGCTCGCGCAACTCGTCCATATCGCCTCCAGTCAGGGGGGTCGCTCAGTCGGGATCGGCGGTGACGCTACCAGATCGCCAGCGCCACCAGATCGCCACTACCACCGGATCGCTGGAGTGGCTCAGCCCGGCTCGCGGTCGAGAGAGTAGGGCACGTGCCGCGCGACCTCGGCGAGCGAGGTCACTCCGCGCTCGACCTTGACCAGCGCGTCGTCGAGCAGGGTCCGCATGCCGCCGCTCTGGGCCTCGCGCCGCAGGACGTGGGGCGGTCGGCCGCGCGCCATCCGGTGCGCGGCGGCTCCGTCGATGGTGAAGAGCTCGAAAACGCCGACCCGCCCCCGGTAGCCGTCGAGGCAGGCGTCGCAGCCGACCGGCTCGAACGCTTCGAGCTCACGTCCCTCGAGTCCCAGGCGGCGCAGCAGCGCCGCATCGGCAGGAGCCGGCCGCCGGCACTCGACGCACAGTCGGCGCAGGAGGCGCTGCGCGAGCACCGCCAGCAGGGCGTCGGCCATCATCGCCCGCTCGACGGCGAGCGTTTCGAGCCTCGGTACCGCACCGACCGCGTCACGGGTGTGCAGGGTGCTCAAGACGAGATGCCCGGTCTGTGCCGCGCGCACCGCCAGCGCTGCGGTCTCCTCGTCGCGGATCTCGCCGATCATGAGGATGTCGGGATCCTGCCGCAGGAACGCGCGAGCGTAGTCGGAGAAGCCCATGGTCGGGCCGACCTGCTTCTGGTTGGCCTTGGGGAGTTCGTACTCGATCGGGTTCTCGACCGTCAGCAGCTTGTTGCCGTCGTGGTTGACGGTGCGGATCGCTGCGTAGAGGGTGGTCGTTTTGCCGCTGCCGGTCGGTCCTGTGATCAGGACCATCCCCTCCGGTGAGGCGACCGCGTCGCCGAACGCCCGAGCGGTGTCGGCCTCCATGCCGAGGGCGTCGAAGCCGAGGTCGGGCGCACCTGAGTCGAGCACCCGCACGACCGCGTCCTCGCCGTGGGGGCCAGGGAGG
This sequence comes from Candidatus Multivoradales bacterium, assembly GCA_965223855.1. Taxonomy (GTDB): domain Bacteria; phylum Acidobacteriota; class Thermoanaerobaculia; order Multivoradales; family JAHEKO01; genus CALZKB01. Next base: position 2,230,568 of record CBDCXM010000009.1, read on the forward strand.
ACCGATAGGCGCAGGTCGATTTCCCGGGGGTCCCGATCCGGCTCTTCGAAGATCGCCAGCACCCGTCCGTCCTGCGCCCGGCGGCGCTCGGCGATGTCGAGCCCGGCGAGCACCTTGAGGTACGAGATCGCAGCCGGCACGTGTTCGGACGAGATCGGGGTCGAGACCTGCCGCAGCACGCCGTCGACCCGGAGCCGCACATCGACGTCACCGCGATAGCTCTCGAAGTGGACGTCGCTCGCACCGAGAGTGATCGCCTGAGCGATCGCCTCGTGCACGAGGCGTCGCACGGCACGATCCGGCTGGTAGGAGATCCGGTGCACCGGCTGGAGGCGCAGCGGCTCGTCTCCGGTCCCGCGGTGCCGCCCGGTGGGGTAGCCGACAGCGACCGCCGTTTCGACCTCGTGCTGGTGGAGGCGGACCACTTCGATCGGCCGCCTCAGCGCGTCTTCGACCGCCTCGACGGTCGCGGCGTCTCCGGGTCGGACCAGGCCGACAGTCACCGCGTCGCTGTCCTCGGCAGGCACCGACCCGAGCACGACGACCCCACGACGAAGACAGAACTCGCGGCCCAGCAGGCGCACCGCTTCGGCATCGATCTCGAAGTGCGACAGCTCGGTGAACTGGTGAGGGTCGGGCTCGTTCCGGCTCATCCGGGAAGTCTCTCATCCGGCGCACTCCGAAGACCTACGAACATCTTCGTTGACAACTACGAAGACTTTCGTGTAATCTGCCCGCATGAACGAGATCCGCCGCAAACCGACCGAGTCCGAGCTGCGCATCCTGCGAGTGCTGTGGAGGCAGGGACCTTCCTCGGTGCGCGACGTCCACGAGGCCCTGCGCGCCGAGCACGAGGTCGGCTATACGACCGTCCTCAAGCTGCTCCAGATCATGGCGGAGAAGGGGTCGGTGACCCGCGACGACAGCCGGCGGGCCCACATCTACGCGGCCGCCGAGCCTGCCGATGCCACCAAGCGGCGGTTGGCGGGCGACCTCGTCGAGCGGGTGTTCGAGGGATCGGCGCGCGATCTGCTCCTGCACGCCCTCGGCTCGAGCGAGCCGTCGGCCGAGGAGCTCGAGGCGATGCGCGATCTGATCGACCGCTTCGAGAAGGGGGAGACGTCATGATGCCCACGGACGGCACGATCGAGGCGCTCGGTTGGGCGCTTCTGCACTCCGTGTGGCAGATCGCCGCACTCGCCCTCGTGGCGGCCGTCTCGCTCTCGTTCCTGCGTCGACCTGCGACGCGGTATCTCTTCGGCGTCGGAATCCTGGTGCTGATGCTCGCGGTCCCGATGGCGACCTTCGTCGCCGGTCTCGACGGCGCCTCCGCACCTGCCGTTGGGATGGTGGCAGACGCCGGGTCGGCATCCGAGGCTACGGCGTCGACGCCGCTCTCCCGAAGAGTCGAGCCGCCCAGCCCCGGCCTGGTACGGGGCCTGATGCCCGGCCTGATGTCGGCGCGAGTGCTCACCACGGCAGTGCTCGTCTGGTGCTGTGGAGTCGCGCTCCTCGGCCTGCGCGCGCTCGGAGCGCTGTGGTGGGTTCGCAGGCTCGAGCGGGCCTCGGCCGAGCTGCCGAGGCGCGCTCTCGAGCTGTGTCGTGACGTCGAGCACCGGCTCGGTCTGCGGCGTGCGGTGCACTACGCCGCGAGCAGGGAGGGAGAGGGGCCGGCGGTGATCGGAGTGCTGCGCCCGATGGTCCTGCTGCCGATGGCGGCGCTGGCGGGCCTGCCCCCAGAGCAGTTGCGGCTCATCGTCGCTCACGAGCTGGCTCATATCCGACGCTGGGACTCGCTCGTCAACCTCGGTCAGGTGGTCGTCGAAACGCTCCTCTTCTACCATCCGGGCGTCTGGTGGCTGAGTCGGAGGGTTCGCGGCGAGCGGGAGCTCGCCTGCGACGACCTGGTGCTCCACGGCGGCGGGCGGGAGCGTGCCGTGGACTACGCTCGGGCGCTCAGCTCGCTGGCCGCCCTGCCCCGCACTCCCGTCCTCGCGCCCGGGGCCCGAGGCGGCTCGCTGACGAGCCGCGTCGAGCGCATTCTCGGCGTCGATCGGGGCGGTTCCGGTGCGCGTGGGCTGAGGCTGGTCGCGGCCGCTGCCGGGCTGGTGGTGGCGCTCTTCGCCACGTCCGGCCTCGCGACGCCCCAGAACCCTCTGCCTGCGGACCGGCACCCCGCCGTCTCGCTGACGCCCTCGGGTGGAGAAGAGGTGCGCTTCGAGGCCGCGACGGCCTCGTCGGCCAGGAGCGACGAGGAGCCGGGCGCAGAGGCTACGCGCGAGGAGCCTCGTGAGCGACCGGCAGACGGCGAGCGGAGGGATCGCGACGCGGCGCGCCGCGCCTCCGCGGAGTCCCGCCCCGACGGCGCCACGAGCTACATCGACGAGCTCCGCGCCGCCGGACTCGATCCCGACGTCGATCAACTCATCGCCCTCAAGGTGAACGGCGTCACCGGCCGGTACGTGAGGGCGCTCGCGGCGGCCGGATTCCGGCCGGGCCCGGACGACCTGATCGCCATGCGGGTACATGGTGTCGATCCCGAGTTCGTCGCGGCCGTGCGGGACGCCGGCTACCAGCCGTCGAAGGACGATCTGGTGGCGCTGCGGGTCCACGGCGTCGATCCGGCTACCGCCACGACGCTGCGGGCCGCAGGATTCGAACCGACTCTCGACGATCTGGTCGCGCTGAGGGTCCACGGTGTGGATCCGGCGACCGCGACGGCCCTTCGAGCCGCCGGATTCGAACCGACCCTCGACGACCTCGTCGCGCTCCGCGTCCATGGCATCTCACCGTCTCTCGCCGCGGCGCTCGCGACCGCCGGTCTGGCAGAGGACCTCGATGACGTAGTCGCCGCCGGCATTCACGGCGTGACCCCTGAGTTCGTCGACCTCGCCCGCAGTCACGGCTTCGACGACCTCGATCTCGATCAACTGATCCAACTCCGCCGCCTCGGTGTCCTCGACACCGGCGACCGGTGAAAGGAACCCCGATGACCCGCCTCTCCGCCTCGCTCGCCGCTGCCCTTCTGATTCTCGCTACCCTCCCGCTCGCCGCAGACCACGACTGGTCGAGCGGCTCCTGGGAGCTCGAGCCCGACGAGCCGGGCGAGGTGCGGCTCGAGCTGACCTCCGGTCGGGCCGGCCACCGTTCGCACTGGAACTCCGACATCGAGGTCGCTGCGTTCACCGGCCTCGACCTCTCGGTCTCAGGCCGCCGCGACGTCGTTTTCACCCTCGCGCGCGACGCCGGCACGGTCGAGTTCCGCGGTGAGATGCGGGGCGAGCGTGGGGAGGGGAGCTACAGCTTCTCGCCCGACGAGGGCTACGAAGAGAGGATGGCGAGCCTCGGTTTCCGCATCGACGACGACGACCTCTTCGCCTACGCGCTGCACGACGTCTCGCTCGACTTCGCCCGCCGGATGCAGGAGGCGGACATTCGCGGTCTCGACGGCGACGCGCTGCTGGCGTTCCGCATCCACGGCGTGGACGGGGCCTATGTCGACGGCATCCGCTCCGCCGGGCAGGCGGTCGACGACAGCGACTCCTGGATCGCCTTCCGGATTCACGGCGTCTCCGCCGAGATGATCCGCCGGCTGAGAGCCTCGGGCTACGATCCCGACGACGACGACCTCATCGCGCTGCGGATTCACGGCGCGAGCCCGGAGTGGGTGAGCGAGCTCGCCGCGCACGGCTACGATCATCTCGATCTCGACGACATGGTCGCGTTCCGCATCCACGGCGTGACGCCGGAGTTCATCGGCCGGATCCGCCAACTCGGCTATGAAGGGCCTGCGGCCGACCAGCTCGTCGCGATGCGGATCCACGGCGTTACCGCCGACTTCATCGATCAGATCCAGAAACTCGGCTTCGACCGTCCCGGCACCGACCAACTCGTCGCCATGCGGATTCACGGCGTGACTCCCGACTACATCAGCGACCTGCGCGGTCGTGGGCTCGAGAATCTGTCGATCGAGAAGCTGATCGAGCTGAGGATTCACGGGATCGACTGAGGGTCTCTACACCCGAAGCTGTCGACACCCCCGAACCTTCCCGGCGCCGCGCCGTAGTCAGTAGCAGAGTCGTTGCCTGCGGTCTGCGGGTGCGAAGGGCTCCAGGTCCCCCGGCGGCAGTGGGGCTGAAGCGCGAGGCGAGCGGCGATCCCGGCAGATGCGGAACAAGAGAGGGCGCAACACTACGGCTCCCGGTAAGGCTATGGCTCCCGGCGGGGAGGCTCGTCGCCGGGGAGACGGCTTCCTGCTCGAAGCGTTCTTCGGCCTCGGCGCACTCGCCCTGATCGCCGTCCTCGCGCGCCGGGAGGCCGGCCGCGTTGCCTACCCCTCTGTGCCGCCGCCTCCGCCCTCGTCCGGTGCCGGGCGCACGAAGCGCTCGAACAGCTCGTAGATCCGCCGGTACTCGTTGAGCCAGCTGCTCGGCTCGCGAAAGCCGTGCGGCTCGACCGGGAAGAGCGCCGTCTCGAAGCCGGTCTTCTCGAGCTCGATCAGCCGCTGCACCAGGCGCACGGTGTCCTGGAAGAAGACGTTGTCGTCGAGCATCGGGGCGCAGATCAGCAACGGCCTCTCGAGCCCGTCGGCGAACTCGATCGGCGACGAGCGCTCGTAGGCCTCCGGATCGACTTCCGGCGTGTTGAGGATGTTCGAGGTGTAGGGGTGGTTGTAGTGCGCCCAGTCGGTAACCGGTCGCAGCGCCGCACCGGCGGCGAAGAGATCAGGGTCCTTGAAGAGCGCCATCATGGTCATGAAGCCGCCGTAGGAGCCGCCGTAGACGCCGACACGCGCCGGGTCGACCCCCTCGTTCTCCACCAGCCAGGCGACGCCGTCCTGCAGATCCTCGAGCTCCGGCGTGCCCATGCGGCGGTAGATGGCGGTCCGCCAGTCGCGCCCGTAGCCGGCCGAGGCGCGGTAGTCCATGTCGAGCACGACGTAGCCCCGCCGGGTGAGCAGGGTGTGGAACATGAACTCGCGGAAATAGCCCGACCACCCCTTGTGGGCGTTCTGCAGATACCCGGCGCCGTGGACGAAGACGACCGCTGGGCGCTTCCCGCCGGGCGCGTCGCCGGTGGGCCGGTAGAGGCGCGAGTAGATCGGCCGGTCGACGTAGGACGACGGCACTTCGACGATCTCGGGTTCGTTCCAGTTCACCTCGAGGAAGGCGTCGCTGATCGTCCGGGTCACCCGGCCGGCCGGCGCGCCGGGGGCGGCGTCCTGCACGTAGAGTTCGGGCGGCCGCGTGAGGCTCGAGTGCTCGATCAGCAGCCGCTCACCGGTCGGTGACAGCCGCGCCGAGTTGAGCCCGCCGAGCCGGGTGAGCTGCTCGGTCGCTCCACCCTCGACGGCCACCCGGTAGATCTCGTAGTCGCCCGGGTGATCGACGTTGGCGCGGAAGTAGATCTGCGAACCGTCGGGCGAGACCGCCGGCTCCGAGACCGCGAACTCGCCGGCGGCGAGGGTGCGGCGATCGCTGCCGTCGGCGCGGACCGTGTAGAGGCCCGACCATCCGTCCTCCTCGGAGAGGTAGTAAAGCGTCTCGTCGTCGGGCAGCCAGCCGAGCTCGTTGTAGCGCCAGTTGATCCAGCCGGGGTCGGTCAGCCGGTGGAGCAGCCGGAGCGTCGGCTCGCCCTCCCCGTCTCCCTCGGCCGGGGGATCGACCGTGACGATCCAGCGGTCCTTGTTGTCGTAGGCGCGCAGCGCGATCGCGACATGCTCGCCGTCGTCGCTCCAGGCGAGTGTCCAGACGTAGTTGGCGCGCGGCTCCGGCTGCTTCGGCTCATCGTCGTCGGAGGCCTTGCCCCCGTCGTCGCCGTCTCCCTTGTCGCTGCCGTCCTCGCCGTCCTCCGCGGCGTCCTTGCGCGCCTCGGCCGCCGCCTTGAGGTCGGCGAGCGGATCGTCGCGCATGCCGTCGAGGTCGCCGCGATCCAGCTCCCAGTGGCGATTCTGCTCGAGGTCGACCAGCAGCAGCCGCTCGTCGAACGGTTCGGCGCTGCCGACCTTGGGGCGTACGTCGCGCGTCTCGATGTGCCCGGAGTCGGTGACCCACACCGGCATCGGCGTCCGTTCACCACGATCGAGCGTGTCGGACACCACGCCGACGATCAGCCAACGGCCGTTGGGAGAGAGCAGGCTGGTCTCGATCTCGAGCCCCTTGCCGAGATAGGTCGGCAGCGGCGCGCGGGTCGGGTCGTCGCGTTGCTCGGTCTCGGCGCGCTCCTCGGCGTCTTCACGCTTCTGCTTCTGCTCGCTCAGGTAGGTGAAGAGTCGCTGCTGCTGCGCCTCGAGGTAGGAGGGATCCTCCTCTTCGACGTTCGGGTCGTCCTCCAGCCGCAGATCGGTCAGCTGGATCTCGAGACCGTCGGCGAGGCGGCGCAGGAAGTAGTTGTCCCCTTTGCGGTAGATCACGCCGTTGCCGTCGGCGTGAAAGCAGGGGTGCGTCTCGGCCTCCGCGGTGCGGGTGAGCTGGCGGATCGTGCCGGCGGCGAGATCCCGGACGTAAAGATCGCCGTGCCGCGCGTAGACCTTGAGATTCCGGTCGGGAGAGAGCCGGTCACCGTCGACATCCACGGCGCCCCGCTCGGCGTCCTCGATCCTGCGCACCTCGCTGCCGTCGAGACTCGAGTGGAAGAGGTCGATCGCCTCGGAGCCCTCGCGCTTGCGGTGGTAGTAGAACGACTCACCGTCGTCCGCCCAGTAGGCGTTCTCGGGGGCGCGGCCCAGCCAGTCCGGATGGGCCATGATCTTCTCGAGGCTGACGACGTCCTCGGCGCCCGCCGGCGCGGCGAGGAAGCCGGTCGAGCCCAGGGCGAGAGGGACGGCGAGAAGGAGGGCGGTGGTGAGAGTGCGCTTCATGGTCGAACTCCTGTCGCGAACCTGGAGCGGCTCGCCGGGGAGGCCGAGCCCGTGGGTTGGTGTCGTCGGTGGAGGGGTGCGGTCGAGATCGCTACGATGCCACAGGACGGGGATCGCGGGTTTCAGTCCCGAGCGATTCGTTCCCGGAATCTACGCCACGCCATGACCGACAGCCTCGACTTCAGCGATCACTTCTCCGGCCACGCCGAGCGCTACGCGCGCCACCGGCCGACCTATCCCGAGCCACTCTTCCGCTGGCTCGCCTCCCTCGCTCCGGCGTGCGGCCTCGCCTGGGACTGCGCGACCGGCAACGGTCAATGTGCCGTGGCACTCGTCGGGCACTTCGCCCGTGTCGTGGCGACCGATGCCAGCGAGAAGCAGCTCGCCGAGGCGACTCCCGTCGAAGGCGTCGAGTACAGGGTCGAAGCCGCCGAGCGGACCTCGCTCGACGACGGCAGCGTCGACCTGGTCACCGTCGCCCAGGCGCTCCACTGGTTCGACGTCGAGGCGTTCGGCAGGGAATTCCTCCGGGTCGCCCGCCCGGGGGCCGTCCTCGCCACCTGGAGCTACGGCCGCATGCGGGTCACGCCCGAGGTCGATCGAATCGTCGGCCGGCTCATGTACGAGCGCCTGGCCGGCGACTGGCCTCCCGAGCGTTCCCACGTCGAGAACGGCTACCGCGACCTCGCCCTGCCGATCGAGCCGATCGCCGCGCCGAACTTCGAGATGACCGCCGAATGGAGCTCCCGCCAGGCGCTCGACTACATCGGCACCTGGTCGGCGGCGCGCCGGTTCGCGACTCGCGAGGGCTTCGATGCGGTGGAGGAGGTGGAAAGCGAGTTGCGGAGAGCCTGGGGAGACGGCCTCAGGACGGTGCGCTGGCCGTTGGCGTTCCGGGTGGGAGCCGCAGCGCGGCCCGGCGCTACGGCGTCGCCGGCTCGATCGGGATGAGTCCGGCCGCCCACCTGCCGACGGCGGCGAGGACCGCCTCGTCCTCGGGGCGGATCGAGTCGAAGTACGCCGGCGCCTCGTAGTAGGCCGCGAGGACCAACGGGGCACGCTCAGGCGGCCAGACGACGGCGACATCGTTGTACTTGTTCGTCATCGTCTCGGCGACGCCCGTGCCGGTCTTGTCGCCGCTTCGCCACTCCTCAGGTAGTCCGGCCCGCAGGCGCCGACGGCCGGTACGAGTGGCGACCATCCACTCGGCGAGGGTCTCCCGTGAGGTGGAGGAGAGCAGGTCGCCGGTGACGAACCGGGCGACCGAGTGCGCCATGGCGTGCGGCGTCGTGGTGTCCCGGACTTCGCCGGCCGGGACGAGGTTCATCTCCGGTTCGTAGCGGTCGAGGCGGGTGGTGTCGTCGCCGCTCTCGCGCAGCAGGCGGGTGAAGCCCTCGGGGCCGCCCAGGAGCTCGAGCAACAGGTTGGCGGCGACGTTGTCGCTCGTCACCTGGGTCGCCTCCGCCAGCTCGAGGACGGTCATGCTTCCCTGCTCGAGATGCTCGCTGGTGACCGGGGCGTAGAAGACCATGTCGCCGTCGTCGAACGGCACCGCCCGGTCGCCCGCGAGCCGTCCGGCGTCGATCTCGCGCAGGACCGCGCCGGCGAGGAGCACCTTGAAGGTCGAGCACATGCCGAAGCGGCGGTGGGCGCGATGGGTCGCCGTCTCTCCGGTGGCGGTGTCGAGCAGGCAGACTCCGAGCTTGCCGCCGGCCTTGGCTTCGAGCTCGGCCGGGGTCCGAGCGGGGGTCGGTGTGACGGTTTCGCCGAGGAGCCGGCTGGTCAGGGGCAGGCCGATGAGGCCCGAGACGAGAGCGCGGCGGGTGAGTTTCACGGCGTGCGGACGCGCGCGCTGCACCTCACGAGGCGGCCTCTTCGAGCGCCGCGACGACGCCGTCCTTCGTCAGCAGCTCGCCCAGCACCAGCGGCTCTCTGCCGGGGCGGTAGAGGAGGTAGAACGGGATGCCGTAGCGACCGTGGTCGGCGAGGAACTGCGCGATCGCGTCGTCGCGGTTGGTCCAGTCGGCCTTCATCGCCACCACGCCGTGGCGCTCGAAGGCGGCATCGATCTCCTCGGTCTCGAGCACCAGCCGCTCGTTGACCTTGCAGGTGAAGCACCAGTCGGCGGTGACGTCGACGAACACCAGCCGCCCTTCGGCGGCGAGCGCCTCCGCCTCGGCGCGGTCGAAGGTCACCCAGTCGAGCAGGGCGACCGTCTCAGCCGCGGCGAGCTTGCGGCCGGCGTCGCGGCCGGAGGCGGCGAAGTAGAGCGCCGCGACGATCGCCAGCAGGGTGCCGACATGGGCGAACCGGCGACGCCCGCCCGGCCGGTTGGCGAGCCAGACGAAGAGCGCCATCGCCAGCAGCGCCAGTTGCAGGAAGGCGAGCCGCTCCGGCGGCAGCTGCGCGGCGAGCACGTAGAAGAGCCACACCGCGGCGGCGGCGAGCAGGAAGCCCATCACCGTCCTGAGCGTCGCCATCCAGGCTCCGGGCTTCGGCAGCACTCGCGCCGCGCCGGGGAACGCGGCCAGCAGCAGGTAGGGGAGCGCCATGCCGACGCCGACCGCCGTGAAGACGGCGAAGATCACCGCCGGAGGCTGCGCGAGGCCGAAGGCGACGGCGGTGCCGAGGAACGGCGCCGAGCACGGCGTCGCCATCAGGGTGGCGAAGAAGCCGGAGGCGAGGTGTCCGGCGAGGCCCTCGCCGCCCCCGCCCCCACCGCGGGCCAGCCACGAGGGGAGCGGGATCTCGAACAGCCCCCACAGGTTGAGCGTGAAGAGGACGACGATGATCGCCAGCGCCGCGACGAAGGTCGGCTCCTGGAACTGCACCCCCCAGCCGACCGCCGCGCCTGCCGACTTGGCGAGCACGGCGGCGGCGGCGAGCGCCCAGAACGACAGCAGGATGCCGAGCGCGGTCGACAGAGCTCCCAGGGTGACGTGGCGCCGCCCGTCGCCGGCGCTCTTCACCAGCCCGAGGACCTTGAGCGACAGCACAGGCAGCACGCACGGCATCGCGTTGAGGATCAGGCCGCCGAGGACCGCCAGCATCAGGATCCAGCCGAGGCTGGGGTCGGACCCTCCGGAACCGCCGGAGGCTGCGACCGGGGAGGCATCCGCAGCGCGCGGCAGCGCTCCCTCGATGGGAGTGCCGCCCGCGCCCACCGTCAGTGCGACGCTCTGTCGGCTGGTCACCGGCGCGAGGCAGGAGCGGTCGTCGCACGCCTGGTAGGTGAGGGCGACCGCGGCCTCGTAGTCGCCGTTGGTGGCGGTCGGCGGCACGGTGAAGCGGACGAGGATCGCCACCTCCCCCTCGTAGACCGACAGCGGCTGCTCTTCGAAAGCGAAGGTGGCGAGCTTGCCCGGCGGGTAGTCGATGCCGTCGAGGGTCCACCCTTCCGGCAGATCGACCCTGGCCTCGGTCGGGATGAGGTACTCGAAGGTCGGCTGGTGGCTGTTGGTGTGCCAACCCTCCTCGATCGTCATCCAGACGCCGATCGCGCCGGAGCTGCCGGCGTCGAAGGCGGTCGCCTCGGGAGCCGCACGCACCGTCGCCTTCTCGACGAGGAAACTCTGCGCTCCCAGCAGGGTCGCGACGAGGGTGAGGGGGACGAGCGCGAGGGCTCGGGCGAGCAGGCGGCGGAGCACGGCGGACATCGGCGGGGAGGATCGTAGCAGGGCGGAGTCGTTGTATTCTCCCCGCTCGGCCCCGTGCCGCCCCTCCTCATGAGACTTTCCCGACGCGCCCGAGGAATCGGTGAATCCGCCACGCTGGGAGTGGCCCGCAAGGCGCGTGAGCTGCGGCAGCGCGGCGAGCCGGTGATCGACCTGAGCGCGGGCGAACCCGACTTCCCGTCGCCGCCGGTGGCGGTCGAGGCCGCCCGGCAGGCGCTGGCGGACGGCTTCACCCGCTACACGCCGGCCGCCGGCATCCCGGCGTTGCGCGAGGCGCTCGCCTCCAGATACCGCGATGACTTCCGGGCGCCGTGGAAGGCAGAGGACGTGATGGTCTCGGTGGGCGGCAAGGGGGCGCTGTTCGAGCTGGCACTCGCCATCCTCGACGACGGCGACGAGGTCGTGCTCCCTTCGCCTTACTGGGTCAGCTTCCCCGAGCACATCCGCTTCTGCGGCGCAGTGCCGGTGACCGTCCCCACCCGCGTGGAGGACGGCTTCCGCATCCACGCGGCGCCGATCGTCGAGGCGCTCGGTGAGCGCACCCGCATGGTGCTCCTCAACTCGCCGTGCAACCCGACCGGCGGCATCGTCGGCGCCGAGGAGCTGAGGACGATCGTCTCGGCGGCGGCTGAGCGCGGCATCCTCGTCCTCGCCGACGAGACCTACGAACACTTCGTCTACGGCGACGAGCCGTTCGCCAGCGCCGCCGCGCTGGCGGCCGAGTTTCCCGAGACGGTGATCCTGTGCGGCTCGTTCTCGAAGACCTACGCCATGACCGGCTGGCGGCTCGGCTACGCCTTCGCTCCGCCGGAGGTGCTCGGCGCGGCGCTCGACATCCAGAGCCACGCCACGTCCAATCCGACCTCGTTCGCGATGGTCGGCGCGGTGGCGGCGCTCGAGTCGGCGGGGCCGGACGTCGAGGCGATGGTGGCCGAGTTCCGGGAGCGTCGCGCACTCGTCAGTACGGCGCTCGACGAGATGCCCGGGGTCGCCTGTCGTCCGCCGGACGGAGCCTTCTACGTCTTTCCCGACGTCGCCGACTGTTTCGCTCCAGGGCGGAACGGCTCGGTGGAGCTGTCTGAGTACCTGCTGGAAGAGGCCAGGGTCGCCGTAGTGCCAGGAGTCGCCTTCGGTGCCGACGAGCACATCCGCCTGTCGATCGCCGCTTCGCGCGACGATCTGCGCGAGGGGCTCGACCGGATCGCCGGAGCCCTCAGCCGCCAGAGACCCGAGCCCCTGAGTCGCTGAAGCCCATCAACTCGAAGATCGCTGTCGGAGGAATCCACATGCCCAGACCTCTCATGACCCGCCTCGCAGGGTGCCTGACCGCACTGTGCTTCAGCTTTCCAGGCTTGACCGCCCCCCTCGCGGCGTCCGACGACGCTCCGACCGCCGAAGAGGCTCGCGCCTTCGTCGAGGAGGCCAACCGGCGCCTCGCCGAGGTCTCCGAAGAGGCGGCGCGTGCCGCCTGGGTGCAGTCGAACTTCATCACCGGCGACACCGAGATCCTCGCCGCGCTCGCCAACGAGCGGGCGATCGCGGCGGCGATGGAGTACGCCACCGGCGCGGCGCGCTTCAACGACCTCGAGCTCGACGGCGAGACCCGCCGTCAGCTCGACCTGCTGCGGCTGGCGCTGACGATGCCGGCGCCCCGCGATCCCGAGGCGCTCAAGGAGCTGACGCAGATCGCCGCTTCGCTCGAGAGCCGCTACGGCGCGGGTCGCTACTGTCCCGACGGCGACGACTCCTGCCGCGACCTCGGTCAACTGTCGCAGACGATCGGTGAGAGCCGGGAGGTCGAGGAGCTGTTGGAGGCGTGGAGCGGGTGGCGGACGGTGTCGCCGGCGATGCGCGCCGACTACGAGCGCTTCGTCGAACTGTCGAACGCCGGCGCCCGCGAACTGGGGTTCGCCGACACCGGGGCGATGTGGCGTTCGAAGTACGACATGGACCCCGACGCCTTCGCAGCCGAGCTCGATCGCCTCTGGGCGCAGGTGAAGCCGCTCTACGACGAGCTCCACTGCTACGTCCGAGGGCTCCTCCGGGAGACCTACGGCGACGCGGTCGATCCCGAGGGGCCGATCCCCGCGCATCTGCTGGGCAACATGTGGGCGCAGTCGTGGGGCAACGTCTACGATCTCGTCGCGCCGCCGGAGGAGGGGGAGGGCTTCGACCTGACGGCGGCGCTCCAGGCGAAGGGGGTCGACGCCCGCGGGATGGTGCGCTACGGCGAGGGCTTCTTCACCTCGCTCGGCCTCGACCCGCTGCCCGAGACCTTCTGGGAGCGGTCGCTTTTCACCCAGCCGCGGGATCGCGACGTCGTCTGCCACGCGAGCGCGTGGAACGTCGACAACGTCGACGACATCCGCATCAAGATGTGCATCAAGATCGACGCCGAGGACTTCTCGACCGTCCATCACGAGCTCGGCCACAGCTTCTACCAGCGCGCCTACAACACTCTGCCGTTCCTCTACCGCGACTCGGCCAACGACGGTTTCCACGAAGGGGTCGGCGACACCGTGGCGCTTTCGGTCACGCCGAGCTATCTCGTCGAGGTCGGGCTGCTCGACGAGGAACCTTCGGCCGACGCCGACCTCGGCGTCCTGATGCAGATGGCGCTCGACAAGGTCGCGTTCCTGCCGTTCGGCCTGCTGGTCGATCAGTGGCGCTGGAAGGTGTTCTCCGGCGAGATCGGGCCGGACGCCTACAACGCCGGCTGGTGGGAGCTGCGTGAGCGCTACCAGGGTGTCGCGGCGCCGACCGCCCGCAACGAAGAGCAGTTCGATCCCGGAGCGAAGTACCACGTCCCCGGCAACACCCCCTACACCCGCTACTTCCTCGCCCACATTCTCCAGTTCCAGCTTCACCGCTCGCTGTGCGACGCTGCCGGCTACGAAGGGCCGCTCCATCGCTGCTCGATCTACGGCAACGAGGCGGCGGGCGAGAAACTGATCGCACTGCTCGACATGGGCCTCAGCCGCCCGTGGCAGGACGCCCTCGAGGCGACCACCGGACAGCGCGAGATGGACGCCACCGCGATCCTCGACTACTTCGCTCCGCTGGCGACGTGGCTCGAGGAGCAGAACGACGGCGCTTCGTGCGGCTGGTGAGGGTGACGGGCCTGCCGGACGCTCGACTCCGCGGCGCTGAAGGTTGAGCACCACCGGGCCTCGCGGGCCGTCGGGACTGCTGAGGACTGTCAGGCGGGTCGTTCGCGAGTGGCGACAGGGACGGGCGCGACGGCGGTTCCTGAAGCATCGCGGCAACGATCTCGAGGCTTTGCGCTGCCGCGTGTCCTACAACCGCTACGGCGGGTACTGCGTTCCTGATTCCTCGGCCCATCGCCCCGCGGCCCGGCGGATCCTGGCGAGCGACGTCTACGAGCCCGACACGATCGAGTACCTGCGCGCCAACTGCGGCCGGGGCGACATCGTTCATGCCGGCACCTACTTCGGTGACTTCCTGCCCGCTCTCTCGAGCGCGGTCGACGAGGAGGCACTGGTCTGGGCCTTCGAACCGAACCGTGAGAACTATCGCTGCGCGCGCGTGACCCTCGAGCTCAACGGCATTGGAAACGTGAGGTTGAGGAACGCAGGACTCGGCTCGAGGAGCGAGAGGCGCCCGTTCAGGGTGCGCGACGAGTTCGGTCGATCGCTCGGAGGTGCCAGCCGCCTTTCAGAGGTCGAGCAGGGCCGGGAACCGGGCACGGAGCTCGTCGAACTCGTCGCCATCGATGACGTCGTGAGCGAAGACCGGCACGTCTCGTTGCTGCAGCTCGATGTGGAGGGGCACGAGAGAGAGGCGTTGATCGGCGCCCTGGGCCTCGTGGAACGCTGCCGCCCGGTGCTGGTCCTCGAGGATTTCCCGGGCAGCGGGCTCTTCGAGGGGGACTGGTTCGCCTCGTCGATCCTCAGCCTCGGCTACCGCCGCGAGCGCCGGCTCCACGGCAACGCCGTCTTCGCGCCGGAAACACCCGGCCACGCCGGCTGACCGGGCTCAGAGCCGGGTTCGGGTCGCCGCCAGCCCGCCTACCAGCGAGCCGCTGACGGCACCGTCGGCGGCGCCGAAGACGATCGCCGGCAGCAGGTTGCCCTCGGCGGTTCCGGCGAGGGTCGGGTGCGCGAGATCGACGACGGCGAAGTCCGCCCAGGCGTCGGGCTCGATGCGCCCCGCTTCCAGCCCCAGCGCGCCGGCGCCGCCACGGGTGGCAATCTCGAGGAGTCGCGGGGCGTTGTCGCGATCCCGGTCGAGCACGACGCCACGCTCGCCGCGCCGCAGGCGCTGACCGTACTCGAGCAGTCGCATCTCCTCGAGCATCGAGATGCGGGCGTTCGAGTCGGTGCCGAGACACAGCGCCGCCTCCGGGTGTTCGAGGCTTTCGAACGCCGGCAGGCCGTCCCCGAGGTTGGCTTCGGTCAGAGGGCACAGACAGATGTGAGCCCCCGCAGCGGCGAAGCGCCTCACGTCCGCACTCGTCGAGTGGGTGGCATGGACGGCACAGAACTCCGGGCCCGGCTCGAGCCGATCGGTGACGAGAGCGAGCGGGCCCACGCCCCACGCCTCACGGCACTCTTCGATCTCCCGCGGCTGCTCCTCGAGGTGCATGTGGAAGACGAGGCCGCGGTTTTTGGACTCCGTGTGGAGCTCCCGGATCTCTCCGGGGTCGGCGGCGCGGATCGAGTGGGCGACGGCGCCGAGCCTGACGGTGCTGCCGTCGGTGAGGCCCTCCAACTCGTCCATGCGGCGCCAGTAGCTCTCCGGGTCGGGAGTGGCGAACCGTTGCTGCCCGCCGGACAGCTCGGTGCCGATGCCGCCGCTCCGGTAATAAGCGACCAGCAGCGTCAGCCGCAGGCCGGTCGCGCGCGCCGCCTCGACGACGACCTCGTCGAACGCGTGATCGCGCGCCCCGGGGTCGAGGTGCCGCAGGTAGTGGAACTCGCCGACCGCCGTGATGCCGGCGGCGCGCATTTCGCCGAACGCCCGCCGGCACCACTGTCCGAGCGTCGTCTCGTCGAGTTCCTCGACCAGGCCGTACATCGCCTCCCGCCAGCTCCAGAACGAGCCGGCGCCGGCGGGGAAGTGCTCTCCCCGGCCGCGCAGCCCGCGCTGGAAGGCGTGCGAGTGGGCGTTGACGAAGCCGGGAAGCAGAGCGCAGCCGTGGAGCCGCTCGTCCGCCTCGACGCCGAGGGCACCGCAGCGGGCGATACGCCCGTCCCCGTCGATCTCGACCTGGAAGTCGCGCTGCCAGCGGCCGTCCGCCCAGGCGAGCTGAGCTTCGAGGGTTCTCGTCCTGCCGCTTTCCGGCGAGCTCATCGCGGCCTGGCTCCGCAGAAGCGCTCGATCAGGTCGTCGACCACCGCACCGAGCTTCTCGAATTCGTGCTTCGGCAGGTACTCGTTCGGCTGGTGAGCCACCTCGATCGAGCCGGCGCCGAAGAGCACGCAGTCGAAGCCCGCCCGCGACAGGGCGCCGGCGTCGCTCGAGAATGACGCCCCCAGATCGCGCGATTCCCCCGATGTTGCCCGGAGCGCCTCGAGCAGCGGTGCGTCGGCCCGCGTCTCGAGGGCGGGGCTCTCGTTGTCGATCGCGAGCTCCCAGTCGCTCCCTCCGAGCGCCGGCTCGAGGGTTCGGCGCACCCGCTCGGCGACGCTCGCGCCGTCCATCCCCGGCATCAACCGGACGCCGATCTCGAGCCGGCACCGTTCGGGGATGACGTTGACGGCACTGCCGCCGTCGATCCGCCCGACGTTGAGGGCGGCGAAAGGCACCTCCGGGAACTGCTCGGCATGGGAGGTCTCGGCGCGCAGACTCGCCGCCAGAACGTCCAGCGCGGTGATCGCGCGGCCGGCGGGAACGATGGCGCTTCGCCCTCGATCGGGGTAGCCGCTGTGGGCGCTCCTGCCGGAAATCTCGAGTCCCAGCCGCAGGTGCCCCTTGTGAAGCCGTACCGGCTGGAGCTCGGTCGGCTCGCCGACCAGAACCTGCCTGGGGATGGGGCGATCGCCGTGCTCGCGCACCCAGTGCTGCGCACCCCTGGAGCCCACCTCCTCGTCGGAGGTGAGGAGCACTCCCAGCGGAGCCTGGAGTTGCGTGGCATCGAGCCGGCGGAAGCGATCGATCGCCAGGGCGACGAACCCCTTCATGTCGCACGCTCCGCGCGCCGTCCAGCGATCGCCGCCGTCCGTCAACTCCCAGGGATCACTCTCCCACCCCGGCTCGTCGGCGGGAACGACGTCGAGGTGACCGTTCAGGAGCAGCCCTGCGCGCTCCGTATCCCGCGGTCCGCGCAGCAGCAGTACGTTGGCCTTGCGGCCGGAGTCGTAGGGCTGAACGGTGGTCTCGTCGTCGGCGGCTCCGGCTCGGGTGACGACCCATTCGGCCAGCTCCCGGGAGGGAGCCGCGCTCACCGAACGGCAGGCGACGAGGTCGCGAAACAGGGAGACGACGTCGTTCGCCACCCGGCTAGGTTAAGCCTCGCGCCGCGAGGGAGCAAGGCAGGGCGGCGAGTTGGCGGCTCGATGTGACTTCTGCGCGGCACGTCGGTCACAAGGGTTGAAAGCGCCGGTTGCGGCCGGCGCACCCAAGGAGATCGACGGTCGTGACGCCCTCACCAACGTATCGGACGCTATGCGCCCCGGGGCCCCTTTCCTCGGTTGGTGAACCGGACCGGCTCCCGTGCCCATTCAGCGCGGGGTTCTCTCTCGGTTCTCGCGGGCCCGTCCGCGAGGACCTCTCTCCTCTTGGTGGGTAGCCCGGTCTCAAAGGCCGGGCTGCCCGCCGATTTTCGAGCGCCCGGGACGTAGCCGGGACGCACCGGCGGCCCCGGTGCCGCGTGGTACGATCCCGGCCCGCGGCGGGCCGACGCCGCCCGCGCGACCCCACCCTGAGATCGACCGTGACGTCCGACAACACCGTTCGGCTGACGCCCGGCAAGAGGGTTCTCTTCCTCACCAAGGATCCGGAGCTGATCCGGCGCCAGCTCGCCGGCGAGCTCGATCTTTCGATGCGCGACCTGTCAGTCGACGACCTGCTCGACGACATCAACACGGACGCGATGACCCCTGCCTGGGTCTGCTTCTCGCACCGGCCGGAGGACATCGCCCGGGACGCCTACGCCGGGTTGATCGTCGATGGCGAGCGCCTCTTCGAGCGCGACGCCCTCGCCAACGGCAACTTCGAGGTGATCGTCTCGGGTTACCGCAAGGGGGTCGGCAGCTCGCGCGAGACGGCCGTGCAGGCGGAGAAGTGGTCCGGGATCCGGATCGCCGTGGCCGCCTCGTTCGCACCCATCCATGCGGCGAACAACATCAATCAGGGCGTCCTGATGGCCGATCACGCCATGCTCGAGCGGCTCGAGGGGGGAGAGGAGATCGAGCTCGAGGAGTTCTGCCGTGACTTCGACCCGATCACCCGGCTGATCGTGCATGCGGGGGGGCTTTTCCCGTTCGCTCGCGCGGTGGCCGACAGCTCGCTCGAGTTGCCGGTGAGCGAGACCGGGGAGCGCCCGATGACGATGGCGGAGAAGATCCTCGCCCGGCACCGCGTCGGCGAGGGCTCGCGCTGCGTGAAGCCCGGCGACTCGCTGGTCGTGAGCGTCGATGGCGGCTACTCGCACGAGTTCACCACCGCCCAGGTGCATCACTTTCTGCAGCAGGAGCACGGCGAGGGCTATCGACTTACGGATCCGGAGCGGTTCGCCGTTTTCGAGGATCACCTCATCTACGCCGACGACGTGCCGCGGATGGCTCCCTTCCTCGACAAGATCGAGACCCTGCGCCGGCTGCAGCGCGAGTTCCAGCGACACACCGGCGTGCAGGATTTCTCGGCGCGCGACGGGGTCTCGCCCGGCATCTGTCACGAGGTGGCGCGCGACCAGCTCGTCTCGCCGGGGCAGTTCGTGCAGGCGACCGACTCCCACACCTGCATGGGGGGCTGCAACAACGCCCTCACCTGGGGGGTCGGCGCCACCGAGTACGCGAGTCTCGTCTACTCCGGCTTCACGACGGTCGAGGTCCCCGAGTCGATTCGCTTCGAACTCGTCGGGGAGCTGGCGGACGGGGTCACCGCCAAGGACCTGATGCTCTACATCCTGCTCGAGTACGCGCGGCCGCAGAAGACGCTCAACCGGGTCATGGAGTTCACCGGGCCCGGCGTGCGGACGCTATCGATGGACGAGCGGGCGACCCTCACCAACATGGCGACCGAATGTTCGGCGCGCACCGCGATTGTCGAGGCGGACGAAGAGACCTTCGCCTGGCTGGCGCGGCAGCGGCCCGGGATCGACGTCGACGGGCTGCGCGCCGGTGCGGTTTCGCCCGATGCCGGCGCCGAGTACGCCGGCGGCGTCCACTCGATCGACCTGTCGTCGATCCGTCCGATGGTGGCCCACCCCGGCGACCCCGATCGCGGCATCCCGTCCGATCCGACCAACGGCGCCTACGTCGACGATCTGGGCGAAGTGCCGATCGACATCGCCTACGGCGGGAGTTGCACCGCCGGCAAGATCGACGATCTGCGCTTCTACCACCGCGTCGTGCGCGAGGCGATCGACGCCGGACGGACGGTGCCCGAGGACGTTCGCTTCCTCATCCAGTTCGGCTCGCGCGACGTCGAGGACTACTGCCGCGAGGCCGGTTTCCTCGAGGACTTCGCCGCCGCCGGAGTGCAGCTCATCCGTCCCGGCTGCGGAGCCTGCATCGGATGCGGCCCCGGAGTCTCGGAGAACGAGCAGCAGGTCACGGTCTCGGCGATCAACCGGAACTACAAGGGGCGCTCCGGCCCCGGCAAGCTCTTCCTCGCTTCCCCTCTGACGGTCGCCGCGAGCGCGTTCGCCGGCCGGATCACGCCGTATCGCAGCGGCATGTTCGAGAGAGTGACGGCAGCGACTTGACGTCACAGGGACGTTCCTTCGGGCTTCTGGCGCGGTCGCGGCGCGGAGAGCTCACGGAATCATGGCACTTCGGAGCGGTCGCCGTCGTGCGACCCGACGGGGAACTCGAGGCGTCGGTGGGAGACCCCGCCCAACCGGCGTTCCTGCGGTCGGCCGCCAAGCCGATGCAGGCGGTCGCGATGCTCACGGCGGGCCTCGAGGACGACGGCATCGCCGATGCGGATCTCGCTCTAGCCTGCGCCTCGCACGGCGGTTTCGACGTCCACGTCGATCGCGTCGCCGCCTGGCTCGGCGAAATGGGTCTCGAGGTCGGAGCGCTCAAGTGCGGAGCCCACCCGCCGCTCGACGAGGCGTCGAAGCGGCTCCTCGAGGCTTCGGGTGAGGTGGCCACGGCGCTCCACAACAACTGCTCGGGGAAGCATGCGGCGATGCTCCGCACCTGTCAGGTGCGTGGCTGGCCGCTCGCAGCGTACGTCGACGACTCACATCCCCTCCAGAGCCGCATCGCGGCGGCGGTCGATCGGTTCTGCGGAACGTCGCCCGGCGCCATCGCGAGGGCGACCGACGGTTGCGGAGTACCGACGTTTCGAGCGCCTCTGGCCGCTGCGGCGACCGCGTACGCGCGCCTCGCCGCACCGGAGTCGTTGGGCGATGAGAACGATCGACGACTCGCCGATCGTGTCTATGGCGCCATGACCGCGCATCCCGAGAGGGTCGCCGGGCCGGGGAGGTTCAGCACCCGACTCATGGAGGTCGGGGGAGGAGCCCTGCTGGGTAAGGAAGGGGCGGACGGCTTCTATGCGATCGCGCTGCGCTCGCCCCGCCCGCTGGGCGTGGCGCTCAAGATCGCAGACGGGACCGAGGTGTGCCGCGACGGCGTGGTGCTCGAGGTCCTCCGTCAACTCGGTGCTCTCGATGCCGCACAACTCGGCGAGCTCGAGGCGTTCCGCGTTCCTGTGCGCAGGAGCTGCGCCGGAGCTCAGGTCGGAGACGTCCAGCCGGTCGTGGAGTTGAAGCGCTCATGAACCGGATCGGGTCGGCCGTCCGCGGTGGCGTCGCCGGGATCGCCCTGCTGGCTCTCGCCCTCGCCGGTTCCGCCTGCGCGGGGCGTGGCGAGATCGCTACCGCGGATCTGCCGCTGCGGCTGGTGAAGCCCGGTGTGGCCTCGGAGATCCTGCTCGACGCGCCGGAAGTGCTGATCCTCGACGTCCGAAGTCCGTCGGAGTTCGCCTCCACCTCGGGGCGTCTGGAGACGGCTCTCAACCTGCCGCACTCGGACCTCGAGGCGATGATCACCGATCTGAGCATCGACCCCGAGTCGACGATCCTCGTCTACGGCGGCGACGGCGGCGAGGCCCAGCGCTCGGCCGCTCGGACGCTCCATGCCATGGGGTTCCGTTTCGTCTTCGTGATCAAGAACGGGCTCGAGGGGTGGCTGAGTGCCGGATTCCCCGTCGAGGTGGAAGAGACGGGCACGGGCCGCCCGACAGCAGCGGTCGAGTAGGCGGCTTCGACTGCTGCGCCGTGGCCTTCTGCCTGGCGCTCTGAGGGTGGCGTCAGGCGGCGAAGCCGAGCGCGGTCAGGGTTTCGCGGTCGGACGCCGGGACGCGGTCGAACATCAGACCCGCTTCGACCAGTTCGTTCTGAACCGGCCTCTGGTGCACCACGGTGGCCTCGGCATGCACGATCTGTGAGCCGAGCGCGAGCTCGAGGTGAAGCTGATCGCCGATCGTCAGGGCACGGTCGGACTCGAGGCGCAGACCGCCGGCGCCGATGTCGAGGGTTCTTGCGAGCGATGTGAGCGGCTCGGCAGGCACTCCGGAGATCATGCGGGCGAAGCTCAGGATGTGCTGGGCCGGTACCCGTGGGAACCGGCGCTTCTCGTCCGTGCGAACGGCCTGGGTCGTCACGGAACCACCGTCAGCCAACCCGCCGGGTCGGCTGGCTCTCCCTCGATGTTCACGGGACCGGATGGGCACCGGATGAATTGATACATGGCGCTGAGCTGGATTGTAACGCCGTGCCCCCCGGGCGGGGGTGTGACCTATTCCGCAATGGGAGCTCCGAGCAGCTCCCGCGGGATGCCGAATCCTGCGACGAGATCGGCGGCACCGGGGCGGATCTCGCGGCACAGCCGACGGACCTCCCGCCGCACCGCCTTGGCCTTGCCGCTCTCGAGGTAGCCGTGCTCCTGAAACCAGCCGCGGTCGGCCTCGATGCGGTGGAGGGCGAAGAGGGTCGCGAGCTTCTCGAGGCTCGCGACGATCGCGGGATCACCGGCCTCCGCGAGCCCGTGCCGGAACTGTGTATGCACGTGCCGCTCGACGTGCGCCCGGGCCAGCGAGACGGCGTGGTCCTGACACTCGACGAGGGCGGTGAAGCTGTCCACACCCTTCTGGATGCGGCTGCGTAGGCGCCTGCCGAGTGTGCTCAGCAGGTGCTGCTCGCGCCAGGTGAGCGCTTCCTCGAGGAAGTCGGCGGAGCGCAGGTGCTCCGGTGCGGTGTTGCGGGTAACGATCGGGTTGAGCTCGGCCACGGTGGCGCCGGCGCGCGCCGCGGCGAAGCGCAGCATGTCGAGGAAGCTCATGTCTCCGAACTGCTTGCGATAGGCGGTGAGCAGCCCCTTGGCGAGGAGCTGCATGAGCACGGTGTTGTCGCCCTCGAAGGTCGTGAAGACATCGGTGTCCGCCTTGAGCGAGGCGAACCGGTTCTCCGCCAGATAGCCCTGTCCGCCGCACGCCTCGCGACACGCCTGGATGGTGTCGGTGGCGTGCCAGGTGGCGACCGCCTTGAGACCGGCGGCGAGTCCTTCGAGCTCGCGCCGATCCTCGTTCGCGTCGAGGTAGCGCTGTGCAAGGTCGCGCAACGCGAAGTGCAGCGCGTAGGTGGTGGCGAGTCGGGGCAGGAGTCTCAGCTGGTGCGTCGTGTAGTCGAGCAGTGTCGTCTCGGCGCCCCCGGCGGGGCCGAACTGGCGCCGGCGCTCGGCGTAGCGAACGGCGATCGTCATCGCAGACCGGGTGGCGGCGAGCCCGGCCGAGGCAACGCTCACGCGGCCACCGACCAGGGTGCCAAGCATGGTGAAGAAGCGCTTCGACGGACTCGCGATCGGGCTCGTGTAGTTGCCGTCGGCGTCGACCTGGGCGAAGCGATCGAGCAGGTTCTCCCGCGGTACGCGGACGTGATCGAACATCAGTCGGCCGTTGTCGACGCCGTTGAGGCCGAGCTTGCGACCGCAGTCGGTGATCTCGATTCCGGGCAGGGCGGCGCCGTCGTCGTCGCGGATCGGGACGACGAACGCATGCACACCGTAGCCGACGCCGTCGATCTCGAGCTGCGCGAAGACGGTGGCGCATCGTCCGTGCGCCGCCGCGTTGCCGATGTAGTCCTTGCGCGCCGACGGGGTGGGGGAGTGGAGAACGAACGTGTCACTCTCGCGGTCGAACGTGGCGACGGTCTCGAGCTCGGCGACGTTCGAGCCGTGACCGGTTTCGGTCATGGCGAAGCAGCCCGGCAGCGCGAGCGTCGATGCCCGCTCGAGGTAGCGCTCGTGGTGCCTCTCGGTGCCGAGCTGGTGAAGGCTCCCGGCAAAGAGGCCGAACTGGACGCCGAACTTGACGACCAGCGACAGATCGTGGCCGGCGAGAGTCTCGAAGGCGGCGAGGAAGGCGCCAGGGTCGTCGCCTCCACCGAAGCGGCGCGGAAAGCCGAGGGCACCGTACCCCTCGTCGGCCAGCCGGTGGCACCAGCCGAGCACCCGTTCGCGCTCCTCGGCCGTCGACAGGTCATAGCGGTAGGCGAACTCGTCGGTCGACAGGAGCCGGCGAAGCTCGCGTCGCAGTTCACCGTAAGGCTCGTCGAGGAAGCGCCGGAGAGACCCGACGTCGAGCGGCGCCTCTTCCTCTTCCTCTCCAGCTGCGACCCCGTCACCCACCAAGCGCCGGGCCGCCTCGTCACTGACGACGCCGAGTGCCCCGGCGAGGCGATCGAGCGCCTCGAGCTCTGCGGACGTGGGCTCGTGGCCGTCGGCCCGCGCGAGGCGCTTCCCGAGCTCGTGCAGGCTCACCTTTTCGTCTGCCCCCCAGCCGGCTGCGGCACGCTCGATCGTCGTCAACATCGCCCGCAGCTCGACTGCGCTGGGCGGCCTCTCGGGGTCGAGCCAGCGTCCGAGTCCGGCCTGACAATCGCTATCGAGATGAGGGGCGATAGCGGCACAGATCTCCTCGATCTCCTGGTCCGAGAGATCGCCGTCCGCCCAGGCGACGTAGATCAGCGGCAGAAAGGTGCGCAGCCGGCTGGGAAGCTGCGCAGGATCTTCGATGTCGGGTGCGCTCATCTCGCTCCTCCGGAGGGGTCCGGGACGATCGTACATGCCCGTCGAGAGGGCTTCTGGGTCGTCTGGCCTCTGATAGCCTGCGCGCCCTATGAGCGACTCCACTCTCATTCGAATCGCGCACAGTCCGGACTCGGATGACGCGTTCATGTTCTACGCCCTGACACAGGGGCTGCTCGACACCGAAGGGCTCGAGGTCACCCACGTCCTGCGTGACATCGAGACCCTCAACCAGGCGGCGTTCGAAGGCACCTACGAGATCACGGCGTTGTCGATCCACGGCTACGCCTACCTCGCCGATCGCTACGCCCTGATGCCTTCCGGGGCGAGCTTCGGCGACGGCTACGGGCCGGTCGTCGTGGCGAGGGAGGGGATGACGCGAGAGGAGCTGGCCGGCCGCGAGGTCGCCATTCCGGGCGAGCTGACGACGGCTCACCTGGCGCTGCGCCTCTGGCAGCCGGACGTCCGCACGCGGATCGTTCCCTTCGACGAGATCCTCGACGTCGTCGAGGCCGGAGAGGTGCCGGCCGGCGTCGTCATCCACGAGGGGCAGCTCACCTACCAGGAGCAGGGGCTCACCAAGGTTCTCGACCTCGGAGAGTGGTGGCAGGGTGAGACCGGTGGTCCTCTGCCGCTCGGCGGCAACGGGATCCGCAAGGATCTCGACCCGGAGCTTCAGCTGCGCCTGTGCTCGCTCCTGCGCCAGAGCATCGACTATGCGCTCGAGCATCGTGAGGAGGCGCTCGGCTACGCCGTCCGCTACGCCCGGGGCATCGAAGACGATCCGGTCCGCTCGGATCGCTTCGTCGGGATGTACGTCAACGAGTGGACACAGGACTACGGCGAGGCCGGTCGCACTGCGGTGCAGCAGCTGCTCGACCGCGGCTTCGAAGCGGGAGTGCTCGATCGCCAGGTCGAGGCCGAGTTCGTCGGTGTGGCCGAAGCGATGACCGAAGGGAGCCCATCATGAGTTTCGAGAAGCTCGACATCCCGGGCGATGGAGAGGAGATTCGCTTCACCGACGGTGAGCTCGAAGTTCCGGCGCGGCCGATCGTCCCCTTCATCGAAGGAGACGGCATCGGACCGGACGTCTGGAACGCGACCCGCACCGTGCTCGACGCCGCGGTCGAGAAGAGCTACGGCAGTGATCGGCGAGTGGCGTGGGTCGAGGTGTACGCCGGCGAGAAGGCGAAGGAGAAGCGCGACGAGTGGCTGCCGCAGGAGACGGTCGATGCGATCCGGCACTTCCGCGGTGCGATCAAGGGGCCGCTGACGACGCCGGTCGGGGGCGGCATTCGCAGCCTCAACGTGGCGCTGCGCCAGATTCTCGATCTCTACGCCTGCATCCGACCGGTCCGCCACTTCGACGGAGTGCCGACGCCGGTGCACGAGCCCGGCAAGGTCAACATGGTGATCTTCCGCGAGAACACCGAGGATGTCTACGCCGGGATCGAGTGGGAGCAGGGGACGGGCGGCGCCACCGAGCTGATCGAGTTTCTGCGCAACAAGCTCGGCAAGAGGGTGCGCGAGGACAGCGGCATCGGCGTCAAGCCGGTCTCGGTGACCGGCTCCAAGCGCCTCGTCCGCAAGGCGCTCCAGTACTGCGTGGCTCAGGGCCGCACCGACCTCACCCTGATGCACAAGGGCAACATCATGAAGTTCACCGAGGGTGCCTTCAAGGAGTGGGGCTACGAGCTGGCCGCCGAGGAGTTCGGCGACGTGACCGTCAGCGAACAGCGCCTGTGGGACGAGTTCGACGGCGAGCTGCCGGAGGGGAAGATCCTAGTCAAGGATCGGATTGCAGACGCCATGTTCCAGCAGGTGCTGCTGCGCCCCGCGGAGTACCAGGTGATCGCGACGACCAACCTCAACGGCGACTACATCTCCGACGCCCTTGCCGCGCAGGTGGGGGGGCTGGGCATGGCGCCCGGCAGCAACGAGGGAGACGGCCTGGCGCTCTTCGAGGCGACCCACGGCACGGCGCCGAAGTACGCCGGGCAGGACAAGGTAAACCCGGGCTCTCTGATCCTTTCCGGTGTCATGCTGCTGCGGTGGCTCGGCTGGCTCGAGGCGGGAGACGCGGTAGAGACCGCTCTCGAGCGCACGATCTCGCAGAAGCGGGTGACCTACGATCTGGAGCGCCAGATGGAGGGCGCGACGCTCCTCAAGACATCGGAGTTCGCTGCGGCGATCGTCGACAATCTCGGCTGAGTCCGGCCGGGTGCAACTCCCGGCCCGGCCCGGCGTACATGGGGGCAGGGGTTCGCTGTGAGTTGGAAAGCACTGATCGGCTGGATTGCGCTGGGGGTGGCGGCTGCCGCCTCCTTCGTCGCTCTTTTCCCCAGTCTGCTGCCGTTCGAGCCGGCGCGCTGGCAGATCGACAGGTCGACCGCCGAGGCGATCGCCCTCGAGAGAGCCGCGGATCTCGGCGACGTGCCGGTCCCGGCGACCGTCGTCGTCACCCGCGAGTCGTGGAACTCGGTCGCCCTGCGGCTTCGTGAGTCGCAGCGCGAGGGAGTGCCGATCGAGCGTCTTCGAGAGAGTCGCGCCGCCGATCTCGTGCGTGTCTGGCAGGTTTCGGTTCACGACGACGTCTCGCCGAGTTCCCGATGGAGTCATCGAGTGCGTCTTTCGGCCGAGGGGCAGGTGCTGCAACTCGAGCGGCAGGTGAGCGACTCGGAGGCGCGCGGACTTCTCGATCCGACCCAGGCGCGCGCCCGTGCCGATCGGCTGCTCGAGAGCCATGGCTACGAGCCGGCTTCCTACGGCGAGCCGGACCTGCGGGTGCTCGAGCTCGAGAACCGCACCGACACGCTGCTGCGATACGTCGATCAGAACACCCCCTTCGGCGAGGAGGTGCGCTCCGGTCTCGAGGTGCGCTTCGCGGGCGATCAGTTGCTGGGGTTCGACACCTGGTTCGACGACGAGCGCAAGGACGAGTTCCTGGCGCCGTTGCGAGGCGCCAACCTCCTCGAACAGGGGTGGGTGTTCCTGCCGATCCTGCTCCTTCCCCTGGTAGCGGTACCGTTCGTCCGCCGCTACCACGCCGGCAAGATCGGCGTGCAGCAGGGGCTGAGGATCGCGGGGGTCGTCCTCGTCAGCGGGCTGGCCGCCGCGTTCGCGACAGCCAAGGGAATCTCCGCCGACGCCAGCTTCGGCGGCCTGTCGAAGCCCCAGGTGATCGTCGCCATCATGTTCCAGTTCAGCGTCGTCTTCTACTTCCCGATGGCGCTGCTGGCGTTCCTGAGCTGGTCGGTGGGCGAGTCGCTCTGTCGCGAGAAGTGGGGGCACAAGCTCGCGGGCTTCGACGCTCTCTTCCGCGGCGCCTGGAACAACGCCACGTTCGCCCGGGCTGCGCTGCGCGGCGTCGCCTGCGGATTCGTCATCCTCGCGCTTTTCGGCGGCGCCCTGCGTCTCCTTGGAGAGCGCGTGGTCGCCTTCGGCCTCGGCATGGCGGGGCCGGGCTGGGACAGCGTCCAGTGGGTGTTCGTGCCGACCCTGGCGTTCGGGCTGGCGTACGCCCTCTACAGTGCCCTCTTCGGCCAGTTGTTCCTCGTGACCTGGCTGGCCAGGCGGCTCGGTCGGGTCGGCGGCCCGGTGGCGGCGGCCGCCCTGGGGGCGCTGTGCTTCTTCCCGGTGGCGTCGGTCTTCCCGCTGCCGGCGACCTTTGCGCTCGGGTTTCTCGTCTACGGCGGCCTGGTGCTGGTGTTCCTCAAGTACGGCATCTTCGCCGGGGTGATGGCGCAACTGACGATCACCCTGATGCCCGCGGCCGCCCGTCTCTACACGGCGGGACACTCGACGATGGAGCTCAACGCCGCCCTGCTGCTGCTGGCCGTCCTCGCGCCGCTGCTGCTGAGTTTCAAGCACATCCTCAGCAACCGCGAGTTCGTCTACCGCTACGACGACGTCCCCAAGCACGTGCGCCAGATCGCCGAGCGGGAACGTCAGAAGGTCGAGCTCGAGACCGCCCGGGGGATCCAGTCGTCGATCCTCCCCGAGCTGCCTCCGGAGCTCAACGGGGTCAAGCTGGCCCACCGCTACCGGCCCGCCTCCGAAGTGGGCGGTGACTTCTACGACGTGCTCGCTCTCGAGGACGGCCGACTCGCCATCGCCGTCGGCGACGTCGCCGGACACGGGGTATCGAGCGGGCTCGTCATGTCGATGGCGAAGTCCGCGCTCGCCGTCCAGGTGACGTTCGACCCCGAGGTCGAGTCGGTCTTCCGCACGGTCAACAAGATGGTCTTCCAGAGCGCCCGCAAGCGCCTGCTGACGACGCTGTGTTACGCGCTGATCGACCCGCGGGAGCGGGAGATGTACTTCGCGAGTGCGGGACACCTCTTCCCCTACCGGGTCTCCTCGACCGGCAGGGTGGAGGCGCTCGAGTCGATCTCATACCCGCTGGGGGTACGCGACACGATCGACGTGCGCACGCGGGCGGCGAAGCTCGACAGTGGCGACAAGCTCTTCCTCTACAGCGACGGAGTGGTGGAAGCCAGTCCCGAGGGATCGGTGGAGCTCTTCGGTTTCGAGCGGCTCGAGGAGAGCCTCGAGCGCCATGCCACCTCCGACGTCAGGGGGATGAGAGACGGTGTTCTCGGAGATCTCGAGGCGTTCGTAGGCCGCCGCCAGCTCGACGACGATCTCACCGTGCTGGTCCTCGAAGTCCCCTGATCCAGGGCCTGATCAAAGGACGGGCGCTCTGCTAGACTGAGCGTTCTTTCGCCGGCCGTCCAGGCCGCGCCCAGGTTCGTCGCTCCGCCGTCGCTCACGGCCTGCGGAGGGCGTCCCGCCCGCATCCACCCCAGGAGGACGAAGTTTGAAGATTCACGAGTATCAAGCGAAGGAAGTCCTGCGCCGTTTCGGCGTGCCGACGCCGCAGGGGAGGGTGACGGAGTCGCCCGCCGAGGCGCGCGCGATCTGCGAAGAGTTCGGCGGCCGATGCGTGGTCAAGGCGCAGATCCATGCAGGAGGGCGCGGCAAGGGGGGAGGCGTCAAGCTCGCCGACTCGCCGGAGCAGGCGGAGACGATCGCCGGTGAGATCCTCGGGATGCAGCTCGTGACGCCGCAGACCGGGCCGGAGGGTCAGAAGGTTCGCAAGGTGCTCGTCGAGGAGGCGCTCGACATCGCCTCGGAGTACTACCTCGCGGTGACGCTCGACCGTCAGGCGGGCAGGCCGATCGTCATGGCCTCGGCCGCCGGCGGCATGAACATCGAGGAGGTGGCCGAGGAGAACCCGGACGCGATCGTGCGTGAGGAGTTCGACCCGCACCTCGGGCTGCAGCCGTTCCAGGCCCGCAACGTCGCGCGACGGCTCGGCCTGAGCGGCACGACCGCGCGTCAGGCTCAGAAGCTCGTCACGGCACTTACCCGCGCCTACATGGAGGTCGACGCCTCGCTCGCGGAGATCAACCCGATGCTGGTGACCGGTGCCGGCGACGTGGTCGCGCTCGACGCGAAGATGAACTTCGACTCGAACGCCCTCTTCCGGCACAAGGACATCCTCGAGATGCGCGATCTCGCGGAGGAGAACCCGCTCGAGGTCGAGGCGGGCAAGTCGGGGCTCAACTACATCAAGCTCGACGGCGACATCGGCTGCATGGTCAACGGTGCGGGTCTCGCGATGGCGACCATGGACATCATCAAGCTCTACGGCGGCGAGCCGGCGAACTTTCTCGACGTCGGCGGCTCGGCCAGCAAGGAGGCGGTTTCGAACGCCTTCCGGCTGCTGGTCGGCGATCCGAACGTCAAGGCGGTGCTGATCAACATCTTCGGCGGGATCGCCCGCACCGATCGCATCGCGGCCGGCGTCGTCGATGCGCTGGGGGAACTCGGCGAGGTCGAGATGCCGGTGGTCGTGAGGCTGGAAGGGACCAACGTCGAGCAGGGGCGTCAGATTCTCGAGGACGCCGACTTCGACTTCATCGTCGCCACCGAGATGGGCGACGCGGCACAGAAGGCGGTCGCCGCCGCCGGGGGGAACGTCTGATGGCGATCTGGGTAGACGAGAACACGAAGCTGCTCGTGCAGGGCATCACCGGCAAGGAGGGGGAGTTCCACGCCCTCGGCTGCCGGGAGTACGGCACCTCGGTCGTCGCCGGAGTCACTCCCGGCAAGGGGGGGCAGGAGGTCGACGGCATTCCGGTCTTCGATTCGGTCGACGAGGCGCGCGCCGCGACCGGCTGCAACGCGACGATGATCTTCGTCCCGCCGCCGTTCGCCGCCGACGCGATCATGGAGGCGGCGGAAGCCGGGATCGAGCTGGTGGTGGCGATCACCGAGGGCATTCCGGTGGCCGACATGCTCACCGTCAAGGAGTTCCTCCAGGACCATCCGACGCGGCTCATCGGCCCGAACTGCCCCGGCGTCATCACGCCCGGGGTGGCGAAGATCGGCATCATGCCCGGGCACATCCACCGTCCCGGTCGGGTCGGCGTTATCTCGCGATCGGGGACGCTCACCTACGAGGCGGTGTGGCAGCTCACCAACCTCGAGCTCGGCCAGTCGACCTGCGTCGGCATCGGCGGCGATCCGATCAACGGCACGAGCTTCATCGACGCACTGTCGGCATTCGCCGAGGACGATGCAACCGAGGCGGTGATCGTGATCGGTGAGATCGGCGGCAGCGCCGAGGAGGAAGCGGCCGCCTGGGTGGCCGACAACTACGACCGACCGGTCATCGGCTTCATCGCCGGCCGCACGGCCCCGCCAGGCCGACGGATGGGGCATGCCGGCGCCATCGTCGCCGGCGGCAAGGGGACCGCGGCCGCCAAGATGGAAGCGATGCGCGACGCCGGGATCCACGTCGTCGAGTCGCCGGCCGATCTCGGCCGGACCGTCGCCGAGGCGCTCGGCGCCTGAGCCCGGAGGCCCCTGCGGATGAAACGTCTCGCCGGCGGCGGCTGGCTGGTGCTGGTGGGTGGAGGTGAATTCACCTTCGGCGAGACTGTGGACGCAGATCGCGCCTGGATGTCCAAGGTCGCCGACGGAACGATCGGCTTCCTGCCCACCGCCAGCGGCTCGACCGAGTACGGTGACTTCTTCGAGGGATACATCCGCGAGGGATTCGACCGACAGGTCGAAGTGGTGCCGATCTACCGCAATCGGGACGCCAGGCGCGGCCGCAACCTCGAGCGCATCGAAGCGACCGCGGCCCTCTACGTCGGCGGCGGGGTCGCCGATCATCTGCTCGACACGCTGACCGACGAGCCGGCGATCGAGACGCTCGGTCGCTACCTCGGCCAGGGCAAGGTCGTCGTGGCGATCGCCGCAGCCGCACAGGCGTTCGGTGTGGCGACGCGCTCGATCTTCGGCGGCGAAACCATCCCCGGCTTCGGCTGGCTGCCGGGCGGTGTCGTCGAGACCAACTTCGATCCCGCCCACGACCGGCGTCTGCGGGAGCTGATGGGCGCGCCGGGCGTTCGCTGGGGGCTTGGCCTGCCCGCGGGCTCCGCCGTCCTTCTCGGGCCCGAGGGCACCGTGGAAACCGTCGGCCCGATCTTCACCCTCGACGGCCCCGACGCCGACTTCGAGATCATCGGCCTCGCCCCGACCGAAGGGGCCGAAGCCGAAGCAACGGACGACAGTACCGATACACAACCACCGGCGCACGACGCCGCTCAGGAGAGATCCGACCCATGACCAGAACCCTGGCCATTCTCAAGCCCGATTCCGTTCGCGACGGCCACACCGGCAGCATCCTCGCTCACCTCGAGCGTGAGGGCTTCCGCATCGTCGCGTTGCGCAAGATGAAGCTCACCGACGATCAGGCGCGCGCCTTCTACGAAGTGCACCGCGAGCGTCCGTTCTACGACAGCCTCGTCGAGTTCATGACGAGTGGTCCGATCGTCCCGATCGCGCTCGAGCGCGACGACGCGGTCCCGTATCTGCGTCAGGTGATGGGAGCGACGAACCCGGAAGAGGCGGACGAAGGGACGATCCGGAAGCTCTATGCCGCCTCGATCGAGTCGAACGCCATCCACGGAAGCGATTCGCCCGAGAACGCACGCGAAGAGCTGCGCTTCTTCTTCTCGCGCGCGGACCTGATCGCTTCCTGACGGTCGGTCCCGCGCACCCATCCTGACGCCGGCAGCTCCATTGCCGGTGGCGGGAGCCGTCCGCCTGAGCCATCCCCGAGGATCGGGGAGTCGTAGTACCTTCGGCCCCAGGGAGGAAACAAGGCGATGGCGAGGACGACAGCGGTCGAGTTCACCGGTGCGGCCGGACAGACGATCTCAGGGCGGCTCGAGCTTCCCGCGGGCACGGCCCGCAGCTGGGCGCTCTTCGCCCACTGCTTCACCTGCTCGAAGGACCTGAAGGCGGTCGTCCGGATTTCGCGCGCGCTGGCCGATCGCGGCATCGGCGTGCTGCGCTTCGACTTCACCGGGCTGGGCGAGAGCGAAGGCGACTTCACCGACACCGACTTCCGCTCCAACCTGGGCGACCTGGCGGCGGCCGCACGCTTCCTGGCCGAGCGCTACGGCGAGGTGCAGCTCCTCATCGGTCACAGCCTCGGTGGTGCGGCCGCTCTCGCCGGCGCGGCCGACATCGACTCGGTGCGCGCCGTCGTGACGATCGGCGCGCCGAGCGATACCCGGCACTTGCAGGAGCAGATCCTCGCCTCGGAGCCACAGCTCGAGCGGGTCGAGTCGGCCGAGGTCGAACTCGGCGGTCGTCCGGTCGCTATCGGCCGGAGGCTGGTGGAGGATCTGGGCCGTCAGGACCTGTCGGCCGCGATCGCCGGGCTCGGTCGGGCGCTGCTGATCCTTCACTCGCCCGTCGACGAGACGGTGTCGATCGACCATGCGGCCCGGATCTACAAGGCGGCGCGCCACCCGAAGAGTTTCGTGTCGCTCGACGGCGCCGATCATCTGCTGCTCGCCCGCGACGAAGACTCACGTTTCGTCGCCGAGGTCGTGGCGGCCTGGGCCGGCCGATACCTCGAGATGGGAGCTCCGGAGGATCGCGACCTCGCTCCCGGTGAGGTGCTCGTTTCGAGCCGCGGCGATCGATTCACCCACGACGCCCGCTCGGACCGTCACCACTGGATCGCGGACGAGCCGGAGTCGGTCGGCGGCGACGACCTCGGACCCTCTCCCTACGAACTGCTCGTCTCGGCGATCGCCGCCTGCAAGGCGATGACGATGCGGATGTACGCGCGTCGCAAGGGTTGGGAGCTCGGTGAGGTCGAAGTGCGCGCGCGCCATGATCGTCGGCACGAGCGGGATTGCGAGAACTGCGCCGACGGTTCGGCGAAGGTCGATCATGTCGAGGTTCGACTCGACGTCGCCGGGGAGCTCGATCGCGAACAGCGCGCTCGCCTCGCCGAGATCGCCGACCGCTGCCCGGTCCACAAGACGCTCGAAGGGCCGATTCGCATCGAGACCGAGCTCGACGATCGAGTCAGCTGAACCCCGGCTTCACCGACGAGGGAGCGAGCGCTCCACGTCGAGGCTGGTTCGCCGGAGCGCTCGAAGAGTGTCCTCGACGGAGGACGCTGGAGAGGTCCTACAAGCCGACGAGCCTGCTGTTCAGGGCACTCTCGAACCGGCATGGATTGTGAAGCTCCAGCCGGGCAAGGAGGTAGCAGCCATGAAACGACCCGTCCTCGTCCTAGCCCTCGCCACCCTCGCCATCACCGTCGGCGGCGCGTTCGAGCCCGCCGAGGCGGGGCGATTGCGATGGCACGCCGGCGCCGACTTCCGAGTCGGTGGGTTCGACTTCTCGATCGGTTTCAGCGGGCCCCAGCACTACGGGATCGACTACCGTCCCGACTTCTACTACCGGACCCGGGCGCCACTGCGCTACGCCGGCTACCAGTGCAGCTCGGCGTGCTACATGCGGGATTCGTGGAGCTACCACCACCGCTCCTGCCCCGTGGTAGGTCACCACTTCGCCCTCGGCGGATTCGACCCGTACCCCGCCTGGCACCACGTCCAGTACGCCTGGTTCGGCGGCTATCCGGCACCCTGGTACTACACCTACCGGGACCACGACTACCGCCGTTACGGGTATCGCGACTACGGGTACCACGGGCGTCGCCACTACGGCCACAAGTACAGGGGACACGGACACGGATACGGCCACTACAAGGGCCGCGGACGTGGTCACTACAAGGGGCATCGCTCCGATGACCGGTACGACCGGCGCTACGACCGGCGTGACCACCGACGAGACGACCGTCGCTACGAGCGCCGCGACCCGCGGGACCTGCGTCGCTACGATCGGGACAAGGCCTATCCGCGTCACAGGGACGATCGCGACCGCGACGATCGCCGTCGCCGCGGCCGGCGCGACGACGACTGAGCGCCGCCCCTTCCGCCCGAAGATTCAGCGCCCTGCGACCCAACCTCGCCCGGCCGGCTCCCGGCCGGGCGTTTCCCTGCCCGCCCGGCCTGCGAGATCAGGAGCCGCTCAGAAGGTCGCTCAGAGGGCCGGCTCGGTTCTGGCGAGTTCCCAGGCCGACGCCTCCAGGACGCCGCGAGGGTGGCCGACGTCGAACAGCGGCCCGGGGAGCGGGGCGGCGACGAGGCGGCCTTCGAGAGCGAGCTGCTGGACAGCCGGTACTTCCGAGGACTCGCCCGCCGTGCCTTTCCCGAGTCTGCCCTCCAGCAGTTCAAAAAAGCCCGGCTGGAAGACGTAGCGCCCGCACGCCCGCCAGTGCGTCCCGTCGGTGAGTTCCAGTCTGCCGGTTCCCTTTCCTGCCAGACGTCGAACCCTCAGCAGGGCCCCCTCGGGCTCGACTTCGAGCAGCCCCGAGTTGCCGTAGCGTCCGCTGTCGGCGGCCGTCACCTCGAGCGCTCCGACGACATGGTCGCCGGTGGCCGAGGCTGCCGTGCAGAGGTGAGCGGTCGTCGCCGGCTGCCCGGGGAAGAGGTTGTCGGGGAGGAGCACCGCCCACGGGCGGGCACCGACCCAGTCGCGCGCCAGCATGAGCGCATGCCCGAGCCCCTCGGCCACCGGCTGCTCCAGATAGACGACCTCGACCCCCTCCAACTCGCCGCGCGTCCGGAGGTCGTCGAGCGCCCGGCGCACCAGCCCCTTGTGCGGGCCGACGATGACCCCCAGATTCCGGATACCGGCCTCGACCGCCTCGGCGACGATCCACTCCAGCGCCGGGCGGCTGCCGATCGGCACCAGCTCCTTGGGCACGAGAGTGGAGAAGGGCTTCATGCGGGTGCCGTGACCGGCGGCCGGGATGACGGCGTGTCGGATTCGAGTCATGGGTCTGGCTCCACTCGTCAGGACTCTACTCTCCAGGACCCTGCTCTTCAGAACGGGGCGGCTACGGCGACGGCCCCGTCGGCCGCCCGGCAGGTGAACCAGTGGGGACGGCGACCGAACCGTTCCTCGAAGGCGTCGCACGTCGCGAGGGCGACGGCATCGGCCCGACCGGTCTGCACGAGTGCACACACACAACCCCCGAAGCCCCCGCCCGACAGTCGCGCACCGTCGCAGCCCTGCGCCCCGTTGAGGCTCGCCGCGAGAAGATCGAGCTCGGCGATCGAGACTTCGTAGAGGTCTCTGGAGCTGGCGTGGGAAGCGGCCAGGAGCGGGCCGATCTCGGGGGTGCGGCCTTCCTCGAGCAGCTCCCAGGCCCGGCGGACCCGCTCGCACTCTTCGACGACGTGCCTGGCACGGCGGTACTCCACCGGGGATAGAAGCTCGGCGTGTCGTTCGAGATCGGGCATCGTGAGGTCGCGCAGCGTCGCGAGCGGCAGCCCCAGTCGCCGCAGGGAGTCCAGAGCGGATTCCGCCTCGCTGCGACGGTCGTTGAAGCCGCTCGCCCCGAGGCGGCGCCGGACGCCGCTGTCGACGACGAGGAACGAACGATCGGGAGCGATCGGCAGATGCCGATAGTCCAGGTCGCGGCAGTCGAGCGCCAGGAGTTGCGACTCGCGTCCGACGAGGCAGGCGAGTTGGTCCATGATCCCGGAGCCGACTCCGAGATAGTGGTTCTCGGCGTGCCGGCCGAGCGCCGCGAGCTCGGTGTCGGCAAGCGACCAGCCGGCGACCGCGGCCCAGATCCGCAGCAGACCGACCTCCACCGCCGCGGAGGAGCTCACGCCGGCACCGCGTGGGAGATCGCCGCCGAAGGCGACGTCCAGCCCCGGCAGTTCGAGCCCGCGGTCGAGGCAGGCGGCGGCGACGCCGGCCGGCAGGTCGGACCAGTGAGAGGGACGCCCGTCGGCGACCGGCGGTGGCGGGAGAGCGTCGAGCTCGAACTCGGCCACCTCGTCGCCATAGTCGAGGGCGAGCAGTCGAAGACGGCGATCCGGGCGTGTAGCTGCAGCGAAGTCGAGTCCGCGGTCGATCGCCGCCGGAAGCACCAGACCCTCGTGGTAGTCGACATGAGCGCCGAGCAGGTTGATCCTCCCCGGTGCGTGAGCGAGCCAGCCGGGCTCTCGCTCGAAACGCCGGCGGAAACGGGCTGCGGCCGGACTCGCTCCGTCGGGCTCCATCGCGGAGGTATTGTAGGCGTCCTTCATGGCACGCGAACGCTTCGAGCTGGATCGCGACTGGAGGTTTCGCCTCGGCAAACCCCGTCGCGGCGAGACCTCTCGTGACTGGGAGCAGGTGGCTCTGCCGCATTGCTGGAACGCCCAGGACACCTTCCAGCGGGGGCTGCGCTACTACCGCGGGCCTGGCGTCTACGAGCGCGAGTTCGAGCTGCCGGCGGAACTGGAGGAGGAGCGGCCCGGCGGCTGGTGGCTGGTGGTGGGGGGCTTCTACGGCCGCGCGACGGTCGAGCTCGACGGCCGCCGGCTGGGACGCTTCGAGGGGCAGTACCTCGGCTTCGACTGCCCGCTTCCCGGAATCACGTCGGGCCGGACGCACCGGCTGCGGATCGAGGCGACCAACCGCTGTCCCGACTGGATGCCTCCAGGCACCTCGGCGCCCGATTTCCTGCTCTTCGGAGGTCTGTCGGGGCGGGTGCGTCTCGAGCGAAGGTCGCCTTGCCACCTCGACCCGGGGAGGCTCAGGCTGGTGCCGCACGATCTGCTCGCATCGCCCGAGTTGGAGCTCTCCTTCGGAGTCACGGGCCGCATCGGTCCGGAGCTCGCGACCGTCCGTTGGAGCCTCTACGACCCGGAAGGAGCGAGCGTCGCCGAGGGGCTCGCGCCGATCGGCGGCGACGGAACAGCGAGCGCCGATTGCGAGCTCGAGGCGGCCTGCCTCTGGTCTCCGGAGACACCGCGTCTCTACGAGCTCCACTGTGGACTCGAGATCGGCGGCGCGATCGTCGACTCCTCGGCGACCCGTCTCGGCCTGCGCGAGGCTCGCTTCGACGCCGACGGCTTCGAACTCAACGGAGAGCGGCGCCGGTTGCGCGGTTTCAACCGTCACGAGTGTCTGCCGGGGTTGGGCAACGCGCTGCCGCGCTGGATGCACCGTCAGGATGCCCACGACCTCAAGCGGCTCGGTGCGGACTTCGTCCGCCTGTCTCACTACCCTCAGCAGCCCGACTTCCTCGACGCGTGCGACGAGCTCGGGCTGATCGTCTACGCGGAACTCGCTTCCTGGAAGAGCGTTCGGGCAGGGCGCTGGCTCCGTGCCGCCCTTCGCCAGATGGAGGCGATGATCCGACGCGATCGGCATCGACCTTCGATCGTCCTCTGGGGGATGGGGAACGAGTCGCAGCACCGGCGTGCCTACGTCGCCCTCGATCGGCTGATCCAGCGGCTCGATCCGACCCGCCCCTCGACCTACGCCGAGAATCACCTCTACCGCGCACGGCGTGCCCGCACGCTCGGCATCCCGGGGGTCTGGGGCCTCAACTACGAGGTCGAGGTGCTCGACGAGGTGCGTCACCAATGCCGCACCGGCGCGGTCGTCGTGGCAGAGGCGTGCAACGAGCAGGCGGTGCGGGGCGAGGTCGAGGAGGAACGTGCGCAGATTGCCGCGATCGAGGCCTTCTGGGAGGCGATCGACGGGAAGCCGTACGTCGCCGGCCATACGCTGTGGGCCTTCAACGACTACCCGACGATGTTCCGTGACCGCTTCATCCGCCGCACCGGCAAGGTCGATGCCTGGAGGCTTCCGAAGCTCGCGGCGCACCGCTTCCGCGCGCGCTACGCGGCGGAGCCGTTCATCGAGCTGGTGGGTGCGTGGGAAGAGGGCGGCGGAGTCGTCGAGGTCGACTGCTTCACCAACTGCTCCGTCCTCGAACTGCGAGTCGGGGGGAGGGAACTGACCGGGGTCGAGCAGGGGGTGGAGTATCAGCTTCTGAGAATCCCGTTCGCTCACGCGCCGCTCGAAGCGACGGGACGACGGGAGGGCACCGTGGTCGAGGCGGCGCTGCGGCCTCGCGGCAGGGCCCACCGCTTGGCGATCGAGCAGGACGAGGCCTCCGCCGCCAGCGACTGGCGCGGCCTGCAGTTGCGCGTGCTCGACGAGGCGGGTTTCCCGGTGACCTCCTGGTCTGGCGAGGCGCGCCTGGCGTTGCGCGGTCGAGCCCGCTCCGGCGCCTTCACGGCGGACGGGCGGGTGGTCGTCGCCCGCGGTATCGGCCGCACCTTCGTCCGCCTGGACGGCGAGGGCGTCGCCGTCGAAGCGAGTGCCGACGGGCTCGAAGCCGCCGCAGTCAGACTGCGGCCCTTGTGATCTACTCTGGCGCCATGACCGAGTCGCCGGAAGCGCGCGTCCTGGAACGCTCCGAGCACCCGATCTCGCGCAGGAACATCGGCGCCGAGGCCCTCAAGGTCCTGAAGCGCCTCGACGGCCGCGGCTTCAAGGGCTACCTGGTCGGCGGCGGTGTTCGCGACCTGATGCTGGGGCGGACGCCGAAGGACTTCGATATCGCGACCGACGCCAGTCCCGGTCAGGTCAAGCGGCTGTTTCGCAACTCGAGGATCATCGGCCGGCGATTCCGGCTGGCGCACGTGTTCTTCGGGCCGACGATCATCGAGGTGGCGACGTTCCGGCGCGACCCCGATCCGCAGGGGCAGAAGTCCCCTCCCGGGGACCTGCTGATCACGAGCGACAACGAGTTCGGAACCCCCCGTGAGGACGCCTTCCGGCGAGACTTCACGGTCAACGCGCTCTTCTACGACATCTCGAGCTTCACGGTCCTCGACTACGTCGGCGGCATCGAGGATCTCGCCGACGGCGTCATCCGGACGATCGGAGACCCCGAGGTTCGCTTCTGCGAGGACCCGGTCAGGATGATGCGCGCCTGCGAGATGGCGGGGCGGCTCGACTTCACCATCGACCGTGCCTCGCAGGAGGCGATCCAGAGTCTCGCCCGCGAGATCGAGAAGGCGGCGCCGGCGCGGATGACGGAAGAGATCGTCCAGCTGCTCCGATGCGGAGCCGCCGGGCCGTCGATGCAGTGGATGCACGACCTCGACCTGCTCGACATCGTGCTGCCGGAGGCGGCCGTCGTCCTGGAAGCCAGGAAGCACGGGCTCGACGACTTCGAGATGCTCGTGCCGGCGATCGACAGGCTGGTGAACGACGGCTGTCAGCTCAGCGATCCGACCCTCCTGGCGGCGCTGTTGCTGCCGACGGTTCTCCTCGAGCGGCGCGAGGTGGAGACGTCGACGGGCCGGCGGATCCTGAGACGGCGGTTGCGCAGACTGACGGAAGACGTCGCCGCACCGTTCTTCTCGCGCCTCACCCTGGCGAAGTTCAAGTCCGAAGCCGCACTCCAGGCGCTCGACACCTTCCACAGTCTCGGCGAGCGCAACTGGAACCTGCAGGAGCGGATCCAACTTGCCAGGCGGGCGTCGTTCGGCGACGCTCTCGATCTGTTTCGGATCCTCGTGGCGACCACCGGCGAAGGGGAGGCGGAGTACGCGGCGTGGGAGCGGGTGCGTCGCGAGGTCCCCGGTCGCAAACGGCCGGCCCGGCCGCGCCGTCGGCGACGGCGCCGGGGACGTCGGCGCTAGCCGCGCCTTCCCTCGCCGTCGGGAGCCGCCCCAGCCTTCTCTCGCTTCGAGCGCCAGGGGCTTCGCGTGCGGCCTCGCCCGCCGGGCATCCCGGCTGACCTGCCGTTCGGGGCACGATGAGGCGCCGGGGCAGGTGGGATCGTCGGTCGAGCAGAGCCTTGAGAGACTCTCCGGGCTGTGACATTTTTCACACACCGATATTCTGGCGCGTGTTATGGTACATTTTGTCAGCGCGGTTCAGGGCTCTTCAGGAACAACCCGAGCCGCCCCAAAATCAGGTTCCTCGCCCATTCGGGCGTCCCCCCAAGGTGGGTTCCGGCGATACGCACGAACCCACCATTTTTTTGTCCGGTCGCATCGGCGCGCGACCGCCCTGCGAACAGGCTAAGATGAAGTCTGAACCGACGCGGCCCCGCTGGGGGCAGGAAGGGAAGCTCCAGTGCTGACTCTCTATCGCTCGGCCATGGGCAAGAAGGTCCTCATGGCCGTCACCGGTCTGATGCTCTTCGGTTTCGTTCTCGGCCACATGGCGGGGAATCTGAAGCTCTATCAGGGGCCCGAGAAGATGAACGCCTACGCGGAGTGGCTGCGCGAACTCGGTTCGCCGATGCTGCCTCACGAAGGGGCGCTGTGGATCGCTCGCGTCGGCCTCCTGGCGGCGGTCG
This sequence comes from Candidatus Multivoradales bacterium, assembly GCA_965223855.1. GTDB lineage: Bacteria > Acidobacteriota > Thermoanaerobaculia > Multivoradales > JAHEKO01 > CALZKB01. Next base: position 2,270,876 of record CBDCXM010000009.1, read on the forward strand.
GGCTCCACATTCTCTCGGCCTGGCAGCTCACCCGGATGAGCCGCAACGCACGCCCGCAGGGCTACGGCCGACGGGCTCGAGTGCAGGCGACCTATGCCTCGCGCACCATGCGGTGGGGAGGGGTCGTGATCCTGCTCTTCATCGTCTACCACCTGATGCATCTGACTTTCGGCAACGTGCATGGTGGCTTCGTGCCCGGCGACGTCTACCACAACGTCGTCAGCGGCTTTCAGGTGTGGCCGGTGAGCCTGTTCTACATCGTCGCGCAGGTCGCGCTGGCGATGCACCTCTACCACGGGCTGTGGAGTCTCTTCCAGACGCTGGGGCTCAACCAGGGCGGGGCCGATTCCGGCTGGCGGAAGTTCGCCCTCGCCTTTTCCGCAATCGTCTTCCTCGGCAATCTGTCGTTCCCGATCGCCGTGCTGACCGGCCTGGTGGCCTGAGACCGGTGGCTGTGACCCCCGGTAGGAGAGAGTGGCGATGACGCTCAACGCAAGAGTCCCCGACGGCCCGCTGGCCGACAAGTGGACCGACTACAAGTTCCAGCTGAAGCTGGTGAACCCGGCCAACAAGCGGCGGTTCGAGGTGATCGTCGTCGGCTCGGGGCTCGCCGGCGCCTCGGCTTCGGCGACCCTCGCCGAACTCGGCTACAACGTGAAGTGCTTCTGCTATCAGGACAGCGCCCGCCGCGCGCACTCGATCGCCGCTCAGGGTGGCATCAATGCCGCCAAGAACTACCAGAACGACGGCGACAGCGTGCACCGGCTCTTCTACGACACGGTCAAGGGTGGTGATTTCCGCTCGCGCGAGGCCAACGTCCATCGGCTCGCCGAGGTCAGCGTCAACATCATCGACCAGTGCGTCGCGCAGGGGGTGCCGTTCGCGCGCGAGTACGGCGGCCACCTCGCCAATCGCTCGTTCGGCGGTGCGCAGGTGTCGCGAACCTTCTACGCCCGCGGGCAGACCGGCCAGCAGCTGCTGCTCGGCGCCTACCAGGCGCTGCAGCGCCAGATCGGTCTCGGCAACGTCGAGATGCACACCCGCACCGAGATGCTCGACCTGGTGGTGGAGGACGGCCGGGCGCGGGGCATCATCACGCGCGACATGGTGAGCGGCGAGATCCGCTCCTGGTCGGCCGACGCGGTGGTGCTGGCGACCGGCGGCTACGTCAACGTGTTCTTCCTCTCGACCAACGCCAAGGGGTGCAACACGACGGCGATCTGGCGCGCCCACCGGCGCGGCGCCTACTTCGCGAACCCGTGCTACACGCAGATCCACCCGACCTGCATTCCCGTCAGTGGCGAGTACCAGTCGAAGCTCACGCTGATGAGCGAGTCGTTGCGCAACGACGGCCGGATCTGGGTGCCGAAGAAGAAGGGCGACGATCGGTCTCCGTCGCAGATCCCGGACGATGAGCGCGACTACTACCTGGAGCGCAAGTACCCGGCGTTCGGCAACCTGGTGCCGCGCGACATCGCCTCGCGGGCGGCCAAGGAGGTGTGCGACGAGGGGCACGGTGTCGCGCATGCGGGCCTCGGCGTCTATCTCGACTTCGAGGATGCGATCGCGCGCCTCGGCCGGCAGGCGATCCAGGACCGCTACGGCAATCTGTTCGCCATGTACGAGCGCATCACCGGCGACGATCCGTTCGACACGCCGATGAAGATCTACCCGGCGCCGCACTACAGCATGGGCGGACTGTGGGTCGACTACAACCTGATGTCGAACGTTCCGGGTCTCTACGTCATCGGCGAGGCGAACTTCTCCGATCACGGCGCCAACCGGCTCGGCGCCAGTGCGCTGATGCAGGGGCTGGCGGACGGATACTTCGTGCTGCCGTACACGATCGGCGACTACCTGGCGAAGCACATGGGTGAAGAGCCGCTCTCGACCGATGCTCCCGCGTTCCGGGCGGTGGAGGACGAGGTGAGGGGCCGGATCGACACGCTGCTGTCGGTCGACGGCAGCCGGACGCCGGAGTCGTTCCACCGTGAGCTCGGCCGTCTGGTGTGGGACAAGTGCGGCATGGCCCGCAGCCGCGAGGGGCTCCAGGAGGCGCTCGCGAAGCTCCCCGATCTCAGAGAGCGCTTCTGGCGCGAGGTCAAGGTGAACGGCAGCGGGGAAGAGCTCAACCAGTCGCTCGAGGTTGCCGGCCGCGTCGCCGATTTCCTCGAGCTCGGCGAGCTGATGTGCCGCGACGCCCTCGAGCGCGAGGAGTCGTGCGGCACCCACTTCCGGACCGAGTATCAGACCCCGGAGGGGGAGGCGCGGCGCAACGACGAGGAGTTCACCTACGTCGCCGCCTGGGAGTGGGGCGGAGAGGGGCAGGCGGCCACCGTGCACAAGGAGTCGCTCGAGTTCGAAGGGCTCGAGTTGAGTCAGAGGAGCTACAAGTAATGCGAATGCAACTGAGAGTCTGGCGTCAGGAGAGCCGAGACGTGCAGGGCGGCTTTGTCGACTACACGGTCGACGACGTCTCGCCCGACATGTCGTTCCTCGAGATGCTCGACGTGCTCAACGAGCAGCTCGCCGAGCGTGGAGACGAGCCGATCGCGTTCGATCACGACTGCCGCGAGGGGATCTGCGGCACCTGCAGTCTGATGATCAACGGCACGGCGCACGGCCCGAACAAGGCCACGACGACCTGCCAGCTCCACATGCGCTCCTTCCGCGACGGCGATTCGATCCAGATCGAGCCGTGGCGGGCCGCCGCCTTCCCGGTGCTGCGCGATCTGGTCGTCGATCGCAGCCCGTTCGACGAGATCATCCAGGCGGGCGGATTCGTGTCGGTCAACACCGGGAGCGCTCCGGACGCCAATCTGATCCCGATCGGCAAGCCGGTCGCCGACCGCGCGATGGACGCCGCCGAGTGCATCGGCTGCGGCGCCTGCGTCGCGCAGTGTCCCAACGGTGCCGCTCAGCTCTTCACGGCCGCCAAGGTGGCGCAGCTGGCGATCCTGCCGCAGGGGCAGCCCGAGCGAACCCAGCGCGTGCGGCGGATGGTGGAGACGATGGAGGCGAGCTTCGGTTCGTGCTCCAACTTCACCGAGTGCGAGGCGGTCTGCCCGAAGGAGATCTCGGTCGATTTCATCGGCACGATGAATCGCGAGTACCTCAAGGCGACGCTCTGCGGCGACGCAGCCGATTGACCGCATCGACGACCGTCGGCCTGCCCGGGCGGAGGATCCGGTCCGGCGCCTCGCGCTGTAACCGATCCGTGTTCGGGCGCATCTAGAATAGGCAGCGGTGCGTACCTTCTCGAAGTTGAGGGCGACCCGTCCACTCCATGCCTCGTAAGCCGAATCCGATCGTCGATTTCTCGGTCAACCGTCGCATCACGCTCGTGATGGCGGTGGCCGGCCTGCTCGTGCTCGGCTGGATGTCGGTCACCCGGCTGCCGCTCGAGTTTCTGCCTTCGTTCTCCTCGTCGAGCGTCTCGGTGAGCGTCAGCTACCCGTCGTCGTCTCCGGAGGAGATCGCCCGCCTCATCGTCCAGCCGCTCGAGGACAGCCTCGGCACGATCAACGGCATCGAGACGATGTCGTCGTCGGCGGACGCCAGCTCAGGCGACGTCCGCCTGACGTTCGTCGACGGCACCGACATGGAACTGGCCGCCGTCGACGTCCGCGACCGGGTCGATCGGGTGCGTCACCTCCTTCCCGATGACGTCGACCGCGTGCGGATCCGCCGCTTCCAGAGCAGCGACATCCCGGTTCTGAGCTCTCACCTGAGCGCGGACTGGCCGCGCGAGCGGCTGTTCGACTTCGCAGAGAACACGGTGCAGCGCAGGCTCGAGAGACTCGAGGGGGTGGCGCAGGTGACGCTGCGGGGTGTCGAGAGTCCGAAGGTACAGATCGATCTCGACCCGGACCGCCTGCAGGCACACCGGGTGAACGTCCGCGACCTGGTCGCGCGCCTGCGCGCCGAGAACCGCGACCTGACCGCCGGCGACGTCACCGACGGCGGCCGTGAGCTGCTCGTGCGCACGCTCGGCGAGTTCCGCAGTCTCGACGAGATCCGGCGCCTGCCGCTGGGCGCCGACGGGTTGCGCCTGGAGGACGTTGCGGAAGTCACCTATACCTTCCCGCAGCAGGAGGACTTCTCGTTCCTCAACGGCACCGAGGCGTTGACGGTGCGAGTCAACAAGACCTCGACCAGCAACGTCCTCGACGTCGTCGATGTCGTCCAGGCCGAGATGGCCGCGATCCTCGAGCTCGAAGCGGCCGAGGGGATTCGCTGGCGCCCCTACCACGACGCCTCGATCGAGGTTCGCGAGGGTCTGGCGCAGCTGCGCAACGCCGGGCTCTTCGGTGCCGGCCTCGCGATCCTGGCGGTGTTCGTCTTCCTGCGGCGGCTGCGCACCACGCTGCTCGTGGCGTTGGCGATGCCGGTCTCCGTGGTCGCGACCTTCGCGGCGATGTACCTGCTGCGCCAGGGGCAGCTCTCGGACATCACCCTGAACGTCGTCAGCCTCGCCGGCCTGATGCTGGCTCTCGGCATGCTGGTCGACAACTCGATCGTCGTGATCGAGTCGATCTTTCGCCATCGCAACGAGCTCGGCGAGCCGTCGCGGACCGCCGCCCTCAAGGGGGCGAGTGAAGTGGCGCTGCCGATCCTCGCCTCGACCGCGACGACGCTGTGCGTCTTCACGCCGATCATCTTCATGGGGGGCAGCGGCTTCCTCCAGACCTACATGATCAACATCGCGACGACGATCTCGATCGTTATCGCCACGTCGCTCGTCGTCTCGCTGACCCTGGTGCCGATGGTGGCGGTCTGGCTGCTGGAGCGGCAGCAGAGCCGTCCGCCGGGCCTCATCAGCCGCTGGCGCGACGGCTACGCCCGGACTCTCGCCTTCACCCTCCATCACCGGGGGGTGTTCCTGATCCTCATCGTCGCCATGCTCGGCGGCGCGATCTACCTCTTCGGCACCATCGAGCGCTCGTTCTCGAGCGGCGGCGAGGAGCGGCAGGTGATCGTTTCGGTCGACACGCCGAGGCAGTACTCGTTCGAGCAGACCGAGGCTCTCTACGCCGAGCTCTACGATCTCTTCGACGCGCGCCGCGACGAACTCGACATCGCCGACATCGCACACTCCTACGACCGGGGGACCGGCCGCTCGCGGGGCGGCTGGCGCGGCGGCCGGCGCTTCGAGATCTTCCTCACCGACGAGTCGGAGGCGACGAAGACCACCGCCGAGATCCGCGACGAGGTCCGCGGCCTCCTGCCGACCCGGGCCGGAGTCGGCCTGAGGATCGCGCAGACCCGCCACCGCTCGGGATCCGGCGGCATCGAGGTCGAGCTCTCCGGGGACGATCTCGCGGTGCTCGAGCGGCTCAGCAAGAGGCTCACGAAGGAGCTGGCGGCGTTGCCGATGCTCAAGGACATCGACACGACGCTCGAGTCGGGCGACGAGGAGATCCACGTCAAGGTGCAGACCGACCGCATCACCCAGGCGGGTCTCTCGAGCAACGCCGTGGCGGCGACGGTCTCGAACTCGCTCACCAGTCGGGCGGTCAGCCGGATGCGGGCAGCCGATCGGGAGATCGACATCGTCGTCCAGTACCGCGAGGAGGATCGCGAGACGCTGGAGCAGTTGAAGTCGGTGCCGGTGTTTGCCAACGGGACGCCGGTGCCGCTGTCGGCGCTTGCTGAGTTCGAGCAGGTGGCGGGCCCGCAGAAGGTCGAGCGTGAGAACCACCGCGCGAAGGTGCAGGTGACCGCCAACGCGGAGGCCGACTCCGCCTTCATGGCGATGGGCGCGGTCGGCCGGCTGATGGCGCAGTTTCCGCTGCCGCCGGGTTACGAGTGGAGCTTCGGCCGCTGGAACCGCTACCAGCAGCAGGACCAGGCGCAGGGCAGGTTCGCCTTCGTCTTCGGTCTGCTGCTCGTCTACATGCTGATGGCGGCTCTCTTCGAGAGCTTCGCCCAGCCGTTCACCATCATGTTCTCGGTGCCGTTCGCGCTCCTCGGCGTGGCGGTGGTGATGAAGCTGTTCAACCAGCAGCTCGATCCGATGGCGATGCTCGGGCTGGTGATCCTGATGGGCGTCGTCGTCAACAACGCGATCGTGCTGATCGACCACATCAACAGCCTGCGCAAGGACGGCATGGGTCGCGACGCGGCGATCCTCCAGGGCGGCAAGGACCGCCTGCGGCCGATCCTCATCACCGCGGTCACGACCATCGTAGGGCTGCTGCCGCTGGTGGCTCCGATCCTCCTGCCGTCGCTCTTCGGGCCGATCGAGGGGCGTGCCGGGACCTGGGCTCCGATCGGACTGGTCATCATGGGCGGCCTCACCACCTCGACCTTCCTCACCCTGATCATCATTCCGACTCTCTATTCTCTGATCGACGACCTCACCGGATTCGCGCGCCGCGTTCTGCGAGCTGCCTGACCGCTGAAGGCTGGGGGAACGATGTTGCGACGACTCTCGAACCTTGTGCGCCCATCGAGCGCCTTCTTGCCGGCACTGTTGCTGATCCTGGCTTGCGGTGGCGGGGACTCCGGTGACGGCCCGCCCGGCGGCGGTCGCGGGCGTGGCGGTCCGCCGGGAGGTTTCGGCGGTGCACCGACACCCGCAGCGGCCGTGCCGGTCGAGACCACGCCGGTCGTGCGCCGCGACATCGCGGCCTTCATCGAAACCAACGGGACGCTGGAGGCGGAGGAAGAGGTCGACATCGTCGCCCGCACGGCCGGGCCGATCGTGTCGCTCCAGGCCGAAGAGGACGACACCGTGAAGGCGGGAGAGCTCCTCGCCCGCCTGGACCAGGATCAGATCCGGGCTCAGCTCGAGGTGTCGCGCGTCGCCCTCCAGGAGGCGGAGACCGCCTTCGAGCGGGCGGAGGCGCTCCAGCGAGCGAACCTCATCAGCGCGGAGGAGTACGACCGCGCCCGCAACTCGCTCGACTCCGCGCGCGCCGCCTTTCGCGGCAACGAGATCCAGATGGGCTACACCAACATCCGTGCCCCCTTCGGCGGGCTGATCGTGCGCCGCTACGTGAAGTTCGCGGAGACGGTCAGCGTCAACCAGCCGCTCTTCCGGCTTTCGGACTTCGACCCGCTGCTGTGCCCGATCCAGGTTCCGGAGCGCGAACTGTCGCGCCTCGCCGTCGGCCAGAAAGCGCATCTCACGGTCGATGCCTGGCGGGGTGAGCGGTTCGAGGCGAGCGTGCTGCGGCTCTCCCCAGTCGTCGACGCCGCCACCGGCACCATCAGGGTGACGCTCGAGGTCGAGGGGCGGGGCAAGCTCCGGCCGGGGATGTTCGCCAGCGTCTTCCTGCAGACCGAGACCCACGAGGACGCACTGGTGATTCCCAAGGCGGCGCTGGCGCTCGACAGCATCGGTGACGCGGTGTTCGTCGCCGTCGACGGCGCGGCGGCGCGGCGCGAAGTCCGCCTCGGAGTTCGCGAGGGAGATTCGGTCGAGGTGGTCGAAGGTCTCGCGGAAGGGGACGCGGTCATCTCGGTCGGCCAGGACTCGGTTTCCGACGGCACACCGATCACCGTGCTCGACGGGCCGGGCGCGGGCGAAGGTGCTGACGCTGAGTCGAGGGAGAGCGGCATGGCGCCCGATCCCGAGCGGCTGGAGCGCTTCCGCGAGGGGATGCGCGAGCGCGGCCTGAGCGAGGAGGAGATCGACCAGCGCCTGGAGCAGATGCGGGAGCGCTTCGGTGGTTCCGGTCCGCCGCAGGGGCGTCCGGCACCTGGTGAGGACGACTCCGCCGGCGGCGACTCCGGCGACAGCGACGGCGCCGCGGACGGTGCGAGTCCCGCCCAGGATCCCTCGGGCGGCAACGGCTGAGCCGACGCCGAAGGCACTTCGATGAAGCTGATCGAGCTCTCCACTCGCCGGCCGGTGACGGTCTTCATCTTCGCCGTCGCGGCGGTGGTGTTCGGCCTGGTGGCGCTCGGGCGGCTGGCGACCGATCTGCTGCCGGACATCACCTACCCGTCGCTGACGGTGCGAACCGGCTACGACGGCGCGGCGCCGATCGAGATCGAGAGCCTCGTCACCCGGCCGATCGAGAACGCGGCCGGCGTCGTCAACGGGGTGGTGCGGGTGAACTCGAGCTCACGGGCGGACGTCAGCGAGGTGACGCTCGAGTTCGGCTGGGGGACCGACATGGATCTGGCGGGGCTCGACGTGCGCGAGCGCCTCGACCAGATCGAGTTGCCGGACGATGCCGATCGCCCGGTGCTGCTGCGCTACGACCCGTCGCTCGACCCGATCGTGCGGCTCGGAGTGAGTGGGGAAGACGACCTGATCCGCCTGCGTCTGCTCGCCGAAGAAGAGATCAAGCGTTCGCTCGAGCGGATCGAGGGGGTCGCCGGCGTGGTCGTGAGCGGAGGCCTCGAGGAAGAGATCCAGGTCGAGCTCGACGAGCGCCGGATGGCGAATCTCGGGCTCGATGCCGGCCTCGTCGTCACCCGCCTGGCGCAGGAGAACGTCAATCTCACCGGCGGGCGGCTCATCGAGGGGCAGAGCGAGTACCTGGTACGCACCCTTCAGGAGATCGTCCGAGCAGAGGATCTGGAGGAGATCGTGCTGACCAGCGATCAGGGGGCGATCGTTCGTCTGCGCGACGTCGGCACGGTTGTCACCGGCGCGAAGGAGCGCGAGATCGTCACCCGCATCGACGGCAGCGAGAGCGTCGAGGTGGCGGTCTACAAGGAGGGCGGGACGAACACGGTCACGGTGTCGGACGCCGTGCAGCAGGGGATCGACGAGCTGCGCACCGAGCTGCGCCGGATCGATCCCAACCTCGAGCTGACCCTCGTCTCGGACCAGGCGCGCTATATCCGCCAGTCGATCTCCGAGGTTCTCAAGACGGCGGCGATGGGCGGCATCCTGGCGGTGCTGGTGCTCTACTTCTTCCTCCGTTCTTGGAAGACGACGTTCATCATCGGGGCGGCGATCCCGATCTCGGTGGTGGCGACGTTCTTCCTCATGTACTCGCGCGACATCTCGCTCAACATCATGTCGCTCGGCGGGTTGACGCTCGGCATCGGCCTGCTGGTCGACAACGCGATCGTCGTCCTCGAGGCGATCCAGCGACGCCGTGACCAGGGGGACGACGACGTCGAGGCCGCCGTCACCGGAGCCAGCCAGGTCGGTCGCGCCGTGATCGCCTCGACGCTGACGACGATCTGCGTCTTCCTGCCGATCGTCTTCGTCGAGGGGGTCGCCGGGCAGCTCTTCGGCGATCAGGCGATGACGGTCGCGTTCTCCCTCGTGCTGTCCCTGATCGTCGCGCTGACGGTGATCCCGATGCTCGCCTCGCGGCGCTTCTCGCCCTCGGAGGAAGGAGAGGAGCCGGCGGCCGACGAGTCGCAGGGTCGCCTCGCGTCCATCCGACGCGGGATCTCGAAGGTCTTCTTCCTGGCCGGAGTCTGGCTGGCCCGAGGGCTGCGCGCCGTACGCGACGGGATCGCCTGGGTGGTGGACAAGCTGCTCGCCGTACCGCTCGCGCTCTTCGAGCGCGGCTTTGCGGCATTGGCCGGGCTCTATGCGAAGGTGCTCGACGGCGCGCTCGCGCGGCCTATCGTCACGGTCGTAGTGGCCCTTGCGCTGCTGGCGGCGAGCCTCCTTCTGTTCCCGCTCCTCGGGAGCGAGCTGGTGCCGGAGATGATCCAGGGCGAGTTCTTCGTCGATCTCGAGTTGCCGCCGGGGACGCGGCTCGAGGTGACGGAGCGACGCGTCCGCGATCTCGAGCGCTTCGCCGCCGAGTTGGACGGCGTCGAAATGGTGTACGCCCTCGTCGGCAGCTCGAACGAACAGGGTGGCGTGTCGGGCGAGCGGCGCGAGAACCTCGCGCAGTTGACGCTTCGCCTGACGCCACCGGTCGATCGCGACCGGGAAGAGGCGCTGATGGAACTTCTTCGCGAGCCGCTCGACCGACAGGAGGGACTCGAGTATCGCTTCGGGCGCCCGTCCTACTTCACCTTCAGGACGCCGGTCGAGTTCGAGATCCGCGGTTACAACCTTGAACTGCTCACCCGGCTGGCGAACGAGGCGGTGACGCGGGTGAGCGCGATCCCGGGGTTGTCGGACGTCAAGTCTTCGACCGAAGGGGGGAGCCCCGAGCTGCAGATTCGCTTCGATCGCGAACGGCTCGCCAACCTCGGCCTCAACCTGAGCGATCTCGCGTCCACGGTGCGCAGCAAGGTCCAGGGGACGATCGCCACCGATATCCAGCGCGACGACCGCACGATCGACATCCGCATGCGCGCCGGCGAGGAGTTCCGCGACAGCGTCCAGGATCTGCTGGAGCTCACCGTCGCGCAGCGCGGCAAGACGGCGGTGCCGCTGTCGGCGGTCGCCGAGGTGGCTCAGGTCGAGGGGCCGGCGGAGATCCGGCGCTCGGAGGGCGATCGGATCGCCTTGATCTCGGCCAATCTCGTGGGGCGCGATCTCGGCTCGGTGACGGAGGAAATCGAGGCGACGATGGCCGGCCTGACGCTCCCGAGCGGTTTCGACTGGGCGATGGGCGGTCAGCAGGAGGAGATGGAGACGTCGTTCGACAGCATGCGGATGGCGATCCTGCTGGCGATCTTCATGGTCTACCTGGTGATGGCCTCGCAGTTCGAGTCGCTGGTGCACCCGCTGGTGATCCTCTTCAGCGTCCCCTTCTCGCTGATCGGCGTGCTGGTGGCGCTGACTGTCGGCGGCATCGCGGTGAGCATCGTGGTTCTGATCGGGGTGATCCTCCTCACCGGGATCGTGGTGAACAACGCGATCATCCTGGTGGACTACACGAACTCGCTGCGGCGCGACGGGGCGAAGAAGCTCGAGGCACTGCGGCAGGCGGGCAAGGTGCGGCTGCGCCCGATCCTGATGACGACGGCGACGACGGTCTTGGGGCTGCTGCCGATGGCGGTGGGGTTGGGAGAGGGGGCGGAGTTGCGGACGCCGATGGCGTGGACGGTGATCGGTGGGTTGCTAACTTCGACCCTGCTGACGCTGGTGATCGTGCCTGCGGCGTACTCGTTGGTGGATCGACGCGATTGAGCTCGCGGGCGCGCGTCCCCTGAAACCGGCCCGCCTTCGAACTCCAGAAGCTGCCTCTGCGGGGGCCGGCTGCGCCGGCCCGGGAGGGGGTGTCTTCTCGGCTGGCGTCCCGCCAGCCAGAGCGCTTCGCGCTCTCGCGCGTACTCGGTAGCAGGCTCGGCAGCGCGCGGCTCTCATCGCCGTTGCTGGGTTCGGCTGCAGCTCGAGGCACCGGTGAGGGGCTCGGCGATGAGCCCCCGCTGAGCCAGCTTTCAGAAGTCGAAAGCGGGCCTACCGGAGAGGTGGAGAAGCGATCTGCCCTTTGCTACTCGCTCGAGCCGGCCTGGTCGCCGCTCGAATCTCCTTCCGAGCCGAGCAAGACTTCCAGGACCGTGTCCGTGCGATTGCGCCAGCTGGACCAGTCGGTGGAATCGACGACCTCGCCGCCGTGCACGGTGTAGCCGCGAGAGGTGAGGTCTTCGAAGAAGTTGCGCGTGGCCAGCCGGGTGTCCCAGCCTTCCTTGATCGCCCGCAGGTCCATCGAACCCCACTCGACGTAGAACTCGATCGGCAGGAGAGTCTCGCCGGCCTCGTCGAGGCTCCCGTAGATGGGGGCGTAGGAGATGTCGACGCCGTGAATCGACTGCACGGCGACACGCTGTGCGAACTCGGGGTTCGAGACCGCCAGCATCAGGGCGCTGATCGACGATCCACCGGTGCCGGCCAGGGACCGACGCTCAGGGATCGACGCGGTACGTCTCCTCGACCGCCGGGACGACTTCGCCGAGAAAGGCCTGCATCGCCACCGGTCCCGGTAGCTGCACCGGTTCGGTGAAGACGACCACCGGGGCGGAGCCTCCATTCGCCCCGAGGTGCTGCCAGGGTCTGGGTCCAGCGGCCTTCGCGACGTGCCTCGCCGTCGAGGACGTAGATCACCGGATAGGTGTCTTCGTTGTCGTCGTACCCGGGAGGGGTCCAGACGGCGAACTCCAGGGTGACCGGCTCAGGGGCTCTTCCGCCGCTTCCTCCGAGGCCTCTTCCGCGAATCCTCCTCTGCGGCTTCTTCCGAAGCTCCTTCCGGGGCCCCTTCCGGGGCGGCGGGCTGGAACTCCCTGCTGTGCTCTTCGAGCCTACCTTGCGCTTCGCCGTCGAGATCGGCCCAATGCTCGGGCTGCTCCCAGCCGGGCATCGCCATCCACGACATCTCGATCGGATCCTCGGCCCGCGCGAAGTTCATGTCGGGACCGTAGATCGACATCTGGGTCTTGCGGGGGTTGTACGGGATCGAGAGTCGGCTCGTAGTCAACGAGGAAAGGCATAGCTGAAGCGCATGCCGTCGGGAACGGTTCCGGCCCACCACCACAGGTCGGTACCCGTCGACCTTGATGCATCGGCTCCTCTGCGCGCACGCCGATGACATCGCCACCGAAGGCGACATCGTCGGCCTCACCGCGCCATACGAAGGTCACCTGGTTGCCGTCGATCCAGGGGGGCGTCGACTCTGCGACCAGGCGATCCGCCGTTGCGGCGGGGTCGTCGGAGCCGGCGATCTCGGCGATCTTCGCCGGCAGCTCGTTGAGCGACCTCCAGAGTCGCGGCGCCGCGGCTGAGATCGACGCGAGCCAGTTGTCCGAAGCTGCGCACGAACAGGCTGCCGTTGGCGAACGCGGGCGGCGTCCAGGAGTGCGACTCGAACAGGTCGAGCGAACCGGTCTCGGTCCAGGCGTCTTCTGGCACCGGCCCCCAGTGCAGAGTCCCCGCCTTGGTGAGGACGACCATCTGGTCGCCGACGATGATCGGGAAGCCGTCGCCCGGTTCGCGCGAACGGAAGCGGGTCGAGCCATCCGATGGATCGACCGAGGTCAGGAAACGGGTCGAGTAGCCGTAGAGCGAGCCGGCGGCGGAGACCGGCGGGATGTAGGAGTTGACGAGCGCCTTGTCCTCCCACACCTTTTCGACCTCGTAGCCGTCGTCGGTGCTGGTGACCTTGAGGAGAGCGGACTTGTGGTCGTCGTGGTCGATGAAGAGACGATCGCCTCCCAGCGGCAGCACCGTCAGGCTGCCGGCTCCGCGGCCGCCGGAACCGCCGTGCTCGAAACTCCATAGGAGCTCTCCGGAGTCCGGATCGGCGGCGAAGACCGACTTCCCGGCGCCGACGACCACCTGCGCGCGGTCGGCCAGGGTCGTGAGGATCGGCGACTGGTAGTGGATCGAGTCGGTGCCGACGCGCCACCGCACCTCTCCGGTGGCGAGGTCGAAGGCCACGAGGGTGCCCTCCTCACCGTTGCCTCCTGTGATGACGCTGCCTGCCGCCGCCAACGGCGAGCTGCCGAAGCCGTACCAAGGCTTCGCGAGCCCTACGTCCTCGACGAGGTGGGTTGTCCACACCTGCTCGCCGGTCGCCAGCTCGAAGGCGCTCAGACGGCCCCAGGCGCCGAGGGCGTAGACGTGGTCGCCGGCGATCAGGGGCGTCGCGATGGCACCGTCGTGCGAGCCGTCATGCCCCTTGTAGGTCGGCTCCAGGGTCGCGCGCCACAGCTCTTCGCCCGAGACGGTGGAGAAGGCCCCCACGACGTCGTTCTCGCCGGCGACGAACACGGTGACCGCGACGTCACCCTGCACCGCCACGCCGGAGTAGGCGCTCCCGATGTCGCTCTTCCAGGCGACCTCGAGCGCCAGGTCGCCGTCGCCCGCCGGCAAGCCCGCTTCGACTACCCCGGTGCTGTCCGGGCCGCGGTACTGAACCCAATCGTCGGCCGCGATCGGCGTGGCGAGGAGGCACAGGGCGAGGGCAGAGCGAAGGGGAAGTCGCATCGGGAGCTCCTTGGATGTCGCGTTTTGGTGATTCGGGAAAGCAGAGGCTAGTGGAGAGCGATCGGAAACTCCAGCTCCGCGGTTGTTGGCTATGGGGGGAAGAGCTCACGGGCCGTTGTGCCCTGAAGCCGGCCCACTCCCGAGTTCCAGAAGCCGACCCCGCGGGGGACGCTCGCGCGTACTCGGTAGGAGGCACTTCAGCGCGCGGCTCTCATCGCCTTCGCTGGGTTCCGCTACAGCCGGAGGCACTGTTGGCGGGCTTGGCGATGAGCCCCCGCGGAGTCAGCTTCTGGAAGTCGGGAGCGGGCCTATCAGCCCCTCTTGCGCGCTACCCAGACTCGGTGTTCGTCAAGGGCGCGATTCCTGCTCTTGAGGACTCGCAGATAGGCGAGACGGTGATGACCCTCCAACAGGCACCAGCGAGGTAGAGCAACGTTCCTCTTGGGCAGCACCAATCCTGACGAGTTATCGAGCACTATCGGAGGCACTGGCCAAGTGCCCACCCGCGCCATGTAGATGCCCAGCTTGCTTGCAGCGGTAATGCCGCCTTCGTTGAAGTCTTTGGCCCAGGAGGAGGTTGCTTCTTCGTTTAGGGTGCGTACTTGCTCCGCTACTTTGGCCAACGTCCAGGCCTGCATAGCAAAGTCGAGCGTCTCAAACTCCAGCCATCCCCAGAGTTGATCGACGTTGCCGTGCTGCAGGTGCCACTGCGAAAGGACCTCGTCGGGATAGCGAGGCAATCGCGCGCGCAGCCGAGCGCGGTAGGCGTCAGATGGCTCCTCGTCGCTGGTTCGACGAAACGGACTTGAAGCCATCGAGGAATCCTCCGCTTGTGCTCGCTCCCTGCCCGTTGAGACGTGAAGCGATCGCTACTGACCTGAACGTGGCCTCTCTCTGGTCAACGCCAACGCCGTGATCTCCCGACAATTCGTTGGCTCGCACCCATAGCTGGCCCCTTTCCCGAAGTCGTCGTCGAACCAGATGTGGAGCGTCCGCTCGTGGATCACGGCGTTCTGGGCGACTTCGAGGAAGTAGTCGAGCAGCTCGCCCTGCCTTCCAAGGAGCGGCTGGAAGTTCTGGGAGATCATCGGGAAGGCGAAACGATCGATTTCGCGGAACCGGTCCTGGGCGCGCTCGGACAGAACGATCGCCTCGGTGCAGACGATCTCGATCTTCTGGTAGTCGACCTTCACCGCCGACGGGTTGCACGCGTAGTCGCGCTCCACCGCGGTGGCGGGGCCGGCGACGGCCAAGGCTAGCGAGAGGGCGAGAAGGGGGCGGATTCTGGGCATGGGGTCCTTTCCTGCTCGGTACGGCCGTCGATACGCTCTATCGGTACGGCCGGGGACCGGTCGCCGTCTAGTCTACCGGCGAGTCGGGAGGTTCAGGCTAGGATGGGACATGGCCTTGCGATGGCCTTGCCTGGCTCTACTCGCCGTCCCGGCGGTCCTGGGCGCTCAGCCGAGCTGCCCGGAGGGAATGTCGGGCGTGCCGGTAACCGCCGTGGGAGGCAATCCGGTGGACGCCTTCTGTCTCGACGTGACTGAAGTGACGGTGGCGGCCTATCGAGACTGCGTCGGGGCCGGCGACTGCACCCCTTCGCCCCGCTCGGTGGCGGGGCCGGACGTGCCCGAAGATCACATCCCGCTGTGGAGCCGCTCGTGCAACGACGGCAAGCGGGGGCGCAAGGGGCATCCGATCAACTGCGTCGACTTCACGCAGGCACAGACCTATTGCGCGGCGGTGGGGAAGCGCCTGCCGACCGAGCGGGAGTGGCAGGCCGCCGCGTCGGGAGGAGAGGAGGCGAGGATCTACCCCTGGGGCAATCTCGCTCCGACCTCCAGGCACGCCAACGGCTGCGACTTCCTCTGTCTCGACCGGCTGAAGAAGTTCGCCATGCGCCGCCGGACCCTCCACTACGGCGAAGACGGCTACGAGGACACCGCCCCCGTCGGCTCGTTCCCGGCCGGCGTCGGCCGCTGGGGCCATCACGACCTCGCCGGCAACGTCTGGGAGTTCACCTCCTCCCCCTACGGCGACGACGAGCGCGTCCGCGCCATTCGCGGCGGCGGCTGGGCCCAGAGCAACCCCGAGCGCATGCGCACCGACTACCGCGGCGGCTACCTCACTGACGCCCGCGGCAGCGCCGTCGGCTTCCGCTGCGCCGCGAATCCCCTCTAGGGTCGTCCCCCTTCCCCTTACGGCTTTGGGAGAAGCTGCACGTGTCCTTACCCTCAAGGGCGACGAAGGGGTTTCTCCGCCCGGGGCATGGTCGGGCGAGGGGGCCGAGCCTGCGGCTCGGTCGTCGGCTGTCGCCGACGAGGGCCCTTTGCTTTCTGGCATCGCCGTTCGGCGACGCACCGGCCTCAACTCGGAGAAGCTGCAGCTCCCCGCTCCGTCAAGGGCGACGAAGGGGTTTCTCCGCCCGGGGTCTGGTCGGGTGAGGCCGGGTGGAGAAAGGGCTTCGTCGCCCTGAATTGACAGGACGCGCGCCCTCTCGCAAGGCCACCTTCTCCTACTTGAAGATCTTGAAGAACAACCCGAAGAGCTTCGAAGCCGTAGGCGTCAACCGGGTCCGGCTCCAGGCGTCGCCCGCCTTCTTGATCACCTCGGCCTGCGTCGGGTAGGGGTGGATCGCGGAGGAGATCTTGCCGAGGCCGATGCCGTGGGTCATGGCGAGCGAGACTTCGCCGATGAGATCGCCGGCGTGCTCGGCGACGATCGTCGCTCCGAGGATCTCGTCCGAGCCCTTCTTCACGTAGACCCGCAGGAACCCCTCGTCCTCGCCGTCGAGGATCGCCCGATCGACGCTCGACATCGGGATCTCGAAGGTGTCGAGCTCGACGCCGCGCTCCTCGGCCTCGCGCGGGTAGATGCCGACGTGAGCGACCTCGGGGCTGGTGTAGGTGCACCAGGGGATCACCAGGTCGCTCGCCTTCTTGCGGCCGAAGAAGAGCGCGTTCTGGATCGCGATGCGGGCGAGAGCGTCTGCGGCGTGGGTGAACTTGAAGCGTGAGGCGATGTCGCCGACGGCGTAGATCTTCTTGTTGGTCGTCTGCAGGCGGTCGTCCACGGTGACGCCGTGCTTCGAGTACTCGACACCGGCCGCCTCCAGGCCGAGGCCGTCGGTGTTGGGCTTGCGGCCGACCGAGACCAGCAGCTTCTCGACGTCGATCTCGAAATGCTCCTGGTTGCCGTGAACGAGGTCGGCATCGACCGACAGATGCACGGTGCCGTCGTCGTTGCGCGAAAGAGTGGTGTTCTTGCCGCAGCAGTAGATCTTCACCCCGTCGGCGAGCATCTGCTTGCGGACGAGAGCGGAGGAGTCTTCCTCCTCGACGGTGAGGATGCGGTCCATCGCCTCGAGCAGGTGCACCTCGACGCCGAGACGGGCGAAGCTCTGGGCCATCTCGCAGCCGATCGGGCCGGCGCCGATGATGCCGATCGACTTCGGCGGCTCGGTGAGGTTGAAGAGCGTTTCGTTCGTGAGGTACTCGACCTCGTCGAGACCGGGGATCGGCGGAGCCGAGGCGCGGGCGCCGGTGGCGACGATGGCGCGTCGGAAGCGCAACCGCTTGCCGCCGACCTCGACCGCATCGGAGGCGACGAAGGTGCCGTCGCCGAGGAACATGTCGATGCCGAGGCCGGAGAATCGCTTGGCGCTGTCGTGGTGGCTGATGCCGGCGCGCAGCTCGCGCATCCGTTCCATGGCGGCGGCGAAGTCCCCTTCGCCGCTCACCGGCGGGCCGCCGAAGCGCGCGGCGGCGGTGCGGGCGTCGTGCCAGGCGCGAGCAGCGCGGATCACTCCCTTGGAGGGGACGCAGCCGACGTTGAGACAGTCTCCGCCCATCAGATTGCGCTCGATGAGCGCCACCTTCGCTCCGAGCCCCGCGGCGCCGGCGGCACTCACGAGACCGGCCGTACCGGCACCGACGACGACGAGGTGGTAGCGGTCGGCCGGTTCGGGATTGACCCAGTCCGAGGGATGGACGTTGGCGACGAGTTCGCGATCGGCGGCGCTCGCCTCGAGCAGCTCGGTTTCAGGCTTGCGGAGCTCAGACATGCTGTGCCTCTCCTTCCGGATTCGTCTCTTGCGCAGACTGGCTTTGCACCTGCTCGTCGAGCGCCCGCTTGGCGATCCGGCCGACGTAGATGGCGACCGCCACCGCGGCGACGAGGCCGACGGCGAACGTGATCCAGCCGCCGGCTCCACGCTCGACTTCTGCCCCTCCCGCTACGGCGGCGAGGCTGCCGATCGCGCTGCCGTAGTAGACGTAGAGGAACGTCCCCGGGATCATGCCGACGGAAGCGGCGACGTAGTGCCAGAAGCTCACCTTGGTGAGCCCGAGCCCGTAGTTCATGAGGTTGAACGGGAAGATCGGGGCCAGCCTCAGCAGGGTGACGATCTTGAATCCCTCGTTGGCCACCGCGCCGTCGATCGCCGCGAACTTCGGGTTGCCGGCGATCTTGTTCTCGACCCAGCCGCGCGCCACGTAGCGGGCGACGAGGAACGCCAGTGCCGAACCGATGGTGGCGCCGAGGAAGACGATCACGGTCCCCTTGGCGAGCCCGAAGATCGCTCCTGCCGCCAGCGTCAGGAGTGACCCGGGAATGAAGCCGACCGTGGCGACGGCGTAGCCGAGAACGAAGACGACCGGTCCCCAGACGCCGAGCCCTTCGACCCACTCGGCGAATTGCGGGATGTAGCCTCCCAGCTGCTTGCCGAGGTAGAGGATGCCGCCGAGAGCGACGATGCTGACGACGATCTTGAGCGCGAGGCCGGTCTTTGAGGCCTTGGTGTTCGAACCGGCATCGCTCGAACCTGCATCGCTCGAACCCCTGTCGGGGCCAGCCGCTTCAGTCATGGGAACACTCCTGTGGGTGGGGTGGGAGGCAGCACGGCGCAGGTGAGCGTCGCGAGCCGTCTGCACCACTTACGAGACTGTCGACGCGGCGGATTGCCGCCACGAGCGGCCGGTCCGGGGATCTGATCCCCGGCGGCGAGTGCCGCCCGGCGGGACTCAGGCGGCGACCCAGAGCGCAGCGGCGAGCAGAATGCCGCTCAGGCCCAGGAACATGCCGCCGACCGCGGCGAGGTTGCCCCACAGGGTCCCCTCCTTGGCGGTCTTGCCGAGGATCATCAGGCTGATCGAGGCGATCGCGAGCTGGACGAGCACGAACAGGAAGGTCGTGGAGCCGGAGAGCGAGGCGCCCGGCTCCTGGCCGGCAGCGGCGCTCCAGTTCATCCCGGCGATGACGGCGGCGACCGCCAACACTGCGAGAGCAATGAGGTCCCATCTCTTGGGCTTGGGGCCCAGTGAAGGAAGTTTCAAGGCACGCTCCTCCCGTACGGTTCGGTTCGTGGAACGCGAGGATGGTAGCACGCCGCAGAGGGGCCGCTGCAGACGAAACGAGCCCGGCGCAGACGCGCCGGGCTCGGGAAAGTCACTGCCTGCGGAGCGGCTTCAGCCGTCCTGCGGGATGCGCAGCACCTGACCGGGGAAGATCTTGTCGGGGTGCTCGAGCATCGGCTTGTTGGCCTCGAAAATCTGGTGGTACTTGTTGGGGTCGCCGTAGTGCTCCTTGGAGATCTTCGACAGGGTGTCACCCGAGACGACGGTGTAGAAGACCGCCTTCGGGCCGGTGACCTCGAGACGGTCGTCCACGGTAGCGATGCCGGCGGTGTTGCCGATCGCCAGGGCGATCTTCTCCTTGGTCGCCTGGTCGGCGACGCCGCCCGCCACGCGCACGGTGTCACCGTCGACGTGGATCTGCAGGTCGTCGATGTCGAAACCGAGCGCCTTCACGTGGCGCATCAGGCTGAGCGCCCGCATCGCGTCGTTGGCTGCGTCAGCGCGCTTCTCGGCCTCGGTCGGCTGCGGCGGCGCCTTGACGGAGTCGTCGTCCTGGCCGAGCAGCTTGGCGCCGGCTTCCTTGATGAATGAAATGAGTCCCATCGGAAATCCCTCCTCTTGTGGAGTCTATGTGCGTGAAGTTGCCGAGTGCGCTGTGCGCTCAGCGATTGCGGAGCATCTTGCCGAGAAGGCCGGCTCCGAGAGAAGCGACATCGTCGGCGAAACTGCCGTCTCCGTCGCGGTCCAGCAGTTTACCGACCATGTCCATCGCCTGTCCCGCCTCCGACGGCGAATGGTCGCGCTCACCGCGCAGCATCGATTCGAGACCTCGCGAATCGAGCCCCGAGCCGCGGCGCTGCTTGCCGAGGGCACCGAGGACGATCGGCGCCAGCATGGCGAGCAGCTGCCCGGCCTTGCCCGAATCGAGGCCGCTCATCCTGCCGAGACCGCTCTCGACGGCGCCCCGGCTGTTGCCGAAGACGTGGCCGAGAATGCCGTCGCCGCTGCGGCCGGGGCCGCGGGTGACGTAGCCGGCGAGATCGTCGAGGATGCTGCCGTCGTGGTCACGGTCGAGTGCCGCGCCGAGCGCATCCGCGCCGCCGCTCTGCTGAGTGTTGCGCGCGAGGCCGCCGAGCAGCATCGGCAGCGCGCCGGCGATCGCCTTCGAAGCGAGGTCGTCGTCGATGCCGAGCTGGCGGCCGATCTGCCGGGTGGCGTCGCCGCCGAGCTGCTGCATCAGAGTATCCATCAAAGACATGGGTGATTCTCCTGGAAGTTGTGTGGATCAGGCGTCTCGCGAGCGCTCGAGCAGTGCCTGCGCACGGTCGCGGCCGCCGAGCCCGAAGGCGAGACCGACCGCGAGGGCGGCACCGCCGACGACGGCGGCGACGACCATCTGCACGACGCCTTCACCGACGCCGAGCTGGCTCAGGCCCATGCTGGCGCCGAGGAAGATGATCGCGTAGCGGGCGATGTTCGACAGCAGCGCCTGGTGCTCGGAGCCGCCGAGAGCGCTGGAGACGAGATTGCCGACATAGTTGCCGATCGACAGCGCCGCGAGGATCACGACGAGGCCGACGGCGAGGTTCGGCAGGTAGCGGATGAGGTCGCCGACCAGCAGCGACAGGCGATCGAGGTTGAGCGTCGCCAGTGCCTGTTCGGCGGTCAGAAGCAGGATGAGCGCCATCACGACGGTGCCGCCGATGGCCGACAGCGAGGCGCCGCCGTCCTTCGGCTGCAGGAAGTGCAGGCCGAACTTCGACGGCAGAGCGTCGAAGCCGACGCCGCTGAGGAACGAAGTGACGATTCCTCGAACGGTGTTGGCGATGTAGTAGCCGATGGCCACCACGATCAGACCGCCGAAGATCAGCGGCACGGCCGACAACAGCTGCTCGAGGGTGTTGCGCACCGGGGTCGAGATCGCCTCGATCTTGAGTGCGTCGACGGCGGCGACGATCACCGGCACGAGAATGAAGAAGTAGGCCACCGTCCCTGCGATCTCGGAGACCGGCTTGACCCCTTCCGAGCGGCCGAAACCGACACGGGCAGCCATTCGATCGGCGCCGACCGCCGCCAGGAAGTTGGTCGCGATCTCTCGAACCACGGTGGCGACGATCATGCCGATGCCGACGAGCACGATCGCGGCGACGATGTTCGGGATGTAGCCGAGCGCCGTCGTCAGCATTCCGGTGAGCGGAGCGACCAGCGACTGCTGGCCGAGCGCCTCGAGGAACGGGGGCAGGGCGAAGAGCAGGACGGCGTAGAACACCAGCCGGCCGATCATGCTGCTCGCCATCACCGTCTCGCCCTTGACCTCGCGCGGCGGGAAGTACTTCTCGGTGCGCTGGTCGAAGCCGACGGCGTGGAGGCCGCGGGTGGTCAGCATCTTCAGGATCGACGCGACGATCCACGCCACGAGCAGGATGACGAACGCCTTGAGCAGCGCCGGGATGAGCCCGAGGATCGTGGAGACGACCCCCTGGAGCGGACCCGCCACCATCTGCAGCTCCAGGGCGTCGAAGAAGGCGACGAAGCCGAGCAGCAGGATCACCCACTTGACGACCGCTCCGCCGAGCTCGTCGACGGTGGTCTTCTCGCCCTTCTCGTTCTCGAGGAACCTGCCGAGACCCCAGTCACGGGCGGCACGCTCGTCGACGGTGGTGAGGCTCAGAAGCTTCGTGGTTCCGGCACCCAGAGCGAGCGCCAGGATCCAGGCGACGGCGAGGATCAGCAGCGCCTTGAGCAGCACCGGCAGGGCGGCGGCGAAGCGCTCCCACATCGGCACCAGTGCCTCGGACCACAGTGCCTTGCCCTGGTCGCGAACGCCGGCCGTACCGGCCTGCGCGGCCTCGGCCATCTCACCGGCGGCGCTGCCGACCGCGCCGGTGATCGTGGTCGGCGGATTGCCGGCGGCGGGCTCGGCAGTCTGCGCCGGAGTCGGCTCCGCCGCTGCGGGTTCCGTGGCGGCCGGCTCCTGAAGCGCCGGCTCCTGAAGCGCCGGGTCCTGAGGCGCGGGTTCCTGCGCGGCCGGTTCCGTCGCGGCGGGCTCCTGAGCGAGCACCGGCGCGGCGACTCCGGCGAGGGCGACGACGAGCGCGAAGCCGAGAATCTGCAGTCGAGTTCTCTCGAGCATGGTCCTACTCTCCTTCCCAGATGGCCTTAGGCCGAGTGATACCTGCAAGGATACCGCTCGCCTGATGTTTCTGACCGTTCCGTCCCCGGATAGTCACACCTCCGCCGCCTCAGTGGCCTCGCGGCCGCGTCCGGTAGGATCGTCAGGCTGCAATCCATTGTCAGAGGGAACCGGGGTCGGCATGTGACTTCGTCACCGCTCGCCGGTCCAGAGAAGCTCAGGTCGGTCATCCGGGCGCCGGTCGAATCCGCGTCCATCTTTGAAAAGGGGAGGAACCACGTATGTTGAAGGAATTCAAGGACTTCGCCGTCAAGGGCAACGTGCTCGACATGGCGGTCGGTATCGTCATCGGCGGTGCTTTCACGCCGATCGTGAAGTCGCTCGTCGACGACCTGCTGATGCCGATCATCGGCCTCTTCACCGGCGGCGTCGACTTCACCGACAAGTTCATCGTGCTGAAGGCCGGTGCCGAGGGAGCCGCCTACTCGACGCTCGCCGCGGCGAAGGAAGCGGGAGCGGTGACGCTCAACTACGGCGCCTTCATCAACACGATCTTCACCTTCCTGATCGTCGCTTTCGCGATCTTCATGATGGTCAAGACGTTCAATCGCTGGAAGGAAGAAGAAGCCGAAGCGCCGGCCGCTCCCCCGCAGGACATCGTGCTGCTGGAGGAGATCCGCGACGCACTGAAGTCCAACGGCTGAACCCGGGCGCGGCCCGGCCTCACGGTCGGGCCGCCTCCCGTTTTCGTCAGGAGTGCGCTTTTCTTGAATCGCAGTCGGCAGCAGTTGCTGAGACTCGTCGCCGTCGGCCTGGTGGCCGCCGGCGCCTGGCTCTACCAGCAGTACGGGGCCGGTACGTCCGTCGGCGTCTCGGGCGAACTCGCCGAGGTGATCCGAACGCGCGCTTCGGGCGCGATGGTCGAGGTCGAAGGGGTGGTTTCCAGGACGCTTTCGGACGACCTCCACGGCGATCGCCATCAGCGGTTCATCCTCGATGCCGGTAGCGGCAACACCCTGCTCGTGGCTCACAACATCGACCTCGCACCGAGAGTGCCGATCGATCTTGGCGACGAGGTGACGGTGCGCGGCCAGTACGAGTGGAACGACAAGGGTGGCGTGCTGCACTGGACCCATCACGATCCGGACGGGTCGCGCCGCGACACCGGCTGGATCCGTCACCAGGGGCG
Organism: Candidatus Multivoradales bacterium; assembly: GCA_965223855.1. Lineage (GTDB taxonomy): Bacteria > Acidobacteriota > Thermoanaerobaculia > Multivoradales > JAHEKO01 > CALZKB01. The sequence goes on from CBDCXM010000009.1 coordinate 2,294,356, forward strand.
TACCTACGAATGACCCTCCAGGAGCTCGAGGACCGGGAGCTGGTCGAGAAGGTGCGCCGGGGGCCGGGCGACACCCGACCGTTCGAGGTGCTGGTCGAGCGCTACCAGTCGAAGATCCTCGCCAACTGCCGCTATCTGACCCGTTCGCCGAACGACGCCGAGGACCTCGCGCAGGAGGTCTTCGTCAAGGCGTTCTTCGGGCTCAAGCGCTTCGAAGGGCGCTCCAAGTTCTCGACCTGGCTGCAGCGCATCAAGATCAACCACTGCCTGAACTTCAACCAGAAGCGGCACGGCAAGCACATGGTCGACATCGAGGAGCCGGGCATGGAGGTCGCGGCCGGTCTCTTCGACGAGGCGCGCGGCGAGAAGGACCTCGAGAGCTTCGACGAACGGCGCCGCATCGCGCGAGTGCTCGACGCCATGTCGTCCACCCTGAGGGTCCCGCTCCTGCTGCGCGACCTGGACGGCATGACCTACCAGGAGATCGCCGAGCAGCTCGACATCGGGCTGTCGGCCGTCAAGATGAGAATCAAGAGAGCCCGTGAGGAGTTCCGTCAGCGCTACGACGAGGTCGTGGCCGGCGAGGTTGCGGCGGCCACCTGCTCGAATCAGGCCGGAGCGCGGCGTCGGAGATCGCATGAGCGACGAGCGCTTCGACGGCCTCGAGGAGGACGACATCGACACCGGCCAGCCGATCGCCCAGCTGGCGTCGCTGCGCGAGGAGCCGCAGATCGGGTTCTTCGGACGGATCCGGCGCTCGATTCGAGCGGCGCCAGCTCGGCTCCGACATGGCCGAGCTGTCGGTGTCCGGCCTCGCGGCGGTGTTTCTCGAGCTGCTGCGTGCGATGTTCGGGCTGGCCGAGGAAGCCTCGGCGAGGCCTCGAGGGACCAACCACGAGTCGGAGCAAGGACCGGGTAAAGGAGACGCAACATGAACGAAACTCTGGCCGTCAAGGACCAGCTCGTCCTCACGTTTCGCAATCTGATCACCGAGATCGTCGCGGCGACTCCGAGGGTGCTCGTCTGGCGATCGCGCTCTTTCGTCGTTGCCATCCTGTCGTGGCGAAGGGGATTCGAGAAGCTCCTCAAGATGCCGTGCTGACGAGGATCCGGTTCGACAGCCTGCTGTCCCGAAGGTCGGTGTCGATCAGGCGCTGCAGCGGATCGGGCTGCGCCAGCTGATGAGCGACTTCATCCCGCGGACCGCCTACTTCCTGCTGCTGTTCCTGTTTGCGCGGGCTGCGGCCGACGCGCTCGGTCTGACGGCCGTCTCCAGCGCCATCGGCACCTTCCTCGGCTACGTGCCCAACCTGATCGCCGGCATCGTCATCGTGCTGCTCGGCAGCACGGCCGGGCAGGTGGCCGGGCTCGGCGGTCTCGACGGCAGCGGAAAACTCGGGCATCGAGTTCGGCTCCACCCTCGGCAAACTCGTCTCGGCGCTGATCCTGTTCGTGGCGGGCATCATGGCGCTCGGGCAGCTCCAGGTCGACACCGACATCATCCGGGTTGTCACGACCTGCTTCCTCGCCGGCCTGGCGCTCGCCTTCGCGCTTTCCTTCGGCCTGGGGACGCGCGAGATTGCCCGCAACGTCATTGCCGGCTTCTATGCCCGCAAGGTGTTCGAGGTCGGCAAGGAGATGGAGATCGGCGACGAGCGTGGCAAGCTGGCGGCGATCACGCCGACCCAGATCCTCCTCGAGCAGGACGGTCGGACCGTGGCGATCTCGAACAGCGTACTGGTCGATCAGGTGATCAAGCAGTAGCCGGCCGTCAACGTCCGGCGGGCTGGTGCTCGGGCCGCAGCAGGTCGAAGACGGTCTTGACCGGCGCGAACGTCGCCGCCGGGACCTCGACGAACAGCGTGTTCCACCGGGCCATCGCGCCGTTCCACAGCCCGGGCCGCTCCAGCCCCAGCAGCGCCCTGCCTTCGTGACTCTTGCGGCTGACGAAGGCGGTCGTGGGGTCGACGAACGCTTCGAGGTCGAAGGCGGTGCCGTCCGGGCGCCGCAACACGCAGACGAGATCGACCGGGTTGAAGTGCGTGGAGCCCGCGACGATCGCCGCCTGATCGGAATCGCCATGGTCGATCTGCGACGACTCGACGATCTGCCGCGATTCGCTGCCGTCGGCGTGCCGCACCCAGAACGGGCCGCCGCCGGGCTCGCCCTCGTTGCGGACCATGCCGCACAGCCTCAGCGGCCGTGACAGCCGGTCGTGCACCCACCTCTCCAGATCGCCGGTTCGCGGAGCGTCGAGATCGAGCGCCGCGGCGACGCGCGGTACCGCTTCGGACATCGGAAGCGTCGCGGCGGTCGTCAGCTCCCGCGAGCGAAGAACCGCTTCGCCGATCAGATGGCGCTTCCACGAGACGACTTCCGCCTGGCGCCACTCCGGCTGGATGTTGTCGATGTTCTTGATCGTGACGAGGTCGCCGTCGAGGCGCTGGAGGTTGTCGAGCAACGCTCCATGACCGGAGGGCCGGAGCAGGAGCTCGCCTGCAGAGGTGCGGAACGGCCGGCCTTGCAGATCGATCGCCAGGGTGTCGGTCGCCGGACGTTGGGTGGAGAAGTCGACCTCGAGGCTCCCGGCGAGATCGCTCGAGCGCTCGAGCGCACCGCGAAACGCCCCCATGTGCTCGGGAGAGACGGTGAAATGTGCGCGCCCGGCGGTACCGGCGAGACCACCCGCTTCCACGAGGTGCTCCTCGAAGGCGGTGCGGCTGCCGTCGGGGTAGGTGTGGAAGCTCAACAGGCCCTTCGGCAGGGCGGCGTAGCCCAGGCCCGCCGGATCGAGCAGAGCCCCGGCCCAGTCGGCGGCGCGGTCGGTGTCGCGGCCGGTCCGGCGAATCGCCGCTTCGAGACGTTCGCCGAAAGAGAACGAGCGCCGCTCGGCGAAGAGCCGGCGTACGGCCTCCGGCTCACCTTCCATGAGCTCCCGGAACATCCGCGTCGCGGCGCCGGAGGCGGGCACGAACTTGGTGATTCGCCGCGCTTCGGAAGCCTCTCGCCACGCTTCGAGCCGGCGGCCGCCGTCCGCGTCGTCGAGCTGATGGATGCCGTCGCCGACGGTGCAGGCGCGCGCCAGTCTCAGCGGGCGGGGCGGTTCTCGCAGCAGCTCGAGCTGGCGTTGAGCCTCCTCGGGAGCGATGCCGCGCCTCTCGAGCTGGTCGAGGTCCTCGGGGCGGAGGGAGGCGGGGGAGGAAGGCACGAGGTTCGGGAGCGGCGGCTGTCGGACGCACCGGACGGCTGTCGATGCCCGGCCCCGCGACGAGCGCGAGTATACCGGCGTACAATCCTGCCCGTTCCGACTACCGACCCACCGTCCGATCCCACCACCGACCGATGTCGATCTTCCAGGCGATGATCCTCGGCCTCGTCCAGGGGCTGCTCGAGTTCCTGCCGATCAGCTCGTCCGGCCATCTGATCCTCGCTTCCAGGGTGCTCGGATGGCCCGATCAGGGACTCGCGTTCGACATGGCGGCCCACGCCGGTTCGATGGTGGCGATCGTCGCCTACCTGCGGCGCGACGTCGTCGCGCTCGTCCGGGGGGCCCTCGACCTCGTCCGATGGCGGCACAGCGACGAGGCGCGACTGGCCCTTCAGTTGGCGGTCGCCTCGATTCCGGTGGTGGTCGCCGGTGCGTTGCTGATCGACTTCGTCGCCACCTCCGGCCGCAGCCTCGCGGTGCTGGGAGTGACGTCGATCCTCTTCGGTGCTCTGTTGTGGGCGGCCGACCTCTACGCTCGCCGCACGACTGCGGGTAGAAAGGACGTCGATGCTGAGACGGTGCGGGCTCCATGGTCGTGGCGATCGATGCTCGTCGCCGGAGCCGCTCAGGCGCTGGCGGTGATCCCCGGGACCTCCCGCTCCGGGGTGACGATGTCCGCAGCTCTCTTCGACGGCCTGTCGCGCACCCGCGCGGCGCGCCTCTCGTTCCTGCTGTCGCTGCCGGTCGGCCTGCTGGTGGCCGCCAAGGACGGCTGGGAGATCGTCGCCGACCCGTCGGCGGTCGGGGGCTGGGCCGCCCTCGGTGTCGGCTTCGTCGCGGCCGCGGTCTCCGCGTATCTCGCCATCGACTGGCTGCTGCGCTGGTTGAAGCGCCGCGGTTTCGGCGGCTTCGCGCTCTACCGCATCGCCCTCGGCGTCGTGCTCCTCATGTTCCACTGGAGGGGCTGACCACTTCACCGTGCCGTAGCTCCGAATCGTGCGCCACCTTCCACCCCAGCCGTCGGGTCCGCCGACGTGACCGCGACCCCCAGTGACGCGCAGGCGATCGCCGCCGCCCTCGAGGGGTCGGAGGAGGGGTATCGCCTCCTCGTCGAGCGCTATCAGAAGCCGGTTCTGAGCCTGATCCGGCGGATTGTGCGCGACGCCTCGTGGGCCGAGGATCTCGCTCAGGAGGCGTTCGTCAAGGCGTTCCGGGCGCTGGACACCTTCCAGCAGCAGCGCAAGTTCTCCAGCTGGCTCTTCAAGATCGCCCACAACACGGCGCTCGACGCGCTGCGCCGCAAGCGGATCGACACGGTGCCGCTGGAAACGTCGGATCCGGACCGGGGCGATTTGCTAGATTTGCTGCCTGGCGACGACCTCGACACCCCCGAAAGCGCACTGCGCAGCCGCGGCCTGGCCGCGGCGATCCAGACGGCCATCGGACGGCTGCGGCCGGACTACCGGAGCGCCGTGGAGCTGAGGTTTCTGCAGGGCCTCGCCTACGAGGAGATCGCCGGGATCATGGACCTCCCGCTGGGGACGGTGAAGACCCACCTGCACCGGGCGCGCAAGGCGCTGATGGAGCATCTGAGCGAGTCGGGATGGACCCCCGAAGGATGAGCGAAACTTCCCGCGACGAGGTCGCGTAGGGCCCAGAGAGCGGAAACCACCATGCGAAACGACCGAAAACAGCTCGAATCCTGGTTCCAGGCGGAACGCAGCGGCGATACCGCGGCGGCGGAGCGCGCGCTGGGAGCCCTGCTTCAGGGGCTCCCCGAGGCGCGGGTACCCGCCGGCTTCGCCGGCGCCGTCGTCGAAGCGGCTGGCGTCGGTCGCGCCCGCTGGTGGGAACGTCATACCTGGCTGTGGCGGGCGGCCTTCGTCGCCTGGGCCCTGGCCGGTTTCCTGAGCTTCGCCTGGGTGTCGAGCCTCCTGGTGGGCGTCGTTCAATCAGGGCAGGCGGTCGGGCTCGGCTCGCGCCTGCTGGTGGTCGGCGGACGCATCGCCTCGGAGGCTCTCGCGGCCGCCGATGCGATCGGGCGTGCCAGCCAGACCTTCACCGGGGCCCTCACCGGCCCTCAACTTCTGAGTTTTCTTTGGATCTGTGCGATCTCGATGGTGATCGCCGCGAGGGCGCTGAGTTCGATCATCGCCCCCGAGAGGAGTCTTCGTCATGGCTGACCGTGCCTCCCGTATGTTTCGAATCTCGTCCCGTCGCAGCAGGTTGGCGGCGCTGTTCATGCTGACCCTGGCCCTGCCGACCCTGGCGCTGCTGGCTGCGACGCCGGCGGTCGCTCAGGAGAGTGCAGGCGATCTGATCGACGACCTGCAGCGCTACTTCACCGTGCTGCCGCTGAGCGACGGCATGCTGCTTCAGCCGCTCGACCAGGAATCGAGCCCGAGGACGGTCGAGGTTTCCGATGCCGGCATCGCGCTCGACGGCGCTCCGGCCGGCGACGACGAGGTCCGAGTTCGTCTCGGCGAGGCCGCTCCCGTGGTGCTCGCCGCAGCTCGCCTCGATGGTGCAGGGCGGGCCGAACTGCTGGCGCTGGCGCTCGGTCTGGCGACTGCCGAGGACGACGTTGCCGAGGACGCAGCTGCCGAGGACCCGGCCACCGACGATCCTGAGATCGAGGATGAAGACGCGGCCGACGCCGAGGCGGCCGACGAAGAGAATTCGCTCGTGGTTTCCGACGACGCCATCGACGAGGACGCGGAGAAGAGGGAAAGCCGGCGTCGCCGTCGCCGCTCCTCGAGCGGTGACACCGAGATCGTCGTCGGCAGCAATCGCACGATCGAGAGCGACGAGATCGTCGAGAACGTCGCCCTCTTCGGCGGCTACCTGAAGATTCTCGGCCGGGTCGAAGGTGACGCGGCGGTGGTCGGAGGGAGCGTGACCGTCGAAGGCGAGGTCACCGGCGACGTGACCGCTGTGGGCGGCGTCGTGAGGCTCCTCGACGGTGCGCACGTCATGGGCGACGTGGCGAGCGTCGGCGGTGAGGTCTACCAGGACGACGGAGCCCGCGTCGACGGCGACATCGAAGACGTCAGCGTGCACACGAACTTCAACTTCGTTCCCTGGACCAACTGGCGCGACTGGGATCACTACCGCTTCGAGCACTCCTTCAGCCCGTGGGGCTGGTGGCGCGGGCTCGGCTGGAAGCTGGTGCGGATCCTCTTCCTCGGGGTGCTCGCCTGGCTCAGTCTGCTGGTCTTCCGCCGGCCGATCGGTCGCATGGAAGAGCGCCTCGAGGCCGAGCCGTGGAAGTGCGGGCTCGTCGGTCTCCTGGCCGTCGCCCTGTTCGTGCCGATCGTCGTTCTGCTGTGTCTCTTCCTCGCAGTGTCGATCATCGGCATTCCGCTTCTGATCGTCGTCCCGTTCGGAGTGCTGGCCGCCGTCGTGGTCGCCTGGCTCGGTTTCGTTGCCGTCGCGGCCAGGATCGGCGAGGCACTCGAGAAGAAGTTCTCCTGGCAGCTCGGGAGCCCCTTCTGGGTGGTGCTGCTGGGGCTCGTCGCGGTGCTCTCGCTGTCGCTCGTCGGCGATCTCCTCAACTTCGGAGTGGCGCCGCTGCGCTTCATCGCCGGCATGTTCCTGTTCTTCGGCGGAGTGGTCTGGTTCGCGTCCTGGGTGCTCGGCACCGGAGCGGCGGTCCTGACCCGCTTCGGTACCTCGGAGACCTGGAATCGCGCCGAGGAGTGGAGCGCGCCGTTGCCGCCTGTACCCGCATCGGACGCCTCCGCAGACGGAGTCGACGAGGGTGACGAGAGCGCGGACCCGGTGTGGGACGAGAGTCCGTTCGACGACGGGGACGACGAGAGCGAAGCCGACACCGACGAGGATCGGGACCGAGAGACAGAATAGGTTCGGGCCGGCCGGGGTCGCGGCCGGTTGCTCGGCCGGACCCTCGTGCGGGCTTCTCGCGTCAGCGGGAGGTCCGGCTGAGTGTGCCAAAATGGCCGGATCGTGAGAGACGCAGCGGAAGCTCCCACCATCCTCGTCATCGACGACGAGACCGGATCGCGCGAGTCGATGGCGCTCGCCGTCGAGAAGATCGGCGTCGGTGTCCGGACCTTCGACGACGCCCGCGAGGCGCTCGCCCATCTTGACGCCACTCCCGGAGCGGCGATCGCAATCTGCGATCTGCGGATGCCGGAGATGGACGGTATCGGCTTCCTCCAGGCGGTGCGAGAGCGGGAGCTCGACCTCGGCGTGATCCTCGTTACCGGCTTCGGCTCGATCGAGTCGGCGGTCGAGGCGATGCAGGTCGGCGCCGACGACTACCTCACCAAGCCGATCGACCTCTACGAGCTGCGCAAGCGGGTGATGAACCTGCTCGAGAACCGGCAGCTCAAGGAAGAGGTGACGAGCCTCAAGCGGATGCTCGACAAACGCTACGGCTTCGACTCGATCATCGGCCACTCGGCGGGGATGGAGACGCTCTTCGAGCAGATGAACCTCGTCGCGCCGACGCGCTCGACCGTGCTCGTCACCGGCGAGAGCGGCACCGGCAAGGAACTGGTCGCGAACGCTCTCCACCGGGCGAGCCCGCGGCGCGACGACCGCTTCCTGGCGATCAACTGCGGCGCGATCCCGGCGGACATTCTCGAGAGCGAGCTCTTCGGTCACGAGAAGGGGTCCTTCACCGGGGCCACCGGTCGCAAGATCGGCAAGTTCGAGCTCGCCCACCAGGGGACCCTCTTCCTCGATGAGATCAGCGAGCTCTATCCGGAGCTCCAGGTCAAGCTGCTACGGGTTCTCGAGGAGCGCAGCGTGATGCGGGTCGGCGGCAGCGAGCAGATCGACGTCGATTTCCGCCTGATCGCGGCGACCAACCGCAACCTCGAGCAGGAGGTCGCGGAGGGCCGCTTCCGGGAGGATCTGTTCTACCGGCTCAAGGTCGTGACGCTACGGATCCCGGCGTTGCGGGAGCGTCCCGACGACGTGCCGCTGCTGGCCGAGCACTTCCTCCAGCGCTACTGCGAGGAACACGGCAGGGAGCCCAAGCGTCTCAGCCCCGACGCGCTCGACATTCTCCAGTCAGCCGCCTGGCCGGGCAACGTGCGGGAGCTCAAGAACCTGATGGAGTCGGTGGTGATCTTCCATCAGGGGGAGGTGATCGAGCGCGCGGATCTGCCGGCCGACCTTCGCATGGCGGCGCCGCCGGACGGGGCGGGCAGGATTCAGGGCGCCGACGGCCCGGTGCGGACGATGGCCGAGATCGAGCGCCAGGCGATTCTCGAGACGCTGGAGGTGTTCGGCGGCCATCGCGCCAACACCGCCAGGGCGCTCGGAATCGGGCTGCGGACGCTGCAGCGAAAGCTCAAGGAGTACCGGCGCGACGACGCCTCCGAGGCGGAGACCGCCGCCGGGCCGGCCACGGTCGAAGCGCCCGCCTGACCTCCGCTACCCGGCGATCGCCGAGCGCATCTCGCGCACCGCGGCGTCGATACCGACGAGCACCGCCCGCGCGACGAGGGCGTGGCCGATGTTGAGTTCGACGATCGGCTCGAGCGCCGCTATCGGACCGACGCTGTCGACGGTGAGGCCGTGGCCGGCGTAGACCTCGAAGCCTATTCCCGCCAGGGAGTCGGCGGTGGCGGCCACCGATTCCAGTTCACCGGCGGCCCCGGATTCGTTGCGGCGATGGGCGGCGGTGTAGCGGTCGGTGTTGATCTCCACCCCTGCGAGCCTCCCGGCCAGGGGAGCGAGCGCCTCCACCTGGCGCCGGTCTGGATCGAGGAAGATCGAGGTGCCGATGCCGCTGCCGGCGAGCTGGTCGAGGGCGCGCTCGACGTCGTGGAGGCGCGCGGCGACGTCGAGACCCCCTTCGGTCGTCACCTCCTCCGGGCGTTCCGGGACGAGCGTCACCTGGTCGGGGCCGAGCCGCTTCGCCAACGCCAGCATCTCCCCGGTGGTGGCAATCTCGAGGTTGAGCTTGGCGTCGAACGCGGCTCGCAGCCGTTCGACGTCGGCGTCCTGGATGTGGCGTCGATCGCCCCGCAGGTGGACGGTGATGCCGTCGGCGCCGGCCGCCAGAGCCAGTCGTGCCGCCTCCACCGGGTCCGGGTAGTCGACACCGCGGGCCTCGCGCACGGTGGCGACGTGGTCGATGTTGACCGACAGGAGCGTCATGCGGCTCCCTCGGCGCCGGCGGTGGGGATCGACCGGTCGATCGCCGCGAGAATCTCGTCCGCCAGCTCCTCGATCATCTCCTGCTCCGGTCCCTCGATCATCACTCTCGCCAGCGGCTCGGTGCCGCTGTAGCGCAGCACGATCCGGCCGTCGTCGCCGAGGGCTCGCCGGGCCCGATCGACGGCGTCGACGACGGCGGGGAGTGAGTCGAGCGGCGGCTTGCTCACCACCTCGAGGTTCTTGAGGATCTGCGGAAAGGTCTCGAAGCCCTCGAGCAGAGCGTCGAGCCCCCCGGGCGAGGCGGCGACACGCGTCGCCACCTGAATCGCCGTCAACAGGCCGTCGCCGGTCGTGCCGAGGCCGAGGTGCACGATGTGCCCAGACTGCTCTCCGCCGAGGGTCAGGCCCCGCTCGCGGAGCGTCTCGACGACGACCCGATCGCCGACGTCGCAGCGAACGACTTCGATCCCGTCGCGACGGAGTGCCTTCTCGAGGCCGAGGTTGCTCATCGAAGTCGCGACGATCTCCATCGGGTCGAGGTCGCCGGAGGCGGCGAGCGCGCGTGCCCACAGGTAGAGCACCGCGTCGCCGTCGACGAGCTCTCCCGACGGCGCGACGAACAGCGCCCGGTCGGCGTCGCCGTCGAAGGCGACACCGAGGTCGTAGGAGCCCTCCGCCACGAGGCTCTGGAGCGTGCCGGGGTGCGTAGAGCCGCAGTCGAAGTTGATGTTGCGGCCGTCGGGCGCATCGGCCATCACCGTCACGTCGGCCCCGAGCGAGGTCAGGAGCTCTGCGGCCCACGGGCTCGCAGCGCCGTTGGCGCAGTCGACGGCGAGCCTCAGCCCGGCGAGGCGCTCGGGGGTGTCGATCGATGTGCCGAGCGACGAGAGATAGCTCGAGACCCACTCCTGGTCCGCCGTCAGGGTGGGGGAGGGATGCACCTCGTTGGCCACCGACGGTGTCGCTCTCAGCCTCTCTTCCAGGCGGCGCTCGAAGCGGGCTTCGCGCTCGCGCGACCATTTGAAGCCGTCGTCGCCGACCAGCTTGAGGCCGTTGTCCTGCCACGGGTTGTGGCTCGCCGAGACCGCCACGCCGTCACATCCCAGGGCGCGAGCCGCCCAGGCGACCGCCGGTGTCGGCACGGTGCCGAGGAACAGAAGCTCGCACTCCGCGGCAGCGATGCCGGCGGCGAGCCAGCTCGCCAGCAGAGGGGTGCTCTCACGCGTGTCGCCGCCGACGACCACCCGCCGCGACCGGTCCTCTTCCACCAGCATCCGGCCGAGCTCGAGACCGAAGACGGTGACGGTCGAGCGATCGAGAGGCGGGTCGCCGAAAGGCCCGCGGAGGCCGTCAGTTCCGAACCGGAGCTGCGTCTTCGTCATCGGGCTCGACGTTGGGGATGGCGAGTTCGACCCGCACTTCGACGGTCGTCGGCGCCTGAATCGAGATCAGCGGCTCGGGCGGCCGCACCGCCACCTCCTCGCGGAAGTCGCGGGCGTGGCCGTTGAGGCTGATCGGTAGCGTCTGTACCGTCTCGAGCAGCTCGAGTCGTGAGGCCGGTCCCTCCACCAGCGTCGTGTTGGGTACGACGCGCCAGCCGAGCACCTGTGCCCCCGCCGCCGGTTCGCCGGCGAGCTCCGGCTCCACCTGCACGAACTTCGTGACCTGCCGGTCCATCGTCACCTCGATGACGTTCGGCTCGACCGACACCAGCTCCAGACCTTCGGGGAGGATGATCTGGTCCTCGCCGATGGCGATCTGGTGAAGCCCCTCCTCCTCGGGCAGGTCGATGACGACGTCGACGAGCGGCGAGGTGAGGCTGCGGATCTTGCTCTGCGGCCCGCGGGCGCCGACCCGGACGGACTCGACCCGCTGCAGCAGCAGGTAGTCGGGCGGAGTGTCGTAGTTGAGCGCCGCCTCGACGACCCGCTCCGACTGCGGCTCGCGCTTCTCGCCGCTGAAGGCGAACCAGGCGAGGCCGGCGAGCGCGAGCGCCAGCAGCCTCAGCCCCCACCGGCTGGCGACTTCGTTCATTCCGGTCTCCCGATCTGCAGGTTCACGTCTCGAATGAGGTACTGATAGAGCTTGTTGCGCAGGCCTCGCGCATCGAGCCCCTGGAGCAGCTGGCCGCCGAGGGCGATCGAGATGCCGCCCGTCTCCTCGGAGACGACGACGGCCAGAGCATCGGTCTCCTCGGTGATGCCGACCGCGGCCCGGTGGCGGGTACCGAGCTTCTTGCTGAGGCTGGTGCGAGAGGTCAGCGGCAGAAAGCAGCTCGCCGCGGCGATCCGGTCCTGCTGCACGATGGCGGCGCCGTCATGGAGCGGCGTGTCGGGGGAGAAGAGGTTGGTCAGCAGAGAGTGGCTGACCCGGGCGTCGATCTCGACCCCGTTCTCGATGTAGTCGCGCAGCCCCTGCAGCCGCTGCAGCACGATCAGCGCGCCGGTGCGGGAAGCCGCCAGCGCCGAGGCGGCGAGTTCGACCTCCTCGATCGTCGACTGCACCTTGGTCTGGGTACCGAATCCCCACAGCGGGTTGCGGCCGAAGTTCGCCAGCGCCCGCCGGATCTCCTGCTGGAAAAGAACGATGATCGCCAGCGGCAGCAGGGTGAGGAAGCGCGACAGGAGCGACTGCAGGGTGACCAGCTCGAAAAGGCCCGCGACGTACCAGACGCCGCCGAGGAACAGGATGCCGAGGAGCACCTGCACCGCCCTGGTGCCGCGGATGAGGATCAGGAGGTAGTAGATCGCGATGGCGACGAGCAGGATGTCGACGACGTCGCGCCAAGTGACGAGCTCGCTCCAGGCACCGAGGTTCATGCGCCGTCTCCCTCGCGCCCTTCGAGCGCTCGCCAGACGTCGAGCAGCTGCCGCGTGGCCGCCACGTCGTGCACCCGCAGGATCTCGGCTCGGTGCCGGGCGGCCCACGCCGCGATGGCGAGACTCGCCGGCAGCCGATCTTCCACCGCCGCACCCGTCACGGCGCCGAGGAAGCTCTTGCGGCTCGCTCCGACCATCACCGGTCCGAGCCGCCGCAGCGCCGGAAGCTCGGCGAGCAGGCGCAGATCGAACTCCGGGGTCTTGCCGAACCCGATCCCCGGATCGACGACGATCCGGTCTCTCGCGATACCTGCGGCGAGCGCCCGCTCGACTGCGGCCTGGAGTTCGGCGCACACCTCCGTGACGACGTCGTCGAAGGCGATCTCCTTCTGCATCGTCGCCAGGTGTCCCCGGCTGTGCATCAGCACCACCGGGCAGCCGGCGCCCGCCACCACCTCGGCCATGCCGGGATCGGAGAGTGCGCTGACGTCGTTGACGAGGTCGGCTCCCGAATCGAGCGCCCGTCGAGCGGTCTCCGCCTTGCGGGTATCGACGCTCAGCGCCGCGTCGGTGTGCTGACGCAGAGCGTCGAGCACCGGAGCGAGCCGCCGCCACTCCTCGGCGGCGTCGACATCGCTCGCACCGTCGCCGTAGACCCCGCCGCCCGGCCTCGTCGACTCCGCTCCGAGATCGAGAGCGTCGGCGCCCTCCTCGAGGAGCCTCAGCCCCTGCTCGACCGCCCGGTCCGCCTCGAGGTAGCGCCCTCCGTCGGAGAACGAGTCCGGCGTGATGTTGACGACGCCGAAGACGAGGGGGGTGCCGCCGAAGGCGAGGTGGCGACCGCCGCGCAGCGCGAGTCCAGGGGCGGTCGGCCCGCCGGCAGCGCTGGTGCTCCCGGCGGCCTCCGCTCCCACTCCCGTCACCGCCCTTTCGAGCGCCGCCTCACTCTGCACCGGGTCAGTGACCCTCCAGGGTGTCGCGCTCCCGGGTGGCCGGCGCCGGCTCCATGTCTCCCGGCGGCTCGTCGGTCACCGCATCCGCGTCGGCGGGGGTGGCGACGGCCGTCGGTGTCGAGGGCGGCGGGCCGGGGTGCTGCTGCGGCTCCTCGGGAGCCAGGTCCTTGCCGGTGAGCTCCTTGATCAGCGCGTAGACGTCGCTGCCGGAGACCGATTCGAGCTCCAGAAGATCGCGGGCCAGGCGGTCGAGAACCTCCCGGTACTCGGTGAGGATCTCGCGTGCCTTCTCGTAGCCGTCGCGCACCAGGCGCTCGACCTCCTGGTCGATCTTCTGCGCCGTGCTCTCGCTGTAGTCGGTCCGCTGCGAGTAGTCGCGACCCAGGAACACCGGCTCACTGCCGTTGCCGAACGCGAGCGGCCCGAGCTCCGACATGCCGAAGTCGCAAACCATGCGACGCGCCATCTCGGTGGCGCGCTCGATGTCGTTCGAGGCGCCGGTCGTGACGTCCTTCTGCGTGAGCTCCTCGGCGACGCGGCCGCCCATGAGCACCGCGATCCGCGTCTCGAGATAGCCGCTCGAGTGGTTGTGCTGGTCCTCGAGCGGCAACTGGACGGTGACGCCGAGAGCGCGGCCGCGCGGGATGATCGTCACCTTGTGGACCGGGTCGGAGTCGGGCAGCACCGCGCCGACGATCGCGTGACCCGCCTCGTGGTAGGCGGTGACCCGCTTCTCCTTCTCGGTGAGCATCATCGTCTTGCGCTCGACGCCCATCAGGATCTTGTCCTTGGCGTAGTCGAAGTCCTCGGTCTCGACCGCCTTCTTGTTGCGCCGCGCGGCGATGAGAGCGGCCTCGTTGACGAGGTTCTCGAGGTCGGCACCCGAGAAGCCGGGGGTGCCGCGGGCGACGACACCGAGATCGATCTCCTCCTCCAGAGGAATCTCGCGGGTATGAACCTCGAGAATTCCGCGTCGCCCGTTGATGTCGGGCAGATCGACCATCACCCGGCGGTCGAAACGGCCGGGTCTGAGCAGCGCCGGGTCGAGCACGTCGGGGCGGTTGGTGGCGGCGATGAGGATGACGCCTTCGTTCGACTCGAAGCCGTCCATCTCCACGAGCAGCTGGTTGAGCGTCTGCTCGCGCTCGTCGTGCCCGCCGCCGAGGCCGGCGCCGCGGTGGCGGCCGACCGCGTCGATCTCGTCGATGAAGATGATGCACGGGGCGTTCTTCTTCCCCTGTTCGAACAGATCACGGACTCGCGAGGCACCGACGCCGACGAACATCTCGACGAAGTCGGAGCCCGAGATCGAGAAGAACGGCACGTTCGCCTCGCCGGCGATGGCGCGCGCCAGCAGCGTCTTGCCGGTGCCGGGCGAGCCCATCAGCAGCACGCCCTTCGGGATCCTGCCGCCGAGCTTCTGGAACTTCCCCGGCTCCTTGAGGAACTCGACGACCTCGGAGAGCTCCTCTTTCGCCTCTTCGATGCCGGCGACGTCGGCGAAGGTCACCTTCTTGCCCGAGTTGGTCAGCAGCTTGGCGCGGCTCTTGCCGAACGACAGCGCCTTGTTGCCGCCGCTCTGCATCTGCCGCATGAAGAAGATCCACAGGCCGATGATCAGCAGGAAGGGCGCCCAGGTGAAGAGGAACTGCAGGAGCGGGTTGGTCTTCGGCTCGGCCGCCTTGATGTCGATCTGCGCCTCGCGCAGGACCGGGATCAGCTCGGGGTACTCCGGCGGCAGATAGGTGGAGAACTTCTCGCCTTCGTTGAAGCGGTCGCCCTCGCGGAAGCTGCCGTTGAGCTCCTGGCCGCGGATCTCGACCGCGGAGACACGGCCCGCCTCGACGTGCTCGAGAAACTCGGTGAAGGAAAGCGGCACGCTCGGCATGCGGCCGGACTGGAAGGTCGTCCACAGGACGATGACCACCATCAGGATGGCGATCCAGACGATCAGGGTGCGAATGGTGGGGCTCACGGTGCTGTCCTTGGGGGATTCAGGTCGTTGCTCGGGGTGGAGGAGGGTGACGGCGCGCTCGAGGGCGTCAACAGCTCGGCGACCCAGAAACGCTGCTCGTTCTCTTGTCCGTCGCCGGCGTTCGTTCGGATTCGGCGGCGATCGTCGATCGTGACTCCCGGAACCCAGGCGACACGATCCTCGACGATCAACAGCGGCAGGGCGTCCCGGTCTTCCCGCGGGAAGCGACGGTCGATCAGCACGTCCTTGAGCTTGCGCTCGTAGGAGCAGCCGAGGGGACGGATCCGGTCTCCGGGTCTTCGATTGCGAATCTGCACGACATCACCTTCCACCAGGGGAAGTTCCAGGGCGGCTCGGGTCCGCGAGCCCTCGAACATCCATGGCTCGCGAGGCCGCCTGGTGATGCGCATCACCTTCCCGATCTCGGGAATCGAGACCTCCCCCGGCACCGCTAGTCTACAGGAGAAGGGGATCGGCTCTCCGGCGCGCCCGGCCGGCGCCCGGACCAGCCTCAGCCGCGGTTCGAGCCGCCCCTCGAGCCCGGCTCCGGCCCCCTGCTCGACCTCCCATCTCCAGCCGTCGCCGCAGTCACATCCGACCACCTCGTCTCTCGACAGCTGGCGCTCCAGCTCGGCCACCGCGTCCCTGCGAGGGGCCGGGCCGGCTCCGGCGGCGCGGTGCAGCCGGGCGAGCGCCCAGGTGCGGAGCGGCGAGGGCAGGGCACGCCAACCTTCGAGCCCGAAATCGGCTCCGCCGTCCGTGGCCTGCACGGGGAGCCGCTCCTCGAGAAGGCGATCCACCTTGCGGGAAGCGGCGCGAGCGAGGCGGGCGATCCGTGCGAGCCGGTCGAGCCCCGGCCTCTTCATTTCGAGACCGGGCGTTTCGAAACCGGGCGCTTCGGAACCGGACTCCGCCGCCTCCAGAGCCGGCCGCAGCCGCTCGCGAACGAGGTTGCGCGGCCGCCTCAGGTCGGCGTTGCCGGGGTCGTCGATCGCTTCGAGGCCGCCCTCCTCGACCAGTGCGAGAAGGTGGCGACGGGGCCGGTCCAGCAGCGGCCGCACGATCCGACCGCGCACCGCTGCCATCGCACCGATACCGGCGAGGCCGGAGCCGTAGAGCAGACGCAGCAGCACGGTCTCGACCTGGTCGTCGCGGTGGTGGGCGACGGCGATCCAGCGCGCGTCGAAGCGCTGCCGGCAGGCTTCGAGGAACTCGTAGCGTTGCCGCCGCCACCAGGCCTCGAGGCCTTCGCTCCGCGCATCGGTCGATGGCCGGTCGAGGCGCTCGCTCACGAAGGTGACGCCGCAGGCAGCGGCCAGGCGCTCGGCCCTGTGCATGCGGCTGGAGGAGCCCTCGTCGCCCCCGTGGTCGAGGTGCGCGGCGATCGGGACGAGCGGCAGCCGCTGCGACGCCCGAGTGAGCGCCAGCAGCAGCGCCAGCGAGTCCGGGCCGCCCGAGAAGCCGACGACGACCGGCGTCGTGCCGGACGGCGTCGTTCCAGGCGATCGCAGCAGGCGCGAGAAGAAACGCTCCACGGCAGCGACCAGGTCGTCGGTCGAGCGTCGCTGCGCGATCATCGCCGCGGGGACTGTCGATTTGGTGGCGGTGAAGGGACTTGAACCCCTGACCTAGCGGTTATGAGCCGCTCGCTCTAACCACCTGAGCTACACCGCCGTGGAAGGGCCGCGCGGCTTCGGGGCCGCCGCGGCGGGGCGAAGTATAGACGTTCCGTCGTCGAAAGCGTAGCGGCCCGGGGGCCCTCTCCCAAGCCCCCGACCGCACCGGCCTTCGAAGGAACGCGGCGTCTAGCCGAGCTTGCCGTCGAAGTGGCTGAACTCGCCGAAGAAGCGCTTGGCGGAGTAGGCCATCGCCTCCGGATTGAGCGAATAGATGACCTGCTGGCCACGCCGCTCGTCGATGACGAGGTTGGCCTCCTTGAGAACGGAGAGGTGGCGCGAGATCGTCGGCTGCGCGAGCCCGAAGTTGCTCACGATCTCGCCGACGCTGTGCTCTCCGCGCTCGAGGATCTGCAGGATGTTGCGGCGCGTCTCGTCGGAGAGAGCCTTGAAAAATTTGTTGAGCTCGCGACCCAGTTGGCGGGCCTGCATGTTGTCCCTCATGGTCTTGACGGTCCTCTTGGTAGGTGGAGCGTGAACGATGTCCGGCCAGGAGCCCCCTGGACCGGAGCGCCCGTGCGGGCTTATCTACAGTTGTCTGTGGAGCAAAGTGCGTGCCACTCCTGAATCCGATCGGCAGAAGTCACGATCTGCGGAGCAGCCCGCCCCGAGGGTGCACCTCGGGGCGCCGCCGGGAGGAAGGGAGCAGTCAAGAACGGCGGAAGCGCCGAAAATGCGGTGGTTCTTCTGAAATAACGGCGGTTTCCGCCGATCTTGAGCCGCTCAGGGCGCCGATTTCGGGCGCCGGGGCGCTTTCAGGTCGCGTCGGCGAAGCGCCGGGACACCGCTTCCCAGTCGACCACCTCGAACCACGCCGAGACGTAGTCCGGCCGACGGTTCTGATAGTGGAGGTAATAGGCGTGTTCCCAGACATCGAGTCCGAGAATCGGACGGTTTCCGTCCATCACGGGGGTGTCCTGGTTCGGCGTGGACGAAACTTCGAGGGTGCCGTCGCCCGTCACGCTCAGCCAGGCCCAGCCGGAGCCGAAGCGGGTCGCGGCCGCCTTGGCGAAGCTCTCGCGGAAGGCATCGAAGCCGCCGAGGTCGCGATCGATGGCGGCGGCGAGATCACCACTCGGAGTTCCGCCGCCGTTCGGGCTCATGATCTGCCAGAAGAGCGAGTGGTTGGCGTGCCCGCCGCCGTTGTTGCGAACGGCGGTCCGGATCGACTCCGGCAGGGAGTCGAGGTTCGCGAGCAGCTCGTCGAGCGGCAGGTTCGCGGCGTCGTGCCCGTCGAGCGCGTTGTTCAGGTTGGCGACGTAGGCGGCGTGGTGCTTGCCGTGGTGGATCTCCATCGTACGCGCGTCGATGTGCGGCTCGAGGGCGTCGTGGGCGTAGGGAAGGTCGGGTAGCTGATGCATCCTTGGCTCCTGTCTTTGGAATCGATCGCTCGCAGACCGACGGGTCGCGGCGACAGGTCGTTACGGTGTCGGTACGTTGCCGCGCCAGAACTCGCGGGCGTAGGCGTAGGCCTGGCGACCGATGCGGCGGCCGAGAACCCGGCCCCTGAGGTCGCCGTCCTGGAAGTGAATCCCCCCGTAGAGACGGGAAATGCCGGCCTCGTTGGCGGCATCGATCATGTTGCGCCAGCGTAGCACCACGGTTTCGGCCGGCGTGCCGGACTCGACGCGCAGGCTGCCCGCGATCTGGATGTGCTCGCCGAGCTTGTCGATCTCGCCGTCGCCGTCGTAGTCGTCGTCGAGACGGGTCACGCCGTCGTAGAGCCGGTCGCTACCGGCGAACGCCTTGAGCACCTCACGGGCGGCGCGGCTGAAGGTCGAGTGTCCGGAGACGTACTCGGCGAACGGCGGCGTGACGAAGGTGAGCTCCTGGAACGGTCGCCAGTCGTAGCCGCGAATCCGCTGCGTCCCCTGGTTGGGGCCGCCCCAGGCGTCGATCCGCTGGTTGCGGTACTTGTCCCGGACCGCGGACTCCGGGCGCACGAAGTCGTAGTGGCGCTTCGCCTCCCAGGCCGCGATGCCGGCGTCGAGCAGG
Source organism: Candidatus Multivoradales bacterium (assembly GCA_965223855.1). Lineage (GTDB taxonomy): Bacteria > Acidobacteriota > Thermoanaerobaculia > Multivoradales > JAHEKO01 > CALZKB01. Next base: position 2,313,117 of record CBDCXM010000009.1, read on the forward strand.
GCGCCGTTGAGAGCGAAGAACATCCGTGCGTCGTCGGCGACGTTGTGACGGTCGCGAATGGAGATGCCCTGGGCGACCTGATTCCAGTGGCCCGGCGGGGTCCAGGTCCGCGGGCCGTCGGCCCAGAACTCGGCGATCACCTTCTGCTTGTCGGTCAGTGCCGCCTGGATCGCGACCACTTCGTCGGTCTGGCTGTTCCACGCCTCGTCGTGCGTCGACAGGCGGCCCCGGGCGTCGACGTAGGGTGCCGTCGAGTAGCGCTGCGGCGGACCCGGCGGCCTGAACTGATGGCCCGAGGTCATGGAGAACGGCTCGACCGCCCCCCAGTGCGGCGTGAGGAACTTCTGATCGGTGTAGGTCGACGGATCGTCGTTGTCGATGATCGCGTTGCCCTCGGCGTCGACCAGAGTTCCGTTGGCGACCCTCAGCGGCTGCCAGTGGTTGGGATCGAAGTCGCTTCCGCCCGGGGCGGCCGACGACTCGGGGTCGGGGGAGTTCTTCGGTGCGTAGGGGACCGGGTAGGTCGAAGAGGTGAGCTCCTGGAAGCCGCGCCGCGCGTTCGAGCCGTCGCGGTATCGCTCGGCGAGTACCCTTGCCGCGACGACGTTGCCGACGCCGGCGGGGGTCGTCACGTCGCTGGTGTTGTTGCCGGGGTCGTAGCCGAGGTCGCGCATCGCCTGCCGGAAGAGAGGGCGCTGGTTCGGGTAGATCCGACTCAGCACGCGATAGGCCGCATAGCTGACCGCCTCCTCCCGGTTGGCCCGGTTGAATTCGTCGGCCGGCCGCTTGTAGTCGTTGCCGGTGACGTAGCCGTAGGGCCGCGGATGGTAGGCGGCCCACGCGTCGTAGACCGCGGTGCTGAGAACGAAGAATCTCCAGGTCGTCGCCGTCGGGTCGGCGGAGTTCCGCGTCACGGCGTCGAGGGCGATGCGGTTCCAGTCGACGACCACCGAAGCAGCCTGCGTTGCGGGGGCACAAAGCGCGGCGACGACGAGGAGAGCGGACAGACGGAGCTTGAGCGGCATCGAGGTCTCCCAGCGAAGGTGAGGGGTGCGGCGGTAGACGGAGCCGGTTGGCGTCGTCGGGATCCGGCGGCGGCCGATCGGGGAGAGAAGATTGTAGTGAGCGCCGAAAACCCGGGTCAAGGAAGCGGCCGCCCGGGTCGTTCGGCTCCGGTCTCGTGCGCCCTGAAACGCGCGTTGACTTCGAACGGGCGCTTCCATACTATTTGCCGGCCCCGAACGGGGAGGTTAGCTCAGTGGGAGAGCATCTGCCTTACACGCAGAGGGTCGGGGGTTCAAATCCCTCACCTCCCACCAACGGCGCTACGCCGGGCCGGCCTCCTCACGAGGGCTGACTTTCGGGTCAATGCGGGGTCGTAGTTCAGCTGGTTAGAATGCCGGCCTGTCACGCCGGAGGTCGCGGGTTCGAATCCCGTCGGCCCCGCCAATCACCACAGCTCTGGACACACAGCCCAGGACCCACAAACAGGGCCCACACTTCAGGACACAGAACGATGCGCGACAAGATCAAGTTGGTTTCGAGTGCCGGTACCGGTTACTTCTACACCACCGACAAGAACAAGCGGCTCCAGCAGGGCAAGCTGACGCTCAAGAAGTACGACCCGAAGGTCCGCAAGCACGTCGAGTTCGTCGAAGAGAAGCTGAGGTAGCGACGGCGGCGGGCCGGGAGCCCGCGCCCGTGTGCTAACCTCACGAGGTCTGTCGCGCCGAGCGCCTGTCGCTCGGCGCTTTGCGTTTGAGAACAGCGTCCAAGAACGCAGCGTTCAAGGACGCCGGTTGCAGGGTCTTGCGCCCTCCACTCCACCGAAAAGGAGTGGAAGATGCTCAACCCCCGACCCGACCAGGCCCTACCCGAAGAGCCCCGGCCGCAGGACCACGAACCCAGGAGACCCGAGCGGTCCGCTCGTGAGTTGCTCGACCGCTGCGCAGCCGGTGGCAGCGAGAGCGACTGGCGCGAGTTCGAACGCCGGTTCGAGCCGTCGATGCGCCAGGCGATCCGGCGCATCCTGCTGCGCGCGATGGGGCACGTTTCCCGCGACATCGAAGACGACCTGATGCAGGAGGCCTATTGCCGCCTGCTGGCCGACGGCAGGCGCCGCATGCACAAGTGCGAGAGATCGGACGATGCAGGCGTCGTCGGTTTCCTCTGCCGGCTGGCCGAGAATGTCTCGCGCGACGTCGGCCGCAAAGAACGCGCCGCCAAGCGCGGTCGCGACCGCACCATCTACGGCTCCGGCGCCGAACTGGGCGTCCTCGCCTCGTATCCCGATCCTCGGGCCGAGCCCGACAGGCGCATGATGGTCGCCGAGGGGGCGCGGATCTACTTCGAGCACGGTGAGCGGGCGCTCAACGGCCTGACTCCCCGCCGCGACCTCGAGGTGACCTTCCTCGCCGAGTTCGGCGGCTGGACGAGCCGCGAGATCGCCGAGCGGTTGAGTCTGACGACGACCAACGTCGACTCGATCGTCCACCGGACACGGCAGCGCCTGGCGGCGGCCGATCTCGCGCTGCGTCCCGCCTCGTGAGCGGCGTCAGTTCAGGCCGAGGCCGGCGGCGGAGGGGACCTCCGCGTCGAGGCTGCGCCGTCTCGCCAGCAGCTCACCGGCGTCGTCGAAGAGCTCGAGTGCCCGCTGGATCTGCGGATCGCCCTGAGCGAGCACCTGGTAGCGCGCTTCGATGCCGAACGCTGCGTTGAGCACCTCGGCGACGATGTAGCGCAGCGCCGTCTCGCGCGTCTCCTCGTCGGCGAACCCCTCGTCGATACGCTTCTCGGTGGCGGTCTCGCGCTCCAGCAGCCAGGCGGAGAAGTCGTCGAGCAGCGTCGCCGGCGGCTCCCAGTCGCGGTCGCGAATCTGCTGGTCGGCGGTGATCTCGACGGCGAAGTCGAAGAAGGCGTTGCGGCTCAAAAGGAACTGGACGAAGGGCGCCAGCGTCGCCGGCTCGACACGGATGTCGGGCTCGATGCCGCCCTCGCCGAACACCTCCCGGCCGAGGTCGGTGAAGTAGGTCTCACGCGAGTCGTCGTCGGTTTCGACCGCGGCCTGGGCTTCGTCGCCCGAGCTGCGGTAGGACGCATAGTCGAACCACGACGTGTAGTCGCGCTGGATCAGCCGGCCTGACGGGGTGTAGTACTTGGCGGTCGTCACGGCGAGGCCGTTGCCGTAGGAGAGGGAGTAGACGGTCTGCACGAGCCCCTTGCCCCAGGTCGGCGTGCCGACAATGAGCCCGATGTCGTGGTCCTGAATCGCGCCGGCGAGGATCTCCGCCGCCGAGGCGGTGCCGTCGCTCACCAGCGTCACCACCGGGATGTCGATCTCGTGGTACTTGTCGCCGGCGGAGAACTCCTGGAACGAGTCGCGCGTGCGGCCGCGGGTCTCGACGATCTTGCCGTCGCCCGGCACGAACTGGTCGGCCACGACCACCGCCTGATCGAGCAGGCCGCCGCCGTTGTTGCGCAGGTCGAGCAGCAGCCGCTCCATCCCCTGTTCCTTGAGGTCGGCGATCGCGTCGCGCACCTCTTCGCCGGTGCCGCGGTTGAAGTCCGACACCGCGAGGTAGCCGGTCCCCGGCTCGATCATGTAGGCGTAGCGCACCGTGTTCTGCGGGATCTCGGCTCGGGTGATCTCGAGCGGCAGCGGCTCCGGCAGGCTGTAGCGGACGATCTCGATGTTGACCGTCGTCCCCTTGGGCCCCTTGAGCTTGCGCACCGCGTCGTCGACGTTCATCCCCTCGGTCGGCTCGCCCTCGATGGAGGAGATGACGTCGCCGGCGCGGATGCCGAGCCGGTCGGCGGGCGTGCCCTCGATCGGCGTGATCACCGTCAGCCTCCCGTTGCGCTGGCCGACCAGGATGCCGAGCCCCGAAAAGGTGCTCTGCTGCCGGTTGCGCATCTCGTCGAACGCCGCGATGCTGAAGAAGTTCGTGTGCGGGTCGAGGGTGCGCACGAGACCGTTGATCGACGACTCGACCAGCTCCTCGTAGCTGCGCTCGACCGGGTACTCGTCGTGCAGCACCGAGACGAGTTCGGTGTAGACCTTGAGCACGTCGCGCGCCTCGTCGGTGATCGCGAGGACGTTCCTGCCCAGCAGCCCGCCGAAGATCACGGCGGAGGCGAAACCGGTGAAGGCGGCGATGCGCCAGGGGCGTCTCATAGCAAGTCAGCTTATCAAGCCGCCCGTGTGGCCGATGGCGCCTTCCGCGGGGTGTCCGCAGAGTGCCCGCCGGGCGGTTCCTCCTTGACAACAAAGCTGGAGCCGCCGATCATCCCAACCGATGATCGGTTCCCTCGGCATGCCCGAGCTCGTCTTCATCATGGTGTTGGCGCTGCTCGTCTTCGGGCCCAAGCGGTTGCCCCAGGTGGGGCGCACCCTCGGCAAGGGGCTGCGTGAGTTCCGCCGGGCCACGTCCGACCTCAAGCGCACCGTCGAAGTCGAGATCAACGCACCGGACGAGCCGGAGTACCGGTCGCCGAGACCGGCTGCGGCGGCGAGTGTCGAGAAGGCCACGACGGCTGATCCGGACACGATGGAGGGGCCGCCGGTCGGCGAGAGCGGCTCGGATTCGCACCCGAAAGCGGAGTCGGAATCGAGCAGCGACGGGGAGAGTGACCCGACCGACGCGGCCGGCGCCGAGGCGCGTGAGGAGACCGCCGGCAGCGACGCGTCGCCCAAGGCGAACTAGGGATGACCGAGCCCCAGCCAAGGCGGGTCGGCGGGGGAGCCGAGCCGGGAGAAGAAGACCTCCCCCGGATGACGCTCCTCGAGCACCTCGACGAGCTGCGCAAGCGGATCGTCAGGGCGCTCATCGCGCCGGCGATCGCCTTCGTCGGCTGCTGGAGTTTCCGCGAGCAGATCGGCGAGTACCTGGCGCGGCCGATCTACAAGGTGCTGCCCGAGGGGACGAAGCTCGCCTTCCTCGGCATCAGCGACCCGTTCGTCCTCTACTTCAAGATGACGGCGCTCGTGGCGCTCTTCATCGCCTCGCCGTTCGTCTTCTACCAGGTGTGGCGCTTCGTCGCGCCGGGGCTCTACTCCAAGGAGCGTCGCTACGCACTGCCGTTCATCCTCGCGACCACGTTCTTCTTCGTCGCCGGCGGCGTCTTCGCCTACAAGGTCGCCTTCCCCTTCGCCATCGACTTCCTCATCGGCATGGGAGCGGAGTTCGAAGCGGTCATCACCGCCGACCGCTACTACCGCTTCCTGATGTACATCATCTTCGGCCTCGGGCTGATGTTCGAGCTGCCGGTGCTGATCTTCCTGCTGGCGAGCCTCGGGGTGGTGAGCCCGCGCTTCCTCATGCGCCACTTCCGCTGGGCGGTGCTCCTGATCTTCGTGCTCGCCGCCTTCGTCACCCCGACGCCCGACGTCGTCAACCTGTGCATCTTCGCCCTGCCGACGATCGGGCTCTATCTCGTCGGCGTCGGCGCCGCCTGGCTGGTGACGCGGGGTCGCGACAAGGACGACGAGGACGAGGGCGAAGAACAGCCGGCCTGAGTCCTCGTCTGGCGAAGTAGCTCCGGCGTCGAGAGGGTAGGATCGGCGACAAGCAACTCGTATCAAGGAGGTCGGGTATGTCCACGTCGACGACTCCCACGCGCGCCACGGCAGCCGCCAGAACGCGTGCACTCATCCGCTGGGGCGGGCTGGCCAACATCGGAGGCGGTGTGGCGGTGGCGGCCGCCTACATCCTGCACCCCAGCACCGTGCCGCCCGAGATCGTCGGCAGCGGCTTCTGGATCCTGGTGCACGCCATCTTCCTCGTCTCTCTCGTTCTCGGCATCTTCGGCCTCTTCGCCCTGCTGGCGGCGGGCCTGGCCCGCGAGGTCGGAGGGCTGGCGATCGTCGGCACGATCGCCGCCGTCGTCAGCCTCATCCTGATCGCCGGGCTCGACTACTCGGAGGTCTTCATCTTCCCGACCCTGGCGCACGAGTTCCCGGCGGTGATCGAGAAGTACGGCGCCGGCGACTCGATGCCGTCGGTAGCCTTCGCCTTCCCGGCCTCCGGCGTGCTGTTCATGGTCGGCTATCTGATGCTCGCTCACGACCTCCGCCGCACCGCGACGGTCGCGACGGCGAGCGCCTTCACGTTGATGGCGGGAGTGCTGATCTTCACCGTCGGTCTGAGCGGCTTCGTGCCGATGCTGGTGACGCAGGCCGGAGCCGTGATCTTCGGCGCCGGCCTGGTCGCCATGGGCCGCGACCTCTGGCAGCGCCACGCCGACGGAGCACGGTAGCGCCGATGGCCGAGGCGCCGCGGTCCTACTCCGGCTGGATCGCCGGTGCGGCGGTGCTGATGATCGCCGCCTCCTTCGTCGTCCTGACGTTGGTGGATGGGGTCGGCGCCTACGCGATCACCGCGCTGGTGTGGGGCTCGATCCTGCTGTCGATCGCGCTGCTGATCGCGGCGCGGGCCAACACGCGGAGCCTGCAGCACCGCGAAGCGATGGAGCGTCTGCGTGAGAACACTGCCCGCCGCGACGCGTATCAGGAGGTGCTGAACCGGATCCTCGAGGACGGCCTGCCTGAGGGCGTTTCGATGGCGGACGTGCACGAGGCTCTGGGGGGTGACGTTGACGAGCCGGGCGACGACCGGAAGTGAACCGCGGAAGTTGCGACGACTGGTGGCAGCAGCCGCGGTCGCCTCGCTCACCGCGGTGGCCGCGGCCGGCGCTCAGCCGGAGACCACCCTCATCGACTTCTCGTTCGAGGACCAGTTCGGCCGCACCTACACCCACGAGAGCTGGCCTGGACGCGGGCTGATCGTGGTGGCGGGGGATCGGAAAGGGAGCCAGTTCACCAGCCGCTGGAGCGGGGCGCTCCGCACCGGTCTCGAGGAGCGCGGCCGCGGTGACGCCTACCGCATCGTCGGCCTCTCCCATCTCGATTCGGTACCGCGTCTGCTGCGCCGCATGATCCTCAAGAAGTTCCCGCAGGACGAGGAGAGCTGGGTGCTGCTCGACTGGAACGGGCGCTTCGCCGACGCTTACGGCTTCGAGAAGGACAGTTGCAACGTCTGGGCGTTTTCCGCCGAGGGCGAGCTTCTGGTGAGTCGAGCCGCGACCGAACTGGACCCCGAGGCTCTCGAGGAGATGCTGGCGATCCTGGTGGCCGACTGAGAGTCAGTGAGGTGTGCTCGCACGCTCCGCGTCCTCGTCGTCGAGGAGGCGCTCGAGTCCCTCGAGGGCCGGCATCGAAGCCTGCGGTCTACGAGCTAAGCCTCGTCCGGCGTCCGCCGCCAGCGGCGGTGCCACCAGACCCACTGCGCCGGGTGGCGGCGGACGTGGGCTTCGACGACGGCGGTCATCCGGGCCGTCGCTTCGGTGACGTCGTCGGGTAGCTCGAGCGGTGGCTCGAAGCGCACCGTGTGGGTGCCGTCGGCGCCGCGCGACAGCAGCGCAGGCACGACCTCGAGGCCGTGCTTGACCGCGATCTCGGCGGCGCCAGTCGGGGTGTAGGCGGGGCGGTCGAAGAACGGCACCAGCACGCCGTCGACCTTGGTGTCCTGGTCGATCAGCATCACCAGTGCGCCGTCGCCCGAGAGCGCCCGCCGGAGCAGCCGCGGCGCCCCCGGGCTTCCGCGCTCGATCGTCTCGGCGCCGGTGGCGCCCCGCAGTGCGGTGACGAAGGTGCGCAGCGCCTTCTCGTCCGAGCGCCGGCCGACGGCGAAGAGCGGCAGCTCGTGTCGGGCACACTCCGCCGCCAGTAGTTCCCAGAAGCCGCAGTGCGCCGTCAGCAACAGAATGCGGCGGCCCTCCGAGCGCAGTGCCTCGACGTGCTCCCACCCCTCGGCGACCATGCGCCGCTCGAGAACCCGGCGGCCCCTTGCCAGCAGCTGCAGCGCTTCGGCGGCGTTCATCGCCGAATGGAAGAAGCACTCCCGGCACAGCGCCTTGCGTTCCTCGAGGGGCAGCTCGGGGAAGGCGATCTCGAGATGCTCGAGGCTGCGCCGCCGATAGCGGCCGTTGGTGCGGTAGAGCAGCCACCCGAGCCCCCGACCGAAGCCGCGCAGCGCCCGGTAGGGAAGCCGCCCGACCGTGTGGACCAGGCACGGCAGCAGCAGGGCGAGGGCGCCCGAGCGCAGCCGGCGGTAGAGCGGGCGGCTCACTCGCCGCGCCTATTCAGTGTCAGGGAGCTGGCGGTCGAAGGTGAACGGCCGGAAGACATCGTCCCAGTCGCCGCGCGCCCGCAGGATCGCCTCGATCGCTTCTCGCACGCAGCCCCTCCCGCCGCCGGCGTCGAGCACCCGGTGCACCACCGTCCTGACCTCGGGGGCCGCGTCGGCCGGGGCGAACGCCAGCCCGCAGCGCGCCAGCACCACCAGGTCGTTGAGGTCGTCGCCGATGAAGGCGATCTGGCGCACCGTCAGGTTGCTGTCTTCGAGGAAGGCGTCGAGCGCCGCCCCCTTGTCGCTGATGCCGTCGAGGATCGGATCGAGGTCGAGCTCACGCGCCCGGTGCTCGAGGGCGGGGGAGGAGCGGCCGGTGATCACGCCGGTGCGCAGCCCCGCACGCTGGGCGAGCCGCAGCCCCATGCCGTCGCGCACGTCGAAGCGCAGGAGGCCGTGCCCCCGGCGGTCATAGTAGAGCCCGCCGTCGGTCAGCACCCCGTCGACATCGCACAGCAGGCACTCGATGTCTGCCGCGCGGCGGGCAAAATCCTCGTCGCTCGTCACGAGCGTGTTCATCGCCAGCGCCCCATCAGAAGTGCCCCATCAGAAAAGCTCCAGCCCCCAAAGGTCGTGCAGGTGAACGACCCCCTCGAGCACGCCGCCGGCGTCGCAGACGAAGAGCGAGGTGATGCGATCGTCCTCCATCGCCTTGAGGGCCGCCGAGGCGGGCTTGTCGCCGTCGATCGTGTGCGGGGTGTCGTGCATGCACTCGCCGGCGCGCCGCTCGAGGAGCGACGGGTCGGCGGAGATCCGCCTCCTCAAGTCGCCGTCGGTGATGCAGCCCACCAGCATCCCGTCCCCGTCGATCACCGCGGTGATGCCGAGCCGCTTGTTCGACATCTCGTAGATCGCGTCCGGCATCGGCGTCTCCGGATCGACCGCCGGCAGCCGCTCGCCGCCGTGCATGACGTCGCGCACCGACAGCAGCCGGCGCCCCAGCCGGCCACCGGGATGGAGGCGCTTGAAGTCGTCGCGCGAGAAGCCGCGCACCTCGGCGAGCGCCATCGCCAGCGCGTCGCCGAGCGCCAGCGTCGCCGTCGTCGAGGCGGTTGGCGCCAGCTCCAGCGGGCACGCCTCCTTGTCGATCGCCGTCGGCAGGTGGAGGTCGGCGAGCTTCGCGACGGCGCTTTCGGCGTTGCCGGTCATGGCGATCATCGGCACGCCGAGCCGCTCGAGAATCTCTCCCAGCCGCACCAGCTCCTCGGTCGAGCCGGAGTAGGAGGCGGCGAGCACAATGTCTTCCGGGGTCAGCATGCCGAGGTCGCCGTGGATCGCCTCCGCGGGGTGGAGGAAGAACGCCGGCGTGCCGGTGGAGGCGAGAGTCGCCGCGACCTTGCGCAGGACGAGGCCGCTCTTGCCCATGCCGGTGCACACGACCCGCCCTTCGCACGCCGCCAGCCGCTCGACCGCCCGGTCGAAGCTCTCGCCGAGCTGCTCGATCAGGCCGGCGACCGCCGCCGCCTCGATCTCGAGCACCTGACGGGCGACCTCGCGCGGCGCCCTCGTTTCCCCGCTCAAACCGCGCCTCCCGGCAACGACCGCAGCGTCGCCCACAGCGCCTCGGCCTCGTCCAGCAGCCGTGCGGCGCGCGCCGGCTGCAACTGCGTCGTCGAGTCGGAGAGCGCATTCTCCGGATCGGGGTGCACCTCGAGATAGAGCCCGTCGGCGCCGGCCGCCAGCGCCGCCCGTGCCAGCGGTTCGGCGTACTGGCGCAGCCCCCCGGTCTGCTCGCCGCCGCCCGGCAGTTGCAGCGAGTGGGTGACGTCGTAGATCGCCGGTACCCCCGCCTCGTGGAGCATGGCGAAGCTGCGCATGTCGACCACCAGGTTGTTGTAGCCGAACGAGCTGCCGCGCTCGGTCACGCTGACCGCGGCGTTGCCCGCCTCGCGCACCTTCTCGGCGGCGAGCCGCATGTCGCCTGGGGCCGAGAACTGCCCCTTCTTGAGGTTCACCGGCTTGCCGGTCCTCGCCGCCGCCGTCACGAGATCCGTCTGGCGGCAGAGGAACGCCGGGATCTGCAGCACGTCGCACACCTCGGCCGCCGGGCCGCACTGCGCCGCTTCGTGAACGTCGGTCAGGAGCGGCAGCCCGGTCTCGCGCTTGACCGCCGAGAGCACCTCGAGCCCCTCGTCGAGCCCGGGGCCGCGGAAGCTGCGGATCGAGCTGCGGTTCGCCTTGTCGAATGACGCCTTGAAGATGAGGTCGAGGTCGCGGCGCTCGGCCTCGGCGGCGAGGAAGCGGGCGACCTCGAGCGTCGTCTCCGCCGACTCGATCGCACACGGGCCGGCGATCACCACCAGTCGCCCCTGTCCCTGAAGGCCGGGGCCGAGAGTGATCGAAGGTGCGAGCTCGATCGAGGGCCGGGTCACATCACCTCGCCGGCGGCGAGCAGCGCCTCACGCTCGCGCACCCGCTCCGGATCCTGCCGGCTCTGATGCTCCTCGAGCGCCGCCGCGATGTAGGAGGCAAACAGCGGATGCGGGTCCGTGAGCTTCGACTTGTACTCCGGATGGAACTGGCAGCCGAGGTACCACGGGTGATCCTCGAGCTCCACCATTTCGACGAACTTGCCGTCGGGGCTCATGCCCGAGACCACCAGCCCGCCCTTCTCGAGATCGGGCAGGTACTTCTGGTTGACCTCGTAGCGATGGCGGTGGCGCTCGCTGATCTCGGCGGTGTCGTAGATCCGCCGCGCCAGCGTCCCTTCCTTCAGGTTGCACGGGTAGGCGCCGAGCCGCATCGTGCCGCCCATGTCCTTGACCCCCAGCAGGTCGCGCAGCATGTAGATCGCCGGGTCCTTCGCCTCCGGATCGAACTCCGACGACGTCGCGTGCTCGATGCCGCAGACGTTCCTCAGGTACTCGATCACCAGGCACTGCATGCCGAGGCAGATGCCGAAGAACGGCACCTTGTGCTCGCGCGCGTAGCGGATCGCCCGGATCTTCCCCTCGGTGCCGCGCTTGCCGAAGCCGATCGGCACCAGCAGGCCGTCGACCTCGAAGATCTCGCGCGGCCAGCGCTCGGTCTCCATCTGCTCGGCGCTGATGTAGACCAGCTCGACCTCGGCGTCGTTGGCGACCCCGCCGTGCATCAGCGCCTCGTTGAGGCTCTTGTAGGCGTCCGGCAGCTCGACGTACTTGCCGACGATGCCGATCCGCACCTTGTGCGTCGGGTGCTTGATCTTCGACACCAGCGTCTCGAGGCGCGACATGTCACGCGGGTGGTGCGGCAGGTTGAGGATGTCGAGCAGCAGCTCGTCGAGCCCCTCGTGGGTGAGCGCCAGCGGCACTTCGTAGATCGTGGAGACGTCGCGCGCCGCGATCACCTGGCGCGGCTCGATGTTGCAGAAGAGGGCGATCTTCTTCTTGAGGTTCTCGGAGAGCTTGCGGTCGCAGCGGCACAGCAGCGCATCGGGCGAGATGCCGATCGCTCTGAGCTCGCGCACCGAATGCTGCGTCGGCTTGGTCTTGAGCTCGTCGGCGGCGGCGATGTAGGGGACGAGCGTCAGGTGGATCGAGGCGGAGTTGGTCTTGCCGAGCTCCAACCGCAACTGTCGGATCGCCTCGACGAACGGCAGCGACTCGATGTCGCCGATGGTGCCGCCGATCTCGATGATGACGACGTCGACCTCGTCCTCGAAGCGCCGCATCGACTCCTTGATCTCGTCGGTGACGTGCGGGATCACCTGCACCGTCTTGCCGAGATAGTCGCCGCGCCGCTCCTTGTTGATCACCGACTCGTAGATCTTGCCGGTGGTGAAGTTGTGCGCCTTCGACGTCAGCGTGTGGGTGAAGCGCTCGTAGTGCCCGAGGTCGAGGTCGGTCTCGGCGCCGTCGTCGGTGACGAACACCTCGCCGTGCTGGTAGGGCGACATCGTCCCCGGGTCGACGTTGACGTACGGGTCGAACTTCATGAGCGTGACCGAGAAGCCGCGCGACTCGAGCAACGCGCCGACCGAAGCGGCCGCCACGCCCTTGCCGAGCGACGAGACCACCCCGCCGGTGATGAAGATGTACTTGGTCGCCATGTTCCTTCCCTCCTAGCTGAGCCGATGCGCGCGCACGTTCAACCCGTGCCGCCCGCGAGCAGCTCCCGGACCGCCTCCAGGTCCGCCATTGTATCGACCCCCGGCCACGCCTTCTCGACCTCGAGGACGCGGATCGGGATGCCGTTCTCGAGCGCCCGCAGTTGCTCGAGAGACTCCGTTCGTTCCAGCGGTGTCGGCTCGAGAGCCGCCAGCTCGAGGAGCGTCTCGCGCTGGTAGCCGTAGATGCCGATGTGCTTCAAAGGGGCCGCCCCGTCCAGCCGCGCGAACGGGATCGGCGCACGGCTGAAGTAGAGCGCCGTACCGTCGCGCGCGGTCACCACCTTGACGACGTCGGGGCTCGCGAACTCCTCCTCGCGCGCCGGGGCGGCCAGCGTCACCATCGGCACCTCCGGGTGCTCCACCAGGTGCTGGGCGAGGCGCGCGATTGCCGCACCGTCGAGGAGCGGCTCGTCCCCCTGCACGTTGACCACCGCCGCCGCTTCCCACCGGCGCGCCGCCCAGGCGATGCGGTCGGTACCGCTCGCACAGTCCGCGGGCGTCATCTCCACGTTGCCGCCGAAGCCGCGCACCGCCGCCTCCACCCGCTCGTCGTCGGTCAGCACCACGGCCGCCAGCCCCGCCTCTTCGGCCCGCCGGTAGACGTGTTCGATCATCGGCCGGCCGGCGATCTCCAGGAGCACCTTGCCGGGCAGCCGGGTCGAGCCGTAGCGCGCCGGGATGGCGGCGACGACGGCGGATTCTCGCTGGTGGGGGGGCGGCGCGGGGTGCACGATTCAATGTACTCACCCCACTGTGGCGAGTCAACGGGCCGAGACCATGGGCGAGCCCCGTTCGGCCCCGGCGAGCAGCACGGTACGATCCGCTCTTCCATGAAGTCGCGCCCCTATCTCACGACCCTGGTGCTGCTGGCGATCGCGCTGGTGACGGCGCACTGGATCCTGCGCTCGCTCGAGATCCGCCCCGGGGTGCACGAGGCGCGCTGGATCTGGGCCGAGCAGCGCGACGAACAGGGGACGCCGATGGCGTTCTTCGCCGTGCGCGACTTCGACCTCGACTTCGAGCCGACCGCCGCCACCCTGTGGGTCGCAGCCGACGAGGAGTACCAGGTCGGCCTCAACTCGGACGCCTTCGGCGTCGGCCGCCTCACTCACTCGGAGGGTGGTGCGGTGGTGATCGACCACTACCGGGTGGAAGACGTGCTCGAGGTCGGATCGAACCAGCTCGCCATCGAGGCTCGGAGCAGCCGCGGCGCAGGCGGCCTGATGGCCCATCTCGACGTCGAGGGCGCGAACGGCGAGCGCTGGAGACTGTCGACCGACGAGGCGTGGCGCATCGTCCGGGGTGCGCCGGCGGAGGGACGATTCCCGCCCGGCGGCGAGGAGCCGGTGGTCTGGGGCCGCGCTCCCAGCGGCCGCTGGGCGAAGCTCGACTCGAGCGGCGACGAGACCCTCACCCTCGGCGCGCTCCAGGGCGAGCGGCGAATCCGCCCGCAACTCGCCGAGCGCTGGCGCCGGCCGCGCGAGCCGTGGCAGAAGGCGGAGGGGTACCTGGCACCCCGCATCGGCCCGTGGGTCACCTTCGACTTCGGCCGCGAGCGCACCGGCTTCGTCAACCTCAAGTACGACGACGGCCAGTCCTCTGCAGGCAGGCCGGGAGTGGGATTTCTCTACTACTCGCGGCACGAGCCCAAGGACGGCCTCGAGCACCCGGACGAGGTGATCCTGCGGGTCCGCGGCCGCACCAACTGGGCGCCGAGCCGGCCGGCGACCTTCCGCTTCGTAACGGCGATCGGTTCCCCGTCGATCGTCGCCGCGGAGATCCTGCCGGTCGACCCCCGAATCGCCGCCGAGCGACTGCTGCGACCGACGCCCGGAAGCCTCTTCGGCGTCGACCGCAAGAAGACCCTAATGTCGCCGGCTGAGCACGAACTCCGGCGCCAGCTCGAGGGCTTCCCGGGCCTGGCTGGGCGGAAAGAAGGCTAGCTGCCGCTTCGCCTCCTCGGCATAGCCGAGGGCGAGCTCGCGGGTCTCCTCGAGCGTCCCTTCCGAGTGGACGATGTCGAGGATGTCCTCCGTCGAGGCGCGGGCGAAGGCGCCGTCCTCGAGCACGTGGGCGATCGCCGCGCGGCGCCGGTCATCGACCCGCGGCAGCGCCAGCAGGAGCGGCAGCGTCAGCTTGCCCTCCTTCAAGTCGGAGAGCACCGGCTTGCCGAGCTCGCGCTCGCGGGCGGTGAAGTCGAGCAGGTCGTCCACCAGCTGGAAGCAGATGCCGAGTGCCTTGCCGTACTCCGAGAGCACCTGCGCGGCGTCGGCGCGCTCCGGCGTCATCAGCGCCGGTGAAGACGCGGCGGCGGCGAAGAGATGCGCGGTCTTCCGCTCGATGATCGAGAAGTACTCCTCGCGGGTGAGATCGATCGCCCCCAGGCGGTCGAGCGCCAGCAGCTCGCCCTCGGTCATTCGCAACGTCGCGTCGCACAGCCGCTGCACGACCTTGAGATTCCCGTGCGACAGCGCCATCTGCATCGAGGTGGTGTAGAGCCAGTCCCCCAGCAGCACCGTCTTGCTGTTGCCCCATACCTCGTTCACCGTCGGCTTGGAGCGGCGCAACGGCGCGTGGTCGATGATGTCGTCGTGAATCAGCGTCGCCGAGTGGATCAGCTCGACCACCGCGGCGTAGGTCACCTCTTCCTCGCTGTCGCGCTCGAGCATCTCCGCCGCCAGCAGCACCAGCGCCGGCCGCATCCGCTTGCCGCCCCCCTCGAAGATGTAGGCGCCGGCCTCTTCGATGAACGGCACGTCGGAGGCGAGGCTGCGGCGGAACACGTCCTCGGTCTGCGCCAGCTTGTCGGCGATGAGGGCGAAGTAGCGCGCGCCGGTCGACAGCCGGATCGTCGACCTCAGGGCGGATTTGGAGGCTTCGAGGGTCACGGGGGCCCTATGGGTCGATCGGGTCGAACGTCAGCTCTTCGGTCAACTCGCCGTCGAGGAAGCGGTAGGCACGCCCGTCGGCGAAGTACCACCACGTGGTCTCGGTGCCGTAGGGGAGGGCGAGCGACTCGGTGCGGTCGGGGGAGCCGTGGCGCTCGCGGATCCGGTCCTTGTCGGCACCGCTCTCTCGCGGGGAGGCGCTCCCGGTGGCCGAACTCGGACGGCTGTTGGTCGAGGAACCCGAGGGCGCAGTCGAGTAGGTCGGAGGCGAGGAAGCCGGGGGAGAGGCGGACTCGCTCCTCCGACTCGGCGCCGCCGTCTCCGCCGGATCGTCCCCAAGGACGAAGCTCACGATCACCGGCGATCCGCGCAGGATGCGGCGCGACAAGTCGGCTCTGTCCTCCACGTAGTAGCCGTCCGCGCCGAAGTCGCCGACCGAGAGCTCGAAGCGGTTGTAGTAGTCGTGCCACGTCCAGGTGATGGCATAGCGCCCGATCTTGTCGGTGATCGCCGTGCGCTGCTGGAGGCCCTGCTTCGATCGACCCATCTGCCGCGGACTCAGGCTCTTGAGGCTGAAGCCGCGGCGGTAGACCTCGAGCACCACCGTGCGCCCCTTCAGCGGATTGCCGGCGGCGTCGGTCACCGCGCCGGTGATCTCGATCTCCTGCCCCTCGGCGAACGGTGCACGGGCGGCGGCCGGGCCGGCTATTGCCATGCAAGCCAGCGCCAGAGCGAGAAGCTTGAGGCAGGGCAGGTTGTGAAGCGGGCGCGGTCTCATGTCACTCGATCGCCGGCGGCGGCTGGGCACGCCCGCCCCGACACGGCCGCATTATATGGAGTCCGGTCGCCCCGGTCCGGTCGCTGCAATTGTGGAAGCAGCGCTCGCCCGCGGCGGGCAGCCTTGCCGCTAAGTTCGCCCGCGATCCGCCGAGCGGATGCGGTGCCCCGCCTACTCCTCGAACCAGTCGAGCTCGGCAGGCGGCACGAACCGGCTCGAGTCCTCGACTGGCCGATGGCCGCTGAAGCGGAAGGTCGTCGCGTTGCCCTCGACGTCCGACCACTCGAGCCCGACCAGCCGGCCGCTCGCGACCCCGAAGAGAAGCGTCGCTCCCTCGATGACGTCGCCTTCGGTCTGCGGCGTCATGGCGACACGGTGGACGGCCGTGCCGTCGTCGAGTGCCCCCGCCTCGAGCGCCGCGGCGTAGTGCTCGCGCAGCGCCTCGAGATCGAGCCGCAGAAGATCCAGGTGCCGCCGGTCGCGCTCCGCCACCTCACCGCGCCGCCCCGCCGACTCGCCCTCGTTCCACGAGTAGGCGGCGGTGCCGACGATCAGGAAGGTGCGCGGGTAGGGCTGCTGGTAGTCCCAGCGCAGCGACCCTGGAAGTGCGATCGCCACCGTCCCGGTCTCGCTGTCACCGCTCGAGAAGCCCGCCGGCACATAGGTCTGGGTGAAGTCCGCCGTCCACGCCCCCTGCTCGAAGGCGCTGCGGGCCTCCGACAGCACCCCCCAGGCGTCCTGCGCCACAGCCGGACTAGGAGCTGCCGGAAGGACAGGCAAGGCTGCGGCCAGCAAGAGCGCGCAGTAGACCAACCTCCTGCCCCTCAATGCCGGAAGTGGCGCGTGCTCGTCATCAGCATCGCCATCCCATGCTCGTCGGCTGCCGCCACGACCTCGTCGTCGCGCTTGCTGCCGCCCGGTTGCACGATCGCCGTCACCCCGGCCTCCGCCAGCACGTCGACCCCGTCGCGAAACGGAAAGAAGGCGTCGGAGGCGGCGGCCGTACCCTCGGTCGGCAGTTCAGCCTTGGTGATCGCCAGCCGGCAGGCGTCGACCCGGCTCATCTGCCCGGCGCCGATACCGACCGTCTGGTCCTCGCCGGCGAGCAGGATGGCGTTGGACTTGACGTGGCGCACGGCGTTCCAGGCGAATTCGAGGGCGTGTTGCTCGGCGTCGGTCGGCTGGCGCTTCGTCGGGCAGCTCCAGGCGCCGACGTCCGCCGGCGTGCCGTCCACCGACTGGGCCAGAAACCCGCCGTCGATCGAGCGGTATTCCACCGTGCGGCTGGTCGGCGCCCAGGCGGGGGCGGTGACGACACGCAGGTTCTTCTTGGCGCCGAAGCGCTCCAGCGCCGCCTCGTCGAACTCCGGCGCGATCACCACTTCGACAAAGAGCTCAGCCATCGCCGCCGCCAGCTCCGCGTCGATCGCCTGATTGCAGGCGACGATCGAGCCGAACGCCGACACCGGGTCGCAGGCCAGAGCCCGCTGGTACGCCTCGGTGGGGGAAGCGCCGCGCCCGACCCCGCACGGGTTGTTGTGCTTGACGATCGCGATCGCGGGCGCGTCGAAGTGCGCCACCAACCGTCGCGCCGCATCGGCGTCGAGCAGGTTGTTGTAGGAGAGCTCCTTCCCCTGGTGCTGGACGAACCCACCGAAGACGCCGTCCTCACCCGCCGTGCGATAGAGCGCCGAGCGCTGGTGCGGGTTCTCGCCGTAGCGCGGCTCGAACTCACGCTCCAGATCCAGGACGGAATGGCGCAGGAACAGCTCGTCCGCATCCCCGCCGATCTTGCTCTCCAACCAGTGGGCGATCGCCGCGTCGTACGCCTGGGTGTGGCGAAACGCCTTGATCGCGAGGCTCCGTCGCAGCGCCTGCGGCACCACACCTTCGCCCTCTTCGAGCGCCGCCAGCACCTGCGGATAGTCGTCCGGCTCCACCACCACGACCACCCCCTGGTGGTTCTTCGCCGCCCCGCGCACCATCGACGGCCCGCCGATGTCGATCATCTCCACCGTCTCCTCGAACGAAGCGCCGCGCGCCACCGTCTCGCGGAACGGGTAGAGATTCACCACCACCAGATCGATCGGCGTGATCGCGTGCTCGTTGAGCGAGGTCAGGTGAGCGGCCCGTTCCCGGTCCGCCAGGATCCCGCCGTGAATCGCCGGGTGGAGCGTCTTCACCCGCCCGTCGAGGATCTCCGGGAACCCGGTGACGTCCGCCACCGGCAGCACCGGCACCCGCGCCTCGGTCAGCGCCCTCTTCGTCCCCCCGGTCGAGAGGATCTCGATCCCCATCTCCGCGAGCCCCTTGGCGAACTCCACCAGGCCGCGTTTGTCGTACACCGAGACCAGCGCTCGTCGGGCTTTCAGCATGGGATCGTCATCTCGTCGTCTTCAGAGTTCGAGGAGGCCGGGCCGTCACGGACTCGACGGTGCGGTCAGTTCCGGGAACTGCCGCAGGTCGCGCCCGCCTGCCCGCAGCCAGATATATCGAAACACCCCGATCGTGTCACTGATCGCATGGCTGTAGGCGAGCGCCGAGATGCCGAACGCGGTCGAGCGATCGTCGAAGAGCTTCCTCCCATCGCCGTAGTGGATGCGGTCGTACTCCGAAGCCAGCATCGGATAGCTCGACCGCCCCCGCGAGAAGGCGCGCGACACCAGCGCCGAAAGGTGCTCCGGCCGCTCCACCCGCCGCCCGTCGCCGTACCAGGTCGCGTTGAAGCGGTGCTGCGCGCTCTCCACGTACTGCGACCAGTTGCGGGCGTAGCGAGCCTCGTTCGGATCCCGATTGCTCACCACTAGCGGGTTGTTCGCCACCGCAACGTAGTGCGACACCTGCCCGAGCCGCTGCACGATCTCCGCGAACGGCTTGTGCGCCCGGATCGCCTGCACCGCGTTCTCGATCTCCTCGAGCAGCACCTCGTCGAGCGGCCGGCCGAGCTGCGGGTCCTCGATCGCCGACAGCACCCCTTCTCGGAGCGCCGCCGGGTGCTTCTCGATCTGCCGCGCCAGGTCGCGCGGCGCGTACTCCGCCGCCCGCTTCGCCATCGTCACCTCCGTGTGTGGCGTCCATGCCGCAAGGAGGCCGACGACGGCCAGCAACGGCCATCGGGGAAGCGAACCGGAGGGGGTGGAGAAGCGCGACATCGGCGGTATCTTAGGCGAAGCGATGGCGACCACGATCCAGCCGGCGAAGAGCCTCGACGTCCGCGGCCTCCTGTGCCCGATCCCGGTCACGAAGGCGCGCCAGGCCGTGCTCGAGATCCCGGTCGGTGAGCTGCTCGAAGTCGTCGGCGACGACCCCTTCATGACCCTCGACTTCCCGGCCTGGTGCGACCTCTGCGAGCACGAGCTGGTGGAGTGTGAGCGGGAAGGCGACGAGGTGCGCTGCCTGGTGCGGCGAGGGGAGCCGGTGGGCCCCGATCCTGCTTGACGGTCCCTGGCCGGACTGCTAGAAACTGCGCTCCGGGCTTTCCACCCGGTCGTGCCCAGGTAGCTCAGTTGGTAGAGCACCTGACTGAAAATCAGGGTGTCGGTGGTTCGATTCCGCCCCTGGGCACCATTAGAATTAACAAGTTACGGCCCGCCGCTTGGCGGGCCGATTTCTTCTAGCAATCACATAGCAATCAACGCGAGGAGCTCCCATCGTCGCTTGTCGACTTCCGGCGGCGCTCTGCGAGCCAGGCGTCGAGGTCTTCTCGGGCGTAGACGACCCGACGGCCGAGTTTGGAGAACGCGGGGCCACCGCCTCGAGAGCGCATCGTCTCCAGGGACGCTGGGCTGATGCTGAGGTACTGAGCAGCCAACGGTGTCGTGAACGCGCCGGGTTCCGAGAGCGGGCTGACGCCGGCTGGCGGAGCCGCTGCTCGCGGGCGTCTGGGCCGTCGACGTCTTGGTTCTTTGTCTTGGTTCGGCGGTCGTAAGGGAGGTGGGTGGGGAAGGAGGGGCGGAGCGAGAAGCTCCTCGAATTCTTGAAGATGTCCTAGACGGACCTTCGGCCGAACAGCATCTTCTGACTGTGAGGCCAGCGCTTCTTCGAAGCGCTGAGCGGAAACGGAATCGTCCAGAAGAGTGACGACGACGTCGAAACCAGCTTCGAGGTCTTTGCGGATGTTCTCGAGGACGTGGCCCTCGGTCATCTCGACCTCGATCGCGAGGTTCTTCCTCCCCACGGACACTAGAAGGTCTACGCGGGCGCCTTCCGACTCATCCTCAATGGAAGTGGAGAAGCCTTGTTCCTCGAGCCAATCGGCGATCGTCTTGACCCACCACTGGTGGGCGATGCCGCCGCGGCCGTATCCACTCGGTGCAGCGATGCCGAAGTCGGAGAGGAGCTGCCGGCCGGCCCGGGTGAACTCAAGAAGGATGAAACGCTCGCCACGGCCGCCGGGATTGACCGGCACCTCGCGGGCGAGATCTGCGTCGAGGACCGCCTTCTTGATCTCGCCTCCCTTCCACGCGCTCAAGCCGAGGTGCTCGTTCCGCTGACGGATCGAGAGGAACGGCTCCGTCGCCACGGATTCCAGGTAGTCGAGCTGCTCCTTGTCCAGCTGCGGCTCTGGGGGTTGCTCCCGGACTTTTTGCTCCCGGCCGCTTCCACTGGGTGAGGCGGCCTCGGCCTCCTCTTCCGTGGCCTGCCGCTGAGTCGGCGGATCAGCGGCGGAGCTCTCACTGGCCTCCCGGTGGTCCTCAGCAGGAGCACCGGCCCAGCGTCTCCTCGAGAGATCCTGAATCGTCGCTCGTCGTCGATTGGCCTCCGTGGGATCGAGTCTCGGGAGCCGCTCCGTCTTCAGGTTGAAGTCCGCATCCCGAGAACCGGCGCGGCAGATCGCTTCCCCAATACTCAGCCCCATCAGGTCGTCGGGGTCGAAGAAGGCGAAGCCCTTCTCGAGCTGCCTCGCATCCGCCTCACCCACTCGGAAGCAGACCCGGGTGTAGGCGTTGGCCAGCAACGAGCGTTCCACCTCGGGGACCGAAGCGTGAAGCTGATGGAGGTCCTGGTGGGCGACGGTGAGTCCCAGACCGTATTTCCTAACGCCCGAGAAAAGAGACGCCATCGACGGGGTCGCCACGTGATGAAACTCGTCGATGTAGAGAAAGAATGGCCGCCTCGTGCTCGCTTCCTGGCGCGACCGAGCCATGGTTACCTGGTGGATCTTCGAAACCAGAAGTGACCCCAGGAGTGCGGCGTTCTCCTCTCCTATGGCTCCAGATGCGAGCTTGCCTAGGAAGATGAGGCCACCATCAGTCACTTCTCGGAAGTCCAGTCTCGGTCTGCGTGCCGTCACGACGTTGCGTACGAGTCGTGACCGAAGAAAGGTGTCGAGCCGGGTCAAGATCGGCGCCTGCGGCCGCTTGCCGATCAACATTGGAAACTCGGTCTCCCAGAACGAGGTGACGTGAGGGTCAGCGACCGTCGCGAGGATCTCCTTGCGGAAGTCCTCTTCGATCAGGAACCGTCGTAGATCGACCAGCGTTCCTCCACGCCTGCTCTCAAGGAAGACCATGATGGCGTTCGCGAGAACGGCGGTCATCTGGTCGCCCCAGGACGTCGAGAGTCGCCGGAAGACGCCTACGAGATCAGAAGCCAGGAGGTCCTTTTCGGTCTCAGTCTCCGGCGCTCGGCTACGGCAAAGGGCTGCATGACGCCCTGTCCGAGATCCACAAGCGGGCCCTCGACGGCGACATCGTCACGAAGACGTCGGCTGCGGCACTCGTCGACCGGCACCTGCACACACCATTCGCGTATCCCGCGTTGCGAGGCCAGCTCCGAGACGCAGGCGTCCAGGCAATCGAGCGGTATTTCGACACTCACGGCCAGGAGATCGCCAACACGGAGTTCTCCGAGAAGCAGATCCAGGTCCACATCGCACCCGGCATCACAGTCGACGGTCGTATCGACCTCATTCGTCGTCTCGACACTGATGAAGTAGCGGTCGTCGACTTCAAGTCCAGCGAGCGAGCCCAGGCCGAGGACGTGACACGAGACCAGCTTCACGTCTACGCCGTCGGGTATCAGGCACTCGCAGGAGAATCAGCGGACTTGATCGAGGTACTGAACCTCGACGAGAAGGGCAAGACGACCCGAGAGCAAGTGAACGAACCGCTCTTGAACTCCGTCAGGCACCGCATCCGTGACGCCGGCGAAGCGCTACGTACAGGCGAACTCCCGCGGCTTGCCGAATGGGACAACCATACGTGTGGGTCATGTGACCTCGTCGGCCTTTGCCGGACCCGTCTCGAGTCCTGAGGCACTCTACGTTCTCGAGTGCCGTATCCCACCGCTGATCTCTAACCACGGGCTCGGCCCCCGAAGTGTCTAGTTGCATTTCAAGAGCGGCGCTCCACAAACTGGTCTCGTCCCCTGAGGGAACTGGCAGAAGAACTCGACCTGTCAGGCGTTGGGCTGGCAAAGGCGTGTAGGCGGCTCGCGCAGTCGCTGACGTAGCTAGCTGGGCCAGTGTACTCGGCGCTGGTTGATTCGCGCGACCTGATAGTCTGAAGCAGATGAGACAATGGGTTGGCGTTGTCGCCCTTCTTGGCCACTTGGCGTGTTCGAGCGAGCGTGAGTTCGAGGCCGCACAGCAAGCTCTTGAGAGCAGGAACTTCGCCGAGGCGATTGAGAGGTTCGAGGCCCTAGCAAACAAGGGTCATCCTCAAGCGCAGGGCTGGCTTGGGGACATGTATTGCCAGTACCAGTACGAACAGCTTGGGCGCGAAAAGCCAGTCGAGAAGAACGAGGAGCTTGGCCGGAAGTGGCTCTTGGAGGCTGCGAAGAACGGTTCCCTTACGGCGCAGAATTCGCTCGCGATCTTCTACTCCCATGGGGCGTGTGGCTTCGAAGCAAGTACCACGGAAGCGATGCACTGGTGGAAAGAGGCTGCGGAAAGCGGCCATCCCTTCGCGCTTTCGCAACTGGCCAACGAGTATTTCTACGGGCACACCACACCGAAGAACTACAAGGAGGCGTCGCGGCTCTATCTCGAAGCTGCTGCCTACGCCCCCGGGTTGTCGCTAATCAACCTCGGCGAGATGTACCGAGATGGTTTGGGCGTGCCTCAAGATTACGCGGAAGCGTACTACTGGTTCAGTCTCGCGGTGCCAGATGCCCTCACCAAGTGGAACGCCCGGGAGTCGGGGAGGATCGCTGCACTCCGGGACGCCGTTGCGCAGGAGCTCTCCGCGGGGGAGTTGGCGGAGGTGCAGGAGAGGGCTTCTCGGTGGGAGCCAAAGAAGATGCCGGAGCTACGATAGCCCAGAGGCGCCGGCACGCAGGGCAGGCTCTCAGGGTGCCTAGCCTGCCGTTTTGTCTTCCATAGCGTCTCGCATTGCCTTCGCACGCTCGTCAGCCGCTCGCTTGAGCGCGTCCGGCGCGAAGTGAGCGTAGGTCTCGGTCGAAGCGCGGGAGCGATGTCCGACGTTCTTGCCGGCGATCTCAAGCCCCACTCCTCTGGACACGTCCCAGCTGACGACGTTGTGCCTCAGGTCGTGTAGGCGAAGCGGTCCCAACCCCTCGAGATTGGCCAGGCCAGCACGCCCTCGGATCTTCACCCAAGGCTTCCGCACGGTCGTCAGGTGAGTGGAGAGGGCATGCCCAGGGAAGACAAAACGGCAGCCGGCAACTCTCTGCTGGCCGGAGAGGACTGCTAGAGCCTCTTCCGGTACTTGTCGATACTCTTCGTCGGCGGTTTTCGTGCGGACCAGCTTGGCCACTCCGCGCTCGAGGTCGAGGTTTGCCCACTCGAGGCCAAGCGCCTCGCCGATACGCCAGCCCGTCCAGAAGGCGACCCGTATCGCGGCGCAGGCGCTCGGACTTGCACCTGCAGCCTCCTCCTCATCAATCGCCTTGAGGAGGGCAGCCATCTGCTCGGGGGTGAGCATGACTTCCTTCTTCGCACCCCGTCGCTCCTCCGGGTAGCGCTCCACGTGACGCGCCGGATTGCTGTGGTCAGATCGCCAGCCCCACGCCTCGGCCTGGTCGAGCGCCTGCTGCAGGACGGCGAGCACGCGATTGGCGGCGTATGGTCTGTTGCGCAGCGAGAGGTGAAGCTCTTCGACATCCGCGACTGTGAGCTCTTCGACGCGCTTGTCTCCGAAACGCGGCACGACATGGCAGCGGAGCAGGCTCTCGTAGCTACTGACCGACGACGGCCTTGGGGGGCGCTTCTTGTTGGGTAGGTACTCGTTCAGGAAGCGGTCGGCGAGCATCGCGACGGTGGGGTCCGTGTCCGAGTCGCGGGAGATGCGGGGGTCCTCACCGGTCTGTACCTGGCGCGACGCCCGGACTGCCTTCTTGCGGGCGTCGTCCGCGGTCATGTCGCCGTGCTTGCCGAGTGTGATTCGCTTTGGCGCCTTGCGAGTGTTCTGCCCCTCCGTTCTGTACTGGTAGATGTAGACCTTGCGCCCGGCTGGGGTGACTTTGCAACCGAATCCGGTGAGGTTGGTGTCCCAGAGAAAGACATCCCGCGGTCCGGGTTTGAGGGCCTTGCGAATTGACTGCAGCAGGTGCGTGCTAGCATTCGACTATGTCCCTTAGTGTGATCTCGAGACGATCTTCCAAGGGCGCTTGGGACGCCTCAAGGATTGCGATTGTCGTCTCGCCGTGACTATCAGCACCGCTACCGCGAGCGAGCGCCACTAGATGAGCTCCGTCAGAGCTCTTCTTGGAAGAGCCTTCGAAGGCTCTGGAGTCACCAGCGAGAGGCCCTAGGTTTTGTCGAGCGCTATCTCGCAGACGCTCCTGAGAACAAGAGCTGGGCGTCGCTACTCCGGCTGCCTACTGGCACCGGGAAGACGGGCATCATGGCCGTTGCTGCGAACTTTCTCGCTCCTGCGGGCCACGTCCTCATCGTCGCCCCAAGTACTTACCTGACTTTCCAGCTTCACGGAGCTCTAGTGTGCTCCTTCTGGGACGTCATCAAGGCACAACCCTCGAGGGGACCGAAGCCAACCATCGTCTTCACCCCGACTGTGCTTCGAGATCTTGAAGAGTTCCCCAGGGAGCCTTGCGTCTGGGTCTGCACCACGACAACCCTGCAGCTGCTGCATGCGGCCTATCTAGGCGAGTCCGGAGCGGCGAACGCGGCCCGATGGGCAGAGTGCTTTGGGCAACTACTGGAGTTGATCGAAGTTGTTCTTGTCGACGAGGGGCATCGAGAGCCAGCGAAAGAGTGGGCAAGGGCCGTTCGGCGCTTCGGGAGTCCTACGATTCTGTTTTCGGCAACGCCGTATAGGAACGATCTTCGCTTCTTTAGGGTCGGCCGCGACAGCGATCGCTATCAGCAGCAGTATCGATTCCACACAGCCGTCTCGCGGCGGACGATTCGAGACGTCCGGTTTGTGCCGGCCCTGGAGGCCTACTCGCACCCGCCGGAGGATGATCTTCGTCGTCCTCGCCGCCTTCTGAACTCAGCCCGACACTTCTCCAAACAGCTACTCGACTTCTACGAGTCCGAACTCCTCCCAAACCTGCCAGCCGATGTCGTCACGCCGCGTGTGATCGTCCGCTGCGAGACAGGGGCCGCCGTAGAGGCAGTAAAGGACTCGATTGAGCGGGAGTTAGTCGCGCGCAACGCTGGAGTTCTGGCGAGCTCCCAGGTCTTGGCGGTTCACGATCGATTCAAAGCCTCGAAGGCTCCTAACGAGTACCCAAGCGTCCCGCGCCGCGAGAGCCTAGGGGAGGAGTACCCCGACGATGCGGTCTACTGGGTGCACCAATACAAACTCACAGAGGGGCTCGACGACAGAGACTTCTGTGCGGTCGCTTTCTTCCAGCGGTTCAAGAATTCCCGAGGCCTTGTTCAGCAAGTGGGCCGGATCTTGCGGAATCCAGGTCGAGGCGACCGACCAGCACTTGTCTTCCACGATCCGAGGGACGACCTTGGAGAGGAGTTCGAGGGCTACCGGTCTTTTGAGCGTGCACCGAGGTCGATCGTTGGCCCGGAGGAAATCGTCTTCGAGTTCGCTAAGGCCCTCCCAGATTGGTTCTACTTCGGAGGCCGCTATCGAGAAGCGATTGACTACGGGCGGGGCGACCGAGAGTACATTGAGGATGTGATCAAGGGGCTCCGGGTTAGGAAGACTGCGTTGGTCTTTCGAAGTCGACGTGGGCCAACCGAGAGCGAACTCAAGAGCATTCTCTTAGAGTACTCGGAGGCCCTTGAAGAGAAGGACTCGGTTGAAATCGGACTATGGTCCAAGACAGAGCCGTCGCACCAGGTAGGGGTGGTCTTGCATTGCCGCATCGAACAGACGCCCTACCTGTGCGATCGAGCCTTTTTCGACATCTCCCTGTCGCCAAGTGTCTTCTACTGGAGGCAGGGCTTCTTCTTTCTTCAAGGCAGCAGCTCTGCCGTTCCAACGAGGTTGGTTGGAGAAGTAAAGCCGGTGGAGCCTCACGCTCTGGAGGCCCTCCTCCCGCCAGACGTGACTCGCTTCACGCAGGTCTCCTTGACCAACTGTGACCTCGGCCGATCCAGCCTACGGCGGCGAGCAATTGCCGCGTATGCTCTGGAGGACATCGCGCCAGGTCTGGGGGATCACTTCCAGTTCGCCTCGGCTGCGGTCGGTTCGGTCCACGAGAGTGGGGTTGACTCTCGTCGGTACCTTGGTTTCACGCGGTCCCGTGTAACGCAGCCTGAGGCGGAGAATGGCGACATTGCTGCGTTCATGAAGTGGGCCGACAGCCTGGTTGGTGGCCTCCGGAAGCCGCCGGACCGATCACATCCGGTTCTTCAACGCTTCGCCCAGTATGTGTCAGCGGGCGAAGATGAGCAGGCCCGCCACATCTTGCTGGAGTTCGATGAATTCTTCAACGTCTACCAGTCGGGTCTTTTCGGTGAGACCTTCAGTTCTCTAGCTGCCGACGTCGATCCAGACGACGGAACATTCAGTTGTCAGGTCGGAGACCGCGAGATTCTGGGCAAAGTCAAGTACAGGAGAGGGCGGTTCTATCTGGAATCTAGACAACTCGATGAGGACTTCGAGCCTCGTGATGAGAACGTACGACTTCACCCCACAACATTTCTGACTCAGAGGGCTCACTTTCGAGTTGTCACTTCAGAAGGCAAGCTCTACGCCGACGGTCGTTTCTATCTTCCACGAACTCCGCTCTGGGAGAACGGACGCCTGGAGGACCTAGGGATCTTTCACTCAGTACCCTCGCTTGGGGAAGTCACCAAGAAGGAGAAAGGGGGAAAGGGTAAGTTCTCCCGGCTCCCAGATGAGAAGCTGACCTGGGAGGAGGGGAGTGTCTTTCATGTGATCGATGCAGATCCGGCGCTATTCGAAGCGGCTGACTTCAACCCAGATCTCCTGGTTTGCGACGATCTCGGCACAGAGCTGGCGGACTTCTTCGCTCTGGATCTGGCGAAAGGAAAGATCTGCCAGATTCACGCAAAAGCCTACGGAGGAGATGAGGCTTTCTCCGCAGGAGCAAGTCCGTTTCATGATGTGCATGCCCAGGTCGTAAAGAACTTGGAGTACCTTAACCCTGTCCATACCGTTGCTCCGGACCGGTCAAGACGATGGAACGGGGTCTGGAAGTGGAACAAGAAGAGTAAGCAAGGAGTGCGGCGTATTCGTAGGGCCCCAGCGGGATTCACGGGAGCGAGAATTGCCGACGAAGTGAATGGCCTGGTGCGATCGGTCGAGACCCAGAAGGAGGTCTGGGTCGTTCTGGGGAAGGGGTTTGCAGTCAAGGAGCTCCTGGCAGCAGTTGGAGGCGGGAAAGTGCCTGACTATCACTCAGTGCAACTGCTCTATCTACTACAGAGCTGCAATGACCAAGTCTCGGCAGTTGGGGCCAAACTTCGGGTCTTCACGGTGGATACAAGGCCAGGAGGCTGAGGCTTGAGGAGACCCAAGCGACCGTTCTGGACGGCTGGGTGTCGGAGCTGACTACGGGACGGAAGCCCTATTGAAAGGAAACTGACGATGGAGATCACCCTGGATCCTGAGAATGAAACCCGCGCGACCAGGAGGCTCCAAGCTCTGCTGGGCCTAGGAGCTGCAGAGGCGGAGGCGCTGCTGAGCGCAGCCGTTGAGGGGGCCGTGGACCGGACACTCGAGCGCGTTGGAGGCTCGGCTCCTGTTCCGACGAGCGTTGTTGCAACTCGCGCCGAGGAGTTGCGATATTGCTGCCTGCGCGCTAACCGAATCCTGGAGCGCCGCGAGGTAGAGGTGCTGTTTAGGATCGCGGCGAGTGGTGCAAGAGCGATCTTGACGACGACGCGGGCGACCTATGAAGAATCTCTTCAAGAGCAGTTCGCCTCGCGAATGCGCGAAGACGCTAGGGTTGAAGAGACTGGGAACGTTGAAGATGGGCAGACTTATACCATTGGCTTCTCAGAAGTCGCGAATTTTGAAACCGCGAAGGCCCTGCTGCGTCGCAGGAACTTGCACGTCTATTGTGAGTCGAACCAGCATGGAAAGACGCTGGCGCTCCCGCGTGAGATCACGATCGAGGGGGTGGCGATCAATCCGCTCGAGGAGCTAGGATTTGATCAACCCGGGCAAGATGCCTGAGTTTCGAGCATGACGGTCACCATGTCCGAATACTCATCTGCGGTCCACCAGATAGGCCAGATCGCGAACTTACTTGGCCTCTTTCTCGCCCTCCTAGCTCTGTTTACCTCGGAGCAGGCGCGGCGCCTAGGAGAGGAGAAGCGCCGAACGGGGAATCCCGACCAGGCCAATTGCCGGACCATCGTTGGCTTAAGCGCAGCGTTGGGCACGGTAACGCTCGCCGGAGTGGTGTCGATGGCTCCACTAATGTGGCGGTGCGTCGCAACCTTCGAGATGGGGAGGCGGGTCGATCCTGTGCTGACAGTCTTCGTTCTTGTGTGGTCCCTGCTGATCGCTCTAGTAGTGTGGCAGTTCAGGCTTGCGAAGGGCGCTTGGCCTCACTCTTGATCCTGGCTGCCAGGCCTTTTGGGACTAGCTCGCAAGGAGGGGGTCACGTCACGATGACTCGGCCGCTCAACCAACGCTTCCTGCCGAGAGGACTCGTGCAGCGATGACGTCTCACTGGAAGACTGCACCCGTCCGATGGCGGCGGAAACGCAGGACACGTCAGCACGTGCTTGCCGACCTCGCCGTGAACCATGCTGAGCGGCAGATCATACTCCGCGGTTTCTCGGTCGACCGGGTCGAACACGACTACGGATTCGATCTGGTCATGACCACATACGATGCGGACGGCATGATCGAGAATGGACAGGTCATGATCCAAGTCAAGGGGCAGGACAAGTCGCCGGTCATGTCCGCGAAAGAGAGCTTGCCGTTTCGCCTCGATCGCCGAGATCTGGACCTCTGGCTCCGGGAGCCGGAACCCGTAATTCTAGCCGTCTACGACGGCTCGACCTCCGAGGCCTACTGGTTGTACGTCCAGGCCCATTTCGAGGCCCAAGGCATCACCAACCCCTATGAGATGCCTCGCACTGTCACAGTCCACGTGCCGTTGACTAACAAGCTCGATCCCGACGCGATCTCCGAGTTGGCCCGCTTGCGCGACAACATGATGGCGCAGATCATGGGAAGGATTAGGCACTGTGAATGATCCACTGACGTACCGCGGCTTGCACGAGTTCCTACTCTCCCTCGGTTTCCAGAGGCACACGGTCCCCGGCTTAGAGGTTCCACACGATTCCTGAGGAGTCGCCGCGGTCCCCTCTGGCGATCGGGTCATTGGCCCCCTGCGACTCTCAGCAGTCCCACGAAATCTGCTTTCGCCTGCCTCTCGGGTCGGTTTCGCCGGCGATAGCGTCGGATTTGAGCTCGAGAATGCCTACGGGGTGTAGTCCGGGCGCAGCGGTGCTCCCCAGCTGGCGCTGGGCTGTCCGTTCTCGAGACTCGGCTGACCTAAGCTTTCAGCGGGACGAAGCCTGCCCCGGGTCGGAAGCACCCGGCTGGGAACTCCGCAGCTCTTCCTCTTCTCAGGTCTTCGCTGGCCTGACGGTAGGCGAGGACGACGAGGGCGTAGGCTCCCTCGAGAGCTCTACGCATGCGGCCTTCGATCGCGTGGAAGCGCGGTGCCGGCGTGCGCTTGTCGGGCGAATTCGGCCGATCGTGAGGGTGCTGTCGGAGGATGGCGTCTCGACCGAGGACCTTGTCGGGAGCCTCCTCCTCGATCTGCTTGACCATCCGGCGCACTTCCGCTCGCCAGTGGCTCTCTGGCTCGTGCTCCCAACAGGGCAGGGGCGAGAGCTCGAGGCGCTCTCTCGAGGCGAAGAGGGCGTCGGGGTTGGGTTCGCCTCTCTCGTGAGCCCGGTATTGCTCGGTTCGGTCGATCCAGACACCCTCGAGCGGATCGTCCTGGAGCAGGGCTTTCGTCGAGCTCGCTCCCGGCCAGTGCCTCGGTGAGGCGACCAGTCCTTCCTTGCAGCCCTGGGCCAGGAGGTAGCGGAGTCTCCCGATCTGCGCTGCGGGTTCGTCGGACACATGGATGTCGACGTAGCGCCGGCCGAAGATCTTCTCTTTCCAGTGGTGGAGCCTTCCGACTTCGCGGGCGATCTTGGAGTTGACGTAGCGCATGAAGTCGGCGAGCTGCCTGGCGTCTTCCGGGTAGAGCAGCATGTGGCAGTGGTTCGACAGGAAGACGAACGCGCACACTCGCATCCTGTAGCGCTCCTGGCCGCGGGCGAGGGCGCCGAGGATGATCTCGTTGAGCGCCGGCGAGGGGCGCAGCAGGAAGCGGCGCTGGAGGGTGCGGCAGGTGACTTCTACCAGGGCTTGTGAGGGCAGATAGCGAATCTTGCGTGCCATGCCCTTGCAGACGGAGGGCCTACGGGAGATCTCACGCATTTGTGTGGCACCCATCGAGGGGGCCCGCTCCTCAGTCGCCCAGCTCCAGTCGCTGCGCCTCGTCCCACAGGCGCGATCGGCGAAGCAGTTCCGGCCGAACGGCCGGCGGAAGCTGATCGTACTCGGGGATGCTCGCTCCGATCTCCTCTCGAGGGAAGAGGAGCACCCCATCGGCGAGCTCTCCTGCAAGGAATCTGTCCAGGCGCTTTCGACTCCAGACTTCGCCGAGCATTCGGTGGCCGGCCGTGCCTCCTGGAGTCACCAACATCCAGGACCCCAGCGCGTCGAAGGCCGGATGGTCCCGAAGGTGAGCCGCGACCGAGAGCACCGCCGCACCTTCCGTACCTCGCTCGCGCCAGGACCTGGCGATGCGCTCGCAGTGGAGGTTGCCGAAGAGCCAGAGCTGCGGAAGAGGTGCTGCGGCGGCAAGTCTCTCCGCCTCCACGAGTTTCTCGCGCTGGAGCCAGGGGACGAGGTCCTCGGCGAGGTGTATCTGATCCCAGGGGATGGGGAGTGAGGCGCCTACGATCCGCACCCTCGGCCTGGCACTCTCGCGATTGATCGACTGGGCCGCCCGCAGGAACTCCTCGTAGCCGGGGTGCTCCCAGGCGATTCCCAGGCCGGCGTCCCTCCAGATCGGCCGGAGCTCGTCGCGCGACATCGGGGCTTGCTCGATCACAAAGCGATCGAGCAGGGCCTGGTGGGCCGGGGCTGCAAACTCCGCTAGGACCGTCAGCGACGGGAAGCGACTCGCAGCCGCGGATAGCACCTCGATGCGCAGTTGGCTCTCCTCCTCACCGCCGTGTTCCTCTCCAAGGCAGAGCCGGGGCGCGAGCTCCAGTACCAGGACTTCTGCAACGCTGATCCGCTGGTCGCAGCCGCTCAGTAGAAAGAGGGCCGTGGTGAGGGCGCTGATCAACGAGAGGTCCTTGTGCATGGCGGTCGTCCCCCAGCATAGAGGCTAGCGATGCGGCCAAGGGGAGCACTTGAGCTGGGGTCGCCCGTCTCTCGAGTTGGCGAAATGCGGTGACAGGATACTCATCACCGCCACATCACCGATCCTGCAGCGCCGGCGAATGAGTCACCTGTCACCGCTACTCCCCGAGGACTGAGGCGCCCTGCGAATCGCGAGCATCGCGACCAGCTGTAACGTCTCACGCCCGTCGGCCGCCTTCTCAGAAAAGAGGAAAGGAGCCCACGATGCGCTTGTTCTGTGGATGGCTCGTGCTGTCATCACTGCTGTCGACGCCCGTCATGGGGGGCGTGGCAGCGCCGCCTTCGGTGTGTGACGAGGTCCTGCACATACTCGTCGACGAGGAGGGTGCCGCCCGGATGCCGGATTACGTCGCCGCCGACCGAGGGGTTGTGAAGCAGGAGCCAGTGGCGGGCTACCTGCTGAAGGAGCCGTCGACGGCTCGCTTCGAGCTCGAGGACGGCACCTCCTGCGAGGTCGCGCTGGTTGCGGTGGATCGGTCGCGGCCGCGGGTTCGGATCGAGGTGGACCCGGGCCCCTACGAGGTCGGGTGGGTGCCGGAGGTCGCGATGGAGGTCTCCGACAACTCGGGGGAAGAGGGTCTTCAGACGGTGCTGCGTCTCGATGGAGAGGTGGTTGCGAGCTTCGACGATCCGGAGCTCTACATGGCAGGAACCCGGTGCCTGGAGGTCGAGGCGACGGACGCGGCCGGCAACGTGGGGTTCGCGGGCCGCTGCTTCGAGGTGCGTGACGACGAGATCGCCCGTCTCGGTGCGGATCTCGTCGGATTCGAGTGCGCCAGGGGGAGCGACGGGGTGGCGTTCGGGGTGCAGATGGCGATCGGCGCACCCGGCTTCGATGCGCTCGCCATCGAGCCCACCTCGTTGACGCTTCATGGGTACGCCAACGGTCAGTCGGTGACCAACGATCTCATTCAGATCCACGGGCTTTGGGACGATGGGTCCGAGTCCTACGGCACTACCTGCGGGGGGTACGTCGACTTCCGGGGGAGCGGTGGTCAGCTCGAGCGGTGCCCCGACGCCGTCGCGGTGCGCGGATTCCTGGTCGGCGGGGGGCAGTTCGTGGCCGTCTCGAATACTGGGCCGCAGGACCTGCGGCCCGGTGGGGGTGAGGCTGTCGGCAGAGAGCAGTGCGGTCCGCCGCGTGGGCTGGAGCCGCCGCCACGGGAGCGCGTCGACCCCTGTGATTGCACCTGGCAGAGCAACGTCGAGCGCGGCTACGACAGCGACAACGAGAGGATTCCGACTCGAGTGTGCCCCTCGGGATCGCAGTTCGCTTCGGCAAACGCCTGGTCTCTCTTCGGAACTGCCAACGGCTTTGCCAACGCCGGAGATGCCTGTCACGGTGTGGCCAGGAGCAGCGTCGCGGTGATTGCGCAGAGCAGCGCCGAGCACTGGGTGACCTGCACGAAGGGGCGCTGCAGTGCCTCCGAGTGCTGCAAGCCCACTACACAGTGCGAGGCGAGGCCGTACTTCAAGGTCGACGGCGAGTTCATTCCGAACGCTCGGTGTGTCGCCGGCGCCAACATGAGGATCTCCGGCTGTGTCGAGGCCCAGGCCGTCGGCGCAGGCTATGCGTCCGGTGAGGACGTGAAGACCTACAGCATCGGAGGGCAGGCGGGCTCGCAGTCCGGCGTCAGTGCCTCGGTCGAGATCACTCCGGCGAACCTCTCCTCGACCGGTAACGCGCTCGTCTTCAACGACGACAAGTCGGCTTCGAACGGGGCCTGCTTCCAGCGGCTGAGCTCGAGCACGGCGATCAATCTGTCGTCGTACGCCGACAATCGGATCCTCTCGGTCTTTGGAGTCGTCGATGATGCCTACTGCCGCATCAAGCTCGAGGACTCGAAGGTCGGCGCGCGGGCAAGGTCGTGGTGCACCGACGGGTCGACCGCGCACACGTCGCCGATTTCGGCTTACGTCACGACCATCCCCTGATCGGTGAGGAGTTAGGGGGCACCGCCTCTCCGAGTGGCGATTTGAGTATCCTGTCACCGGGAAGCTGAGGAGATGTCGGGAGGGATCTACATCCCAGCGTGGCTGGTCGCCGTGATCGTGCTCGCCGGGCTGGCGATCGTGGCTCTCGGCATCGTCGTCGCGCTGCTGGTGTGGTTCTTCGCCGCGCGTGAGGAGCGGATCCACCGGTTCGAGCTCGATGCCGCTGACGGGCTGGTCGACCTTGGACCGATCCCGGTGACACTCGGGCCTCGAGACCCGGTCGGTGATGCCACCCGATACTTCCTCGCGAAGCGCGGGATGCCGGTGTTCGTGGTCCCCTTCGCCGACTACCTGAGGATCGGCTTCAAGGGTAGCGAGGCCGCTCGC
This sequence comes from Candidatus Multivoradales bacterium, assembly GCA_965223855.1. Lineage (GTDB taxonomy): Bacteria > Acidobacteriota > Thermoanaerobaculia > Multivoradales > JAHEKO01 > CALZKB01. Next base: position 2,347,184 of record CBDCXM010000009.1, read on the forward strand.
GGGCGAATCGACGAGAAGCAGTTCGTCACGATCTCGCCGGTGTCCTGGTCGCTGGATCTGGCGCGCCGCCTCCAGTTCGAGAAGGTCAGTCCGGAGTCCGGCGTCGTGCCTTCCGGCACGTTGACCGACTATGCGTCGATTCCCTCGCCGTTGCGCTGGTTGGTCGGGCAGCCGACCGGCCTGGTGGCTCGCGCGGCGATCGTGCACGACTTCGGCTATCGCAGCGACGCCGCTGCCGAGCGTTCGACCGCGCGTCGCCGCGACTGGGACCGCACGATGCTCAAGCTGATGCGCCAGGACGGGGTCAGCCCCGCCCGCCGGATCCTCATCTATTGGGGGGTGCGGCTCGGGGGCGGCAGAGCCTATCGGGCCGGGTCGGATCGGCTTGGCGACACGGAGTATCAGGAGCTGCTCGAGTCCGTGGCGTCGCGGACAGAGGACTTTCTTCGCGAGCTGCCCGGGCTGTTCGATCTCGAAGGCCTGGCCGCGCTCGAGAAGGGCGATCTGAAGCCACGGCCGCAGAGGGTTGTCGTTGGATACAGGCCCCGACCGGGCTTCGAAAGGGTGATCGAGATGCAGGACGAACTGACCTATGGGACCCGTCATCCGACTGACGAGGACAGGCAAGCCAAGGCGGAGGAGCTCCGCGGCGGCCCGATGAAGCGGCTCTGGACCGCTACCGGGGCGCGGGTCGTGCGGGCGCTGCGCGGGTACTGAAGTCCTTCTCTGCGCCACGATTCGGAAGAGTGGTGACAGGCCACTCATCGGCCGCCGAGTCCGTAACCGGCCTGTCACGGCCTCCTTCCTACCCTCCACTCACAACGCCGAAGTGGAGTGGAGGAGCACGCCATGAACCCGACGCCCAGGATCGCACTTGTCGCAGTCAGCCTAGCCTTCGTTCTCGAGGCCGCTGCCGCGGCGCAACCCCAGATCACGAACCTCAACGCAACTTCGCTCCCGCGAAGCGGACGTCTCGCCATCACCGGCAGCGGCTTCGGGACGGACGGTCAGGTGCTGGTGGGCGGGCTTCCGGCCTGGGTTTCGACCTGGCTGCCCGGGCGGATCGTCGCCTACGTGCCCGAAGCGCTCGACGTCGGCGACGCGCTCGTCGTCGTCGAAGTGGACAGCCAGCAGAGCAACTCGATGACGCTCGACGTCACGACCCGGGAGAGCGACGGGCGCCTGCGCTGGACCTTCGAGATCGACTCGGAGTCGCTCTACTACCGGCCCGCCGAGGCGCCGGACGGGACGCTCTACGTTCACGGCCGGAGCCTCGAAGGGGGCGGCACCGGTCGGGTCTATGCGATCGCGCCGGACGGCGCTCTCAAGTGGATCGTTGATGTCGATTCCCACGCCGGAGCGCCACCCGCGGCCGGCCCCGACAACGAGGTCTACGTCGGCACGTTCAGCAAGCTCTACCGGATCTCCTCCGCCGGGGACATCGACTGGGTGTTCCAGGGAGATGTCATCCGATCGGGAGCCGCCGTCTCTCCGGAGGGGGTGGTGTACGCCGGGTTCGAGCATCCGCCCGAGGCCGTCGCCCTCGACGCCGTCACCGGCGATGTGATCTGGACGCTCTCACCCGGTCTCAGCGCCTTCGGCACCGGCGGGAACGAGACCCGACTCGGCCGGACCGCGCCGGGCGGCCCCATCGACCGGATCTACTTCTGGTGGGACGCGCTGGCCGCCTTCAGCACTGACGGCGACCATCTGTTCACGACTGCCGCCGGCAATATCTACGACCACGAAGTGGGCATCGGCTCGGACGGCACGCTCTACTCGCCGGCGAACTTCGAGAGCGACCTGGTGGCGCTGAGCCCTTGGAACGGCAGCGTCATGTGGCTCGCGGACAGTCCGTGGCTGGCCGGTACCTCGGACGTCGAGGTCGGGCCGGACGACACGCTCTACTTCGTCAGCGACGGGCGCTGGATCGACGCGTTCGATCCGGATACCCAGAGCACCATCTGGCGCCACGACATGTTTCACTGGCTGCGCCGGCCGTCGCTGAGCCCGGACGGGAGCCTCCTGCTGGCCGCCGGTGGAGGCGGTTGCTCCGCCCAGCAGGGCTGCGTCGCCGCCTTCGTCAAGGCGTTCGAGACCGAGGGTGGCTCAGAGCTCTGGCAGCTGGACTTCGACGAGTGGGATCCGACCTGCTTCAGCATCCCGTGGGACCACGCCCGAGTGTCGGCCGACAGTCAGACCGCACACCTCATCGCCATGGTCGGGGGCACCTGCGATCAGAACGACCAGCGGAGCCTCGTCTGGTCGGTCGACCTGGCCGACCCGCTCGGGCCGGACGTGTTCAGCGACGGGTTCGAGAGTGGGGACACCTCGGCCTGGTCGCAGACCGTGCAGTAGGTCTCGGAATCGGGGTGCTCCTCTAGAGATGCACCCCGGAGGTGCGACGCGAAACCTGAGAAGGCCGGCTCTCAGCCCAGCCCGCTTTGCAGTACCCCGTGCATCGCCTCGACAAACCGATCGACCTCATCCAACGTCGAGTACACGCTAGGCGACACCCGAATCCCCTCGAACTCGTCATGCTCGATGCCGACGGTGAAGATGCGGTGACGCTCCCATAGGAAGTCGGCGAGAGCCTTCGTGTCAACGCCTTCGACCTGCACGGTGGCGATCCCGCAGGCGAACCCCGGTTCGAGACTGGTATGCAGCCGGACGCGGTCGTGCGTGAGGAGTTCCCTGGCCCACCGATCCCGCAGGTAGATCATCCGCTGCTCCTTGGCTTTGGCGCCGAGGCCGCGATGGAAGGCGAGCGCCTCGGCAATCGCCAGATAGTTGGCGGCGGGGTGGGTGCCAATTTCCTCGAACTTGCGGATGTCGGCTTCCATCTTCTCGGGCGCCGCGGTCAGCGGCCAGAGGTCGGCGATGCGGTCCTTGCGCACGTAGAGCATGCCGGTGCCGTGCGGGGCGAAGAGCCACTTGTGAAGGCTCGTCGCGTAGTAGTCGCAGTCGAGGTCGGCGTGGTCGAAGTCGAAGTGGGCGAACGCGTGCGCGCCGTCGACGATCACCGGGATGTCGCGCTCCCTGGCCATGGCGACGACCTCTTTCACCGGCAGGATCTGGCCGGTGAGGTTGATCATGTGGCACATCAGGATGAGCCGGGTGCGCTCGGTGATGTGCGCCTCGAAGAGCCTCACGATCTCGGCCGGGTCCTCGGCCGGGATGGGAATCTTGAACTGGCGCAGGACGATCCCCTCGCGTCGTTCGCGCTGCTTGAAGGTGGTCACCATGCGGCCGTAGTCCTGGGTGGTGGTCAGCACTTCGTCGCCCGCCTCGAGGTCGAAGCCGAGCTGGCAGATCTGGAGGCCCTCGGAGGCGTTGCGGGTGAGCGCGATCTCTTCGGCGTCGCAGCCGAAGGCGCGCGCCAGGCTCGCGCGCACCGGCTCTCGCTGCGGCTCGAGGATGCGCCACATCGTGTAGGGCGGCGCGGTGTTGGAGTAGTCGAGGTGGCGCTTCATCGCCTCTTGCACCACCGCCGGAGACGGGCTGACGCCGCCGTTGTTGAAGTTGATGATCGAGCGGTCGACGGTGAACGCCTGCTGTGCCTCGAACCAGAAGGACTCGTCGCGGGCGAGGTCGGCAGGGTGCTCGCTCGCGCCGGCGAGATCGTTGAGCACGGCATGGGCGCGCTCGGGGTCGAGGGTGGCTGCGGCGGCTGCCGCACCGACGGGCGCTGCGATACGAGTCAGGAAGCTTCGGCGATCGAGCATGGGCTCCTCCTCGGGGGTGACGGGGTGAGGAGGATTGTACGGCAGGCCTCTGGGGCCAGGTGCTGCAGAGTAGTGGCGCGCGAATGATCTAGGTGCAAGGTCCGAGAAATGCGATCAACGAACCAGCGACACCTTCCCGTCGCAGGCATTGGGGATAAGCGGACTCGCCGAACTCGTCGAACGCTTCAGGGCAGGGCACAACAAAGAGCGGGGGGAGATCCGGTTGCTGCGACTCCGAGAGGCGGCCGTCTGGCGACACCCAGATGGCCTCGTCGGCCATGGAGCTCGGAGAGAGGATCAACTGCTCGCCGCTGATACCGAGAGGGTGAGTGTCAATGGGCACGGGCCAGCTGCGAACGACTCGCCCAGCCTCGTCGATCTGATAAGCCCATTCGTGCTCCAGCCAGTCGAGACCGAGGGGAACGGCCGGAACCGACAGGGTGATCGTGGCTCCACAAGGATGGTCGGGGTGGGCCTCGACCTCCGGAGGAGGCTGGGACTCGCCCGCCCAGAAGGTCACTGTCACCACTTCCGGCTCCACCACCTCCGGCTCCGGCGACGTGCAACCGAGAAGGGCGAGGGCCAGCAGACAAGGACCCGGCGAGCTCCGGAACGCCTCCAGTTTCAAGCCGTCCTGGCCGGCAGGAACCTGCTATTCCGCAGCAGCGCCGCCGAGATCAGCGAGACCACCAGCCCGAACGGGATAATCTCGAGAGAGGTCATGAAGACTCGCATCAGTGGGTTGGCGGTGCGCTCCTTCATCGTCTCCATCTGCGTCACGATCGCCTCGAGCTCCGCACCAGTGACCCCCGCGGCCTCCTGGCTCTCGATGTAGCTCGCCACGAAGTCGTCGATGAAGGTGTAGCCGGTCGAGGCGAGGAAGATCTCCCAGACGACGACGTAGGCGACGCCTGCCATCAGGCTCATCCACAGCCCCACCACGAACGCCTGGCCGAAGCGGATCACTCCGCCCAGCTCACTGTCGCGGTAGCGCTTGATCCCGAAGAAGAGGATGCTGAGGACGACCAGCATGATGAGGAAGCCCCAAGCGCCGCTGACGTGCCCTTCGCGGATCGCGAGCAGCGACCCGAGGATGAAGACGGCGGCGCACAGCGCTCCTGTGATGGCGCCGAAGACGAGGATGATTCTCTGCATGTCCTACCTCCTTTTCTGGAGCGGATTGTAGGGACGGAGGCGACCCTGTACATCGCCCGAACGGGTGATTTCGGGAAACTCGCCCGTTTGGACCAAGGCTCTCAGGGCAGGATCTGCAGCAAACGCGCCTTCTGCACGGCCTGAGTCCGCCTGGAGACGTCGAGCTTGCCGTAGAGATGCCCGACGTGAGTCTTGACCGTGTGCGGCGAGACGTGGAGCAGTTCGGCGATCTCCTTGTTCGAGTGCCCGCCCGCCAGGAGCTCGAGCACCTCGAGTTGTCGATCGCTGATGCCGAGCGACTGGATCGCCTCCTGGTTGAGCTCGAAGTTGCCGGCCGATCGGCGAGGCGTGAGCCGGAAGCCGATCCAGACGCCGAGGGCGGTGAAGCCGACGGCGAGGATCGTGATGTAGGCCTCGGTCGACAGCGCGCGGATGAGGTGGCGGTACTCGAGCCAGCGTAGGGCCAGAGCCGCCAGGACCAGTGTCGCGGCGTAGGCGATGAGGATGCGGGCCTTGCTCACAACGTGCCGTCGATTCTATCGATGGCCCCGGTCCAGGCTCCGGTGCGGGGCCTACTGAGCCGGCTCGACCGGGGGCTCGATGCCCAACGATGGATGGTAGAGCGAGAGCACCTCGCGCATCCGCCGCCGCTGGCGGCGCGTGAACTCTTCGAGACAGGCGTCGTCGCTGTAGTCCATGAAGTTGGTCACCGGGTCGGGCTCATCGTCTTCCAGGCAGGTGTCGCGGCCGATCGGGCAGCCGTAGGCGGGCTCGGCCTCCGGGGGAGTGTCGAAAACCTCGTCTCCCGGTGCTTCACAGCCGCCTTCGAACGTGTGGAAGAGGCCCAAGGCGTGGCCGATCTCGTGGACGGCGGTGTGCCCGAGGTCGAAGGGAGCCGCCCGACCGCCGGGGAGGGTCCGGTAGTCGAGGACGATGCCGTAGAGCGGGCTGTCCTCCGGGTACCACCACGGGTACATGGCGTAGCCGAGCGTACCGCCGTCGGGGTTGCAGGTGTAGACGTTGAGAGTGGTCGTGGGATCGACGGCCAGGCGCTCGGTCATGCGGACGAACTTCGGTTTCAGCGCTCCGTTGCGCTTGAACGCGTAGCAGCGGTGAAACCAGTGGGGGCGATCGGTTCGATCAATGCCGGCCAGGGTGAACTGGATGCGCGAGTTGCGGAACGACCGGTTGAGGATGGCGACCTGCTCCTCGATCGCGGCGTCCGAGACGAAGCCGCGCCCTGCTGCATGGACGACGTGAAACGCCAGGGGAACGATGCGCCGCTGGTGCCGGGGGCCTGGCGCCAGCGCTCGGGCGAGCTCGAGGCTCTCGTCGACGAGCCGGCGGAGCTCCGGCGTGCCCTGAGGTGTGGCGCATCGACGTGCCGGCCTGACGAGGCCGGGGCTCACCTCGACCGAGACGTCGGGCGGACCGAAGACGGTGCTGCTCTCGAGCCAGTCGCGATGCCAGCCGTCTGACGGCGGATTGGCCCCCTCGTCGGCGACGGTGGGAGCGGCTGCCAGACAGAGCGACAGCGCTACCAGAAACCGGAGGGATCCGGCGGGGCGGGAACGGGGTTGCATCGGGTGCGCCCGAGGGCGCTCGGTCGGGTCAGTCCACGCCGGATCAGTCGACGCCGAACTCGGTCAGCTCCACCGGGATCTCGCAGGTCAGGCCGAGGTCGAAGGGGCCCACCGCGCCGTTGAATCCCTGGACCAGAACCAGGTACTCCTGACCGTCGGCGCTGACCCAGGTCACGGTCGATCCGCGGTTGAGGGTCGAGCCGGTCGACGAGATGACGCAGTCCGGATGGGGATTGGTGCCGTCCGGGCTGCCGTCGTCGTTGCCACCGATGCAGTCGTCGTCCAGGGCGCCGCAGTCGGAGGTGAAGACGTTGAGCTTGGTGTCGTAGTCGGTGTTGCCGCCGGTGTCGACCGAGAAGCAGGTGGTGACCTGCATCTCGCCGCCGTTCCCCTGGATGGAGTACCAGACTCCGGGGGCGGTGATCGAGGTTCCGCAGGTGGGGGGCGCCGGCACCTCGTCGGTCGCCGCCGAAGTGCTTCCGGTGAGGATGTCGCCACAGCCGAGCGTGATCGGCGCCGAGCAGTCGTCGTTGGCGGGCGGACCGAGTTGCAGGATCTCGCGGACGGGGCGGGTCCTTTCGGTGACGCCTCCGAGTTTGATTTCGTCCTGCGCAGTCGCGGCTGCTGCGAACGCGGCGATCAGAAGAGTCGCCAACGCCAGATGCCGAAGATGGATGGTCTTCATGCTGTCTCCCCTCGAAGCGAGTCGTTGGGTCTGATGGGCGGGATGTGAAGGGAATTTATCATGCGCTCGAGTGCGCGCTCCCGGCTCGGCACTCCCCTGCGACGTGTGAAGCACGACAAGCGACCCGCGTCGTTGTTTTGCCTCGACATTGGTAGGAATCATGAGACTGATTTGACGTTGCTGCCTGGACGAGGTCGGGACGTGCGGTTGGCGGTGTGGCTCAGGCCCGGGCCCCGGAACCGACAGCGGTCCTGGTTGCGGTCCACAAACCTCCTGGGAGATCAGAGGCCGATACCCGAGGCTCAGTCGCCGTGGTCGCCGCCAGGCCGCGGCATCGGGAGCAAGCCGTCGGGAGCGCCGAGAGTGTCCTCGGGCACTTCCGGTGCCGCACCCACCCTGCGGAACTCACCCCGCACCAGGCCCTGACTCGGGTTACGGATGGTGAGCGTGTCGTCCTGGCAGGTGTAGTCGAACGTCATGTTGCGTTCCTGCCCTTCCGCCACGAGGTCTTTGTCGGTGTCGAGCGGGCCCGACCCGCCTCGTCCGGCGGAGGAGGTTCGGGTCATCTTTCCGCGGGAGACGTCGCGCTCCTCGCAGACGTAGAGCTTGCCGTCACCGGTGCCCCAGAAGCCGAGTCCGGCGTTGACGGAGTAGCTCGTCACGGTTCGTACCCACTGGTCGCCTTCGCGCTCGATCATGTCCATGTGGAACGGCTGGTCCGAGCGGAATCCGCGGTTGTCGAAGAAGGTCCAGACCGGCGGCGGCTGATCGACGGCGAGGAGCTCGACGCTGGCGGCCATCGCGTGGTCGGGTGCCACGAAGTTGACGTCCTGCCAGCGGCCGAGCAGGCACGGATCCAGACCGTCGGGCAGGTGGTCGCAACTCCGGATGCAGGAGTCACCGGCCTTCTCGAACCGCACTTTGAGTGGCACTTCGTCGGGGTCGATCCCGTAACCGACGAGGACGAACGGCTCCGTCTCGCCGCACACCGTCTCGAGCGTCAGCGGCCCGTCGAGCGGGATCCACAGGCCGTCCGGGTCGCCGTTCTCGAGCACCCCGGAGACGAAGCCGTCGCCCCCCTCGGGAAGCGTCAGCCGCCACTGGCCGGGCCCCAGCACGAAGCCGGAGCGGGCGAGGCGGCCGAACTTGCGGACGAAGGACTCTTCTTTGTCCTCGCGGATGTGGGTTGTCGGCCGCGAGTCGCGCCGGCTGGGAAGCACACGCCGGCCGTCGGGCAGGCGGATGTGGAAGGCCGAGTAGCGGGTCGCGAAGTCGAGCCAGTCCTGATCCTCGAGCGTGTCGAGGATGGAGGCGACCGAGTCCCCGTGGCCGTCGAGGCGGCGCAGGTAATCCATCGTGGCCCGGGCTCCGTAGGCCTCGGCATGCCAGGCGAAGACCGGCCATGCCCCGTAATCCATCTTGCGGATGTCGAGGTGCCGGTGGCGGAACTCGAACCACAACAGCCAGTTGTGCGCAGCGTTCCCTTCGTCCAACGGCACGTTCGGAATGGCCGAGAAGGCGAACCAGTTGGCACCGCCTTCCAGATACCAGGAGAGCGGGTCGTCGTCCTCTCCGGTGGCGTCCTCCCAGTAGGCGGTGCCGAAGGTCTGGTCCTGAATGCAGTGGAAGAGCTCGTGGGCCACGATGCGCGACAGTTCGATCGACCCGCGCCCGTGCCCGTGAGGCGAGATCGCGATGTAGCACCGGTTGTTCCTGACGTCCGATTCGCCATTGGTGGTGGAACTGGCGCCCGACTGGTCGGTCAGCACCACCCGCACGTGGCGGCCGACACTCACGTCGGAGCCCAGCTCGGCGGCGAACGTCACCGCTCGATGCAGGGCGTCGTGCACTGCCTGCGCCTGCTCGTCGCTGACCTCCACCCCCTGTTCGTAGAGGTCGTAGGCGAGCGCCTGCAACGTTCCCCCGGAGCCCGTGACCGGGTTCGGCAGCGGGGCGTTGTCGATCACCGAGTAGCAGTCGCCACCGAACGTCCGCCCCCACAGCGACGGATCGTCGTCGGGCAGGAACAGCTCAGGCGCGCAGGTGCCCCGAGCCGACGCGCTGCCGGCCACCAGGGCCAGGGTCATGAGGAGGGTTGCTGTCTTCGTCATTGGGGGGAGGCTTGCCTCAGCCGTGAGCCTCACGGAATCCGCTCCGGCGCGGCTCGCAGCAGCGAGATCCCGAAGATGGAGAACCAGAGCATGTGGAGAGGTCCGGCTCCCATCGAGGTGATCCCCAGGATCGGGACCAGACCCTGGAACATCTGCGTGACCGCGAAGACGCCGCACAGCATCCCCAGCCAGCAGACCCATCGCGGGACGATGCCGTGGCGCAGTGCGACCCAGGCCATCATGGCGCTGCCACAGGCGACCACCAGAGCCGGCCCGACGAAGGCGGAGAGCGCCAGGTACTGGACCTGGAAGATGTCGACCACGGCCAGCACGCTCGGCTGTAGGGGATCCTGCTTCAGCGAAAGCCACCACATCAGGCCGACTTGCGTCGCGAAGCCCGCCACGGCGACCGGAATACCCACCGAATAGCCGAGCAGGGAGAGGGCACGGCGCCAGTCGTCTTCGAACCGTCGGTGGAAGAGGCAGCGGGCGCAGCCGAGCATACAGACGAAGCCGGCCACGAGGCTGCTCATCGCCAGCCTCCACCCGACCGGATGCACGCGGACCGCCTCGATCCAGGCGGACGAGTCGCCGCCCCGAAGTGTGTCGACGGCGAACGCATGGCCCTGAGCCGAGCCGACGAACGCGTAGGTGAGCACGAGCGGGCCGACGAGCGATCCGAAGACGCCGGCCCAACGGACGGACGCGATCTCCTTGTTCATGGCAACCTCCGTCGGGAGCCTACAGGACGGGACTGGTCGTGTTCGCGCGGCAGGCCCCGCCGCTTTGGGCTACGGAAGGGGGATGCGTTGAGGACATGACGAGTCTTGGGCCAAGGCCGGTGGCACGGAGGTATGGCGCTGCGGTGTTCATCGGCTCTCCGGGAGCGATCGCGAGCCTAGCGCTGCCGTCTCGTCTGCGGGTTCCGGAAGCTCTCTACTTCGACTTGCTGCTCGTCCTTGCGGTCGTCGTGCTGGCCGTCAACGGACTCCATGGCTGGCTACTCGCGTGCATTCGAGACAGGGCTCCGGATACCTGGAATGTGCTCGGCCGGCCAAGTCCGTGGCCGTTCCCGAGGAGTGGGTTGGGCGGTTGGGCTCCGTCGGTGCTTCGAGCTGTCAAGCGCCCCGAGCTGGTGAAGTCGCTGGAGAAAAAGGACGCCGGCTTCCGATGGATCTTCACCACGCTTCGCTGTCTGAGCGGGCTGGGCAAGGTTCTCTTTGCGTTGCTCCTGCTCGCCTTTGTCTTCATCGAAAGGGCACCCTGACGTCCGATCCTCGTCCGAGACGCGAACCGGGGGCTCCAACCAGACATGCCGCGCGGAAGGTGAGCCGGGACTCTCTCCCTGAGCCGGCCTTCCGACTGGAACTCAGTCGGCCAGGAGCCGTGCGCGGAGCTCCGAGAGCCTTTCGGCGGCGGAGAAGTTCTCTGCCAGCAGGTACTCGGAGACGAGCCAGTCGAGCCGGTGGGCGAGGGCGGCATCCAGAGGAAGCATCCCCTGCTCGAGCAGCAGGTAGGGGTGCTCGCCGAGCTTTCGGGCCTGGTCGGCTCTGCCCTGGCTCTCGTACAGGTGCTGCAGCCGAGCGACGTAGATCGCGACGGAAGACGGCTTGCCGGAAATCCCCGGGGTGGCAGCTGAGCCCGGGCCTCGTGAGAGGAGCATCTCTACGACGGCCAGCGACTGCATCGACTCCGCGCGCTCGTGGTCGCCGTCGAGGTAGGCGACCAGGCCGAGTTCGTCCAGCGTTTCGGCGAACCGCCAGTCTCTGGCTCCGAAGGCTCTTGCAAGGAGCGCACCGGCGCAGAACTCGAGATGGGCAGCGTCGAGGTCGCCCGTTCGGATCGCTTCGATTCCCGCGAGGTAGTGGCGGTTCCAGGCGGCATCGGTCGACCCTTCCTGGCCCTCCGACGACTCGAGGACGAACTGTCCGTCTCGCCGGCAGGTCTCCGGGACCCATCGTTCGAGGGGAGCTCGGTCGCTTTCGTTCTTCCCGCTCTCGGCGGGCATTGCGGCCATCGGGGAGGGAGCGAAAGGAGTTTCGGTGACAGGATACTTTTCTTTGCGACGAGGAGTTTCGGTGACAGGATACTTTTCTTTGCGACGGGGAGTTTCGGTGACAGGATACTCTTCTTTGCGACGGCTCTTCTCTTCGCCCCGTTGCCTCGTCGCGTCTCAGGGCGACGGACCGAGTGGAGTGGAAGGGGAGTTAAGTAACCTGTCACCGAAACTCCGATGTTGATCCACCACTGCCGACGCGCAGCTCTCTTGCGAGACTCATCGCGATGCGGCGTGCACTCGACATCGCTGTGCTGGGGTGGTTGGTACTGGCTGCATCCACCGCAGCCCAGCCTCCTTGCGATCCTCTCCCGCCCCCCGCAGGTCCGGTCGTCGACGTCTTCCCTGCGGACGCCGGCCAGCTTCGCTCGATCGTGGCAGGCGCCGCTGCCGGCACGACGCTTCTCCTCCACGACGGCTTCTACGACCTGAGCCACGGTGACAGCAACGACCGGCTGAGCTTCCACACCCCCGGCGTGACGCTTCGCTCGGTGAGCGGCAACCGCTCGGCCGTAGTCCTCGACGGCGACTACACCACCAACGAGCTGATCAGCATCCACGCCTCGAACGTGACGATCGCCGACCTCACGGTTCAGCGTGCCTTCCATCACCCGATCCACGTCTCCGGGCAGGCGGGGGCGCCGATCGACGGGGTGGTGCTCCACAACCTGCACGTCGTCGATCCGGGGGAGCAGGCGATCAAGATCAACGCCGTGGGCGACGGCTACGCGGACAACGGCGTGGTCGAGTGCAGCCTGATCGAGCTGACCGACGTGGGGCGGCTCGAGATCAGGAACAACTGCTACACCGGCGGCATCGACGCCCACAAGGCGTGGGGATGGGTCGTTCGACGCAACCGCATCACCGGCTTCTGGTGCGACCAGGGACTCTCGGAGCATGCGATCCATTTCTGGAGCGCCTCACGGGACACGCTCGTCGAGGAGAACGCGATCGCCGACTGCGCACGGGGAATCGGCTTCGGCCTCGGGTCGAGCGGGGCGGATCGGACGTACGCCGACAACCCGTATCCGGGCGTTGGCTACCTGGGGCATATCGACGGCACGATCCGCAACAACTTCGTCGCCGCCAACGACCCCGCGCTTTTCGCCTCGGTGTCCGGGTTCGATACCGGAGTCGGGCTGGAGCAGGCCCGCGGCACTGTGGTGTTCCACAACAGCGTGGCCTCGACCGAGGCGCCTGCATCTTCATCCATCGAGTGGCGCTTTCCCAACACGCTGGCCGAGATCGCCAACAACCTGGCGAGCGATCGATTGCTCGAACGAAACGGGGGAGTGGCGAGCCTCGCGACAAACCTCGAGCATGTGGCGTTGTCGTGGTTCACGGATGTGGCGGCGGGGGACCTGCATCTGACTCCGGCAGCGACCGGCGCCGTAGACGGAGGGACGGCTCTGCCGCCCGGGTTTGCCGACCTCGATATCGACCTCGAACCGCGCGACAGCTCACCGGACGTCGGGGCCGACGAGGTCGGCGACACGATCTTCGCCGACGGGTTCGAGTCGGGGGATACGTCGGGCTGGTCGGCGACGGTGCCGTGAGGGACTGCCCGCAGGGCCTCGGACCCGAGGCGCAGCTGCTCAGGGCCGAGCGGTGTCGAGGTTCGGCAAGCCAGCGCTACGGCGTCTCGGACCCTGTCGTGAACAGGATCGTTCCGTAGAGGCCCGAGGCCAGGACGCCGCCCGTCGAGGGGGCCAGGACATCGCGGCCGAAGCCTACTGAGTAGTCGCCACTCTGCCAGTCCGTCGTTCCGTTCCGGTAGCGGTACAGGCGCCGGTCGCTGCCGTACCAGATCGTGTCGCCGCGGACAGCAAAGCCGTGAATCGGGTTCTGGGTGATCTGCTGTTCGTCGACCACCACGTAAGTACCCTGCTCGAAGCGCATCGTGGTCAGCACTCCGTCGTTACCCGCCAGTCTGATGAGGGGCGAGCCGTAGCTCGGTGCCACGGAAAGATCCGTGAAAGCGCCTTCGAGCGAGAACTCGGTCTCGCCGGTGCGCGCGTCGAGAACGAGCAGCTCTCCGAAGGAGCCGTGGCTCTTGAGCGCCAGGAGCTCCGGCGCCGGGTCACGATCTGTGTTTCCTACCCGTAGAGCCGTGGCAGGCGGGCTCCCGTCGGTCGTTCTCCAGAGCTCTCGACCGTCTCGCGCGTCGAACGCCGCGATGTAGGCGCCGGCCGGGTCACTCACGCCGGCGATGAAAGCCCTCAATCTTTCGTTGCCGAGGCCCTCGACAGAGGTGAAGGAGGTCGTGGCGGAGTCGAAGGTCTTGCGCCCGATCGACTTGAACCCGTCTCCTCGGAACTTCCAGGCGTCCAGGGAGGAGCCATGGGTGTGGCTTCCCGCGAAGAGGATCTCGGCACACCCGTCGCGATCCACGTCTCGCACCCTGAGGTCGACCGCTCTCGTCGCGTCCCTGTCGCCGGCTCGAAGCACGGTTCTGATGGCGAGAGTCACGGGGTCGAGGACAAGAACCGCTGCCGGATCGGCACCGGACAGTTGGCTGCCCGCGGCGACGACCAGCTCGGGCTCCCCGTCACAGTCGACATCGGCCTCCTCCGGTCCGAGGAAGGGGCCCCGCAACGACAGACTGCGCCACTCCGGCTTGCCCGTCGCCCCGTTCGTGGCGTGAAGATAGTCGGGGCCGGAGCTGTGACCGCCGGCGCTCCAGAAGACCTCCTTGATTCCGTCTCCGTCGAGGTCCTGAACCGCGAAGCCCTTGGTCGTGTCTCCCTGGCTGACCCACTCGCGCAGCAGAGTCGAGGTGTCGTAGGCATTGACTCCACCGGGGCCGTCGAAGACCACCTCAATCGCGCGGTCGTCATCCAGGTTGCCGAGGCCGATCTTGCCTCGCGATTGGACGCCGAGCGTCCAGAGCTCCGACCGGGTCTCCACGTCCCACGCATAGACCGACGAGAGATAGGTGCCGACGAGCTCCAGGTTGCCGTCGTGGTCGAGGTCCGCCGCGCTCAGGCCCAGCGTCCTGTATTCGGCGAACCGCCAGACAGGCTCGAGGGTCGGCAGATCGAAGACCCAGCCGCCGTCCACCGCCACCTCCAGATCGGCATCACCGTCCATCTGTCCCAACACCAGGCTGGTGCTGTAGAAGTCGTCGACGGCCGCGAGGCGCTGGCCCGAAGAGGAGAACAGCGCCAACTGGCAGTCGATACCGACGAACTCGGGAGCCGGACCGCCGAACAGGTCGACGGCTTCCACCGCCTGGAGCGAACATCCGGACCGTACCTGCAGCTGTACCGCCCCCAGCTCCCGCTTGTCGGTGGCGGAGAAGAAGCGAACTCTGCCGGTGACGCCTGCCGCGTAGATCCGGCGTTCACTGATGCCGGGAGCCTCGCGAACGACCCCGACCTGAGCGAGGATTCCCAGGCTGTCGCTCACGAAGGCGGTTCGGTATCCGTCCGACTCGGTCGGCTTGACGGTGTACCAGTAGGCGCCGGGATGCGGCGCGGTCGCCAGCATCTCCCGATCGATGCCGGGCGAGAGCGGCATCAGACCCGCCTCTCCGATCCGGGTGCCGAAGCTCGCGAGCCCCCGAATCGGCCGCGGCTCCGAGTCCACGTCGGTCTGTCCCGAGGCGACACCTGTCGAGAACAACGCGACAAGCGATGCAGCCAGCAGCCCGGGTGAACGGCGGAGGTTCACGACGGGCAGAGTCTAGCAAGGAAGGGCCGATGCTCCCGGAGCTGCCGCGCCGGAAGCCTGAGAGCTCGCCAGAGCGTCACGGAGACGAGGATGCCCGAGCTCGCTCGCCCGGTACGGAGCTGGAGCCGGGAAAGTCGGGGAGTCGCGGCCCCGTTGGTATGCCTCGCGGTACTGCTGTAGATAGTTGTGTAGCGGGATGGCTCGATTGCAAAGCCGTGCCCCAGAGCACAGAATCAGCGCCTGTTTGCAGGGTGAACAGCTGCCATCTCATCCCGGGGGGGCCGGAATCGGATGCATGCGAAACACCCGAATCAGGAAGGCCTTGTGCTCGCGCCGCTCCCGCGGCTACACGCTGGTGGGGATGATGGTGGCGGTCACCATCATCGCCGCCTCGCTGGCGTTCGTCCTGCCGGCGTTCCAGAACTGGATTCAACGGGCTCGCGTGGAGGGGTTCGGCAGAGAGCTGTCCGTGCTGCTCCGCCAGGCTCGGAGCGTGGCGGTTCGCGACGGCGTGCCCGTGGTCGTCGCCCTCGACGAGGACAGCGGCGCGGTGTTCGCGTTCCTGGATCGCTCCGAGGCGAGGCCGGTCGGCCCCGACGACGGGGTCTTCAACCCGGATGATGGCCTGCCTTCGGACCTCACGGATCTCCAGATCGGACGGCGCTTCCTTCCCGGTGGTGTCGGCTTCCTGACGCCTGGGGGAGACGACCTGATCGACGGCTTCACGAGGGTCGGCGCCGAGCGGGTCGCCGTGTTCGAGCCGGACGGCTGCGTTCGCAACAGCGGGGCGTTTCGTTTCGGAGATCAGTGGGGCAACTATCTCGAGGCGCGAGTCGGACCGGCGGCCTCCGCCCGCGTTCAACTCAGAAAGCACACCTCCGCCGGAGGCGGCGCCAACTGGCAAACGCGCGAGGAGGCCCCCTGGGAGTGGTACTGGGGCAAAGGCCGGCAGGCGACCGAATCGTGACCGGCTCCGGGGCTCTAGGGCGACGAAGCGCACAGAGGGGGATCCTCGTCCTCCTGTCCGCCCTGTTTTGCGGGAGCCTCGCCTGCTCGTCACCGCCCGCCGAGGTTCCGGCCGAGATCCTGGGTACCTGGACGACTGGCGCCGCGGGCTTCGAAGGTCGGGCGATCGAGATCCGCTCCGAGGCGATCGAGTTCGCCAACGGGGGCGATGCGACGGTCTCGCACTGGGTCACCGCGGTCGAGGTCGGCGAGGCCGCTGACGGGCAGCGCCCGATGGTGATCGTGTACGAGGGCGAGGGCGGCAACGAGTATCGCCTCGGAGTGATCCACGATCGGGCCGAGGGCACGCTGAGGCTGCGTCATCGGGGAGCGGTCGAGTGGCGTCGGGGGAGCGGAAGGTGACCGGGCCCGGGCTCGAGCGTCGCCCTGCCCCGCAACCCGACCCGCGTCTCGGCCGGGCCGTCGGCTTCACGGTGCTGGAGACCCTCATCGCCGTGACGCTCGTCGGCGTGCTGGCAGCGATCGTCGTGCCCTATGTCCTGGGCGAGCTCAAGAAGAGCCGGGAGCTGCGCGTCCTCGGCGATCTGCGGGCGATCGAAGCAGCGATCGAGACCTATCAGGCCGACCTCGCCGATCTGCCCGACGACCTCGACCAGGTCGGCATGGACGTCCCGCTCGATCCCTGGGGGCACGAGTACCGCTACTTCCCGTTCAAGGGCAACAACTGGAGGGGTAGCGCCCGCAAGGACCGCTTCCTCGTACCGATCAACTCGACCTACGACCTCTACAGCGTCGGCCCCGACGGAGAGTCGCGGCCGCCGCTGACTGCCCCCCAGAGCTGGGACGACCTGATCCGGGCCAACAACGGCGAGTACATGGGCCCCGCGTCGGAGTACTAGGGACTGGAGGATGCTGAGTTCCCTGTCGAGTCGCGTCGGTCGTCGTCTGGTCTTCCTGTTCGGCGTCTCGGCGATCGTGCCGCTGCTCGGCCTCGCCACGCTGTCGTACTTCGCGGTGAGCGACTACCTCCTCGAGTCGAGCCGCAACGAGCTGCGGGTCGGCAGCAAGTCCTACGGCATGAGCCTGCTGGAGCGCCTGCAGGCGCTCGAAGCGGCGCTCGACGAGGCGGCGCCCCTCGCGGAGGGGGGAGAGCTGCCGGAGGCGAGGCGGGAACTGCTGGCTCGATACTTCGAGTGGCTCGGTGTCCTCGAACCCGGTTCGACGGCGCGGACTCTGGTCGGCGACGCGGCCGCGGCGCCCGCCGACGAGCATCTGCTTTCGCTCGGCTCTCTCTCCAGCGACGCGACCTCGGTGACCCACCGCCCTGTCCTGCTCGCCATCCGACGGCCGACGGCCGACGGCGGGTTCCGCATCCTCGCCGGGCGCCCCACCGAGAGCTACCTGTGGTGGGGCTCGGTGGGCGAAAGCACGCTCCCCGCCAGCACAGGTGTCGTTGTCCGTGCCGACGGCGAGATCGTTCACGTGACCCTGGCGGAGCGAGGCACCGAGGCGCATGGTCGAAGAGCGCTGACGCCGGCGCCCCCGGTCGAGCAGTCGGTGGGTGGGCACTGGACCCTGCCGTTGAGCCTGAGTTTCGAAGGCGAGGACTGGGAGATCGCCTGGATCCGTTCGAGAGACGATGTGCTCCGACCGGTCCGCCGCTTCACCGGCACCTTCGCATTGGTCCTGACGGCGACGCTGCTCGGCGTCGCCCTGCTGGCGCTGACCCAGATTCGCCGCTTCCTCGAGCCGCTGGGTGAGCTGGGCGTCGGCGTGAGGCGGGTGGCGCGGCAGGACTTCTCGACTCCGGTGAAGGTCTCGAGCGGCGACGAGTTCGAGGACCTGGCGAAGTCGTTCAACGGCATGACGCAGCAGGTGGAGACCCTCATCGGGGAGCTGCGACGCCACCAGCTCGGGACGCTGCGCTCACTGGCGCGAACGATGGACGAGCGCTCGCCGTGGACGCTCGGCCACTCGGGACGGGTGGCCGATCTGTGCCGGCGGATCGCCCAGGTGATGGCGCTTCCGGACCGGGAAGTGCGGACGCTCTACCGGGCCGGTCTGCTCCACGACATCGGCAAGCTGCGACTGCCGACCGAGCTGCTCGAGAAGCCCGCCGTGCTCACGCCGTCGGAATTCGAGCAGATTCAGGAACACGTCGAGGCCGGAGTCCGGATTCTCGCGCCGATCCCCGGGTATGGGGCGGTCACCAAGGTCGTGGAGGAGCATCACGAGCGACTCGACGGCACGGGCTACCCGCGCGGGCTGTCCGGCGACGACATCTGCCTGGGAGCGCGGGTTCTTGCGGTGGCCGATTCGTTCGACGCTCTCTCGAGCGACCGTCCCTACAGGCCTCGATTCACCCGAGCCGAGGCGCTCCAGGAACTCCACAACGGCTCCGGCACGCTCTACGACCCGGAGGTACTGGCAGCGTTGGAGGTAGCCCTGGCGCTCGACCCGGCTCGTCACGCGGATCGGAGCGCCGTCGTCGAAGAGCCCTCGGACAGGGCCGAGTCCGCGAACTAGTCCTCGAGTACGCCGGGCCAGTTTTCGTCGGCCTTCTCGATATTGGCGTCGCGATCCTCCTGCCACTGCGACATGACGCTCAGGCTGTAGTTGAGGAAGAGTCGGTCGCCGACGACGGTCCATGCCTCAGGATCGGTGGAGGCGGTGTAGCCGCGGCTGACCGCCCAGGCGCAGTAGCCGCCGTATTGCGGCGCCCATCGCTCGGGGTCCTCGGCGAAGCGGTCACGGTTCTCGGCGCTGGCGAAGCGCCACTCCGCGCCGTTCCACTCGTAGGTGTGGTCGCTCGATCCTTCGACCGGTTCGGCTTCGGTGAAGTAGACGACCGGGTCGTAGCCGCGGATGGCGACGTTGCTGAGGGTGGTGGTGAACACCGGGTCCTCGGCGGCCGCGGCGGGGGTGGGAATCGTCAGCAGCGCGAGAAGGGCGGCTGCTACCGGGAGTCGCAGGAACAGGAATCGACAGGTCATCGGCTCTCCGATCTGGTGGCGTTGGCCTGCCACTCTATCGGCGGTTTCGCGCATACGCCTGGATCGGTCACAGGCCGCTCGTGCCTTGACGGCGCCGGAACCGCCCTCGAAGCGGTCCCGCTTCAGCGAGAGGCGTTGGACGCCGCCGCCGCCGCTGCGTCTTCCGGCACCTCGAAAGCAAACGGCAGCGGCTCGAGCTCGGTCGCGCAACCGATGTCGACTCCGTCGAGCGACGAAGCCTCCGCCAGTTGACCGATCGCGCCCAGCCAGCACGCCGCCGCCGCTTCGTCGAGGGCCCCGTGTCCGCGGTGGGCCAGGACCATGTGGAGGCTGCGGGAGAGGGTGCGAGCGACGAGGTCGCCGTTGGCGACCGGGGTCACCGGGTCGAGTTCGCCGCTGATCAGCAGTACCGGCACCGAGGAAACCAGCGGCTCGCGCATGTGCGGGTCGGCCTCGCCCCGGGGCCAGACTTGGCAGATGTCGAGCTGCTGCTGCATCCGGTACATCCCCAGCACCGTGCCGTTCGAGGACGCGATCTCGCGTTCGAGATCGACGAAGGGGAGATCCTCGGCGCAGGTCATCGAGAAATAGAGGCCCTTGTAGAAGTTCACGCTGATGTCGTAGTAGGCGAGAGCGATGAGGCTCAGGAGTGGCTCGTAGTCACCTCCATGGGCGGCGGCGATGAGCTGCGGGAAGCGGGCGAGTACCGGTGCCCGATAGGCGAGGAACCTCAGCCCCATGACGAACTCACCGTAGGCGAGGGTGACGTCCTGCGGCTGGTCGAAGGCCGGGTGGGTGACCGTGGCTCGCGCCGGCTCGTCCCCGACCCGCGCGAGGACTTCGGCCAGCTGCTGGGCGAACTGCGGGTAGGCGCCGTGGCACACCGCGTCGTTTGCGCAGAGCTCGACGAGCTGGTCGAGGGCGTCCTGCTGAGAGCGTGCGAACCCCGAGGGGGCGGTCATCGAGGGCGGCGCCACCCCGAGGAGCACCGCGAACTCGATGCGCTCCGGGTGGCGGCGCACGGTCTCCTGTGCGAGCCGGGTGCCGTAGGAGCCGCCGAAGAGCGCCATCCGGGGGTAGCCGAGAGCCGCTCGCACGTCGTCGAGGTCGTCGGCGGCGTAGGAGGTCGTGTACTGGGTGAGGTCTGCGTCCGGCGACAGCGCGTCGCGGCACCGACGCACGTCCTCGAGGCGCAGCAGGTAGGTCATGTGGGGCTGCAACCGGTCGGCAGGTCCGGCCGGCAGGCACTGCAGCGGCGCTGAGCGTCCGGTGCCTCGTATGTCGACGAAGACGAGATCGCGGGCGCCGAGGAAAGGAGTGATGTAAGGGCCGAGGCCCCCTGCGGAGGCGGTCGCCGCGTCACCCGGGCCGCCGGCGAGGAAGAACAGTGGAGGCTTCGCGCCGTCGGGGTCGGGATCGGCTGCCGGCAGGACCACTGTGAAGAGCGCCAGCGTCCGCCCGGTCTCCGCGAGGCGATTCTCGTAGACCTCCACGGTGCCGCATCTCGCCTCCGAAGGCAGTCCGAGTTCCGCTGCGCATGGCTGTGGTGTCCATGATCGAGGTGTTGCCTCTTCCGCGGCCGAAGCGCCGGCCGCCGTCAGGAGGAGGCCCGTCAGCAGAGCCGCCAGGGAAGCGTGAGGGACGGAAGGCCGCGGAGCGACAGGTGGCAGGGGCGGAGCGCATCGCAGTGGCTTCATGCCCAGGGACTACGAAGCCTCCACCGCGCCAGTTTCAGGATTGACCGTTCGGCTGCGGGTTGCTCCTTCCAGGCCAGCGCGTTCCTGAGGACTCGCTCCTACGATCCCGAGATCCAGGCCCAGACGGGTCTGGCGCCCACCCACCCGGCAGCGAGGCCGAGGCCCGTGACGAGTGCGAGGGTGAAGATCGGGTAGAGGCACTCGAGGGTGAAGCCCCGCTCCAGCACCGACGACTCCGCGTCTTCGGGCGAGTAGAAGACGTCCACCCCTTCACCGACCGGATAGGGAGCGATGCGCCGCTCGGCCCGGGACCGGCTGGCGTAGGGCAGCACACACCCGTTGAGGCACGTGCCCTCGTACTCGCGGCCGGCCACACGATAGGCATAGGCGACCAGGTAGCGGTGACCCGGAAGGCCGTTGGCCGACCGGTTCGGGCGCACCTCGGAACGGACGATGCGACCCGGCACGGACGGCCATCGTCGGCTCCTGGCGCACAGCGCCAGCGAGCCGAACGCCCATGCCGAGTAGATCGCGGCGAAGAGCAGGAGGAGCAGCCCGAGGAGGATGCCCAGGAGGCTCGCGAGCAGGTAGAGGCTGGTCAACGGATGCGTCGCATTCTACGAACGGTGCACAACGGCACTCTCACATGCCCCCCTGCCGGCCGCGGCACCTCGATCGCCCGGCGCTCCGTTCCGACGCACGATTGTTGGGGGCCGCCAAGTTCCGGCCAGTCGGCGGCAGGGCGGCGAAGCTACTTCGAGTCGGCCCAGTGAGCGTCGTAGGCGGCCATGATCTGGCCGTACTGCTCGCGCGAGTCTGCCAACAGGAGAACGCGAAGCGCCTCCTGCTTGTCGTCCGCGGCGTCGTAGTAGGCCTCGCACATCCGCATCCCCACGTAGTAGCCGATCTGCCAGGGCGCGTCGGGAAAGGCGGGATTGCGTCCGTGGAACCAGCCGGGGTGGTCGGCGCTCGGTGCGTCGGCGTGCTTGCGGAACTCGCGCCACAGCGCCTCTTCGTGGGCGTCCCCGTACGCGAGCTGATCGGCCGTGGAGGCGCCGGACGCCAGACGGGCCAGGAGATCGGCGCCGCCTTCCCGGACGGCTCTCGCGAGGAGAGTGTCGGCACCCTCTTCCACGTACAGTCTGATGTAGTCGATCTCCCCCTGCAGGAGGGTCTGGTACCAGTGCACCATCTCGTGAGCCGCGACGAAGGACAGCGTGTCGAGGGGCTGCATCAGCTGCTTGCCCGCGGGGAAGAAGCCCTTCTCGGCGAACTCGCCGAGAGGGGCGTCGGCGTTGCGTCCGAAGTAGTCGACGGCGACCAGGCTGCCCGTCGCTTCGGCGCTTCCACCGCCGCCCATCGGGGAGACGAAATAGTAGGTGGGGAGGATGGAGAGAGTTTCGTGCTCCATGGCGTCACCCACGAGATCGCGCAATCGCACGAGGTCGGCGGAGATCCCGGCTTCGAGAGCGCGGAGGGCGGGCTCGAGTCCGCCGAGGTAGGCGAGGAATCGAGGGTAGTTCTCGTACGCGGTCGCGTACTTCTGCGCCGAGATGTCGTAGCGAGTCGACCAGGTCGCGAGGCCGGCGCCTGCGCCGTCCAGGTACTTCTGGAAGGCGGCTTCGGGGTCGGCGCCGCTCTCGATGCTCGCAATCGCAACCGCGAAGCGCCTGATGTCTCCGTAGTCGAAGGAAGGGAATCTCAAGTCGGTAGCGCCGGCAGGGGGGCTCAGCGAGAATGACGTCAGCACCGTTGCCGTCAGCGCCAGGATCAGGACGAGGCGGGCCGGTAGTTTGGACAGACCACGGCAACCTCTGCTCGCGGCAGGCGGCCGGTTCACGACAGCCCCCGAGCGGGTTCACGCCGGCGTCTCTCTCTCGATCGCACCAGTCCCACGAGCACGCACAGGGCCAGGCACCCTGCTGCGAACCACGGTGACCCGATACCGGAGCGAAGGTGGGTGGCGATCGCTCCCACCATCACGGCTGCCAGCACGGCCGAACCGTAGGGTGCCGTTCGAGGTACGAGTAGCAGGCAGGCTCCCATCGCTTCCGCAGCGCCGACCGTGGGGATCGTCCATTGCGGGAGCCCCCATGCCGCGAACCGCGCGACCATCGAGGACCCCGGCGCGAGTTTCGGTATGGCGGAGGCAGCGAAGAGCAGGGAGAGGAGGATCGTCACTGCCCAGAGGGCGAGTGGGGCGAATCTTGCGAGCCTCGGCATTGAGGGTACCTCCGCGAGAGTGCGACGTTGATGGCTGGAGAGCACTAAAATACGTTTCGTAATATACGGTTCGAGAGAGACTCCGTCAACCATGCCCAAGGTCACCGACCTCAACTACCTCCTGCTCGGACTCCTCGCCCGCCAGAGCCAGACCGCCTACAGCCTCACACAGTCGCTCGCCTCCACGCCGATGCGCGCCTACAGCAGCAGTCCAGGAAGCGTGTACCCTGCGGTGCGCAAACTCGTCGATCTGGGGTGGGTGGAAGAGGGTCCAGCGCCGCCTTCCGCTCCCGGTCGCCGACCCCGAACCCTGGCGATCACTCAGGCGGGCCGTGAGGAGCTCGAACAGTGGCTCCTGCAGCCGATCACTGCCGACGAGCTTACTCGTCGGCCGGGAACCGTCGTTCTCCGCCTTTCTCTCGTGAGCGGCGTGCTCGGGGAAGGCCACTTGCCCCGCAGACTCGACGAGCTCGAGCGCGAGGCGAGGGCAGCCTCTCAGCGGATGGCCTCATTCGTCTCCGAACACCCCGAGCTACCGCTCGGCTCCCGGCTGCCCCTGGATCTCGCCGTCACCCTGCTCGAGACCTATGCGGATTGGGCCGAGGGCGCCGTCCGCGACCTCGATTGAGAGTGCAACTCCTCGAGGTTGCACTTTCTGCGCGGACCGAGTCGGGGGAGGACTCTCTACTCCTCTAGGGGCGCAGGGGCCGCGAGGAGTTCTCCTCTGGCGTCGATCTCACGGCCTGCAAAGTCTCCGGAGATCGAGATGGCCTTGCCGACGAGCCTCACCCGAAGGGCAGCGAGTCCCCACGGGTAGGCGACGGCGAAGACCTGCTCGCCGGGGCTCGCGACCACTCGAACAGCGGGGAAGGTTCCATTGGAAAACTTCCTCGCCAGAGCGCCGGCGGAGGTGATCGTCGCGGTGCACAGGAGGCCGTCCGCGGTCAGCTGGAGCGTCCCCGTCTCGGGCTCGCCATCGAAGCTCCCTTCGACTGCGTAGACGCCATTGGGACACTCGAACGGGCCCTCGCGGGCGGGGCCGAAGAACGGAGCGGCGAGTAGTTCCGCCGTCGTCTCCACTCGCGACGTCCACGTGGCGTTCGACAACAATGAGACGGCCACCCTCTCGTTCGGGTAGACGACGAGCACGCTTCTGGCTCCCGGCGTGCTACCCGCGTGATGAGCGACGGAACGAGCGTTCCAGTCCCGCCCGGTCCGCCACCCGAATCCGACTTGAAAGCGGGCGTTGCCGGTCGGCGCGCCATCGGTCAGCAAGACCGGCGTCAACGCCTCCTCCACGCTGGACCTCGAGACGATCGAGCCCGCGGCGAATTCATGGCCGAAGCGTGCGACATCCCTGGCAGACGCGCGCATGCCGGTGGCACCCCAGACGTAGCTCTGATCGTTGGGCGACAAGGCGACTGTGTCGGGGCCTTCCGTGGAATAGAGCTGCACTGCGGCTTCCGAAAGCGCAGTGACGTCCTCGACTCCTGTCTCCCGAAGGCCATGGGGCCTGAGGATCTCGTCGCTCAGGAGCTGCGGGAACGGCTTGCCCCCGACCGAGGCTGCGGCTGCGGCGAGCAAGGCGTACCCGTAAGAGCTGTATGCATAAGCCCGGCCGGGCGGGTGCAGGAGAGGTGCGTCGCGGAAGAAGCCGAGCGACTCGCTCGGGTTGGCTACCCGGACTTGCGCACCGGGGCGGCTCGTGCCGGGACTGCCGTAGTGGGGGACTCCGGAAGTATGGGCAGCGAGCCGTCGAGGCGTGATCTCGCCTTCGCTGCGGGGCGGCCAGTCGGTGACGTAGCTGCTGACGTCGCTGTCGAGGTCGATTCGGCCCTCCTCCGCCAGCTTCAGGAGGAGCGCGGCCGTGTACAGCTTGGAGACACTTGCGAGTCGGAATCGAGAGTCCGCGCTCACCGGAGCCCCGGTGTCGAGGTTCGCCAGGCCGGTGACGCCGCTCCAGACGACCTCGCCGTCTACGACGACCGAGGCTGCGTGTCCGGGGACACGGCTGAAGGCACGGAGACTGTCGAGGAGTCGGTCGGCCGCCGCCGTAGCCTGGTCCATGGAGGACGCGGCGGACGTCTGCAGCAGGGCCAGTCCGAGCACAAGGGCCGCCTTGCTCATGGCTGGGAGGGAATGCAGGCTTGCCGGCTGATCATTCGTCGAATGGTACCGACGACCAACTCCGGCGCGTCGAGGTGAACGTCGTGTCCACTCTCCGGCGCGAGAATCTTCTCGCTGCAGTAGGACAGGTTGAGCAGATCGTTCTGCAGTGCGTGGCTGTGGTCGACAAGGGATGCTGTATCCCAGTTGGAGTCGCCCTTCGGCGCCGGCTTGCCTCCTGCCGAGATCACGATCAACGGGAGGTACCCGAGATGGAAGGCCTTCCTGTTGGCATGGATCCTCTCGAAGATCTCGGCCTCGAAGGTGTCACTCTGTCCCTCGACATAGCTGAACATGCGTTCGTTGTAGAGCCACTCGAACAACTGCTGCTCCTGTGGCGAGAATGCGTGCAGGCGCGCGGAGAGATCCCGACGTCGGGGAGGAAGCTCCGTGACCCGTCTTGCAGCTGCCACCGCGCCCTCCTGGACAGGGGGGATCGGCCCGTCGGCAGTGAGACGCAGTCGCTTCCACTCGAACTCGCGGGTTTCCTGGTTGAGGACGCGGAGCACTACGTCCGGATGCGTCGCCTCCACCAGAACCGCCCCCGACACTTCGTCCCTGTACTCGGCTGCAAACATGTGCGCGAGCAGTCCCCCCAACGAGTGTCCGACGACGATGTAGGGCGGCGCGAACCCGGCCCGCTCCAGGACGGCGCGGCTGTCTCTCACCTGCTGGTTCAAGGCCGCCCCATGCCCGTGTTCACTCCACCCCTCGCCGTTCTGGTCGATGGCGACTGCTTGCGCGAAAGCTCCGACCGCCGGCAGCACCAGATTCCAGTGAAGGGCCACATCGCCGGCCCCGTGGAAGAACACCACGGTTGGGCCGGCCTGCCCCTCGCCTGCTGTCAGCAGGTGCATTCGATATCCGCCCATCTCGATCATCCTGCCGGGAGGGGGCGAGCCCGGTGCGGCCTGAGCCTGGACAAGGCACAGCAGAGCAACGGCCAGGCTCGCTCTCCTCATTGCCGTGGCGGGGTGCCCCGACCGTGCACCGGCCGGCCTCATTCCCTGCCTCTGGCAGGAGCTCTCAGCTCGCCGTCGACGGGTCTGCTCTTCATCAGGGCGCAAGGCTAGTCCGGCATGGCTGTCACAGCCATTTGCGCGCCATGAGCGGAGACAGAGTTCCGAATGTCCGGGTTGGATCCCGCGCAGGTACCGGACTCCAGCTCTCCCAGGACATCGGTAGGGTCGAGCTCGCTTTGCATCAGCTCGTCGAAGCGTAGTTGCCTGGTGGTCGTCAGGTACTCGACGAGGAGGGATCCGAGGAGATACTGCTCGCGGATGGGACCGACCTCGCTGTTGCGAACTTGCCGGAATCTCCGTAGGCGCGAACAGAGGTCCGTGCTTCGGTCCGTCGACGAGAGGGCGGTAGCTGCCGCGTATTCGGCGTACCCTTCTCTCTTCCAGAGAGGCAGGCGGCTTGCCGCGCGGTGTCCCAGGCGATGGGCGATCAACGAGTGCACGATCTCGTGGGTCGCGATGTGGGCGAGGTTGCCCTCCAGCAGCGAGTAGCGGTAGCCGTGGCCGTAACGTGCCGCGAAGGAGTCGATGTTGTTCCGAGACAGAAAGATGGAGTGGACGAGCGGAGCGTTGACGCCTTGCGAGGTCGTAGGGACGCCGAGGAGCCTGGCGAAGAACGAGTAGATCCGCTGGTCCTGGACGAGGAACAGGCGATGGCGGAGTTTCGGATCATCGATCTCGACGGCGGACAAGCGATGACGGACTTCGGCCAGGGCGTCGCGACTGCCGTCGTCGATGGGGCGATCCGAGCGGAGGATCAGGTTGGCGCTCCTCAACGAGTGAGGGAAGACGGGTTCGGGACAACCGACAACCACCAGCGGAACCACGATCACGAACCCGGAGAGAAGAGAGATCAGGAGCAGGAACCGTCGCACGCGTGACCTCCGTAGCGGTTTGGCGATGTGTGGTGTCGGGGTGGCGTCGGGCATGGGGCTTCAGCCTCGGCCGACTCCGGCCCTGTGGTCCATTTGCAGCGCGTGAGTTCCGACCGGAGGCGTCACCGTCCTGGCCTCTCGGGAGATCGACGACGACCGGTGGCTCCAGTGCCAGGCGGGATCAGCGCGATGGGAGCCGGAGCTCCGCGACGATCCGACGGAAGCGGGGTTCGCCTCGGAGCGAGTCGAGGCGGGGGTCGACCGCTACGAACGGAAGCTGAGCGTCGGCTGCCGACGCCAGAGCCTGTTCGAGAGCACCGAGAGCGCTCTCCGAGTCCCCCAGCAGGGCATGGTACGTCGCGCGGGTCGCGTGGCTGGCGTTGGACTCGGCCGGGATGTCCGCAAGGTGCTCGACCAACTCCAGATGCCATCGGTCGACGTCGGCGAACCGTGCCTTGAAGCGTTCGTTCATTCTCGCA
The DNA here is from genome assembly GCA_965223855.1 of Candidatus Multivoradales bacterium. Lineage (GTDB taxonomy): Bacteria > Acidobacteriota > Thermoanaerobaculia > Multivoradales > JAHEKO01 > CALZKB01. The sequence continues at coordinate 2,374,589 of CBDCXM010000009.1, forward strand.
AGGGCGGCCTCCTCCTTGTTCTGGAGGAGAAGCAGGTGAGCGCCGAGGATGGGCGCCGCCGAGTTGAACGGGCCGGCCTCAGCCGCTTTGTCGGCCGCTTCGAGTGCCCGGGAGTAGTTGCGCGCGAACAGGTGGCCTTCAGCCAGGCCTCCCAACGCCCTCGAGGAGGTCGGATCGAGTTCCACCGCCCTTCCGAGTGCATCCAGCGCCGCTTCGTGCTCTCCTACAGCGGACAGAAACGCCCCGTACAGGCGATAACTTCTGGAGAGTCCCGGTTCCAGGCTGAGTGCGCGCTCGAAGTTGGAGCGTGCGGCGCTCCAGTCACGCTCGCTGTACATGGCGAGGGCGCCGAGTACCAGATGTGCCTCCGCGAGGGAGCTGTCGGCGGCCAGAGCCCTCTCTCCGTGGTGCCTGGCGGCGGCGAGGTCTTCCGGCGCTGCAGAGAGCCCGATCCGCATGAGGTGGGCATGCGCCAGAGCGGAATGAGCTCGGCCGAAGTCAGGATCACGGACCAGGACCTGCCTGAGCAGGCTCATACCCTCAGCCACCGTGGAGTCCTCGTTGGACTGGGCGCCCGACATCGTGAGGTAGCGTCCTTTGAGATAGAGGGCGTAGGTAGCTTCGGAAACCGGCGGACGCGGAGCCTGGCGTCGCGGACTACCGCCGATTCGAAGGGCCTGGCGAGCGTCTCGGGCCGCGAGCTGAAGAGCACCTGTTCTCGAAGCGCCCGTCACCGCGGAGCGGTGCGTCCAAACGCTCACACGATCCGACACTCTCAGCGCTCGGAGGGCGAGATAGACGGTCCCGTCCGACGACGTCAACCGGCCGCGCACGGTGAGGTCAGCTCCCAGAGCGGCCGCCGCCTCGACGAGAGAGGCGTCGGACTCGTCGAGACGCGCCGCTGGATCCATCGCGATGAGACTCGCATCGGCCCCGAAGGTGGCTCCCAACTCGGCGAGCCACTCCTCGGTGAGGACGGCACTGAGACCGTCCGCTGCGGTTTCCTGTTCGAGCAGCGACCACCCCATGAGCTCGGCGGTCGATGCCGGTGGGAGATTGGAGACGTGAAAGGGCAGCACCGCCACCGTGGGCGCAGTGGCCATCGACGGCTTCCGAAGCGACCCGACCGCGAGCGCGCCCAGGAGTGCGGGGAGTGCGAACCAGGCCACGAGCCTCGCCGCCGTCGACCTGCGGGTGCTCCCAGTCCACCGGGAGGTCTGTCGCGGTTCGCGCACCACGGGAGCGATGAAGCGGTAGCCGAGCTTCGGCAGGGTCTCGATGAACTGCGGTTTCGCAGGATCGTCGCCGATCGCCTGGCGGATCTTTCGAATCGCGAAGTTGATCCCCTGGTCGTACTCCAGGAACGAGTTGCCCCAGAGGTGCTCGCGAAGCTCCTCGCGAGTCACGACGGAGCCCGCGCGCTCGAGCAGGAGTGAGAGGGCCTTGGCCGGCTGAGGCTGGAGCGGCACCGTCTGGCGCCCTCTCAGGAGGCGCTCGGGGTGAGTGCGAAGCAGGAAGTCTCCGAACCGGAACGCCTCTCCGGGCTCCTCCTGCGGGGCCACGCCCGCAGGGACCTCCGGCGCTTCGTCAGCTGCATGCTGCATGGTTCGTTCTCCGAGTTTCGGCCGGTGACCGCGAGACGCCTGCTTCGCACTCGGGTGCCGGCTGGCGTTTCGCCTGGAAACGGCCCATCCGGGTGCCTACTCCGATCGGAGCTTACCGGAGCTCTCGGCGACTGGGCCGCAGCTTTCCTGCTCGATGCCGCCCTTCGATCCGCGCTCACCTGGAGCCCGGTGGCCGCTCTCACGGCGCTCAGATCGCGCAAATTCCAACTTCGGGATCGCGTCGCCTACGTTGAGGAGGCAAAGCAGGAGCCCGAGCCAAGGCAAGGAACGCAGGACGGAGGACGAACAGGATGAACTGGTTTACGCATCGGCAATCGCCGATTTCACGAAGAGACCGTAGCGGTTCGCCCGGCGAAGTGGAGCTGCCGGGGGTGTGGGTCCAATCTCGGTGCACACGTGCGTCGACCGCGTTGATCATCGCATTGGCGATGTCAGCGGTGTGCGGAGCCGACGTCGAAGCAAAAGGTGTCGAGAAGCGAAGGTCCGGCGTCTTCGATGCGACGACGGTCGAAACGGCTGTGCGAGGCGACTCTTACCGCCGTAGCAGCGAGCGGGTTGGTTCCGCGATCTCGGAGTTCGTTCGGGCTCCTTTGATCGACGACATTGCGCACTACAGCTTCCTGATGCGCGTCGGGTCCGGGCCGTACGACACGATACGGGTTCACCGCGTGGTCCGAGAGCTGGCTCCGTACGTGCCGGTTCGGTCGTCGACTGCGGTGATGATGGTCCACGGCGCGCGTGTCGGTTTCGAGGGGACGTTCCTCACGACCCTCGACGTGCCGTCCGTTCCCGACCTGCAGGCAGCTCCGGTCTTCCTCGCGGGTCGCGGTGTCGACGTCTGGGGACTCGACGCCCGCTGGGAAGTACTGCCCGGAGACGTCTCCGACCTTGCCCCGATTGCGGAATGGACCTTCGGTACCGACGTGGCCGACCTCGGGCAAGCTCTTGCAGTAGCTCGGTTTTCGCGCCTTCTTGGCGGCAGTGGGCTGGACCGGCTTCATCTGCTGGGCTTCTCGAGAGGGGGAGGGGTGGCCTATGCCTATGCCGGCGAGGAGTCGCAGCGGCCCGTCCCGCTGAGACACGTCAAGGGGATGGTCGTCGCCGACTTCTTCGTCAAGAGTGATGATGCCGGCCTGATCGAGCAAGCCTGTGAGGACTACTCGGCAGTCCAGGCTCAGCTCGACGCCGGAGTCGTGGCGCAGCCCGGAGACTTCCTCAACATGCTCGGTGAGTTGGCGGCGACGGCGCCGGACGATCCGTCACCCATCATCCCGGTGCTCACCAACGGCGATGTGGCCATCCTCATCGGCTCGGACGCCCCGGAAGCGCCGAACGTGGTGCCCTTCTTCCACATGGTCGCAGGGAGCTTCGATCCGGGGCCGCCTCCCTCTTTCGACCTGACATACACCCAACCTGAGATCTGGTTTAGCCACTTCCGGAGGGGGGCTGCGTTCCTGCCGTTGGCCGTGAATCAGGACCTCAACGCGGCTCTTTGCGGAGCTCCCGACACCCCCTTCGATGACCACCTGGAGGACATCGAGCTGCCGTTGCTCTACCTCGGTGCCGGTGGAGGAATCGGTGACTTCGGCCTCTTCAACACCACCCTGGTCTCGAGCACGGACGTCTCGGTTCACTCGGTGACCTTCGAGCCGCCGGCGCTGCGAGCTCTCGACTACGGCCACTCCGATCTGTTTCTGGCCGACAATGCCGAGGAAGAGGCTTGGCAGGTGATCCTGAACTGGCTTCGGGCTCGCTAGCCTGAACTTCTCACGCCAGTGCACTCTGGAAGACCGTATGTCACTGAATCTACGGCGTTTTCCGGCCACTGCGCTCCTCGACATAGCTACGGCTGTGTCTCCGGTGCTCGCGACCGGAAGCCTTGTATCTTCAGCAACCTACGGCCTTCCACAGCACACCGGCGTGAGAAATTCAGGCTAGATCGCGTGCGGGCGCTCGAGGATGCTGCTGGAGGTTGGGTCGGATCGCTGCGTGCGGGCGAGGCCTGCCAGGTCGACAATGGAGCGCCTCCTGAGAGGACTACCCATGGATAGCTCGGCCAGAGTCACGATTTGTGCGTTGGCAGTCTGCCTCTCGAGCCTCGCAGTGAGCGCCGACATCGTGGAACGGCACCGGATGGACGGGCGAGAGTTCGACCTTCTGCTTCGTAGAAACGGCTCACCCTCGGTCCTGCTCGTGTCGGGCCTGGGCGAGACGAGCGTGGAGGCCTGGCGCGATGTCCATCGGCGCGTGGGCGAGTTCGCGACGGTCCTTGCCTACGCGCCGAAGGATCGAGATTCTGACGCGTCGAATCCAGCACCCCGCGACTCTGTCGAGGTGGCGCGAGAGCTGCGCGGCCTGGCGAGGAGTTTGGAGCTACCGCCTCCCTACGTGCTTGTGGGGCACTCCTCGGGCGGCTTTCATGCAAGGGTCTTTTCTGCTCTCTTTCCGGAGGCGGTGAGCGCCATCGTGTTGGTGGATCCCAGCCATGAGGACTTCTTCCGGAGTCTCGACGAGCTCGAGCCAGGTGCGTTCGAGGCAGCAATCTCGAGGATGGACGGGCGTCGCCGATACAGATCGCCGCTCGCCCAGCGCGAGTTCGCGGCTTTCCGTGCCGTCATCGTCGCCGGTGACCTGCCGTCTGGAGATCCCCTGCCCGATGTCCCGGTGATTGTCATCACGTCCGCTCAGCAAGTCGCTGAGCCCCGGGGACTGGTGGAGTCGCCGGAGGCCACGAATCTTTGGGTCAGGCTGCATCGCCAATGGGCGGCAGGAGTCCCCGGAGCCACCCACATCGTGACGGAGAACAGCGGTCACTACATTCACGCCGAAGAGCCGCAGCTCGTTGCCCGGTGTGTCGGCTGCGTGGCTCTCGGGTGTTTCGACCTCGGGCCGGCCTGCGAGCGGCGAGGCGGCCGGGCGGCCGGAGAACTCGAGGCCCGCTCCTGCAGGGAGACGGACGCCGGCCGACTACCGGAGTCTCAAGGGACGATCGTCTTGGATCCTTCGGACCTTGGGACGTCGTGCCTCGACTGCTGTCGAGCCCCGTAGACGTCGGTGGAGTGATCGGCGGTTGGCGCCGGCGGCCTGCTTCCCGACCCGCAGGTCTGATCGCTCCAGTGGAGACCGTGGCAAGCTCCGGAATGTGAAGCTCCTCCTCAAGAATCTCGCCTTCACGGTGCTCGTGCCGGGGACTGTGGCGGTGTATCTGCCCCGGCTCCTCATCGCCGAGGGGGCCCAACTGGCGGCACCGCTGCTTGCGGTGCCGGTGTTTGCGATCGGGTTGGCGATCTACGTCTGGTGTGTTTGGGACTTCGCGGCCCACGGTCGCGGCACTCCGGCACCGATCGATGCCCCGAAACGGTTGGTCGTCCGGGGGCTCTACGGCTACAGCCGTAATCCGATGTACGTGGGAGTGGTCACTGTCATCGTCGGTTGGGCGCTGCTGTATCGATCGCCGGCTGTGGTGGTCTATGCCGCCATCGTCGGCACTCTCTTCCATCTGAGGGTCGTGCTCTACGAGGAGCCTCGCCTGCGGGAGCTGTTCGGAGCGGACTACGAGGCCTACTGTCGACGGGTGGGGCGGTGGTTGCCTCGTTGGCGGCGCGCGAAGTAGGGGTCGGCCGAGCGGGACGTGCGGCTCGCCTCGTGGTCCGGACAGGGCCGAGCGATCAGCTTCGCGAGTTCAGGAGCGCTGCAGCGACGTCTCGAAGACGCTCGAAGTCCCTGACCGAGAACCCGATCACCAGCGCCACCGCCACGTAGGCGAGCCGGCCGTGGAGCAGGGCCCATCCCTGGGTCGTGCCGCCGACGGAAAGGACGGCGACGAAGAACTGCAGGACGAAGAAGATGAGCACTCCCAGTACCGCGCTGCTCAGGGGGCGCAGGTAGAGGGGGATCTCGAGTCGTTCCGGCAGGCCGTCCGGCCGCCTGCCGAGACGCAGGAACTCGATCAGGTTCGACAGCGCGCCTCCGGCGGCACCGGCGACGAGCATGGTGAGCAGGGTGTTCACGAGCGCGTAGCGCCGCAGCGATTCGTCGAGCTCGGTCAGTGAGCCCTCCGGCGGCAGGTACCAGGCGTAGGAGACGAGCAGGGCGAGGCCGACCGAGCTCGCCAGGGCCACGGCGGCACTGTAGAGGACGAGCTTGCGACGCCGCGGGTTGGTGAGGATCGGCTCCGGTTCCGGCCCCGGCGCGGCGACCACCTGGGTCTCGTGCTGCGCCTCGACGGGCTCGTCGTCGACCGCTTCCAAGCGACGTGAGACGACGACCTGAGTCTCCGCGGGATCTTCCGACCTGGATCTCGAGCTCATGACAGACCTCTGATTGTGGGATGGGAGAGGCAATGTACCGCCGGAGCGACGGAGAGGTTGTGGCGCAGGGCACAACTGAGGTCGGGCCGATGGCCGGCGGTTCGGTTGGCACCGGTAAGATCGCCCGGCACCCCGACCAGAGAGGAGGCCCCGTGTCCCGACGCACCGTAGCTTTGGCCTGCATCGCCCTCGCCGCATTTGCGCTCCCCGTTCATTCCTCGGCCGATGCCGAGTGGGAGGCGCTGGTGGCGCGCTATCTCGACGAGATGCCGTCGTTCTCGCCGGTCGGCGCGACCGGCCTCGGCGACCACCGGTTCGACGGCGAGCTCGACGAAGTGACTGCGGAAGCGCGCGCCGCATGGGCGGCGTTCGCGAGGGAGCTGCAGGCCGCGATGGAGACGATCGACCCAGGTGAGCTCTCCCGCGCTCATCAGGTGGACTACTCGCTGCTGGCTCACGATCTGGCGTCGGGTCTGTGGAGTCAGGAGACGGTCCGTGCCTGGGAGTGGAATCCGGTTCGCTACACGCAGCTGGCCGGTGGTGCCGTCTACTCGCTGATGGCACGCGAGTTCGCTCCGCTGCCGGAGCGGCTCGCGCGGGTCGCCGACCGGCTGGAGAAGCTGCCTCGCCTCTACGAGCAGGTGCGGGCGACTCTGGTACCCGACCGGGTACCGCCGGTGCATGCCGAGACCGCGGTGCGGCAGAACCGGGGCGTACTGTCGATTCTCGGCAACATGGTGCGGCCGCAGCTCGATCAGCTCGCCGACGACGAGCGATCGAGGTTGGAGGCTGCGATGGAAACGGCCACCGCCGCGGTCGAGGGGCACCAGAGCTGGCTCGAGGAGACGTTGCTGCCGGCGGCCGGGGGTGACTTCAGGGTCGGGCGGGAGATCTACGATCGGCGGCTCGCGTTCTCCCTCAACACCGAGCTCGGCCGGGAGGAGCTCAAGGAGCGGGCCGAGGCGGAGTTTCGTCGCATCCGTGCCGAGATGTACGAGGTGGCGAAGGAGATCTACGTGGAGCGCTACCCGCTGGCGAAGCTGCCGGCGGAGCCGGACGAGGCGTTGCAGCAGGTGGTGATCCGGGCGGCACTAGAAGTCGCCTACGAGGATCTTCCGGCCCGGGACGCGATCGTCGAGACCGCTACGGCGCAGATCGAGCAGGCGACCAGGTTCGTTCGGGAGAACGACCTGGTGACGGTGCCGGACGACCCGGTCGAGGTGATCCTCATGCCGGAGTTCGCGCGCGGCGTCTCGATCGCCTACTGCGATGCGCCGGGTCCCCTCGATACCGGTCAGAAGACGTTCTACGCCATCTCGCCGATCCCCGAGGACTGGACCGAGGAGCAGGTGCGCTCGTTCCTCCGCGAGTACAACGTCTACTCGATGCAGGACCTCACCATCCACGAAGCGATGCCCGGTCACTATCTCCAGCTCGCCCATTCAGGACGGTATCCGTCGACGCTGCGCGCGGTCCTGCAGTCGGGTACCTTCATCGAGGGTTGGGGGGTCTACGCCGAGCAGTTCATGGTGGAGGAGGGGTACAACGGCGGCGATCCGCGGCAGAAGCTCATCACCCTCAAGTGGCTGCTCAGGTCGGTGACGAACGCCCTCATGGACCAGGCGATCCACGTCGACGGGATGACCCGCGAAGAGGCGATGGACCTGATGGTCGAGGGCGGCTTCCAGGAGGAGCGGGAGGCCGCGCTCAAATGGGTGAGGGCTCAGCTGAGCTTCGCGCAGCTTTCGACCTACCTGGTGGGATACCTCGAGCACATCGATCTGCGGGCGGAAGTCGAGGAGGCCTGGGGTGAGGAGTTCACCCTGGGCAGGTACCACGACCAGGTGCTCTCCTACGGGTCGCCGCCGGTTCGCTACGTGCGGGCGCTCGTGCTGGAGCAGCCGATTCCCGATTGAGCGAAGGCGTTCCGGAGAATCAGAGCGAACCCGGCTTGCGAAACACCAGCAGGTGCTGTTGCGGCAGTTCGGTGCGGTTCTCCACGAACTCCAGCCCGACGGCCTCCATCTCGAGGCGGGCCTGGCGTTCGGTCATCTTGTGGAGCTGCAGGATCGCGACGTCCGGGTCCTCGGAACGGTACTCGACGAGATAGATCCTCCCGCCCGGTCGTAGCGCCTCGAAGAGCCCCTCCATCATCTCGCGCGGGTGCGAGAACTCGTGGTACGCATCGACCATTAACGCCGCATCGAGGCTCGCCGGCGGCAGGCCCGGATCCTCGACGGCGCCGAGGACGGTGTCGACGTTGGTCACCCCGAGCCGGGCGCTCTTGTCCTCGAGGATCGTCAGCATTTCGGGCTGGATATCGACCGCCAGCACCCGCCCTTCGGGTACGAGCGGGCTGAGGCGGAAGGTGAAGTAGCCGCTGCCGGCACCGATGTCGGCGATCACGTCGTCCGCCTCGACTTCGAGAGCCTCGATCAGGAGGTCGGTCCGTTCCTCCCGCTCCCGCTCCGGGCGCTCCAGCCAGGCGGCTCCACGGTGACCCATGACGAACGAGATCTCCCGCCCCATGTAGACCTTGCCGATGCCGTCGCGGCTCGGCCGTCTGCTGCCGTAGTGCGGGGCGGACCCAGCGGCGACGGTAGTTCGGGGTTCCTGTGCCGTGGCGACCGTGGCGAGGCAGATGGCGGCGAGGACGGGGATGGAGTGGCTCCTCATGTCCACCCTTTCGCACGAGGCGGGGTTCCGGTTGTGTCCGTGCGCAGAACGTCCGGTCGAGCGGGAAGGAAGGGGTCGTCAGCGGTCCCGGGACGATCCCGTAGACTCGAGCCATGAGCAGGAAGGGCGGTTGGCTCGCCGGCCCGCAGGTGCTCGGCGTCGCTGCGATCGTGCTGAGCGTCTGTGGTCTGTTCGTGTCGATCTACCAGGCCACCCTCGCCCGCCAGGCGCAACGCGCCTCCGTCTGGCCGCACGTCGTCATCGCCCCGTCGCTGAAGGGAGAGAGCCTGCGGCTGTGGGTGCAGAACACCGGTGTCGGGCCGGCACGGATCGAGACCGCTGTCGCCCGCGTCGACGGCGAGACGGCCTCCGGCTGGAACGAGGTCGTGAGTCGGCTGGAACTCCCGCCCGAGGGCGGCCAGGAGAGCTACCGGTCGCTGGTCGGGGGGCGCGTCCTGCCGGCCGGTTCCGACGTGGAAGGGGTGCTCGAGATCAGCGGCGCCGCATGGGCCAGCGGCTTCTGGACGGCGATTATGGAAGGGCGAGTGGACATCGAACTTTGCTACTGCTCGGTGTTCGAAGAGTGCTGGCTCACCAGGCTGCAGACGGTCGCCGGCCGGATGCGTGGCGCGCCGGGCGAGTCGGCCCGTGCGGTGAAGCGTTGCGAGGCCGTCGGGAGCAGCGGTATCTAGCAGTCGCCGATTGCGATCTTCGGGAGATCCTCGGAACTCAGCTCCCGTATTCGTGGGAGCGATCTTCACCCAGCAGATACGAGGCGGCGGAGTCGACGAGGAAGCGGTCGCGCAGAGCGGTACGGCCGAGCAGCATTCGGAACTCCATCGACTCGCGGTTGGTGAGGCTCAGCTCGATCGGCCACTCGAGTTCCCCCAGGCGGACGTTGGTTCGCACGAAGGGCCGCGTCTCGGGATGCCCACCCGAGTCGCGCACTTCCCGGAAGTCGGTGACCTCCGCTTCGCAGCGGACGAGGATCTCGTCGGAGGAGCGCAGCGGCCGCAGGTCGAAGCGCACCCAGTCGCTCGAGTTCCGTCCGAAGACTTCGTAGTCGTGGGTGTGGAGCGCGGAGCTTCGAGCTCCCGTGTCCACCTTGGCCTTGATCGCGGGGACTCCGAACTCGGGGAGAGCAAGCCACTCGCGCCAACCCACGATCCACTTCTTCGGGGCAGGCTCCGGCATGGGAGGCCTAGAAGCTCCAGAATCGGGGGATGAAGATCACCGACATGATCCAGAAGAGGATGCTGAGCGGGATCCCGGTGCGCAGGAAATCGGTGTACTTGTAGCCGCCGGCGTTGTAGATCATCGTGTTGGTCTGGTAGCCGACCGGGGTGGAAAAGCCGGTCGAGGCGGCGAAGGTGATCGCCATCAGGAACGGTCTCGGATCGACGCCGATCTGCTCGGCGGTCGAGATCGCGATCGGTGCCAGCAGGACGGCCGCCGCGTTGTTGCTCATCGTGTCGGTCATGACCGAGGTCATCAGGTAGACGACGGCGAGCACCGCGACCGGCCCGAACTCGCCGACCGAGGCGACCGCCTTGCCGGCGATCAGGCCGGCGGCGCCGCTCTTCTGCATGGCGATGCCGAGCGGCAGGATGCCGCCCAGCAGAAAGATCACCTGCCAGTTGATGGCATGGTAGGCCTCCTCGAGCCGCAGGCAGCGGGTGAGCACGAGTGCCAGGCAGCCGAGGATGGCGGTGACGAGGATCGGCAGCACCCCGAAGGCGGCGAGACCGACGACGGCGGCGAGGATGCCGAGCACCAGTGGCGCCTTGTGTCGCAGCGCCACCCCCGGCACCTCGTCGAGGACGATGAAGTCGGAGTCGTTGCGCAGCTGCCGGATCTGCTCCTCGTGGGCCTGAATCAGGAGCGCGTCGCCGAGGCGGAAGGAGATCGAGTTGAGCTTTTCCTGGATCGCCTCGCCGCTGCGCTGCACCGCCAGAACGAGCGCCTTGTAGCGGTTGCGGAAGTCGATCTCCTTGAGGGTGTTGCCGATCAGGTCGGAGCCGGGAGCGACGAGCGCCTGCACGAGCCGCAGGTCCTCGGTCTGAAGGGTCTCGTCGCGGAGCTTGAAATCGGCGTTGAGCTCGAGCCGGGCCGAGTCCCGCAGTCGCAGCAGTTCTTCGATCTTGCCGCGGACGAGCAGCACGTCGCCGGAGCCGACCGCCTGGCGCAGGGGCGCCCACACGGCCTCGGTCGTCTGCCGCAGTCGCAGCACGGTGACGTCGTGGTCCTGGCCCAGACGGCTGTCGAGCACCGACTTGCCGATCAGCGGCGAAGTTTCCGACACTCGCAGCTCGGTGATGTATTCGCCGAGCTGGAAGGTGACGGCCAGCTCCTGCGCCATCCGCTCGGGCAGCAGCCAGCGGCCGAAGAGGAGGAAGAAGAGCACCCCGGTGACGAACAGGATCAGCCCCATCCGGCTGAACTCGAACATCGAGAAGGCGCCGTAGCCGGCCTCGTCGGAGATCGAGCTGACCAGCAGGTTGGTCGAGGTGCCGACGAGGGTGCAGACGCCGCCGAACTGCGAGGCGTACGACAACGGGATCAGCAGCCGCGAGGCGGCGATCTTGCGGCGGTTGGCGACCACCATCACCAGCGGGATGAAGACCGCCACCGCCGCGGTGTTGTTGACGAACGCCGAGATCACGGTGATCGTGCCCATGATCACGACCAGGGCGGTGAAGTAGTTGCGGCCGAACCGCACCATCAGCTGACCGATCGCCGCCGTCGCTCCGGTTTTCTGGAGGCCAGCGCTCAAGACGAACATCGCCGCCACCGTGACCGTCGCCGGGTTGCTGAAACCGGAGATCCCCTCCTGGGGTGTGACCAGACCGAAGAGCAGCAGCACGCCGAGCACGAGGAGTGCCACGAAGTCGATCGGGTACTTCTCGGAGATGAAGAGCGCGACCGCTCCGACGAGGATCGTCAGGACCAGGACCGATTCGACTCCCACGGGCACTCCCTCCAGGATCTCGGCGACGACACAGTCGCCGCAAGTCGCGTATCGACTAGGCGTGCATTCTAGTCGCCGCGGCTTCCGAGCGACGCGGCGAGGAGACTCTCGCGGCGCCTTCGGTCCCTAGCAGTCGCAGTCGTTGCGCTCGAAGTCGCGCGCCCGGCCTTCTGCGTCCACCTCGACGCGGCAGCAGCGCTCGAGGTCCTCGGCCAGCATCCGGCGGGCGCGCTGGACCCGCGACTTGGCTCCCGAAAGCGACAGACCGAGTTGATCCGCGACCTCTCGTTGGGGGCGGCCTTCGAAATCGGCCATCAGGAGGGCGTCGCGGTACTTCTCGGGCAACTCCTCGGCGATCGGGCGCAGCCACGAGACGACCTCCTCGTGCACGCTGTGATCGCCGTCGAAGGTGGCGAAGCCGGGATCGTCGCCGTGGCCGGGGTCGGCGAGGGTGTCGGGGTCGACCTGGGTACCCACGTCGGTGGGTTTGCGGCTGCGGTAGTAGTCCGCCACCGTGCGGCGGGCGATGCCGAACACCCAGGCCTGGGTGCGCTCGAGGTCTCGCAGGGTGGCGAAGCTCTGGTGAATGCGCAGCAGAGCGTCCTGCGCGACGTCGTCGGCATCGGCGGCCGGCACGCGGCCGGCGATGAAGCGGCGCAGGCCGTCGATGAACGGCTGCCAGCGAGGGGTGCGCGGTGCGCCCCCCGCCGGCAGCGACTCGGGTGCGTGCGGAGACATCGGGTCGATCCTAGCGACTGAAGGCCTCACCGGCCCGTTCAGCTCGCCACGGGGGCGCAGCAGTCGGGCTCGCAGCACGCCGCCCCGGAGTCCTGTGCCTCGCGGGAGGCGGTCGCCTCGCTTGCCGAGCAGCAATCCGCGCTGCTGGCGTCGCGGTCGCCATGGAAGGTGCCGGCCTCCGCCGTCGTGTGGAACGCCTCCCAGCTCACCCCCTGGCCGTCCTCGACCCAGGTCTTGTCCGACTCGTGGTAGCAGCAGGTCACTTCGCCTTCCTCCTCGACCTTGCCGCGGGTCACCGCGATGCGCTCGCGCAGCTCGGTCAACTCCGCCGCCGTCTCCGCCTGGATGCCGAGGTGCTCGATCCCGAACTCCCCCTTGCCGCGGGCGCGGCCATCGACGATCGAGAAGTTGACGCGAGGATCCTCCACCATCCACTTGGCGTAGTCGTCACGCTCGACGCTGGGCTGCTGGGCGAAGAGGGTCGAGTAGAACTGCTTCGAGGCGTCGAGGTCGTCGACGATCAGGCTGACGTGAAGTCGTTTCATGGTTCGTTCTCCAGGTTCGAGGACGGCGGCATGCCGCTCTCATCCTGGTAGTCGGAGCGCGGGCGAAAAGGACGCAAGGACACCGACATCCGGCGTTGTGAGTCCGTTGCCGGTCGGGGCGGCGGCTCGGGAGAGAGCACCCAGGGTGCGGCCCGGGGCGTCTAAGGAACCGTCGTCGACCAGGCGGAGGTATCGCCCGACTCGAAGCCGTCGGAGAAGAGATCGATCGAGAACTTCTGACCCAGGATGTCGATCCAGTCCTTGCCGAACCCTTTCCAGAAGACGTGGAACTCCTTGTCCCCGGTCGCGAGAACGACCCCTACGTTCTGGTGGCCCGCGGTTCGGGTATTGACCTGAAATGGGTGTCCCAGGGGGGACCAGTCCGGGCGCAGCCTGTGGGCGACGGCGGCCCTGTCATCGTCGTCGTCGCCGGGTGACCAGTAGCCGCTCCAGACCACGACATGGCTGCCGTCCTCCAACGTCGCCAGGCTCCAGATGGAGGCGTTCTCGGTGACCAGGAACTCATCGCCGACAGGATCTCCGTCGGCGTCGTAGGTGCGGGCCGTGAGACCGCCGTGCCTCCAGGCCGCGGTGAATCCTCCCTCGTCATCGAACGTGACGAGCGCGTGAGGGAAGGAGGAGGGGGTCTGGCTGAGAAAGAACTCGCTGCTCAGGGCCGAACCGTCGTGGGCGTACCTGCGGGCAACGACGTGGTGATCGGTGCTGTTCACGATCTGTGTCCCCCAGGTCACGATGAAGTTGTCGCTCCCATCGACGGCGACTCTGGGATTGCGCTGATCGAGCTCAGTCACCTCGTTGACCTGGAACTGCTCCCCTGAGGGGGTTCCATCCGGGGCGAAACGACGTCCCTGGATGCTGTATCCCGAGTCGTCGTCGCCGACGGATAACGTTGCGCTCCAGACGACCACGAAACCGCCGGCCGAGTCGGTGGCGACGTGGGCGACAGCCTGGCGGTCGCCGATGCGCTGGCTCGCGACCTGCTCCTCCCCGAGCGGCAGACCCTCGGCTGAGAACCTGCTCGCATAGACGGCGGACCCGGCATCCGTGAAGTCGCAACCTCCCTCGCCGCCTTCGTAGGCCACGACGAAGCCGCCGGTCGGCAGGCTTGCTGCGCTCGGACGACACCGCCGCGAGCCCGACGGCTCCGCGATAGGGAAGTCGTCTCCGTTCGGGGTTCCCGCCTCGTCGAAGAGGCGCGCCCTGAGGCTGCCGGATGAAGTGTCCTGCCAAACCACCACGAAGCCTTCGGCAATCGTCGTTGCAGTCGGGTAGTTCTGCGTGCCCGCGAGGGTGGTCGGGACCACGAACTCTTCGCCGACCCGGGGCCCGGTCGCGTCGCCCGCCACGGCGGCAAGCGGCACGGCAAGGAAGATCGCCACGAGCACTCCTGCTCGTGAGGCTCTCCTCCCCCTTGCAGGTCCTCGACTGGAGTTTCGACAGCACGATTCGGCCGCCCTGCTGAATCGGCCGGCACTCGGGCTCGCTGCACTCAGGTTCGCTCTCACGGTCTGGCCTCCACTCTAGACGCGCGATTCCCGGTCGAAGTCCGTCACGGTCTCGAGGGAAAGCCTCGCTCGCACCCGCCCATCGGCGCTTCGAGGCTTCAGTCCGGTTCGCCGTCGCATCCGAGCTCGGTGTAGAAGAACATGCACTGACCTTCGGGAAAGTCGTCGGACGGGAAGGTGGTAGGCGCTGCAAGGCCGCCGGTGGGAGTGAGGTTGCCGGCGGAATCGGTGTTGAAGATCGCCGCCCTTGGTCGCACCGCGCTCGTTCCCTCGGCCGCCATGGCCTCGCTGTCGACCCAGAAGTGGAGGTCCCAGACCCGTGGGTGGTAGCGGTCAGGCGACGCGCACATCAGATTCGCGTCCGGGCAGGCGATCGGCGGCGGGTCGAGGGCCGCGCCCGGCGTCGGATCGAGCAGCATCCCTCCGTCGCCGGTGTGCCATCCGGCTTCGTGCAGGAACCAGTAGTGGTGGGGGATGCACCCTCGCACCGGCCGCGGCACATCGGGGTCGAATGCGAACGACCCGTAGGCCCAGCCGACGAACTCGTAGGGCTCGTCGGCACAGCTGTCGCACGGCTGGCAGACGCACGGGGGCAGCACCTGGCCCAGTGCACAGGTCGCGGCGCAGCTCGTGTTGTCGAGCAGGTCGCTGCCGGGAGCGGCCCTGAACATCAGGAGCTCCGGCGTTCCGACCTGGAAGACCGGATTCGGATGGACGAAGCTCACGCCCATGCCGTTGATCGTCGCGTAGCCGTGGTTGTTGAGAATGTAGCCCTCCGCGAAGATCTCGCCGAGGGTGGTGATGCCGCCGAAGCGGTCGAAGACCGTCTGGTGCATCGCCCGCAGGTAGCTGTCGACATCGGAGGTGCACGTGTCGGAGTCGACGTGGAAGGCGGCGATCTCCGTTGCACCGAGTTCCGTCTGCTCTCCACCGATCTCCGCGCCGGCCGACCAGCGGAAGCGGATCTCCTGGTTGGGGTGGAACGGCGCCGCCGTCCCGGCGTCGGCCGTGAAGACGAGGGGGTCGGAGTCCGAACGGCTCGCTGGCACCGAAAAGGACTCGTTGTGCTCGAGCGGACCCACTTTGAGGATCTCGACGACCACGGCGACGTTGTCTGCCACTGCGTCCCCCGACCCGGCCCTGGTGACGGTTGCGCTCAGAGTGTGCGGCGGTTCGGCGCTCCAACTCGGAGGCGCCGCTTCGATGACCGCGGGGATGTCGGCCAGCGGACCCAGGTCGTTGCCGCCGCACGAGGGGAGCAGGGTAGTGAGAAGCAGCGCGGCGAGGACGGGTAAAGCACGACTGGGTCTCCAGGACATGTTCGGCCTCCGATGGGCTGAGAGCGTGAAGAGTCTGGATCGGCGATTTTCAGGAGCGGGTCTGGACTTTCTCGACTATCAAGTCACGGGAGAGCCGCCCGGGCTCTCAGCGCCGGCGCCGTCAGCCGCCGCCCGAGCGTCGGCTCGGGCTCCCTCCCACGGTGGGCGCACCACTGACGGCGACAGCCAGATTCGCGGCCTGGAGAGACGGTCGCTCGCCCAGCGGGCCCCACAGGCCCCGGCGCTCGGCAATGGCGAGGTCTTCGAGACTGCGGTAGTAGGCCTGCCGGCTGCAGGTACCGGCCCGAAGGATGCCGAAGCCGCTTTTGATCACCCGGGCGGTGTAGTCGCGTCCACCGGCCAGGGTGACGGAGACGATGCGGTGACCCTCGCTGTCGCGCAACGGCGGGTCCTGTTCGGCGAGGCAAAGCTCGGACCCGGGCGTGAGCTCCACCTGAATCGCGCCTAGGGTCGTGCGCCCGAACCAGCCGAGCTGGGGATAGCGGTGCTCTGTGTCGGGGGCGTCGAGGCAGGAGACGTGCACGGTCTCCGTTTCCAAGTCGGCCTGACCGTCTGCCGACGCCTCTCCAGGCAGGCGGATCTCCAGGGTTTCGCTGTTCACCAGCCTCACCAGCTGCGCCTGCGCGCACTCCTGAGCGTGCTCAGGGTCCTGCGCGGGCACTTCGGGCCGCGGCGGCAGTTGCCGTCGCCCGTTCAGGTGCCAGGTGAGGATCGCGCTCGCGGCGAGGTCGACTTCGTGCAGCGGCACCGAGACCAGTGCTCCTCCGCGCTGCTCGAAGAGGATCTGCCCCCGGCGCTCGACCCATCCGCCGTCGATCGTCTGCAGGCCGCCGCCGACGTAGACCAGCCACTCGTCGGCTCGGAGAGCGGACGCTGCCGCCAGCGCCAGGGTCAGGGTCAGAACGGCGACCCCGAGCGACGGAACGGATCGCGGAAGGCGAGTTGTCGGCATGCTCGGATAAGGGTACACGCTCCTCCCCTCGAGTGGAGGCTCTGTAGACACCGGAGGCCCGTGCGGCAACGTCGATCACACGAGAGGCGGGAAGG
This sequence comes from Candidatus Multivoradales bacterium, assembly GCA_965223855.1. Classification (GTDB taxonomy): domain Bacteria; phylum Acidobacteriota; class Thermoanaerobaculia; order Multivoradales; family JAHEKO01; genus CALZKB01. Next base: position 2,391,364 of record CBDCXM010000009.1, read on the forward strand.
AGTGGTGGCGTTGGGATACTCTCGTCGCCATGTGCACTCGCGCCCCGGTCGTCGCGCTCCTGTTGTTCGCAACGAGTGGAGCGAGCGTCGCCGAGCTGTCCTCGGAGTCGATTGTGGGAGACCGAGTCGAGCATGCGGTATGGGGTGTCGCGTTCGATGCACCGGGATATGAACTCTGGGAGCACCCGCTGAGGGGGCAGCCCAACTTCATCGCTGCAGGCAACTTGCAGGTGGATGGCTGCGAGCTCCATCTCAGCCTTTTCGCTGTCCCGGCCGGGGAGGGAACCACTCCAGACGAGTGTCGGCGGCGTCTTGCCGGCAACCCCGATACTGTGCGGTCCCAGGGCGGGGTCCTGCTCGAGGAAACGAGCGGCACCCCTGCGATGACCCGTTTCGACCGTCCGATGGAAGGCAGCCTTGTTCAGAACAAGCGCTTCGGATATTGGGTCCGTGGGCTGACCTGCTTCGAGCTTCATCAGTCCGCGATCGACTGTAGGACTTTCTCCGAACCAACCCGGGCAATTCTCGATTCGTTCGAAGTGCAGGAGCGTCCGTATGTAGACTTTCTCTCGATGTCCGCTGCGCATGCCTTGGGCAGCGGTCCGGAGGACTGGCGGGTGCATCAGCGCCTCGGCGACACGTTCCTGCATCACTCCGAGCCGAGTGCGACGGAGGCTCGTCACTATTACGACAACGCCCTGGCGCTCGCGGGAAGCGCCTTGACGGCCGAGGACCGCTGGAAGATCCACTCGGGGATCGGCCTTGCCTGGTTGCACGAGGACGATGGTGAGCGCGCGACCACACCGCTCGAACTGGCCCTGGCGGCGACCGAGGGCTCGGGCCTCCCAGCCGAGATGCGCGAGGAGACGCTCTACAACCTGACATGCGCCCTGGCGCTCTCGGGGCGTGTCGACGAGGCCTGCGCTCGGGCGTCGAGTCTCATGAGTGGGTTGAACAGGAAGCACCGCAAGAAGAACCTCGAGGACATGCGGCGTGATCCGCAGCTGTAGGCACTGCGGGCAGCGGGTTGCATCGAAGACCTCTGAGGCTGCGCTGTCGCTGGTTTGACGCCGGAGAGAACCCGACGCTCGGTCTCTCGAGTGGCAGGCTTGATGGCCGCTACGAGCCCGAGACAAGGACCGCTAGAAGCCAGCACCCAAGGAGCATTGCCAGGGGGACAGTGAGCACGCCGGCGGTCCAGGCAGCGAGGTAGCCGAGTGCGGGTCGCTTCACGCGTTCGAAGCTCCCGACGACCTCGGGGTCGACCTTGAATCGATAGCCCCGACGGGGCACGGTCTCGATGAAGCTCGCATCGTGGGCGTCGTCGTCCAGCGCGCGGCGGAGCTGGCGAACGATCTGATGGGTGCCCGCCTCCCAGTCCGCAAAGGTCTCGCCCCAGACTGCGTGTCTCAGCTCTTCGTGGGTGGTGAGCTGCGGATGGCTCTCGAGGAGGCAGCGCAGGACGATCGTCGCCTGGGGGCGAAGGTGCCTCAGCTCGCCGTTGAGTCGCAGCTCCCCCGACCCTGGGTCGAACTCGAAGCTGCCGAAGCTGAGCCGGCCTTCCATGCGGTCTGAGCCCACCTTCTTCACCCGAACATCATAGGTCCTGAGGCGGATCAGGGAAACGTCAGAACCCTCGGGCGGTCGGCAGGCGTACGTTGTGGATCGAGGAGGAGCAAGTGCCGATGCCAGCAACCACGCCGTCACGACCGCACCGACCATGGATTCATGCCGCCATTCTCACCGTCGTCGGCTGGAGAGTCGCCGCCTACTACTCGCCCCACCCGGCCGGCACGGATCCGACCGAGGTCCGCGCTGTCTTTGCTTTGATGGGCCTGTGGTTTGCCGCCTGCGGGGTGTGGGTCGGCTTGCGCGTTCCCGGGCGTTCGGCGGCGGTCTTCGCGGGGTTCGGGCTCGCCGGCGGCCTTCACTGGGGAGGCCCGTTGGCTTGGGGCTCTGAGGCGGCGCAGATACTGCTGCTCGCCGTCTACGTAGTTGTCAGCACGGCGCTGGCGCAGAGCCTCTTCCTCCACCTGGCGGTCTGCTTTCCCGAACCGCTTCCCTCCGCTCGCCACCGCGGTTGGCTGACGGTGATCTATCTTCCGGTTCTGGTCGGTGTGGCGTTGCTTGTCGCACTGCTGTTGTCGCCGACGGCCCCCTGGCTGATGAACGGGGTGATCGCTCTCTTTCCGGTCGGGGTGATCTACAGCCTCGTCGCGGGAGCTGTGTGGATTCGCCGGTGGTTCCGATCCGGCCGCGAGGAGCGATCGACCGGTGGGTGGCGGTGGGTGGTTCCGGTTCTGGTGGCCTCCTGGCTGCCCCATGCGCTCGTCTCATCGATCGGGCCCGTGGTTCCGCCCTACGATGGGCTCTTCGACCTGCCGATGGGGGCGATTCCGGCCGTGTTGGCACTCGCGCTGAACCGGGCGCGAGCAGCTCCGTACCGGCTGAGCGGGGGCGCGGACACTGGCCCCTCGTGAAGGGCGATTCCGTCCAGAGAGTACGGGCAGGACGGAAGGTAGACTCGATCGAATTCCTTCGTTTGTGCCCAGGAACCGGATTCGCCGGCGCCGTGCGTGCGGGGAGCTGGCGAGTCGAAACCGGGAGGTAGCGCCATGAAAGGTGAACGCCCAGGCAGGTTGACGGCGGGCCTGATTCTCGGCCTCACGATGCTGCTCGGCGGTTGCTTCGAGCAGGAGCTCCAGATCTCGGTGTTGCCGGACGGCAGCGGCACGATCACGGTGCGGTCGGTGGTCGCCAGAGCGAGACTCGGGCCGCAGGAGATCGCCGAGTTCTCGGAAGCGGAGGAGGAGTTCGTCGAGCCGCTGCGCACCGCGGGGGAGAGGTTCGGGCCGGTCGAGCTGGTCGGCATCGAGAGGATCGACGATGGATCACACCTCGGGCACGTCGCCACGTACCGCTTCGAGGACGTCAACAAGGTGCTGCTGCGCTATCCGGAGCAGGAAGGTCTGAGCGACACCTCGATCTTCCGCTTTCGCTTCACCCCGGGTTTGCCGGCACGTCTCGAGATCACGTCCCCGCCAACCGACGACGGACCGGACATGAGTGAGTCTCCCGAGATGATGGCCGCGTTCCTCGGCCAGATGGCGGGCTGGCGCCGGCACTACGCGGTGCGCTTCCCCGGGACGCTGGCCGGCAGCGACGTGGTGCATGTGGCCGAAGATGGGGACGCAACGGTCGTCACCCTCATGGAGCTCGACGTCGACGCCCTGCTCGGAGATCCCGAGGGGATGGAGCTGCTCTCCGAGACCGGGATGGACTTCCAGATGATGGCGCGGCTCGGAGTGCCCGGGGTGCGGGGGCAGGATCCCGACAGGCCCACGGTTCTCGACATCCGCTTCGCCGACGAGGCTGCGGCGCTGGCGGCCGCGGAGGCGATGCCGACGGACGTGGTGCCAAGTGGCGAGGCGAGCCCCGCAAACCGGGCCGTCTCCTGCGACCGCCGCTCGGGGCAGCCGGCGACGATCGGCAGTCACGAGGGGCCGGTGACCGCGGCGACCTTCTCGCGGGACTGCGAGTTCGTGGCCACCGGCAGTCTGGACGGCACGGCGGCCGTGTGGTCGTACGCCACCGGGGAAGAAATCACGAGGGTGGCGGTGGCGGAGGAGCGCCGGGTGATGACGGTCGCCTTCTCGCCGGATGGCAGCCGCCTCCTCACCGCCGGCGCGCTCGCGAGCCGTCGCGACCGCATGCCGATCGTCCAGATGTGGGAGGTGGCGAGCGGAGAGGAGCTGTGGCGGTTCCCGGGGCCCGGGTTCGAGCCGGGCGAGATGACCGACGAGGGGTGGAGCGAGGTCTGGGGACAGTGGTTCGGGCGCACCTGTAATCGTGCGGGCAGCAGCGGCAACAACCCGCTCTCCTCGAAGAGCCGGGTGGCCGTCGTCCTGTCGCCTGACGGCGAACGGGTGCTGGCGGCCAGCTACGACGGCACGATCCGGTTGCTCGACGCGGCCGACGGAGCGTCGCTGATGGACTTCGACGTGCCGCGACACGTTGCCCTGACGGCCTCGTTCTCGCCGGAAGGCGGAACGGTCGCGATCGGCGGTGCCGACGGCTCGGTGCAGCTGTGGTCGACCGAGACCGGCAAGCCGGTCCGGCAGTATGAACCGCATCTCGCCGCGGTCGCCGCGATCGCCTTCTCTCCGGACGGTGAGCGCCTGCTGACCGCCAGCGAGGATCACACCGCTCGAGTGCTCTCAGCCGGTGACGGGAGCGTGCTGCGGCAGATCGGCGAGCTCTGCCCCGAGTGGGGCGAGTCTGCCGAGTGGAGCGGGCTGGGCTACTACATGGGCGCTCCCGCGACGAACGCTATGTTCTCGGATAACGGCCGGAAGATCCTGATTGCACGCGACAGCGCTCACGTGGAGCTGTGGCCGGGTGATTCCGACGACGGAGTGCTTCTGTTCGAGCTGGGATTCGACGACTTCTCGCGGCTGAAGCCGGTGACGGCGTTGGCGGTCTCCCCCGATGGTGAGACGTTGCTCTCCGGGGCCACCGATGCTCTGACAGCCAAGCTGACGTCGGTCGACGAGGGAGACCCCTGGGACTGAGAGTGAGTCGGGGCCGCTTCCGGGGCGGGGACGCCGGGAGAGCGTTGTATCGATCCCTGGGATCCGCGCTCCTCGTCGCGTCCATGTTCGGGACGGGTACGCCGAGCGCGGCCGACTTGCCCTGCGCCGGTGGCGGCCGGCCATTGGACGGTGTCGCCCCAGTAGCCGGCGCGGTCCGACTGCCGCATGTCGCCGAGGTCACCCGCGCGGCGTTCTCGGCTGACGGCCGCCTCCTGGCGACCGGAGACCGGGAGGGTGTGGTGCGGATCTGGCGGGACGGAGTGGAGCTGTGGAGGGCCGAGCACGATCGTCCGATCGTCGCCCTCCAGTTCGGTCCCGGCGAGACGCTGCTGGCGGCCGGTCGCTTCGGCAAAGCCCGGCTCTGGAACTGGTCGGACGAGACGGTCGAAGGAGAACCGTTCCAGCCCCGCTTCCTGCTCTCGGCGGCGCTCTCGACGGAGGGACGGCTGCTGGTGGCCGGTGCGGCGGGAGGGGCGTGGGTGTGGTCGCTGCCCTCGAGGGCGGAGGAGTCGCTCGAGCACGACCTGGCCGTCTACTCGGTGGCGGTGGCGCCGGACGGCACCCGGGTCGCGACGGGGGACGCGGCGGGAGCCGTCCGTCTCTGGACCCGGGGCGAGAGCGGCTGGCAGGCGAAGGAACTCGCGGGTGAGCACGACGACCGGGTGACGCAGATCGGTTTCTCGCTCGATGGAAGCCGGCTGTTCAGCTTCGATCGCAAGGGCACCGCCGTGGTGCGGAGGCTCGCCGACGGCTCCTTCTCACGATGGACGAGCCCGGAGCCGGACGAACCCTGGCTGGCGGCTGCGTTCTCCGCAGATGGGAAGCGGCTGCTAGTCACCTCCGGGGACGGCACCGGTGAGCTGGTCGATCTGACCACCGTCGATGCGCCACCGGTGGAGCTCGCGGAGGCACTGGACGGGAGCCCGAAGAGCGTTGCGGCGCTGGCTCCGGCAGGCGAACGCGCGTTGATCGCGTTCGGTCCGATGGTCTCTGTCGAGACGTTGGCGATCGCCGCTTCGGAGTTGCCGACGGAAGAGTTCGTTCGCCAGGGCGCGAATCGCCCGCAGCTCGCCATCGAGACCGGGAGTACGACGATCCGAACCGTCGCGGTGAGCGAGGACGGTCGGCTGCTCCTGACGGGCGCCGAGGATGGAGCGCTTCGCCTGTGGCAGGCCGAGCCGCTGGCCGAGCTGCGTCGGCTGGAAGGGCACAGCGGGGCGATCCTCGACGCCGTCTTCTCGCGACAGGGGCGCCACGCTCTCACGGGAAGCGCTGACGGATCGGCTCGACTCTGGGATCTGGCGACCGGGAACGAGGTGCGCCGCTTCGAGCCGAAGTTCGACGTGCTGTCGCCGATGAGCGCGGGGGCGGTGCTGTCGGTGGCGATTTCGGACGACGGCTGCCGGGTGCTCACCGGAGGCCGGGAGGACGTGCAGGTACGCCTCTGGGACGTGTCGAGCGGTCGTGAGCTGCGCCGGTTCCGCGGTCACGAGGACTCCATCCGCGCGGTCGGATTCGTACGCGGCGAGCCGGAGAGGGTTGTTTCGAGCAGCCGGGACGGGACGGCCCGGATCTGGTCGATGGATGGCGCGCGGGTCGGGACGACGCTCGCCGGGGAGCGAGAGGCTTCGTCGGGCGGTGGCACGACTTCGAGCGGCGACGGCGAGACGCTACGGACCGTAACCGGCAACCCCGACAATCACCGGCGGCCGGTCGTCTTCTCCGCGCGCGGCGATTGGTTGTTGCGGGGGTGGAACACCGGCCGACTCGAGCTGGTGGAGGTGCCGTCGGGGGAGGTGCTGCGCCGGTTTGCCGGTCACGAGGATGCGGTGGCCGCGGTGGCGCTGTCGCCCGACGGCTCGATCGCGGCCAGTGTCGGCGAGGATGGGAGCGCGAAGGTCTGGTCGACCGCCAGCGGAGAGCGGCTGGGGCGCTACTCGACCGATGGCGCCAAGGCCGCGGCGTTGCTGCCGATCGCGGGCGGTGCGGTGCTGGTGACGGCGGGTGCAGGCGGCGTCGGCACGGTGCGATCCCTCGCCGATGGAGACGAGCTGGCGAGGTTGGGAGAGACGCCGAATCGGGTGAAGGCGTTGGCGATCGCGCGCTCGGGCGATCCGATCCTCTTCGGCGGTGGGTCGCGAGTGTGGTCCTGGTCGACCACGGGCTCGCGCGGTCGCAGCTTCGATGTCGGCGACGCCGAAGTGACGGCCGTCGGGCTTTCGGCGGACGGCGGGCGAGCGGTGGCGGGAGACAGTGAGGGGCTGGTCCGGGTTTGGTCGACCGCGAGCGGGGTGGAGGTGGCCCGCTTCGAGCACGAGGAGGAGGTCATCGGCGTGGCGACCCTGCCCCCCGACCGGGTCGTGGTCGCGACCGGCGATGGCGTCGTCCGACTCTGGAGCCCCGGCTCGGCCCTGCCGGAGAGGACCTTCGATGCCTCTGCCGACACCGTCCTTCGAGGTACTGCTACCCTGGCCTTCGACCTCTGCTCGACCGGGCAGCTCGTGACCGGCGGTGCCGGCGGCACGCTGCGGCTATGGTCGATCGAGACCGGAGCGATCGAGGCACGTTTCCGCGAAACGACGTCGGGATCCGTGCTCTCGGTGGCGTGTGCCCCCGACGGCAGGACGCTGGCCGCGAGTTCCGGTGACGGGGTGCGCCTCTGGGCGGTCGACTCCAAAGTGCCGCTGCGGCGCTTCCAGGCTCCAGGGGGCGCGGCGGAGTTCGCGAGCAGCGTGCGCTACGCACCCGACGGCAGAACGTTGCTGATCGGCGGAGCGACGGGCGACGCCTACCTGGTGTCTCCTGAGGGGCGACTGCTCGAGCGCTTCGAAGGGAGCGGCGGCGCTCCGGCGGCCGCACGATTCACCCCGGACGGCCGCTGGGTGGTCACCGGACACCACGACGGGGTGAGTCGGCTGTGGTCGACTGCGGGTGGCGTCGAGGCCGCGCGCTGGGTCGTCTACCCGGGCGGGAACTGGGCGTTGGCGGCCCCCGACGGCCGGTTCGACACCGACGATCTCGAGGCGGTGCGTGGGCTCAACTGGGTGCTCCCCGAGGATCCCCTTCGAGCGCTGCCGCTGGAGATCTTCATGCGCGACTACTTCGAACCGCGCCTGTTCTCGCGACTCCTTGCCAGGGAGAGGCTGCCGCCGGTTCCCGACCTCGCCGAGCTGAACCGCCTGCAGCCTCAGTTGGCGCTGGAGGCCATGCCGCAGCAAGGCGACGGCCGGCCCGAGCTACGCGTGACCGTCGAGGTCGTGCCGACGGTCGGCGACGACGGAGACAGCGGCGCCCGTGACCTCCATCTGTTCCGTGATGGCCAGCTCGTCGGCATGATCGAAGGTGATCTGCTGAGCGCTTCCGGCTCCGGGACCCACACCTTCGCCGACGTCTCCATTCCTCTCGACGGGCGGCGCCAGACCGAGCTGTCGGCCTACGCGTTCAATCGCGACGGAGTCAAGAGCGAGACCGCTCGATTCCTCCATCCGCTGCCCGAAGAGCTGCCGCGCCGCCGCGGCAGGGCATACGTGGTCGCCATAGGCGTCGATCGCTACGAGGATCCGCAGTGGCGGGAGCTGAGCTTCGCCAGTCACGATGCGAGGGCGACGGCGGCGGCGCTCACCGGCTCTCTGGAGTCCCTCGGCGACTACTCGGAGGTGGTGTCGATCGAGCTCGTGTCGACCGCCGAGGAGGCTACGGCCACCCGCGATCTCGTTCAGGGGATGATCGACCTTCTGGCCGGCCGCCGGACCGGGCTGGAGCGGCGACTCCTGGAGGCGGTTCCGGCAGCGGCGCGGCTCGGCGAGGTCGAGCCCGAGGACCTGGTCCTGCTGTCGTTCGCCGGCCATGGCAGCACCGACGAGGCAGGCGTCTTCCATCTCCAGCTTCGGGACGGTCCCGTCTCGAGCGACGATCTCTCGGTGTGGCTGCGTGACGTCGATGCGGGGTCGCTGGCGCTGGTGATCGATGCGTGCCAGTCGGCCGCCAGCGTCGAGGAGGAGGGCTTCAAGCCCGGCCCGATGGGGAGTCGCGGCCTCGGCCAGCTCTCCTACAACAAGGGGATGCCGATTCTTGCCGCCAGCCAGGCGGACGATGTCGCTCTGGAGTTCGCGAACCTGAAGCACGGCCTGCTCACCTACGCTCTGATCCGCGAGGGTCTCGAGGGTGCCCTTGCCGATCGCCGTCCGCGAGATCGTTCGATCTCACTCGCCGAGTGGCTCTCCTGGGGTGTCGAGCGTGTGCCGAGCCTCGCCGAGGAAGCCCGGCGCGGTGTCGTGGACGTGGCTCGGTGGCGCGGCAGCGAGCTGGTTTCCGGCAGGAGGCCGGTGGTGGCCCAGCAGCCGGCCTTGTTCGACTTCCGGCGGCGCCGCGACCCGGTGCCGCTGGCGAGAGCGGGGAACGAGTAGACCTGCCGACGGTTGGCACGACCCGTCGATACCGGCGAGGGCGCGGCTCTGTAACGGTTCCGCGGCGTCGGGCGCCGATCTCGAGGAAGGAGAAGCGCATGATCGAAACCACGGACCAACGTCCGCCCCTAGAGTCTGTCCGGCCGTTCCTCCTCGGGCGGTTGGGGTAGCGTGCTGGTGTGATGGCTGACGGAGAAAAACGGTGACCGGCCCGGTACCCCTGACCCCCATCGTGCCCCCCGACTGGGTCGGCGCTTCCGGGGCGGTGACGAGTGACGACAAGGACTACGCGACCCTCAAGGGGGTCACCGCTCCAGACTCGATCATGAGCCAGGAGACTCGCGACCTGCTGGGCAACGAGTTCGATCAGCAGATCGCCGGCTCGGGCGGGATCGAATCGATCGTGGCGCGAGAGACGATCGACGGCAACCTGACCGTGCAGATCAGTGGCCGCGTGCAGCCCGGCACCCTGGCGCGAACCAAGAAGGCCGCGGGCCCCGACAAGCCTCTGGCACCGAGTTTCAACAACAAGACCGGTTCGCTCTTCAAGGCCGACGAGCTCGGAGGCCTGTCGGCCGACGACTGGGAGCGCGCGCATCTGTGGGGCCCCGGCTTCGGCGACGAGGCGGCGGCGGGTCTTTGGTACGCCAGTGAGGAGGTCAATCAGGACCTTCAGAACAAGGTCGTCGAGGGCTTCATCCGCACGCTGGCCGAGCAGGCGGAAGAGAACGGCGGCCATGTCGACGTGACGGTCACCGGGGAGCGCTTCGACAGTGACGAGCTGCCATCCGAGCACAGCCGCGGCGAGTTCCTAAAGGCGATCCGCTACGACGTCACCCTGGTCGACGGCGACGGCAACCAGACGCCGCTCTATGCGGAGTTCGAGCTCAACCCGCCTCCCGACGGCAGTGCCAGCCACTTCGGATGCGATCAGCAGACCGCGGTGATCATGGACGACCTGTCCAGGCAGTTCGACGACTAGCGCCGCGGGCCGCAGTCGCTCCGAGTGTCCTCGTCGGGCTCAGGAGCCCCGTCCGGAGGAGTCCGCCCGATCCCGGGACCGCCGGTAGTAGGCACGAGACTTGGCACGGCTCCCGCAGTCGGCCATGTCGCACCAGCGCCGGCCCCGGTTCTTGGAGGTGTCGAAGAACATCCACGAGCAGGTCGGACAGAAGCCGATCCGGCGACGTACCTCGGTGGGAGCGGTGAGCAGCTCGCCGGCGTCGAAGAGGACCGGGTGGACGAGCTCTTCGAGCGTCTTCGGAGGGCGCCACCTCCACCGCAGAGAGCGGTGGTCGATCCGCCGATAGTCGGCCGCTTCTCGAACGCGGCTCTCCAACGCCGCCACGGCCTCGGCCGAGGGGCTTCTGCCCTTCGCGAGTGGTTCGAGCGCGGCGGCGATATCGGATCGCGCCTGGTGAACCAGGGCGAGGAGGCGCCGGCTGCGGGCTTCGCCGGCGAACTCCGCTGCGAGCCTCGCAGCCGTGGCGTCGTCGAGGAGGCCTGCGAGCTGATTCCATCGCAGCCAGTTTCCGGGCGAGTCCATCCAATCGTGTTCACGGGCCCCGCCGGGCCAGCTCACCGTGTTCACGAAATCGAGACTCGGTCGACCTCCCACCAGCTTGTAGCGGCCTCCTGAGGAGCCGGCGTCCAGATGCGGCTCGGTCATGGCCCGATCTTACCTCCTAAGTGATCTTGACTGGTGCGATACTAACCATCATAATGGGTTTGAACGGTAAGAATTGGAGGTCAGACATGAGCCCTATCTGGAGCAGGAAGCTTCGAACACTGGTTCCCGCAGTGGCGGTTGGAGCGCTGCTGACGACGCCTGCTGTGGCCAACAACGGCGCTGTCGCCCTCGCGCGCCCGGTCCGGAGTGTCGTGATCGACGGCGACCTGGCGGATTGGGACGGCACCCACCGCGTCTACCCGATCGAGCGGGTCGGTGGGGAAGACGCCGTCGGTCCCCCCGATGCCGCCGCTTCCTTTCGGGTCGCCTACAACGCAGAAGAGGGTGCGCTCTATGTCGGCCTGGAGGTGGAGGATGACTCCTACGTCCCGTCGAGTGCCCTCGGTGTCGAGGACTGGACGGGGAGGGATGGGCACCTGCTCTACGTCGACCGCGAGCACCGGCCGCGGGGTTCCGGGAACGTGCTCTACCTCCTGAGCGAGCGGCAGCGGGACCTCGTCGCTGCGCAGGCCGGGTGGGACCCCGCAAACGGCGGCGGAAGCTGGGAGATAGTGGAGGCGTCTGTGGGCCGGAAGGGTACGAGGACCGTCTTCGAATGGAGGCTGTTGCTCGGGGGCGACATCGCCGCCGGACGCACCATCGGCCTCGACCACATCGTGGTCGATCGCGACGCCGATGAGGAGGAGGCCACGTTGCTGGTCTGGGGCGAGGGCTTCGGCAAGAGCTCCAACTCCTACCGGCTTGGCGACGTGGTCCTGCTGGGCGCGGGGCAGGAGGTAGGAGAACTCACCGGCTCGGTGGAGTGGGCCGTGGCGTCCGACCGCCCCCTGCCTTCGCACGTCCGAGTTACCCGCATCGACGAGCCGGCCTTGTGGGTGCAGGTCGATGTCGGGTCGGACGGCCGGTACCGCGCCGAGCTGCCTGCCGGGCGCTATCGCGTCTCGCCGGCCTTCTCGCTGAGCGAGCCGTTCCGGGTCGACTTCGGCAACCTTCCCCTGCGCATCGATCAGAGCTTCGCCATCGAGGCCGAGGTCGAGGCGAACAGAGCGAATGAGGCTCCGCCTCTCGCCTTTCGCACGTTCGAGCGTCCGGACTTCCTTTTCTCCGAGCATCCCCTCCTGCCCGGTCTCGAGCCGGACGATCTGGTGGCGCTCGACACGTTCATCGATGCCTTCCGCCGGTACTACGACATCCCGGGTGTCTCGGTCGCCGTGGTCCACCACGGCGAGCGGGTCTATCACCGCACCTTCGGAGTCAGGAATTCACTGACCGGAGCCAGGATCGAGAGCGACACGCTGTTCGAGGGGGCCTCCATCACCAAGGCGATGTTCGCGATGGCCGTGTTGCGACAGGTCGAGCGCGAGCTGCTGGATCTCGACCGACCGCTGGTCGAGTATCTGCCGTTCGAGCTGATCGCCGGCGACCCGCGCTCCGCCGGCCTGACGGCTCGTCACGTGCTGACCCATCACTCCGGCCTGCCGAACTGGGCGTGGGGCGGGCCGGGAGGCTGGCGCGACGGCACTCCGATCGACCTGCTGTTCGCTCCGGGCAGCGAGTACCACTACTCCGGCGAGGCCTTCAACTACCTCGGTCGGGTGCTCGAGGCGATCACCGGCTCGGACCTGGAGTCGCTACTGACCGCAGAGGTGTCGAGACCGATGGGACTCGAGAACAGCTTCTACGCCCTCGATGACGCTCGCGCCACGGAGGCCTCGTTGGGCCATTTTTCGCATCATCCGGTTTGGCGGCGGCGGGCCTCCGAGGTGAGCCCGGCCTCGAGTCTCCATAGCGAAGCGGGCGACTTCGCCAACTTTCTCCTCGGGCTCGTCGAGGGCCGGGGCCTCGGGCCGGAAATGTTCGAGGCCATGCTCAGGCCTGCTGCGGCTGTTCCCGACGACTGGCGCGTCTATCCGGATGCCTGGCCGCAGTCGATCGGTCTGGGGGTGTTCCTCAGAGAGACCCCCTACGGCCTCCTTGTCGAGCATGGCGGCAACAACGACGACTTCGACAGCAAGTTCGCGGTCGTGCCGGAGGCCGGCTTCGGCTACGTCGTCTTCACGAACAGCAACGTGGGCGATGAGCTGATCCGCGCTCTCGAGCTCTACCTGCTCCACGGGAAAAGCTAGTGGAGACACTGCGCTGGCTATTGTTCGAGGAGGCGTCGATCCGCTACGTGGCACGCCTGCACGAGGGGCGAGTGGAGACGGCCTCCAGGCCGGAGCGGAGCGGCGCCAGCAGCGCCGAGTCGGACAAGTACGAAGAGCTCATCGTCAACCCGACGCTCATGACGCTGCTGCGTCAGAGGGGCGAGATCGACTGCGGTGGCCTCGACTTCGTCGTCATCCGCTACGGCAGCTTCTTCCAGTTGGTGATGCCGACGGAGTCCGGCCACGTCTCGGTCGCGGTGGAGAGCGACGGCGATCCCCTGACGATCGCGGAGCTGGTCAGGACGGCGATCGGGCGCTCTAGATCCCGGCGACCTTGATCGCCGACACCGGTGTCTTCGTCGTCTTCCAGCTCGAGGCGAGGCTGGACCCGCCGTCCCACCACTTCAGCAGGTTCCCGCCGGTCGTCTCGTCGGCGTCCGCGGACACGACCCACCATTGGTTCGTCACGCCGCCGAGGCCGAGGTTGAGGCCGGTTCCCTGCGGTGAGGTCAGGCGGATCTTGTTGCCCTCAGTGTTGTCGATGAAGCCCGCGGCGCCGTCTTCGTCGAGGAAGACGACGTCGTTGTAGATCTGGACGTAGATCTCCTCAGCCTTCGCCAGGTGACCGTTGAGGACGACCTCCCAGCTCTTGCCCTCGTCGCTGCTCGCCTTGATGACGTTGCCGCCGTCGACGATCTCGTCGGTCAGGATGTAGATCGGGTAGCTGCCGAGTGCGGCGACTCGAAGGGCCGTCCCGGCGAGGCCGATCTGGCTGTGATGGCCCTGGTTGTCGGCGAGGTGGAGCGACTGATCGGGCGCCAGGTAGGCACAACCGCCGGCGCGGCGACCCACCACCTGCTCGGCGCCGAGACTCGGATCGAGGCTCACCCAGTGGGATTTGTTGCTCGGGAAGCCCGAAAGGTACTTGATGACGTTGCCGTCGGGGCCCGATTCGGTGCTCACGACCCACACCGTGCCGTCCTGCGCGCAGTTGAGATCGAGGGCAAAACCGGTGTCCGAGACCGGCTGTACATTTCCGTCGGAATCGAGCCAGAAGACCTGCTGATCCTGGTTGATGGCGAAGGCTACGTTCATGGCGATCCCCCTTCTCTCAGTGTTCCCTTAGTCTAGCCGCGCTGATCCCGATATCGGTGGACTTCAAGTAGGGTGGCGGGATGACCGACCCGCAGCATCCCGATGTCTACCTCGCGGCCCTTCCCGAGGACTGGCGCGCGCGGACTCTCCTCGAGCTGCGTTCTATCGTGCTCGAAGCCGGGCCCGACCTCGCCGAGGGGATCGAGTACGGCATGCTCGCCTACGCGCTGGGAGAAAGGCGGGTGTTTCATCTCCACGCCCAGAGCGGCTATGTCAGTCTGTACGTCGGCGACATCGCCAAGGTCGATCCCGGCGGGAAGCTGCTGGCCGGCCTCGACCTCGGCAAGGGGTGCATCCGTTTCCGGAAGAGCAACCCGGTCGCGGAGACCGGGGTCGCCCCGTTCGTCGAGGCAACGCTGAGGCGCGCTCGCGCCGGGCTGGACATCGACTGCTAAAAGGCGAAGGAGTGCCGGGAAGGCGCCTCGGAATCGCAGTTTTCTCAATCCAAGCCCCGCGCGTAGGCCCCGGAGGAAACCCTGGAGCCGAAGTTTGAGTATCCTTCCCAGGGGCAGTCACCCTGCCGAGACGGCGCCGACCGCCCTTCCTAGACCCTGTCCGCACCCACGACCCCGGTCCACATAGATCACCCCGCACTCACGGAGACCGTCCGCATGCACAGAAAGTTCGCAACCCTCGCCCTCGCCCCGGCAGTTGCCGTCCTCGTACTTGCTGGAGGCAGCGCGCCTCTCGGCGCGCAGGCGGCGACCATCAACATCGCCGTCGTCGACCTGGATCTCGTGGTCGCCCGATCGGCAGCCGGCAAGGCGCTTCAGGCTCGCCTGGAAGCCTTCGAGCAGGAGGTGCGCGGTGAAGTCGACAGGCTGAACCAGGAGGCCCAGGCCATTCGCCAACGGGTCGCCGAGGGGGCTCAGTCGCTGAGCGAGGAGCAGCTCGGTGAGCTCCAGAAGGACTACGAGGACAAGCTCCTCGCGCTAAGAAGGCTGCGCGACGACAAGCAGCGCGAAGGGCAGAAGATCAGGGACGAGAGCCTGCGGCAGATCGAGAAGGACCTGGAACCCATCTTCGCGCAGGTGCGCGACGAAGGGGCCTACGACCTGATTCTCAACAACGTGCCGGGCGTGGTCGTGATGGCCGGACCGCGGGTGGACATCAGCGAGCTGATTCTCCAGCGGTTCGACGCGGCGCAGTAGCGGTCGGGGGCGAGGTCCGGCTCGCCCCGGCGCTTGCGCGTGGTGGGGCCGGCGAGAGCCCCTGTTCCGGAACTTCGTCGCACGAGCCGTCGATGAGGGGTGGCAGCGCTGCCCGGGTCAGTTCGAGGCGCCGGGGTCGGACACCGACTTCAGGAAGCCTGCGAGCAGCTCGCTGACCTCCTGCGGCCGATCGATCGTCGAAAGGTGGCCGGCGTGCGGCACGATCTCGAGTCGCGCGCCGGGAATGCCGTCGGCCATCACGCGGGCGCGCGGCACCGGTTGGGCGTGATCGTGCTCTCCGACGATCACGAGGGTCGGCAGATCGATTTCGCCGAGGCGCCCGGCTACCGAGTCGCGCCGGAAGATCGCGCGGCCGAAGCGGATGAGAGCGTGGCGGTCGTTGGCCATCATGCGCTCCCTCCACAGCGCCATCTCGTCGTCGCGCTCCGGATCGCGGAGGGTGTCGGGCGAGAACATGATCCGTTGCACGCTCGTCATCAGCGGGCCGTAGCCGAGGATCCGGAGGACCTGGAACATGGCGCCGTACTTGAGTCTGCGGGCCGGCGGCTCGAGCTCGGCGGAAGTGGCCATCAGGACCAGGCTCCGTAGCAGCTCGGGTCGCTCGAGGGCGATCCGCAGGCCGACGAAGCCGCCGGTCGAGAGGCCGATGAAGTGACACGGCGCGGCGCCGGTGTGCTCGATGAAGCCGATCGCATCGTCGACCATGTCCCGGAGCTCGTATCGGCTCTCGCCGCCGTCATGCAGCCGACTCCTCCCGTGCTCGCGGTGGTCGTAGGCGAGCACGCGATAGTCGCGCGAGAGCCGCTCGATCTGGTGGTCGAACTGGCGGTGATCGACCAGATAACTGTGCGAAAGGACGACCGTCTCGTTGCCGTCGCCGCGCTCGGCATAGGCGAGGTCGACGCCGTCGAGGGAGAGCGTGGAAGGTTGATGGCTCATGCGGTTTCCCGGGTGGAGTTCCCTTCGAGGATACCGCTTCGATGGAGAGCGACAGGAGTCGGTGGAGAAGGAATGTCCTGCGAAGACCTGGAGTTTTCGATTGCGGACCGCTCGATGCGTCCGTGGAGGCATCCCCCGATGCGACTCGCAGCCTGTCTGACTCTCGCCGCCCTGACTTCTTCAGCCGCCTGGCCGGCCGAGGAGGATCCACACTGGTATCTGGAGGGGCAGTTCGGCACCGCGGCGCTCGACACCCGGCTCGGCGTCTCGCGCTTCAAGTTCTTCGATGACGACTCCTCGGTGGCCGGCATCGAGGTCGGCTACTCGTTCGGTGAGCACTTCGCTCTCCAGGGCGGATACCACGACCTGGGGAGCTACCTCGGCGACGGTGCTCTGTGTCCCGACCGCTCCGAGGTTTGCATCGAGCCGCTGGTGCGCGCCTTCGGCGGCATCTTTATCGACCTCGACGATGCGGCGCTCCAGCGGTGCGCAGACGTCGGCTGCGACTTCGTCGCGGTGGCGCTGACCGCCGAGTCCACTGCGTGGTCGCTCGCGGCGATGCCGCGCCTGCCGCTCTCCGAGCGGTTGGCCGTGCGCGGCCGGGTCGGCGTCATGGTCTGGGAGACCGAGATCTCCGCCGGCTTCGGCCTCGGGCGCTTCGACAGCTTCTCGGGTGAGGATCTCGTGGCCGGAGTCGGTCTCGAGATCGGGCTTGTGGATCGACTCGAGGCGATCGTCGAGTACCGGACGACCGACTTCGATCTCGACCTGGTGACCGGCGGCGTCGTCTGGCGCCTGCCTCGCTAGGTCGCGCAAACCTCGACCGCTCGTTCGCCCCTGCTTCGAAGGCGTGGCTTGAAGTGGGCCCGTCGAGGTGCCTCTCCTGATAGAAGAGGCGCGATGACCGCGAAGAAGGCAGGTGAGGGGGGCGGTACGGGGAGCGCGACCGGGACGGGGAGCAGACGGCCGTCGGACGCCGCATGGCTCCTGTGTCTCGGGTTGTGCTTTGCCGGATTCCTGCTCTCCTGGGCGATCTGGGCTCCCGGGTTCATGAGCCCCGATTCCCATCATCAGTGGAGTCAGGTGAAGTCGGGTGAGTACGTCGACGATCACCCGACCATCATGGTGCTGCTGTGGCGAGCGATCCGTCTGTTTCACGATGGGCCGACCGGCCTGTTCTTTCTTCATCTGAGCGTCTTCTGGCTGGCGCTGATGTCGTTGAGCCGGCTCCTCGGGCCGAGGGGCGGCGCCTGGCCCTTTGCGGCATTGATGGTCGGTTTCGCTCCTCCTGTGTTCGGCAGTCTGGGTGCCATCTGGAAGGACATCGGCCTGGGGATCGCGCTGCTGGCGGCACTCGCCCTGACAGGGCGCCTCTACCAGCGCTTCTCGTGGCGCCATCTGGCGCTGGCGGCGATGCTGCTCTTCTACGCCCAGAATGTTCGACACAACGCGCCTCCGGCGGTCTTGCCGTTCTGGATCGCGCTCGCGCTCGTCGTGCTGCGGCACCTCGGAAGGCCGGCATCACCCTGGCGAGTCGGGTTCGCCGGCGTAGCGATGCTGGCCGTCGCTTCGATCGGATACAAGTCCTTCGAGACAGTGGTTCTCCGGCCCGAGAAGACCTACTTCGTCCAGAATCTGATGCTCCACGATCTCGCCGCGCTCTCGACGGCCAAGGGAGAGCTGCTGATTCCCGAACCACACCGTGGACAGGACTGCACCGTGGCGAGCGTCGCCGAGACCTATCGCGGCGATGGGCGCTGCTACGACACCTTCTTCTACGGCAAGAACGCACTACAACGGGTCCCCACGGGCGAGGCGACCGAGTCGCTGAGGCGGATCTGGTGGCGGGAGGTGAGAGCCCGGCCGGGCGTCTACCTGAAGCATCGCTGGCGCTTCTTCGTCGGCACGCTCGGCTGGGGCCAGGGGCCCTGCCGGGCGCATCAGATCCTCCACCTTCCGACCCCTCCCCCCTCTCCCGGCATCGGCGTGAGCCCGGTGCGGGCGGCGCAGTGGTCCTTCCTTCATTTCGAGAAGTGGGGGCTCTTCTTCGAGCCCTGGTTCTATCTGGCGGCCTCTTCGCTCCTCTTCGCGCTCGGGCTGAAACTCGAGGACGGCGTCGGCCGCGCCGTGATGCTGACGGCCTCGTCGTCCTCGGTTCTCTACCTGCTGCCGTACTTCTTCGTTACCGTCTGCTGCGACTTCAGGTACAGCTGGTGGGCGGCGCTCTCCAGCCTGATGGCAGGGCTGTTCTACCTTTCGAGTCGACCCTGGGCGCGGGGGCGTGCGAGATGAAGTCGGTCCCTGCACGCCGTCTCCTTCCCGCCGCCGGCCTCGTGCTCGCGCTCGTTCTGCTGTTCGCTGTTCCGCCTGGCCTCTTCCGCCGGCCGAGCCTTCGGATCGACGAGCAGCAGCTCGAGGAGCCGCGCTGGGAGTTTCCGGAGGCGAGGACCTACGAGGTCGAGTTCGTCTGGCAGCCGACGATCTGGCAACGGCCGCAGCTCGAGTTCTGGGTCGACGATTGCCTGCGCTCGATCGTCATCAACGACGTCGACCTTTCCGCCCTGCTCGGGTACTGCGACTTCGTCGGCTCGCGGAAGCTCGACCTCGGCCCTCTGCTGGTCGATGGACGTGCCCATCTGCGAGTCCAGGTCGAGAATCTCGGCGGTCCGGGCGGCATGACCGTCCACGGGGTGGCGAACGAGTTTCTCGCCACCTGGAGATACCTGGTGAGCTTCGGTCTCCTGCTCTGGTGGCTCCACCGTCCGGGTGAGGAACCCGGGGCCGGCGAGCCCGACACCGGAGCCTGGAGACGGCGCACGAGAGGCGTCGGGGCGGCCCTGGCGGCGGCAGCGGTCGTAGCCGGATTCTTCTGGCTGGGGTCTCGCTCGGACGGCGCCCGGGACGGCTCGCACTCCCGGTCCGAGGGCGAGAGAGCACCGCCTTCGATCGCCGAGGACAAGGAGCTCAACCCGCGGATTCTCGTCGCCGGCGGAGAGTTCCTCATGGGCAGCCCGGAGGGTGTCGCCTATGAAGACGAGCGTCCTGTCCGCCGGGTGCGGATCTCGAGCTTCCGAATGCAGCGCTACGAGGTCACCAACGAGGAGTACCTGCGCTTCCGCCCCGGCCATCGCTTCCTCCCCGGGCAGGAGCGCTACCCGGCGGTGAACGTGACCTGGGAGGACGCCCGCGCCTACGCACGATGGCTCGGCGGCAGTCTGCCGACCGAGGCGCAGTGGGAGTTTGCCGCTCGGGGGCCACGGGGGCGCAAGTACCCCTGGGGCGACGAGCCACCCGATTGCTCGAGAGCGAACTTCAACGACTGCGGCTGGCGGCTCGCCCCTGTCGGCGGCCGACCGGCCGGAGCCACGAGGGGCGGGATCGAAGACCTGGCTGGTAATGTCTGGGAGTGGTGCACCGACTGGTACGCCGACCGGTATCCGTCGCCCGGTTCGCCCGAAGCGGTAACGGATCCGACCGGTGCGCCCTCGGGCTGGGAGCGGGTGATGCGGGGCGGCTCCCTCATCGGCGGTCCCGGTCACCTGAGAGGCGCCTATCGCGGCTCCTACAACCCGGGCTTCCTGGGGCACGACATCGGCTTCCGGGTGGTTTGGCCGGAGGAGCGGGAGTCTCCGTGAGTCTCGGCCCGGCGTGGGCCCACCAGGGGCCATGAACGTCCTCGGACTCATCTTCCACCGGGACTTTCCCCACCCTGCCGCCTGCCTGCTGCGCGACGGCGATCTGGTGGCGCTGGGGGAGGAAGAGCGTTTCGTCCGGGTGAAGGGGGCAAAGGGGTTCTTCCCCGGGCGCGCGATCCGCTACTGCCTGGACGAAGGCGGCCTCTCACTCGCCGACGTCGACCAGATCGCCTTCGGCTGGGACGCGAGCAAGTATCGCTGGCGCTATCCGCTCTTCCTGGCGCGCAGTTTCCTGAGCCATCGCCTCTTCGGGAGGAGGGCACGGCCGCGTCGGAGTTCCGGAGAGCGTGGCGCCGGTGGCGGACCGCGACAGGGCTCTGCCGTCCTGGACGGTCTCCGCGACCTCCTCGCCACCCACCCTCGGAGTCTCGGGCAGAGCCTCGCCTTCGGCTTCCGTGAAGCGGGATTTCACGGCGAGTTGCCGCCGATCTCCTTTCTCGATCATCACGAGTGCCACGCGGCGACCGCCTACTACTGCTCGGGCTTCGACGAGAGCGCTGTACTCGTCTTCGATGGGCACGGCGAGGAGAACACGGTCACGATCTGGAAGGGCGAAGGCGACCGGTTGACCCGACTTCGCAGGGTGGTCATCCCGCACTCCCTCGGCTGGTTCTACGCCATGTTCACCGAGTACCTGGGATGGGACCCGAACGAGGGTGAGGTCAAGCTCATGGGGTTGGCTCCGTTCGGCGAACCGAACGCCGAGCTTCGCGAGGTGGTCGATTCGATTCTGCGGCTCACCCCGGAGGCGATCGAGGTCGATGCCGACTACCTCTTCTACCGTCCGCGCAGCTACGGGCGCTTCTTCAGCGATCTGCTGGTCGAGAGGTTGGGGCCGCCGCGCGGGCGGGACGACGAGGTCACCGACCGCCATCGCGACATCGCTGCCGCGGTGCAGGCGCGACTCGAGCAGGCCGGCGTCCACCTGGCACGGATCGCACTCGAGGCGGCCGGCTCGGCCAACCTCTGCCTGGCGGGCGGAGTGGCGCTCAACTGCAAGATGAACGGCCACCTGCACGCCCTGGGGCTCGCCGAGAAGCTCTTCGTGCAACCGGTCTCGTACGACGCCGGTGTCGCGCTGGGTGCCGCGCAACTCGTCGCCCGTCGCGGCGGAGACGAGGTGCGCTCACGGATGCGCCACGTTCAGTACGGCCCGGCCTTCGGCGCCGACGAGATCGAGACGGTGCTGCGGCGGAACCGCATCGACTTCCGGCGCAGCAGCGACGTGGCGGCGGAGACTGCGGAGTTCCTCGCGCAGGGCAGGATCGTCGCCTGGTTCCAGGGGCGGATGGAGGTCGGGCCTCGCTCCCTCGGCGCTCGCTCGATCCTCGCCGATCCACGGGACCCCGCCATGAAGGACCGGGTCAACGACTCGGTCAAGTTCCGTGAGGCGTGGCGACCGTTCGCTCTCTCGCTGCTGGAGGAGTTCAAGGACGAGTATCTCGAGAAACCCGCCGACTCGCCCTTCATGATCCTCGCCTTCGAGGTTGCGAAGGCCCGGCGTGGCGAACTGTCGAGCGCGATGCACTGGGTCGATCACACGACGAGGCCCCAGACGGTGTCTCGCGAGACCCAACCGCTCTTCTGGGCGCTGATCGATCGGTTTCGCCGGCTCAGCGGCGTTCCGGGCGTGCTCAACACCTCGTTCAATGTCAAGGGTGAGCCCGTGGTGTGCAGCCCTGACGATGCGCTCCGCTGCTTCTTCGGCACCGGGCTCGAAGTCCTGGTGATGGGCGACTTCGTCGTCGAGAAGGCGGCCCAGAGCCGGGGGACCGCTAGCCGGCGGCGCGACGCCGGTCTGCCGTCGACTTCATCGTGACGAAGTCGAAGCGCGGGGCGAGGGCGGCGAGCAGCGAGTCGAGCTTGCGCTCGTTGCGGACGCGTCCATAGTTGAGGATGAAGCGGTCGACGAGCGACGACCGGGAGCCTCCGGGTTCGCCGTGGCTCCGGTAGAACTCCCAGGGGTGGAAGTAGAGGAACGCCGGCCGGCCGGCGGCGATGAACCGTCGCAGGAGAGGGCTCGGAAGGAGCCGGAAGTAGAAGCCGCCGACCCACGGCCATCGCGGGAAGCCGATCCTCGGGAGCGGGATCTCGACGAGCCGCGATCGGTGAACGAAAGGACGGACGGGGAAGTTGCGGTCGCCGTAGAGACCGGTCTCGAACTGGCAGAAGCTGCTGTCGTACTCATAGCCCTCGGCCAGCAGCAGATCGAGGAACTCGAGATGCCGGCCATAGGGCACCGACCAGGACGGGCAGCGGAAACCGACCACTGCTCTCCCGGTCGCTTCCTCGAGGACCGCTTTCGACCGCCGCACCTCGTCGCGCCACGCCGCTTCGTCGAGCGTGGAGAAGAGTGGGTGCGAGCAGCTGTGCGAGGCGATCTCGTGGCCTCCGTCTGCGATCGCCCGGAGCGTCTCGGGGCCGAAGTCGTCTGAGACGACGAAGAAGGTCGCCCGCGCGCGGTGGCGCTCGAGCAGCTCGATCAGGTCGTGAATCCTGGCGATGTCTCGATCGAGATCGCGATGGAGCTCGACCCCGGTCAGCAGATGCGCCCGACCCCACCACTCGGTGTCGAAGGTCAGGGCGAGAGGATGTTTCTCATCCATCGCTCGGGAGAGCGTCCCTGTCGGGCGGGGAGCCGTCTTCCGCCGTCGTCAGGGCGATGTGACGCACGAGCCGGGTGAGCTCGGCCTCCAGCCGCCGGGTCTTGCGGTAGAAGTAGAACGCCGCTGCCGGAAAGGCGAGCGCGAGGGTGTAGAGGACCAGGTCGGCGCCTCGCCCGACCCCCAGCGCGTGTGCGACGCTGGTCGTGATCTCGGGTCGCCACACGGCGATCGCCGCTGCGAACCAGAGCAGGGAGCGGGAGAGGGCGATCCACCGCGGTCGCTCGCCGAGCAGAAACCTCGCCGTGCTCGTGACGAAGAAGAGACCGGCGAGCGGGATCACGACGATCTGGAAAAGCAACATCAGCGCAGCTTCTCGAGAAGGACCTCGATCGCGATGCGAAACGCGTTGCTGGAGCGCTGCCCCTTGGCGATCGAGTACTCGGAGTAGCGGATCGTCACCGGAACCTCGACGTAACGCCACCGGTTCCGGGCAATCTGCTCCAGGATGTCGGAGGCGTGCGCCATCCGGTCCATTCCGATCGACAGTGTGCCGGCCGCTTCGCGGGAGAGGGCGCGAAAGCCGTTGTGGGCGTCGGTGATTCGCAGACCCGTGATGGCGCGGGTGAAGAGGACGCCGCACTTGAGGACGAGCCGGCGGGCCATCGGGACGCGGCTGTGGCGATCGAGAAATCTGGTGCCGATGGCCACGTCGCAGTGGCCGGCAGCGACCGGTGCGACGAGGTCCTCGATCTGTGTGGGATCGTGCTGCCCGTCGGCGTCGAAGGTCACGATGATGTCCGCCCCGAGATTCAAGGCGTGCCGGATTCCCGTTTCCAATGCTGCGCCCTGGCCGCGATTGACCACATGCCGCAGCCGGCTCGCGCCCAGTCCCTCGAGTTGCCGCCAGGTGCCGTCGGAGGAGCCGTCGTCCACCACGACCACTCGCCAACCGCGCGACAGCACCTCCCGAACGACGGCACGAATCACCCGGGCCTCGTTGAAGGCGGCGATGACCACTTCGACGTGGGGGCGGGATTCTGGATGGGCGGCCATCGGCGGTGGGCGAGCGGGAAGACGCTCGGCGTCACTATCCTGTCAGCGTAGCTTGCTGCTGTAACCCCCGGGCGAGCAGGAAGTCGATCGGGGAATTCGAAGGATCGCCTCCTGCCCGCCATCCAATCTCGCGGGGGCCCATGGAACCAGCAGCTCGCTCATCGCCGACGGCGACCGTCGTCCTGTCGACCTACAACCAGCCCGCCTGGCTGGAGCTGGCTCTCGACGGCTACGCCCTTCAAAGCGAGCGCGACTTCGAGTTGATCGTCGCCGACGACGGTTCCGGGCGGGAAACGGCTGCCGTCGTCGACGCCTTCCGCCGGCGAAGCGGGCTGCCGGTGCTGCACCAGTGGCAGGAAGATCGCGGATTCAGAAAGTGCCGCGCCCTCAACCGCGCGATCGCCGCAAGTCGCGGCGAGTACCTGATCTTCAGCGACGGGGATTGCGTCCCGCCCCCGGACTTCGTCGCCACTCATCTGTGGCATGCGCGAAGCGGACGGTTTCTCTCCGGCAGCTACTACAAGCTCGCCGCGTCGGTCAGTGCGCGGATCGCCCGGAGCGGGCCGGACCCGGAACCGCCGTCGATTCGCAACCTGCTCGCCCTCGGCTGCGCGCCCGGGCTGGCGCTTCTGAAGGCGGCGGCGTTGCCACCCGTCCTCGAGTGGGCGCTCGACCGGGTGGCAGCGATCAAGCGGATCACCTGGAATGGTCACAACTCCTCGGCGTGGAAGCGGGACCTGGTACGGGTCAACGGATTCGACGAGCGGATGGGCTACTGGGGTGAGGATCGTGAGTTGGGCTTGCGCCTGCGCCATGCCGGGGTCCGGCCGCTGCAGCTCCG
Source organism: Candidatus Multivoradales bacterium (assembly GCA_965223855.1). Taxonomy (GTDB): domain Bacteria; phylum Acidobacteriota; class Thermoanaerobaculia; order Multivoradales; family JAHEKO01; genus CALZKB01. The sequence continues at coordinate 2,415,660 of CBDCXM010000009.1, forward strand.
TCATCGCTGCTGCTGCCTCCACCTGCATCACGAGCGGCCGTACCGCGACCCGGCGCTCCAGACCCGCAACCGCGAGCTGCTTCGCGAGGTGGTCTCCCATAGACGGAGCTGGACGCTCCACGGCCTCGCCCCGGGGCCTCCGCGGCCGCAGATTCCGATCCCGCACCCGGTGGGCGCGAAGGATTTTCGTCCGGCCGGCATCTCACAGAGTTGAGGAACGCCGTGACGTTCAGCGTCACCCGGACGACGGCGGGGGTTCCATTCTCCAGTACAGACCGCGGTTCTCGGTTGGATGCAGAGTCGCTGAGCCGCAAAGCCTCGGGAGGGCTCGAGTGGTGGAACGAAGCTTCAGGAAGTCATTACGGATGCTGGTGCTGTCGGCGCTTGCGGTGCCGATGGCCATAGGCGCTCAGGAAGGGCCCATCACTCTCGAGTTCAGTCTCTCGAACCCGGGAGCCCGCAGCATGGGCCTCGGTGGCGCCTTTGCCGCCCTGGCCGATGATGCGACCGCAGCCTTCGCGAACCCGGCCGGGCTCGTTCAGCTGATCGAACCGGAGTTTTCGATCGAGGGGCGCTTCACGTCGGTGGACACTGAGTTCGTGGAGGGGGGACGGGCGGTCGGGGAGCCGACAGGGTTCGGGATCGACACAATTGCGGGGGTGAGGACCGGCGTCTCGACCAACGAGAGCTCGGATGCCTCGTTCGCCTCGCTGGTCTTTCCCGCAAGGCGCGCGGCTGTTGCCCTGTACCGGCACGTCTGGGCGGATTTCGATCTCACGAGACGGGTGGACGGGCTCTTCGGCGACGTGGAGGGAGAGCTCGATCGCTCCGAGGACGTCCTCGCGAGGACGCGGGTGCGTGTCGTTCACACAGGCCTCGCGCTGGCGCTCGAGGTGACCGATCGCTTCAGCATCGGCATCGCAGCCGTCTCGTTCGATGCCGACATGGACTCGCGTTCCGTCGAGTACGGACAGGAGGACGACGGATTCTTCGAGCCGAATCCGTTCACGCCTGAGCTGGTCGATACGCTCTACTCGTACCGGTCGACGACGAGCGACTGGGTCGGGCACGTCGGGATTCTGCTGCGCCCCTCCGATCGATGGTCGCTGGGCGCGTACTACCGTGAGGGGCCGACCCTCGAGCTCCGGGTGGTGGAGACCGTGGGCCCGGCCGATGACGAAGTCCCTGCGGGGACGATCGAACTCGATACGACGACCCCCCTCGAGCTACCGGACGTCTACGGCGTGGGGATCGCGGTGCACAGCGCCGACGGTCGCTGGACGACGAGCGTCGAGTGGGCCCACGTACGCTACTCGGCGATCGTCCGCAGCCTCGACACCGCCGTCTTCGACCCGGACCAGATCGCGATCGAGGACGGAAGCGAGCTCCACTTCGGGATCGAGCGCATTCTGAGCCGGGCTCGTCCCATCGTCGGGCTCCGCCTCGGTGCATGGCTCGATCCCGACCATCGCGTCGGTTCCGGTTTCGACGCCGACGTGTTCGAGAGCGCCATCTTCCGCGCCGGCGACGACCTCTGGCACGGCACCGGCGGACTCGGACTGGTGTTCGAGAGCTTCCAGCTGGACTTCGGCTTCGATCTGTCGGAGCGGGGGCATACCGCCTCGATCTCGGTCGTCTATCGGTTCTGATGAACCCGCGTCGACTCGCGGCGGCGGCCGTCGCGATTCTGCTCTTCGCTGCCGCACCGCCGGCGGCCGCGGGGCCGTGGTTCGAGGAGTACCACGAGGCGGAGCGCGCCGTGGCCTCCCGGCGCTGGGAGCTCGCCGTGGAGCATCTGCGTGCCGCACTGGCGGATCGTCCCGACTCCGCGGCTCGTGCGCGGACCTATGGCATGCGCTTCGTCGACTACTTCCCGTACCTCCAGCTCGGGATTGCCTACCGCGGCCTGGGCAGACCCGGCGCAGCTCTCCAGGCGTTCGAGTCCGAGCTCAGTCAGGGGGCGATCCAGCAGGTACCCGCGCGCCTGCGCGAGCTGCAGACGCTGATCGAAGCGGTGGAGAAGGAAGTGGCGAGCGCGCGTCTCGAGGAATCGACGCGCGGCGAGCGGCTGATCGCCGAAGGGCTCTCCCGCGCTGCGCGTCAGGAGGAGGCGGGAGATCTCGATGCTGCGGCGGACTCGCTGGACCGGGTGCTCGCGCTGGCTCCTGAGTCGGAGGAGGCACTCGCCGCGGCCGAACGCGTGCGTGCTGCGCGAGCCGAGCGGCAACGCCGGATCGATGCCCGAGAGCGTGCCGGCAGGCTGCGCCTCCGAGGCGGAGAGGAGCTTTCGCGTGGCGATCCGCGGGCCGCGGCGGCCAGCTTCGGCGAGGCCGAGCAACTGTTCCCGACGGACGAGGGCGCCAGGGGGCTCGAAGAGGCGAGGTCGGCGCTGGCCGGGCAGTTGCGGCGCTCGGCGGCTCCCGATCCGATTCCCGGACGACTCGACCGGGCGCGCGCGTTCGAGGCGGAAGGGCGATGGCTCGAGGCGATTCGCGAGGTGCAGTCGGTGCTCGCCCTGCAGCCGGGGCACGAGGAAGCGCTCGAGTTCGAGGAGCGTCTTGCCAGGCTGCGCGCCGACGACGAGGCGGAGAGGGAGTCGGGCCGGCAGGTCTCCGCCCTTCTCGAAACGCTCCGAACTCTTCGATCGGCCGGCGACCTTGCCGGCACGCTCAGGGCGGCCAACCGGATCCTGGTGCTCGATCCGGGCCACGGCGAAGCGCTCACGGCTGTGGCCGAGGCTCACTCCCGGCTGGGAGAGCAACTCCTGGTCGTCGACGGCGAAGCTCCCGTAATCGTGATCGACGGCGCCGGCGCGCCCGGAGAGGAGTGGATCGTGAGCGAAGGCTCAGGATGGCTCGCCGGCCGGGTCCTCGATGCGACGCCGGTCGAGTTGGTCGCAAGCATCGATGGTCAGGATCACCCGGTCGAGGTTTCGGAAGTGCGGATGGGAGGGATCTGGGTGAGCGACTTCCGAGTCGCTGCGGTGCTCGATCCCGGCGTGTCGACGGTGCGAGTCGAGGCGCGAGACCTGTCCGGCCGGGAGACGACCCTCGAACGCGAGGTCGAGTACCGCCGGTCGCTGCTGCGGTCGCGAGGCCTCTTCGGGATCGCGGCCCTGTGCCTCGCGCTCGCGGGAAGCGGAGCACTGGCGTGGCGCTTCCTGCGGCGCAGGGCCCTCCTGAGAAGGCGCTTCAATCCGTACGTCGCCGGCGCCCCGATTCTCGACGGGGAGCGCTACTACGGGCGTCGGAAGCTGCTCGACTACGTGCTACGTAGAATCTCGAACAACAGCGTCATGCTCTACGGTGAGCGCAGGATCGGCAAGACGTCGTTCCAGCATCAGCTCAAGCGCTGCCTCGGAGAGCTCGACGATCCCGACCACGAGTTCTTCCCCGTCTTCGTCGATCTGCAGGGAATTCCGCAGGAGCGCTTCTTCGCGACGCTGGCGACCGAGGTGTTTCACGAGCTGGGGCCGCGTCTCGGTGGGCTCGAGCCCGATCCCTCACTCGCCACCGGCGAGTACGGCTACCGGACCTTCGTGCGAGACCTGCAGAAGACCTTGGCGGCCCTTCAGGAGCGCAACACCAAGAAGGTCAAGCTCGTGCTCCTGATCGACGAAGTCGACGAGCTCAACGACTACGACCCGCGAGTGAACCAGCGGCTGCGCAGCCTCTTCATGCGCTCGTTCTCCGACCGCCTGGTGGCGGTGGTCTCGGGGGTGACGATCAAGAAGCAGTGGGAGCGCGAGGGGAGCCCCTGGTACAACTTCTTCCAGGAGGTCGAGGTCGAGCCGCTGGGGGCCGGCGAGGCGCGAGCGCTCATCGAAGCTCCGGTGGCCGGAATCTTCCGCTTCGAGGAGGCGGCAGCGCTCGAGATCGTCGAGCGGACGCGGAGCAAGCCCTACCTGATTCAGCGCCTCTGCTCGAGTCTCATCGACCGGATGCACGAGGAAGGGCGGAGGACGGTCGGCATCGACGACGTCGAGGCCGCCTGCGCGGCGGAGGGTCTCTGACATGGCCGTCACTCCCTACGTCGTCGGCCAGTGGGTACGAGGAGACGCCTTCTACGGGCGCCGCTCGCTCCTGCGCGACATCCTCACGGGGCCACGCAATGGAATCTGGCTGCTCGGGACCCGGCGAGTCGGCAAGACTTCGGCTCTCAAGGAACTCGATCGGCTGGCGCGCGAGTCTCCCGGCTCCGACTACTTCCCGGTCTTCTGGGATTTCCAGGGGGTCGAAGGGCCTCACGAACTCAGGGAGAGCTTTCGGGACTCCCTGCTCGATGTGTCGCCTGACCTCGAGGAGCTCGGTATCGATCTCGAAGCGGTCGATCGCAGCGACCTTTTCGAGTCGATCAACAGGCTCCGAAGGGCGCTCGGCGAGCGAGATCGGCGGCTCCTGCTGCTGGGGGACGAGGCTGAGGAACTGGTGGCGATCCACGAGCGGGCGCCCCAGTTCCTCACCCGCCTGCGACGGGTGCTGCAGTCGTCCGAGGGGGTCAGGGCAGTGCTCGCCTCGACGATCCGGCTGTGGCGCCTCGCCGAGAGGGACACCAGCACTTCACCTTTTCTCCACGGTTTCACTCCGGCGAGGGTCGTCGGCCGCCTGTCGGACGATGCCGCGCTCAGCCTGGTTCGTCAGGACCAGCTCGCTCCCGAAGCGCGGCCCGAGATCGACGGCGAGGCGGCCGAGCGCATTCGAGCCGCCTGCAACAACCATCCCTTCCTCCTGCAACTCGTCGCCGAGCGCCACCTCGAGAGCGGCGATCTCACCGCGGCGATCGAGGAGGTCGAGGCCGACTCCATGGCCGGCTTCTTCTTCCAGTCCGATCTGTCGATGCTGGAGTCCGGGGAGCGTTCCGGGTTGCGTTGGCTCGCCTGCCGCGAGGAACCCGCTTCGGAGGAGGAGTTGGGCCGGGCGATCGCCCCCTCGTCTTCCGCCAGCCGGTCCGGAGTGCACCGCTTGGAACTGTTGGGGTTCGTGGCGCGAGACGCCGCCGGAGGTCTCGAGATCGCGAATCGCTACTTCCGGCGCTGGCTTCTGGACTCGGAGGACTCTCCCGACACGGGAGCCGGCCGGGCGACGTCGGAGAGAGTTCTCGTCGGCGACCGCACTCTTGTCGGCGGTCGCTACGACCTGCTGGAGAAGCTCGGCGACGGCTCCACGGGAGAGGTCTTCAAGGCTCGCGACACCCTCCTCGACAGTATCGTTGCGGTCAAGCTGCTACGTCGCGACTACGGTGGGGAGAAGGCGGCTCTGGAGCGGCTGCGCCGCGAGGTGCTCCTGGCGCGCGACCTCAGTCATCCGAACCTCCTGAAGGTCTACCACCTCGGAGCCGACGGCGACCGGCGCTACGTGACGATGCGCTACATCGACGGCGAGAATCTCGCGAAGAAGCTGGCCTCGGAAGCGCGCCCTCCCCTCGCGTGGGGGCTCTCCGTCGCCCGCAAGCTCGCCTCCGCCCTCGCGGCCCTGCATCGGTGCGAGGTCCTGCATCGCGATCTCAAACCCTCCAACGTGCTGATCGACCGCTCCGGCGAACCTCACATCTCCGACTTCGGCCTCGCCAGGCTCCCGTGGAGCCCTGGAGTGACGCGCGACGGCGGCTTCGTCGGAACCCCGGCCTACGCCTCGCCCGAGCAGGCGATGGGAGGCAAGCCGGACGCGCGCTCCGATCTCTACGCGTTGGGCCTCGTCCTCTTCGAGCTCTTCACCGGCCAGCGGGCGTTCGAGGCGGGCTCGGGACAGGATCTTCTCGAGCTGCAGGTCCACGCACCGGTGCCGCGACCGTCGGGAATCGCGCCGGACATTCCCGAGGAACTCTCGGCGATTGTCCTGCGATGTCTCGAGAAGAAGCCGCTGGATCGGTACGAAAGTGCCGAGGCACTCGAGGCAAACCTCGAGAGAGTGCGGCTGCCTGCGATCTCCGACAGCCAGCCCGCCACGCCCGATGGCCGCAGCTCGTCGCCGGCCCGGAGTTAGCCCGTCGACCGAAGGGTCGCGCCCTCCGGATCCGAGAGCCCCGGAGTAAGCGAGCCGAGTCGTCCGTGGCAGGAAAAGCGGGGCCCCGTGAGGGGCCCCGTGAGATCGCGTTCGACGGAGGTGGCTACCGGCTGGCGTCGAGGTCGACTTCGAGCCGCACGTAGCCGACCATTCCCGGAAGATCGTGGAACGGGCTCATGCTGACGACGCCGCACGAATCGCAGACGCTCGGATCCTCGTCCAGCAGGTTGTTGATGCCGAACGCCAGAGTGCTCGACTCGTAGCCGGGCAGATCCCACCGAACCAGGAGGTCGGTGTAGAGGATCGACGCGAGCACACTACCCGAGTCCTGGATCATCGAGTCTTCCCAGCGGAAGGTGAGGCCGGCGTACCAGTTGTCCTTCGTGCGATCGACCCGCGCTCTCGCCCGCCACTCGGCGAACGCGCGCTGGAAGGTCTCGTTGGTGATCGTGCCGGTCCGGTCGGTGCTGGTGAGAGAGCCGTCCGGATTGCGGGTCAGCTCCGTGTAGTTGTCGAGGTAGGTGGCACTGAGGCTGGCGCCCCAGGCTCCGCCGCTCGTCCAGCCGAAGGCGAGGTCGGCGCCCGAGGCTTCGATCCCGCCGATGTTCTGAAGCTGGTTGTCGACCAGGTTGATGAGGCCGCTCGAAGCACGCTCGACCGCGTCGCAGAAGAACGGGTCCAGCGTGGCGACGCAGGCGTCGATCACCTCACCCGGGTCACGGCCCTGAATGGCGTTGTCGATCTGGAGGTCGTAGAAATCGACCGACAGCGACCAACCCGCCTGTGAGGTCCGCGTGGGGCTGTAGACGAAGCCGAACGAGTAGCCGTCCGAGGTCTCCGGCACCAGCCGCTCGTTGCCGGCTGAGATCGCGGAGAGTTGCGGGTTGCGCTGGGCGAAGCTGGTCGGCACGCCGAGGGCGGCGCAGTTGGCGACGATGTTGGCCGGCTGCGGCGTGTCGCGGCCACCGTTGGCGCTTCCGATCACGCCCAGCACGTCGGCGCAGGGGTCGAGGAAGGTGAAGTCCTCGCGCGCCGCGCCGCCGAAGAGCTCGCCGATGCCCGGTGCCCGGATCCCGGTGGAGATCGACCCGCGCAGCGAGAGCTCCGCGGTCGGGCGGTAGAGCACGCCGAGCTTGTAGGTGTCCTCCCCGCCGAAGGTGCTGTAGTCGGAGTAGCGAGTGGCGACGTTGAGCTCCAGATACTCCGCCATGGGGCTGTCGATCAGCAGCGGAAAGTTGAGCTCCAGGTAGGCCTCGGTGACGTCGAAGCCGCCCGCGGTCGGCGCAGACGGGATGCCGGCGGTCTCGCCGCTGGCGGCGATCGGGTCGGGCTGAAAGGAGCCCTTCTGATCGCGATACTCGACGCCGGCGGCGAAGCCGACCCGGGCCTGGTTGCTGAGCTCGAACAGGTCGCCGGTGATGTCGGCGTTGAGGGTCGTCATCTCCTGGTCGCTGAAGTCACGCTGGGTGTAGGTGATGAAGTCGAGCATCTCCTGCGTGATCGAGCCGGTGCCGTTGGGTCCCTGGCCGCCGAAGAAGTTGAACGGCACGCAGTTCGGAACCAGAGCGCAGATCGCCGGATCGCCGAGAGCCAGCGCGATCTTGGCGATGTTGTGAGAGTTGAACTTCTGCTGAAAGCCGCTGTTCTCGCCATAGGAGGCGGTGATGTCCCAGCTGAAGTTGCGCGAACCGCTCGTGAACTCGCCGTCGATGCTGGCGCTGGTGAAGTAGGTGTCGACGTCCTGCTCGAAGATGCGCGGCCCCGACTCGAGCGGCCGGCGGCCGAAGAACTCGAGGTTGCCGTTGGCCACCGAGAGGTCGATACCGAACGGGTTGAACGGGTTGTCGCGGTGGATGAGGATGTTCTCGGCGATCCGGTTGCCGCAGCCGTTGCCCAGGCACAGCGGCTCCGGTGCCGCACGGGTCGACGACTGGCGGTTGGTGTAGGACGCCTTGAGATTGAGAGTCGTGGCTTCGCTCAAGGCGTGGCTGAGCGACGTGTGGAGATTGACCCTCTGATTGGGGGTCTTCAGGTAGTTGAAGTCGAAGCCGTTGTAGTTGAAACGGTCGGCGCTGGTGAAGGTGTGGAAGTCGCCGCTGCCGGGATCGTCGGGGTTGAAGACCGGGATGTTGGCGACGCCGTCGTTGAGGACCCCGTCGTTGAGTGTGATGCTCGCGAAGTCGAAGTTCGGCCCGAGGATGAAGCGCCCCTGAGGCGTGAACGAGGAGCACAGGGTTCCCGGAACGTCGCAACTGGTCGCGAACGGGTTGGGGAAAGCCGACTGGGCGCGATCTGTGGTCGTGACGGCGCCCTCCTGGTAGTAGGAGGCGCTGAACATGAGGTGGGTGTCCTCGTTGCCGGTGCCCCACAGTCCGCTGACCTCGGTGCCCTCGCCGTCTCCTTCGCTGACGAAGCGCCCGGTCTGAGCGCCGATCTGCATGCCCTGGAAGCCGGTGCGGGTGATGATGTTGACGACACCACCGATAGCGTCGGACCCGTAGATGGCGGAGGCGCCGTCCTGCAGGACCTCCACCTTCTCGATCATGTTGGCCGGCAGAGTGTTGAGATCGACCGAGTTGGAGACGCCGGAAGCCGAGGCGCCCGGGATCCAACGCTTGCCGTCGACCAGCACGAGGGTGCGCTTGGCGCCGACGTTCCTCAGGGAGAGCTGGATCGCTCCGGCGCCGATGCCGTTGCCGTCCTGCGGGAAGCCGGAGTTGCCGGGGACGTTGAAGCGGGCGTTGATCGCCGAGCCCATGCTCGGGATCTGCTGGAGCGTCTGACCGATGTTGGTGAGGCCCGACTGCTTGATCTCGAGTTCACCGACCTCGACCAACGGAGCGCGCTGGTAGAGCGGGCTGGTGGCGATTCTCGACCCGGTGACGACGATGGTGTCGCTGACGGTGTCGTCGGCGTCCGCCTCCGTGTCTTCACCTTCCTCGACCTGGTTCTCCTCGGTCGAGGATGCCTCTTCGTCCTCCTGAGCCACGGCCGGGCCGAAGGCGACGGCGAGACCGAGGAGGCACAACAGAAAAGTCCTGCGCATAGTGGTTCCCCCTTGCGTTGGTCGCAAGCCGCTCCCGACCAGACGACGCGCTGAAACCACTCGGATCTGCGCCATCGGCGCCGACTCGGTTTGCGAGATTCGTTGCGAGCACCGTAGCAACGCCGGAGTGTCGTGATTGTGAAATACGTCACTCTCTGCCCTTGTGCAGGGTTTTCCCGGCCTATGAGCCCGGCAACGTCGAGCTGCGGCAACGCCGGAAGGGCACCACCCGAAAGGGCGTCGTCGTCGTCGACCGGATGTGCTCTTCTTCGGGACGGACGAGCGGGCGCTCGGGCCGCTCGGCCCGGCGACGGAGCGCGACCCCGGCCGGGAGTGCGCGAAGGGAGTTCGCAGGGAGTGCGAAAGGAGACGGGCCGTTGACGACCAGGAGAGCCTCCTACTTTCACCGAGGCGGCAGCGTGCCCCTCGACGGTCGGACGATCGCCGTCTTCCTCGAAGAAGTGGTGCGGCGCTATCCCGACAACGAGGCGCTGGTGTCCTGCTGGCAGGGACGGCGACTGACCTACCTCGAGTTGCGCAGCGAGGTCCTGCGTCTGGCGCGCGGTCTCCTGCGGATGGGCGTGGGCAAGGGCGATCGCGTCGGTGTCTGGGCGACCGACAACATCGAATGGGTGGTGATCCAGCTGGCGACCGCGGTCGTCGGGGCGGTCCTGGTCAACGTCAATCCTGCGTACCGGAGCGCGGAGCTCGAGCACGCGCTCGCCGCGGGACGGGTCCAGACACTCTTCCTGATGCCGGCCTTCAGGAAGTCCGAGTACGTGGAGATGGTGCGGCAGCTGTGCCCGGAGCTCGAGTCGGCGAGACCGGGGGAACTGTCAAACGGGGCGCTGCCGGAGCTTCGCAATGTGGTCGTCTTCGATCCGGTGGATCCGCAGGCCACCCGGCGCCCTGCGCCGGGCTTCTTCGTATGGGGTGATGTGCTGGAGCTCGGCCTCGGATTGGCACCGGGTGCCCTGGCCGAGCGCAGCGGGCAGCTCGACTGCGATGATCCGATCAACATCCAGTTCACCTCGGGCACGACCGGGTTTCCGAAACCGGTGGTCCTGACCCACCACAACATCCTCAACAACGGCTTTCACGTCGCCGAAGCGTTGGCGACTACCGAGGAGGATCGCCTGTGCGTGCCGGTGCCCTTCTACCACTGCTTCGGCATGGTGGTGTCGAACCTCGGCTGCCTCACGCACGGAGCGGCGCTCGTGATCCCGGAAGCTCACTTCGACGCCGGTGCCATCCTCTCCGCCGTCGAAACGGAACGATGCACGCTCCTGCACGGTGTGCCGACGATGTTCCTCGCGGAGCTCGAGCACGAGGACTTCGCCGCCTATGACCTGTCGAGCCTGAGGGCCGGCATCATGGCCGGCGCGCCCTGCCCACCCGAGCTGATGCGCAGGGTGAGGGAAGAGATAGGGATCACCGACATCCGTATCGGCTACGGACAGACCGAGTGTTCACCGGTCAGTCACTGCACTCTGGCTGGAGACTCGGTGGAGCGCAGCACGACCACGGTCGGCACCAACCTGCCGCACCAGGAGGTCAAGATCGTCGATCCGGAAACGGGCACCACCGTGCCTCTCGGCGAGGCAGGGGAGATCTGCTTCCGCGGCTACCACGTCATGCGCGGCTACTACGGCATGCCCGATGCGACCGCCGAGGCGATCGACGTCGCAGGCTGGCTTCACTCCGGCGATATCGGGGTGATGGACGGGGACGGCTACGTCTCGATCACCGGGAGGATCAAGGAGATGGTGATCCGCGGTGGCGAGAACATCTACCCGGCGGAGATCGAGCATTTCCTCTGCCGCCACCCGAAGGTGGCTCAAGCGGCGGTCTTCGGGGTCTCGGACGAGAAGTGGGGCGAGGATCTGGCCGCCTGGGTGCGCCTCCATCCCGGTGAGACCGCTACCGAGGACGAACTCCGCCAGTTCGTCCGTGAGGGGATGGCGCACTACAAGGTGCCGGCGCTGGTGCGGGTCGTCGAGGAGTTTCCGATGACCGTGACCGGGAAGGTGCAGAAGTTCCGGATCCGCGAGATCGAGGAGGCTCGGAGAGCGGAGGCGACGCTTCGGGATGAGGGGTCGCGCTAGCCGCCTCCGGCAGGCGGGGTGTGAATCCCGGGATCCTTGCAGCGCGTGGCAAGGCGCCGTGTCAGCTGCTGCCAGACGTCGGACAAGGCGTGCTCTTCTCCCGGTCGAGGGTCGAGCAGGGCCAGCCCTGCACACAGTTGGCCACTCTCGGCGAGTGTCGAGGCGAGATTGAGCCTTGCCGCGAGGCGATTCGGGTCGAGGTCGAAGGGGTCGCCGTTACTGCGACTCGATGCGTTCCAGACGCGCGACCGCTAGCTTGGCCTCGGGGTTGCCCTGCGCGGCCGCGAGGCGGTACCAGGCGAGTGCGACCCCGAGATTGGCTTCGACGGCGAGGCCGTTTTCATACATCCGGCCGAGGCGGTACTGGGCCTTGGCGTAGCCGGTCCTGGCCGCCTTCTCGAACAGCTCGCGTGCCGCGGGATAGTCGGACTTCGCGGCGTCGTCGCGCTCGAGGCGCAGGGCGCGGGCGTAGCGGGTTCGTGCCTTGGTCCGGTCGGGCAGACCGACCTCGGACCAGTTCCGGACCTCCGAGAGTGCGCGCTGGGCCTCGGTCATGACTCGCGCCTCCGGAGGGGAAGCTTCACGAGGCTCGTCCTCGTCCGCGGCGGCGACCTCCTCCCCGGCAGCTTCCGGTTCGGCAGTCGGAGGCGACGCTGATCGCGAGTAGCGGCGGCCGCAGTCGTCGATCGCCCCGCCGGCGAGCTTTCGTTCGACGTACTCGCTCAGGGTGCAGTGGGCGACCGAGTCGAGCTCGTTGCGCCGCCCCCAGACCCACTCGCTGGCGGGAGTGGAGCCGGCCTCCGCCGGTGGGCCGGAAGCGGTCAGAGTCCCGGAGCGGGTGGTCCCGACGGTACGACCCCACTCGTCGTAGTGCAGGTCGGCACCGTCGGTCGCATTCTCCGGAGGCTCCGCGATCGCCAGCCACTCGTTGATCAGGAGGTTTCTTTCCGCCGGGCTCGTGGTGCCGCCCGCCGCGGCCAGCGGGAGCGGTGGCGCGTCGGTCGCCTCGTAGACGAAGGTGAAGCGGGGCAGGTTGATGACGAAGATGAGGCTGTCCGGAGGGTGCAGGACGACGGTCTTGCGATCGCCGCCGTCGCTCTCGACGACGTAGCGCAGGCTGGTCGAACCGTCCGTGGCGGGCTGCGGTGTCCAGGTCGTGTGAACCGCGGCTTCGACCCTCTGGGTCGAGTCTCCCGCTCCGCACGCCTGCGATGCAGAGGACGAGGCGGCGATCTTGCCCACCTGGTCGGCGGAGCCCTCGAAGACCATCAGATCGACGAAGGCCTGAACTTCTACGGTGGCGCCTGCTTCGGCATCTTCGCCCGCTGCGGCGCAGTCCTGGGCGAGCTGCACCGATCCGCTCATCATGAACGGCTCGCCGGGGACGATTCGAGCGGGCATCTGGAACTGCCAGCTTTCGCTCGTGCCGCCTTCGCCGCCGCTCGTGAACGTCGCCCCGTCGAGCGGCTGCCAGCCGTCGCCGAAGGCGCCGGTCAGGACGAGGGCCGGCCGGTCCGGGAGAGTCGTGGCGGCCTGTGCGACCGCGGCCTGCATCCGAACCAGGGCCTCGAAGAGGACCCATGCAGTCAGGGCCGGGCCCTTCAGCGGGAGACGCCTCCACGCCGCCGTTCGCCGTGCGGCCGCCGTCGGTCTCCGGGAGTCAGTCTCGATGGTGACCACGGCAGGCGTCGCCCGTTCTGGTTCTGAGTGCAGCCACGGGTCGGCAGTATATCCAGCGGTTTCGATGCACCCCGGTGTTCACGGATGGTCACCGCTCGCCAGGCACCCATCCGCAGGGGAGGCGGCCCGAGGTCGTGCAACCGGCGAGCATCGTGGCCCGTCGGATCCCGGCAGCTGTCCCGCTCCGGTTCTCCGGGCTGCAGGTGTCCCTTCGGAGCCCGGAAGAAAGAACGGGGTGAGCGCCGAGCGCTCACCCCGTCATCACAGGCTTCCTGCCGGAGACTTATGGCAGGCAGACGCGGTCCTGTGGTTTGCCGTTGCTGCAGTTGCCCGAGCAGCAGTCGCCGTCGGACAGACAGGAATCGCCGACCACGGTGCAGGAACCGCCGGTGCACGAAGTGGTCTCGATCTCGCAGCTGGTCGAGCAGACGAGGAAGCCTCCGGAGAAGCCGAAGTCGCCGCAATCGAGTCCGCCGAAGTCCGATCCGTCGCACTCTTCGACGCCCTCGCGGACGCCATCGCCGCAGACGGCACCGTTGCCGCCGCTGTTCCAGCCGAGGTCGAGCATCAGCTCCAGGGCGAGGCCCGGATCCTGAATCGGCTGATCGGCGACGAACGGCTCCATCAGCTCGTCGGGCGTGAGGGTCGTGTCCCAGTGGGAGACCGAAGAGCCCTGTTCGAGCGGATTGGGAGCGTACATGAGCACATGCCCGGACGGGTGCACGCCGGCACTGAGGCCGCCTGAAGCGGCCACCACGTTCGCGCCGACCCAGTGGAGGTCGCCGGTGTCGGTGGCGGACTGACGCCGCCGGTTGTTGTTCATCTGCGGCCAGGTCTGGCCGCGGCTGTGGTCCTCGAGGTTCGTCATGTAGACGTCGTTGCGGTTGAGGAACTTCCCTCCGGTCGAGTTGTCGACGAAGGTCGAGAAGCCGATGCCGTGACCGATCTCGTGAGCGACCACGTCGACGAGGTCGATGTCGTTGCCGGCGTTGCCGTCGAGACCGAGGTACCAGGTCAGGCCGGTGAGGCAGTTGGGATCGTCGTCGTCGATGTCGCTGTTGAAGGTCGCGCCCATGTCGGCGTTGCTCGGGTCCAGATCGACTCCGGCGAGGCTGTTGGCGAGAGCCTGGTGGTACCAGGTGTTGCTCAACGGCGCGTTGGCGAAATCGCGATGGACCGTGTTGGTTCCCGCGGCTCCGACGACGCCCGAGGTCGGGCTGCACGAGAGGGGATCGAAGTTGGCGTCGATCAGGATCGTGACGTCGCTGTCGAGAACCGTGCCCCAGATGTCGGCGGCGAACTGGAAGGCGATCAGGCGTTGCTCTCCGAGTGTCGTGCCCGTGTTGTTTCCGACCGGAGAAACCGGAGTCGGATCGTTGAAGCCTTCTCCGGGACCGTCCTGATTCACGACGACGATGTTCGCGCCGAAGGCGGGAGCTGAGGCGACGGCGAGGGCCGTCACGAGACAGAAGAGGCCGGCAGTCCTACTCATGGTCCGGCTCCTCGTTACTGTCGAGGTGGGTGATGCAGTCGATGACCAGGGGCTCACCCTGGGAGGAGTCGGCGAAAACCGCAGACCGCATGCGGCCGCGCAGGTTGACCATCACACCACTCGCCGGGCTTGCCGTCTCGAAGAGCCCCTCGGACGAGCGACTCAGCAGGTTGCGGGTCCGGGCGTCGAGGGCGATGGTGGAACCACCCGCCACACGGCGGCCGGTTCGCGGGTCGAGGGTGATCTGTCTTGCGCTGGAGAACTCGGGCAGCGAGGTCGTGACCTCGCCGGTCTCGGCGGCGGCGGTCGGCTCGGCCTCGGTCTCCGCCGTCGCGGCGAGGGCCAGGACGGGCAGGACCGACAGGACGAGAGCCGTCGCCAAGGTACGAAGGTACGTTGGGTGCATCTACTCCTCCATGGAAAGTAGCGAACGAGGGGGCAGCTCGCCAAATGAAATAGTGGGGTGACTATATATCACGATCCCCGGCGAGTCTGTGACCTGAACCACCGATTCAGGCCTCGGCGTCCGTCGTGGATCGCGAGCTGAAGAGAGGCAGCCGGCGCGAGACCGGAGGTACGGGGGCATCTTCCGCGCCCTTCGGGAGGTACGAGCTCGTCCTACCCTCCGGGGCGGCCTCAGGCGATAGCCTGAGACAGTAGGCTCGGCGGCGGAGGCCACGAGAATGCAGCTGACCGAGTTTCTGGACACGCTCGACGCGCACGGTCGTGCGATGGAGATCGATGCTCTCGTCGCCAGGATGAGAGGGCTCGCACTGCGACGCCAGGACGTCGCCTCGGTAGTCGCCTTCGACGACTCGTGCTACCGGAGGAACGTCCTTCGCGTCGGCCGGGGCTACGCCGCCCTCGTGCTGTGCTGGCGCTCGGGGCAGGAGAGCCCGATCCACGATCATCGCGGCTCTGCGTGCGGTGTCTACGTCATCGAGGGCGCCATCACGGAGACCCGGTTCGAACTCGATGCCGACGGGGTTCCCCGCGAGACGACCTCAGGCACGCTCGGTCAGGGGGAGGTGTGCGGGTCGTTCGACAGTGACATCCACGTCATCCGCAACGCCCAGGCGAGCGGCCGCGATCTGATCACGCTCCACGTCTACACGCCGCCGATGAGCGGCTACCACATCTACGAGCGCGGCTCCTCGAAGGTCACGCTGCGCCGGGATCTCGAGACGCTGGCGGCACAGGCCGCACTCTAGGGCTTCCTTCTCCCGCTGCTGGCGCAGGCGACCGCTTCCGGTCTCGCCCGGGGAAAGGGCGACACCGGAAGCGGCGATACCTGGAGCGCGACGTCGAACGTCAGGGGATCGTGTTGCTCCAGACGCTGGTGTCGCCCGACTCGAAGCCGTCGGCGAAGATCTCGGTGTCACCGAGTGCCGCGACCTCCCAGAAACCGCGCCCGTGAGTCGCGATCTTGAGAGTGTTGCCGGAGGAGCGCGCCATCCCGAAGACGGCGACCACCGGCAGGCCCGTGCCGTAGGGGGTCCAACTGGCGCCGGCGTCGGTCGAGACGTAGACGCCGATGTCGGTGCCGGCGTAGATCGTGTCCGTGTCGTCGGGTTCGATCAGCACTACGTTGACCGGCACCTGGGGCAACCCCCCCGAAGCATCGGTCCAGATCGGCGGGCCGCCGTCGAGGTTCTCGGTCTTCCAGACGCTGGAGACGCCGAACGCCGACAGCGAGAGGAAGGCGGTGTTCGAGTCGGTCGGGTCGATCGCCACCCGCGCCACCGGCACGTCGGGGATGGTGTTCGACGGGTCGAGGTTGGTGAGTGTCGACGATCCGGTCGTCGTGCCCCAGACGCCACCGTTGGTCTGTCCGACCACTCTCACGTCATCGTCCTGTGGAGCGATCCCGATCGCGGTGATGGCGACTCCGCTGGTGATCGGGTTCTGGCTGACGACGGTGTGGTTGACGCCCAGATTGTCGGAGCGGTAGAGCCGGTCCGAGGCGTAGTAGATCGTGTTCGGGTTGCCGGGGCCGCGCTCGAGCGGCGCGTAGAAGCGGATCGTGCCGTTGCAGGTGATGCCGTTCGTCGTGCCACCGCCCTGGCAGCCACGGAACGCCCAGCCGCCGTCGGTCGCCTGAGCGACGTTGCCGACCGTGCCGTATCCCTGGAGGGTCGTGGCGTTGAAGTAGGTGTGGTACATCCGCACGTTGGTGGTGTCCGGAGCGTTCTGATCGACCACGGTGTAGCCGCCGTCGCCGAAGTCCGCGCGGAACCAGCTCTCGTCGGGGCGATAGAAGTTGGTGCCGTTGTCCTGCGTCCCGCCGATCGCGAAGTGAGGATCGGTCGGGTGAGTGTCGATGTCCATGAACTGGGTGGCGGTGAACTGGCTGTTATTGAGGCTCGTCCAGTTGTTGCCGCCGTCGTCCGAACGGTAGATGCCGCCGTCGGTGCCGAGGTAGAGCCGGCTGAGATCGGACGGCGCGACGGCGATGGCGTGGGTGTCGACGTGGACGCCGGCGTTGCTCTCGGTGAACGACGTGCCGCCGTTGGTCGAGAAGGCGAAGACGACCGCGGGGGCGCCGCCGAGATAGACGTTGTCGGCATTCGTCGGATCGACCGCGATCGCGATGTCGTAGAAGCACTGGGGCGTGCAGAAGTTGTTGTCGATCCGCTGTGTCCAGGTGGCGCCGCCGTCGGTCGAGCGCAGCACCCGCCCGCCGCCGTTGCCGGTGGCGGCGTAGAAGGTGGCGTCGGGACCGGCGGTGTGCTGCACCGCGAACTCGGCTGTGCGGTCGCTCGTCCCGCCGCTGAAGACCTCGACCTGGGTGAAGGTCGGGCTGGGGGAGAGCGCGTTCGTCGAATGGTAGATGCCGGGATCTACCGAGACGGTGTTGGCGACGAGGATGTCGGGATCGAGCGGGTCGAGCGCGATGTCCCGCACGCTGGTGTCGGCATCACTCGCCAGCCCGGTCAGCTTGGTGAAGGTCGGGGCGCCGGAGGTGGCGTTGGTGGAGCGGTAGATACCGCGGGAGGGCAGCGGCCCCGAAGTGGCGACGATTCCGCCGACTCCCGACGTGGTGGCGACGAAGATCGTGCCCGGGTCGGTCGGGTGGACGAGGATCTTGCTGATCCCGCGTCCGGTAAAGACGTCGCTGGCACCGCCGTCCTGGTTGAAGGGACCCGAGATGACCGGGGAGTTGGTGTTGGCGGAGTCGATGCGGTAGACGCCGACGCCGAAGAAGCTGTCCGCCGAGAAATTGTGCTCACCCGTGCCGACGTAGACGGTGCTGGGGTCGGACGGTGCGATGGCAATGGCACCGATGGCGAGCGACGCTTCGCTGTCGAAGAGGCGCGTCCAGTTGGTACCGCCGTCGGTCGACTTGTAGAGGCCGCCCTGAGCGGTGCCGACGTACACGAGATCTTCGTCGCTCGGATCGACGGCGATCGAGATCGTCCGCCCGGAGGCGGTCGTCGTCGGCGGTTGGGAGACCTGTGCATTGGGGATCGGGTCCGGGCCGAGTTCGGTCCAGGTCGCTCCGAATGCGAGCGGCCGCGGCAGATCGAGCGCCGCTTTGAGCTGCAGCACGGCGTTCGGCCGGGCGAAGCGGTCGAAGGCGCGGAACTCGTGGATGCCGCGTCGCATCGCGATGTCCTCCGCCCGCTCGGTCAGAAACGCCTCCTTGTCGAGGCCGGTGACGGAGGAGTGCGGGACTTTCGACGATTGGGCTGAAGAGGTTCCGGCGAGCACCGAGAACCCCAGAACGGAGACGAGAGCGAGAAGGGCGAGACAACGTTTCATGACGGCTTCTCCTGTGGTGGAGAGGGTTGCGTGGAGCCCCCGGGCGGGGGCGCTGACAGCGGGTGGGCTCGGGCTACGCGCTTATGCGAGTGTCCGCCTCCCTCGTAGCCATGTCAAGGGAGCGGTCGCAGCGGGCTCCGAGCTCCAAGCCCGGTCATCGTTCGTCAGCCCGCCGCGTCCGCGTGTTGGAGTCGGTCCTCCCGTCCTCGTAGAGGCCGGTCACGCCCGTGACGGCTCCCGACTCGTCGGTCTCGAAACGCAGCCGGAAGAAGTCGGCGCTCCGCAGGACGAAGGTGTCGGGTGCGAGGGCGAAGAGCTCGGCGTAGTCCTCCGGTCGTGTGGCATCGCGGCCGTAGAAGAGGCGGCCGTCTCTGAGTTCCACCCGGCGGACTTCGTACTCGCCGGCGAACCTCTCGAGTCGCGCCGGGTCGACCTCGACGGGCCGATGGAGTGCACGCAGCCACGCATGGAACCAATCGAGCTCACCCTCGCGCTCGCCCGATCCGAGCGCCGCCTCCAGGCTGCGGAGGGCCGCTTCGCCGCCGAAATGATCGAGAGAGAACCGCACTTCCTCCCGGATCGCTTCGATCGATTCGGGGAAGAGCTCCCGTCGCCACGCGAAGACCTCCAGCGCCTCCTGTGGCGACCGCTCCCGAGCGACGATGGTCGCGGCCCAGCGGAAGGACTCCTCGTCCTCCAGGCCTTCGAGAGCCCCCGAATCTCCCACCTCGCGCCAGTACTTGCGGCCGGCCTCGACCCCTGCGGCGGCGAGGGTATTGAGCCACTGCTGCCAGGGAGCATCCCAGGCGCGGTAGCCGAGGTAGTCGAACGGCGACGACCGATCTCCGGTCAGAAGGGCAACGACGTCTGCCGCGATGCCCTCGAGCCGCTGGCTGTTGCCCATCAGGACGACCGCGACGCGAGGCTCGAGGAAGGCGATCGAGTAGTTGGCGCTGCCGACGTCGTTGCCGGTATGGAAGATGGCGGGACCGAACGGAGTTTCGACGTACCCCCATCCCAGGGTCCAGCCGAGCCCGGTCGCTTCGTGCTCCGACGTCGTCTCGACAGCGAGGGGGCCGAACATCCGACGATGGCGCACCTGGACCTGGCGGGACACCAGGCCTCGCCGGGCAGTGTCCGACAGTCCCTCGCCCGTCAGGACCGCGCGGAGGAACCGTGCGTAGTCGACGGCCGTCGTCTGTAGCGATCCCGCGGCCTGCGGTTCGTCGCGACGTTCCCGTCGGAGCGGTCGCCCCGCGAGGTCGTGATCTTCGGCGTAGTCGGTTTCGAACCGCTCCTGCCAGACCATGCTCGACCGCTTCATGCCGAGGGGCGCGAAGACCTCCTCCTGGGCAAGCTCCTCGAAGCCCTTGCCGGTGTGCTCTTCGATCGCCAGCTGCAGGAAGGCGAAGCCCTCACCCGAGTAGCTGTGGCGCTCTCCCGGCTCGTAGAGAAAGCTCAGCCGGTCTTCAGGCGTGAACCAGCGCCAGTTCGGCCAGCCGGTGGTGTGCGTCAGGACGTGGCGGGCGGTGAGCGCCCGATGCCGCTCGTCGCCCTCGAGATCGGTGTAGAAATCGTAGGTCGGCAGCGAGGCAGGCAGAAGTTCGGCCAGCGGGCGGTCGAGGTCGAGCCTTCCCTGATCGACGAGCCTCATGGCGAGGTACGCGGTGATCGTCTTGCTGAACGAGAGCCCGGCGAACGACGTCGCCTCGGTGAGCGGACGGTGGTCCCTCACGTCGCGGACGCCGTAGTTCTCCTGGAGGACGAGCTCGCCGTCGTGGAGGACGGCGATCGCCATGCCGGGCAAGCGGACGGCTTCCATCCAACCCGCGATCCGGGTCTCGATCTCCGCGGCCGAGACCGTCGAGCCGTCGAGCCGGACGAGGTCGGGCTCGTCTTCGGCGTCGACCGGCCGGGCTGGAAGAGAAACGGTGAGAAGGACGATTGCGATTCCGCGCCACCAGGGTCGGGCTGCCATGGCCCGAGGATATCCAAGCGCCTCCCCGAACGCGGTCTCCTGGAATCCGGGCGACGCGGCCGGCGTTGCGAACCTCGAGGTCTCTCCATACCCTGGGAGGTGATGATGCGTCGGCGACTCTTCGTGGTGTCCGCTCTTGTGCTTGCCGTCTCGTTCACTGTGGCGGGTGCCTTCGGCCCGTCCCCGACGGGCCCGCACGACGCCCTGGTCGAGGGACTCGAGAAGCCGGATCCTGAGGCCTATTGGCTACCTCGCCACAGGGCGGCTCTGCTCGAGGATCCACTGCTGTTCCCGCGTCGGGCGTCGGCGACGGACGCCGCCGGGGCACCGCTGCGGTTCCGCAACAAGAGGCGTGTCAGCACCGACCTGCTCGAGCCGCCCTCCGCGGTACTGCCGACCGCCCAGGCGGAGGCGCAGACGGAGCCGTATGTCGCCGTCAATCCCGAGAATCCCCTCCACCTGGTGGCCGGTTGGCAGGAGGATCGCTTCTCGGACGGCGGTGCCCGTGCACTGGGCGTCGCGGTTTCGCTCGACGGCGGTCGGCGCTGGACCGATGCGCTCGTACCCGGGTTGACGATCGCCTCCGGCGGCACCTGGTCGCGGGCGTCGGATCCGTGGCCTGCTTTCGGACCGGGAGGCGTCGTCTACTTCAACAGCCTGCTCTTCGAGCCCGGCCTTCCCAACGACAACGCGATCGCGGTCAGCATCTCCGAGGACGGCGGTTTCACCTGGGGGCCGCCGGTGGAGGTGGTCAGGGATCCTCTCGACTTTCACGACAAGAACTCGATGGTGGTCGACACGGTCTCGACCGGTCCCCACCGGGGCAACGCGTATGTCGCCTGGGACATCAACCTGTTCCGCGGCGGCCGGTACGTCGCTCAGCGGCTGGTGGTGGCGCGATCGACGGACGGCGGCCGCAGCTGGAGCCGGCCGCGGAGGGTGGCGCAGGGGCCGACCAACATCGGCGTCGTCCTGCGCGTCGGCTCCGACGGCACGGTCTACGCCGTCTGGGCGGCGGCGTTGCCGGGTGCGCCGACTCTGTCGCTGCGTTTCGCCAGCAGCACCAACGGCGGCCGGCGCTTCAGCAGCCCGCGCAAGATCGCCGACATGCTGCCGATCGGCGTCGAAGGGTGGCGATCCGGAGCGATCCTCCCTTCGCTGGCGATCGATCCGCTGACCCAAGACCTCTACGTTGCCTGGGCCGATGCCCGGTTCACCGGTACCGACCAGGCGACGGTCGTGGTGTCGCGCGACGGCGGTGCCAGCTGGACGGCGCCGATGCGGGTGAGCCGCGGTCCCGACGCCAGTCCGGCGATGACGGTCAGCGTGACGACCAACGGTGCGGGCGAAGCTCTGGTCGGCTACTACACGATTCGCAACGTCGTCGGGCGCCCGACCTTCGCCGACTACTTCGTCACCCGGTCGCGCAACCGCGGAGAATCGTTCGGGCCGCGCGTGCGGGTGAGCCGACCGTCGTTCGATGCCGGTCAGGCGGCGAGGGCCGCCCAGGGGGCCTTCTTCCTCGGTGACTACGTCGGCCTCACCGGTACGGACGACGGTTTCGTCGCGGTCTTCACGGCTGCGTTCGCGCCCTCCCGGCTGGGACCGGGGCGGCAGGCCGACGTGTTCGCCGTGGTTTCGCGCTGACTGCCGGCCCGACGAGGGGGCGCGCTCGCCCGGGCCCGGTGTCGGTCCGCACTCAGGGGGCCGGCCTGCGATATCTTGCGATCGTGAATCTTCGGCAGTGGGGGAGCGGAAGGTCTCGCGCGACGGTGGCCCAGCGGTGACGGGTACGCGCGCGACACCGATCGAGAGCTCTCGAGGAGGCTGAGGTGGAGGCGGCGGGATCGAACTGGTCACGACTGTGCCGACGCCTGGGGGTGACCGTCTACCGAGGCGAGGGCCGGGCGGCACTACTGCTCTTCTTCTCGTTCTTCCTCTGCCTGACATTCCAGTACGCCGCCAAGACGGTCCGTCAGGCGACCTTCGTCGACAGCCTCGGTGCCGCGCAGCTTCCGTGGGTCTATCTCATGGTGGCCGTCGTCTCCTACCCGGCGGCGTGGCTGATCGCTCACTTCTCCCGTGTCGCTTCGCTCCGGAAGGTGGCGATCTCGTCCTTCTCGATCGTCGCGCTCAGCCTGCTCGGCTTCTGGTGGCTGTTCGGCCTCGGGTCCAACTGGGTGCCGGTGGCGTTCTACGTCTGGGTGTCGGTGGCGATCGCCGTGACGATGACCCAACTCTGGGGACTGGCGAGCGAGACCTTCGACGCCCGGCAGGCGAAGCGACTGTTCGGTTTCCTCGGTGGCGGTGCCCTGCTGGGCGGGATCGCCGGCGGCCTGGTGGCGCGCTTCGCCGCCGCGCAGGCGGCGCCGCGCGATGCACTTCTGGTGGCGGCGGCGCTGCTCGTGGCGATCGCGCTCCTGCTCCCGCTGCTCGACAGGAAGCCGGTCGCGTCGCGATCCGCCGGACACGTGGTCGCCCGAGAGTCGAAGCGCAAGGGGTGGTCGCTGCTTCGACGCTCGCCCTACGTGCGCCTCATCGCCGCCGTCATGCTGCTGACCGTGGTGGTGTCGCAGGTCGTCGATCTGCAGTTCAACTGGGCGGTCGAGGTTTCCACCGGCAGCCTCGAGGATCGCACTGCGTTCTTCGGCAACTTCTTCAGCCTCATGGGCGTGGCGGCTCTGTTCTTCCAACTCTTCCTGACGACCCGCATTCACAAGGCTCTCGGCGTCGGCGTGGCGTTGAGAGTCCTTCCCGCCTCACTGGGTGCCGGCACGCTGGCGCTGCTGATCACCGCTTCCGCGTTGCCGGGCAGCCTGCTGATCGCGGTCCTCGGGCTCAAGCTGATCGAGAGCGGCATGCGCTACTCGATCGACGATTCGTCGCGCGAGCTCCTCTTCCTGCCGTTGACGCGCGACGATCGCGTCGAGGCCAAGGCGTTCGTCGACATCGTCGTCAAGCGCGGCGCGAAGGGGGTCGCGGCGATCGTGCTGCTCCCGGTCACCCTGGGCTGGCTCACACCCGTGAGTCTCGGCTGGCTTTCGCTGGCCGCCGTCGTCGTCTGGCTGTGGCTGGTCTCGCGGGTGGTCCGGGGATACGTCCGCAGCTTCCGTCGCGGCCTCGAGCGTCGCGAGATCGACCGTGGGGCGTTCATCGACCTCTCGGACGGCACGACACTGGCACTGCTGGTGGAGTCGCTCGGCAGTCTCGACGGCCGCCAGGTCGTGCACAGCATCGACCTTCTCGCGGACCAGGGACACGCCAGGCTCGTGCCGCCGCTGCTGCTGTTCCACGACGATCCCGAGGTTCGTCTGAGGACTCTCCGCGTGCTGGCAGCCGAGGGGAGGAGCGACGCTCTGCCGCTGGTCGAGCGGCGGCTCGCTGACGACAGCCCGGAAGTGAGGGCCGAGGCGACCCGCGTGCTCGCGGAGATGAGGCACGAGGACGCCTGCGAGATGATGCTGCCGCGACTCGGCTCGCACGAGGTCGGGGTCAAGGCGGCGGCGATCGCCTGCCTGGCAACGCACGGTGACGGCGAGATGGCCTCGACCGCCGAGGAGACGCTCGAAGACCTGATCTCCGAGGCGGAGGCCGAGGCGAGGATCGAGGCGGCGCGAGTCATCGGCGCTCTCTCCGAACAGCGCTTCGCCGGCCGGCTGGTCCTGCTGCTCTACGACCCGGAGCCGGAGGTCGTGAGGGCAGCGATCGGAGCGATCCGGCGACGTTGCGAGCGCGACGGCCCCAACCCCCTCTACCTGCCGACGCTGATCTCGCTGCTGGCGAACCGGCGGCTCAAGCACGACGCACGGCAGGCGCTGGCGGCCTACGGAGCCGATGCCGTTCCGGCGCTCGTTCACATGATGGAAGAGCCGGACGAGCCGATCTGGGTCCGTCGGGCCATCCCGAAGACGATCGCGAGGATCGAAGATCCCGGCGCGCGGGAGGCGCTCCTTCAAGGGCTGGGGGTGCATACGGACCCCTTCCTGCGACGAAAGCTCCTCGAGGCGCTCGCCTCGACCGGAAAGGCTCCTCTCGACTCGGTCGCCGCCCAGAGGGTTCGCAGCGAGATTCGCGTCGAGGCGAGGCGCTACCTTCTGATGCTGGCCGATCTCTACACTCTCGACCCCGGAGCCGCGGAGGAAGTGCATGCGCTGAGGATCGCCTCGCCGGTGCGGCTGCTCGATCGTCTCCTCGCGGAGCGGGCCGAGGACCACCGCCGCAATCTGTTCTTCCTGCTCTCCTTCCTCTACGAGCGGGAGTCGATCTGGAACGCGTTCCGCGGGCTCGGCGAGCCGTCGCTGCGGCCCAGTGCGCTCGAGTACCTCGACTACACCCTGGGCGGCGATGAACATCGTGACGTGCTCGCCGCGATCGGCGACGCGCCTCTGGTGGAGAAGTTGGGCCGCTCCGAGCGGACCTTCGGCATCGCGCGGGGCTCGAGGTCGGTGGTCGTCGCCAAGCACCTGTCCCCGCAGGACGATGCGAAGGTCGATGCGCCCTTCCTGACGGTCGGGGCGATTCACGCGGTGGTCTCCGACCAGCTCATCGATCTGCTCCCGGTCGTCGAGTCGCTCCTCTCGACCGCCACCGACGACTTCGTGCTCGAGACCGCAACCTGGGCGCTCGGGACAGGAATGGCGCAGGGTCGTGCCGTCCGCATGCGGCAGGAAGGACCACGGGAACCTCCGGGGACAGCCCCGGGGCGAGCCAGGCGGGAGGGCAGAGACCGGACATGAGAGAGTCGAGTCGGCGAGTGGAGGTCGGAATGACTGAGTTGGCGCGCATCGAGCGAGTCCTGCTGCTCCAGCGAGTGAAGCTGCTGGCTTCGTGCAGTGCGGACCAGATTCTGCGTATCTCCGGCATCACCAGCGAGGGCACCTTCGAGGCGGGGGAGGTGATCTACGAGGCGGGCGAGCCGGCGAGGGCGCTCTATTTCGTCGAGCGCGGTACCGTGAGGCTCACGCCGGCGCGCCCCGGCGAGACCCTCGTGGGTCCGGCCCAGACGTTCGGGGTCGTGGAGATCCTGAGTGGTCGGATGCGCACCCGCACCGCGATGGCGGAGTCGGAGACCCGCGTCCTGGCGGTCAGTGCGGAAGACTTCTTCGATCTGCTCTCGAACAACATCGAGATCGTCAAGGCGCTCTTCCGCCAGCTCCTCGGTGAGCGGGCCGCGGATACCGACGCCGGAGAGACAGGGAGTAGCCGATGAGACGAGTGACCGCGAGCGCTCTCGCCCTGATCTTCGTCGGGGCGATGGGCGCGAGCTCTCCGGCCGCCGCCAAGCGGGTGGTCGCGATCGGCGACGTCCATGGCAGCTTCGATGAGTTCACCGCCATCCTCCGTGCCGCCGAGCTGATCGACGAGGAGGGGCGCTGGAGTGGTGGTGAGTCGATCTTCGTGCAGACGGGGGATCTGCTTGACCGGGGGGTCGGAGTGCGGGCGGTGATGGATCTGCTGATGGCCCTCGAACCTCAGGCTGCCGCGGCCGGGGGGCGGATCGTCGGGCTGCTGGGCAATCACGAGGTGATGAACATGGTGGGCGTGCGGCGCGATGTCGCGATGCAGGGACAGTCGCCGGGTCCCGTCTACGCGACGTTCGCCGATAGCGACTCGAAGCGGCGACAACGGGAGGCGGCCGACGCCTGGAAGCGTTGGCAGGCCCGCTTCCCCGACTGCGCTCCGGGCAGCAGGAGGGAGTGGCTCGCCGCCCACCCGGAGGGGTACGTCGAGTACGCGACCGCCTTCACGGCGGAGGGGGCCTACGGCAGGTGGCTGCGTGAGCGCTCCGCGGTCGCCAGGGTCGGCGGGTCGATCTTCGCCCACGGTGGTCTCAGCCCTGAGCTGGCCGCGAGTGGAAAGGGCGGTTCCATCGAGGCGATCAACGATGCGGTGGCCGCCGAGCTGGCGCGCTGGGACGAGGATTTCGCCTTTCTGGTGGAGGCCGGCGTGGCGCTCGAGTTCAGCGAGTTGACCGAGGTCTCGTGCGCGCTCGAGCAGGTGCTCGCTCCCTCCGCGGCGGATCCCGGCAGCGGTGCCGATCGGGAGAGGTTCGCCGAGATCGACTCCCGATTCCCGTCTCCCTCCGGTTGGCTGTCGTTCTCCGGGGACGGTCCCCTCTGGTTTCGCGGCTATGCGAAGTGGGGAGACGAGAAGAGCGGTAGCGTCGATCGGCTGCTCGCCGCCTACGGGGCCGAGCGATTGGTCGCTGGGCACACGCCGCAGCCGGGGACCGTCGCCTCGCGCTTCGGAGGGAAGGTGTTTCTGATCGACACCGCTGTCGTCTACGGGGCGGAGGCGAAGGGGCGTCCGGCCGCCCTGGAGCTGATCGATGGCCGGGCATCGGCGATCTATCTCGACGGCACGGTGAGGCTCGACATCGACGAGAGCACGCCTGACGCGGGATCGCCGACCGTCGAAGCCGTGCCGTTCCGCTGGTTGGGCGAAGAGGGAGAGGCGTTGCCGTTCGACGATGCCGAGGCCGTGCGGCAGTTCCTTTCGACTGCCGAGATCGTCTCGATCAGGGCACTTCCCGACGGCGTGACCAAACCGCGGCGGATGGCGATGGAGTCCGGAGGAGTGCGCGCCAGGGCGGTCTTCCGCTACGTCCACATCGAATCGCTGCGCAAGCGACTGTCGTCCGGCGAGTTCGTCATGTACTTCCGCGACAGCTACGTCAACGAGGTGGCCGCCTACGAGCTGGCAGCGCTTTTCGGACTCGACAACATCCCGCCCGTCGTGCTGCGCGAGGTGAGCGGCCAGGAGGGATCGGTGCAGGCCTGGCTGGAACACTCGATGCGCGAGACCGACCGACGCCAAAGGGGACTCAAACCTCCGAATCAGCGCTACTACAACAACCAGTTCTACCAGATGCGGGTGTTCGACAACCTGATCCACAACATCGACCGCAACCAGGGCAACTTCCTGTTCGACGAGAACTGGAAGCTGTGGATGATCGATCACACGAGAGCCTTCGCGCGAGAGAAGAAGAAGCTCTGGGCGCCGGACGAGGTGATCGGTCTCACCCCGGAACTGTGGCGACGGTTGCAGGAAGTCAAGGACGAGGAGATCGTCGCGGCCCTCGATGCCTACCTCCCCGGACCCGAGCTGCGAGCCCTGCTCGCAAGACGGGAGCTGCTCGTCGAACTCATCCGTCGGAGAATCGCCGAGAGGGGCGAGGGACGTGTGCTCTTCGATCTCGATCCGGCGAAGCCGGAGGTCGTGGTCACGATCGAGGAACCGCCGCCGTTGCCGGAGGCGGATGTCGAGACCGGAGCCGAGGCTCAGGCGGGGGGCGAAGCGGAGGACAGTGAGGACGTGAACTAGCGGTCGGGCCGGCGGGACCGTCGGGGCAGCGCCTCGGCGCCGACCACGACCGGCCAGGCCGACACGGTTCCGGTCTCGAAGCCGTCGTCGAAGATGGCGCTGATCGAGAAGACTGCGAGCGTGTTGGGGAAGAACCCGGTCACGTAGAGGTGTCGGGCATCCGGGGAGCTGCGGACATCCGCCGGTGACGAGATTCCCGTGACACCGTCGACCCCCTCGCAGGTCAGCTTCGCCAGCTCGAGGCGTCCTGCCGCGGCGTCGATGCGAACCGCAGCGATGGCCTGATGAATACCCAGCGTGGCGAAGAGAGTCCTGTCGCTCGTGAAGCCCAGCTTGGCTGCTGGATCGGCCGCGTTGGGGGTACAGCCTCCCTGGGAGGGCGGATTGGGCAACTCGGCGAGCAGCTTCAGATCGCCGGTGGTCGGGTCGCGTGCGAGGAGAGTCAGCCAGTCGAATCCTTCGAGGAACGTCTGACTCGCGGCCACCACGAAGTGGCCGTCCGGACTGACGGCTACATCGGTGACCAGGTCGAGCCAGCCCGAGCTTGCGACCGCGTCTCCGAACGCCAGCGAGCCATCGGCCCCGCGCGCGAAGTGAATCACGCTGTCGTCGAGTACCGAAGCGACGTAGAGCGAACTGCCGTCCGGGGAGAGGTTCAGCCCGAGCGGAGCAGAGAGCCCGGTCACCCCGTCGACGCCGTCGACGACCGCCTCGAGGTACGTCAGCCTTCCCGAGGCCGAGCGTTCGAAGACCGCCACGGCGGAATCGCTGAGACCGGCCACGTAGAGGTGCCGGTCGTCAGGCGAGAGCACCAGATCCCGAGCACCGTCGAGTCCGTCGACGCCCCCGATCCCGTCGATCAGGGTCTGGTCGAGTTGGAGCAGCCCGGTCGACGGGTCGCGCTGCCACACACTCACCTGGTCCGACTGTGCCGAGGCGGCGTAGATTTGCAGGCCGTCGGAGGACACGGCGAGAGCGGCGACCAGCGCCAACGACGTGTCGAACGCCCGCTGGACGAAGGTGAGCAGCCCGGTCGACGGGTCCCGCTCGAACACCACCAGGGAGCGGCCGCTGGTGGCGGCGACGACAACGTGCCGTCCGTCGGGAGTGACCGCGACCTCGATCGGCTGCTGCAGGCCGGTGATTCCCGACGTTCCGTCCTCGAGGACCTGCAGGAAGCGGAGTGCGGCAGAGCCGCTCGCCGGAGCCGCCGCAGCGAGCAGGAAGCCGAGCAGCAGCGCAGGGACGAGGCGGCGGAGACCGTATCGGGCACGAGTGGGCGGGAGCATGGTGGAGCAGATTCAGAGTCCGAGCCGGATCGCGAGGACTCTCCGGGTGAGTGCCTGCTGCGAGGCGAGAGGTTCAGAAGCTGGCGGTGCTCTCGGAGCAGCGACTATGCTGCTGCGAAACGTCGAGGGAGGTTGCCATGGTGACAGTTCAACGGTGGATCCGCAGGGTTCTGAGCCCGGCCCGCGACCAGGCGCCGATCGGCTTCGCGCTGCTGCTGATGCTGCCGGCCGGCGGCGCTGTGGCCGACGAACGAGCTCTCGATCTTGCCGGCGCGCGGCTCGTCGATCTCACCTGGACGCTGGGCGAGGAGACCCTCTACTGGCCGACTTCGCCGTCGCGCTTCGAGCTGCAGGTGCTGGCGCACGGTGAGACCGAGGCCGGCTTCTTCTACGCGGCGAACTCCTTCTGCACGCCCGAGCATGGCGGGACGCACCTCGACGCACCGATCCACTTCGCCAGGGACCGTTGGACAGCGGAGGAGATCCCGGTCGAGCGACTGGCCGGCCCGCTGGTGGTGATCGACGTCAGCGAGGCGGCGGCTGAAGCGGAGGAGTACCTGCTCTCATCGGAAGACGTGAACCGCTACGAGGAGGCTCACGGCCGGATCGCTCCCGGTTCGATCGTCATGCTCCGCACCGGCTGGGACCGCTTCTGGCCCGAGGCCCGCGCCTATCTGGGCGATGACACGCCGGGCGACGCATCGAAGCTCAGGTTCCCCTCCTACGGCGTTGCCGCGGTGCAGCTCCTCGTCGAGCGGGGCGTCGCCGCGCTGGGTGTCGACACCGCCAGCATCGACCCCGGAAGCTCGACCGACTTCCCCGTCCATCGGCTGGCGAACGAGGCGAATCTCTACGGCCTCGAGAACGTAGCCCGGCTGGGAGAGGTACCCGCCAGCGGCGCCTGGGTCTTCGCCCTGCCGACCAAGATCGAGGGCGGCTCGGGCGCGCCGGTCAGGATCGTCGCCGTGGTCGGCCGATCCACGCAGTAGGCGGCGAGACGGTTCCACCTGGTGGGTGACGGCGCATAGGCCGTCGAGTGGCCGGCTTGCTCGCTTGCCGAGGCCCGCAGCTTTGCCTTCGGCTTGTCCCGGTCGGGCCGGAGGAGGCCGTTGACCGGTTGCCGCCTTCGCGCATACCGATCGATCGCCTGGCCCGATAGCGGCCGGCTCACCGTTCTACTTTACAGAGCAACCTGTCGCGATACGCCCAAGGCTGCTAGTCTTCATGAACCACTTACTGGAAAGGAAGTTCGATGCGGCCGCGGGGTAACCGGCGGCTCGCCGTTGTGGCGTGCCTGTGTTGGGGATTTGCCTGGAGCGTGGAAGCCGACTCCAGGGGGAGTTCCAGGCAGGGGGTCTTCGACCGGGACGGCCAGGCGGTGACCTGGTATGACGGCAGCTACGCGCTGCTCATCGGAGTCAGCGAGTACCGCCACTGGCCGGACCTCGACAGCATTCCCGGCGAACTGAGGAAGTTGGCGGCCGCGCTCGAACGAAACGGCTTCGAGGTCTTCACTCATCTGGATCCGACCTCGGATGAGCTGCGGTCCGCCTATCGCGACTTCATCAACGCCCACGGACGCCAACCGCATCACCGATTGGTGCTCTTCTTTTCCGGGCACGGCTACACACGAGAAGCCACCGTAGGAAGACTGGGCTACATCGTTCCCTCGGATGCGCCGAGGCCCGAGGACGATCTCGACGGATTCCTCGCCGCCGCCATGTCGATGGAGGAGGTTTCGACGCTCAGCACCGGTTTCGATGCGAAGCATGCTCTCTTCGCATTCGACAGTTGCTTTTCCGGCTCGATCTTCGGCTCGCGAGCCGTCAGCCGCCCTCGGTACATCGACAAGAAGACCTCCAAGCCGGTTCGGATGTTCATCGCCGCCGGCAACGCAGATCAGGAGGTGCCGGCGCAAAGTGTCTTCACGCCGCTCCTTTCCCAGGGTCTGGAAGGGGCCGCCGACCTCGACTCGGACGGCTACGTCACCGGCGAGGAGCTCGGGTACTACCTCAACACGCAGGTGAACGGTCGCGACGACATAGATCAGACGCCGCAGTGGGGCAAGAGCAACCATCCGGCTTTCAAAGAGGGCGACTTCGTTTTTCAGGTGACTCGCGAGCGTCTGACCGCCCAGGCCGCTCAGGTTCGCCTCGCTCGTCATCTCGGTGACGTGATCACCCCTGATCTTCTGACCGGCATCGTGGACGCGTTGGCTCCCGAGCACTCCGGACCGCGCCAGGATCAGCTCCTCGATCGGATCGGGAGGCTGTCGAACGACCGGCGGAGTCAGATGGAGGTGGCTCGCTTCTACGGGCGTCATCGCGAGGAGATCCTGCGCGTCGTTGCGTCCACGCGTTCGTCGGCGAGTTCGGAGCGCTCCACCGGCTCGAGTTCCCAGTACGAGCGTTCTCGCCTCCGTCGCTCGAGAATCGCGCCCGATGCGCCCGCCACGACGGCGTCGCCGCTCGCCATCGACCCGGTGCTCCGGGCCGAGAAGGAGATCGCGAGCCTTCCGGCGGGCCGGCGGGGGCAGGCTGTCGCCGACCTCGTCCGCCAGATCCTCCCCGACCTTGCGCCGGCGGACCTGCGATCGGTAGGGGTTCTCGTCTGGGCGCTAGGGAGGTTCGGCAGCGAGGCGCTGGGGACGTCGGCGGCGATCGCTCTGGAGTCGGAGTTGCTGGCGCCGCTGCGCGAGACGAGGCCTCCCGGCGGCCTCGAAGGTTGGGTAGCGGTGCCGGGTGGCACCTTCGTCATGGGAGGCGGCTACTCAGGGCAGCGTGAACGCGAGGTCGAGGTCAGCGGATTCTGCATCCTCGACCACGAGGTCACGAACGACGAGTTCCGTCGACTCGTCCCTCACCACGCGGGCGAGGCAGATTTGCCGGCTGTCGGCGTCACCTGGTACCAGGCCCGCGCATACGCCGCGTGGTTGGGAGGGCGGCTGCCGACCGAGGCCGAGTGGGAGTACGCAGCCCGAGGGGGCTGTGCCGCCCGCTTCTGCGACGCCGCCGGAGCCGAGGTGCACCCCCGAGAGATCGCCTGGTACCGGGACAATGCACGAGGCTCCCTGCACCCGGTGAGGCAGTTGGAGCCAAGCCCGAGGGGGCTCTACGACATGCTCGGCAACGCCGCCGAGTGGGTCGAAGACTTCCATGGCGAGTATCCGACCGAGACTCGTCGCGACCCCGTGGGGGCCGCGAGCGGTGGCGAGCGCGTGGTCCGCGGCGGGTCGTATGTCGACTCGGCCGTTGACCTGATGCCCGAGAACCGGAGCGGCAGCACCGATGCGAGGTACTACCTCGGCTTCAGGGTGGTGATCCCAGGAAGGGAGACGTGTGGTGCGTTGTAGAGACGGCATGCCCTCGGACGGCCCGGGCCGTTCGGGGAGCCAGGTTCCAGCCCGACAGGAGGTCGAAGATATGAGTTCTCGGATCGCTGCGACGTTGACATTGGTGCTGGCCCTTCTGGCCGCACCTGCGATGGCCCAGAAGGTGACGTTCAAAACCGTGCCTTCGGGTGCGAAGATCTATGTCGAGTCGTCGACCGGATCGAGGAAGCTGCTCGGTACCGGTACGGCGACCTACAGGCTCCAGAAGAAGCAGCCGAACCGCATCGTGGTCGTCAAGGCCGGGTACGAGTCGCTCGTTCGAGACTTCCCTGTGATCAAGGGCAGCCGCCGTTCCAAGGCTCCGATCACGCTCGCGCTGGTCAATCGAGTGGTCCAGGTGTCCACGCGGCCCGCAGGAGGGGAGCTGTTCATGAATGGGGGCAGCCTGGGCACGGCCCCCGTCAATGTCGTCGTGCCGATCGACACGGTCGTGACCGTAGACGCCAAGCTTCCTGGCTACCGTGCGGTCAGCCGCCGCTACGGCCATCGCGGACCGTCCACGGCTCAATGGCCCCTGACCGACGAGATCGTGTTCCAGACCCGGGTGGTCCAGGTTCGGTCGGATCCGATTCACGCGACGCTCGTCGTCGATGGCCAGCCGTTGCGGAAGAACCCCGCGGAGATCGTAATTCCGGACAACCAGTGTGTGCGAGTCGAGGCAACCCGGGCGGGGTATCGCGGTGACGAGCGGCTCTACTGCAACCAGCCCTCGTCGGATCCTCCTCCTCCGGACGATGTGCTCGAGCTGCAACGAGTGCTCATGCTGCGGGTCAAACCGGGAGATGCGGTGATCAAGGTGGACGGCGAGTTGATGGGCCAGGGGAGCCTCAGCCTGGTTCTTCCCGAAGAGGGCTGTCGGACGGTCGAGGTCGAGAAGGAGGGCTACGTGCCCTTCACGGAGTCCTACTGCAATCAGCTTCACGTGCAGGCCCCCCCGACCTCGATGAACATCGAGCTGCGAGACCGGATCGTGGACATCACTACCGAGCCGAGCCTGGCCGAGATCAGGGTCGACGGCCAGCTCATGCGTGAGGGCAAGTACCGCATGCGGGTCAAGAGGGGCGTCTGCAGGAACATCTACATCAGCATGGCCGAGTTCACGAGCTTGAGACGTCAGGTCTGCAACCACCCCGACGAGATCGACTTCGAGCACAACCTGCACTTCACTCTGTCCAGAGACGAGGCCTACGACTACGCCCGTCCTGCAGAGGATCTCGCCAATCGGAACATCACCGTTCAGGTGCAGGATCCGGACGTCACCTACGATCAGGCCTGGAAGGTCCTCAGTCGTTCGATTCTCGACGGCTTCGACGTCCTGGAGGTGACCGACAAGGAGACCGGCTATCTGAGGACTGCATGGGAGGTCACCTACTTCGCCGGCAGCACGGTGCGAACTCGGGTGGTCGCGAAGCTGGGCGCCGAGGATCCGATCACTTTCGTCGTGAAGATCCTGAGCGAGTATGCGGACGGCAAGAACGTCTCGGCGAGTGACGATCAGGCCTACCGGCCGTGGGACCAGCTCCTTCGCAAGTACGACCCGTTGATGGAGACCGTGCAGAATCGGGTCAGGGGCATGACGCTGATGACGATGGAGGAGTGACCGAGCGCTACCAGCTCTCTTTGACGGCCACCCAGACGCCGTCGAGGAGCTCGAGCTTGATCTCGCCGGTCACGGGCTCTCCCTCCATCGTCGCGCTGACGTCGAGGTAGGCGACGTCGCCGACCCGTCTGCCGCCCGTCACTTCGACGGCGGTCGGAGCCATCAGTCGCAGGAACTCGAGGTTCTCCTGCTGCTCCTCCTCGGGCATCGAACGGAACATCTCCGCCTGCTCGGCGGGGAGCAGAGAGAGGATGAGGTCGGTGTCGTCACCTGCGAGCGCCTCCGACCAGGCCAGGTAGGCGGCCCCTGCCTCTCCACCGCCGGCCGGCAGCACCTCGCCGGGGAGCTCTGAAGGGAGGGTGGCCGCGAAGTCGAAGTGGAACGAGACCGCCGAGTCGAAGACCTCGAAGTCGGCGCTCACGGTGCCGGCGTACTCCTCGGGGCCGAAGGTGGTGAAGGCGACCTCGAAGGTCTGGCCGGAGGAGTTGCCGCTCTGGAAGCAGTAGTTGGTCATCTGCGTCTCGCCGGCGTCATCGACGGTGAACTGAACGGAGCGGTTGCCGAACTCTCCCGGGCACATGTCGTCGACTTCCAGATAGGGGATTTCCTGCTCGGAGAGGGTGACGAGGACGACCGTCTGTCCCTCCTCCCAGGGGTGCTCCTGTTCGTGGACCGTCACGTGGGGCATGGCGATCGACTCGCCGTCCGCCTCCACCGAGCCGGTGGCCTCACCGGCGGAAAGGCCGTCCGGGCAGGCGAATGCAAGCAGCGTGGCGATGGAGAGTTGCAGGACTCTTTGCATCGAGGTACTCCTTCTCGTTGACCGTCTGAGTACGGGACGGCGAGTGTAGCCTGCCGGTGGACGGATGCCGCAGCCCTGCTACGCTGAGAGCCGGACCTCTCGGCGAAGGAGCGACTCATGAAGACTCTCGAACGATGGTTGCCGGCGAGCGTGCCGCCGACTTCACTTCTGGTCCTGCTGATGGTGCCGGTGATGGCGACCTGCTCGGCGCTCGTCTGCCAGCCGCCGCGCGAGCTGTCGCCCTCGGAGCTGCGGCTGCTCTACGACTTCGAGGCGTCGGCTGCGCCGACGATTCTGTGCGAAGGTGATCCCCTTCGCGTTCGGTGGGAGATGAGCGCGACTGAGTTATGGGGTGACGGCCGCGACCTCTGCCCGACGCTCGAGGACTGCCCCGGCAGCCCGGACTACACGCCGCTCGCCAGCGTCGAGATCACCAGTTCTCCCGCCGGGCTGCTGGCCGCCGATCCCGTGCCCGCGGACGAGCTCGCCGGGGAGCGATCGGTGACCCCGACCGCATCGGGCGTCGTCAGGGCCGCGGCGACGCTGACCGATCGCAGGCGGGCGAGCACCGACGCCAGGGACCTTCCCTTCGAGGTTCTCGACGCCGGCGTCGTCGACTACCGCCAGGTGCTCGTCGGGACCGGCGTCTGCCTCGAGGGCTCGCCACGTAGGCCCGGCTGGCTGGCGCCGTCGATCGATCGCGACACGCTCCTCGGCGAGAGTGTCGATCCGGTGTCTCTGTGCAACCTGACGCCGTTCGAGCAGATCCGCCTCCAGGTGCAATGGGACTCGGGGCCCGACACGGAGGGGATGGTGGCGCGCGGCGACTGCTATCCGTTCCTCGACGTGAGCGGCCTCGATCGGAGAGTGAGACGCGTCGTGCCCACCGTGGTCGATCCGACCGCTCTCGTGGGGACCGACTGCCCACCGCCTGCCGACGGCACGGTGGTCGGTGAGCCGCCGCGCCCCGACCGGCCGCCGAGGGACTACCTGCTCGAGATCGAAGTCCGCTGCCGGATCGACCCCTAGCCTTCTCTGCGACATGGCACAACGCTGCAGGTGGGGTGCTGGTGCCGGCGGCGGTTGGGGGGCTCTTGCTGGCGCGTTGCTGTGCTGCCTGATCGCTGCTGCGTCGACAGCCGGCCGGTCGTCCGCCGACCGGTCGCCCGCCGGAGAGGGGCGCCCCAACTTCGTCCTCCTCATGACCGACGATCAGGCGTGGGACGCGGTGGGGCTGCTCGATCCCCTGGTGGACACACCGAACCTGGATCTCCTGGCCGCCTCCGGCGCACGGTTCGAGAATGCCTTCGTCTCGACCTCGATCTGCCCGGCGAGCCGGGCTTCGATCCTCACGGGGCTCTACTTTCCGGCCCACGGCTACACCTTCGACCAGCCTCCGCTGACGACTGCCGATCTCGCCGTGACGTGGCCGGCGCTGCTGCGAGCGAGTGGTTACCGGGTGGCGCTCATCGGCAAGAACGGCCTCGGCCTCGACGACCCGGCGCTCGACCAGCTCTTCGACGAATGGGAGACCTATCCTCGCGAGTACTTCCTCGACGACGGAGGTCGGGAGGTCCATCTCACCGATCTCCTCGCCGAGAAGGCGAGCGGGTTTGTCGCCCGCCAGGATGCCGATCAGCCGTTCGCACTCATCGTCTGGTTCCACGCCCCGCACGCTGTCGGAGGCTTTGCTGCCGAGCCGTTCGTGCCGCCGCGGCGCTACGAATCGCTCTACGACGGGATCGTCTTTCCTCGTCGGCCCGGTTCGAGCCCGGAGCAGTGGTTCGACCGCCCCGGCTTCTTCGACCGGGGGCTCAACCGCCAGCGGCGCGACCTGTGGTGGAGCGACGGGCGGTACCAGCACAACTCGCGCCGCTACCACGCCATGGTCCGTGGTGTCGACGATGCGGTCGGTGCCGTGATGAGCTCTCTGGCGAAGCACGGTCTCGCGGGCGACACGGTCATGATCTTCACCTCGGACAACGGCTTCTACCGCGGTGAGCGCCTCTTCGGCGGCAAATGGCTGGGGCACGACCCATCGAGCCGGGTACCCCTGTACGTCCGGCTCGCACCTTCGAAGCCCCGCGTCTTCGACGAGCTCGTAGTCAACGTCGATCTGGCGCCGACGATCCTCGAACTGGCGGGCGAGGCCGCTCCGAGTGCCATGCAGGGGAGGAGCCTCGTGCCGCTGATGGTCGACGAGGAGGCGTCGTGGCGCGAGGACCTCTTCCTCGAACACAGCTACTCGCCGGCCGGGATGCCCGGGATTCCGCGCTTCTTCGGTGTCAGAAGTGAGCTGTGGAAGTACCTCTACTTCCCCGACCACGGGTACGAGGAGCTCTTCGACCTCCGCTCCGATCCTGCCGAGCTCCGCGACCTCGCGGGCGATCCGGACTTCGAGGAGGTTCGCCGGGAACTGCGCAGACGGGCGGAAGAGCTGCGCTTCGAACTCGGCGGTGACATCTTCCAGGACGGATTCGAGGCGGGGGATACCTCGAGCTGGACAACGGTCGTACCAAGGCCGTGAAAGGGCGGCTGGCTGTTCAGGGAGTGGCGTCGGCGGGGAGGGCCTCGGCTGGGGCTGTGGAGTCTCGGGCCGGGGCGGCACCGACCGAGACCGGCATCGAGATCCGCCGCGTGCCGCAAACGCTCGTCACCTCGACCGCGACCTCTCCGCCCTCGCCGTCCCAGTCGACGACGATCGACCGCATACCCTGTCCGGACACCAGTCTCGCGCCGGCAGGGAGCTCCCAGGAAAACGTACTCGCGGCGAAGGCGTTGCCAACCCGATAGACGACGCCGGTTTCCCCGGGGACGACCTCCCGGACTCCGTCGAGATGGGGGGAGTTGCCGTCCTGTACGCGAACGAAGTCGACCTCCAGCGTCTGGGGGAACGAGGTCGTAGCGTCCGGCGTTCCCGGCCAGTGTCCCCCAACGGCCACATTGAGGAGCAGGTGGAAACGCTCGTCGAAGGGCCACGGGTGCTCACCGAGGTCCGATGGAGTTCTGGTCGAGTAGAGGATGTCGTCGACCAGCCAGCGGATCACGCCGGGCTCGCGTTCGACGGCGAAGCGGTGGAAATCGTCGGCGAAGCTTCGTTCACCCGGAAGGGAGAAGCTGGTTCCGGTGAAGCGATGGTCGGGATGAGGAGTACCGAAGTGGAGGGTGCCGTGCACGGTCGACGGTTCCGAGCCGATGTTCTCCATGATGTCGATCTCTCCGCTCCGCGGCCAGCCGCCGAAAACCTCGTCCGTGGGTAGCATCCAGAAGGCGGGCCAGAGGCCCTGACCGCTCGTCATCCGAATCCGCGCTTCGACCCGGCCGAAGGTGAAGTCCCCGATCCCGCGAGTACGCAGTCGAGCCGAGGTGTAGTCGGAGCCGTGGTAGGGCTCGCTCTTCGCGATGATCCGCAGGCTGCCGCCCTCGACTTCGGCGTTCTCCGAACGGTAGTACTGGAGTTCGCCGTTGCCCCACCCGGCAGGGACGCCGTAGTCGGCTCCCGTCCCGATCATGAATTCCCACTTCGATGTGTCGACGGTCGTACCTTCGAACTCGTCGGCCCAGACGATCGAGGGGCACTGCCGGACAGCGCTCTGATCAATGGAGGCGGCCGTCGAGACCAGGGTCAAGATCGACACGACTACGACGAGCAGAGGTAGCCGTCGGTCGAGGGGGCGGTAGCGCGGAGGTTGGCAAGGCACGGTTCGTCGCCGGGACGTCTGGACAGCTTGCGGTGGCGGATCCGGATCGTTGGAGGGCCTCGCCCCGCGGTGTCCGGAGCATCCTAGCCCCGTTCCGGAGCGGGCTCGCTTCAGGAGCGCATGCGGCTCGCTCGACCGGTGCCGGCCGGGTCTTCTCGCGGCCCTACGTGAAGGAATCGATTGTCTTCCGTCGCCGGGTCCGAGAGCCTTTCCGCATGCCACGCTTCCTTCATCTCACGACCGCCTGGGCCGTGGTGACGCTTCTCTTCACCGGGCCAGGGCGACTCTTGGCTTCGGGCGCGGGGCCGAGCCTCCTGGTCTTCACCCGGACGGAGGGCTTCGACCATCCGTCGATCGTGGACGGCGTCACGATGTTCGTGGAGTTGGCGGCGGCCCACGGTTTCACGGTTTCGGTGACCGACGAGACCGGTGAGTTCACCGACACGGGACTCGGCGCCTACGACGTCGTCGTCTGGCTTTCGACGACGGGGGACGTTCTCGACCCTCCCGAGGAGGCGGCGTTTCGCGCCTTCATCGAGCAGGGAGGCGGCTATCTGGGGATTCATGCGGCGGCCGATTGCGAGTACGGGTGGCCCTGGTACGGCGAGGAGATCCTCGGCAACGGAGCGTGGTTCGACTCGCATCCCGCGATTCAGGAGGCTCGCCTGCTGCTCGAGGGGGACGGCTCGCCGGCCCCGGGGAGTTGGGAGGGGGACACGCTCTTCACCGACGAGTGGTACAACTTCCGAGCCAATCCTCGAGACGTGGTCCAGGTGGTGCAGACGCTCGATGAGAGTTCCTACTCGGGGGGCAACATGGGCCCCGATCATCCGATCGCCTGGGCGCGCACCGTCCTGCTCGGGAGGGTCTTCTACACCGGCCTGGGCCATCGCTCGGAGACCTTCGCCGATCCGCGGTTCCGGGCGCAGATCGTCGATGCCGTCGGCTGGCTCAGCGGCGCAGGGTCGAGCATCTTCTCCGACGGCTTTGAAAGCGGTGACACCTCGGCCTGGGGCGCGACGACTCCCTGAACGGGTACACGGGTGCCGGGCCGCCCGTGCCTGATGCCCTGCTATCTTCGGGCGGTTCGATACACAGGGATGATCTCGATGAAGCCGACAGGAAGACTCCTCGTTTCACTCCTCGTCGCGGCGACCGCTGCCGCCGCCTCCGAGCCCGCTCCGAGCCTCTTCACGCCGGTGGAAGGCCCCCTGGATCCGTCGTTGGCGAGCGTGGAGAGTCGACGAATCGCCGTCGAAGCAGCACTGCTGACGCCTGATCTCGACGAGGTGAGACTCGATCTGCCGGGTGTGGGGCCGGTCTTCGCCCGCCTGACGTCGTTCGAGGATCGGGGTGCCGGAGGGGTGACCTGGAGGGGCGTGCTGGCAGGAGAGGACGGAGGAGGGGTCACCCTCACCTCCCGACGCGGCTTCGTCGCGGGACTGGTGACCGGGCCGGTGGGAGTGTGGGAGATCCGAACGCTCGCCGACGGAGGGCAGGCGGTGGATCGGATCGACCAGGCGAGGTACCCCGTCTGTGGAACGCCGCAGCCGGCCCAGCCGGTTCCTTTTCTCGGCGACGTCGATCCCTGTCCTGCTCCGGTCGATCCGGTCGGCCAGGTCGATGTCCTGAGCCTCTACACGCCGCAGGCCCGCGACGCTTCGGGAGGCGTGCCGCAGATCGAGGCGCTGATCCAGGCGGCGGTCGACAACACCAACACCGCATTCCTCAACTCGGAGATGCCGATCCGCTTCCGTCTCGTCGGCACCGCGCTCGCCGATCACGACGACAGCGGCAACATCAGTACCGACCTCAACTGGCTGCGGAACGATTCGGAGGCGGCGGCTCTGAGGGACAGCGTTCGAGCGGACCTGGTGTCGCTCATCACCCAGGACGGGGGCGGCTTCTGCGGCCTCGGCCAGCTGCCGCTCACCTGGGGGGCGGGGGGCAATCCGAACTCCGTCTTCCAGGTGACGGCGAGGGGTTGCGCCGTGGGGAATCTCTCCTACGCCCATGA
Source organism: Candidatus Multivoradales bacterium (assembly GCA_965223855.1). Taxonomy (GTDB): domain Bacteria; phylum Acidobacteriota; class Thermoanaerobaculia; order Multivoradales; family JAHEKO01; genus CALZKB01. Next base: position 2,455,848 of record CBDCXM010000009.1, read on the forward strand.
GCACGGTCACAACATGGGGCTCGAGCACAACCCGCAGAACGCCAACCCCCCCGGGGCGGGCAGCTACCCCTACCGTTTCGGCCACTACGTCAACGGCTCCTACCGGACGGTGATGTCCTACTCGAGCCAGTGCACCAGCGGCTGTACGAGGGTGACGCAGTGGTCGAACCCCGAAGTCGTCTTCCTCGGCGAGCCGACCGGGCTCGAGGACCAGCGCGACAACCGGCGGGCGTCCGGGCTGACCGACGGTTGTGTGACCGACTACCGGCTCTCCGACCCGGCGATCTTCTCCGACGGCTTCGAGTCGGGCGACACCTCGGCCTGGTCGACTTCGCTGCCCTGAACCTCCGCCGCTCGGGGCGCCGTTCTGCCAGCGGTTCCGACCGCGGTTCCGCAAGAAAGCGGCCGGCGACGTAATCTTTCCCCGATTGCGCCGTCGAACAGACTGTATGGACACTCTCGAACCCCGAACGTCCGATTCCTCCGAAGCCGGCGGAGCCAGCCGGGATCCCGGCGCTGGAGGCGAGGCCTCCGCGCCGGCGCGCTCGCTGGCGGCTCTCTACGAGGAGCACGCCCGCAATGTTCTGGCGGCCGCCTTCCGTGTTACCGGAAGTCGCCAGGATGCGGAAGATGTGCTGCAGACGGTCTTCCTCAGGCTTTCGCGTCGTTGGGACGGCCTCGAGCTGAGGGACTCCGTCGGCGGCTACCTGCACCGCGCCGCCGTCAACGGTTCGCTCGATCTGCTGCGCTCGCGTTCGCGAGCCGGCTCGGTGCCCCTCGACGACCTGGTCGTGGAGCTGCCCGAGACCGGCGAAGCGTCGGCCGAGCGGCAGCTCGAGGGACGGGAGTTCCGTCGCCGGCTGCGACAGGCACTCGTACGGTTGTCGGACAAGGCGGCGAGAGTCTTCGCGTTGCGGTACTTCGAAGGGCTCGGCAACACCGAGATCGCGACGATGCTCGGGATGCCGAGGGTCTCGGTCGCGGTGACGCTGCACCGGGCGCGCAAACAACTACAGGTCGAACTGGCGCAGTTCGCTGAAGGTGAGGTCTCATGATGAACAGGAAGCCGACGATGAAAGAGCAGATGGATCTGGCAGCGAGTCAGATTCGCGCGAGCGAACTCGCGGAAGAGGACGTGCGCGAGATCACCCGAAGGGTGTGGCAACGGGTCGAGGATGGTTCGGCCGAGACCGTCGAGGCGGCACAGGTCGAGACGATCCGCGGTTGCGACGACTATCAGCGGCTCATCCCCGCTTTCGTGAACGGCAGCCTCTCGCCTTCCCGGGCGCTGCTGCTCGAGGACCACGCGCGTCAGTGCGTCCCCTGCCGTCGGGCGCTCTCCGGCGCCCGTTCGGGGGGTGCCGCCTCGGGCGGCCGCTCCGCGGCGAACGATCGGTCCCGGCGAGCGCCTCGAACGCGCTGGCTCGCGGCGGCGGCCGTCGCCGTCGTCGCCCTCGGCAGCGGGCTGCTGCTCTGGCGTTCCGGTTCGGCCCTGCCCTACGGTGCGATCGTCGAATCGACCGGTGCGGGGCTCTATCGCGCCGCGTCCCTCGAGCCGGTCGCCGTGGGCGATGAGCTGGCGGTCGGTGAGCGGCTCCGCAGCGGGCCGGGTGAGAGTTCGTTCCTGCGTCTGGCCGACGGTTCGAGAGTCGAGGTCCGAGGGCGCTCGGAGCTCTCCGTCGAAGCGCGACGTGGCACCACCGTGCGAGTCGAGCGCGGCGACGTGATCGTCGAAGCGGCGCCGCAGGGAGCGGGGAGGCTCTTCGTGTCGACCGCCGATTGTCTGGTGTCGGTGAAAGGGACGATCTTCGCCGTCAGCCGCGGGACTCGCGGCTCGCAGGTGGCGGTGATCGAGGGCGAAGTTCAGGTCGATCACGCGGGCCGCGAAGAGGTGCTCTACGCCGGCGATCGCACGGCGACGTACGCCGGTTTTTCGCACGGCCGTTTCGACGAGGCGTTCGAGTGGAGCCGCAACGTCGACAGCTACCTGGCGCTGCTCAAGGAGGTGACCGAGCTGCGGCAGGCGCTGGCACGCGACCTTCCTCGACCGGAACTGCGTTACTCGAGTCGGCTGCTCGATCTGGCGCCCGACGGGATGGCCTTCTACGTCGCCCTGCCGAACTTCGCCGAGACGGTCAGCGAAGCGAACCGCATCGTGCAGGAGCGGGTCGCCCAGAGCCCGGTGCTCAACGAGTGGTGGGCTTCGCGGCAGAGCGCCGAGGCGCGCACGCATCTCGCGACGGTCTCCGCCCTTCTCGCCGAGGTCGGCGGGTACCTCGGCGACGAGATCGTCGTCGCGGCGGCCGCCGGCCCGGAATCAGGGTCGAGCGGGAATCCGATGAAGGAAGGGCCTCTGGTGCTCGCCGAGCTGGTCGATGCGGCCTCGATGCGGCAGTTCGTCGAGGGGCTGGGCGTCGGTCACGAGGGCGCGGAAGGGGTGGTCTTCCTCGACGAGGACTCGCTGCTCGAAGAGGGCACGGCGGCGCGGGGCGGGTCCGGTCTCGTGATGTGGCTCGGCGACGACACCCTGATCGCCGCTCCTGATGCCGCAGTCGTGCGGGCTGCGGTAGCACGAATGGAGTCGACCTCGCGGCCGGTGCCTGAGGGCTTCAAGCGTCATCTGGCGGACGCCTATGCCGAGGGTGCCGAGATTCTGGTCGGCGCCGACCTTCACGCACTGATGGAGGTCGCCGGTCGCGACATCGGTGAGGAGCGCGAGGCTCTCGACCAGCTCGGATTGCTCGACGCGAGCCATCTGATCCTGCAGCAGCGGCGCGTGGGCGAGCGCACGCAGAGCGACGCCGTGCTGGCGTTCGACGGACCCCGTCGTGGCCTGGCGGCGGCGCTTGCCGCGCCGGCGCCGATGGGCTCGCTCGCCTACGTCTCCCCGGACGCCAAGGTCGCGGCGGCGGCGATCCTCACCAGCCCGGCCGAGCTCTTCGACCGGATGCTGGCCCTCGCCGCACGAGACTCCGAAGCTGTGGCCGAGCTGCAGCGGATCGAGGCCGAACTCGGCGTCGACCTGCGCGACGACGTCGCGGCGGCGCTGGGAGGCGAACTGGCGGTCGCGCTCGACGGCCCTCTGCTCCCGGAGCCGGCCTGGAAGGTCGTTGCCGAGGTCTACGATCCCGACAAGCTGGTCTGGGCGCTGCAGCAGCTCTTGGCGGCAGCCAACGACGAGCGGGCTGCTCGCGGCGAGGAGCCGATCGAGTGGCTCGAGGAGGAGGTCGGTGGCCGTCTCTACCACCGCGTCGCGGGAGATCGGACGTTCGAGATGACCTTCGACGAGGGATATCTGGTCGCCGGATCGAATCGCGGCGTCATCGAGCGCGCCATCCGCTTCCGGCAGTCGGGCTACTCGCTGACGACCTCGGCGCGCTTCTCGCGCCTGCTGCCGGCCGGCAGTCAGCCGAACTTCTCGGCTCTCTTCTACCAGGACGCTCTGGAGCTCCTGAAGCCGCTGGCCGACCGCATCGCCACGGGCGGGCTCACCGACGAGCAGGCTGCGGCGATCGAAGAGCTGCGGCAGAGCACCGAGCCGACGCTGGCCTACGCTATCGGTGAAGACGATCGCATCGTGTTCGCCGTCGACGGGGTAGCGGACCTGCTGGCGGCCGGGATTCCGGCCCTTCTGGGATTCGGCGATCTCGGCGCCTTCGGCGTCGCCCTCGACGATGCCGAGACGGGAGCGAGCACAAGCGTGGAGGCGCGAGCGGGGCAGGGTGGAACCCTGGCTCGTCCGGCGGCGTAGAGAAGGCATGGCCCCGGTCCTCGAGCTCGAAGACCTGACCGTCCGGTTCGGTCGCCTGGAGGCGCTGTCGCACCTGAGCGGCAGCTTCTCCGCTCGGGCGTTGGGACTCCTCGGTCCAAACGGGGCCGGCAAGACGACGCTGATTCACACCCTGCTCGGCTTCCACTCCCCGGCCGGCGGCTCGGCGAAGCTGCTCGGGCACGATGTCGCGACACAGGCACACCGGACCCGGTCGCTCATCGGCTACATGCCGGAGCGCGACAGCTTCATCGAGGGGATGAGTGCCGTTCGCCTGGTGAGGATGATGGGGGAGCTCTCCGGCCTGCCGAGGGCCGCGGCGCTCGAGCGGGCCCACGAGGCGCTCTACTGCGTCGGCCTCGGGGAAGCTCGTTATCGCAACCTCGAAACCTATTCGCTCGGCATGAAGCAACGCGCGAAGCTGGCGCAGGCGATGGTTCACGGCCCGCGGCTGCTGTTTCTCGACGAGCCGACGAACGGCCTCGACCCGCCGGCGCGCGAGCAGATGGTGCGGCTGATTCGCGAGATCCGCGACAGTGGGGACGTGAGGATCGTCCTGTCGTCGCACCTGCTGCGGGACGTCGAAGAGTGCTGTGACGAGGTGCTGATCCTCAAGCAGGGACGGGTCGCCCACCACTGCAGTCTGGAGGCCGAGCGGCGCGAGAACCGCAAGTTCCTGCAGGTCCAGATCCGCGGAGACCGGGAGAGCTTCGTCGAGCGATTGACCGGCCTCGGATGCGAGTGTGCGATCGACGACAAGCAGCGGATCCGGCTGGTACTGCCGCCGCAGGTCGAGGTGCGAGCGCTCTATGAGACCGCCGGCTCGATCGGGGCGCAGATCCGTCACCTCGACTACAAGCGCGACTCGCTGCAGGACATTTTCCTGCAGGCGATGGAGAACTGATGGCGGTGTACCAGCGAAGCTTCGAGCCCTGGAAGGGACCGCAGACTGCGGCGCGCTGGCGCTTTCTCGTGCCGGCTCGCTACGCTCTCGAGGATCTCTTCCGGTCGAAGCTCTTCCTCGTCTTCTTCACGTTCTGTTTCGTCCTTCCGCTGCTGGCTACGGCGGCGATCTACCTGCGGCACAACACCGACTTCGTGGCGTTCCTGACCGCCGGCGGTGAGAACGTCGACGAGTGGATACCGATCGACGAGCTGTTCTTCGGCTTCTTCATGCGCGTCCAGGGGACGCTCGCCTTCCTGCTCGTCGTCTTCTCGGGGCCGCGGCTGGTGTCGCGCGACCTCGCGAACAACGGTCTCGCGCTCTATCTGTGCCGGCCGTTCAGCAAGACGCAGTATGTCGCCGCCAAGGCGACGGTGATCGCCGTTCTGCTCTCCGCGATCACCTGGATCCCGGGGCTCCTTCTCTGGGGCCTTCAGGTCGCCCTGGAAGGGTTCGGCTGGGCGGGCGAACACTGGCGCTCGGCGGTCGCGCTGGTGGTCGGCTCCTGGACCTGGATCGCGGTGCTGGCGCTGCTGTCGCTGGCGATCTCGGCGTGGGTGAAGTGGCGGCCTGTGGCAGGTTTCGTGCTGCTGCTGATCTACTTCGGCGGCTTCTTCTTCGCCCAGATCGTCTCCGCGCTCTTCCACACCGACGTGGGGCACCTGCTCGATCTGCATCACAACATCCGACGCGTCTGGACACAGCTCTTCGACACCTCCGCCCCGTTCTTCTTCACTCTCCCCGCCGGGGTGTCACCGGGCGCGGCCTGGGCGGCGCTCTTCGCGTTGGTGCTGGTAGCGACCTGGATGCTGGCGCGACGGATCCGCGCCTACGAGGTGGTGTCGTGAGCGAAGCCCTGTCGTCGAGCGAGACCCGGTCGTCGAGCGAGGCCGCTGCCTCGAGCGAGGATCGAACGATCCGCTTCGAGAACGTCTCGAAGTTCTACGGCGAGGTGCTGGGGGTCAACCAGGTCGACCTGACGATCGGCCCCGGCATCACCGGCCTCGTCGGCCCCAACGGCGCCGGCAAGTCGACGCTCATGAACCTGATGACCGGGCTGTTGAAGCCGAGCGAGGGGCGGGTGAGCGTGCTCGGCATCGACACCGATCGACCGGCCGAGCTGTTCCGCAAGGTTGGCTACTGCAGCCAGTACGACGCCTTTCCTCCAGGCCTGTCCGGCTACGAGTTCATCTACTCGTACCTGAGGGTCCACGGCTACCGCCACGGCGAGGCCGATGCGATGACCTGGGCGGCGCTCGAGCGGGTGTCGCTCACCGATGCGGCGCGCCGGCGGGTCGCCGGCTACAGCAAGGGGATGCGGCAGCGCGCCAGGCTCGCTCAGGCGTTGGCTCACGACCCCCAGGTGCTGGTTCTCGACGAGCCGCTCAACGGGCTCGACCCGATGGCGCGCGCCGAGGTGACGGCGATCTTTCGCGAGATGGCGGCCGAGGGGCGGCACCTGCTGATCTCGAGCCACATCCTCCACGAAGTCGATGTGCTGGCCGACCAGGTCGCCCTCATCAACGGTGGCTACATCGTCGCCGAGGGCGAGGTCGACGACGTACGGGTCGAAATGGAAGAGCATCCGATCCAGGTGCTCGTGCGCTGCGACCGCGCCAAGGAGGTCGCGTCGCGGCTCTTCCTCCAGGACCACCTGGTGGAGGTGCTGCTCAACGACGACGGTCGGGGCTTCCTGGCCCGAACCCGCAAGGCGGGGCACTTCTACGAGCAGTTGCAGGAGATCGTCCTCGGGCTCGAGGTGGACGTCCGCAAGGTGCGACTGGCCGACTCCGACGTACGTGCCGTGTACCAGTACCTCATCACCGACGAGAGGAAACTCGGATGAACGCGAGCGCGACCGACTGGCGGCTCACGGCGAGGCAGCTATGGGGAACCTGCCGACTCGACCTGCGGCGGGCGCTGCTCTCACCCCGCTCGCTGGCGCTCTATCTCCTCGCCTTCGCCCCCGTGATGCTGGTGACGATCTGGGCGCTCCTTCCGTTCCCGGTGGAGGAGTTCTCGGGCCCGGCAGAGGGGGTGAAGGTCTTCACGGCGCTGTTCGAGTTCTACATCCGCGTGTCGATCTTCTTCAGCACTCTCTTCCTGTTCGTGAGCCTCTACCGATCGGAGATCCTCGAGCGGAGCCTCCACTACTACCTGCTCACGCCGGCGCGCCGCGAAGTGGTGGCGCTGGGCAAGTATCTGGCCGCCTGGATCGCCACCGCCGGCGTCTTCATGGTCAGCACGACGGTGATGTTCGTCCTCGTCGCTTCGCCGTGGGGGCCCGCCGCGCTCGGCAACTATCTCTTCTCCGGGCCCGGTCTCGTCAACCTGCTGGGCTACCTCGGGGTCGTCGTTCTCGCCTGCGCCGGTTACGGAGCGCTCTTCCTCCTGGTCGGGACGCTCTTCCGAAACCCGGTGATCCCCGCGGCTCTCATCTGGGGGTGGGAAGCGATCAATCTGGCTCTGCCGCCGGTTCTCAAGCCGTTCAGCGTCATTCATCACCTGCAGTCGCTCTACCCGATTCCGGTGGCCCGGCCGGTCCTCGAGGTCGTCGTCTCTCCCGCGCCCGCCTGGCTCGCGGTGGTGGGCGCCATCGGCTTCACCGCGCTCGTCCTCTTTCTCGCCTCCTGGAAGGTGAGACGGATGGACCTGGCCTACGGCGGAGAGTAGGCAGGCTGGGAGCGGCGTCAGCGCGCGTCAGGGCAGTCCGTCACCCAGTGCTCGGCGCCGAGCACGAGGTCCTGCCCGTCGAAGAACTCCTCGACCAGGTCACCGCTCTCGTAGCGGTTGCAGCAGAACTCCGACGGCGCAGGCGGTGCCGCAGCGTTGGCGATCAGCATGTGCTGGCCGCTCGCCTCGAAGGCGGGGGAGAAGACGTTGTTGCGAATGGTGCAACGGGTCGCCTGACCGCCGCAGCGCAGGGTGTAGTGCCCCCACCGTTCGAAGTAGTTGTCTTCGATCAGGAGATCGACCTCGGAGTGGTTGGTGCCGAAGACGATGTCTGTGCGGCCGATGTCGGGGTTGTCGGGGTCGATGTAGTTGCCGCGTATCCGGACGTGGCCGCCGGCGAAGGTCGCCTCGCCGATCTGGAAGCCGTCGGCGTGCGAGGACGGCGTGCCGACCAGGGTGTGCATGTAGTTCTCCGAGATGACGACGCCGGAGAGGTCTCCCTGAATGAAGAAGAAGTCCTCGCAGCCGACGATTTCGTTGCGGTGGACCTGCGCCCGAGGTGCGCCGCTCTCGAAGTAGAACGCCTTGCTGGTCGAGGAGCAGTCGATGCGGCTGTACTCGAGTACGAAGTCGCGACTCCCCCCTTCCACCTTGATCGGGTAGAGGCCGCCGCAGTCGATCTCCGTGTTGCGGATCACGACATCGTCGGCCGCGATCCGCAGACAGCCGTCGACGACGACGTTCTCGATCAGGGTCGGCGCGGTGATCGTCGAGGGGCCGGTGTAGGGCGTCGTCGGTGCCGGGCCGACCACCCCGACTCCCAGTGTCACCCCCGCGTCGGCGGGCACTACGTGGGCGTAGGGGGTTCGCGTCTCGACGCTCCAGCCGCTCGTGTCGCCGCTCTCGAAGCCGTCGGCGAAGATCAAGGTCGAACGACAGTCCTGGGCCCGGGCGCTCGACGCCGGGGCCACAGCGAGGAGCGACGCGACGATCCACGTGGTCGTTCGGGCACGAGTTCGGCAGGACATCGGCCGAGACTAGCTATCGCGCCCCAGTCCCGATTGTGGAAAATGACCAGTCGGGGCCGATCGGGACGCCTTTCGGCGGGAACTTTCCCGCGCCGGAGTCGTTGGTTCCTCGACAACGGAGGATGCACTCATGAGTCGCAGCTTTGTCGTTTCCGTTTCGCCGCGCCGGGTCTGCCGCGGTGCTCTTCTTGCGATCGTGCTGCTGGGCGCGACGGCGCTGCCTGCCGGAACGGTCGAGGAGCTGCTCCATCGAGGGAGCCTCGAGGAGGCCGAGCGCCTGATGGAGCGATCCTCGAAGGAGGCGGCAGGTGACGCACTGGCGTCCGGCAGGCTGGCCCTCTACGGTAATCGACTCGACCTGGCCGAGCGCTACCTCACGAGCGCTCTCGAGTCCGCAACTTCGGACGGCGATCCTTCGCGGGCCGATGCCGCCCGGGCTCTGGCGGAGGTTCATTCACGACGTGGAGAGTTCGGCGCCGCCGCTTCGCTCCTCGAGGAGGTGCATCCGGCCGCGGCGTCACAGCTGAGGAGCTTCGGCGGCCGGACTCCCTACGCCCTGAGCGAGGCGTCGCCGCGATCGAGCCGGATTCCGTTCGTGCAGACCGACCCGCTGCCGCTGCTCGAGGCCCGTATCGACGGCGGGGACCCCGTCTATCTGCTGCTCGATACCGGTGCCGGGCAGTTGATCCTCGACAGCGAGTTCGCGGCCGAGCGCGGCCTCGCGACCTTCGGCAGTGGAAGCGGCACCGTCGCCGGTGGTCAGCAGGCGGAGTACGAGCTCGGGGCGATCCGCTCGCTCGGGCTGGGTGAGTGGACGCTCGAGGACCTGCCGGTGAAGATCCTGCCCACGCGACGACTGGCTCCAGTGGCTGGAGGGAGGACGGTCGACGGGATTCTCGGCACCCACGTGCTCTCCCGCTTCAGGGCGACGATCGACTATCCGGGAGGGGTGCTCCTCCTGCAGCGACTCGGGGAAGGGGAGTCGCCGAACATTCCCGACTGCGCCTTCGAGATGCCTTTCTGGATGGCCGGCGATCACTTCCTGCTGGCCCGGGGCACGGTGGGCGATCTCGAGCCGGGTCTCTTCCTCGTCGACACCGGTCTCGCGGGACCGGCCTTCGCGGCGCCGCGATCGACCCTCGAGGCGCTCGGTGTCGAGCTCGAGGAGACGCCTGCGATGGAGGGGCTCGGCGGAGCGGGCAAGGTGTCGGTGAAGCCGTTCGACCTCGACCGCCTGAGCCTGGGGGCGGTCGAGCGGCAAGGACTCGTGGGCCTCGCCGGAGCCTTTCCGGAGAGCCTCCCGCAGTCCCTCGGCTTGCCGGTCGTCGGCCTGATCTCCCATGCCTTCTTCCGCCCCTACGCGCTCTCCTTCGATTTCGGCTCGATGCGCCTTCGGATGACGCCCGAGGGTTGCAGGGCTCCAGTCAGCGAGTCGGGGGCAGAGGGGTGAGGATGACGGCCGCGGTGTAGGCTTCCTCGCGAGGGTCGTCCGACCCGCTTTACGAGAGGAGCCGCCCATGCGTCTGGGACATTTTTCGATCAGCCTCGCCGTCAGTGACCTGGCCGCTTCGCGCGCCTTCTACGAAGCGCTCGGCTTCACGAAGAGCGGCGGCGAGCCCGAGCAGGGTTGGCTGATCCTGCAGAACGGCGACAGCACCCTGGGACTGTTCCAGGGGATGTTCGAGGAGAACATCCTCACCTTCAACCCGGGCTGGGACGCGCAGTGCAACCGGCTCGAGGAGTTCGACGATGTGCGCGACATCCAGCGCCGCCTGAAGGAGCACGGCATCGCCCTCGCCAGCGAAGCGGACGAGTCGTCGACCGGTCCGGCCAGCCTGACGGTCAAAGACCCCGACGGCAACGTGGTGTTGATCGATCAGCATGTCGATTGACTCCGGAGTGCGAGCGGTGAGTTCGGCGCGGCGAAGCCTGCAGCTCGAAGAGCTGGAGGGGCGCTACGCGGTCTGCCGGCTCGACGCGGCGGCCGCGGTCCCCGACTGGGCGCACGGTGAGCTGTGTTCGATCACCCGCACCGCCGACGAGCTGTCGATCGTCACCCTCGAGGAAGGGATCCCGGGCTCGGTCGAGGCGGACGGAGACTGGACGGTCTTCAAGCTTCTCGGACGGTTTCATTTCTCGGAGATCGGCATCCTGCAGTCGTTCGCCGAGCCTCTGGCGGCGGTGGGAATAGGGATCTTCGTGCTCTCGACCTTCGATACCGACTATCTGATGGTCAAGCACCAGGTGCGCCATAAGGCTGCCCGGGTCCTCGAGCGTGCCGGTCACACGGTGCGTTTGCGCGCCGTCGACCCCAGCCCGGCCTGACGCGGAGACTCAGGGTGCGGGACTCGGGGTGCCGGCCTGCCGCGTGAGAACAGCAGGCTAGGCGTTCGGGTCGGGGGAGGTACCCATGATCTGGTCGAGCGTCAGCCCGCGCGAGCGCTCGATCCGGCGCCGTCGGCGCTCGAACTGGTCGGCGGCGAAGTCGGTGAAGGGGTCGAGCTCGAGACCGAACGGGACGTCGGGAAGGTACTGGTCGAACACCTCCTGAACGATTCCGAGCGCCGGCTCGAGGAGCGCCTCCATCGTCGCCTCGATCGTCCGCCACACCGGCTCGCCGTGCTCGGCGACCAGCCGGGACAGGAGGAAGACGCCGTATGCCAGGTGACGCGACTCGTCGGCCTGCAGGTGCCGCACGAGCGTTTGCATCCCGGGAAGGATGCTGCGCTCTTCCAGGATCGAGTAGTAGGTGTGGTAGCCGGTCTCGGCGAGCACACCCTCGACGATCATGTTGTAGGTGGTCGACGCTTCGGCGACTGCGTGGGGTGAGGCGTCGGTGCGGAGCCTCCCCATCGCCTCGGGCAGTGCATCGCTGAAAATCCGCGCGTGGCTCGGCGTCAGCAGTTCCTCGAGACCCGTCGGGCTCCCGGCCACCTCATCGAAGAATCGTCGGAACGTCTCGACGTGCTTTGCCTCCTCCCACAAGAACGAGGTCAGGTACATCTCCTCCTCGAGTCGCTCCTCGGCCGCCACCACCTGGATCAACGGCAGCAGGTCGAGGGCGACCGACTCTTCGCCGGCGCCGAACAGGGTGGCGAGCTGGAGAAGGAGGCGCTGCTCGCCGGGGTCGAGCTCGAGCCAGTCGCTCCGATCGCGGGTGAGGTCGACGTCGGTCGGGTTCCAGATGCCGTGGCGCTTGGCCTTCTGCCACAGCACCATCGGCGGAGACTCACGGGCCAGTCCCTCCCCGCTCAGGCTCCGATAGGAGCGGTGGACGGTTGCGGCCTCGCCGCGCGCACCCGCCTCCTGGCCCGGGTCGGGGAACGTCGTTCGGAGGCTTCGGGCGCAGGCGACCAGCTCCCTCGCTGCGGCGGTGTGGGGTACCAGCTCGATCAGCCGCCCCCTTTCGACGAGGATCCGCTTCTGAAGCAGAGCCGGGATGGCGCCGATCTCTCCTTCGAGCACCGCTTTCCAGGTGGCGAGCGGCGCTTCGAGCAGGAAACGGGCGGTTCGCCGATCTTCATCGGTGGCTCTCCGGGCCGCTCGGCACTCGCCCTGCTCGAGGTCGAGGAAGACGGCCTCTTCGGGGGCGCCGGCCCGGGCGAGGACGAGCGAACCCCGCCAGCGGCTGGCGGCTCGACGGTAGGCGTCGCTGCCCCTGAGGGCGACGCCCAGCTTCTCGGCCCAGTCGTCCGAGAACACTCGGGAAGCTTCGGCGGACATCGCCCCATCGTATCCGTCCCGGTAGCACCGCCGGTGTGGGGGTACCGGTGGCGGGCAGTGCGTGAGAAGTTCAGGCTCGATGGAAGGAGCCCGGTTCAGAATCCGGCGAGCCAAACCGAGCGATCTGCCGTCGCTGCGACGGCTGGCAGAAGAGCTCAGCGCAGCTGCGCCTCGTGAGACGGTCGAGGCGATCCTCGGCGCAGGGAGGCCGGCGTCCCAGGAGATCTTCGTGGCCGACGGGGTAGAGCTCCTCGGCTGGATTCACGTCATCGAGGCCGATCGGCTTACGGTAGGCGGCATGGCGGAGGTCGTGGGGCTGGTGGTTCGAGAGGACGAACGCCGCGCAGGGGTAGGCGGCAGCCTCGTCGACGCCGCCCGAAGCTGGGCACGGCGAAGAGGCCGCACCCGGCTGCGGGTCAGGGTGCGCAGGGAGCGGGCTTCGGCGCGGCGCTTCTACGAAGCCCTGGGGTTCGAGACGAAGAAGCGACAGGTCGTGCTCGACCTGCCGCTCGACTCCGGGTAGCGGGAGACGCGGTGTCGAGGCATCGATGGGAAACACCACTCGCCTGGATCTCGCTCGCCACCCTGGCGGTCTATGCGCCCGCCGAAACCTACGCCTCGCGACACGATCTCGGCGATCCGAACTATCTGGTCGATGTCGTGGCGATGCCTGCTCCTGCTCCTTGCCGGGGTGCGCTCACTGCGGGCGAAACCGGCCTCCGGTGTGGCGTTCCTGACCGCGGCCTGGGGATGGTGTGGCGCTCTCGCCTGGCGCAGCTACTTCCTGCGGGTGGTCTCGCGCGAGCGCGAGCTCGGCATCTACGCACCCGGGCAGGAGTGGCAGGAGACCGTGCTCGGGTGGGCCCTCCTCTACTCGCTGGCGGTCCTGTGCGCCTGTCTGTGGCTCGCCTGGCGGGGTGGGCGGCCGGGCGCCGGCGAGCGCTGAGCCTGAGCCGGCCGCCGGTCCGAGCTCGGCATCGAGACGGCTGACCAGGTGTCTCCAGGCGAGATAGTAGAACGCTGGTCGAACTGCCGCTGCGCGGCGTGAGGTCCCGGCGGCTGGCCACGGCGACGGCTCCGGGGCACTATTGGCGGCATGAGCGATCGATGGAAACTCGTCGTGGCCCTCGCGCTGCCGCTTCTCGTGGGTGCGCTGTCGGGAGCCGCGACGACCGAAGGGGTCCAGAGCTGGTATCCGGGCCTCGAGAAGCCCGCCTTCAACCCTCCATCGTGGGTCTTCGGCCCGGTCTGGACCTTGCTCTACCTGATGATGGGGTTCGCGGCCTTCCGCATCTGGAGGCGTGCCGGCTCGACTTCCGGGGTCAGGCTCGCCCTCGCGCTCTTCTGCTGCCAACTGGTGCTCAACGGCCTCTGGTCGATCCTCTTCTTCGGGCTCCGCGCTCCGGGGTGGGCCTTCGCCGAGATCGTGGCGCTGTGGTTGGCGATCGTCGCGACCATCTGGAGCTTTCGCCGCGTCGAGGCGGCAAGCGTCTGGTGGCTCCTGCCGTACCTCGCGTGGGTGTCCTTCGCCGCCGTCCTCAACTACTCGCTGTGGACGTTGAACTCATGATGGCGGCGTGGAGCGGTCGCGGCGGGCCGAGTCGTGCTCGTCGAGAGAGGTGGCGATCATCGTCGCCTGCATCTGGAGCACCCGGCGACGGTTTCCCGCAGCCTCGGCCCACACCTCGCCGGTGCAGGCGGTGAGAGTCCGTCCGGGGCGCAGCACCCGACCGACGGCGACGAAGCGGTCGCCGACGGCGGGGGAGAGCAGGTTGACTTTGAACTCGACCGACAACACCTCCTGCTCGGCGGCCATCAGCGAGAAGGCGGCGTAGCCGCACGCGCTGTCGGCCACCGCGGTGATCGCCGCCGCGTGCAGGAAGCCGTGCTGCTGGGTCAGGGCTTCCGAGTAGGGCAGTGCGATCTCCACCTCGCCGGCTCGCACCGAGATCAGCTCAGCTCCCAGCAGAGCCATCATCTTCTGCCGCGCGAAGCTCTCGCGAACGCGCGCCTCGAAAGCGGGGTTTCGCGGCTGGAAGAGTGTCGGATCGGCCATGGCGCTTCGCGACGGGAGGGTGGTCGCTGCCCCGATCCTGAGCCGGGGAACCCAGTCGCCTTGTGGGCACCTTACAGGCTGGGACCCGAGGTCGTCGTTGGGCCCTGCCGGTCCCAGTGTCGGCGCAAGGACGCCATCACATCTTCGAGGCGGCCGAAGATCACGTCGAGATGGTCTTCGCCGTCGAAGAAGCGAGCGTCGCACCCCGGCACAGCGGCGGCGACAAAGCGCGCCATCGCCACCGGCACATGGACGTCCTGCGTCCCGTGCCAGAGCACAACCCTGTCGGGAGCAAGGGCGTCGAGCGGGAAGCCCCACGGCCGGGTGAACAGGTAGGCGTCGAAGGCCGCGCCGCGACTTCCCTGGCGAAAGGCCTCGAGAGTCTCTTCCACATAGAGGCGCGCCACTTCCGGCCGGCGTCGACTCTCGGGGAGAGCGCGGGCGAAACCCTCTACCACCCGCTCGAGCTTGCCGCCGTCGTCGAGAGCTCGTCGATGCCGGCCGAGGGCGAGATAGAGCAGGGGGCGCACGAGGCCGGGGGCGAGTCCCGCGAGCCGGAACTGCAGTCGATTGGCCGGCATCATGCCGCGGGTACCCAGGGGGTCGATCGGGCCGAGCCCGGCGAGCACGCCACAGCTTCTCACCCGATCGGGTAGCGCATGCAGCGAGGCCAGGGCATACGGGCCTCCGCCCGAAGGGCCGAGCACTCCGAACTGCTCGAGCTCCAGGGCATCGGCGACTCGTGCCGCGTCTCCGGGCCAGGCGGCGAGATGGCGCCGGGGTTCGAAGTCCGACCGGCCCATGCCGGGTCGGTCGATCCCGATCAGTCGGATGCCGGCGCGCCGGGCGGCCTGGTGGGCGATCGACACTTCCAGTCTCGAACCGGGATGGCCGTGGCAGTGGAGGAACGGAGCGCCCTCGGGATCTCCCGCTTCGGCGAAGGCGATGCGCCGACCGTCGGGAAGGGTGAGCCGTCCGGCTTGCTCACGAAGGGGTTCGTCGAGCGTGAGTCTGTTCATCGTCGATTCTCCTCTCGAAGCGCAGTGGGCCGGAGGGGCCGGCCCCGCTCGTCGAAGAGGTCTACGCCTCCGGTTCGGCTGCCGATCCGGAGGTGGGACCGGTGGTTCGTGTCGCGGGACGAACGACAGGGACCGTACATCGTCAGGGGACGGACTGTGCGTCGAGGTAGGCGGCCACGGAGTCGCGATGACTGCGGCTCACCGGGACGCGAGCGTCGCCCCGGACTTCGAGGGTCCAGCTTCCTCCGCTCCGATCGAGGCCGTCTATGGCGTTGCCGGCGACGAGGAAGCTTCGGTGAACCCGCACGAAGCCGGGTCCCAGACGCGCTTCGAGCGCTGCCAGCGACGACCGGACGGTGAAGCGGCGCCCTCCGGCGTGAACCAGCACGTAGTTGCGGGCCGCCTCGAGGTGGGTCACCCGGTCGAGCCGCAGGTAGCGGCTGCCCTGGGGTGTCTGAACTTCGAGGTTGCCCGGAGAGCTGGTAGCCGCCTCGGCCGTCCTGCGTCGAGCGAACGCCTGATAGGCGACGATCAGTGCGACGATGACGAAGTAGATCTTGACGTCCTTCTTGTACTCGAACCACAGGTTGGGCAGGAACGGGCCGGGGGTGTAGGCGCGGCCGACGAAGCCGTAGACGACGGCTCGAAGCCCGAGCATCAGGGCGTAGTGACCGGCGGCGAACCCGACCGATCCCAGCAGGTGCGTTCCCGCAGTACGCAGTGGGCGCTCCGGTTCGACGGGGAAGCGACGCACCCAGGCGACGACGAAGGCGATCATCAGGAGAGCGGCCAGGGCGCTCGTCCCCTGCTCGGTGAAGAGGCGCAGGTCCGAGAGCCCCTGTCCGGTGCGCCCGCGGACGTCGAGCTTGGTCAGGGTGTCGAGGGTCCAGAAGAACGCCACGGCCGCCGTCCACGCGGCGACCTGCCACCAGGCGAAGCCGGATCGGCTGTCGGGTCCTTTTGACATTCGTCCCGGATGGAGGTCGGTTGGTCCCAGATGTGAGGTAGGTGAGCCTCGGGAGCAGTATAAGCAGGTCGGAGGTGACAGATGACACGAACGCACGTTCTCGACGCCCTGACCTTGAATCTGCTGCGGAGAGTCGCAGCTCTCGCAATCGTCGCGACCCTCGCGGCGTGCGGCGGCGGTTCGCCGACCGAGCCGCCCTCGACGCACCAGCCGACGTCCGGGATCGGCATCGCCTTCCGGGACGGCGGCCGCCATGCCGATCGGGTCCCCCTGATCGAGACGCTCGTCGTCGAAGCCTTCGATCGTTCGAGAGGGCTGATCGCGATCGACGGTATCGGCGTGACGATCACGGCCGGACCGAACCTGATCCCCCGGGGATGGCGGGTCGGAGGCCGCGCTGACGGGCCACGAGCCGTCACTCTGGCCGTCGACCCATCGGCGACCGACGACGAGATCGCGCGTCAGCTCCCTTCGATCGCCGCCCACGAGTTTCACCACGTGGCGAGAATTCGCGGAGTCGGCTACGGCTCGACGCTGCTCGAGGCGATGGTGTCGGAGGGGTTGGCCGACCACTTCGCCTCGGACGTCTACGCCGAGCCGCTACCGCCCTGGGCGATCGCGCTGTCGGACCCGGAGATCGCCGCATGGATCGCTCGTGCCCGCCCCGACTTCGACTCTTCGAGCTACTCCCACTCCGCCTGGTTCTTTGGCTCGACGCCGGCAATCCCGATGTGGACCGGCTACACGCTTGGGTACCGGCTGGTGGACGACTACCGCGAGGCTCATCCGGGGAGCACGGGAGCGAGTCTCGTCAACGCGCCGGCCCGATGGTTCCGGCCGTGAGTCGGGCAGGCGGTGACGGGAGGCGGGGTCGCTGCACCAGTTAGCGGAGCCTGTCGTGTAGACAGCACGACCCGCCTCGGCGCGGCACGGTGGCGCGGGAGCGCCGAGGCTCCGCGGGCGCCGACACGAGGGCGAAGCCGACTATGATGGCGCCCCCATGCGCATCGCGAGACCGGATTCATGACCCTGCTGCTGATCTACGTCGCCGTCGCCCTCGGCTTCTCCTTCATCTGCTCCGTGCTGGAGGCGGTGCTGCTTTCGATCACCCCCGCCTACGTCGGCACCCTCAACGAGAAGCGACCGGCGCTGGCGACGACGTTGCGCAAGCTCAAGGAGGATGTCGACCGTCCGCTGGCAGCGATCCTTTCTCTCAACACCATCGCTCACACTGTCGGGGCGGTGGGCGTAGGTGCCGAGGCGCAGAAGCTTTGGGGCTCCGAAGTGCTGACGATCGCCTCGGCGGTCCTCACGCTGCTGGTGCTGTTCCTGTCGGAGATCATCCCCAAGACACTGGGTGCGGTCTATTGGCGCCGGTTGGCCCCGCTGGCCGCCTGGCTGCTGCCGCCGCTGATCTGGGTTCTCTTCCCGCTGGTCTGGGTGTCGCAGCTCATGTCGGGGATGTTCTCGGCCGGAAAGAAGAAGGGGCGTACCGTGCTGCCGGAGGAGATTGCGGCCATGGCGCAGCTCGGTTTCAAGGCCGGCACGGTCGAGGAGCTGGAAGGCAATATCGTGCGCAACCTCTTCCGTCTCGGTGACGTTCGGGTTCGCGACATCATGACGCCCCGCACCGTGGTCTTCACCCTGGAGGCGACGCGGACGGTGGCGTCGGTGCTCGACGAGCATTCGAAGCTGCCGTTCTCCCGCATTCCGCTGTGGAGCGAGGATCCGCACAACGTCGTCGGCTACGTTCGTCGCGACGCCCTCCTCGATGCCGGTCGCAAGGAGGGGGAGCGCGAGATCGGCGAGTTGATGACGCCGATTCTCGTCGTGCCGGAGACGTTGACGGTGTGGCGACTGTTCGAGCGCCTCATCGACGAGCGGGAGCACATCACGGTCGTGATCGACGAGTTCGGCAGCGTCGCCGGTCTGGCGACGATGGAGGATGTGCTCGAGACGCTGCTCGGCCTGGAGATCGTCGATGAGGTCGATCCGGTCCCGGACATGAGGGCGCTCGCGCGCCAGAGATGGGAGGAGAGGGCGCAGAGGCTCGGCATCCCGGTGGAGAGCGTCGCCGACGAGTCCGGCGAGTCCGATGGGTGACGGGAGCCTCCGAAGGAACCGGCTGGTGGCCGCCGCCGTCGCCGCCCTGATGGCGTCGAGCGGGATCTCGGCCGGCGAGAAGACCGACCCGGAGCCCTTCTTCTTCGCCCTCTCGGTCGCCGACGTCGATGCCAGTGTCGACTGGTATGAGCGACTCTTCGCTTTCGAGACGAGCCGGCAGGTCGATCTGCCGGAGAGGGGGCTCAGGATCCGGCTCCTGGCGCGCCCCGGTGCTCTGCTGGAACTGATCGAGAGCAGCGCAGCGGCTCCGCTCGTTCGTCATGCTCCCGCGGTCGAGCGTCGGCATGAAGTCCATGGCGTCTTCAAGTTCGGCTTCCTCGTCGCCGATCTCGACGAGATGATGGACACCCTCGAGCGGGAGGGAGTGCCGCCCAGGGGAGAGGTGATCGTGGAACCCGACGGCACCCTGCGTTCGCTCCAGGTCGAGGATCCCGACGGCAACGTCGTTCAGGTGTTCGAGCACCTGAGCGACGCCGCGATGTCGCAGCCGGGGCGGGACGAGCCGCTCGAGGAGTGAGAGGATGGCGGCGATGAGAGCCTCGCGGCTTCACTGGACTCTGGTGCTGGTCGGCTTCTTCGCTTCGACGGCGAGTGTCGCGCAGATCGCGTCCGGATCGACACGGGCGTGGATCGCACAGGTGGACGGCGTCCTCTCCGGGGAGGCCATCGAGGCCGGGCGACTGGAGGTGGCTGCCCACAGGCTCGAGGGATACCTCATCGTCGAGGTGCGCTCTCCGGCCCCGCAGTCGGTGGCGCTGTGCCTCGGGCGTGGAGAGGTGGTCACCGCGCTGGTCGCCGATGCGGGGCTCCACAGTCGGCGCTACCGTGGCGGTGGCACACAATGGCATCTTCAGCAGGCGATCTCCCCGCTGCCGCGAGGCGAAGTCGAGCCGTCACGCGGGATGCAGGTCGGGGCCCTCGCCGATCTCTTCGAGGTGCACGGCTGGGTGGCGAGCCCTGCCGGCATGGGGGTGCCGGGGCACACGGAGTTCGTCGTCGGGCCCGAGCTGGCGGGCGCCGATCGCTTCGCGGTCGCCGTCCTTGCCGAGGGCGAGCCCCTCGATGCCCTCACGTGGCCGGACGGTGGCCCGGCCGGCTGTAGCGACCGGCGGCTACCGGAGGGCGCGGTGCTGACTCTCGACTTCGGTGGCGGTGATTGGCTGCCGCTTCACTGAGCGACTCGGCGCGCTGAAGAGCCGCTCCACTGAGGGCGTCGCTCACCGCTGAAAAAGCCGTCTTCAGTCGTCGTCGGCGTCGACCAGCCCCTTCATCTCGGTCGTCACCGTCACGACCTCCTCGAGGACCAGACCGACCGTCTCGCCACGCGGGATGACGGCGGCCTTGCCGTCTGCCTTCGAGGCGACGACTGCCGTTCCCGCGGCGGCGCCGACGGCCGCTCCCGCCAGCACTTCGCCGCCGCCCTTGCCGCCGAGGACCCGTCCAAGGACCGCGCCGGCGATCGCTCCGACGACGATCTTCTTCCTCTCACCCTTGGCGCTCCGGCCCTGCTCGGACATCGAGGCCTCGAGGACGAGGGTCTCTCCCGAGGGCAGAATCAGTTCGTTGAAGGCGATCGCGATCGACGCCTGGCCCCCGACTCTCTTGAGCGGCGTGACTTCTATCACCTCGCCCCGGATAGGGGCACCGGCGCGAACCGCCAGCTCACCGCCCTCGCCGTAGAGGTCGCGGGCGAGACGAGCGTCGAAGCGATCGCCGACCCGGTGGGTCTCGCTGCTGAGGGTCTCGTCGATCTCGATATGGAGCACCGTGCCCGGGCTGAGCGTCGCCTGCCTGGGCGGTGACGCGGAAGCTTCCGTGCCGTCCTCCGGGGCAGGGGACGGCGAGGCCGATGGGTCGATTTCGGCACTCTGCTCGGCGACCTCGGCTTCGATTCGCGCTTCCCGCTCGGCCAGTTCCCGCTCCCAGAGCCCAAGCTCACGGGCGCGCTCCTCGTCCGCCTCGCGCTCGGCGGCGAGCCGGTCGAGCTCCGCCTGCCGGCGCTCGCGGGCTTCGGCCTGTCGCTGCTGTTCGGCCAGTGCCGCCTGCTCGGCTTCCAGCCGCGCCTGCTCTTCCTCCTGACGCATCTGTTCTTCGCGCTCCACCGCGAGACGGGCAGCTTCGTTCTCTGAGGCGATCTGTTCGAGCTCCTCTCGCTGAGCCGCCAACTGGCGCTCGAGCTCTTCGACTTGGCTTTGCAGGGTGTCGGCCTGCCGCTCTTCTCGGCCGGCATCCTGAAGGCAGCCGGACAGCGTGAGCAGCAGGAGCGCTATCAGCGCCGTCGGGCGGTGGGTGAAGGGGAGGGGTCTGATCATCTCGGGTTCCTTTCCAGTCGAGCACTCGAGGAGTGCAAAGCCGGTCCCAGGTCACTCTATTCCCTGCGGGCTTCCGGCGAGAGCGCGGCCCCGGTTCCGGCGAGTGCGACGGTGTCCGACTCGGGATACGATGCCTGAGGTCATGGATCTCGATTCGATTCTCGAAGGCGCCAACTGGCGCGTCATCATCGTGCTGGCGGTGTTGTGGGTTCTGCCACGAATCGTCCGTGCTTTGCGGAGCCGGCCGGGATCGGTGGAATCGATCGAGGATCGCCATCCCCGCCACAGCGAACTCGACTCCGCCGAGGCGCGCGAGGGAGGCACGGGACCGCCACCAATCGTGCCCAGGTAAGGCGCTCGGTTCTGCCACTCGGCAGCGACGAGCCGGAAGGGAGGAAGACAGCGTGATCTCCAACCGCGGAAAGCTCTGTGTCGTCGCCCTCATGTTCCATGGTGCCGCATCGCTGGGAGCGGCGCCGACTCCGCTCTCCGGCGATCTCGCCGCCGCGATCCGCAACGTACCGCCCGGCGGGAGTCTCGAGGTCACTGGAGTCGATCTCGAGGGACTCGGCGCGACCGCACTTCACCTGACCCGCTTCGAGGTCTTCGACGCGAAGGCGCGGCTGCTGGTGCGAGGAGTCGAGGAGGTGCGGGAGCTGCCGGTTCCCGGCAACCGTTACCTGCGTGGATGGGTCGACGGCGATCGCGCTTCGCTTGCCTATCTCTCGCTCAGCGAGGACGGGGAGATCCGGGGGCTGGTCAGGGCGGGTGGCCGCTTCCACCTGATCGGGAACCGCGAGCGCGGAGTGGCTCTCGAAGCAGTCGAGGTGCGAGCCGTCGACGCCGCCTCCCTGGGGCGCGAGGCGAGCGAGTTCTCGTGCGCGACCGACTCGCTCACCGTGGAGCCGGGAGCGCTGTTGCGAGGTTTCGGCGCTGCCGCTCCCTCCGCACCCGCTCGAGCGACCGCGGGCGGCAGCTACACGGTCCGCCTGGGGATCGAGACGGACAACGAGTATCTGGCGCTCTTCGGTGGCAACACCTTCGACGCGATCGACTACGCGGCCGACGTGATCGCCTTCGCGTCGACCCTCTACGACGCGGAGACCGCGACCGACTTTCGCATCATCGAGGTCTCGCTGTGGGAGGCACCGGACCCGTGGTTGGAGTCTGCCACCTTCTGCGGCCTCCTGGAGTTCGGGCGCTACTGGAACGACAACTACGGCGGCACGGTGGGGGGAGAGGTCTACTCGGCCGGCCACTTTTTCAGTGGCAAGAACAACGGCGGCGGCGTCGCCTGGGTCGGGGTGCTCTGTTCGGGAGCGTTCAACTACAACCACGAGGGCAACTGCTCGCTCTCGCCTGCGACCGACAACTATGGAGGACCCTACGGCTACAGCGGCGACCTCGACGGTAACTTCGACCTCGGCAACCCGCAGGTTGTGTGGGACGTCTACGTCGTCGCTCACGAGCTCGGCCACAACTTCGATTCGCCGCATACGCACTGCTACGCCGGCCTCCAGGGCAACCCGAACCCGATCGACATGTGCTTCTCCGGCGAGGACGGCTGCTACGTCGGAGCGACCTCGCTGCCTTCCGGGTGCCCCGGATCAGGCTCCGCCTGCGGCACGGTGATGAGCTACTGCAATCAGATGGCCGGAGGGATCGGCAACATCGGGTTCAGCCTGGGCACGGGCCATCCCTACGGCGTGGCGCCGGGCCGGGTGCCGACCCAGATGGGCGATCACCTGGCGGTCGTCTCTTCGGCGAACCCCGCCTGCCTGGCGCGGGCTGCCGAGATCTTCAGCGACGGCTTCGAGAGCGGCGACACGCTCAGCTGGTCGGTGACCATCCCGTGAACCCCCCTCGCGCGTGAGAACTTCAGGCTAGAGTTCGGCTCGCTCGTGAGCGAGGCGCAGGGCGGCGGCATCCGTCGTGATGCCCTCGGCGTCCGCCAGCTCGAGGACCGCCAGCGTGGTGTCGTAGATCCCCTCGAGACGCGCGGCCATCTCGTTCTCGTCGATGCGGCCGAGTTCGCGGGCGCCGCTGATGATGCCGCCGGCGCTGACGACGTAGTCGGGTGCCCAGGCGATGCCTCGTTCTCTGAGGCGGTCGGCGTCGGCGGCGCTCGCGAGCTGATTGTTGGCGGCGCCGCAGACGCCGCGAGCGCGCAGCCGCCCGATGCTGGCAGCGTTGAGGACCGCTCCGAGGGCGCAGGGAGAGACGAGGTCGACCTCCGCCTCCAGCACACCGTCGCTGTCGACAGGGGTCGCTCCGGTTTCCTCGCATACACGGCGAAGCCGCTCCCGATCGACGTCGGCGACCTGCACCCTGGCTCCCGCGTCGGCCAGGTGGCCGCACAGCTTGGCCCCGACCCCACCTGCTCCCTGGACGGCGATCGTCACCCCGTCGAGGCTCGGACGACCCAGCACGCGCTCCGCCATCGCCCGCAAGCCATGGAAGAGCCCGATCGCCGTCGCGACCGAGGTGTCGGCCCCCGGAAGGCCGGCGACATAGCGGGTGGCCTCCCGGATCACGGCCATGTCGTCGGCGTTGGTGCCGACGTCGGGAGCGCACAGGTAGCGACCGCCGAGCCGGTCGACCGCCGTGCCGAAGGCTCGAAGCAGCTCGGCGCTCTTGTCGCGCGCGGGATCGCCGAGAATGACGCTCTTGCCGCCGCCCCAACCGAGCCCGGTCAGCGCCCACTTGTGCGTCATCGCGCGGCTGAGACGGAGGACGTCGGTGAGGGCCGCTTCGCCGCTCTCGTAGGGCCGGAACCGAATCCCACCGAGTGCGGCGCCACCGCGGACCCTGTGAAGGGCGATGATCGCCCGAAGGCCGACCTCGGACTCGTGAAGGTGGAGGATCTCCTCGTGACCGTCCCATTCGAGATGCTCGAAGACCATGGCTCGATCCTATCCTCGGCTCGAGGCTCTCCAGACGGATGGAGAGAGGAATACGAGGCCCGGGGCGATGTTGGAGACCGGTGATGGTCGCCTTTGCAACCGTGCTCTTCTCTCTGGTGGTCGGTGTCGTGCCGGTCGAGCTGCTGGTCGGAGCCGGCGTCGAGGCCGTGGAGGTGCGGCTCGACGGCCGCCCGATCGCCCGGCTCGACGGCGAACCATGGTCTCTTGAATGCGACTTCGGGGACGAACTGCTGCCACACCGCCTGGAGGCAATCGCCCTCGACGCCTCGGGCGTAGAGGTAGCGCGTGCCGTTCAGTGGGTGAACGTCGCCGGTCCCCGTGCGGCTCTGGAGCTGTCGACCGGTGGCACTCCCGAGAAGGGCGGCGAGGCTCGACTGTCCTGGGACAGCGTGCTCGGAGAGGACCCGGAGCGGCTGAGCGTGACCTTCGACGGCGAGCCGATCCAGGTCGACGGCAACGTCGTGCGTTGGCCCCCCTACGATCCCGACCGGGTGCACGTCGTACGGGCGGAGGCGACCTTTCCCGGCGGTCTCGAGGCGTCCGCTCACGCGACGCTCGGCGCCTGGGGCACCACAACGGCCAGTCATATGACGGCGGTGCCGGTCGAGTGGACAGGCTCAGGGGAGCCGGATCCGGCCGTCATGAACGGATGGTTCGAGGCCGCCGGGGCCACGCTGGAGGTCGTAGCGGTCGAGAAGCCGCTCGCCGAGATCGTGATCGTGCGGGATCGCCAGACGCAATGGCAGATGGATCACCTCGCTCGAACCGAAGCGGCGCCGCAACCGCCGATCGTGACGCAGCCACCCGGTGCCAGCGCCTCGCAGGGCTTCGGGCGGGATAGCGGTTTCGGTCCTCCTGCGGTGGCGACGTCGGTGCGAAGCCGTCTGCGGTTCGAGGCCGATCAGCGCGTGCGCCTGCTGGGCACGACACCTCACCTGGCGGGAGAGGGAGGGCTGGAGAGGCGCGTCTTCCCGCGGTCGGATCCCTACGGGCGCAACGACGGAGGCCTGCTCTGGCTGTTGGCGACTCGCGAGCCCGCGAAGGAGCGCGCCGGGCCTCAGCCGCTGACGGATGCCGTCGCCGTGGCGGGTCAGTCGGCAGCGGAGGGACACCGGCGGCGGGTGGTCGTCCTCTTCACCTCGGGTCGCGACGAGGACGTGAGTGAGCTCGATCCCGCACAGGTGCGGCGCTATCTGGCCGCGCTCGGAGTGCCGCTCGAGGTCTGGACCGCCTCGCGGCCCGAGAGCGGGAGCTCCGGGCGGTCGGCCGGGTCGTGGGGAGACGCCACCCTGATTCGGGACGCGGAGTCGCTTCGGCGCGCACAAAGACGTCTCAACCGGCGCCTCGAACGTCAGCGGATCGTCTGGGTGCGGGGGGCCTTCCTGCCGCAGGACGTCTCCCTGACCGCTGCGGTGAGATCGCTGGCGCTGTTGCGCTGACCCAGCCAGCGCCGCATGCGCCCAGGGGGTGCAGCCACGCCGGCCGTCGGGAGTGGGCCGCTCCGGGCGATGTCGAGCGTGAGAGGGAAGGGCTAGAGTAGGAGGGACTCCGACCCGTGCACGAGACCGACCCAACGAACGAATCCCCCCTCGCCGGCCTGCGCGTCATCGAGATGACGGAAGCGTTGGCGGGTCCCTACTGCGCGATGATGCTCGGGGATCTGGGAGCCGACGTCATCAAGATCGAGCGCCTCGGCGAGGGTGACCAGTCGCGCAAGTGGGGGCCGCCCTTCCTCGAGGGAGAGAGCGCCTACTTCCTCTCCGTCAACCGCAACAAGCGCAGCCTCGAGCTCGACGTCAAGGACGCCGAAGATGCGGGCGTACTGCAAAGGCTGCTGGCGACCGCCGACGTCTTCGTCACCAACAATCCAAGGCGTGCTTCTCTCGAGCGCCTCGGACTCGACGCCGGGTCGCTGCGGCGACGCTTCCCGGCGCTCGTCCATGTCGCGATCTCGGGCTACGGTCACTCCGGGCCCAAGGCGGGGCGGGCGGGCTACGACCTGATCGCCCAGGGAGAGGCGGGTCTCATGGCGCTCACCGGCGCCGAGTCCGACGGGCCGATGCGGTTCCCGACCGCGATGGCGGACATCAGCGCCGGGGTCTACGCCACCCTCGGGGCGTTGGCGGCGCTCTATCGGCGCGATCGATCGGGCGGCAGCGGTGAGGGAGCCGCGATCGACGTTTCCCTGCTCGACAGTCAGGTTGCGTGGCTCGCCAACATCGGCAGCACCTGCCTCGCGACCGGGGAGCGGCCGGTGAAGATCGGCAACCTTCACCCGACGATCACTCCGTACCAGCCGATGCGCGCCCGCGATGGCGACCTGATCGTCGCGGTCGGCACCGACCGGCTCTGGCGGCGCTTCTGCGAGGTGCTGGAGATCTCCGGCTCGGTGGGCGCCGACGAGCGGTTCGCCACGAATCCCGGGCGCAACGAGCATCGCGAGACGCTGATCCCTCTGCTCGAAGAGCGCCTCGCGCGCAGAGATGCCGCCGAGTGGGTCGAGGCTCTCGTCGCCGCCGACGTGCCGGCGGGGCCGATCCTCTTTCCCGATCAGACCTTGCAGGAGCCGCAGGTTCTGGCCCGCGGGATGGTGGTCGAGCTGGAGCACCCGTTGATCGGCACGGTGCGATCGATCGGCAACCCGATCCACATGAACGACGGGCCGACCTACCGCCGGCATCCGCCGCGACTCGGAGAGCACAACGAGGAACTGAGAGCGGAACTGGAGGCAACTTCGGACGAGGCGCCGCGTATCAGGGGCAGGAGGACACGATGACGACCTTTCTACTTTGGCTTCTGCTGCTGATCGTCTGCTGGCCGGCGGCTTTGCTGGCGCTGGTGCTCTATCCGCTGGTCTGGTTGCTCCTGTTGCCGTTCCGGCTGGTCGGGCTGGCGGTGGACGGCGTCTTCAGCTTTCTCGGAGCGCTCATCCGTCTGCCCGCCAGACTCCTGGCCGGGCCGCAGCGCGCCTGATCTCCCCTCGCTCGGCTTCCGGGTCTGCGCCGCCGCTCTGACACAATCGGCGCCGTCCGGAGCGGAGGAGTGCGATGATGAAGAAGAGAGGCTTGCGGGCGCTGACCTGCGTCGTCGTCGCGTCGGTCTGGTGGCCGGCGATGGAGGCGGATGGCCAGGAGGCGCGGCGCCGCTGGGAGCGGATGAACCAGATCCGCGCCGAGAAGTTCGACCGTGTGTTGCCCGAGGCGATGCGCGAGAACGGCGTCGACATGTGGATCACCATGATCCGCGAGGCCAACTACGGCAATCTGTGGCCGGACTTCGGGTTCGGCTACGCCTCGACCGACGGGTACTACGTCTTTACCGACCGGGGGGGAGACCGGATCGAGCGCGCGGCGCTGGGCATCAGCGGCTACATGATCGAGCAAAGCGGCGCCTACGATCTGTTTCTGGGCGCCGACGCCCTGGCCGACTTCGTTGCCGAGCGGGATCCACAGACCATCGCGCTCAACATGAGCCGCGCGATCGGACCGCTCGACACCCTGTCCCACACCGGTTTCGAGCAGATCGTCGAGACCCTGGGCGAGCCCTGGGCATCGCGGATCGTCTCTGCCGAGAAGCTCGCTTCGGACTTCCGGTCGCGTCGCGTCGCCAGCGAAGTCGCTGCCTTCGCCGAGGCCGGTGAGATCTCGCGCGAACTCGCCGAGCGAGCGTTGTCGAACGAGGTCATCGAGCCCGGCGTGACCCGCCTCGAGGAGGTCGCGTGGTGGCTCCGGGACCGGCTCCTCGAGCGCGGCCTCGACTCCTCGTTCGGCATGCCGTCGATCTACGTCACCGGCCCGGACGGCATCGTCGCGATCTCCGACTCGACGGTTCTCCAGCGGGGAGACGTCGTGATGATCGACTGGGGTGTCGGCTTCCTGAACCTCTACACCGACATGAAGCGGATCGCCTATCTGCTTCAGGAGGGGGAGACCGAGGCCCCCGACTCGATTCAGCACGCCTTCGACCGCGCCCGGGAGGCGCGATCGGTCGTCAAGGGCGCGATTCGAGCCGGTGTCACCGCCGGCGAAGCCGAGGAAGCCGTCTACGCGGCGCTCGAAGCGGCCGGATTCGTGCGGATCGACTTCAACCAGCCGACGGAGGATCCGGCGACGACCGATGTCGTCATCGGCTGCCATTCGGTCGGCAATTCGGGCCACGGGAGCGGCCCGTCGGTCGCCTTCTTCAACCCGGTGAGACGTGGCTACATGCTGCATCCGACGAATCTGCTGTCGATCGAGCTCTTCGCCTACACGGCGATCCCCGAGTGGGGGGGCAGGAAGCTGCGCGTCCCGCTGGAGGACGACGCCGTGCTCACGCAGCGGGGGATGGAGTGGCTCTATCCCGCGAACGATCGCATCCTGCTGGTGCGATGACGGCGCAGGCGGCGACCAGGCGGCGCGTCGCTGCCGGTACCGGGCCGACTCTCCCGGCGTTGCTGCTGCTGACACTGATGTCGTCGGTGAGCTCCGCTGAAACGGAGGCGCCGACGCTGCGCGACGACGGCCCGTGGGTGGTTCGGATCGCCGACTGGACCGAGTCGGGACTCGAAGGGGTGCGGGCCCGTTTCGATCACATCGGCGTCGACGCCGCGACGGGCGCCCTGCGCTTCGTCGTCGACAGGGCGCTGGATCGTGATCTGCTGCTCGCCACCGGCTGGACGCTCGAGCTCGAACTCGAGGAGACCGAGCGACTCCGCTGGATCGAAGCTCAGTTCGCCGCCGGCCACTCGCTGCGCCAGATCCCGGGGTTCGAGTGCTACCGCACGGTCGAGGAGACGCTAGCGACCGGAGCGCAGCTCGCGCTCGACTACCCGGATCTCGCGACCTGGACCGATCTCGGTGACAGTTGGGAGAAGCAGTTTCCCGGGCACGGCGGCCCCGGCTACGACCTGATGGTGCTGAAACTGACCCAGGCCGCCGTGGCGGGGCCGAAGCCCGACCTGATGCTCGTCGGCGCGCTGCATGCCCGTGAGTACGCGACGGCGGAACTCGTGACGCGCTTCGCGGAGGCGCTCGTGGCGGGGTACGGCGTCGATCCCGACCTGACCTGGATCCTCGACCACCACGAGATTCATCTCGTGCTGCAGGCGAACCCCGACGGGCGCAAGCGGGCGGAGAGCGGTCTCTCGTGGCGTAAGAACGCCAACGACGACTTCTGCAGCGGCACGAACGATCGGGGTATCGACCTGAACCGCAACTTCGACTTTCAGTGGGGATGCTGTGGCGGCTCGAGCGGCGATCCGTGTCAGATCACCTTCCGCGGACCGTCGGCACGCTCCGAGCCCGAGGCGATCGTGCTGATGGACTACATGGACTCGATCTTCGCCGACCAGCGGCCGGACGATCTGACGACCCCCGCTCCGCCGGACGCCGAGGGCATCTACATCGACGTGCACTCGTTCGGCGAGGTTTTCCTGTCCTCCTGGGGCTTCACGACGGCCGATCCTCCCAACGCCGCCGCATTGCTGACCCTCGGTCGCAAGTACTCGTTCTTCCCCGCCTACACGGCTGTACTCGGCAGCCTCGGCACGGTCGACGGAGCCACCAAGGACTACGCGTACGGTCGGCTCGGTGTGCCGGGCTACACCGCGGAGCTGGGGACGAGCTTCTTCCAGGACTGCACGACCTTCGAGAACGAGATCGTTCCCGGCAATCTGCCGGCGCTGACCCAGATCGCCAAGAGCGTCCGAGCTCCCTACACGATCCCCTCCGGCCCAGACGCGATCGATCCGCAGGTCACCGTCACTCCTGACGGCCTGACGGCGACGGTCACCGCGACGATCGACGACACCCGCTACAGCACTCCCTCCGAGCCCCGGCAGCCGATCGATACTGCCGAGCTCTACCTCGACGCTCCGCCGTGGGACGGCGGGCTGCCGATGACGATGTCTCCGGCCGACGGAGGGTTCGACGAGACGATCGAGCCGGTCGAGCTGACGGTGGACCTCACCGGTGTCGGCTCCGGCCGTCACCTCGTCTACCTCCGCGGCCGCGATGCGGCCGGCAACTGGGGGGCGTTCAGCGCCCGTTTCGTGGACATCGACTCGCAGCCCGTCTTTGCCGACGGATTCGAGTCGGGTGACACCTCCGCCTGGTCGGCGACGGTACCGTGAGCGGGAGCATGGTGGAGCCGATCCCGGGAGGCGGTCGTCTGCGCACCGGCCTTGCCGGCGCGGGATCGCTGCGGTGGGTCGCCGCGGACCTGACCCTCCCTCTCGAGGAGGGACGGAGGAGACTCGACCTGTCACCGCTGTCCGCGGTCGCGCTCGGACGAGCGCTGGCCGGTGCCGTGCTGGTGAGGCGGATCGCGCTCAAGGTTCCTTCTCGGGTCACTCTGGAGGTTCGCGGTGACGGCAGCCTGACGAAGGTCCTGGCCGAGGCGAGCGTCGGCGGCGCGGTGCGGGGCATCGTGAGCCCGGCGCGGCTGCCGACTCCAGAGGACGGATCGATGCGGCTGGCCCCCTGGGTCGGCTCGGGGACGCTCCGGGTCACGCGGGAAGGGACGGATCGAAGGTACTCGAGCGAGGTCGAGCTGGTGTCGGGCGAGATAGGGCTCGACCTGGCGCACTACCTGGAGCAGAGCGAGCAGATCCGCTCGGCGGTGTTGGTCGGCGTGCTCCCGGCTTCGACCGGGATCGCTGCGGCAGGAGGGCTGATCGTGGAGGCTCTGCCCGGCACCGACAGCGAAGCGCTGTCGAGGCTGGAGGCCAATCTGCGCGGTTTCGAAGGCCTCAGCCATCTCCTCGAAACTGGGGGACTGGCGGCAGTCGAAAGGGCAGCCTTCGAGGGCTTCGAAGTCGAGCAGCTCGAAGAGTCGCCGCTCGAGTACCACTGCGACTGCAGTCGCGAGAGACTAGGCGCCCAGCTTGCCGTCCTGGCGCGCCGCGACTCGGACGCGTTGTACGAAGAGGATGGAGTCTGCCGCGCGGAATGCGCCTTCTGCGCCGAGCGTTACGAGTTCACGGCGGACGAGCTGGCGGGGAAGGCGGCAGGACAGCCCTCCTCACAAACCCGAGAGAGCCAGGAGGAGTTGCCATGATCCGAAGAATGCTGCCCGTCGCGGCGATGTTGATCGCCGCGGCTAGCGTCGCCGGTGCGTCAGAGAAGCAGGCAAAGAAGCTCGACGCCTCGCGCGAGGCCTTCCTCCGTCTGATGGAGATCGACGATCGCGGCGTGCCCGAGCGCCTCGTCGATCAGGCGAGCTGCATCGCGATCCTGCCCAAGGTGGTCAAGGGTGCCTTCGTCTGGGGTGGCCGGCGTGGCCACGGTGTGATGAGCTGCCGCAACGAGGAGTCGGTCTGGAGCCCGCCGGCCTTTGTCAAGATCACCGGCGGGAGCTTCGGTCTGCAGGCCGGGGCGCAGGTGACCGATCTCGTCCTGTTCTTCATGAACGAGAAGGGGGCGCGGTCGATGATGCGCTCGAAGTTCCTGCTCGGGGGAGACGTGACCGTCGCCGCCGGGCCGGTCGGCCGAGCCGCGGAGGCCGGCACGGACCTGCGCTTCAACGCCGAGATCTACGCCTACGCGCGCTCGCGGGGTCTGTTCGCGGGTCTTTCGGTCGAAGGGGCGCAACTCTCCGTGTACCAGCGCTGGGTCGAGGCCTACTACGGCGAGCGCTTGTGGCCGGAAGACGTCCTCTTCGAGCACGAGGTTCCCAGGCTACCTCCCGAGGCGAAGACTTTCCTCAGCGTTCTGCCCGATCCGCCGAGGCCGGTCGCGGACGCGCCTGCCTCGCAGGACTGAAGCCGGCAGCTGCCGTGTTCGGTTGGTCTCCGCAGCCCTCGCGGGAGGGACGACACCTCGTTCTCTTCGACGGCTACTGTGGGCTGTGCGACCGGGCCGTGAGCTTCCTGCTGCGGCGCGACCGGCACGGGGTGCTGACCTATGCGCCGCTGCAGGGGGAGACTGGGCTCGCGGTACGGCAGCGATTCGAAGTTTCCGAAGCGCTCGATTCGATGCTGTTCGTCGAGGATCACGGCACTCCGGAGGCGCGCCTTCACGTCCGTTCTGGCGGGGCGCTGCAGGCTCTCGCGAAGATCGGCGGGCCGTGGCGCTGGTTGTCCGCTCCCTTTCGGCTGGTCCCTCGCCCGCTCAGAGACGCGATCTACGAGTTCGTCGCCAAGCGGCGGCTCCTCTGGTTCGGCACGCTCGACACCTGCCGGGTGCCGAGCGTCGAAGAGCGGGATCGCTTCCTGCCCTGACCCGAGTCCATCGGGAGGAGCACCCCGGGGGCCTGCTGAGGAACTCTCGAGTTCTTCAGCAGACCCCTAGAAGGTGACGACCAGTGCGGTCGTCACAACGGTATCGAGATCGTCGAGGACGAACGTCGCGACGTCCCCGGTCGGCGTGCCGTCGGCAAACTCGAGGGGGAGGACCCCGAGGGCCGGCAGATTGTCGTAGAGCATCTTCACGCCTACCTTGAGAGCCAGCTTTTCGCTCATCGAAACCGCGAGGGAGTTGAGGAAGTCGGCCCGCCAGTCCTCGCTCTCGGCGAGGTTCTGGTTGAAGACCAGGGTGCTGCCGAATCGCGTTGCCCTGCCGAGCGAGCGACCGTAGTCGTAGGAGAGACGGAGGCCGAGAAAGGCGTCGTCGAGACCGGGAGCGGGCACCAGGTCGTCCTGCGAGGTGTAGGTCACGCCGTAGTCGGTCTTGAAGTGAGAGCTTTCGTCTTCCCACCACAGATGACCGAGGCCGCCGAGGCCGACGACACGCTCGCTGAACCCGGCGAACTCATTGCGCTCCCAGGTGAGGCCGGCGTACCAGAAGACCCGGTCGGAGAGCTGCCGGTCGTAGCGGGCTCCCCAGGCGTAGTTCTCGGCGGTGAGCTCGGTGGAGGACGTCTCGTCGACGACGAAGTCGTCCGGCGACGTCCCGACCGCCCTTCGAGCCGTCGTAGTGCTCTCGGCACGCAGCCCGTTGGCGGTGAGGGTCAGCGAGGCGTCCTCCATCGTCCTGACAAACGCGGCGGCCAGGCCGAGCGTGTCGGTCTCCGAGTTGCCGCTGGTGGAGACGAGGCTGAACTCGGCACTCTTCGCCCAACCGAGCTTCGTCTCCTCCTCCTGGCTGTGTGCCGCCGACACCGCCAGCAGCGGCAGAACTACGCCGTAGCAGAGGGCGGCGCAGGCCGCCCGTCCATGAGTTCCCATGAGATTCTCCTCCAGATGATCGTGTCCCGCCCGCCCGACAGGGTCGGCGCGGCGGCGACCGGGTTCCTCGTGCTTGGACCGCTTCGCGGGCGCGAAGTCACGCCCTCGCCGTGTCAGGCGGATCGATGCTCCCTCAGCCCTCGAGCACCATGCGCTCGCGCAGTTTCTCGGCGGCCGGCGAGAACGGAGCGTGGGTGAGGATCTTCTGGATGCCGGCGACGGCCTTCGCCGCGTCCCCGACCGTCTGGTAGAGAACCACCTCGCCGTAGAGATCTTCTGCCAGATGATCGAGCCGCTCGGCGACGACCGTGGCGGCGCTTCCCTCGGGGTAGTTCGTGAGGTAGGCCGCTCCGATTTCGAGGCGGTCGAACGAGTCGGCCAGCCTGGCGAGCCTCTCGCTCGCCAGGGTCGCCACCTCCGGATCGGCTTCTGCCGACAGCCGCTCGAGCGCGGCGAGGTCGTCGAGCCGCTTCGACAGCACGACCAGACCGCGCTGCGCACGCTGCCCCTGCTCGCTCTGAGGCGCCGATCTCCACGCCTCGAGGAAGCAGCCGACCGCCTCTCCCTGCCGCGACAGCCGGCTGTAGGCCTCACCCAGCTCGAGGGCGACTCGAGAGGCGAACTCGCTCTCCGGATAGTTGCTCGAGAAGGTCTCGAGGAACTCCGTCTGATAGACGCCGGCCTGGAGAACCTCCACCGCCCTCGGGTAGAGCTCCTGGCGAATAGCGGCGAACGACTCGTTCTCGTCGACCAGGGTGGCGATCAGAGAACTCGACGGGGAGAGCGCCTCGAGATCGTCGATCTCCCGGCGATAGCTGGCGATGAGGTGCGAATAGTCGCGCTCCAGCTCCGGTCTCTCCCTCTCCCGGTCCCGAAGAGCGTGCAGCTTGTCGAGTCGGATTGCGTCCGCCGCGTCGCCGATCGGCCAGGTGTGGAGGGCCACCGTGCGGGCGTAATCCAGTGCCTCGGTCTCGAGCTTCTCCCCTTCGGCCCAGTCGAGCAGCACGCGCTGGGTCGAGGCGCGCAGTCGGTCGGCGTCGGGTCGCTCGGTCGCCGGCAGGAGCGAGTCGCGCCGGATCTCGGCGCTGCGCACGCGCTGCTCGAAGAAGGGGTGCGTCCGCCAGTAGCCGAACTCCTGCGTCTGAGGGATGTGAACCTGCATCTTGTTCATCAGACTCGCCGTGCCGCGGGGGTCGTAGCCGGCCAGCGAGGCGAGCCGCTGGCCGGTAGCGTCGGCCTCGTCCTCGAACTCGCGGCTGTAGCTGCGCAGCAGAAGTTCGCTGGTGACGAGGCTGGCCGCCGCGGCACCCTGCACGCGGCTGGCGGAGGTGTCGTCGCGAGCGTAGGGGTCGTAGTAGGGGTCGTTGCGCTGCTCGCGCGAGCGGCTGACTTCGTTGGCGAGCACGCCGATGACGAGCGCCTGACCGAGCACGTTGAGAAGGCGGGCCTTCTTCTGGGTGCGGATGCCGTGGCGCTCGATGACGTGGGCGATCTCGTGACCGAGCAGATTGGCGAGCTCGTCGTCGTCGAGATCGAGGCGCAGCATGCCGCGGGTCAGGAAGATGTGTCCTCCCGGGAGGGCGAAGGCGTTCGGCACCGGCATGTCGACGAGATGAAAGGCGAACGGGAAGTCACGGAAGCCCGAAACCTCGACCAGCTCGAAGCCGATACGGGTGACTCGCCGCAGTTCCTCGTCGTCCTCGAGAGCGCCGTAGAACTCCAGTGCCTGGCGGGCGAAGTCGAAGCTCTGCCGGAAGAGACGCGGATCGCTGATCGTCTGAGCGGACGATGCAGTCGGTGCCGCGATGGCGACGATCAGGGTCGCTACGCACAGATGGAGGAGGCGAGGAGACATTGTGCGGAAGAAAAGTTGCGAAAAGCGTGCCACGAACGGGTGCGCCGTTCGCGAGCCGAGCCCTGTGATACCTTGCCCGACGCCTTTCGACAAGGAGTTGAGCGTGATGTCCAGCCCGCTGCCCGATCCCAACGTCGCCACGGTGCTCGAGGAGATCACCGACCGCGCCGACACCGTACTCACCCGCGGAGAGGATCAGCCCTCCGCCGTCGCACGCCTCGTCAGTCGAGCGGAGCAAGGTCCCAACGGGAGGGTCGCGATCCTCGACGGTTGCCGGACCCCCTTCTCGAAAGGGGGCACCGACCTCGCTGACATGGACGTCGTCGATCTCGCATCGGTGGCGGCGGCCGAGGTCGTCCAACGCAACGACTTCGACCCCGCGGGAATCGGCCTGTCCGTCTTCGGCTGTGTGGTGCCCGCCCTCAACGCCCCCAACCTCGGTCGCGAGGTCGTCTTCCGCGCCGGGCTGCCGACGGCGATTCCAGGCACGACGGTCAATTTGGCGTGCGCGTCGGCGAACCGGGCGATCACCTCCGGTGCAGAGGCGATCCTCACCGGGCAGACCGAACTGGTGCTGGCGGGCGGTGCCGAGTCGCTCTCAAACGTGCCGATTCAGTACTCGAAGAGCGGCGCGCGGCGCCTCGCCGAGTTCAGCAGAGCGAAGTCGCTCGGACAGCGCCTCGCCGTGCTGGCGAAGGTGCGGCCCAGGGACCTCGTGCCTGTGCCGCCGGCGATCGCCGAATACACGACCGGCAAGTCGATGGGGCAGTCAGCCGAGCAGATGGCGCAGGAGAACGACGTTTCGCGGCGCTCGCAGGACGAGATCGCGTTGCTCTCGCACCAGCGCGCCGCGGCAGCGCACGCCGAAGGGCGCTTCGAGGGCCAGGTGGCGCTGACGATGCCGCGCCCAGGCTATGACCGGGCGGTGACGACCGACAACGGAGTTCGCAGCGACAGCTCGATGGAGGCACTCGAGGCGTTACGGCCCGTCTTCGACAAGCGCTATGGCTCGATCACGGCCGGCAATGCGAGTCCGATCACCGATGGCGGATCCGCCGTGCTGCTCTCCAGCGAGCGCAGGGCAGAGTCCTTCGACAGAGCCCCGCTCGGCTATGTGCGCTCCTGGGCCTACGCGGCGCTCGATCCCGCCGGCCAGCTGCTCCAGGGGCCCGCCTACGCAGTACCCGCGGCGCTCGACGCGGCCGGAATGACGCTCGCCGACATCGACCTGATCGAGATGCACGAGGCGTTCGCCGCGCAGGTGGTGTCGAACCTCAAGGCGTTCGCGTCGCCGAAGTTCGCCCGCGAAGAGCTGGGACGCGACGAGCCGGTGGGGGTGGTCGATTTCGAGCGCTTCAACGTCAACGGCGGCTCGATCGCCATCGGCCACCCGTTCGGCGCGACCGGCGGTCGGGTGACGATCCAGCTCCTGGAGGAGCTGGGAAGGCGCGGCCTCGAGCGCGGGCTGATCTCGGTCTGCGCCGCCGGTGCCGTCGGCTTCGCGATGGTCGTCGAGCGAAGCTGACGCCGCTCGTCAGTCTCGAGCTGCGGCTCGAGGAGTCGGCGGCGGCGGTGGCGCCAGGTGCTTCGCCAGCACGACGAGCGTGAGGTCGTCGGTCAGTTCCGCCTGGCCACGGTGCTGGTCGAAGGCGAGCAGGACCCGGTCGTGAACGGCGCGCGGTGAGCCGACCGCGCCGAGTAGATCCCGGATTCGGTCGAAGCCGAACGCGTCCCCCGAGGCGTTGACCGCCTCCGCGAGACCATCGGTGAAGAGGAGCAGGAGGTCGCCATCCTCCAGCACGACGCGGAACGCCTCGAGCTCGACCTCGGCTCGCATGCCGAGCGGCAGTTGTCCGCTACCGAGCTCTTCGATCTCGCCGCCGGCCCGCCGCAGCAACGGGAAGGGATGCCCGGCGCAGGCGAAGTCGAGGGTGCCGGTGTCGGGATCGAGGAGCCCGTAGAAGAGCGTCATGAAGGCGCGGCGATCGCCGGTGCGATAGAGCGCTCGGTTCAGCACCTCGAGAACGGCGACCGGTGACGGGTCGAGGTCGAGTGCCGTCTTGAGGGTGGCGTTGGCGATCGCCATCAGCAGACCTGCGGCGATTCCGTGCCCGCTGGCGTCGCCGACGACCACCGCGACCCTGCCATCCGGCGTCGGCAGAAGGTCGTAGTAGTCGCCGCCGATGGTGTTGGCGGTGCGGTAGGAGTGCGCGATGTCGTAGCCGGCGAAGTGGGGCACCTGATCGGGCAGCAGGTCGCGCTGCAACTGGCGGGCGACCTCGAGTTCGTCTCGGACGTGGATCCTGTCGACCAGCTCCATGATCAGGACGAGGACCAGCCCGGCGATGCTGGCGAGGAAGAAGATCGGCGAGTAGTCGAGCGAGATCGACCAGGACTCGCCGGAGAAGCTCACCGGGTCGTCGTCGATCAACCCGATCAGAGCCAGCAGCAGCGAGGCGGCGAAGAGCAGGCGCCGGGTCGGCTGCAACTTGAACGACATGCCGAGAAAGAGAACCTTGGCGCGGTGCCACCAGAGTGCCAGGTCCCCTTCCGGCTCGGGGTCCTCGCGATCGCGGGACAGGACGTCGTAGGCGTTGGCGACGTCACGGTCGAAGAGCCGGCGGAACTCGTCGGCGCTCGCTCCCTCCGTGTAGTCCCGGAAGAAGCTCTTGGTCTGTCGAACGTAGTCGCGCGGTGCCATGGCGGAGTTACGTCGTGGATCCCGGCGGGTTCTCAGGCACCGGCCCCACCGAAGCGAACGCCGGTGAGCTCTGCCATCTCCCGCTTCCATGTAGTGAGGTCGTCGATGCCGAGTTCGGCGAGAGTCGAATATCCGCAAGCTCGAGCGAGAATCTTCATCAGGTCGACCGAGGACGCGAAGAACCGGGCGAGGCGAGCTGCTGCCGTGTCTCTCGGCAGGCGCTCTCGCAGGTGCGGCTGTTGTGTCGCGATCCCGACCGGGCAGTTGTTGGTGTGGCACGCCCGCATGCCGATGCAGCCGATCGCCTGGAGGGCGGAATTGGCCACCGCCACGCCGTCGGCGCCGAGGGCGAGCGCCTTCACGAAATCGGCCGGTGTGCGCAAGCCGCCGGTGATGATGAGGGTGACCTCACCGCTCTTGCCGCTGCGGTCGAAGTGTCGTCGCGCCCGGGCTAGGGCAGGGATCGTCGGCACCGAGATGTTGTCTCGGAACAGCAGGGGCGCGGCGCCGGTGCCGCCGCCGCGCCCGTCGAGGATCACGTAGTCGACGCCGACCTCGAAGGCGGCATCGAGGTCGCTCTCGATGTGCTGGGCGGAGAGTTTGAATCCGATCGGGATGCCGCCGGTCGCCTTTCGGACCTCGGCGGCGAAATCGCGGTAGTCGGACAGCTCCTCCCAATCGGGGAATCGGGCCGGAGAAATTGCGTCCTGACCGACCTCGAGGCCGCGGACCTCGGCGATCTTTTCGTTGACCTTGTGCCCGGGGAGGTGCCCGCCGGTGCCGGTCTTGGCGCCCTGCCCTCCCTTGAAGTGGAAGGCGCGAACGCGGTCGAGCTGCTCCATCGAGAAGCCGAAGCGAGCGGACGCCAGCTCGTAGAAGTAGCGCGTGTTCTCGGCAGCTTCCTCGGGGAGCATCCCTCCTTCGCCGGAGCAGATCCCGGTCCCGGCAAGCTCGGCGCCACGGCTGAGCGCCACCTTCGCCTCCGGAGAGAGGGCGCCGAAGCTCATGTCCGAGACGAAGAGCGGGATGTCGAGCTCGAGAGGCCGAGCGGCGCAGGGGCCGATCACCAGTGAGGTCGAGACGGGGGCCTCGTCGAGCAGCGGCAGCCGCGCGAGCTGAGCGGTGACGAACTGCAGATCGTCCCACCGGGGAAGATCCCGCCTCGGGACGCCCATCGCTTCGACAGGGCCATGGTGACCGGTGGATTTGAGTCCCGTGTCGGCGAGCTGGCGGATGAAGGCGACGGCATCCTCGACCTTCTCGCCGTGGGAAGGATCCTGGAAGTCGCCCTGGTAGGCGTCGCGGTCGTATGGCTGCGGATTGTTCTCCTCCCAAGCGGCGATCTCGTCACCGTCGACGCAGACACTGTCGTCCTCGATCCAGGAGGTGAACCGTTCGAGGCGCTCGGCGGGGTCGTAGGCGCTGATGCCGGTGCGATAGCGGTAGTCCCAGTCGTGGAGTCCGCAGATCAGATCGTCGCCCTCGATGCGGCCGTCGGACATCAGGGCGCCGCGATGCACGCAACGTCCGTAGAGAACCGAAACGTCGTCGTCCCACCGCACGATCACGAGATCGACGTTGCCGACCCTTGCGTGAGTCGGCTTGCGATCGGGCAGGTCACTCCAGGATGTGAGGGCGATCTTGTTCAAAGAGTCGGGCTCCGCGGGACGGTGATCGGTGCGATCGAGGCTACACCAGCCATCGCGCGCATCGATTGATCGTCTCGGACTATCCTGTGCCCATGGAGACGCCGATTCTCGTCGCTCTCGGCTCCAACATCGAACCGGAGAGGCGACTGCCGTCGGCGGTGCGGCGGTTGGCGTCCCTGCCGTTCGTCGAAGTCGTCGCCGCCTCCACCGTCTTCGAGAGTGAGCCGCTCGGGGCTCCCGGCACTCCGCTGTTTCTCAATGCGGTGGTCGCCCTCGAGACCGCCCTCGGGCCGCGCTCCCTGAAGTTCGGGGTGCTGCGCGAGATCGAGTGGCTGGAGGGACGCCGCCGCTCGAGCGACCCCAATGCGCCTCGGACGCTCGATCTCGACCTGGTGCTCTACCGGGATCGAGTCGCGCAGGATGCTGACCTGCGCCTGCCCGATCCCGATCTCGCTACGCAGCCGCACGTCGTCGTGCCGGCCGCCGAGCTCGCGCCGAACTTGATTCCACCGGGCATGAGCGAGCCCCTGGAGGCGCTGGCCCGGAAGATGAGATCGGGACTGGTGGCCAGGAGGGATGTGGCTCTCTCCTTCGATAGCCAGGCCGATCTCGACGGAGAGTCCGGGCGCACTGTCGAGCCGAACTGAGTCGAGCCGCCCTGAGTCGAGCCGCGACCTCGCCCCGCCCACCTGCGCTTGTCGGGTAGAACGGCCTCTTGCCCGAGGCCGCCGGAGCGACGGCGTCAGCCCGCGCTGCCGGTCCCCGGCACCATCGCCAGCAGGAGCCTCCGCCTTACTTGAAACCCCTTCTCACCGAGCGTCGGATTTCACTCGCGGGTCCTCTCCGGGAGAGACCTGTCCCTCCAGCCACCCTCCTCCTATCCTTCGGACCTCCCACGCCCATAGCCGAAGCCGATCGCCAGCAGCGCCATCACCAGCAGTCCCCAGGAGTGGAAGTTGTAGAGGCCGATCTTCCAGGCCGCGAGTGGGACGTTGGCGCCGCCGAGCGTCTGGTTGGCG
This sequence comes from Candidatus Multivoradales bacterium, assembly GCA_965223855.1. Taxonomy (GTDB): domain Bacteria; phylum Acidobacteriota; class Thermoanaerobaculia; order Multivoradales; family JAHEKO01; genus CALZKB01. The sequence goes on from CBDCXM010000009.1 coordinate 2,495,755, forward strand.
GCAAAGACGGTGGGAATGCAGTAGGGCAGCAGGAACGGATAGGTGCACACGGTGAGGTCGAGCAGGTTGGCTCGTCGGACGGCGCCGACCCCCGCTCGCTCGCCGAGACGCCGGACGACGGGTCCGACAGCCAGCAGGGCGACGACCGAATGGGTCGTGGCGACGACCGCCGTCGAGGCCGCGAGGAACAGCGAGCGCTCAGCCTGCGGGGGCGAGGCGCTGCGCCTCTCGAAGCGGGTGAGCCACGTCTCGAGCCAGCCGGAGGCTTCGAGACCTCCGACCAGCGCCATCAGCAGCAGGGTGAAGATCGAGATCCCGACACCCCGTTCGAGCCCGTCCAGGAGCAGCCCCTCCGCGCGATAGTTGCCGGAAGTGACCGAGATCAGGTCGGATGGCGCGATCAGGTCGAGAGCGAGACCGATCCCCAGGGCTACGGCGACCCCGATGAGCAGCCCCTGAACGAGGTGCCTTCCGGCCATCAGAGCAGCGAGCGCCGCGAGTGGGGCGGCAGCCAGAGGGAGCGCGCGGGCGGAGGTGTCGAGACTCAGGACGGTGTCGGTGCCGACACCACCACCGAGCGCGTAGACCAGCAGAGCCGCTCCCGCGGCGGGCAGGGCATAGCGCAGTCGCGAGCGGACGACGCTTCCGATCGCCGCCCCCTGGGTGCCGGCGGAGGCGATCGTCGAATCGGAGACCGGTGACAGGTTGTCGCCGAACGTCGCTCCACCGAGGATCGCTCCCATCAGCATCGCCGGGTGGGTGCCGAGCTCGGCGCCGGCGCCGTAGAGGAGCGGCGCGCACAGCGCCAGGGTGCCGAGGCTGGTCCCGGTCGCGGTCGAGACGAGGCAGCAGGCGAGGAACGAGGCGGCGACGAAACCACCCCCTGAGAGACCGATCGTGTCGGCGATCCACAGCACCGAGCCGACGAAGCCCGAGGCCTGGAGAAGCTGGGCGAGGAGCCCCGCGAGCAGCCAGGCGAGGATCATCAGCGGGACGAGCGGCTGTGACATGCCGCGCACCATCGCCTCGCAGTACGCCCGCCGATCGCGCGCAAGCAGGGTGCCGAAGGCGAGCGCGCCGATCAGCAGCGGCCAGAAGCCACGCTCGTCCGGCGCGCCCGACCATGCCAGCCAGCCGACCCCGGCCAGGAAGGCCAGCCACGGCAGAAGTGCGCCGAAGGCGCCGCCGTGGAAATCTACCGTCGGCTTCGTCGGCGCCCCGTCGTCGGCCTGAAGGGTGGAAGTCTGTTCCTGTGTCACGATACCGGCGGAAACTAGCAGAGCAGGGCCCGGCGGACGACTCTCCGAGAGGATCGGCGGGCTGGCAGGAAGGACGAGAATGGAGGATTCCCCCCAGACGTTCACCCTCTACGACCTGAGGGTCGAGGTGGTGGCCACCGACCGGCCGATGGTGTGCAACCACGCCGCAGGAGACTTTTTCGAGTTGCGTGGGGAGAACCTGTCGCTGCCTCCGGGCCAGAGCTTCCCGATCTACCCGCTTGCCGCACTGCTGCCGTTGCTGCCGGCGAAGCAGCGAGAGACCGCGGCTGCGGACTGGATGTCGACCGACCACGAGGTCGCCTGTCCCGACCCGCACTGCGGTGCTCGCTTCCGGATCTCTCGAATCGGTCGTTCGAGCTTCGGTCGGGACGAGGTCACGGCGGTGCCGATGCCCGATGCCGAGGCCGACGGAACGTGAGAGTCTCCCCCCGGCTGCCGTGGAGTGCACCGCTGCTGCATGGCTGCTGGCAGCTGGCAGAGGACCACGGCACGCCGAGACTGGAGGAGGGGCGCCTCTTTGTACGCTGGAGCGAGGCGGTCGAGGCGGGTTTCGACACCTTCGATTGCGCCGACATCTACACCGGCGTGGAGGAGCTGCTCGGGCGGTTCCTGCGGACGCTTGATTCTCCCGACGCGGTTCGCGTCCATACGAAGTTCGTCCCCGATCGTGCCTCTCTCGAGACACTCGACCGATCGACCATCGTTCGTGTCGTCGATCGGTCTCTCCGACGGCTCGGCAGGGAGAGTCTCGACCTGGTGCAGTTCCACTGGTGGGACTTCGAGGTTCCCGGGTGGATCGAGGCGGGGAGGGTGCTCGACGATCTGCGACAGGCGGGCAAGATCCGGCGGCTGGGAGTGACCAACTTCGACCTCGACCACCTCAGGACGCTGATCGAGGCGGGAGTGGAAGTAGCGTCGGCGCAGGTGCAGTACTCGGTGCTCGATCGACGGCCCGAAGCCGGCTTTGCGACCTGGTGCCGGGAACACGGCATCGCGCTCCTGGCCTACGGAGCGCTGGCCGGAGGGCTGCTGTCCGAGCGGTGGCTCGGCGTGGAGGCTCCCGGGTCGGCCGAGAATCGGTCGCAAACCAAGTACCGCCTCGTGGTGGAGGAAGTGGGTGGATGGCAGGCGCTGCAGGCTCTCCTCGAGGCGCTGGCGGCCGTCGCCGAGCGTCACGACACCACGGTTTCGGTAGCGGCGCTGCGATGGGCACTGGAGCGCCCGGGTGTCCGGGGTGTAATCGTCGGGACGGGTCGACGAAGCTCGTTGGCCGCGCTACGACGGGTGGTCGGAGCGGGTTCCGGGGATCGGTCCTGGGAGGAGGAGTCTTGGGAAGAGTTGGAACGAACGCTCGAGCGATATCCCGGGCCGCAGGGCCACATCTACGGCCTCGAGCGCGAGCCCGGCGGTCGCCACTCAGCGATCCTGCGCACCGACCTGCAGGGAGTCGCGACCTCCTCGGAGGAGGGCGAGTGACGCCTATGGCCCGACTCGCACCCGCCGTCGGTGCGCTCCTCCTGACCGCCCTGGGTTGCGCCTATCCGGAGACTTCGCGACCGGCGTCGCCGGACCGCCAGGCCGACGCGACGATCGACGGGTACATCGAGCGCTATTTCGACTTCTACCCGACGCGTGCGATCGAGGCGGGGCGACAGGAGTTCGCCTCGCGTCTGGAGGATTTCTCACCGGCGAGGTTGGCCGCCTGGATCTCCTTCAACGAGGAGACTCTGGAGACGATCGGGGAGCTCGACGGCAACGTGGGCCCCGAGGAGAGCTTCGACCTCGAGTTGATCGCCCGCCGCGCACGCCTCGAGATTCATTCGCTCTCGACCCGTGAGGTTCATCGTGCCGACCCGCTCTTCTGGACCCGCCCGATCGGCAACGCCACCGTCTTCCTGCTGGTCCGCGAGGACCCACCGCTCGCAGACCGGCTCGCCGGCGCCGTGGCACGGGCGGAGCAGCTGCCGAAGCTCGCCGATCAGGCCCTGGCGGCACTCGCGGATGCCGAGGGTCGGGCGTCGGCCGAGGTCGCGGCGATCGCGGCCCGACAGGCTCGAGCCTCGGCGCTCTTCTATCGCGAGGGGTTTCCGGAGGCGGGGGAGGGTGTCGATGTCGCCCTGCGGGAGCGGCTTGCCGAGACCGGCCCCCATGCCGCCGTCGCTCTGACTCGACTGGCCGATCGGCTCGACGCCCTCGCCGACGCGGCAACCGGTTCCCCCCGGCTGGGTGAGCACTACGAACTGCGCTTCAGGATCGTGACGGGAGGAGCTTCCTCCCCGGAGGTTCTGGGCGAGGCCATCAAGGCGCTCGAGGCCAAGGTGGTCGAAGCGGCCGCCTACGGCCGTGAGGTGTGGAGTGAGGCGCTGGTGAACGAGCCCCAACCGGCGGAGGATCGCGACCTGCTGCGGCGACTCTTCGCACGGGTCTCCGAGGACAGGGCGAGTACGGTCGAAGAGTTCGTCGCCGACTACGAACAGCTGCTGGCGCAGTCGGTCGCCTTTGTCCGCGAGCGAGACCTCATCACCCTGCCGGAGCCGCTGACGGTCCACACGGCGAGATCCCCCGACTTCTTCGTCGGTCAGTCGGTCGGCGGGGTCTATCCGGCGGGGCCGTACGCCCCGGACGATGCCGACACGCTCTTCTACCTGCCGACACCGTCTCCCGGCATGAGCGCCGAGCAGCGGGACGGGTTCTTCCGCGACTTCAACCACCACTTCAACGTCATGATCACGCCGCACGAGATGGTGCCGGGGCACTACCTGCAGCTCAAGTTCGCGGCGCGCCATCGCCGTCCGGCGCGGGCGCTCTTCAGCGACGGCATCTACGTGGAGGGGTGGGGCACCTTCTGCGAGCGGTTGATGCTCGATCTCGGCTGGGGCGGGCCGCTCGACCGTCTGGCTCACCTCAAGAAGCAGCTCGAGAACATCGCCCGCACGATCGTCGACATCCGCGTGCACACCGAGGACATGAGCCGCGAGGAGGTGCTGGCCTTCGTCCGCGACCAGGCGCTGCAGGACGAGCAGTTCGCCTCGAACATGTGGGTGCGCGCCCTCACTTCGTCGCCGCAGCTCGTCAGCTACCACCTCGGCTACCGCGAGGTGAAGGGCCTCTACGACGACGTCAAGGCGGCTCGCGGGGACGACTTCGTACTCAAGGAGTTCATGGACGGGATGATGGAGTTCGGGCCCGTCCCGGTTCGGCACTATCGCGCGCACATGCTCGGCCGGGCGGCGGAAGGCGGGGAAACCGCGGCGCGATAGGCTCGGCGGGATGCGACGCTTCGCGACCTTCCCCCTGATCGTCGCCGCGCTGGCGGTGGTGGCCTTTGCACCTGCGGTCGCAGCGGCGCCTTGGAAGCTCGCCACTCTGGTGCCCGACGGCTCGGTGTGGGATCGCGCGTTGCGGGAGATGAGCGAGGAGTTCTCGGACGCCACGGACGGACGGGTGTCACTGCGCGTCTATCCCGGCGGCGTCGCCGGTGACGAGACCGACATCGTCCGCAAGTTGAGGATCGGTCAGCTTCACGCGGCTGCGCTGACCACCGCCGGCCTGAGTGAGATCGACGAGGGATTCTCTGTCTTCTCGACGCCGCTCCTGTTCCAGTCCTATGACGAGCTGTTCGGTGTGCTCGAGGCGGTCGAGCCGGAACTGCGCCGGCGACTCGCCGACGCGGGGTTCGAGCTGCTCCACTGGGGCCACGGCGGGTGGGTGCACGTCTTCTCGAAGGAAAGGGTCGCGACGCTCGCCGATCTCAAGGGGATGAAGCTCTTCGCCTGGGCCGGCGACGACGCGCGGGTGCAGCTGTTCCGCACCTCCGGCTTCCAACCGGTAGCGCTCGCCAGCACGGACGTCCTCACCGGGCTGCAGACCGGCCTGATCGAGGCCTACCCGACGACTCCGCTCGCGGCGCTGTCGTTGCAGTGGTTCCGGCAGACGCCTCACATGTCGGAGATCGGCCTCGCGCCCCTGGTGGGGGCGGTGATCGTCTCGCGCCGCAGTTTCGATCGCCTCGACGACGGAGACCGGGAGCAGATCCGACAGATCGCCCGAGGCTACGGCGAGCGCCTGGCAGCGGAGATTCCGGAGCAGGACGAGAAGGCGGTCACCGAGATGAAGCAGCGCGGCCTCACGGTCGTCCCTGTCGAGGACGAGGAAAACTGGCACGCGGCAGCCCGCGACTTCGTCGCCACCTCGCGCGGTGACCTCGTACCGGCCGGGCTGCTCGACACGATCGTCGGCGAGCTCGAGGCGCTCCGCGCCGCCTTGCCGCCTCGTGCGGAGACCACGGAGTCGTCTCCCTGAGATTCCTCCGCTCGTTGCACCGGGGAGAGGACCGGCTGGTCGCCCTGGTGCTGGCGGCGCTGTTGTTCCTGCCCGTAGCCGAGGCGGCGATGCGGCTGCTCGGCGGCCGGGGAGTTCCCGGTTCGGTGCCAGTCGTTCAGCACCTGACGCTGTGGGTCGCCTTCCTGGGAGCCGCACTGGCGGCGCGCGACGAGAAGCTGCTCGTCATGGCCTCGGGCGAGTTCCTGCGTGGAGGGTGGAAGCGGTGGGGCAAGGTCTTCGCCGCGCTGGTCGCCTCTGCCAGCTCGGTGCTGCTGGCCGTCGCCTCCTGGGAGCTGGTCGGCATCGACCGGCAGGCGGGGGGCGAGATCGCGCTCGGGATTCCGGTGTGGTGGGCGCAGCTCGTGATGCCCATCTCCTTCGCCGTCATCGCCCTGCGCCTCGTCTGGCACTGCGGATCAGGTCGGATCGAGCGATCGGTCGCCGCTCTCGGGCTGCTGCTGGGAGCGGTCGTCGCCTGGCGGTGGGAGTCGCTCTATGACGCTCCGGGTTGGTGGGGGATCGCGCTGCTCGTGACCGGCACCCTGGCGGGTGGGCCGATCTTCGCCGCCCTCGGCGGAGCCGCCGTCTACCTCTTCCTGACCGACGGTGTGCCGGCGGCGGCGGTGCCGGCCGAGACCTACCGGCTCTCGGTCTCCCAGACCCTGCCGGCGATCCCACTCTTCACCCTGGCGGGGTTCCTGCTCGCCCGCGGCGAGTCGTCGCGGCGGCTGCTGCGGATCTTCCGGGCGCTCTTCGGCTGGGTGCCCGGAGGGACCGCGGTGGTGGCGACGGTCCTGTGCGCTTTCTTCACCGTCTTCACCGGTGGATCGGGAGTGACGATCCTCGCTCTCGGCGCCCTGCTCTTCCAGGCGCTGAGTTCCGACGGCTACCGGGAGCGCTTCTCGCTCGGGCTGCTGACTGCGTCCGGCTCACTCGGCCTCCTGTTCGCGCCGGCGCTGCCGCTGATCCTCTACGGCATCGTCGCTCAGGTGCCGATTCGCGAGCTCTTCGTCGGCGGAATCGTGCCGGGCGTGCTGCTGGTCGGCCTCCTGGCGCTGTGGGGAGTGAGGGAGGGGTTGCGGGGTGACACCGAGCGGGTGTCGTTCTCGGCGGCCGAGGCACGGTCGGCCGCCTGGGAGGCGAAATGGGAGCTGCTCCTGCCGTTCGTCACCCTCGGGCTGATCTTCGGCGGCTTCGCGACGCTGGTCGAGGCGGCCGCCTTCACCGCCCTCTACGCCATGGCACTGGTGACGCTCTTCCATCGCGAGCTCGGTCTGCGCGCCGTGCGCGAGACACTGACCGAGTGCAGCCTGCTGCTGGGAGGCGTTCTCATCATTCTGGCCGTCGCCATGGGGCTGACCAGCTACCTCGTCGATGCGCAGATACCGGCGCAACTGCTCGCGTGGGTGGAAGCCAACATCCACTCGCCGCTCCTCTTCCTCCTGATGCTGAACCTCTTCCTGCTGCTGGTCGGCTGCCTGATGGACATCTTCTCGGCGATCGTCGTCGTCGTGCCGCTGATCGTGCCGCTGGGGGCGGCGTTCGGCATCGATCCGATCCACCTGGGGATCCTCTTCGTCGCCAACCTCGAGCTCGGCTACCTGACCCCTCCTGTGGGGCTCAATCTCTTCCTCGCCGCCTATCGCTTCGACCGCCCTCTGCTCGAGGTATGGCGAGCGGCGCTCGTGCCGCTGGCGATCCTGGCGTTGGGCGTGCTGTTGATCACCTACGTTCCCGCGCTCACCCTCTCGTTGCTCGGACGCTAGGGCGAGGAGGCGGGCTCGAGCCTCACACGACCGTAGCGGCCGCAAGCGGCGCGGTGAAGGGCTTCGGGTAAGGCTTGAGCTTGCGGCCTGCGAGCGGTGAGCGTCGAGGGTCGCTCGTTGAGGCAGCTGCGGACTATTGGCCGAGACGGTTCCGGTTTCCGGGGAGCGTCGGGAGTTCACTGCACGAGGCTGAGCGTGGACCCAGGTGTGGCGTCAACGGTTTCGGCGAGCCGGCCGCGCCGCGACCGCGCCGATGCTGTTCCGGGAACCACGAGGGTGCAGCGATGAGGATGCACGTGGACTACCTGGCCTACCTGGAAGGCGACGGCGCCCTTACCTGCTGGATACGGCGAGGCGAGGAGAAGGCGCCTACCGCAACCCGGGAATCCGCCGCATCCACCGGAACGCCCGGCTCAGCGCACTCGCCCGACCCTCGGAGTCGATCTTCGACAGGATCCCTTCGTAGCCGCCGCCGGTCGTGACGCTCGAGACGATGCTGTGAGTGCGGGTGAAGCGTCGGATGCCGTCGGCACCGTGGCGCCGGCCGAGACCGCTCTGCTTGACGCCCCCCATCGGCACGTCGAAGGTGTTGTAGACGATCAGCGACGAGTTGATGTGGACCGAGCCGGCGTCGATCCGGCGGGCCAGCTCCTGGGAACTCCCCTCGGAGCCGGTCCAGACGGAGGCGTTGAGGCCGTAGTCGGTGTCGTTGGCGCGTTCGAGCGCCTCGTCGGCGCCGGCGACCGGGTAGAGCGCGACGACCGGTCCGAAGGTCTCGTGGCAGGCGAGTTCCATCGACGGATCGACTCCGGTCAGCAGCGTCGGGGCGACGAAGGTCGGACCCTTTTCGGGGAGCGCACCGCCGCCGGTTCGCACTTGTGCGCCTTTCGCCACGGCGTCGTCGATGTGGCCGAGCACCTTGTCCCTGTGGACCTCGCTGACGAGGCATCCCATGTCGATGTTCCAGTCGGTCGAGTAGCCGACCTCGAGCGCCTCGGCCCTCCTCACCGCCGCCTCGACGAACGGTTCGAAGATCGACTCCTCGATGTAGGCACGCTCCATGGCGATGCAGGTCTGGCCGGCGTTGTAGAAGGCTCCGCTCACGAAGCCCCGAGCGGCCGCCTCGACGTCGGCTCCCTCGAGCACGATCAGCGGGTTCTTGCCGCCGAGCTCGAGCGAATGGGGGATGAGCCTCTCGCCGGCCCGCGCCGCGACCTTGCGGCCGACCGCCGCGCTGCCGGTGAAACTGATGTAGTCGACGCTGTCGACCAGTGCCGCGCCGGCGGAAGGTCCGTCGCCGTGAACCAGCTGGAAGACGCCGTCGCCGAACCCGCACTGCGCCAGCAGCGCGGCTCCGATCTCGGCCGACAGCGGCGTGAGCTCGGAAGGCTTGACCACCACCGTGTTGCCTGCGAGCAGCGCCGGCAGGGCGTCGGCGATCGCGAGGATGAAGGGGTAGTTCCACGGCGAGATGATCCCGACGACTCCGTGAGGCCGCCGGATCACCCGTGCCGAGGTCAGAAAGGGGCTTGCCCCCGGGTGCTCGCGCTCGGCGAGGTGATCACCGCCGTGAGCGCCGTAGTAGCGCGCCGTGCCGGCGACGGTCAGGATCTCCATCAGCGCCTCGCGACGCGGCTTGCCGCTTTCGCGCTGGACCGTATCGAGAATCTCCTCGCGCCGATCGAACAGCAGGTCGTGGAAGCGCTTCAGCCGGCGCGTCCGCTCCCCGAGGCCCAGTCCCTCCCAGGTCGGTTGGGCGGCTCGTGCCGCGGCCACCGCGTCTCCGACGCCCGCGGGCGAAGCCGCATCGACGCAGCCGACCCGCTCACCGGTGGCGGGGTTGTGGACGACGATCTGCGAATCTTCGACTCGCTGTGCTTGTGCCATGAGGCGAGCGTATCGTGACGGCCGCAACGGCCGGCCGCTACCGGCGGGCAGGCGCGGCTTCCCGGCTATCGGTCAGCGACCAGCGTCACAGAGGTGGCCCCCCAACCGCCCGCTTCCGGGGGCGCGTCGCCGAAGGTCACGACCCGAGGATCGCGCTCGAGCAGCGTCCGGACGCTCCTGCGCTGGGTGCCGGTGCCGCGACCGTGGATGATGCGCAGGTGAATCAGGCCCTTTTCGACCGCCGCGTCCAGGTAGGCGCGAACGACGCTCGGTACCTCGGACGGGCGGAAGGGATGCAGGTCGATCACGTCCGTGATCTCGACCTCGATCGGGTCGTCGGGGTCCGGCTCTACCGGCCGTTCGGGCTCGTCGCTCATTTGAAGAGCTTCAGGAAGGCGAGGAAGAGCGTGAAGCCGTCGTCGTCGGGCCCGGCCACCGGGACGCCGACGTCGAGGTTGACGACGGTCTGCCACGGCCCCAGGAAGGTGCCGGCGACGCCGACGCCGGCCAGCAGCTCGTTGTCGAGACCGGTCGGCTCGTCGGTCGCCCAGGCGGCATCGGCGACCGCCTCGAGCCGAAACAGCTCGCCGATCTCGAAGCCGTAGCTGGTTCGCAGCACCGTGGCGGACTCCGCCTGCACGAGACCGCTCTCGTAGCCGTGGACCTGCGCATCGCTGAAGTAGCCGAAGCCGTACTTGCTGAACCGGTCGAGGTTCTCGCCGTCGAGATACTCGACCTCGACGCCGAAGCGGCGGAAGCTCGAAAGATGGAAGTTCTTGGCCGCCCGCACGCCCCAGCGGACGAAGGCGTCGGTCTCGGGGTCGAACGGCTCGTCGGGCATTCCCCACGCCGACCAGTCGGAGCGCTTGTTGTAGCTCCCCTCCAGTCGGAGCCGGTAGCCGCTGCGGGCGAAGCGCGCGCCGAACTCGAGGGAGTGGAGGAGGTGATCTTCGGGGACGACGAACTCTTCCCCCGTGTCGTCGGCGCGGCCGAACCGGAGAGACGTCAGCTGATACTCGGCGCTGAGCTTGAGGTAGTTGCCTACAGGTCGTCCGAGCGTGAACGAGACGTTCGAGCTCTGGAGTTCGACGTCCTCGTCCGGTACCTCCACGCCGTCGCGGTAGGTGCTGTTGGTGAACGGGATCCCGAGCACGAACGCCTCGGCTCCCGCGTCCCACCGGCTGCCGAGGAAGTCCGGATCGGAGATCGTCCCGTTGGCGAGCACGCCGGCGAAGAAGAGGTTCGCCTGGGCACCCGTCCCCTTGAAATCGAAGGAGAACCAGTTGACGCCGGCGAGCGGCAGCGGGAAGTCGAGCGACTCGTCGTAGAACACACCGCCGACGAGGAAGAGCCGGGTCTTGTCGAACTCCTCCTGCACGACCCGCTCGCCGGTCTCCTTGTCCGCGACGAGGAATCGCAGACCCTCTTCGGTGTCGCGGACCATCGTCGTCTCGCCGTCACGGATCGCCTGACGGCGGGAGGCGAAACCGTCGTCGTTGATCCGCAGCTGAGCGAGCAGGGTTTCCTTCTCGACGTTGACCGTGGCGTTGAGGACCGAGAAGATCTGTTGACTGACGACGCGCAGCGGCAGCGTGAACTCCGCCGTCTCCCAACTCGCGGAGTTCCCGGCAGCATCGAGCGGTGAGTAGTAGAGCGTTTCGTCGTTGGAGATCACCTCGCCGGTGAGCCCGATCTGGAGCGCCCGGGTCCGCACCCGGAGATACTCCTGGCGGTCGATCCAGACGGTGCCCTGGTAGCGGTTGCCGGCCGCGCCCGCCACCGGCTCGAAGTCGACCACCCAGCAATCGCGCCCCTCGATCGTGTCGGTTCCCCGCAACGAGTAGCGGTAGTCGCGGTCGAAGTTGATCTCGAGCGGCAGCGTGGCGGCCTTCTCCGGCTGGACGAGAGGGATCTCCGGGATCCGCTTGGATCGCCAGCGCACGCCGTTGACGTAGAAGCTCTCCCACGACCAGTCGTACGGCTCGCCGGTGACGGCGAAGAACGGACCCTCGAAGGTCGCCTCCACCGTCCGCACGCCGGTTCCCCCTTCGAAGCGCAGGTGTGTCGTGTTGACCGCCTCGTAATGGTCGAGGCGGCGGGTCTGGTCGTCCTCGTTCGCCTGCAGCCGGCGGAGGATCTCGGAGACCGGCATCGTCCGCTCGGTGGTGATCGTCACTTCCTCGGCGAGCCCTGTCTCCCCGACGAGGTCGGCCAGGTCTGGTCGCTGGAGGTCGAGGATCCCGGCCGCGCCGGCGCCGTCGATCGGAACCGTGAGCCCGGTTGCGGTCCTGCCGAGTCCGAAGACCTCCTCGGAGGCTCCGGTCGTGAGATCGACGAGTCTCGGCTGCCGGAGGGTCGTATCGGCGAACTCGAGACGGCTGCCGGCCACCGAGCGATCGAAGACGACCATGAGGGAGAGGTCTTCACCGCGAACGAAAGCCCACGCGCCGGGCGGGGAGGAGTATGGGTCGAACGAAAGGTCCTCGCCGCGGAAGCGATTGGCAGCCACCTTGAGTGGGGTGAGCAGCGCTGCGGCCTCACTCCCCGGCTCGGTGGAGCCGAGGGAGAAGAAGGTGACGGCCGCGCCGTCCGCCGCCTGCCGGGCCGCTTCGGCGGCGGCGAGCGAAGCGTCGGCGGGAAGCGCTCGACCGTAGGTCACGACCGGCTTTCCGGGATCGAGCGACTGCAGGAGCGTGACGAGCTCCTCGCCGACGGTGCGGTCGGGAACCGCGATCCCATCGACGTAGGCGGCAATCTCTTCGTCGTAGAGAGCGGAGAGCCAGGACGCTGCCGTGTCGGCCGGTCGGGCCAGGACGCGCGCTTCGGGAGCAGCCCCCGTCAGGGCCACGGCCGCCCTCTTGAGCAGGTTGGCGTACTGCGGGGAATTCGAGCCGTCGGCCGTCCACTCGATCTCGTAGTGGGTGGTCGAGGCGGCGCCCCTGGCTGCCGTCGCCAGCGCTTCGAGCTCGGCTTCGAGCTGGAGGGCGTGGTCCGCGAGCGGCGCCGGTGTGTCAAAGCGGACCCGAAGCCACGGGATCGCTCCGGTCGCCACGACACGATGGGTGAGCTCCGGCGTGTCCGCCAGCCCTGCCGCCGAGCTGTTCCAGGCAACGTAGAGCCGGGCTCCCTCATTCAGGCCGGGCTCGGCGGCGATCGCCTCCAGCAGCGCGGCCGGATCGACGACCTCGATGCCGAGACACGGTTGGCAGGGTGGAGTGGCCGCTCCGGAGGCGGCTGCCGCCAGCAGCAGGAGCAAGGCGGTCGGAAGGAGCCGCCGGTGAGCGGGGCTCGAAAGCTCGGGGGACATGAGGACTCCTCGTGAGAGGGGCTACCGGTAGCAGTTGCCGTGGCGTGCCGCTCTTGCAGGTTCAGTCTTCGATGGCGGTCGGCCTTCCCAGCCAGCGCACCACTACCACGATGATCACGCTCCCCAGCAACAGCGAGATCCAGGGGCTCATTCCGTAGGCGGTGGGAATGTCGCCGACGACGATACCGAGCAGCCCGGCGCCGAGAGCGTAGGGGATCTGTGTACGGACGTGCGCGATGTGATCGCAGCCCGAGGCGGTGCTGGAGAGGATGGTGGTGTCCGAGATCGGCGAACAGTGGTCTCCCCAGACGCTTCCTGCCAGCACCGAGGAGATCGTTCCTACGAGCACGGTCGAATAGGTGGCGTCGGTCACTGCCATGCCGGCCGATCCGGCGACCGCGTGAGCAATCGGGATGACGAGCGGCATGAGGATGCTGAGGGTGCCCCACGACGAGCCGGTGGCGAAGGCGATCAGCGCCGAGAGGACGAAGACGATCGCCGGCAGCCACTGCGGCGACAGGACGGCCTCGGTCAGCCGGACGACGTAGTCGGCGGTGTGGAGCTCGGTGCAGACGCTGCCAATCGACCAGGCGAGTGTGAGGACGATGAGCGCGAGCAGCATCGACTTGAATCCCTCGACCATCGCCTCCATCGTCTGGGCGAAGGTGAGGATCCGTTGCGCGAGCGGCAGCAGCGCCGCCAGGATCACTCCTCCGAGACTCGCCCACAGCAACGCCTTGTAGCTGTCCGAGTTGCCCAGGATCGCTCGCGTCCACTCGCTCGCGGAGCCGTAGTCGGCGCGCACCAGGCCGGCACGCCCGGTCAGCCAGAGCCCGAGTACCGTGATGACGATGATGCCGAGGATCGGGACGAAGGCGTTGAGGGCGCGTCGCGGGGCCCCCTCGGGTGGCGCGAGCTTCTCCGCACCGAAATCGGACAGCGGCGTCGCGTCGTCGTCGGACACCTTGCCGGTGGTACGGGCGCGCCGCTCCGCCTTCCACATCGGCCCGAAATCGCGCCCCGACACCGCGATCGTGAAGCCGAGCACGAGGGCAAAGATCGGGTAGAAGCGGAACGGGATCGACGACAGGAACAGGTTGTAGCCGTCGAATGGCAGTCCGAGGGCGGTGACCGCAGCTGCGATCAAGCCGACCTCGAAGCCGATCCACGAAGAGAACGGCACCACGCTCGCCACCGGAGCGGCGGTCGAGTCGACGATGTAGGCGAGCTTCTCGCGGCTGATCTTCAGGCGGTCGGAAAGCGGCCGCATCGTCGAGCCGACGATCAGCGAATTGGAGTAGTCGTCGAAAAAGATCAGGACCCCCATCAGCCAGGTCGCGACCTGGCCCCGTACCGCGGTGGTGGCGAATGATCGCAGCCGCTCGACGATGCCGTGGGTGCCGCCGGATCGGGTCACGAGGGCTACCATGCCGCCCAGCAGGAGGGTGAAGACGAGGATGCTCGCCTGACCGCCGTCGGTGAGGGTGGGGGCGATGAACTGGTCGATCGTCCGGGCGAGCGAGGTCAGCGGGTTCCAGCCGTTGAGCACCATCGCGCCGCCGAAGACTCCGAGAAACAGCGACAGGAGGACGTCCTTGAAGGCGATCGCCAGCCCGATTGCCAGCAGCGGTGGCAGTAGAGAGAGCCAGCCAGGGAGGACACGGACCTCGGCCTGCGCGACGACTCCCCGGGAACTCGCCACCACCGAGTGGGTGCCGCTCGAGAGGCTCGCCCGCTCGAGCACCACTTCGTGGCTGCCCGCCGTGAGGGTTTCCTCATGGACCTGAGCCCCGTCGATGAGGAAGGAGACCGCGACCGCTTCCTCGGTCCCTCCGACCTCGACGTCGAGATGAAGCTGAGTGCCGCTCAGCGCAGCGCCGGCGGCGGAGACCTCGAGCGTCGGCTCTGCCAACGCCGCGCCGGCGAGTGCGAGCGCGATGAGAACGACGGCCGCCGCTCGAAGCTTCGGCATCCGGATCCGGCCCCTCAGTTCTCGGCGGCCGCTTCGGCTGCGGCTTCTTCCGCCTCTTCCGCCTCTTCCGCCTCTTCCGCGCCTTCGGCGGCTTCGAGCGGCGGCAGGCCGAGCTCGACCCGTAGCGCTGCCTCGAGCTCATCGGCCAGATCCGGGTTGTCGCGCAGGAACTGTTTGGCGTTCTCACGCCCCTGCCCGAGCCGGACGTCGCCGTAGTTGTACCAGGCGCCGCTCTTGCCGACGAGCTTGTGGTCGACCCCCATGTCGATCAGTTCGCCGGGGCGCGAAATGCCCTCGCCGTAGTCGATGTCGAACTCGGCGATGCGGAAGGGAGCCGCCACCTTGTTCTTCACCAGCTTGACCTTGGCGCGTGAGCCGACGACGACGTCGCCGTCCTTGAGCGTGCCGATGCGGCGGATATCGATGCGCACCGACGAATAGAACTTCAGGGCACGGCCGCCGGTCGTCGTCTCCGGGCTGCCGAACATGACACCGATCTTTTCGCGAATCTGGTTGATGAAGACCAGGCAGGTCTTCGACTTGGCGACGATCGCCGTGAGCTTGCGCAGCGCTTGCGACATGAGGCGCGCCTGCAGGCCCACGTGGCTGTCTCCCATCTCGCCCTCGAGCTCCGCGCGCGGCACGAGTGCGGCGACCGAATCGACGACCACGACGTCGAGCGAGTTGCTCCGCACGAGCATCTCGGCAATCTCGAGCGCCTGCTCGCCGAAGTCCGGCTGCGAGATCAGGAGGTTGTCGATATCGACGCCGATCTTCTGTGCGTACTCCGCGTCGATCGCGTGCTCGGCGTCGATGAAGGCCGCGGCGCCGCCCATCTTCTGCGCCTGGGCGACCACCGACAGTGCGAGGGTCGTCTTGCCCGACGACTCCGGCCCGTAGATTTCGACTACCCGACCGCGCGGAAAGCCGCCGATGCCGACGGCAGCGTCGATGGCGATCGAGCCGGTCGGGATGTTCGGGATCGACAGCACGTCGCGCTGCCCGAGTCTCATGATCGCGCCCTTGCCGAACTGCCGTTCGATCTGGGAAAGGGCGCCGTCGATGGCCTTCATGCGGTCCTTCTGGGCGTTACTCATGGGGGCTCCTTGGGGCGGCCGCGAACCGGTCCGGAAGGCGGCCGATATACTCGTGAACGTCGCAGCGGCATCGTAGCCGCCGCCTGACACAGCGTCAAATGCGGGGGAGGATCGGCGCTCCCGTCGCGTCTCTACACCTCCAGACGGCCTTTGACCGGCGAATCTTGCATGACGCCAGAACGACCTGCCCACGCCGCTCGGACCCCGCCGGAGATCCCACCGATCGAAGGTGTGCGCTCGAGGGAGAGCGAGCCGCTCGCTGGGCACAGTACCTTTCAGATCGGCGGCCCGGCGCGCTGGTTTGCCCGGATCGACACCGAAGACGGCCTGATCGAGCTCCTCGCCTGGGCGCGAACGGAAGCAGTCGCGTTCTTCATCCTGGGTCTGGGGTCGAACGTGCTCTTCCCCGACGAGGGCTTCGACGGCGTCGTCGCCCGCCTCGGCGGTGACTTCGAGAGTTTCGAGATCGACGGCACCGAAGTCAGGGTCGGAGCCGCGGTGCCGTTACCGAGAGTCGCGAAGAGAACCGCTTCGGCGGGCCTCGGCGGACTGGAGGCGCTCTCGGGCTTCCCGTCGACCATCGGCGGCGCGGTCTACATGAACGCCGGCTGCTACGGCACCGAGATCTGCGACGTGCTGCGCGAGGCGACGATAGTTGGCGTCGGGGGGGACCGCTTCGTGCGCAGGTCGGCCGAGCTCGACCCGGGGTACCGGCGCACCAACCTGGAAGGCACGGGGGCTATCGTCACCCGTGCGGTCTTCGACCTCCGCGAGGTCGATGCGGCGACCGCCACTGGACGGATCGAGGAGTTCAACCGTAAGCGCTGGCAGAGTCTGCCTTCCGGCGTGGCCAATGCCGGGTCGATCTTCCGAAATCCGGAGGGAGACTTTGCGGGCAGGATGATCGACGCATGCGGTCTCAAGGGGCTCACCAGAGGGACGGCACAGATCAGCGAAAGACATGGGAATGTGATCGTCAACCACGGTGGCGCGAGGGCGGACGACGTGCTCGAGTTGATGCTCGAGGCGCGGAGCGCCGTGCAGGAGCGCTTCGCGGTCATCCTCGCCCCGGAGGTGGTTCTGACCGGCGATCTCCTCGCCCGCTGGCAGGCGGAGCGATGATCCGCCTCGGCTATACTCGGCGGCCGAAAACCCCGGATTTGAGGAGGTTCCAAGTGTCAAGAAATGTCAACTGCGCTCTACTGGCGCTGATCGTCGTCGCGGTCCTCGCGGGCTGTGCGAGCAAGACACCTGTCGAGCAGATGATCGAGGCTCGGGCGGCCTACAAGGTCAGCCTCAATCCGTTCTTCACCAAGCAGGTGCCGGTCGGTGGTGCCGAAGCAGCGCCCGTCGGGGAGGAGGCCTCGGACGCCGACGCTTCGGAGGTCGGGTCGGACGAAGGCGTCGCGGCCGCGGAGGACGTCGGGACGGCCGAGGAGCCTCCCGTCGAGGTACCGATGCAGACGAATGTCCACCTCGACATCATCGTCCAGCACAGGCTCGACGAGGCTCTCGAGGGGCTGACACTCGACATTTCGATGATCGACGACAAGCAGAACGAGGTCGGTCAGTGGAAGGTCTGGGTCGAGACCGCCGGTCTTCTGAAGGCCAATCAGCTTCCGGTGACCCACGTGCTCGAGGATGTGGACTTTGAGGAAGGCTACGGCTTCAACGTCGAAGTTCGAAGCGGCATCCCGCCGTCGGAGTACGGCGACTACCGGGAGTTCGACGGTCTCCAGTGAACATCCTCCGATGAGCGTCTCGCAACAAAGTCAGCCCGAGGTGCAGGCGACCGTCGCTTCGGAGATGGTCGCCCGTCTCGAGGCGCAGGTCTCGCTGGTGCTGCGTGGCAAACCGGAAGCGGTACGGCTGGCGGTCGTCAGTC
This sequence comes from Candidatus Multivoradales bacterium, assembly GCA_965223855.1. GTDB lineage: Bacteria > Acidobacteriota > Thermoanaerobaculia > Multivoradales > JAHEKO01 > CALZKB01. The sequence continues at coordinate 2,513,272 of CBDCXM010000009.1, forward strand.
TGCTGTCGGGCGGGCACGCGCTCATCGAGGACGTTCCCGGCGTCGGCAAGACGACGCTCGCTCAGGCGCTCGCCCGCTCGGTCGGTCTCGCCTTCCAGCGAATCCAGTTCACCAGCGATCTGCTGCCCTCCGACGTGCTGGGGGTCTCCATCTACCAGCAGGAGAAGCAGAAGTTCGAGTACGTGCCCGGGCCGATCTTCTCCAACGTCGTGTTGGCGGACGAGGTCAATCGCGCCAGCCCGAAGACGCAGTCGGCGCTGCTCGAGGCGATGAGCGAGGGACAAGTCTCGATCGACGGCAGGCACTACGCCCTGCCCAAGCCGTTCCTCGTGCTGGCGACCCAGAATCCTCTCGAGTACATCGGCACGTTCCCGCTGCCCGAGTCACAGCTCGACCGTTTCGCCCTGTCGATCGAGATCGGCTATCCGCCCCGCAGCGAGGAGAGGGAACTGCTGCTGTCCGGTGGAGTCGAAGGCACACTCGCCCATCTCGCACCGGTGTTGTCGAAGGCGGACCTCGAGGCGCTGCAGGAGATGGCCCGCCAGGTGACGGTGGCGGAGAAGCTGGTCGACTACATGCTGGCGCTCGCCCATACGTCCCGCCACTCGGGAGACTTCGTCCTTGGTGTGTCGACCCGCGGGGTGCAGAGCTGGTTCCGCGCGTGTCAGGCGCTGGCGCTCGCCGAGGGCAGGGACTTCGTGCTTCCCGACGATGTCCAACGCCTGGCTGCGGCGGCGCTGGCGCATCGGGTCGTACTCAAGGCGGGGGACACCGGGCTGGCGGCCTCGAGAGCGGCGATCGAACGGCTCGTCACCGCGACCCCGGTTCCCGTCTGAGGACTGCCGTGCCGCGGCGCTCGATCCCCGAGGGGATCCGCATCACCAAGGTCGGCCTGCTCTACATCGCACTGGCGATCGTAGTCGGCATCGCGGCGGCCAATACCGGCAACAACGCGCTCTACATCGTCGAAGCGTTGCTGTTGGGCGTCCTGGTGCTCTCGGGGATCACTTCACGCCGCAACGTGGCAGGGCTCGATGTCGAGTTGCTGCTTCCGGAGGAAGTGCACGCCAAGGAGCCCTTCACAGCTACCTACCGGATGCGCAATCGCGACCGGTGGGCGGGCATCCGCTGGATCGCTGTGGAAGGGGTGTCTCAGGCCGAGCCGCTGTTGCTGTCTCACCTCGAGCGGCGAGGCGAGGAAGAGGGCACGGTGCAGGCGTTCGTGCGCACGCGAGGTCGCTATCGGGTCGATTTCGTCCATCTGTCCTCCGTCTTTCCGTTCGGCTTCTTTCGCAAGGGGCTGCGCCTCGCCCAGGAGGCCGAGATGCTCGTCTTCCCGGAGCTGTTTCCCGCCGCGCCCAAAGTGCCCGCTGCCGAGGCGCGCTCGGGGGAGCGCTCGTCGCGCCGCAAGGGGCTGGGGCACGAGCTGTTCCAGCTCCGTTCGTTTCAACCTGGAGACGACCGCCGAGGGGTGCACTGGAAACAGACCGCTCGCACCGGCGAGATGGTGTTCATGGAGCGGGAGGCGGAGAGCGGGCGCCGGCTTTCGATCATCCTGGACAACGGCGTCGGCGAGCTCGAGCGTGACGTCGATCGGCAGCGCTTCGAGCGACTGGTCAGCGAAGCGGCGACCGCCGCCGATGAGGCGCTGCGTCAGGGTTATTCCGTCGGTCTGCGGACACGCAGCGGCCACGTCGCTCTCGGATCCGGCCCCGGCCAGCGACACCGGATCATGAAGCAGCTGGCGCTGCTCGAGCCTTGCCCGCGCTCGGCCGAGCCGCTCGGTTCGACCGATCCGAGGCTGCCACAGCTGCGGCTGGGGATGGACTCGCTCGGGCTCGGGAGCGCCGCGTGAACTTCGGTCGTCAGAAGCGACTCGCGCTCGGGGCTCTCGCCCTGCTCGTGCCGCTGCCGCTCCCTTTCAACCAGGTGACCGGGTGGCCGGTATTGCTCGTCTACTGGGGCGCCGTCGGTCTGTTCCTGCGTCGGGCCTGGTCGGATGCCGAGGGGTGGCTGCCCAACTGGGCGATGAACGTCCTCGCCGTCGCCTACGTGCCGGTTTTCCTTCTCGACCTTTCGACCCTCTGGCGGGGGCGGTTCCTTCACCCGATCGTGCATCTCGTGCTCTTCCTGCTGGTGGTCAAGCTGTTCGCGCTGCGCAGGGAGCAGGACAAGTGGCACGCGATGCTGGTGATGTTCTTCATCTTCCTCGCGGCCACCGGCACCAGCGTTCATCCCTCGGTGGTGCTGTACGTCGTGGAGTATCTGGTGATGTCGCTCTGGCTGCTGACGCGCTTCGTCGGCTGGGAGATGCTGGGGCGCCATCCGAGGACCGTGCCACCCTCCGGGCGCGTGCCGCTCAAGGCGTTCGTGACGGGGGGCGTGCTGTTCTCGATCCTGGTGGCCGTCCCGATCTTCGTCTTCATGCCGCGGCTCAGGACGCCTTACGTCGTCGGGCCCGGTGGCGGCTACGGTTCGGCGACCCAGATTGCCGGCTTCCAGGACGTCATGCGACTCGACGGCATCGGCCGCGTGCGAGGAAGCCGCGCCGTGGTGATGCGGCTCACCTACGACGAAGAGCCGCCGCCGACCCACGAGAGCAGGATCAAGGTGAGGACCTACGACCGGTTCGTCGACGATGAGTGGCGCCGCAGCGACACGTCACTCGTCGACGGAACTCGGAGGATGATGCGCCGCCTGCGGGACGGCTCCTTCCTGCTCGCATCGGGCGACGCCGCATCCTGGATGGGGGTGTGGATGGAGCCGTTCGGCGGGTTCCGTCTCGGCATCCCGGTCGATGCCGTCCGACTCGACTGGGAGCCCGATGCGATGGAAGGGCTCGTCTTCGGGCGGGGGGCGTCTCTCCAGCTCGACAACGGCGGCGGAGTCACACTGCCGGTGCCGCGCCCCGGAATGGTGCGCTACCGGGTCGGGCTGGCGGGAGCGTCGGAGATCGGTTCGCTGCGATCGGTTCTGGAGGCGGATCCCGAGTCGGCTCTGGACGCCTCGACGGTTCCACCCAGGGTCGCTGAGCTGGCCCGCCAGGTGGCCGGAGAAGGCGACGCGCTCGAGCGAACCCGGCGCATCGAGCAGCATCTGATCCGCTCCTACGAATACACCCTCGACTTTCTCGGAAGCGCCCCCGGAGAGCGAATCGAGAGCTTCCTCTTCGAGAGCCGGCGGGGCCACTGCGAACTCTTCGCTACCGCGATGGTGCTGATGCTGCGGGCTGAAGGGATTCCGGCGCGGTTCGCCACCGGATTCCTGGGCGCCGACTTCAACCCGATCGAGGACTACTACATCGTCCGCGAGAGCAACGCGCACGCCTGGGTCGAAGCCCATCTGGAGGGTGCCGGGTGGCAGGTGTTCGATCCGACACCGCCGTCGGGCCGCCCGCTGCCGGGAGAGAGCGGTCTGAGCCAGCTCGCCTTCCAGCTCTACGACTACATCATCTTCCGTTGGGATCGCTACGTGCTGACCTACGGTCTGGCGGATCAGGTCGGCGTGCTCGCCACGATCCGGAGCTGGTGGGAGAGCGTGACGGGCTGGTTCTCGGCGAGCGAAGAGGACACCCCGGCAGCCGATCGGAGCCCCGCGACCACCGTCGAGACGGCCGCGCCTGCGGCCGATTCGCTCGAGCCGCCGGCCTTGCCGTGGTGGCCGTGGGTGGCGCTCGCCGCCGTGGCGATCCTCGCCTTTCTGCTCGTCCGGCGGCGGTCGTTCACCGCGGCCGACGGATACCTGCGCCTCCGGGAGCGGCTGCGGGACGAGGCGGGCGCGGAGCTCGAGGCGTGGCCGCCACTCACCGTGGTCGACCGCTTCGCCGACCGCTGGCCGGAGAGGGCCGATCCGGCAAGGGAACTGGTCGCGCTCTACCTGACGGAGAGTTTCGGCGGCCGGGAGCTGTCGGAGGAGGAGGTCGAGCGCGCGCGTGAACTCACCGGCCGGGCGCTGGAGACGCGCCGGCGCCGCGCGGCGTGAAGCGATGAGGATCGGAGTCAGCGCTCTCGTCCTGTCAGGGTCTCCAGAGGCGCTGCGCTCCGGGATCGGGCGTTACGCGTTCGAGCTGGTCGACGCCCTCCTTGCCATCGAAACCGAACACGAGTTCGTCGTCTGGACCGGCAGAGACTTCGACGCGCCGGCCCGCTGGCGAGAGCATCCCCGGGCTTCGCTGCGCTGCGCGAGCGGCCTTTTCGCGGGCTACAAGACGCTGTGGGAGTGGTTCGCTGCGGGCCGGGCTGCGGGGCGGTCCGGCTGCGACATCTGGTTTTCGAGCGCTCACGCTCTGCCTTGCGGCTGGCCCGGTGGCTGGAGCGGTCCGTCGGTCCTGTCGGTGCAGGATCTCTTCACCTTCACCCACCCCGAGTTCTATACCGTCAAGCATCGTCTGGTCGTGGGGCGTGCGATGCGGCGGGCTCTGCGGCAGGCGGACGGGATCGTGGCGATCAGCCGCCACACCGGAGAAGCGCTGGTGAGCGACTTCGGTGTGGCTCCGGACAGGATCTCGGTGACTCCGCTTGCCTCGGCCCAGAGACGCTCCGTTCCCGAACCGGCCGATGAGGAGCCGGAGGCGCTCGGAGAGAAGGGGCGTTTCCTCCTGACGCTGAGCACCATCGAGCCGCGAAAGAACCTTCCTCGCCTGTTCGCCGCCTTCGATCGGCTCACGCGCCGTGAGGAGTTCGCCGACCTGAGGCTGGTCGTGGCCGGAGCAGAGGGGTGGCGCACTCGCGCCAGCCTCGAGGGGCCGGCTCGCCTGGGGATCGCCGACCGGGTGGAGTTCGCCGGCTTTGTCGAGGACCGGGAACTGGCCCGGCTGCTGCGCTCCTGCGCCGGGTTCGTCCTGCCGTCGATCATCGAGGGCTTCGGGCTGCCGCTGCTCGAGGCGATGGAAGCGGGGGCTCCCTGCGCTTCGAGCCGGACCGGATCGCTCCCTGAAGTGGGTGGACACGTTCCCGTCTACTTCGACCCGCTCGACGTCCACGACATGGAGCGAGCCTTCGCCGAGTTGCTGACCATGAAGCGGTCGCGCGACGAATGGGCACGACTCGGATCCGAACGAGCCGCCTCGTTCAGTTGGCAAGCCACCGCTCAGGCGACTCTCGAGCGCATCGAGGCCGCGGCGCGATGAGAGTCGCTCAGGTCGTCGCCGACGGCCGTCCGGGTGGCGGCACGACGATGGTGATGGGGCTCGTCGAGGCGCTGTCGCGAGGCGATAGCGAACCCGCTCTGGTGACCGATCGCGGTTCCGAGGCCGCCGCACTCGGCCGTCGATCAGGCGCGCGGGTCGAGGAGGTCGACTTCTTCTCGCCGGCGTCCGCCACGCGCGAGGTTGCCGCCGCCCTGCGCCGCCTCGCGCCTGACGTGGTGCACGCGCACGGCAGTCGTGCCGGATTCCACTCGGCCGGTGCCCTGTCCGACAGCCGGGTTCGAGACAGCGTGCGCAGGGCGGTCTACACCGTGCACGGCTACCACTTCCAGCATCGACCGTGGCCGCGCCGATGGCTCGGGGCGCGTCTCGAACGTCGGGCCTCGAGGGCCTACGCAACGGTCGTCCACGTCTGCCACTACGATCGCCGGCTCGCCGAACGGCACCGCCTGGTGCCTGCTGCATCGGTGGCGACCGTGATCCACAACGGGGTCGACGTCGACGCTCTCGAGCGGTTCTCTCTCGAGGGGCATCAGGGCGAGCGTCTGGCGCGGGCGGCGTTCGTCGGCCGATTGGTGCCTCAGAAGGATCCGTCGCTGGTGGCCGAGATCGCAGATCGCCTCGCGGACCGCGACCTCGCTTCGGTGATTGTCGGCGGAGGACCGCTCGAGTCCGAGGTCCGCGAACGGCTGGAAGGCCGGCTGACGGCGGGCTCGGTGAAGATGACCGGTGAGACCGACCGGCGGACGGCTCTTGCCGAGCTCGCGTCGAGCTCCGTGCTGGTGCTGCCGTCGAAGTGGGAAGGGCTGCCGGTCGTCGTCCTCGAGGCGATGGCGCTGGGGGTGCCGGTCGTGGCTGCCGGGGTCGGCGGGGTACCGGAGGCGCTCGGATCCGACGCCGGCGTGCTGGTCGAGGGGCGCGAGCCCGGGGGCTATGTCGACGCCGCGGCCCGGCTGCTTTCCGATCCGGCGCAGGCGGAAGCGCTCGCGCGCCGAGCGAACGCCCGGGTGAGGGAGCATTTCGATCTCTCCACCTGCCTCGAGCGCACGCTGGCGCTCTACCGCTGAGGGTTTCTCGACCGGGCACGGGAAGCCCGCTCGCATCGCCCGCCTTGGACTCGGTTTCGCTGGGGGCTCAGTAGGCGTTGTGGCGCAAGCCGTGCCGCAACGTCATCCAGAGGATCTTGAGGTCGAGCTTCAGCGACCAGTTCTCGATGTAGTAGAGGTCGTACTGCAGCCGCTTGCGAATCGACGTGTTGCCGCGCCAGCCGTGAACCTGCGCCCAGCCGGTGATCCCTGACTTGACCCGGTGGCGCAGCATGTACTGCGGGAGCTTCTCCTTGAACTCGTGGACGAAGGCCGGCCGCTCGGGTCGCGGGCCGACGATCGACATCTCGCCGCGCACGACGTTCCACAGCTGCGGCAGTTCGTCGATCGACCACTTGCGCAGGAAGGCGCCGATGCGGGTGCGGCGCGGGTCGTCCTTGATCGCCCACACCGGGCCGGTGGAGGATTCCGCTCCAACTCTCATCGACCGCAGCTTCAGGATCTGGAACGGGCGGCCGTCGAGCCCCATTCGCTCCTGGTGGTAGAAGATCGGCCCGCGATCCTCGATCCAGATGGCCAGCGCGATGAGAGGGAAGAACGGCAGCAGCAGCACGAGCAGTGCCGCCGCGGCGGCGATGTCGAGCGCCCGCTTGATCAGACTGCCCCAGCCCTGGAGGGGCACCTGGGAGAGGTTGATGACCGGTGTTCCGTCGAGATCCTCGAGACTCGCCTTCAGGGTCGCGTACTGCAGCACGTCCGGCACCAGGCGCACCTCGACGCACTGCTGGGCCACTGCTCGGAGCACCTGCATCGTCTTGCTGTGCGCCTCGACGGGAAGCGCCACGTAGACCTGATCGACCTTCTCGCGTTCGAGGACCTCACTGACGGCGTCGAGGCCGCCGAGCACGGCCAGTCCTTCATACCGGAGATCGGCTTTGCCGGGATCGTCGTCCAGGAAGCCGACGACGTCGAAGCCGAGCTCGCGGTGGTGGAGGAGCTTCTTCGCCACCTCCTTGCCCAGCACTCCCGCACCGACGATCAGGATGCGCTGCAGGTTGTGGCCGGAAAGCCGGAGCCGCTCGAGGACGTTGCGAATCAGGTTCCTGGCGGCGACGACGAAGAAGACGTCGAGAGCCGCGAGGAGAACGAGGAAGAGGCGGCTGTAGCCGAAGATGGCGTAGGGGTCGTCGGCTCTCGCCACCGGGCGTACCCAGACGATGGCGAACGAGAGCAGCAGCGACGCGAGGATCGCCGCGACGACGATGTTGATCGCCTCCTCGGCTCGACTGCGGCCCCGTAGCTTCTGGTAGAGGCCGTGGAAGTAGAAGACGATCGGCCACAGCAGCAGCACCAGCGGGAGCAGCGACAGATAGCGCAGGAAGTCCGGCTGCTCAGCCGCCGGATAGATGGTGGCCTCGAACCGCAGGTACCACGCCGCGAAGAACGCGGCGACGGTCGCGATGAGGTCTCCGGCCAGATAGATCCCGGCCGTGATCTTGTAGCGCTGGCGAATCAAGATGCCGATCTCGCTGACTGCAGCAGGTGCCTCAGCTCCTCCCGGAAACGCCTCACCGAGAAGCGCTCGGCACGTTCTCTCAGGTCCAACGAATTGAACCGCAAGTTCCGTGATTTGTCAATCGCCGCCTCCAAGGTCGCAGCGTCGTCCTCTCCTTCGTAGAGCACGCCGTGAACGCCGTTCTCCACGATGTCGACGACACCCCCTTCGCCCTTCGCCACGACCGGACAGCCGCAGGCCAGCGCCTCGACGGCGGAGATGCCGAAGTCCTCGACTCCGGGTTGCACGAAGCAGGCGGCCGAGCGGTAGAGAGTTCGCAGCGTTTCCGCCTCTATGCGACCCATCAGTTCGAGACGATCGTCGCCCAGCCTGCGCAGTCGCTCTTCCTCCGGCCCTGTGCCTACGACCTTGAGCCGCAGCCCGAGCCTGCGGCACGCGCTGACCGCGAGGTCGATCCGCTTGTACGGTGCGAGTGCAGAGACGTAGAGGCAGAAATCACCTCGCTCGACGGTCGGGTCCGGACGGAAGAACTCGGTGTCGACCGGAGGATGCAGGACCTCGGACTCGCGGCCGTAGTAGCGCCGGATGCGCTCCGCCACGAAGCTCGAGTTGGCGAGGTAGCGATCGACCCGGCCGGCCGTCGCGACGTCCCAGCGCCGGAGGCGACCGAGCAGATAGCGGCGCAGACTCGCGATCGGCCCGCCGCGGTCGGGGAAGTAGGCATCCTGCTGGTCCCAGGCGTAGCGCATCGGCGTGTGGCAATAGCAGACGTGCCTCGCACCCGTCGGCTTGCGCACTCCCTTGGCGACGGCGTGACTGGAGCTGAGAACGAGGTCGCATGCCTCCAGCCGTAGCGCTTCGATCGCACGCGGATAGAGCGGCAGGTAGTAGCGATATCGGGAGCGCAGCAACGGTGCGCGCTGGAGAAAGCTCGTGCGGATCCGGCGACTCTCGAGGACGTCGCCGACGGTGCCCGGAAAATGGAAGAGGGTGTAGATGGGAGCTTCGGGGAATTCGAGCGCGAACTGCTCGAGCACCTTCTCTCCGCCTCGCAGGCCGGTGAGCCAGTCATGGACGAGGATCGTCCGCCGGTCGGCGATCACGAGGCGGCGTTGTCCGCCGAGCGGCCGTTGCGGGATCGGCGCAGGATCCGCAGGCGATCCCCGTCTCCGCTCAGCGTCTCGAGATAGGTCTCGAGCGTCTGCTCCGCCATCCGGTGCCAGGTGAATCCCGAAGCACGCTCCAGAGCGTCGGCGGCAAGGGTGCGCTGGATGCCGTCGTCCTGGAGGCACCAGCCGATCGCCGAGCGCAGCCCGGCGAGGCTCGTCGGCTCGACCAGCTTCGCTGCGCCTTCCGCGAGCTCGCGGATGGTGGAGAGGTTCGAAGTGATCACCGGTGTCCCGCAAGCCATCGCTTCGACAACCGGAGTCGGGTACCCCTCGTAGAGGGTCGGGTAGAGGTAGAGCGACGCCTGGCGCACCAGGGCAGCCTTCTCCAGGTCCTCGACGACTCCCGCTTCGAGGACCCTGCCGTCGAGTCCAAGTCTCGAGATCAGGTTGGCGAGCTTGGGCTCGCTCAGCTCCGGCTCCCCGACCATCAGCAGCGTCGGTGGATCTTCGATGCGCGAGCAGGCGGCGGCGAAGGCGGCGAGTACACGCTCCTCGTTGCGGTGCCTTCGGGAGTCACGGTCGAACAACACGTAGCCGGGAGCCAGGCCGAGCCGCTCGAGCGCCACCTCGTCCCGGTCGGTCGGTTCGGGCGCGTACGCCTTCGAGACCCCCCGGTAGATGCGACGCACCCGCGGACGGGGAATCTCGAAATACTCGACGACGTCGTCGCGGCAGGATTCGGATTCCGCGATCACCCTGCTGGAACGAAAGAGGCTGTAGCGCACCTGAGTCTGGGCGACGAGGGTGGCCAGCCTTCCCGGGACGAAACTCGGGTGAAGAATGTGGAGGATGTCGTGCACCGTCGCCACCGTTCGTGACGGCACCCAGAGCGGGAGCATGTAGTGGGTGGCGTGGTAGAGGTCGAGGCGTTGCCGGAAGAGGCGCCACGACAAGGCAGCGCGCTCGCGCAGCGAGTAAACAGGCGAGCGCTCGACGATCCGAGTGAAGGTCTCCGGCAGTTCGTCGAACTCGCCGGCATAGGCGGGTCCGACGAAGAGGACGTAGCGGTTCTCGTCGTCGATACCTGCGAGGTGGTGGACGAGCTCCCGGACGTACTCGCCGATCCCGGGCTCACCGAGTTTTCGGGCGTCGATTCCGATCTTGTAGGCCAACTCGGGTGGGCTCCGGGTGTCAGGACGTCATCTTACCGGGCGGTCGCCGCTGCCGGGGCTCGGTCAGGATCGCTGGCGCCGCCGCCGACCGAACTCGCCGGCGAGTACTCGGTCGAAGACGCCGGCCGTCGCTTCGACGGTGGCGTCCCAGTCGAACGTCGCCGCGCGGGCGATGCCTCTGGCCGAGAGTCTGCGCCTGAGCTCCTCGTCCTCGAGGACCTTTCTCACGGCAGCGGCGAGCTTGGAGGCGTGTTGTGGATGGACCTGGAATCCCGCCTCGCCGACGACCTCCGGCAGGCTCGAGCGGTCGGAAGTCACGACCGGAACACCGCACGCCATCGCTTCGAGCACCGGCAGGCCGAAGCCCTCGTAGAGGGACGGATAGACGAACGCCGTCGCCCCCTGCATCGCCTCGATCATCCGCTTTCTCGGCAGGCGCCCGAGGTACCGAACCCCGGGAGCACGGGCGAGGCGGCGGCGGACCGAGCCGCTGCGCCAGCCGCGTCCACCGGCGACGAGCAGCGGGGGAGTCCGGGGAAGTTTCTCCTGGACCTGCTGCCACGCGTCGAGCAGTGTCGGCAGGTTCTTGCGCGGTTCGAGGGTGCCGACAAAGAGGGCGTAGCCTTCCTCCGCCCCGAACGAACGGCGGATCGCCGCGATGCGACTCGGGTCCGTCGGGCGGAACTCGGGGTCGACGCCGAGGTGAATCACCGACTGCTTGCTTCCGGTCCAGGGGAACCTGCGCTCGAGATCGGCCCCTGTGGCGGCGGAGTCGACGATGATGTGCGCCGCGGTATCCAGGCTGGCAGGCAGGTGGCGCTTGAACGTCACCCGGTTGCGCCACGAGTGCCAGTACGGGAACAACAGCGGCGTGAGGTCATGGACGGTCACCACCGACGGGATCTCGAGCTCTCTCGGCAGCGTGGCGACGGGGGACCAGAAGAGGTCGGCGCCCCGCCCCTTCCTGAGATCTCGGCGGAGCCGCCGCGGGAGGGTGCGCTGCTGCCACCACCAGCCGATAGGTGATCGCAGACGCACGAACTCGACGCCGGCGGTGGCGAGATCCTCGACGTCATGGGGTGGGCGATGACAGTAGACGACGAGTCTGAAGCGCCCGGACCGTGCCAGCCCGGCGAGGATCGATCGGGTGTAGTAGCCGATCCCGGCCGGAGGGCCGGCGAGAACCCTGCCGTCGAGCGCCACCGTGGGAAGGCCCGGGCGGGCTTGGCTGGAGCCGGTCATCTTCCTTCCTTCGCAGTCCGCCACGATGCGACGGTCTCCGTCGCCGCGCGTTGCCAGCTCAGCCGCGCCGCGTTGGCCCTGCCCGCCTCGACGAGTCGCTCTCGTTGCTCGGGAGCGTCGAGCAGCTCGCTCGCGGCGGCGGCAAAGGCGCCGGCGTCGTCGGCAGGGGCGAAGATCGCCCCTTCGCCGGCGACCTCGCGCAGCACGGGCAGGTCGCTGCACAGGAGGGGTGCGCCGGCCTGCTGGGCCTCGACCGCCGGCAGCCCGAAGCCCTCGTAGCGCGTCGGGAAGACGACCAGGGAGGCGTCGCGATAGAGCGCGGCGAGCTCTCCCTCTTCGACGTAGCCGAGCTGCCGGCACCACCCCTCGGCCTCGGCGTCCGCCAGGGCGGAGCTGATCTCTTCCGCCTTCCATCCGAGCCGACCGCACAGCACGAGCCTGACATCGTGGCCGGCCTCGCGCACCCGGTGCCAGACGTCGAGCAGATAGCGGATGTTCTTGCGCGGCTCCAGCGTGCCGACGTGAAGCGCGTACGGTGGGTCGACGCCGTCCGGCAGCCGAGTGGGCTCCACCGAGGCGAGTTGGCCGGGGCCGTGGTGAACGACGTCGACTCTGCCGGCCGTCGCGTAGCCGTAGTCGACCAGTTCGTTCTTGACGGCTGCGCTGACGGAGATCAGCCGGGTCGCGCGACGGACCGATCGGTCGAGGTTGCGTCGCAAGGCGTCGAGCGTCTCGGCGGCGAGGGTGTCGGGGACCGTGCGGGAGCCGAGGTCGTGAATCGTGGCGACGACCTTGCCTCGCGCCAGGGTGAAGTTCCCGGGCAGGAAGTAGTTGGGCGCGAAGAGCACCTCGTTGCCGTCACACGCGATCAGCAGCGGTTCGAGCCACTGCAGGCAGCGCATCAGAAAGCCGGGTCGCAGGGTCAGGTCGTGCGGAACCTCGAAGACGACGTGCTCGATCGACGGGCCGCGTGGCAGCGGCATTACCGGGTCGGGGACATCCTCGCCCTCGAGCTGATTCGGTCCGTAGAGCCGGATGGCGACACCGTCGACCTCGGTGAGGTGCTCGAGGAGTCGGTAGAGGTACCAGCCGACTCCGGTGAGGGACTCCCACAGCGGAGTCACATCGACCCCGACGGTGAACCGTTGCTCGGCACGCCGCCTCCCCACGGCCGTCAAGATCGTTCCCATCCAGCGCACCGTCCGCGGCACGCTGGTCACGCGAAACCACGCCTGGCCGGCGTAGTGTCGGGCCCTGGCGCGACTCCAGTGGAAGGCGTGCGCCAGTCGTGGAAGGCGACGCGCGAGTGCCCTGAGAACGCGCTGCCACGGTGTCCACGGGCGGCCGGTTGCGGGGTCGATGAACGGGTCGTCGGTCGGCACGGGACGACGGCTGAAGGATCTCGGTAAGGTAGCGGGATGCGAGGCGCGAGGCGCGGGCTGTTGGCGGCGGGGGTGATTGTACTCGCGGCCGCACACGTGGCGTACTGGTATCTGCCGCGCGAGAGGGGAGGGCGTCCGAAGCCGGGCGCGGCTGTGGCGGCACTTCTCGACGGGGGCGAAGGGCATTTCACCGCCTGGGTTCCCTACCCTCATCAGAATCTCGGATTCCTGGCGAGCGACGACGGCGACTGGCGCACCGGCCTCTCGAAGTTGCTCGGCACCCCGGATCTCGAGCTACCCGGCTTCGGCCCGTTCGCGCTCCCGCCGGCGAGCGAGCTCGCCGTGACGACCGACCGGAGTGGAGAGCGCTTCGTCGTCGCAGCACGCATCTACCCGCTGGTGGCTCTGGTGGCCCGGGCGGCCGGGACCGTCGCCTCGAACCCCTGGCTCGCCGGGGGCGAGATCGACGAACGGGGGGAGCGCTACGAGGTGCGGTGGGACGGCAACGTCTGGATGATGCGTCCCGCCGGGGGTGGTGCGGCCGCCATGCCCTGGCCGTCATCCGACCATTCCGGGGCGGCGGAAGAGGTCGAGGGGGGCGCGCTCGCTCGACTCTCGCTCGCGACCAGACTGGGGCCCCTGCCTGCCGGGCGCTACCGCATCGAGCGCACCGGTGGCGATCTGGAGCTGTCTTCGGCGACCCGGATCGACGGCGAGCCGCAGCGGCCCGGTGGCGGTCGGCTGCTCCAGCTCGATTGTCGCGGGGAACGGTGCCGGGCTCAGGCCGTCCTCGGTCCGGGACAGGGAAGCCTCAAGGGTGTCCCGTCGGCGGCAGTGCTGGCGCGCCGGTTCCCGATGCCCGACCTGCCGTTCCAGCGGCTCTACAGGATCCTCGGCCTTCGCAAGCGCGTCGCCCGGGAGGGCGACTGGAAGATCGGCGCCTCCGACCGCAAGGCACTCGAACGAGGCAAGGAGCTGGCCCGCGAACTCTCGGCGCGCCCGGTCGCGAGCGGCATCCGGCTCGAGTACGAAGTCGATCTCGACGTCGTAAGAAGCGTGGCCGGAGAGCTCGAGCGACAGCTCGAAGGGGTGCCGCTTCCACGGATCCAGGAGCTCGAGCGTTGGCGCGGAGCGGCACTCGTCCTGGGGCAGCTCGAGGGGTACGACCGCTGGTCGTTCGTTCGCGTCGCCGACGGCGGGGTTCGGTCACGGCTCTGGGGGCGCCAGCCGAACCCGTCGGGCTAGGTGCGAGCTCGGGCGGCCGAGAGCCTTGCCAGAGGGCTCCGCATCTTCGGCGCTGTGAGCCGGGTTCGAGGATCTCGACGATCGCCCGGCTCTGCGTTGCCGCGTTCCGCAGTCAGAGGCCGCTTTCCACGCAGGGCAGACGTGGTCGGCTGGTTGGCGCGGGGCCTGAGCGGTGACGGCTTCTGGAGTCGCCTTCCAGGGTTGCAGTGTGGCTGCGAATTGTGCGGAGACCGGCGTCCCGCCGGAGTCGTCGAAAGCGGACCCTCGCGAGGGCGGTCGCGGCTGGATGGTTCGGCTTCAGCCGGCCAGGCGAGGTCCTACCTGGAGTCCGTTCGCGATGAAGGCGGCGAGTCGGCCATGGCATGGGGCGCCCTCGTCACTCGCGACATCCACCAGGACCTGCTACCGCGATCAGTGGGTGTGAACGTCGAGCGATCCCCCACCGATGAACTCTCTGAGCACCGAGTCGTCGGGGACGGCCGACTCGCCTGCGACGTCGGCGATCGATTCGAGCAGGTCGTAGACCCGCTGCGCCCGGATGTAGCCGTCGAGTCGCCGGTCGTCGTCCTGCCACCGCTCGAGGAAGGACGGCAGCTCGGCGAAGCAGCGTTGCTTGAGGAAGGGTAGCTCGTAGGCGAGGGCACCGTTGACGTGCAGGTCGGCGTTCCCCTGGTGCGGGATGATGTGTTTGAGTTCGCTGCGACGGACGTAGTGCCAGTGGAGGATCGTCTTCTCCGGCGAGTAGCCGCGGAAGAGCGCGTCGCGCGACATCCGGCGGAGCATGCGCAGATCGGTCCAGCGGACGTAGCGGCCGGACTCGTCCTTGATCTGACTGATCGTCTCGATGTAGAGCCGGAACTTCCTCGACTCCGGCACGCTCGCGGTGAGGCCGTCGTAGAGACCGTGGAGGGTGTCGAGAACGATCACGCTCCCTGCCGGCACCTCGAACGGCACGGTCGTCTCCCGTCGGTTTCCGGTCTTGAAGTCGTAGATCGGCATCGAGATCGGGTCGCCTGCATCGAGCTGGGCGAGATGTTCGTTGATGAGCGTCAGGTCGAGCGCCTCGGGAGTCTCGAAGTCGCGATCGCCGAACTCGTCTCCGGGGTGGAGCTCGAGGTCGAAGAAATAGTTGTCGAGCGCGAGCGGTACGGCGGGAATGCCCTCTTCGCTCAGTCGCTCGGCGATCTTGTGGGTCGTCGTCGTCTTGCCCGAGGAGCTGGGACCGGCGACGATGAGGAACCGCACCTCGTCGCGGCGCGCCAGCAGGCTCTCGGCCGCCTGCGCGATCTCGTCCGCATAGCGCCGCTCCGAAGCGTCGATGAGATCCGGCAGACGCCCCTCTTCGATCGTGCGATTGAGCGCGGCTACGGTGTGGCAGCCGTGATCGACCGCCCAGTCGAGCGCCTGCCACATCGCCTTGTAGGGGATGTTGCCCTTGCCGGCGGTGCGGCGACCGCTGCGGAGTCGCGAGCGCTCGTGGCGGTAGAGAATGTAGGCCTTGGCGAGATCGGCCTCGCCCGATCGGATGAGGACCCGTTCGACGAGGTCCTGGACATCTTCGACCGTCACCGCCTCGTCTTCGGAGTACGCCTCGGCGAGCGCCTCGAGCACCTGACGGGTCGTGCGATCGGCAAGGGCGTCGTCGTGGCGCCCGACGGCCGCGGTCGCCTTGTAGATCGCAAGGCGGATCTTGTCGCGGTCGAAGGGGACGACTTCCCCGGTGCGCTTGACGAGTGTGGAAAGAGGCATGGAACGGGGACCCTACGACGCGCCGGAGGGTTCAGTCGGTCGCCAGATCGCCCCCTCGAGTCGCCGGCTCGGATCGGAGGTCCGTCGCAGACCCTCGAGCTCGCCGCTATGAGACTCCATGGCGGCGGCGCTGACCAGGGCGTCCAGCGCGTCGTGGCTCTCGAGAGCCCGCTCTCGGACGGCGTCTCGTACCTGAGGCAGTCGCTCCGCGAGGAACGTCCGCCTCGCTTCGACGTCGGTCTTCCTGAGACGACCCATGAAGAGGCGCGGCCAGATCTCCACGACCCGCGGCCCATCGGGCCGGTCGAACGGCCAGATCGAGAAACCTTGGCGTCGCAGGCGTCTGAGGATCGGCATCCCGCGCAGGCTGCCGACGCCGACCGCCTGTGCGTTGCCGCCGATCTGGAAGACGGACGCCGGCAGCTGTCCCGTCTCGCGCCAGATGGCGAGCTCGGTCTCGCGATAGAGCGCTTCGCCGAGCGCCGGCTTGCGCCGCCCGGTCTTGCCCCAGAACGGGAAGGGGCACTCGGAGAGCCACTGTTCGCCGTGCGTCTCGACCTCCTCCCACACCTCTTCGGTCGATGCGTGGCCGCGCTTGTCGAGGAACGCCGCCGGGAAGGAGAACGCGAAGTCGAGGCCGACCACCATGTCGGGGTCGCGCCCGGCCTCGTCGATCAGCAGATCGGCGATCTCGTCGCGATCGCGCCCGTTCTCCAGCCGCACGACGCCACCGTCGGTAGCCTCTGCAACCCAGATCTTGCGGGCCGCGCCCCGCGCGGCGCCCGACCAGTCGATGGCGAAGATGCGAGTGCTGCCGGCCACGTCGGCGGACGTTAGCAGCCCGACCGGTCGGCGGGCAGCGTCGTCCACCGTGATGGCCCGCCACGAGGGGCCGGCAATCGCCTGATACGTTCGCCGGCGAGCCATGCGCGAATCGGAGGGTGCGATCCATCTGTCGGCGACCGACCTCGCTCACCACCTCGCCTGCCGGCACAAGACCTCCCTCGACCTCGCCTACGCCCGCGGCGAACTCGACTGCGAGCGGTGGTTCGACCCTGATCTCGAAGCGTTGTGGGAGCGCGGGCTCGAGCATGAAGAGGCCTACGTCGGGCACCTTCGCGACGAGGGCCTGGATGTCCTCGACCTGCGCGCTTGCGACGAGCAGACCGACCTGGTCTCCCGAACCACGGCGGCGATGAAGGAGGGACGCGGCGCGATCGTGCAGGCGGGCCTCCGTGCCGGTCGCTGGTCAGGGCGTGCCGATGTCCTGCGAAGGGTCGAGCGGGCGAGTGCACTCGGCTCCTGGTCGTACGAGGTCGTCGATACGAAGCTGGCGACGGAGACGAAGGCGTCGGCTGTGTTGCAGCTCTGCGTCTACTCGGACCTGCTCACCCGGATTCAGGGGGAGGAGCCGCGCTCGGCGTGGATCGTGACACCCGCCAGCGGCTCCGCCGGAGAGGAGTATCGCCTCTCCCGCCTGCGCGCCTACTACCGCCATGTCCGGCGGCGGCTCGAGACGGCGATCGACGAAGTCGATCGAGACGGAGGCGAAGCGCCCTACCCTGAACCGTGCGAGCACTGTGAGATCTGTCGCTGGCGCTGGCACTGCGACCGGCGCCGGCGCGACGACCGCCACCTGTCCCTCGTGGCCGGGTTGCGACGATCGCACCGCACCGAGCTCGAGGAGCGGTCGGTGACGACGATCGACGCTCTGGCGGCGCTGCCCGTGCCGCTCGAGTGGATGCCGAGCCGGGGCTCACGGGCCTCCTTCGCCGAGGCGCGCGAACAGGCGCGGCTTCAGGTCGCCTCAGAGGAGTCCTCCGTCCCGCGGGTCGAGCTGCGCGAGCTCGACGACGAGCACGGACTTCGGCTGCTGCCGGCTCCGTCGGCCGGCGACGTCTTCTTCGACCTCGAGGGGAGCCGCTTCGCCCGCTCCGGCGGACACGAGTTCCTCTTCGGGGTCGTCGAGACGGGTGCGATCGGAGGGGAGGCCCTGGCCGGCAGCTATGTCTCCGGATGGGCCCTCGACGAGACCGGGGAGAAGGCGGCCTTTGCGGCGCTCGTCGATCGACTGATCGCTCGATGGGAGGCCGACGACGGCTTTCACGCGTACCACTTCGGCAGCTACGACGTCGCTGCGCTCAAGCGGCTGATGGGCCGTCACACGACGCGGGAGGACGAGATGGACCGCCTGCTCAGGGGCGAGCGCTTCGTCGATCTGTCGACGGTCTTCAGGCGCGCCGTGCGGGCGGGTGTCGAGAGCTACGCCCTGAAGGATCTGGAGGCGATCTTCGGCTTTCGACGCCAGGTCGGGCTCGAGCGGGCGGCGCGCGCCTTGCGGCAGGTGCAGCGGTTCCTCGAACGTCGGGGGCAGGTGCGCCCCGCCGACGAGGATCTGGCGACGGTCGAGCGCTACAACGAGGACGATTGCCGCTCGCTCGTCGCGCTGCGCGACTGGCTCGAGTCGTTGCGGGCGGCCGAGGCTTCGGCGCTCGCGCGTCCCGCGCTCCTTTCGGGAGAGCCCAACGAGACGATCGAGGCCGACGGCCGGAGAGTTGCCGAGCTTGACTGCGGTGCTCGTCGGGGGGCTGGAGAGCACGCAGACGAAGGTGACGCAGGGTCCGAGGGGGCGCGTGCGCTCCTCGCCGACTTGCTCGACTACCACCGACGGGAGCTCAAGGCGGGCTGGTGGCAGTACTACCAGCTCCGGGACGCCACCCTCGAGGAGTTGAGAGAAAGCCGCTATGGGGTGGCCGATCTCGAGTTCGCAGGTTCGGTCGAGGGCGGGACGGCGCGGTGCCCGGCCCACCGGTACCGCTATCCGGACCAACCGGCCCGCCTCAAGCCGGGCGATCCGCTGGAGGCCGGCGAGGTGACGGTAGGCACCGTCCTCGCGTGGGACCCGGTGGCGCGCACGGTCGACGTGAAGAAGCGGACGGCGGCGGTCGACCTGCACCCGACGGCTGGCTTCGCCTACCGCGTCATCGGCGCCGGAGCGAAGGCGGAGGCGCTCATGCGCCTCGCCGAGAAGGTCTGCGACAGCGGGACGATCCTTCAGGGCAGTCAGGGCAACCTCCTTCTGCGCTCGCTCCCGACGCCGGGCGGTCCCTGTGTCGGCGAAGGCGAGTCGCTGCTGGAGGCGGCGCGGCGCTGGGGTGTCGAGCTGGGTGATCGGGTGCTCGCCCTGCAGGGCCCGCCCGGCTCCGGCAAGACCTACACCGGCGCGAGGATGGTGGTCGATCTCGCGGCCGCCGGCGCGCGGGTCGCCGTCATGGCGAACAGCCACAAGGTGATCGCCCACTTCCTGCGCGAGGTCGGGAAGGCAGCCGCCGACGAGGGAGTGGCGGTCGGCTGTGCGAGAAAGCCGAAGAGCGGCGAGGCCGAAGGCGAAGGGGACGTCCCGTTCCTCGGCAGTGCGCAGGAGGTGCTGGAGGCGCTCGAAGGGGGGGAGCGTCAGGTGGTGGGCGGAACGGCCTGGCTCTGGTCTCACCCCTTGCTCGAGAAGCGCACCGACGTTCTCGTCGTCGACGAGGCGGGCCAGGCCTCTCTCGCCGACGTCCTGGCGGCGGCGCAGGCGGCCAGGGGCCTCGTCCTGCTCGGCGATCCCCAGCAGCTCGAGCAGCCGTTGCGGGGCAGTCATCCCGAAGGGTCCGAGGCTTCGGCGCTCGAGCACTGGCTCCGCGGAAGTCGGACTCTGGCCGAAGACGAGGGAATCTTCCTCGAGCGAACCTACCGACTCCATCCGCGGCTGGCCGCCTTCACCTCCGAAGTCTTCTACGAGGGACGTTTGGGAGCGGTGGCCGGCCTCGAACACCAGGCGATCCTCGGTCCGGTGCTGTCCGACGGCGGCGGCGCCGCATCGGGCCTCTTCTTCGCCCCGGTCGAGCACTCGGCGAACCGAAGCGAGAGCCCGGAGGAAGTCGCAGCGGTGTCCTCGCTCGTCGCGCGGCTGACGGATGGACGGTCGCGGTGGCGCGACAGGCGGGGAGAGGAGCGCGAGCTGACGATCGACGACCTGCTGGTGATCGCGCCGTACAACGACCAGGTCGCTGCTCTGCGTGCCGCCCTTCCCGGCCTCCAGGTCGGCACGGTCGACCGCTTTCAGGGCCGCGAGGCTCCAGTCGTGATCTATTCGATGGCGACCTCGACGCCGGAGGAGGCGCCACGAGGCATGGAGTTTCTCTACAGTCCGAGCCGGCTCAACGTCGCGACCTCGCGGGCGCGCGCCGCTTCGATCCTGGTGGCGAGCCCGGCGATCTTCCAGCCGGACTGCCGCACCCCCCGCCAGATGGAGCTGGCGGATGCCTTCTGCCGCTATCTGGAGCTGGCGACGACGCTCGAGGGTGTCGGAGGCTAGCCGAGAGTCACGCCGTACGGCTCGAGGCGGCGAAGCGGCACCCGCCGATAGGCCCGCAGCCAACCCGGCCGGCGATTCTTGACGTTGCCGCCATGGACCACCTGCAGCAGGTAGGGAGCGTCGAAGAGATGGAGCGCGACTCTGGCGGCGAGCTCGGCGTGGTCCCAGCGGTAGAGGTCGGCGCCGTCCCGGAAGGCCACCAGTGGAGCGACCTCGCGTCGGCGGTAGGCGTAGAGGCGGCGCCTCTCGAGGTCGAGTCTGAGGAACCGGTTGCTTCCGTAGGCCTCACTCTCGGGAGCGGCTTCGAGCGCATGGAACCAGTCTTCATGGATGGCGTCATCGCTGTCATGGCGGGTCACCAGCGTCCCGCCGGGCGCCTTCCAACCGCCTCGCCAGTCGTCCTGCTCGGCGACGCGGAGCCACGGCAGGTCGCGAACCCGATCCGCGACGAAGGGGGCGCTGGCCGAGGAGCAGAGAAGGACCGCTTCCACGCCGAGCCGGCCGACGCTCGGGGCATACCACCGGCGCAGGAGCTCGAGCCGGTCGCGGAGCCACGATTCGTCCTCGTGACAGTGGGCCGTCTCCGGCTCCAGGCGCGGGACCGAGAAGCGCGAAACGACGAGGTGGCGCATCAGGGGTCGGGGAGGTGGTTCAGTCCGGGAGGGTCTGGATCACGCGCTCGTCGGCGATCTTCCAACGATCGTCCTCGAGCGTCAGCCAGAGCGATTTGCGGACCCGGTCCCGGTAGCTGTCGGAGACGTAGCTCTGGGCGAAGATCACGCGACGTCGGTTGCCGCTCGTCTCCGTGACCTCGGGATCCGAGATCGTCACCCGCAGGTTGGTCTGCCGGCCGATCCGGGCTCGGCGCTCGGCGGCCCACTCGGATCGGCTCCGTCCGCCGGGAGGGTCGAAAGAGGCCGCGTAGGCAGCAAGGTAGTCGTCGATGCGACGCTCCTGCCAGGCGGCCGCCCACTGGTAGACGGCCTCGATCGGATCGTTGCTGCCGCGGTTCGCCTCGCCGCTCGTCTCGAGAGCAGACGCCGACTCGGTTTCCGAGGTAGCGCCGGTTTCGACACTGCCGGTCCCGATCGCCGCCATCGCCTCCCGGCCCGGGGACGCCCCTCTCGCCTCTTCCAGGCGCGGTCTCACCCAGAAGTGATCGAACGCCAGCACCATGAGGCCGCCGAAGGCGATCGACAGGGCGGCGACACTGAACCAGAAGGCGAACGCCTGGGTCCTCGGACCGTCTTGCTCGGAGTCCTCGCCGTCGACCGCAGGCTCCAGAATGGCGGCGTCCAGCAGGTCGGGGGGCGAGCCGTCCTGGTCGGGGGTGGTCATCTCGATTCGCGGGGGAGTGCGCGGCGGCAAGTTACCACGCCGAGCCGCCGGTGCCGGGGAAACCGGACAACGTCCGATTGACAGATGGGAGGGGGGCGCATACCCTTCTCGGCCGGTGTGCCGAGGAGGCTTGCGGCGTGCAGATTCGCCTCGAGAAGATCGAACAGGAGCCGTTCCGCTGGGAGCGATCCGAGCCGGTTCCCGAGGAGGTTCTGGAACGGCCGGAGGTCGTCTCGATCGATGACCTCGAGTGGAGGGGGTCGATCTCGCCGGCCCATCCGGGTTGGCGTCTGGTGGCGCAACTCGACTACCGGCAGACTCTGGCGTGCAGCCGCTGTCTGCAACCCCTACAGGAGAAGATCGAGCAGGAGATCGAGCTGTTTCTGATCGTACGGCCCCCCCAACCGCTGGGAGGGGACGTCGAACTCGATGACACCGACCTCGGTACGTTGGCTCTGGAAGACGAAGTCCTCGAAACCGACCCGATTCTGCTCGAGCAACTGGAACTCAACATCCCCATGACCTCACTGTGCCGGGACGACTGTGCCGGCCTCTGCCCGTATTGCGGGAGCGATCGCAACGACAACCCCGACTGTTGCCAGGGGGGTGAGATCGACCCCCGCTGGAAGGCGCTCGAGGACCTCCGGAAGAACTGACGCGCCCCTGCGAGCGCGAGACGAAGGAAAGTACGATGGCCAATCCGAAGCGACGACACTCCAAGGCACGCCGCAACCGCCGGCGGGCCCACGATGCCCTCGACCGGCCGCCTGCGTCGGTCTGTCCCAACTGCGGAGAGGCCAGGCTGCCGCACCGGGCATGTCCCTCCTGCGGCCACTACCACGGTCGCGAAGCTGTAGAGATCGACGACGCGATCTGACCTGGGCGCTCGGCCGGTGCTGATCGCGGTGGACGCGATGGGTGGCGATCACGCCCCCCGCGCAGTGGTCGAGGGTGCCCTCGCCGCGGTTCGCGAGGACGGCGCGCGGGTCGCGCTCGTCGGGGACCGGAAGCGGATCGAGGCCGAGGTCGAGGCGCTCGGCGGCAGGCTCGAGGAGATCGAGATCCTCGTCGCCGACGAAGTCGTGACGATGGCCGAGAGCCCTGCCCAGGCTCTGCGGACCAAGCGCCGCAGCTCGATACGGGTCTGCGGTGAGGCGGTGCGCGACGGCAAGGCGGACGCCTTCGTCACCGCCGGCAACACCGGAGCGGCGATGATCGTCGCCAAGATGATCGTCGGTGCCGAGCAGGGTGTCGATCGACCCGCACTGGCTGCGGTCTTCCCCAACCCACAGGGGCGTACCGTGATTCTCGACGTCGGCGCCAACGTCGATACCAAGCCTGAGCAGCTGCGCGAGTTCGCTGTCATGGGGCATTCCTATGCGCGCGGCGTGCTGGGCGTCGAGAGCCCGCGCATCGGCCTGCTGTCGATCGGCAGCGAGGAAGGCAAGGGGGACGAACTCACCCGCGAGGGCTTCGAAGCGCTCGAGTCGACCGGTCTCAACTTCGTCGGTAACGTCGAGGGGAGCGATGTCTTCTCGGGCGGGGTCGATGTCATCGTTTGCGACGGCTTCGTCGGCAACGCGATCCTCAAGAGCGCCGAATCGCTGGTCGAGTTCATCGTCGCGACGATGCGGGACGAGTTCGGTGCGTCGCCGCGCACACGGCTCGGCTTCGCGCTTTCGAAACCGGCCTTTCACGCCCTGCAGCGCCGCACCGACTACGCGGAGTACGGTGCCGCACCGCTGCTCGGCGTTCGAGGCGGGTGCTTCATCGCGCATGGGCGATCCAGTCCGAGGGCGATTCGCAGTTCGATCCGCAGAGCCGTCGAGTTCTGCACGGCCGACGTCGCAGGTAAGATCCGCGAGATCGTCGCCGAGCTTCACGAGCAGGAACGCCGGCTGTTACCGCAGGATCCACCTGCGGACGCCGAAGGCGAGGGGAACCCTACGACATGAGAGCGCGAATCGCCGGCACCGGAATGGGGGTGCCGGACAAGGTCCTGACCAACGCAGACCTCGAGAAGATCGTCGACACGAGCGACGAGTGGATCACCACCCGCACCGGGATCAAGGAGCGGCGGATGGCGGAGAAGGGCCAGAAGCTCTCCGACTTCGCGATTCCGGCGGCGAAAGGCGCCCTCGAGATGGCCGGCGTCGAGGGCGGAGAGGTCGATCTCGTGATCTGTGCGACGATCTCGTCAGACCGGCTCTTCCCGGCGACGTCCTGCATCATCCAGGACGCCGTGGGCGCGAAGGACGCGCCCGCTTTCGACCTTTCCGCCGCGTGCACCGGATTCCTGTACGGCGTCAACCTCGGCACTCAGTTCATCGAGGCCGGGCGGGCGCGGAACGTGCTGGTCGTCGGCGGCGAGATGTTGACGCAGATGCTCGACTGGAGCGATCGCACGACCTGCGTGCTGTTCGGCGACGGCGCGGGAGCGGTCTGCCTTCAGGCGACCGAAGACGAGCGCGGTGTGCTCGGCTACGCGATGCACGCCGACGGCTCGCTCGGCGATCTCATCGAGCGGCCGGGCGGGGGGAGTCGAGCCCCGATCAGCCACGAGATGATCGATGCCGGGCTTTCGACCGTGCGGATGAAAGGTAACGAGACCTTCAAGAAGGCGGTGCGCCGGCTCGCCGAAGTGAGCACCGAGGCGCTCGCCGAGTGCGGCCTGGCTCCCGAGGACGTCGACTGGTTCATCCCACACCAGGCCAACAAGCGGATCATCGACGCCGTCGGTCAGCGTCTCGCGGTGCCGGAGGGGGCGACCTACGTGAACGTCCACCGCTACGGCAACACCTCGGCCGCCTCCGTTCCGATCGCTCTCGACGAGCTGAATCGCGCCGGGCGAATCGAGGAAGGCCAGACCGTGCTGATGACCGCCTTC
This sequence comes from Candidatus Multivoradales bacterium, assembly GCA_965223855.1. Classification (GTDB taxonomy): domain Bacteria; phylum Acidobacteriota; class Thermoanaerobaculia; order Multivoradales; family JAHEKO01; genus CALZKB01. The sequence goes on from CBDCXM010000009.1 coordinate 2,537,461, forward strand.
GGCTCCGGGCTGACCTGGGCGTCGGCCGTGGTGCGCTGGTAGCCGGGCAGGAGGAGCTCACGATGAAGATCGCCATCGTCTTCCCCGGACAGGGGTCGCAGTACGTCGGTATGGGGAAGGGGTGGTGCGAGCGCTATCCGGCTGCCCGCGAAGTCTTCGAGGAGGCCGACGAGGCGCTCGGGGAGTCCTTGTCGACGCTGTGCTGGGAAGGCCCCGAGGAGGACCTCAGGCTGACCGCCAACACCCAGCCGGCGATCCTGACCGCCTCGGTCGCGGCTCTCCGGGTGCTCGTCGACGGCCCGCTCGAAGAGCGCGGCCTGGAGACGGTCGTGATGGCCGGGCACAGCCTCGGCGAGTATTCGGCGCTCGTCGCCGCCGGTGTTCTCGAGTTTGCCGACGCGGTGCGGCTGGTGCGGCGCCGCGGCGAGCTGATGCAGGAGGCGGTGCCGGTCGGTCAGGGCGCGATGGCGGCGATCCTCGGGCTCGAGGACGAGGCCGTCAGGAAGGTCGTCGGGGAGGCCGGCAACGAGAACGAGGTGTGTGCCGTTGCCAACCTCAACTCTCCGGGTCAGGTCGTGATCGCCGGCCACGCCGGTGCCGTCGAGCGGGCGATCTCGCTCGCGCAGCAGGCCGGTGCCAGACGGGCGGTTGCGCTTCCGGTGTCGGCGCCGTTCCACTCGCCGCTGATGGCACCGGCACGGGAGGGGCTGATGCCGTATCTCGAAGCTGTCAGGTTCGACGATCCGGAGAAGCCGGTCGTGGTCAACATCGACGCCGCACCGGTCGCGAGCGGTGCAGCCGCCCGCGACGCGTTGGTCCGGCAGATCGACGGCCCGGTGCGCTGGGTCGAATCCGTGGAGGCGATGGCGACGCGCTTCGAGCCCGAGGCGTTCGTGGAAGTCGGTCCGGGCAATGTGCTCAGCGGTCTCGTGAAGCGGATCGCGCGCGGGACGGTGACGGCGGCGATCTCGGAGCCCGACGACATCGAGAAGCTGCCCGGCGGGAGCGCAGCCTGAGGCTGCGTGGCTCGACAGCCGCATCACCGGACGACAGCCGGATCACCTGAGGACTGCCGTGTCAGCAGAGACAGCCGTGTCACAAGAGACGAAGCCCGGGAGGCGAAACGGATGAAGCTCTTCTCGTTGGAAGGAAGAAACGCCCTCGTGACGGGGGCGTCGCGCGGAATCGGAGAGGCGATCGCGCGGCGGCTGGCCGCCCAGGGGGCGAACGTCGTCCTGGCGGCTCGCAGCACCGATCGCCTCGAGGCGATCGCTGGTGAGATCGCCGCCGCCGGAGGGGGCGAGCCGTTTCCTCTCGCGCTCGATCTGACCGACCCGGAAGGGCTTCAGGGGGCACTCGACGCGATCCCGGACTCGCACAGGCCGCTCCACATTCTCGTCAACAACGCCGGCATCACCCGTGACAATCTGCTGGCGAGGATGAAGCCGGACGAGTGGGACAGCGTGCTGGCGACGAACCTGACAGGTGCCTTCCAGCTCACGAAGGCGCTCGTCAGAGGCATGATGAAGGAGCGCTGGGGGCGGGTGATCTCGATCTCGTCGGTTGTCGGGCTGATGGGCAATCCCGGTCAGGCCAACTACGCTGCGGCGAAGGCCGGCCTGATCGGCTTTTCCAAGTCGATCGCGCGCGAACTGGCGAGCCGCAACATCACGGTCAACGTGATCGCGCCCGGATACATCGAGACCGCGATGACGGCGGAGATCTCGGAGGAGGCCTCCCGGGAGCTGTTCGAGCGGATTCCGCTCGGCCGGCTGGGCGGCGTCGACGACATCGCCGCGGCCGCCGTGTACCTGGCCTCGGACGCCGCCGGCTACGTGACCGGTGAGGTGTTGAACGTCTCCGGCGGGCTCTACATTTAGCTCGAAGTTCCGCGATCCGGTGCCGGCGCCGAGCGATGACAAGCCGGGGCGCATGTGCTAAAACTCGCCCTCGGCAAGCTCTTGCCGCATTTTCAAACCCTCAGGAGGGCTCCCCAAGATGTCTGTCTCAGATTCCGTCAAGAACATCATCGCCGAGCAGCTCGGCGTGGAAAAGGACGAAGCGACCCCCGAGGCGAGCTTCACCGAGGATCTCGGAGCCGACTCGCTCGACATCGTGGAGCTGGTGATGGCCTTCGAGGAGGAGTTCGAGATCGAGATTCCCGACGAGCACGCCGAGAAGATCTCCACCGTGAAGGACGCGGTCTCCTACATCGAGAACGCCAAGGCCTGACGGCCGCTCTCTGCGGAGAGAACCGACATGACGCAGCGGCGCGTCGTCGTGACGGGAGTGGGGCTGGTGTCCCCGCTCGCGATCGGCACTCGCGAGACGTGGGAGGCCCTCCTCGCGGGTCGCAGTGGGATCGGAACCGTGACCCGGTTCGATGCCTCGGAGTATCCGAGTCGCATCGCCGGTGAGGTGAAGGGGTTCGATCCGGCTGACTTCATCGCCGACCGCAAGGAGATCAAGAAGGGGGACACGTTCATCCACTACGCCGTGGCGGCGGCGGAGATGGCGATGTCGGAGTCCGGTCTCGAAGTGACCGAGGCCAACGCCGAGCGGGTCGGCGTGATCATCGGCGCCGGGATCGGCGGGTTGCCGCTCATCGAGGCGACGCACAAGACCCTCCTGGAGCGAGGGCCCGGCCGCGTATCGCCGTTCTTCATTCCCGGCCTCATCGCGAACATGCCCGCCGGGCAGATTTCGATCCGATACGGAGCCAGAGGCCCCAATTCGGCCCCGTGCACAGCCTGCACCACCGGTGTCCACGCGGTGGGGGATGCCTTCCGCCAGATCCAGTTCGGGTTCGCCGACGCCATGATCGCCGGTGGTACCGAGTCGGTCATCACGCCGCTGGCGCTGGGTGGATTCGCCGCGATGAAGGCACTCTCGACGCGTAACGACGAGCCCGAGCGTGCCTCCCGCCCATGGGACAAGGACCGAGACGGCTTCGTCATCGGTGAAGGAGCGGGCATCCTGGTGCTCGAAGAGCTCGAGCAGGCTCGAAGCCGGGGAGCCGAGATCTACGCCGAGGTGATCGGCTACGGCATGAGCGGCGATGCGTACCACATCTCGGCGCCGCACCCCGAAGGTCTCGGCGCCGCCGCCGTGATGCGCAACGCGATTGCCGATGCCGGGATCGAACCCGAAGAGGTCGGCTACATCAATGCGCACGGCACCTCGACTCCGCTCGGCGACATCGGTGAGGTGAAGGCGATCAAGCAGGTCTTCGGCGATCACGCCTACCGGCTGGCGGTCTCCTCCACGAAGTCGGCAACGGGACACCTGCTGGGTGCCGCCGGCGGCCTCGAGTCCGGGATCCTGGCACTCGCGGTGCGCCATCAAACGTTGCCGGCGACGCTCAATCTCGAAGAGCCGGGCGAGGAGTGCGATCTCGACTTCGTACCCCTCGAGGCGCGCACGGCCGATCTCAGCGTCGGCCTGACGAATTCGTTCGGTTTCGGCGGCACCAACGGCGCTCTCGCAATGCGTCGCTGGGACGGCTGATCGGGCGGACCGCTAACCGTCCCCCTGTCGGACGAGCCTCCTTCGCCTCCAGCCGTGGGGACGGCGAAACTCCATCGTCGTCGCCTACGTAGGGCGGTGGGAGCAGGCGACGCCCGGCGGATGTGAGCGGTCGGCGGCGTGCTGCCGCGAGAGGAGATCGGCAACGGATGAGTGGCTCCAACGAACACAGCCGAGGAGAACGGGCCTTGAGGCTCTGGCCGGGGGTCTCGATCGTCGCCCTGCAATGGAGCGTCTGGTGGCTACTGCCGCTTCTGGTGGCCGGAACCGTCGCCGGCTACGGTGCCGTCCTCGGTGCCGCCGCCGGCTGGCTGCTGGCGATGGTCTGGTGGGTCGGGTTCAGCAAGGCGCCGGCGATCGAGCGACTGCTGGCACCGCTGGCCATGGCGGCCGGCGGCGCGGCGACGTTGCCGTTGCTCGACGAGTCGGTTCGAACCGCCGGGCAGGGAATGCTCTTCTACTTCACGGTCCTTCCATGGCTCTCGCTCGCGCTCGTCGGCTGGGCGGTCTGGAGCCAGGGTCGTTCGCACCGGAAGGCCCGCATCGGGCTGGTCGTCGCTGTGGCGGCAGTCTTCGCCGGCTGGCTGTGCGTCCGTATGGAGGGAACCCACTCGCTGGGCGCTCACTACGCCTGGCGCTGGGCGCCGACGGCCGAGGAGCGATTGCTCGGCCTGCCCGCTGATCAGGTCGCGGCCCGGGCGGACGGCACCGCGAGCAGCGCCGCTCTCTGGCCGGGCTTTCGTGGCCCGAGCCGCGACGGCATCGTCCCCTCGACCCGCATCGAGACGGACTGGACGGCATCTCCACCTCGCGAGCGCTGGCGCCGACCGGTCGGGCCCGGTTGGTCGTCGTTCGCGGTCGGCGGCGATCTGCTCTACACCCAGGAACAGCGTGGTGACGAGGAGTGGGTGAGCTGTTACCGGTTGAGCAGCGGCGAGCCGGTCTGGCACCACGCGAGCCCGGCCCGCTTCTGGGAGGCCAACGCCGGTGCCGGCCCGCGAGGGACGCCGACTCTGGAGAACGGTGTCGTCTATTCGCTGGGCGCGACGGGGCTACTGAACGCCCTGGACGCGGTGAATGGTCGTCTGCGATGGTCGCGCGACGTTTCTGCCGACACCGGCGAAGAGATCCCGATCTGGGGCTTCTCGGCTTCGCCGCTGTTGCTCGACGGTCGGCTGTACGTCGCCGCGGCGGGGCGTTTGGTGGCTTACGAGGCGGCATCGGGTGAGCTCGCCTGGCTCGGTCCGGAAGGGGGCAACGGCTACAGCTCACCTCATCGGATGGAGTTCGAAGGGGCGGCACACGTCGTTCTCCTGGGTGGCGAGGGGGCGGCCGGATTCGATCCCGAGAGCGGAGAGCTGCTGTGGCGGCAGGAGTGGCCCGGCTTCCCGATCGTCCAGCCGGCGACGGCGGCGAACGGCGACCTGCTGATCGGCAGCGACCAGACCGGACTCGGCCGCTACCGGATCTCGAGCGCTGCCGGCGGTTGGAGCTCCGAGGAGCGCTGGCAGTCGAACCGTCTCAAGCCCTACTTCAGTGACTACGTCGTGCACGAAGGACACGCCTACGGCTTCGACGGGAATATCCTGGCGGCGGTCGATCTGGCGGACGGCGAGCGCCGCTGGAAGGGCGGGCGCTACGGCCACGGCCAGTTGTTGCTGCTCGCCGACCGTGACCTGCTGCTGGTTCTGACCGAGAAGGGAGAGCTGGCGCTCGTCGCGGCACGGCCGGACGGCTTCGAGGAGATCGCCCGTCGCCCGGTGCTCGGCGGCAAGACCTGGAATCACCCGGTACTGGTCGAGGGAGTGCTGCTGGTGCGCAACGGCGAGGAGATGGCGGCTTTCGACGTCGGTTGAGCCGGTGATCCTGCTGGGGATCGCCTGGGGAGTCGGCTCAGTGGAAGTCGTGGCTCGGCGCCGCGACCAGCTTCGCCAGCGGCCAGAACTTCTCGGCCTTGATCGAGTAACTGCCGTCACGCTGTTCGAGGATGCCCTCGACCACGAGGCCCGAAGAGCCGACGAGCGTCGTCCGGTGCTCCTGGAGCTGCTGTGGGGTGACGATCGCCTGTGACATGCCGGTTTCGTCTTCGAGGGTGACGAACAGCATCCCCTTGGCGGTTCCGGGACGCTGGCGCACGATGATCGAGCCGGCGGTCCGCACGCGGCTGCCGGGGGCGACCCGGCCGAGCAGTGCGGCCGGGAGAATCCTGTGTTTGCGCAGCTCCCCGCGCAGGTACTCGATCGGGTGCCTGCCGGTGGTGAGCCCCGCTGTGGCGTAGTCGGCGAGCGTCTCCTCGAAAGGGGTCATCTCGGGGAGCGGCCCCTGCGACGGTGGTGAGGCCGGGTCGCCTTCGGGGTCCGCCCTGTCGGCCGGAGAGGCGTTGCGCAGCAGTGGGCCGGTCGGCCGCGCGGCCGCCGCCACCTGCCACTGCGCGGCTCGGCGTGTGAGCCCCATGGAGCCGAGAGCGCCGACGTCGGCGAGCGCTGCCAGCTCGTCGTCGGGCAGGGTGGTTCGCGCGGCGAGCTCCTCGGCGTCACGGAACCTGCCGCCGGCCGCGCGCTGCTCGATCAGCGCCTCGGCCGACTCACGCCGCAACCCCTGGACGTAGCGCAGGCCGATGCGCGCGGCTCCGGCGGCGGCCTCCTTTCGGGAAGGGTTGTCGGGAGGGTCTTCCCAGGTGCAGTTCCAGGCGGAGTGGTTGACGTCGATCGGCAGCACCGTGACGCCGTGGCGCTGCGAGTCCTTGATCAGCGTCGCCGGGTGGTAGAAGCCCATCGGCCACGCGTTGAGCAGGGCGATGAGGAAGGCGGTCGGATGGTGCGCCTTGAGATACGCGCTGGCGTAGGCGATGAGAGCGAAGCTTGCGGCATGCGACTCGGGAAAGCCGTAGAGGGCGAACGAGGTGATCGAGTCGACGATCTCCTCCTGGGCCGCGCCGACGATGCCGCGTTCGGTCATCCCGCGGCGCAGGTTTTCTTCGAGCTGGCCCATCCTTTCGGTCGAGCGTTTGAACCCCATCGCCCGCCGCAGCTCCTCGGCCTGGCCGCCGGTGAATCCGGCCGCCTCCATTGCGATGCGGATGATCTGCTCCTGAAAGAGCACCACTCCGAGAGTGCGTTCGAGGATCGGCTCGAGGCACGGATGGGGGTAGGCGACCGGCTGCCGCCCTCGCCGGCGCTCGAAGTACGGATTCACCATGCCGCCGACGATCGGCCCCGGGCGGATGATCGCCACCTGGATGACGAGGTCGTAGAAGGTCTTCGGCGAATTGCGGGGCAGCGAAGCCATCTGCGCCCGGCTCTCGACCTGGAAGACGCCCACGGTGTCGGCGGCGCACAGCATCTCGTAGGTCTTCGGGTCGTCCGGGGGCAGATGGGCGAGATCGACCGCCGTCTTCTCGTGGGTGCGGATGAGCGGAATCGCCTCCTCGAGCGCCTGCAGCATGCCGAGCCCGAGCAGGTCGACCTTGATGATTCCCAGGTCGGCGCAGTCGTCCTTGTCCCACTGCACGACGACCCGGCCCTCCATGGCGGCGGGCTCGAGGGGGACGACCTCGTCGAGCCTGTCGGCGGCGATCACCATGCCGCCGGAGTGCTGGCCGAGATGGCGCGGCAGGTTCTGGATCCGCTGCCAGAAGGTGGCGAAAAGGAGGATCCGCGGGTCGTCGGCGTCGAACCCGGCGGAGGCGAGCTCCTCCGCGAGCACCTTCGGGTCGCCACGGCTCTTGTCGTAGTGCCAGCGGCCGAACTGCTTGGCGAGCCTGTCGACCTGCTGCGGCGAGTAGCCGAGCGCCTTGGCGACCTCGCGGGCGGCCGAGCGATCGCGGTAGGTGATGACGTTGGCGGTCATCGCCGCGCCGTGCGGACCGTAGCGCTCGTAGACGTACTGAATCACCTTCTCCCGCTGGTCGCCCGACGGCAGGTCGAGGTCGATGTCCGGCCATTCGCCGCGTTCCTCGGAGAGGAAGCGCTCGAAGAGCAGCTGCATCTTCACCGGATCGACGGCGGTGATCGACAGCGCGTAGCAGACGGCGCTGTTGGCCGCCGAACCGCGCCCCTGGACGAGGATGTCCTCGCGTTTGCAGAACTGGATCAGGTCGCGAACGATCAGGAAGTAGCCGGCGAGGTCGAGCCGGTCGATCATGTCGAGCTCTCTGGCGAGCTGCGCCTGGGCGCGTGCGGTCATCGGCCGGAAGCGCGACAGCGCTTCGCTCCAGGTGACCTGGCGCAGATAGGAACTCGCCGTCTCTCCCGGCGGCAGAGGGTAATCGGGGAAGCGGTAGCCGAGATCGGCGAGCGTGAAGTCGAGTCGCTCGGCCAGCTCGGTGCTGGAGGCGACGGCGCGGGGGAGGTCGGCGAAGAGCTGTGCCATCTCGTCACCCGACTTGAGCGACCGTTCGCGCTGCGCGGCGAGCAGCCGACCGGCCTCGTCGAGGTGCGTATGGCAGCGGATGCAGGTCAGAATGTCGTGGAGGTCCTTGTCCCGCGGCCGGGCGTAGCGGACCCCGTTGGTCGCCACGAGCGGCAGGCGGAGAGAAGCGGCGAGACCGACGAGCGCCTGATTGCGCCACTCCTCGTGCCGGCGTCGATGGCGTTGCAGCTCGACGTGCAGCCGGCCGTCGAACAGGTGCGCGAGCCGCTCCAGGGTGCGGCGGGCTTGCTCGAGCCGGTCGCTTTCGAGCCGGTCGCTCTCGAGCGCCCGGGCGATCGGCCCTTCGTCGCCGCCGCTCAGGCAGTGCAGTCCTTCGGCGTGAGCGGCGATCGTCTCCCAGTCCGCCGCCGCCTCGCCCTTGGGTCGCCCTCGGGCGGCGGCGGTGAGCAGCCGGCACAGGTTGCGATACCCGCGCCGGCTATCTACCAGCACTGTCAATCTTGTTTCTGGCAATCTTGTCTCTGGCAGCCGGGTTTCCGGCGGCGGCTCACAGGTCTCGGGAGAAAAGAGCGAGGCGCCGCCCGGTGCGCGGAGGGCGGACGGGAACTCGTCCGCCTTCTCGAAGGAGAGTGGGCGGTCTCCATCGCAGCGGGCGACGCCTCGAGTTTCCGGAGTGGGACGGGTCGAAAGGGAATCAGCAGCGCCGGGAGGCAGCGGCGATTCGAGAACGATTTCCGCCCCCACCAGCGCCTGCAGGCCGGCCTCCTTCGCCGCCTTGTAGAACCGCGGCGCACCGTACACCCCGTTGCGATCGACGAGCGCGACCGCCGGCAACCCCAGCTCGGCCGCCCGCGCGACCAGATCTTCCGGCTGCGAGGCACCGTCGAGGAAGCTGAACGAAGAGGCGGAGCGCAGTTCGGCGTAGGGAAGCGAAGGGCGGCTCGAGCGATACCGGCGCTTCTGCAGCTCCAGCTTCCGCGCCCCGGGCGAAGTCGTGATGCGCTCGATCGGATCCCGATCCTCACTACTCCTGCGGACGGGCTGGTGAGTCTCGAAGGGGTTGCCGGGTCGCTTGCGGTACATCATGGGGAGAAGGAGTGTAGGCGTAAATAAAGCGTAAATCAAGTGAAAGCCACCGCGATCCGAGAAAAGAAGGCAGGCAGGGGTTCAGTCCCGCCCTCGAACCCCGATGGTCAGACCGCCAGAGCTTTCCAGGTAGAGCAGGACGGGGCATGGGCAGAGGGGTCGGTCTCTTTCCGCCGACCCGAAGCCCTTCGCCAGGCCAGGATCTCGTATTGCGCCGGAGTTCCAGTGACAGGGTACCTATTCACTGCGCACAGTCCGGCCTACTCAGCCTCGGCAGGCAGACCGGCGTTCCCAGGTACGGAATTCAGTAACCTGTCACCGAAACTCCTGATGGTGAGACCACCAGAGCCCTCCAGGTAGAGCAGGACGGAGTCCGGCGGAGGTCGGCTTCCTTACGCCCTACCCGGAGCCTTTGGCCGGGGCTGTCGGAGTCCGCAACGGGTTCTGCTCGAAGAGGGGGAGTCTTCTCCGAGTGCCGAGCGTCAAGATGGGTATCCTGTCACCGGAACTCCAGGAACCGCCGGATCCTCTGGTCGACGTTCTTCTCCAGATCCGAGAAGAACAGAGCCACATCGAGTGCGTGGTAGTCGCCGCGTCGTGAGCGCTCCAGCCCCGGGTCGGCCGGCGCGGCGATCTCCAGGTAGCCCTCGACGCACCTGGCTTCGGGTGGGCCGGAGACCCGGACCGAGGGTGGAGAGAGGGCCCCGCCGCTCATCTCCGAGGCCGAAGCGGGCTCGCCGTCGATGCGCCAGCTGAGCGGGTTGGTGCACAGGAGGCGTCGACTGTCGTTCGGTCGCCAGTCGGGCAACTCCCCGGAGCGGGCCTGGCGCCAGGCGTGACGGAGTCGGCGATGCCAGCGGGGGCGCACTCCGGCGGCGACCGAGTTCCAGCTGACGACGCAGCCGGTCTGGAGGGAGTTCTCGCAGGGTGCGAGCGGCGACTCGGCATCGAGCTTCTCCAGCGGTACGGCGATGCCGATCAGATAGGCGGCGACCATTCGTTGCGCTTCGGGGGAGCCGTCGATGCGGCGCTCGAGCAGCCGCAGCAGGTGATCGGCTCCCTGGCTGTGGCCGGCGAGGACGAACGGGCGCTCGCCGTTCCACCGCTCGACGAAGTGATCGAACGCCGCCTCCACGTCGCTGTAGGCGAGCTCCCGCGCCGCGACGCCTGGACCGGTGTCGTCGAAGTAGGAGGCGACGAGCGCCTGGCGGTAGCGCGGCGCGAAGACACGTGCCGCGGCGTCGAAGGCGGGCGTCTGATGCGCGATGGGACCGCGGTCGGTGATCCGGTTGACGTCGTCGTCGTCGAGCCGGGCGTTCCAGGCTTCGCCGGTGCCGTAGGTCGTCGGGTGCAGGTAGAAAACGTCGGCCGGCCTGGACTTGGCGTCTTCGTCCGGCTTCGACAGGCGCGCCCACGACGAGCCGTCGCGATAGTCGGGTGCGCGGCCAGCGTCAGGACTGGCTTCGGGATTGGCGCCGGGACGCGAGGAGGTGGATAGCCACGCGAAGAAGCCGAGTCCCAGGCCGGCGACCACGAGGAGCAGGAGAACCCGGCGAGCCATGTTGCGATCCTAACCGCGGGTCGCCACCCGATGACCGCAATCGACGCGAAGTCGAAGAGCTAACATCACTCCGATGTGCGGCCGCTACACGGTGTCGAACCCCGGCGAGGTCCTCGGTGACCTGCTCGAGGGTGCCCCGTTCACACCGGTCGAGGCGCGGTTCAACGTCGCTCCGACCCAGGATGCGCCGGTGATCGTCTCCGATGAGCACGGTCGGCGGGAGCTGCGCTCGATGCGCTGGGGGCTGGTCCCCTTCTGGGCCGAGAGCCTCGACGGCGGTGCGCGGGCGATCAATGCACGCTCGGAGACCGTCGCCGAGAAGCCGACCTTTCGCGAAAGCTTCGCCCGCCGCCGATGCCTGGTGGCCGCCGACGGCTTCTACGAATGGCAGAAGGTGCCGGGAGGCAAGCAGCCCTACCACCTGAGGCTTCCGGACGGCGGGCCGATCGCGTTCGCCGGAGTGTGGGATCGCTGGCGCGGGCCGCGAGGGAGGGTGGTCGAGTCGTTCTCGATTCTCACGACGACACCTCACCCGGTGGTCGAGCCGATCCACGACCGGATGCCGGTCTTCCTCGCCCCGGAGGCGCGCCCGATCTGGATCGATCGCGAGACGGCGACGGAGGCCCTTCACGCTCTGCTCGGGCCGTGGCGGGGAGAGCTCGAGGCGGTGCCGGTGAGCGATCGGGTCAACTCTCCCGCCAACGATTCGCTCGAGTGCCTGCAGCCCGTGCTGCCGCCGCCGCAGCAGAGTTCGCTCTTCGAATGAGGAGGCCCGTGCCGCGACCGTGCGCCGGGACGCTCGCGCTGGCTGGGACAGTGCTGGCTGCGACGGTGCTGGCCGTGGCGGCAACCGGGTGCCTGTCGAAGGACGAGCCGGGGACTGCCGGCAGACCCGGCGCGGCCGGCAGAGGAGTCCGCGGCATCGTCCTGATCTCGCTCGACACGCTGCGCGCCGACCGGCTCGGCGCCTACGGCTACGCACGCCCGACTTCGCCCTTCCTCGACTCGCTGGCCGCCAGGGGGACGCTCTTCGAGCATGCCTACGCGCCCTACCCGTCGACGCTCGTCGCTCACGCTTCGCTCTTCACCGGGTTGTCGCCGGACGAACACGGCGTGCGGCCCCCTTCAGGGGTTCTGCCCTCCGATGCACCGACCGTTCCCGAGCTTCTGTCCGCTGCCGGCTTCCGGACGTCGGGGCACACGGAAGGGGGCTTCGTCGCCGGCGGTTTCGGTTTCGCCCGCGGCTTCGAGCGCTTCACCGACACCGCCTACGAGCAGGACGCCGACCTCGAGCGCACCCTCTCCCGGGGGCTCGACTTCCTGGAGACCCTCGAGCCCGGGGCGCGCTTCTTCCTCTTTCTCCACAGCTACTCGGTGCACGACCCCTACGATCCGCCGCGGGGGGTGGAGCGGTTCGACCCGGCGCCGCCACCCGCCCCGGACTCGAGCGGTGAGCGGTTGCGGCGGCACAACGACGGTTCTGCGCCGCTGCCCACCGCTGTCGTCGCCCGGATGTCGGACCGCTACGACGCGTCGGTGCGCTATGCCGACGAGCAGCTCGAGAGCTTCTTCGCCGAGGCCGACGCGCTCGGGGCCTGGGACGACTCGGTCCTCGTCGTGACCTCCGATCACGGCGAGGAGTTCCTTGAGCACGAGAGGGTCGGGCACACCCAGGCGTATCCGGAGAATCTGCGCGTGCCGCTGCTGCTGGTCGACTTCAGGCGAGCGGGCGGTGCCGACGCCGTGCCTGGTACCCGGGTTAGGGAGCCCGTCGATCTGGCCGATCTGGCGCCGACGCTGTTGGAACTGGCGCGCGTCGAACCGCCGGCACGGCTTGCAGGTCGATCGCTCCTCGGGGCGCGGCCGGAGCGGTCGATGGCGATCGGCCTCGCCGAGTCGGAGGAACTGGCGACTCGCAGCATCGTGGCGAGGGTGGACGGCACCCTCTACCAGCTGCTGGAGTCGTCACCTCCGGACGAGGCGGAGGGTATCTGGCTGCCGCCGGTGCTGTCGTTCGACAGTGTGTCGGAGCGGCTCAGCTTCCGCGCCCGGAGCTATCGCCAGGCTCGCACGCTGACGGCCTCGATCGAAGGAGAGGCACTCGCTCACTTCGAGCTGACCCCTGCCTGGTCGGACTTCGAGCTGACGATTCCCGGTGGCGGTTCCGGGGACCGGGTGACGGAGCTGCAGTTCGAAGTCGACGGTTGCTCGGTGCCGGCCGAGGTCGAGGGCGGTACCGACGAGCGCTGTCTTTCGGGCGTGGTGCAGGGCCTCCACCTCGGCCGCTGGGCGCTCTTCGATCTCGAGGCCGATCCGCTCGCCGCTACGGACCTGGCACCTGTGAGGGTGGGAGTGGTGAGGCATCTCGCGAGGAGGCTCGCCGAGACTCGGGGGGAGCGCCGTGAGAGCCGAACGCGCGAGCTGCCGGCCGAGGAGGCGGAGACCCTGAGAGCGCTCGGCTACCTCGACTGACACCGGCGGGCGATCGATGGCTGGTGCGTCGGCTCAGTCGTAGATCCCGTCGGCGTACCAGCCGTCGTCGCGGCGGTCGCGATAGATCCGGTAGACCGCCCCGTCTTCCAGTTCGACGTCCCAGTAGTCGCGATCGACGGGGTCGTCGTCCCACCAGTTCTCCTCGAGAGCCCACGGCCCGGAAGCGACGCGCACCCGGCCCGAGATGCCCGGGCGGCGTTCGTTCTCCTCGCTGACGACGCTCTGGACGCGGCGGGGACGGTCTGCACCGATCACCTCGAGCGCGATGGCGGGACGCAACGCCCGCACGGCGAGCAGCCCGTAGCTGCGGGCGGGCACCTCACGCACCTCGTCGTCTTCGCCCACGGTGTTCGCGGCTGGGGGAGGCTTGAAGCGCAGAAGGCGAAAGCTGCCCGGGAGGTGCTCGTCGGCCGGTTCGGGAGTGCCGAGATGCTCCGGTCCCAGGAGGCTGAAGAGCCGTGCCAGGGTCGTGGCGAGCTGGTCGGGGGAAAGCGCCGCCGGTCCGAAGAGCGTGAGTTGCGCTTCGCGTGGCCGATCGGGGTGGCCGCGTACGGTGAAGCCGACGACCGGCGCCCCTGGTGGTGAGGCTTCGAGGTCGAGCCGGAGCAGCGTGAGCAGAGTCTTGCTGTCGCGCGTCGGAGCGGGCAGCTCGACGCTGCGTTCGTGCGTGCCGTCCGGCTCGAGTCGCAGCGAGGTCTGGAGTCGCTGGCAGGCGAACCCCCGTCGCCGCATCCGGTCGCACATCCGGTCGATCGCGGCACGAGCGACGAACAGGAACGGTTCGAGATCGGTGAGCGCCCATTCGAGATCCACCCCCTCGTCGAAGGTGGGGGCGGGGCGATGCGGGACGAGCGGGCGCACGTCGATACCGCGTGCCTGACGGTGAAGCTTGCGCCCGACCTCCCCGAAGCGGCTCGCGATGTCGTTGTCGGGCAGCCGGGCGAAGTCGCCGATCGAGTGGAGCCCCCAACGTTCGAGCCGCGTCAGGATGTGGGCTTCGGCCAGCAGACGCGAGAGAGGCAGTGGGGCGAGAAACCCGGCCTCTTCGCCGCTCGGTACGAGGGTGGGGGAGTCGGGCTGCTCCGCGGCGACGCGGGCGGCGAGCTTGGAACCTGCAATACCCACCCGGGCGCAGAGGCCGGCGCGCTCGGCGGCCCGGCCGAGTGCCGTGCCGAGCTCACGCTCGTCGCTCCAGTGACGTTCCAGCCCGGTCGTATCGAGGAAGACGATTCCCTGCCCGGCGTCCTCGAAACGGGGGGAGAGTGCTTCGGCGATCTCCAGCAGGCACTGCTGCGCGGCATGCTCGGCGGCGGCGTTGCGGCTGCGGGCGACGAGATTGGGCAGCAGCGCGCGCGCCTGGGCGAGCGACATACCGCGCCGGACACCCCCCTGACGCGCCCGGCGGCTGGCGGCATGAACCCGCGCGGCGTTGCCGTTGCCCTCGAGCAGCACCAGCGCCTCGCCGGCGAGCTCCGGTTCACTGCGAAGCCTCGCCGCGAGCGGGAAGAGCGGGACGGCAAGGCAGGCGACCCTCGCCGCAGAGTCGCTCAACGCACGCACGCCCCGGATCGCCACGGCTGCGTGTCCGGAGGGGGCGGAGCCTGCCCGGGAGCTCTGGTGAGCCGGAGCGAGCTCTCGATCGTGTCGAGCAACCTGGGGGTGTGGCCGGATCCGCGCCAGCACGTTCTGCGACGGGTCGTTTCGAGCACCTGGTGCGCTGCAGTGCCGCTCGCCCGGTAGGGGCTCGAGACGAGCAGCACGCCGGAGTGCTTCTGTGCTGCACGCGCGAGACGCATCCACGATCCCTCCGGCCCGCGCCCCCCGGGGACGGGAGGCAGGCCGAGATCGAGCACGACGAAGGAGAACCCGGTGTCGAGCAGCAGCTCGGTCGAGATCAGCGCTTCCTTGACATGCTGCGGCCGGACCCACAGCAGACGGGAGAGCTCGATGCCGGCTCTTTGCGCCGTGCGCGGCTCGAAACCGCTGCCGAGATCGACGAGTCCGGCGATCTCTCCACGGCCGGTGAACGCGGCGAGCGCCTGGAGCGCGATCGAGAAGCGCCCTCCGGAACGGTGGCCGACGATTTCGACCAGGCTGCCGGGCGTGAACCCTCCCTCCAGCAGGCGATCGACCGCCGGGATCCGGCTCGAGAGCCGGCGGGACGGGCGGCGATCGCGGTCCCGCAGACTGCGGGCGGTGAACAGCCCGGGGTGGAGGTCGCGGAGTTGGGTTGCCGGATGCGTCATCAGCCCGAAGATGCCTCTCTCGTGATTCGAAGAGCGAGAGCGTAAATCAGGCGTAAATCAAAGTCAAAAAACAGGCGGCTCGCGAAGGAGCCGCCCGTCGGGAATCAGTGGACGTCTTCTCCGTCTCCGTCTCCGTCTCCGTCGTCCTCGTCCATGGCGTCCTTCATCTCGTCGACCATCTCTTCACCGGCGTCCATGGCGTCGTCGGCCATCTCTTCGGCCTTGTCCATGGCGTCGCCCATCGCATCGCCGGCATCGTCCATCGCTTCATCGATGGCTTCGCCGGCATCGTCCATCGCCTCGCCGATCGCTTCACCGGCGTCGTCCATCGCCTCGCCGGCGTCGTCCATCGCGTCGCTGACGGTGTCGGCGGCGTCCTCGGCCATCTCGCCCATCGAGTTTCCGGCCTCTTCGGCCTTCTGGCAACCGACGGCGACCACGAGCATCAACACGGCGACGAGCGCCATCCACGGACTGCGAATCTTCGTCATAACTGTCCCTCCCTTGGATGTTCTTGGGCAGTTCTCTCAGCCCAACCGAAGGCTCAGTATACCAAGCTCACTGCTGCCGGAAGGCCTTCCGGGCCTTTTTGGCTTTGTGCTACTCTTCCGCCGTTCAAACGCCGCGCAGTCAGTCTCCGGATCGAACGTCCCGGGGATCGGTCCGTGCGGTGGATTCGGAGGGGCGCCGGTTGATGGAATCGCAGGACCGGCTTGATCATCGGGCGAAAGGAGCTGTCCCATGAAGCGCTGGATTTCGACGTTTGTCTTGGCGGGGGTCTTGATGGTGAGCGCGGCTGCGGTGGCGCAGGCGCAGGTCGAGATCACTCTCAACGGTGAAACCACGTCCGTTGCCGACGGCACGACGCTGGCGGATCTCGTCGGCCGTCTCGGTCGCGACGGAGGCGATGTCGATGTGACCCACAACGGCAGTGAGGTCCGGACTCGCGATCTCGACGACATCACGGTCGCGGCCGGAGACCGGGTTTCCATCGTCGAAGACGACAACGACCGCAAGTTCGGCTTCGGCATCGGCGTCGGTCTCGTGAACCTCGACGAGGAGTTCGTCGACGACGACGTCGAGCAGTACGTGACCGCACATCTCAGGATCGCCTTCGGCGACAGCGCGGCGCATCGCGGCGGCGGACGGCGCGGCCTGCGTGGCTACCTCGAGCCCGAGATCGGCATCTGGGATGGCGATACACGCAGCGACACGATGTTCGGCATCAACGTCATCGGCTCGATCCCGTTCAACGCCGTCGACTTCTTCGTCGGTGCAGGAGCCGGGATCCACCAGCTCGAGCAGGATGCCACTACCGACAACGCCGGCAACGTGATCCCCGCTTCCGACGAGGACGCTTTCGGTGTGAACGCCCAGTTCGGCGTCGATGTCCATCTCAACGAGTCGGTGACCGTCTTTGGCACCGGCCGTTTCGACATCATCGACGACTCGTCGGACTCGCTCGAGGCGAAGGTCTACCTCGGCCTGCGGTTCCTGTTCTAGAGATCACGACGCGCAAGGCCGGGCCCCCGGGGACATCGGTGGCGCGCTGGCAAGGAGTCTGCCAGGCGGCCCTCCGGGCCGCCTGTTTCGTTCTGTTGCGAGGTCGGATCAGGGCACTTCGACCAGCGGCTCGCTCTCGGCGCCTTCTGCGTAGGCCTCGACCGAATCGCAGGTGCAGATCAGGTTGCGATCGCCGAAGGCGTTGTCGATGCGGGCGACAGGGGGCCAGTACTTGCGCTCTCGCAGCCACGGGAGAGGGAAGCCCGCCTGACGTCGCGAGTAGGAATGGGTCCAGTCGTCGGAGGCGAGCTCACTCCCGGTGTGCGGTGCGTTCACGAGGACGTTGTCGTCGCGTGAGGCGCGACCTTCCTCGATCTCCCGGATCTCCTCGCGAATCGCGATCATGGCGTCGCAGAAGCGGTCCAGCTCTTCTCTGCTCTCGCTCTCGGTCGGCTCGATCATCATCGTCCCGGCGACCGGCCACGACATCGTCGGGGCGTGGAACCCGTAGTCGATCAGCCGCTTGGCCACATCTTCGACGCTCACCCCGGCGCTCTCCTTGAACGCTCTCAGATCGACGATGAACTCGTGCGCCACGAGGCCGTCGGCGCCGGTGTAGAGGATCGGGTAGTGCGGAGCGAGTCTCTTCGCCATGTAGTTGGCGTTGAGGATCGCGAGCTGGCTCGCGCGGGTGAGCCCGTCGGGGCCCATCATCGCGATGTACATCCACGGGATGGGTAGGATGCCGGGGCTCCCCCAGGGGGCTGCCGAGACCGGTCCGATCGCCGTCTCCGGGTTGGCGAGCATCGGATGGCCCGGAAGGAACGGGGCGAGCCTCTCGTTGACACAGATCGGCCCCATCCCGGGGCCGCCGCCGCCGTGGGGGATGCAGAAGGTCTTGTGGAGGTTGAGGTGGCACACGTCCGCCCCGTAGTCACCCGGCCGGCACAGCCCCACCTGGGCGTTCATGTTCGCCCCGTCGAGATAGACGAGGCCGCCGTGCCGGTGCACGATCTCGCACACCTGCCGAATGGTCGCCTCGAAGATGCCGTGCGTCGACGGGTAGGTGATCATGAGCGCGCCGAGACTGCCGGCGTGCTCTTCGGCTTTGCGCTCGAGGTCTGCAACGTCGATGTTGCCCTGCTCGTCGCTCGCGACGGCGACGACGCGGAACCCGGCCATGACGGCGCTCGCGGGATTGGTGCCGTGCGCCGAGGTCGGGATCAGGCAGACGTCACGTTCCGCGTCGCCGGCGTCGAGATGGGCGGCTCGGATCGTCAGCAGCCCGGCGTACTCACCCTGAGAGCCGGCGTTAGGCTGCAGGGAGACGGCGGCGAAGCCGGTGATCTCGGCGAGCCAGCTCTCGAGGTCGTCGAAGAGTCTGGCGTAGCCGCGGGTGAGTTCCTGCGGAGCGAACGGATGCAGGTCGGCGAACTCGGGCCACGAGATCGGCAGCATCTCGGCCGCCGCGTTGAGTTTCATGGTGCACGACCCGAGCGGAATCATCGAGTGGGTCAGCGATACGTCGCGCTGCTGGAGCCGCATCAGGTAGCGCAGCATCTCGTGCTCGGAGTGGTACCGGTGGAAGACCTCGTGTTCGAGGAAGGGGGTGCTGCGGCCGAGCGCCTGCGGTAGCGCTTCGCTCACCGAGTCGATCGTGTCCGACAGCGCGGCCGACGATTCGGCTTGCGGAGCCACGGCATCGAGGAGGCGCTCGAGCTCCGCGGCATCGGTTCGTTCGTCGAGGGCGATGCCGAGGGTCCTATCGCCGAAATCCCGCAGGTGGAAGCCGGCCTTGCGCGCCGCATCCCGAAAGGCCGCGGCATCGGACGGCCGTACTCTGAGGGTGTCGAAGAACGCTTCGTTCAGCACCTCGCAGCCGCGCCGCCGCAGCTCCGCAGCGAGCGCTGCGGCCGCCCGGTGGATGCGCTTCGCGATCGCGATCAGCCCTGCGGGCCCGTGATAGGCGGCGTAGAGACCGGCCAGGATCGCCAGCAGGACCTGCGCCGTGCAGATGTTGCTGGTCGCCTTCTCGCGACGGATGTGCTGCTCGCGCGTCTGTCTCGCCAGCCGCAGTGCAGGCCGTCCGTGACCGTCCTTCGAGATGCCGACGATGCGGCCCGGCAACAGCCGTTCGAGACGCTGACTGGTGGCCAGGAAGGCGGCATGCGGCCCGCCGAAGCCCATCGGCACTCCGAAGCGCTGCGACGAACCGACGGCGATCTCCGCCCCGAGCTCGCCCGGCGACTCGAGCAGCGTCAGTGCCATCAGATCGGTGGCGAGGATCGTCGGAACCCCCTGCTCGGCGGCGGCACGGATCGGACCGCGAGGGTCGCGGATCGTGCCGTCGGTGGCCGGATACTGGAGCAGGAGCCCCGAGACGTCCTCGTCGAAGGCGGTGTCCCAGGGATCGACCAGCTCGAGGTCGATGCCGAGCGAGTCGGCTCGGGTGGCGACGACCGCCAGGGTCTGCGGGTGACACGCCCGGTCGGCGAGGAACCGCGATCGCTTGCCTCTCGCCAGTCCCCGGCAGATCTGCATCGCCTCGGCCGCTGCCGTCGCCTCGTCGAGCAGCGAGGCGTTGGCGACCGGAAGCCCGGTGAGATCGGCGATCAGGGTCTGGAAATTCAGCAGCGCCTCGAGCCGCCCCTGGGAGATCTCGGCCTGATATGGCGTGTACTGGGTATACCAGCCGGGATTCTCGAAGACGTTTCGCAGCAGGACCGCCGGAGTGATCGTGCCGTAGTAGCCGAGCCCGAGCAGCGAACGTTCGACCCGGTTCTCCCCCGCGATGTCGCGCAACGTCTCGAGAACCGAGCTCTCTGTCCTCGCCGGTGGGAGATCGAGCTCTTTGGTGACGGCGATGCTCGAGGGGACGACGGCCGCGGCGAGTGCCTCGAGCGACGGCACGCCGAGCAGCTCGAGCATTCTCTCGATGTCGTCGCGACCGGAGCCGAGGTGTCGATCGACGAACCGGTCCGGGTGGGGTAGAGGTGTGGACATGCTGGTCTCTCCTGCTCGAGGTCGGCGGTGGATGGGTCGCTGGAAGGTGCCGTCGGCCGGCTCGCGACCGCCGGATTCTACCCGCATGAACGGGCTCGAGATCACGGCTCACCGCCGTGCTCACGAGGTGAGCTGCTTGCCGGGCTATAGTTCGAAGGACGGGTCCCGGTTGTCCGACCGCCGCGCCGGCGGATCGCTTCCAGCCCGTCGATCTCGAGATGGCCGACCACGTCTATCGCCTGTTCCCGCTCACCGGCATGCTTCTGCTGCCGGGCACCTTCCTGCCGCTCAACGTCTTCGAACCGCGCTACCGCAAGCTGGTCGAACGCGCCCTGGACGACGACCGGCGGATCGGCATGATCCAGCCGACACGCCCGGCACCCGATCACCTCGGTCCGGGCAGCAGCGACCCGGAGAGCCCGGAACTCTACGACGTCGGCTGTCTTGGCGAGCTGGTCGAAAGCGAGCGCCAGGAGGACGGCCGCTACCTGATCGTCCTCAAGGGGCTGTCCCGATTCAGGGTCGTGAAGGAGCTCGAGCCGTCGGTCGGCGGCTATCGTCGGGTGGAAGGTGACATCGGAGGTTTCGAGCACGATGCGGACGAGTTGCAGGCCGACTTCGAGGTTGGAGAGATGCTCGCAGCGGCCGGCGACTTCGGCCGGTCGGCCTCGCTCGACCTCGATGTCGATCTGCTCGCGTCTCTTCCTCCGGCGCAGGCGGTCAACGCGCTGGCGGCAGCCCTTCCTTTCGAGCCGGCGGAAAAGCAAGCACTGCTAGAGGCGGAGACGCCGCTCGCCCGTCGCGACCTGCTGGTCGAGTTGCTGCGCTTTGCGGTCGCACCCTCGAGCGGCACCCCCGAGCCCCCGGAGGGCCGGCCCTACGAGCCGCCGCTCGTCAACTGATCGCGGTAGAGGTCGCGGACCCAGTCGAGTTCCGCCGGGGTGAGCCCGGGCTCGATCCGGGTCGCCGCTGCCGCATGCCGCGGCTGTCGCATCCCCAGCAGGGCACAAGCCGCCGGCTCGTCGGCGACCACGGCACCGACCAGAGCCGAGAGCACGGGTTCCTCCCGGTCGGCGAAGCGTCTCTCCACCTCTGCGCGGCAGTGCACCAGGTGGGCGAGGAGCTCCCGGTCCTGGAACTCGTCTCTTCGCGAGCGGTGATCGCCGTCTTCGAACTGCGGCGGCTCCGTGTGGTTGCCGAGCAGGAGACCGTGCTGCAGTGGGGAGAAGAAGCAGGCGCCGGCTCCGGCACTGCGGACCCAGGATGCCAGACCGCTCGTCTCGTAGCTGTCCGCCAGGACGCTGCGATAGACCTGAACGACGTCCGGGTCGACCTTCTCCGCGTAGTGCGCGACCCTCCCGTTGTCCCAGTCCGAGAGGCCGATCCAGCGGATCCGCCCGGCGTCGCGGTACTCGCGGAGCAGCTCCACGGCGGGCTCGAGGTAGCGATCGCCCGGGCCGAAGTTGCAGTGATGGAGGTAGAAGAGGTCGATCCACTCGGTGTCGAGGCGCTCGAAGGAGCCCTCGACCTGGCGGCGCATCTGCGCCGGCTCATAGCCGTGCTCGGGCCCCATCTCCCAGCCGACCTTCGAGGCGAGAACGATCCTCTCGCGTGGCACTTCGGACCACAGCGAGCCGATCAGGCGCTCGGAGTGGCCGCTACCGTAGGCGTCGGCGGTGTCCCAGTGGTCGAGCCCGTTCTCCCACGCCGCCAGCAGGGCGCCTCGCGCCGCCTCGTCGTCCTGCGAACCCCAGCCGACGGCGTGCCGGCGCACGCTCTTCGGTCCGCTATGTCCCCAGGTTCCCACCGAGACTGCGGGGACGTCGAGTCCGGTTCTGCCGAGCGTGACTCTCTTCATTCGCGGGAGTCTACGAGATCGGAGGGAGAGCGCAGGTTCGTGTTGCGGGTTGGGCTCGCCGACTGCGCACGTGCGCCGGCAGTGCCAGGAGGCGACTCCCGACGAGGTCTGAGGGTGTCTCGAACCACTGGCGGCTCTCGAGGTTCGGCGTGAAGGGCTTCCGGGTAGGGCGGGCCTGAACTGTGGCGTTGTGGCGGGCCCGCACCTTGCGGTTGGCGGCGCGCTCGGTCGGGTTTTGTCGAGGCCGGCCCGTGCAGCCCTACCCGAGCCGTACTCGGAAGGCGACGGTGGATCACAGGGTGCCCCGCCTTGGATCCTTGCGGTTGGTGGCAGCCTCAGCCGTCCGGAGCCGATCGTCAGGTGGCTCGTGGAGGAGTGGCCGCAGGGGACCCCGAAACGGGAACCGCGCTTCGGCCGCCGAAGCTCGAGGCGGCATCGACCGACTCCGGAATACATTGTGCGCCCCAGGTGGTTCTGGCAGGATCGACGGCCCGCATGAGTGAATTCGGCGACTACCAGCTCGACCCTCTCGAGGAACGGGGCACGATCGACCTGGCCGAGGAGGCCGGGGGAGTCCGTCGCCGTCGTCGGTGGCCGTGGTGGTTGCTGCTGGCGCTGCTGATCGCCGCCATCGGTGGATGGGCGTACTGGAAGTATCGACCTCAGGAGACCGAGGCGAGTCCTCCTCCCGCCGTCACTCGGCCGGAGCCGGCCGAGCCCGCCGCGGAGCCGGAAGAACCGGTCGATTTGCCGGAGCTGGCGGAGAGCGACCCGTTCCTGCGGGACGTCGTCGGCCAGCTGTCGGAGCATCCGCAGCTCGCCGCGTGGCTGGTGAACGACGAGCTGGCGGGCCGACTGGTGGCGGCGGTCGTCAACATTGCCGAAGGCGAGAGTCCCAGGTCTCACCTGCCGTTCCTCGCTGCCGAGGAGGAATTCGAGGTCGAGCGCCTCGGTGACCGCATCGTTCCCGCGCCCTCGACCTACGCCCGCTACGACCGACTGACCGCGGTAGTGACGTCGCTCCACGCCGACGGCACGGCTCGTCTCTATCGGGCCGTTCGGCCGTTGCTCGACGAGGCCTATCGCAACCTCGGCTACCCGGACGGTTCGTTCGACGACGTCGCCGCCCGAGCGGTCAGAGTGCTGCTGGAGACTCCGATCGTCGAAGATCCGGAACTCGTCGAGTTCGCCTCGAGCTACAAGTACGCCGACCCCGCGCTCGAGGGGCTCGATCCCGCGCAGGGGCACTTTCTGCGCTTCGGTCCGGACAATCTGCGGGCGATCCAGGCGCGGGTGCGTCAGATCGCTCGCCGGGCCGGCATCGAAGTGCCGGCAGAGCGCTGACGCAGGCTGCGCGCTCAGCGCAGCAGGAAGCCGCCCCGGCGAGCCCACCGGGCCAGGAGCGCGTGCGTCGGCAGGTAGAGAACCAGCGGATAGAGGACGATGCAGGCGAGGACCCAGCCGGCCGGGGGCAGCAGCGTCTGCTCGATGCCGAACGGTCGGTAGATCCAATTGAGATTGAGCTCGGGATCGGTCAGCAGGCAGGCGGGAAGCAGAACGGCGGTGATCGCCGCCTGGAGCCTCCATCCTCTCGGATCGTAGCCGCGGCGGCGCACCGCCCAGAGAACGAGGAGCGGCACCCAGACGTGGAAGGTCGACAGCGCTCGGACCAGCACGGCCTCCGCCGGGTCGAACATGTACTCCGTGCCGCCGATCGGGTGAAAGCCCATCAGGATCCGACCCAGCACGTCGAGGATCCAGACGCACTGGATGATGAGAATGCCGGTGGCCTGCGAGGAGAAGAGCAGCGCCGAGCCACTCCACACGGCCAGTAGCAGCACGAAGTTGGCCACGTCGCAAAGCCACAGGAAGTTCGCGGGGCCGACGATCTGGAAGATGGTCGTCGTCCATACGATCATCCACGCGGTGTAGCCGTAGCGAATCCAGGCCGGAATCGCTCCCGGTGTGAAGCGCGGCCCTCCGGCCTCGTCCGACGTTCCGCCCGTCACTTCGCCGTCACTCCGCCCGCTCGTCGAGCTCGTCGACGACCCTTCGGATGGCGCGGAGCTTCTCGAGCTGACCGAGCCGGAATCCGGAGTGCACGGCGACGGCGAGAATGCCGAGGGTGAAGACGGTCTGGGGCGTTGCGCCCACGGCCAGCTGCGGTCCGGCGTCGCCATGGAGCGCCACGAGGACGACGATCGCGGCCCAGTCGAAGCCGATGACCCACCGGCATCGCCGTATCGCCGCGTCTAGAGCCTCGCTCCCTTCGGAACGCAGCCCACCCACGTCCTCGAGGAGGATCGATCGCACGGCGCGGAGTCGCAGCATTGCGGGCGAGCCTACCGGACTCGAAGCCCGTTCGAGGTCAGAGTCGCGGCTACCGGTCCCAGGTCGGGCCTCTTGCAGTCGACTTCGAGGTCGAGCGAGCCGCCGTCGTCGATGAGGTCGCCGCCTGCGAGGAGAGCCATGGCGGTCAGGGGCTCGTCGCAGTCGACCGGGACCGAGGCGACGGCGAGTCGGGCGAGTGCTGCCTCGTCGAGGCGCTGGCGGCTGACGGCGAGGGCGATCCCGTCAAGGTCGCGCGCATCGATACCGGCCTCGCGAAGGTGCTCTTCGGTGATGCAGTCGCCGGCGTCACCGTCCAGGGCATAGGCGGTCTCGAGCCCCAACGGGTCGAAGGAGGTCGTCGCCAGCCCGTGGCGCCCCAGCAGGCGAAGAGTCGCCGGAGCGACGAGTACCGGCAGCAGTCGGGGTCCGTGGATCTTGAGACTGAGGGTTCCCTCGAGCCTCCCGAGCGGCCGCGTGGCGAGCGATCGAAGGGCCGCGACGATGCGGGCGTGCGGGAGGTCGCGGAGGCGCAGCACAGACGGCTCCTCGATCCGCAGTCGCGCCTCTTCCCCGAACGAGAGCTCGAGCGCGGAATTCCGTGATCGGACCGCTCCGCCGCCTTCCTTGACGGCAGCGCTGACGGCGGCGAAGAACTCGAGCCGCCTGCGTGCGGCGCGCCGCCGCAGCAGCTCGACGGCG
The DNA here is from genome assembly GCA_965223855.1 of Candidatus Multivoradales bacterium. Taxonomy (GTDB): domain Bacteria; phylum Acidobacteriota; class Thermoanaerobaculia; order Multivoradales; family JAHEKO01; genus CALZKB01. Next base: position 2,562,137 of record CBDCXM010000009.1, read on the forward strand.
ACGGCGACGACCAGCACGGTCAGCGCGAGGACGCCGATGCCGGCTGGGCTCATCGCGGACCGTCCGAGCGTCAGGCGGGAGCGATCGGTTCGGTGTCGGAGGCGGGGCTCATGTCGTGCGCCTCGAGCCAGGCGCTCGCCTCGGCATGGGTGCGCTCGATCACCGCGACCCACAGAAGCTCCCCCTTCTTGAGGCGGGTGCGGTCGTCGAACAGCCGGCGGCGCTCGTCGCTGCCGCAGGTCAGCGGCAGGATGAGGTCGCGAGGATCGGTCGTGTCGCCTTCCTCGCGCTTCATCGGGTCGGTCTCGCGGTCGGCCTTCCAGATCTGAAGCGTCGCGTCCCCGCGGGCGAAGCGCGTCGACCAGTGGTCGATCGTCCGCGGAGCGCCGAAGAGCACTCGTGCCTCCAACTCGTGCAACATCGCCTCGTGGACGCTCTCGTGCCCTCTCCTCAGGGCGATCCACAGGCGCGGCATCTTGAATCGATCCCTGGCGTGTCGGGCGAAGAGAAAGTTGATCTCCTCGTTTGGCGTCACCGCGATACAACCTGCTCTCGACTCGATCTGCGCGCGTGCCATCACGCTTTCCTTGAGGGCGTTGCCAAAGAGCACCCGGAAGCCCTCGGCCTCGGCCGCTTTGCAGGCATCGGGGTTCGAGTCGAGGAACAGCACTTCGTGGCGCGGTGAGCGCAGCAACCTTCCGATCTGTCGACCGATCGGGCCGGCCCCGAGGATGACGTAGCCGGAGTTCGAGGGCAGTCGGAGACCGAGCAGTCTGGCGATGCCGCCGCCGGTGAGTCCCTGGAGGAGCACCGTGCACGCGATCACCAGGAAGACGAGCGCCCGGAGCTGGGAGGCTTCTGCAACACCGTGCTCCGCGAGCCGCTCGGCGAAGAGGGAGGCGATCGCCGCCGCGACGATGCCGCGCGGCGCGATCCAGGAGAGAAACGCCTTCTCCTTGAGGGAGACCGTCGACCGCAGCGTCGACGCGGCGACGTTCAGCGGCCTTACGAGGAACATGAGAGCTGCGACCGTGGCGAGCCCCCGCCATCCGAGCTGCTCCACCTCCTCGATGCGCACGTCGGCGGCCAGGAGTACGAAGAGCATGCCGATCAGCAGGGTCGAGAGCTCTTCCTTGAACTCGCGCAGGTCGTCGAGCGCCCGGGTGCGGATGTTGCCGACCACGAGGCCCGCCAGGGTGATGGAGACCAGGCCGCTTTCGGACAGCACTTCGTTGCTGAACTGAAAGACGAGCAGTACCGCCGCCAGGATGAGCATCTTCTCGAGCCCTTCCGGGATCGTCCGGTGGAGCTTGAGCAGGCCGCCGATGAGGAAGCCGAAGGCGACCCCGATCACCGCGCCGAAGGCGAAACGCAGGAACAGTTCTTCGAAGGCGTGGCCGAGGCCGACCTCGGCGAGCGCGACCTCGAGGGCGACGACCGCCAGGATGGCGCCGACGGCGTCGATCAGCACCCCTTCCGCTTCGAGGATCGTCGAGACCCGCCGCTGCACCCTGAGTCGCCGCATCAGCGGGTTGACGACCGTGGGCCCGGTCACGATGACGAGGCTGCCGAAGAGAATCGCGAGACGCCACGGCCAGCCCATGATCCAGTGGGCCGCCAGTGCCCCGCCCGCCCAGGTGACGAGTGCACCGATCGTGATCAGCCCGCGGATGCTGGTCGCCGATCTTCGGACGCGCTTGAGATCGAGGCTCATGCCGCCGTCGAAGAGAATCACTGCGACCGCGAAGCCGACGAGCATCTCGAGGAGCTCTCCCAGCAGGCCGGGCCGGACTACATTGGCGCCGTCGGGGCCCAGGAGAACTCCGGTTCCCAGCAGGAGGACGATACCCGGCAGGCGGAGGTGACGCGCCAGGGCATGAGCCACCATGCCGGCAGCCAGGGCGAGCGAAAGGGTGAGCGCGGAGGAGTCCAGATCGACGGGCCAGTGCATGACGGTGCGGAGAATACCGAAAAGTCGCTGAAACCTTTTTCCGGCAGAGCACGTCGTTAGGGGCAGAGCGTCAACGAGAAACGAGGAGACCAACCATGAAGCGCAATATCCCCCATCGCAGTTTCGTCCTCGCCGTCGGCCTGCTTCTGGCAGCCGGCGTCGCCACCGCCGACTCCGACCTGTGGCTGCACGTCAAGGTCGACGAGGCGGGCGGAGCCAACGTCGTCGTCAACCTGCCGATCAGCCTGGTCGAGAAGGCGCTGCCGATGATTCCGGTCGACGAATGGAACGACGGCCACATCCACTTCGACGGCGACGTCGATTGGACGCTTTCCGACTTCCGGGAGCTCTGGTTCGAAGTGCGGGACGCCCCGGACATGACCTTCGTTACCGTCAAAGACCGCGGCGACGACGTCAGGGTTTGGAAGGAAGACGGTTACCTGCGTGTGCGGGTGCTCGAGGACGACGGCCGGGATGCCGAAGTCAACGTCCAGATTCCCGCACGGGTGGTGGACGCGCTGCTCAGCGGTGACGACAACCAGGTCAATGTGCGGGCGGCGATCGAAGCGCTGGTCGACGAGGGTGAGGGTGAGTTGGTGACCGTCAACGATTCCGACGACCGGGTGCGAGTCTGGGTCGATCGGATCGCGGAGGCGGAGTAAGCCATGACCCGCGGACAACGATGGCTGACCTACGCCGCGGCGGCGTTCGCCGTCGTGGTGCTGGGCTGGGCGGCGATCTTCGCGACCGTCTATGTGCTCGGTGGGGTCGGAACCGTGAGCGTGGTGTCGCACGAAGACGACTTCCGATTCAAGGCACCGATCCCCATGGCACTCGTGCACGCAGCCGCCACGACGGCACGGAGCACCCAGGTCTTCTCGCTCGACGATCTCGAAGTGGAACTCCAAGGGGAGTTCGGCGATCTAGGCGAGTGGGGCGGGATGGTGGTCGAGATGCTCGAAGCTCTCGATGACGTTCCGAACGGCACCACCTTCGTCTCGGTTCAGGACGGCGACGACCGGGTAAGGGTGTCCAAGGAGCGCGGCAAGTTCCGTGTCGAGGTCGACAACCCCGACATCTCGGTGCGAGTCGCCGTGCCGACGAGAAGCGTGGTCCGGACCGTTTCTGCGCTCGTCGACTAGCGCACCCAGGGCGAATCCGGCCGGTGGCCGGAGAGCGGGCCGGGGCCTTCGGGCTCCGGCCCGTCTGTTTCCGAGCCGAGCCACTGCCGTCGCGGGTCCTCCCGCGCTACACTCCTCGGCCTCCCGAGACGTCAGGTCTCCGGAGGCGCCTCATGACCGTCCCGCTGCGCCAGCCGCTCGTTCACGAGCTCGAAGTCGAACTCTCGGTCACCCGCCCGCTCCTCGAGCGACTGCCGGGGGACCGGCTCGAGTTTCGCCCGCACGAGAAATCGATGTCGCTCGGCCGGCTGGCGACCCACATCGGCGAGTGCGCCAGGTACGGCTGGCAGGTGCTCGCTACCGAAAGTATCGACTCGGCATCGCCCGCCACGCCACGCCCTACGCTCGACAGCGTCGGCGACATCGTGACCGCGTTCGACCGAGAAGGTGCCGCGTTCGTCGCCGCCCTCGAGTCCGCTTCCGACGAGTTGCTCCTCGGCTCGTGGAGCTACCGCAAGGGGGAGCGGACGATCTTCGAGGTGCGACGTGTCGGCGCGTTGCGCCGCTTCGTTCTGAACCACCTGGTCCATCATCGGGGCCAGCTCACCGTCTACCTCCGGCTGCTCGGAGTGGAACTGCCGCAGGTCTACGGACCTTCGGCGGACGATCGGGAGGGCTACGCGTGAGCGAGGCGCGTTTTCTGCTGCTTCAGGCGCGCCGGGAGGACGATCCGGAGAGGGACGGCGAGCGTCGCCTGTTCGCTCGCCGGATGGGAGCTCCGGAAGCTAGCGTGGTGGGGCACAACCTCCTCGAGGGGTTGCCGGAGTTGAGAGCCATTCGCGATTTCCAGGGACTTCTGATCGGCGGAAGCGGCGAGTACTACGTGACGAAGGAGAACCTGCCACGCCAGGAGGAGGTGCTCGATCTGCTGCGGGAAGCGGTCGAGGGACCGACACCGGTCTTCGCGTCGTGCTTCGGCTTTCACCTGCTGACGGCCGCCCTGGGCGGCACGCTGCTGCACGATCCGGACAACATGGAGATCGGCACCTACGAACTGGAGTTGACCGGGGCGGGCGCGGCCGACGAGCTCTTCGGAGTTCTCCCTTCCCGCTTCTGGGCTCAGGTCGGGCGCAAGGACCGGGCCAGTGAGTTGCCCCCTGGGACCTCGAACTTCGCTCGCAGTGCCCTGTGCCCCAACCAGGGCTTTCGCTTCGGAGAGCGCCAGGTCTGGGCGAGCCAGTTTCATCCCGAGCTCGACGGCGAGACGAATCGCGGCCGCTACCTCGCCTATCTCGAGGGGTACGCCGAGATGATGTCGGAGCAGGAGCGGCGCGACGTGCTGGAACGTTTCCGCGACAGCCCCGAGACACCGCGGCTGCTGCGGCGGTTCTACGAGATCGTCACGGACTGACGGCGCTCGTCGCCGTCAGCGCTCTCCGGGGGCAGAGACGAGAGGCACTCGTCGAAGTCTCGCGGCGAGCAGTCGAAGCCGAACCGGAGGTTCTGCGAGCGGCGTGAGGTCGTTCCGCCTCCGCCTGTAACAACGCCTCGAGCGAAGCGCCCGTTCTCACTGGTGGCCTGAAACACGAGGTCCTAGCCATGAGCAACCTGAACATCGTCCTCGCCGTCTTCGCGATCCTGATCGGAGGGGTCCTCCTCCTCACGCCGAACGGGATCATCGTCATTGTCGAGAACCCCGCCCTCAGGATCGGTATCGGCGCGATCTCGGCAGTTCTGGGCGTGCTCGGGTTGCGAGCCTCCCGCCGATAGCTCGCGCCCGGAAAGAAAAAGAGCCCCGCCGAAGCGGGGCTCTTCGAGTCTTCCGAGAAGGAGTGCTTACTCGGCGACGCGGTCCTTCAGACCCTTGCCGGCCTTGAAGAAGGGGTACTTCTTGGCGGCGATGGTGATCGTCGCGCCGGTCGCCGGGTTACGGCCCTGGCGAGCGGAGCGGCGCTTGGTCCCGAAGGTACCGAAGCCGAGGATCTGCACCTCGCGGCCCGCATCGAGCTCGACGGCGATGATGCCGTGACCGGGCTTCGTGTCGAAGATCGTCGCGACGACCTCCTGAGCCTTCGACTTGGAGAGGTCGCACTTGCGGGCGAGCTTTTCGGCGAGTTCCTTCTTGTTCATTCAGACTCCTTCCCCTGGAAAGGTTGGGACAAAGGTCCCGTTTGGTGGGATTCCACTGATGAGTGCGATGCGAACTGCATCTCGAAGATCACGTTCCGTCCCTCGGTGTGGAACGTGCGATCAGCATAGCACGGCAAATCGTCACGAAACCAGTCAGTGGCTGCCTTTTCGAGGTCTCTCGTCGAGGTCCGGCGGGCCGTGGAAGCGGCAGATTTCTTCCAGCGGCTTCTTGCCGATTCTCGGCACTTCGGCGTCGGCCGCCGGCAACCCCGTCACGAGGATCAGGAACGGCTTCTCGTGGCGCGGCCGGCCCAGGATGTCGTTGAGGAAGCGCATCGGAGCGGGTGTGTGGGTCAAAGTCGCCAGTCCCGCGTGGTGGAGCGCCGAGATGAGCATTCCGGTGGCGATGCCCACCGATTCGCTGACGTAGTAGTGCTTGAACTTCTCGCCTTCGGGGGTGATCCCGTGGAGCTGCGCGAAGATCACGATCAGGTAGGGCGCGATCTCCAGAAACGGCTTGTTCTCGTCGGTGCCGAGCGGGGCGAGGGCGTCGAGCCACGCCTTGGGGGCGCGCTCGCGATAGAAGGTGCGCTCCTCCTCTTCGGCGGCCTCGCGGATGCGCGACTTGATCTCCGGGTCCGAGACGACGCTGAAGAACCACGGTTGCCGGTTGGCGCCGCTAGGCGCCGTCGCGGCGGCTTCGATCGAGCGTTGGATCACCTCTCGCTCGATCGGCTCGCTCGAGAAGTGACGCACCGTCCGCCGCCGACGCAGTTCGTCTCGCATCGCGGTCACCCGGACCAGGCGCTCCCCCGGCGGATACTGGCGAAAGCCGGTCAACGGCTCGAACTGTGGCTGCTTCATGGTCGGTTTCATGGTGGGTGGCAAAGCTGGTGCTACGATCCGCCTCCGCGCGGCTTCGGCCGCATCCATGCGACCCCACCTGACTCTCCCGGAGGCTCCTCTTGAGCAAACTCGCACTCGCTAGTATCCCACTCGTTTTCGTCCTCGCAACCGCCTGTGGCGCCGGCCCGGCGGAGGACAGCGCCGCCGCGGAGGAACCTCCGACCGACGACCAGGGCGCGGACGTCAGCTACTCGATCGGCTGGCAGACAGGTTCCGGTTTCCGTCAGCAGGGGGTCGAGATCGACGCCGATCTCTTCGTCGAGGGGCTGCGTCAGGCGCTGGCTGAGGGCGATCCGCGCTGGAGCGAGCAGGAGATGGTCGCAGCCCTGCAGAAGTTCCAGCAGGAGTTCATGGCGAAGCAGCAGGCTCGGATGGCCGAGATGGGCACCGCCAATGCCGCCGCCGGAAAGGCCTTCCTCGAGAACAACGCTACCCGCGACGGCGTGATGACCACGGCGAGCGGCCTGCAGTACGAGGTGATGAGCGCTACGGACGGAGCCAGGCCCACGGCGACCGATCGGGTGACCGTGCACTACCACGGCACGCTGATCGACGGCACGGTGTTCGACTCGAGCGTCGATCGAGGCACGCCGGCGACCTTCGGCCTCAATGGGGTCATTCGTGGCTGGACCGAGGGGTTGCAGCTCATGGGCGTCGGATCGAAGTACAAGTTCTACATCCCGGCGGAGCTCGCCTACGGTCCCGGAGGCCAGGGCAGGATCGGCCCGAACTCGACCCTGATCTTCGAGGTCGAGCTCCTCGGCATCGAGGGTCGCTGACGCGGGGCCCCCGGCCGGACTCCGATCGGGGTCCGGCCGCGGCAGCTCGCCCGTCTCTCAACTCGTCTCGGCGTTCTCGCCCGGGAGGATCCGCACCTCGCGTTGCGGGTAGGGGATCTCGATCTCCGCTTCGCGCAACGCGACGTAGACCCTTCGGAAGAGGTCGTCGAGCACCCGGCCGCGCAACACCGGCATCTCGATCCAGCCGAGCAACTCGTGGTCGATGCCCGAGTCGCCGAACGCCCGTATGCGGACCCGTGCTTCGGGTTCCTCGAGAATGTCCGGCTGCTCCTCGGCCACGTTGAGAAGAACGTCCCTCACCTGGTCGAGGTCGGAGCCGTAGGCGACGCCGACCTTGAGACGGACGCGCTGCTTTTCCCACGGACCGCCACTTTCGTTGATGATCTTGGCGTTGGCGATCACCGCGTTGGGCACCGTCACTTCGACGTCGTCGCGAGTGAGGAGGCGCGTGCTGCGAAGGCCGATGTGCTGGACTTCGCCCCTCTCGCCGGTGTCGATCACGACGAAATCACCCTTCTTGTAGGGGGCGTCGGCGAGGATGAAGATGCCCGCGAAGAGGTTGGCCAGGGTGTCCTTGGCAGCGAAACCGACGGCGATCCCGACGACGCCTGCGGAGGCGAGCCAGGCAGTGACCTCGATGTTCCAGGAGAGGAAGAGGAAGTAGATCGCCGCGCCTACGATCACCACCCGTGCCACCTGCCCGAAGAGTGGCACCGTGCGCTCGTTGATCACCGGGAAGCGCTCGTGGTGGCGTCCGGCGACGCCGATCAGGAGGCTCGCGACCCTGGCGACGAAGATCGACCAGATGAGGACCGCGGTCGTCTTCAGGATCGGCAGGATCAGTTTGTCGAGATAGACCTGCCCGATCTCGAGCTCGAGAGCCGCCAGCCACGCCCCCAGCAGCACCACGCTGGTGAAGACGGGGCGATCGAGGGCGGCGATCACCTCGTCATCGAAGTCCGTTTTCGTGAAACGCGCCCCGGTCTTGAGAACGACCCGGAGAAACCAGCTGACGATCCTGGCGGCGAGGACTGCGGCGAGCAGGATGGCACCTGCTCTCGCCCAGGAGTTCGTTCCCACCACCTCGAGGATCGGTTGCAGCCATTCGGGTGTGGTCATGCCTTCTCCTTTGCACTCCGATCACGCAGGAGGCCCGCGACCGTCCCGCCCAGTGCGAGAAGCGCGATGAGGTTGGGGATCGCCATCATGCCGTTGAGGATGTCCGCCCACGCCCAGGTGAGGCGAGGTCCGGCGAGTGCGCCGCCGGCGATGGCGATGCAGTAGAGCGCCCGGTACGGAGCACGCGCCCCCGGGCCGAAGAGATAGGCGGCGCTCTGCTCGCCGTAGAAGGCCCAGGTGATGAGAGTCGACAGGCCGAAGAGGACCGACGACGCCAGCACCAGCGGTCCACCGACACCGCCGAGCGCGGTGGAGAACGCCTCGGCGGTGAGTGCCGTCGAATCGAGCCCGGACTGCCAGGCACCGGTGACGAGGAGCGCGAGCCCGGTCGCGGTCGACACCACCATGGTGTCGAGGAATACCCCCAGCATGGCGATCTTGCCCTGTCGGACGGGGTCGTTGGTCTTCGCCGACGCGTGGGCGATCGGCACCGAGCCGGTGCCCGCCTCGTTCGAGTAGACGCCCCGGGCGACGCCGAAGCGGAACGCCTCCCTGACGCCGGCGCCGAGAAAGCCGCCGGTCGCCGCGATCGGCGAGAAGGCGTGGTGCACCACGAGCTGAAGACTGGGCACGATCTGCTCCCGGAACAGCACCAGAACGACGGCGGCGCCGCTCAGGTAGAGAGCGCCCATCAGCGGAGCGAGGATGCTGGAGGTGCGCGCGATCGATCTGACACCGCCGAGGATCGCCGCTGCGCAGACCGCGGCCAGCAGCAGGCAGGTGGTGAGCGCGTTCCAGCCGACCTGCGCCTCGACCACCGAGGCGATCGAGTTCGACTGGACGACGGTCGTCGCCAGCAGAGTCTTGACCGCCAGCCCGAAGGCGAAGAAGGCGGCCAGTCGGCGCCAGCCGAGGGCGTCCCGCAAGTAGTACATCGGGCCGCCGACGTAGAGTCCGTCGGCCTCGCGGCGGCGATAGCGGACGCCGAGCACTGATTCGGCGAACATCGTCCCCATGCCGACGAGACCCGAGATCCACATCCAGAAGAGCGCCCCGGGGCCGCCCGCGGTCACGGCGGTGGCGACCCCTGCGAGATTGCCGTTGCCGACGATCCCGCCGACGGCGGTCATCAGGGCGGCGAACGGGCTGATGTCGCCGTCCTCGTCGCGCTTGCGCGCCGTCAGCAGCCTGACGGCGGACGCGAAGCCGCTGAACTGGATGGCGCGGAGCCTGACGAACAGGTAGAGGCCGGTGCCGAGCACCAGCAGCAGCATGGGCAGGCCCCACAGCCAGTCACTGAAGCTCTGGATCCACCCGCTCATCTGAGGAGCGGTGACTATACAGGCAGCCTCCTTCGTCCCGAAGACCCCGGTAGTCGCGCTAGCCGGTTGGGCACCGCAAGCAGGGTTGAGGCGAGGTGCGTGGGCTCAGGGCAGGGTTGCGGACCAGGCCGAAGTATCCCCCGACTCGAATCCATCGCTGAAGATTCGACTGGTGTAGGAATACACCCCTGCGTTGGTCGCGATCCAGAGGACCGGCGGGTTCGTGCGAGAGAGATCGACCGATCGCAGATACCGCAGGTCGCGGGGTAACCCCTCCGTGCTGAAAGGTGCCCAGGTGTCGCCGTCGTCGGTCGATCGGTACAGCCTCTCGGCCGCGGCGTAGAGTTCGCCAGCCGTGGGTCCGGCGGCGATAGAGACTGCGGCGAACGGTGGATCGAGCAGGTCCCATGTCCCCCCCGAATCCGTGCTCCGGCGCAACTGGGATTCCGAACCGCTGAAGAAGAGGCTGAACACCGTGCTCGACTCCACCGGATTGGCCTCGATGACCGCAAGACATTGGCCCGACGGCCCTTCGTCGAGAACCTTGGTCCAGACGGAGCCTCCATCCTGACTCCGCTCTACCCAGCACCGCCAGCCACCGTCCAGCCCTCCTCCGGTGACCAGGAGCAAGTTCCGGTCGTGCGCGGGGAAAGCGACGTCGAGGGGGTAGTACCAGTCCCAGCTCGGGTCGATGGGAAGCTGCTGCGACCAACTGGACCCGTCGTCGTTGGTGATCGAGAGCGCAGGGGCCTGCGTGGACTGGATGAAGACGTGACCGAGTATCCGCCGGGAGGCCAGATTCGGGTCGATGTCGAGCGAACCGAAGTTAATGGGGATACCGGCAGGTGTCACCTCAGTCCAGGTGGCTGCGGTGTCCGTGCTCTCCCAGACGCCGGAGAGGTCGAACCAGAAGGCGCGGGCCGGATCGGTCGGATCTGGGGTGAGTCCACCTGCCGGCTGAGGAAGGCCGGTGTTGGCGGCTGTCCAGGTGGCACCGCCGTCCGTGGTCCTCAACCGACCGAACTCGTCGAAAGCGACGACACCGGAAGAAGGTGACGCGGTGACCCGGTCGTCGAACGCCTGCAAGCCGGCGACACGATCGTGCCATGTCGCGCCGGCGTCGGTGGAACGACGCAGCCCGTAACGGTTGGCGAAGAAGATCTCTGTCGTCGAGCCCGTTGCGAACGCGGCGCGGTACGTCGTGAACTGGCGAGCTGCGTCCGGTAGCGAGGTCCAGGAAACGCCCCCGTCGGAGCTCGACCAGAGACTCTCGCGACGATTCACCAGCATGTGCAGGGCGTTGGTCGAGGATATGTCTACGTCGTCCTCGCCCCGGACGTTGTCACTCTCCGACCAGGAATCCCCTCCGTTGGTGGTGACAGCCACGTCCGAGGAGCCCCCTGCGAGAACCGTTCCGGGAGCCGTGCGTGAGACGGCGATCCGAGCAGGTAGGAACGACAGCGAACCGGCGACGGCGTTCCAGGTCGCACCTCCGTCGGTCGTCCGAATCACTCCTCCAGAGGTGGCGCAGTAGGCGATCAGGTCTGTCGTCGGATCGAACTCGCACTCGCGCATGAGCGAAGGCCCGGGGTCGGAGACGTGCCAGGTCTGGCCGCCGTCCAACGACCGGTAGAGACCGGAGGGTACGCTCATCAACAGGAGGACTCGATCCGAGTTGCCCGGGGCCACGGCGATCTGGCGTGGCGTGCCCACTGGTGACGGGAGGGTCGCCCAGGTGAGTCCCCCGTTCATCGATCGGAGCGCCGGTCGGTCGTCGGTCGAGTCGATGGCGTAGAGCACTCCATCGTCAGCGATCGTCAGGTTGCGGATCGTCTGGTTGGCGCCGTCGGCAACTCTCACCCAGCTGGCTCCCGAATCGTCCGATCGAAAGGGGCCGTTCACCGTGCCGACGTAGTAGCGCCCTGGTTGCGACGAGTCGCCGACGAGGTCGTACACCTTGCCTCCGAACGGCCCGCCGCCCGTCCAGGCGCCACCGCCCGCCGAGACCGCCAGGGCGTGGAAGGCCACCCAAAGGAGGACGAGGATGATTCTGGTCAAGTTGCGAGCTCCTCTTGCCATGAAACGAATGCCACCCTTTCGACCGATAGACGCTTCGCACGGTGCGGAGCGCGCGCACCTACCTGCCGCTCCACGTTGTCGCTGCGGCCAGGACGTAGAAGTTTAGCAATGCGAGGCAGATGGATGGGGCCTGCGCGGTGGATGGACGCTTCGGCATGGTGTGCGCTGAGGAATGTCGGACGAGCACGGGTCGGTTGTACGCTGGGTGACGATGTTCCGAGTCGCCCTTCTAGCAGCGCTCAGCCTCGCCCTTCCTGCCGCCGTCAACGGGGAGAACGGGGCGTTGGGGCTCGAGCACCGGACCTGGCTCGAGGAAGTCGATCCCCTCATCAGCAAGCAGGAGCGCCGCGAGTTCCTCAAGCTCGAGAAGGACTATCAGCGCGACGCCTTCATCGAGCGCTTCTGGGAGGTGAGGGACCCGTTCCCGGACACCCGCGTCAACGAGTTCCGGGAGCTCTATTACTCGCGGCTCGAGGACGTCTACGAAGAGTGGGGGGGGCTCGAGGACGATCGGGCCAGGATGTTCGTGCTCAACGGCGAGCCGAGCGAGAAACTCGAGACCGACTGCGGTTTTCTGACCTGGCCGATGGAGGTCTGGACGTACGCCTATTCGGCGCGGCTCAGTCGGCCGGTTCACGCGATCTTCTACCAGCGCAACTCGGGCGGGCCGTTCCGGCTCTGGAATCCGGCCGAGGGACACGCGGTGCTTCTCATGACGATCAACGAGGAGGAGCATCCCGAGGACCAGCGCAACGTCTTCCATAGCGTCGTTCTGGAGTACTGCGCCGAGTTCTGGGACGACGCGCTGGCGATGCTGGAGACCTTCACGATCGTAGAGCGGGAGATGGGGGCGAGCTCCGCGCAGGCTGCGAGCAGCCCGCGATCGCTCGACCCCGAGTGGCTGGGCGGCTTCCGCGCCTTCTCGACCGACGTTCCCCAGGACGCTCCAACCCTGTCGGCGGAGCTCGAGGTGGCGTTCGTCGGGCGCCATCAGAGCCGGACTCGCGTGGCCGGTACCTTCCTCGTTCCCCGCACGGCGGCGACCCTGGCGGGAGAGGGGGAGGCGGCCTCCTACAACTTTCAGCTCACCGGCGAGGTTTTGCGAGACGGCGCGCTCTTCGAGTCGTTCCGCTACCGCTTCGATCTTCCGCTGCAACGACTCCGCGCGGACGAGCTTTCGTTGCAGTTCGAGCGGTTGCTCCGGCCCGCGGCGTATTCCCTGGTGCTCAAGCTCGAGGATCTCAACGGCGGCACGGTTCTGAGACGTGAGGAGCCGCTCGAAGTGCCCGCCGTCGTAGCGACGGCGAGCGCGGATGCCGCCGCCGGCGAGGAGGAGACGCCTGACGAAGAGCCTTCGGTGGCCCTCGGCGTGCCCTCGGAGGACGTTCTCAGCGGCGCCACGCGGTTTGTCGCCGCGGTGGAGGGTGAAGCCGTGAAGAAGGTGAGGTTCCTGCTCGACGGGATTGAGGTTCTCACCAAGACGAGGCCGCCCTATAGCGTCGAACTCGACCTCGGCGGCGTGCCGCGCTCGCACACCGTCCGCGCGGTGGCGATCGGAGCCGACGGCTCCGAGCTGGCGACCGACGAACTGCTTCTCAATCCGGGAAAGCAGAACTTCGTCGTCCGCCTGGTCGAGCCGCGCGACGGAGCGGACGTAGAGCGGTCGGTGAGGGTGCGGGCCCAGGCTTCGGTGCCCGAGGGGAAGAGACTCGATCGTCTCGAGCTCTTCGTCGGTGAGCAGCGGGTCGCGACGCTCTACCAGGAGCCGTTCGTCCAGAGTGTGAATCTCGATCCGGGCGAGCTCCAGTATCTGCGGGCGATCGGCCACCTCGAGGACGGCAGCCAGAGCGAGGACCTGGTGGTCGTCAATTCCGGTCAGTTCGGGGCGACGGTCGACGTGCGGCTGGTCGAACTCTATGCGGCGGTCCTCGACGGCAACGGCTCACCGGTGGAGGGGTTGCAGGCGTCGGACTTCTCGGTGGTCGAGGCAGGCTCCGAGCAGGAGCTGTTCCGCTTCGAGTTCCTGCGCGACCTGCCGCTCTTCGCCGGCCTGTTGATCGATACCTCCGGATCGATGGCCGAGCACTTCGAGACAGTCCACCGGATGGGAAGCGCGTTCCTCGAGTCGACGATCGGGCCTCGAGACCGGGCGGCCGTGATCACCTTCAGCGAGCAGCCGCGTCTCGCTTCCGCCTTCACGGCGGACCATCCGACGCTCTCGAGCGCCCTCGCGGGCCTGCGCGCCGAGCAGGGGACGGCTCTGTGGGACAGCGTCGTCTACGCGATCGACTACTTCGGCGGCGTCAAGGCGCAGCGAGCGGTCGTTCTGCTGTCCGATGGTGACGATCGCCGCAGTCAGCATACCTTCGACGAGGCCCTGCGCTTCGCCCAGAGCAGCGGCGTGACGGTCTACACGGTGGGGCTCGATCAGCAGGTGACCCGACAGGGCCGGCGGCTGCTCGCGCGCCTTGCCGAGGGCACCGGCGGCAGGAGTTACTTCCTCGGCGATCTGAACGGTCTCGGCGACGTCTATGACGAGATCGAGCGCGAACTGCGATCGCGCTACCTGCTGGCGTACAGGTCGTCGAGTGAGGGCGCCGGCTTCCGCCCGATCGAGATCCAGGTCGCCGATCGGGACCTCGAGATCCGCGCCCTCAAGGGCTACTTCCCCTAGCCCGTGTGCCCTCCCGCTGCGGTGGGAGGGCACACGGTCCGGTCTGAAGGCGGACCGGACCGCGGGTCAGGCGACGTCGAGCCGTGTCTCGGCGACCACCCGGTCGACGACCGCCTTGAAGTCGTTCGTCTTCTCGTAGGTGGCCCTCTGGCGATCGGCGCTCGTCCCCTCCGCGAGGATCGTGTGCACGTATTCGACGTGGGGCCGCATCTCGAGCGGGTCGAGCACCTCGTCGACGAACTCCAGCAGTTCGAGGGCGAGGTCTCTCATCGACACCTCCTCCTGCTTGCCGAAGTCGATCAGCTTTCCGTCGAGCCCGTAGCGGACGGCCCGCCACTTGTTCTCTTCGATCAGGTGATGGCGATAGCGACGGAAGCTCTGGTTGCTCTGGCGCAGCACCATGAGCTTGGCGACGATCGCCTGGATCAGCGCTGCCAGGCAGATCGCCTCGTCCACCTTCGTGCAGATGTCGCAGACCCGGTACTCCAGGGTCGGAAAGACCGGATGCGGCCGGATGTCCCACCAGATCCGTGTGGCGTCTTCGATCGACTTCGTCTTGACCAGCGTATCGACGAAACGGTTGTGATCCTCCCAGTTGTCGAACGACGGAGGTGGGCCACTGCGTGGCAGCGACTCGAAGACGATCGAGCGGTAGCTCTTGAGTCCGGTGTCCCGGCCGGCCCAGAACGGCGAGCTGGTCGACAGTGCCAGGAGATGGGGCAGGAAGTAACGCGACTGGTCCATCACGTCGATCATCAGGTCCTTGTCTTCGATGCCGATGTGGACGTGCATGCCGAAGATGAGCATGCGTCGCGCCACGTCGGCCATCCGCTCCTGATGGTCGTAATAGCGCTTCATCGGCGTCACGTCCTGCGACTCCCAATGGGAGAACGGGTGGGTGCTCGCCGCGGCGAACTGCAAGCCGTTCGATTCCGCGAGCTCGAAGACCTGGCGGCGCAGATAGATCAGCTCCTCCCGCGCTTCGGCGATCGAGTGGCAGATCTTGCTGCCAACTTCGACTTGCGACTGCAGCAGTTCGGGCTTGATCTGGTCCTTGAGCACGACCTGACCCTGATCGAGGAATTCCTGCACGTAAGAGGTCAGCGCCCGGCTCTCGGGATCGATGATCTGGTACTCCTCTTCGATGCCGATCGTGAAGTCGGGTAGGGCCATCTCGTTACCCCTTTCGAGGGAAGAGTTTTCGGTCGCGCCGTTCGGGGAGGCTCATGGCAGTGTAGCAAAGGGCTCGATCGGCGCCCCGGCGTTGCTTGCATTCGCGCTTGGGCGCGTGGGACACTTTCCGGGTCGTGGCGCAGTGCCCCGACGTCAGTCACGGACCGCACTTCCGATTCCCTAACAAAGAGAGAGTCAGATTCGTCGCAGACCGGGCTGAGCTGTATCAAGCGGCGGGCTCGCCCCGCTCAGGAAGCGCCGGACAGGCGCTGAGAGTTTTGAAGAAGGAGTAGCTAGCACCATGGCAAACGAAGGTACCGTCAAGTGGTTCAACGAGTCGAAGGGGTACGGTTTTCTGTCGCAGGATGACGGGCCGGACGTCTTCGTCCACTATTCGGCGATCCAGGGAGACGGTTTCCGCACCCTGAACGAGGGTGAGCGGGTGAGCTTCGACATCGGCGAGGGTCCGAAGGGGCCTCACGCGATCAACGTCGTTCGCCTTTAGAACGCCTGAAGATTCCAGAAGAAGTTTCGGCGCCCCGTCGGAGAGTCCGGCGGGGCGTTTTCCTTTCCACACAGCGCCGTCTCGGCCGGGACGGCTATTGCGAAGGGTCGGTGCTGGAAGTCCCGTCTTCCGACGGCTGACCCAGTTGCAGCGCATACCTCCCGCGTGGCCCCTCGAGGACGACCGTCCGCTCCGAGATCTCGACGATTCGAAGAGACAGGACCGGATCGCCGATCGACAGCAGCGCTCCGTTGATCACCGCCGACGGCGCGGTCGGCGACCAGGCGATGCCGCTGAGGAGAATCTCCCCCTCCGGTAGAACCAGCGAGCCCACGTGGTACCACGTGTCGCCCGCTGGTGGTGCGGTCGCCGGCACGGGATCGGGAGCCGGTTCCGGTGGGGGAGGTGAACTCTCGGCTCCACTCCCAGGGCCGGCGGCGGCTCGGTCGTCGGGAGCGCCGGCCCGCGCCGGCCTGCCTGCCGGCTCGGTAGCCGGTTGTCCTTGAGATTCTGTGCTCTCTGCAACGGCGTTCTGCAGGTCGGTGTGCGGCGGCGTCTCGCCGACTCGAGCCTGCGGCTGCGATTCGGCCCGCTTGGCTACGGGAGCCGTCGGCTCGACCGGTCGTCCCGCGGGATCGTCGTTCAGTCGCAGCACCAGGACCAGGAGCACCGCCACCGCAGCGAGCCCCGAGATCCACCAGGCCGGAACGGGCGAGCGTTTCCGCGGTGGCGGCGGCAAGCTCGGGCGACCCTTCGACGGCTGCCCTTCCCGCTCCGCGGCCTCCGCCCGCGCTCGTTTCAGGGCGTCGTTGACGAGGCTCAAGACGCCTCTCCTTCGAGGTCGCGAATCGCCCGCCTCACGTGCCGCCCTCGGAGCTCGAAGGTCTGATCGACGTATCCCGCCAGCAGCGCCTTGTCGGTCACGGCGTTGATGAGTCGCGGCACGCCGCGAGAGTAGCGCTGCACGCGTCGTACCGCCCAGCTGGAGAAGCTCGGTGCCGGGTCCGCCCCTGCCACTGCGAGCCTGTGGCGGATGTAGGAGTCGGTTTCCTCGATCTTCAGTGGACGGAGGTGGTAGCGGACGGTGATCCGTTGCCGCAGCTGCTCGAGCTGTCGCAGCTTGTCGCGCAGCTCCGGCTGGCCGATGAGGATGATCTGCACCAGCTTGCGCTCGTCGGTCTCGAGATTCGAGAGCAGTCGAATCTGCTCGAGAGCTCCGAGGGTGAGTGCCTGGGCGTCGTCGACGATCAGTACGACGTCGCGCTGGTTGCCGAACTGCTCGAGCAGGAAACCGTTGAGACGCTCGAGCAGCTCCACCCGGTCGGTCACCTCGGCGTCGAGCTCGAACTCCCGCAGGATGGTGCGGAGGAGCTGCGTGTTGTTCATCCGCGGGTTGAGCACAAGGGCGGTGGCAAAATCTCGAGCATCGAGTTGCTGCAGCAGGGCGCGACACAGCGTCGTCTTGCCGGCGCCGATCTCACCGGTGATCTGAATGAAGCCCTTGCGCTCCCGCAACCCGAACAGCAGGTGGTTGAACGCCTCCCGGTGCTTGGTGCTGAAGAAGAGGAACCGCGGGTCCGGCGTGATGTTGAAGGGCGGCTCGTCGAAGCCGTAGAAGTCGTAGTACACGATCGGTGGGGGCGGGGTGAGGGCGGAGAGTCTAGCGCAGCCGGTGGCCCTCGACCGTCCGACGGCCTTCTGCGGTACGGTGTCGGGAGCCGGTCCGCGTCGCTCGCGCGAGCCCGCCGGGCGGCGAGGGAAAGGAGACCGAACGGTGAGACGACAATTCCGGATCCTGCTGTTGCTGACGACGACCGTTGCCTCGGGGGTAGCGGCTCAGCCACTGACCGTCGCCGACGAGGAACGGATCGACGAGGCGGAGCGCAAGGGGGCCCTTCTGGCGCTGGGCACCGGCGCCGTCCGATACGACCCGGGGGCTCCGGCGGATGCCCTGCTGACGGGAGGGGGCCCCGGCCTCTACACCGACTACTTCGGCAACGTCTTCGACACCAGGAATGGCGCTCCTTTGAGCCCCGGGACGATCACACGGGTCTCCTGGTACGCCGGTAACGCAGGGACCTACGCCGCCTCTACCCAGATCGTGGCGTTCGGTCCGCCGAGCGGCTCGATCTCCACCTACGGACTGATCTCCGGGGTCGCACCCCTGGCCTTCAACTCCGTCACCGCGGCCCTGCCGTTCAGCGGATCGATTTTCGGCGCGATCCTCGCGCGCACCTATGGTCAGGGCGGGGTGTTCGGCAGCGTCGGCGCGCGCTCCGCATCGACCGGGAGCCAGGGCTTCCACGGGGTCCTGAAGTCGTTCTACGCGGGCAACACCTCGGTGCTGCCGGGTCAGAACGTGATGATCAGGGTCTCCGGGACGCTCGTGGTGCCGGTCGAGTTGATGGAGTTCGAACTCCAGTAGCGGTTCAAGAGCCCGGGTGGTCGAGAAGCCGGGTGGTCGAGAAGTCGGGCGGTTGAGAAGCCGGGTGGTCGAGAAGCCGGCGGTCGAGGGTGCGGTGCTGGGCACGAACGTCGGGCGGGAACTCGTTGCGACGGCTTCGTGGCAGGTTGGCAGCCGAGTCGAGGGGGCGCCGGAGAGGTAGGCGGTAGTCCATCGAGAACTGCTGCCGGGTAAGGCAGAAGCGTCGCTTGCCAGGTGCGTCGACGAGCACGGACTCGTCCGGTCTTTCAATCGCTGAACTCTGCGATTCGAGGAGAACCTGCCGCGTTCCACGTGATCCGCCCTGCGCATCCGTACCTGAAGCCCTTCGAGATGGTCTTCGGATGCCATCCTGGTTGTTCTCGCCTGCGACCGCGGTCGGAATCTTCTCCGCTGCCCTCTTTGGTGCGGGCGATCGGACAGGGCTCTGAATCTCGCGGCTGGTCGACTCGGCCCAAAGAGTGGTCCTCGCGATCTCAGAAGAGACCGACGGCGTGCAGGAAGATCGCCGCGATCGCGATCGGCACGACGTAGCGCAGCGCCACCAGCCATCCGGCGTAGAAGCTCGCCCATCGGCTGCCGCGACCGAACTCGTCGCGCCGCAGCTCGTCCGGCAGGCGCCAGGCGACGAACAGGGCGATGCCCATCCCTCCTACGGGCAGGCACCAGTTCGAGGCAATGTCGGCGACCAGGTCGAACCAGTTACTGCCGACGGCGGCCTCCATTCCCGAACCGAAGAGCGCCGAAGAGCCGGAAAGCGCCGACGGAACGGCGAGAAGGGCGATGCCGATTCCCGAGAAGAGGGTGGCCCGGGCCCGTGTCCAACCCCGCTCGTCGATCAGGTAGGCGGTGGCAACCTCCAGGAGTGAGATCGCGCTCGTCAGAGCGGCGAAGACGAGCAGGCCGAAGAAGGCGGTCGCGAGAATCGAGCCCGCCGGCATCTGAGCGAAGGCGATCGGGATGTTGGTGAAGATCAGGCCCGGCCCCTGCGTCGGTTCCAGCCCGAAGCTGAAGGTGATCGGGAAGATGACCAGGCAGGCCAGCAGGGCGATCAGCGTGTCGAGTCCGGCGATACCGGCCGACATCGAGGGGAGGTCGGAGTCGCGGCTCAGGTAGGAGCCGTAGGTCAGCAGGCCCCCCATGCCGACACTCAGCGTGAAGAACGAGTGTCCGAGCGCTTCGATGACCCCTGCGGCGGTGAGTTCGTCAGCGTGCAGTCCGAAAACGAAGTCGAAGGCGCGGCCGAAGCCCTCAAGAGTGAAGGCACGCGCCAGCAGCACGAGAAACAGGACGAGCAGCGCCGGCATCAGGATGCGGGACCAGCGCTCGAGTCCGTGGCGCACGCCCCGCCAGACGACGGCGACCGTCAGCGCGAGGAAGAGTGCCGTCCAGAGCAGGTTGACGGGTGCACTGGTATAGGTGTTGCCGAAGATGGCCGCGATCGCCTCCGGGCTTTGTCCGGACAACCTTCCCGTGGCGGCGAGGAGGCAGTAGTACATCGCCCATCCCGCTACGACGGCGTAGAACGACAGCACCATCCAGGCGACGACGACTCCCATGCCCCCCAGGGTCTTCCACGGTGTGCGGGGCCCGGCGAGGGTCTTGAAGGCGGTGACCGTCGAGCGCTGCGAGGCGCGTCCGATCATGATCTCCGCCACCATCACCGGCAGCCCGACGACGAAGATGCAGCCGAGGTAGAGGAGGACGAACAGCCCACCGCCGTTCTCACCCGTGATGTAGGGGAAGCGCCAGACGTTGCCGAGGCCGACGGCGGAACCCGCGGCCGCGAGGACGAAGCCGGTGCGGGAGGCCCAGGCCCCACGGGAGCCCTCAGGTGGAGCAGGACTGGCGGTGCTCGTCATCACGATCTCCTGTCGTTACGATGCCGGCAATATAGCAGCGGCCCGGAGCGGGAAGGCGGGTCGGGGAGGAGCAGCCATGCAACCGGCAGACTGGATCGGCGCCACCGGAGTCGCCACACTTCTCGCGGCCTTCGCACTGAGCCTTCGCGGCACGCTGACGGCGAAGTCGCGGCTCTATCAGTGGATGAACCTTCTCGGCGCCGGCCTCGCCTGCTGGGCCTCGGTGCTGATCGAATACTGGCCGTTCGTGGTGCTCGAGGGGACCTGGGCGGCGGCAGCGTTGGCCGCGCTCGTGCGTCGGGCAGCGCCGGGGCAGTCGCAACCGGGAACACCGTAGCCGGCCTCTCGGCCGCCCGGCGTCTTCTCAGCGTCGCGCGGTGCCGCGCGAGCGGTGGGATAGAGTCTGCCGCTTCGGAGGTGATGGATGCGTAGACACTCCTGGGTTTCCTGCCTGGTTCTGGTGGCGATGACGGCGCCTGGCGCCGCTTCGGACTTCTTCGACGGACGGTCGATCGAGGCTCCGGGGGCCGTCCTGGCACAGCGCGATCGTGTGGCGCCGGTCAATGCGATGCTGGCGGAGCGTCTCGACGACGTCCTGCCTGCTCTCATGCGTGAGACCGGCATCGAGATGTGGCTCGTCCTCAACCGCGAGTACGCCGAGGATCCGGTGTTCTTCACTCTGGCTCCCGACCCGGTGTTCGCAGCCCGCAGGACGACGATGCTCGTCTTCCACGACCGCGGGGAGGAAGGGGTCGATCGGCTGACGGTCAATCGCTACCCCTACGGTCCGCCGTACGAGTCCGCATGGGAAGGCGGCGACCTGGACGAACAGTGGCAGGCTCTCGGTGCGCTCATCGCCGAGCGGGATCCGGCATCGATCGGCATCAACGTCAGCCGCGACTGGCCGGTGGCGGACGGCCTCACGGCGGCGTTGCGCGACCGCCTGATGGAGGTGCTCTCGCCGGAGCTCCAGTCCCGGGTCGTGAGTGCGGAGGAACTCGCGGTGCGATGGCTCGAGACCCGCAGCGACGGCGAACTGGCGACCTACCCTCACATCGTCGCCATCGCCCGCGGCGTGATCTCCGAGGCGTTCTCGTCGCAGGTGATCACCCCCGGGGTGACGACGACCGACGAGGTCGAGTGGTACATCCGTGAGCGCTTCCACGCCCTCGAGCTCGATCCGTGGTTCCATCCGAGCGTCAACCGGCAGCGGCGTGGCGTCGTCTGCGGCGAGAAGGATCCGTTCTGCGGTGACAGCGGCATTATCGAGCCGGGAGACGTGCTGCATACGGACGTCGGCATCTGCTACCTGCGGCTCTGCACCGACACCCAGGAAATGGGTTACGTCGCGCGGCTGGGGGAGGAGGAGGTGCCGGCGGGCCTGCGCGAGGCGCTGGCGGTCGGCAACCGGTGGCAGGATCACCTGACCGGTTCGTTCGTCACCGGTCGCACCGGAAATCAGATCCTCGCCGCGACCATCGCCGCCTGCGAGGCTGAGGAGATTCTCTCGAGCACCTACACCCATCCGCTCGGCTTCTTCGGGCACGCGCCGGGACCGACGATCGGCATGTGGGACAACCAGGGGGACACGCCGGTTCGCGGCGACTGGCCGCTCCACCCCGATACCGCCTACTCGATCGAGGGCAACGTCAAGGTCCGGGTGCCGGAGTGGGACGACCAGTTCGTGCAGATCAAGCTCGAGCAGGACGCGATTTTCGACGGCGACAAGGTGCGCTACATCGCCGGCCGCCAGGTCGATTGGCACCTGGTGCGTTGACCACTCAGTGCGCCGACCACTCAGTGCGCCGACCACTCGGTGCGCTGACGTACACTAGCGGCGGCGGTTCACTCATGGCGGACAGTTCCATCTACAAGGTCGTTTTTCTCAACCAGGGCAAGGTGTACGAGATGTACGCCCGCTCGGTGGGGGCGAGCGGCCTCTTCGGTTTCATCGAAGTCGAGGAGTTCCTCTTCGGTGAGCGCAGTCAGGTGGTCGTCGATCCGACCGAGGAGACCCTCAAGAACGAGTTCAAAGGCGTTCGGCGGACCAACATCCCGATGCACTCGATCGTGCGTATCGACGAGGTCGACAAGCAGGGGGTCAATCGGATCACCGGCGAGACCTCGGGAGACGCCAGCGTGATGCCGTTTCCGACGCCGATCTTCGAGAAGCCGTCCGGCTCCTCCGAGAGCTGAGGCCGGGGCCGGCGCTACCGGCTGCGACGCGGGCTCCGGGGAGCGCCCCCCGGAGCGACCTCAGTGGGACGAGGCGTAGCTCTTCTCGCCGGCCTCGATCCGCAGATCGAGCCGGTTTTGCGGCGGCGGCAGGGGGCAGGTCGCGAAGGCGGTGAAGGCGCAGGGAGGGTTGTAGGCCCGGTTGAAGTCGATCGTCACCCGCCCCTCGTCGTCCGGTGCCGGCGTGTAGAGGTAGCGCCCGGCGCCGTAGGTTTCGTGACCGCTCGTGGCGTCGCCGAAGATGATGAACAGTTCCTCGTCGCCCGGCTCCGCGAGCACGTCGAGGCGATAGGCGGCGTCGCCGACCTGGAACTCGAGGGCGCCCCAACTCGTCGCATCGTTCACCTGCCCCAGGACGTTGGCGACCGGGATCTGCCTGGGTGGCTCGTACGCGACGAAGCGGGCCTGCAGCCGCCAGTCCAGTGAGACCGGGAAGGAGTCGATGCCGGTGAAGGCCCGGCGGGCG
Source organism: Candidatus Multivoradales bacterium (assembly GCA_965223855.1). Taxonomy (GTDB): domain Bacteria; phylum Acidobacteriota; class Thermoanaerobaculia; order Multivoradales; family JAHEKO01; genus CALZKB01. The sequence goes on from CBDCXM010000009.1 coordinate 2,584,923, forward strand.
GAGTGCTCGCGATCGCGGCCTCTGAGCCACAGGACGCCGCCCCTTTCGATCACGTGGTAGTTGAGAGTGCCGATCTCGACGAGAGTGGGATCGCCATCGACGTCGGAGCGAAGCGGGGTGGACTCGATCCGGTCACCGTCGATCGTCACCTCGACGCCGGGCGCGACTTCCAGGTACAGGCCGTCGGCTCCGACGGTGAGAACGCCGAGCCTGGAGGGCGCCGCCTCGGTGAGCCGGATGCTCGAATCCTCTGCGGAACCGAGGATCTGTCTACCCGGCTCGAGCCGGTGCAGGCCGGTCAGGGTGAGCCAGCCGGTGTCTCGGGTCAGCGCGGCGATCCTTCGGTCACGCCACTGCTCGACCTCCTGCCTGTGGAGCTCCTCCTCCCCCTGGGCTGCGAGGGCTCCGGGAAGCAGGAAGGCTGCGGCGATGGCGAACGTCGAGCAGGCGGTTGCGCGGTTCATGACTCGAGATTGTAGGCCGCAGTAAGATCCGCCCGCATGTCCGACGATCGTCACTCCCGCAGACCGCCCTCCGACGGAGGGATGATCGACCTGCCTCTCGGGTCCGACGCCGCGCCTGCCCCCGAGCCCCCTTCGGCTCCGAGCGACAGGCCGCCTGAGGAGCCGGGATTTCACGTTCCGGGAGCGACTCCGCGACATGAGCGGACCGACCGCCCTCCCGCGGGGGACGTGCTCCGTGGCCGGGCGCAACAGCGGCGACGTCGGAAGTTCCCCTGGTTGTGGATCGTACTGCTGCTGATCCTCGCCGCGGTGGGTTACTGGATGTTGCTGCGTCCGCCGGAACTCGTCGTGGCTCCGGTGGCGCTCGACTTCGGCACGGCGCGCGTAGGGGACACGGGTGAGTCCCAGCGCCTCGAGATTGCCAACGGCGGTCGACGGGAGTTGATTCTGGCGGAGGTGGTGTCGGACTCGGAGTCTTTCGTCGTCGAAGCGACGCCGTGTCTCGGCCTGCCGCTGGCTGCTCGCCAGGGCTGTGGCTTCGAGGTCTCGTTCCGCCCGCAGGAGGCCGGCCCGCAAACGGCGCAGGTGACGTTCGATTCGAACGCCTGGGGCCGGGTTCCCCTCGTGACTCTCACGGGTACCGGTCAGGCGCCGTCTCTGGCCTCGACGCCGGCCGAGGTCGATTTCGGCCGCATCGGTGTCGGCAAGGAGGGAGAGGGTGTGACGCTGACCTTCACGAACCGGGGGTCGGCGACGCTCAACCTGGAGCGGGTGGCGATCGAAGGGGAGGACCGGGGGTTCGCCTGGCTTGCCAACTCGTGCTCTCGCAAGGAGCTGGCTCCCGGCGAAGGTTGTGAAGTGCGGCTGGGCTTCCGACCGCGCGAGACAGGGCGCTTCGAGGGGACACTGAGGGTCTGGAGCGACGCTCCGGAAGATCCCCGGATCCCGGTCCGGGGCGTCGGCGTGGCTCCCGGTCTGTTCGTCGACCCAGACAGCCTGGCGTTCGGCGAGTTCAGCCCCTCCAGCCTGCCCTCGGGTGGCGCGACCGAGGCGAGGAGCCTGACCATCGAGAACACGGGCAACGCGCCGCTCGAGATCGAGCGGGTCGAGGTCACGGGAGGCGACGCGGCAGCCTTCTCCGTAGCCGGGAACCAGTGCGAGGGAGCGACCCTGGCTCCCGGCGAGCGCTGTCAGGTCGGCGTGACGTACCGGCCCGGGGCGCCGGCGCGGCATCGGGCGACGTTGCGAGTCCGCTCTCCGTCGGTGCAGCGCCGTACGGAGGTTGCGCTGAGTGGCGCGCTCCTGGCGCCGCGAATCCGGCTGTCCACCAACGAGCTCGACTTCGGTCAGGTGGTGCAGTACGGCACCAACGAGCTCGAACTCACCATCGCCAACGGTGGCTCCGCGGCGCTGGCTCTTCGGGACCTGCGCCTGTCGGCCGGTGGCGAGTTCGGCATCGCGCGCAACGACTGCTCCCAGCAGGTCGCTCCCGGCGCGAGCTGTACCCTGCGGCTGCGCTTCTCTCCCAGTCGGGTAGGGGAGAGCGACGGCAGGCTGGCGATCGACCACAACGCCGGGGGCACCACCACGGTCGCGCTCCGGGGGCGCGCTGCAGCGCTCCCGGCTCCCGCGGCGCGAGTCGAGCCGTCGACAGTGAGCTTCGAGCCGCTGCCGGTCGGTGACCGGAGCGACATCCGCACGGTCCGGCTGCTGAGCACCGGTGCCGCGCGGCTGCCGTTGGGAGACGTTTCGATCACCGGGGCGCAGGCAGGGGACTTCCGGATCGTCCCGGCCTCGTGCGCCGGCCTCGACTCGCTGCTGCCGGACAGCGACTGCACCGTCGGGGTCAGCTTCCGCCCGGGTGGTGCCGGCACCCGCAGGGCGACCCTCGTTCTGCGTCATGGCGCCGCAGGCGGGCGCTCCGAAGTGAATCTCAGCGGCGAAGGCTACTGAAGCGCTGCTGTCGAGGAGGAAACAGTGATGAACGTCAGACAGTTGCGCCATCCCATGGTTGCGCTCTTCGTCGTGCTTGCGGCGGCCTCCGGGGTTGCAGGCCAGGAATCCCAGCCGGGTCCGGAGGCTCGGCTCGAGGCGCTCGGCCTGGAACTGCCGGAACTCTCCGCTCCGGTCGCCAACTATGTGCGTGCGGTCTCGACCGGCGACCTGGTCTTTCTCGCCGGGCACGGTCCGGCACGCCCGGAAGGAGGCTACGTCACCGGCAAGGTCGGTGCCGACCTGACCGTGGAAGAAGGGCAGGCCGCTGCACGCCTGACCGGGCTCGCGCTGCTGGCTTCGCTCAGGGCCGAGATCGGCTCGCTCGATCGGGTCACGAGGATCGTCAAGGTCCTCGGTATGGTCAACTCCGACCCCGCGTTCACCGACCAGCACCTGGTGATGAACGGCTTCTCCGACCTGATGGTCGAGATCTTCGGCGATCGCGGCAAGCACGCCCGCTCCGCGGTCGGCATGGCGTCCTTGCCGATCGGCCTGGCGGTCGAGATCGAGATGATCGTCGAGGTGGAGTAGGTCGGGCGGTCCGGCGGTCGCGGTCGTCTCAGGGGTGACCGGCCGCTGCGGCCTCGTCGCGCAGTTCGCGGAAACGCGGCTCGAACTCCTCGACCGCCAGGTAGGTGTGTCGATCGATGCGATCCTCGAGGTCGAAGACCAGGGTGTGACGCCGATGGCGCAGCTGGAAAGACCACGGGAAGACGATCAGCTCCTCGTCACTCCCGCGCACCAGCGACAGGCGGCGGCTCTCGACCGCGGACGAGTTTCCGCGGTTGTCGAGGGCTGCGACCCGCAGGATCACCTCGGCGACCTGGCGGCCGTCGACCTCGAGCCAGCCGAGTCGCGCCGGGTCGATGGTGACCAGCGCCGAAGCCTCCACCAGTCCGCGCCGGAGTCGCCGCGGCAACGTCACCTCGACGGCGAAGCCTTCTTCGTCACCCGCGTCGCGCCATAGTGCGTTGAGGACGTCGAGCTGCCGGTCCTGCTCGTCACTGATCGGGACCGCGGTCTCCTGAGAGCGGACCTCGAGCCCCTCACGCAACACCTCGATTCGAACCTCCAGCCGTCGGTCGCCTCGCTCCTCGGGTGGCGGCACTGCCAGGGAGTAGTACGAACTCGTGTCCTCGACGGCTGTCGCCAGAAGCGTGGCACGCTCACCGTTGAGCATGCTGAGGCCGCCGGTGAGTCGGGCGAGTTCGCCGAGCACCGCATGGAGCCGCTTCTCGCGGTTCCAGTCGAAGTCGAGGTCGGTGCCTTCGACGTCGATGGCGTAGATCGCATAACCGAGGAGGTTGGCGGTGTCGGTGAGGACGTTGTAGACGCTCGCCCCCTGGCACCACCCCGTGACGCACCAGTCCGAGAAGCGGCCCGCCCGCTGAAGCTCCACCGGATCCCACGAGCCGGCGACCAGCAGCAGGGCACGCCTCCCCTCGGGCACGTCGAGCCGGCGCAGGGCGCCGGCGGCGGCGAGCACCGAGCGGCGCGTGTCGTTGCCCTCCCAGTTGGCGACGAAGTCGCGCATCCGCCGAAGCGCTACGTACTTGATGCCCCACGCTTCCTCGGTCATCGCCCGGTCGATCGCCGCCTCGAGCTGCGCACGGTCGTCGGTCCAGTCGGCGAGAATCCGCATCTTGCGCTCCTCTCCGAGTCGTACGACCGCCATCGAGTCGCCGGGGCGCATCAGCGCGAGATCGTCGCGCAGCCGCTGCAGCACGAAGTCGCGGTTGCGCGCCAGCGTCATCAGGTCGTCGATGAAGACCAGATAGTGAGTCGGTTGAGGCGGCGGTGCCTCGACTCCGTCCGCGGCCACGGTCGCCGGCTCTGTGGGCGAGAGGGCAGAACGCACCTCCTCGAAGAGCTCGATCGGTCGCTCCGTGTCGCCGACGAAGACCCGGAAGTCGTCAGCGGAGAGCCCGTAGACACGTTCGCCGTCGCCGTCGGTGACGACCGCCTGGAGCTCGAGCAGCTCGACGTCGACGGTCGCTCCGAAGTTGCGCTGGTATGGAGCGGGAGGTTCTGAAGCCGAGCCTGCTGGCGTGTCGCACTGAAGCGCCGGCGCCAGGAACGCCGCGGCGACGGCACACACCACAATCGGGAGCTGCGGACACCTCTTCAGAGTCTCTCTCCTTGCCTGAGGTCTTTTCTGCTGGAACCCGCTGGGAGCTGCCATTGTTCCCTGCTGGTAGGCTGCCGTCGAGTCCTGAACCTGGATAGCTGGTCTTCGAGGAGGGTTGCCATGTTGCGCCGACCGACAGATTCCCGCTCGCTTCCCGGAGTGCTGACAGCGCTCGCGATCCTTCTTCTCAGTGCGCCGGCGGCTCGATCCGACGGGCCTCTCAAGGCGTTGGTCGGCGGCACGTTGATCGACGGCTGGGGGTCTACTCCGCTTCAGGACAGCGTCGTCCTGATCGAAGGGGAGCGCATCTCCGCCGTCGGCACCGTCGAGACGCTCGCCGTGCCGGATGACGCCGAGGTGATCTCCACCGAGGGGATGACGGTACTCCCGGGCCTGTGGGACATGCACGTCCATCTGATGATCAACGGCCACGCCGACTACGACCACTGGGACGACACGTATCCGCCGCTTTTCGAGAGCGTCATCATGCCGTCGTCGGCGCACCAGCTGCTGATGGCCGGGGTGACGAGCGCTCGCGACCTCGGGGCGCCGCTCGAGGCGTCGATCAACGTCCGCGACGCCATCAACCGCGGAGAGATCCCGGGGCCGACGATGTACATGTCAGGGCCGTTCCTGCAGCACCGCCCGTACCCCGGCACGGAGCAGTTCCGCTGGGGCGTCGACGGGGTCGAGGACGCACGGGCCAAGGTGCGGAAACTCGCGGAGGCGGGTGTCGACGTCATCAAACTGATCGATCAGGACCAGATGACGATGGAGGAGGTCCATGCCGTCGTTGATGAGGCGCACAAGCACGACCTGCCGGTGGCGGCGCACAGCCATCGCCCGGAGGAGATCCGCCGAGGCCTCGCTGCCGGCGTCGATTGCTTCGAGCACACCGGGCTCTCGACCGCGCCCGGCTACCCGGAGGACGTCCTGCGGCTGATCGAGGAGCGCACGGCGCAGATGAACCGCGGTCCGCTCTTCTGGACGCCGACCGTCGAGGGCCTCTACAACTACGAGTACGTCCGCGATCACCCCGAGAAGCTCGACACGACGGACTGGCACCTCGGATTGCCGGAAGACATCATTGCCGACATCCGGCAGTCGTTCGCCAAACCGGAGCGACTCGGCTACTTCCAGATCACGCCGCTACGCAGGCCGACCCTCAAGACCAAGATCGATCAGCTCCGGCGTGCCGGAGTGAAGCTCCTCGTCGGCACCGACAGCGGAATTCCGATGAAGTTCCACATCCAGTCGACCTGGAACGAGCTCGACATCTGGGTGCGGGTGATGGGGATTCCGCCGATGGAGGCGATCCAGGCGGCGACCTACTGGCCGGCGGTGCACATGGGAGTCGCCGACGACTACGGCACGGTGAGCGAAGGGAAGTACGCCGACATCATCGCCGTCAAGGGCGATGTCCTGCGGTACATCAACCTTCTGCAGCGCGTCGACATCGTGGTGAAGCACGGCCGCCGCGTGAAGTAGGCAAGAAAAAGGACCGCCACCTGCGGGTGGCGGTCCCTCGAGCTTCGATATTCGGGAACTACTCGTCGTCGATCGAGAACTCGGTCAGCTCCACGGGCACCATCATGACCGTGAAGTTGGGGCCGTAGCGGCCGTTGTTGCCGGCGGAGTCTTCGGTCGGGAAGACGAAACCGAGATCGCCCACGGACGGGAAGACGCCGTTGAGCACGGTGATGTCGGGGTCCGTCACCACGGAGGTCGGGCCGGAAACGTAGCCGTCACCGTCGGTGGCGGTGTAGAGCATGCCGGCCGTGTAGGTGGTGCCCGGGTTGAGCGTGATCGGCGTGATCGACTCGTAGCGCCAGTCGCCATTCGTCGGGCTCGTCGGGGTGACGGTCACCGACGCGAGGAGCGTCTGAGTGTCGTCCCAGATGCCGACCTGATGGCTCGAGTCGAGCACCGGGTTCTGCGTCGTGGTGCCGGCGCCCGGATTGTCTTCCGAGGTGAGGGGAGTCGTGGTGTCGGCGTTCCAGGCGCCGAGCGAGTCGACCGTCAGGGGCGATGAGACGGTGAAGCGGTAGCCGACGACGTCGCCGGTCGAGCCGCCGTAGAAGATCACGAACTCTGTGCCGCCCGAGAACGACGTGATGGCGGGCGACTGGGCGTGTGCCACTCCGGCCACCGAGACGACGAGGAGCGCTGTGAGCGCCCACATGGTGAGATTCGACTTCATGGATTCCTCTCTTCTGTTGTTGTTGGGGACCGAAGGCAAGTATAGCAACCTTCAGGGGGCTGGACGTTCGGGGGTCAGGGGACCGTCGCCGACCAGGCGCCTGTGTCCCCCGATTCGAAGCCGTCGGAGAACACCTCGGGGCCTTCGAGCCGGTAGAGCGTGCCGCCGTTGCTGAGGTAGAGCTCGCCGGCGCTGTCCTCGCCGAAGCTGGTGACCGCCGGAAGGTCGATGTCGAGCAGTTGGGGCGTCCAGTTGCCGCTCGCCTCGGCCGCGGCCCAGAGGTTCCCCGTGCACCAGTCACCGTAGAGGTAGACCCCTGAGAGCGCGCTGATGCGACTGCCACGGTAGACGAACCCACCCGTGATCGAGCAGTCGCCGCCGCTGTGGCCGTAGTCGAGGATCGGCGCTGTGTAGCCGCTGTCGAAGCACGAAGCGGTGGCGCCCGGGCAGTTCGGGTTGATCGGATCGGGGTCGTGACAGGCGGTCCCTTCCATTACCTGCCAGCCGTAGTTCTCGCCTCCCGGCGAGGAGGCCGGTTGGCGGGAGACCTCTTCGCGCAAGTCCTGCCCGACGTCGGCGATGAAGAGGTCGCCTGTCGCACGATCGAAGGAGATTCGCCATGGGTTGCGGAAGCCGAGCGCCCAGATCTCGTCGAGCGGCGGGCCGGCACCGACGAACGGGTTGTCGGCCGGAATGCCGTGGTAGGGAGGGGTAGCGACGCTCTGATCGACGTCGATCCTCAGTACCTTGCCGTGCAGCGTGGACGGGTTCTGGCTGCGGCACTCCGGGTCGTTCTGGCCGCCGCCGTCGCCGAGCGCGATGTAGAGGTAGCCGTCGAGCGGGCCGAAGGCGATTGTGCCGCCCCGGTGCTGCCCGGTGAACTGCGGGATCGTCAGCAGGACGACGCCGGACGCTCTATCGGCGACGTTCGGGTCGGCCGAGACTTCGTAACGGGCGATGATCGAGTTCGAGGCCGTGTCGGTGTAGTGGACGAAGAAGTAGCCGTTCGTGACGTAGTCCGGGTGAAACGCCATGCTCTTGAGACCCCCCTCGAGCCCCGATCCGGTCGAACCCGACAGGTCGAGGAACGGCGTCGGCAGCACCTGCCCCTCTTCGTAGACGACGATCTCGGAGTACTGCTCGACGAGGAACAGACGCTCGTCTCCGGCGTGATGGATCGAGACGAGATTGGAGAAGCCGCCTTCGAGCGGGTTGAGAGAGAGGGTGGGCAGTCCCTCTGTCTCGAGCGTTGTCGGCTCGAACGTCGCGGCCTCCGACATGGCGGCCGAGAGTGTGAGCATCAGCAGGGTGCGAGCGAGCATGGAACCTCCTGGGGCGTGAGTGGGCTCCGAGCCCCCGAGAATCCTAGGAGGCTGCCTTCTGCTCGGCTATGAAGTCTTCGATCTGCTGTTCGAGCACGGACAGCGGAATGGAGCCGTTGAGGAGCACCGCGTCGTGGAACAGCCGGACGTCGAAGTCACCGCCCAGTTCCTGCTCGGCCCGCTTGCGAAGCTCCCGGATCTTGAGCTCGCCGATCTTGTAGGCGAGCGCCTGCCCGGGCCACGAGATGTAGCGATCGGTCTCGGTGCGGATCTCGTGGAGTGACAGCGCCGTGTTCTCGGCCATGTAGTCGCGCATCTGCTGGCGGGTCCAGCCGAAGGCGTGGACGCCGGTGTCGACCACCAGGCGGCAGGCGCGCCACATCTCGTACGTCAGCCGGCCGAAGTTGGAGTAGGGGTCGGTGTAGAAGCCGGCCTCGAGCCCGAGCCACTCGGAGTAGAGGCCCCAGCCTTCCCCGAAAGCCGACAGGTAGGAGTAGCGGCGGAAGTTCGGCAGTCCCTCGAGTTCGGCGTTGAGCGAGATCTGGAAATGATGCCCCGGCACCGCCTCGTGGAGCGACAGCGCCTCGAGGTTGTAGAGCGATCGGGTGTCGAGGGCGTAGGTGTTGACCCAGTAGCGCCCCGGTTGGGTCGAGCCCTCCGGCGGCCCGACGTAGCGGCCGGCGGTGTACTTGGGAGCGATGTCGTCCGGCACCGGCTCGACGGTGTAGGGGAGGCGCGGCATCGTCTTGAAGAGCGCCGGCAGCCTGCCGTCCATCGTCTTCGAGATGTAGGCCGCCTTCATCAGCAGCTCTTCGGCGCTCTTCGGGTAGAACTGCTCGTCGGTGCGCAGGAACTCGAGGAACTCGGCGAAGGTCCCTTCGAAGCCGACCTCGGCGATCACCTCTTCCATCTCGGCGCGGATCCGGGCCACCTCCGAGAGGCCGGTCTCGTGGACCTGCTCGGCGGTGAGATCGAGGGTGGTGAAGTTGCGGATCCGCTGGCGGTAGTACGCCTCGCCCTCGGGCAGGTCGACGGCGCCCAGGGTGTCGCGCGCTCCCGGCATGTACTCGTCGACCATGAAGTCGCGCAGCTCGCGGTAGCCGGGAACGATCGCCTCGGCAATCGCGGTCCGTGCCTCCTCGCGCAGTCGGGCATGGTCGGACTCGGGCACGCCGACCGGGAACTCGCGGAACGGCTGGTAGAAGACGCTCGACTCGGGATCGTCGACGATCTGGGCCTCAAGGACCGCGTCGATACCGTCGAGAATGATGCGCGGCTGGGTCATGCCACGCTCGAGCCCGAGCCGCATGTTGGCGATCTGCTGTGTGGCGTAGGTCGGCCACGCGCGCAGGCGGCTGAGGTAGTTCTCGTAGTCGCGGGTGGAGAGGAACGGCATGTTGAAGGGTTGGCGGGCGAAGCCGGAATAGAAGCCCGAATCGGCGTTGAACGGAATCTGCCAGCCGCCGAAGCGGTAGGAGTCGACCCGGTTCTGCAGCTGGTTCCTGAAGATGTCGAGATTGATGCGGTCGGTCGGCGAGAGTGCCTCCCGGTCGATCGCGTCGATCTCGGCCAGAAAGCCCTTCCACAGCCCGTCGCGGCGCTCGAGGTCCGCCCCATCCACCGACGGCAACAGGTGGTTGTAGTCGTGCACCCCCACGGACGTCGCCTGGAACGGATTCTCGCGCAGGCGCACGTCCCATTCGCGGTCGAAGATGTCGTGGAGCCGGGCGCTCTCGTCGGCCGGAAGGGAGACGGCGGACGTCGCTATCAGGAGGGTCAGGGCCAGGGTGAGACGTTTCATCGGCGGATTCCTTCGTTTGGAGTGAGCGGTCCAGCGCGTCGCTCGCGAGGCGCCGCCCTCACAGGTGGATTCAGTCGGCTGGAGTGAACAGTGCGGCCATCATCTCGATGCCGTACCAGAGATTGGCGAGGCGCAGGTTCTCGTCGGGGGCGTGCTGGTTGTTGTCGTGGTTGGCGATCGGCACGATCACCATCGGGCTGCCGAGCACGCTCTCGAACAGGTAGAGGGGCAGCGAGCCGCCGAGGGACGGCATGAGGATGAGCTCCTCTCCGGCGACTCTTCGAGCTGCTTCGATCGCGAACTGTGCTTCTGCCGTGTCGAGGGGTGTGCGAGCGGCAGGGTAGCCCTCCCGCCGGTCGACCCGCGCGATCTTCGGATGGGCGAGGCGAGTGTCGGCGTCCGGTTCTTCGTGGACGACGTGGTAGCCCTGGCGTTCGATGTGCCGCTCGACGACGTCGAGTATCCGCGCGGGATCGTCGCCCTTGACGAGGCGGATGTCGAGGCTCGCCGTCGCCTCGGTCGGGATGACGTTTCGCGCCCCGGCCCCGACTTCGGCACTCTTCATGCCGCGGATGTTGAGCGAAGGGAGCACCAGGCGGACCGCCAGCGGCGCTCCGGCGCCGTCGGTGGAGCCCTCGGCGAGCAGCAGCTCGCGTCGCAGCTGCTCGTCCGGATGAGGGAGCGATTTGATGATCTCGAACTCCTCAGGGGTCGGCGGGATCGAGTCCTGGAAGAAGTCGGCGATATCGACCCGGGCCTCCTCGTTCTTCATCGACGCCAGCAGCTCGGCGAGCCGCAGAGCCGGGTTGGGAGCCCAGTTGCCGTAATGACCGCTGTGCAGATAGCGAGCCGCGCCGTAGACCGTGATGTCGAGGCCGGTGTAGCCGCGCACACCGAAGACGAGTTGCGGTCGACGGCTCTGGTGAACAGGTCCGTCACAGATCAGCCAGAGATCGACCTCGAGCTTGTCGGCGTGTTCGCGCATGTAGCTCTCGAGATGCGGGGAGCCGGCTTCCTCCTCCCCCTCGAAGAAGAACTTGAGGTTCACCCGCCGTTCGATGCCGGCCGCCTCGAGCGCGTCGATCGCGCCTAGGATGGCGGCGAACGGCGCCTTGTCGTCGCCTGCGCCGCGCCCGTAGATGCGCCACTCGGGATCGATCGCGTCGTCTGCCGCCGGGTAGTCGATCTCTTCGCCACCGCTCCCGAGCGCCCCCGAGACGAGAGTGGCGCTCCAGGGATCGAACGTCCACTCTTCCGGCACGACCGGCTGGCCGTCGTAGTGGAAGTAGACACCGACGGTCGTCTCGCTGCCCGCCGCTCCGGCAAGCTCACCGTAGACGATCGGTGGGACGCCGTCCTGCTGCCAGATCTCCATCTTCGCGCCCCGGCTCTCGAAGGCCTCGACAATGTGACGGGCGTTGGCCTCCATCGCCTCGACGTCGGAAGCGACGTTGGGCAGGGCTAGGAAGCTCGCGTAGTCGGCGAGGATGGTGGCGCCGTTGGTCTGGTGGTAGTCGCGTGCTGCGAGAACCGCGGCGTCCTCCGCCGTGAGCGGCAGGGCCGCCGCGCCGGAAAAGAGAAGCAGGGCGGCGTTGACCGCGCTGCCGGAAGCTCGTCGAATCATCGGGGTCCTCGTCTCGTAGTTGTCGGTCGCATTCTACTCGCGGGATCGGCGGGGTCGGGAGCCTCGCGAAAGGGGGGTTGACAGGGAGCCGAAGGGCTCTTATAATTGCACCATGGTGCAAACATAGCAAACATTCGCGGCAGGCTGAAGGCGTGTCGGGGAGTGCTGGCGGCTCGGATCCGCGTCCAGGGGGAGCTTTTCGCGGATCCGCGGCGCTCGACCCTGCATCCCGGGTCTCCTGCGAACTCGACGGATTGCTGGATGCCCGCCTCTTCAAGGCGCTGGCCGATCCGAATCGAGTCGTACTGCTGAGCAGGCTGGCCGGCTGCAGGACGCCGCAGACGGTCGGTGCCCTCAACGACTGCTGCCCGGTCGACCTGTCCGTCGTGTCGCGACATCTCGCCGCGCTGCGCGATGCAGGACTCGTGCGAGCCGAGAAGCGTGGGCGCGAGGTCTACTACGAGGTCTGCTGCGGCGAGGTCGCGGCCTGGTTGCGCCGTCTGGCCGACGCCTTCGAGACCTGCGCCGCGACCACAGAAGAGAACTCGTCGGACGCCACGGGTCCGAGCCGTCAGGACGGTCCCTCGGGGACCGGGAAAGGAAGTCGCGCATGAGTGTGCACGAATCCGTTCGCAAGCGAGTGCGATCGAGCTACGGCGCGGCGGTGAGCGAGGGTCGCAGTTGTTGCGGCGACGCCGTACCGCGAGGTGTCGCCGTCGAGACCGCAGGCTACAGCCGGGAGGAGATCGCCTCGCTGCCGAACGAAGCGGTCGTCAACTCGTTCGGCTGCGGCAATCCGCTGGCCTTCAGCGAGGTCGCCGAGGGTCAGACCGTGCTCGACCTCGGCAGCGGCGCCGGGATCGACCTGTTGCTGGCCGCTCAGAGAGTCGGCCCGACCGGCAGAGTGATCGGGGTCGACATGACCGACGAGATGATCGCCCGCGCCCGCGACACGGTGTCGAAGGCGGGCCTCGCCAACGTCGAGATCCGCAAGGGGCTGATCGAGGAGCTTCCCGTGGAGTCGTCGAGCGTCGACTGGGTGATCTCCAACTGCGTCATCAACCTGTCGCCCGAAAAGGACCGCGTGTTCGCCGAGATCTCGCGGGTGCTGAGGCCGGGTGGCCGGGTGTCGATCTCCGACATCGTCGTCGAATCGATGCCGTGGTGGCTGCGCAGGAGTCGGAGACTGCACTGCGCCTGCGTGGCCGGCGCGATCTCGGAGGACGACTACGTCGAGGGTCTGAGGCGGGCCGGCCTCGTGGAGGTCGAGGTGCCCGAGAGGCTCGTCTACGAGGCCTCGCAGCTCGAGGCGCTCGCCACTTCCGACATCGCGACCGTTCGCGGGCCTGCCTTCATGCGGAAACTCGCCGGTGGTCTGGTCGGACGGGCCGCGCGAGGGTTCGAGGGCAAGGTGTGGAGTGCGAAGTTCGTCGGCCGGCTGCCCGAGGAATCCGAGACTTCGAACCACGGAGCCCCGAGCTGCTGCTCCTGACGATGCGGGGACGGCCCTGGCCGTCCGCTACTCGTCGAGTTCGGCATTCCCGGCGTCGGCGGTAGCTGCCGGGTCTGCTGCCGGATCGAGGGACGGCGGCAGCAGGATGCCGCCCGAGATCACCATCCGTACTCCCTCCTCGACGGTCATCGGCAGGTCGGTGGTCCGGTCGCGGGGTACCAGCAGAAGGTAGCCGCTGGTCGGATTCGGTGTCGTCGGCAGGAAGACGAGGACGAAGTCGTCGGTGCGCGGGTGGACCTGCGGCCACCTGCTGCTGCCGGTGACGAAGGCGATGGCGAACATATCCTTGTGGGGGTACTCGATCAGGACCACTCGCTTGAACGCCTCGCTCTTGTCACGTGCGAGCGCCTCCATCACACCCTTGGTGCCGAGGTAGATCGCCCCGCCGACCGGGATGCGCGTGATGAGGGTCTCGAGCGCGCCGACGATTCGACGGCCGACGAAATTGCTGGACAGCCAGCCGAGGAGCAGGACCGACAGCAGGGTCAGGATGAGTCCGAGCCCGGGCACGTAGAAGCCCGGGAACCAGGGGTCCATCCACTGCTGGATCGCCGGCGCGAAGAAGCCGTCCATCACCTGGAACAGCTTGATCAGCACCCAGGCCGACAGCGCCACCGGGGCGAGGATCACGAGTCCGGTGAGGAAGTTGCGCCTGAGCCGCGCTCGGATGGGGGTTCCTTCGTTCATCCCTGTCGTCTTGGTGCCGGTCCGTCAGCCGGCCAGCCTGTCCTCGATCTGCTCGAGGCTGCCGCGATGACCGAGCACGGTCACACGGTCGCCTCGGCGCAGGCGAGTGTAGCCGTGGCAGAGGATCGATGCGCCGTCACGCTCGACCGAGAGCACCAGAACGTCGAGCGGGAGCTGCAGGTCGCGCAGGGCGATTCCGTGGAGCTGCGGGCTGCGGACGGGGATCTCGACGATGTCGCGATCGTCGTCCATCCCGACCACCATGCCGGTGAGGGCGGGGGAGCGCACGAAATGATCGAGCACGTTGACGAGCGCCACGCTCGGATCGATCGCGGTCGCCCCATAGCGTCGGCAGGCGGCGCCCGCTTCCTGACTGCTGACCCGCGCGACGACGTTCGAAACGCCGAGCTCGTCGTGCGCCAGGCGGCTGAGCTCGACGTTGGCGTCTTCGTCCATCAGGCCGATCAGGGTTCGCGCCGAGTCGGCACCGATCCGCCTCAGCTCGGAGGCCGACAGCTGATCGATCCGGACGACCTCGAGGTCGGGCGGGACGTCGACCGGAACCTCGCGCCGGGTGACGAGGGTCGTGCGCCAGCCGTGATCGAGGAGTTGACGGGCGAGCGCCCAGGCCTGGGTGTCGAGGCCGAAGACCAGGGCTCGAGGGGCGCCCGAGACCCCATCGGTCAGATCGGCACGAGCCTCTCCGACCCGCCGAAGGATCCATTTGGCCGGCGGCGGCCCCAGCACCTGGTTGACGACGATCACGGCGATCATCGTCGTGGCGAAAGTGCCGCCCCATTCTGGGAAGTCGACCGCGACCTCTTTCGCCAGGCCGAGCCCGATCCCGGCCTGGGTCAGCATGCCGAACCAGACTCGTCGACGGACGTTGGCGGGGGCGCCACCGACCCAGCCGCCGATCCAGGTCCCGGCGATCATCGCCACCAGCCGGACGAGGAGCAGCAGCAACGCGACTCGCCACGCGATTCCAAGCGAGGCGAGGTCGAGGGAGGCGCCGGCGAGCGTGAAGAAGCCGAGGTATACGAAGGGCCCGGTCGCTTTCAGCACGCGCTCGAAATCGTTGCGGAAGCTCGACAGGTTGCTGACGACGAAGCCGGCCACGAGGCAGACGAGCAGTGGCTCGATGAAGATCTCGAACGGCCCTCCCTCGTGGGTCGCCCGGCGGATCGCGCCGCTCGCGGCGTAGACGCCCAGGCCTACGCCGAGCAGCAGCAGAGCTCGGAGTTGGAGATTGCGCGTCAGGCTGAGGAGCCAATGGAGAAGACCGCCGACCAGCGCTCCCGCCACCCCGGCGACCAGCAGCTCTCCCGCTACAAGCAGCAGCAGACCGGCCTCGAAGTCCGCCGATCGCAACAGAACGTCGGCGACTGAGGTGCTGACGGCGAAGAGCAGGATCACCACCACATCGAGAGCGACCGTCACTCCCATCAGCAGTCGGGTGAAGGGACCTCGTGCACGCAGTTCCGACACCAGCGCCATGAGTGAGGACGGCGATCGGGAGACGAGGATCGCCGCCGCGACGAAGGCGACTCCGAGCCGGCCGCGCTCGTCGAGGCCGGCGAGGAAGGGGACCGACTCCCCGAGCGAGGTGAGAACCGGCACCACGAGGGCGTACGAGGCGGCGACGATGCCGAAGGTGATCCA
Organism: Candidatus Multivoradales bacterium; assembly: GCA_965223855.1. GTDB lineage: Bacteria > Acidobacteriota > Thermoanaerobaculia > Multivoradales > JAHEKO01 > CALZKB01. The sequence goes on from CBDCXM010000009.1 coordinate 2,600,319, forward strand.
CCAGATGCGGCGCAGCTGCTGGCGGATCTCCCGGTAGTGGAGCTCTGCGCCGGCGGCGAAGGCGATGAACGACAGCGCGATCTGATCGAGCACCCGGAGACGAACGACGTCTTCGGCCGTCAGCACGCCGAGGACGTACGGCCCGATGAGGATGCCGGCGGCGAGGAAGCCTGTGATGACCGGCAGGCGGAGTCGCTTCGCCCCCCGGCCGATCCACTCGGCGGAGAGCATCAGGACCCCGAACAGGGTCAGAAGAAGCGCGAAGTCAGACACGGGTCCCTCGGCTCCGGCTTGCGGAGCCGGGGGAGGGTATCAGCACCTCGGCGGACGGAGCGCCGGCCCGTCTTTCTCGCCCTGCCATGGCGTGGCAGCGCGGATCTGGCGAGATAGTTCCTCAAGTTGACGATTCCGCCACTTTTCTCGAGAACGGATCTCGGTCAGCATTCCGCCATGAACGATGGATCGAACGCCCGGGCAGCCTCGGCATGGGCTCTCGCCCTCGCCTTCGCGGCCGTCTACATCATCTGGGGCTCCACGTATCTGGGGATCCGGGTCGCGATCGAGACGATTCCGCCGTTTCTGATGGTCGGGGTGCGGTTCTTCGCCGCCGGGGCGATCCTCTTCGCGTGGTCGCTGTGGCGGGGCGACCCGCTGCCGCGGGCGGTCCACTGGCGCTCGGCGGCGATCATCGGCGCTCTGCTGCTGGTCTCCGGCAACGGGCTCCTGGCGTGGGGAGAGAAGACGATCCCTTCGGGGGTCGCGGCGCTGATCGTCGGCACGGTGCCCCTGTGGATGGTGATCCTCGAGGCATTGCGACCGTCCGGCGACCGGCCCGGGAAGGCGGTCATCCTCGGGCTGGCGCTGGGGACCGTGGGCATCGCGGTTCTCGTCGGCCCCGGTGATCTCGGAAAGCCGCTCGATGGGGCAGGCGCCACCGCCATCCTGGTGGCGGCGCTCTCGTGGGCGGCGGGGTCGATCTACTCGCGGAGCGCCCCGCTGACTTCCTCGACCCTCCAGAACGTCGGCATGGAGATGCTCGCCGGCGGGATGCTGCTCGGCTTGGTCTCCGTCTCGCTCGGTGAGAGCGTCGAGTGGGCTGCCGTCTCCGCACGCTCCCTGTGGGCGCTCGTCTATCTGTCGGTGGTCGGCGGCCTCGTCGGCTACTCCGCCTACCTGTGGCTGCTGAAGGTCTCGACCCCGGCGAAGGTGGCGACCTATGCCTATGTCAACCCGGTGGTGGCGGTAATCCTCGGATGGGCGGTAGCCGGCGAGGTCGTCGATCGACGGGTCGTGCTGGCCGGAGCGGCCGTGCTCGCCGCCGTGATCCTGATCACGACGAGTCGCGCAGCTGGAAAGGACGGGAGCGGCGAGATCGATGCGGAGCGTTAGGATCCCGCCATGCGCCTGACCGTCGCGGCTGCCGTCTACGACGGCCTGCTCGCCTTCGAGTACGGGTTGGCTCGAGAGATCCTGGGCCGCGATCGCAGCGACCTGGCGGCCGACTGGTACGACTTCCTGCCGTGCCGTGTCGAGCCCGGGAGCCTGACGACGAGCCACGGCATGGTGTTCGAACCACGCGGATCCCTCGAAGACCTGGCGGCAGCGGACATCGTGCTCGTCGCCGGATGGCGAGAGCCGCTCGAGAGGCCGCCGGCCGCGTTTCTGGAGGCGCTGTCCGTGGCCCATGAGCGTGGAGGCCATCTCGTGACCATCTGCACCGGGAGCTTCGTCCCTGCCTGGGCGGGCCTGCTCGACGACCGCCGCGTCACGACCCACTGGATGCACGCGCCGACCATGGCCGAGCGTTTCCCGCGGGTCCGGCTCTCGGTCGATGCTCTCTACGTGCGCGACGACAGCGGCCCGGGACCGATTTCGACCTCCGCCGGCAGCGCGGCCGGTCTCGATCTGAGCCTGGCGCTGGTGCGCGAGCACTTCGGCATCGCCGTCGCCAACGCGGTGGCGCGCCGGATGGTCGCGCCGGCGCATCGCGAGGGGGGACAGACGCAGTATGCGGAGGCGCCGGCAGCCGGCCGTGACGATTCGGCGATGGGGCCTCTGCTCGACTGGCTGGTCGAGCACCTCGACCAACCGCTCAGACTGGAGGAGGTCGCGTCGAAGTTCGGCCTGTCGGGCCGCACCCTGCAGCGCAGGTTTCGCGAGCAGACGGGGGACAGCCCTCATCGCTGGCTCGTCTCTCAGCGCCTCGGCAGGGCACGTGAGCTCCTCGAGTCGACCGGCCTGAGCGTCGAGCGTGTGGCGACGGAGTCGGGCCTCGGCTCGGCGGCGAACCTCCGCAAGCACATGGCCCGGCAGCTGGGGACGACACCTAGGGCGTATCGGACGGCGTTCCGGGCCGGAGACTGAGGGCGAGGCCCAGGGGTCAGTAGAGGCCGGGGACGAAGCGGTGGGTGCGGCGGGCGTAGTCGCGCCAGCGCCGACCGAAGGCCTCCTCGAGAACGGCTTCCTCGATCCGGACCCGGTAGCTGAGCGCGACGGACATCGGCACGAGGGTGAGGACCAGCGACAACCAGGTGCCCATGCCGAAGCCGCAGCCCGCAGCGGCGATCAGCATGCCGCTGTAGGAGGGGTGTCTCACATGCCGGTAGAGGCCGGTCTGCACGATCTCGTGTCCCTCGCGGACGGCGACGTTCGTGGTGAAGAGCCTGCCGAGGGCGCGGATGGCCGTCCAGCGCAGAGCCAGTCCCGAGACGACGAGGCCGCAGCCGACCAGGCTCCGCAGCGAAGCGGAAAGACCCCACGACGAGATCCCGGCCCGGCTCGCGAACGAGGCGAGGATGAACGAGGTCATGACGACGATCCAGATCCACCGTTCGCTGCCGGCATCGGAGGCCGCATCGTCGGCGTCCGTCGCGCGCCGGCTCCGCCCGAGGAGGACCTCGAAGCTCACCCACAGCAGCATGGCGATAGCGATCGGCGTCGGCATCGCGCGGAGCATAGCCGTGGTGTTGGCCCTGCGGCGGCCCGAGCCCGGGCGGATCGCTCCGAAGGCTCCGACCGGCTGCGGGGAAGTGCATTGTCCGCTCCGGGAGCAGGCGAGACGATAGAGGCATGAGATGGAGACGCGTAGTTCGAGTTCCGCCGATGTCGATTCTCGTCGCTGCGCTGGCCGCGGGCTCGCTCTCGGCCGGCACGCTGGAGGTCGTCACCCTCGATCCCCCCCGTCACACGCTGGCGGCAAAGGACGCGACCGTGACGGTGACCTTCGACCAGCCGGTGGATCCGGCCACGGTCGATGCTGATTCGTTCCGGGTCTTCGGCCGCTGGAGCGGCCCGGCGGCGGGACCTCTGACGATCGGTGGCGGCGGTACCACGGTGACGCTGACCCCGACTCGCCCGTTCTCGGCGGGGGAGAGCGTGCACGTCAACCTCTCGCACGATCTGGCGTCGCTCGGAGGGGCTTCGCTGAGGATGGCGGGCTACACGTGGTCGTTCGCCGTCGAGGTGCGGCCGACGCCGGGCGACTTCGCTCTCGTCGACACCCTCACCGTGCTCGACGGCGGTCCGACGCCGCGCATCTACGGAGGCCTGGCGACCGATCTCGACAACGACGGCTGGCTCGATCTGTCGGTGATCAACGAGGACACCGCCGACATCCGCGTCTTCCCGAATCGGGCGGACGGCAGCGGGCTTTTCGACCCGTTTCTCACGCCGCCTTCGCCGGTCGGCTTCGGTGCGAGCCCCAACGAACCGGCCGACTTCGACAACGACGGCTTTGCCGACATCACCACCGGCAACGCCTTCGAGTCTCGCGTTTCGGTGCTGCTGGGACGCGGTGACGGGACGTTCGACCCCGAGGCGGTGCACGTCGTCGGCGCCGGCCCGAAAGGGATCGCGGTGCTCGACGTCGACGGAGACGGCGACACCGACATCGTCAGCGCCAACGTGACGGCGGACAACCTCAATCTGCTGCGCAACGACGGCAGCGGAACCTTCGCCGTGGAGGCGCCGTTCGACGCCGGCAGCGAGGAGTACGCGCTGACCGCCGGAGACATGAACGAGGACGGCATCGCCGATCTGATCGTCGGCACCCGTGCCGGTTCGAGCGTGCATGTTCTCGCCGGCAACGGCGACGGCACCTTCACCACGGTGGAGACCGAGGCGGCGGGGGTGGCGCTGTGGATGATCGGCGTCGGGGACGTCAACGGTGACGGTCACCTCGACGTCGCGTCGGCCGACGGGTTCAGCAACAGCGGTTCGATCTTTCTCGGCAACGGCGACGGCACGCTCGATCCGCCGACGACGATCGGCGTTGCCGGACTGACGACGGCGACCGATCTCGGCGACATCGACGGTGACGGTGATCTCGATTGGATCCTCTCCGCTTTCGGCGGCAACGAGTGGACGCTTTACGAGAACGACGGCGCCGGCAACTTCCAGCTCATCCGCACCTTCCCGGCACCGTCGAACCCGGCTTGTGCCGCCTTCTTCGACGCCGACAACGACGGCGCACTCGATCTGGCGCTCTTTGACGAGATCGACAACGTCATCCAGATCTTCCACAACGGGGAGATCTTCGCCGACGGCTTCGAGAGCGGCGACACGACAGCCTGGTCGGCGACGGTGCCGTGAGTCGAAGTCGCGCTGGCGTATGCTGAGGGGATGACGCCCCGACCTTCCCGGACCTCCAGCGACCGCGAGTTGTGGATCCTGCTCGCGCTCACCGGCATCGCGGTCGTGGTGTCGGGAATCGATCCTCACGAGCGAGGCACCTGGTTCCTCGAGGTGCTGCCGGTGCTGATCGGTGCGCCGCTTCTGATCGCCACCCGGCGGCGCTTTCCGCTGACGCCTCTCGTCTACCGGCTGATCTTCGTCCACGCCCTGATCCTGATTCTCGGCGGTCACTACACCTATGCCCGGGTTCCGGTCGGCGATTGGGCGCGGGAGGCGTTCGGCTTCGCCCGCAACCACTACGACCGGCTGGGCCACCTGGCCCAGGGCTTCGTGCCAGCAATGCTGGCGCGCGAGGTGCTTCTGAGGACCTCACCGCTCTCGCCCGGCAAGTGGCTGTTCGTCCTGGTGACTTCGATCTGCCTCGCCTTCAGCGCCTTCTACGAGATGATCGAATGGTGGGCGGCCCTCGTTGGTGGGGGATCCGCCGAGAGTTTCCTGGGGACGCAGGGGGACGTCTGGGACACCCAGTGGGACATGTTCCTGGCGCTCGTCGGAGCGCTCGGCGCTCAGCTTCTGCTCTCGAAACTGCACGATCGACAACTGGGCCGCCTGACCTGATGCGGCCGAAAGGAGACTGGTCAGAATGAGGAAAACGACGATCCTGATCGCCCTGGTGGCGACGCTGAGTCTCGCGATGCCGGTGATCGCCGAGCATCACGAAGAGACCGCACCGGGCGCCTACGCCCGCAACCTCGCCTTCGTCGGCGGGCGCGCCGTCGAGCTGGCCGGAGCGATTCCCGAAGAGGTCTACGGTTGGCGCCCGATGGAAGGGGTGCGGTCGGTCAGCGAGGCGATCATGCACATGGCGAGCGCCAACTACTTCTTCGCCGGTCGCCTCGGCACGCCGGCACCCGAGGGCGTCGACACCTCCGACATGGAGTCGATCACCGACAAGGCGGAGTGCGTGCGGATCCTCGAAGAGTCGAACGCCCATCTCTCGAAGGCGTTCGACGCGGTGAAAGACCCGATGGAGGCGACCGACATCTTCGGTCGCGACGGCACGATCGAGGACATGATGCTGGTCGCGATCGGCCACGTCCACGAGCACTTCGGGCAGCTGATCGCGTACGCCCGGAGCAACGAGATCGCCCCGCCCTGGTCGGGCGGCGACGGCTGATCACCGAGCGTCTGAACACGGAGCCGTCTGAAGCCGTCTGAACACGGAGCCGGCTTCCCGTCGCCGCGGGAAGCCGGCGCTTCAGCCCGTCAGGCCGGCCAGAGCCAGCCGAAGACGCCGGCGGTGAGCAGCGCGTAGACGAGGCCGTCGACCATCATCTTGCAGGTCATCGTCCACGGTGCCCCCTTCCAGATCGAGGAGACCGCCTCCGCGAGCCCGTAGGTCATGAAGGCCACGGTGCCGACGTATCGGAAGATCGACAGGTAGCTGGTCCCGGCTGCGTGCGTGCGCCCGGTCAGGTAGGCGATGAAGATCCCGACCACCAGCACGTAGACGAACCACTGGCCGAGGAACTTGCCGAGCTTCGGAGCGCCGCTCGGCACCACGGTGAGAAAGCCGACCGGGCCGCGCTTGAACTTCTCCATCACCTCCGGCTTTCCCATTTCGCTCGGGTCGGAGCAGTTGGGGAAGGAGTAGTAGCCGGGCGTCAGCGAGGCGCCGGAGAGGGTGTCGAGAATGCCGTCCTCGTCCGGCAGCTTGCGATAGTCCTTGTAGTGGTACTTGAGCACCATGTGAAGGATCGAGCTGGCGACGAAGACGACGACCGCCGAGACGACGATCGGCAGCCAGAGTTGCGGAATCGGGATCATGCCGTTCCTCCTGAGGTCGGTGCCTCTGGTTGGTTGGATGGATCGGGGCGGGTCGTTCGAAGCCTAGCAAGGTTGGTCCTCTCGCTTCTGATCTCAGAGGGCGAAGCTTCGATGAGGCTGCCTCGCCTTGTGCGGACTCGCTGTCCAGGTAGAGCAAGGCGAGGCTGGCCGCGTCTGGCGCTCGAGGTGACGTTCGATCCCTGCGTGCGTCCTTCACGGCGCCGTTCGCTTACCGCTGGGGTCGCTCGGTCGGGCGGTCTTTCTGACGCGATCCGTGCCTCTGTGCGAAAGCCGCTTCAGAGCCTCGGCCTACTTGGAGCCTTTCGCGCCGAACGTCGCGTGTCGCACTGGCTACTTCCTTGCGTGGGCCGCGGCAGACCGCCCAGCAAGACTCGTACCGTAGGATTCGCCGAATGAAGACGATCCGTCCAGTCGCCCTGCTCCTGCTGTCGATTCTGACTGTCGCCGACCTTGCCGGGGAGGATTGGCCTTCGTTCCTCGGCGCGAACCGCGACGGCAGCTCGCCGGAGAGCGGCATCCGCACGGACTGGAAGGAGGGCTTGCCGATCCTCTGGCACCGGGAGGTCGGCGAGGGCTACAGCGCACCGGCGGTCGTGGACGGGAAGGTGTTCTTCTTCGATCGCGCCGGCGATCGGGCGCGCCTGTCGGCGCTCGACGCCCGTTCCGGGGAGCTGCTGTGGGAGAGCGGCTACCCGACGAGATACGAGGACTACTACGGCTACTCCAACGGCCCGCGTGCCTCGCCGCTCGTGGACGAGGGGCGGGTCTTCACCTTCGGAGTCGAGGGGAGATTGCGGGCACACCGTCTCGAGGACGGTGAGCTCCTGTGGGAGGTCGATACGGCCGAGCGCTTCGGCGTCGTCCAGAACTTCTTCGGCGTCGGCTCGACACCGGCGGTGGAGGGCGATCTGCTGATCGTCCAGGTTGGAGGCTCACCGCCCGAGTCTCCGCGGATCCATTCGGGAGAGGTTCGGCCTGCCGGCTCGGCGGTGGTCGCTTTCGACAAGGCCACCGGGGAAGTGCGCTACGCCGCGGGCGACGAGCTGGCCAGCTACGCGGCGGTCAAGCTGACGACGATCGAAGGACGGCGGTGGGGATTCGTTTTCGCCCGCGGCGGGCTGCTCGCCTTCGATCCCGCCGATGGTGCGATCCGCTTCCACTACCCGTGGCGGGCGAAGATCCTCGAGAGCGTGAACGCGGCCACACCGTTGGTCGTCGGCGATCGGCTCCTCGTCACCGAGGCTTACGAGAAGGGTGCGTCGCTGCTGCGGGTCACCGGCGATGGGCACGAGGTGGTCTGGCGGGACGAGAACCGCCGGAGTGCGCGCATCGGCAGCCACTGGATGACTCCCGTTCATCACGACGGTGTCGTCTATGCCTCGAGTGGGCGCAACAGGGGCGACTCCGAGTTGCGCGCGGTGGATCTGGAATCGGGCGAGGTTCTGTGGAGCGAGCCGGGCCTGGAGCGGACCTCGTTGCTGCTGGTCGACGACCACCTCGTCGTCCTGAGCGAGGGAGGGACCGTGAGGCTCGTGCGCCCCGACCGCGAGCGCTTCCACCTGGTAGCGGAGTGGACGCCGACGGAAGGCGGCATGCCGCTCCTCGAGCATCCGGCCTGGAGCGCGCCGGCGCTCGCCGACGGCGTTCTCTATCTTCTGGGGAAGGGGCGACTGCTGGCGGCGGAACTCATTCGCTCGGGGAGCGACTAGGGCGGGATCGCCGGCGGAATCAGTCGGGCCGGCTGGCGATCTCGAGGGTGAGCGCGTCGATCTTCCCCACCGCAACCGAATCGAGCAGGAACTTGAAACTCCACTCCTCGAGTTCGTTGCTGTCGATGCCGCCGTTCTGTTCGAGGGCACCGAGCACCGTGCCGTCACCGTCGACGAGTTCGACCTCCAGTCGGACCTTCTGGTCGTCTCCACTGCCGTTGACGAGCTTGACGCGCACGACGGCGCGCTGTTGATCGCCGACCTTCTTGCCCGGCCTGCCGGTGATGCGCAGAACGGTCACGGGCGCCGTCAGGATCTCGGGAACGAACCCCTCTTCCAGGTAGTCCGCGGTCAACGTCTCCATCACCTCGGTCGTCGCGGCTCCCGCCGGCACCGGGGGGCATACCAACACCCAGGCGAGAAGGGCGGCCAGTGAGCGCAGTGCCAGCCGGATCGAGACCGTCTCCCGGCGACGCTGCCGTCCGAGGTGGTCCCGCATCGGCTCAGCCGGCTCCGCCGCTGGTGCAGGCCGCCCGGATCTGCTCGTCGCTCAGGCCCGTGCGAGCCATCGCGGCGATCTGTTCGAGCGTGCAATCGTGCGCTTCGGTCGCCTCGTCGAGGGCGGGCGGCTCGGGCCGCTCGGGAGCGACGTAGCCGCCACGGGCCAGCTTCTGGCCTGCCTCGGCGATGTAGGTCGGGTCGGCATTCGGCTCGCACGGCAGGCGCTCTTCGCCGTCTTCCCAGTAGAACTGCACCCGGATGGTGGCGTTGGCGGACTCGTACTCCTGCGCCGCCTCCGATTCCTCTTCGAGCACCCGCAGGTACGAGAAGCCGGCGGCTTCGCATAGAGAGGCCGCCTTGGTGAAGACGAGGCGGCTCGCCTTCGCCCGGCTGCCGATCGCCTTGACGCGGTGACTGACGACGAAGACGTCTTCATCGAGTTGTGTGAAGGTGATGACGGCCGCGGCCGGCAGGGGAGCCAGCAAGGCGAACAGGAACAGAGCGGCGGGGACGAGTCGGATTCGCTGAGACATGAGACCTCCCTGGTGCGAGTCGAGTGGCCGAGTCGATGCCACGTTCCGTGAAGTGGACCGCATCCTAACCGGTCGGCACACGATCGTGACCTCCGGGGGGTGGTCGAATCGTCGCTGGTGGATATAGTGACGGTTCCAATCTGACTGGGGGGAAACCGTGGCTTCGACTCCGATTCGCCTTTGTGTGGGGCGCCTGCAGGGCGCTCTGATCGTTCGTATCTTCGTTCTCGTCGCGCTCCTGACCGGGGCCTCGGCAACAGGGCAGGTCGTCATCAACGAGGTCGACTACGACCAGCCCTCGACCGACGGTGCCGAGTTCGTGGAGCTCAAGAACGCCGGCCTCGTCGCCGAGAACCTCGATCTCTACGAGCTCGAGCTGGTGAACGGCTCGGGCGGCGGAGCGACGATCTACGTGACGGTCGATCTGCCGAACGTCAACCTCGCCCCGGGCGGCTACTTCGTGATTTGCGGCGACGCGGCCAACGTCGCCAACTGCGATCTCGACGTCTCTCCCGACACCAACCTGATCCAGAACGGAGCGCCGGACGCCGTCGGCCTGACCTTGATGGGAAGTCTCGTCGATGCGCTGAGCTACGAGGGGTCGGTGCCGGGTTACACCGAGGGCTCGGGTGACGGGCTGGTCGACAACTCGGGGGTCGCCGACAGCGGTCTTTCACGCTGCGCTGACGGCGCCGACACCGACCAGAACAACGTCGACTTCAGCTTCCAGGCGAGCACGCCCGGGGCGACGAACTCCTGCCCCGGCCCGACGCTGGTGGTCAACGAGATTGACTACGACCAACCGGGTACCGACACCGGCGAGTTCGTCGAGATTCTCAACAACGGTACGGCCGGCGTGGATCTCGACGGCATCTCGCTCGAGCTCGTCAACGGCACGGGGGGTGGAGCGTCGGTGTACTCGACGATCGCGCTCCCCGCGGTCACGCTGGCGCCGGGTGGCTACTTCGTCGTCTGCGGCGACGCGGCCAACGTGGCGAACTGCGATCTCGACGTCTCTCCCGACAGCAATCTGATTCAGAACGGCGCGCCCGACGCGGTCGCGCTGACTGCCTCCGGGGCGATCCTCGACACAGTCTCCTACGAAGGGGACACGGGCGCTCCCTACACCGAGGGGTCCGGTTCCGGCCTCGAGGATCTGGGGACGACCGGCAACGACGGCATGAGCATCTCTCGCTGCGTCGACGGTTTCGACTCCGACCAGAACAACGTCGATCTGATCTTCACCGGCAGCACGCCGGGTGCGTCGAACGACTGTGGCACCCCAGGTGGCGGCCTCGTGATCAACGAGATCGACTATGACCAGCCGTCGACCGATACGGCCGAATTCATCGAGATCCTCAACACCGGTAGCGCTGCGGTCGCTCTCAGCGCTTTCGAGCTGCAGCTCGTCAACGGCTCGGGCGGCGGAGCCTCGATCTACAACACCATCGCCCTGCCCGCCGTGTCGCTCGCTGCCGGCGACTACTTCGTCGTCTGCGGCGACGCCGCGGCGACCTTCGATTGCGATCTCGACGTGTCACCCGACTCCAATCTGGTGCAGAACGGCAGCCCCGACGCCGTGGCGCTTCTGCAGGCCGGGGTGATCGTCGACACCGTGAGCTACGAAGGCAACACGGCGCCACCCTTCACGGAGGGATCCGGATCCGGTCTCGAGGACTCCGGGGCCACCGGCAACGACAACCGTGGCATCTCTCGCTTCCCCGACGGGGTGGACACCGACGTCAACAACGTCGATCTGAGCCCACGCTGCATCACGCCGGGCGGTCCGAACGCCACCGCCTCGAGCAGCTGTCCGGACCCCGGGCCGCCGTCGCTGGTGGTCAACGAGATCGACTACGACCAGCCCGGTAGCGACCTTGCGGAGTTCGTCGAGATCAAGAACGTCGGCACCGGAGCGGTCGATCTCACCGGGATCGACCTGGTGCTGGTCAACGGCAACGGAGGCACCGTCTACGACACGATCGCCCTGACCTCGACGAGTCTCGGGGCTGGCGACTACTGGGTCGTCTGCGCGGACGCGACGACGGTCGCCAACTGCGATCAGCAGGCGATTTCGTCGGTGCAGAACGGAGCGCCGGATGCGGTGGCGCTGCAACAGGGTTCCCTCCTCATCGACACGGTCAGCTACGAGGGAGACACCGCAGCGCCCTACACCGAGGGTTCGGGTGCCGGGCTCGTCGACTCGGGATCGACCGGTGAGGACAACAAGGGCATCTCGCGATTCCCCGACGGTGTGGACACCGACGTGAACAACGTCGACCTGCTGTCGAGCTGCATCACGCCCGGCGCGGCGAACACCTCCGTCGCCACCGCCTGCACCGGCACCGGCTTCGTGGTCGAGATCTTCGAGATCCAGGGAGCCGGAGCGGCGTCGCCCTTCGACGGCCAGACGGTGACGACCGAGAGCAACGTCGTGACGGCGCTGCGGCCGGACGGCTTCTTCATGGAGACGCCGACGAGTCGCGACGACGGCGACCTCGACACCTCGAACGGCATCTTCGTCTTCACCGGCGGCGCGCCGCCGGTCGCCGTCGGCGATCTGGTCGACGTCACCGGTCCGGTGATCGAGTTCTTCGACTTCACCGAGTTCACGGCGCCTTCGACGGTCACGGTGGTCGGCTCCGATGTGGTGCCGGCACCGGTCGTTTTCGACGCTTTCGTGCCGTCGCCCGACCCGACCGCCCCGAGCTGTGCGATCGAGTTCGAATGCTACGAAGGGATGCAGGTGGAGATCGCCTCCGGCGTCGTCGGCGAGTCCAACCAGCGCTTCAACCCCGACCCGATCGCCGAGGTGTTCGTCACGGCTACCGGCGCCCGCTCGTTCCGCGAGCCCGGGGTCGAGTTCCCGGGGCTCAACCTGCCGCCGATCCCGACCTGGGACGGCAACCCCGAGGTGTTCGAGCTCGACCCGGACAAGATGGGGCTGCCGAACCAGATCATCCCGGCCGGCTCGACGTTCACGGCCACCGGGGTGCTCGGCTTCGAGTTCGGCGGCTACGAGCTCTGGCCGACCTCGCTCACCGTGAACCCGGCGCCGCTTCCGGACCCCGTGCGGCCGCGCGCCGACGGCGAGTTCACCGTCGGGTCACTCAACCTCTTCCGTCTCTTCGACGACATCGACGATCCGCCTAGCGCCAACGCCAACGGCGATGTCATTCGCGACGACCAGGTGGTCTCGACGGCCGAGTACCTGAGGCGTCGCGGCAAGCTCGCGGTCCATGTCCTCGACGTGCTCGGCGCGCCCGACATTCTCGCCGTTCAGGAGGCGGAGAAGATCGAGGTGCTCCAGGATCTCGCAAGTGACATAGCGGCCCTCGAGCCGGGCGTCGTCTACACGGCGTATCTGATCGAGGGCAACGACGTCGGCACCATCGACATCGGCTTCCTCACACGCGAAACGATCGCCGTCGATGCGGTGACGCAGTTCGGCTACACGGAGATCCTCACGTTCGACGGCTCGCTTCTCAACGATCGACCGCCGTTGCTGCTAGAAGGGCGCTGTACGGCCGGCGGGACCGACTTCCCGGTCGCCGTACTCAACCTCCACGGCCGGTCGCTCGGCGGCATCGACGATCCGAGCAGCGGACCGAGAGTGAGGCAGAAGCGACTCGAGCAGGCGGAGTTCGCCGCCTCGGTCGTCCAGGATCTGCAGAATCTCGATCCCGACGTCGCTCTGGCGGTGGTGGGAGACTTCAACGCCTTCGAGTTCACCGACGGCTACGTCGATGTCGTGGGCCACATCGCCGGCGACTTCGACCCGGCGATGAGCCTGCTGTCCGGAGCCGATCTCGTCGATCCGGATCTCACCAACCAGGTGCTGACGGTCGCCGCCGACGACCGCTACTCGTTCGTCTTCAACGGCAACGCGCAGGTGCTCGATCATGCGCTCACGAGCGTAGGCCTGGCGCCGCATGTCGCCGGCTTCGAGTTCGGCCGGGGCAACGCCGACGCGGCGGAGGATCTGATCAACGACGACGTCACGCCCGCCAACCTGGCGCTGCGTGCCTCGGACCACGACGGTCTCGTCCTCTACCTGCAGAAGGTGCTCGACGAGGACGGCGACGGCGTGCCCGATGAGCTGGATTTCTGTGCCGGTACGGAGATTCCGGAGAAGGTGCCCACCATCGGGCTGCGGCCGAACCGTTGGGCGCTGGTCGACGACGACACGGTCTTCGACACCCTCGGCCGGCCGATGGAGGTCTTCACGACCACCGATACCGCCGGCTGCTCCTGCTCGCAGATCATCGACGAGCTCGGGCTCGGCGAGGGGCACCGCAAGTTCGGTTGCAGCGTCGGCGCGATGCGTCGCTGGGTCAGCATCGTGACTCCGTGAGTCCCGGTGCCGTTCCCGGCTCGCGCTCGCTGGAGCGGGCGCGAGCCGCGGATCGGTTCCGCAGCGGATCTCAGAGCACGGCTTCGAGCGCCTCCAGCAGGTGGTCGATCTCCGCCGGGCTCGTGTAGTGCAGGAAGGACAGGCGCACGACGCCGCGCTCGGGCGGGATCCCCATCCCCTCGAGCGGGCGTACTCCGTAGAAGTGGCCGAAGCCGGCCATGATCCGCCGCTCGGTCAGCCTCCTGTGAACCGCTTCGGGCTCTCTCGCCAGCGGGACGAAGGAGACCGTGGGAGCCCTCGTCTCGGGGTCGGCGGGGCCGACCAGGCGGACGTCGTCTCTCCCCTCGAGCCACGCCAGAAGCGGTGCGGCCAGACTTGTCTCGTGGCGCCGGAACAGCTCGCCGAGTCGACGGCTTCGCTCGGCCGGGTCGGCGACGGGAGGGAAGTGGTGGTCGTGAACCAGATCCAGATACTCCGCGACCCCGGCCGCGGCGCCGATCTGCGCATGGTCGGGGCCGGCCGGCAGCAGGCGGTAGCGCGGCTCTCCGGCATTGAAGTAGTGACTCTGGTTGGCGGCGCGCTCGAGCAGCGGGCGGCGGATCGCCATCAAGCCGAGGTGGGGTCCCCAGGTCTTGTAGAGCGAGAAGAGGTAGATGTCCGCGCCGAGTGCCGGCACGTCGGGCAGCCCGTGGGGTGCCCAGGCGACGCCGTCGACGACGGCGAGTGCTCCCGCGGCGTGGGCGCGCTCGACGATCGCGGCGACCGGGTTGATGGCCGCGACGACGTTGGAGCAGTGGGGGAAGGCGACGAGCCGTGTTCGCTCGTCGATCAGTCGCTCGAGTTCCTGCGGGTCGAGGGCGCCGGTGTCGCGATCGACGGACCACTCCCGGACTTCGATCCCGGTGTCCGCCAACCGGCGCCATGCGCCGGCGTTGCCCTCGTGGTCCTGGTTCGAGGCGACGATGTTGTCACCGCCCTCCCAAAGCGGCCGGAGTGCCCGTTCCAGGACGTAGGTGTTCTGGGAGGTCGAGGGTCCGAGGTGTACCTCGAACGGGTCGAGGCCGAGGTGGCCGGCGAGTCGCTCGTACGCTTCGTCCATCGCCGCGCCCGCCTTCTGTGAAGCGGGGTAGGGGAAGTAGGGCTGGACTTTGTGGCGGGTGTAGAAGCTCTGGAGGCGGTCGATCACCTGGCGGCAAGGGTAGGAGCCGCCGGCGTTCTCGAAGAACGACCAGCCGGCGAGGTCGGGCTCGCCGAAGGCCGGGAACTGCGCGCGGACGAACTCGAGATCGATCTCGGGGATCGACGGATGGGTGGCGGAGGGGTCGCTCAAGGTGTCTGTCTCCCTGCGGCCGGAACGCAAGCGCACGTCTTGGTCGGGTGGCGCCGACGGCGGCCGCTGTCGTAGCGTGGCGTCATGATTCCACGTCGCGCGCTGCCGGTCGCTCTTCTTGCGGTCGCCTTCCCGCTGGTCGCGATCGGCTGCGCGCCGGTCGAGAGAGCCGCAGGAGAGCAGGAGCCGCCGTCGAGCGACAACAGCGAGGTTGTCGGTCGGGGCGAGGGCAAGGACGCGTGGTGGGACCACCTCCCCCGGGAGGCGTGGTCGGCCTTCGACCCGGTCGAGGTCTCCGACGCCTGGTTCGAGGTCTACCGGCTGGCAGCGGGCGTTCACGCGATCTACGAGCCGGGCCAGTTCGAAGAGGTGGTGTCGTACCTGGTCACCGGCGACGAACGCGCGCTTCTCTTCGACACCGGGCTCGGGATCGGCGATATCGCCTCGGTCGTCGCCGAGCTCACTCCGCTGCCGGTTGTCGTCCTCAACTCCCACACCCACTACGACCACGTCGGCGGAAACCACGCCTTCGACGAGGTCTACGGGACGGACCTCGACTACACCGTCCGACACGCCGCCGGCAGGTCGCCCGAGGAGGTCGCGGAGTTCGTCGGTGACGGGTGGATCTGGAAGGAGACTCCGGCCGGCTTCGATCGCGGCTCCTACCGCGGGCGGCCGTTCGAGGTCACCCACGTCGTCCGCCACGGCGAGCGGATCGACCTCGGTGGCGTCGTCCTCGAGGTCCTGCTGACGCCGGGCCACGCCCCCGACGCGCTCTGCCTTCTCGATCGCAGCCGCCGCCGTCTCTTCACCGGCGACACCTTCTACCCGGCGACTCTCTACGCCCACCTGCCGGGAACCGACTTTACGGCCTATGCGGATTCCGCCCACCTCCTCGCCTCCCTGAGCGGCGAGATCGACCATGTCCACCCGGGCCACAACGAACCGGTGATGGAGCCGTCTCAGCTGGTCGCCCTGGCGGAGGCGTTCGACGCTGTTCAGCTGGACGGATCCGACTACGTCTCGACCGATGGCCTGCGCGAGTACGATTTCGGCCGCTTTTCGTTGCTGGTGTCCGATCCACCGCCGTGGGAGTAACGCAACGCCCCGGTTGCTGTAGCCTGCGCCGATGAGACGACTCCTCGTCGCGGCGTTTCTTCTCCTTGTCTCTCCCCACTCCGGAGACGCCGACTGGCCCCAGTGGCGCGGGCCCGCCCGTGACGGCGTCGCCTCGGGTGCGACTCTTCCCGAGAGGCTTGCGCCCCAGCTCGAAGAGATCTGGTCGCTCGAGGTCGGAGCCGGGCACGCTTCGCCCGTCGTCGCCGGCGACCGCGTCTACCTGCACTCGAGAGTCGGCGACGAGGAGGTCGTTCGGGCACTGTCGCTCGCCGACGGCAGCGAGCTGTGGCGGTGGGGGGCCGAGACTCCCTACAGCCGCCATCCCGCGGCGCTCTCTCACGGCAAGGGGCCGCGCTCGACGCCGCTGGTAGCCGACGGCCGGCTGTGTACCTTCGGCGTCACCGGTCGCGCCGCCTGCTTCGACGCGGCCGATGGGCGGCTGCTGTGGCAGCACGACTTCGAAGGCCGCTTCGACCGTGCCTGGCCCGACTTCGGCGTGGCGATGTCGACGGGGCTCTTCGACGGAGGGCTCGTGCTGCACGCGGGCGGCAAGAAGAGCGGTGCGCTGCTGGCGCTCGACCCGGCGACGGGAGAGGAGCTCTGGGCCTGGTCCGCCGATCCGCCCGCCTACGCCTCGCCGATTCTGGCGGTGCTCGACGGAGTTCCCCAGATCGTCACCCAGAGCCGGACGCGGGTCGTCGCGGTCGATCCCGGGAGCGGTCGTGAGCTGTGGAGCACTCCGTTCGAGACCGCCTACGAGCAGAACAGCGTCACGCCGCTGTGGTTCGACGACCGTGTGATCATCTCGGGCCTCGACAACGGCGTGGCGGCCTACGAGCCGCACCGCGACGCTGCCGGGCGATGGGTCCTCCAGGTCGCGTGGAAGAACGACGAGGTGCCGATGTACATGAGCTCGCCGGTCGTCCGCGGCAACCTGCTCTTCGGCATGAGCGACAAGCGCAAGGGACAGCTCTTCTGCATCGATCTCGCCACCGGCGACACTCTCTGGAAGACCGAGGGTCGGGAAGGGGAGAACGCAGCCCTGATCGTCGCCGGGGATCGCCTGATCGTCCAGACCGACGACGCCCGCCTCGCGGTCGGCCCGGCCGTGGAAACGGGTTGGAGTCCCGAAGCGACCTACACCGTGGCCGACAGCCCGACCTGGGCTCATCCGGCGCTCGTCGGGGACCGGCTGCTCGTGAAGGACCGCGAGCGGCTGACCGTCTACCGCTTCCTGCTCGCCGACTGAGCTGGTCCGCCGCCGTCGCGCGCAGTCCCTGCCGGGGCCGTGCCCGCGGACGGGGTGCAACGAAACCCCGGCCGGTGGTGTCCCGTAGATAGCCCCAAGCCCGACGATGATCTTCAACACGCCGATCTTCTTCGTCTTCTTCGTCGTCTTCCTGACGGTGTACGGCCTCGTGCTGCGTCGCCATGGCGCGCGAGTGTGGTGGATCGTGCTCGCGAGCCTCGTGTTCTACGGCGCGTGGAACTATCGCTTCATCCCGCTGCTCGTCGGCAGTGCGATCGCCGACTACTACATCGCTCTCGCCATCGGGCGAAGCGAGGACCCGGCGGTGAGGAAGCGATGGGTGACGCTGTCGGTGGCGATCAACCTCGGTGTGCTCGGGCTCTTCAAGTACGCCGATTTCGTGCTGCTTTCGGTGGCCGACTTCCTGGCGCTTTTCGGCATCGCAGCGGACCTGCCGACCCTCGCCTGGGTCCTTCCCGTCGGCATTTCGTTCTACACCTTCCAGAGCCTGAGCTACACGATCGACGTCTATCGCGGCGACATGGAGCCGCGCCGCGGCCTCGGCGAGTTCGTCGCGGCACTGTCGTTCTTCCCGCAGCTGGTCGCGGGCCCGATCCTGCGGGCGCGCCAGATCCTGCCGCAGATGCACGCGTTGCCGACGCCGACCCGGGAAGGGGTGCGGCACGGCATGCTCCTGGTGACCGCCGGGGTCCTCAAGAAGACCGTGGCCGACCTGCTGGCCGCTCCGGTGGCGCGTGCCTTCGACTCCGCCGGGCCGGTGAGCGTGCTCGAGACCTGGACCGGTGTGCTGGCTTTCGCCGGCCAGATCTACGGCGATTTCGCCGGCTACACCGACATGGCGATCGGCCTCGCATTGCTGCTCGGCTTCCAGATTCCGCTCAACTTCCGGGTGCCGTACTTCGCCGTGTCTCCGGTGGACTTCTGGCGCCGCTGGCACATCTCGCTCTCGACCTGGCTTCGCGACTATCTCTACATCTCTCTGGGGGGCAACCGCACCGGGAATCGCTGGCGCAACGTGATGATCACGATGCTCCTCGGCGGTCTGTGGCACGGCGCCGCCTGGACCTTCGTCGCCTGGGGAGCGTTCCACAGCCTCCTGATCGCCGGTACCCATGCTCTGGGGAGCCTCGCGCCGCTGCGCGCCTTCGGCGCCAGTGCCTCACGCCTCGCGACGACCGCCAAGTGGGCGGTGACCTTCTATCTGGTGCTGATCGGCTGGGTGTTGTTCCGCGCGGCGACGCTCGCCGAGGCCGGTACGGTGCTTGCCACCCTGCACGGCTTCTCGGCGCCGTCAGCCTCCGCGCCGACGGCGCTGATCGTCTTCGCCCTGACCTTTACGGCCCTGTGGCTGATGCACCTGATGGACCTGGTCGTCCTCACCAGAGCCGAGGCAATCGAGAGTCGCCCCTGGCTGCTGTGGCTGCTGGTGGTCCTCGGGCAGACCCTCGCCTTCACCATCGGAAAACCGAGCAATGAGTTCATCTACTTCCAGTTCTGAGGCGCCCGTGGCCGCCGAGTCCGAACGCTCGTCGCGGGCGATCTACGCTCGGACGCTCCTCGCGATAGGTCTCGTCGGACTGGCTGCGGTGCTGATCTTCAGGATCCTGACCATCGCCTTCGACGCCAGCGCGGAGACCATTCTCGGCAGAGTGACCGAGGCGCGAGCCGCCCTTCCCACGATCGTCGCCGAAGACGAGGATCTGGCGATGGTCTTCGGGTCCTCGATGGTCGATGCCGGCTTCTCGCCGAGGCAGTTCGATCGCGAGCTGGAGGAGCGGGGAGTCGATCTCAAGTCGTTCAATTTCGGCTTCGGCGGGCTCAATCCGTACTTCCAGGACTTCTGGGCTCGGCGGATCCGGGAGAGCTTCGAGCAGGCCGATCGCAGACTCGAGCTCGCCGTGATCGAGTTCAACCCCTTCCAGACCACGCAGGCGCGCTGGAACGGGGCGTTGCCGGCGGTCGATTCGTTCCTCGTGATGCTGGCCAGCCCGAGCGAGATGTGGGAGATCCTGCTCGAGGATCCGACCCGGGGGATACGGCTCTTCACCATCCGCTACCTGCGCAACGACATCTCGGCGGAGATGACGACCTCGTTCTTCGGCCGTCCCCTGAGGCCGAGTCGACCGCGTAGCACCCTGCCACGCGACGAGGAGGCTGAAGCACGTTTGCGGGAGCTCGGCGAGGAGTTGGGCCGCCGTCTGGACGAGGACTACCCGGAGTATCCCGATGCGAACTGGTACTACCCGTGGCAGGGGTCCGGCACGTTGCCCGAGGAGCGTTCCGAGGAAACGCAGCAGGTCTACCACGACTACTACGAGGTACTCCGCGGCGAGCGCTATCTCGACGACGACAAGCTCAACCGCCTCCACTGCTGCGACGTCGAGGGCCTGCACTTCGAGCCGGTGCTCGTCGAGGCGTTCATCCGTGTCGTCGAGACGTTCCAGCAGTTCTCGGAGCGGGTCGAGGTGATCATGCTGCCGCGCAACACCGACTGGATCGAGTACTCCCCGGAGGCGCGCGCCCGGCTCGAGGAGGCGATCGCCCGCATCGA
Source organism: Candidatus Multivoradales bacterium (assembly GCA_965223855.1). Taxonomy (GTDB): domain Bacteria; phylum Acidobacteriota; class Thermoanaerobaculia; order Multivoradales; family JAHEKO01; genus CALZKB01. Next base: position 2,620,166 of record CBDCXM010000009.1, read on the forward strand.
GAGTGGGACCGGGATCCCGATCCGCGACTTTCAGGACCTCGACGAGATCACCCCCGAGATGTTCAGCGACACGACCCATCTCGCGCGGTACTCCGGCAACGTGGCGTTCACGAGCTTCCTCGCCGAGCGCTACGCCCCGATGCTCGGGGGCTCCTCGGAGCCGATCGACCAGGAGGGCGTCGCGACGGAAGAGCCGGCCGCTGCGGGCGAGACTTCGGGAGGTTGAGCCGACGGCGCTGAGCCGAGGACGACGATCAGGCGATCGAGAACTCGATCGCCGAGAGGGTCGCCACATCCTCGGAGGTGAGCTCCACCTGCGCGGCCGACAGGCTGTCGCGAATGTGCTCGATGCGGCGCCCGGCGGGAATGACGATCACGCTCTTCCCCTGGTGCAGCACCCAGGCAAGCACGGCGACGTGGGGTGAGACCCCGAGGCGCGAGGCGACCTCGAGCAGCTCCGTCATCTGCGGCAGCTTGCGGTTGAGACGCCCGCCGCCGACCGGGCTGTAGGCGAGGAACGCGAGCCCCTCCCGGTCGCAGTAGTCGACGACACCACCGGTGACCGACTCCCGGAAGAAGGGATTCAGGCGGTTCTGAACGCTCTCGATCGCGGTGATCGACCTCGCCTCCTCGATCTCCGCGACACCGACGTTGGAGAGGCCGAGCCAACGGATCTTTCCCTCGTCCCGCAGCTCGGCGAGTTGACCGACGCTCTCGGCGAGCGGCACCTGCGGGTCGGGTGCGTGGAGCTGGTAGAGGTCGATCCGGTCGATCCCGAGCGCGAGCAGGGAGCGGTCGCAGGCGGCGCGCAGATGCTCCGGTCGGGCGTCGTTCTGCCAGCGCCCGTCCGGTCGCACGAAGCCGCCCTTGGTCGCGACGACGATCGAAGCCCGATCCCCCTGCCACTCGGCGAGAGCGCGAGCGATCAGCCGCTCGTTGTGGCCGGCCTCGCCCTGGTGGAGACAGTAGGCGTCGGCGGTGTCGATCAGTGTGACGCCGCCGTCGAGGGCGGTGTGCAGGGCGCGCACGGCATCCGTGACGCTCGGCCTGCCGTCATTGTCGGAGAGCGGCCAGGCTCCGTAGCCGACGATGCCGACCGAGGGAGCGTCCGGGCCCAGGGCTCGTGTCTTCATCGGCTCAGCATACCCCTCCGCGTCGGTGCGCCCGGAGACGGCGGAGACCCCGGCCGGAGTCAGAAGATCTGGCGCGATCGCACCGTCAGATTCCCCAGCAGCAGGCCGGTGACGATCGAGAACGCCAGCAGGACCATCGTGAATCCGGCCTCGATCCCGGAGACGACGTCGTTCGCCAGCAGCGACGAAACGCTGCGGAAGCCGAGGCTGCCGGGCACCAGCAGCAGGATTCCCGGCAGGATCGCGACTGCCGACGGCCACTGCCACCAGCGGCCCGAGAGATACCCCAGCCAGGTCACGAGGCAGGCGCCGATCAGCGCCCCCAGCTCGGGTCCGGCGGCGACGCTGCCGAGCCGCGAGCCGGCGAAGCTCACCGTGCAGGCGGCGAGTACCAGCGGCCACTGTCGGGGGGCGGCCTGAAAGAGCACAGTGAGACCGGAGGCGATGATGACGAGGCTCACCGCGACCAGCCACCAGGCGAGCGGTTCAGGAGCCGCCGCGGGTAGCAGCGCGCTGCTGCCGACGGTGTCGAACCACCGTGCAGCCAGTCGGCCGCCGATCGCGATGCCGAAGCCGAGCTGCAGGAAGGCGATCAGCGAGCCGACGAATCGCGCCGTGCCGCTCACCAGATGGCCGGTCGCCAATTCGCTGACGGCGATCGTCACGGTCAGTCCCGGCACGAGGACGATGAGGCCGGCGAGGATCGGTATGAACGGAGCCAGACCGTCGGCGACCTGGACGCCTGCGATCGAGAAGCCGGAGCTGAAGGCGAGGTGGCGCGCGGCCTGGACGGCGAGGACCGCGACGGCGCCAGCCAGCGTCGGGACGATCACGCCCACCCTCGGCGCCCGGCGCCCCGCTTCGACCAGCAGGCCGATGAGCAGGCCGAGGAGCGACGCGACTGCGATCTCGGGCCAGCCGCCATCGAAGAGGGTGGCGGTGGCGCTCGACACGAGGGCGGCGCACACGACGTTGAGCCAGCCGTTGTAGGAACGGCGCTCCGTGCGCAGCGCTTCGACCTCGCGGGTCGCCTCACCGACCGGCAGCCGGCCGTCGATCACGGCGCGCACGAGCTTGTGCAGATGGGTCAGGCGGCCGAGATCGACGACTCCCGGCCGCACTCGAAGCAACATCGTGCGCGGGGCCAGCTCAGGCCCGAACGAGGCGACGATCGAGGTCGGGGTGACGAGGAACTGCGCCGCGACCCCGAGCTCTTCGCTAACCTGCTCGAGCGCCTCCTCGATGCGGTCGGCCGCCATGCCGTAGCCGTGGAGCGCGCGTGCGAGGCGCATCAGGAAGTCGATCTCTCGAGAGGGGCCGGTTGCGGAAACCTCCAACACCTCCGAGTAGACGGTATCGGAGCCCGATCCGGGGTCGGTGACGCTCATCGGAGGTCCTCAGTTGCCGGAAGCACGGGCGTCGAAGCTTCGCGAATCTGCAGCGCCTTCGAGGAGCCCCGATTCAGGGAGAACGCGGATCGCGTTGGCGGCCCCCTGCCGACGGCGCGACTCGAGCTGGTGGCCGCGCCCCTCGAGCAGCACCACCGTGTCGGGGGAGAGCGCCCACTCTTCGTGCCGGAGCTCATCCGGGAACCACTGATGATGAATGCGTCCCGCCGCCACCGCCGCGCCGATGTTCATGCCGTGATCGAGGACGTTGAGGATCACCTGCAGGGTGGTGTTGATGATCGTCCGTCCCCCGGGGCTGCCGACGACCAGCACCGGCCTGCCGTCCCGCGCGACGATCGTCGGCGTCATGCTCGACAGCATCCGCTTGCTGGGAGCGATCAGGTTGGGAGTCGTGCCGATCCGGCCCTCGGTGTTGGTGTCCCCCGGGACCGGGTTGAAGTCGCCCATCTCGTTGTTGAGCAGGAACCCGGCACCCGCGGCGACGAGGCGCGAGCCGTAGCTGTACTCGAGCGTGTAGGTGAGGGCGACCGCGTTCCCCTCGGCGTCGACGACCGAGAAGTGCGTGGTCTCTTCGCTCTCGGGTCGGAGCTCGAAGCTTTCGTCGACTGCGCTGGCGGTAGCGCGTTGGGGGTCGATCGAGGCTCGCAGCTGGGCCGCGTGCTCCCTGGACGTCAGCCGCGCCACCGGCATCTCGGGATTCCACTCGGGGTCTCCGAGGTGGAGTGCCCGGTCGCGAAACGCGCGCCGCATCGTCTCGGTCAGCAGATGCACGTAGGCGGCGGAGTTGTGGCCGAGCGCTTTCAGGTCGTAGGCCTCGAGCACGTTGAGCATCGTCACGAGGGCGATCCCTCCCGAGCTCGGCGGCGGCATGCCGTAGACGTCGTAACCCCGGTAGGTGCCGTGGATCGGCCGCCGTTCGACCGCCTTGTAGGCAGCGAGGTCCTCGAGCGTGATCAGCCCGCCCTGTTCACGCATGAAAGCGTCGAGGAGGCGTGCGGTCTCGCCTTTGTAGAAGCCGTCGCGGCCGTCGTCCCGGATTCGCTCGAGCGTGCGCGCGAGGTCGGGCTGGCGCCAGATTTCGCCGGGCTCGTAGAGCTCGTTGCCGGGCTTGAGGAAGGCTGCGGCGGTCGCCGGCCAGTCCTCGGCCCGCTTCCGCACCTCCTCCAGGAACGATTGCATCGCCCAGGTCGAAGGGACTCCGTCGCGGGCGAGGGCCACCGCCGGCTCGATTAGTTCCGCCCACGGCTTCGAACCGAGCCGCTGATGGGCGAGCCACAGCCCGGCGACCGTGCCGGGAACGCCGACCGAGAGAATTCCTTCGTGATTGGGCTCGCCGGTCAGGACTCCGTCGTCGTCGAGGTAGAGAGTCTCCGTGGCGGCCAGGGGGGCTTTCTCGCGGAAGTCGAAGGCGGTGACTTCGCCGTCGGCGCCGTGGAACACGAGGAACCCGCCGCCCCCGATGTTGCCGGCCGAAGGGAGCACCACCGCGAGCGCAAAGGCGGTCGCGACGGCGGCATCGACCGCGTTGCCACCCTGCCGCAGGATCTCCTGCCCGACTTCCGTGCCCAGATAGTGGCTGGACGCCACCATGTGATGGCGCGCCTTCGCAGGGGTGCGGCCGCTCTGCGCACCTCCGGGAGAGGCGTCATCCATGACCAAGCATGAAAGAACAGCAAGGGTCGCAACCGACAGCCCTCGCAGACGACCGGACAATCTCGCCACGCTAGACTCCTTCCAGACAGCTACAGACTGAACTGCTATTCGGTGATCCTAGCGGAAGTTAGGGAGCTACCTGACGAGGTGATCCGGTAGCGCATTCTCCGGGAGAAGGGGGAGATTTGATGCGAACGAGTTTATGGATGGTCGTGGGAGTAAGCATGCTCGCCTGTGCATTTGAGGAAGCGCCGCAATCCGGTTTGAAGGTGGCCGTCGTCGGAGACGGCCTGCGGGTGCCGACTGGACTGCCGGACGAGGACCGGATCTGGCCGTTGAACAGGGCGCAGGGTACGGCGATGTGGAGAGGCGCTAAGGCTGCCTATGATCACTCGCCCCGAGTGCGCGCGGCGCGAGACCACTTTCAGCTGGAAGCAATAGGCGACGATGGCAGCGACGTACAAGCTGATCGCGTCGCGATGGAGATAGTGAGGGATCCCTCCTATCTCGCGGTGATCGGGCATGCGGCTTCCTCCACCACATATGAGGGAGGCAAGCACTACAGCCGCGCTCGATTACCGCTTCTCATGCCAATCGCGACTAGTCCCAGTGCCGTGCATCCTCCGGGGCGTCTCGAAGTGGCGGCGAGACTTCCCAGAACCTTTAGGTTGGCTCCGGCAGATGTCCCATTTCAGGCCGCGGCCGTCGGCCTGACGCTGAGAGAGCTGGGCGCTTCTTCCATTGCGTTGATCGTGGATGATACGCCGGGCGCTAGGCGCTACTCCTTTCCCCTGAAAAACGCCATAGAAGACTATCTGCAGGAGCAGATACGGTTACAGTTTCCCATCGATAAATTGCAGGCACCGAGTTACTCTGGTCTGATAGATCAGATCTATGGAGAAGATGTCGATGCTGTCGTTTTCGTCGGCTACGCATCGTCGGTGATTTCGCTTCTAGCAAGTCTGAGGGACTCCTCAAACTCAAATGGTTCCAGACCTGCAGTTATCCTCACAGACGGCTGCAAAGCCCCGGATATTGAGAAGTTCCTCGAAGGCCTTGAAGTCTATCTAACTTTTCCGATTGCGAGTGTTGCCCGGCTTGACGAGAGTCAGTGCAACCCCGACGATCTAAAGATCTTGCGGGATGCAGTGTCGAACGAGTCCGAGGAGTCGTATGAGATGTTCGGCTACGACGCCGTTCTACTTGTGGCGCAGGCTGTCGAAGAGTGCGTGCTCCGCGGCCTAGACCGAGATTGCCTTGCGTCTGTGTTGGAGGATCTCTCGCAAAGAAGCTTCGTCGGGGTCTGCGAGCCCTATAGTTTCCTCGGAGGAGACAATCAACATTCGGCCTACTACGTCTATCGCAGCCTTCCCGTTCAGCCTGGTGAGAAGAGCAGCACGAGCCTGTCCGTGTGGCGGAGGTACTCAGGCGATGAGCTGAGGAGGTTCTCCAATTTGCGTTCGAGATCCGAGGCGAGCGAAGGATGAAAGGCGTCTTCAGAGTTCTAGCTTCGCATCTCAGAGTCGGGTACGTAGGTGGACTCGTTCTCCTTGATCTCGTCCTTTGGGTTCTGATTCTGTGGGACTGCTTCGCATTGGCAAGAAGAGAAGCTTCCCGGCGGACACTTGAGGCGGCCGCGAGCTTCGACTATGCGGCGCTGTCGAGAAGCGATCTTTCCAGGCTAGTTCTTATCCTGTTTGTGTTGGTACTTCTACTCCCGATCCTATTGGGAGCGGCTAGGATCACCTTCTTTAGTAGGACTCATTTCTCAAGGAGGTCCTGGCCAATCCGTGGCCGGGGCAGGGTTGTTTACGGCATTCACTGGCTATTGGCCCTAGGGTATGTGAGTGGACTGGCGGTACTGCTGCAAGCTGAGCGCTTGTCTGGTGTCCGGATCGTAGGTCAAGAGCCAGAGTTCAGCTATAGGAGCGCTTCAACACTCCTTCTCGACGTGAGCAGCAGGGTCGTGGTGGGCGCGGTCGGCCTTCAGCTGTTTGCAATCGTATGTACTGAGGTCTATCAGATAGTCAAGGAGAAGCAGCGGCGTGCCCCATCCTCCGATAGGCCAGCGACGACCTGGTGGGGCTCGTACAAGAGCAAGACACTTCTTGCAGACCTGAAGAGTGACCTGTACCCGGGGTATCGAAGAAGCGGAAATTTTAATGCGGCTTCGATGGCCCCTGAACTCAGGGGCGTCAGGCGGAGGGCTCGCGAGCTTTTCGCAAGCTATCAGGCTCAGACACCAGGCAGCCTTGCGTCCGGAGAGCGCCTCAACGAACTCTATTCTCGCTGTCAGGAGAAAATAGTCGCTCTCTTAGATGAAGGGACAAGGATGAAACAGTACCGTCTGGAGATACTGCCAGGTACTGCGCGAGCGCTTGATGTCGCGGTAGGGCGGGCCCGGGGGAGGCGGAAGAGGATCTTGTTGTCCCCGTTTGAACACCCCGTCGAGCATGCGGTTGCTCGTTGGTTGGAGATCTCGGCTGGGTGTAAGGTCCATGAGTTCACGAACTTAGAGGATCTGGTGGACAAGCCTTGGGTTGCAACGATGGAAGCATTCTGCGGAAGCGTTGCCGCTGCGATTGAGGAGTACTCTGAGGCGGGCGAGTCGCCCATCCTCGTTATGAGTGAAGTGGCCTGGGCGAGCGGCTTGATAGTGCCAGTTCGTGAGGTAGTTGAGGACCTTGACCGAAGGATAGGGAGAGGAAAGTTCCAAGTTATCGTCGATGGCGCCCACGTGCCGGGTAACTTGGCTGTGGGGCGCGGTCTGGACTGTGCCGACTACTATCTGGCGAGTGCGCACAAATGGATGATGGCTCCAGATCCTTGCGGTTTACTATTGAGTAGGCAGGGCGGCGACTTCTTCCCTGTTTATGACGGGTGGAGTGGTCAACTTCCCGAAAGCACTGCGAGCGTTCGACTTGTCTCTGGTCTCCTAGCCACGCTTGAGCAACTTGGGCCAAGAATGGGATACGTCCGTCAGCGGTCTTCGGAACTTGTAAGGGAGTTTCGGAGAAGGTTGCCGAGTCGGATCCAGGTCGTGGGCGAGGAGAGCGGTCTTGCCAACTCCTTCATGATGGCGGTCGAGCCTGAGGAGAAACTAGCGTGGCGATTCTCGAGTGCCAAGGAGATCGGGAGGTTCTGTGAGGCTCGAGGGGTAAGCTTGAATGCAATAGAAGCTCCGCACAATAGGATCTGGCTTCGAGTAGCTTTTCCCTACTTCCATGACGCTGGGAACGTGCGTAGGCTAGTTCGATGTTTAGAAGCATCCCTGGAGGGTTGATGCTGCAGAAGTGGTACAAGATTCACCTGCGTCTTGGAGGGTAGAGCCGGGTAGCGAGGGGCGGCGTCGAACGCTCGTTGGCGCAGCTGCGGAGTCGGTTCGGAAGAGAGGTCTCGCCACCTTGCGTCGGAGGCCCTGTTCGGGTGTGAGGTCAGGAATGGGGCAGCGGTCACGATCTGCGTCGCCTGTGGTACCTTGAGAAAAGTTCTTGCTACAAGGCCGCGCCCGGGATCGTCTCGAGCGCGACTTCCGGCTACGCGCAGGAAGAGGCGGGTGAGGAACCGGATGTCGCCCCTTCCTGTCCGATCGACAGAAGGAGACGCATATGGATGCAAAACGCAGTTTCTGGATCGTCGCTCTGACGCTTTGCCTCGTGTTCGTGTGGGCGCCGCAGGCGGCCGCGCAGGACGACGAGATGGACAAGGCCGACGACGCGATGGAAGAGATGGCGGACGAGGCGGAAGAGACCGCCGACGACGCGGCCGCAGCGGGTGAGGAGGCGATGGAGGACATGGCGGGCGAGGAAGGTTTCTCCGACGTCATCGTCGTCACCGGAAGCCGCGCGCAGCCGCGCTCCGCGACCGAGTCGATGGTCCCGGTGGACGTCATCTCCTCCGAGGACTTCGTCAACCAGGGCGACACCGATGTGAGTAACCTGCTCCGCACCCTGGCTCCGTCGTACAACGTCAACACGCAGCCGATCAGTGACGCCGCCACGGTGGTTCGCCCGGCGAATCTGCGGAACCTGGCGCCCGATCACACTCTCGTGCTGGTCAACGGCAAGCGCCGCCACCGCGCCGCGGTGATCTACTGGCTGGGCAACGGCGTCGCCGACGGCGCCCAGGGCCCGGACATCTCGGCGATCCCGGCGGTCGCGCTGCGGCAGGTCGAGGTGTTGCGCGACGGCGCCTCGGCTCAGTACGGCTCCGACGCCATCGCCGGCGTCATGAACTTCATGCTCAAGGATTCGAGCGAGGGTGGGTCGATCGAAGTCCGCACCGGTGGCTACAGCGCCGGCGACGGCGACACGTTCTCGGTGGCCGGTAACGTCGGCCTGCCGATCGGCGAAGCTGGCTTCGCCAACCTGAGCTTCGAACTCGGCAGCAGCGACCCGACCGATCGCAGCGTCCAGCGCGACGACGCGGCGGGCCTGATCGCGGCCGGCAACACCAACGTCGCCGACCCCGCGCAGATCTGGGGCTCGCCCGAGATCGAGGACGACTTCAAGTTCTGGGCGAACTTCGGCCATCTGATGAACAACGGCAGCCAGTTCTACGGCCACGCCAACTACGTCACCAAGAAGGTGACGGGCGGTTTCTACTTTCGGAACCCCAACACCCGTGGCTCGGTGTTCAGCGGCGACGGAGGTCAGACGCTCCTCATCGGTGATCTCACCGGCGACGGCTCGGGGAACTGCCCGGTCGTCACCGTCACCAACAACGTCCCCGATCCGGTCGCCCTGCAGCAGGTCTTCGCCGACCCGAACTGCTTCTCCTTCCAGGAGCTCTTCCCGGGCGGCTTCACGCCGAACTTCGGCGGCGACGTGACCGACACGTCGATCGTCGCCGGTGTGCGCGGCCAGACCGGCAACGGCATGACCTGGGATGCGAGCGTCAGCTCGGGAACCAACGAGGTCGACTTCTTCATCTTCAACACGGTCAACGCCTCGCTCGGCCCCGACACGCCGACGTCTTTCGATCCCGGCCTCTACGAGCAGAGCGAGCTGTCGGCCAACTTCGACGTCTCCTATGCCCTCAACGACAACGTCAATGTGGCGGGTGGCGTCGAGTGGCGCGAGGAGGAGTTCACCATCGGCATCGGCCAGCTCGAGTCGTACCAGATCGGCCCGCTGGCCGATCAGGGATTCAGCGCCGCGTCGAACGGCTTCCCCGGCTTCGGCCCGATCGCGGCCGGAAGCTGGACGCGCAGCAACTACGCCGTCTACGGCGACATCGAGTTCTCGGGTGACGACGACCGCTGGTCGATCGGTACCGCTCTGCGGTTCGAGGACTTCGAGGACTTCGGCACGACCACCAACGGGAAGCTTTCGGCACGCTACTCGCTGACCGACAACGCCCGGCTCCGAGCGAGCTGGAGCACCGGTTTCCGCGCGCCGACGCCGGGTCAGTCGAATGCGTTCAACGTCTCGACCGAGTTCGACCTCGTGTTGATGGACCTCGTCAACAACGGCACGATCCCGGCGACCTCCCGCGTGGCGCAGCTTCGCGGCGGTGAGCCGCTCAAGCCGGAAGAGTCGGTGAACATCGCCGTCGGTGCGGTGATCGAGAACGGCCCGTTCACGCTGACGATCGACTTCTTCAACATCGAGCTTTCCGACCGCCTGGCGGTGACGCAGCTCTTCTCGCTCACGCAGGAAGAGGTCGATGCTCTGATCGCCGAAGGCGTGACGAGTGCCGGCAATCTGCAGAACTTCCGCTTCTTCACCAACGACTTCGAGACCGAGACCGAGGGCTTCGACATCGTCGCGACCTACGTGCCGCCGGCGATGGACGGTCGTACGAGCTTCAGCTTTCTCTACAACCAGACCGATACGAAGGTTACGAAGTTCAACCCCGCCACCCTCGATGCGACTCGCATCCGTGAGTTGCAGGAGGGGCTGCCGTCGAACCGCTACACGATCACCGGCAACCACGGTGTCGGTCGCTGGCGCTTCCTCGGCCGGATCAGCTACTACGACGACTGGTTCGACTCCGAGGACGGCAACGTCTACGGCGGCGAGCATCTCGTCGATGTCGAGGCGGCGTTCGATTTCTCCGACAGCGTGACCTTCGTGCTGGGCGGTCAGAACGTCTTCGACACGTATCCGGAGGAGAACCCGGGTGCGCGTGGCGGCGTCGGCAACCTCTACAGCCAGTTCTCGCCGTTCGGCTTCAACGGTGCGTTCTACTACGCCCGACTGAAGTACTCCTTCAACACCTCCTGGGGCAACTGAGCCTCGAGAGTCCGCAGTCTTTTTCGGCCCCCCGGCGACTCCGTCGGGGGGCCGTTTTCGTACCGCAGGGAGAAGGGAGCTCGCGATGAAGACGAAGATTCGATCGACCGGGGAGGAGCGCACGATCACGCGGCGTGGGCTGCTCGGTGGTGTCGGCGGCGGAGTGGCACTCGCCGCTGCCGCGACCGTGGCGGCACCGGCCGTGCGGCGAGCCGGACAGAGTCCCGTGGTGGTGGCCTCGGCCAATGGGCATCGTTATCGCAACGGAGGATCGACGACCTGCGTCGAAGAGGCATTCCGCCTCCTCGTAGACGGGGGCGACCCGCTCGAGGCGGTGGTGGCGGGAGTCGAGATCGTCGAACTCGATCCCGAGGACTCGAGCGTCGGCTACGGCGGTCTTCCGAACGCTGACGGCGTCGTCCAGCTCGACGCCTGCTGCATGGACGGAGCGAGCCGGCGCGCCGGGGGAGTGGCGGCGCTCGAGGGAGTACGGACCCCGGCACGGGTCGCCATGGCGGTAGCCGAGCAGACCGACCATCACCTGCTGGTGGGCCCCGGGGCTCGGCGCTTCGCCCGGAATCTCGGGTTCGAGGTCGAGGACGACCTCAACACCGATCACTCTCGCTCGCGCTGGCTCGAGTGGAAACGCCGCACCGATCCGCTTCACTATCTCGACCCGGAGGCGAGGGAGATCGCGTTCGACTCGGTGCGCCGCGAGATGGTTCGGGAGGGGCGGATCGACGGCGAGCATGTCTACGGCACCATTCACTGCTCGGCTGTCGATGGGACGGGCCGGGTGGCCGGAGTCACGACGACGAGCGGCCTGGCGTGGAAGATCCCGGGCAGGGTGGGCGACTCACCGATCCTGGGTGCCGGGCTCTATGTCGACGGAGACGTGGGCGCCGCCGGCTCGACCGGGCGCGGCGAGGCCAACCTCTACTCGCTGGCGAGCTTCCTGATCGTCGAGGAGATGCGGCGCGGTGCCGGCCCCAGGGATGCCGGCATGGAGGCGTTGCGCAGAATCGCCGGCAACACGATCGAGAAGCGGTTGCTCACAAAGGACGGTCGCCCGTCCTTCAACCTCAAGTTCTATGTGCTCGGTCGCGCCGGCGAGCACGCCGGGGTGTCGATGTGGGCCGGTGAGCGGCAGCAGTATGCAGTCTGCACGGAGAACGGAGGAGAGATCCTGATGTGCGACTCACTCTTCGGAGAGCGGCCCGAGGAGGACTGAGCCACCTGGAGGGCCGAGGCCCCTCCCGTGAGAGCAGGACGAGCTGAGGCTCGGGCTCGCACGGGTCAGTCCCCCGGGTCAGTCGGCCAGGTCAGTCGGCCGGCGAGTCGCCGTCACGTTCCCGAAAAGCGAAGAAGCGTCCCCAGCACGAAGCGAGCTCGACCCCGCGAGGCAGGAGAGCGGCGATGTAGTAGCGCCCGGTCTCGGCCTCGGCGATCGCGCCACCCAGGTTCTCGGCGTGGACGATGCCCTTCGGGAAGAGGTTGAGGTGCATGTCCTGGTAGTACTGGTCCTGTGGGTAGACCTCGTCCCAGCCTTTGCCGTACTGCTCGCGCAGCTTGGCTTCGGCGACGGCGAAGGTGCCCGGGTGGATCTGCCGCTGGATGGTGTTCATCGGGTGCTCCATCGCCACGCAGTCGATCCCCAGCCACTTGATCTTCCGCTCGAGGCACCACTGGGCGAAGTCGGGTGACGGGCCGGGGTGCTGGATCATGTAGCGGAACTCGTCCGAGTCGACGCTGTTCCAGCCGAAGCGGTGCCAGCCGGTCTTGAGCAGCAGGATGTCCCCTTCCCGCACGTCGATACGCCGCTCGATCATCTCGGGTGTGTAGACGCTGGAGTCGCTGACGTCCTCGGAGATGTCCACGATGACGCCCGGGCCGTGCCAGGATTCGAGTGGCACCTCGCCGATGGTGCGACCGGCCGCCCAGAAGTGCTTCTCGCCGTCCATGTGGGTCGCGAGGTGGAAGCTCGCCCGGCAGTGGGCGTTGTTGCGGCCGAGACCGAGATCCTGGCCGCCGACCCGCTTGGTGTACTTGATCGATAGCGGCTCGTAGTTGGCCCACTGCGGCGTCTGGACGCTGAAGGGGAGAGTGAGGTCGAGCAGTTCGATCTCGTTCGCCGCGTCGTCGAAGTCGTCCTGCGCGGAGGCGTCGGGAGCGGTGAGCGCGACCGGGCGCATCCAGGAGGATTCGACCTCCATGAAGGGCAGCGGGGGGAGGCAGAACCAGGCCCGGCGGCCGAGGAGCCTGGGCAGGTCGCCGCCCAGGGATTCCGCCAGCAGGAGCCCCGACTTCGGCAGCCGGCGATGGGTCATGGCGTAGTAGTCGCTCGGCGGGAAGAGCTCGTCCCATCGCTTGCCGAAGCGCTCCATGGCGAGCCGCTCCGCCTTCTCGAACTCCCGCGGGTGCATGCGCCTCAGGCTCGTGTTCATCGGGTGCTCCGCCGAGCCGCAGTCGACGGCGACCACCTTGAGCCGGCGCTCGAGGGCCCACTCGAAGAAGTCGGGGGAGGGGCCCGGATGCCGGAGATAGAAGCCGAACTCCTTGTTCTCGACGCCGCCCTGGGCCTCCGGGTTGGCGACGTCCGGCTGGTCCCAGCCGTAGCGGGCGTAGCCCGTGTGCACCACGAGGATGTCGCCGTCCCGTATCTCGGCGCGCGAGGCGATGGTCTCAGGGTCGTAGAAGCCATAGTCCTCGACGACATCGGAGACATCGACGACGACGCCTGGTCCCGTGAAGGCTGAGAGCGGCAGGTCGGCCAGCGCCGAGGCGCCCGAGTGGAACGCCCGCGGTCCGACGAGATGGGTGCCGGTGTTATTGCTCCATTCGATCAACTGCCCGTTGGCCCCCTGGCCGCCTCCCCAGGAGCCGGTCAGTCGCTTGAAGAAGTGCACCTGAAGGGGCATCTCGCCGGGGTACGGCGGCGTGAAGAGCGAGAGCGGCTGAGCGAGGTCGTGCCACTCGGCGGACGAGAGAAGGTCGAGGACCTGCTTGCGGTTCATGCGGATGTCTCCTGTTGTGGTGCGGCGCTGCCAGTGTCGGATTCTAGTCGGCGGCGGACCGGTCATCGGGGCCGGGCTTTCGGGCGGGCGTGCGGAGTCGGCCTCCGGGCTAGGATGGCGCGATGAACGAGAAACTCTCGGGTGATGCCGCGCAGATCGAGGCGCTGATTGCCAGCGACGACAGTCCCGTCGGTATCGATGCGAAGAAGACTCACGTCCTGATCCTGCAGAAGCTGATCGCGATCGAATCGCGGCTGGAGCGGCTCGAGCGGCAGATCGCAGCGAGGTAGAGGCGATCGGGGCCGGGCGCTCGGGGCGGTCAGCTCGCCGGGCGAGCGGGCGCTTTGGAGAGCCGCCGGACGATCTCGAGGATCGCCTGCGGAGTCTCGGCGACGTGATCAGGGGCATGCCGCCATCGGTGCGGTGCTGCGTCGCCGTACTCGGCGCCGATGCTGACGACTTGCCAGGGAGTTCCTCTGCGGCCGAGCCACGCCCGTGCGCGACGCACGCATTCGACGTCGACCGGATGATCGCCGATGTAGACGACGGTGCCGGACGGCTCGTCCCCCAGGCTCGCGGCGCAGTCGAGCAGACCATGAGGTTCCGGCTTCTGGTGCTCGAACGGAAGATCCTCGTCGGCGACGATGTGCTCGAAATGACCGAGTACCCCGGAGGCCTCGAGCGCGCGCTCGATGTTCTCGCGGCCGTTCTGCGAGACGATTCCCTGGCGAATCGTGCCGAGTGCTTCGAGGACCGCCGGAATGCCGTCGAAGAGTGGGGGAGGGATGCGGTCGCCACGGTGCAGCTCGGTCCACAGATCTGCCGCCTCGTGGGTGCTCTCGATCGGAAGGTCGAAGTGCTCCACGTAGAGCCGCCGCCAGTTGGCGGAGCGGTGAACGGCGTCGCCGTAGACCTCGACATCGGCCAGAGCGGGGACGCTCGTCCAACAGCGATCGGTCAGGGTCTCGAAGATCTGACGGGTGATCTCGAGGTTGCGGCTGCGGGTGTCGGCGAGGGTGCCGTCGAAGTCCCACACCACCGCCGTGACTCCTGGCATCGCTCTCACCCCAGGGCTCCGGTTCAGTCGTCGCTCGGCGGCAGATAGTGGAACCATACGCGGGTCGGCCCACCGGCCTGACTGCTTCCGACCGCGATCGTCCGGCGCGCGGAGCGTCGCGGCGGGTCGTAGTTCGGATCGGGCTCGACGACGATGGCGTCGCCGGTATCGAGCTGCTTCAGATAGTCCGCCAGTCGATCCGCGTCCGCACCGGTGAGCTCGAAGCGTACTCCGACGCCGACACCGGGGTCCGTCCATTGCACGACTGCCCTGCCGCTGATCGAGCCGTGAGTTTCCAGGGGAAGCTCAAACCGGAAACCGTCCCCGGGCTGGAGCCCGGTCAGAATCGCAACGAACGCCCCGGTTCGCGACAGATTGCTGATCGGCGCCCGGCTCGACCCGAGCAGCATCTCCGCGGTCTGCGCCGTGCGGGAACTCGCTCGCCGCTCCTGCGGCGCGTCGGTCATTCGAAGAATTCTGCCACAGTCGGGCGAGGTCGTCTCGGACAGTGAGCTTCACGGCGCGCCATTCGCCCGGCGCGCGTCATTCACCTGGCACCTGGCTCCGGCACGCCATTCACCCGGCACGCCATTCACCTGGCACCTGGCCACACTGCACTGGGCACGCTCCGGTCTATTCACCTGGCACCTCGATGGGTGCACCTGGGGTTGGCGGCCATCCGGGGATCCAGTCGAGAAGGTGCTGTTCCACAGGCTTGACGGCAAGGTCGCGTATAGTCTCGTAGCTCGCCTCAGTCTGCTATCTACCTGGAAGGAAACGACCTATGAGTCGATTCTCCCTTCGCTGTGTCTGGCAACGTCCCGTAGGTGCCCTTGCGCTCCTGGTCTGGCTCGCGGCCGCGCGTGCGACTGCGCAGATCGCGGTCGTACAGAACGACTCCGTCATCGACTTCGGCGCCGCAGTGATTCAGGCCGGGTTCGCCGCAGACGAGCGGGGAGCCTCCTGGCTGACCTCACCCTGCGATGGGGATCTGATCGCAGTGCGTCTCCTTTGGCTGGACTTCGCCGGCAGTGGTTCTCAGACCCTCGGTCAGGCGGTGACGATCTCGTCCGAGGGCACGTTCCCTGCTCCGGGCCCGATGCTTGCCGAACTGGTCGGGCCCGTGATGACCGAAGGCTTCTTCAACGAGTTCGTGCTCACTCCGGCCATCCCTATCGGGCAGGACGAAACCTTCGTGGTGGACTTCAAGTTCCTGACGAGTCCACCTCCGCTGGGGCCGAGCCTCGTTACGGATGCCGATGGTTGCCAGGCAAGCCGGAACGGTGTTTTTGCGATTCCACCGAGCTCGTGGCTAGATCTGTGTGGCTTTGGAGTTTCCGGGGATCTGGCGATACGAGCCGTGGTCGCGTGCGGCCCCTCCACGATCTTCGCTGACGGCTTCGAGAGCGGCGACACTTCTGCCTGGTCTACCACCGAGCCTTTCGGGACATCTACCTTTCGGGGCCAGTATCCGGTGCTCCGAGTGGATCCGGACCTGCCGCCCTTCTGGCGCTACGCCACGGAAGAGTGAACGTCGCCGGCCCGACCGAGCGGCTCCTGAGCGCGTCAGAACCGGATTCCGAAGGCGATCACCGCCTCGACATCGTCTGCCAGCAGGATCTTTCCCTGCAGGTAGGGCCGTACTGTCCGGCCTCGCAGGAAGCCCATGCCGGCGAGGAGGTTGACCCCGACGTCCGTATCGTCGGAGCCGCGTCCGTTGTCGGCTGCGACGAGGGCGATGCCGGCGCCCAGCCACGCGTGAAGGTCGCCCTCCCAGGCCAGATCCTGATGGAAGTCGGCATTGACAGTGACCAGGTCGCCCCGCTCGACGAAGACGAACTCGGCGTTCGGATTGAAAAACCACTGCGAACCGCCCACGCGCGTGAGCAAGCCAGCTCCGACGAAGCTCTCGCCGATGTCGGCGTAGGCGCCGGCACGGAAGTCGGCGTCGACCCCCTGGGCGGAGGCGGCGAGCGGGAAGAAGATCACGGCTGCGGTGAGACCGAGTAGAGAGAGCACTCGGCTCGAGGTTGCGTGGGTCATCATGGTCCTCCTGGATCCAAATCAGCGCCGTCGGGCGCGGGTTCAAAGGAGCGGGACCCTGCTCGGGCCGCTCACGAATGGGTGGTGCGCAATCGCTATGCCATCGGCGGACCTTTCCGCCGAACAGCCTTGCGGCAAGCTGCAGCTCGCCCTCCCTGCCTTCCCCTTGTCCGGTCTCAAACCTGCTCGCCTTCGGGGAGTTTTGCCCCTCCACCCGGGCATCGCGCCCTTCACGCTCACGCTCGGGTGCTCACGCTCGGGTGCCCCTCACGCTCGGGTGCCAGGTGAATGGCGGGCGGGAGGATCGCGCCCGTCGAGGGAAACGGGCCTCTGAGGCTTAGCGCGACAGGTGCAAGATCGCGAGGCTGGCCTGCGTCTGAGCTTTCGAGATGTCTAGAAAGCTTCGCTACCTGCCCAAAGAGGCCCTCGTCGAGATCACAGTCCGCACACAACATGGGCGTTACTTGCTACGCCCATCTGCGAAGCTCCGCGATCGCGTCGTCGGCATTCTGGCCCGTGCGCAGTCCATGACGGGGATGCGCGTTTGCGGCTTCGTCTACCTGTCGAATCATGCTCATCTGCTCTTGCATCCGACGGACGTCCGGCAGATGGCGAGATTCATGGCCTACGTCAACTCCAACGTCGCTCGTGAGGCCGGACGACTGCACGCGTGGAGGGAGCGTTTCTGGGGCCGACGCTATTCCGACGTGGTGGTTAGCGAAGAGCCGGAGGACCAGGAACACCGTCTGCGTTATCTGCTGGCTCAAGGAGTCAAGGAGAGACTCGTGGCCTCACCACGTCATTGGCCCGGCGCCACAAGTACGCCTGCGCTCCTGTCCGGCGACCCCTTGGAGGGCGAATGGGTCGATCGCTCGGAGCAATACCGCACCGGGCGGCGGGGTGAGCCGAGTCCATCGAGGCTCTTTCTTTCCAAGCATCGTCTGGAGCTCTCGCCGATTCCGTGCTGGGCAGGACTCAGGCAAGTCGAACGCTGTCGGAGGATTCGGGAGATCGTCAGAGACATAGAGGACGAGCACGAGGCCACAGGCAAGCCGGTTCTCGGGCGAGAGGCACTTCTAGCCCAGGACCCGCACGACCGGCCGGAGCACTTCGAGCGTCGTCCTGCCCCTCGGTTCCACGCTGCAGATCGGCAGAAGCGCAAGGCACTCGAGGAGGCCTACCGGTGGTTTGTGCTCGAGTATCGGCAGCGGTCGAAGGACTTCAGACGCGGTTTGACGGTGACGTTCCCCGAGGGTTGCTTCCGGCCGGTGAGCTACCAACCGATCCTGACCAGAGCCGGCTAGCTCGACAGCCTGAGCCTCCATGCCTGGCCGACGGCGCTTCTGCGTCGGTGGCAGGAGTTTGTATGGGCGACCAGTCGACTTCCCCTGCGCTAGTGGGATTGGGAGTCGAATGTGGTCCCGGACGGCTCCTGATCTTCGTCTCAGGTGCCGCGACCTCGCTGATCGACAGAATCGACCGATTTCCGGGAACCCGCGGCACGAAAGCAGGGTCCCCCAAACGATTCACCTGGCACCTTCGGGGGGCGACCCACTGAGGACGTGACTATTCGGCTGGCACCCTGGTAAGGGCTGGTTGTTGGTAGAGCGTGCCGTCTTCCAGCCTTGCTGCGGTGAGCTGGCCGCCCCAGGCGCAGCCGGTGTCGAGGGCTACGAGTCCCTTTTGCTGACGAAGGCCGAGGGCTGCCCAGTGGCCGCAGACGATGGTGAGCTTTCGGGTTCGGCGTCGGGGGACGGCGAACCAGGGTGTACAGCCGTTCGGTGCCGACTCGGGGGGGCCGCTGTAGTTGCAGGGGAGCCCGTTGGGGCGGAGCGTCCGTAGGCGGGTGAGGGCGCGGAGAGCTTCGCTCGATCTGGTGTGCTTCGCCGGCTTGCCTTTGGGCCGTCGCAGGCCGAGGAGGACTGCCAGCGCGTCGGGGTCGCCGGAGCGCAGCTTGCGCTCCGCCCGTTCGGCGAGGTCCGTCGCCTTGTCGATCGACCAGCCGGGCATCAATCCGGCGTGGAGGAGGACGACCTTCTTGCGCCGGTAGAGGAGCGGCCGCTCACGCAGCCACCGCAGGAGCCGCTTGCGATCGTCGGCGGCGAGCACGGCGTCGAAGGTGTCGTTGGCTTGAGGCCGTCGCAGGCCTGCCGCGGTCGCCAGCAGGTGGAGATCGTGGTTGCCCAGCACGACCTGGAAGCGCTTGCCCATCTTCTTCGAACGCTTGCGCGCCCAGCGCAGCACCTCGAGCGATTGCGGGCCGCGATTGACCAGGTCGCCCACCAGCCACAACCGGTCGCGGTCGGAGTCGAAGGGCAGCTTCTTGAGCAGCCGTTTCAGCTCGCGGTAGCAGCCGTGAACGTCGCCGATCGCGTAGGTCGCCACCGGCGGACTATGCCTGATCGCGGCCGTCGATCCAACCCGCCGCGGTACGCGTCAGAGACCGCTCGGCAGCGAGCCGAGAAGGTACTTCAGGTCGTCGTCGCTCCAGGTCACTCCGGCCCCGAAGAACAGGGTCTCGCGCTCGTCCTCGAGAATGTCGTCAAGACCGCCCAACAGGTAGAGGTTGGGGTGGAGCCGCCAACGCCCCTCGACCCTGAGTCGGGGTTCGAGGTCGTCTTCGCGCGAGAAGTCGAACGCCTCGACGGTCATCCACAGCTTCTCCTCGAGCAGGCCGAAGTCGACCGCCGCGCCGCCCGAGGACTCGAAGATCCCGGCTCGCAGCCGGTGGCGCCCGAAGTGAAAGCCGAACTGCGCCGACAGGGTGAAGTCGTCATCGAGCGTGCGCGTCGTTGTGGTCGTCGTGATGGGAGGAACGTCCCCTTCGGTGACGGTCACCGTCTCAGTGCGGGTCTCGAGGCGCCCACGCGGATCGTCGACGATTCCCAGCCGGTAGAACCTGGAACTCCCCTCCGGCTGGAGATCGATCGAGAACGCGGTTCGGGTCTCTTCGACCTCCTCGAGCACCGTGCCGTCGAGCGACAGATCGAGCCCGAGGCTGGTGATCTTCCCGAACGTCTCGCTCAGGCTGTCGACCCCTTCCTCCATCGCTCCGAGGGTCGAGGTCAGCTGGTCGTGCGCCTCGTCGCTGCGAAGCAACTTGCCCAACGTTCCCTCCCCGGCGGCAAGACCGGCCGTGATCGTATTGAGATCGTCGACCGACGCCTGCATCGAGGTCGACAGCTTCGCCACCTCGTCGAGACTCGTGCTGAGCGTCTCCCGATTCTCGGCGACGACCGCATCGATCTGGGCAAGCAGACCCTCCATCTGATCGGCAAGCCGCGGCAACTCCGCCGCGAGGGTGCCACTCGCGCGCGCGAAGTTGTCCGCCGTCCGATCGAAGGCACCTCGGTTCGCTTCGACCAGATCGCGAAGCGTCGCAGTTGTCCGATCGAGATTGGCGAGCAGGTTGCGCACCAGCCGTCCGGTCTCCTCCGGATCGACCGCATCGAGCGAGCGTTGCAGGGTTCCCCCGATCTCGCTCAACTGCGCCATCGCCTCGTCCCAGCCCGCCGGCGTCTCACCGGCGATTGTCGCCCCGTCTACGAGGAAGGAGCCGGTCGCGGGGCCCTGCACGAGTTCGACGTACTTGTCTCCCAGCAGACCGAGACTGCTGATCCTCGCCTGCGTCCCCTCGGGAAGATCGAGCGGTGGATCGAGGAGCAGCCCCACGATCGCGGTCCGTCCTTCGAGCCGGATGCCGTCGACCTTTCCCACCCTGACGCCCGCAATGCGCACTGCCGCCTTGTCGTCCAGTCCGGCGACGGAGGCGAAGCGCGCCTCGATGCGCTGCCCGGACGCGCCGAAGAGCTCGAGGTCTTCGACCTTGAAGATCAGGTAGCCGAGCACCGCGAGGGCGGCGACCATGAAGAGACCGACCTTGGCCAGATTCGACATCATTCGATCCTTTCGGAGCGGGGCGTGGGAGGCAAGAGGCGTTGTGTCACGGTTCGGCGTTCCAGACTTCGAGGTCACGGCGCACGAAGTCGGCGATCCGGGGGTCGTCGCTGCGACGGATCTCGGCCGGCGTCGCGTCGGTGAGGATGCGTCCCTCGTAGAGCATCGCCACCCGATCGGCGATACGGAAGACGCTTCCCATGTCATGGCTGATGGTGACGAGGGTCGACTCGAGAGATTCCCGAAGATCGATCATCAGACGGTCGATCGTCAGCTTCGTCACCGGGTCGAGTCCGGTCGTCGGCTCGTCGAAGAGGAGCACCTCCGGCCGATGAGCGATCGCTCGCGCGAAGCCGACCCGACGACGCATCCCCCCGGAGAGATCGGCCGGCATCTTGGTCGCGTTGCCCGCGAGTTCGACCCGCTCGAGGCACTCCGCGACGCGCTCCCGGATCGCCCCCTCGTCGAGCTCACCGATCCTACGCAGCGGAAAGGCGATGTTGTCCTCGACGGTCATCGAGTCGAAAAGCGCCCCCTCCTGGAACGCCATCCCGAACTTGCGCCGGAAGCGGGTCAGCTCCTCACCCTCCAGCTCTCCCATCCTCGTGCCGTCGACCTCGACGTAGCCGTCGTCGGGGGCGAGGAGCCCGATGATGTGCTTGAGAAGAACGCTCTTGCCGGTCCCCGAGCCGCCGATGATGACCGTCGAGCTCCCCGCGGCCACATCGAGATCGACGCCGCGGAGGATCTTCTTGTCGCCGAACGCCTTGTGAAGGCTGCGAATACGGATCTTGATCGGTCGCTCGGTCAAAACAGGATCTTGGTGAGAAAGAAGTCGCTGATCAGGATGGCGATCGAGGCGAAGACCACCGACCTCGTCGTGGCCCGTCCGACGCCGGCCGCTCCGCCGCGCGCATAGAGCCCCTGTTGGCAGCCGATCACAGCGAGAAGGAGACCGAAGACCGCCGCCTTGATGAGGCCGGAGGTGACGTCCGCAAGATCGGTGTACTGGAAGGTCGTCTCCAGATAGGCAACCGGGTTGGTACCCATGGCGAGCACCGCCACGAGGTAGCCGCCCCAGATGCCGATCGCGTCGGAGAGCCCGACCAGGAGCGGCAGGACGATCACCGCCGCCCACACCCGCGGCACGACGAGGTAGTGGACCGGGTTGGTGGCCATGACCTCGAGCGCGTCGATCTGCTCGGTGACCCGCATACTCGCCAGCTCGGCGCCCATGGCCGATCCGGACCTGCCGGCGATCACCAGGCCGCCGAGGACCGCGGCGAGTTCGCGCACCATCGACAGGGCGACCAGTGAGCCGACGTAGCGCTCGGCGCCGAAACGCTGCAGGGTCGAGGTCGTCTGGAGCGCCAGCACCATGCCGGTGAACATCGCCGTGAGCAGGACCACAGGCAGCGAGTTGACGCCGACACGGACCATCTGGAGCAGCCACTGGCGGCCGTCGAACGGTCGGCGAAAGGTCCAGCGCAGGACCTTCCAGAGCAGGTCGAAGAAGCGGCCGATCTCCTCGAGGAAGGCGTGGAGGGTTTGCATGGCTTTCGTCAGGGAGGGGGCCGTAACGTCGCGGGTCGCAGGGGTGCAGCCTGCGGAGGATCGGGGCGATGACCTCGAGGCCCCGTGCGGCCGGGGGCGACGATAGTCTACTGGTGTCGGGTCTCTTCTCCCGGAATCGACGCAACCCCCTCCGGGTGGAAGCCGTACCTTTCGCCATGAGCCCTCGCAAGATTCTCGGAACCATGCTCGCGGCCGCAGCCGCCCTGGCACTCGACTCGTCGCAGCTCGATGCGCAGGTGGCGAGGCGGGCCTGCGAGGACGCGGAAGCGAAGGGCTCGGTCGTGGTGGTCGCCGGCCCCGAAGAGCCTGGTGAGCGCCTGAGCATCGAAGGCCGGGTGCTCGATCGCGAAGGTCTCCCGGTGGCGACGGCCCGCGTCCTGGCCTTCCACACCGACGCCGAGGGCTTCTACTCCCCGGGCGGGATGGACGAATCGGAGGCGAGGCTCTGCGGCGTCGCCCGGACCGATGCCGAAGGGCGCTTCCGCTTCGACACGGTTCGCCCCGGCTACTACGCCGAAGGAGCGCGACCACCGGCCCACGTTCATTTTCGTGTCGTGGTCGCGGGCAGGGAGCAGTCCTTCACTCTTCAGTTCGCCGACGACGAGCGACTCGGCTCCCGCGCCGACGGTGACGGTCCGACCTGGTCTTCGGTGAGGCCGGTGGAACGGTCGAGCGACGGGGCCATGAGGGTCGTGCGCGACCTTCGTCTGCGCTGAGGGCTCCCTCCACCGCAGTCGACGTGTCGCCGGATCGCCTCCTTCTCAGAGTCGCTGCGCGACCCTGAGAGGCCGAAGGGCTGCTCTCGAGGGGCTCGCCGTCGAGGGCGGTAGCATGGCCGGAAAAGAGGAGATCTCTCATGAAGCGAAGCGCGATGACAGCGGCTCTCTGTGCCGCCCTGAGCCTGATCCCCGGCGCGATGCCGGCCTCCGACAGCGGTGCTGCGGCTCTGCTGGAAGCGGCCCGAGCAGGCTCGGTCGAAGAAGTCGTAGACCTCGTCGAGCAGGGTGTCGACGTCGACAGTACGGACAAGTACGGCTCGACAGCGCTGGCTGCCGCTGCGGTCAACGGTCACCTGGAGGTCGTCGAGACGCTGCTCGAGAAGGGCGCGGACCCGAATCTGGCCGAGACCTTCTACGGCGCCCGACCGCTGGAGATGGCGCTCTTCTTCGCCCAGCAGCGGGCGGTGGCGCTGGCGCTTCTCGCGCATGGCGCTGAGGACCGCGATCAGGCTCTCGGCTTCGCCATGCAGGGCGGCGATCTCGAGTTGGCGACGGCGGCCATCGACGCGGGGCCGATTCGCGAGTCGACCCTCGAACAGCTCCGTGCAGCCGGCCTGGAAGGCGAGTTCGCCGCGCTGCTCGAACGCGCCGAGAGCCGCCCGGATCCCGCGCCGCCTACCTACGCCCTCGAAGAGCTGCACAGATTCACCGGACTCTACGAGGGATTCGCCGGTGACGAGAGCGCGGAGGCCGTCCTGAGGGAAGGGCGCCTGCGCCTGTCGGTCTCCGGCGGTGCGTTCGAGGATCTCGAGGTCCGCGGCGAGCGGGCGTTCATCAACGCAGCCGGCTCGATCCGGGCGAGCTTCTTCGGCCGGGCGGGGACCATCGAGGGTATCGCCCTCGATCGGGATGGCGAACAGCCGGCCTCGTTGCGGCGTGCCGTCGCCGAGCCGGTCGGCGTCGCCGGCTTCGTGGCACCGGAAGAGGTGGCGGGCTCAGAGACGGTCCACTGGCCGGCGTTTCGGGGCAGCAATCGCACGGGTGTCGGCGACGGCGCAGAGGTGGCCACCCATTGGGATCTCGCCAGCGGCAGCGGCATTCGCTGGGATGCCGACCTGGAAGGGCTCGGCAACTCGAGCCCGATCGTGTGGGGTGACCGGGTCTACGTCACCACCGCAGTGGCGACCGGCATCGACCAGACGCTGCGGACCGGGCTGACTGGCGAAGGGACGCCGGTCAGCGAGGAAGTCGAGCACAGTTGGAAAGTGATCGCCTTCGACAAGAAGACCGGAGATCGGGTGTGGGAGACCGAGATCGGGAGAGCGATCCCCGCGACCCGTCGCCACTTCAAGGCGACGCAGGCCAACTCGACCCCCGCGACCGACGGCGAGTCGATCGTCGTCGTCTTCCCGACGGCCGGGATGGCAGTCCTCGAGATGGACGGCACGGTGCGCTGGCAGCTCGACCTCGGCGGCCTCAATGCGGGGGCGTTCTCCGACCCGGGGATCGAGTGGGGGTACGCGAGCTCGCCGATCCTGGTCGACGGTCGTGTCATTCTGCAGGTCGACGTTCACGAGGGTCCCTATCTCGCCGCCTGGGACGCGCGTACCGGTGAGGAGCTGTGGCGAGTCGATCGTGACGTCGCCCCCTCGTGGTCGACACCGGCGATCGTCGAAGGGAGCGATGGCGACGAGCTGGTCGTCAACGGCTCGACGATCCACGCCTACGATCCCGCCAACGGCGAAGAGCTGTGGAGCCTCGGGCCGAACTCGGAGCTCGTGATCGCCGCTCCCGTCGTCTCGGATCAGTCGGTGATCGTCTCCGCCGGCTATCCGCCGATCAAGCCGATCTACGCGGTTCCCGCCGGGATCCGAGGCGACCTCGCGATAGCGGACCCGGTGTCCGACGAGCGACTGCTCTGGGGGCACGGGCGCGGCGGCGCGTACATGCCGACGCCGCTGCTCTACCGGGGCGTCTACTACGTGATTCATCACAACGGCATCTTCGTCACCTACGACGCCGGCTCGGGGGCGGCGTTGACCAAGAGCCGCTTCTCGCAGCGCGGCACGTTCACGGCATCTCCGGTAGCGGCGAACGGCCGGCTCTACGCCGGGACCGAGGAGGGCCTGATGTACGTGCTCGAGGCCGATCCGGAGTACGCGGAAGTGGCGGTGCACGACTTCGGCGAACCGCTCATGGCGACGCCGGCGATCTCCGAGGGCGCGCTCTTCGTCCGCACCCCGTCACGGCTTCTCGCGATCGAGGCAGCCGGCGCTCCGGACGGTGACGGCGAACCGGCAGCTCCCGGCGCGGAGGGCGGCGCGCGTTGAAGGTCGATTCCTCGTTGCCGGGAGTTCGCGGCGCAGTTTCGGTGCTGGCGATTCTCGCGGCGCTGATGGCGATCGACCAGTCGCGCACCTTGCTCCTGCCGGTCATCGTCGCGGTGCTGCTCTACTTCCTGCTTGCGCCTGCCGTGAGGCTTCTGACTCGCCTCCGCCTGCCGAGGCCGCTCGCCACCGTCCTCGTGTTGTCGGGGATCCTTGCCGGTGTGACCGCTTTGGGGACCTTCATCCACGAGCCGGCGCTCGAGTGGGCGGGCGAGATGCCCTCCACCGCGAGGGAGTTGCAGAGGTCGTTCGATCGCTGGCTCGAGCCTGTCCAGAAGGCACAGGAGGCAACACTCGAGGCGACCCGTCAGGTGAAGAGCCTCACGGAGGTCGATTCCAGCGAGGACGCGGAGGTCGTTCGCATCGAGGAGCCGAGCGCGGCCGAGACCCTGATTGCGGACGCCGGGGCGATGCTGGCGAGCTCGGTGATCTCGATCGTGCTGCTGTTCTTCCTGCTGGCGACCGATGGGGCGTTCCTGCGGCGCCTGGCGACGACGCTCCCCGAACTCGGTGAGGGGAGTCGGGCGCTCGACTTCCTCTCGAACTTCGAGCGCCAGGCGTCCTCGTACCTGCTCACGGTCAGTGCGATCAACATCCTCCTGGGCGTCTGCGTGGGGGGAACACTGTGGGCGCTCGGCATGCCCAACCCGCTGCTGTGGGCGGCAGTGGCCGCCAGCCTCAACTTCATTCCCTACCTCGGAGCCGTGGTCGGGACCGCCCTCGTCGGCGTCGCCGCAGCCGGAAGTCTCAGTCCGATCTCCTACGCCCTGCTCGCGCCCGCCTGCTACCTGCTGCTGACGGCGGTGGAGGGGACTCTTGTGACCCCGGCCGCCCTCGGTCGGCGGCTCAAGCTCAGCCCGGTTGCCATCTTCCTGTGGCTGTTGCTCTGGAACTGGATGTGGGGGGTTCCCGGTGCGCTTATCGCCGTTCCCCTGCTGGTGGTCGTCAAGGTCTTCTGCGACAGCTTCCCGTCCCTTCAGCGGGTCGGCTACGTCCTCGGTCGAGGGGGGCCGTCGACTGGGTCGACGCAGGATCCCGAGCCGACGCCCGGATAGGTGGGGCGGCGGCCGGGAGGGCGCCGGCTACGGGCAGCCTTGCGGCCGGGGCTCTTCAGCAACCTGCAACTACCAGGCTGAGGCGGTCCGAGACGAAGGAGCTAGGAAGAGCTCCGGTCCCTTGCCCGGGCAGCCGGTGATCGGCCGGTCGCCAGCGAGAGCAGGAGGACCGCCGCGCCCGACGCCAGGAAGGCAGGCACCAGTTCGTAGATCCCGGTGCTCTCTTTCCACCACAGACGCCAGAGAACCGTCGTCGTCGCGCCGACGAGCATCCCGCCCAGCACTCCCTGGCGGGTCGTGCCGCGCCACAGCAGGGCGAAGATCACGGCCGGGCCGAAGGCGGCGCCGAGGCCGCTCCACGCGAAGAGCACGAGCCAGAAGACCAGATCCTCGGCAAACCATGCCAGGGCGACCGCCAGCACGCCCGACAGCAGGACGATCCAGCGCGACAGACGCAACCGGTCGCGCTCCTTCTCGAAGGTGCGGCCGAACGTGCCTTCCCACAGATCCCGGATGAACGTGGAGGCAACGACCAGGAGTTGAGAGTCGGCCGTCGAGAGGATGGCGGCAAAGACGCCGCCGACGACCAGGCCGAAGAGCAGCGGGCCGAAGTTGTCGCCGGCGAGTGCCAGATAGACCATCTCGGGGTCGCCGTTGGGCAATTGTGCGGCCTCGTTCCAGAAGGCGGCACCGAGTACACCGATCGCTACGGCCCCGCTGCCGAGCACGAGGTTCCAGGCGAGCCCGATCCAGGCGACGGCCGGCAGCTTGCCCGCGTCATCGATCGACATGTAGCGCACCAGGAGGTGCGGCTGTCCGGGCGAGCCGAGACCGATGCCGACCAGACCGAGGAAGGCTCCCGCCGACAGCGCGAAGGGGTCGAGGTGAGCGGGGTGGGCCTCCAGCGCGAGGGCGAGGCCACCCTCCTCGATTCGTGACAGGGCGACCAGCGGCAGAACGACGAGGCCGATCAGCATCACCACCGCCCGCACCACGTCGTTGTAGGCGACGGCTACGAAACCTCCCAGCACCATGTACACGAGAATGATCGCGGCCGCCGCCGCCAGGCCGCCGGCGAGCGGCCAACCGAGGGCGCTGTTGAGCGTCTTCGCGCCGGCGTGAAGCTGTGCCGCGACGTAGGCGGTCACGAAACCGACGAGCAGCAGCGCGGCCGTCGCCCTGACGGTGCGACCCGCTTCACCGAAGCGCAGTGCGAGCACGTCGGGCACCGTGATCGCTCCGAGCGACTCGCTGTCCCGGCGCAAGCGCGGTCCGAGGACGAGGCACTGGAGCCACTCGACGAAGGTGTAGCCGACGACCGCCCAGATCGCGCTCAGCCCGGTGGAGAACGCGAGCCCGCTGACTCCGAGCACCAGCCAGGAGGAACGGCCCGAGGAGACCGCCGAAAGAGCCACCACCCAGCGGCCCATCGACCGACCGCCGACGAAGAAGTCGCTCTGGTTCGCGGTGCGGCGCAGGGCGAGCACGCCTATCGCGATCGGCAGGACCAGCGTCAACCCGAGGACCGACAGGGCGACGGGGCTGTCGAGAGGCCCGTAGGCGTTCACGCCAGGGTCGCTCTCAGGCCTCGGGAGTCGATGGCCGCCTCAACCGCCGCCGCGGCGACGCTTCAGCAGACCGCGCAGGCCACCCTCATCCTCTTCCTGCGGCTGTGCGGTCGGCATCGCCGTCAGGAGGGGCTTCTCGACCAGATTGGGGTCGAGCACGAAGATCGAGTTGTCGATGTTCTCTTCGCGCATCTCGGTCACTTCCATGGTCGAGGTGGTGGTCTGCGGATTGCCCCTCTTGCCGCTTTCGGAGGTGCTCACCGTGACAGCCTTGAGAGGGAAGCCCTTCACCTTCTGGATCTCGGTGGCGATGAGAGCGTCGAGTTCCTCGTTACCGATGCTCGGCGGCTCCTTGCGAAGCCAGGCGCCGAGGGCGACATGGTCGGGCATGTCGATGACCCAGATCTCCTGATCGGAGGTCGACTTCATGGCGCGCTTCATCCCGAAGACTTTCATTTGCATGTCGTACGAGCTGCGATAGCGGTAGTAGGTCGTGTCGCGGCCGAGAAGGTCGCCTCCATCACGTTCCTCGAGGAGCTCCATCGACGGGTTCTCGATACTGAAGTCCACCAGACCGCCGGTGCTTTGCATCAACTGCGCGGCGCTTTGCATGACCGCCTCGAGGTCGAGCTCCGAGTAGCTGCCGTCCTGCTCGTTGACGAGCCACAGCGTCTGTCCGCCGTCGTTGGTGAGGATGTACGTGCCGGCGGGCATGATCGGGCTGCCGCTCTGGGTGAATTCGATCTTGGCGTTGGCCCCCTCGACCCAGGATCGCACGGTCCAGGACGAAGCTTCGCCACCCTGGCCATCGACCCGGTTGACCGCTTCGTAGTAGACGCCCGCTCCTGCCGGTGCCGAGAGCAACACTGCGAGCAGAGCCAGAATGGAAAGTCGTCGCATGAGGAACTCCTCCGAGAGATTCAGGTACGCCGGCCCGTGAGAGCGGCCGAGTCGATGAGACTGGCGACAGAGCCTAGCAGCCGTTACATGCGGGGCGGCCGGTCGCCAAGGGCGCATATGCCCCGGGGTGCAGGGCCGCCCTCAGCGTGTGGCGCGATGGGGCTGTGTCGAGGCGGGCTCGATGACAGGCGTCATCGTCAGGCCGGCCACCATCACACCGGCACTCACGAGGGCGATCACCGTGGAAGTCTGGACCGCCGGTGCGACGAGGTCGACGCCGCCGGCGAGATAGAGGAGGAACGCGCCGTAGACCGGAACCTTGAAGAGATGAGCGAAGAAGCCGCCGAAGGCCTCGGGCGACCGGGCGCGGCCGCGGCGTCGGCGGCAGTGAATCGCCAGCAGCAGCAGCGGGACGACGAGGCCTGCGGGGAGCAGTGCCGAGGACGTAGGAGCCAGCCCGCAGCGCGCGATCGCGGCAAGAACCAGCAGGAATGTTGCGGCGTCGCAAGCGTGGTCGATGCGCTTGCCCAGCGCGCTGCTCGAACCGACGCGCCGCGCGATCGCACCGTCGAGGGCGTCGCAGAGGAGCGCTCCGACAAAGGCTGCGAGGGCGAGCCGGGGCGCGATGCCGTGAACCCAGCAGACGCTCGCCGCCAGAGCGACACCGATCAAGCTCACCGCGGAGGGAGCGATTCCCACACGGGCGGCGAAAGAGGCGATCGGTTCGAGGACGGCGTCGCGTCCCCGCCGGATCCTCAGGTAGGCGGCCTGGTCCCAGGCCTGTCTCGGCTCGCTCATCCGCGGTTCTCTCGAGGGACTACGGCCCCCTCTCTGCATTGGATGATACTGCGCCCGCGGTCCTTCCCGAGCGGTCACGAACCTACCGGCTCGCAGACGGTGCGGGCGATGTGACTTCTTCGCCCTCGGGCGGTCCCAGCAACAGGGGCCGTCGGCCCCAGTCCGGGGGCACAACCTCCGGCTTCTTCAGGGGCTTCGCCGACCGGCGAGGGCCCGTTCCCCTCTACGGCGGGCAGTCCGACGCTCGGTCGGGCTGCCCGCCGATTCTTCCGGGAACTCCGGCGGCCGAGGCGGCCGGCCGAGATGCGTCGGCCGAGGGCGCGGGCTATGATTCGAGGGATCTTGAAGCGCTTGATTCTTCTTTGCGGGGCGGGCTTCGCCCTCCTGGCCGCGCTCCCGGGCGCCGAGCTTCGATCGGACGAGGTCGAAACCGAGGCGGCGACGGTGGCGGGCTGGGTGGAGCGTGTCCGGCTGACCCGTTCGGGTCTCGAAATGGAAGCCAAGCTCGACTCCGGCGCAGAGCATTCCTCGCTCCACGTGGAGCGGCCGCGCTACTTCCGACGTGACGGAGAGCGCTGGGTGCGCTTCACCGTCGAAGGGGAGAGCGGCCGCCGGGTCGCCTTCGAGCGCAAGCTGGTGCGCAAGGCGGCGATCAAGCGACACTCAGGGCGATCCGACGTCCGGCCGGTGGTCGAGATCAAGATCTGTCTGGGCGAGGTGACGAAGCGCGCGGAGGTGAACCTCGTGGATCGCAGCAACTTCGAGTACCCGATGCTCGTCGGCCGAAGCTTTCTCGAAGACGCCTTCCTGATCGATCCCTCCGACGATGCCCGTCACCGCGTCGCTCTGGAGTGCGAGGGATGAAGAGCGGCCGCGGTCAGGTGTACTTCGTGGCCGCGCTGGTCGCGACCGCCGGAGTCGGACTGTTCGCCTACAAGACCTTGCGGCTCGGCTATCCATTGACGCCCGCCTCGACCGCGTCCGTATGGGACCTCGAACTCGCCCTTCAGTTTTCTGCCGACGGTGGGCCTACGAAGGTCAGGATGTCGATTCCGCAGTCCGAGGGAGAGTTCGTCGTCGTCGGCGAGAACTTCGTGTCGGGTGAGTACGGGCTGACGACGGAGACCGATGCCTGGGGTCGCCGAGCCGTATGGTCGGTGAGGGAGGCGACCGGAGATCAGGTGATCTACTACCGTGCCGCCGTGCAGCGCCTCGGCAGTGCTCCGCCGGCGTCGCGCATCGTGCCGCCGGCCACGGATGTTTCAGGGCTCGACGAGGCCCAGTTCGCGGCCGCCGCGAACCTCCTCGACGATTCCTTCAGCCGCTCGGCCGACCTCGAAACGCTCCTGCCGCAGCTGCTCGGCAACCTCTCCGACGCCGAGAACACGGATGCGGCGATCCTGGTCGGCGCCAATCCAACCCTCGTCGATCGGCTTTCGGCGGCGGTTACGGTTCTGGCGCTCGCAGAGATTCCCGCACGCGTGGTTCGCGGCGTTCGGCTGGAGCGGAGGCTCCGCAACGCGCGTCTGCGCAGTTGGCTCGAGGTCTGGAGCGGTAGCGACTGGAAGGCGTTCGAGGGGGAGGGGGGGAGCGCCGGCCCGGGCGAGGACATGCTGGTGCTCAAGCGTGGCGGCGGATCGCTGGTCAGCGTGCGCGGCGGTCGGGATGTTTCGCTCGCGGTGGCGGTGCGAGCGAGCGAGCAGAGCGCGGTAGAAGCAGCCTCGAGAGGGAGTCGGTTTCTCAGTCCCGGATTGCTGAGCTTCTCGTTGTTCAGTCTGCCGATCCGGATCCAGGAGGTCTACCGCATTCTGCTGCTGGTCCCGGTGGGTGCCTTTCTGCTCGTCCTCCTGAGAACTCTGGTCGGGGTGAAGACCTTCGGTACCTTCATGCCGGTCCTGATCGCTCTGGCGTTTCGCGAGACCCGGTTGTGGGCGGGAATCGCGCTGTTTCTCATCGTCGTCACCCTGGGGCTGTTCGTCAGGTTCTACCTCGAGCGCCTGCGCCTCCTGCTCGTGCCCCGGCTCGCCGCGGTCCTGATCGTCGTCGTGCTGGTGATGCTGCTGCTGAGCGTGGTGAGCGCCCAGCTCGGCTTTCACGGAGCGCTCTCCGTCGCGCTCTTCCCGATGGTCATCCTCGCGATCACCATCGAGCGGATGTCCGTCGTGTGGGAGGAGAAGGGGGCCGAGGAGGCGTTGCAGCAGGGCATCGGCAGTCTTCTGGTCTCGATCCTCGCCTATCTGGTGATGACCAGCCGCATCGTGGGGCACTGGATCTTCGTCTTTCCGGAGCTCCTGCTGGTGCTGCTGGCAGCCTGCCTTCTGCTCGGTCGCTACTCCGGCTACCGGCTGCTGGAACTGTGGCGCTTCCGCGCGTTCGCGACCGACGACCCGTGATCTTCGACACAGCCAGGCGGCTGCGCAGGGCCGGAGTGCTCGGCATGAACCGGCGCAACGGCCGCTACATCATGGAGTACAACCCGCGGCGCCTCTACCCGCTGGTCGACGACAAGCTGAAGACCAAGCGGCTGGCGGAGGAAGCGGGGATCTCGGTCCCCCCGCTCTACGGAGTCGTCCGGATTCATCACGAGGTCGAGGAGCTCGGTGGGATGCTCGAGCCCTACGACGACTTCGTCATCAAGCCCGCCCATGGCAGCGGCGGCACCGGAATCCTCGTCGTCACCGGTACTCAGGGGGGGCGTTTCCGCTCCGCCGGAGGCACGCTCCTGGACCTCAGCGAGGTCCAGCACTACGTCAGCAACATCCTGAGCGGCGCGTACAGCCTCGGGGGGCATCCCGATGCGGCGATGATCGAGTACCGGGTGCTCTTCGATCCGGTGTTCGAGGCGATCAGCTATCAGGGAGTTCCCGACGTCCGGATCATCGTCTTTCTCGGCGTGCCGGTGATGGCGATGGTGAGGCTGCCGACCCGCGCCTCGGACGGCAAGGCGAACCTCCATCAGGGGGCGATCGGCGCCGGCATCGACCTCGGTACCGGGCGCACCGGTAGCGCGGTGTGGCACGACCAGGTGGTGCGCGAGCACCCGGACACCGGTCATCCGGTGGGTGGCCTGCTCATCCCCCATTGGGAGCAGTTGCTGACCCTCGCGGCCCGCTGTCACGAGCTGACGGGGCTCGGCTACCTCGGAGTCGACCTAGTGCTCGACCGCGAGCGAGGTCCGCTGATCCTCGAGCTCAACGCGCGCCCTGGGCTTGCGGTTCAGATTGCCAACCGGACCGGTCTGCAGCCGCGCCTCGAGGCGGCGCACCGGGCACGGCTGGCGATGGAGACGATCGACGATCGGGTCCGCTGGGCGAGGGAGGCCTTCACCGCGGCGCCCCGGCCACAGGATCAGGCCGGGTCGCGGGGCTGAAGTGCGATCGCGCGTCGGCGCAGGGCGCGCACGAGAAAGCAGCCGACGAGGAAGATGAAGCCGCTGATACCGACCGGCAGGTAGGTCGACCAGTCCCAATGCAGGTCGATGACCGCCTGCCCGGGATCGCCGGGCTTGTAGTAGACGGTCACCGGCGCCCCGACTTCGTAGCGTGACGCGATCTCGAAGGCCGGCCTTCGCTTGCCGTAGTGGTCGTCACGGAACGAGATCTGCCTGCCGACGAGACTCTCGCCGTCGACCGCATACCTGTAACTGACTTCCGGGGCGTAGCGGAAGCTGTCCGTGCTGCTGGAGCCGCTGCGGCTTCGACGCAACTTCACGGTGGAGGTGAGCACCTCCCCGTCGACGGACGGCCAGTCGGCGCTCGCACGGGCGTCGAGCAGGTGCACCAGGCCCCAACTCGTCAGCAGCCCCCCGACGAGGACGAGAACCCAGGCGAGGACGTGGGCTCCCCTGGGCACGGGTCGGTTGTCGAGTCGCATCTTCGCGCCATCGTCTCACGAGAAAGGGGCGGGTACCCCCGCCCCCTGGAAGAGACTCGTCGGCCCGGTACTCAGGGCTGCCGGGTGCGCTCAGGCAGTCTTGAGCTGGAGGATCTCGGCGCTCTTGACCGTCTTGACGATGCGCGCGGCGACCTTGTACGGATCCGCAGCCGAGTTCGGCCGCCGATCTTCGAGCCAGCCCTTCCAGCCCGCCTCGACGGTGCCGATCGGGATCCGGATCGAGGCGCCACGGTCGGAGACGCCGTAGCTGAACTTGTCGATCGCCTGGGTCTCGTGGAGGCCGGTGAGCCGGAGGTGATTGTCCGGGCCGTAGACGTCGATGTGGGCCGAGATGACGTCTGGGGTCGCTCCGAACGCCTCGCAGACCTGGTGGTAGACCGCCTCGTTGCCGCACTCGCGCAGCAGTGAGTTCGAGAAGTTCGCGTGCATGCCGGAGCCGTTCCAGTCACCGGCGATCGGCTTGCAGTGGTAGTTGATCGCCACGCCGTACTTCTCGGCGGTCCGCTCGAGCAGGTACCGCGCGACCCAGACCTGGTCGCCCGCTGCCGCCGCTCCCTTGGCGAAGGTCTGGAACTCCCACTGGCCGGCGGCGACCTCGGCGTTGATCCCCTCGATGTTGAGTCCCGCCTCGAGGCACAGGTCGAGGTGCTCTTCGACGATCTCGCGACCGAATGCGTTGGCGGCACCGACGGAGCAGTAGTACTGCCCCTGCGGGTTGGGGAAGCCGCTCGCCGGGAAGCCGAGCGGCTTGTCGGTCTCGGGATCCCACAGGAAGTACTCCTGCTCGAAGCCGAACCAGAAGTCGTTGTCGTCGTCGTCGATCGTCGCCCGGCCGTTCGAGACGTGCGCGGTGCCGTCGGCGTTGAGCACTTCGCACATCACCAGGTAGGCGTTGTTGCGGTCGGGGTCGGGGAAGATCGCGACCGGCTTGAGGAGGCAGTCCGACGAGCTGCCCTCGGCCTGCTGGGTCGAGCTGCCGTCGAACGACCAGACGGGACACCCTTCGAGGGTGCCGTCGAAGTCGCGCTCGACCCGTGTCTTGCCGCGCAGCGACTGCATGGGGTCGTTTCCGTCCAACCAGAGGTACTCGAGTTTCGTGGCGCTCATGCGGGTACAGTCCTCCCGGATAGTGGCGACGGCGCGGTCGCCAGGTGTGGTGGGGCGATCTCCATGCTCGCGGAGTATGGGACTCGCGGGGGCTTGTGTCAACCCGAAATTTGCAATTTGACGTCGAAACGGGCGTCAAATTGCATGATTTGCTGCTAAAACGGCCTTGAAACAGGGGAAATTCTGCATCTTCCGGCTTCGAGGCATCCCGGCAGGAGCCTGCGGCGGCGCCCTCGAGGGAACATCGGAGTCGCAATCGCGTAGGCTATTCGAGGAGGAGGAAACCCATGCTCGAAGTATGGCGCGCTCTCAAGTTCCTGTTCATCGGGCCGTGCATCCTGGCCGTGCTCTTCGTCATCGACTGGATGACCTCGCCGGGCGTCTGGTGGGTTCAGTGGGCGGCGCTCGGCATCGGCATCGCCTGGGTGATCTCGCTGGCGAAGGTCGTCATGGCGGTGATCGTCGCCGGTGGCGTCGCCGCCTTCATCGCCTACCTGCGCGGTCGGGCTTGATGATCGGCGGTGACCGTCCCCTCGAGGACGATTCCGTCGGGAACTAATCCGCCGGGGCGAGCTTCCAGTAGGCACCCAGCGGGCTCGAAGAAGCGACGAGCGCGCGTTCGGTGCTGGTCGCGCCGGCGAGCAGCATGCGCAGGTCGTCGATCACCGTCGGCTGCTCGGCGAAGTACGAGTGACCGAGCCCGATATCGCCCAGTAGCGAGGTGTCGACATCCGAGGCGTCGATGGTGTCGATCCCCGAGGCCACGACGATTCCCGCACTCAGGTCGCCCGCTCGCGGGTGGCCGTGCACTCCCCTGGAGGCCAGGAGCGCCTTGTCCTTCGAGGAGGCATAAAGCGTCAGCCGCTGCCCGACCCGGGTGAGGTAGGGCGCGAGGTCCTCGCGAAAGACGTCGGCGTCGATGTCGGGTGCTACGAGGGCGATCTGTGTGAAGCGGGGAGCTGGAGCAACGGAGTCGTTCGGCGTCTCGGCGGCGTAGCGCAGCAGCACCTCCGTCAGTGCCCGGTTCCCCATGCTGTGGGCGATCAGGTGAACCCGCTCCGCTCCGGACTGTTCCGCGATCCGGTCGAGGAACTCCCGCAGGTGAGGCACGGCCCACCGCACGTTGGCCTCGTCGACCGGGTATCCCGCCAGCTCCGCGCGCGACGGCCAGCTGTAGAAGACGGCCGCACCCGGAAAGCGAAGATCGGCGGCAAGCTGGGCGGTCCTTCGCGCCGCGTCCTCGAAGCTCACGTTGTAGCCGTGGACGAAGACCAGCGCCTCGCGCTGAGGATCGGTCGCCACCCGGCCGGCGAGCGCGCCGGCGAAGTCGCCGGAAGAGCGCGGGGTGATCGTGGCGAGAAGGACGTGCTTGGCCGGGTCCGGGGCCTCGAACCAGCCGGGGCTCTCGAGCTCCCCGACCTCGTGATCCACCGGGATCGTCACCTCACAGGTTCCGGTCTCGAGCTCACCCCGGTCGCTGCCGTAGAAGGCGGCCGGATCCTGAGCACCGGTCCGGCGCCGGCTGGTGCCGTAGAAGACCGTCACCGTTTCAAAGGTAGCGACGCCGGGGAGCGTCTGCTGGTGACTCATCTGCTGGAACCGCGGTTCGATCGGCACGAAGGCGTCGCGGCAGATCGGATCCTGAAACAGGATGCCGGAGAACTCCCGTCGGCCGATTCCGTCGCACTCCCAGCCGACCGGAGCGCGATTCGCCTGGACGGGGGAGGTCTCCCCGAGGGTCAGGTTCTTCCCCTGGCCCGGCGGCCTTTGCGGTCCCACTTCGCAGTGAAAGCGCACCGGCAGCTCGACCGGCTGCGACCGCGCGACGCTCGTGCCGCCGGCATCGAAGAGCTCGGCCCGCAGGCTCACGCCGTTGAAAGGAACCTGGGCGAGACGCGACTCGAGCCGCTCCCGTCGCGCGAGGCGTTCGGCGACCGCCTGCTCGTCGAGCAGCGGTGACGACGGTCGTCGCAGGGCGGCGATCTCCGCGAGCACCGCGACGATGCGCGGATGGGTCTCCGGTGCCCCGACCCACGGCAGCGCCCGGGGGAGAGTCGCCGAGTAGCGATCGGCCGCGATCGGGTCGGCCCGGACGAAGTACTCCTCCGGAGGTTCGATCCCCAGCCTGGAGAAATGGAGCAGGACGGAACTGCCGGGTACGTTGCCGGTGACGGCGATCTCTACGACCCCATTCTGCTCGAGCGGCAGGCAGTCGATGTCGGCGATGGCCACCGAGGTCGGTGGAACCAGTGTGAGTTCGAGCGCCTGCGGCGGCAGGGTAGCCACTTCGAGGAGTTCCGGCTGGAGGAGAACGACCCGACCGGAAGGCGCCTCGTCTCGAGGCTGTGCCTGGCCGGCTGCCGGATGCCACAGCAGGCACAACACGAACGCGGCGAGCCGTGATCTTCCGGCGGGCGGGTGTCGTCTTCGCGGGGGATCGGGCATGGCTGTCTGCGTGCTCCCTTCACCGGCACCGGGGGGATCTCCCCCGCTTCGCGGGTCCGTGCCGGTACAGAAGGAGGCGCTGCTGGAGGTCGCTTCGTTACGCCACACCTCGCGCCTTCGCGCGCGTTGTATCCTCGCCCCGCCATGCGCAACGGAAAGTCCCGTCGTTTCTCGTCGATCGATCGTCTGCCCGGGGTCCGGCCGACCGCAGCGGCAGCTCTGCTCCTCGCTGCTTCCGCAGCGGGCGCTCAACTTCTTCCTCCCCCGGATCCGCCGGGCAACCCGACCACGGTGGCGAAGGCGAATCTCGGCAAGGCGCTTTTCTGGGACGAGCAGCTCTCCTCGACCCGGACCGTCGCGTGCGGCACCTGTCATCTGCCGGAGGTCGCCGGCGTCGATCCGCGCTCCCAGATCAGCCCGCTCGCCGTTCATCCGGGGGCGGACGGCGCCTTCGGTACGGACGACGATGTGCTCGGTTCTCCGGGTGTGCCGCTCACGGACGCGACCGGGACCTACCTGATGAGTCCGTCGTTCGGCCTCGTCGAGCAGGCGACGGGACGGCGCGCGAATTCGGCGCTCAACGCCGGCTATTCCGCGACCCTCTTCTGGGACGGGCGCGCTGCTGACGAGTTCCGCGATCCGATCACCGACGTGGTGGTGCTGCCGAGCGGTGCCGCCCTGGAGTCGCAGGCGGCGGGCCCGGTCGTGAGCGACGTCGAGATGGGGCACGTGGCCCGCGACTGGGCGGAGGCGGTCGTTCGCCTCGATACGGTCGAGCCGCTCGCTCTCTCTACCGAGGTGCCGCCGGCGCTGGTCGATTGGATCGCCGGTCGCAGCTACGCCCAGCTCTTCGGCGAGGCCTTCGGCACCGAGGACGTGACGGCAGCCCGAGCGGCGATGGCGATGGCGGCCTACGAGCGGACTTTGGTGACGAACCAGAGCCCGTTCGACGACTTCCTCTCGACCGGCGGTGGCCTGACCCCGGAAGAGGTTGCCGGTCGCGGAGTGTTCCTCGCCTCGAGCTGCGACCGCTGTCACGAGTTCGAGCGTCTGACCGACGATGAGTTTCACTACACCGGGGTCCGGCCGCCCGGCGACGACGAAGGGCGCTTCGCCGTGACCGCAGACCCCGACGACCTCGGGCGCATGAAGACTCCGGGACTGCGCAACATCGAGCTTCGAAACGCCTTCATGCACAACGGGCGCTTCGAGTCTCTGGAGGACGTCGTCGATTTCTACGACCGCGGAGGCGACTTCGACGCCCCCAACAAGGATCCACTGGTGCGTGTGCTCAACCTGTCGCCGGTCGAGAAGGCGCAGCTGGTCGCGTTCCTGAGCCGCCCGCTCACCGACCCGCGCGTCGCAGCAGGTGCCGCGCCGTTCGACCGCCCGACCCTCTACAGCGAGTCCGATCGCGTACCGACGGTCGAGGGGAGCGGCATCCCGGGAGCCGGTGCTCTGGAGCCGGTGATGGTCGGGCTCGAGCCCCCGCTGCTGGGCAATCCCGGCTTCACGGTCGCCGTCTACGACGCGCTCGGCGGTGCGCCGGCGCTCCTGGTGATCGACGAAGCCGATCCCGGCCTGGTGCCGCCGTCGAGCGGAGAGCTCGCCTTCGAGGCGATCACCCTCGGTGGAGCAGGGGCGGGTGGCGGCTTCGGTTCCGCCACGGTGATGCTGCCGGCGACGCCGTCGTGGCACGGCCGTCGTTGGTTCGGCCGCTGGTACGTGACCGACCCCTCTGCGGCGGGAGGCTTCGCGGTTTCGCCCCTGCTCAGGTTCCGCACCTTCCTCGCCGGCACCGGGGGCGAGATCTTCAGCGACGGCTTCGAGAGTGGCGATACGACCTCCTGGTCGAACGTCGTCAACTGAGGGGAGACACAGAGGATGCCGGGATTCACCTGCGAGGTGTGCGGGGAGCGTTTCGAGGTACCTCCCTCGGCGTTGGCGAAGTACCCCGGCTGGACGCCTCGCTATTGCCGACGCCACTCGCCGGGGAAGAAGCAGGCATCGGGCACCAAGGGCCGAAAGGCACGGGCAAGGCGCTCCACTCGTGAGGAGAATCTGACGCGCGCCGAGGTCCTGGAGCGCTACAGCGAAGGGCCGGGGAGCGGCGTCTTCACCGACGGCAGCGCCATCCCCAATCCCGGTCCGGGAGGGTGGGGGTTCGTGTGGGTCGAGGACGGAAAGATCGTGCGTGAGGGGCATGGACACGAGGCGGAGACGACCAACAACCGGATGGAGCTCGCCGCGCTCCTGGCCGCCTTCGAGGCGCTCCCGGAGGACGCCGAAACGACGGTCTACTCCGACAGCCGGTTGTGCGTCGACACCATCACTCGCTGGGCGCCCGGCTGGGAGCGCAACGGCTGGAAGCGCAAGGGATCGCCGCTCAAGAACCTCGACCTGGTGCGCCCGCTGCTCGCCATCTACCGGCGGCATCCGAGCTGCCGGCTCGAGTGGATCGCCGCACATTCTGGGTACCGCTGGAACGAGTACGCGGACTCACTGGCGACCGTCTGGCTTCGGCAAGGCGACTGATCGAGTGGCTGCCCGGGCGGTGGGCGCGGACTGCTAGGCTCGACGTTCATGGACGATCTCAAGCGGTTCATCCGGGAGGTGCCCGACTTCCCGAAGCCTGGAATCCTCTTCTACGACATCACGACCCTGCTCAAGGATCCCGGTGCTCTGCGGCAGACGGTCGATCGCTTCGTCTGGCTGTTTGCGTCGCTCGACGTCGACAAGGTGGTGGGGATCGACGCGCGCGGCTTCATTCTGGCGCCGATCGTGGCGTACAACCTGAACGCCGGCTTTGTCCCGGTGCGCAAGCCGGGCAAGCTACCGGCGGCGACGGCCACCGAGGCCTACGATCTCGAATACGGATCCGACGAGGTCGAGGTCCACGACGACGCGATCCAGCCGGGAGAGAGGGTGCTGATCGTCGACGATCTGCTGGCGACAGGCGGCACCTCCGCGGCGACCGCTCAGCTCGTGGAGCAACTGGGAGGAGAGGTCCTCGCCCTCGGCTTTCTTTGCGAGCTGACGTTTCTCGACGGCCGGGAGCGACTCGGCGATCGGCGTATCGAGGCGCTGATCCGGTACTGAGCGATGCGGATCCTCAGGATGCTGGCTGTAGGCGGCTGGGCCTTGTGGATGGGCGCCTGCTCGGCGGACACTGCGCCCCAGATCTCGCAGAAGCTCGAGCCGGTACGCCGCACCGGCACGGCGGATCTCGAGGCCGTGGACGCGGTCGAGGCGGCGCGCAAGCAGCTCGATGAGTGGGCTCAGGAGGCAGCCGCCACTCGGCGTCGCGGAGAAGACCTGGCCGGGGACGATCCGGTGATCGACGGTCGCGCAGAAGAGCAGATCGAAGTGATCTGGAGCGAAGCGACGGACGGGCGGGCGGATCCCGAGCTGCGGCAGGTCTTCGCGACTCTGGCGCTGGCCCATGAAGAGCGGCTCAGGGTTCTGGTCGGCGGCAGGAAGTTCCGCGAGAAGGCCTACACGCGTGCCGATCGCAAGACGACGGAGATCGCCTTCGGCCTGAGGCACTGGCGCGCCCGTCGCTGAGCCGATGGTGGAGGCTTCGGCAGACCGACGACCGGCGGTCGAGGAGCTGCGGCAGCGTGTGGAAGCGGACCCGCCGCTCCACGAGCTCGCAGAGCGAGTGGAGACGCTCTACGAGGGCGACCTGGCCGGCGACCCGGCACACGACCTGGCGCACTCGTGGCGCGTGGCCGTCTGGACCTGCCGGCTCGGCGGCGACGAGGTCGACTGGCGCCTTGCCGTGGCCGCCGCGCTGCTGCACGACATCGACAACCCGCCGAAGGACGCCCCCGAGGCCGCGACGGCGGCCGATCGCTCCGCGGCTCTCGCCCGTCGCTGGCTGCCCGAGATCGGTTTCGAGGCCGAGTCGGTCGAGGAAGTGGCGGGTGCCATCCGCGATCACAGCTACCGCCGGGGTGCTCGCCCGGCGACGCCGCTCGGCCGGGCGCTCCAGGACGCCGACCGGCTGGAGGCGCTCGGTGTGCTCGGCTGGATGCGGGCGGTCGCCTGCGGCACGCGTCTGGGATCGAGCTTCGTCGACCCGGAGGACCCCTGGGCCGGGCGCAGAGCACTCGACGACCGCCGCTACATGGTCGATCACTATTTCGTGAAGCTCGCCCGCCTCGCTCCGACCTTGTCGACCGCAGCCGGCCGTCGCGAGGCCGCCCGGCGACACGACACCCTCGCGATGCTGCTGCGGAGCCTCGGCGAAGAGCTCGAGTTCGACCCGTTTCCGGGCTAGCCCTTTGTTCTCACACCGCTGCGGCCCGGCGCGGTCGGGCTCGGCGGCGATGTCGCAGCCAGACCGACAGAGCGAGGATCGCTCCTGCCGGTACCAGCGCGCAGAGGTTCATCGCCCGCCAGCCGATCGTCGCGTGGAGCGTCCCGGACGTCGTCGCGGCGACGGTCACGCTACCGAACACCAGCAGGTCGTTGAGACCCTGCGCGCGTGCCTTTTCCGACGGTTGCGCGACGGAAGCGACGAGCGAACTGGCTGCCACGAAGAGCAGGCTCCAGCCGACGCCGAGGGCGGCTAGGGCGAAGCGGAAGTGCCCCAGCCCTTCCCCCGCCAGATTGGTCGCGGCGCTCGCCACCAGGAGTGTGGCGCCGAGAATCATGATCGCCGTCTCCCCCCACCGCTCGACGAGCAGGCCCGCGAAGAGCGCCGGGGCGAACATTCCCACCAGGTGCCACTGAATCACCCCGGCGGTCGAGTGGAAGGCGAACCCGCGCGCTCCCATGGCGAGCGGCGTCGCGGTCATGAGCCAGCTCATGCAGGAGTAGGCGACGACACCGCCGAGGACGGCGACGACGAAGGACGGCTGTCGGGCGAGCTGTGAGAGCGATCGACCGCCGCTCGCGCTCTCCTCGGCCAACGGGCGGGGGAGGTCGATACCGGCGAGTACGGCGAGTGCCAGCAGCTGCAGCGCAGCGAGGGCGAGGAAGCTGCCGAAGAACTCGATCTCACCGATCGCCCTGCGGGTGACGCTGGCGAGATTGGGCCCCAGGAAGGCGGCGACCAGTCCGCCGGCGAGCACCCAGGAGATCGCCCTCGGGCGCTCGTGTGTCGCCACGACGTCGGCGGCGGCGAAACGATAGAACTGAGCGACTCCGGCCAGAACTCCGAGCAGCACGGTCGCGAGGCAGAAGGCCGGGAAGCTGTCGTTCCTCAGCGCTCCGGCGGCCGTCAGTCCACCCGCTGCGCCGACGCCGAGGCCGAGAGCGAAGACGGGCCGCCGTCCCCACCGCCGCATCAGCAGCGAGGCCGGCATCGCCGTGACCGAGGCCGAGAGGAACTGCAGGCCGGCCGGCAGGGTGGCGAGACGGGGGTCGGGGGCGAGCGCCAGGCCGACCAGAGCCGAGACCGCCACCACCAGCGAGCTGCCGGTGACGAAGATCGCCTGGCAGGTTGCCAGGAGCAGGACCGTCGAGCGGCTGCGCATCATGCGCC
Source organism: Candidatus Multivoradales bacterium (assembly GCA_965223855.1). GTDB lineage: Bacteria > Acidobacteriota > Thermoanaerobaculia > Multivoradales > JAHEKO01 > CALZKB01. The sequence continues at coordinate 2,662,547 of CBDCXM010000009.1, forward strand.
ACCGACCGGCCGCTCGACTCCCGCCGGCAGCTCGGCCTCGGCCTCGATCTCGACGAGGTAGTCGTCCCCGATCGGCCCGGCCTCGACGAGGGTGTTCGCCGGGCGGATGTCGGCGAAGCGCTCTCCGTGGACCCTGGCGACCGCTTCGGTGTCGGCGGCGTCGGCGACATAGATCCTCGTGCGGACGACGTCCCGCAGCCGGCTGCCGAAACAGCGCAGAGCGCCTTCGATCTTGTCGAGGACGAACTGGGCCTGAGACGCCGGGTCGCGGCCGCCGACGACACGGTCTCCGTGGGTGGCGGTCGTACCGGAGACGAACACCCGGCGACCGCGACGGGTCGCCCGGCTGTAGCCGCCGATCGCTTCCCAGTCGGTCCCGCTGTCGATGCGCGCTCCCCGGTCCGACTCGACCACCTCCCACGGTGGCGGGAAGTTCTCGACATGGTCGCTCAGGTCGCCGGCGGCAGTCAGGTACGGGGGGCGCCGATACTCGTCGCCGCAGTCGCCGGGGATCGGATCGAGGGTGGCGATCGCGCCGTCCAACGCTTCGCGGTCCGCATCGTCGAGTGAGAACCCGAACACCCGCAGGGTGTCGTCGAGGTGATCGGTTCGTCCCGGGCGGGCACCGACGAGAATGCCGCCGACGGCGGTTTCGTCGAGGATGGCACGCATTGCGACGTCGGCGATCGAGACACCGTGCCTGCGGCCGACGGTTGCGGCGGCTTTGAGGACTCTCTGCAGCCCCTCCCAGCCGCCTGCCTCCTCGATGAAGCGGCGGTACTTCTGCTGCGACCAGGTGTCGAGTTCGGTCGGCTCCTCGCGGTCGAGCCAGCGGTCGGTCAGGAAGCCTCCGGCCAGAGTTCCGTAGGCGAGGAGCGACACGCCTCGTTCGCGGGCGAGCTCGCTCATCCGCCCCGCTGCGCGGCGGTCGAGCAGCGAGAAGGAGACCTGGTTGGAGACCATCGGATAGCCGCTCTCGAGCAGCAGCGCGAGGTGAGCGGTGTCGCAGTTCGTCATGCCGAGATGCCGGATCCGGCCGGCCTCGCGCAGGCGGCAGAGATGATCGAGCGCGTCCAGGTAGCTCGGATCCCAGTAGTTCCAGGCGTGGAACTGGAGCAGGTCGAGGGTGTCGGTCTCGAGGCGGCGGCAGGCGCGATCGATCGCCTCCTCCGCGTCGGCACGAGAGACGGGCCCCGGTTGGGGCACCCACTTGGTGAGGCGCTCGACCCCGCTGGGCCTCTTCCGGCCGAGGCGCCCGGCGACGACCTCGGCCGAGCCGTAGTGGTCCGCCATGTCGAAGCTCGTCATCCCCGCCTCGACCCGGGGGAGTAGTGCCTCGGCAGCAGCTTCCGGATCCAGAGGCGCGCCGTCGCGCTCCATGTCCGCCACCTGCCAGAGGCCGGTCACGACCCGACTGATTTCGAGGCCTGGCGCGATCTCACGGCGCTCGACGCCGGGCCGTTCCGACGCGGCGCTCAACCCGGCGGCAGCTCCGAGAAGCGCCGCTCGAGGTCGACTCCGCTGCGACGCAGCCGGCGGTAGAAGATGCCGAAGACGAGACTGGCGCCGGCCATCACGAGCAGCCACACCGGAGTCGAGCGGAAGTACCACGCGAGGTCGGGGGCCGTGAGGTCCTTCACCACATGGGCGACCAGCAGGCCGCCGAGACACACCGCCCCGGCGAGCGCGAGTGCAGTGCGCAGAGCCGATCCGGGGAGGACGGTGACACGCCCGGCGAGTTCGGGATTGGTGTGCGGCAGCGCGAGGACGGCGAGACACATCACCAGGAAATTGACCAGCATCGAGATGACGAGCAGATCGACGCCGAGGAAGAAGTCCCCGGCGAGATGGCTGCCCAGAATGCCGATCGAGGCCATCGCGCCGCTCGCCACGAGGGCGACGTGAGGGGTCTGCCAGCGTTGGTGCACGCGGGCGACGAACGTCGGGAAGACGCCGTCCGACGCCCAGGCGAACATCAGTCTCGACACGGCGAGAAGCATCGCAGGAAGGTCGTTGATGAGAGCGATCGCCGCTCCGGCGACGATGGCGACCGTCCATCCGGCCGGAAGCAACTCGCCCAGCAGGCCGGGGGCGGTGAGATCGCGAGTGGCGGACTCGGCGGCGATGTACTGCCACGGGACCGCGTGGTAGACCGCGGCGGTGAAGAGCAGGTAGAAGGTTCCCACTCCGGCAACGGCGAGACCGATCGCCAGCGGCAGATTGCGCCCGGGGTTGCGGGCCTCTCCGCCCGCCTGGGCGATCGAGTCGAAGCCGATGAAGCTCGAGAACAGGATGGCGGCCGCAGTGATCAGGGTGCCCCAGGAGAAGTCGGGTTCGGGTCCCGGTGGCGGCGTCCACTCGACGGCGGCGGAGAACTCGGCCTGGTCGAACGAGAAGCCGGCGACGATGACGACACTGCCGAGCACGAACATCACCACCATCAGCGGGATCAGCGTGCGCTCGTAGAGCCGCAGGCCGCGCAGGTTGACCATCACGAAGATCCAGAGGAAGGCGAGAGCGACCGCCACCCGGATCGGACCATCGTCGAGAGCGGCGCCGATGGCGTCGGACCCCAAGGCGACGGCGACGTCGCGCAGGAACGGAACCAGCACGTACGACACGACGCCGATGGCGATCGACAGCCCGAACCACTGAGAGAAGCTGGCGACGAAGCCGAGATAGGGGTGCAGAGCGCGACTGGCGTAGACGTAGCTGCCACCCGCGCGCGGCATCGCCGACGCCAGCACGGCGTAGGCGAGCGCTGCCAGGAGCGCCGGCACGGCTGCGAGAAGATAGGCCTCCAGCACCCAGGGACCGATTCCCTCGACGTTGCGCTGCAGCGTGAAGGGGATGACGTTGATCGCCGCACCGAGCATCGAGCAGATGCCGGTGGCGGCCAGCCCAAGGAGGCCGAGGCGTCGCGCGAGGGCGGGCTGGGAAGGGGCGGTCGAGTGCATGGAGCCTGCCCGGCGTGGGGCCTGTGCGGAGCCGACGGGAGCGGCGGCAGCGTAGCACGGCACCCGCTGGGTTCCCGTGGGGCTTGCCTTTCGAGGAGAAGTTCTCTAGAGTGGCGTAAATGAGGCGTAAACAACAGATTCTCCCGACCGATACCGACTCCTCTCGCTTCGAGCGCGCCCGCGCAGGCCGGGTGGCGGCCCAACTCGAGAGGGCTTCGCAGCAGCGGCTGCCGGGTGTGAGGGTGGCGGTGCGGGATGCCGACTCGAAGGCATCGAGAAGCGGCTCTGCGGGCGGAGGGCGTGGCTCAGGCGCACAGGCACGCTTCGACCTCGAAGCCCGTCTGCCCGGCCGCGCCGAGGGGGACAGCCTGCGTGTCCTCGACGCGGACCTGGGAGTGGTCGGCTCGGCCGCCTCGATCGCGCGATTGGCGGAGGTCATGGCGGTCTGGATGGAGCCTGCGGCGGATGCCTCGATCCCTCCGGCGGAATCGGCCGGGGAGTCAGTCGGGGAGTGGGCCGGCTCGTTGGGCGGTAGCGGCGGGTCGCCTCGGTCACCGAGTCCACACCGATCGGCAGGAGCGTGACGGGGGCACAGGCCGCTAAGATGCGCCTCTTGAGGCGGACACGAGACAACCGAGCCCGCGACTGCCCGATGGCGATCCGAACGGCGGACCTCGGTCGCCGTTTCGGCGCTCATTGGGCGTTGGCCCATGTCGATCTGGAGATCGAGCGTGGGGAGGTGGTCTGGATCCGTGGCCCGAACGGCGCCGGCAAGACCACGCTGCTGCGGATTCTGGCAAGTCTGTGTCGACCGACTCGCGGGTCGGTCGAGATCCTGGGGCTCGATCTCGCGGTGGCGCGGGAAGAGGTGCGAAGCCGACTGGCGCTGGTCTCCCACTCGCTCTACCTCTATCCGGCGCTGACGGCCAGGGAGACGCTGGAATTGTGGCGGCGGTTGTCTCCGACGAGCACCGCCGACGGCTCGGATACGGGATCACCGTTCGCCACCCAGACGCTGCTCGAGGAGGTGGGATTGAGCCGTGCGGCCGATCGCCGGGTCGTCGGATTCTCGGCAGGAATGCGCAAGCGGCTCGCCCTGGCCCGGGCGCGCCTCGAGCAACCGCAGGTTCTCCTTCTGGACGAGCCGTTCAGCGCCCTCGATCAAGAGGGATGCGAGGCGGTGCAGCGCTGGGTCGGCCGGTTCGCGGACGAGGGTGGCACCGTGGTCATGGCGTCGCACGATCCGGAACGTGCAGCAGCGGTCGCCAGTTTGCGACTCGACTTCGATCGGGGCCAGCTCGTGGCGCGCGAGCGACTGCAGGCGGCCGCGGGAGCGGGGGAAGCATCTTGACGACGCTTCTCGCGCTGATCGCCAAGGATCTCAAGCTCGAGTGGCGGGAGCGGGCGCGCGTGCTGGCGGTGCTGCTCTTCGCCGTCGTGACGCTCCTCCTCTTCTCGTTCGCCCTCGGCCCCGACACCTCGGCGCTTCATCGAGCAACGCCCGGAGTGCTCGTGTTGGCCCTCCTTCTGAGTTCGACTCTGGCGCTCAACGAGAGCTTTCGCATCGAACGCGAAGATCGCGCACTCGAGGGGTTGCTGCTGCGGCCGATCTCTCTCACGGCGCTCTTCTACGCCAAGGCTGGCGCTGCTGCGCTGCTGCTGATCTTGCTCGGACCTGTCGTGATCGCACTGACGATCGCGCTGTACGCCTTCCAGTTGCCGCTCGGCTCCGCGGCGGCGCTCGTCGGCCTCTGGACCCTCGGAGCGCTGGGACTCGCCGCCCCGGGAACGCTCTACGCGGCGATGACCAGCAGGCTCAAGAGTCAGGACGTCGCCCTGCCGCTCCTGCTCTTTCCGCTGGTCGTGCCGGTGCTGCTAGGATCCGTGAAGGCGATGGCGCTGGTGCTCACGGGCGACGCAATGCAGCAACTCCGCTCGTGGATCTCCCTGCTGATCGCCTTCGACCTGATCTACTGGTCGGTGTGCGGGATCCTTTTCCGGTACGCGGTGGAGGAAGGCGAATGACGACGAGAAGAGCGCTGATCGCGAGCGGGCTGGTTCTCGGTGCCGTCGGCACCTGGATCGGGCTTTTCGTGGCGCCGCCCGAGAAGCACATGGGCGTCGTGCAGAAGATCATGTACGTGCACGTTCCGAGCGCCTGGATCTGCATGCTCCTGTTCACCCTCGCCTTCGGTTTCGCCATCGCCTCTCTGTGGACGGGCCGAAGCCGCTGGGACGACCTGCTGGTCGGCTCGATCGAGGTCGGCGTCGTCCTGAACGCCTTGCTGCTCGTTCAGGGCAGCATCTGGGGCCGCGCGACCTGGGGGGTGTGGTGGGACTGGGACGTCCGACTGACGACTTCCCTCGTGATGCTGTTGCTCTTCGCCGGAGTCCTGCTGCTGCGGTCGATGGCACCGTCGGGCGACCGCCGGGTGCAGTGGAGCGCGGTGGCGACGATCATCGCCTGGATCGACGTGCCGCTGGTCTACTACTGCGTGCGATGGTGGCGGAGTCTGCACCAGATCCAGTCGTCGCCCGAGACGGTGGATGCGGCGATGGTGCTGCCGCTGAGGATCAACGCCGTGGCGATGCTCCTGTTGGGGCTCGGCTGGACCCTGATGAGGGCGGAGATCGAGCGCCGGCGCAGACGGAGCGAAGAGGTTCCGCTGCCCGATCGACTGCCGGTGAGGGAGGAAGCTCATGCCTGAGGGCGTGATTCAAGGCGGAGTTGCCTACGTCGTCGCGGCCTATGCGATGACCTTCGTGACACTCGCCGCCTATGCCTGGCATCTGCGCAAGCAGCTCAGGCGCGGTGGCGACGAGCAGGAGAGTGGGGATGGAGAAGCGTAGGAAGCTCCTCGGGTTGACCCTGGCGTTGGGAGTCGCCGGCGCGGCGTTCGCCTATCTCGCCTTCAGCAACGTGGGCGAGAATCTCGTCTACTACTGGAGCCCGTCCGAGCTGCGCGCCGAAGGTCCCGGCGCGGTGGGTGCGATGGTGCGGCTCGGAGGGCTGGTCGAGCAGGGCACCGTGCGACGTGAGGCCGACGGGCTGACGCTCCATTTTGCGGTCACCGACGGGCGAGAGAGCGTGCCGGTCTTCGCACAGACCGTGCCGCCGGCGATGTTCCGCGAGGGGATCGGAGTCGTCCTCGAGGGGACGATGGGAGCCGACGGCACCTTCAGCACCGAGCGGCTGATGGTGCGGCACGACAACGAGTACCAGGCACCCGACGGTGAGAAGACCGTCGACATGGAGAAGCTCGTCGAGAGCCTCCAGATCGGAGACTCCGGCCCGTGACTCCTGCCTTCGGGCAGGCGCTGGTGCTGCTCGGACTTCTGGCGTGCGCCGTCGGCGTGCCGATCGGCTTCTGGGCCGGGGCGAGCCGCTCGTTACCCGCGCTGGTCTGGACGCGCCGGCTGACCCTGCTGTTCGCGGCCGCGATGACGGCGGCGACGCTGCTGATGGTGTGGGCGCTGCTGGCGCGAGACTTCTCGGTCTCCTACGTCGCCCAGGTCGGCTCTCACGCCACGCCGACCCACATCACGATCGTCTCGCTGTGGTCGTCCCTCGAGGGATCGATCCTCTTCTGGGGCTTCGTCCTCGGCGGCTTCGCGGCGGCCTTCGCGCTGCTCGAGCGCCGGGGCAATGAGGACTATCTCGGCTACACCCTGGCGACGATCCTCGCCGTCGGCACCTTCTTCTGTTTCCTGATTGCCGGGCCGGCGAACCCGTTCCGGCCGACGCCGCCGCCGATTCCGCTCGATGGCCCGGGTCCCAATCCACTGCTCCAGAACCACGTCCTGATGATCGTGCACCCGCCGATGCTGTATCTAGGCTACGTCGGCATGACCGTGCCGTTTGCGATGGCGGTGGCGGCGCTACTGCGCGGTCAGCTCGGCCCGACCTGGTTGCGGCCGTTGCGCTTCTGGCTGCTGATGCCCACGGGCTTCCTCACGGTCGGGATCATGCTCGGGGGGTGGTGGTCGTACGAAGTCCTCGGTTGGGGCGGCTACTGGGCGTGGGATCCGGTCGAGAACGCGTCGTTCCTCCCCTGGCTGACCGCGATTGCCGCCGTGCATTCGGCACTGGTGCTGGAGCGACGCGGGACCCTCAAGAGCTGGACGGTGATTCTGGTGCTCATCACCTTCCTGCTGACCCTTCTCGGTACCTTCCTCACCCGCTCGGGAGTGGTCAACTCGGTGCACTCGTTCACCCAGAGCCCGATCGGACCGTTGTTCCTGATCTTCCTCGGGATCTGCCTGGTGGCGTCGGTGATCCTGCTGGCCTGGCGGATGGACCGGCTCGAGTCGGCCGCGGTGGCCGGCAGCGTGGCGAGCCGCGAGACCGGCTTTCTCGTCAACAATCTGCTGTTGGTGGCGTTCATGTTCACGGTGCTCGTCGGCACGCTCTTCCCGATCGCAGCCGAGGCGGTCAAGGGGGTCAAGGTGAGCGTCGGCGAGCCGTACTTCAATCGCATGGGGGTGCCGATCTGCTTCGCGCTGCTGGCGCTGATGGGAATCGGCCCGGTGCTGCCGTGGGGGCGGGCCGATCGCACCAGCCTGCGGCGGAGCCTGCTGCTGCCGCTGCCGGCCGCGCTGGCCGGCGCCCTGATCGCCTGGTTCCTCGGCGCCAGCAACGGGTACGTACTGTGGGCGAGCGCTCTCGGCGCCTATGCTCTGTGGGTCTCGGCGGACCGGGGACTGCGCCCCCTGCGGGCCGCGGCGAAGCGCGGCACCGAGCGCAGCCGGGCCGGGGCGGTGCGACTGGCCGGCGGCTATGTCGTGCACATCGGCGTCGTCGTCACGTTCGTGGCGATCGCCATCTCCGCGAACTATCAGCAGTCGGCGGAGGGGACGTTGCGATCCGGCGACCGGCTGACGGTGGCGGACTTCGAGCTGAGCTTCGACGAGGTGGTCCTCGATCGGCAGCCCCATCGTGCCGTGCAGCAGGCCTCGATCGACGTCTCGGTGGGAGGTGAGCAGGCCGAGCGGCTCTATCCGTCGCTCAACTTCTACGACACCATGCGGGAGCCCCTGGGGACTCCGGCGGTGCGCACGAGCCTCGCGCGCGACCTTTACCTGACGGTGATGAACGTCGGTGCCGACGGCAGCATCGGTCTGCGAGCGATCGTGACGCCGGCGGTGAGTTGGATCTGGGTCGGCGTTCTCGTCATGGCGGTGGGCACCCTGATGTGTCTGGTCGGAGGGCGGCCGGGCGTGGAGGCGGCGTGAATCGCGGCGCCCTGATCGTCGGGGCACTGGTGAGCCTTCCACTTCTGGTGCTGCTGGCGCTCGGCTTTCGCTCGGACCCCCGGTCGATCGAGTCGCCGCTTCTCGGGCAGCCGGCGCCGGACTTCCGCCTCGCAGCGCTCGACGGCGGCGAGGTCGATCTGGGCCAGCTGCGGGGTCGCCCGGTCGTCGTGAACTTCTGGGCGACGTGGTGCCAACCGTGCATCGTCGAGCACCCGTTGCTGCAGCGAGCGGCAAGGCAGTGGGAGGGGCGAGCGCATTTCGTCGGCATCGTCTACCACGACGAGGAAGCGAACATCCGGCGTTTTCTCGAGCAGCGGGGAAGCTGGGGACGCACCCTTATCGACCCCGACTCCGACGTCGCGATCCGTTTCGGCGTCTATGGCGCGCCGGAGACGTTCGTGCTCGATGCCGAGGGAATCGTGCGTCACAAGGTGGCGGGGCTGCTCTCGGCTGCCGGACTCGAGCAGATGTTGATGGAGGTCTCGTCGTGACGAACGCGGGGCCGGGCAGGATCGGGAGAGATCGGCCGGTCCTGGCGGCATGGGTGTCTCTCCTGCTGGCGGCCGGCGTGTGCTGGTCGCAGAACGACACTCCATCTGCCGATCCAGGCCTGCCGAGCGCGGAGGGTGCGACTGCCGTGGTCGGCGCGCCGGCCGGTCCGCCTCGCTCTGGCGACGAGCTTTCGGAGCTCACGGAGGAGGTCGCAGCCGGCATGAGGTGCCCTGTCTGCCAGGGACTGTCGGTGGCCGATTCACCGACCGACCCGGCGACCGCCATGAAGGCAAGAGTCGGCGACCTCCTCGCGATGGGCTACAGCCCGGAGCAGGTACTGACCTACTTCGAAGCCTCCTACGGAGAGTTCATCCGCCTGTCGCCCAAGCCTGAGGGATTCAATCTCGTCGTCTGGCTGCTCCCGGTCGTGATGCTGCTCGTTGGTGGCGCCCTGGTCGCCAGGAAGGTGAGGGGGAGACAGGAATCCCCACCGATGGACGAAGCCGAGCTGGAGCGCCTTCGCGAGCAGGTGCGCAGGGAAGTCGCCTCTTGAGTTCCTCCTGGAGTCTCGTTGTCCCGGTCCTGCTGGTCGGTCTCGCCGTCGGAATCGCTCTGGTCCTGGCGGGGCGTCGCAAGGGCGGAAAGGCAGACAAGGGTGGCGGGCAGCGGGATCGGGAGCTGGAGATCGAAGACGCGCGCGCGCGCCAGCAGGAGCTCTATGAGCAGCTGCGGGAGGCCGATGGCGAAGAGCGCGAGGAGCTCGAAATCGCGGCTGCTCGCAACCTCCAGCGTCTGGAGCAGCTCGGGGTAGACGGCGGGTCGATCGATCCGCCGCCGGCGCGCGAAGATCGCTCCGCCGGCCAGACCGGGGGGAGGAGCAGGACTGCTTCGCCCCTGGGTGCGTTCCTCGGGGGCGTCGCCTGTGCGGCTCTCATCGGCCTGCTGATCGTATGGGCGCAGCGGGATGCGCGGCCGCGGGAGGACTCCGCGCCGATGCAGGCGCCGGCCGGCGCGCAGGAACCGCACGACGGCACGCCGGCGCTCGATCCGCAGCAGCAGCAGGCGCTCGAGCAGATCGCCTCGAGGGTCGAGAACGACCCGACCGACGTGATGGCGCGCAAGCAGTACGCCGTCGCGCTGCTCTCCACCGGTCAGTTCTTCAAGGCGTTCGAGCAGGCGGAGATCCTCCTCGCATCGGACGGTGACGACCCGGACGGCCTCTACGTCGCCGGGATGGTGCGCATGAGGATGGGGCAGGCGGAGACCTCGAAGCAGCTGCTCGATCGGGTGGTGGCCGCCTATCCGGATCACGTTCCCGCCCTGACCGCCCTGGGGGTACTGGCGGTGAGGAGCGATGGAATGGAAGCCGCCGAGGAGTACTGGCAGCAGGCGCTGGCGGCTTCGGGTGGGAGCAACCCCGAGGTGGAGCGGTTGATCGCCACGGCGCGGGCCGAAATGGCCGGCGGCTCGACCGGCGCGATGGGGTCGACGGGCGGAACACCGGCGAGGGCGGAGGCTCCGTCCCAGGGGGCGCCCTCGGGACCGGTCTACACGGTGACTCTCGACCTGGCGCCCGGAGCGTCTTCCGGCGGGGTGCTGTTCGTCTCTTTGCGCCAGGAGGCCCCCGGACCGCCCGCCGCGGTACGCCGCATCGATCGCCCCACCTTCCCCATGACGATCGTGCTCACGAGCGCAGACAGCATGCTCGGCCGACCGCTGCCGGAGGAGGGAATGCTGGCGGCACGTCTCGACGGCGACGGTAGCGCTTCGACCCGCGAAGAGGGCGAGCCGAAGGCGCAGCGGTGGATGAAATCGGGCGAGGAGACGCGCCTCACACTGGAGTAGGATCGCGGAGGGATAGGCCCTCCCGCTGGAGCGACCTGATGAATCGACTGAGGCAACTGAGCGAGCACGGCCAGGCGGTGTGGCTGGACTACATACGCCGTGACCTGCTCAAGGGGGGCGAGCTTGCCGCGATGGTGGAGGAGGATGGTGTCACCGGCGTGACGAGCAACCCGGCGATCTTCAAGCAGGCGATCGCCGACAGTACGCTCTACGACAGCGCCCTGAGCACTCTCCTCGAAGGGGAACCGGAGGCTCCGGTCGTGCGCCTCTATGAAGAGCTCGCCGTGCAGGACATCCAGCGCGCTGCAGAGATTCTCTCGCCGGTCTACGAGCGCACCGAGGGTGCGGACGGCTTCGTCAGTCTCGAGGTCTCGCCGCACCTGGCGCGCGACACCGAGGGGACGATCGCCGAGGCGAGACGGCTCTGGGAGTGGGTCGAGCGTCCCAACCTGATGATCAAGGTACCGGCGACCGCGGAGGGGATCCCCGCGATCGAGCGGCTGATCGCTGCGGGGATCAACGTCAACGTGACGCTGATGTTCTCGCTCCGGCACTACGAGGACGTGGCGCAGGCCTACCTGCGCGGCCTCGCTTCGGTCGATGAGCCGGCTCGCGTCGCCTCGGTCGCCTCGTTCTTCGTCAGCCGGGTCGACGGCCGGATCGATCCGCTGCTCGAAGCGAGCGACGACGAGGCTGCCGCCGGGTTGATCGGCTCGATCGGTATCGCCAACTGCAAGGCGGCCTACCGCCGCTATCAGGAACTCTTCGAAGGCGAGGCGTTCGCCGAACTGGCGGCACGCGGTGCGCGGCCGCAGCGTGTGCTGTGGGCCAGCACCAGCACCAAGAACCCCACCTACCGCGACGTCCTCTATGTCGAGGAGTTGATCGGCCGCGACACCGTCAACACGATTCCTCCGGCGACGCTCGAGGCGTTTCGCGAACACGGCGTGGCTCGCGACAGTCTCACCGAGGATGTCCCGGCTGCGATCGCCGCACTCGACAGCCTCGCCGGGCTCGGCATCGACCTCGACCTCGTAACGGCCGAGCTCCAGGAGGACGGGGTCGAGGCGTTCGTGAAGCCGTTCGACAGCCTGCTGGCGACCCTCAACTCCAAGCGCGACGCCCTGCTGGTGGCATGAGCGCCGGCCGGCAACGACTCGAACCGGGCGCGCTCGGCCCGGTCTACGAGTCTCTGCTCGGTCGGCTCGAGGCTGAGGAGTTCTCCCGAAGGCTCGTCGACGGAGACGAAACGCTCTGGCCTCCTGAGCAGGCCGCCGGGGAGAGGCTCGGGTGGGTAGGTCTGCCGTCGAAGATGGCATCAGAGGTGGGGGCGATCGAGAGCTTCGCACGCGAGGCACGGGGCGAGTTCGACCACGTCGTACTGCTGGGGATGGGCGGTTCGAGCCTCGGAGCGGCGGTGATCGCCAACCTGCTCCGTACGGCGGACGCTCCGGAGCTGCTGGTCCTCGACAGCACCCACCCGACCGCGGTCGCCGCACATCTCGAGGTCCTCGATCCACGGCGGACCTTGCACATCGCGGCGTCCAAGTCCGGCACGACTCTCGAGACCAGCGCGCTGCTCGAGACTTTCTGGGAGAGACTGCCCGAGGGTTCCCGCTTCGCCGCCATCACCGACCCCGGCACGCCGCTGGCCGAGCTCGGCCGCGAGCGGTCGTTCCGCCGGGTGTTCGACTCGCCGGCGGATGTCGGAGGGCGTTTCAGCGCCCTGTCGCCGTTCGGCCTGGTCCCCGCCGCTCTCGTCGGTGGCGACGTCGGAGCATTGCTGGAGGGTGGACGGTCGGCCGTTGCAGAGGCGGCCGAGGCAACCCACCTCGGGGCGCTGCTCGCGGCCGCGGCGCTCGAGAGGCGGAACAAGCTGACCCTCGGCGCGCCCCCGGAGCTGATGTTGTTCCTGGGCTGGCTCGAGCAGTTGGTGGCGGAGAGCTCGGGCAAGGGCGGGCGCGGCCTGGTGCCGGTCTATGGAGAGCCGACGGGCGCGGCGGTGTCGGGAGATCGGCTACGGGTGACGCTGACGACAGCCGGCGACGCCGCCGAAGAGGGAGACGTGGTCCTCCACTGGACCGATCCGCTCGATGCCGGGGCTCTCGGTGCTCAGTTCCAGCATTGGGAGATCGCCACAGCGGCGGCCTGCTGGCTGCTGGAGGTGCCGCCGTTCGATCAGCCGGACGTCGAGCGGGCCAAGCAGATCGCTCGTGACCTGATGGCCGGTGACCCGACGGAAGAGGAAGGTATCCCGTCCGTCGGCGTGGATGATGGCGAAGCCTTGTCGACGGCACTGGCAACCTGGCTCGAGGGCGCGGCGGAGGGCGACTACATCGCGATCCAGGCGTTCCTGCCCGAGGCGGAGGAGGTCCGAGTGACGGTCGAGGGCCTGCGCCGCGACCTCGCCGCCACCGGTCTGCCGACGACGCTGGGGTGGGGGCCGAGATACCTCCATTCGACCGGTCAGTTGCACAAGGGGGGACCGGCCGGAGTGTTCTGTCTTCAGATCGTCGACCGGGGGTCCGACGACGTCCGGATTCCCGGGATGGGCTTCGGCTTTCGCCGCCTGATCGATGGGCAGGCTCTCGGCGACGGCAAGGCGTTGCTCGAGAAGGGCAGAAGCGTTCTGCGCGTGGTGATCGACCGCTGAGCGGGCGCGTCGTTCAGGTCGGCAGGGATGCCGCAGTTGCGGCTTCGGTACTGGCGAAGGACGTCGTCGCCACCCTGGATCTCGCAATTCGCGAGCGGGGCGAGGCCTGGCTGGTGCTGTCGGGGGGCTCGAGCCCGGTCGACCTGTACCGCACCCTGGCCACCGAGCATTCGGGCTCCCTCGACTGGGCGCGAGTGAAGTTCACCTGGAGCGACGAGCGTTGCGTGCCTCCCGACGACGGCGCCAGCAACTTCGCCCTGGGGTATCGCGAGCTGCTGAGGCCGCTGCGGATCGAGGAGCGGATGTGGGTTCGACTGGAGGGGGAGATCGAACCCGAGACGGCGGCTCGCAGGGCGAGCCTCGCGCTCGACGGTACCCGCTTCGATCTCGTGCTGCTCGGGGTGGGGACCGACGGCCACACGGCATCGCTCTTCGGCCGCGCCGGAGGCTCCGACTGGGCTGAGTCGCGGGAATGGGTCGTGGCCACGGAGGCGCCCGTCGCCCCTCACCGGCGGCTGTCGCTGACGCCGTTGGCGTTGCGGCACGGCAGGGAGGTGCGATTTCTCGCCTGCGGCGCGGACAAGGCCGAGGTCGTCGATCGAGTTCTGTCCGGCGGTTCCAGGGAGGCGGCCAGCTGGATCGATCGCAGCGCGGAGCGAGTCGTCTGGCATCTGGACGAAGCGGCGGCGACCGAGTGGCGCCTGCGCCGCAAGCGATAGCAGCCTCAGAAAGACACCGGCGCCTGAGGGCCTGAGGCCCGCGACTCGCCGGGCTATGATCGCCTGGATGTTCACGCGACAACCGATCCGACCCGGCGGCTTCGGCGGCGGCCTGACGCGCCCCGTTCCCCCGGACATCTGGTGGCTGCTCGGCGTCGTCTTCGTCACCTACTCGCTGCGCTTCTTCGCCAGCACGGCGTGGCTCCCTGCGCTGCTCGAGTTGACCCCGGACGTCTGGCAGCGCGGATTCCTCTGGCAGCTGGCGACCTACCCGTTCGTCGGGGTTCGGCAGGGGGGGATCTGGCTCGTCATCACGCTCCTGATCCTCTACATGTTCTCGGGAGAGGTGCGAGCCCGCCTGGGTCGCCGGGGATTCTGGCAACTGCTGCTCTCGGCCGCCGTGGTCGGCTCCGTCGTGGCGGTCGTCGTGCAGCTCGTAGCCAACGCGGTCACGACCGGCGTGGCTGGAGGGTTCCCCATCCTCCAGGGAGAGCGGATGCTGATGGCCATCGTCATCGCCGCCTTCGCGACCCTGGCGGGCGACGCGGTGATCTACCTCTTCTTCGTGCTGCCCATCAAGGCTCGGTGGTTCCTGGGTCTGGAGCTGCTGTTCGCCTTCCTCGCGTTCCTGACGACCCGAGATCTCGCAGGGATGCTCGGCCTGTGGGCGGCGGTCGGCTTCACCTTCTTCAGTCTCGAGGGCCGTCGCGGAGGCAGGGGGGTGCTGCGCGAGGCGTGGCTGAGACTGCAGGAGAAGTGGTTCCGGCTGCGGCTCGATCGGGCCCGTCGCAAGCGGGGTCTCGAGGTGCTACCGGGCGGCCGCAAGGACGACTGGTTGCACTGACGCTCGGACCTGCCTGACTCTCCTTCTCGTCGGATCGTCGCCGAGCCGGTCGCCCGGAGACAGAACACCCGCCCGAGCAGAGCCCGGGCGGGTGACTCGTCAACACACGGCTCGGAGGTCAGTTCCCCGAACTGTGGTTGACCTGCACGTTGGTCTCACCGCCGCTGCTGCTGAGGACGATGGTGAGCTGCCGGCCGTCCGCGTGGGTGGCCGTGACGCTGCCCCCCTCCTGACCGCCTCCGCTGTAGGTCGCCCGGTCGGTGTCGAAGCCCTGCGGGTCCAGCTCCCCCTCGTAGTAGTCGATCAGCGAGCCGACGCTCTGCGAGGTCGTGTAGGAGAAGGCACCCGCGGTCTGCGAGCCTCCGCTCGTCTGCATCAGCACGGAGGGCTCCGAGGCACCTGCCGGGATCGGCACCCACGACGGGGTGTCGCTGCCGCCACCGTCGCCGAAGTAGGTCGTCTGCTGCCCTTCGTCGTCGCGCATCGTGACGACCGCACCGCCGTCGGCGGGGTTGTTGATCGTCATCGACCCCTCCCCGGTGCTGATCGAGAAGCCCTCGTTCTCGAAGTCCGACCAGTCGAACGTCATCTCCTCACCGGTCGTCTTGTCGCGCACGGTGATCGTCTGATCGTCGTTGTCGGTGCTCACCATCTCGAGGTCGGGGTTCATCCTGACCGCGAGCTCGGCGGCAGCGCGACCGGGGTTGTCGGCGAAGTCCTCGGCGAAGTTCTTCGCCTTCTTGGCGACGAAGAAGGTACAGGCGCCGAAGCCGAGCGCGAGCAGCATCAGCAGCCCGAGGCAGCCGATGAGGATCCAGGCGACCGGGCTGAGACCCTTCTTGGCGGGCTGCGGCGGCGGTGCGGGAGGTGGGGTCTGCGGTTCGGACATCTTCGGGTCTCCTGGTTCTGAGTCGAGCCGGCGGCGCGTGCGCGCGAGGCCGGCTGCTCGATCGATGTAGAGGCTACGGGGGTAACAGGTCGCTAGTCTAGCGAAACGTTACCGGCCGGCGCTCCAGGCGACACCCTGCGAGCGCCGAGAGCGACGAGGTAGTTGGCGGCCACGCCCAGCGTGCCGGCATGGAGCCCGTGCCAGCGGGAGAGACCGGCGAAGTGAAGGGTCAGGGCGACCGCAAGCCCGGCGACGAGCCCCGTCAGGATGTGGCTCCCTGAGAACGGTCGACGGGTTCGAAGCGTCCCGAGGACGAAGGCGGGGGAAAGCTGGATGAGGATCTCGAACTTGATCACCAGCAGTTCCCAGAGGGTGCCGAGCGGACGCAGGGCGAGCGCCACCAGCAGTGCCATCACTGCGACCGACACCCAGACCCCCATTCGCGAGCCCTCCGGCCTTCGATCTCCGCGGTGGATCAGATCGCGGGCAACGATCGACGAGAGGGAGAGGAGGCAGGAATCGGCGGTCGACATGATGGCCGCCAGCACGCCGAGGGTGACGAGCAGCACCGGCCAGCGGGCGATCGGGCTCTCGTCGACCAGATGGTCGAGGACGCGAAAGGTCACCTGGTCGCTCTCCGGCCTCGACAGCTCGGGGAAGAGGACGATGCCGGCGAGCCCGAGGAAGACGACGGTCGTGATGGCTATGTGGGGCAGGAAGGCCATCGTCGCCAGGGCGCGCTTGAGGTCGATGAGGCGCCGCGCTGCGTAGATGCGCTGAATTGCCTGCGGGTAGAGGGGCGCGCCCAGCCCGAGCAGAAGGAAGTTGCTGATCCAAAGGGCGCAGTCCTCGAGATCCGGAGTGGCGATGCGGTCAGGGGCCGTCTGTGTCAGGCGCTCGATGACGGTCGCCGGAGTGCCGACGACGTCGAAGAGGAGAACGGCCGCGAGCAGCAGGCCGAGGAAGAGCACTCCCCCCTGGAGGGCGTCGGTCCACGCCACGGCGCGCATGCCGCCGAGGATCTCGTAGGCGAGGATGACCACGGCGCCGCCGACGACTCCCGCCCAGTAGGGGATCTGCCCCCCGGTCAATCCGGAGAACGCGTGACCCATCGCCATCAGCTGCGCCAGCAGGAAGTTGACGAGGGTGACGACGAGGATGAGATTGCCGATGCGGCTCAAACCTCGGTGCTCGAAGCGGTGATCGAGATAGTCGCCCGGGGTGACGAAGTCGTGCCGGCGGGCCAGCCTGAAGAGGCGCGGAGCGAACAGCAGGTAGCCGCCGACGATGCCGACCATGAACGTCACGCTCATGTAGTAGGTCAGCCCTTCGCGATACGTCTGGCCTGGGAAGCCGGACAGGGAGTTGCCGCTGTACTGGGTCGCGAAGAGGGTGAAGAGCAACACCAGCGGGCCGAGCCCGCGTCCGGCGAGGTAGAACTCGCTCCAGGTGTGGGCTCTGCGGGCACGGTGACTGCGCCACCCGATCACCACCAGGGCGATCAGATAGACGGCCGCAGCTGTGAGGAGCGCCGGGCCGCCGTCAGACATCGTCGTCAGACCAGTAGCGCAGGACTCCCCAGGCGATCAGAGCCGAGAGCAGGACGGTGAAGCCGCCGCTCCACCACAGCCACAGCGGCAGGCCAAGCCACAGTCTGGGCGATCCTTCGCCGAGAAAGGGGAGCGGTGCGGTGCCCAGGGCGACGAGACCGAGCAGCACCATGAAGCCACGGTGGCGCCGCGGTTCGTCGCTCACCGGGAGCTACTGCTGAATCTTCGAGAGCGCCGCCGCGAGGGCGTTGAAGCCGCCATCCGACTCGGTCTGGCTCTTCTTGAACGCCTCGTAGTCTTCGCGACTGCCCTCGGAGGCGTCCCCCTCGAGGCCGAGAGAGATCCGCTGCCGTCGGGGTTCGATGCTCAGAACCTTGACGTTGAGCCGCTTGCCCGGCGGGAACACCCTGGCGGCTGAGCTGTCGCGCGGGATCATCATCTTCGAGCTGGGCAGGAGGCCGGAGAGACCGGGCTCGAGTTGGATGAAGGCGCCGAATCGCTCGACCTTCTCGACGATCCCCTCGATCGTCATCCCGGTCGAGTACTTCTCGGCGGCGTCGCGCCACGGGTCGGGCTCGAGCGCCTTCATCGACAGCGAGATCCTCCGACCTCCCTTGTCGATCTTGAGGACCTTCACCGTCACGTCATCCCCCGGCTGGACGACGTCCTCGGTCTTTTCGACGCGGCGTCGCGCGAGCTCGGAGATGTGGACGAGGCCCTGGGTACCGCCGAGATCGACGAACGCCCCGAAGTCCTTGACCGTTACGACCTTGCCCTGAAGGACGGCTCCGGTCTCGATCTTCTGCGGCTTGGGCGGACCCTGAGGGACGGCCTGCTGGCGCAGGTGCGAGACGCGGGAGAGAACGACCTGGTCGTCCCCTTCGATCGTCAGAACGAAGAACTCGAACTCCTGGCCGACGTAGCTCTCGCCCGGCCTGGGATCGCCCAGTTCCATCTGAGACAGCTCACACGAGCAGGTCACGCCATCGACCTCGACCTCGAGCGCCTCTTCGCCGGCGGCGACCACGGTCCCGGTGACCGCTTTTCCGGACTGCATCGCTCCGCGAATCGCGTCGATCGCAGCCTCCGTCGTTTCCGGGGCAGCAGTTTCCTGCGCTTCGGTCTCGGCGGCCTCGGCTTCGCCGTCGGCGCTCGCCTCCGCGGTCACTTCCGCAGTTTCCTCTTCCGTGGTCAGCTCTTCGACGTCGACGCTCGAATCTGCACTCATAGCGTGTACCTGCTCTTCAAGATTTGGGGCGATGACAAGGTTGTCGCGGTGACAAGGTTGTCGGTGAAAGGGTGGGCCGCAGTCGCTCGTCGAGGTATGTGGCACGGTGACGAGCCAAGCGTCGGTCGGGAGACCGAGGGCGCGCTGCGACGCGGGGCGCTCAGTGTACAACATCCGCGAGGGTGGGCGGGGGTGGGAGTCGGCCCGGATCGTGCGTAGAATGGCCGTCGTTCACGACCCGAGAGGAAGAGAGATGGAACTCACCGCCAGCGAAGCCGCAATCCTCGAGCGCTACCTCGACAAGATGCACATGGCGGGAGGGCCACGCGCAGGCTACCTCCTGCGCCGCCGCGCCATCGAAGCGGGCGTCGATCCTTCACTCGACCTCGACGCGGGGCTGGGAGGCCTGGTCGAGCGCGGGTTGCTGGCGACGAGCGAGGGGGGGGAGCTGCTCTACCTCACGGAAGAAGGCGCCACGGCGATCACGGCGCTCTGAGTCCGCTCAGTCCACGGCCGGCGCCGCAAGCCTGCCGTCGAGTTCCAGCTCCGCGGCGGCTCCCTGCATTGCCTCGAGCACGTTCTGGACGTGCTGCCACAGCTCCAGTCCGCCGTCGAAGCAGGCGTCACTGAATTCGGACGTTGCCTGCTCGACCTCGCCGCGATGTACGCCTGCGGCGAAGGACTTTTCCTTCCATCGCTTTCGCAGCGACTTGAGCTTGACGTCACGGACGTCCTTCGACGGACGGACGAGCGACGACGCGACGATCAGCCCGGTGATCTCGTCGCAGGCGAGGAGCGCGAAGTCCATGGGTGAAGTGCGCTCGACTCCGGTCCCGGCGGTGTTGTGAGAGAGGATCGCCCGGACGACCTCTTCAGGGCACCCGCGCTCCCGCAGGATGGGTGCCCCCTCGGCCGGATGCGCCTCCAGAGTCGGGTGGATCTCCCAGTCGAAGTCGTGGAGAAGGCCCGCCAGCCCCCACAGCTCGACGTCGCCGTCGAGGCGCTCGGCGTAGCTGCGCATCGCCGCTTCGACGGCGACCATGTGGCGTCGGAGGCCGGGTGCTTCGACATGTTCGCGGACGACGTCCCAGGCTTCGGTGCGGTTCATCATCCGTCTCCCATCACGGCGAAGGTGACCTGGGCTTTCGCCACGATCCGTTCCCCCTGGGTGACCGTCCCTTCGGCGACGGCGAGGGTCCGGCCGCGCTTGACGAGCGCTCCGGTGGCCGTGAGCTCCGCCTGTCGCGCGCGGCTCACCAGGTTGACGGTGACGGCTGCCGGAACGACCGCCGCCCCGACGGCGCCGGCGGCGGCGATCTCCGCAAGGGTCGTCAGAACGGCGAAGTGGACCGTATCGGGAGCGACGAGGTGTTCCTCCCGCGGCTCAAGGGTCAGGCTGCCGGGGGCGTCGCCTGGCCGAAGTCCGAGGTTGCTGTTGAAGTCGGTCATGGCCGGTCTGCTCCTGTCAGTCGAGGAAGAGGTCGCGGGCCAGCGGTGCTTCGGGGTCGACCGCGTAGTCGCTGAAGTCGCGCACGCCCTTTGCCTCCAGCACCTGCTCGTCGATGAAGAACCTGCCGGTACAGGTTGCCGACGGCTGGGTGACGATGGCATGGGCGGCGTCGGCCAGGATCTCCGGCTCGCGGCAGTTCTCCGGCTTCAGCATCTTGGCGAGCGGAGTGCCGACGAGCATGTTGAGTGCTGCGGTGCGAATCACCGTGCGTGGCCACAGTGCGTTGACTGCGATCCCGTCCTTCCGGAACTCCTCGGCCATTCCGAGCACACACAGGCTCATGCCGTACTTCGAGAGGGTGTAGGCGACATGGTTCGCCACCCACTGCGGGTCGAGATTGAGCGGCGGCGACATCGTCAGGATGTGCGGGTTCTCGGCCTTGCGCAGGTGGGGCAGGCACGCCTTGGAGCACAGGAAGGTGCCGCGGGCATTGACCGACCACATCAGGTCGAAGCGCTTCATCTGTGTTTCAGCGGTCGGAGTGAGCGAGATCGCGCTGGCGTTGTTGACGAGGATGTCGATGCCGCCGAAGGTCTCGACGGCGGCGGCGACCGCCGCCTCGACCTGCTCTTCGTCGCGAATGTCGGTCGCCACCGCGAGCGCCTGCCCTCCCGCCGCCTCGATCTCCTCGGCCGCCGTGTAGATCGTGCCCGGGAGCTTGGGATGAGGCACCTTGGTCTTTGCCACGACGACCACATTGGCGCCGTCGCGCGCGGCACGGAGGCCGATGGATTTCCCGATACCCCGGCTGCCGCCGGTGATGAAAAGAGTCTTGCCTGCCAGTGTCGCCAAGGTCGGACGCGCCTCCGCTGTTGGTTGCCGTGGATCGCCGCGCCTCCCCGGCGGCGGCAGAATCGCCGTACTCTATCGGTTCGCCGACGCCCTGCCGTCGCCTCCGGTGGGAAGGGCGCCGGAGGGTGCGACGCGGCGTCGTCACACACCGAGGATAGTCTGCCGCGGGAGGAGTCATCGATGAGGGTTCTCGTACTTTGCACCGGCAACTCGGCGCGCTCCCAGCTCGCCGAGGCGTGGCTGCGTCACCTCGGCGAAGGCGCCGTCGAGGCGTCCAGCGCCGGCTCGGAGCCGTCGCGGGTACATCCCGATGCGATCGCCGTGATGGGTGAGAGAGGCATCGACCTCTCGGCGCACCGCTCCAAGCATCTGGACGAGTTTCTGGAGACCGAGTTCGACTACGTCGTCACCGTGTGCGATCGAGCGGCCGACCGCTGCCCGCTGTTCCCCGGACCCGCCGAGCGACTCCACTGGTCCTACCCCGACCCGGCCGCCATCGACGACGCGAGGGAGCGGCTCGAGGCGTTTCGCGCCGTCCGGGACGACCTCGAGGCGCGGATTCGCGCCTGGCTCGCCGGCTGACACCGAAGGGCGACTCCGAATCGGCTAGCCGAGGAGTTCCGCCGCCACCGCCGGCAGAAGCTCTTCGGAGCGCGCCGCCAGCACCTCGACCTGGTGCGGGACCGAGGGCAGTCGGCCTGCCGGATCGATCGAGATCATCGGGATCCCGCGCGCCGCACCGATCTGTGTCGCGTAGCTCGTGACCCCGACCGAGAACGAGGTGCCGACGAAGAGGATGATGCCGGCCGCAGCGAGCCGGGCCTCGACCTCGTCGAAGCGGTAGTCGCCGTGGCTCAGGTAGTCCTCGTCGAAGAACAGAACGTGGGGACGGAGCACACCGCCGCAGTCCGGGCAGCGTGGCAGCCGTGTCGCCTCGGGAGCGGCCCGGAAGGCCGCCACGTCGACCCGGTCGCGCGCGATCGAACCTGTGGGAGCGGCGAGGCGACAGTGCCCGACGTTGCCGCAGCGCAGTCGATCGGAAGAGCCGTGGACCTTGATGGGGTCGCGGCTGCCCGCCTGCTCGTGCAGGGTGTCGATGTTCTGGGTGACGAGGGTGAGCCCTGCGTCCTCCAGGCGCGCCAGTGCGAGGTGCGCCGGATTGGGCTGTGCCCGATCGACCGCCTCGAAACGCTCGAAGTACCAGCGCAGGTGATCCACCGGGTCGGCGCGGAAGTGCGCGAGCGTCGCCCGAGAGATCTCGTTCCGATTCCAGACCGCATCCGGGTCGCTGCCGCGGAAGGTCCTGAGACCGCTCGCCACGCTGACGCCGGCGCCAGTGAGAGCGAGAGGGGGTCCTTCCGCTGCTCGCCACAGACTCACCAGCCAGCGGGTCAGGCCGCCAAGGTCGACCGGCTCGGCATGCGGGCTCGGAGACTCGGGAGCTCCACGTCCCCGATCGTCAGAGGAAGTAGAGCTCATCATCGACCAGAGGTCTGGCAGATCGCGTGCCGGCCCCCTTGCGGCGCTGCCGGAACAGCTGTTCGAAGCCCGCCTCGTCGTCGTCGAGATCGCCGAAGTCCTTCTCGACCTCGTCCGGGTCCTCACCGGCTTCGAGGCGCGAGACCATCGCCTCCATCTCGGGGCTCATCTCGAGGCCGGCCTTCTCGCCGAAGCGACGCATCAGGCCCGCCATCGCCCGGGGATCGTCATCGTTGCCGACCTGTTCGAAGTCCTGTGCCATCGACGCCAGTGCCTGGTCCATGCGCGCATCGTCGAACTCGCCGTCTTCGTCACTCCCGGTCGCGCCGGTCAAGGCGGCGAAGCGGGCGGGTTTGCGCTCCAGCCGTTCCCGTCCGCAGCGCGGGCAGTCGGGGCGCGACTCGGTGTCGATACGGGCCGAGAAGAAGTTGAAAAGGGCGTGACAGTCGCTGCAGTAGAATTCGTAGATCGGCATGCGAACGGCGACTGTCTACCACAGTCGGGTCGCATGACGAGACGTCGAGCCGGACGCGCGGCTCAGCCGGAGCCAGGCCCATCGCGAGCGTTCCCGAAAGCCCCGATCGCCCCGACTCCGAAACTCCTCCCGCGTCGAGCGGTGGAGCCTCGAAGATCGCTGCGGGCATCATGGTCAGCCGCCTGCTCGGTCTCGTCAGGGAGGCGGTGCTGCTGCGCTATCTCGGTGCCGGCCCGCAGCTCGACGCCTTCAGGCAGGCGCTGCGCACCGGCAATCTGATCCAGAACCTGCTCGGGGAGCAGACGCTCTCGGCCGCCTTCATCCCCGGGTACTCGCGAATGCTCGAGGAAGGGCGCGAGGAGGAGGCCGGCCGCTTCGCTGGAGCGATCTTCGGTCTGCTGCTGATGATCGCCGGTGCGCTCAGCCTCGTCGGGCTCCTCGGAGCGCCCGCCATCGTCGCCCTGTTCAACCCCGGCTACCTGCAGGACGCCGCTCGGGTCGCCGCTGGCGAGGCGACGGTGGATCGGTTTGCGCTCGGCGTAAGGCTGGTGAGATGGACGTTCCCCATGGCGGGAGTCCTGGTGTTGTCGGCATGGTCGGTCGGCGTCCTCAACTCGCATCGACGGTTCTTCGTCGCGTACTTCGCTCCCGTGGCTTGGAACGCGACGATCATCGCCGCCTTCGCCTGGGTCGCGCGCGGCCTGCGACAGCCGGCGGACTCCATGGCGCTCGAATCCCTGGTGGTCGCCGGCGCCATCGGCGCGGCACTCGGAGGCCTGCTGCAGTTCCTCGTGCAGCTGCCGACGGTGGCGACCGTCCTTCGTGGCTTCCGGTTGAGTCTGTCGATCCGGGTGACGGGCGTGCGCGAGGCGCTGGCCGCCTTCTGGCCGATGCTGGCGGGTCGCGGAGCGGTTCAGCTTTCCGGTCATCTCGACGGCGTCATCGCCTCGTTCCTGGTCGCCGGCGCTCAGGGGATCCTGCAGACGGCGCTCTTTCTCTACCTGCTGCCGCTGTCGCTCTTCGGGCTCGCGGTGGCCGCGGCGGAGCTGCCGGAGATGTCGCGCGAGACGGCGCGCAGCGATGGCCGGGAGCGGCTGGCGAGCGCCATCCGGCGCAGCAGCTTCTTCGTCGTGCCGACGGCGGTGGGCTACGTCGCCTTCGGTCTCCTCATCGTCTCCGGGCTCTTCGGGCGGGGAGAGTTCGGCCTCGCCGACCGTTGGTTGCTCTACCTGGTGCTCGCGGTCTACAGCTTCGGATTGCCGGCGAGCGCCGTGACGCGGCAGCTCAACACTCTGCTCTTCGCCCGCGGACTCACGAGGATTCCGGCGCGTGTCGGCATCGAGAGGATGGTCCTGTCGGCCACCCTGGGTGGAGTTCTCGCCTTCGGTCTCGACGCCTATCGGGTCAGCGAGATCGTCGGGCTCGGAGCTGTCTCGCCGCTGCGACTGGGAGCCGTCGGCCTCGGGGTGGGAGGAATGCTGGCAGCCTGGTACGAACTGGCACGCGTGCGCGCCGAGCTGCGGCGGCATGTGGAAGCCCTTCGCGTGCCGGCGGCGGCGATTGCGCGGATGGCGTTGGCAGCTGTCGTCGCGCTCCCGGCCGGGGGCGTCGCTCACTACTTCCTGCGCGACGCCGTGCCGTCCTGGGTGGCGACGATCGCGGTCGTGGCGCTGTACGCTGGGGCCTACCTGGTCGTGGCGCGATGGTTCGGGGTGTCCGAGCTGGGCGTCTGGCTCGAGGGCCTGTCGAGGAGGAGGCAGACATGAGGATCGCGATCGGATCGGACCACGCGGGCTACCGCTATAAGCAGGCGCTGATCGAGCGGCTGGTCGAGCTCGGTCACGACGTCGCCGACTTCGGCACCGACTCCGAGGAGTCGTGCGACTACCCGGACTTCATCGTTCCGGCGGCGCGTGCGGTGGCGTCTGGGGAGTGCGAACGCGGCATCGTGCTCGGCGGTTCCGGCAACGGGGAAGCGATGGCGGCCAACCGGATCCGCACGGTGCGGTGCGCGCTGTGCTGGGACGTCACGACCGCCCGGCTGGCGCGCGAGCACAATGACGCCAACATGATCTCCCTCGGCGAGCGCCTGATCTCGCTCGAGACCGCCGTAGCGATCGTCGAGACCTGGCTGGCCACCGACTTCGAGGGCGGACGTCACATCCGGCGGCTGGGAATGCTCGATGAGATCGAGCCGTAGTCGTCGAAGGAGGCGATTCGATGGATCTTCAAGCCCTGCTCAGCATCTGCCTCGGGCTCGGCCTCGCGGCCGCCTGCGGCTTCCGGGTGTTCGTCCCGTTCCTCGTCATCAACCTCGCGGCCCGTGCGGGCCTGCTGACACTGACCGGGAGCTTCGAGTGGATCGCGTCGACGCCGGCGCTGGTGATGTTCCTCGTGGCGACGGTGCTCGAAATCGGCGCCTACTACGTGCCGTGGCTCGACAACCTCCTGGATACCGTGTCGACACCGGCGGCGGCGATCGCCGGGGTCGTCGCCTCGGCGTCGGTGATCACCGGTCTCGATCCGATGATCCAGTGGCCGGTCGCCGTCATCGCCGGCGGTGGCCTGGCGGGAGCGGTGCAGGCGTCGACGGTCGCCGCGCGCGCCGCCTCCACGCTCGGGACAGGCGGTCTCGCCAACCCGGTCGTCTCGACGGTCGAGACCGCGAGTTCGTTCGCTCTCACGGCGCTGGCGCTCGTGTTGCCGCTGCTGGCGGTGGCGACCGCGCTGCTGTTCCTGTTCGCCCTGCGCCGCGGGCTCTTCCGACGCCGCGCGGCAACCTCCTGACGCGCCCGTCCGGGCCTTCCGGCGCCGCTTCGGCGCTGCCGGCCGACGGAGGAGGTCCGTGAGCTGGAGGATCGCCGTCGATACCGGCGGCACCTTCACCGACTGCGTCGCCGTCGCTCCCGACGGTTCCCGGCTGCGGGCCAAGGTGCTCAGCTCGAGCACCCTTCGGGGAACCGCGCGACCGATCGCCGACCGCCGCGTGCGGCTGACGATCGATGAAGGACCCTCTGTTCGCGACTTCTTTCGCGGCGGCCTGCTCGGCGTCGCGGGGGAGGCTTCGCAGCATCGGATCGTCGCCTCCGACGGTACCGAGCTGACGCTCGCGACTTCCTGGGCCCATGTCGAGGAGAGGGCGGCGGAGGTTCGCTTCGCGGAGCCGGCGCCGATCCTTGCCGCCCGATGGGTTACCGCGACCGCCGGAGGCGACCGCCTGCCGCCGGTGGAGCTGCGTCTCGCAACGACGCGCGCGACCAACGCTCTGCTCGAGAGACGGGGGGCGCCGGTGGCGTTCTTCGTCACCCGAGGCTTCGCCGACCTGCTGAGGATCGGCACTCAGCAGCGTCCTGATCTGTTCGCGGTGAGAGTCGAGCGAGCGGCGCCTCTTCACCACGTGGTGGTCGAAGTGTCCGAGAGGCTCGCGGCCGACGGCTCCGTCCTCGAACCGGTCGATCGCGAGTCGGTGCGATGCGGGGCGGAACGGGCTCGAGCGGCAGGGGCCGAGGTCGCGGCCGTGGCGCTGCTTCACGCCTATCGCAACCCCGAGCACGAGGTCGCGGTCGCCGAGGCGCTCACCGCGGCGGGGTTCGAAGCGGTGTCGTTGTCGAGCCGGCTGGCGCGGCGCCCGAAGCTCGTCTCGCGTGCCGAGACGGCGGTCGCCAACGCCTATCTGACCCCGGTACTCGATCGCTACGTCAGGGAGGTCGCGGCGGCCGTCGGAGAGGCGAACCTCCGCCTCATGACGAGCTCCGGTGGACTTCGTGCCGCAAGGGACTACGAACCGAGAGACAGTCTCCTCTCCGGGCCCGCTGGCGGGGTCGTCGGAGCCGCCGACGCGGCCGCGGAGATGGGGCCGCTTCTCGCCTTCGACATGGGCGGGACCTCGACCGACGTTTCGCGGATCGGTGGCACCCTGGAGTACTCCGAGGAGACGACCGTCGCAGGCGTTCGGGTGCTGGCACCGTCGCTCCCGATCGAGACGGTCGCTGCGGGCGGTGGTTCGATCTGTTCGTTCGACGGCCACCAGATGAAGGTCGGGCCCGAGAGCGCCGGGGCCGATCCGGGGCCCGCCTGCTACGGCGCCGGAGGCCCCCTGACCCTGACCGACGTCAACCTTCTGCTCGGCCGCCTCGACCCTGCGAAGTTCCCCTTTCCCCTTTCAGAACTCGCTGCTCGTGAACGCGCCGATGAGCTCGTCACTGCCGCCGCTACAGCCTCGGGAGAGGAACTCGATTGGAGAACGGCATTGTCGGGGCTGCTCGAGATCGCCGATGAGCGAATGGCGGAGGCGATCCGACGGGTCTCGCTACGGCGCGGCGTCTCGCCGCGAGAGCACGCGCTGGTCGCCTTCGGCGGTGCCGGTGCCCAACACGCGTGCAGCGTGGCCTCCCGGCTCGGCATCGAACGAATTCTGGTGCCGTACGAGGCGGGGGTTCTGAGTGCTTCCGGTCTCGCCGCGGCGCGGGAGGAGGCGATGGGCGAGCGTGCGGTTCTCGAGACCCTGGCCGACGTGGGGGAACGGCTCGGCGGCCTGCTGAAAGGGGCGGGCAGGGCGGCGGCCGAGCAGCTCGGGAAGGAAGATCACGAGGAGGGCGATCTCGAGCTCCGGCAGTTGGTGGAGTTGCGCTTGCTCGGACAGGAGTCGGCGCTCGTCATCGAAGGGGGGGAGGGGTGGCGACCGTCCGAGTGGGAGGCCGCGTTTCGCGCCGCCTATCGCGAGCGCTACGGCTACGACTCCGGCGACGAGGCGGTCGAGGTCGTTGCGATCCGCGTGGTGGCGTCCCTGCCGGGATGGCAAGCCGACCCGTTCGATCTTGTCGGAGATCGCGAACCGGAAGGAGGCGAAGCGGCGCCTCGGAGGCGAGCCTGGGTAGGAGCGACGGGGATAGACGGCGACACCTCGACTCGGGAGGAGTTGGCGACCGAAACCGCCGGCGACGGTTGGCGAGAGGTCAGGTCGATGCAGTGGGATTCGCTCGGGACGGGCTGGAGCGGGCAGGGACCGCTCTTTGTCGACGGTCGCCATTCGACGGTGTTCGTCGCTTCCGGCTGGTCGTGCAGCCGGCGGCCGCGAGGCGACCTGCTGCTCGAGCGGAGGAGCTCGACGTGACCGGGCACTCGACCATCGAACTCGAGCTCTTCACTCACCGCTTCGAGGTGCTGGCGGAACAGATGGGCGACGTCCTGCAGCGGGTCGCGATGTCGGTCAACGTCAAGGAGCGCCACGACTTCTCGTGCGCCCTGCTGGACGCCGGCGGTCGGCTGGTCGCCAACGCTCCCCACATCCCGGTCCATCTCGGCGCCCTGGGCCTCTGTGTGCGGCGGGTGGCAGCGGCACTCGATCTCGGTCCGGGAGACGTAGCGGTGACCAACCATCCCGGTTTCGGCGGCTCTCATCTGCCTGATGTCACGGTCGTCACCCCGGTGTACGGCGAGGATGGAGAAAGGCTCGGATACGTTGCCAACCGCGCGCACCACGCCGAGATCGGCGGCGTGCGGCCGGGCTCGATGCCGCCGGCCGCACGGACCCTGGCGGAAGAGGGGGTGGTGCTCCCGCCGCTTCATCTCGTCAGGGCCGGGGAGTCCCGCTTCAGCGACATCGAACGGCTCCTGACCACGGCCCCGTACCCGAGCCGCAGCGTGCGCGAGAATCTGGCGGACCTCGAAGCCGCCGTGGCCGCCAATCGCAAGGGCGAGCTGCGCCTGCTGGAACTGGCTTCGGAGCATGGAGCCGATCAGGTCGCTAGGCGGATGCACGACCTCGCGGCCACGGCGGCGGCGCGGATGACCGAGGCGCTGGCGGCTCTCCCGGACGGCGAGTTCCGGGCTCGCGAGGCCCTCGACGACGGCACGCCGCTCGAGGTGAGGCTGGAGCTCCATGGCGGCAGGGCGACGATCGACTTCACCGGCACCGGCGCGGTGCATCCAGGCAACCTCAATGCGACCCCGGCGATCGTCTCGAGCGTGGTCCTCTACGTCCTGCGGCTGCTGCTCGACCGTCCCCTGCCGCTCAACGAGGGCCTGCTCGAGCCGGTCGAGCTGCTGCTGCCCGAGTGCCTGCTCAACCCGCGCTTCGACGAGGATCCCGGTCGCTGCCCGGCGGTCGTCGGCGGCAACGTCGAGACCAGCCAGCGACTGGTCGACACGCTGCTCGCGGCGCTCGGGATCTGCGCTGCGAGTCAGGGTACGATGAACAACGTCCTCTTCGGCACGTCGGAACGCGCCTCGCGGGGAGGCGGGCGCGGCGCCGGCTTCGGCTACTACGAGACTCTGTGCGGCGGCAGTGGCGCCGGCCCCGGCTGGGACGGTGAGAGTGCCGTGCACACGCACATGACGAACACCGCGATCACCGATCCCGAGAGTCTCGAGCTCCGCTATCCGGTGCGGCTCGAGGCGTTCGGAATCCGGAGGGGATCAGGTGGCGCCGGCCGGTGGCGCGGCGGCGACGGTGTTCGCCGCCGGTTCCTGTTCCTCGAGCCGCTCGAGGTTTCGATCCTCAGCCAGCGGCGGGAGAGCGGCCCCTACGGTGGTGCCGGTGGAGAGGCGGGCAGCCCGGGGGCGCAACGCTGCCTGCGAGCCGACGGCACCGTAGAGGAGCTCGGCGGTGTCGTAGCGATCGATGTCGAACCGGGAGATCGGTTGGAGATCGAGACGCCGGGCGGGGGCGGGTGGGGAAGCGCAGCTTCCGAAGTAGCCGTAGAGGAAGACGAGTGAGCCGACTCGGTGCGGTGCTCCTATGGTCGGTGCTGGCCGCGGCCTTCATCGGGCCCGGCACGGTGACGACGGCGGCGAGCGCCGGTGCCTCGCACGGGTTGGCGCTTCTGTGGGCGCTGTCGTTCTCGGTCCTCGCCTGCCTCGTCCTGCAGGAGGCGGCCGCCAGGTTGGCGATCTCCGGAGGCGAGAATCTCGCCGAGGCGATCTCGGGGCGCTATCCCGCCGGCGCAGCCAGGTTGGCCGTCTGGGTTCTGGTCGTCGGCGGGGTCATCGTCGGCTGCGCCGCCTACGAGGCGGGGAATCTGCTCGGCGCCGTGGCAGGGGTCGATCTGCTCGGCCTCGAGACCGCTCCCGGAGCCGGTGTGGCAGCCGCTCTCCTCGGCGGGGTCGCCGCGTTGTTGCTCTGGTTCCGGCCGCCGGAAGCGGTCGCACGGACTCTTGCCCTGCTCGTTGGAGTGATGGGAGTCGCCTTCCTCTGGTGCGCCGTTTCGTTGAACCCTGTCCCGGGCGACCTCCTCGCCGGTCTGTTGCGGCCCCGGCTGCCGGAGGGCAGCTCTCTCCTGGCACTCGGCCTCGTCGGTACGACCGTCGTGCCCTACAACCTTTTCCTCGGCTCGGGGCTCGCTCGCGGCCGCCTCGCGGAGACGCGTTTCGGCATTGCAGTGGCGGTCCTCCTCGGCGGTGCGATCTCGATGGCGGTGGTGGTGGTGGGGACGGCCATGGCCGCGCCGATGACCTTCCATGGGTTGAGCGAGGTGCTCGGCGAACGACTCGGCCCCTGGGCTCAGGGACTTCTCGGTGGAGGACTCCTGGCGGCCGGCCTGTCGTCCGCAATCACGGCGCCGCTGGCCGCCGCGCTGACGGCGCGCGGCCTGGTCGGGGGCGAGGGGACGGGGGAGTGGAGCCGCAAGGGATGGAAGTATCGCTGTGTCTGGGGCGGCGTTCTCCTCACGGGCGTCGCCGTCGCGGCCAGCGGAGTGCGGCCGATCCCGGTGATCATCCTCGCGCAGGCTCTCAACGGCATGCTGCTGCCGGCGGTAGCGATCTTCCTGTGGGTCGCCGTCAATGACCGGCGGCGGCTCGGCTCGCGCGCGATCAACGGTCGCTGGTCCAACTTGCTGACGTCGCTGGTGGTGCTGGTGAGCCTCGTGCTCGGACTGCTGGGCCTGATGCGCGCGGTGGTCGCGGCCACCGGCTTGCCTGCGCTGCCGGAAGGGAGGCTGCTCGCCCTGGCGGCACTGTTCGCCGCGCTGCTCGCCCTGCCGATCGTGAGAGCGATCCGCCGGGCGCGCCGGCCGTGAGGCAGCGGACGGAGCAGGCTAGAATCGCCTTGGCTGACTTTCGATGCTCGAAGCGGGTGCAGAAACCCGGAGGGGGTTTGAACTGATGCGATTCCACACTTCCCGCGCCGCAGCGGCGGCGCTCTCGACGGCGCTGCTCGTGACCTTCCTGCCGGGCTGCTCGGTGAATCCTGCGACCGGCAAGCAGCAGATCAACCTGATCTCTGAGGAGCGGGCGATCGCCATGGGCCGCGAGGCGGACGAGCAGATCGTCCAGCAGTTCGGTCTCTATCCCAGCGACGAGCTGCAGAGCTACATGCAGGAGCTCGGCAGTGAACTCGCTGCGCGCTCCGAACGACCCCATCTCCCGTGGACCTTCCGGGTGCTCGACGACCCGCTGGTCAACGCGTTCGCGCTTCCGGGGGGCTTCGTCTACGTCACCCGCGGCATCATGGCTCACCTCGAGTCGGAGGCGGAGCTGGTCGGCATCCTCGGGCACGAGATCGGGCACATCACTGCGCGTCACGGCGTCAACCGACTCAGCAAGCAGCAGCTGGCCGGAATCGGTCTCGGCATCGGCATGATCGTCAGCCCGGAGCTGCGCTCGGTGGGAGACCTCGCGCAGTCGGGTCTCGGTCTCCTGTTCCTCAAGTACTCGCGCGACGACGAGCGACAGTCCGACGACCTGGGCCTGCGCTACGCCCTGCGCTCCGGTTACGACCCGCGAGAGATCCCCGCGGTCTTCGACCTGCTGCAGCGGGTCAGCCAGGCTTCCGGCGGCGGCCGGGTCCCGGGCTGGCTGGCGACCCATCCCGACCCCGGGCAGCGGCGCGAGAGGATGGCGGCGCAGGTCGCCCAACTCGACGTCGATCTCTCGGAGACGAAGGTCGAGCGGCTCTCCTACCAGCGGCGCCTCGACGGCATGGTGTTCGGCGAGAACCCCCGCGAGGGCTACTTCGAGGACGACACCTTCTATCACCCCGATCTCGCCTTCTCGCTCGACTTCCCGAGCGGCTGGCAGCGTCAGAACCAGAAGCAGGCGGTGATCGCGGTGAGCGAGGAGAAGGACGCCATGCTTCAGATGACCCTGGTGGAGGAGACGGAACCCTCGGCGGCGGCGCGTGAGCTGGTGTCGGAGGACGGAATCCGCTCCGGTCCGGTGGAGCGCAGTCGGATCGGCGGTCATCCGGCGGCCACGGTCGTCTTCGAGATCGAGCGCGAGCAGTCGAGCGACCTCGGTGGTCGTGCGACCTTCATTCGCTACGGAGATCGGACCTACCGGATCCTCGGCCTCACGATGAAGGAGAAGTACAACGGCTACCGCCGGGCGATCGAGGGGAGTCAGTCGAGCTTCCGCAAGGTGACCGATCGCAAGGTGCTCGACGTCCAGCCGCGACGCCTGAGCATGGTCGACATCGAGAGGGGACTGACCCTCGAGGAGTTCGAGCGCAGCTTCCCGTCGACGGTGCCGCTCGCCACCCTCGGCCTGCTCAACCGACCCGGGCCGGACGGGCGGCTCGACCCGTCGGTGCTCGCCAAGCGGGTGCTCGGCGGCCCTGACTCACGCTAGCCCGGCGTGAGAAGTCCGGGCTAGCTCTCAGCCGCTGCGGCGGAAGCAGGTCTCGGCGTGGTCGTCGACCATGCCGACCGCTTGCATGTAGGCGTAGAGAATCGTCGGCCCGACGAAGTTGAAGCCGCGCTGCTTGAGGTCCTTCGAGAACGCCCGCGATTCCTCGGTCTCGGTCGGGATGTCGCGCCAGGTGCGGTACGGCCCCCCTCTGAGCGGCTCGCCGCCGACGAACCCCCAGGCGTAGTCCGAGAAGCTTCCAAATTCCTCCTGCACGGCGAGGAAGCACCTGGCGTTGCGGATCGTCGACTCGATCTTGGCGCGATTGCGGATGATCCGCTCGTCCCGCATCAGGCGCTCGACGCTGCGCCGGTTGTAGCGTGCCACGGTCTCGACGTCGAAACCGTGGAACGCCTTGCGGTAGCCCTCACGGCGCTTGAGGATCGTCAGCCACGAGAGCCCGGCCTGCGCCCCCTCGAGGATCAGGTGCTCGAACAGATGGCGGTCGTCGTAGGACGGAACTCCCCATTCTTCGTCGTGGTAGGCGAGGTAGAGCGGATGCTCGCCCACCCAGTCGCAGCGCGTCACGTCGTTCACGTCAATGGACACTAGCGCATCTAGCGGACCCTGCGTCGACGGTTCTTGAGGTAGTCGGCGAGGATGAACTCGCCGAGGTTGTGCGGCGAGGCGAAGTAGGCGCGGCCGCGGTTGATCCGGGTGAGTTTCTCGACGAAGTTCGTCAGCGTCGGGTCGGTCGCCAGCATGAAGGTCGTGATGACGACTCCCTGACGGCGGCACAGATCGACCTCTTCGAGCGTCTTGTTGACGATCTTGAGGTCGAGGCCGAACGGGTTCTTGTAGACCGAGTTCCCCTCCGTGATCGCCGACGGCTTGCCGTCGGTGACGAGGAAGATCTGCTTGTTCGGCTGCTTGCGTCGCGCCAGCATCGAGCGCGCCATCTGCAGGCCTTCACGGGTGTTGGTGTGGTACGGACCCGCCTCGATGTAGGGGAGGTCCGAGAGCTCGACCCGCTCGGCGCGGTCGCCGAAGAGCAGCACCCCCAGGTAGTCCTTCGGATATCTGGTCGTAATGAGCTCGGTCATCGCCAGAGCGACCTTCTTGGCGGGCGTGATGCGATCCTCGCCGTAGAGGATCATCGAATGGCTGATGTCGATCGCGACCACGGTGGCGCAGGCGGTCAGATGCTCGGTCTCGTAGACCTCGAGATCCTGCGGTGCGAGCTCGAGGTCCCCCTTGGTGCGCCGCAGGGCGTTGCGGATCGACTGCACGGTGTCGATGCGGTGGAGGTCGTCGCCGAACTCCCACGCTCGCGTCTCCGGCAGCCGTTCGACCCCCTCGCCGTGACCGCGAGTGGGGTGATAGCCGGCGGCCCCCTTCGACAGCGAGGTGAAGATCTCCTCGAAGGCGGAGCGGCGCAACCGGCGTTCGCCGATACCGGTCAGAGTGACCTGTCCCTCACCGTCGCGGCCGAGCACCTGCTGGCGTTCCAGCTCGTCGAAGAACGCGTCGAGATCGATGTCGGGGGAGAGGTATCCCCGCTCCTGGAGCTCCCGCATCCACTGCATCGCCTGCTCGGCGTCGCCGCCCGAGGCGAGCAGGAGTTCGTTGAAGAGCTTCGACAGGTCGAGCTCGGCGAGCAGGCGCTCGAGCAGCGACGGGTCGAGATGGGAGTAGCGGTGGCGCACGGTTCAGCCGGAGAGCGTGGTCGGCGGTTTCAGGTGGGGAGGGCCGGTCAGTTGAAGGCGTCCTCTTCGTCTCCCAGATGCGGTCGCAGCAGCTGGAACTTGACGACCTCCCTGTAGGTGATCGAGCTGTCGAGATCCTCGCGGGTGAGCTTGAGGTGCTGATGGAGCCCCTCGAGGATCATCTCCGCGGCCAGTGCCCGCGCCGCCTCCGAGTCGCCGTAGTCGGCCGCCAGCTCCATCAGGGACGGTACCTTCGCGAGCTCTTCGCGATAAGCGTCGAAGGACTGCTCGTCGTCGAGCTCGATCGAATGGCCGTCGGCGAACCAGGCGACGATCGCGGCGTACGGGCCGTCGTCGTCCTCGCCGCCGCTGCCGACCTCGCGACCCACCTCGGGGAAGGTGTCGTCGAACACCTTGCGCACCGCGCCACCGAGGATCTGTCGCGCCACCACCTCGACCCCCTGCTGTTCCCCCTCGTAGACCATCTCCAGCTTCCCGGTCAGCGCCGGGAGCAGCATCGCCAGGTCGCAGATCCGCGGGTAGGCGTCGTCGTCTCCGTGCGCCAGGGCACGTCGTTCGAGGTTGGAGTAGAGGAGCTCGAGGGCCGAGATCGGCATGCGAGCGCTGACGCCGGAAGTCTGATCGACCAGCTCGCTCTCTCGCGCCAGGAAGGCGACCTCCTCGACGATCCTCCGGTACGAAGGGGGCAGGGCGAACTTCCGGTCCGCCCCCTTCTCGGCCTCCTGGTCGGTGATCTGGCGGCTGGTCTCGAGGTCACGCGGGTAGTGGGTGAGGATCTGCGACGAGATACGGTCCTTGAGCGGGGTGATGATCGAGCCGCGGTTCGTGTAGTCCTCCGGGTTGGCCGAGAAGACCATCAGCAGGTCGAGCGGCATCCGAACCGTGAAGCCCCGGATCTGGAGATCCCTCTCTTCGAGCAGGTTGAGCAGGCCGACCTGGATACGAGGCGCCAGGTCCGGCAGCTCGTTGATCGCGAAAATGCCGCGATTGGAGCGCGGGATCAGCCCGAAGTGGATGACCTCCGGGTCGGCGTAGGTGAGCTTGCGGGTCGCCGCCTTGATCGGATCGATGTCGCCGAGAAGATCGGCGATCGAGACGTCCGGTGTCGCCAGCTTCTCGTGGTACCGCTCCCCGGGCGAGAGCCAGTCGATCGGCGCGTCGTCGCCCGCCTCGGCCACCAGATGGCGACCCCGGGTCGACTCGGGGGCGAGAGGATCGTCGTTGATCTCGCTGCCGGCCAGCACCGGCAGCTCGTCGTCGAGGAGTGTCGTCAGCTGTCGCAGCAGCCGCGTCTTCGCCTGCCCCCGCAGCCCGAGCAGGATGAAGTCGTGCCTTGCCAGCAGCGCATTGACGACCGCCGGGATCACGGTCCGCTCGTAGCCGAGGATGCCGGGGAAGAGGGGCGTGCCGTCGGCGAGCCGGCGCCGCAGATTCGCGCGGATCTCGTCCTTGACCGGACGCGACCGGTAGCCGCTCTCTCTGAGCGCTCCGAGGGTCGTCGCGCGGGTCAACTCCTTGCCTCGAGGAAGCGCTCGGCGTCGATCGCGGCGCGGCAGCCGGTGCCGGCCGCGGTGACAGCCTGGCGGTACGACGGATCGGCGACGTCGCCGGCGGCGAACACTCCCTCCACGCTCGTGGCGGTCGACGGCTCGCGGACCACGGCATAGCCCTGAGCGTCGAGGTCGATCTGGCCGTCGAGGAAGGCGGTGTTGGGGATGTGGCCGATGGCGACGAAGACGCCGTTGGTCGCGTACTCGCTGACCTCTCCGCTCTGGGTGTCCTCGAGGCGTACCGCGTGTACGCCGTCCTCACGGCTTCCGAGCACCTCCCGCACCGTCTTGTTCCACTGCCACTCGATCTTGTCGTTGGCCATCGCCCTGTCCTGGAGGATCTTCGACGCTCGCAGCTCGTCGCGGCGGTGGATCACCGTCACCTTGTCCGCATGCTTGGTCAGGTAGATCGCCTCCTCCAGGGCACTGTCGCCACCGCCTACGATCACCACCTCCTTGCCGCGGAAGAAGAAGCCGTCGCAGGTGGCACAGGTCGAAACCCCGTACCCCATGAGCTCCTCTTCCGACGGGAGACCGAGCAGCCGCGCCGAGGCGCCGGTGGCCAGAATCAGACTGTCGGCGGTGTAGGTCGCGCCGTCCTCGCCGGTCACGCGGAACGGTCGGCTCGAAAGGTCGACCGTCGTCGCCTCTTCGAAGCGCACGTCCGCGCCGAAGCGCTGCGCCTGCTTGCGCAGCACGTCCATCAGCTCCGGGCCGAGGATGCCGTCGACGAAGCCCGGGTAGTTCTCGACGTCGGTGGTGATGGTGAGCTGGCCACCCGGCTGGTTGCCCTCGAGAACCAACGGCTCGAGGTTCGCGCGCGCGGCATAGAGCGCCGCCGTGAGGCCGGCGGGCCCCGAGCCGAGAATCAGGACCTCACGGTGCTGGGGAGTGTCGTTCGTCATCTGAGAGATGCCTCCTGGAACCTGGAGTAAGAGGAGAAGCCTGGGATGTTGCTGGAGACGCTCGCGCCGCGCCCGCTCCGCCGGTCGGCCGGCCGGACCTTCGTGAAGCGAACAGGTGGCGCTGGAAGCGCGAGAAGGGTCGCGGTCGGCGCCGAAGTCAGGAATATCTTACCAACCGTGTCCAGCCTCTTCGGACGGTGACGATCCTCTCGTACGTTCGATAGGGTGGTCCCTGAACGGAGGAACTGCCATGGTCTCGGAACAGGAACTGATCGACGCCTTCAACGCCCAGGTCGGCCACGAGTTCGGCGCATCCGCCCACTACGTCGCTATCGCCTCGTACTTCGCCCGTGAGGATCTCGAGCAGCTCGCCGAGTTCTTCTACCGTCAGGCGGACGAGGAGCGCGATCATGCGATGCGGTTCGTGCGCTACATCGTCGACGCCGGAGGTGTCGTGGAGGTGCCGCAGATCGCCGCCGCTTCGAGCCGCTTCGAGTCCGCCGAGGCTGCGGTGCAGTCGGCGCTCGACTCGGAGAAGAAGGTCACCTCACAGATCTATGACCTGGTCGAGATCGCCGAGAAACATCGCGATCACATCGCCAAGCGCTTCCTCGACTGGTTCGTCGACGAGCAGTTCGAGGAGGTGTCGACGATCGGTGCCCTGCTGTCGGTGGTGCAGCGCGCCGGAGAGGGGAATCTGCTGCTGGTCGAGGACTATGTCGTGCGGCAGGGTGACCCCCACGCCGACGGCGGGCACTGAGTCCAGCCCCGTCTCGGGGAGCCCCGGCGCTCCGTCAGTCAGTTCGCGCCGCTCGTAGCGCCGGTTCTGGCGACGACGGTGGCTCCTTCGGTCAGCCGATCCCCGACTGCGACCGCGATCTCCCACGAGGTCGGAAGGTAGAGGTCGACTCGCGACCCGAACTTGATGATGCCGATGCGCTGACCACGCTCGAAGCGCTCGCCGACCTCGGCGTCGCTGACGACCCTCCGGGCGAGGAGCCCGGCGATCTGCTTCATCCCGACGACGTCGCCGGTGCCGGTCTCCAGCGCCGTGAAGTGGTACTCGTTGACCTCACCGGCGTCCTCACGGAACGCCGCTACCTTCCTCCCCGGCTGGTAGTCGCTGATGATCACCTCGCCCGAGACCGGTGCGCGCTGGACATGGACGTTGAACACCGAGAGGAAGGTGACGATGCGCCGCACCGGCGCTTCACCGAGGCGCTCTTCGACCACCTCGTCGATAGCGGTGATGACACCGTTCGCCGGAGCCAGCACCACGGCCGGATCGGAGTGCGGGGGCCTCGTCGGCACGCGGAAGAACCACAACACCGCGAGTGCGAGGACGGCGATCGTCACGCCGATGCGTGGCCAGCCCGCCGCGACCGCGGCGATCGCCAGGAGGACGAGCGGCAGGACGAAAGGGAGCGCTTCGCGAGCGAATCTCATGATGTGACCGTGAGCAGGTAGGGCCCGCCTCGAGGGCGAACCTGTGTCCGGCCTCGAGGCGTCGGGCCGGCCGGCGAGGAAGGTGCGGGTCGCGCGTCTGGCGCCGGCTCAGGCGGTGGCCTGAACGACGGCGCCGCGCGAGATCTCTTCCATTCTGTCCTTGAGGAAGAGCTTGTGACGCTTGATCTGCTTGGCCTTGAGCTCGTCCTCCTCGGAGAGCGACACCAGCTCTCCGAGCTGCTCCAACCGCCGCTCGCAATCCTGGTGCTCATCGTGGAGACGGCGGTACTCGGCGTTGGTCTCGAGCAGCTCCTGCGTGGCGTCCTCTGTCGGCATCGGGTCGGTCCTCCTCGGGTGTGGTGAAAAAGGGGCTCACGGGCTCGAGGCCCGCTCCCACGGATATCTACGGTGTGCAGTGGCGAAGCGTCGCGCGATCTCTCTCGAGAGAGACGCGGGCCGTCCCTGCTCCGGCAGACCCATCGCCGCCGCCTTCTCGGGGGAGGCGGATCGGTCGCGGAAGGCCCCGGGGCGTCTTGTCGGATCGTCGTGTGACGGGTCGTCGTGCCGAACACCCGGGGCGCGTGGAGCGCTTGCCGTCACGTCGTGGGAAGCGTAGCACCGGGCCGCGCCGTGCGACAACCGTGTGGCGAACTCCACGGCTGCCAGTGGAGCCTCTTCAGCGAGGCGTCGAGACGGCCGGCGCCCGCAGGTAGCGTGGAGCGAGAAGGAGGCCCGGGTCCCAGGAGATGGGAGACTCCGCCAGCAGGTCGAAGGCGAGCGGCGCCAGCGCTGTGGCGGTCACCGCCTCGACGGTCTCCGGCAGTCGCTCGACAAGGGTGTCGATGCCGTGGCCGACGATCGCCGCCGGATCGCGCTCGACCACCTCGTCGGCCGTGAGCAGCTCGGTCTCCTGGAGGAGACCACTACCCTCGCTCTCCCGAGCGAACCACTCGTTGCGCAGCGCATCGACGACGCAGAGCGCCCGTGGCGCCACGCGATCGATTCGCGCGAGGAGCTGGAACGTGCCGATCCCGGTCGCCGCGCAGCCGAGAGCCTGGTGAAGGCCCAGGAGCGTCGCCATGCCGACCCTGAGGCCGGTGAAGCTGCCGGGCCCAAGCACGCCGACGAGCCCGCCGAGCTCGGCGCGGCCGATCCCGGCCTCGTCGAGGACCGCCTCGATCGTGCCCAGTAGCGCCTCCGAAGAGCGCCGGATCTCGATTGCGCGATGAGTGTGGGCGGGGCCGCCGAGCGGCCCGGCAGCGACACTCACGACAGGCGATCCCGCATCGACGACGAGCACTGGAGAGCCCGTGTCGGGAGTGGCGAAAGAGGCCTTCATGCGGCGGCTATACTGACCGACCCATGTCGACGAGCGGGTCCAGCAGCGCCAGGAGCGGCCGGCTCACGCCGATGCTGCGTCACTATCTGGAGACGAAGGCGGAGCATCCGGATGCGGTCGTCCTCTATCGGATGGGAGACTTCTACGAGGTCTTCTTCGAGGACGCTGCGCGGGTGGCGCCGATTCTCGAGGTGACGCTGACGGCTCGCCACAAGGGGAGCGACAACGAGGTCGCGATGTGCGGCGTCCCCTACCACGCGCTGGAAGTTTACCTCGCCAAGCTGGTGCGCTCAGGCGTCAAGGCGGCGATCTGCGAGCAGGTCGAGGACCCGAAACAGGCCAAGGGGCTGGTCCGGCGTGAGGTCACCCGGGTCGTCACGCCGGGCACCCTCTCCGATCCCGCCCTGCTCGACGGCAAGAGCGACAACTTCCTCGGCTCGGTTCGCTGGAACGGCAGCGCCGGTGCCGGCGCGTTTCTCGATCTGTCGACCGGCGACTTCCGGGTGGTCAAGTGGGCGAGCGACGAGCAGGCGCTCGACGACCTGGCCCTCCTGCGGCCGAGAGAGGTACTGTTCGAGGAGCAGCGGTTGCCGGCCGCGGTGCGGCGCTGGATCGATCGCTCCGCCTGTCCGACGCCGCTCGAGGACGATCGCTGGATCGACGACCGGCGGGCCGCGCGAGACCTTGCGGAGCAGCTCGGGGTGGAGACGCTCCGAGGCTTCGATCTCGACGACTCCGAGCCCGCGGTGCTGGCGGCGGCGACCGCGCTCGCCTATGCGCGTGAGACCCAGCACAGCGGCCTCGAGCACGTCCGCTCGCTCGATGTCAGCGCCGCCGGCTCCGGCCTGGTGCTCGATGCGACGACGCTGGCCAACCTCGAGATCTTCGAGACCCTGCGCGGCGGGCAGCGCAAGGGCTCGCTCCTGTCGGTGCTCGACCGTACCCGCTCCGCTGCCGGCGGGCGCTGCCTCGTCGAATGGCTGCGGCGGCCCTTGACCGACGTGCTGGCGATCGAGCGCCGTCACGATGCGGTGGCGGAGCTGCTCGAGGAGCGGAGCCGACGCGAGCGGGTGCAGGAGCGGCTCGGCAAGCTGGCGGACCTCCAGCGCCTTGCGACCCGGGCCGTGCTCGGGACGGCGCGGCCACGCGAGATAGGTGCGATCCGCGACTCACTGCTCGGCCTGCCGGAGCTTCTGGACGAGCTCGACGGCTGCCACGCCTCCCTGCTGCGCGAGATCGCGGCCACCGATCGGCTGACGCAAGCCGCCGCCGAGTTCGATCGCCTCCTCGCCGCCGAGCCGCCGGCGCGGGTGAGTGACGGGGGAGTCATCCGCGAGGGCGTCGACGACGAGCTCGACCAGCACCGCTCGCTGGCGCGCAACAGCAAAGAGCACGTGATGGCACTCCAGCAGCGTGAGCGCGAGCGCACCGGCATCGGCTCGCTCAAGGTGCGCTTCAACAAGGTGTTCGGCTATTTCCTCGAGGTGACGAAGAGCCACCTCGAGGCGGTGCCGGACGACTACGAACGCAAGCAGACCCTCGTCAACGCCGAGCGGTTCATCACGCCGGAGCTCAAGGAGCTCGAAGCCGACATCCTCTCCGCCGAGGAGAAGCAGTTGGCGCTCGAAGAGCGCTACTTCTCGGAGCTCGTCGCCAGGGTAGCGGCCGAGGCGGGGGCGATCGGCGTCGTGGCCGAGGCTCTGGCCGAGCTCGACGTGCTGGCGACGTTCGCCGAGATCGCCGACCGCCACGACTACCGCCGTCCCGAGATCACCGCCGCAGGCGAGCCGCTCGAGATCGAGGACGGGCGGCACCCGGTCGTCGAGCGCCAGCGCGAGGTGGACTTCGTCCCCAACGACACGGCGCTCGACTCGGACGGCGACCAGATCGTCCTGCTGACCGGTCCGAACATGGGCGGCAAGTCGACCTACCTGCGTCAGGTGGCGCTGATCGCCGTGCTGGCCCAGGCGGGAAGCTTCGTTCCCGCGGCTCGCGCCCGCCTCGGCGTCATCGACCGGGTCTTCACCCGCGTCGGCGCGAGCGACGATCTGTCACGCGGCGAGTCGACCTTCATGGTCGAGATGATCGAGACCGCGAAGATCCTTCACTTCGCCACCCGCGACAGCCTGGTCGTACTCGACGAGGTCGGCCGCGGCACCGCGACCTTCGACGGCCTTTCCCTCGCCTGGTCGATCGTCGAGCACCTGCACGAGAAGGTCGGCGCGAAGACGCTCTTCGCCACCCACTACCACGAGCTCACGGAACTCGCGGCACTGCTGCCGCGGGTCGTCAACCGCACCCTGGCGGTGAAGGAGTGGGAGGACACGATCGTCTTCCTGAAGCGCGTCGTCTCGGGGAGCGCCGACAAGTCCTACGGCCTCCACGTCGCACGGCTCGCGGGTATCCCGTCACAGGTGGTCGAACGCGCCCAGGAGGTGCTCTCGAACCTCGAGGCGCACGAGTACGACGTGACCGGCAAGCCGCGCCTCGCGCGCGGCAGCGCCGCCCCCGAATCGGCGGCTGAAGATCAGCTGCAGCTCTTCACGCCGCCCGAGGAGGTCGTCGCCGCCGTCATCCGCGAAGTCGATCTCGAGCGCCTCGCGCCGCTGGCGGCGCTCAACCTCCTCGAGAGTCTCAAGTCGAGACTGGTCGACAGCGACTGAGCGCGTTTGCTAGAACGGGATGTCGTCGTCGAAACCGCCGCCGGCCGGCTCCGACACGCCGCCGCCACCACCGCCGCCGGATCCGCCGCCCATGTCGTCGCCGCGACGTCCCAGCATCTGGAAGTTGTCGCAGATGATCTCGGTCCGGTAACGCTTGTCGCCGTGGGTCTTGTCCTCCCACGAGCGAGTCTCGAGCCGCCCTTCGACGTAGACCTGGCGGCCCTTCGTCAGGTACTGCCCGGCGATCTCCGCCTGCCGCCCCCAGGCGACCACCTGGTGCCACTCGACCTTCTCCTGCATCTGCCCGTCGCGGTCCTTCCACTTGCGGTTCGTGGCGACGGTGAAGTTCGCGACCGGCTGGCCGCTCGGGGTCGTGCGCACCTCGGGGTCGCGTCCGAGGTTGCCGATGATCATCACTTTGTTGAGCATTCGAGTCTCCTGTTCGTGCCTTTGAGCAAGGGCGCAAAGGTATCATCCACCCTCAAGGACGCGAAGAATGCGGGTGATCTTGCAGCGGGTGTCGCGGGCGAGGGTGGTCGTCGCCGGTGAGAGCGTGGGCGAGATCGGCAACGGGCTGGTGGCGCTGGTCGGAGTCGAGGTCGGCGACCGCGTCGAACAGGCGGAGAAGGCCGCTTCCAAGGTGGCGAAGCTGCGGGTGTTTCCGGACGGGGAGAAGGAGTTCTCCGACTCGGTCCTGGACGCCGCAGGGGCTGTGCTCGTCGTCTCCAACTTCACCCTGGCGGCGAAGCTCGACAAGGGGAGGCGCCCGTCCTTCGACCGCGCGGCTCCCGCGGCGGAAGCCGAGCCGCTCGTCGAGGCCTTCGCGAAGGCGCTGGAGGAAGAAGGAGTGACGATCGAGACCGGTCGCTTCAGGGCTCACATGGAAGTCGAGCTGGTCAACGACGGGCCGGTGACGCTGGTGGTGGAGACCGCCCGCGAGTAGGACCTCGAGAGTTGGCCGCCATGCGGATTCCGGACACGTCGCTCGCAACCTTCGCCGTCGCCGTCGTGGTTTCTCTCCTGCTCCTCCCGACCTGCCGGGCGACCTTCGGGCCGAGTCGACAGAGGTTGCTGGTGGCGACGGTGGCGGTCCAGAGTGGGCCTGTGGCGTGCTCCTACCAGCTGGATACCGATGCTCCGCTCGCAGCGACTCTGCCCTTCATACGAGAGATCTGGGTCGCAAGTCGATCCGGTGAACCGGCCGAAGCTGTCTGGAGATCGATCGACGCCGATCCAAGCTCTCTGTCCTGGCG
This sequence comes from Candidatus Multivoradales bacterium, assembly GCA_965223855.1. Lineage (GTDB taxonomy): Bacteria > Acidobacteriota > Thermoanaerobaculia > Multivoradales > JAHEKO01 > CALZKB01. Next base: position 2,705,680 of record CBDCXM010000009.1, read on the forward strand.
CTCTCTGTCGTCGGGATCGGGATGGGTCCTGGAAGTTGAAGTCGATCGCGCGGCCGGTCCGAAACTTTCCGAGTACCCGCGAGTTCGGGTGGAGACCACCGTGGTGCGCGATTCTTCGCCTTACCCATTGACAGGCGACTGGGAGCCCTTCGACGGGCGCAGATGCCCAGCCGTGACACAGTACTGCCGGGTTCCGGGCGGGCGGGTGAACGACCGGGTGCCGGGTGACTAGAGAGGCCGGATCGGCAGGTGCCAGGTGAATAGTCAAGCACCGGCTGGCACGGCTCGGATGAGGAGTACCCGATCGGGGCGGGTCTTCGGGGGGGTGGCCCTGTTTCTCTCCCTCCTGTTCTTCGGATGCTCGCCTGCCGACAGACCGGACGATGGCCCCGCGATCGCGCTGAGCGGGGTGACGGTCATTGATGGCACTGGCGGACAGCCCCTACTTCGCCAGACGCTGCTGCTGAAGGGGGGGCGGATCGCTGCCGTGGGCGCGACGGATGAGGTGCAACTCCCGTCCGGAACGGACGTTTGGAACCTCGCCGGACACTACGTGGTACCCGGGTTCGTCGATCTGCATGTTCACTTCCCGGAGGACGGCTCCGTCCACCAGGCGATGCTTTCTCGTCTGCTCGAGTACGGCGTGACGACCCTTCTCAACCCGGGTGCTCGCCCCGGTGCCGGTGTCGAGCTCCGAGAGCGGATCGCTCGGGGAGAGCTGAAGGGCCCGCGGATGTTCGCGGCCGGTCGGATCATCGATCACTCGCCGACGCTGCCCGACTTCGGCAGCTGGGCTGCACAGGTGACGACCGAGGAGGCGATTCGCGCCGAGGTCGCCGCGCAGGCCGCTCTCGACGTCGATTTCGTCAAGTTCTACCGGCATCTGCCGCGCGAGCTCCTCGCGGCGGGAGTCTCAGCCGCCCACGAGGCTGGATTGCCCGTCGTCGGGCACATGGGAGACGTGACCTGGAACGAGGCCGCCCGAATGGGTGTCGAGATGCTGGTCCACTCGGGGTGGGGTACGCCGATGGACGAGGTGATCACACTCGACGACCCGGAGTCGGCTTCGGATACCGATTGGTACCGGGCCTACGCGGACGCCGCCGGCGGGGAGCGCCTGGCCTCCCTGATCTCGACTTTGATCGCTCACGATGTCGTCGTCGTACCGACGCTTTCGATCACTCAGGCGTCGGGGCTCGGTGCGGACGCGACCCTGCTGCCGCTCTTCCAGGTCGAGCTGGCGCCCGACGCGGAGATCGCCGATTGGTGGACTCCGGGTTGGCGGACTCGCCATCCGCAGTACGAGCCGGACAGCAAGGAGGAGGCCGAGGCGATGGCCAGGTACTACTGGCCGGGTGTCCTCGGCATTCTCGCCGCCTACCACGAAGCCGGCGTCCGGCTCGCGGTAGGCACCGATGTCGGCAATTCGTGGATGACACCGGGGGTCGTCTTCCACCACGAACTCGGGCTCTACCAGGACGCCGGCATCCCGCCGCTCGACATCCTGACCATGGCGAGTCGCAACGGCGCGGAGGCGCTGGGGATCCTCGCGGATACCGGTACGATCGAGGTGGGCAAGCGAGCCGATCTCGTCATCCTCGGCAGCGACCCCCTGGAGGACATCAGGAACACGCGAGACATCCGTGCCGTGATCGCGGCAGGGCGTATCGTCGCGTCGCCGGAGGGCGTGGCGTGGCAGTGAGATCCCCCGGATTGCTCGCAGTCCTGGCCATCTTCGCGCCTGTGTGGGCCGGAAGGGCTGCCGCAGAGGAGCGCTCTAGGCTCGAGCCCGTCTCGCCGACCGACGATCAGTGCGCGCTCCTCGACTCACCGGAGATCCGCGCGCAGATGGACGGCCTGCTGTTCAACCTCATCCTCCGTTGCGACCGGCAGGATCTCCTCGGGCGCGTAGCCGGTCACGGCGTCGGGGCGCAGGCGGTCGGCGACCAGGCCGGCCCGGACGTGCGGGTGCACCGGCCGGAGGACGACATCGGCCAGACCTCGACTCAGAGCGAGACGTCGATCGCCGAGAATCTCGACACCGGGACGTTCTGCGCCGGGTACAACGACTCCTGCGAGCTCAACTGCGCGGATGGCGGCGGCGGCTTCACCGGCTTCTCGCGCTCGACCGACGGCGGCCGGAGCTGGGACGATCGGGGGGCGCTCGACGCTGGATCGCGCGGCGACCCGAGCCTGGTGTGGCGACAGGTGGACGGCCATTTCTACTTTGCGACGCTGCACACCTCGGGCGGGTTGGCGCTCTATCGCTCCACCGACGACTGCCTGACCTTCTCTCTGGTCACTCTGCCGAGCTCCGGGGCCGACGACAAGGAGCTGCTGGCGGTGGACAACACCGGCGGTCCGCACGACGGCAACCTGTATCTCGTGTGGAAGGACTTCGGCGCCGGTTCGGTGCTGGGGAGCTCGCGCTCGACCGACGGCGGGATGACGTGGTCGAGTCAGGTGTCGCTGGGGCCGGGCACCGGTCCGTGGCCGGTGGTGGCGCCGAACGGCGACGTCTACGTGGCGTACGTCGACCTGACGACGATCACCAGCACCTTCAAGGTGGCCCGCTCGACCGACGGTGGAATGAGCTACGCCCCGGTCACCGATCCTACGGGCCCGGTGGCGACGCCGCGCGACAGCGCCGCGACCTCCTCCTGCGGCCGGCTGGCCCTCAACGGCAACCTGCGCTACTTCCCGCTGCCGCAGATCGCCGCCACCGTCGCCTCTACCTCCGCCTCGAATGGAGGGCCGGGCGTCGTGCTGCACATCGTCTACAGCTACGACCCCGACGGACAGGACGTCGGCGACACCATCGACGTCTTCTATCGCCGGTCGGTCGACAACGGCGCGACCTGGTCGCCCGAGGTTCGTGTGAACGACGACGTGACGAGTCGGGACCAGTACGGGCCGGCGCTCTTCGCCAGCGGCAGCGAAGTGATCGTCGACTTCTACGACCGCCGGCTCGACCCCGGCAATCTGCTCTTCGACCGCTATCGCGCAAGCTCTTCGGACGGCGGCCTCACCTGGGAGGCGAACGAGCGGCTTTCGGACGTCTCGTCTCCGGTGGTGCTCGACGGCGCGCTGGCGACCTGCTACCACGGCGACTACGACCAGAGTCTGATCGCCAGTACCGGAGAGCGGATCTCCCTGTGGTCGGACGATCGCGAGGCGCCCGATCTTGCGGACGTCTACTCGGACGGCGGGTCGGTGACGCTCTTCGCCGACGGCTTTGAGTCGGGAGACACGTCGGCGTGGACCGCGACCATTCCCTAGCAACGGTTGCCCCGGCCCCGCCCTCTGGGGAGCCTGAGTGAAGCGCGGTGGGTCTTCGAGGCCCTAGTGCACCTTCTCCATTCTCACGACTTCGCCGTCGCCGCCCTCGAAGGAGAGGTGCGTGACCGTACCGGAATCGTCGAACTCGAACCTGAAGTCGGTGTCGATGAACCATGGAAAATCGATGTAGAAGAGACCTTCCGAGACCGGATGAAGCGGAAATCCGTTGCCGTCCCAGCGGATCTGGAGGACTGCGTTGGCCGCGACGACCTCGCCGGCGGCATCGAGAGACTCGATCGTCTCGCGGTGGAGGATGCGCCAGATCTCTCGATCCCGTCGTTCGTACTCGCCGACGTAGCGGCGTGCGGCCTCCGGCGTCAGTGAGGACCGAACTCTGCGATCGCCGGCATGGGGCGGCGGGAGCTGGATGTCGAGGCGCTGCTGCGGGCGACCGAGGAAGAAGTCGACGATCGCCGCCTCTAGCTCGGGCGTGGCCACCAGCAGGTCGTTTCCATGGCCGCCGTTCTCCACGACGACGTGGCGCGCTCTGGAGAAGCCTTGCGCGACTTCCGTGGCGTTGGAGGCCGGCGTGCGGCCGTCGAGACTTCCGCTGATGAACAGCGTCTCGACGTCTGATTCAAGAGGTGCCCGGTAGGCGGGTCCTAGGTCGGCGACGCCGAGCCCTCGGGTAATCGCCAGATTGGCGAGCAGAACGCCCGATCCCAGCAGCGTCGAGCGGTCCTCTTCGAGGATTCGCTGCTTCCGCTGCGGTGAGATACCGGAGGCCGCGTCCATTGCCTCAGGCATGGCCTCCAGCCCACCGACCTCTCGCAACCGCAGCGCCGTTCCCGCGACGTCGGTGAAGTCCCCGGCTTCGAGCCGGCGATAGAGCTCAGGCAGCTGAAGGGCACTCTCAGGGTCCTGCAGCAGGTTCTGGGTCACGGCAGCGACATCTCTCCAGCCCACCACCAGGCGAACCTCCGTGTCGGGACCCTCGAGATTATGGATGCGAATCTCCGCGGGGCTCCGCTCGAGGCGGCTCCTGACCCGTCCGATGGCGCTTCGCAGGTCGGCGCCGCCGGCCGAGGTGACGTCGAACAGCGCCTCGATCCTGCGCAGCTGCCCCTCGAACTGACTCGGCAGTTTGACCGTGTGGTCCGGCCCTTCCACCCCGGCGAGGACCATGCGTCGCACTCTGTCGGGATAGGTGCGAGCGTAGGCGAGGGCGAGATGCGTCCCATAGCTGATCCCCAGCAGGTCGAGCTGCTCGGCGCCGAGCCCGACCCTGAGCGCCTCCAGATCGGCGGCGCTCTCCATCGTGTCGTAGGCATCGAGGTCGACTCCGCGCTCGGCCCACCAGCGCGCGCACTCCGCCGCATTCGCCTGTACCAGGTCGAGGAAGGGCTCCAGCTCGAGCGGGCGATCGAGCGGGTAGGACGTTTCGAAAGGGCATTCCTCGTGTTCCGGCGTCGAGGAGTCACCGGTTCCGCGCTGGTCGAACAGAAGTACGTCACCGCTCTTCCGGAGTGCCTGGAACAGAGGGAGTCGGGAGCCCCGGCCGGCTTCGATCCCGGATCCACCCGGCCCGCCGGCCAGGTAGACGATCGGCGGCCCGCCTGCGAAGTCGGGGAGTGCGGGCAAGCGAACGAATACCAGCTCGAACACGGCCTCGTCCGCGAGACGTCGGTTCGCCGGCACCTCGAAGCGGCCGAGTTCGGCCACGACCTCTCCCTCTAGTCTTGTCTCGTAGAGGTAGGGCTCGAACGAAATGCGGCGCCCGACGGATTCGCCCTCGGCGTCCTTTTGCCCGAGAACAATCCCTAGGGCGAGCAGGACTCCGACACTGATCCGTCGACTCGCCCCGGCTCGAGTCTTCTCGATTCCCGGCATGCTCCCGCCTCCTGGTGGTCCCTTCCGGTGGCTACGCCTGTTCTACGGGAGTCGGCGGTTCGGGTTTCGGTTCAGTGACAAGTCCAACTCAGGCGCTGGAGTCGCCGTGCCCCGCCCGGCGGTTTTCTGCTTCGATCAGTGCCTTCGGTCCGAGCTTCCCGATCGCATAGCCGTCCGGGTGAGTGCGGTTCCTCCGGTCGGTGAAGAAGTTGGGCGTCCGGCGGGCGGGCAGCCAGCGAACGGCGCGCCCGCGTAGCTTCAGGAGACCCTGAACCGCCGTCCGCGTCGTCGCCGCGGGGCGGGGGAAGCCGAAGGCGTCGAGCATCTCGTCGTCCAGCAGTGCGTAGATGCCGCGCCGCACGATCGGCGCCACGAAGCGCGGGTACCAGCCGGCGAAGAGATCGCGGGTCGCTGAGCCGACTCGCCGGTTGGCTTCGGTGAAGCGGAAGTTGGCCTTCTCGTAGTCCCTTGACCACGCCTCGAACGCTTCGTAGGTGGCCGGGATGTCGGTGATGCCCATGCGGCTGCCGATTTCGAACCAGAAGCGGTAGTAGCCGAGCTTCTCGTTCCGACAGGTCGGCCGCCAGCCGTAGCGGTCGATCCAACGGATCGGCTCGTAGACGAAGGTCGAGAGGACGTAGAGGAAGTCGTCGTTCCTGATCTTGTAGTGCCCGTGGGCCCAGTTGATTCGCTCGAGCGCGTCCGCACCACGGCCCTCCCGATACCCCCACTCGCACAGTTCTGCGACGAGGATCGCGGTGTCGTCATAGCGCCGCTGGGCGGCGCGGTAGAACTCACCCGTTCCGTCGAGCAGTGCCGAGACCGTGGGCACGCAGTAGGTGCGATAGAGCGCCAGCTCCAGCGCCCGCGTAGAGTCCCACGGGAATTCGTAGCCGAACGAGAGGTGGACGATCCGCTCGTTGTCGGTCAGGGGATCGAGGCTCTCGATCTCGCGCAGATTGTCGAATCGTCCCATCGGAGGCTCGCTCTGGTCGTTCGTGGGGTTTGCTTGCGCTACGAAGCCGGGCTCGATGCAGATTCCTGGTAGTCGTCCCGGCGCGAGCGAGCAGGGTAACGGAACGAGAGTGCATCCGATTCGGACCCTCGTGCGGAGGGGTAGGGGCCTGGGCGCCCTCGAGCCTGTTCGAGCGTTGCGCCATCGAGGCTTCGGCGGCCATGGGAGATACGCAATGAAGAGACGTGGAGCAGAGGGCCCGTGGCAGGACGCAATGCTGGCGGTGCCGAGGGTCTTCGCCGGTCTGGTGCTCGCCATCAGCTTCGGGGCCAGCAAGTTTCCGGTGCCGGAGTGGTTCGTCACCGACGTCGGCAACCTCGGCTTCCCGCTGCCGATTCTGTTCGCCTGGGCGGCGGTGCTCGCCGAGGTCCTCGGCGGTCTCCTTCTCGCCGCCGGCTTTCTCACCCGACCCGCAGCCGCGTCGATCGTCGCCACCATGCTGGTCGCCGCGCTGCTACAGAAGGCGGGCGACCCGCTCTGGGAGCGGCTGCCGGCCTTGTTCTTCATGGCGGTCGCGTACTACCACCTGGCCCTGGGCGGCGGGCGCTTCAGCGTCGATGGCTGGCTGCGGCGCCGCTCGCGGGGCGGATGAAGACACTGAGCGGAGAGTAGTCCTCACAGCGCTCACCGAGCGGCGATCACTCACGCCCGCAGGCAAACGGTGCAGAGTGAGGTTGCCTGCCGAGGCGTGGCGACTGTCCGCAAAGGTCCGCGATGTCAGGAAAAGAGCTCCGGATCCCCGGACCCGTTCCTCGCATCGACGACGGCCTGAAGCTGCTCGAACCGCTGCTCGAGTTCGCCGCGTATCGCCTCGGCTTGCTGTGCGTTCATCCGCTCGGGCATCTCGATACCTTCCCCGTACCCGAGGTCCACACGGGAGAAGGGGAGCGGCAGCAGCGTCCGGTCCCAGGCTCGGCGGAAGATGTGAGCCGGCTTCGCCGCGGCAGTCACCGGCACGATCACTCCTCCGGTCCAGCGCGCCAGGCGCACGACCCCTCCCTGCACCTTCCCCCGCGGACCTCGCGAGCCATCGACGGCGAGGGCTGCGCCCCAGCCGGGCCGGCTGCGAACCCTCCGGATCATCTCCTGGATCGCCTCCAGTCCCCCGCGACCCGACGAGCCGCGGACGACGTCCAGTCCGAGGCGTTCCTCGATCCGCGCCATCGCCTCGCCGTCGAGGCTCTGGGAGCACATGGAGACCCAGCGTCCCCGGTCCTTGCGCGACAGGCGCCTCAGGATGGTGAAGGTGCGGCCGTGCAGGAAGGCGAGGATGACGGGTCGGCCAGTCTCCTGTGCGGCCCGGAGGTTCTCCAGGCCGGTCTCGCGGTAGCGCCAGGTGGCCTCGAGGGTCGCGAGGAAGGCGTGGGCGAGGGTCGGGACGAGGTGAAGCATCGTCCAGCGGCGTAGAGGAGAGGCTGCTTCTACGGAGGTCATCGGTGGCGAGGCTGCGTGACGGGGGCGAGGGGCGGAGGAGCTGTGATCTTACCGGCGCCGACGCGCACGGTCGCTGTGGTAGAACGGCAGCTTCTCACCGAGGAGGTGCCCGATGCGTCAGCCCCTTTCCGCCCGCCTTGCCGCGGTTCCGGCGATCGCCGCCGCCGTGCTGCTGACCGGCGTCGTTCTGCCGGCCGTCGTCACCGCCCAGCCGGAGGACGAGTCCGTCTTCTCCGGCATGGAGTGGCGACTCGTAGGCCCCTACCGGGGCGGTCGCTCCGCCGCGGTCGCCGGAATCCCGTCCGATCGTTCCACCTACTACTTCGGCGCCACCGGCGGTGGCGTGTGGAAGACGACCGATGCCGGAGCGAGTTGGGACAACGTCTCGGACGGCTTCTACGGCGGTTCGATCGGCGCGGTGGCGGTCTCCGAGTGGGACCCGAACGTCGTCTACGTCGGCGGCGGTGAGAAGACGGTGCGCGGCAACGTTTCGCACGGCGACGGCCTGTGGCGCTCGGACGATGCCGGGGCGACCTGGGAGTACAAGGGGTTGCCCGAGTCGCGGCACATCTCGCGCGTTCGCATCCATCCGCGCAATCCCGACCTGGTCTACGTGGCGGTGATGGGGCACCTCTTCGGCCCCAACGAGGAGCGCGGCGTCTACCGCTCTCGGGACGGCGGCGACAGCTGGGAACGGATCCTCTACGTCAACCCGGATGCCGGTGCGGTCGACCTGATCCTCGATCCGACGAATCCGCGGGTGCTCTACGCCTCGCTTTGGCGGGTGCGACGCACGCCGTACTCGCTGGAGAGCGGCGGCGAGGGATCGTCGCTGTGGAAGTCGACCGACGGCGGCGACTCGTGGGCCGAGCTGACCGGCAACGACGGGCTGCCGGAAGGGACGCTCGGCATCATCGGGGTGGCGGTCTCGCCGAGCGATCCGCAGAACGTCTACGCGATGGTGGAAGCGGAGGACGGCGGTGTCTTCCGGTCGCGGGACGGCGGCGAGACCTGGAAGCGCGTCAACGAGGACCGCAACCTGCGCCAGCGCGCCTGGTACTACACCCGCATCTATGCCGATCCTGCGGACGCGGACACGGTCTACGTGCTGAACGTCCGCTTCCACAAGTCGAAGGACGGCGGCGCTTCGTTCGTCGAGATCGATACGCCGCACGGCGACAACCACGATCTGTGGATCGATCCGGGGGATCCGCTGCGGATGGTGCAGGCCAACGACGGCGGCGCCAACGTGTCGGACGACGGTGGCGCCACCTGGTCGGTGCAGTCGAACCAGCCGACGGCCCAGTTCTACCGGGTTTCGACCGACAACGCGTTTCCCTACCGGCTGCTCGGAGGGCAGCAGGACAACTCGGCGATCCGCATCCGTCACCGCTCGGCGTTCGGCGGCTCGATCGGCGTGCGCGACTGGGAATCGACCGCCGGCGGCGAGTCGGGTCACATCGTCGCCAAACCGGACGATCCGGACATCGTCTACGGCGGCTCCTACGACGGCTTCCTGGTGCGGGTCGACCATCGCACCGGCGAGCGGCGCATCATCACGGTGTGGCCCGACAACCCGATGGGCTGGGGGGCGGCCGAGCTCAAGTACCGATTCCAGTGGAACTTCCCGATCTTCTTCTCGCCCCATGACACCAACGTCCTCTATGCCGCCGGCAACGAGCTCTTCCGGACGACCGACGAGGGGGCGACCTGGGAGTCGATCAGCCCCGACCTGACGCGCAACGACAAGAGCACCCAGGGACCGTCGGGCGGCCCGATCACCAAGGACAACACCAGCGTCGAGTACTACGGCACGATCTTCGCGGCCGTCGAGTCGCCGCACGAGCCGGGGGTGCTGTGGGCCGGTTCGGACGACGGCCTGGTGCACCTGTCGCGCGACGGCGGCGCGAACTGGGACGACGTCACCCCGGCGAGTCTGCCGGAGTGGACGATGATCAACTCGATCGAGGCCCACCCGTTCGAGCCGGGAGGGCTCTATGTTGCGGGAACCCGCTACAAGCTCGACGACTTCCGCCCGTACCTCTACAGGACGACCGACTACGGCGCTTCGTGGACGCGGATCGACGACGGGATCGCCGAGGATCACTTCACCCGGGTGATCCGGGCCGACCCGGATCGTGCCGGGCTGCTCTACGCCGGCACCGAGCGCGGCGTCTACGTCTCGTTCGACGACGGAGACACCTGGCAGTCGCTGCAGCTCGACCTGCCGATCGTGCCGATCACCGATCTGGCGGTGAAGGAGGGCGATCTGATCGCTGCGACGCAGGGACGCTCCTACTGGAGTCTCGACAACCTCACTCCGCTCCATCAGTGGGACGAGGGTTGGAGCAAAGAGCCGTTCACCCTGCTCGAGCCGAAGACCGCGTTGCGGCTCGCCGGCAGGCGGTCGCGCGGTGGAGGCTTCACCGGACAGAACCCTCCGACCGGGGCGGTGATCGACTTCTATCTCGGCGGCATCGAGGACGGCACCGAGGTGGCGCTCACCCTCGCAGACGCCGAGGGCGAGGAGATTCGACGCTTCGCGGGGGTCTACTCCGTCAGTGAGGGTGAGGAGGAGGCCGAGGCCGATGAGGGCACGGGCGAAGTTGAGGACGCGGCAGAGGAGGCCGAGGAGGAGCAGCCCGAGTCCGACGACGAGAGCCCGGACGCCGACGAGCTCGAGGTGCGAGCGGGGCTCAACCGCTTCGTCTGGGATCTGCGCTCCCCGGACGCCGTCGAGGTGGACGGGATGATCCTGTGGGCCGGCAGTCTCAGCGGACCGCGGGTGCCGCCGGGGAACTACCGGGTGACCCTCGAGGTCGGCGACGAGACCGTGAGCCGCGACCTGAGGGTGGAGAAGGACCCGCGCTCTTCGAGCAGCGACGCCGATCTGGCGGCGCAGTACACCTTCGTCCGCGGCGTGCTCGACAAGGTGAGCGAGGTGCACGAAGCGATCCTCGACCTGCGCGACGTGCGCGCGCAGCTGAAGGGCCTCGCCGAGCGCCTGCCGAAGGGAGACGAGGGAGAGGAGCTTCGTGGACGGGTCGACGAGCTGCAGGCGGCGATGACCGAGGTCGAGGAGGCGCTCTACCAGACGAAGAACCGCAGCCGGCAGGACCCGCTGAACTTTCCGATCCGGCTCAACGACAAGCTGGCCGGCGTCGCTTCGACGGCGGCAACCGGGGACTATCCGCCGACCGCCCAGCAGATCGCCGTGCGGGACGAGCTGACGGCGGCGATCGATGTCGAGCTCGAGCGGCTCGACGCGTTGTGGGCCGACAACCTGCCGGCTCTCAACAGCGCGGTGGCGGCGGCGCAGATCCCGGCGGTGCGTCTCGACCGCGAAGAGGAGGACGACTGATGCGAATCCCCAGGTTGCCGTTCCTGCTGCTGGCACTCGCCTGCGCGCCGGCTCAGCAGGAGGAGGCCCGGGAGGGGCAGTCTCCAGACGAGGCCGCGCCCGAGACCGCGCTCGCTCGCGCCGAGCGGATCGCCGGCGACACGCTGCTCGTCGATACCCACATCGACGTCCCTTACCGCCTCGGCGAGGCGATGGAGGACATCTCCGTGCGCACAGACGGCGGCGACTTCGACTACCCGCGGGCCGTCGCCGGAGGGCTCGACGCGCCGTTCATGTCGATCTATGTGCCCGCCTCCTACGAGGGAGAGGGCGCCTTCGACTTCGCTGAGAGCCTGATCGACATGGTGGAGGGATTCGAGCGCCAGTGGCCCGACAAGTTCCGGATTGCCCGCTCGGTGGCCGACGTGCGGGCGAACTTCGAGGCGGGGGTGATGTCGCTCCCTCTCGGCATGGAGAACGGCGCGCCGATCGAGGGCGACCTCGCCAACCTCGCCCATTTCCACGAGCGCGGCATCCGCTACATCACCCTCACCCACGCCGAGAACAACCACATCTGCGACTCCTCCTACGCCACCGAGCGCACGTGGAACGGGCTGTCGCCCTTCGGCCGGGAGCTGGTGGCGGAGATGAACCGGCTCGGGGTGATGATCGACGTGTCGCACGTCTCGGACGAGACGTTCCAACAGGTGCTCGATCTCACGACGGCTCCGGTGATCGCGTCTCATTCGTCGCTGCGCCACTTCACACCGGGATTCGAGCGCAACCTGTCCGACGAGATGGTCGTGCGGCTGGCCGAGAACGGCGGGGTGGTGCAGATCAACTTCGGCTCGGCGTTCCTGACGCAGGAGGCGAACGAACAGTCGAACGAGTTCTACGCGGCGCTCGGCGAGTATGCGGCCGAGAACGGCCTGGAAGACGGGGATCCGGCGCTCGAGGCGTTCGAGGAGAGCTGGTTCGAGGAGCGGCCCAAGCGCTATGCCTCGATCGCCGACGTCGTCGCCCACATCGATCGAACGGTCGAGCTGGCGGGGATCGATCATGTCGGCATCGGTTCGGACTACGACGGTGTCGGCGACTCGCTGCCGACCGGGCTCAAGGATGTTTCGACCTACCCGAACCTGATCGCGGCACTGCTCGACGGCGGCTACTCGGAGCAGGACGTGAAGAAGATCCTGAGCGGCAACGTGATGCGGGTTTGGAGCGAGGTCGAAGCGGTGGCGGCGGCCGCCGGGGCGGTGAGCGATGGCTGAGGGGGTTCGGGGCGGAATCGCACGGCTGCTGGTATCGACCCTCGTCCTGGCGGTCCTGTCGACAGCAGCGGAAGCGTCGTCGGGCCGGGTCGATCGCGAGACGGCGTCCCGCTTTGCCGCCCTCGCTCTCGATTGCGTCCACCGCGAGTACCCGAACAAGATCGCCCACGTGCTCGCCTCGGACGATGACGCCCGTCCGCCGCGCGAGCTGACGCCGGCGTTCAAGGGGTGCTACGACTGGCACTCCGCCGTCCACGGGCACTGGCTGCTGGCCCGTCTCGCGCGGCAGTTCCCGGAAAGTGAGTTCGCACCTGAGGCGCTTCGGGCTCTGGCGATCAGCCTGACGCCCGAGAAGCTGGCGGCCGAGGCCGCGTACCTGGCTGCGGACGGGCGCCAGGGGTTCGAGCGGCCCTACGGCCTGGCCTGGCTGCTGCAGCTGGCGGCGGAGCTCCACGAATGGCAATCCGTTCCCGGAGGGGAGCTGGCCGCGGTCTGGCGCGAGGCGCTCGAGCCGCTGGAGAAGGAAGCTTCAGCGCGTCTGGCGAGCTGGATCCCCAAGCTGACCCATCCGATTCGCATCGGCGAGCATGCACAGACCGCCTTCGCGTTCGGGCTGATCCTCGACTGGGCGCGGACGGTAGGCGACCACGAGATGGAGGCCCTGCTCGTCGAGCGAAGCCTCGCCTTCCACGAGGGCGACCGCGCCTGCCCGCTGGCCTACGAGCCGTCCGGGCACGACTTCCTCTCACCGTGCATCGCCGAGGCCGATCTGATGCGCCGCGTGCTGGAGCCGGAAGCGTTCGCAGCGTGGCTGACCGGCTTCCTGCCCGGGATTCCCGCCACGCCGGAGGCGGATTGGCTGCCCCCGGCGGTGGTCAGCGACCGCTCGGACGGCAAGCTCGCCCATCTCGACGGCCTCAACCTCAGTCGCGCCTGGATGCTCGAGGGGGTGGCGACGGCGCTCGCGGCCACGGACCCGCGGCGCGCGGCGCTGGAGGCCGCGGTCGAGGCGCACCGAGTCGCCGGGCTGGCGTCCGTGACCGGTGAGCACTACGAGGGGGGGCACTGGCTCGGCAGTTTTGCCACCTACCTCGAGACTGCCCGCGGCCTCCCCGCCGATCCCCGGAGCGACTGAGCGCTACCTGATCCGGAAGTGGACGAGGGCGCCGAAGGTGATCGAGTCCGAGTCGGCGCCGAACACGCTCCCGAACTTGTCGGTCTCGTAGTTGGCGTTGATGTCGAGGTGGATCCTCGGCAGCAGCAGCAGGTCGAGGCCGAGGCGGCCGATGAAGTAGGGATCGGACGCGTCCTCGCTGCTGGCGAGATTGTCGGGGTAGAAGTCGATCGCCACTCCGGCGCCCCCGTAGAGAGTCCCGCCGAGGAGCACCAGAGCCTTCGGCGAGATCACCTCACCGGTCTCCGGGAGGTAGCCGTCTTCGATGTACTCGAGGTCGAACTCGAAACGGAAGAGACCCGCCGGGTTGACGCCGTAGGCGAGCACCAGCGAGTTGCCGCTGTCCTCGATGCTCCCAAGGTCGCCGATGTTGACGTCGTCGGCGGTCTCGAAGAAGCGCACGCCGCCGCCGAGCGTGTGCTCCGCCGCGCGCGCGGAGGCGGGCAGGCAGACGAGCAGGCCTACTAGGGCGGCGAGGAAGCGGGACGGTGTGAGGCGGCGCATGGGATCTCCTTTCACGGCCTCTCGACGAGGCGTCGGCGAACTCTCTCATCGCGGCCGCCGTGGCAGGCCGCCGGCTCGGCTACGCTACGCACCCCGCGCAGGTTCCACAAGGGCGGTATTGCCTGGCCGCCTTTCACAACAGCCGGCTTCCGCAGAGTCTTCCGTTGCGATGTCCGGGCCGATCGGTTCCGTCAGCGGCGTGACTCTCCCGCACCCTCGCCGAAGTAGAAGGGACTCGTCCAGGCGGCGTGACCGTCGACCTGAACGACCCTCAGGTAGAGGTACTCGCCGGCCTTCAGCTCCTGGATCTCCGTCGTCAGTCGTGCGAGCGGACTCCCGTCTCCGGGCCGCGAGAGCACGATCTCCCCGCTGCGAACGAGATCGATTCGCTCGATGGGGGCCGTGCCGACGACCCCGGCCTCGAGCGTGACGCGATCCGCGACAGGCAGTCGCGAACCCATGAGGCGGCCTTCGATCGAGGCTTCGACGACGATCCGGGCTCCCGAAGTCGCGTAGCAGTGTCGCGCGCGCAGCGCCGCGGCGAGCCCCGCACGGCTGTTCTCGGCACCGACGAGCGCTGCGAGGCCGCCACCCGGGTTTGCCAGCTGCGTCAGGCCCGGGTGGCCGTCGTGGCTGTCGCCGGAACCGATGAAGCCGAACTCGAACCCGCGGTCGAGGACGTCCCTCACGAAGTGACCGGGAGCCGCGCCGCGCACCGGGCGCGGAGAGTCAGCCGCCTCGCTCGAGCCGTGAACCGACACCACCTCTGTTACCGGCTCGAGCTCGGGATCGGGCGGGTAGGACCAGTTGGTCGCCACGGGAGCGCCTGCGGAATGGTGCGCGAAGGTCATCGCGTCGAGGCCTCGCAGCGCCGCCCACAACTTCGGCGGAGTCTCGTAGTCCGGGTCGACGGCGCTGAGCACTGGGCCGTCGGCGGAGAAGTACAGGACGTGCCGGTGGCCGTGGACCCAGTTCGTCCACTCATATCCCAGCAGGGTGGAGAAGCGTCCAGGGGCGTGGAAACGCTCCACCGCCGTCCGGATGCGTTGCCACAGCTCGGGGTGGGTGGCGAGCGGCTGGAGCCCCCAGTGATCGTGGTCGGTCAGCGCGGTGAAGTCGAGGGCGGCGACGTCACGCGCGTACTCGAAGTACTGCTCCGGCGTGCCGGTGCCGTCGCTGAGATTGGAGTGGCCGTGAACGTCACCCCACAGGACTCGCTCGGCGTCGGGGCTGACCATCATCGGATTGCTGACGGCCCCGGTCAGCGGCTCGACAGGGACCGCCCGAACCCGCCAGATGCCGCTCTCGGGCGCGGACAGGGAGAGCGTTGCCACTCCGTCGGGTCCGATCTCGAGGGCGTCGGGGAAGGACTCGGGCGCGGAGCGGTCGGCCCCCGGCTCGTCGGAGTCGAGTTGATGCCACAGGAGCGCGACCTCGGCGAGCGGCACCCTGGCGCGATTGCCGATCGGATCGACCGCGGCGGCGCGCAGCTCGACGACTTCCCCGGGTCGCACCACCGAGGGAAGGGTGACGACCAGGCCCGAAGCGGGCCCGGCCACTACCTCCACGGTCGGCGAAGGGACGACGAGCCCTCGCACGCCATCTCCGTCGCCGTCGACCGCGAACCAGAACGGCGACTCGCGCTCGGCGTAGCTGTCGGCCACCGCACCGGACGCCCCGGCTCCGAAAGTGAGCTCGATCAGCTCGCCGGGCGCCAGCGGTCGCCCGCCGATCCGGACCGCCAGCAGTTGCCGGTCGATGGTCGTCGCTTCCAGCTCGACGCCCTCGGCCGTCGTCTCGACCGTGGTGTAGCCGGGGGCGAACTCGGAAAGAGTCTGCGGCGAGCTCCAGTTCCAGAAGGGGGAGACCTGGAAGTAGAGCCAGCCCCCCTCGACAATGCCCAGCGGCCCCGCCTCGTAGACGAACGTCCAGCTGGCGGCGTCGCCGGCGGACACGGCGCCCGGGCCGGCGACGAGAGTGGCGCTGCCGCCGCCGTCCGACTCGTGACGTGGCGTCGCGAGGTCGAGCTGCAGGCTCTCGTGGATGTCGGAGCGGGCATTGAACGACTCGGCCGGTCGAGGAGCGGGCGCCTCGCAGCCCGCCAGCAGCGCGAAAGCCAGCAGCGACGTTCCCGCCTGCAGGTTCGTTCTCACTCGCCGATCGTAGCCGGTCGCGGGCAGGGTTGCTCCGCGCCGCCGGAGTCGGCACAATCAGCGCTCCTGCGCTTCCTGCGCGCCTGCCACACCGTTTCCCCGACCATCCCGAAGGAGCCCGTCATGGGTGTACTCGACGCCAATCAGTGCCGACCTGGAACCAAACTGCTGCTCGACGGCGAGCTCTACAACGTCCTCGAGCGGGCCCACCACAAGCCCGGCAAGGGCGGCGCCTTCGTGCGCTTCAAGCTCAAGGGGATCGTCAACGGCAAGGTGATCGACCACACGGTGCGCGCCGGGACGAAGATGGAGACCGCCGACGTCACGACGCAGACGATGCAGTACCTCTACCAGGACGGTGACAGCTTCGTCTTCATGCACCTCGAGACGTACGACCAGATCATGATTCCTTCCGAGCTGCTCGGCTTCGGCGCCGGTTTTCTGACCGAGAACGCCGAGGCGGACGTGACGATGTACGAAGGTCGGGCGATCGGCATCCAGTTGCCACAGAAGATGGTCTTCGAAGTCACCGACACGATCGAGAACCCCGCTAAGGGCAACACGGCGACGAACGTGATGAAGGACGCGACGATCAGCACCGGGATGACCATCCAGGTGCCCCCCTTCATCAACATCGGCGACAAGGTGCGAATCGCCACCGACGACGGCAGCTACGTCGAGCGAGCCAACGACTGACGGCCGCCGCCGTGCACGACGACCTCAGTCGGCGCGCAGGATGTCGCGCACGATCTTGAGGTGGTGGTGGTGATGAAGGTCGAGGAACCTCCAGCAATCGTCGACCGTCAGTCCCCCGAAGTACGGATGACGCGCTACCCGGGCCGGCGAGCCGAGCCGCTTCTCACTGGCGCTCCAGGCCTGACTCGCCTGGCCGCGCGTCTGCTCGAGGCCCCGCACGAGATCGTCGGGGGAAAGCTCGACAGGCCGCGTCGCTCGAGGTGCCTTGCCGGCGCCGCGCGGGAGCCAGCGAGCCCAGACGAACGGTCGCGCCCACAGCTTCATGGGCGGCAGAGTTTCGTCGGGCTCGGATTCGATCGCCCTCAGAAGGCTCGAGTCCGCCTGGATCAGGTGGTCGAGATGCTGCCCGACCGACCAGCCGGAGACACGTTCGACCGACTGCTCGTGCAGCGGGACGAGGCTGTCGAACTCGTCGAATTGGCGTCGGATCCGGCTGTAGGCGCGTGCTGGACTCGTCATCCGCGGGAGACTACCAGTGTCGGTTTCCCCTGCCTGTACAATCGCCGCGCCGCAGAGGGGCGGACGGGGGGCTCAGGAAGCTGCCGAGAGCCCGGAGAGACAGAGACGTGAACGATCAGGGAATTCCACAACAACGTGCCGAGGGGGGCGACTTCCGCTCCCTCGGGCTGAGCCGCCCGATTCTGGCGGCGCTCGATGAGCTCGGCTTCACCCATCCGACGCCGATTCAGGCTGAGGTTCTGCCGCACGCTCTCGCCGGCCGCGACGTCATCGGGCTGGCGCAGACGGGGTCCGGGAAGACCGCCGCCTTCAGTCTGCCGCTGGCCGAGAGGCATCAGCACGGCAAGGGCGTCCGGGGTTTGATCCTCAGCCCGACGCGAGAGATCGCGATGCAGACCAAGGAGTTTCTCGACGTCTTCGGCCGCTCGCATCATCTGCAGACGGTGCTCCTGATCGGCGGGGTCAAGATCGGCCCTCAGATCGACGGCTTGAAGCGCGATCCGGATCTCGTCGTGGCGACGCCGGGGCGGCTGCTCGATCACATGGAGCGCCGCACCGTGAGCCTGAAGCGGCTCGAGGATCTGGTGCTGGACGAGGCCGACCACATGCTCGACCTCGGCTTCCTGCCGCAGATTCGCCGCGTGCTGCGGGCGCTGCCGGAGGATCGGCGAACGATGATGTTCTCGGCCACGATGCCGCCGCAGGTCGCGAACCTCACTCAGCAGTTCATGCGCGACCCGGTGACCATCGACTTGCTGCCGGAGGGCGGTGCGGCAGAGGGGATCGACCACGAGCTCTTCCTGGTCGAGGAGAAGGACAAGAAGCGCTGCCTGATCTCACTGCTGGACGGCGACGAGGGGAGCACGCTCGTCTTCCTGCGCCGCAAGATCGACGCCGAATGGGCGTGCCGGCAGCTCGAGATCGAGGGGCATCCGGTGGAGCGCATTCACTCCGACCGCACCCAGCGGCAGCGGACCGAGGCGCTGCAGGGCTTCCGCGAGGGAGAGCACCGCGTCCTCGTGGCGACCGACGTCGCCGCCCGCGGAATCGACATCCCCCGCATCGAGCACATCATCAACTTCAATCCGCCCGAAACGGTCGAGGACTACATTCACCGTGCCGGGCGCACCGCCCGCGGCCGGCTCAAGGGGAAGGTCTCGACGATTGCCACCTGGCGTGATCGCGAGATGATCCTGAGGATCGAAGCGGCGCTGGGCCGCAAGATCCGGCGCTCGAAGGCGCCGGGCGTCGAGGCGTACGTCGAGCAGGCCGGGCCGCGCAAGACGCGCATCCGGCGCCGGCTGCTCTAGCCTGAACTTCTCACGCCGGTGCACTGTTCAACGGACTGCTCAGGAAGACCGTATGTCACTGAATCTACTGCGTTTTCCGGCCACTGCACTCCTCGACGTAGCTACGGCTATGTCTCCGGTGCTCGCGACCGGAAGCCTTGTATCTTCAGCAACCTACGGCCTTCCAGAGCACACCGGCGTATGAAGTTCAGGCTAGCTCGCTCCGGCGACCGCCCCTGAGTGCTACGGCACGGTCGACGACCAGGCCGAGGTGTCCCCGGACTCGAAGCCGTCGTCGAAGATCTCGGGAGGCAGGTCGTCCTCGCAGTCGATGCTGAAGGCGCCGATGCGGGTCGACCAGGAGACCACGGGGTTGTACTGGCCGGTCCACCAGAATGTGCAGCCGTCGACCGGGTCGACGGAAAGGTCGCTGTAGTCGCCATAGCGGAAGCTGTTGTTGGACCCGCCACCCGCGACCAGATTGTCCTCGCCGAGCGGCATCGTTCCGAGGGGGTCGGAGGCGAGTCGCCCCGACAGCTCGTGGCTGGGGAAGATGTCGCTCGAGGCGGCCGCCCGGGCCGCGTGCACGTAGGCTGCGGCGAGGTTGCCGCCTTCGTCCATCGAGGTACCGGCCATCCAGCGGTTCTCTCCCGGCACCGCGATCGTCCCTTCCTGGTGAAGCGCCCAGGTGGAGCCGGTCTTGCGTAGCTCGAACCATCGAACCCCGGCGTCGTCGGCTCCGTTGCCGGTGCCGGTGTTCGTCACCATGTTGCCGACGAGGGTCTCGTGGGTGCCGAAGTTGCGGTACTGAAGGCGGTTCATCAGCACTTCGCGCAGCGAGTCGAGGTCGGAGCCTCCCGGCTGGTTCAGACAGCTGAACGTCGAAAAGCCGCACAGGTTCGAGCTGAACTCCGCGATCTCGATGACCTGAGGACCGGTGATCGACGTGTTCGTCGGGGTGTCGAAGTCGATGTCGAACTCCCACAGCTCGAGGTGGTCGATCGTCGGCAGTCCGGCCGGCCCGTGCGCTTCGGTGTCACGGTGCCTGGCGACGATGGCCGGGTCTCCGGCGGGCGCCGGCGTGCCGTCCGGGTCGGCCGGCGTCAACGCCTCGAAGCCGAAGCCGGGAAGGCCGCCGACCGTCATTCGCTGGATCGGGCGCGCGACGCCGCACGTGGCCATGTTGATCCGATCGAAGGCGTACACCGGGGGAGAGTTGCCTTCGTTGCTCGTCATCACGATCGCGTTCTCCCATACCGCGTACTTCGGGTAGTCGGGAAAGCTGGGAGTGTTGAACTGGTACCCGCACCAGCCTCCAGTCACCGGATCGCCGGTCATCGAGTAGTAGACACAGACCGCGTTCGCCGCCCCGGAGAACTCGCTCAGAACCCAACGGTCGGCGAACTCGTCGTAAAGCACGATCGGATCGCCGAAGCCGGAGCCGCAGGCTCCGCTACCGAGGCTGTCCGTGGTGATCGGCCCCGCTGCCACGGTGCCGTCCGTCTTGTCGTAGACGACGAACGTCGAGCCACCCCCGGCGTTGATCATCTGGATGTAGTAGTCGATCCCCACCGCGCCGTCCGGGTCGGGCGGCTGGATGCCGTTGAACGTCTGGCCGTCCTGGTTCAGGGCGATCTCGAAGTCGAGGCCCTCGCCGGCGGAGATCGGCGATCGATCCATCAGCGGGTCGCGGCGCGCGGGCTGCGGATCGACAGGGTCTTCGCTCTCCCCTCGCAGCTTCGGAATCTCGCGGATCGGATCACCGGGCTGCCAGACGGGAGCCGGCGGAAGGTCGCGCAGGTCGCCGAAGAAGACGGTCGGCGTGACCGAACCTCCGATCTCTTCGGCATCGAACCGTTTCTCGACTCCGCTCCTCGACTCGGACTCCGAATCGGCTCCAGCGAGGGTAGCGACGAGCACTGAAAGAAGGGCGAGGCTGAGGCGGAAGCTCATCGGAGGATCTCCCTGCTGTGCGTCGAGTTCCGCACCTGCCGGAGCCTTGCGCGGATGGCGATCGGTGGTTGCGGGGGGTGGTGGCGGCTTGTGGCGGCCTGTGGCGGCCTGGAAGTCCCGGTTGCTCAAGGGGCGAGAAACGATTCCTGCAATCTCACCGCTCCGTTGACGCTGCGAACGACCAAGGATGCCTCACCGAGCCCGATGGTTGCAATCGCCTGCTTCTCTCCAGTGGCAGGATGGCGGCTCAGCACGATGGAGAAGTCGGTGCTGAGCTCTCCTCGGGTCGAGACAAGGGCGCGTACCGAGGCCCGCTGGGGCAGGACGACACGGATCGATCCGTTGACGGTCTCGATGCGATCTGCTGCTTGCGGGTCGATCGATCGGAACTCGGCATGGACCTCGCCGTGCTCGGTCGTGACCTGGAGCGGTCCTGACGTGGCGATCCTGACGTCGCCGCGCCCGGTGACGACCGCGACCGGGCCCGAGAATCCGTTGACCTCGACCGCGCCGTCGGCCGTGGTGATCGACAGGGACAGATGGGCGGGGAGGAGCAGGCTCAGGTCGAGGCGCTCCGGTTTGTCGGGTGCGGCTGGCGCCGGGACTTCGATCTCGAGCCGGCCGTCGTCGGCGCTCAGGCGGTAGGGGAGTTCCCCGTGATCCGGGTCGGTCCCCAGGGTCTGATGATTGGTGATCAGGAGGCTGGCAGCGGTACCGGTCGTGCCGGATACCGGCTTGACGAGAACCCCTCCGGCCCGGTTGACGATGACCACCTCGGTGACGCCGTCGAGGGGGATCGTCGCTTCACGCCGCTGGAGTCTCCAGCCGTCCTCCGGCTTCGTTCCGGCCTCTTCCGGTCGGAGTTCGCGGGTGGGTGCCAGAACGAGGATCAGGCCGAGCAGCCTCCAGTACGGCCGCGTCCGAAGCACGCGCGCGGACCGTTCGCGACGGGGTCGAATCATCGAAGCTCGGGAGCCGTCGACGGCACGAGGAGCGCATCCAGGCGGGCACCGTGGCCGACCTCCTCGATCTCCGCTCCAGCGCGGAAGATCCTCCCACCCGCCTGCCCGACCAGCCTCATCTCGTCGCCGTCGACGACGAGCATCGCTCCTTCCCGCAGCGCCACCACGACCCTGTCGTTGTCCTCGAGGTACTGCAGCAGCCGTTCGTCGCGCGTCTCCCCCATGTGGGTCGAATCCGGATCGGTATCGATGTAGTGAGGGTTGATCTGGAAGGGGACGAGACCCAGGGCATCGAAGCTCGGCGGCTCGACGATCGGCATGTCGTTGGTGGTGCACAGTGTCGGGCAGGCGACGTTGGATCCCGCGCTGGTGCCCATGTAGGGCGCCCCCGCGCCGACGCGCCGCCGGATCGCGGCGACAAGGCCGAGCTCGTGCAGCGCCTTGACGAGTCGGAAGGTGTTGCCGCCGCCGATGAAGATGCCGTCGGCTTCGGCGACCAGTGCGGCCGGTTCGTCGGCGGCATGCACCGACCGGAGGTCGAGACTCCAGTCGGCGAACACCTCGGCTGCCCGCCCGGCGTAGCGGTCGTGGTCGGCGAGCGCGTAGGGGACGAAGGCGATCCGGCGGCAACCTTCGAAGTGCTCCCCGGCCTCCGCGGCGCAGTGCTCGAGGTAGCCGGTGCCGTGGGTGGTCGAAGTGCTGACGAGAAGCAGGCGACGGGTCATCTCGGGCTCCACAGTTTCAGCGGCAGTCTCAGGTGCCGGCCTCAGGGGCCGACATGGACGGCGACCCGGCGGCGGTGAGGGCGGCGACGATGTTCCCACAGATAGATTCCCTGCCAGGTGCCGAGCGTGAGCCGGCCGTTCTCGATAGGGATGGAGAGCGTCGTGCTCGTGAGCGCAGCCTTGATGTGGGCCGGCATGTCGTCGGGCCCTTCTGCGGTGTGCGTGAACTTCGGATCGTTCTCCGGCACGAGCCGCTCGAGCCACGCCTCGAGGTCGTGGCGCGCGGACGGGTCGGCGTTCTCCTGGATGGTGAGGCTCGCCGAGGTATGACGCACCATCAGGGTGCACAACCCCTCGTCCCGTCTCGCGCCGGCCACCAGTTGCTGCACCTCGGAGGTGAACTCGTACAGCCCCTTGCCGCCGGTCTCGACGGTCAGCGTTCGAACCAAAGCGGATTCAGGCGTAGCTGAGTGCGCGGGTGCGTCGTTCGTACCAGCCGGCGTCGTCGACGGGTTCGAAGATGCAGCAGCTCTCCAGATCGCGCTGGTAGACGTGGACCGTCACCGTGGTGTCGCTCGACGAGACATTCTCGAGCGTGTGGTACTCGTACGGCGGGATCAGGGCGCCCGAGTCCCCGGGCCTTGCGTTGAAGCGCTCCTGGCGCTCGAAGCGGAAACGTTCCCCGTCACGGTCCTGGAGGTCGTACTGGGTCACGCGCAGGACGCCGCTCCAGACGCCCTCGACGCACCAGACACCGGCGTGATCGTGCACCGGCGTTCCCTGTCCCGCTCCCCAGGCCATGGCGACGACCACATAGCCGTGCTCGTCGCTACGGTAGAGGAGGTGACGGCCATAGGCGCTGTCGCCGGGCACCTGTGCCTCGGCCGGCAACTCGAGTGCTCGCTCGTTGATCAGCGCCTTGAGGCCGTTCTTGATCGAGCGAGTCGTACGGGCGACGTTCGCGGCGGTAACCGCGTCATCGAGCATCGGAATCAGACGGTCGGCACCGCCGAACGGAATCGCGAGCATGAAGGTCCTCCAGAACCCGTAGTCTAGCCGGACGGTGCTGCTTGGCCAGTCCCGGAATGCCAGCGCCGAAATGCCAGTCCCGGAATGCCGGTGCCGGCCTGTCCCGAGCGCTCCCTCGAGCCGCCCGGGACGAACCGGGTCAACCGACGTCCACTGCGTGAGGCTCGACCCCGAGCGCGAGCTCGCCGTTCTCGACGCCGACGGTGACGGTGTCACCGTCTTCGATCTCGCCGGCGATCAGGGCCCGACCCATGCGGGTTTCGAGTTCGCGCTGCAGATAGCGCTTGAGTGGCCGCGCCCCGTAGACGGGATCGAAACCGCTGCGGGCGATGAGCTCTCGGGCAGGCTCGGTCAGCTCGAGCTTGATGCCGCGGGCGGCGAGCCGGTCGCGAAGGTCGGTCACCATGAGCTCGACGATCTGTTCGATCTCTTCGAGCGTCAGCGGCTTGAAGAGCACGGTCTCGTCGATGCGGTTCAAGAACTCCGGTCGGAACTGGCGCCGCAGCTCCTCGAAGACCGCGTCACGCGCGTTCTCCGAGATCTCGCCGTCGGTGCCGACACCGTCGAGCAGGTACTGCGACCCGAGATTCGAGGTCAGGATGAGCACCGTGTTCTTGAAGTCGACCGTGCGTCCCTGAGAGTCGGTCACTCGGCCGTCGTCGAGGATCTGCAGCAGCACGTTGAAGGCGTCGGGATGGGCCTTCTCGACCTCGTCGAAGAGGACCACCGAGTAAGGCTTGCGACGCACGGCTTCGGTGAGCTGGCCGCCGTCTTCGTAGCCGACGTAGCCGGGAGGCGCGCCGATCAGTCGCGCCACCGCGTGGCGCTCCATGTACTCGCTCATGTCGATGCGGACGATGTTGTCCTCGGAGTCGAAGAGGGAGGCCGCGAGCGTGCGGGCGAGCTCCGTCTTGCCGACCCCGGTCGGGCCGAGGAACAGGAACGACCCGATCGGCCGTCGCGGATCCTTGATACCGCTGCGGGCGCGGAGCACCGCATCGGCGACCAGGCCGACCGCTTCGTCCTGCCCGATGACCCGGCGGTGGAGGATCTCGTCGAGACGCAGCAGCTTGTCGCGCTCGTCCTCGACCAACCGCTGCACCGGGATGCCGGTCCAGCGCGAGACGATCTCGCCGACCTCGTCCGCCGTCACCTCTTCGCGCAGCAGCCGCTCGCCCTCCTCGATGGCCTTCTCGCGCTCGGCGAGTTCCGCCTCGAGTTCGGGAAGGCGGCCGTGTCGCAGCTCGGCAGCGCGGTTGAGGTCGTAGTCCCGCTCCGCCACCTCGACCTCCTGGCGGAGGCCCTCGATCTCGCTGCGCAGTTCCCGCACATGCTCGATCGCCTCCTTCTCGGCGTCCCACTGGGCGCGCATCGCGTCGGCGGCCGCCTTGAGGTCTCCGAGCTCGCGTCGCAGGTCGGCGAGACGTTCCTTCGACGCTCGTCCCTTCTCCTGCTTGAGCGCCGCCTCTTCGATCTCGAGGCGCATCACCTTGCGGGTCGCCTCGTCGAGATCGGCGGGCATGGAGTCGATCTCCGTTCGCACCATCGCGCAACCCTCGTCGATCAGGTCGATCGCCTTGTCCGGAAGGAAGCGGTCGCTGATGTAGCGGTCCGAGAGCTCGGCCGCCGCGACCAGCGCATCGTCGGCGATCTTGACGCCGTGATGGACCTCGAAGCGCTCCCGCAGACCGCGCAGGATCGAGATCGTGTCCTCGACGGTCGACGGATCGACCTGGACCGGCTGGAACCTCCGCTCGAGGGCGGCGTCCTTCTCGATGTAGCGCCGGTACTCGTCGAGCGTCGTGGCGCCGATGCAGTGGAGCTCGCCGCGCGCCAGCATCGGCTTGAGCAGGTTGCCGGCGTCGGTCGAGCCCTCGGTGCGACCGGCGCCGACGATGTTGTGGAGCTCGTCGACGAAGAGCAGGATCCGCCCTTCGCTCTCCTTGATCTCACCGAGCACCGCCTTGAGCCGCTCCTCGAACTCGCCGCGGTACTTGGCGCCGGCAAGGAGCGCTCCGAGATCGAGCGAGTAGACCGATCGATCCCGCAGCCACTCCGGCACGTCGCCGCGCACGATGCGCTGCGCCAGCCCCTCGGCGATGGCGGTCTTGCCGACCCCCGGCTCGCCGATGAGGACCGGGTTGTTCTTGGTCTTGCGCGAGAGGATGCGGATCACCCGCCTGATCTCGGCGTCGCGGCCGATGATCGGGTCGAGCTTGCCCGCCCGCGCCTGGGCGACCAGATCGACACCGTACTTGTCGAGCGCCTCGTAGGCGCCTTCCGGTGTGGCGCTGACGACCCGCTGGCCGCCGCGCACCTCCTGCAGGGCGCCGAGGAGCGTCGGCTTGTCGACGCCCTCAGCCGCGAGGAGCTTCGCCGCCCCGCCTTCGTCGGCCATCGACAGGAGCAGATGCTCGATCGAGACGTACTCGTCCTTCAGGCGGCCAGCCTCTTTGGACGCCTGCGACAGGACCTTCTGCAGCCGCGGCGAGATGTAGATCTTCCCGGCTTCGACACCCGATCCGGAGACGCTGGGTCGCCGGGCGAGTTCCTCCTCGACTGCGGCGGTGAGGGAGGCAACCTCCGCTCCCGCGCGTTCGAGCAAGCGGGGAGCCAGGCCGCCCTCCTGAGTGAGAAGAGAGTGGAGCAGGTGCTCGACGTCGACTTCCTGCGTGCCGCGATCGAGCGCGGACTGCTGCGCGGCGGCGAGCGCCTCCTGGGACTTGTTGGTGAGTTTGTTGAGGTCCATCGTGGCCCTCCTTCTATGTCGATCCCTCCGAGCGTGGTGCGAAGTCGGACAGCTCGGAGAGTTGTTGGTAGAGCGCGCGCTCCTCGTCGCTGATGTCGCTCGGGAGCACGACACGGATCTCGGCGATCAGATCCCCGGCGGTCTCGGGCCCGGTCGGGAACCCCTTGCCGCGCAGACGGATCTTGCGCCCGGTGGAAGAGCCCGGCGGGATCCGGACCTTGACCGGTCCCTCGAGCGTCTCGACCTCTGCTTCGGTGCCGAGTGCCGCCTCCCATGGTGCGACCCTGAGCTCGGTCGTGAGCCTGTCGCCGTCGAGAGAGAGGCGTGGGTGGGGCAGAACGTCGATTTTGAGGTAGAGATCGCCGCGTGCCCCCTGAGCGTTGCCTCCCCCCTGGCCGGCGAGTCGGATCCGCTGCCCGGTACGCACGCCGCGGGGCAGGCGGACCCGCAGCTTCTTTGCGCGGCCGGTCGTGGGGTCGTTGATCGAAAGCTCCCGCGAGCCGCCCCGGGCAGCCTGATCGAGTGAGAGCGAGATGGCCGCCTCGTGGTCCGCCGCCGGTGCGGCCTGCGAGGCTCCGCTCCATTGCCACCCGGCGCCGCCGGCGTCGCCGCCGAAGAGCATCTCGAAGAAGGAGCTGAAGCCGCCCCCACCTGAGCCGCCGAAGCCGCCGGCCGAGCGTGCCCCTCCTGCGCCGCCGAAGGACGAGAAGATGTCCTCGAAGCCCGGAGGTGGGGCGCCGGTCGACTGCGCCTGCTTCCAGGCCGAGCCGAACTGGTCGTACTTGGCCCTCTTCTTCTTGTCCTTCAGGACTTCGTACGCCTCGGTGATCTCCTTGAAGCGCGCGTCCGCCTCGGGCGTCTTGTTGACGTCCGGGTGGTACTTGCGAGCGAGCTTTCGGTAGGCCTTCTGGATCTCACTGCGATCCGCCTTCCGATCGACCCCGAGAGTCTTGTAGTAGTCCTGATAGTCCAAGGGTGGGAGCCCTCCTCACGTGCCCTGAACGGCCGGGTGGCCGCCCATCTTCATCGTGTGAAATCTTAGCAGATAAGACTTAGATGTCAAGATCTGCCATTTCAACACTAAGATTTCTCCGGGCCTCCTGGTAAGGAGGTCTCGAGGGCCGTTGTGGTCTACCGATTTCGGCCTGGGAAGTCCGCCCTCAGGATCCGACGGGGAGGCGGCTCAGGGGGCGTCGAGGCCGAACGCTTCGTAGTTGCGGGCGATCCACTCGTGCCAGCGTCGAGGAACGGCATTCTCGGCATAGATCGCCTGCACCGGGCAGACTCTGACGCAGAGCTCGCAATCGATGCAGACGGACGGATCGATCAGCAGCGTCTCCCAGTCGTCGTGCTCGTGAATGCAGTCGACCGGACAGACCTCCGTGCAGGAGCGGTCCTTCATGTCCATGCAAGGCTCGGTGATGATGAACGTCATGCCGAGGGCTCGGCGAAGCGATCGGCACAGAAGGCGGGGTCCGGTCTCCAGGTGCGGTCGATCCACCAGTGCCGGCAGCATTCAGCCGTCCACGGTGCCAGGAGGACTCCGTCGCGGTGATGGCCGGTGGCGAGGAAGAGGCGGCTGTCGCGCCACGGCCCGACGAGTGGGAAGCCGTCTGCGGTCGCCGGGCGCAGACCGGACCACGTTCGAGCCGGATCGCGGTCGGCGAAGCGCGGGAAGGCGGCGCCGAAGGCCCCGGTCAGGATTCCGATCCCTTCGGCGGTCGTTCGATCGTCGAAGCCGGCCTCCTCGACCGTGGCGCCGAAGAGGACGCCCGCGTCGCCCCTTCGGACCGCGTAGTGGTTGCCGATCCGCAGCATTCCCCTCCACGGCCACGAGGCGTCCGTGTGTCGAAGCATCTGGCCCCGAACCGGGCGCACCTCCACCGGCCTCACTCCGTCGATGGTGCCGCTCCAGGCGCCGACGGCCATCACAGCGGCCGCCGAGCGGAAGGTGCCGTCGCTGGTCGCTACCTTCACTTCGTCGTCGCCGGTGGTGATCTCCAGGGCGGTGACGCCGCTTCTCCTCTCGACCCCGGCCAGGTCGCAGGCCTTCTCGAGCGCGGCGACCGCCTGCACGTTGTCGACTCTCGATTCGCCGGGAAGGTGAACGGCGCGCCGGATGTCCGTGCGCAGGTCGGGTACCTGCCGGAGGACCTCGGCCGGATCGACCTCCTTCGAGGGCTCGCCGAGTCTCTTCGCCATGGCGAGGACACCTTCGAGAGTCTCCTCCTGAGAGTCGTCTGCCGCCACGACGAAGGCGCCGCTGTCGTCCACCTCGATAGGCTCACCCGATTCGGCGAGGATCGCAGCGCGCCACTCGGGCCACAGCGAGCGGGAGCGGAAGCATGCCTCGGCGAGTGGACCGGGTTCGAGAGAGTGGGAGAGCGGGGCGAGCAGTCCGGCGGCCGCCAGCGAGGCCCGGCGGCGTGCCGGGCCGGCGTCGACGACGAGGACCCGTGCTCCCTGGGAGCGGAGCTCCCGAGCGCAGGAGAGGCCGATCAGGCCGGCGCCGAGCACCAGCGCGTCGGGTGGCGACGTCATCGGCGCGTTCTACCACAGGGCTGAGGAGCGAGCATGTTGATGCCGCGCTGCGGAAACTCTGGACATTTTTGCCGCAGTGCGGTATAAATTGGGTGTCGTCGCCGCGCAGCGGCATTTCGAGACGACACGAACCGTGCCCGGAGGAGTTTCCATGGCAAGAGTCATCAAGCGCTACGAGAGCCGCAAGCTCTACGACACCCAGGACAGTCGCTATGTCTCGCTCGACGAGATCGCCGACTGGGTGCGCGAGGGGCAGGAGGTCCAGGTCGTCGACAACGCGAGCGACGAGGACGTCACGACCCAGACGCTCACCCAGGTGATCCTCGAAGAGGGGCGAAACGGCAAGACCCGCTTGCCCTCCGAACTCCTGCACGAGCTCGTGAGGTTCGGTTCGCAGGCCTTCTCGTCCGGAGTCGGTCATGTACAGCAGGGAGTCGATCGCCTGGTCCGCTCCTCGATGGAGCGGCTGGCTCCGGTGCGCGAGGCACGCGAGGAGATGTCGACTCTGAGAGAGCGTCTCGAAGAGTTGGAGACGTCGCTCCAGAAGCTCGAGTCGGGAGGGGAGGCGGCGCCGAAGTCGGCACGCAAGCGTGCGGCAAAGAAGGGTACCGGCGCGAAGAAGACCGCTCGCAAGACGACCGGAGGCCGCAAGAAGGCCTGAGCCCTCATTTCAATGACCCCGCGCGGGTTCGACGTGAGCCCGCCGCTTCGAATCGCAAGCTGATTCACCCACCGTTCACGACCACGATGCGTGGTTCCATTCCAGGAGAGAAAAACATGGCCAACAACAGCCAAACCAAGGAATTCGCCACTGACCTCAAGCAGTCGGCCCACAAGATCTGGCTCGCCGGCCTCGGTGCCGTCTCGGTTGCCGAGGAGGAGGGCTCGCGCTTCTTCAAGAATCTCGTCCAGAAGGGCGAGAAGTTCGAGAGCCGCCGGCGCAAGGACGTCGAGAAGGCGGTCGAGCGCGTGAAGGACGGCGTCGAGGAGGTCAAGGAGGGCGTCGAGAGCCGTTGGAATCGCCTCGGCGACTCGTTCGACCGCAAGGTCGGTCGCGCCATCGAGCGTCTCGGCGTGCCGAGCCGCGAGGAGATCCACAAGCTGACCCAGAGAGTGGAGGACCTCACCCGCAAGCTCGAGTCGGCGCAGCCCAAGCGTTCGACCCGTAAGCCGGCAGCGCGCAAGACGGCCCGCAAGACCGCTCGCAAGAGCGCCTGACGACCGGGCCGACCGTGACCGTCTCTTCCAGGCCCGCGGCGCCCAGGTCGACCGAGGTCGGCCTGGCGCTCGCCGGGGGGGGACCGCAGGGTGCGATCTACGAGATCGGTGCCCTGCGGGCTCTCGAAGAGGCGGTCGACGGTCTCGATCTGACCGACATCGGGGTCTACGTCGGGGTCAGCGCCGGCGCGTTCGTCGGCGCCAACCTCGCCAACGGGCTGACGACCGCGCAGATGTGCCGCGCGATCGTCAAGCAGGAGCCGGGCGAGCACCCCTTCGTGCCCTCGACCTTCTTCACGCTGGCGCGCAGGGAGTTCGGCAAGCGTCTGCGAAGCGTTCCCCGCCTGCTCGGGGATGCGTTCGACGAGCTTCGCCGCGGGCCGCTCGAAACTCCCGTCAGCGGTGTGCTGGCGCGGTTGGTCCGGGCGCTGCCGGTCGGTGTCTTCGACAACGAGCCGATCCGCCGCTACCTGGCCGAGATCTACTCGATCAAGGGGCGCACCGACGACTTCCGCGAACTCGATGCCGAGCTCGTGATCATCGCCTCGGATCTCGATTCAGGCGCGATCGCGCGTTTCGGCGACCCGCCGCTCGACCATGTGCCGATCTCGAAGGCGGTCCAGGCCAGCGGCGCCCTGCCGGGGCTCTATCCGCCGGTCGAGATCGACGGCCGCCACTACGTCGACGGCGTGCTCCGCAAGACCCTCCACGCCTCGATCGCGATCGATCGCGGTGCCGGGCTTCTGATCGGGCTCAACCCGCTGGTGCCGATCGATACCGCGCAGAGTGTCGAGCGCGGCATCATGCGCCGTGGCCGCCTGGTCGATCGCGGTCTCGTGTCCGTGCTTTCGCAGAGCCTGCGGACGCTGATCCACTCCCGCATGCAGGTCGGGCTCGACGCCTACGAGAAGCGCTACGGCGATACCGACCTCCTGCTGCTCGAGCCGTCGAGCGACGACTACAGGATGTTCTTCACCAACATCTTCAGCTTCTCGCAGCGCAAAGCGGTCTGTGAGCACGCCTACGCTTCGACCCGCCGGCAGCTGCTCGACCGTTTCGACGACTGGGCGCCGATGCTCGAACGGCACGGCCTGACACTCGACCGGGACGTGCTGGAGGCTCCCCTGACGCTGTGGGACGGCGTCGATCGTCCTCGCCGCGACACCAGGGCGGTCCTCGACGAGCTCGGCACGGCGCTGGACCGGCTCGACGCACTGCTCGCCGACGGCTGAGCACCGTCGGAAGGTCCGGGACCGAAGGTCTCGCGGCTACTCGGAGCCCGGCCTCCTCAGCCATCGCCCTGAAGCCGGAGCCCCTGAGCCGGAGCGCGCGGCTGCCCTTCCAGGCAAGGAGGGATCTCGCCTCGCCTGTGCCACTTCCCGGGCGCTACGCGCCGGCACAACCCGGGGGTCGGACACGCAGACCGCGCTTGCGTCCGAAGGCTCCTTTCCCCTACCTGAAGCCCTTCGCTCCGACCGTCGGAGAACCCGATCGGTCTCCCGTGACCGGAACTCCCGGCTGCGCTCGAAGCCTGCTCCGCGTCAGGGACTACTCGCCGTCGGAACGCCGGCGCATCGCCTCGGCGGCCGGCATCGGCGGGCCGTCGAGGTGCCAGTGGAAGCTCCCTTCACGATGCCGTCTCTCGGCTTGCGAGAGTCCCCGGAAACCGTACGGCGGTTTGCGCCATCGCCGGGCCATCGAGATCAGGAGCCAACCACCCGGCAGGTAGTAGAGCAGCAGATCCCAGTCGCGCAGCCAGGCGAAGAGGCGATTGCGCGCCGCCGGTCGTTGGCGGTCTCGATCGTGGCTCACGAAGCTCCACACCCATCCCCACGGAAGGCTGCGATGGAGCCGACGCTTCTTCGTGGCATGGGACAGCTTCCGGCGCAGCAGGCGCCCCTGGTAGGGGCGCCGGCCGTAGCGCTCGACGTAGCGGTCGAGCTCGCTCTGCATCCGGCCCCGGACCTGCTCGGCCGCGGCGCGTGCTTCCTCGAGAGTCGGCGAGGCCGGCTCCTCGGCAAGTCCGCTACCGAGGACGGAGCGCACATCGATCGGCTCGCCGACGACGTAGATCATCCGAGCCGGCAGTGCGAGATACCACAGCCAGGGAAAGAGGATCGCCAGCGGCCCTGCGGGGAGGGGCAGGAAGGGCACCCGCGCCACCTTCTTGAGCAGTCGATCGATCGGCCTCAAGGTGAAGTTGAAGGGGATCACCCACTCGGCGTTGATGGTGTAGATCGGCACCACCGGTGCATCGTGACGCGCCGCCTGGATGACGAAGCTGCTCGAGAAGCGTTGCAGCTGGTAGCGGCGCGCGAATCCCTTGCCGATCCCCGGCACCCCCTCCGGGTAGTAGAGCACTCGCTCGCCTCCGGCCAGCACGTGATGGAAGTTGTCGAACGTCATGTCGATGCCGCCGCCGCGGCGCCAGAAGTCGTCGATCCCGAACGGCCGCATCCACCACGTAACCGAGAGCTCTTTCTCGAACACCGGGCGGCAGAGACGCTCGGGTTCGTAGTCGTCGGCGCGCCACAGCACGGCGTCGAGCGCCATCGCATCCCACGGGAAGGCGGTGCCGCTGTGGTTGCCGGCGAGAATCGCCGGGCCGCGATCGGGGAGACGGCGGCGGCCGATCAGTCGGGGTCGGAAGTAGTGGTCGAGGACCGCCGAGAAGCGGCGCTCGACGAGATCGCGCAGGTAGTCCGGGTCGAACGGCTCGTAGACGAGTTCGTGTTCGGGCTCGCGGCTCTCAGGCATTCACGAGCCCTTCCGCAGGGCGATGACAAGCCCGGCGCCGAAGAGGGGAGCCCAGGCCCAGGCCGCACCGCCGGTCCCCAGGACGATCGCCCCGGCGACGAGGCAGAAGCCTCCCAGGATGGTGCTGCGGATGCCGGCGAACGGTGACGGCTGGCGGCGCCGCGTCGACTGCTCGAGTACCCGCAGGCCTTCGGTGACGAGCATCGGCGCCTTGACGAGCGCATCGACCAGTTCCGGCGCCCCCCGCAGCCCTTCTCGGGCAAGTCGGAGCGGACTGAACTGCTGGAGGAAGAGCTGGTTGACGTGGCGGCGGGAGACCGCGGCGACGTCGAAGCCCGGCTTGAGCAGGTGCCCGACCCCCTCGAAGGTGACGATCGCCTTCACCATCAACACCATCTCGACCGGGAAGTACATCCGGAAGATCCCCCCCTTGCCGACCGACTCGAGGATCAGCTGGCCGATCGAGAACTCCTCGAAGTTCGACGCCCGGTGCCAGCGCCGGCAGATCTCCTCGACGGCGCGGCGGAAGCCCTTGACGTCGCTGCCGGGGGCCGGCTCGGCGAGCGCGGCGAGGTAGCGGGCGGCGTTCTCGGCATCGCCCATCACGAGGCAGTAGTAGTAGTAGAGCAGCGTCCGCCGCAGTTCCTCGTCGAAGCGCCCCACCATGCCGAGGTCGATGAACCCCGCCTTGGGGCCCGGCAGGATCACGAGGTTGCCGGGATGGAGATCTGCGTGGAAGAAGCCGTCGCGGTAGAGCATGCGGATGATCGTGCCGGCGCCGACGTCGATGACGCGGTCGCGTTCCTCCTCGCTGAGCAGCGCCCGTGCCTCCTCGCCCGGCTGGACGCCGTCGAAGAACTCCATCACCAGCAGGCTCTCGGTGGTGTAGCGGCGGTCGATGTGCGGAAACACAGCGTCCGGCTCGTCCTTGAAGTTGGCGGCGAAGGTCTCTGCGTTGTCCGCCTCGAGGCGCAGATCGACTTCGCGCAGCGTGTAGTCGCAGAACTCGCGGATCACCCGCCGTGGTTGGAAGCGCTCGAGGAAGAGCTGGAGGAAGAAGCCGAGCGAACGCAGCAGGATGACGTCGCGTTTGATGACCTCGCGAATCCCCGGCTTGACGAGCTTGAGGATCACCGCGTCGCCGTCGCGGGTCGTCGCACGGTGGATCTGGCCGATCGACGCCGAACCGAGCGGCTCCTCGTCGATCACCTCGAAGACTTCGTCCCACGGCCCGCCGATCTCCTCCTCGACCAGTTCGAGGAAGCGCTCGTGGGAGACGGCCGGGAGACGGTCGAGCAGGTTCTTGAGCTCGTCGGTGATGTTGCGGGGCAGGAGGTCCTCCCGCAGGCTGAGGATCTGACCGAGCTTGATGTAGGTCGGGCCGAGCGTTTCGAGGCGCTTGCGCAGTTGCACCTCGAACGGGCGATCTCTGAGGTCGCGGTCGAGGAACGGACGGGTTACCGCCCGGAAGACGACCTGCAGCCGATAGAGGAAGCCGTGCCGCCGCTCGATCGGCCGCTGATCGACCGCGGCGCCCAGCGCTCCGGCGAGGATGCCGGCAAGATGGCGGTGGCTGGTGAAGAAGCGTCGGATCAACCCCGGGGGGCGGCCTTCCACCAGCCTCTCGAAACGAGGCTCGGAGGTGGCGACGGGCGCCTTGGCGCTCATGCGCGGGCTCGGGCGGCGGAAAGGGGCATCGGCTCGTGCAAGCTTAGCCTGAACTTCTCACGCCAATGCACCCTGGAAGGCCGTATGTCGCTGAATCTACTTCGTTTTCCGGCCACTGCGCTCCTCGACGTAGCTATGGCTATGTCTCCGGTGCTCGCGGCCGGAAGCCTTGTATCTTCAGCAACCTACGGCCTTCCAGAGCACACCGGCGTGAGAAGTTTAGGCTAGTCGAGATCGACACGGCTCTGCGGCCGACCGATGCCTCTTCGCCTTGTGAGTCGCCATGGCGGTTTGCTAAGTTCCCGCCGGTTCGAGGCGGTTCGAGACGAACCGGGGCGCTCAACGGCCCCCACCGCCACAACCTCGTCATGGCCAACACCGTCGTCATCGGAATGCAGTTCGGGGACGAGGGGAAGGGCAAGGTCGTCGACCTGCTCTGCCCCGCCTTCGACGCCGTCGCGCGCTATCAGGGGGGCAACAACGCCGGACACACGGTCAAGTTCGGCGATCAGCACTTCGCCCTCCACCTGATTCCGTCCGGGATCCTCCACGAAGGATCACGGTGCCTCCTCGGCAACGGCATGGTGATCGACCCGGCGGCGTTCTTCCGTGAACTGGAGGGGTTGCAGCAGCAGGGGATTGCCACCGAGGGCCGCCTCTTCGTCTCCGATCGGGCGCATGCGCTCCTGCCGCACTACGGTCAACTCGATCGGCTGCGCGAGGCGGCGATGGGGAAGTCGTCGATCGGCACGACGGCACGCGGCATCGGCCCCGCCTACGAGATCAAGGCGGCGCGCTTCGGCCTGCGGCTCGGCGATCTGGTCGCGCGGGACCTGGAGGAGCGTCTCGACCTGCAGTTGCGCCGGCTCTTTCCGGAGCTCACGACGCTCGGCGCGCAGCCGCTGCCGGAGCTCGACGGTCTGGTGGAGCAGTGCCGCGAATGGGGCCTGCGACTGGAGCCCTATCTCGTCGACGGCAGCCTGTTCCTCGACGAGGCGATGAACGGCGACAAGGGGGTGCTGTTCGAGGGGGCGCAAGGAACGTTGCTCGACCTCGACCACGGCACGTATCCGTTCGTCACCAGCTCGAGCTCGACCGCCGGCGGGGCAGCCGTCGGTTGCGGTATCGCGCCGACCCGCCTCGATGGGGCGATCGGTGTGCTCAAGGCCTACACGACCCGGGTCGGCAAGGGACCGTTCCCGTCGGAGCTCGAGGACGAAGTCGGCGCCCTGCTGGGCGAGCGCGGCCACGAGTTCGGCACCACCACCGGCCGTCCCCGGCGCTGCGGTTGGCTCGACATCGTGGCGGCGCGCTACGCGCGGCGCATCAACGGTGTCGACACAGTCGCTCTCACCAAGCTCGACGTCCTCGACGGTCTCGACGAACTCAAGCTGTGCGTCGGCTACCGGATCGACGGTGAGCCGGTGAACGAGATGCCGGCGCGCACCGACGATCTGGCGCGCGCCGAGCCGGTGTACCACGCGATCCCGGGATGGCAGGGATCGACCGCCGGCGTCACCCGCTGGGAAGACCTTCCCGAGGAGGCGCGCCGCTACGTCGAGGTGATCGAGACCGAGCTCGGTGTTCCGGTCGGCCTCGTCTCCACCGGCCCGAAGCGCGAGGAGACGATCGTTCGCAACGAGGCGAAGCTCGTCGAATTGACCAACGGGTCGCTCTGACCGCAGGCGCGCGAGCGCCGTATACTGCCGCGCGTGCAGCCGACCGGTCGTTGCCGACCGACCTTCCCACAGCGGGCCCTTAGCTCAGTTGGTAGAGCAGCAGACTTTTAATCTGATGGTCGTAGGTTCGATCCCTACAGGGCCCACCATCTCAGGTCTCCGCTCCAGCGTGTCGCCGAGGCCACCTGGAGTCCGGGCACTCAGCACTTCGGAATCGGCCAGGCGCGACCTGCGGATCTCGACGTAGTTGCACCGGAACGCGGATTGGAGACGTCGAGCCTAGTCCGGGCCGACGGTCTTGCGGTCCAAGGCTGCTGGTGTAGCGTTGACCGACCGTGAGTCCCAAGTGGGTAGACGACACGCACTACGTCATCGTGGTGCACGGCACGTGGAATGCCCCCGAGCCGGACCAGGTGAAGTGGTACGAGCCCGGCGGGAGCTTTTCGGACGAGCTGGCGAAGCAGTTGGCCGGCGGCGACCTGGAGGGTTCGGTCTGGCGAGGTCTGGGGGAGCGGGAGATCTCGTTCTGCTGGTCGGGAAGGAACAAGCACGAAGATCGTCTCGAAGGGGCAAAGCGACTTTGCGACCTGATGTTCAGGATCCGCAGCGAGGATCCGAGCGCGCGAATCCATCTCGTCTCGCACAGCCATGGCGGCAACGTAGTCCTCAAGGCGATCGAGTATTACTTCAAGGCTCTCTCCGAGGAGGCCGAGGAGATCGGGCGAACCTACATCGAGCAGCTCGACGCCGCTGAAGACCTGCTGACAAGACACTCGAGTGCCCTGGACGAAGTCGAGGAGTCGCTGCCTCTCGCCGTGGCGGAGCACGTTCAGGGAGAACCGGAAGCGTTCCTCAGGGCGCGCAGAGCCGCCCTCGGTCTGGCAACCCACGAGGTGGCCGATGTAGTTCTGGGGTTCGTTCGCTCGACTGCGAGAGGCATCGGCCCATGGTTGGAACGGTTCGGCTTGCGCCGCTTCCGACTGGCCGGCTGGATCCGCGACGCTGGAGACCGGATCGCTATCCCCTGGTGCAGCTACTCCGACTCCCACCGGCTTGGGCGGCTGGTCTTCCTCGGTGTGCCGTTCCTCCAGAAGCGTTGGCGGGTGCATGACCTGTCGACCGCCCGGTTGCTCTCTCTCCTTGGGGGTGCGGTCTTCGGCGTCCTGCTGGCTGCCGCCGCTCTTCACTACGCACTCTTCGCGGTCGGAGCTCTGATTCACTCCTGGACGACAGCGGTGCCCTTCGCAGGGTGGCATCCATCGGAGTGGCCGGAGTGGCACTGGTGGCTTCTCCTGGCGATCTTCGCGCTCCTGTCGTCGATCATGCTCCTCGATCGGCTCCGGCTCGGACCGCCGCGTGCCGACGCGAACCACTACTTCGACATCCTCAACAGCTCGATGAGCATCGATGGTCGCGCCACAGCACTGGAGAGTCTCGTGATCTCGGCTCGGCAGCTCGACGAAGCGCTTCTGGCGCTGTCAGCCGACCCCTTCGTGCACGCGAGAGTCCTGCCACTTCTCGACGAGCTGACACGGCCGAAGCCTCCACAGCGACCTCGTCGACGTGGTGGTCGAGGGGCGGGCGTCAGCAAGCTGGCCTCTTCCGAGTTCTTCCGCGAGATTGCGCGGCTGCCGCTTCTTCCTCTGCAGATCCTTGCAAGAGGGGTCGCCACGACGGGGTTGTTCCTGCTCCGGCCGGTGCTGGTACCTCTTCTGGGAAGCGCCTTCCAGCGAGTCGCTTCGGCCGCGGGCTCGGGGCTGCCGACCCACGAGATGTCGATGGCCTTCGTACAGGTCACCGAGGGGATCTGTGAGTCGAGGATTTTCAGGCCCGAGTGGGCTTGGGACGTTTCGCGGCGACTTTCCGGGATCGCCATTACACGTCCCGGCGCGTCCGACGCGGGGAGCCGATTCGAGTTTCTTTGGGACGATGAGGCTCTCGCGACGAGGGCGGCGAGGTCCGACACCTGGAGCGGGCTGGAGGACCGGGTTCCTGACATCCTGGGGCGCTTCGCCGCGGAGGAGCGGCCGGAGGAGCTGAGACGCCTGATGAGGGTCTGCTTGATGCTCGAGGAGCGTGTACGAGAGCTCGGCGGCGCGGTCGAGCTGGCGCACTCGCAGTATTACGGAGACCCGGAGGTGGTCGCGGCCGTCGCTCGTTTTCTCGAGTCGGGGGAGACTCCGGCTGGAGTGGTGCAACGCGCCTGACCGCCGCGCTGGTCAAGCCGAACGGGCGGGAGGCGACGACATCGCAGTCTAGTCGAGAGAGCCCGACCGGATGGCGCGGCCCGGTCGCCGAGTTCCCTCCCTTCCAGGGCAGTCAGCCTCCGAAATGGGAGCGGGAGGGAGCTGGGGTGCAGATGGGCCTATGGTCGATCTCGAGTGGGTGCAAGAGCGCCCTGTGATACCCTCACATTTCACCAATTACAACTTGAGAATGTAGTTGCACTGGCGGAGGCCGGCGCGCATCGTCTGGCTCAGTTCCAGGACGAGCACGGCGTAGCGAAGAGTCTCGGCAGCCGAGGGGGAGGCTGGAATGGGAGAACCTCGTAGGCGGGTGAAGGGGATCGACGTGGCTCGGCTTGTCGCAGCCCTTCTGCTGGCGGCCCCGGCCTCATCGGCCGGTAGCGAACAGGCCGTCGGCGCGATCAACGGGTCCTTCAGTGTCGGCGCGGATGGCGGCGCCACCTACAACGTCGGAATTCGCGTGCCGCCAGGGACGGGCGGCATGCAGCCGCAGCTGGCGCTGTCCTACGACAGCCGGGAAGGCAACGGAATGCTCGGTGTCGGTTGGCAGCTGTCGGGCCTGTCTGCCATCCAGCGCTGCCCGGCAACGGTACGCCAGGACGGCTTTCCCTGCGGCGTGAACTACGACCAGCACGACCGGTTTTGCCTCGACGGGGAGCGCCTGGTCAATATCGCCAGCCCGACCACCGACGGGGTCTGTCACGACAACGCAGACGACAACTACTACCAGCCAGGCGCGATCTATCACACCGAGCATGAGAGTTGGCGCCGGATCCAATCCGTCGATGCCACCCCTGACGGCGAGACCTGCGGCAACGGCCCTTGCGCGTTCGTCGTTACAGACAGCCGTGGGTGGACCCTCGAGTATGGCGCGCCCGAGGACGCAACTCCCGACCCCTTCGGCGCTCGTGTCTACGACTCTGAAGGCGCGGGCGTCAGGGTCTGGTCGCTCAACCGTGTCACCGATTTGCATGGCAACTCGATGGAGATCTCCTACACACAGGCACCGCTGGGCGCGGGCCGCGAAGCATCAGGGGGATCCGCCGCCTTCCCGTGCGCGAGCGGTAGCGCTGAGACGAGCGATCCTTCGAGCACCGGCTACGACTTCTCGCCGACCGAAGACACCTACCCGTGCCGGATCGACTACACCCTCAATGACGATGGGGGCCTTCCGGCCCGGCGCAGTGTGCTCTTCGGCTACCAGGCCCGGCCCGACTACGACGTCCTGCAAAGCAACAGGGGGGGCGGCATCGTGCAGACCTCGGCACGGCTCGCCTCGGTGGGAACCTACGTGACCGCCGGGTCCGGAGAGGAGGAGAGCACGGTCACCACATATGCCCTGGCCTTCGACGACGACACGATCTGCTCCGACTCCAGCTCTCAGCGCACGACCTGCCGCAGCCGAGTCGCGAGTCTGACGGAGTGCGGCGGCGACGGCCTCTGCTTCCCGCCGACCGTCTTTTCGTACCAGGCCCGAGAGTTGGAGTTCGAGACGCTGTCTGAAAGTCCGCTCTCGACGGTTGGATGCGAAAGCGCCCCTGCTTGGGCGGACTTCGACGGCGACGGACTGACCGATTGGATCTGTAGCTACGGCAGCGAAGTCACTGTGCAGCTCGGTAGCTCGGTGGACCGCGATCAGCCCGACGATTGGGCGGGTTCGGTGATCACTCAAGACGGTCTCGACGAGTGTCAGGCAGTCCAATGGAGCGACTTCAACGGTGACGGGCGCGACGACTGGATCTGCTTCGACGGCGACACCATTCAGGTGTACATCTTCACCGACGAGACGGTCTGGTCGTGGAACTCGACCGACGACTCCGACGACATCGAGATCGAGTGCTCGAGCTCCGACACCTGGCAGTTCACCGACGTCAATAGTGACGGAATGACGGACTGGGTCTGCGCCGACGTCAGCGGTACCTATGTCCTCTTGTCGACCGGGGATGGCATGGAGCCGCCGAATGGCGCCGATTCGACTGGCGAGATCTTCGTCTCCGTGGATGGGGCGTCGACGTCGATCGCATGCGAGGTGGCATTCAAGTGGGTCGACTTCGATGGGGATGGTTCCGTTGATGCCACCTGCAATGACACGAACACCGGGGGACTCTGGGTTCTGCTCTCCACAGGAGGTGGTCTGGCGGACGCCACGGACCTGCCGTACACGGAGGACTTGAGTTCCGGACCAGCAGCCTGCGCGAGCAGCGACATGACCCCCCACTGGGTCGACTTCAACGGCGACGGGTTGCAGGACTGGACCTGTTCCACACTCGGAGAGCCGGGATTCCAGGTCCTGCTTTCGACCGGAAGAGATCTCGTGGCGAGCGCGATCTCCAACGAGGCCCTGGGTTCGTGGAGCTGCGACGGGAGCTCGCAGTTTGACTGGACCGACCTGAATGGCGATGGCATGCAGGACCCGACCTGTTGGGTCGTCGAAGGGTCCGGGGCATACGTCTCCGCTCTCGTCTCGACCGGCTCCGACATCGTGAGCTTCGCCGACCTCGGCGAGGACATGGACTGTGGGGTGCCGGCGGACTGGCGCGACCTGACCGGCGAGGGCTTGAGCAACTGGCTCTGCACGGCGGACACCGAAGTGACGGTGTACGTTCCAGCCTTCACCTATCCGGATCTCATCGTCTCGATCGAGAACGGCCTCGGCGGGGAGGTGCACGTCGAGTACCTGCCGCTGAGCGACCCGGACGTCTACACGCCTGGCGACGGCGACAGCGACGGCGGAAGCTCGGCGGCAGCCGAGGCCCAACGCCTGGTCAACAACCAGGCCAACGACGCCTACCCCCTCCAGGAGGTAGAGAGCTCGCTCTACGTCGTCCGAGAGGCGACGCGCAGCGATGGGCGTGGAAATCGCTACAGGTACGAGTATCAGTACGCAGGCGGGCTCTACGACTTCCAGGGGCGCGGCTGGCTCGGGTTCGAGACCGTCACGAGGGACGACAGGCAGTTGTACAGCCGTCAGGTCACGACCTACAGCCAGGACTTTCCGTTCGAGGGCAAGCCGCTTTCACGAGAGTTGTTGTGCCTCGAGGGGTCCACCGACCCTGGCTGCGCCGTCGTGAACGACGCTTGCACCTACGTCGACGAGGGCGGCCAGCCACGACTCAAGTTCGAGAGCTGGGACTACTACTGCGCGAATCCGACGAGCGCGGGGCGGGAGGGTAGCTGTCAGGTAACCCCCAGCGACCCGTCCGCGGGGACCGGTTGTTGGGACGACAACTGGCAGCAATCAGACGGGAGTTACCGCACCGAAGATCCACTGTTCGAGCCCTTCGCGTGCGTCTACCAGGCGCTCAAAGAGAGTCGCCGGACCGACTACTACACCTACGGCTGCTACGACTACTCGCTCGGAAAGGAGTACAGCTACGGCGCGAGCACCAACTCGGTTGTCGTGCCGCGTGGTGACGGCAGCACGGAGCAGCAGGTCTCGCTGGGGATCGTCAGCCAGCAGACGGACCTCAATTACGTCGGGATGGACGGTGACGACGAGAGCTCGGGCGACAACGTCATCACCTCGTCGCAGTACTACAACCTGGTGGATGACGAGGACTGGCTGATCGGTTTCCCGACCCAGCAGCAGGTCACCTCTGCCGCAGGCGACCTCCTGCGCCAGACCGAGATCTACTACGACTATCCCGAGTCAGCTCCGGGTCCCGATGGATGCACGCCGCCCGACTGGAGCGGCTACGGAGGCACGATGAGTGCCATCTGCCAGCAGAAACTCGCCTCGTATCAGGACTGGAGTGCCGAGGACTCCGCTTGCGTCGACTCCGAGACTGCCGCCAGGGCTCTGTCGACGACCTATTCGTACGATGCCTTCGGCAATGCAGTGAGCGTCACCGATCCGGCCGGCAACACGACGACTACGAGCTTCGACTCCGGATACCAGACGTT
This sequence comes from Candidatus Multivoradales bacterium, assembly GCA_965223855.1. Lineage (GTDB taxonomy): Bacteria > Acidobacteriota > Thermoanaerobaculia > Multivoradales > JAHEKO01 > CALZKB01. The sequence goes on from CBDCXM010000009.1 coordinate 2,747,674, forward strand.
CCCGAGGCACAAGACATGGCCGAACGGTATGACTGCGTCTTACGTCTACGATGCCGGGCTCGGCAAGCTCTTGAGCACCACCGATGTCAACTCGAACCACTTCTCCCACGAGTACGACTCCCTCGGTCGCCGTCTCGCGGACTATGGGCCGAACGACGGCGACCAGGACTACGGGAGCCCCACAACGCTCGCCACCTACACCTGGGCCACTGACGATGTGGAGGGTCAGGCCCGCTATTACCGGCAGGTCGATCGCAGCACCGACTGGGACGACGCTTCTCGGACCTTGTGGTCGCGCACCTACGTCGATGGCCTCGGTCGATCCTACAGAACGGTGGCCGAGGGGCCGGACGAGGACAGCAATATCGTCAGCTCGAAGAGCTACCTGACGCCCTCCCTCGTGGCGACCCGGACCGAGCCCTTCTACTGCGACGGCACCGACTGCGGTCCTCCCATCGAAGACACCGAGGTCTGCGGCACCTGGGACTTCCCCTACACCGCCTTCACCTACGACGCCTACGGGCGGACCACGCAGATGCTGGCGCCCTTCGGCACCCGAGGCACATTCCAGTGTACGACCAGCCAATGGGCGTACACCGATTCGGCAACCACCACCAGCACGATGGCCGTCGGCGAACCGGAATCGACCTTCCAGACCGTGCGCTACGAATACTACGACTCGATCCGCCGCACGGCCTGGAGTGGAACACCGTTCGCGACCGGGGCGACAGAGTGCGATCCCGACAGTTCGGACGCCGCCTCCGAGTGCTCGGTCACCACGTTCGCCTACGACGTCCTGGGCCGGGTGCACACGGTGACCGACCCGACCGGCGCGACGACCTCGTACTGCTACGACTCGCTCGACCGGCTGCAGTCCTATGTCGCTTCAGATGCCTTCGACTTCTCCTACACCTGGGATGCAGACACACCCGGCCAGATGACGCGCCGCTCCGATGGCGTGGGGCAGGAGCTGGTCTACGGGTACGACGAACTCAACCGGGTCACCAGCAAGACGGTCGTCGGCAGCGACCAGCGAGTCACACGGACGATCACCCACACCTGGGACGACGCCGGGGCCGGTCGCAGTGCCAACGCGATCGGCCGGCTGACGGCGGTCAACGTCGTGGAAGCTGACGAGCAGGTTATCGACTACACCGACTACCAGTACGACTCCTACGGCCGGCGTAGTGAAGGCACCGTAGCTCTTGGCCCGCAACTGTCGCCCGACGGCGTAGCCCGTGACTACACGTTCTCCACCTCGCGCGACCCCCTGGGACGCCCGATCACCCACGACAATCCTGACGGCTCGGTGGTCGAGTTCTCCTTCGACGATGCGGGTCGCCTCGAGGGCGCCACCATGTCCGACTCCGGCGGCGCCGAGCTCGCGGGCGTGAACTACGAGAGTTACAACGCCCTCTCCCAGCCGACGACGCTCGACTACACGAACGGACTGAGTGCCTTCTATACCTACGACGCCCGCGGCAACATGCTGACCCACATCCTCGAGTCGAGCGATTCGAAGCTGATCGACAACGCCTTCGTCTGGGATCAGCTCAGTCAGGTCGACTCGATCACCGATCAGCTGGCGAACTCGGGAGAGAGAGTCGAAACCAGCCAGGACTTCACCCTCGAGAACCAACGCCTCGTCTACGCGGAGGCCGAGAGCTACGGCGGCATCAGCTACGCGTACGACGTCGGCGGGAGGCTCACGGAAGTCGCCGACTCCGATGGCGACAGTGTCGCCTACCTCTACGACCACGATGAGGAGGGTTTGCCGGTGCAGTGTGGCCTCGACCAGGCAGACGCGGCGAGCTCGTGTCCCGGGTCGAGCGATGCCAGCGTCGTCTACTGGGGCAGTTACGACGCCAGCGGCAACCTCACTAGTGCGACCTCGGCGGACGCCAGCTGGAGCTACACGTACGACCCCGAGAATCGACTTGTCGAGGCCGTCGCCACTGAGTCGGGAACCGCGTCCAGGTCGACGACTCTGACCGGACAGTACACCTACGATCATCGCGGTCGCCGCATTCAGAAGATCGATGCCTGGGACCACACCACGCTATACGTCGCTCCGGGCTACGAAGTGGACTTCGCACCCGAAGGAGACGGAACCTACGCTATCGAGTACACGCGCTACCTGCTCTCGCCAGGCGGAAAGATCGCTGCGGTCACTGGCGAGGGTGATGGCCTTCCGTCTGGAGACACGACGGACAGCGCGGCGAGCGGGACAGCAGATGACCCAACCGCCTGCAGCGTCAGCAGTCTTGCCGAAGGGGAGGCCGGGATCCCGACGGAAGGGACCTTCTTCTTCCACCAGGATCATCTCGGAAGCACGAGTGTCGTCACCTGTTCCAACGGGGAGCAGTACTCTCAGTCCGTCTACGAGCCCTTCGGTGTGCCGGCTGTCGATCCCGTCGACTCCGACACTTACCGCGCCAAGTTCAACGGCAAGGAACTCGACGAGGACACCTGGCTCTACTACTTCAGCAGCCGGTACTACGACCCACAGCGTGGGCGCTTCCTCTCCGCCGACACCCGGCTGGGAGGGCCGGGGCCGGAGGTGCAGGACGCCTGGAACCGCTACGCCTTCGCCCTGAACAATCCGGTGACCCATGCCGATCCGACGGGCCACTCGGTCGGGTCGTGGTTCAAGCATGCTGCTCACAGAGTCCTCAAATGGACGGCGAAGCAGGAAGGCGCGGTTCTCGGCAAGAGCGCGATGGGTTTCCTCGCCAAGCATTCGAAGCTGCTCACCGACATCGGCCTCGGCCTCCAGGTGGCGGACGTCGCGGCGGAGGTCCTCAGCGGAGGCTTGGCGACCCCGGAGGTCATCGCCGAGGAGGGGATAGAGGCGGGCGCTACCGCGGCGGCTGAAGGGGCAGCTGAGTCAGCCGCTGAGAGTGCTGGCGGCACCGTCGGTGGTGGTGTCGAGGACGTGTCGGCGGCCGGTCGGGCCGAGGGTGGGGGTGACCTGCAGCAGAACGAGTGTGAAGGGGCGTCATTCTCTGCGGGCACTCTAGTTGCGACCGAGGGAGGCCAGAAGCCGATCGAGGACATTCGCGTCGGCGAAAGGGTGTGGGCTTGGAACGAGGCCACGAGCGTGTCCGAGCTACGTCGTGTGCTCGGGGTGCGGAGCCGTGTCGCTGACGATTTGCTGGCGATCGAGGTCGGCGGCGAGCATCTGCGCCTGACACCTGATCACCCACTCTGGGTCGAGGGTCGGGGCTGGACGCCTGCAGCAGAGCTCGAGGCGGGCCGGGTGAGGTTGCGCGCGGTCGGTTCCGGCAGCCGCCAAGTGACGGCTGTGGCCGGCCTCGCGAGTTCGGAGTGGGTGCACAGCCTCACCGTCTCGGGGTTGAGCAACTACCTGGTTTCGTCAGATGGGTTCTTGAGCCACAACGGGTTCTGCCGGCGGATGTGGGACAAGGTCACGAGCAAGCTCAGAAGATCACCGCGCGCGGGGGAAGAGTCCGGCCAGGGGCTGCAAGTGGCGAACGTCAGGGAACAGGTTGAGCTACCCGAGCGCGCCAGCATCTATGAGGAGCTGCCGGGCAGAAGCCAGGCCAGCTATGTAGGACAGGGTGCGGAGAATGACTACCAGAACGTGCCTCCCACGGACGCAGTTGCCTACGTAGGAGGAGGAAAGCAGGAGGTGTACCAGAACATTCCTGTCACTGGAAGCACCCAGATTCCGAAATCGACCGGTAGTTCCGCTCCTACAGAGGGTAACCGCGGCCTACTTCCCGCTCAGTACCGAGGGTACGAGAACATCCCGAAGACGAAACCAGACTGAATCCGCAACGTGCCTTCTGCTCCATCGGACCGCGCGGAACGACCATGCTGCACGAGGAGACGCATTGATGACCGGACAACGAAGAAGAGTCTCAAGAATGAGTTGGCCCAACCCGCCTCGGCAAGGTGCCGCCTCGCCAGGCATTCTCCGAGTGCTTCTGCTGGCAGTCGGACTCGTCGCTCTACCGCAGTATCCGGCTGCGTCCCAGGTTTCGATTGCAGCGAACGACTGGCAACACACCACGACCGGCACCGGCGACAACGCAGGTTTCCTGGGTACGACGTGGACCGACGCCAGTTGTGCGGCCAGTTGCGACCAGGACCAGACCTGCGGATTCGGCGTGACCGCCTTCAATCACGACTACCCGGACGGAATCAACTGCGATGGAGTCCAGGAGGGGCAAGTCAAGTACTACGATTCGAAGTTGGGCCTGGACACGTTGATGACCGCGGACGAGGGCGGCTGCCAGTACAACGAGGTCGTCGCCGGCCTCCACGGCTACCAGGTGTGCTCCAACGACTATCAGACCAACTTCTTCGACTACACGCTGGACGCAGCGAGTCTCTATGTGGGCGACGGATCTCTTCGTCTGCAGCAGATCGCCTACGAGCTGGACTACGACAAGAACACCAACAACCAGATCGATGGAACGGGTTATGTCTGCTTTGACTCTCCGGACGACCCGGGCGGTTGTGGTCAGAGTGTCTTCGCCTATTTCCCGATTCTCACGGGTGTGAAGGCGAAATACGGCGACTACCACCATCTGAGGGAGTGGACCGCTTTGGCGGGCGACTCCTGGTCGAACGCTGGCGGGACGGTCTTCGATGGGACAACGCAGACGGTGGACGACGCGATGATCCGCGTCTGGACCGGGAGCAACCATGCCAAGGCCGATGACTCGTTCCTGCTGGCCACCCTACTCGGAATCCCCTGTACGGGGGATGACTGTACGGGGGGATCTGCGGTCGGCGAGTGCAATGTGCGCGCGCCGTTCCTGGCGGCAATCTCGGTTGCCTACGACCAGACCTTCAGCTGCCCGCTGATGGCATCGGCCTACTGTCCTGACGGCGGAGCCTGTCCCACCCTGGTTGAGGATGGTGACTGCAAGGACCCGTATGTGGTTTCCGTGAACACGAGCGGGGAGGTCACCGTCCAGCTGGACGATCTCAGGGTGGACGACGGGGACGTGATCGCCAGCGCTACTGTGTTCTTGCAGGGCGTCGCGTTGAACTTCAAGGACGACGATGGGCATCAGGTGAGGACGATCATGGCCAGCGTCGGAGACGCGGAGTTCACCGATCCCCAGGACAACGGGACCGGGGACGGCACGTACTTCTCGAACCTCTCGTTCACGCCAGCGATGAAGATCGGCGACAACAACAACCACGACTACACGGACGACTCCAACACAGTGACGGCCGTTCTTGCGGTCTTCTTCGAGAACACGGGCTGCGGATGACCTTCGGTGCTCGGTTCGGGATCTGAGCTCCGGTAGCCAGGGCTGGGCGTAGTCGCCCCTACCCTGGGGTAGGGTGCGAGTGATGATTTCTTCGAAGAAGAGGCCGGGCGGGGTCTCATACGGGGAGGTAGGTCTTCTCCGGAGGTTCCTTTGCGTTGGGGGCGCAACCCTGGCGTCGATCTTCGGCCTGACCGATCCTGTTCGGAGCGCCTCGGGCGAGGCTCCCCCGGAAGGGAGCACACAGCCGGACGTCGTCTTCGTGACGCTCGACACGACACGGGCCGACGCGCTCGGCTCGTACGGTGCCGACGATGCCGGTACGGCAACACTCGACCGTCTGGCCTCGAGCGGACTGCGCTGGGAGCGAGCCATCACCGCGTCGCCCCTGACCCTGCCGGCCCATGCCACACTGATGACCGGGCTCGAGCCACCGCTCCACGGGGTGCGCGACAACGGTTTGGTGGCGCTCGGAGTGGGGCCCCCCACGCTGGCCGAGGCGTTCGCGGCGGCGGGGTACCGCACCGGTGCCGTCATCGCTTCTGCCGTGCTCGATCGCAGGTTCGGTCTCGACCGCGGGTTCGAGCACTACGACGACGTACTGACGGCGGAGCGGGTCGGCGAGTACGGCTATCCGGAGCGCGACGCCGATCAGGTCACGGCGGCGGCGCTCGACTGGGCCGGTGGGCTGCGCGACGGCGAGCGCTACTTCCTCTGGGTTCACTACTACGACCCGCACGCCCCCTACCAGACGCGCCTCGGCGGCGCGGCGACCGAGAGGCAGCGCTACGCGGCCGAGGTCGCTCATGTCGATCGGGCACTCGGACGGCTACTCGACGGCCTGCCCGGTGACCCGGAGCGACGGCTGGTGGCGGTGGTAGCGGATCACGGTGAGATGCTCGGCGAGCACGGCGAGCGCGCTCACGGGATCCTGCTCTACCGCTCGGCGCTCGAGGTGCCGATGATCCTCAGCGGGCCGGGGATCGTCGCCGGCACGCGATCGGAGACGGTCGCCACGCGAGACCTGGCGGCGACCGTTGCCGAGGTGGCCGGCGTGAGCTTCAGGGGCCGGTCGCTCCTCCTGGAGACCCCGCGGACCGGCGAGGCGATCTACAGCGAGACCTTCCTTCCCTCCACCGCCTACGGCTGGAGCCCGATGCTGGCGATCACCGAGGGGCGGTGGCGCTATGTCGAGGCTCCACAACCGGAGCTCTTCGACTTCGTCGCCGATCCGGGGGAGGAGACCAATCTCGTGAATCGGGAGCCGGAGCGGGCGGAAACGCTGCGCTCCAGGCTGGCCGATTTCGCTCCGGAGTCGCAGCCCGAGCCGGGCGAAGTGGCCCGCGACCTGGCGGCCGAGTTGCGAGCGCTGGGGTATCTGTCGGGGATGTCCGGCGGTGCCGAGGGCGCTGGGGAGGACGACCGGCAGCCGATCGATCCGAAGGAGGGCATTCACTGGCTGGCGGAGTTCGAGGGAGCGAAGCGGGAGCTGGCGTCGGGGCGGGCCCATCAGGCGGCGGCGCTGCTGGACGGTCTCGTGCGCCGCAGCCCCGACAACGTTCCGTTCCTGATGCGCTCTGCGGAGGCGCAGTTCGCCGCCGGGCGGCCTGACCGGGCGTTCGAGCGACTCGATCGCGCCCTCGAGATCAACCCGGCACTCGATCTGCTCCACTCGACGCGCGGCGACTGGCTGCGGATCTCCCGGCGCTGCGACGAGGCCGAGGCGCCTTATCGTAAGGCGCTGGAGCTCAACCCTCGCCTCGCAGCGGCGGCGCTCGGCCTCGCAGAGTGCTTCGCCGTCGCCGGGCGCACGGCCGACGAGAGGCAGCTCCTCGAGGAGGCACATGCCGCGGGGGTCGGCAGCGCCATCATCGCGACGCGGCTCGGGCAGCTCGCGCTGGCGGCGGACCAATTGGAGGCTGCCGACCGCTACCTGGCCGAGGCGGTCGAGAGGCTGCCGACATTCGCTGCCGCCTGGCATGCCTGGGGGCGCCTCGCCGCGGTACAGGGTGACGAGGAAGCCGCCGAGGAGCGGCGCAGTCGCGCCGCCACCCTGGCGAGCCGAGATCGTTGATGACCGAGCCGCGTGACGGCGTCGTCCTCCTGGGACTGCCGACCGACGAGGCCTCGAGTGCCGAGCGGGGCAGCGCCGAGGGGCCGGGGGCCCTCCGACGCGCCCTCTACTCGGAGGCGTCCAACCTCACCACCGAGAATGGAATCGACCTCGGGGCCGAGCAGCGCTTCGCCGACCGCGGCGATCTCGATCTCCCGGGGGGAGCGGCAACGCGGCAGGCGATCGAAGCTGCTTTGGCGGCCTGCCTCGAGGCCGGAAACAGGGTCGTTTCGATCGGCGGCGACCATAGCGTGACCTACCCGATCCTGCGCGCCTACACGGAGCGCTGGGAGGAGTTGACGGTGGTGCAGATCGACGCGCACCCCGACCTTTACGACGCCTTCGAAGGGGACCGCTTCTCTCACGCCTGCCCCTTCGCCCGCATCATGGAGGAGGGCAAGGTCGGGCGTCTGGTGCAGATCGGGATCCGGACGGCTACGGCCCACCAGCGCGAGCAGGCGGAGCGCTTCGGCGTCGAGATCGTGCCGCGTGAGCGCTGGCGCGACCTTGGCGCGCTCGATCTGAGGGGGCCGACCTACCTGTCGATCGACCTCGACGGCTTCGACCCCGCCTTCGCTCCGGGAGTGGCCCACCCGGAGGGCGGTGGCGTCGATCCCGATCTCGTGCTGAGGCTCGTCGCCGGCATCCCCGGGCTGGTCGGCGCCGACGTCGTGGAACTCAACCCGGGGAAAGATGCCGGCGGAATCACCGCGGTCCTGGCCGCCAAGCTCGTCAAGGAGCTCGTCGGACGCCTGGTCCTCGGACGTTCCGGCACGCCGTAAGCGGGTCGTCGCTGCAAGCCCGGCCTGGTGAGACGTTCAGGCTAGACTGAAGGCATGAACATGCGCGCACTCTTCGTCCTCTCCGCGGCCGCTCTCTGTTTCGGAGAGCCGGTGCTGGCGGCGTCCGAAACCCGTTGGTCGGCGGAGCTCAAGGCGCGCTACCGCTCGAGCGACGCCGCCCGGTTCCGTCTCGGTTTCCCGTTCGGCCCCGACCAGTTGCCTCCGGGGGCGGACGGGGTCGATCTGGCGACCGTGGACGAGGGGGACCACCTCGAGTTCGTCGCGGCCACGATCGAGATCGAGCGCGAATGGGAGGCCGCCGCCTTCGCCATCAAGGTCGATGCGGTCGACCTCGACGACCGCAATCCGACGTCGACGGCGCGCGAATACGACCTCGACGAGCTGTGGTTCCGCTTCGGCCGTGAGAGCGAACCGGCGGTCGTTCCTGAGCGACGGCAGTACTACGCCAAGTTTGGCAAGTTCCCGCACTTCGAGCGTCAGGACGATCGCCACCTCGAGAGCTACGGCATGGTGGCGACCGCCTTCAACCGGCAGGAGGACGTCGGCATCGAGTTCGGGGTCGATCTCACCAGACACTGGTACCTGAAGGCCTCGTACACCGAAGGCAACCCTCTCTTCCTGCGTGACCCGAACGCACTGGCGGGGGACAACGGGACGCCGGTGCTTCTCACGCCGAATCCTGCGCCGGAGTTCCAGAGCGGTATCCCGATCCCGTACGACGCCGACGTCGAGGAGGTCGGCTTCGAGCAACCGCAGCTCTCGATCGGCATGGGCGTGCGCTTCTCCGACGGCACCGGTTTCAATGGTGTAGACGTCCTGGTGTGGACGCGGGAGCGCGACCTCGCTGCGACCATCGAGGTCGACGGCAGCTTCTACGGGGCCGACCTCGATCAGTTGCTCGGCCCGCTCAACCTCTTTCCGTTCCCGATCACCTCCGATCGCAAGCGCGAGGACGGGATCAACGTCTGGTGGTACTCCGGAGGATTCTCGTTCTTCGGCCAGTACGTCGATCAGGACCTCGCCGGCCTGCCGCGGACGGGGACCGAGTTCGAGCTCGCCTGGCGCAAGGAGCTGCCCCCGTTCTGGGCCGCCGGCGGCAGGCAGATTCTCCCTTCGATTGCGCCGGCCGTGCGCTACTCGGAGCTCGATCCCGACTTCGCCGCCCCCGCCACGACCCCGAGTCCCAGCTTCAGCTGGGATTGGGAGAAGTGGGACTACGGTCTCAGGGTGGGCCTCATCGGGGATTCCGACCTGACGATCGAGTACAGCGACAACGCCTTCGTCCTCGCTTCGGGGGCCGAGCGGGGGCTCGACGAGCTGCTGGTGACGTTGAGGCTGCGCTTTGGCAGCTGAGCAGCCGGGTCGTGCCGCACGAGCAGTGGCGGTCGCTCTCGGCGTGGTCGCGAGTCTCGGCTTCGGGGCCTCGGGGGTGCGCTCGGCAACCGCCGCCGAGCTGAGCGGTTCGGTCTCGCTCGTCTCCGGCCGGAGCGGTCGGCCGGCGCGCGGCGTCGAGGTGGCGGAGACCGTGGTCTCCTTCGCTCCAGCCGAGAGAGTGCCGCCGAACGTACCCAATCAGCCGTTCCTGATGGCGACCTCGCGGAAGGCGTTCTCTCCCGAGCTGCTCACCATTCCGGTCGGCGCCGAGGTCGTTTTCCCCAACTTCGATCCGATCCTGCACAACGTGTTCTCGGTGACCCCGGGGAGTCGCTTCGATCTCGGTCTCTACGGCAAGGGAGAGGGGAAGGCGGCGACGTTCGACAGCCCCGGTCTGGTGAGAGTGTTCTGCAACGTCCATCAGGCGATGTTCGGCCACATCCTGGTGCTCGACTCGCCCTTCTACGCGCGGGTCGACGCCGTCGGCAGGTTCACCCTCGAAGGGCTGCCTGCGGGAGGGGGTGAGCTCGTCGTCTGGCACCCTCAGGCGGAGCTGACGAGAATCCCGGTTTCCGCCCCCGGGCGAGGGCTCGACGTGAAGCTCGAAGTCCAGAGACGCCGGGTCCCGGCGCACCTGAACAAGTTCGGCAAGCCGTACCGGTCACGCCGCGACCGATACAATCGCTGACGTTCCCGACTCTCGAGAGGACTGCGCCGCTCCGGCCGTCGGCCGAGGCGCGCCTTCCGAGTCACGTCCCGAGCCTCCATGCGCCTGACGACACGCCTCTTTCTGCTCATCTCTTTCCTGATCGCGTTGTCGGTCGGAACGGCGGTCGCCGTGACCTGGTTCTGGTCCGGGCGCATCGGCCGGGAGGCGATCACCGAACGGCTGGAGAAAGGGAGCGAACTTCGACGTCAGCAGGACGAAGCGCTCTACGACCGGTTGCAGCTGGTCGCCAACGTCTTCGTCGCCGATGCGAACCTGATCGCCTATGTGGCCGAGGCGCTCGATCGGACTGACAGCGGCTCGATCCTCGACCTGCTGCTCGAACGTCAGGACGACCTCGGCTTCGACTTCGCCGCCGTCACCGATCCCGACGGTTACCTGCTCGCACGCACCGACAGGCTGTCGGCTCTCGACGAGGATCTCGCCGACGTGCCGCTGATCGCCGAGGCGCTCGACGACTTCGAGAGCGCCGGGCTGTGGGTCGAAGGGGAGGAGATCTACCACGCGGTGGTCATCCCGCTGGTGCAGGGAGGCATCGACCTGATCGGCTTCTTCGCCACCGCCTACCGGGTCGACGATGTCGGCGCGGTCGAGAGCCGGCGCCTCGACGGCAGTGAGGTGGTCATCGTGTCGGTCGACTCCGGGGCTCCGCTCGCTTCGAGTTTCGATGAGGCGAGGCAGCCGCTCGCTCACGCGGCTCTGGCAGGAGCGGCTCTCGCCGGCCCCGAGGCGAGCGCAGTCGCCCTCAGCGACAGCGTGCGAGAAGTCGCGATCGGCGGCGAGCCGTGGCTGGTGCACCGCTCGGAGCTCTTCGGCTCGAGCGGCGACCCGGTGGCGGTGCGGCTCACCGGGGCGTCGCTGCGCGCCGAGACGGCGCCGTTCCGGCGCATCGCCTCCGCCCTCGGCTTGATCGGCCTCGCCACCGCGCTGCTCGGCTTTCTGCTGACCTACGGCCTGGCTCGCCGGCTCACCCGGCCGCTCGCCGCACTGATCGGTGCCGCGAAGAAGGCGCGAGCCGGCGACTATGCGGCGCAGATCCCGACCGCGCGGGCGGACGAGGTGGGGGAGCTCGGCACGGAGTTCAAGGAGCTTCTCAACGAACTGCGCGAGAAGCGTGACATGGAGACCTACGTCGCCGAGCTGTCCCGCAAGCTGCCCGACCCGGTGCAGCTGCTGGAGAAGCCGATGAAGAGCGCCCACCGCTCCGAGGTCACCGTGCTGGCGGTCGAGTACCGGATCCACGGAGCCGAGGCAGATCCCGAGCCGGTGGCGGCGTTGTCTCGTCTCGGCGCCGACCTGCGTGAGGCGGCCCGGCGGATACGCGGCTCGCGCGGCGTCGTCGCCTCCTTCAGCGGGCATCGGGTGCTGGCGGTGTTCGAGGGTGACGATCACCTGCAGCGCGCCGTCAAGGTGGCGATCGAGGTCGTCAAGACCGGCAGCGCGTGGTCTCCGGGAGAGCCCGACGCCGCACCCGCGGTCGCGCTGGCCGCGGACTCGGTCGTGCTGGGGATGATCGAGTGGGAGAGCCAGGGGTACGAGGCGGTGTGCGGGCGCGCCGTCCAGCTGATCGAGACGCTCCTGCGCGAGGCCGCTCCGGGGGAGCTGCTGATGCCGCTCTTCACCCGCGATCGGCTGCTCGAACTCACCGACGTGCCTCCCGAGGTGCTGCCGGAGAGGCAGGGGATCACCACCGCCCTGCGCCACTGTTCCCTCGATCTCAGTCATGCTCCTGCGCTGCCGACGCTGACCCTCGAGGGGAGCGGCGACGCCGCCGCCGAGAGGCCGATCTTCCAACCGGGGCAGGTGGTCGCCGATCGCTTCGAGATTCTCTCGTTGGCGGGCACCGGCGGGATGGGGGCGGTCTACCGCGTGCGCGACCGCCGGCTCGGTGAGGTGGTGGCGCTCAAGACGCTGCGGGACGGTGCCTGGAAGGACCGCGAGCGCATCGAACGGCTCAAGCAGGAGATCAAGATCGCGCGCGCGATTTCCCATCCGCACGTCCTGAGGGTGTACGACCTGGGTGAGGCGGACGGCGTGCCGTTCATCTCGATGGAGTACGTCCCCGGAGTGACCTTGCGACAGATGCTCGAGCAGGCGCCGCGGCTGCCGTTCTCGGCGGCGATGCGCCTGGCGCGGCAGATCGTGCAGGGGCTCGACGCGGTCCACGCTACCGGGATCCTCCATCTGGACATCAAGCCGGACAACGTGCTGCTCGAGCCGACCGGCAACGCGCGACTCACCGACTTCGGCATTTCCAGCCCGCTCGACAGCGGCCGTGAGGGGGCGGCGGCCCCCCAGCGGACACTCGGCACCCCGTACTACGTCGCTCCGGAGATCGTGCGCGGAGAGGGGGCCGACGCGCGGGCCGATCTCTTCAGCACCGGTGTGCTGCTGTTCGAACTCTTCACCGGCGGTCGTCCGTTCCGCACGGGACAGTCGGTCGCCGAGGTGTTCCGGATCAAGCTCGAAGAGCCGGCCGCGACCGCCGACAGCATCTGGCCCGACGTGCCGCCCGTCCTCGCCGCGGTGCTGGCGAAGTGCCTCGAGAAAGACCCCGACCAGCGCTATGCCGCGGCCGCGGATCTCCTGGCCGACCTCGACCGGGTGCTCTGAGTCGGGCTGTTTCCAGAGCCGATCAGCCCGGGCGGCGGAAGACGACGCAGTAGCGGTCCTCGTCTCCGACCCGCCAGTCGTCGTAGCGCTCCACCAGCTCGAAGCCGGCGGCCGTCATCTCGGCGACGAGAGTGTCCGCAGCAATGCCGTGTCCTCCGCGATCCGGCACCCCCTCGAGCTCGCGCCAGTGGGTCTGCGGCACGATGTCGATCACCGCGATGCGCCCTCCCGGAACGAGTGCGTCGAACAGCCCCCGCCGCATCGGCTCCGGGTCGGTGAAGTGGTGATAGACCATCCGCAGCAGGATCGCCTCGCAGCAGCCGTCCTCCAGACCGAGATCCCGGTCCGTCCCGAGCACCGCGGTGACGTTGTCGGCGAGGGTGGCCAGCTCCGCGACGAGATCGGACTCGACCTCGGTAGCGAAGACGGCGCCTGACTCGCCGACGGCGGCGCTCAGGACTGCCGCCCATTCGCCGTCACCCGCGCCGACGTCCGCGACGGTCATCCCCTCGGATACATGCAAGACCTCGAGGATTCGCTCCGCCTCTTCCGCGAAGCCCGCCGAACAGGCGGGGAGGAGGAGGGCGACGAGAATCGCAAGTGCGGTCAGGCCGAGAGTGTTGCGGTCGAGCATGGGTGGTTCATACCACGAGCGGGGGGGGCGGGCGAGAGAATTACGGTGACAGGATACTTATCTCTGCACGGCCACCAAGACTGGAAGGTCGCGGGCCGTAGGCTTGGTGGGAATAGGTATCCCGTCATCGTGCCGTCGTCCCGTCGTGTGGCAGGATGCCGCCCTCGTGCTCGCGACCCTGATCCTCTCTCTCCTCGTCGCCGCCGCGCCCGCAGCGGCAGGGAGTCCGTTCCATGGCGCCACGGTCGAGATCACCGACCTGGGGACTTGCACCGGCTGTGCAGGTAGCGTCCTTCGGGCAATGAAGCGAATCGACGGCGTCGCGGACGCGGCGCTCGAAGAGGGAGGCGTCGTTCGGGTCACGGCCGAGGAGGGTGTCTGGATCGATCCCGGCGAGCTGCGCCATATCGTGAGGAACGCCGGTTACACCGCCGGCACCGTCGCGTCGTTCTGCCGCGGTACCCTGACCAGGGAGGAGGGGAAAGTCTCCTTCACCGCGGCCGCGGCGCGCGAGGATGCGAGTCTGCCCGTCGAGGACCCTGAAGGACTCGTTTCCGAGCCCGTCACCGCACGCGCACAGTTCGTGTCTACGGCCTCGGAGCCGACTCCTGTGCTCCGGGCGATCGACAAAGGGGGATGACCGGCGCGGGCAGCCAGCTCCGACCGCCCGTAGCCGGCAGTTCCAGGAACAGCTCTCCGGCCTCGACATCGAGAAACCACCACCCCCTGGCATCGGCGGCGGGGAAGAGCTGCTCCCAGAGGATGTCGGAGGGAGACTCCACGTCTACGGCGAGCAACAACATGAACCTCCATGTCTCCTGGTAACGGGAAGGATGGCGGCCCGGCAGACCGCCAACGATGACCCGTCCCTCCAACAAGGCCGGGTAGCCCCGCAGGTCCCAACTCTCTGACAGGAGCCCATCGCACCAGAGGCCTGGAGCTGAGGCCGCAGGCCGCTCGCGCCACTCCTCGCAGAGTCGCAGCTCCAGGCGCAGGAAGAACGACTCCTGGGTCAGTTCGTCGAGAACTTTCGAATCAAGCTCGACGTTTCTCCGGAGCAGTCGATTCGTAACGGACACGCGAGGGATTTGCGCTGGAACACTTCGCTCTTCCGAGCGAAGTACTCCAGCCCGGAATCCCGTTGGGGTCACTCCTCGCGCAACGCGGCAGTATTGATGTGCGAGGGATTCGCGCTGGAGTACTTGGCTCTTCCGAGCGAGGTGCTCCAGCCCGGAATCCCGTTGGGGTCACCCCTCACGCAACGCGGCAGTAGTGATGTGCGAAGGATTCGCGCTGGAACACTTCGCTCTTCCGAGCGAAGTGCTCCAGCCCAGAATCCCGTAGGGGGCACTCCTCGCGCAACGCGGCAGTAGTGATGTGCGAGGGATTCGCGCTGGAGTACTTCGCTCTTCCGAGCGAAGTACTCCAGCCCAGAATCCCGTTGGGGCCCCCACTCGCGCAACGCGCGAGTGGTGTCCCCAACGGGATTCGAACCCGTGTTGCCAGCTTGAAAGGCTGGAGTCCTGACCTGGCTAGACGATGGGGACACGCTGCGGAGGACCCGCGTTGCCGGCGAACTGTAGCACGCGCGTGAAGCCGGCTCGACCCCGGCCGGATACGATGCGATCGACCGTTCCGCAGGCCGCCTGAAGCGGCTGGAGCAGGGGGAGAGACGCATGCTGCGCAAGCCTTGGGAGACGATGCTGCGACTCGCGCGAGGCGAGTCCAGAGGCCGGTTGGAGGAGTTCGTCGATTCGCTGTCGCCGGCGGATGCAGCATGGGCCCTCGAGCATCTCGACAGCGACGAGCGACGGGTGGTGCTCGACTCGATGGGTGCCGAGGCGGTCGCGGAGCTGCTGGAGGAGGTTCCGGACGTCCAGTCTTCGGAATTGCTCGAGGGGCTCGAGACGGCCAAGGCGGCGGCCGTGCTCAATGCCCTGCCGAGCGCGGAGCAGGCGGATCTGATCGCCGAGCTGCCGGCGGCGCAGGCGGAAGCGGTGCTGGCGGCGATGGATCCGGAGGACGCCCGCGTTGCGCGGCTCCTCGGCCAGTATCCGGCAGACGTCGCCGGCGGCATCATGGTCACGGAGTACCTCGCCTTCGAAGAGACGGCGACGCTCGGCGAAGTGCTCGACGAGCTGCGGCGCGGCGCGGAGGAGTACTCCGACTACGACGTCCAGTACGCGTATGTCACCTCGGCGACCGGGCGGCTGGTCGGGGTGCTGCGGCTTCGGGACATCGTGCTCGAGCCTCCGGAGCGCCAGGCGACCGAGGTCATGCTCGGTCAGCCCCTGTCGGTCGGTCTCGACGAGCCTCTCGAAGAGCTGATCCAGTTCTTCCGCGAGCATCGCTTCTTCGGCGTCCCGGTGGTCGATCCCGACGGCCGGCTTGTCGGCATCGTGCAGCGCTCGGAGATCGCAGAGGCGGAGACGGCGGCCGAGGTCGACGACCACCTCAAGTCGGCCGGCATCGTCGGCGGCGAGGAGCTTCGAAGCATGCCGACGCTCGTGCGCTCGCGCCGGCGCCTGTCGTGGCTGAGCGTCAACATCGTTCTCAACATCCTCGCCGCGAGCGTCATCGCGCTCTACCAGGACACGCTCGCCCAGGTGATCGCGCTGGCCGTCTTCCTGCCGATCATCTCGGACATGAGCGGCTGCTCGGGCAATCAGGCGGTGGCGGTGTCGCTGCGGGAGCTGTCGCTCGGGGTGTTGCGGCCGTTCGAGGTGCTGCATGCGGCGGCAAAGGAGTCGGTCGTCGGTGTTCTCAACGGCGTCGTGCTCGGAGCGCTGATCGCCCTGGCGGGCCTGCTCTACTCGGGCAACGTCTACCTCGGTCTGGTCGTCGGCCTGGCGCTCGCGGTCAACACGGTGATCGCGGTCGTCCTCGGGGGCACCGTCCCGCTGGTCCTCAGGGGGCGGGGGATGGACCCGGCGCTCGCGTCCGGGCCGATCCTGACGACGGTGACCGACATGTGCGGCTTCTTCCTCACGCTCAGTCTCGCTTCGGCAATGCTCGATCGGCTCGGCGGATGACCGCCGGCGGGAGCAGCAGGCGGCCGGCCCGGGATCCGCTGAAGCTGGTCGGCAACACCCCGGTCGTCGAGTTGCACCGCCTCGCACCTCGCAACGGAAGCCGGCTGCTGCTGAAGATCGAAGCCGCCAACCCGACGGGCAGCATGAAGGACCGCATGGCGCTGGCGATGATCGAAGCGGCGCGACAGGACCGGCGGCTCGAGGACGACGGTTCGGTGGTGGAGTACACCGGTGGCAGCACCGGGGTGTCGCTCGCGTTCGTGTGTGCGGTTCGAGGGATCCCGATCGAGATCGTCTCGTCGGATGCGTTCGCCCGCGACAAGCTGGACCTGGTGCGCTTCTTCGGCGCGAGAGTGGAGATCATCGAGAGCGATCGCGGGCAGATGACCGGTGAGCTGACCCGGGCCATGATCGAGCGCGCCCGCGAGCTGGCTCGGCGCCCGGGTGTGTTCTGGACCGACCAGCTCCGCAATAGGGACCCGATCGCCGCCTACGGAGGGCTCGGCGAAGAGCTGTGGGCGCAATCGGGCGAACGGGTGGACGCCTTCGTCCAGTCCGTCGGGACCGCCGGTTCGATCCGTGGCGTCGGGGCGGCGCTGCGCTCGAGGAACCCGGCGGTCGAGATCGTGGCAGTGGAGCCGTCGGAGTCGCCGGTGCTCTCAGGGGGTGAGAGCGGCGGTCATCGCATCGAGGGGGTGGGGGCAGGCTTCGTCGTGCCCTTGTGGCAGGAGGGCACCGCCGACAGGGTCGAGCTCGTCTCGACCGCCGACGCTGTCGACATGGCGTTTCGACTGGCGAGGGAGGAGGGGATCGCGGCCGGCACCTCGACCGGAGCCAATCTGGTCGCTTCGTTCCGGGTAGCCGAGCGCCTCGGGCCGAGCGCGACGGTGGCGACCCTCATGTGCGATTCCGGGATGAAGTATCTTGGGACGGACCTGTTTTCCGATGCGTTGTCGGGCGAGCTCCCGCGGCCGCCCATCACTTCCGAGGGAGATGTCGAATGAAGGAACTGTTCCCCGAACCGCTTCAGCCCTACTCCGGGCTGATCGTCGGCGCCGCTACCGCCCTGGCGATCTTCGTCCTCGGGTGGATCGCCTCGAAGTGGGTCCACGCGATCTGTCTGCGCCTGGCGCGCAAGAGCCAGCTCGACGAAGCGCTGGCTCGCTTTCTCGCCTCGTTGGCGCAGTACGCCGTACTCGCTTTCGCCGTCATTGCCGCGCTGAACAAGGTCGGCGTCGCCACCACCAGCCTCGTCGCGTTGATCGGCGCCGCGGGACTCGCGATCGGCCTCGCCCTGCAGGGGAATCTCGGGCATTTCGCTTCGGGAGTGATGCTCCTGCTGTTCCGGCCGTTCACGCTCGCCGACCGGGTGAAGATCTCCGGGCAGGACGGCAAGGTGACCAACATCGGCCTCTTCGCGAGCACCCTGCTGACACCCGGCAATGCCGAGATCATCGTGCCGAACGGGAAGATCACGTCGGACGTCATCGTCAACTACACCTCACAGCGGACGCTGCGGGGAGGCATCGCCGTGGGCGTCGCCTACGGCACCGATCTGGCCCGGGCGATCGAGGTGATGCTCACCGCCTGCCGGTCGATTCCCGCGGTGCTGGAGGAGCCCGAGCCGACCGTCTACTTCAAGGGGTTCGGTGCCTCATCCATCGACTTCGAGGTGCGGCCGTGGGCGACGACCGACGACTACCTGCCGATGCTGCACGACGTGTCGCTCGCGCTCAACGACGCGCTCGAGCAAGCCGGTATCGAGATTCCGTTCCAGCAGGTCGTTGTTCATCGGGCGGAGCCGGGCGATTGAGGGGCCAGGTGGCTCGGTGCGGGGCGCCTGGGGATCACTGCTCCTGGGGGCCCGCGGCCCGGCGCGGCGGGCGTGGGAAGAAGGCGCTGGTACGACGCACGTACTCGGCGTAGCGGGGTCGCGTCTCACGGATTCCCTTCTCGAGTAGCGCCACGCCGGAGACCTTGAGCAACAGGAAGGTCATCGCTGCCGGCCCGATGAGCGCCCAGGCGCCGAGCGGAGTGGCGAGAGCGAAGCAGCCGAGCCCCCACCAGACGACCGCGTCGCCGAAGTAGTTCGGATGCCGGGTGTAGCGCCACAGCCCGGTATCGAGCACCTTGCCGCGGTTGGCCGGGTCGGCCTTGAAGCGGGTGAGCTGGAGGTCCCCGACCGTTTCGAAGAAGAGACCGACCGCGAAGAGAGCCAGACCGACGAGGTCGAGCCAGCCGAGGGCTCCCACCGCCGCCTGCACTTGCAGGAGCGGTGCGCCGACGATCCACAGGAGTGCGCCCTGGAGCCAGAAGACGATCGGCAGAGAGAGCAGGGGAAAACTTCCGCCGTACTTTCGTCGCATCGCCTGGTAGCGAGGATCCTCGTCGCCACCGCGGTTGCGCAGGTAGATGTGGGCGGCCAGTCGGAGCGCCCAGACCGTGACGAGGATCGGGACGAGAGTCTGCCGAAGAGTGGTGACCTCGGCTCCGGCGCGGTAGACCCAGGCGATCAGAGCGAATCCCGGCCCCCAGAAGATGTCGATGATGGACGCGTCCCTGAGCGGCAGGCTCATGATCCAGACGGCCGTAGTCAGGGCGAGCGCCGCCCAGAGTCCGGTCAGTCCGAGATCGAGGATTCCCGCCGGCGGTCCGAGCCAGCTCACGACGCGTCCCCTCGGGCTGCGCCGGCAGCCTGCCCCGACAGTCGTGCATGCTCCGGTCGCAGGAGGATCTCCGGTGCGCCCGCCTTCGGCCCGAGTCCCCGGGTCGCCAGCAGCAGATAGGCGGCGATGGCGAAGTTGCCCAGGGTGAGCAGGAGGACGAGCCACAGCCCCCTTCGGGTCGCGCTCGTTTCCCGATAGAAGATCCAGAGGTAGACCGAGAGGAAGCCGAAGTAGGCGTCCGCCAGCGTCGCCCGGAACCAGGGCGCCTGCCACAGCTCGGAGGCCGCGGAGAAGACCCCGCGATCGAGTGAGGCGACGACCGTCACCCAGGTCATGACAGCGAGAACGGCGAGCGCAAAGGCGCGAACGGCGAGGATCATCAGGACTCTCCCGTGGGTTCGTTGGTCGATCGGCGGCCGCCCGGGCTCGAGTGGGCATGGGACCAGAGGGTGTGGGAGACGAACCACTCGCTGCCGCCGCGGAACCCGAAGAGCCCGGCGCAGGCGAGGAAGAACAGTCGCCAGCGGTGAAACCAGACCCCCGACGCCTCGCCGTAGGTGTCGCGAAAGCTTTCGAGCACAAGCTCCCTGTTTTCATCGAGCCGCTTGAGCCAGGCGAGCGCCGTCCGTTCGTAGTGCCGACCGCCGACGCGCCATCGCCGCTCGAGCGAGAGCGGGCCCGAGACGCTCTCGAAGTAGTGCGCCGAGGGCATCATCCCGCCGGTGAAGAAATGGCGCGCCATCCAGTCCGACTCGCCCTCCGGTTCGAAGAGATACGGGTAGCGGCGATGGCAGAAGACGTGGACGAACACCCTGCCTTCAGGGGCGAGCCAGTCGGCGAGGCGCCGGAACAGTGCGGCGTGGTTGCGGACGTGCTCGAACATCTCGATCGACAGGATGCGGTCGTAGGACCGGTCGGCGGTGAAGTCGTTGATGTCCGCGGTCCGGCAGGTGAGCTTGGTGAGACCGCGTTGAGCGGCCCGTTCGTCGACGAAGGCGCGCTGCGGTGCCGAGTTGGAGATCGCCGTCACCTCGCACGAGGGGTAGCGCTCGGCGATCCACAGCGAGAGCGACCCCCAGCCGCAGCCGAGATCGAGCACGCTCTGCCCGTCTTCGAGCCCGGCGCGGCGGCAGACGAGGTCGAGGGCGTCGGCCTCCGCGGTGTCGAGATCGGTCGCCTCCGACCAGTCGCAGCCGCTGTACTTGAGGTGCCTGCCCAGCACCGCCTCGAAGAAGGCGGGAGGCAGCTCATAGTGCTGCTCGTTGGCGTCGTCCGTTGCCACGGCGATCGGTCCACCGGTGACACGACCGGCGAACGCTTCGTCGGACTCGGCGGACCGCTCGATCTCGCGCAGGCGCCCTTCGAGAAGCCTCCGGATTCCGAACCGAACGATCGATTCGGGGACGAGCCCCTTCTCGGCGAGACGGAGTCCGAGTCCGAGCATCAGCCGGCTGCCCCGGTTGCCGGAGACTCCGCTTCGAGCAGCAACTGGACGTCGCCGATGGTGCGCTCCAGGAAGCCGCCGGCGCAGTAGTCGAAGTAGTAGCGCCACTTGCGGCGCTCGAAAGCATCGAGTCCGAGGGTCGCGATCTCGGACTCACGATCGAGGAAGCGGTCGCGCCACGCGTGGAGGGTCGTCGCATAGTGCCGGCTGATGTCGTGGAGGTGGAGGAGCGTGAGCGCCCCGGTCCGGGCGATGCAGTCCCGCATCCGCCGCACCGACGGAAGGAGGGCCCCCGGGAAGATCGCGTGCTGAATGAAATCGACCTCGCGGCGGTAGAGCTCGTAGCGGTCATCCGGGATCGTGATCGCCTGGATCAGGGCCCGGCCGCCGGGGGCGAGGAGCCGCGCGATCGTTTCGAAGTAGGCGGGCAGATAGCGATGGCCGACTGCCTCGATCATCTCGATCGAGACGAGCTTGTCGAACGGCCCGAGTGCGGCCTCCGGAAGATCGCGGTAGTCGAGCTGGACGACGTCGACCCAATCGTCGAGTCCCTCCCGGCGGACCATCGCGCGGCTGTACTCGAGCTGGCGATTCGAGATCGTCGTCGTCGTGACCCGGCAGCCGTAGTGCCTGGCCGCGTGCACCGCAAGGGCGCCCCAACCGGTGCCGATCTCGACGAGGCGGTCGCCGGAAGCGAGCTCGAGCCGGCGGCAGATCGTGTCGAGCTTGTGCCGCTGCGCCTCCTCGAGAGTCGAGTGCTCTTCCGGGAAGATGGCGCACGAGTAGGTCAGCGTCGGATCGAGGAAGGTCGAGAAGAACTCGTTGCCGGTGTCGTAGTGTGCCGCGATGTTGCGGCGACTTCCGGAGCGGGAGTTGTTGCGGAGCCGGTGGAGGCCACGACGCAGCGGCTTGACGAGACGGCCGAACCGGCCGTCGATGCGATCGAGCGCAGTGAGGTTGCGCGCGAAGACGCGAGCCAGCGCGGTGAGGTCGGGGGAAGACCACAGTCCCTCGCAGAACGCCTCTCCGGCGCCGATCGAGCCGCCCCAGGCGGCACGCTCCCAGAAGCGAGGATCGTGAACCTCCAGCACGGCTTCGAGAGGCTCGACCGGATCCGCGGCTCCGAAAACGAGGACGGCGTCGCCCTCCCGAACTTCGAGCACGCCCCTCTCGAGGCGCTCCAGCTGTGCGAGAACCAGGCTTCTGGCGCGGTGCGCCCAGAAGCCTCCTGCGCGGAGTCCGCTCGTCGTCACTTCGGCTCCCATCTCCCGCTATCCCGCCTCGCGATGCCGCGGATGCGGATGGAAGGGGACTCGCTTGAGCCACAGGCGAAGCGCCTGCCAGTGGATTCGAGCGACGATGGCGAGCGTCATCAGAGGAAAGCGAGCGAGTGCCAGCGCCAGGCTGCGGCCGTCGATCGAGCGCCGCTCGAGTCTGAGAGTGGCGTCGAAGAACGGCTCGCCGTCGCGGGTGCAGTCGATATGGACGGCGAGCGTCTTCGACGGCTGGCTCGTTCGCCAGGTGTAGCTCGAGTCCATTCCCATGAACGGCGAGACGTGAAACTGCTTGCCGCTCCTGTAGACATGGGCGCCCTTGGACGCCTCCGTGGACCCGAACACGTAGCAGTACTGCTCGCCCCATGGGGTGTTGTTGACCTCGGCGACGAACGCCTGAAGTGCCCCTCCCGCAGGGTCGAGGCAGTAGTAGAAGCTCACCGGATTGAAGCCGTGGCCGAAGTAGCGCAGGTGGGTCAGCAGCCGGATCGGCCCGTTCGGACGGAAGCCGCATCGCTCCTCGACCAGATCCCGGACGGCTTCGCCGAGCGGCCGGTCGGGGTCTCCGAGGTGGGCCGAGCGGTCGAACCAGGCGACGTTGCGGCGACCGATCGACCACAGCCAGCGACCGTCGAAGACCCGGTCGAGTTCGTCGAGGTCGAGGCACATCATGAAGAGGCGGTAGCGGAAGGAGTGCGGGGTCGGGAGTCGTCGCCGGTGCCGCACCTTGCCGACGTAGAGCGCGCTCGAGAGAGTCGTCACAGCGTCGCTCCGAACCGCTCGCAGACCCGCAGCGCGCTGACGACCCCATCCTCGTGGAACCCGTTCGCCCAGTAGGCGCCGCAGTAGTGGATGCGGTCGACGCCGCTGATCTCGGCGTGCCTGGCCTGCGCGGCAACTCCGCCCTCGGTGAATAACGGGTGCTCGAAGTCGAACGACGCCAGCTTCGAGGCGTCCTCGATCTCCTCTTCGAGGTTGAGCGAAACGCAGAAACGGGTTCGGGTGGGAAGGCGCTGCAGACGGGTCATGTCGTAGGTGACGGCCACCGGTCTTCCACGCTCGCGCGGTACCCGGTAGTTCCAACTCGCCCGGGCTCGCGGGGCCCTGGCCAGGACTGATTCCTGAGTGTGCAGGATGGCACGGTTGGGCTGGTAGGGCAGAGCGGCGAGGATCTCGCGCTCGGCGTCGGTGGGTCGGGTGAGCATCCGCAGGGCCTGATCGCTGTGGGTGGCGACGATCACGTGGTCGAAGACTTCCGTGCCGGCTGAGGAGACCAGTTGTACCCCTTCCTCGCGCCTGTCGATCGACCGCACGCCACAGGAGGTTCGGATGCGGTTCGCGAACGGTTGCGTCAAGCGCTCGACGTAGCGCCCCGATCCGCCGGTGACCACTCTCCAGTCGAGATGACCGGTCGCACCGAGCAGGCGATGATGGTCGAGGAAGCCGAGGATGAATGAGGCCGGAGCTCGCCGCGCCCGGCCCGGGTCGGTCGACCAGATCGCCGCAGTCATCGGCAGGACGTGACGGTCGATCACGGCGGCGGAGAAACGGTGCCGGGCGAGGAACTCGCCCAGAGTGCCGCTGACACCGCGATCGACCGCGCGTCGCGCCACCCGATGAAAGCGGAGGATCTCCAGCGCGAAGGCGTGGTACGAAGGCTGGACGATTCTCTTCGATTGGGCGAAGAGGGTGGCCAGGTTGGTCCCCGCGTACTCGATGCCGGTGCGGTCGCAACGAACACCGAAACTCATCTCGCTCGCCTGGGTGGCGACCCCGAGCCGGTCGAGGAGACGGGTGAAGTTGGGGTAGTTCGGCTCGTTGTAGACGATGAAGCCGGCATCGACCGCGTGTCTCTCCCCGTCCCCGCTCACTTCGGTGGTGCAGGTGTGGCCGCCGACGCGGTCTACCTTCTCGAACACCGTGACGTCGTGCTCGGTCGAGAGCAGATACGCCGCGGTCAGCCCGGAGATCCCGCTGCCTACGATGGCGAGCTTCAAAGTTCCCTCGAGGGAGAATCCGTGCGTCAGCTCGAAGAGCCGGTGCTGCCCACAGAGCCCTCGCCCTTAGCCCGGGTGGCCGGCGCGAGGCGGGTCCGGGGTCGGGTCTTCACGCGCGCCAGACCGCCGTCGACCCCCCACACCTGGCCCGTTACCCATGCGGCCTGGTCGCCGAGGAGCCAGGCAACGAGATCGGAGGTGGCGGTGTGGTTGCCGACTTCTCCCAGGGGGTGGAGAGCGATCGACGCCTCCCTCGAGGCGTCCGAGGCGAGGAGCTTCTCGGTCATCGCAGACTCCACCATTCCCGGAGCGATGGCGTTGATCCGGACTCCCTGGCCGGCATAGGTCGCGGCGGCCGCGCGAGTGAGCCCGGCGACTCCCGCCTTGGCGGCGGCGATCGCCTCATGGTTGGTGAGGCCGATCTCTGCGGCCGCGGAGGCGACGAGCACGATCGAGCCGCCGTCGCGCCTCAGGAGCGGGGCCGCCGCGCGCACCGTGGCGAACGCCGAGGTGAGATTAGCGGCGATCGTCTCGTCGTACTCACGACGGCTGGTGAGGTGGGCCGGCTTCAGCAGCAGAGAGCCGGCACAGTTGACGACGCCTCCGAGATCGAGCGTCTCGGCGGCAGAGGTCAGGAAGCGCGAAACCTGATCGAAATCGGAGGCGTCGACGGGGAGGGCGGTCGCTCGGTCGAAACTTTCGCAGCGAGCGGGATCGCGGGCTCCGAGAACCAGTGGAGTGCCTGTCGCGGAGAGTCGGCGGGCGAGCGCCGTACCGAGGCCGCCACTCGCACCGAGAATGGCGACGCCGCGCTGATGTGTGTTCGGTGTCATCGAGAGAAAACAGTCAAAACGATCACGCAGAGTGAACCAAGAGGAACCGGCTCCTGTCAAGTGGGACGCTTTGACGAGCCTGCTTGTTGGCTCGTTCAGCTTGACCCGATTGGGCACGGTCCGTAGTCTGTAACTCGTTCAAGTCGGTCAGGCTCGGAGGGAGCCTCCAGGGAATCCAATCCCGAGACCGCATCCTCGCGGAGCACATTTCGATGACCACCCTGCTCTCACCCCGCGAAGTCGCTGCTGCGATCGGCGCGAGCGAGTCGTCGGTCAAACGCTGGGTGGACGACGGCAGGATCCGGGCCGCCCGCACGGTGGGCGGGCACCGCCGGATTGCGATCGAAGAGGCGGTCGGATTCGTTCGGAGGGAGGGGCTTGAACTCGTCCGGCCCGAGCTGCTGGGGCTGAGGCTGTGGGACGAAGATCCAGGAGACGATCGCGACGAGTCGCTCTACCGGCTGCTCGAGTCGGGTCTCGAAACGGAGGCGACGGGACTCATCCTGTCCGCCTACCTGGCGGGCGAGAGCCCGGCTCGCCTCGTGGACGGCCCGATCGCCGGTTCGATGCGCAGAATCGGAACCCTGTGGAGGGAAGAGCGCGACGGCATCTTCAAGGAGCATCGAGCGACGCGGATCGTGGTGGCGGCACTTCATCGTCTGCGCTCGCTGTGCCGGCCGGCCTCGGACGCGCCACTCGCCATCGGCGGCGCGCCGGAAGGAGACATCTACGCGATTCCGTCGCTGGCTGCGGCGCTGGTCGCGGAAAACGCCGGACTGCGCGCCGTCGACCTCGGTCCGCAGACTCCGCTCGAAACGCTGGGCGACGGCGCGATACGGCTCTCCGCCCGCCTGGTCTGGCTCAGTGTGAGCGTCGCGGAGTCCCCCGATCTGGAGGGGGAGGTCGGTGCTCTCGCCACCAGGCTCGAACGGGCTGGAGCCGCTCTGATCGTCGGTGGTTGCGCCGCGGAGACACTCGCCCTCAAGGGCGGCGCCTTCCAGCGAGGGCGAACGATGGCCGAACTCGAAGCGCTGGCGCGGGGTGTGGCGGTCGGCGCCGAGCGGAAGCGTCAGATCCGCTCGGGAGGCGAGTCGGTCGATCCTCCGGAGAGCAGGGCACGCGACTCCCGGGCGCGATAGTCGAAGAGCCGTCGCAGGTCGGGTCGGACGAGTCGGCGGTCGAAGGGCCGGCCGAGGAAGGTCCGGAACGTGACGACATCCAACACCTCGATGCCGTCCGGGGTTTCCGTGAAGTGATGCTCATGGCGGAAGAAGGAG
Organism: Candidatus Multivoradales bacterium; assembly: GCA_965223855.1. Classification (GTDB taxonomy): domain Bacteria; phylum Acidobacteriota; class Thermoanaerobaculia; order Multivoradales; family JAHEKO01; genus CALZKB01. The sequence goes on from CBDCXM010000009.1 coordinate 2,773,710, forward strand.
AACGGGCCGCGCGCCTGCTCGTAGGCGAAGAAGCGCTCGGGCAGCCAATCGGTGATCAGACTGGACCATGTCAGCGGCACGCCCCGCCAGCGGAAGCGATAGGAGATCGTGGCTCCGGGCCGCAGGTCGGGCAGATCTCGTTCGATCGGTGTGAGGCGGAACCAGGGCGGGGTCACTCTGTCGAGCTTCCTCGGATCCGCCAGTAGCGCGAAGACGTCCCGACGGCGGGCGACGAAACTCTCCAGGTGCGAGAAGGTCGTCAGCTGGGTGGCCGTGCCGGCCCGGGCGTGCTCGCCGGAATGAATCACGGCCGGGTGCGCCCGAGAAGGTGTCGGAGAGCGGACTCGAGGTCGTGGTCGAAGAAGTCGAAGCCGGCCTCGAGGAGCCTCGACGGAAGTGCGCGCTGGCTGGCGAGCAACATCTCTTCCGCCATCTCTCCGAAGGCGGCTCGGGCGACGGGCGCCGGCAGTGGTGCCAACGCGGGTCGCCTGAGCACCTTGCCCAGAGTGCGGGCGAAGTCACGACTCGTCACGGGATGTGGCGAGACGACGTTGAAGGCTCCCGCGAGGGAGCGATTCATGATGGCCTCGAAGACAGCGCCGACCGCGTCGTCGATCGAGACCCAGCTCAGGAACTGATCTCCGCTGCCCACCGGGCCTCCGAGTCCCAGGCGGAACGGGGGCAGCATGCGGCCGAGGGCTCCGCCGCGCGGGGTGAGGATGACGCCGAAGCGCAGCAGCACGACTCGGATCCCGAACTGCTCCGCTTCGCGTGCGGCGGCCTCCCATTCCCGGCACAATTGTGCGAGGAACCCCTCACCCGGGGAGGAGTCCTCCGTCAGCTCTTCCCCCTGGCGCGAGCCGTAGATGCCGACGGCGGAGGCGCACACCAGAGTGGTAGGCGGATTGTCGAGCCGGCGAAGCGAAGCGACCAGTTGGCGCGTGCCCTCCACCCGGCTCGCGAAGATCCTTTCCTTCTGGCTCGGGGACCAGCGGCGGGCCGCGATGTTCTCGCCGGCAAGGTGGAGCAGGGTGTCGCACTGGAGATCGGTTCCGGGCAGCAGGCCGGCTGTCGGCGACCAGTGAGGGGAGTCCCCACCCCGTGTGAGCTCCGCGACCTCATGGCCTCCGGTGCGCAGAAAGGGCGTGACGTGACGACCGACGAGGCCGCTGGCACCGGTGACGGCTATGTTGCGCGATGGCGGGGCCGGATGCCGGGCATGCCGGGCGAGATCCCTGCGGGTCGCCTCGTGGCGGAAATCGAAGAGGGTGTCGAGTTGTCGGGAAACCGTGCCTCGCAGAGGGGCGGAGAGCGGTTCGAGAGGGAGCTCGAAGTCGATCCGATCACGCAGCTTCACCCCCTGGGAGACGTCGGCGAACGAGTGACGGTGACGCCACCGCCGGAAGGGGCCTCGGACCTGAACGTCGGTGAAGCCGTGCCCGGGCTCGACCTCGAGATGCTCCGCGACCCATCGCAACGGCATCCAGCGCGGTCCGAGTTCGAGCACGGCGCGCGAGCCGTTCGCGACCGGCGCCGGACGGACCATGCGGACCGACTGCCAGGGAGGAGACAGCCTCTCGAACGCACCGCTGCGAGCGTGCCACCAGTAGGCGTCGGCAGCGGAATGAGGGAGGATGGACTCGAAGCTGCGGGTGGTCATGGGGCGATCATCGGCAGGTCAAAACGTTCAAATCGTTCACATGGTAACGCGAACCCGTGCCGAGGTCGAGACCTGGTGAGAATCCCTCTTCGACGTTCCGAGGGAGAGCTCTCCTCGAACACCGCCAATCTGCTGCTCTATCAGGCCGGGTGGTGGGCCTGCGTACTGGGTGGAGCGTCCGGTCGGGGAGACCTGGGTGCAGCGGTTGCGGCGAGTCTCGTCCTTCTTCACCTCGGGTTGGCGAGCGAGCGAAGGGTCGAGCTGGGGATGGTCGGAGTGTCGCTCACCCTCGGGCTCGTCTTCGAGCCGCTGCTCGTGGCTTCGGGGGCGATCCACTACGCCGGAGAAGCCGGAGGGCCGGCGAACTGGCCGACCGCGTGGATCGGCGCCCTCTGGCTCCAGTTCGGCACACTCTTCCGCTACGGCCTGTGGTGGCTGGCGGGCCGGCCCGTGCTCGGGCTCCTCCTGGGTGCCGTCGGAGGCCCGCTCACCTTCGTCGCGGGAGAGAGGCTCGGCGCGGTGACACTAGGCGAGCCGCGCTCGCTCGCCCTCGTCCTGCTGGCACTGGTTTGGGCGGTGGCGCTGCCGCTGCTGGCCGCGACCGCTGCTCGCAGCGGTTCGGCCGGTCGCTATCGCGCCTCGCCGGCGCGCGCGTCCCGCTGAGCGAAGCCTCCTGAGAGTGCGCTCAGGGGTGAATCACTTCGAGGGTGTACGAAACGGTGATGTCCTCGAAGATGTTGCCGACGTCCGACACGCAGGTGCAGTAGGCGCCGGGCGGCAGGTTGGAGGAGAGGAAGTCCTCGAACAACCGCACCGACGTGTCCTGGGCGAAACCGACACAGTTCTCGGGATCCGCAGGATCGGGTTGCCCGAGCAGAATGCCCACGGTGAGCGTCGTCAGCGGCTGAAGATCGATGACTTCGAGGACCGTGTCGCCGGTGGCGACCGTCGTGAAGTCGTGACAGGACATCTCTCCCAGCGCGAGCATGCCGTCGAACGTCTCCGTCACCGTCGGCGGGTCCACAGGCTCCACGGGTGTCGGCGCCGTAGGGGCATCCTCCTCGCAGCCGGTGATGAAGAGGGCCAGCAGGAGGCAGGGTGTCAGGCGGCGCAGCAGCCGGGCGGAAGCATCGAGACGCATTCGTCGACCTTTCTGGGAAAGCGGGCGGTGTCAGGAGATGGTGACGCTGAGCGCGTAGCCGATCAGCGCGTCGTCGGGGAGCGATCCGGAGTCGAAGACCTCGAGACAATAGTCACCGGCCGCCAGACCGAAGGAGACCCTACCGAGCTCTGCGAGAGTGAACGAACTCGACAGGTCGCACTCGTCACCGTCGGGCCTGCCGAGACCGAGCCCCACGGTCAGGTTGACCGAGTCGGCGCCGACGGGCAGCTGGATGAGAATCGGCCGCAGATCGGCGATATCGACGACGACGGCGCCTTCGTCCGCCAGCGAGATCGGATGGGCGCTGCGCCCGTCGGTCTCGAGGGTTCCTTCGAGCACGAGAACCTGTCGTGGCGACGAGGGAGAGTCGCCGGAGCAGCCGGTCAGGGCCAGCAGACAGAGCGCGGCGGCGGAGAGAATGCGCGAGGCGGATTGCACGGGGATCTGAGTCCTGAGTGGTCTGAGGCGGCGAATCTCGGCGGCTCGGCACCGAGTGCCTATTCTAAGGGTTTCGGAAGCTGTTTGATTCCGGCTGGTGTGGCATCAACCGCTGCCGAACCCGGGAACGGCGTCGCATCCTCTCACAAGCGGGGTCGCCGGGCATGGCGCCAGCAGGCATAATGCCTCGGTGAATCAGGTCGCCGATCCGTCTCGCGTCGTCTCGCTCTCGCTGGTGGTGCTGGCCGCCGTCGCCGTGGCGGTCGCTTTGGCGTACACGCGGGCGTTGATGGTCCCGTTCGTGCTGGCGATCTTCATCACCTATCTGGTGACGCCGCTGGTGGAGTTTCTGCGTCGCCGGCTGCGTCTTCCGCGGGTGCTCTCGGTCCTGATCGCGCTGGCGGCGACGGTCGGTCTCTTGATCCTGCTTGGAGCGCTGATCAGCAGCTCGGCGGGCCGTCTCGGCGAGTCGGCGGAGATCTACGAGCGCGAGTTCGCGGCGATGGTGACCTGGGCGGTCAGTGCACTCGGTCGCTTCGGATTCGACCTGGGGCAGGAGCCTCTCGTCGACGCCGTGCGGCAGCTTCCGATCCTGTCGATGGTGCGCTCGACGCTGGGGACGATCGTCGATCTGGCGGCGACCCTGGTGCTGGTGGTCGTCTTCGTGATGTACCTGCTGTTGAGTCGTCGGCCGCCGGAGCTCAAGCAGGGGGTCTACGCCGAGATCAACGCGCGGATTCGCAAGTATCTCGCGGTCAAGTTCGTGATCTCGGCGGCAACGGGAGCGATCGTCGGCTCGATCCTCGCTCTCTTCGGACTCGATCTCGCTCTGGTCTTCGGGGTGATGGCGTTTCTGCTGAACTTCATCCCCTCGATCGGCTCGGTGGTGGCGACCCTGTTGCCGATCCCGATCGCGATCCTGCAGTTCGACAATCCATGGACGATCGCCGCGGTCGTCCTGATTCCCGGCGTCGTGCAGCTCGTCATCGGCAACGGAGTGGAGCCGGTCGTCATGGGGGAGGGGCTCGATCTCCATCCGATCGCCATCCTGCTCGCGCTCATCCTGTGGGGCCTGCTGTGGGGCCCGGTGGGAATGCTGCTCGCGGCACCGATGACGGCGATTCTGCGCATCATCCTCGAACGGGGCGAAGCGACGCGCCCGATCGCCGGCCTCCTCGCGGGGCGAATTCCGCCGAGTCGCTGACTCCGCTCGTCGTCGAGGCCCGTTGCCCGTGCCTCGTTCGCCTGAGCCCGGTGCTCGAGCCAGGCGCCGCCTCTCGAGGCCGGCCGTGCAGGGCGGTTTCCGTGTGGTAAGGTCTCTCCATCCAGTAGAGGAACCTCCGGTTGCGGGAGCCGTTCAGGCGGTCTTCGGGCGGGAGGGGTGCATCGACACACTGCGCCGCGTCATCGCCCGGTCGCTTCTGTCGCTGCCCTCTCGGGTCAGGGGAGAGTGGTCGACCAGGCCGAAGTGTCGCCCGACTCGAACCCGTCCAGGAAGATCAGGTTCGGGTCGAAGTAGAAGACCTGATCCGCGCTCCATGCACCGTCGCCCGCGGTGTTGAGGCCGCGGACGCGCCAGGTGTACTCGCCTTCGACGAGCGGCTTGCCGTCGAACGGGTCGACCGTGCACGAGGTGCCGGTGCAGACCTCCTCGGTGGCGAACCGCTCGTCCAGGACGGTGTCGATGCCGTCGCTGACGAAGAGCTGATAGCGGGTGGCGGAGAGCTCGTCCTCGCGATCCCACTCGAAGACCGGCTCGGCGTCGCCGATCACACCGATCGGCGCGACCGGCTCGGGAGCGGTCGGGGGGGCGAGCGTGTCGATCGTGAACGGCGTGCTGCGCCAGGAGCCGCGATCGCGCGGATTGCGTCCACGGACCTCCCAGGTATAGCTGCCGTCCGGGAAGTCGTCGGTGTTGATCGTGCACTGACTGGAGTTGCAGACGTCGTTCTCCTCGACCCAGTCATTGAACAGCGGCGTCGCCCCGTCGAGAACCCTCAACTGGTAGAAGGTCGCGGTACCGCTCGGCTCCTTGTCCCAGACGAACGGTGGAGAGGGGTCGTTCACGGTTCCGGTCGGTCCGAGTGCGGTCACGAGGCCCGGGATCGATTCGCTCACGATCTCGGCCTCGAAGGTTTCCGCAAGAATGTCGAAGCCGCTCGGGTCAGGGTGGCCTACCGCTCCCGGGGGGTCGTGGTAGTGCTGATCGAAGCAGGCCTGGTCGGGGCAAAGCGGGGTCCAGGGGTCTGCGAACCAGCGGTTGCGGCTCGCGGCCAGGTTGGAGATCCGCCCCCTCAGCGAAGCGACCTGCGAGACCATGCTCCCGTTCTGTCCGGCCGTGCTTCCCGGGTCCAGGTGGACGATCGAAGCATGAAGCGTGTCGACGCCTCGATTCGCAGCGTTGGTGTCCATCGTCGCCAGATTCGCCTCGATGGTGTTGTTCGAGATGCCCGCGAAGACGTCGTTCGTTCCCTCCATGAGGAGCACGATGTCCCACGGCCCCTCGTTGTCGAGCAGGCCGTTGAGGCGCGAGATGCCCGCCGAAGTCCGTTCGCCGTCCTTGCCCTCGTTGACGACCTCGCAGTCGGGCGGGAAGCACCCCAGGAGATTGTCGAGACGCCCGGGGTAGCCGCCCTGACCGGTCGGGTCGAACGTGCTGTTACCGGTCGTGATGCTGTCGCCGAATGCCATGTAGCGGAAGATCTGCGCTTCGGCGGGGGGCGCGACCGCCAGGGTCGCCCAGACGACGAGAATCGGATGCCAGCGTCTCATCGCGCGTCTCCCCAGCCGGCAGTGGCGGGCGGGGTCGTACCGTCGAACCAGACGAAATGCACACCTTCTTCCCGCCACTCGATCGCCGGGCGAGAGGCCGACCTCTGCGCCGTGCTGGCTCGGCGTCTCTCCGATCCGCGTTGGTCGAGCTCGACCGCGTGCCAGCGGTCGGGCACGACCGTACTGTAGCTCAGGCGTGCCCCTCGGTGATCGTGTTGAAGGAGCGGGTCGACGCCACCTTTTCCGCTCCGGTGATCGACATCGATCCACGCCCTGCCGTCGAAGCGCGCGAGGCGGATCCTGTAGTCCGCTCCGTCGAAGGCGCTCCAGGCGACGATCGCTCCACCGTCGACGGCGACGATCGTCGGGGTGGTGTCCGGGTATGGATTGTCTTCGTGAAGACGTCGGGGCGGGCTCCAGCGGCCGTCGAAGCGGCTCCACATCGTCTCGTCGTCACTACCGTCGAAGGCCGTCCAGACGACCATCCAGCTACCGTCGTCGAGGACCGTCACGGCCGGGGCCACCTGGCCTCCCGGCACCCTGGCGGCGATCGTGGCGGGGGCCCTCCCAGGAGCTCCCCAGCCAGCGGGCGGCACGCAACTCCAGATCTTCCTGGCGGTGCCCCTCCAGCCATACGAGCCCCAGGAGGCGACCGTCGTCGGCGACCAGTCTGGCGCTGCCGCGCGGCAGGCCGTTCGACGGGGGCAGGGGGAGAGGAGTGACCGTGTCGCCCTCGCCGGCGACGAGGAAGAGATCGATGAAGCCGTCTGCTGCGGCGTGGCCGGCGGCGAGGAACCCATCGCTGCCTCCTGCGAGATCGGTCGCCCGGCCTCCGAGGGCCGGCCAACAGTTCTCACGGCCGCGATCTGGCGCGGACGGAGAGAACGCGCAGATCTCTGCGCCGCTCGACACCGAGAACCAGCCTGTCTCGGTTTGCGGAGCCTGATGGACGAGGCCCGAGATTGCCGGTCGCTCGCTGCTCGCCACAGGAGCGACGGCTGTCAGGAGAAGGACGGCGACGAGAGGGAGACTCGCGCGGGGGGCTGTAGTGCGACACTGCATGGAGCGACACTGCATGGTGATCCGGGGTCGATCTCGAGGCCGTCCTGCACGGCGCAACCTTCCGATCTTACCCCGATCCGGGGTCGGCCGCGCGCCGGCCTGAGCGCCGGCCCGAGCGGGTTCCCTTGCGTCGGAGGACGCTTGCATAGGAGCATCGCGCATGCGCAGGCCCAAGGTCAGGGTGCTCGCCGTGGGTGGCGAGGAGGCTCGATCCGTCGAGCCTCATCTCGAGAACCTGCCGTGCTTCGTCGAGTGGGCTCCGGACGGGAGGACGGCCGTGCTCCTGGCGGCACGGATGACGTACCAGCATCTGCTGGTCGGCTTTCCGCTCCCCGACATGGAGGTGGAGGAGTTCCTGGGTGAACTGCGCCGCCCCGACGGAGCGTCGGCGACGGCGAGGATGCTGTTGCTGACGACGGAGAAGCGCCGCGAAGAGATCGAGGAGATCCGGGACGAGGGGTTCATCACCGGCGTCGTGGCCGTGGACGGCTCCGACGTGGCCGTGGAACGCGGTCTGATCAGCTTCCTGAAGGCGGCGCCCCGTGTTCCGGCGGCGTTGCGGGTGAGAATGGTGGCGATCGAGGAAGGCGCGGTGGTCGAAGGGGAGACCGTCAACCTCTCGGAATCCGGCCTCCTGGTGCGCTCCGAGCTGGCCCTCGAGCGGGGCGACGAAGTGGAGATCGAGATCTCCATGCCACGCGGTGTGCCGCTGCGTGCGACGGCTCTGGTGGTGCGGCAACCCAGACCGGAGTACGAGAGCGTCCAAGGGATGGGGCTGCGCTTCCTGGCGTTCGAAGGGGACGACCAGGTCCGGCTGGAGGTCCTCATCCGAGGGCTGCTGGCCGAGAGCGTCGGCTGACCCCCGGCCTTTCCCACCTCCGCCGGAGGCTTCCCACGAGCCTGGCCGGCCGTCGTGACCGCTCCGGCGGAAGGGGGGCTGAAAACGACCCCGCGCTCTTCCGGCCGGTCTTCCGGCCGCGAGGAGGAGGCGGTTGCAGAATATTAGTCAAATCATGTAAGATTTTGGGCTCACGGTGAAACCGTGGGGCCGCGCCCTCCGTATCTGGGATCAGCGGCACTGCTGTTCATCACCTCGAGAGGACCTCACACATGGCCGACGAGCTTCACCATCTACCTGTCATTCCGCTGCGTTCGGCGGTGATCTTTCCCGGCGTCAAGACCGTCATCAGCGCCGGCCGGCCGGGAACCCTGGCAGCCCTCAAGAGGGCGACCTCGGGCAAGGAGCGGCTGGTCTTCGCCGTGGCCCAGCGGTCGGACGTCGAGGAAGCCTCCCCCGACGGGCTGTTTACGATCGGCACCGTCGCGCGCATCGAGCAGGTGCAGCGGATCGCGGGAGGCGTCCAGGTCCTTCTCGCCGGCCAGCGGCGGGGAATCGCGATGAGGATCGGCGAAACCGACGGCGCCCTCGAGGCGACGGTGAGGGATGCGGAGGAGATGTGGCCGTCCGATCCCGGCGAGGCGACCTTCGTCGCTTTGCAGCGCGAGGTCAGGGAGCGCGCCGCGGAGCTGGCCGGCAAGGCGGGCCTCCCCGACAATCTGGTCGACGAGGTGCTGGCGGAGCGCGAGGACGCTTCGCAGCTCTCCGACCTGGTCGTCAGCCATCTCGAGCTCGAGATCTCCGACAAGCAGGCCCATCTCGAGACCTTGTCTGTCGAAGATCGGCTGCGGCGCACGCTCGTTCACCTCCAGCGCCAGATCTCGGTTCTCGACGCCCAGACCGACATCAAGTCCCGGGTGCAGCAGGAGCTGGGCGACCGGCAGCGCGAGATGGTGCTGCGCGAGCAGCTCAAGGCGATCCAGGAAGAGCTCGGAGAAGGGGAGGATTCTACGGAGCTCGACGAGCTTCGGGAGACGATCGAGCAGCTGGAGTTGCCCCCCGCGGCCAGAAAGGAAGTCGATCGAGAGCTGGCCCGCCTGGCCCGCCTCCATCGGGAGTCGATGGAGTACCAGGTCGTCCGCGGCTTCCTCGAGGTGGTCGCGGACCTTCCGTGGAACTCGGAGCCTCGAACCTCGGTCGACCTCGAGCGGGCCGCGGAGATCCTCGAGGAGGATCACTACGGCCTGCCGGAGGTCAAGGACCGTGTCCTGGAGTTTCTCTCCGTCCAGACCCTTCACGGGCAGCGCCTCCAATCCGAGGCGGCCGACGGGGAGGCCGGGGACCAGATCCTCGCCGACGCTCCGTCCGTTTCGGAGGACGAGGAATCTTCGCCGGACGAGCTGGACCCGTCGCGAAAGGCCCCGATCCTGCTGTTCGTAGGCCCCCCGGGTGTCGGCAAGACGTCGATCGCTCAGTCGATCGCGCGGGCGACAGGACGTGAGTACGTCCGCGTTGCGCTCGGTGGAGCGCGCGACGAGGCCGATATTCGCGGCCATCGACGGACGTACGTCGGCGCGATGCCCGGTCGGATCGTGCAGGGAATCCGCCAGGCGGGCAGCCGCTCTCCGGTGTTTCTGCTCGACGAGGTCGACAAGCTGGGCACGTCGTTCCAGGGGGATCCGGCGAGCGCGCTCCTCGAGGTGCTCGATCCGGCACAGAACCATGCCTTCGTCGACCACTACCTCGGCATGCCGTTCGACCTCTCCGAGGTCCTCTTCGTCGCCACGGCCAACTTCATCGAGCGGATCCCGGCGCCGCTGCTGGACCGGATGGAGGTGGTCGAATTCAGCGGCTACACCGAGCAGGAGAAGCTCGAGATCGCGAAGCGCTACCTCGTGCCGAGGCAGCGCCGCGAGAAGGCGCTCACCGAGGAGCAGTGGACGCTCGACGACGAGGCGATCCGCCACACGGTCTCTCACTACACGCGCGAGGCGGGGGTGAGACAGCTGGAGCGTGAGCTCGGCAAGCTCGCACGCAAGGTCGCCCGACAGGTCGCGGAGGGGAAAGTCACGACTGCCCACCTCGACGCCGGGCAGGTGAGAGAGCTGCTGGGTCGACCGAGGATTCATCCCGAGAAGGCCTACACCGCCGATCAGGCGGGGACGGCGACCGGGATGTACTACACCCCCGCGGGCGGGGACATCATGTTCGTCGAGGCGCGCACCATGCCGGGCAGCGGCCAGCTGGTCCTGACCGGCCAGCTCGGCGACGTCATGAAGGAGTCGGGACGCGCCGCCTGGAGTTATGCCCTGTCGAGATCCTCGGAGTTCGGGCTCGACGAGACCATGTCCGAGCGCGACGTCCACATCCACGTGCCCGCGGGCGCCATCCCGAAGGACGGACCGTCTGCCGGCGTGACGATGGCAACCGCCCTGATCTCGGCTCTCACCGGTGAGACGGTGAGGCATGAACTCGCGATGACCGGCGAGATCACCCTGTCCGGAAGAGTGCTTCCCATCGGGGGCGTGAAGGAGAAGGTGCTGGGCGCCGTTCGGGCCGGGATCACGTCGATTCTTCTTCCTCGGGACAACGAGCGAGACCTGGAGGACGTCCCGGCCGAGGTGCTGGAGACTCTGACGGTGATTCCTGTCGACGATCTCGAAGAGGTGCTGAGTGCAGCCATCCCGGCCCTCGATCGACGGCTGCTCGCCGCGGGTACCGGCGAGGAGACGACAGGTGCGGCGGGTCGCAGGCAGGACCCGCTCCCGTCCTGACGGTTCCTTCCGGATGCCTTGACACCTCCCGACGCCGTGTAGTCGGATCGGGCCATGGCCTGGATTCGGACCATCTCCCCGGGTGACGCGACCGGACTGCTTAGGAAGATCTATGACGACGCGGTGCGCCGCGCCGGCAAGGTATTCCGCGTCGTCGAGCTGCAGAGCCCCCGGCCGAAGGTCCTCCTCGCCTCGATGCGTCTCTATCAGGAGATCATGTTCAGCCCGGAGAGCTCTCTGACTCGGGCGGAACGGGAGATGATCGCCACGGCCGTCTCGGCGGCCAACGATTGCCACTACTGAACGCGCGCGCACGCCGACGACCTCCGGGCCGAGGTCGAGGATCGCGAAGGAGGCGTCGAACTGGTGGAGGCGGTCGCCTCCGACTACCGGTCCGCGCCGCTCTCCGACCGCGAACGTGCCATACTCGATTACGCCATCAAGCTGACGCTTAGGCCGTCGGAGATGAGGCTGGAGGATGTCGAGGGTCTTCGCGCCGCGGGCCTCGACGACGGAGGGATTCATGATGTTGCGCAAGTTACCGGCTTCTTCGCGCTCTACAACCGTCTTGCGGACGGTCTGGGAATAGACCCGGAGCCTGACTGGTGAATCTGAAACTCGAGTATCAGAGCTTCCAGGAGTTCGCTTCCGAGGTCTGGCCCTGCCTCTCCGAAGAGGCGATGTGGGTGCCGTCGGAAGATCCCGCCGGAGTCGGGGAGGTGGTCGACTTCGACGTGACGCTGGCAGACGGTTTCCGCCTGTTTCACGGCACCGGCCATGTGGTGTCCGTCGGGACGGGACCGGCCGACGGTCCGGCCGGCAGCGGGATGATGATCAGTTTCGATCATCTCGATCGGCCGAGCCGCAACCTGATCCGCAAGGTGGTCAGCAAGCACGTCGCCGAAGGAGGCACGAAGTTCGAGCCGAAGATTCACGCACCCAAGGTTGAGCTCGTAGGAGATGACGACGTGGCGTCGCCGACCGTCACGGCAAGCGAGCCCGATTCCGACGAGCAGGCCGATAGCCCCGACCCGAGCGGAGACCGAGACACCGTGGACTTCCTCGTCGGCACCGCGGGCAGCGTCGAGGGCGAGGACCACGATGAGGCGGACACACCCGCCTTCGATCCTCCGCCTCCGGCGATCGAGGAAGAGGCTGCGAGCGACTCCGGGCTCGACATCGATCTCGCTCTCGACGAGGAGGCTTCGATGCCCGAGGAGCAGGACGACGATTCGTCTCTCGATCGCACCGTGATCGCGGCCGGACCGGTCACAGGAGCGTGGGGCGAGGACCGCCAGCCCGACCTGTCGAGCTTCCTCAGGCCGAGCGACAGCGAGCCTCCCGAGGAGAGCTCGGAAGAGACCGTCGACCTGCGGCATCACCTCGAGGAGTCGGAAGCCGAGCAGGACGAGCCGGCCTCGCCGGGCGTGACCCAGATCAGCGACATGAGCGCCGCCGAGGATCTCTCGCTCGAGGAGACCACCTTGACGAGCGACCTGGGGGCACCCCTCGAGGATCTGGACCGGACCGAAACCTCCGCGCTCGAGGCCGACGGGGGCGACTCGACCGCTTCGACGGAGTGGCAGGAGACGCGGGAGGAGTTCCTCGGAGCGCTTGCCGCTGCGGAGGATGATCGGCGTCAGTTCGATCCGGAGGGTCCTTCGAGCCTCGACCCGGAGAGTGACGCCGCCGACCCGTGGAGGTCCCAGACCGAAGTCGGGACGACTCAACCCCTGACGCCTGGCCCTCCGGTGGAGGAGCCGCCTTCATGGAGCGAGGCGGAAGAGCCGCACGACGCCGCTGTCGGCGTCGAAGCCGACGGCGAGTGGGAGGAGGGGGCCGCACGCACCGCATGGTGGCCGTGGGTGCTCGTCGGCGTTCTGGGGCTGGCTGCCGGGGTGTTTGTTGCGCGCCAGATCGGTATCGGAGGCTGGGGGCCGACATCCGAACCGGCGACGCCCCCCGCCGGCGAGCTCACGGTACAGCAGCGCGGCGTGGCCGACGGCTCCCCGTCACCGGGAGAAACCACCGGTGCCGACACCCTCGATCGTCCCGCCGACGAGAGGACGGACCCGGCCGGCGACGGACCTGCGGAGTTCGCGGAGGAAGAGGCCGACGAGGAACTTGCGGAAGCGTCGGCGCCCGGCGAGGCGGCAGGAGCTCTCGAGGCCCCGATGCCGACGATCGAGCCGTCGGACTCCGCCGTCGCCGCCGAGCCGGAGGCAGCCGGCGAGAGCGCTGCAGCCGAGGAACCGGAGACGAGACTCGCGGAGACGGCTCCGTCGGAGGCGGAACCCGATTCGTCTGTCAGTCCGGTGAAGCTCGAGCGGATTACGTTCCGGCGGGAGGGGGCGACGACCGTGGTGTCGCTCGGCCTCGATCGTCAGGTGACGGTCGATCGGATCGAGAACCTGAGGGTCGCGGGCGGAGAGCCGCGACACGTCGTCAAGATCCTCGGGATCGCGGGTCAGATTCCGGAAACCGTGGAGATCGGGACAGGCGAGGTCGTGAGGCTTCGATTCGGCAAGCACCGGGTCGGGGGCACGATGCAACTCCACGTGGTCGCCGACCTGACGGGCGGGGCGGTCGAGTGGCGAGGGCCGGTCGAGATCGACGGCCGGACGCTCCAGGTCCGCTTCGCCGGCGCCGAGTAGCAGCGGAAGAAGCTCCAGGCGTGTCGCCGGCTCGCCGGTGGCCGGGATCTCACTCCGAAGCGGCCCCGGAGGCGCGGCGGGGACGGGGGCTTTGTCAGGGGACGCTGCGAACGACGCTCGCCGGCCGTTCGTCGGGGGCAGGCGGCCACGGGATGAGAAGCCCACGGCCGACCGCCTTCGCGACGTCCTCTCCGAACAGCAGGTCGGCGAGGTACATCGCGGCGTCGTAGGACTTGACGCCCCCCTCAGAGGTGATCCTCGCGCCGTCGTGGACGAAGCTGACGTTGAAGCGCAGATCGAGCTCGGGGAAACGCTCGGCGAAGCGCGCGTAGTCGGCGGGGAAGGTCGTCAGCGCGTGCCCCTCGAGCAGGCCCGCCTCGGCGAGGACGAAAGCACCCCAGCACAGGGACAGCACATATCGGGCCTCACCTCCGGCGGTGGCGACCCACTCGACGAGTTCGCGGTTTTCGAGGTCTGAGTCCCTGCTGCCCCTGGCTGAGGGTACGACCAGGACGTCGATCGGACCCGCTGACTCAAAACTCCGATCCGGCTGGAGGCGAAGCCCCTCGGCGGTGGTGACGGGTCCGCCGTCCGGCGAGACGGTGAGGACCTCGACCGCCCGGGCGGAGTCGTAGTGGCGGGCATGCTCGAGAACGTCGAGCGGTGCGACGAGCTCGGTGTTGTAGACGCCGTCCACGACGAGGAAGGCGATCGTCCAGGGCTCTTCTCCAGCATCCTGCTCGGGAGGGACGACGTCTACCGCGTTCGCTGCACACGCGGTCATCGAGAGGAGCGCGAGCAGCAGCGAGGCGGCGCGTGGCAGGAGTTCTCTTCGGCTCACGGGCGGGGAGTGTAGCACCCGGCTGCAGGGCGATTTCGCGACCGATAGGCGGCCACGAGAGGGGGAAGATCCCGATGCGATCGGCGATTGCGGGCCGCGTTAGAATGGCTCGCCCGGCTACGGGCTCCCACCGACCAACCCCCCTAGGAGAATCTTCCATTGCCTTATCCCGAATTGATGGTCAAGCCGATGCGTGACGAACTCGCCGCCGCTGGTGTGCGAGAGCTGCGCACGACAGAAGAGGTCGACGAGGTCCTGGGATCGAACGACGGCACGACGCTACTGGTCGTCAACTCGGTCTGCGGGTGCGCCGCGGGACAGGCCCGTCCAGGGGTGCGCCGCGCTCTCGAGCACGAGGTGACGCCGACCCGCAAAGCCACCGTCTTCGCCGGCCAGGATCTGGAGGCGACCGCCCGAGCTCGAGAGCATTTCGCCGACGTGCCGCCCAGCAGCCCTTCGATCGCGCTCTTCAAGGACGGCGAGCTGGCCTATTTCGTGCCGCGCCACCGGATCGAGAACCGTTCCGCCGAGGAACTGGCGGCTGATCTCATCGGCGCCTTCGACCGTTTCTGCGCCCCGGCCTGAACCTCTCGGTCGTGGGAACGTTCCACCAGGACAAGAGCGCCCTTCATGGGATTACCGTAGTCGTCGAGTCGACCGGGGCGGAGCTCTTCGTCGGCCGTTGCGACGACGAGAACGAAGAAGCGGTGATCCTGCTCGACGCGGACGTGCACGTCGAGGGCGAGGGAGACAAGTCGCGCGAGGAGTACCTCCTTGCGGCCGCTCGCTTCGGCGTTTGGAAGAAGCACGATCGGCTGGTCATCCCGAGAGCTCAGGTTGCTTCGATTCGCCCGCTGGGTGAGTTCGACGCTGATTGAACAGGCGGCTGCCCAAGCCGCATCGAAGCGGCCCAGCGCCGTGAGGAGGAAGCATGTCGAATTCCATCGTCAACATCCCTGATCCGGTCAACGAGCCGGTACGCGACTATCGACCGGGCTCTGCCCATACCCGGTCTCTCGAAGAGCAGCTGCAGGCGATGCTGTCGGAGGTGGTCGAGGTTCCGCTGATCATCGGCGGAGAAGAGGTGCGGACCGGCACGACCGAGCCTGCCGTCTGCCCCCATGATCACGGGCACGTCCTGGCGCAGGTGCATCAGGGTGGAACGGAGGAGGTCGAGCGCGCCGTCGAGGCTTCGCAGCGGGCCTGGCACGAGTGGTCGGAGATGGCCTGGGAGGCGAGGGCGGCGGTGTTCCTCAAGGCGGCGGAGCTCCTCGCCGGGCCGTGGCGCGACACCCTCAACGCGGCGACCATGCTCAACCAGTCGAAGACGGTCTTCCAGGCGGAGATCGACGCCGCGTGCGAGCTGATCGATTTCTGGCGCTTCAACGCCCACTATATGCAGGAGATCTACCGCGGTCAGCCGCAGTCCGCGCCGGGAATCTGGAATCGGGTGGAGTACCGCGCGCTCGAGGGATTCGTCTTCGCGGTCACGCCGTTCAACTTCACATCGATCGCCGGCAACCTTCCGACCGCCCCGGCGCTGATGGGCAACACCGCGCTGTGGAAGCCGGCCTCGACCTCGGTGCTGTCCGGTTACTACATCGTCCGACTTCTCGAGGAAGCAGGCCTTCCGCCCGGAGTGATCAACTTCGTACCGGGGCGTGGGAGCCGTATCGGCAATCCGGCGCTGGCGAGCGAGCATCTGGCCGGGATCCACTTCACCGGCTCGACGGCGGTCTTCCAGGGGATGTGGAGGCAGGTCGGCGAGGCGATCGCCGGCTACCGCTCATATCCCAGAATCGTCGGCGAGACCGGCGGCAAGGACTTCGTCTTCGCCCACCCGTCGGCCGATGTCGATGCGCTGGTGATCGCCCTCCTCCGCGGCGCCTTCGAGTATCAGGGGCAGAAGTGCTCGGCGGCCTCGCGGGCCTACATTCCCAGCTCGCTGTGGAGCCGGGTGCGCTCCGACCTCGTCGATCAGGTCGAGTCGATCGCCATGGGCTCGCCGCTCGACTTCTCGAACTTCATGGCGGCAGTGATCGACGAGAAGTCGTTCGACAACACGCTCGGGTACGTCGAGCACGCACGGACGACGGGTGGGTTCGAGATTCTCACCGGGGGGAGCGGCGACAAGTCGGAGGGCTACTTCGTACAGCCGACGGTCGTACTCTCCGAGGATCCGCGCTCGAAGCTCATGACCGAAGAGATCTTCGCTCCGGTTCTGACGATCCACGTCTACGACGATTCAAGGCTCGACGACGCCCTGGCCACGTGCGACGGCGGGAGCCCCTACGGACTGACAGGTGCCATCTTTGCCCAGGATCGGGCGGCGATCGAGAGCATGAGCCGGGCGCTGCGCCATGCCGCCGGCAACTTCTACATCAACGACAAGCCGACCGGAGCCGTGGTCGGTCAGCAGCCGTTCGGCGGCTCGCGCGCGTCGGGCACCAACGACAAGGCGGGCTCGCCGCTCAACCTGCTGCGGTGGACCAGCCAGCGGGCGATCAAGGAGACTTTCGTGCCGCCGCTCTCGTACCGATATCCCCACATGGGCGACGGCTAGCTCGGGAAGACGTTGTCGGCCGAGCGACCTGCCGAACCGGTGGAGGGAGGCGGCCGGAGCCGACTCGCGATCTTCGATGTCGACGGGACGCTCGTCGATACCACCGCGTTGGACGAGGCGTGCTACCTCACAGCCCTCCAGAAGGTCTTCGACCTGCAGATTTCCGAGCAGGGGTGGAGTTGGGATCGCGAGCCCAACGTCACGGACAGCGGTCTGCTCGAATCCGTCGTCAATCGTCGGCGCGGATCGTCGCCGTCTGCTCAGGAGCGTCTGGCCTTCGAAAGGACCTTCGTCGGTCTGGTGAAGAGCGCGTTGGAGGAGAAGCCGGCACGTCAGATCGTCGGCGCCGGCGCTCTTCTGGAGGCACTGCAGGGCGCCCCAGACTGGGAGGTCGCCTTCGCCACGGGCGGCTTCGCCTCTTCGGCTCGACTGAAACTCGTCTCGGCCGGGCTTGCGGGTGAAGCGTTGGGCGGCGGCCCAAGACTGGTTGGTTGCGACCACAGTCCGGTGAGAAGCGAGATTGTGGCGCGGGCCGCCTCTTCGTTTCCTCATGCGCGGGACTGGGTCTCGATCGGCGATGGACCCTGGGACGCTCGCACCGCGGCGGAGCTCGGAATCGGCTTCGTAGGCGTCGTCCCCGCCGGGGTGGCGAGCCGGCAGCGTGCCGCACACCTCGGCCGTCTGGGAGCGACGGCGGTCCTCACCGACTACCGGGACCTCGGGAGTGTGCTCGCCACCCTCGAGCGGGCTGCGAGTCCCCGGATCCAGCCTTGATCGGCAGAAGGCCTTGCTAGGGTGAGGGCATGAGGATCGCTGCGGTCATCCCGACACGCGACCGCAACGATCGTGTGCGGAAAGCGGTGAGGTCGGTCCTCGAGCAGGTTCGCCCGGTCGATGAGTTGATCGTCGTCGACGACGGATCCTCGGACGGGACGGTAGAAGCTGTCGAAAGAGAGTTCGGCGACTCGGTCAGGATCCTACAGTCGAACGGCCGAGGGGTCAGTGCCGCCCGGAACCTGGGTGTGGCTGCTGCGAGCGCCTCCTGGATCGCCTTCCTCGATTCGGACGATCTCTGGCTTCCGGAAAAGCTCGAGCGCCAGGAGAGTGCCTGGAGGGAGGCGGACGAACATCGAATCGTCCACAGCGACGAGATCTGGATCCGTGACGGAGTCCGGGTCAATCCACGAAAGCGCCACGCCAAGCGCGGTGGAAGGATCTTCCTCGACTGTCTTCCGCTGTGCGTCATCTCCCCGTCGAGCGTGCTTCTCGAGCGCCGGCTCTTCGAAGAGGTCGGCCGGTTCGACGAGAGTCTTCCGGCGTGTGAGGATTACGACCTCTGGCTGCGGATCTGTGCCTCCGAGCCGGTGCTCTTTGTCGACGAACCGCTGGTGGTCAAGCACGGCGGGCATGACGATCAGCTTTCGCGCACCGTCCCGGCGCTGGATCGTCACCGGATAGAAGCCCTGAGACGACTGCGCGGCAACCCCCGCCTGAGCGAGCTCGAGAGCAGGGCCCTCGAGCGTGAGCTGGCCCGCAAGGTCGGCGTCTACGCCTCCGGCGCCCGGAGGCGGGGGCGCGTCGAAGAAGCGGAGCGCTGCGAGGCGCTGGTCGCGCAGGTGGCGGCAGACGCGTGATCGTCGTCGTCGTCGCCACCGAGGTGGAAGGAAGGCCCTGGGTCGATACCCATCGACTGCGCCGCCGGTCTGCTGCGTGGCCCTGGTTCGAGGGTGACGGTATGGCGCTCGTCGTCAGCGGGATCGGTCGCGAGCGTGCGGCCGCGGCGGTGGGCTTCGCTGCAGCCCGACTCGAGGGAGAAGCCGTCGGCTGGCTCAACTTCGGGATCGCGGGCCATCCGACCCTCGAGCAGGGAGAGGTGCGGTGGGTCGATCGTGTCGAGGGACCGGTCGGGAAGCCCTTCTACCCGGTTTCCGGGCGGCGCCTGACGCTGGCGACGGCCGGGCTTCGCACCGTCGATCGTCCTGAGCGCGAGTTCCCGGCCCCCGTGCTCTACGACATGGAAGGCTCGGCGTTCGCCGCCACCGCCTCCCGGATCGCACCGCTCGAGCTGGTCCACCTCCTGAAGGTGGTGTCCGACAACCGCACGACGACGATGCCGGTGACACCGAAGGGTCGTCCCGACCCTGCGGTGCTCGGGTCATGGCTCGAGCGCGCCTGCGAGGCCGGCGGACGGGTGGTGGAGGAGCTGTTGCGCTCTCGGATCCGCCGCCTGCTGGAGCGGCGTCTTTCGGCCGAGGCGCTGGACTTCGCCGGCGATCGCCGACTCACGGTGACCCAGCGTCGACAGTTGCACCGGCTTCTCGAGCGCCACCTGGCGCTGGAGGGACGCTTGCCGGACCCCGACCCGACACGAGAAGCGAACGTGTGGCTGGCCGGCCTCGAGCGCCAGGTCGAGCGATCGGCACGGGCGTCGGGCGGATCTCACGACCCCACGGCAGCTCCGTGAACCCGGGATCCCTCGTCTATCTGGAAGAGGCGGCCGCCGGGCACGAGCGGGCGAAGTGGCTGCTCGAGCGCTTGCGGCCCTCCTCGGTCGTGGCTTGCGGGCACTACGGCGAACTCTTCAACCGCAGTGCTCAGGACTTCCGGCTGCAGAAAGAGTCGCCGGCATGGATCGTGGCGACGAAGAGGGGGCGCTTCCTGCACCCGGTGCCGGACGGCTTCGGTGTCGGCGGCAGCGAGAACTGGTACTTCTCCCACATGCTGAACTGCCTCTACGACTGCGGGTACTGCTTTCTCCAGGGGCTTTTCCGCTCGGCCTCCTACGTCTGGTTCGTCAACTACGAGGCGTTCATGGCGGCGATCGACGCTCGTCTCGCCGAGAGTGCCGCCGAAGCGATCTGGTTCTTCTCCGGTTACGACTGCGACAGCCTGGTCTTCGATCGCCTCACCGGATTCTGTGACGCGTTCCTGCCGTTCTTCGCCTCTCGTCCGAGGGCCTGGCTGGAACTACGTACGAAGAGCGTCGAGGTCTCGGCGCTGGAGCGCCACGCTCCTTTCGACAACTGTGTCGTCGCCTTCAGCTTCACGCCGCGCCGGACCCACCGGGCGATGGAGGCGGGCGTTCCGTCCATCGAACGGAGGCTCGACGCGCTGTCACGCGTCCAGCGGCTGGGGTGGCGGGTCGGGTTGCGCTTCGACCCCCTGATCTGGTCGCCCGACCACCTCGAGCAGCATCGGGTGCTGGTGGACGAAGTGTTCGCGGCGGTCGAACCGGAGACCGTCCATTCGGTGACGCTCGGCACCTTTCGGCTCCCCGTCGGTTTCCACCGGCGCATGGCTCGGCAGCGTCCTTTCGATGCGCTGCTGGCCGGACCCCTGGAGGAGGGGGACGGAGAGATGAGTTATCCTGAGGAACTCGAACGCGAACTGCTCGACGGCTTCGTCGGCCTTCTCGAGGAGCGCTTGCCGGCCGATCGGATCTTCGGCCATCGCTCGCGCCGATCTGCTATAACCGCGACGCAGTGAGCCGAAAATACCGTCAACACGGTTACCAGGACGAGGAGCCCCGAAACCCGCCCGGTGGAACACGCCCGGCCCGGCAGGATCGGTCGGAGGGGCCTCGCGGTCGGGGATTGGGCGCGCCTTCCGCGACTGTCTTCCGCTGCCGCGTCTGCTCGGGGCGGATCGATCTCGAGGGTGGCGTCGCCGTGGAGGCTTCGTGTCCCGGCTGCGGAGCAGACCTTCACACCTGCAGCCACTGCGCCCATTTCGATGCCGCTGCGACCTTCGAGTGTCGAGTCGCCATCGACACGAGGATCGCAGCGAAGGCGAAGCGCAACCGGTGCGATCACTTCGAGGTGCGCTGGACGAGCGAGTTCCAGGCGGAGGCTCCGAGCCGCAGCGATGCGGCGAAGGCGTTCGACGACCTGTTCGACTTCTGAGTCCGGGGACGAGTTCGAGAGGAGAGGGAGACGATGGAACAGTTGAGCGAGTGGATGTCGACGGCGAGCGGGTTCGTCTGGGGGCCGTACCTTCTGATTCCGCTGCTTCTGTCGACGGGTCTCTTCCTCACCCTGCGGCTGAAGGGGCTGCAGTTCACCCAGCTGTGGCACTCGCTGTGGCTCGCCCTCGTCGTCCGCAAGGAGCGTGGTGCCGAGGGGGACATCTCCCATTTCCAGGCCCTGATGACGGCGCTCGCCGCGACGGTCGGCACCGGCAACATCGTCGGCGTGGCGACGGCGATCGCGATGGGTGGTCCCGGAGCGCTCTTCTGGATGTGGATGACCGGGCTCGTCGGCATGGCGACCAAGTACTCC
Organism: Candidatus Multivoradales bacterium; assembly: GCA_965223855.1. Lineage (GTDB taxonomy): Bacteria > Acidobacteriota > Thermoanaerobaculia > Multivoradales > JAHEKO01 > CALZKB01. The sequence goes on from CBDCXM010000009.1 coordinate 2,794,751, forward strand.
GAGGCGCTGCTGTCGGTGCGGTTCCGGGTGCCGGACGGCCGGGGCGGCCACTCCGGCGGACCGATGTACTACCTCACCAACGGCCTTCCGGGTGTCGGCCGCATCCTCGGTCTCCTGTTCGCCCTCTTCGCCGCCGTGGCGGCCTTCGGCATCGGAAACATGGTTCAGTCCAACTCGGTGGCCGACGCACTGCGTCAGTCGTTCGGCATTGCGCCCTGGGTGAGCGGAGCAGTGATGGCGGTGGCCGCCGGCGCGGTCATTCTCGGCGGCATCCGGTCGATCGGTCGTTTCACCGGTGTCTTCGTGCCGGTGATGATCGCCGCTTACATGATCGGCTCGGGCATCATCCTGGTGAAACACCTCGGTGACATCCCAGGGGCGTTCCGGCTGATCTTCGACAGCGCCTTCTCCGGAACCGCGGCGACAGGCGGCTTCACCGGTGCCGTAGTGGCTCAGGCCATCCGCTTCGGCGTGGCCAGGGGCATCTTCTCGAACGAGTCGGGGCTCGGCTCCGCCGGCATCGCGGCGGCGGCGGCCCAGACACGGGAGCCCGCCCGTCAGGCGCTGGTCTCGATGACTCAGACGTTCATCGACACTCTGGTGGTGTGCACCTTCACCGGCCTGGCGCTGATCGTGACCGGGGCCTGGGAATCGGGCCTCAACGGTGCGCCGATGACCCAGCAGGCCTTCGCGACCGGCCTCGGCGGCGAGTGGGGCGCATGGATCGTCACCGTCGGTCTTGCGATGTTCGCCTTCTCGACCATCCTCGGGTGGAGCTACTACGGCGAGAAGTCGATCGAGTTCCTCGCCGGCCACCGGTCCATCACTCCCTACCGGGTGCTGTTCATCGTCGCGGTGTTCTTCGGTGCGATCCGCAGCCTCGACTTCGTGTGGACCCTCTCGGACGTGATGAACGGGCTGATGGCGCTGCCGAACCTCGTCGGGTTGATCCTGCTCTCGGGTATCGTGGCGTCCGAGTCGCGGCAGTACCTGCGCTCCCGTCGGCATCGCTGAGGGGCGTTGCCTCCTGCGGCGACCGACCTTCAGATCCCGGGCGCCCCGGAGCGCGACCGATCAGGCGATCGAGTCCGGTCGGTGTATCATCCCGCCATGTCCGAGGATGAGAAGGCAGGCTTCCCGGCGGAGCCTTCGGAGACGGCCGTTTCGTCAGACGAAGTCGTGATCGAGAAGCTCGAGCCCGATTCGGGTGAGGGGCTCGAGCAGAAGCTCGAGCAACTGGCTACCTTCTCGGTGCTCACGGTCGGTACCTTGCTGAAGATGATCGAAGGCAAGGGGCCGGGCGCCCTCGGCCCGGAGGGCGAGATCAAGCTGGCGAAGGCTCGGGAAGGCGTCCTCGAGGCGATCACGGCGCTCGACGATTGGCTCGAGAGTAGCGAGGGGCAGGCGTCCGACCTCGACCTCGCAGGCCTTCGGGGCCGCCTCGTGCAGATGGCCGCTCAGCTCGAGCAAACCTCGATCGACGACGGAACGCCCCCCTCCTGAGGCAGGGACAGAAGTTGGTCGAGCACGAAGAGCTCGTTCAGGACTGGGCTACGAAACTGGGCGCTTCGCTCGGCTTCGACGTCGCCACGACCAGCTGGTTGCTCGCTGCGGCGCTGTTTCTCGTCATCGTCCTCGGCATGGCGGCAGTTCGCCATGTGCTGCTGAGCCGCCTGCAGGGTGTCGTCGATCGGAGCAAGAACCTGGTCGACGATCTCGTGCTCGACCTGGTGCGCCGGACCGGCTGGCCGTTCTTCGTGATCGTCGGCATCTTCGTCGGCTCCGTGGCGCTGCGTCTCTCGCCGCCGGTCGATGCTGTGATTCGCAGGCTCTTCTCGATCGCTCTCTTCGTCCAGGGTGGCATCTGGGCCAACTACGTCCTGAGCTTCGTCGTCGATGCCTACCTCCAGCGTCGACGTGGAGAAGACGCATCGAAGGTCGCGGTGCTGGCGCTCTTCAACTTCTTTGCCCGGATCGCCGTCTGGACGTTGGTCGTGCTGCTGGTCCTCGACAACCTCGGTGTCGAGGTGGTCACCCTGATTGCCGGCCTCGGCGTAGGCGGCATCGCCATCGGCCTGGCGCTTCAGAGCGTGCTGCGTGACACCTTCGCCTCGCTGTCGATCATCCTCGACAAGCCGTTCGAGGTCGGTGACTTCATCATCGTCGACGACCTTCAGGGGACGGTCGAGCACATCGGGATCAAGACCACCCGCATTCTCAGCCTCGATGGCGAGGAGGTCGTGATCGGCAACAACGACCTGCTCTCCTGCCGGATCCGCAACTTCAAGAAGATCGCCGAGCGCCGAGTGCTGCAGCAGCTCCGGCTCGCCTACGACACGTCACCGGACGACCTCGATGCGATCCGCCCGATCGTCAAGGAGGTGGTCGACGAGGTGGAAGAGACGCGCTACGAGCGGGCCTACTTCAAGAGCTTCGGCCACGAGGCGGTGGAGTTCGAGTTCGGCTACTACGTCACCCGGGGAGACTTCGAGCAGATGATGGAGCGCCGCCAGCAGGTGAATCTGGCGCTCCATCGACGGCTGACCGAGGAGGGATACCGATTCGGGCTGCCATCGCGGCGCGTCTACTCGGATGACGACGGGGCGGGCGAGGGCTGATGCGTCGCGCGGCGGGTCTGGTCGTCCTGGGGATGGTCGGCGCCGGCCTCGGCGTCTTCACTCCATCGATCGAGGCGAAGAAGCCGGCTCAGGTGGAGAGTCCCGAGGACCTGTACATCGTCGACTGTCTGCTGCCCCCGAGGATCCGTCGACTCGGACGGAGATCGGTGACGCAGGCTCCCCGACAGCCGATCAAGACGACGGCACTCGAGTGCCGCATCCGAGGCGGTGTCTACACCGAGCCCGACCAGGCGAACCTCGGCACGGCGCTCCAGGTCTGGCTCGCCGCCGCTCAGAGCGGTGACGCCGAGGCTCAGTTCTACGTCGGTCAGATCTTCGAGAAGGGGCTGGGGGTCGATCCCGACTTCGGCAGTGCCGCGCAGTGGTACCGCAAGGCGGCCGAGCAGGGGTACGCGGCGGCGCAGATCAACCTCGGCTCGCTCTACGAGACGGGGCGCGGAGTCGAACAGGACGGGGAAGAGGCGCTGCGCTGGTACCGGCGCGCCGCGGGTCTGGCAGAAGACCTCGTCGTTCTCCAGAGCGAGGAGGTAGAAGACCTCCGCGCCGCGAGGGACCGTCTGGAAGCGGCCGAGCGTGAGGTGGCCGACCTTGAGCAAGAGGTGACGCGACTGCGGGAGGCCGGAGCCGCCTCCGCGGAGGAGATCCAGCGTCTCGAGGAACGGACCCGCGAACTCGAGCGACAGTCCAGCGAGGCGGAGGATCTCAGGGCGGAGCTGGAACGGCTCAGCAGCTCCTCGGGAGCTGTTCCGGCCGCAGCGGGATCGATCCCGCTGCCCGGTCCGGGCGCCGTCAACTTCGGGAACTATCATGCGCTCGTCGTCGGCATCTCGAACTACGCCTCTCTCGACTCGCTTCCCGAGGCCGCGGAGGGGGCGAAGAGGATCGCCGAGACCTTGAGACGCGACTACGGCTTCGAGGTCGAGGTCCATCTGGACGCCTCGCGCCTCACCATCATGAAGGCGCTCAACCAGTTGCGCGAGCGACTGACCCCCGACGACAATCTCCTCGTCTACTACGCCGGCCACGCGACCCGCGACACCAGGGGGACCCGTGCGTTCTGGCAGGCGGCGGACGCGGACGCGTCGAATCCGGTGAACTGGATTCCCACCGAGCTGGTCACGGAGCACCTCGATCTGGTCCCGGCGCGTCACGTGCTGGTGGTGGCGGACGCTCTCTTTACCGGTCTTCGCACCCGTTCGGCGGTCGCCCAGTTGCGACAGGGGATGACCGACGAAGAGCGCTACCACTACCTCAGGACCCTGCGGGAGAAGCGCTGCCGGCTCGTCCTGACTTCCGGGAGCGAGGACGGAGCGGGGGAGTTCACCGGCTCTCTGGCCGGACTGCTGGAGGCGAACGACGGTCTGCTCGAGGCGTCTCAGCTCTACCGCGAACTGGTACGCGGTCGTGACGCTTCGAACGAGGGGCCGCCGCCGGAGTTCGCGTCGATGCGATGGGCACGCAACGAAGTAGCGGACTTCTTCTTCGTCCGAACCCCGTAGGCGCGAAGACGGACCTGGGCGTCGCGCCCCGCAGTTCCGCGCGGGCCACCGCTACATTCAGCAAAAGGCGACCACCGGAGTGGCGGGCGAAAGTCCGCGAGAAGGGACTCGAGTACGACGGATTCGCCGACCGCAGCAGTCCTGACGGGCTCTTTTCGTCCGGGCCGACCTTGAGTTCCGAGCGGGACGGCCGCGACCTGCCTGAGTCAGCGGGCGGTAGCCGGCCGGGAGCCGGTTCTCGCCCTACACGGAGTCCTTCCGGCTCGCGCATCGGCGACTGGAGGAACCGGCGCGGGACGGAGCAGGCAGGGTAGCGCCTGATGGCAGGGCGTCAGGCCCCGCTGCGCGCGACGAAGAAGAACTCGCCTCCACTGTGATCCGTCCGTGGAATCGGCGCAAACCGGGGGCGCTGGGGCATGCCCAGTGCCTGTGAGCCGTCGGCGACCGCATCGACCGTGGTCTGGAAGAGCCCGGAGGCCGCGAGCACGGCGTCGTTCGCTTCGAGCGCCTCGAGCAGCTCTCGAGCGAAGATCGAGTGGTCGCCGCCGCCCGAATCGAGTACCGGACTCAGGCCGCCCGAGGTCAGCAGCAGGCGGGACTTGTACCCGAGGGCCTCTTCGATCTCCGACGCAGAGCGCGGTGGGGGAGCGGTCTCCTCGGCGTTCCCGGGGGCGGCGAGTGCGCCGGAGAAGCACGAGTCCGCGACCACCAGCACTCGCTGCGCCTCCGTCTGGTCGAGCAGGGCACTCAAGGTATGAGTGGTGGAGATCCAGTTCGAGGTGTCGAGCGGATCGGCATCGACCGGCTGCCAGAAGCCGCTCTGGTTGCGGCCGTCGATGCGGCCGTGGCCGGCATAGAAGACGAGCAGGTTGTCGCGCGGAGTCATGCTGCTGGCCACACTCGAGAGCTGGGTGACGATCTCCGCACGGGTCGCATCGAGCAGGAGGTGGACTTCGAATCCATAGCGGTTCTCGAGCAGACCCGCCAGTTCACGGGCGTCGCGGGCGGCGCTCTCGAGCTCCGGCAGGTACTGGTAGCGATCGTTGCCGATCACGACGGCGTGGAAGTCGCCGAAGTCGAGCGCCGCGAGTGCCGAAGCGCTGGGGGCCGCGCGCGCTCTCAGGAACAGGAACGTGGCCACGGCCAGAAGTGCGACGAGGGCCAACCCGGCGACGAGGGGCGAGCGCCGGCTCCGCCACGGGACGCCGCCTTCGGTGGCGACGAAGGTGCCGGCCGGCGGTGTGCTAACCGCTGTGCCGGGTTCGGGCCTCGCCTCGGGTGAGAGGGTGGTCGCCTCGTCCCGCCCGGAGACCGCCTGTCCTCGAGGCGGTGCGGCCACCGTCGCTCCCGCCGGCGTCGATGCCGAGGGGGACATCGTCGTTGGATCGTGCCCCGGGGGCGACACGGTCGTCGGGTCGGCTGTCGGCTGCGCCTCGCCCGGGTCGGCCTCCGGCTGCGTCCCGATGTCGCCTCCCGGCCCGGTCGGCACGGTCGAGGGCTGTAGTGGCTCGGATTCCAGGATCGTCCGGTCGTGGCTGCCGGACTCCGACGCTCCGGCGGCGGCCGCCGCCAGCTGCGTGGCGAACTCACGCGCATCGGCGTAGCGGTCGTCCGGGCTCTTGGCGAGAGCGCGGAGCAGCACCGTTCGCAGCGGCTGCGAGACTTTGCCCTGCGGGTCGGTCTCGTCGAAGCTCCTCGGCGGATGGAACAGGTGTCCGGCGATCAACGACGTCTGGTCGGTGCCGGTGATCGGCAGGATCCCCGTCAGCAGCTCGTAGAGGGCGACGCCCAGCGAGTAGAGGTCGCTACGGCCGTCGATCGGCGCGTCGCCGCTTGCACCGAGCTGCTCCGGGGAGGAGTACCGGACCTTGCCGATGAACATCGCCGCCCGCGTCTCGAACTGCGCTCCATCGAGCGGCTTGGCGATCCCCATGTCGATGAGCTTCACCAGCAGCTCGCCCCGATGAGAGCGCGTCAGCATGATGTTGTCGGGCGAGATGTCCCGGTGAACGACGTTGCGCTGGTGGAGATAGTCGAGCGCCTCGAGAGTCTGCAATCCGACTTCGAGGATCTGCGCCTGGGACAGCGGTGTCGGCGAGCGCTGCGTCTGGACGAGGTCGCGGCCCTCGATGAACTCCATGACGATGCAGGCCATGCCGTCGTCGCCGACGACGAAGTCGTGAATCGCGGCGATGTTCTCGTGGCGTAGACGGGTCGCCACCTGGGCCTCCCTGAGGAAACGCGCCTGCAACTCCGCGTCGTGCTTGAGTTGAGGGCGGATCGTCTTGAGGACCCGAACCTCCTCCAGGTGGCGGTGGTGACCCTTGTAGATCTCTCCCATCCCACCTTCGCCGAGAAGGTCGAGGATCTCGTACTTGCGATCGATCTCCTCGATGCCGATGGAGAGAGGAGCGTCGCTCATGTGAGGGGTCCGCCGGCCGCCCGGCCGTGGCGCGCGCTCAGCTCCGCGCCATCAGCAGCGTATGGAGGAGCTTGCGTTGCGCGGACAGGTACTGGATGTCCCCGCTGGGATCGCCGCCGAAGGTCTGCTCGAGCGTCTCACCGGTGTTGGCGTCGGTCGCCTCGACCGCGATCGTGCCGTCCTCCCGATACTGGGTGTAGACACCGATCGGGTAGTTGAGTCGCGGGTTGGGGAGGGGACCGACGTTGAGGATGCCGAGGCTCACCGCCTGCTTCGGATCGCCCGAGAACTGCACGAAATCGAGCACCATGTTCCGCTGGTCGTGGCGGGTGGTGTAGTACGTCTTGCTGATCCGCGTCGGAAGCGGCATGTTCTTCTTGATCAGCGTGTTCACGGTGACCTCACCGGTCGTCGGGTCGATGGTGCGCACGCCGACGTTGTAGCCGGTGACCCCCTTGAGCTCCGGCGGCAGGGTGTAGGCGACCTTCTCGCCGGAGAGCTGCGCGGCGCGCAGCGAGGCGCCGTAGGCGACGGCTTTGCTCGGCTCGTGGTAGAGCACCTCCTGCTCGTCGCCGTCGAACTCCTTGCGGACCCGATCCACGACCGCCGGCACCAGGGATGACCCGCCGACGAGAAGCGCGGTGTTCACGTCCTTCTTCGACAGCCCCGCCTCCTTGAGGCACTGCAGCATGACGTCGATCGTCTTCTCGATGTAGCCCTTGATGGCACGAACGAACTCGTCCCGCTCGATCTCGATCTCGACCGCCTCCCGACCGAGGATGACGGTCTTGCGGACACGCGGTGTGGCCGGGCCGCAGAGCTCGATCTTGATCGCCTCCGAAGCGCGCCGCAGTTCCAGGAGCGAACGCGCCGTCGGCTCGAACTTCCGGCCGAGGGCGTTCTCGAACTGGGCGAGGATGATCTCGCCGATCCGCTCGTCGAACTCCTTGCCTCCGAGATCGGAGAGTCCTGCCTTCGAGAGGACGTAGATACCGTTGCTGTCGAGACTCAAGGCGGTGGCGTCGAACGTGCCGCCGCCGAAGTCGTAGGCGAGGAGCACCTGATCGTGCGCTTCGTGAGTTACGCCGTAGTGAAGTGCCGCGGCGACGGGCTCCTCGATGAGGTCGAGCAGGGGAAGGTCGGCGAGCATCGCGGCGGCCGCGACCGCCTTGCGCTGCGGGTCGTTGTAGTGAGCGGGGACCGTGATCACGGCGCCGTCCACGCGGCGACCGCCGTCCGCCTCCGCGTCGAAGCGCAGCTTGTCGAGCAGCAGAGCGCCGATCCCCTCGGCGTGCCAGGCGGCACCCTTGTCGTCGAAGTAGATCGGCTCGCGCTCCCCGAAGTGCCGCTTGAAGAAGCGGATTGCGGGCAACTCCGGATGGTCCTCGACCATGTCCTCGGCCGTGGCGCCTACGAAGGCACTGCCTCCGGTGACGACCGCGACCGACGGCGTATGAAACCGCTCCTCGTCCCACGAATCCGGGATCAGGGCGCTGGAACCGTCGGGCTGGATTCTCGAAGCGAGCGAGTAGCTCGTCCCCAGGTCGATGCCGATCTTCATGTCGAGCCGGTCCTCACGTCGACGATCGCCGCATCAGTCGGACGAACCGGGCTTGGGCTTGTTCCGGCTCCCCAACGGTGGGCGCTTGGAGGAGGCTCCGCCCGGCTTGAGGCTCGCCTTCTTGCGAAGCTTGGCGAAGGGATCCTCCGCCTTCTCCTTCTGGCCGGCGCCGGCTCCGGGCCGGGCCGCTCCGGGTCGGGCCGCTCCGGGTCGCTCGGCACCGGGCCGGGCAGCGCCGGGCCTCGCGGTGCCGGCCGCGGCAGCTCCAGGCCGGGCAGGGGTGGCGGCGCCACCGCTCTTCATCGCTTCGAGCTTCTTCAGCGCTTCAGCCGCCTCTTTGGGCATCCCCGGCTTGGCGGCTCCGGCGGCCGCTGCGGGCGGGATTCCGGCAGGCATGCCGGGGGCCGCCGGCGCGGCGCCGGCATCGGGAGTCATGATCGAGGTGAAGAAGACGATCAACTGCTGGCTCAGCGTTTCGAGGTCGGCGGCGGACGCCGAAGACTTCTTGACACCCTCCGTGACCTTCCGCTGGGAGGCGTCGAGCGTCTTCAGCTGCTTCTGCAGGATCTCCTTGTCGGCAGCCGCCTCCCGTGCCACCTGATCGGTGATCGACTTGACGGTCGTTTCGACGAGGTCGAGGGCGTTGTTCTGCTGCTCGGAGAGGTGCCGGGAGATCGCCTGATCCCACCCCTTCTGTACCTCACCGAGAGAGCGCTTCAGATCGTTGCGCATGCCCTCGCGCGCCTTGTCGAGCTCCTTGGCTACGGTCTCTGCGCTCTGCTTTCTCGCTCCGTTGTACACGTTGACGAGACCGAAGGAGAGGAGCACGACCCCCATCGGAATCGTGAACTCGCGGTAGGAGCGGATGAACGACAGACCGAAGGCGGAGAAGACCATGAAGAAGACCATCTGGTAGCGACGCGCGGCCATGAAGTAATCCATCGGTCCGCGGCGCGTGATCTCACTCTGGTAGGGACGGTTGAATCCGACCGAGCGATCGACCAGGTTGGTGAGGTGACGCTCCGACATGTGATCGAAGTGGAGCGTGACGGGCGGAGCTCCCTTCGACTCGATCAGATTCTCGAGATGGGTTTCGACCTCGCGGAACAACTCGCGCATCCGCAGCAGGTCTTCGCGGCCGACGTCGGTGAGCGATCGCGACGCTTCGTCCAGCAGGCCGTCCTGGATCTGCTTCGGGATCGTCAGGACGAAGATCTTCGGCTTCTTCTCGTAGTCGAAGTCCTCGAAAGCGTCGATCCGCGCGTCGAGCTTGTTCGTGAGAATCCCGTCGTGGGTCGCCACCAGCTCGCCCATGCGCGCGGCCGAGGTCTTGGTGAAGGTGTCGAACTTCTTCTGCAGATAGGAGCGGACGTCGCCCAGCACCTCCGTCGGGTTCCCTCCCGATCCGGATCCCTTGGCGGCCATCTGCTGTTCGAGCGAGGCTCGCTTCGAGCGCATTCCACGACCCTCGTTCTCGAGGGCCGCGGCGAACGCGCCGTGCATCGAGGCGAGGGCGCGAGATGCCGACCACAGCCCCGCCATCCGACCCGCCTGCTGCAGCGGCGGCCTGCCGAAGCTCTCCTCCAGATTCTTGGTGTGGAGGGTCTCGATCTCGACGATCTTGCAGACCCAGTCGTCGCGACTTCCCAGACCGGCGATCGCCTGCGCCCAGTCGCTCTCCTTCGGAGCGACCATCAGCGTGAGCGGCCGGTTCTTGACCTCGGCGATCAGGGCTTCCATCCACTCCTGGCCGGGCGATTCCTTGGAGCCCCGCGCCACGACGAGCACCGGAGCGACTCTTTCGCCGGCCTGGCGGCCGCGTCCCTGCATCCTGCTGCGGAGCCTGACGACGGAGCAGTTGCGCTGAAGGTCGACAGGGCGCCGCTCCTCTTCCTTCTCGCCGGTCGCGAGGTCGACGATCGATTCCGCCTCCAGCCCCAGCCATTGGGCGAGGGTCCCCGTCCATTGAGGATGGAGATCGCCGAGCAGCAGCACCTCCACCTCGACGGTGCCGGACTCGACGAGCGCCAGCAGCTCGTCCGCGTTCTCACGCAGTTTGACGAGCGCCGGCGCCCTGCCGGCGGCGTCTACGGTCTCCGAGAATCCGCGAACCTGGTCGCGGACCGTTTCCGCGGCGTTTTCGGGGCTGACTCGAGCCAGGGCCATGACGTGGGCGGCGCGGAGGCGCCGCGCTTAGTCGAACGCCTCGATCGCCTCTTTCTGGGTGTCGAAGGAGGGAATGATCTTGTGGATCAGCGCCATCTGGAGAACCTTGCCCACGTTCTCCTCGAAGTTGGCCAGGTGGACCTGCGCTCCCTTCTCCTTCGCGGCGACGTTGACCGCGACGAGCTCTCCTACGCCCGCCGAGTCCATCTTGGTGACCTTGCCCATGTCGACCACGAATTTGTCCTCTCCCTCCTTCAGCTCCTTGACGACGAGCTTCATGAGGTCGAAGTGATCCTGCCCAAGCACCATCTCGCCCTTGAGGCTGACGATGAGGACATCCTTCTGCTGACGTGTCTTGATCTCGAATGCCATCGGACTCTCCCTCTCCGGCGTTTCCGCCGCGGTTCCTGCAGTCTCCTCTTTCGGCTGAGCGCCGAGTCTAGAGGACTTGGTCGTTGCCGACAATGAATTGTTACCTCCGGCCCGATTACCCTTCGGCACACTGCCAGAGCCCTTCTTGTCTACGGAGCTATGGCTGCTGCGGTGGCGCTCGAAAGGATCGCCGGTCTCGGCGAGACGCCTCCTGTAGGGCGTCAGACGGCGGTCGATCGTCCTCACACTGAGGTCCAGAAGTTGGCGGGCGATCTTCGGTCGCACCTCGACCCTGGTCCTCGCCCAGGTCACCAGCTCGGGCAACCGCTTCTTCAGTTTCGCGGCGGACGGGTAGCGGGCATGCCGCCACAGGGAGACCAGAAGCCGGGTGCCCTCGTTGTCGCTCTTCCGGGGCCGGCCGCGACGCCTCGGGAGCCTCGGTCGCGGGGGTTTTCGAAGCAGCCGGGTCGCGTACTTACGGTGAAACCCGGTCACCGCGCAAAATTCGTCCAGCAGCCGTGACTTCTCCGGACGCGTCGCTTTTCGATAGCGCGGCGCGATCGCCTTGACCATCTCGAGTTGCCAGTGTTCCCTCAAAGGTCGGCCTGTCTGTTTCGGGCTCGGTAACAAACTATATGGCGTGGATCCTGCGAGCGCAAGCCCTCCGGGGTAAGAACGCTTTTGGCGTAAACCGTTGACACGCCGAAACTCGGCTGATTCCCTGCCGATCATGCGAGGCGAGCTGGCACAGGGTCCTGGTCTCACCGGCGGTACGGGAGCCGGTGCTGTAACGAATCGACCGGTGACGCGCCAGTCCGCTGTGCGAGTCCGCCTCGCGGGACGACCCATTTGCACAATCGAGGAGTAGGAGATGATTGAACTCAGCGACGAACAAAAACTACTTGCGCAGTCTCTGCTGCAGAAGAAGGCCGCCATGGAGGCGTACCGGGCAGCGGAGCTGCCGGCTTCCGCGATGCTCGAGGTCGGGCTGTCGATGGAGCAGGTGCGCGAGGCGGGCTACGAGCCGAACGAGCTCAAGGAAGAGCAGTTCGCGGCCGAGAAGCTGCATGGACTCTGGCCGGCGGCCGAATTCCTGGACAGCGACTGGGAGCTGGCCGAACTGAAGGACGGCGGCTACGGCGTCATGGAGTTCAGGACGGGCGGCTGGGAGCCGAGCGTCCTGCTCGACGACGGCGCATATACCGCCGAGGACTTCCACGGTGGTGGTGAAGCCGGCGAGGCCGAAGGCGAGGGCGAAGAAGGGGGCGACTCGGAGTCGATCTGGCCTGCGGAAGAGCTGAAGGCCGCCGAGATCGGTGCCGAGATTCTGCGGGAAGGTGGCTACACGGCGACCGAGCTGCGGGAAGGCGGCTACTTCGCCGGCGAGCTGCGCGAGGCCGAGTACACGGCCGCGGAGCTGCTCGAGGCCGAGTTCACCGCTGAAGAGATGAAGGACGGCGAGTGGGACGCTGCCGAGCTCAAGGACGGCGGCTGGGACGCCGAGGTGCTCTACGGCGTCTACAGCAACGAGGAGCTGCGCGAGGCGGGCTACGAGGCGGCGGCGATGAAGAGCGCCGGCGCCACCGCCAACGAGATGCGCCAGGCCGGCTATAGCGGCGAGGACCTGCAGGAGGAGTACTCGCTGCCCGAGAAGCGCGAGGGCGGCTACGGCGCCGGCGAGCTGAGCGATCAGTACTCCGCCAAGGAGATGACCAAGGCGCAGTTCGGCGTCGAAGAGCTCTACCCGCACTACGACGTCGAGGACCTCAAGGAAGCGGGCGTCACGGCGAAGGAGTTGCTCGAGGAGGTCGAGGAGTGCTCGGTTTCGGACATCGCCGAGTTCTTCAGTGCGACCGAGCTCAAGGAGGCGGGGGCGACCGCCACAGAGCTCGAACAGGAGAACTTCAGTGCTGCCGATCTCAAGGAGGCGGGGTACCCGCTCTCCGAGCTGAAGGAGTGCTTCGACCTTCCCGACCTCAAGGAGGAGTTCACTCTCCCCGAGCTCAAGGAGGAGTACGAACTCTCGGAGCTCAAGGAGGAGTTCGAGGTCTCGGAGCTCAAGGAGGAGTTCGAGCTCGGCGAGATGAAGGAGGAGTTCGGAGTCGCCGATCTCAAGGAGGCCTACTCGCTCGAGGAGCTCAAGCCCGAGTACGAGCTTTCGGAGCTCAAGGACGCCTACGACCTGGGCGAGCTGAAGGCTGAGTTCGAGCTTTCGGAGCTCAAGGAGGAGTTCGACCTCGGCGAGCTCAAGGAGGAGTTCTCGCTCGAGAAGCTGAAGGCTGAGTTCGACCTTCCGGAGCTCAAGGAGGAGTTCGATCTCGGAGAGCTCAAGCGAGAGTTCTCGCTCGAGGAGTTGAAGGAGGAGTTCGACCTCGGCGAGCTCAAGGAGGAGTTCTCCCTCGAAGAGCTGAAGGCTGAGTTCGAGCTTTCGGAGCTCAAGGAGGAGTTCGACCTCGGCGACCTCAAGCAGGAGTTCTCGCTCGAGGAGCTCAAGGCTGAGTTCGAGCTTTCGGAGCTCAAGGAAGAGTTCTCGCTCGAGGAGCTGAAGGCGGAGTTCGAGCTGCCGGAATTGAAGGAGGAGTTCGACCTCGGTGAGCTCAAGGAGGAGTTCTCGCTCGAGGAGCTCAAGGAGGAGTTCGAGCTTGCCGAGCTGAAGGAGGAGTTCTCCCTCGAGAAGCTGAAGGCTGAGTTCGAGCTCGAGGAGCTCAAAGAGGAGTTCGAGCTTTCCGACCTCAAGGAGGAGTTCTCGCTCGAGGAGCTGAAGGAGGAGTTCGATCTTCCGGATCTCAAGGAGGAGTTCACTCTCGAAGAGCTGAAGGCGGAGTTCGAGCTGACGGAACTCATGGAGGAGTTCGAACTCTCCGAGCTCAAGCGCGAGTTCTCGCTCGAGGAGCTCAAGGAAGAGTTCGAGCTTGCCGAGCTGAAGGAGGAGTTCTCGCTCGAGAAGCTGAAGGCGGAGTTCGAGCTCGAGGAGCTGAAGGAGGAGTTCGACCTCGGTGAGTTGAAGGAGGAGTTCTCGCTCGAGGAGCTCAAGGAGGAGTTCGAGCTCTCGGAGCTGAAGGAAGAGTTCTCCCTGGAAGATCTCAAGGAGGAGTTCGAACTCGCCGAGTTGAAGGAGGAGTTCGAGCTTTCGGAGCTGAAGGAGGAGTTCGACCTCGGCGAGTTGAAGGAAGAGTTCGAGCTTCCCGAGCTCAAGGAGGAGTTCGATCTCGGCGAGCTCAAGGAGGAGTTCGAACTCGCCGAGCTGAAGGAGGAGTTCGAACTCGCGGAGCTCAAGGAAGAGTTCGAACTCGGTGAGCTGAAGGAGGAGTTCGAGCTTCCCGAGCTCAAGGAGGAGTTCGAACTCGGTGAGCTCAAGGAGGAGTTCGAGCTTTCCGAGCTGAAGGTAGAGTTCGAGCTTTCGGAGCTGAAGGAAGAGTTCGACCTCGGCGAACTGAAAGAGGAGTTCGAGCTTTCTGAGCTCAAGGAAGAGTTCGAGCTCGGTGAGCTGAAGGAAGAGTTCGAGCTCGACGAACTGAAGGAAGAGTTCGAGCTTTCGGAGCTCAAGGAGGAGTTCGAACTCGGCGAGCTGAAGGAGGAGTTCGAACTCGACGAGCTGAAGGAGGAGTTCGAGCTTTCCGAGCTGAAGGAGGAGTTCGAGCTTTCGGAGCTCAAGGAAGAGTTCGAGCTCGAGGAGTTGAAGGAAGAGTTCGAGCTCGGCGAGCTGAAGGAGGAGTTCGAGCTCGAGGAGCTCAAGGAAGAGTTCGAGCTTTCGGAGCTCAAGGAGGAGTTCGAACTTTCGGAGCTCAAGGAGGAGTTCGAGCTCGAGGAGTTGAAGGAAGAGTTCGAACTCGGTGAGCTCAAGGAGGAGTTCGAGCTCGAGGAACTCAAGGAGGAGTTCGAGCTTTCCGAGTTGAAGGAAGAGTTCGAGCTTTCGGAGCTCAAGGAAGAGTTCGAACTCGAGGAGTTGAAGGAAGAGTTCGAGCTCGGTGAGCTCAAGGAGGAGTTCGAGCTCGACGAGCTGAAAGAGGAGTTCGAGCTTTCGGAGCTCAAGGAAGAGTTCGAGCTCGGCGAGCTGAAGGAAGAGTTCGAACTCGACGAGTTGAAGGAGGAGTTCGAGCTCGGCGAGCTGAAGGAAGAGTTCGAGCTCTCGGAGCTCAAGGAGGAGTTCGACCTCGGCGAGCTGAAAGAGGAGTTCGAGCTTTCGGAGCTGAAGGAGGAATTCGAGCTCTCCGAGCTGAAGGAGGAATTCGAGCTTTCGGAGCTCAAGGAGGAGTTCGAGCTCTCGGAGCTCAAGGAGGAGTTCGAGATCCCCGAGCTGAAGGAGGAGTTCGAGCTCTCCGAGATGAAGGAGGAGTTCGAGCTCGAAGAGCTCAAGGATCACTACGAGCTCGAGGAGCTGGCCGAGGAGTACACCTGCGCCGAGCTCAAGGACGTCGACTTCACGGCGCAGGAGCTCTACGGGGTCGACTTCACCATGGGCGACCTCAGGGAGGCGGGCTTCACCGCCGGCGAGCTCAAGGAGGAGGGCTTCGAAGCGGGGCAGCTCCTCGAGGGTGAGTACGAGGCGCAGGATTGTCACGACGCCGGGTACGACGCCGCCGAGATGCTCGCCGGTGAGTGGCTCACCGAGGTACTGCACGGTGTCTACTCCGCTGCCGAGATGCTCGAGGGCGACTGGCCGACGGATCTGATGCACGGCATCTACACCGCGGCCGAGATGCTGGAGGCGAACTGGCCGACCGAGCTGATGCACGGCATCTTCGAGGCCGCCGAGCTTCTAGAAGCCAACTGGCCGACGGAGCTGGTGCACGGCATCTACCAGGCCGCCGAGCTTCTGGAGGCGAACTGGCCGACGGAGCTGGTGCACGGGATCTTCGATGCCGCCGAGCTCCTGGAGGCGAACTGGCCGACGGACCTGCTGCACGGGATCTTCCCGGCCGCCGAGCTTCTCGACGCGAACTGGCCGACGGAGCTGATGCACGGCATCTACCAGGCCGCCGAGCTTCTGGAGGCGAACTGGCCGACGGAGCTGCTGCACGGGATCTTCCCGGCCGCCGAGCTTCTGGAGGCGAACTGGCCGACGGAACTGGTGCACGGGATCTTCGAGGCCGCCGAGCTTCTGGAGGCGAACTGGCCGACCGAGCTGGTGCACGGGATCTTCCCGGCCGCCGAGCTTCTGGAGGCGAGCTGGCCGACGGACCTGATGCACGGGATCTTCGACGCCGCCGAGATGTTGGAGGCGAACTGGCCGACCGATCTGATGCACGGGATCTTCCCGGCCGCCGAGCTTCTGGAAGCGAGCTGGCCTACGGATCTGATGCACGGGATCTTCGACGCCGCCGAGATGCTGGAGGCGAACTGGCCGACCGATCTGATGCACGGGATCTTCCCCGCGACGGAGCTGTTGGACGCCAACTGGCCGACGGAGCTGATGCACGGGATCTTCGACGCTGCCGAGATGCTGGAGGCGAACTGGCCGACCGATCTGATGCACGGGATCTTCCCGGCTGCCGAGCTTCTGGAGGCGAACTGGCCGACGGATCTGATGCACGGGATCTTCAACGCCGCCGAGATGCTGGAGGCGAACTGGCCGACCGATCTGATGCACGGGATCTTCCCGGCCGCCGAGCTTCTGGAGGCCAACTGGCCCACGGAGCTGGTGCACGGCATCTTCGATGCGACCGAGCTACTGGAGGCCAACTGGCCGACCAACCTGTTGCACGGGATCTTCCCGGCCAAGGAGCTGCTCGACGCGGCCTGGCCGACGGAGCTGGTACACGGCATCTACGAGGCTGCCGAGCTTCTGGAGGCCGACTGGCCGACCGAGCTGGTGCACGGCATCTTCGATGCCGCCGAGCTTCACGCCGGCGGCTGGCTGGCCGAGCGCCTGCACGGCATCTTCGGCGCCGACGAGGTCAAGGACGCCTACCAGCCCGACGAGGTCGAAGGTGTCTACGCGATGGAGGAGTTCTTCGGGGACGAGGTCTCCGAGGCGATCTCGAGCGTCGGTGACTTCACGTCGATGATCACGAGCGGCATCGACCGCCTCAACGAGATGCTCGCCGCCGCGCAGTCGGTGAAGGGCGACATCGTTGCGGCGACCGACGAGGTCAAGTCGCAGTTCGACGTTCTCGACCAGTCGATCAACGAGGCCGAGCAGCAGATCGCTCAGCAGGCCGAGGAGATCGCCGCCAAGTTCGAGGAGTTCGAGGCCAAGCTCACCGCCTTCGACGGCGGGGTGTCGGAAGGCACCGAGGGGCTGGAGAACGAGCTCAACGACGTCGAGGTGATGTCCAACGAGATGCTCTCGACGATGCAGACCCAGTACGAGGCCTGCAAGAGCGACCTCGAAGCGCTCGCCGATCAGGTGACGGAGTACCAGAGCACCACGACGAGCGAGGTTCAGGCGCGTCAGGAGCAGATCGAAGCGTTCCAGCAGGAGATCGAGTCGGTCGAAAGCGACTTCCGCGACAAGAAGGACGAGCTCGTCGACCACTACAACGGGATGCAGGACGGTCTGGTCAACAGCCTGTCGAACGTCCAGAGCGAGTTCGGCGGCCTGGTGTCTCAGACCTCCTCGAGCCTCACGGCTCTGACCGGAATGCTCGACGACACGAGCTCGGAGAAGCTGGGCAACATGGCGACTCTGATGCTCGAGACGCTGGTGGGCGCCCTCGGCGATTCCGCCGGCGCCCTCGGCGACGCGCTCTCGTTCCTCGAGGGTGTCGGTGCGGCGGGCCAGGAGCTGATGGACGGCGCCGCCGGCGACGTCATCGGCCAGATGGAAGGCGTCGTCGACGTCATCGACCAGATCAAACCCGTACTCGACATGGTCGAGTCGATGCTCGGCTGATCGCCACTTCATCGGGACTAAGGAGAAAGAACAATGTCAGAAGTACTGGATTTCGGAACGAGTTTCGACGAAGCGGCGCAGACGGTCAGCAACCTGATCTCGGACATGGCCGACCATGCCGCCACGGTGGCCGACCACAACTCGGTGATCGAAGCGGCCGAGAGTTCACTGCAGCAGGCGAAGGATCAGGCCTCTCAGATGCTCCAGGGCCTCGCCGGCGACGTCGGCAGCCAGAGCGAGGAGACCAACTCCCTGAGAGACGAGTTCGCCGGCACTGCCGATGAGCTCAAGGCGGCGGGCGACGCCGGCATGGAGGCCGTCGACGGCTTCAAGGAGGCGGTCGCCGACACCCACGACGAGCTGTCCGACGCGGTCACCGAGACGGTGGACGAGGCGAACCAGCTCTACGAAGAGGTGCAGAGCGCAGTCTCGGACGCTGTGTCGATGACCGGCGAAACCGCCAACCAGATGCAGGGCACGGCCGATCTGACGATGCAGACGCTCGGCGAAGTCGAGTCCTCGGTCACCGAGCTGACCGGTCGCATGGCCGACCTCGGGCAGGACACGGTCAGCAAGGCTCTCGACCTCGGCAGCAAGATCACCGACGACGTGCAGTCGCGCTTCGACGGCATGTTCGGAGATGTCACCGGCGCCCTGACGTCGGACTTCTTCGACCAGGCGGTCGCCGGCTTCGACGGCCTGTCGAGCAACCTTACCAACCTCTACGACAACTTCGAGGACGTGGTCAACGGTCTCGGCGACAACCTGATGGGACGGATGGAAGAGGTGTTCATGAACACCATCGAGCACGCCCAGGATCAGGCGGCGTCGAAGCTGGAGGAGGAGTTCAAGGAACTCGTCAGCGACGCCGTCGAGTTTCTCGTCGCCGAGGTGGCCGAGAACCTCACCATGGCCACCGTCGGCTCGGCGACCACCGCGGCCCTCGGTCCGGCGGTGCCCGTCATCGTCGCGGCGAAGGCCGTCGTCACTCCCATCAAGACCGCCCTCGAGCTGCTCCGCAGCATGGGCCTCTGATCCGATCGCGAAAGGAACTAGATCATGCGCGATGTCATTGCACAGATTTTCGAAGCAGCCCCCAGCGCGAGTCCGCTGCTGGAGCAGGTAAACCAGGAATCAGAAGCCCTGATGGGGATCGTCGGCGAGCTGCAGGAGAACATCGGCAGTAAGCAGACGGCCCTGGCGGACGTCGCTTCCCGTCGCAACGAGAAGATGAGCGAGCTCCAGACCAAGGCGTCGGAGCAGCAGTCCCGTCTCGAGAGCGAGGTCGCGGACGTCGACGCCAAGGTCGGTGAGCTCAAGCGGGGTCTCGACGAGATCAAGGAGGGTGTCACCAGCGCCCTCGAAGCCGCCCAGCAGCAGATGGACGGCTTCCGCGGGCAGGTCGACGCCGGCCGCGAGCTCGTGTCGGGCGCCAACGAGGCGGCGCAGGCCGCCATCTCCACGGTCCACGACCAGATCCAGGCGGGGCGCGAGTCGCTCCATCGGGCAACCGATTACGCCAACGAACAGATCGACGGCTTCCAGTCGAAGATCGACGAGACGATGGAGTTCACCGAGAACATGGCGACCAACCTGATGGACCGCATGGAAGAAGGCATGCGGGACACGGGCGCCAAGGTCGAAGAGATGACCGGCATGTCGTTCGAGGAGATGCACTCCGTCTTCACGAGCGGCATGGAGATGGTCCAGGGCAACGTCATCGAGAACGGCGTCAACATGGTGCTCGACGACCTCCAGGGCCGGATCGAGCAGCAGGCGAACCAGCTGATCGACCAGTTGGTCGACGAGCTCGTCGGTGCGCTCGGCAACGTTCGCGAGAGCGTTTTCGGCAACGCCGAGGACGCCGGCCTCGAGCGCAAGGCGACCGAGGCGGTTCTCGACGCACTCGAAACGGTGCTGGACCCGATGTTCAGCGCCATCGATCACATCAAGGGCATGGCCTCGATGGTCGGTATCGACATCTGAGCCCTGACAGACAGAGACCAACGAGGACACGGAGATAGAACATGAGCATTCTTGATGTCGTACAGCAGGCCATCAGCCAGGTCGAGAGCGATCTGGCCCAGCAGGCCGAGAATCTGGTCGGTGAGCTGCAGGACACCGGCAGCCAGGTGGAAGCCGCGGGCGGCGAAGTCGACTCACAGTGGCAGGACCTGGAGACCAAGGCTGAGTCGATGTTCGGCGCCGCCGACGATGCGATGAGTCAGATCGAGCAGGCGGGCGACGCGATGTCGACGCGCGCCAGCGAGATCCGCTCGAACGTCGACTCGGCGATGGAGCAGGGCTCGAGTCTCTTCGAGTCGTGCCGCGGCGTCGTGGAGACGATGGACCAGGGGGTGCAGGAACTGATCCCCGACTGCGACAGCGTCATGGCGATGGTCGACGAGACCGTCAACACGCTGGCCAGTGAGATCGAGAGCCTCGACCAGGCGCTCGAGTCCACACGCGTGATCACCGACAACCACCTGCACGCCCCCTTCCAGGGACTGGTGGACGAGGTGAAGACCGAGATCTTCAACCGCGCCAGCGAGCTCGGTGGGTACGTCGACAGCGACTTCCTCACCACCGCGGCCGACGAGATCAGCCAGTTCAAGAGCCACGTCGACGAGGTGGTCACCAACGCCACCGACAAGCTCGAGGAGGTGCGCAGCACCGCCGAGAGCGAAGGTTCCAACGCGATGGAGCAGATGGGTTCGATGTTCGGCGAGCAGTTCGGCTCGCTCATCGGCACCGTCGAGACGATCGCCAACTTCATGACGCAGGTCGGCGGCATGATGGAGACGGCCGGTACGATGATCGGCACGACCACCTCGGTGATGAGTGCCGGAGCCGGTACCACCGCGATCGGCGCCAAGGCTGCGATCGGGATCATCGAGGACATCGTCGAGATCTTCGAGAGCGTCACCTGATCCGGTCGGTCCTTCCCATGAGGTGAGTCTCCGGGCGCGAGCTTCAGGTCGGTCCAGCCGACCGGGGGTTCGCGCCCGGCTTTGTCTCGACCACGACCGCGCGAGCGACCGAGAAGAGGAAGCGAGGAGAGGGGGAGCATGAGCATTCTGGACGAGGTCGGAAAGGCGATCAGCCACGTCGAGGGCGACCTCGCCGAGCAGGCGATGGCGGCGAAGGACGAAAGGGTCGACGCGGTCCTGAAGATGACCAACGCGATCTTCGAGATCGACACGCAGTGGGAGGAGGTAAAGACGACGGGCGAGTCGATGTTCGGCGCCGCGGACCGTGCGATGGGCTGGATCGAGCAGGTGGGAGGCAAACTGTCCAGCCATGCGAACGAGGTCCGTTCGGGCATCGACGGCGCCATGGAGCAGGGCTCGAGCCTCTTCGAGTCGTGCCGCGGCGTCGTCGAGGCGCTCGACCACGGTGTGCAGGAGCTGATCCCCGATTGCGAAGGGGTGATGGGCAAGGTCGGCGAGATCGACTACCTGAGCGATCGACTCGAGAAGACGCGCGCCTACACCGACAACCACCTTCACACGCCCTTCCAGGGAGTGGTGGACGACCAACGACTTCCTCACCACCGCGGCCGAGGAGAGCCAGTTCAAGAGCCACGTCGAGAACGTCGGCGCCGGTAACGAGAACCGGTCGCCTGACGAACGCGCCCGAATCGGTCTGTTCGGGGCGAAGGCCGCTATCGGCATCATCGAAGACATCGTCGAGATCTTCGAAAGTGCGTCTGATCGGCGCCGGTAACGGAACCGGTCGCCTCGCGCCCAAGTCTGTTGTAGCTATGGGACTTTGCCACCGAATCGTCAAAGGTCGGCGGGGTCCCCTGCTACAGTAGCGAGTTCAGGCTCAACGACCGACTTGGACCCTGGAGGACCCGCCGATGGCATCTCGCGCGAAGTTTCTGGAAGCGTTGACGATCGCGACACTGGTCGCCTTCGTGGGCGCCGCCGCCGCGTGGGGGCAGAGTTCCCCACCGCCCAAACCGAAGACGAAGTCGACGACCCAGACTCAGTCCAAGGCGCCCCCGCCGAAGCCGAAGCGGGTCGGTCCGACGCCGGTCTACGTGCCTCCTGCGGTACTCATCCTGTCCGCCGACATGGACTGCGCGGTCGAACTCGACGGCGAGGAGCTGCTGCTGCTGCGCAAAGACGACGTTCAGGAGGTACCGAAGCTCCCGTCGGGCGAGCACCTGTTGCAGGCCTACCCGCTCGGCATCGAGGACGGACCCACCTGGAAGCAGTCGATCAAGATCCCCGAGACCGGAACCGTCGTGGCGACGATCGAGCTCAAGGAGCTGGTCGCCGAATGGGAGGAGGAGACCGAGAACGTCGATCGCTTCCAGGAGCGCGACAAGACGGTGTACGACAAGGACACCGGCTTCATCTGGACCCGCTCGGTGTCGCCCGAGATGCGCTGGACCGACGCGGTCGGCTACTGCCAGCGCCAGCAGCCCGACGGCGTAGGGGGCTGGACGCTGCCGTCGCTCGACGACCTGTCGAAGCTCCACTATCCGGACCATCCCTCTCCAAGGCAGGAGACGGCACGTTCCGAGGGGGGCCGCAGTCTGCTCGGGATCAAGCGTCGCGGAGAGATGCAGGTCCTCCCGAGGCTCATCTTCGAGGTCTTCGACCACAACTCCGTCTCCTCGCTCTGGGTGAAGGGGTCGGACGATCGTGTGAGTTGCAGCTTCCTCGGTGAGTTCAACTGCCGCATCGAATCGAAGAAGCACACCGGGTCGGTGTTCTGCGTGCGGCCCGCACAGGAAGGACTGGACTTTTGAGCGACGCCGGACTCCCGAAGATCACCATGATGATCTCGTTCGTCGCGATCCTGTTCGCCGGCGCTCTGGCGTACGTGATCATGACCTGGGCGGACGCCAACGCCGCGAAGGCGGAGGCACAGCTGATCATCGACGACGAGGTGCTGGTCCAGGAGGAACAGGTCGCCGGCGAACTGAAGGTGTTCGAGGACCAGCTCGCGGCGCTCAAGGAGCGGGCCGGCGTGCTGGTGCGCGGCAAGATGGCGGTCTGCAACAACTCGACGGGGACGATCACCGTGTCGCTGCTGGCCGCGACCTACCTCAACGATGCCGGCGAGTTCGAAACCTTCAACAGTGAGGGGTTCGGCCGCCAGTTGTGGCGCATCCCCGCCGGCGAGAAGCAGCTCCTGACCTACTCTCAGGGCTCCACGAACTGGGACGGCGACGTCGGGTACTACTCGATGTGGCTGGAAGCAGGCGGGCAGGAGTACCCGTTCGCCGGCACCTGGCCCTCCGATTCCGAGTACTGCGTGCGCTGGACGGGTGCCTGAGGTGGCGGCTTTCAAGTACGCCTTCGACCGTGGTGGCACTCCGGTCGAGCTCAAGCCGGGCGAGACGCTGATCGGTAGCGATCAGGACTGCGCGATTCGCATCGAGGGGACCGAGGCCGTGCAGGCTTCCGTCCGGATCGAGGGCGACGAGGTTTCGATCGAGAGCCGAGGCACCCAGGAGGACATCCGCATCAACGATCTCCCGGCGCGTGTCGCCGAGCTGTCGCCCGGCGACGACGTTCGCTTCGGAGAAGCCCGCCTGACGCTCGAGAAGGGAGATTCGGGGCTCACGCTCAGCGGACCGGCGGGGAGCTTCCCACTCTCCGACGGGGAGAATCCGGTCGGACGCTCGCCCGAGGGCAAGGTCGTGCTCAACGACGGCTCGGTCAGCCGCGATCACGCGATCATCGTGGTGCTTCCGGGCCTGCGGGTGCTGATGCGGGATCTGAGGTCCTCGAACGGCACCTTCGTCGGGGACCGCCGGTTGGGCGAGGCTCAGCTCAAGACCGGAGACACGGTGGAAATCGGCAAGGAGAAGCTGACCTTCGTCGCGACCCAGTTGCCGGGGGCCGCCGCCCAGCCGGCCGCGTCCTCGGGACCGAAGGAGTTCAAGCTCCTCGTCGGTACGGAGCTCAGGCCGCTGTCGCCCGGCCGCTACTCGATCGGCCGCTCGGCCGACCGGGACATCACGGTTGAGGACAACGAGGTCAGCGGCAATCATGCCGAGATCGTCGTCACCGCCGATGCCGCTCGCCTGCGCGACGTCGGGTCGAGCAACGGCACCCGTGTCAACGGACAGCAGATCTCGGGCGAAGTCGTCCTCAAGGACGGGGACACGATCTCGATGGGCCGCTCGGACCTCATGTTCACGGCGCCGGTGGGCGACGCCGGTCTCGACAAGACGGTGCTCTCCGGCTCCCTGCCCGACCTCGGCAAGACGGTGGTCTCGGGAGGGGCGGGAGCCCCCGCGATGCCGCCGCCGCCGGCGAAGGCGACGCCGGATTCGCCGCTCGCGCTTCTCGATCTTCAGCCGGGAGCGTCGCAGGAGGCGATTCAGAAGAAGTTCCAGGAGCTCTACTCCGAGTACCAGATCCGGCTGACCAACGCCCCGACTCCTGATCTCAAGAACAAGTTCCAGCAGAAGCTCGAGGAGCTCCAGGCGGCCAGGGACAAGCTGATCGCGCCGGCCGCCGCAGGCGGCCTCGACCTGCCGGCGGCCGAGCCCGTTCACGGTAGCGCGGCTCCAGAGCCGCCGCCGGCGCCCGAGCCGGCTCCTGAGCCGGCGCCGCCGGCCGCGTCGAAGGGGCGCAAGAAGAAGGCGAAGCCGAAGAAGGCGGCAGCCGCCAAGGCGCCGAAGCAGGCCCCTGCCGAGCCCGGAGAGCGTTTCCCGGCTTCGGCGAAGGTCATGGCGGTGATCAGCCTGGTCGCCATTCTCGCGACGGCGGGACTGTGGGTCTTCAGTCGCTCGGCGATCACCGCCTCCGCCGACAAGGTGCAGGAGCTGGCGGATCTCCAGGCCAGTATCGTCGCCATGCAGGAGCGCATCCCGCAGGCCGAGCAGGAGATCCTCGAGCTCCAGGAAGGGAAGATGTCGCTGCTCGAGAACAGCGAGTTCAAGATCTGCAACCTGTCGTCGGCGAGCGTGTGGGTCGTCTGGCTGCATTCGACCTATGTCAGCGACGACGGCAAGTTCCAGAGCTTCGACAGCGCCTTCTTCGACTATGAGACGTGGGAAGTGCCGGCCGGCGGCACGGTGAAGTTCGGCTACGTCAAGGACGACCAGGTCGTGTGGGACGGTTCGACCGTCTTCTTCACGGTCCTGATGCAGTACCGGGGCAAAGAGATCTTCCGCTCAGGAGCCTGGAGCGGGATCGGTAGCGACTGCTACAACCTCGCGCTCGACAACTGATCGAGCGCGAAGCACGGTGACGGCGGGCGGAAGCTCGCACAACCGCAGATGCGCCACAGTGGATGTAACGGGCGCCCATTCCGGGCGCCGGTATCGGCGTGGGGGAATCATGAGGAACCTGTTTTCGTGCTCTGCAAGCGTGGGTTTGTGGACGTGTTCGTTCCTGGCACTGCTGCTGGTCGGTAGTGCACCGGCGGCTGCGGGTGAGTTCTTCTTCGTGTCGAACCCGAGCGTCGCCGAGGGCGACAGCGGCTCGGTCGATGCCGTCTTCACCGTGTCTCTCCTTCCACCCCGGCTCGAGGGGTGCGGGATCGAGAGCTTCCGCTACGCGACGGTGGACGTGACGGCCACGGCCGGCATCGACTACGGCGCGACGTCGGGCGCATTCACTCTCGACGGCTGTGATCCGGACACGCCGATCGACATTCCGGTGCCGGTCTTCGGAGACGTCGTCGACGAGGGGGTGAGCGAGACCTTCCTCTTCAGGGTCACGTACGTCGAGACAGGGACCGAATTCGACGGTACGGGGACGATCGTCGACGACGATGCCGCAACGATCTCGATCGCGGACAGCTTTCTCACCGAGGGAGACAACGGCACGCGGGACATGGTCTTCACGGTGTCGATGACCTCACCGTTCGATCTCGATGTCCCCATCGATTTCGCGACCGCGGACGGAACGGCGACGGCGCCGGCGGACTACCGCGCAACCTCGGGTCGAATCATTCTGGCGTCGGGAGCGACGAGCGTCGACATCGTGATTCCGGTCGAGGGAGAGCTGTTGGTCGAGGCTGACGAAACCTTCGCCGTCGACATCGCCCTCGGCCCGGGCGGTCCATTCCCACCGATCGTCGATGCCCAGGGGATCGGGACGATCGTCGACGACGATTCGGTCGAGGTCTCGATCGCCGACACCACTGTGGTGGAGGGGGACAGTGGAACGACCGACGCCCTCTTCACGGTCTCCCTCTCGGGCCTGTCGGCGGAGTCGGTCTTCGTCGACTATCGGACCTCGAACGGTACCGGAAAGGCCGCCAGCGACTACCGCGCCACCTCGGGACGGATCTCGATCGCCCCCGGCGACTCGTCGGCGACGATCTCGGTGCCGGTCTTCGGCGATCTCGAGCCGGAGGGGGACGAGAGCTTCTTCGTCGATCTGAGCGGCGCCGTCGGTGCATCGCTCGCCCGGACGAGGGGGGTAGCGACGATCGTCGATGATGACGGCGGCTCCATTCTCTCGCTGCTCGCCCCCGGGACCGTTTCCGAGGGTGGCGGAGCGGCGACTCTCGTCGTCGAGCGGACGGGAGATCTCACTCAGGCCGCTTCGGTGGTCGTCGATGCGGCCGCCGGAACGGCCACCGCCGGCCAGGACTTCACGGCCACGACCGAGACGCTCGTCTGGGGAGCCGGGGTTGGAGGGACCCGAACGCTCGAGTTGCCGATTCTCGACGACAACGAGATCGAGGGGAGCGAGTCCGTGGTGGTCACGCTCTCACAGCCGGCCGGAGCGGCCCTCGGAACCTCGACGGGCGAGCTGACGATCAACGACGACGACGAGCCGCAGCAGGTCCAGATCGTCGGCGATCCGGTGCAGGTGACGACGGTGGAGGAGACGGCCGAGCTCACGGTCCGGGTTCTCGATACGGCCGGCGAGCCGATCCAGGGAGCGACGGTGGAATGGTCGGTCGATGGCGACGCGAGGCTCCTGGGCGAGCCGGTCGATGCGACCGACTCCCAGGGGGAGAGTCGCCAGTCGGTCGAGCTCGGAGAGGTCCCGGGCCGGGTCGTGGTGACCGCCACTCTGACCTCGACCGGACAGTCGATCCAGTTCGATCTGACGGCCGAGGGAAACCTCAGAAGGCTCTTTCCGTCGAGCGGCCTTCCGACCGGCGAAGCGTCGGTGGCAGGAGTTCTCGATCTGGCCTGTATCGATGCGACCGGGCAGTTCGGCAGCTTCTGCGACTACCTCTTCACGTTGCCGGGCCCGGGCGACCAGCTGGCGGTACTCGGTGAGGTGACACCCGAAGAGACGCCGGCGCAGGCGACGATCAGCATGGAGTCGGCACAGACTCAGCTCGGCAACATCACCGCGCGCCTCAAGGCCCTTCACGGCGCGGGCACGCGGCAGGCGATCGACCAGTTGGCGCTGACGATCAACGGCCGTTCGGTGCCGTGGCAGGCGATCGTCGCGGCGATGGCTCCGGCGAAGGAGTTCGAGCTTCCGGACTTTGCGGCCGAGCTGGCGCCGCAGGACGATGCCGGGGACTCCGGAGCGGCCACGGGGCCGATCGACGTCGATGCCGACGCCGCGCCCAGGCTCGGGTTCTTCGTCAACGGCAGGATCTCCATGGGCTCGCGCGACGAGACGTCCTCGGAAGAAGGCTTCGACGTGGACTCGAGCGGGATCACCACGGGGATCGACTATCGGGTCAGCGATCGGTTCATCGTCGGCGGAGCGCTCGGCTTCCTGGACACCGACCTCGAACTGGTTCGCGACGGCGGAGCGCTCGACGCCGAGGGGTACTCGCTGGCGGTCTACTCGACCTACTTCCGCGACCGCTTCTACCTCGACACGATCGCCGCCATCGGGCGCAACGACTACGAGATCTCACGCCATGTCGACCTCGGGATCCCCTTCCAGGGGAGGAATCGCTGGATCTCCCGGGCCACTCCTTCGAGCGATCAGCTTTCGCTCGCTCTGTCGAGCGGTTTCGACCGCGTCGTCGGAGCGAGCACCGTCTCGCTGTTCGCCGGCGCTTCGTACGTCGAGGCGCAGATCGACGAGTACCGCGAGTCCGGCGGCGGGCCGTTCGACCTCATCCTTCGGCAGCAGGACGTGACTTCGCTTCTTTCCTCCGGGGGCCTCGAGTGGAACTACGCCTCGAGCCGCGACTGGGGGATCCTGCAGCCGACGGTACGGGCAACCTACCTCCACGAGTTCGATGACGACTCACGGCTGATTCGTGGCCGCTTCGTCGGCGACGTGACCGCCGGTGAGTTCGTGCTGGCGACCGACACCCCGGACAGGGACTACTTCAACCTCGGCGCTGGACTCACGTTCGTGCTGCCGAAAGGACGCTCGATCTTCGTCTACTATGACGCCGATCTGGAGCGCTCGGACCTCGACCTCTACACGCTCTCATTCGGCGCGCGGTGGGAGTTCTGACGCAGCGGATCGACGGAGCGAGCGGGCCGGCTTCAGCCGGTCTCGCGCTTGAGCATCACCAGCGTCCGATCGTCGTGAAACGGCGTGCCGTCGGCGAAAGCGAGGAGCGCCTGGTCGACCGCATCCGAAATCTCGTCGAGAGGGCGATGAGCGTTCTCCTTCAGCAGGGCGATGAAGCGCTCGTCCTGGAACTGCTCGCCCGACGGGTTCTCCGCTTCGACGACGCCGTCGGTGAACATCGCGAGCAGATCGCCGGGCTCGAGCGTGACTTCACCGATCTCGTACTCGGCCCCGGGCACCATTCCGAGAGGGAACCCGGTCGCCTCGAGCTCCTCGACTTCGCCCGAAGTCCTGATGACGAGCGGCGGATTGTGTCCGCCGTTGACGAAGCGCACCGTGTTTTCGTTGGCGTTCGCCGCTACCATGAAGGCGGTCGCGAAGCGGTCGGGCGGCGTTCGCTGGTAGAGCGCCTGGTTCGCGCCCGCCATGACGTCGGCGGGCGAAGTGATGCCGGCTTCGATCAGCGCCGAGCAGGTTGCCTCGAGAGAAGCTGCCAGAAGCGAGGCACCCATTCCCTTGCCACAGACGTCCACGATGAGCACCAGCGCTTCGTCCTCGAGCCCGGAGGCCTGGTAGTAGTCGCCGGAGACACCGCGCGACGCGTCGTTCTGCGCGGCGATCGAGAAGCCGTCGAGCTCGGGCAGCGACTTTGGAAGCAGCGACACCTGGAGCTTGCGGGCGAAGGCGAGCTCAGACTCGAGCTTTTCGCGCTCGGCGGCACTCTCCGCGAGGATCAGGTTGTGGAGACGCAGCGCCGTCACCGAGGCGAGCGCGGCGAGCAGTTCGAGATCCTCCTCGTCGAAGCTCTTGTGCTGGAGGCCGGAGCTGAGCGAGATCATGCCGAAGCACTCTTCCTCGTAGAGGAGGGGGGCAGCGCAGAGACTCTTCGCGCCGGAAGCGAGCAGACTCTTGGAATCGGCAAAGCGCTCGTCCGACTGAAGGTCGAAGGCGAGGGCCGCCTGGCCGCGCTCTACGACCTCGCGGACGAGCGTCTCCGACACCTTGTCGGGAGCGTCGTCGTCGGCGACCGAACGCCAGGCGCGAACTTCGAGGCCGTCGTCGCTGGACAGAAGCACCGTAGCCTCTTCCGGCTGCAGGTGCTCGAACGCTCCGTCGAGGACGAGCTCGAGCAGCTCGTCGACGGCGATCGACTCGCCGAGGGCGCGATGCAGCTCGGTGAGGAGCTTCAGGCGGTCGGCGTAGCGTTGCAGTGCGTCGTCGCCGGCGGCAGCGGGCGCCGGCTCGGCCGGCAGCAGCTCGGTCATCGGGCGAAGCATCGTGACGCCGTCTCCGCCAGCCGATGCCGGGTTCGCAGAGGGAGGTTGTGCCGCAGGAGGCTGAGCAGGAGGAGGGTCGGCCGGTTCCGCTTCGGGCTCTGCTGCGGGCTTCGGTACCGGCGGATGGATGCCGACTTCGGTTTGCGAGGCGCGGACGACGTCACCCGTCGTCACGGCGGTCGGGGCCTCGAGGCGCCGTCCGTTGAGGTACGTGCCGTTGCTGGAGCCGAGGTCCTCGACGAAGAGCGCGCCCTCGCTTTCGAAGAATCTCAGATGACGCCGGGAGAGGACGGCGTCGTTGATGACCAGATCACAATCCGGGGCTCGACCGAGTACGAGAGAGCCCCCCTCGAACGAGACGTCGCGTTCCGGCGCCTCGGCGGAAACCACCTTGAGCTGATACATATCGGCCATTCTAACGGCAGGAACTCCGCGTCACCTTCGGCGGCGCGGCCCAACGGTGTACGCTTTTTCTCGAATCTGCGCACACTTGGAATGCGGCATGGCGCCGCCTGAGGAGGGAACCATGAGAGAACGCTCGCACACTTCGTATCTTCTCGGTCTGTCGCTGCTGGTCTGCCTCGCGGCTTCGACCGGCTTCGCGCAGGAAGGCGATTCCGGCACTTTCGTCGTCGGTACCAAGGAGGCTCCGCCCTTCGCGATGAAGGACGCGGACGGCAACTGGAGCGGGATGAGCATCGAGCTGTGGGACCACATCGCGGGAGAGCTCGGCCTCGAGTACGAGCTGCGCGAGTACGACCTCGAAGGACTCCTGGAGGCCGTGCGGACCGGCGAGGTCGACGCCGGCGTCGCCGCACTCACCGCCACGGGGAAGCGCGAACTGGTGATGGACTTCACTCACCCGTTCTACAACACCGGCCTCGGCATCGCGGTTGCGCCGCTCGAGCGGGAGAGCGCCCTGTGGTCGGGCATCAAGCGCTTCTTCTCGAGCCAGTTTCTCGGAGCGCTCGGCCTGCTGGCGGCGACCCTCCTGGTCGTCGGCTTTCTCGTGTGGGTCGTGGAGCGCAAGGCGAGCCCCGAGCAGTTCGGCGGCAGTCCGTTCAAGGGGATCTGGTCGGGATTCTGGTGGGCGGCGGTGACGATGACGACGGTCGGCTACGGCGACAAGGCGCCACGGACCGTCGCCGGTCGCATCCTCGCCCTCATCTGGATGTTCACCGCCATCGTCCTCATCGGCTCGTTCATCGCTGCCATGTCTTCGGCACTGACGGTCGGGCAGCTCGAGTCGCCGATCCGCGGCCCGGAAGATCTGGTTCGCGCTCGCGTGGCGACCGTCTCCGGCTCGACCAGCGAGATCTACCTGCGCGATTCCCGCATCCCCTTCCGGCGCTACGACTCCCTGCGCGACGCGCTCGACGCGGTGCGCGGCGGCAAGGAGGACGCGGCCGTCTATGACGCACCGCTGCTGCAGTTCGAGGTCAGCCGGCTGTCGGGCGTCCTCGAGGTGCTGCCCGGTACGTTCGACCGCCAGGACTACTGCATCGCCCTGCCCACCGGAAGCGAGCTGAGGGAGCCGATGAACCGCATTCTGCTGGCGGACTCGACCCGCTCGCTGTGGCGGGACATCGTCTTCCGGGTTCTGGAAGAGGCACCGGCACCGCCCCCGCGGCCCCAGAGCTAGGGGCTTCCTCGACAGCCCGCGTGGGTCGCGCGGGCGCGATCGGGCCGTCGGATCCTCTCGATTCGACGGCCCGAATCCGCGTGGTAGGTTCCGCCGCATGGAAAACGCGCTTGTTGGTGTCGTCATGGGATCGCGCTCCGATTGGAGCGGGGTCATGGAGCATGCGGTGGCCACCCTCGAGAGTCTCGGAGTGCCTCACGACGTGAGGGTTCTCTCCGCCCACAGGACTCCAGAGGCCCCTCTTTCAGTGGCTCGCCGAGAAGGAGGAAGAGGGGGTTCAGGTGTTCATCGCGGCGGCCGGTGGTGCGGCGCATCTGGCCGGCGTCGTCGCGTCGAAGACGCTCAAGCCGGTGCTGGCGGTGCCGATGCCGTCGAAGCTCGACGGGCTCGACTCCCTGCTGTCGATGGTGCAGATGCCGGCGGGAATCCCGGTGCCGACCCTGGCGATCGGCAAGGCGGGAGCGGTGAATGCCGCCCTCGCAGCCGGGCAGATCGTCGGCCTCGGCAACGAGGCGGTCGCAGAGGCGGTCGCCGCCGACCGCAAGCGGCGTGCCGATGCCGTGCTGGCCGATCCCGACCCGCGCCTGCCGGCGCCGTGACGGTCGGCGAAGAGGGCAGAGACGCAGCAGGGGAGGATCGTCGGACGGATCGCTCCCCGGAGTCGGGTATCGCCTGGCTATGGGGAGCCGTGCTCCTCGAGCTGATCTCGCCCATTCCGGCGCTGCTGACGTTCGGAGCCGTCTACGTGCTGCTGGCGAAGCCGCCCTGGTTCCGTGCCGTCGTCGATGAGCTGTACGCCGGGCGATAGGTCGGAGGAGTCAGGGCCGACTTCGGAGGGTGCTGCCGAGCCGGCCACGACGAGGTGCATGGCGCTCGCGGTGAAGGGCTTCGGGTAGGGAGAAGGCCGGCGACGAGCTGGTGCTCGCGCGGTAGGTCACCGGAGGCCGGCGGGCCTGCCCGGCTGGCGAATCTCGAAGTCCTCTTCCGCCTTGGCGGTGGCGACGATCTCCCGCACGTCGGCCAGCAACTGTCTGGCGTCGTAGAGGATGCCGTCCTTCATCGTGTAGCGCACCCCGCCGACCCGCACCGCCTCGTTGTCGTCGTTGAGGCGGATCGCCCCCGTCCCGTAGAGCACCTTGAAGTTCTCGAGCGGGTTCTCCTCGACGACGACGAGGTCGGCGAGCTTGCCCGGCTCGAGCGAGCCGATGGAGTCCGCCGCGCCGAGGGCTTCGGCGCCCATCAGGGTCGCCGACCGGAGAACTTCGAGCGGATGAAAGCCCGCCTCCTGGAGCAACTCGAGCTCACCCACGTAGCCGAAGCCGTAGGTGCGGAAGATGTAGCCCGAGTCGGAGCCGGTCGTCACCCGACCTCCGCGGTTCTTGTACTCGTTGACGAAGCGCATCCAGAGTCGGAAGTTCTCCTTCCACTCGATCTCGTCCGCCGTCGTCCAGTAGAACCAGTACGAACCGTGGGCGTCGCGGTCGGGCTGGAAGAAGCGCCACAGCGACGGCAGGGTGTACTCCTCGTGCCACTCGTCGCGGCGGGCACGGTGGAGATCGCGGCTGGCGACGTAGATCGTGAAGGTCGGATCGAGGGTGAAGTCGAGCTCCAGAAGCTCGTTCATCACCTTGTTCCAGTGGACGCTGTCCGGCGGGGCAGCCTGCTTCCAAAGCCTGCCCGCCTCGCCGAAGCGATGCTGCTCGTCGTTGTAGTTGTAGTCGGCGGGGTAGTCCTGGATCACCCGATCCTCGAACAGCGCCTCGGGCAGGCCGTACCAGTGCTCCATCGACGTGAGGCCCCAACGCGCACTGTCGAGAACGTTGACGCGGGTGACCGCGAGCTGGGCGTGATGGCAGGTGGTACCGAGCCCGTGCTCGTTGGCCTCGCGGATCGCCGCTTCCATGATGTCGGGGCGATAGCCGAAGAACTTGATGCCGTCCGCCCCCTGGTCGGCGATGCCCTGCACCCACGCCTCGGCCTGATCGGGAGCCGTGAAAGGACCTTCGTGTCCCATCCCGAAAACGGGGTAGGCGAAGATCCGCGGCGCGGTGATCTCGTTGGCGGCGCTCTTCGTCTTATGGTCGAGACAGAACTCGAGGCCGTTGCCGCAGGCCGGGTCGCGCACCGTCGTGATGCCGTGCCCCATCCACAGCTTGAACACGTACTCGGCCGGAGTCCCCTGCGCGACGCCTCCGATGTGGCCGTGCATGTCGATGAAGCCGGGAAGCACGTACATCCCGGTCAGGTCGATCTCGTGGTCCCCCTCCTCGGCGGTCGGCCGCTTCTCGGGGTCGATCGGCACGCCCGGCGCTCCGACGCTCTGCATGCGCACGATGCGGTTGCCCTCGATGACGATGTCCATCGGTCCACGCGGTGGCGCTCCGGTGCCGTCGATCACCGTCGCCCCGCGCAGGATCACCCGCTCCCACGGACCCTCACCCTCGGCCCTCTCGGGTGCCGGAGGGATGGTCTCGCGCTCGTGGTCTTCGGCCACGAGGTGGACGGTGCAGAGCAGAAGGGCCGCAACAGCCGAGGCAAGTGTTCTCGTCATCGGTGGTCTCTCCGTGAGTGCGGCGCGAGCGTAGCAGTTCGCCGGCCGGCGACGGTTCGGCCGCGGTGTCCGGCATTACAATGCGGCGATGGCCGCTCTCGCCACGGCGCTATGCCTCGTCGCCTACGTCCTCGGATACAGGTTCTACTCGAAGTACCTGGCCACGAAGGTGTTCGGTCTCGACGACTCGAGGACGACGCCCGCCCATGTGCTCGAGGACGGCGTCGACTACGTCCCGACCCGGCGCTTCGTCCTCTTCGGACACCACTGGGCGTCGATCACCGGGCTGTCGCCGATGCTCGGCCCCGCGGTGGCGGTCATCTGGGGGTGGGCGCCGGCGATGGCGTGGGTGGTCCTCGGGGCGCTCCTCGTCGGCTGCGTCCACGACTTCGGCGCCCTCGTCGTGAGCATGCGCGCCGAGGGGAAGTCGATCGGCAAGGTTGCGGAGAGCATCGTCGGCGCGCGAGCGAAGACGCTGTTCCATCTCATCATCTTCTTCGGCATCGCTCTCGCGATGGGCGTGTTCGTCTACATCATCGCCGTGATGTTCTCGATCACCGAGGCGTGGGACCCCGGCCAGCCGCTGGCCGACCCGTCGTCGTTTCCCACGGCCGTCCTGCCGTCTACGGTGTTGATCCTGGTGGCGCTGGTGATGGGGCATCTGCTCTACCGGCGGGGTGCTTCGCTGGCGCCGTTGACGGCGGCGGGCTTCGTGCTCGTCCTCGTCGGCGTCTGGGCGGGCATCGAATGGCCGCTGCTGGGGCTGGAGCGCGGTGACTGGCCGTCCCACGGCTCGTGGGTCGTGATCCTGCTCGGATACTCGTTCGTCGCCTCCGTGCTGCCGGTCTGGAGCCTCCTCCAGGCTCGAGACTTCCTCAACTCGCTGCTGCTCTATCTGGGGCTGGCGCTGTGCTACCTCGGCATCTTCGTCGGCTCGCCGGAGTTCGCGGCGCCCGCCTTCCGCCCGCAGCCCGAGGGGGCGCCGAGCTTCTATCCGTTCGTCTTCATCGTCATCGCCTGCGGCGCTGCGAGCGGCTTCCACTCGCTGGTCTCGTCGGGCACGACCGCCAAGCAGCTCGACCGCGAGAGCGATGCCAGGCCGATCGGCTACGGAGGCATGGTCGGAGAGTCGCTGCTGGCCCTGCTGGCGGTCGTCGCGTGCACCGCCGGCTTCGCCGGGCGCGAAGGGCTGGCGCCGTCCGCGGTGTGGCACGACACCTACGCCAACTGGGGCGCCATGCAGGCACTGGGGCAGAAGATCGGCATCTTCATCACCGGCTCGGCGCACTTCATCGAGGAGCTCGGGGTGGCGGACCATCGCACCGCGACCGCCTTCATCGCCGTCGTCGTCGTCTCCTTCGCCCTCACCACCCTCGACTCGGCAACGAGGCTGCTGCGTTTCAACATCTCGGAGATGGGGGAGACCCTTCGCTGGCGGTGGCTGGGAGATCGATACGTCGCCTCCGGTCTGGCGGTGCTGGTGATCGCCGGTTTCGCCTTCTACGAGATCGGCGGGCGGCCGGCGGGGCTGGCGCTCTGGCAGCTCTTCGGCACCGTCAACCAGCTGCTCGCCGGGCTGGCGCTGCTGGTGGTGACGCTCTATCTCCACCAGCGCGGCAGGAACGCCTGGGTGACCGCGGTGCCGATGTTCTTCATGCTCGGGTCGACCCTGGTGGCGATGATCGTCAATCTCCGTGCCTTCCACGCGGTGTGGGACGAAGGGGGAGCGATCCTCTTCGTCGTCGGGTCGATCCTGCTCGTCCTGGCGCTGTGGCTGTCGTTCGAGGCGGTCGCGGCTCTGCGTCGCAACCGCGGCCGCCGGATCGACTCGCTGACCTGCTAAGTTTCCGCGTTCATGAGCTGGGAGAAGGTAGCGGCCGCGGGGCTGCTGAGCGGGTTCGTCGCCCTCGCCGCAGACGCGGCGCCCGACGTTCTGTTGGTGACCGTCGACACCCTGAGGGCCGATCGGTTGGGCGCCTACGGGTACGAGCGCGACACCTCGCCCCATCTCGACCGTCTGATGGCGCGCGGGGTGAGGTTCACCCAGGCGCGCACCCCCGAGCCGCTGACCGCCCCGGCGCTGGCGTCGATGCTGACCGGGCTCGAGCCGCACGAGCACGCGGCGAGCCGCAACGGCCTGCGGGTGCGGGGGGACCTGCCTTCGTTTCCACGCGTGCTCAAGCGGCGCGGCTACGACACCGCGGCCTTCGTCGGCAACTGGACGCTGCGGGACGAGCTTTCGGGCCTCGGCGAGCACTTCGAGGAGTACACGGAGGTCCTCAACAAGGCCCGCTGGTTCGGCTTTCTCAAGGGCGAGGCGACCGCGGAGGACCTGACCGACCGCGCGCTCGAGTGGCTGCAGGAGCGGGACGCCGAGCGCCCCTACCTGCTCTGGGTTCACTACGTCGAGCCGCACGCTCCCTACGTGCTGCAGGAGGCGTTCACCGACCAGGTAGGCCGCGGTGAAGCCGGTTCGAAGAGTTACCGCTACGACACGGAGATCGCGTTCGTCGATCACCACATCGCTCGCCTCCTGGAGGCGACCGACGACGAGGACATCGTCGTCTTCACCGCCGATCACGGCGAGAGCCTCGGCGAGCACGACTACTGGGGACACGGGCGCCACCTCTACGAGCCGACGCTTCACATACCGATGAGCGTCACCTGGCCGGCGGGCCTCGAGACCGGGACCGTCGAGGCACCGGCGATGCTCCACGACCTCGGCGCGACGCTGCTGGCGCTGACCGGCCACGAGGTGCCGGAGTTCCTGGGGGGGTACGACTGGTCCGGGGTCCTGAGGGGTGAGCAGGAGGCCGACGTGACACGGGTGACGCGCTATCAGGCGCACAAGGGTGCGGTGCAGCGACGCGATGCTCCCCAGCGCGTCAGGCAGCAGGGGCTGCTCGAGGTCGCCCGGCTGGAGGCGGGAGTCAAGGAGATCCTGCGGGTCACCAATCTCCACCGGTGGACCTTCGATCTGACCGCGGACCCGGCGGAGCTGCGCTCGAGCGTGCCGCTCGCCTCCGCCGCGACCGACCCCCTCAATCGCTGGTGGAACGAGGTTCACGCCGGTCTGGAGCTCTCCGACGAGCTGCCGCCGCCGTCGCTCGACGACGAAGACCTCGAAGCGCTGCGAGCGCTCGGCTACATCGACTGAGCGGAGGGGCCGCCCGCGTGGAGCAGATCGCGAAGTCGCGGCCGAGGTCGGAGCACCCCGGATCGGAGCCAGCCCTGTCGGGGCCGCCCGGTTCGCAACGGTCCGACAGGCGGCTCGCCCTGGCGCTCTTCGCCGTCACCGCTGCCATCTACGGCCTCGGCGCCTGCCCGACGATCTACGTCGGGGACAGCGGTGAGCTGGTGGCGGCGGCCTACACCCTCGGTGTGCCGCACCCGTCGGGCTATCCCCTCTATGTCCTCCTCGGCAAGTTGTGGACGCTGATCGTCCCGCTGGGCTCGATCGCCTTCAGGATGAGTCTCTTCAGCGTCTTCACCGGTGCCGCGGCAGTGGCGGTGCTGTTCCGACTGGCCCGGTCGTGGAACGCCGGGCAGGCCGCCTCCGCAGTCGCCGCCCTGTCGTTCGGGTTGCTGCCCGGCTTCTGGTCGCAGGCCAACGTGCAGCGGGTCTACACCCTCAACGCGTTGATGATGGCGCTGGCGCTGTGGGCGCTGTCGAAGTGGCTACGCGAGGGCTCGCGGCCGGCGCTGCTCGGGGCGATGTTCGTGGCGGGCCTCGGCGCGGCCAACCACCTGTACATGGGACTGGCAGGGGGAGTAATGCTCGCCTACGGGTGGTGGAAACGGCCTGAAAGCCGACTCCGCCCGGGTTTGTGGTCGGCAGCAGCCGGGGCGTTCGTCGCCGGCCTTGCGCCCTACGTCTGGCAGATGCTGCGTTCTCGCGCCGATCCTCGTCTCGACTGGGGCGACCCGGAGACGCCGGCCGCACTGTGGGCCCACATGACGCGCAGCACGCACTGGTCACGGGCGTGGTGGGAGGGGTGGCACGACCTGCCCACGATCGCCGGAGACTATCTGGAGAGCATCGGCGGCGAGTTCCTCTGGGTGGGCGCGGCCCTCGCCGTGTTCGGGATCGCGGCGGCGTGGCGTCGCGGCTGGCCGGTCGGCCTGCTGCTCGCGGCGGCGGGGGCGAACTTCGCCTCGATGGCGGCTCACGGCTCCCACGCCGACCTCTTCATCTGGCACCGCTACTACGTGCCGACCTATCTGTGCGTCGCTCTCTTCCTGGCCGCCGGCCTCGAGTCCGTTCGCCGGCGCCTGCCCGGCAAGCTGTTCTGGCTGTCGCTTCTGCTGCCGTCGGCGCTCCTCGTCAGCGGCTGGCGGCAGCACGACCGCAGCGACTTCGGGATCGCGGAGGCGTTCAGCCGCGAGCTGCTCGCCGGATTGCCTCCCGGCTCCCATCTGGCGGCGTCGGACGACAACATCCTGTTCGTTCTCATCTACCTCGACCTCGTCGAAGGCGTACGGCCCGACGTCAACCTCATCTATCAGGGTGTCGGCGGCAGCGAGCTGCCGCCGCTGCGCTTCGAGCCGGGCTCCGAGGAGCTCTACTTCACCCACCATCCCAACTGGCAGCTCGATGCGGTCGAGTTGGTGCCCCGCGGACCGGTGTTCCAGGTCGCGCGTGCCGGCAGTGGTGTCGAGCCGAGTGTCTATGGTCCAGAGTGGTTGCCAGGGGAGCGGGACCCCGGAGTACCGAAGGACTACCTGACGCGAAACCTGCTCGGGCAGTGGCACTACATGAGGGCGCTCGCCTTCGAGCACAGCGACTGGGAGCGCTCGTTGCAGGAGTTTCAGCGGGCTGTCGAAGTGGCGACGACGAACGACGTCCTCTTCTATAACCTCGGGCTCGTGATGCGACGCCAGCAACGCCATCGCCTCGCCCTCGAGGCGTTCGCTCGCGCCGACCGGATCAACCCGCGCGGTATCCCGAGCAATCGCAAGGCTCTGGCGTCGGACCGCGCAAGCGAGACCCGGCCGCTGGCGAACGCGGAGACCGGCGCGTTCTCGCCGGCGGAGCGACTCCTGCTCGCCGCCGTGAGGAGCGACCTGTGAGGATGCGACCACGGGTTCCCTTGCTGGTGCTGGCGGCGTCGCTGGCGCTCACGGCCATCGGGTGCGGCGAGGGTGGCCCCAACTCGGGCGGGGACGGTGGACGGGTCCTCGTGCTCGCCATGGACGGTCTCGATCCGGCGACCCTCGATCTGTTGCTCGCGGAGGGGGAGTTGCCGAACTTCGCGCGCCTGCGGCGTCACGGAGCGTACGGTCGGCTGCAGAGCCAGCGCCCCCTGTTGAGCCCGATCGTCTGGACCACGGTCGCGACCGGCAAGACGCCCGACGTTCACGGGATCTCCCACTTCGTCGCCACCGACCCCGCCACCGGAGAGCGGATCCCGGTCACCCGCGAGATGCGCCGGGTCAAGGCGGTGTGGAATCACGTCTCCGAGGCGGGGCACCAGGTGTTGGTGGTCGGCTGGTGGGCGACCTGGCCGCCGGAGGAGGTTCGCGGTTCGATCGTGAGCGACCACACCGCCTACCACTTCC
This sequence comes from Candidatus Multivoradales bacterium, assembly GCA_965223855.1. Lineage (GTDB taxonomy): Bacteria > Acidobacteriota > Thermoanaerobaculia > Multivoradales > JAHEKO01 > CALZKB01. The sequence goes on from CBDCXM010000009.1 coordinate 2,833,701, forward strand.
TGTTCGAGGAAGGGCTTGCCGGCAAGCTGCAAGGCGACGAGACCTATCCACCCGCGTTGCTCGACGAGGTGCGACCGCTGCTGACCGCTCCGGACGAGCTCGATCCCGACTGGCTGGCCCGGTTCGTCGACGGCTCGGCGACGACCGACGGCGACGACGGGACGATGCGATTCGACGAGGATCTCTCTCACTTGCGGTGGGCGCTGGCGGCGGCGCGCAGCTACAGCCGCATCGGGCTCGAACTGTGGCGCGAAGAGGATCCAAGGCTGGGGATGGTCTACGTCGAAGCGACCGACTCGGTGGCGCATCTGTTCGGGCATCTGTTCCGGCGTGACGATCTCGTCGGCGAACTGGCGGAGCAGCAGAGCCGGTTTGGAGACACGGTCGAGGAGGTGTACCGGTACGCGGACGAGATCCTCGGCGAGTACCTCGAGGCGGTCGATTCGGACACCACCCTCGTGGTCCTCTCCGATCACGGCTTCGAACTCGGAGCTCTGCACGACGATCCGAGCCGGGCTCGGGACCTGCGTCGGGTCAGCGAGCGCTTCCACCGGGAACACGGGGTGCTCTACCTCTACGGCAACCGGGTCCACACCGGGCGCCGCCTCGAGGGGGCGAGCATCCTCGATGTCGCCCCGACGCTTCTGGCGCTGGCCGGACTGCCCGCGGGGCGCGACATGCCCGGCCGGGTACTGAGCGAGGCGCTGCGGTTCGAAGCTCCGGAGCGGATCGCGAGTTGGGAAGGGGACGCGCCGCTCGAGGCGCCGAAGCTGTCGCGTGACCGCGACGTGGAGCAGGCGACCCTGGAGCGGCTGCGGAGCCTCGGCTATCTCTCCGGTTCGGACGAGGCGGAGCCGTCGCCGGCCGGCCCGGAGGCGGGACGGTCGGACGCAAGCAGCCCCGGCTCCGTAGCCGTACCGAGCGACGCCGGATTGCGAAACATGGCGGCGATCCAGTTCGAGGCGGGCAACCTCGAGGAGGCTCTGGAGCTCTACGGCCGCCTGGTCGCCGCCGACCCTGCCGACGCCGGCCTCAGGACCTCGCTCGCCGGGGTGCTGGGAGCTCTCGGCCGGCTGCCGGAGGCGCGCGCCGAGATCGATCGGGCGCTGGAGCTGGATCCCCTCAACGTCGAGGCGTACCACAATCGCGGTGTCGTCGAGGAACGGCTCGGCAACCGGGACCGGGCGATCGCCGACTACCGCACCGCGTTGCGCTACGCGCCGGACTACGAGCCGTCCGGCCGCGCGCTGTTACGCCTCGGGGCGGAGCGGACCGAGCGGGAGCTGACTGCGGCCGAGCTCGAGGCGGCGGCACTGTGTGAAGAGGCTGCCGACCTCGCCCGACGCGGTGACTACGACTCGGCCCTCGAGCGCCTCGACCGGGCGGCCGGGATCGCGCCTCGACTGGCGACCGTCTACCAGTACCGGTCCAACGTCGCCTACCTCGCCGGCGACCTCGAGGGGGCGATCGCGGCGCTCGAGGAAGGGCTGGCCCTCGAGCCGGACAACGCGCTCTTCGCCCGCAACCTGGCGGGGCTGCGACAGCAGCTCGGCGAGCGCTGAGAGCCAGCCGGTCGCCGGAGAAGTCCTCCGATCAGCGGGCGCGGTGGATCTTCCAGCTCCCGACGACTTCGTCCCCTCGCACCACGGTGAAGGCGTCGAACTGTGCGACCGTGAGGCACGAGTGGTTCGGCAGGATTCGCACCCTGGTGCCGACCGGGAGAGCCGTCGAGAGCTTGCCGTGCTCCTGGCTGAGACCGGTCAGGCGCAGCTCGCGATGCAGTCGCGCCCCGGCGTAGTCGGAATAGATCTCGCCCCACGTGTCGCCGGCTCCGCGCTCGAGGCCCCGGTCTTTCGACAGCGCCAGCGCACCGGCATCGACGACCGCGCCGCCGCGAGCGTCGGAGACGACGGTCGCCAGCACGCTCGCCGCACAGTCGCGGACCCGGCACGATCCGAGCCGCACCTGCGTGTAGTCGTAGAGGGCGTAGTTGCCCGGGCGGGCCTCGTCGATCCCCGGAAGCTCGCGTACCGCGGCCATCGCCGGAGTGGAGCCGAGGGAGAGTCTGGGGCGCGCGATGCCGGCCGCTTCGATCCGATCGGCGGCACGCCGGAGTGCGGCCGCCTCTTCATCGGCGATGCGGGCGATGACCTCGGGGCTCGAGGCGGCATAGGCGTGCCCGGAGTGTGTCACCAGCCCCCCGAACTCGAGTCGAGCACTGTCGTCGATGCGCCTGACGAGCCGCAGCAGCTCCTGCGCCTCGGGCTCGACCCCGGCGCGGTGGTACCCGCAGTCGATCTTGACGTGGACGATCGCCCGGGCACCGGTTGCGAGGAGCGCCTCGAGCGCGACCTCGCTGTCGAGCAGCAGCCCGAGACGCACGCGGCTTGCGATCTCGAGCGCCTCGGCGAGACGGCCCGGGATGAGAGGGAAGGCCCACAGGAGATCGTCGATACCGGCCTCGGCGAACGCCTTCGCTTCCTCCAGGGTGGAGACGGTGCCACCCGCTCCGGAGCGCTCGACCTGACGGCGCGCGATCTCGACGCACTTGTGGGTCTTGAAGTGCGGCCTCAGCGCCACGCCGAGGCGTTCCGCCCTGGCCGCCATCGCCTCGAGGTTCCGTTCCAGGACCTCGAGGTCGAGGAGGAGCGCGGGGGTCGCTACCTCCGCGAACATCGGCATACCGACCGCTCGGCTGCTCAGAGCCGCAACGCCACGCCGAAGAAGGCGGCGTCGAGCTCGAAGTCGATGAAGTCGTCGCCGTCCTCGAACTGGATCTCCATCGTGCGCACGCCTGCGAAGGCGTAGAGCGCCTCCCAGATCCGCACCTGCACGCCCACCTCGAAATCGCTCTGATCGCCTTCGTCGGAAGCGACGAGGGCGGTGTACTCACCGAAGACGTGCACCCGGTCGGTCGGCTCGAGGTCGACGGCGATGCCCGCCGAGCCGAACGCAGCCTCGAAGGTCTCGCTCACGGTGATCGGGATGAGCAGGTCGGGCGCCGTCAGGCTCGCCGAGCCGTCGAACGCCTTGACCTCGACCAGCGGTCCGGCGCGGAATCTGCCGTCGCCGCTCGAGAGGAACTGCCAGGCAAAGCCGGCCCGCAGATAGTCGAGGTCGAGCGCGGAGACGATGCGTTCGCTGATCTCGAACGTCTGACCGCCGAAGGTGATCGTCTGGTTGGCCACCAGATCGCCCGAGAACGAGATCGGCAGCAGGCCGAAGCGCACCTCGGTGCGCTGTGAAGGGAAGAGGCTCAGGCGGATGCCGGTCACCGAGTCGCTGGTGATTCCGAGGTCGCGCTCCAGGTCGATGTCGGAGCCGATTCCCGCCTCGAGCACCTGAACGAAGCCGGTCGCGTCGGGCTCCCACTGGAAGACCTCCAGCTGAAAGCGGTCGCGCTCCTGGGCGGCCACCGTCGAAGCACAAAGCAGGAGAGGGAGGATGAGACGGAATTTCATGACGGTCGGACTCCTTTCGATTGGCGGATCAGAGCGTTCTCGATGGTGCCGGTGCGTCCTATGGACTGCGCCACACGACCCCTGGCCAGAGGAACCATAGCTCGGCGATGGGTCTGGTTTCGAGCCCGAGTGCCTGCTGGACGGCGTACAGGTAGGCCTCTTCCTGCGCGTGATAGATGCTGGCCCGAGAAGCGATCTCGTCGCCCTCGACGACATCGGTCTTGAAGTCGACGACCGTCCAGCTGTCGGCCGAGGCGTCGTGCAGAAGCAGATCGATCGAGCCGACAAGGGCGTGGAGCGACTCCTCGAGGCCGTCGCGATCTTCCCGCCCACCCGCGGCGGCGGGGGACTCGCTCTCGAGGGCGGGTGGCAGCAGGACGGGCACCTCGCGCCCCACGACGGCCGCCCGGCTCTCGATCCAGCGCGGCCACAGATCGCCTGCCCGGAAGCGATCGACCAGCTCGTCGAAGCGCCGGGTCGCGTCACCGAGCGTCGTTCCTTCGAGCCCTCGGGCGAGATGCTCCCGCTCCTCTCCTCGGAGCCGTTCCAGCTCGTCTTCCGGATCCCGATCGAGGCGCCAATGCTCGAAGAGACGATGAACCGCCGTGCCGACGACCAGGGCCACGTCGCGGTCGCCCCCGCCCGGAACCGAGTCGGCCGGAACCGAGCCGGCCGCCTCCTCGTCGGCTGCCAGCGCTTCGAGCTTCTCGCCGGCCGCAGCCGAGGCGGCACGCGACCGCGGGCGGGCGGCGCGCCGGCGCGCGCCCTCGCGCTCGTCCTCGAGTGCGGCTGCGGTGCGCGCCATGGCGTCGAGCTCGGGAAGTTCGATGGACCGACCCCGGGCCGCCGCCGCGGACGGCTCAGCGGAGAGCAATGCAGGGAATCGCCAGCGAACCCCGTCGTGATCGAGCCAACTGCGATCCTCGACGCGACACCTCTCGGCGAGCTCGGCCACGAGAGTCGGACTCTCCAGGCGCGCATGGAGCAGGTCGAGCAGACTGCCTGCGTCGTCGGCGTCCACCGGCGATGCTTCTGCGGGCCAACCCCCGAGCGCCACCAGTCGGTGCCGCGCCCGGGTCATGGCGACGTAGAGCAACCGGACACTCTCCGCCGCCTCGGTGGTCGAGGTGCGAGCCTCGACGTCGAGCCACCCGAGGGTTGGAGCACCGAGAAGCGCGTACTCGGGCGCATCCGTAGCTCGCCAGCGACGATCGAACTCCGCATCGCCGAGCTCGCGGCGCTGCTGGCGCGTACGGGCATGGAGCTGGGGGAGGTAGACGTGGTCGAACTCGAGTCCCTTCGCCTTGTGGATCGAAAGCACCTGGACCGTCTCCTCCCCCGAGTCCTTGGGAGGAGCCTCCTGCGCGTCGGGCGTTTCCTCGAGAGAGCGTCGCAGGGTGCGGACGATCGCTTGCATGTCGTTGCCGCGCTCGGTCATCGCCGACTCGAGGCGGCGGAAGAACTTGTCGAGATTGGCGAGCCGGTACTTGCCCTGATAGCGGGCTCCCTCGGAGACCTCGAGGAGGGTGAGCCGCCTGAGGTTGTCGAGGAAGGTGTCGGCGCTCTCCTCTCGGAACTGGCGCCGCAGTTCGGCCAGTGCCGTGACGGCGGAGTCGAGGGCGACCGGCCAGTCGGCAAGACCCTCGAGCCCGGGGAGATCCTCGGGAAGCTCGGCGGCAGCCCCGGCGATCGTCTCTCTGAGCCGCTGGAGCGCAGGCGCGTCCGGGCCGTGCAGATCGGTGAGATCCCCTGGAAAACCGGAGCGCCACAGCGGCAACCAGGCGGCATCCGGCACACCGACGCTCGCCGAGCGCAGCCAGGCGACGAGAGAGAGATGATCGAGCGGATCGACCACCGAGCGGACGAGAGCCGCCGCGTCGATCACCTCGCGGCGGCGGAAGTACTGACGATCGCGAGCGACGAGGAACGGGATGTCGAGAGCGCGGAGCGCGTCGAGATACGGCTCGACCCGCGTCATCGAGCGAAACAGCAGGGCGATCTCGTTCCAGGGGACGCCGGCTTCATGATGAAGGTCGAGGATGTCGCGGGCGATCGCGGTCGCCTCGATCTCGAGCGACTCGTCGACCGAGGACGTCGGGTGGAGGTCGTTGCGGCCGTTCGCCCAACTGACCCAGAACTCGACCGGCGCCCATCGGGGGGCGTCGAGGCGGCTGCCGTCCTGGTCGGGATCGAGTGGGTGAAACGGCGGCTGCACTCCGGTGCGCTCGACCATCGACGGGGCGACCGCGGCTTCGACCTCCTGCAGGATCGGGGCGTCGGACCGGAAGTTGCGGGTCAGCGGCAGCCGCCGCACGGCGTCGTCACCGGAGTCGGCGAGCGCAGCGGTGACGAAACCGTCGTAGATGGCGAGGTCGGCGTCCCGCCAGCCGTAGATCGACTGTTTCGGGTCGCCGACGAGGAAGAGGCCGGGGCGAGTCTCCGCCGGGGCGGCGAGGGCGAGCAGCCGGACGATCTCGCACTGCAGTGGGTCGGTGTCCTGGAACTCGTCCACCAGCAGCTGCCGGATCCGCCGCTGCTCCCTTCGCAGCAGAGCTTTGTGGGAAGACAGCAGCGCGGCCGCGTGGCGGAGCAGGTCGGCGAAGGTGGCCACACCTCGGGAGGCGGCGAGCCGCTCGCACTCGGCCAGCATCGGTCCCAGCGCCCGTCGCGCGAGGTCGAGCCTCGCCGGATCGAGACGGCCGGCATGCGTGAGCAGTCCTCGGAGCTCGCCGATCGCGGCGGGGAACTCCGGAACCTCGCCGAGTTCGGCCGTTTCCGCCTGGGTCAGCGTGCCGCGACGCCAGGACCTGAGCTTCGAGAAGTGCGGTGCCCAGATCCGTTCGAGCGCCCGAGCGAGTTCGGTGAGCCCCGCAGCTGTCGCCTCGGCGGCCGCGACCACCGGCAGGCTCTCGTCGAGGGCGGCGGCGATCTCCGGCGCCTTGCCGCTCCTGACCTGGCGCATCGCGTGCGAGGCCATGTCGTGAACCCGCCGCAAGGCGCCGCCGAGTCGGTCCGTGAACGACTCGATGCGTGGTGGGGACAGCGGGTCGGCTTCGAGCGCTCCCGACTCGACTCCCTCGGAACGCAGAGTCAGGAGCACGGCGGCAAGAGTCTCGGGGCCGACCGCCCGCTCCGAAAGGAGCGCGAGCGGATTGCCGCGTGGCCGCGCGTAGGCGCCGCGCAGCGCGCGGTCGACGACCTCGTGAACGATTTCTTCCGTCAGACGCAGATCGGCATCGACTCGCAGCTCCGGGTGGAGCCCGGCCTCGAGCGGTGCGGCCGCCAGCAGTCCTCGGCAGAAGGCGTGAATCGTCTCGACGGTGAGGTGATCGAGGGCCCCCAGCAGGTGATGGGCTCGTTCCTGAAGCGCACCGTTCGCCTCCGCGGAGAGGAGTCGCGGGTCGAAACCGACCGGGGGATCGGACGGATCGGCGGCCAGTCGTGCATAGGCCGAGGCGACTCGGCTCGCCATCTCCGCCGCGCCCGCCTCGGTAAAGGTGATGGCGACGATTCCGTCGAGTACGTCGGCGGCGATCCGTTCCGGCCTCGCATCGGCATCGGCCTGGTGAGCGGCGTCCCAACCGCGGTCGAGCGACCAGGCGAGGATGCGGGCGACGAGGGTGGTGGTCTTCCCGGTGCCGGCACCCGCTTCGAGCACCAGCGTCCCGTCGAACTGCGTCTGGGCCGCCTCGCGGCCGGCTGCGTCGGCGCCGGAAGAGAGGCGGGCAGTCGTCGACCTCGTCACGATCCGAGCCGCCAGGACAGCGCGAACGCCGCTTCGAGAGGGGAGAGCGTCGTGACCTGACGAGCGCCGTCGCGCGCCCCCATCCACTCCTTCAAGCGGCGTCGGGATCCGGAATCACCTCGCAGGCAGGCGTCCCGGACTTCGCATACCCGGCAGCGGAACGGTTCCCGTTCGCCATCGGGCTCCACCATTCGAGGGTAGAAGGCGCCGAAGTCCCAGGTGGCGAGGCCGGCGGCGACGGCGGCGCCGAAGGCCACTTCGATCTCGTCGTCGTCCCCATCCACCGAGACCTCCCTCACCGAGCGACCGCCCGCGATCTCCGGATGGAGGAACAGGTAGCGCCCGCGATCGCTCGGCTCACCGCCGGCGAGCGCGTAGGCCGGAGCCTGCAGGCGATCGCCGCGCCGCACGCCGTCGAGAAGGGCCTTTCGACGACCGGCGGCGGTCTTCGCCTCGGAGACCGGCCGTCGGCCGGTCTTGAGATCGGTGGCGACGAAGGAGCGGCCGTGCAGGTCGAGCCGATCCGCCCTGAAGTGCAGCCGTCTGGCCCTGCCGGCGTAGTCCTCGACCTCGAGGACCCCCTCGAGCTCGGCGCCGAGGACGTGAGGGGGCTCCCTGCCCTCGAGCTCCCTGGCGTGCTCCAGATGGGCTGCGGCGGCACGGGCCAGCAGCTCGGGGAACCCGCGAACCGTGAGGCCCTCCGCGCGGCACAGCCGCCGCGCGGCTGCGACCACCATCTTCTCCAGATCCCGCTCTTCGGGCCAGGGGATCGGCACCGGCAAACGCGCCCGCGCCAGCTCGAAGCTCCTGACCTCCTCGCCCAGGCCCCGATGGACGATCTCTTCGGCCACCTGGTGGACCAGAGAGCCGAGCAGCCGCGGCGTGACACCGGGCAGTGTCGAGAGAGGATCCGGCACCGGGCGCAGCCGCAGAAGCCGCTCCAGGAAGGCCTGCCACGGGCAGCCGGTGAGCCGCTCGAGCGTCGTGATCCAGAGCTTCTGAAGCCGGCGGGGGTCGTCCTCGGTCGCCCTGCCGACGAGTCCCAGATAGGGCCCTAGATCGCGGCGTGCCGCCCTCCCTGCCTCGGTCGAGAGATCGGGGTCCAGGGCGTCGAGAACCTGGACGCGCGCCCGCGCCAGGGCTTCGCGATGGTCGAGATCTTCGGGCAGCAGGCGGCCGAGTGCGTCCCGCAAGGTCGAGCGGTCACGGCGAATCGCCGTCGCCACCAGCACCTCGTCGGCCGACCGCGGCATCGGATCCGTGCGGGCGAGGGGAGCGCGCGCCAGCGGGGGGCGTTCCCAGTCGGTATCGTCGCGGCTCCAGCGCAATCGCTCCAGCAGGGGCGAAGGGGCCACGGGGGCCTGATCGTCGTCCGTGTCCTGCCACGAGAGCGTGACGTGCGGGGCGGAAGCGAGGAGCTGGTCGAAGAGGAAGCGCTCCTCGTCGTGGCCGAGCCGCTTCGGCAGCAGGTCAGGGAGCACCGAATGCCCGAGCCGTCCGAGAAGGTGCCGCAGCGGATCCGGCAGCAGAGGGTCCTCGCGGACCACGCGGGGGAAGGTGCCGCGGTTGAGACCGATCAGGAAGAGGTGCTCGCTGGTACGCCCTCGTGCCTCGGTGACGTCGAGAACCTGGATCCCACCGCCACGTCCCCCGAGGGGCACTCGGCCCGAGTCGAGCAACGGGACCGCCAGCAGCTCGACGAACTCGTCCAGCGTGACGGTGCCGCCGTCGAGCGCCTCGAGCGCGTGCAGGGTCGAAGGGGGCGGAAGGTCTTCTTCCCTCCAATCGAGCGAGCCCAGCAGGGCCTCGAGGTGCGCGAGATGCTCCGGGACCGTCGTCGCCGACTCCCAGGTGGTGAACCGTTCGACCAGATCGCGGCCGAGCTCGGCTGCGGCGCGCAGAGTCGCTGCCGGTACCCTCCGCCTTCTCAGGCGGCCGGAACTCTGATCGGCGGACTCGAAGCCGAGGCGGGTGTCGAGGGGCAGATCGTGCGCCAGCCGGGCTTCGTCCTGAGCGAGCGCCTCGACGTCCTCCAGCCGCGCGATGCCGAGGGCGGCGAGAGCGGTTCTGACCTCGGAGATCGGCCGTCCACCTACGGTCGCCGGCAACGAGTCGAGCCATCGTTCGACCGGCACCCGGGAGCGGCGTCGAAGCAGGTCGACGAGGGCGTCCCGACGACGCCCTCCAGCGGTACGCGCCGCTCGTGTCGCGTACCCGGAGTAGGGGAGTGCCAGAGCTCTGAACTGCTGTCGCAACGCCCGCTCGTACGGCTGTAACCGTCGGGCGACGACAGAGATCGTCTCGGGCTGCGCCCCTGCGTCCAGGAGCTGGCGGATTCGCAACGCCACCTCCCGCAGCTCACCGTCGCTGCCGAGAGCGCGGAAGATCTCGAGCCGTGGTGCATCGGTGCGTGATTCGTCGATCGTTGTCGTGAGATCGCCGAAGCGCTCGCGGAAGTGACGGGTGAACGGGTTGTCGGGAGTTCGATCAGGATCGGCGCCCGCGCCCGTGACGGCAGCATCCTGTGCCGCGGCAGCGAGGACCGGATCCGGCGGACGATCGAGGTAGATTCGGCCGCCGCACCTAGCCAGCAGAGCGCGAAGAAAGTCGATCGCCACGCCGCTCGCGTCGGCGAAACCGTAGACCCAGCAGCTCGATCGGGCGACGAGCGGCGCTTCCGCGAAGAGCGTCTCGGTCGCACGTTGCAGCACCGTGGAGCGGCGCCCGGTCGACGTGGCCTCGAGTGCGGCATGAGCGGCACCCGCGACCGCCAGCAGGGACCGGGCACGCTCCAGCTCGCGTTTCGACGCCAGCGTGCCTCCCTCGGCATCGAGGGCCTCCATTGCCGCCTCGCCGAGGGCGGGCTCGAAGCCGGCATCGAGAAGGTCCCGGACGCCGGAGAGAAGGGCCGAGTAGCCGTCCTGGAGGTGCTGCAGCTCGCGGCGAAGAACCCGGTCGGCTTCGGCCGCCCGGCGCACCAGCAGCGGGAACAGGTCGCGCCCCGCAAGAGCCCTGCCGGCGGCGTCGTCGACCGCCTCGAGGGCGGCACCGAAAAGTGTCGTGATCCGCACTCCGATGACGGCGCCCCTGAGGGCGACGATCCTCGCGTGAAGGTGATCGCGCAGCGCCTGTGAGGGCACGACGATGAGCAGCGCTCGGTAGTCCGGGTCGCCCGGCTGCGGTCGCGCCGCGAGGTCGGACAGCAGCCTGTGCTCGGCTGCAAGAGGGCCGGCGGTGAGAACGAGCCTGCGTTCGCTGCCCGAGGTCGAGCCGGGACCGGGGCTCGGTGTCGGTCCGGAGTCCGGGTCGCGCGTCACCGTCCGATGGCAGCATGCCCCCCTCCCCGCTGTCAACCATGCGGCGACCGCGTGGGATACTCCCGCCTCGGGCATGCAGATCACCGAACCGACGACGCTCCTCACCGACTACCTGCTCGCTGCGGTAGGCATCTTCTTCGCCGCCAGGCTCGGGCGAGCGTTGAAGGGCAGTCTCGCTCGGTCGGCCGGGAGCGACTCGGCGGCGGATCCTCGGTCGGTGACGATCTGGTGGCGGCGGGCGCTTCTCGGCATGAGTGCCGGCGCCCTGCTGGGAGGAACGTTTCACGGCTTCACGCTGCTGTTGCCCCAGTGGGCCCTGACCGCTCTGTGGAAGGGGACGATGCTCTCCATCGGCGCCGCCAGCGCGGCGCTTCTCCTCGCCTCGGTGGCGGCCTTCGGCATGCGCCCCTCCGCGCGCGGCTGGGTCTGGCTGGCCGGCGTCAAGTGGGTACTCTTCGCCGCCTGGGTGCTGTTCGTCGATGACCGGTTCCTCGTCGCCATCCTCGACTACGGCAGCGTGATGATCGCCAGTGTCGCGATTCACGGGGTGGCCGTGCTCTCGTCTCGTCGCTGGGCACGGTGGATCCTGGCCGGTCTGGCGACCTCCCTGCTCGCCTCCGTCGTGCAGCAGTTCGGTCCGAGTCTCCACCGGCACTTCAACCACAACGACCTCTACCACCTGATTCAGATGGTGGCGTTGTGGCTGCTCTATCGGGGTGCGTTGGCGGCTGTCGACTCCGACGGCTGAACCTCCAGGGAAGAGGACGCGGGAAGAGCCTTGCCGGCGGCGCGTTGGGCAGGCGGTTGGCCGGGAGGGGGTGCGGAATCGGTTCATGAAGGCTCAGGCCAAGGAGGGCCGTGGCGGCTTTGCCCTGGGGCATCGCGAGGGGCGCCGGGTAGGGCGAAGTGATGGGGCGGTCGGTCGTCAATCCGCCCCTTCAGCCGGCGCAGCAGGCGCGGAGGAAACTCGCCGGCGGGAGGCGTGTGCTGCAGTCCGGGCGCGCGGAGACCCGGAAGTGCGCTACCGGTAGGGTCCTGTGCAGTCGCAGGCAACCTAGGTTCACGCTGCCTGCCTGGACGAGCGTCGATGGCTCGCGCGAAGGACGGCCCTGAGAATCGACCTCGGAGCGGAGTCGCGGGGGAGCCGCGACGGTCGGCACTCGAGCGCCGACTCGTCGCCTTCGAGGTCTCCTGGAGACCGTCCGCAGGAGTCCTTCGACCTTCGAGCGCGGCGGTGGCGCCGCTGACCGGAGGCGGAGTCGCTGCCGTGGTTGTTGTCGCTACAATGCCGACTCGGCCTGAGGCCGAGGGGAGACGACGCGTGGCCGACCAGAGACTCGACAAGTTGAAGATCGATCGAGGTGCGCCGCCGAGCGAGAGCGGGCTGGACCGACGGTGGATCGCCGTGTCCGTCGGCGCCCTGCTGGTGATGGTCGCGGCGATCTGGTGGTGGACCCGGCCCGAAGTACCGACCGTCCGCACCGCGCCGGCGCGCGAGGTGAGCGCCGGTGGAGGGGGGCGCGGGGCGACGATCCTCAACGCCTCCGGCTACGTCACCGCCCGGCTGCAGGCGACGGTGTCGTCGAAGGTCACGGCGCGGGTGGTCGAGGTGCTGATCGAGGAGGGGATGGAGGTCGCCGAGGGGCAGCTGATGGCGCGCCTCGACGACTCGAACACGCGGGTCGGTCTGCGGCTGGCGCGGGCGCAGGAAACGGCCGCGCGCGCACAGCTCCAGGAGACCCGTGTCCGACTCGCCGAGGCCGACCTCGAACTCGGCAGGGTCAGAGAGCTGGTTGCGGCTCAGATCGGCTCCACGGCCGATCTCGATGCGGCCGCCGCGGCCCGTGATTCGCTGGCGGCGCGGCTCGAGCAGCAACGCGAGCAGGCGGAGGTGGCGCGGCGCCAGGTGGGTGTCTGGGAGCAGGAGCTCGCCGATACCGAAATCCGCGCTCCCTTTGCCGGCGTCGTGGTGTCGAAGAACGCGCAGCCGGGAGAGATGATCTCGCCCGCGGCGGCGGGCGGCGGCTTTACCCGCACCGGGATCGGCACGGTGGTCGACATGGCCTCGCTCGAAATCGAGGTCGACGTCAACGAGAGCTATATCAACCGGGTCTATCCCGGTCAGGTGGTCGAGGCGACGCTCGACGCCTACAGCGACTGGCAGATCCCCGCGCGGGTGATCGCCATCGTCCCGACCGCCGACCGCCAGCGTGCCACGGTCAAGGTGCGAATCGGCTTCGACGAACTCGACCCGCGCATCCTCCCTGACATGGGAGTGAAGGTCGCGTTCCGTGAGGCCGAGACAGGGGGCGACGAGCAGAGGACTTCGATCGTCGTTCCTCGGGCAGCCGTCTCGCGCGACGGAGGGCGTGAGGTGGTGTGGCTGGTGAAGGACGGCTTCGTCGAAAGGCGAGCCGTCGCGGTAGGCGGGGACTCGCCCGACGGAACGCTGGTGCTCTCCGGGGTCGGCCCGGGAGACCAGGTCGTGGTCGAGAGTTCACTGCCGCTCGAGGATGGACAGAAGGTTCGGGAGGAGTCGCCATGAGTGCTCTGGTCGAGGTCGCAGGAGTCGACAAGTCGTTTCCGCCGCGGTGCGGAGGTGATCCAGGTTCTCGAGAAGCTCGATCTTGCGGTCGGAGAGGGGGAGTTCCTCGCCCTCATGGGGCCGTCGGGATCGGGCAAGTCGACGCTGCTCAACCTGATCGGCGGGTTGGACCGGCCGACCTCGGGAACGGTGACGGTGGGTGGCGCTCGGATCGACGCTCTGAGCGATCGCAAGCTCGCCGGCTGGCGCTCGCGGCATGTCGGTTTCGTCTTCCAGTTCTACAACCTGATGCCGATGCTCTCCGCCGCGCGCAACGTCGAGTTGCCGCTCCTGCTGGCGCCGCTGTCGAAGAGGGAACGACGCGAGCAGGTGGCGACGGCACTCGACATCGTCGGTCTGTCCCACCGGACCGGCCACTATCCGCGTCAGCTCTCCGGCGGCGAACAGCAGCGTGTCGGGATCGCGCGGGCGATCGCCACCGACCCGACCCTGATCCTCGCGGATGAGCCGACGGGCGACCTCGATCGCGAGTCGGGAGACGAGGTGCTCGAGATCCTGAAGGCGCTGTCGGGCGAGCAGGGCAAGACGATCGTCATGGTGACGCACGACCCGCTCGCGGCTCAGCGGGCCGATCGCACCCTCCATCTGGACAAGGGGCGGCTCGTCGAGAGGGCGCAGCAGGGGGTGGCATGAAGTTCCTGCCGATCCTGTGGAGCAACCTGCGGCGCAAGAAGACGCGCACGATCCTCACGATGCTGTCGATCCTCATCGCGTTCCTTCTGTTCGGCTACCTGGTGACGATCGATCAGGCGCTGGCGATGGGGGTGAGCCTGGTGGGGGAGGACCGTCTCGTGACGCGGCACAAGGTCTCTCTCATTCAGCTCCTTCCCGCCAGCTACGAACAACGCATGGAGTCGATCGACGGCGTCGCTCAGGCGACCCATGCGACCTGGTTCGGCGGCGTCTACCAGGATCCCAAGAACATCTTCCAGCAGTCGCCCGTGAAGCCCGAGGAGTACCTCGAGATGTATCCGGAGTTCCTGCTGCCCGAAGAACAGCTGGAGGCGTGGAAGAGCACCCGCACGGGTGCCGTGGTCGGGCGCACGATCGCCGACAAGTACGGCTGGGAGATCGGTGACAAGGTGCCGATTCAGGCGACGATCTGGCGCCAGAAGGGGGGCGGTGCCACCTGGACGTTCGACATCGTCGGCATCTACGACGGCGCCGACGACGGCACCGACACCACGCAGTTCCTCTTCCAGTACGACTACTTCCACGAGGCTCGCGCCATGGGTGACGGGCTCGTGGGCTGGTACATCCTGCGGGTCGAGGACCCGGAACGCGCCGTCGAGGTCGCCAACGCCATCGACCAGGAGTTCGCGAACTCTCCCGCCGAGACGCGGACCGAAACCGAGATGGCGTTTCTCCAGGGGTTCGCCAACCAGGTCGGCAACGTCGGGAAGATCCTGATGGCGGTGCTCGCCGCCGTCTTCTTCACGATCCTGCTGGTGGCGGGCAACACGATGGCTCAGGCGGTGCGCGAGCGCACCGAAGAGATCGGGGTGCTCAAGGCGATGGGCTATCGCAACGGCCAGGTGCTCGGCCTGGTGCTCGGCGAATCCCTGCTGCTGGCTCTGCTCGGCGGAGGGCTCGGTCTGGTGCTGGCCTGGTTCTTCATCACCACGGGTGGAGATCCGACCGGTGGTGCGCTGCCGATCTTCTACCTGCCGCGAGGGAAGGTGATCGTCGGGCTCTGCCTGATCCTCGGGCTGGGGGTGGTGACCGGACTGCTGCCGGCGCTCCAGGCGATGCGTCTCAACGTCTCCGACGCGCTGAGGAGGGGGTAACCGATGGCGATCCTGCGCTGGCTGCGACAGGTTCTGTCGGTGACGCGGTACAGCTTCACCACCATCCCTCAGCGCTGGGGCTCGTCGCTCTCTTCGGCGTTCGGCATCGCCGGTGTGGTCGCGGTCCTCGTCGGGGTGCTGTCGATCGCTCAGGGGGTGCGTTCGACGATGCAGCAGTCGGCGTCGCAGGACACCGCGATCGTGCTGCGCGACGGTTCCAACTCGGAGATGATGAGCATTCTCGGTCGCGACGGCGCGCGGGCGATTGCCGATACCGCGGGCGTGCGGCACGACGGTGACGGACCCATGTCGTCCGCCGAGCTGTTCGTCATCATCGACCTCCCGAAGCGCTCGACCGGCACGGACGCCAACGTGCCGCTGCGGGGCGTCGAGGCTGCGGCCTTCAAGGTGCGCGACAACCTGAGGATCGTCGAGGGGCGGAGTTTCGAGTGGGGGCGCAACGAGGTCATCGTCGGCGTCGGCGCGGCCCGCGAGTTCGCCGGTCTCGACCTGGGGGGAGAGCTCCCGGTCGGCGGTGACGGCTGGAAGATCGTCGGCCTGTTCGAGGCCGGCGGAGGCATCGCCGAGTCGGAGGTGTGGACGGATGCCAGCATCCTGCAGGCCGCCTATCAGCGTGGCGAGTCGTTTCAGGCGGTCTACACCCGCCTCGAGAGCCCGGAGGCGTTCGCGGCCTTCAAGGATGCGCTTCAGAGCGACCCACGGGTCAGCGTCGATGTCTTCCGCCAGGAGGAGTACTACGAGGAGCAGTCGGCGATCCTCACCGGGTTGATCACAGGCCTCGGTCTTCTGATCACGTTGCTGATGGCGATCGGAGCGGTGTTCGGCGCGCTCAACACGATGTACACCGCCGTCTCCGCACGCACCCGGGAGATCGCGACCTTGCGGGCCGTGGGTTTTCGCAGCGGGCCCGTGGTGCTGTCGGTTCTGGCCGAGTCGCTGCTGCTGGCGCTCGCCGGTGGGACGGTGGGCGGCCTCGCCGCCTACTTCGCCTTCGACGGCTTTCGTGCGGCGACGATCAACTGGCAGTCGTTCAGCCAGGTCGCCTTCAGCTTCGACGTCACGCCGGGGTTGGTGATCGCCGGGATCGTCTGCGCCGGCGTGATCGGCTTCTTCGGCGGCCTGTTCCCGGCGGTTCGCGCGGCTCGCATGCCGATCGCGACCGCGCTGCGCGAGAGCTGAAGGAAGGGCCGAGCGGGATCGTGCAGGGGAGAGCCATCGACTGGGGACGGCACTTCCTGATCGGCCTGCAGAAGTCGCCGACTCTCACCGAGCACGACCGCAGGCTTCTGGCCGAGCTCCGGCCGGCGGGAGTGGTGCTGTTCCGTGACAACTTCGATCACGAACCGCCGTATCCGGACTGGCTCGATCCGCTGAGGGCGCTGCTCGACCAGGCGCGCGAGGCGATCGGTCGCGACCGCATCGTTGTCGCCGTCGATCACGAAGGCGGGCAGGTGATCCGTACCCCGGCTCCGGTGACCGACTTCGGCGAGGCGGCGTCGTGGGCCTCGCAGGCCGCGCAGGTGGGGAGCGGGATGGGTCGCGAGCTGGCCTCCCTCGGCATCAACGTCAACTTCGCGCCCGTCGTCGACGTGCACTCGAACCCGGCGAATCCGGTGATCGGCAGCCGCGCGCTGGGAACGGATCCGCGCTCGGTGATCCGCGCCGCCCGGAGTTTCCTGCGGGCGCAGCAGGCGGAGGGGGTTCTCGGCTGCCTCAAGCACTATCCCGGGCACGGCGACACCGCGGTCGATTCGCACGAGGCTCTGCCGGTAGTCGATCGCTCGCTCGAGAGCCTTCGTCGTCGGGAACTGGCGCCGTTCCTCGAGCTTCTCGACGAGACCGTCGAGCTGGTGATGACGGCCCACGTCCACTATCCGCAGTGGGATCCGGAGTGGCCGGCGACCCTGTCACGACGCATCGTCGAGGAGACGCTGCGCCATCGGGCGGGCTACGAAGGAGTCGTCACGACGGACGACCTCGGGATGCGCGCCATTTCGGAGCGGTTCGACGAACCGGGGATCCCCGCGCGCGCTCTGACCGCGGGGTGCGACTGGCTCACCGTCTGCGCTCACCTCACCGACACCGGACGGGCCCTCGGAATGGCACGATCCCTGGCGCGCAGCCACGCGGAGGGCGAACTTGCGGACGAAGTCGTCCGCCGCTCCAGGCGTCGCATCGAGCGCCTCCTCGCCTCCTTGCCGCAGCACCCGGTGAGAGAGCTGCCGCCGGAGACCTTCGCCGAGCACCGGCTCGGCGCCCAGGCAGGCTAGCTCAGCTCGCCGCTGTCTTCGATCACCACGGCACTGGACGTGGCGCCGCTCGGACTGCCGGCCGCTTCCATCGCCGCCAGCACGTCCTCTCCCTCGACGAGTCGGCCGAAGACCACATGCTTGCCGTCGAGCCACGACGTCTGAGCCGTACAGATGAAGAACTGGCTGCCGTTGGTGTTCGGGCCGGCGTTGGCCATCGACAGCGTGCCGCTGCCCTCGTGACGCAGTTCGAAGTTCTCGTCGTCGAAGCGGCCGCCGTAGATCGACTCCCCGCCGGTGCCGTTGCCGGCCGTGAAATCGCCCCCCTGGCACATGAAGCCGGGGATGATGCGGTGGAAGGCGCTCCCCTTGAAATGAAGCGCCTTGCCCGACCCTCCGGTTCCCTTCTCACCGGTGCACAGGGCACGGAAGTTCTCGGCTGTGCGGGGGACGACATCGGCGGCGAGCTCGAACGTAAGGCGACCGCGCGGGGCGCCGCCGATCGAGATGTCGAAGTAGACGCGGGGATTGGAAGACATGAGGGTTCCTTTCTCGATCGGGAGATCGTCGGGGGTGTAGGCCGGCCATACGGCGTCGCGCCCCGGGGTGCTTCCCGGCTCGGTCGCCGACGGCCGCCGATGGTGACAGATTCGCCGGCGAGTTGCTCGGCCGCCTCCCGTTTGCGGTCGGGAGAGGCCGTCCTATACTGCCCACTCCTCCCGGAGGAGACCCCCGCGATGACCGCTGCCTCGCTGACCACGACCGTTCTGATCGTCGACGACGAACCCGGCATTCTCGCCACCTTGTCCGGCGTCCTCGCCGACGAGGGCTACGCGACGCTGACCGCCGAGAGCGGGGAGCGCGCGATCGAGCTGTACGCTCGGGAGTCGCCCGATGTTGTCTTCCTCGACGTCTGGTTGCCCGACAAGGACGGTCTCGAGATCCTGCAGGCGCTGCGCGAGCAGGATCCGGCGGCGGCGGTGATCATGATGTCGGGGCACGGCACCGCCTCGACGGCGGTCAAGGCGATCAAGATGGGGGCGTTCGAGTACGTCGAGAAGCCGCTGTCCTACAACGAGGCTGTCGATGCCGTCGCAGGCGCCCTCCAGTATCGGGAGTCGGTGAGCCGCGACAGCGACCTGCTTTCGACGCTCGAGAAGACCAAGACCCGCCTCGAGGAGAGTCCGCGGCTGCAGCCGCCGCCGCCACTGCCGCTCCTCCAGGTGACCGACGAGCCGCAGCGCACGCTCGCTGCCGGGACGGTCCTCTACGGTCTCGGTCTCCACTCCGGCAACCGGACCGGCATGACGCTCCAGCCGCTGCCGGTCGACACCGGGATTCACTTCGTCTCGCTACCGACGAATACGGTGCTGCCGGCTCACATCTCGTCGGTGGCCGAGACCGACTACGCGACGACCCTGTCGCGCGACGGCCAGGACATCAAGACGGTCGAACACCTCCTCTCTGCCTTGCGTGCAGCGGGAGTGACGAACCTGCTCATCAAGGTGCACGGCGAGATTCCGGTGCTCGACGGTTCCGCGCTCGAGTTCTGCGAGGCGCTCGAGCGGGTCGGCGTCGTCGAGCAGTCGGCGCCGCGCCGGGAGATCGTCATCGACCGTCGCTACGAGGTGAGCGGCGAAGGGGGCAAGCAGCTCAGCATCGAGCCTGCTGAGACCTTCTCGGCACGCTACGAGCTCAGCTACCCGCCGCCGGTCGGGGATCAGGTGTGTGAGTTCGAACTCACCGACTACGACTCCTATCGCGATGCGATCGCGCCCGCCCGGACATTCGGTTTCATGAAGGACCTCGGCATGATGCAGGAACTCGGGCTCGGCACCGGCGGCCGGCTCGACAACTGCATCCTCGTCGGCGAAGACAACGTCATCAACACCCGCCTGCGCTTCTCTGACGAGTTTGCCCGTCACAAGGTGCTCGACATCATCGGCGACCTCTACCTTCTCGGCTACCCGATTCGTGGGCGGGTCGTCGGCCGTCTGACCGGTCACAAGATGAACATCGCCCTGCTGCGCGAGATCGCGGCGACGGCCTGAATTCCTTGTTTCGCGCCTTCACCAGCGAGCGGTGCCAGCTCCACAGGCCCCCGGCCGGCGCACCCGAGCGGCCGGAGCGGCTCGAGGCCGTGCGGCAGGGGGTCGTCGATGCGGGCTGGGACCTCGAAGACGTGAACGAGGGGAGATACCGGGAGGAAGAGGTTCGCGAGGCGATCCACGCTTCGCACAGCGCGGCCTATGTCGAGCGCTTCGAGCGTGCCGTCCGGCGGGGTGACGGGCTGATCGACTCGGCCGACAACCCTTTGTCTCCGGGGACGTTCGCGGGCTCGCTGGCCGCGGTCGAGGTGGCGCTGGCAGCGACCGACGCGGTCGGCTCGGGCGAACTGAGGCAGTCCTTCGCTGCGGTGCGGCCTCCCGGGCACCACGCCGAGCGCGACGAGGCGATGGGGTTCTGCTACTTCGCCAACGCCGCGATCGCCGCCGAGCGGCTGCTCGGCCGCCACGACCTCGAGAAGGTCGCGGTGGTCGACTTCGACGTCCACCATGGCAACGGCACGCAGCATCTGTTCGAGGAACGGGCCGACGTCTTCTTCGCCAGCCTCCATCAGCACCCGTTCTATCCCGGCACCGGGCTCGCCTCGGAGCAGGGGCGGGGCGAGGGCCTCGGAGCCACCCTCAACCTCCCGCTCCCGGCAGGTCTTTCGAGTGCCGAGTTCGAGAGCGTGATCGACGAGCGGCTGCTGCCGGCGTTGAGGGAGTTCGCGCCGCAGGCGATCGTCGTCTCGGCGGGCTTCGACGGCTGGGTCGATGACCCGCTGGGGGGATGGCGGGTCGAAACCGAGAGCTACCGGTGGGTGGGGGAGCGCCTGGTCGCGGCGGCGGAGGCGAGCTCGAAAGGCCGGCTGGTGGCCCTCCTCGAGGGTGGGTACAGCCTCGAGGGGTTGCGCCATGCGACTGCGGCCTTCCTCTCCGGAGTGGCGCGCCGGCCGCCGGTATAATGCCGCCACCGGAAGGCCCGCCTCCGGCATCCGATGCTCCCGCCGGCTCGCCCTCGAGGCGAGCCGTTTCGACCATGGCAATCGACACTCCGCCCCAGCAAGGCTCCGCCGAACCCCGACCCCAGCGTGCAGGCTCGGGTCGCGTCGGACTGACGAAAGACGGCGTTCTCGCCGACTATCGAATCGGCTACGAGAGCCGCCAGGCGAGCCTGATCGGGAGGCGCGAAGTGCTGACCGGCAAGGGCAAGTTCGGCATCTTCGGTGACGGCAAGGAGGTCGCCCAACTGGCCATGGCGCGCGCCTTTTCTCCGGGCGACGTGCGCGCCGGCTACTACCGCGACCAGACCGTGATGCTCGCCCTCGGCCTGACGACCGTCGAGGAGCTCTTCAGTCAGCTCTACGCCGATCCCGATCCGGCTCACGAGGTCTCTTCGGCCGGTCGCCAGATGAACGCCCACTTCGCCACCCGCTTCCTGGCGGAGGACGGCTCGTGGCTCCCGATCGCCGAGCTATACAACAGCTCGGCGGATCTGTCGCCGACCGGTTCCCAGATGCCCCGACTCGCCGGCCTGGCCCAGGCCTCGAAGCTCTATCGCGAACTCGAGATTCCGGGCGCCGAGCGCTTCTCGACGAACGGCAACGAGATCGCCTGGGGGACGATCGGCAACGCGAGTAGTGCCGAGGGGCTGTTCTGGGAAACGGTCAACGCCGTGGGGGTCCTCAAGGCGCCGATGCTGCTGTCGATCTGGGATGACGGCTACGGAATCTCGGTGCCGAACGAGTACCAGGTCACCAAGGGCGACCTGTCGAAGATCCTCGCCGGCTTCGGGCGCGCGGAAGGTAGCGATGCCGGCTACGATCTCTATCGTGTCCGCGGCTGGGACTACCCGGCGCTGTGCGAAACCTACGCCGAGGCGGCGGAGCGGGTCCGAGAGACTCATGTGCCCGCGATCGTCCACGTCGTCGAGCTCACCCAGCCGCAGGGGCACTCGACCTCCGGGAGCCACGAGCGCTACAAGAGCCCGGAGCGGCTTCAGTTCGAAAGCGATTTCGACGGTCTCGTTCGAATGCGGCGGTGGATGCTCGATGAGGGTGTCGCCTCCGAGGAGCTTCTCGACGAGCTCGAGAGCAAGTCGCTCGACAGGGTGCGCCGGCAGCAGCGCTCGGCATGGGAGCGCTTCCGCAACCCGATCGAGGTCGCCCGTCTCGAGCTCTCGGGGCTGTTGGCCGATCTGCTGGCCGAGACGGACGACGAGGAGACCTCCAGAGAATTGGCGTCCCAGGCGCAGCGCCTGGAGCGGATGCCGACGCCAGGGCGGCGCGATCTGGTGGCGACGGCCCACGACGCGCGCCTCGCTTCGGCGGCGATGTCGGGAACGGCGCGACAGAAGCTCCTGAGCTGGCTTGAGAGGGAGCGCGAGGCGCTGGCATCGACCTACAGCTCGCACCTGACGAGCGATGGCCCGAAGGCGGCTTCGGCCGTGCCGGAGGTCGCCGCTGTCTACGCCGACGAGCCGGAGATGCTGCGGGGCTTCGAGATCCTCAACGCCGGCTTCGATGCCGCGCTGGCTCGTGATCCGAGGGTGCTCGCCTTCGGCGAGGATCTCGGGTATCTCGGCGACGTCAATCAGGGATTCTCCGGGCTGCAGGCGAAGTACGGCCCGATCCGCGTTTCCGACACCGGGATCCGCGAGGCGACCATCGTCGGGCAGGCGATCGGCCTTGCTCTACGCGGGCTGAGGCCGATTGCGGAGATCCAGTACCTCGACTACCTGCTCTACGCCCTGCAGATCATCTCCGACGACCTCGCGACCCTGCGCTGGCGCAGCGCCGGAGGTCAGAAGGCTCCCGTCATCCTGCGTACCCGCGGCCACCGGCTCGAAGGGGTGTGGCACTCCGGCTCGCCGATGGCGGGTCTCATCCATCTTGTGCGCGGGGTTCACGTCTGCGTGCCGCGTGACATGACGCAGGCGGTCGGCTTCTACAACACGCTGCTCCAGTCCGACGATCCGGGCCTGGTGATCGAGGTGCTCAACGGCTACCGGCTCAAGGAGCCGAAGCCGGACAATCTCGAAGCGTTCACCGTGCCGCTCGGCGTTCCTGAGGTGATTCGGCAGGGCGAGGACGTCACGCTCGTGACCTACGGCGCTCTGTGCCGCATCGCGCTCGAAGCGTGCGAGCAGCTCGAGCGGGTGGGAGTGGACGTCGAGGTGATCGACGTCCGCACCCTGCTGCCGTTCGATCGCCACGCTCTGATCCGCAACTCCCTCGAGAAGACCAACCGGATCGTCTTCCTCGACGAGGACGTGCCGGGAGGCGGCACCGCCTACATGATGCAGCAGGTGCTCGACGCCCAGGGGGGCTACGAGTGGCTCGACGCCGAACCGGTGACGCTGTGCGCGGCGCCGCATCGCCCCGCCTACGGGTCCGACGGCGACTACGCCTCGAAGCCGAACCGGGAGTCGATCTTCGACACCGTCTACGCTCTGATGAGGCGCTGCGACCCCGCTCGCTACCCGTCGCTCGACGGCTGAGACGGCGGGACGCGGGGCCTTGCGAAGTTCAGCCTAGAGAAACCCGAGCTGGAGCCGTGCGGCCTCCGACATCATGTTCTGATTCCAGGGCGGATCGAAGACGACGTCGACCCGAGCGTCCTTGACGCCGGCGAGGCCCTCGACTCGCCGCTTCACGTCCTCGGCGAGCACCGGACCCATGCCGCAGCCGGGGGCGGTGAGGGTCATCGTGATGTCGATCACCGCCTCGCCTTCGCCTTCCTCGATCTCGCAGTTGTAGACCAACCCGAGGTCGACGATGTTGACCGGGATCTCGGGGTCGTAGCACTTCTTCATCTGGTCCCAGACCCGTTCCTCGAGAGAGCCGGAACCTTCGTCGCTCTCGGCGACCACTTCCTTGCCGAGGGCGTCTGCATTGCGCTCGTCGATCCGGTACATGGCGCCGCGATCGGTCATCACGGTGAAGCTGCCACCGAGCTGCTGTGTGATGAGGAGCGGAGTGCCCTCCTCGAGCATCACGGAGACGCCGTCGGGGATCATGATGGCGCCGACGTCGCGCGCGAGCTGGACCTCTTCTCGTTCGTACATGGTGAGAGTCTAACCTCTCACCAGCTTCCCGTTGCAGGACCGTATCGCGCTGATCCAGCCCGAGAGGGAAGTTGTTTCAGCTCTCGGCGAGCCGTTCGACCCCTGCGTAGCCACCCTCTTCGAGTGACGCAAGCAGGCGTTCACCGTGCTCCGGATCCCGGGTCTCGAGGGTGAGGTCGACCGATGCGGACCAGAAGTCGGCTCCGGCGAAGTTGCGATCGTGCTCGACCCTGCGGACGTTGGCCCCCTCGCGCGCGACGGCGTCGAGCAGGCCTGCGAGCGCACCCGGGCGATCGCTGAGTCGGACCCGCAGGCGGATGAGGCGCCGCCGACGCACGAGCGATCGCTCGACCACCCGCGCGAGGACGCCGGGGTCGATGTTGCCGCCACTGATCACCACGACGACCTTGCGGCCGGCGAACCGTCTATCCGGGGCGAGAAGCGGGGCGCATGCAGCGGCACCGGCCCCCTCGACGACGAGCTTCGAGCCGTCGAGCAGCTCGTAGATCGCCTCTTCGATCTCGCGCTCCGAAACGGTCCGGATCGCCTCTACAGTGCTGCTGACGATCGAGAACGTGAGCTCACCCGGCAGGCGCACGCTCAGCCCTTCCGCGAGAGTGGGCCCGACGAGGTGGCTACTGCGCTCGCCGCTGTCGAAGCTGAGTTTCATCGCCGGCGCGGCCTCGCTCTGAACTCCGAGCACCCGCGTCGGTGCCGTCGCCAGCGCCGACCCGATGCCGGAGATCAGGCCGCCGCCGCCGATGCCGACGAGCACATCGTCGGCGTCGGGGACCTGCTCGGCGATCTCGAGTCCGACCGTCCCCTGGCCCGCGATCACGTCGGGGTGATCGAACGGAGGGACGAGGGTGCGCCCCTCCCTCCCGGCGATCTCGATCGCATGCTCCTGAGCCTCGTCGAAGACGCTGCCCGCCAGAACGACCTCCGCCCCCAATGCGCGGGTCCGCTCGATCTTCACCAGCGGTGTCGGTTCCGGCATGACGATGAGGGCGGAGACCCCCAGATGGCGGGCACCGAAGGCGACTCCCTGCGCGTGATTGCCCGCCGATGCGGCGACGACGCCGCGAGCGCGCTCGTCCTCCGGGAGACGAAGCATCCGATGAGTGGCGCCACGAACCTTGAAGGAGCCGGTGTGCTGGAGACTCTCCAGCTTGAGCCAGACCTCGGCTCCCGACGTCTCGCAAAGACGCGCGTCCCGGATCACCGGCGTCACCGGCAGATAGGGCGCGAGGCGTTCGCGGGCGGCCTCAATTGCGGAAAGGTCGATCATCGACTGCGCACGCGGCGACGGCTCGGTCAAGATATCAGAGGGTCGGGGGCTTCCGGCCCGACACTCGACCGCCGGGAGGGATTCGACTAGGCTCCCGTTTTCACATGCTCGATCTGCTCAGCCCCCTCGCTTTCGTCGCGGCCGGCCTTCTGGTGCTCGTGCTGCTTCTGACCTGGTTGCTCTACCGGGTCTCGAGGCGGGTGCGGGCCTTCGAGCGCGACGTCGCGACCCTGAGGTCGGCGGCAAACCAGGCGAGTCGCGCCGAGGCGCAGGAGGCCTCGCTCGATCGGCTGCTGGTCGATCTGACACGTCTGACGGAGCGTCTGCGCGATGCTCGCGACGCCCGCGAGATTCCGCAACTCGTCGTCCACATCGTTCAGCGCACCTTCGATGCGGATCAGGTCGTGGTCCTCTTTGCACGACGCCCGGCGGAGACGCAGGGCAAGTCGCCGACCCTGGTGGTGGCCGCATCGTCGTCCGGCTCGCTCGAGCGGGCGCTCAACCGCGAGATCGGCTTCGGCGAGGGAGAGCTGGGGCTGGTCGCCGATCTGCAGGAGGCCGTCGACCGCCAGGATCTCGACGGCCGCCGCATCCCGGGGCACACGACGGTGCCGGGACTGCGATCGTTCCGCACCGACCTCGCCGTGCCGATGGTGGTCGCAGGGCAGACCTTCGGGGTCGTCGCCGTGTCGGGCCTCGGACGGCACTACCGGCGCGAGAAGACGATGCTGTCGCTGATCGCCCAGACCGCCGGCTTCGGCCTGCAGAGCGCGGCGTCCTATTCCGCGCTCAAGGCGAAGGCCGATCTCGACGGGCTGACCCGCATTCTCAACCGGCGCGCCGTCGACTACCGCCTCGGTGAACTGGTCTTCGAGGCAGAGCGGTCCGGGCGTGAGGTCGGAGTCGTGCTGCTCGACGTCGATCACTTCAAGCCCTACAACGACAACAACGGACATGCGGCCGGCGATCGGGCGCTCCAGGATCTGGCGGCTCTCGTCAACGAGTCCCTGCGCGCGGAGGATGTCTTCGGCCGCTTCGGTGGAGAGGAGTTCGTCGTCGTCGCGCCGAATCAGTCGGTGGCCTCGACCTACGGCCTGGCGGAGAAGCTGCGGTCGAAGATCGAGGCTCACGACTTCGAGTACGCGGTCGACCAGCCGCTGGGTCGGGTCACCGTGAGCGGCGGCATCGCCGTCTTCCCGCACCACGGCCGCGACAGCACGGACCTGCTGCAGAGCGCGGACCAGGCGCTCTACAAGGCGAAGCAGGCAGGGCGGAACCGGATCGAGATCAGCCCGGCTCAGGCGGCGGGGGGATCGTGACCGCGGCCGGGCCGCCGCTCGACGTGCTGGTCGTTGGGTCGGGACCGACCGGGGTCGCGGTCGGCGCCGAGGCGAAGCAGGCCGGGCTCTCCGTGGCTCTCTTCGACGCGGGCCCCTTGCAGGCGAACCTGCTCGGGTTCCCGACCTACATGACCTGGTTCACCACCCGGGATCGGATGGAGATCGGCGGTGTGCCCTTTTCGATTCCCGAGGACAAGGCCGATCGGCGTCAGGCGCTCGCGTACTACCGCTCGGTGGTGGCCCACCACGATCTCGAAGTACGGACGCACTCGAAAGTGGTTCGGATCCGGCCCTCGCAGCAAGGTCTCCTCGCGGAGATCGCTCCGCGAGAGGGGGGGAGCTACTTGCAGCCTGCCCGCACGGTGGTGGTCGCGACCGGTTACTTCGGTGCGCCCCGTCGGCTTGCGGTGCCGGGGGCCGATCTCCCCTGGGTGCACACCCGCTACCTCGAACCGTATCGCCACTACGGTGAGCACGTCGTGCTCGTAGGCGCGGGCAACTCGGCGGCGGAGGCCGCGCTCGAGATATGGCGTGCCGGCATCGAGGTCAGCCTCGTCCACCGCGGTCGGGAGATCAAGCCGACCGTCAAGTATTGGGTGCGACCCGATGTCGAGAACCGCATCGCCGAGGGCTCGATCGGTGCTCACTTCGAGCGCACGGTGGAGGCCTTTGAAGTGCGTGACGGCCGTCGGGGTCTGGTTCTTGCCGGTGGGGAGGATCATGAGTTCCTGCCGGCCGATGCCGTGTACGTACTGATCGGCTACGACATCGACGCCTCGCTGCTGGAGGCTTCGGGGGTCGTCGTCGATGCGGTCGAGAAGATCCCGGCGTTCGACGAGGAAAGCGGCGAGACCGATGTCCCCGGACTCTACGTTGCGGGAGCGGTGCGTTCGGGCATCCACACGAACCGGATCTTCATCGACAACTCGCGCGACCACGCGAGCCGAATCGTGGAGCACATCGCCGGTCGTCTTCGTGGCCGCGCCGTCGCGGCGGGCGGCAGCGCTTAGCCGGCGGCGATCAGGGCGGTCACCGAGTCGAGATCCAGGCCGACGACCAGCGTGTCGCCGAGGTGCACCAGCGGCGCTCGTACGTTGCCGGTCGGCCCCAGCAGGTCCTTCGGCTCGACCTCCGACGCTTTCAGCTCACCGCGGTTGCGCCCCCGGGCGATGACGACGCGCTCGACCTTCCCGAGGAGGTCGCGAACCTCCTGCTCGCCAAGCGGCTCCTTGCCGGTCGATCGCTCGGGAACCTCGACCCCGGCCTGCTCGAGCACCTCACGGGTGCGCTTGCAGCTCGTTCAGCCGGGGCGGAAGTAGAAGAGGCTCATCCCGACTCCGGAACCGGCAGATAGCGTTCTTCGAGGATCGCTCGGTGGTGGAGCTCGTGACCGGCGACGATGTGGACCAGCGCCCGCACCGTGAACTCGAAGCCGCTGGCAGTGCCGCGACGCTCGAGCGCGTCTTCGTCGAACGACCGGAAGAGGGCTACGTTCCCCGATCGCAGAGTGCGGAACTCCTCGAGCAGTGCCGAGAGTGGCCGGGTGCCGGCATTCGAAGAGGCGCTCCAGACGTCCTGGTCCATTCCCGGCAGCGCCGCTGCGTCGCCGCGTGCCATGTGGAGGGCACGAAAGGCGAACACCCTCTCGGTGTCGAGAATGTGGCCGAGAACCTCGCGGATCGTCCACTTGCCGTCGGCATAGCGATAGCTCTCCTCCTCCGCACCGAGCCCCGAGAGCAGCGCCTCGAGCGCCGTCGGCGCCCCCGCCAGCTCGTCCCACACCGCTCCCGGCGTGACCCGGTCGATGTAGGTGGAGTAGTAGGCGTCGTGCTCGTCCTTGCCCGGGAATCGCACGCTCTACATCTCCAGCTGTCGGTCGAGGTGGGCCTTGGCCTGGAAGAGGAGCTCGTCGATCCGATCGCTCCTGCGGTTGAAGGCACTCGCGTAGTCCCTGCCGCTGGTCACCGCGCGTTCGATGCTGGCAACCAGCGCTGCCATCTCCTCCAGGGCGGTGGAGGACGTCTCGCAGACCGGATTCGTGCAACCGCAGGTCGCGCGCGCGTCCTCGATCATCGCGCCGATCTCGTGCTCGGCGTCGCCCCATTCCTCGGCCTGCTCGGCGGGGGAGATCGTACCCAACTCGCTGCGAATGAAGCGGAAGGTGTCGTCCGCCGCTCCCAGGCACTGTCCCACCCGTCCGGCGCCCCGGTGCTCGGTACCGACGAGCTTGTCCTCGGAGATGCCTTCGACTCTCTCGATCACCCAGGGAAACCCCTTGGAGACGGCGAAGTAGCCGAGTGCGAGGACGATCAGTAGCTGAAGGGGGCGCTTCACGCGGGGAGTCTACCAGCGCTTCGGACGAAAAACGCCGGTGCCCGAGGGGGCACCGGCGTGAGAAGTTCAGGCTGGTGAGCCTGCCTCGTCGGGGAGATCAATACCGGTAGTGGTCGGGCTTGTAGGGACCCTCGACCGGCACGCCGATGTAGGCGGCCTGCTTCTCGGTCAGCGTGGTCAGCTGGACCCCGAGCTGCTCGAGGTGAAGCCTGGCGACCTCTTCGTCGAGCTTCTTGGGCAGCATCGTGACCGTCTTCTCGTAGGAGCCGCGGTGAGCCCACAGATCCATCTGGGCGAGCACCTGATTCGTGAAGGAGGCGGACATCACGAAGCTCGGGTGGCCGGTCGCGCAACCGAGATTCATCAGGCGCCCTTCGGCGAGGATCAGCACGCTGCGGCCGGTCGGGAAGCGCCACTCGTCGTACTGCGGCTTGATGTTGACGCACTCGACGCCGTCCATCCGCTTGAGGCCGGCGATGTCGATCTCGTTGTCGAAATGGCCGATGTTGGCGACGATCGCTTTGTCCTTCATGCGCGCCATGTCCTCAGCCTTGAGGATGTCGAAGTTGCCGGTCGTGGTGATGAAGATGTCGGCGGTCTCGACGACCTCCTCGAGGGTCGTCACCTCGTAGCCCTCCATCGCCGCCTGCAGCGCGCAGATCGGGTCGATCTCGGTGACGATCACCCGCGCCCCCTGGCCGCGGAGCGCCTGGGCACATCCCTTGCCGACTTCGCCGAAGCCGAAAACCACCGCGACCTTGCCGCCGATCATGACGTCGGTGGCGCGGTTGAGCCCGTCGAGCACCGAGTGGCGGCAACCGTAGACGTTGTCGAACTTCGACTTGGTCACCGAGTCGTTGACGTTGATGGCGGGGAAGAGGAGCGTTCCGGCACGCTCCATCTCGTAGAGGCGGTGCACTCCGGTCGTGGTCTCCTCGGAGACGCCCTGGATCGCCTCGGCGATCTTCGTCCAGCGACCGGGATGCTCGGCGAGCTCGGTGCGGATGGTCTCGAGGATGACGCTCCATTCCTCGGGATCCTCGTCCGTGGCAGTCGGCACTTCACCGGCGAGCTCGAACTCGCGCGCCTTGTGGACCAGCAGCGTGGCGTCGCCACCGTCATCGACGATCAGGTCGGGACCCGAGCCGTCGGGCCAGACCAGCGCCTCGCGGGTGCACCACCAGTACTCCTCGAGAGTCTCGCCCTTCCAGGCGAAGACTGCGATCCCCTGCGGGTTCTCGACGGTGCCCTCGCGACCGACCGCAACCGCGGCGGCGGCGGAGTCCTGGGTCGAGAAGATGTTGCACGACACCCAGCGGACGTCGGCGCCGAGGTCGACGAGGGTTTCGATCAGCACGGCGGTCTGCACCGTCATGTGCAGGCTGCCCATGATCTTGGCGCCGGCGAGCGGCTTGGTCTCGGCGTAGCGTGCCCGCAGCGCCATGAGGCCGGGCATCTCGTGCTCGGCGAGGTTGATCTCGCGACGGCCGAGGTCGGCCAGCGAGAGGTCGGCGACCTTGTACGGCAGCCGTGTGGTGGCGGCTCCGGTCGAATGAGAGTCGGTGAGAACGGTCATGGGGATCTCCGTAGGTGGGTCGGCGGGCGTGCCGCCGGGGGTTTCGAGTCAGGCTTGGTGTCGAGGGGAGGGAAGTGGGTTCGAAGGCGGCTCGGTCGGCGTCGTCGACGCAGGTGGTGCCGGGTCGGACGGTACTTCCGGTCGGGTGAAACGAACCACATAGAGGCCGGGGCCCTTGGCGGCGGGATCCGGAGAGAGCGAGACGGCAGGCTCCGCTCGGAGCCCGGCGCGGGTTGCCCACTGAGCGAGCTGATCGGGCTCGAAGCCGAGCCAGACGTGGCCCATCGCCTGCCGGTAGTCGTCGCGCTCGTGCTGGTGCATCTCGAGGACGACGAGACGGCCACCGGGAGCGAGCGCCCGGGCCGCCTCGGCGATCACCGCTTCGGGCTCGGCGAGATGGTGGAGGACGAGGCCGAGGAAGGCGACGTCGAGGGAACGGTCGGGGATCGGCAACTGCTCGAGCCGGCCGCGGCGCAGTTCCACATTGTCGAACCCGGAGAGCCGCTCGGCCGCCGTCTCGAGCATCGCCTCGGAGGCGTCGACGGCGATCACTCTGTGGACGAACGGTGCGAGCGTGGCGGCGATCTCGCCGCTACCGGTGCCGAGGTCGCCGACCACGAGGTCGGGAGAGAGCAGGGCGACCAGCGCTTCGAGATCGAAACGGCCGCCGAAGAGCTCGCGGCGCATCTGGGACCACTCGCCGGCGGACGAGGAGAAGAACTCCTCCGACCCGCTGCGACGCTCGGCCAGCACCGCTTCCAGCCTGCGAGCGTCATCGACCGCCGCCGGGCTCGCGACGACCTCGGGACGCAGCAGAGACCACAACCCGGCCGTGCGCTCCGCCTCCACCGCCGACCCCGCCGAGTAGAGCCGCCGCGTCCCTTCCGGCCGCACCCGCACCCAGCCATCCTCCGCCAGCGCCTTGAGATGCCGGCTGGCGGTCGACTGCGGCAACTGGAGGACGTCGCAAAGCTCCGAAACCGTCAGTTCCGCCCCTTCCAGCACGAGCAACGCCCGACACCGCACCGGCTCACCCAGAACCGCGAGGCTGTCGAACAAAGAGATCGGCGGAAGGCCCGCCGCGAACTGATTCAATCCGTCCATCCGGATCGTAGGATACATCCTCCCCCTACCAACCGCAACCCCTACCTGCCGATCCACCGAGGAGCCAGTCACCCATTGACCTCTTCCCCCATCAACCACTCTCCGCCTTCCATCAGGTGCCAGGTGAATGTCCAAGATCTCATCCAGGGGCCAGGCGAATGGAGGCGAAGTGATCTCATCCAGGTGCCAGGTGAATGGTGGTGGATCCAAGTGCCAGGTGAGTGGTGGTGGGGTTCTGACGAGGTGCCAGGTATTTGGAGCCGGGCGGGTGGGTGGGGGCGTAGTAGTCTCCGCATTCGCCTTCGGGCGATGGAAAGAGGACTCTGATGAGCGATCCAGGCAAGCGAACGATTCGGCACGACACCGACGAGGTCAGGACCAGGGACTTTCTCCGCGCGATGGTCCGGCGCGACCTCGAGACGGGGAAGTACGCTGGCCGTGTGGCGACGCGTTTTCCTCCCGAGCCCAACGGCTACCTGCACATCGGCCACGCCAAGGCGATCTGTGTCGATTTCGGTATCGCGGAGGAGTTCGGCGGCACCTGCAACCTGCGCTTCGACGACACCAACCCGGTCACCGAGGACCCGGAGTTCGTCGAGGCGATCAAGGGCGATATCCGCTGGCTCGGCTTCGAATGGGCCGAGGAGCGCTACGCCTCCGACTACTTCGAGCAGCTCTACGGTTTCGCGGTCGAGCTGATCGAGAAGGGGCTCGCCTACGTCGACGACCTCTCGGAGGAGGAGATTCGCGAGTACCGCGGCACGGTGACCGAGGCCGGGCGTGAGAGCCCCTACCGGGATCGTTCGGTGGAGGAGAACCTCGACCTCTTCGCCCGCATGCGCGCCGGCGAGTTCGAGGAGGGGGCCAAGGTCGTGCGCGGCCGGATCGACATGGCCCACCCGAACATGAAGATGCGCGATCCGGTTCTCTACCGGATCCTGAAGCGCCACCACTACCGCACCGGCGACGCGTGGTGCGTCTACCCGATGTACGACCACGCCCACTGCCTCTCCGACGCCATCGAGCGCATCACCCACTCGATGTGCACGCTAGAGTTCGAGAACAACCGCGCCATCTACGACTGGATCCTCGAGAACGTCACCGTCGAGCGCCCGCGGCCGGAGCAGACCGAGTTCGCTCGCTTGAACCTCTCCTACACAGTCGTCTCGAAGCGCAAGCTCAAGGAGCTCGTGGAGGGCGGTCACGTCGACGGCTGGGACGACCCCCGCATGCCGACCCTCGCCGGCATGCGCCGGCGCGGCTACACACCGACCGCGATCCGCCGCTTCTGCGACGACATCGGCGTCGCCAAGGCGAACAGCGTGGTCGACGTGGCAATGCTCGAGCACGCCATCCGCGACGAGCTCAACTACGAGGCACGCCGGGTCCTCGGCGTCCTGCGCCCGCTCAAGGTGACGATCACCAACTACCCTGAAGACGAGGTCGAGTGGCTCGACGCCGACGATTGGCCGCGCGACATCCCGAAGGAAGGGAAGCGGCAGATCCCCTTCTCACGCGAGCTCTGGGTCGAGCAGACCGACTTCATGGAAGACCCGCCGAAGAAGTTCTTCCGCCTCGGCCCCGGCCGCGAGGTCCGGCTGCGCTACGGCTACTTCATCACCTGCAACGAAGTCGTGAAGAATGACGCCGGCGAGGTGGTCGAACTGCGCTGCACCTACGACCCGGAGACCCGAGGCGGCCATGCTCCCGATGGGCGCAAGGTGCGCGGCACAATCCACTGGGTTTCTGCCGCTCACGCCCACGACGCCGAGGTGAGGCTCTACGACCGCCTGTTCGCCGACCCCGAGCCGCTCGCCCACGACGACGACTTCAAGACATTCCTCAACCCGGAGTCGCTGGAGGTCTTCGAGGCGAAGCTCGAGCCCGGCCTCGCCGAAGCCGCGTCCGGAGACAGGGTGCAGTTCGAACGTCACGGCTACTTCCACCTCGATCCGGTGGCGTCGACCGCGGAGCGGCAGGTGTGGAACCGTGTCGTCGCTTTGCGCGACTCCTGGGCGCGCCGCGGCGGTAGCTGAGCGGCAGCGATCGTAGGGGCGTCAGGGCACGGTTGCCGACCACGCCGCAGTGTCGCCGCTCTCGAAACCGTCGGCGAACACCAGCGGATCGCCGCCGATCTCGACGCATTCGCTCGCCGGCCCGAAGCACGACGGTCCGGAAGCCCCGATCGGAATCACGACGTACCCGTACCGTCGCCCTTCGAGGACCTCGGGATCGCTGAAGGCGGTGGCGCTCGTCGCACCGATGAGGATCCTGCCGAGGTCGCACCCGAGAGGCCCGTCGGTGCGGTAGACCGAGTACGAGGCGGCTCCCGCGACGCCGGTCCAGGCGAGGTCGATGGCCCCCGCATTCGTGGAGGCCGTCAGGGCCGGAGCCTCGGCGGGTCCGCCGAGGCAGCCGCCGTCGATGACCACCGGCCCGCCGTTCGCCGGCGTACAGCCGATCTCGTGGCGGTCGAAAGCGGCGGCGATGGCGCTCATGTTGGGAGTGCCGTTGGCGAGGTTGCCGTCGTCGTCGTCAGCCGCCAGCAACTGAAGATACGCCTGGCCGGCGCCGCAGCCGGCCGCCCCGGGCGGAGGACCGGCGAGATCGAACCAGCCGGAAGCGTTGCCGCCGCCGACATAGGTGAGGCGCGTCGTGACTTCCTGCGCGGTCCCCGAGTCGAAGCCACGCTCCGCACCAAGATCGCGAACGTAGAGGTCCCAGATCGCCTCGGAGTAGGCGGCGCCGACGCACTGCACGGTGCCGCCGCAGTTCGCGCGCACCCAGGTCAACGTGTGCGGCGAACCGGAGACCCGGTCCTCCCAGTCGATCGTCCGAATCCCGTCGCAGGTGACGCACGGATCCCCGTAGCCGCTGCAGGTCGAGCCGGACAGCAGGAGCCCGCGGCCGATGCAGGCGTCGGCCAACCGCAGGGCGGAGTAGACGTCGGCGATCCCTTCACCGCCCCCCTGGCCCGAAGTCACGATCGCACCGCTGGCGTCGTTCTGGTCCATCCCGTGGCCCCACTCGTGGTCGAGCACGCTCGCGATCTGCCCGGGGTTGGCACACGGCCCCATCTCCTGTGAGGTGCGCACCCGGGTACCGTCCCAGAAGGCGAAGCAGCTCGCGATGTCGAGATTGACCTCGGCCTCCACCTGCCCGCCGAGCCAGCCGTTCGCGGGCAGGTAGCCCCGCGCCTGCTGAGCGATCCTGTTGAGCTCGTAGAAGGCGGTTCGGGAGGCCGCGGTGTTCCCCGGCGAGGCCCCGGCCGGGATGTCGCAATCGACGTCTCCGTCGCTGCCGCCCAGAGCAATGTCGCCGTCACCTCCCTCGCTCAGGGCGCCGCACTGGTCCGTGATCGTCACATGGCGACCGGAGAGCGTCGTCGTCCTCGTGCCGGTCGCGGTGAAGCCGCCGCTGCTGTCGGTGAAGCTGCCGTCGCCGAGGTCCGCGTACGGCATCGGCGCCTCGAGATCCATGACCCCGCCGGGAGCGGCTCCGCCGTAGGTCAGCGGGTAGACCCCCCCGGTGAGGCTGCGAGCCATCCCCTCGCCCTGCGCACCGCCTCCCGCGGGCGCGCTCGCTCGCGCCCCGCTGTCCGGCATTGCAGCGAGGGCGTACAGCAGGCCCGCCAGCAGCGCTCCCGCGGGCATCACGCCATCAGCCGGAGTGCGAGATCAGGGCGCCGAGAATCGCTCCACCGATCGCCCCGTTGATCATCGCCGCACCGCCCTGGCACCACGCCAGGTAGTACGGGAAG
The DNA here is from genome assembly GCA_965223855.1 of Candidatus Multivoradales bacterium. Classification (GTDB taxonomy): domain Bacteria; phylum Acidobacteriota; class Thermoanaerobaculia; order Multivoradales; family JAHEKO01; genus CALZKB01. Next base: position 2,868,399 of record CBDCXM010000009.1, read on the forward strand.
TCGGCGATCACGATCGGGTCGTAGAGATTGCCGAATGTGGCGACCAGCCCCATCAGTACACCGAAGACGATGCCGCCGACCGGCCCGGCCGCCCACGCGCCACGGGTGCGATGAAACAGGTAGGCGAGCAGCAGGTAGGTCGCGAGCGAGATGGCGAGAAACGAAAACGGGCTCGACTGGGTCTGAGAGAAGACCGTGTCCAGCCGGGCGTAGGTATCTCCGAGCATCATGCCGTGGAGCACGAAGTCGACGAGCCAGCCGACGATACCGGCGACGATGCCGGCGATCGCCCAGCGCCCGGTCGAGGCACTACTGTTGACGGGAGTGGGGAAGGGCATTGAGCGTCTCCTTTCCGAGCGCCACGGACAGGCCCCCTGCCGGGCAGCTTCGAGGATGGGAAGGATTGTGAGTGACCGGAGTCTAGCGCGTGGAGACCCTGTCGCCGGGTCATCGTTCCTCGCCCGTCCGCCCGGTCAGGGCAGCGCCAGCCCCGAGAGCTTGAACCATCGCCCCTCACGGAACGCCGGTCCCAACTCCCCCTGGGCCGACAGCGCACTGTGGAAGGAGATTCCGGCCACCCCCTCGCTCTGCACCCAGCGGGTCAGCCCCTGATAGAAGCTCACCGGATAGGTCCAGTCGTCGGAGAAGTAGAACGACACCAGTGGAGCCGAGCCCGTGAGGGCAGTGGCGTCCTGAATTGCCTGGACCCAGTACGGGCTCGTGCTGGGGACCCAGTAGTCCCCGAGCATGACCAGCAGCAGGTGATCCGACAGCGCCGCCAGATCTGCGAGATTCTGGTGCCCGAGCTCGCCGGACGCGAGGTTGACCGGTGTACTTGTTCTCGCGTGCCGAGCGGAGAGACGGCCGACCGACTGTGGTGATCCCCGGTCTTTCCTGCCTGGCCTCGGTGAAGAGAGTCTGCGCAAGCTGGGTGATCTGAGCTTCCGGCCAATCCTGGGGTGACGTCGGGCAGCTCGAGTGGCCCACGGTGTCGTCCGACGGATAGGACGGAAGCTGTGAAAAGTAGTGATGCGTCAGGAGGATCCCGTCGATCGGATGGGAAGCGGCCAACTCGGTCATTCGTGCGGAGATCTCGGAGCGGTACTGCGGGACGCACGGCGAGATGAAGAGATTGGGATGGGAGCTGCCTCCGTTAGTCGGTCTTGCCCATGCAACCGCTGCGTCCACTCGGGGTGCTCGGAACCGGTCTGACGGTCTGCAAGGGTCGAGAAGGCCGCCCATACCTCCAGCCCGGAGTTGTGTGCCGCGGCGACCAGCGGCCCGAGAGCGTCGCCACGGAAGCGGGAAGCCTCCGCGGTCGGGTAGTAGAGGAAGCCCCGAGCCGACTTGACGGTCAGAATCAGCGTGTCGAACCCGGCCTCCAGCGAGCGCTCGACCACGAAGTCCGCCCCGTGCTCGAGGACGTCCGATGGGTTGAGAAAGACCGCCTTGGTCCCCATCAGCGCCGCCCCTCCCTGCTGCCGGATGGCCTGCACTCGGGGGTGGACGTCGTGCGCGAACGAGGGCGGCGGAGCGTTGTTCGTGGGCGGCTGCGTGGGGCTGTCGTAGTAGAAGGGGTTCTGCGTGAGGTCGCTGCCGAAGCCCCGGTGGTTCTCCATGTTGACCCAGCCGGAGCCGGCGAACCAGACCGCCCCCGACGGTGACGAGGGAATGCCGAGCGCGCGCAGATAGAGACTCATGGGCCAGCGGGGGAAGCCGCTGGTGAACCCGAAGTGCTGCGCCAGCTCGGCGATGTTGCCTCCCCCGAATCCCTCGAACTGGGACTGTCCGCTGGTGTAGAGGACGTCGTTCTGCCATCGATCGATCACCCAGGTGAAGATCGACTGTGCCGCGGCCTGCCGATCCGTCGCGCCACCTACGATCTCTCTCGCCTGGAGGAACGCCTCGGGGCGATGCGCCGGCATGGCGTAGTAGGAGCGAGAGCGGTTGGCCTGCTGGAGGCTGGCGGAGGTAGAGGTCAGCACCGACGTGTACTCGGAGAGTGCATCGGGCGCCGTCCAGCCTCCCAGGCCCTGAGGGGCGATGATCGACTTGTCGAGTCTCTCCGGCCACTCGTCGAAGAACTCCAGAGCCCGCACCAGGGAAGCCGCGTAGTAGAGCGCTTCGGGGAAGCGAACGGCGTGTCCGTCCACCTGGAAGGTGTCGGGAGCGGCGCCGCTATCCGGCAGCTGCGCGGCCAGCTCGCCGAGGACCGAGGGGTACTGGTCGCTGGTCCATGGAGTGAGCTGAAACTCGGGGACGAGCGTGATCGTCGGGTAGGGCGAAGCCGGGTCCGCAGCCGAACCTGCTCGCACCGTCGCCGTCGTGCCGGCCGGTGTTCGAAGGTGCTCGATCGCTGCGAACAGAAACTGTGCCGAGCTCAGCGAGAATCCGCCGACCTCCACCTCGGACGGCAGCCGCCGATGCGTTTCCAGGAAGGCCGCCAGATCTGCCGCTGCCGCCATCAGCTCCCCGCGCTCGAGGCGGATTTCGGGTCGCCGGATGGGAACCACCGGCGAGCTGCCGTTGGTGACCCCCAGCGCCGCCTCGCCCTCGCTGGCGCCGCCCTCGGAGGCGAGGCCGAGGAAGAAGGTGCTCTGGCCCGGACACAACGCCGGCCGGAAGCCGACGACGAGATGGGCCCCGGCTCGCAGTGCACCCCCCAGGCCGACGGTCCCGATCCCTCCGCCGGTCACGACGAAGAGATCCTCCTTCGCTCCGTCGCCGTCGAAGTCGAGAGGGACGTGCGGCCCGACGTTGCGCAGGACGAGGTTGTTGATGCAGGCGGGGGCTTCGAGCGGATCCTGATCGAGGCCGCTCAGATCCACCCGGTACAGGTAGGCGGTGAGGCCCTGGCCCGTCGTCCCCCGCTGACCGGGCGGCCAGACTCTGCTCTGCACGAATCCCTGTCCCGACGTCCCCATCAGCGCGAGCGGCGAGGTCGAATCGGAGACGGTGACCCGGCAGTCCACATCGAAGACGCAATTGATCGCCGGCGCCGATACCTCGACGATGTCGAGACCCGCGAGAGGCAGGGCGGCCAGGACACCGGCGACGACCCAGAGTGCGGCCGGACGCCCCGTGCCGGGGAGGCTCTTTGTGTCTGCCGCCGGTGTGCGCAAGGGTGCGAATCCGAACATGGTGTCTTCTCCTCTCGGGTAGGTGTTCCTGCTCGCCGCGCGAGCCCACACTCGCGCGGCAGAGGGCCTCGGACCAGGTTCAGGGCCAGGACGTTGCGTCTCTAGGCCGAACTCTCGAACCGCAGAATCTCGATCTCGTAGAGGCTCCAGTCGGGGCACTCGATCCGCAGCAGGCCGAGACCGCCGTCGCCCGAGTCGAAGTCGAGGAAGAGCTCGTCGAAGCCGCCCGAGATCTGGAAGTCCTGGTGTGCCAGGCCGGTACCGAGGGTGACCGCGCGGACGTCGAAGGTGACGGAACTCGGCGCGCCGACGGAGATGCGCGCCAGGTAGCTGCTGTCGGGCTCCAGACCATGGAGCCAGGCATCGGCGCGACCGGTAGGCTGCCCGGCCTCCGGCACGAAGCCGATGTTCGGGCCGTCCGGAAACACGCTGCGTGGATTGAGCAGATCGAGGTAGCCCCGGTCCTCGACCCAGGGCACCTGAGCCGAGAGGACGACGTGCGTCGTCAGTTCGATGTGGTGGTTGGTCGGCACGATCCGGGCGTCGACCAGAGCCGACAGGAATGCCGCTTTGTCCAGTCTGGTGAACGTCCGGGGTTCGATCCGTTGCGCGTTCCCCTTGCGATCGAGAACGCCGGCGATTCGGGACGGCCTGCTGCCCTTCCTGCTCATCACTCACTCCCTTCTGGGAGCGATCGGCTCCCGGCTGGACCACGTCTTCACGGGCGCGCGAGCGCGCCACCTCGTTACCGAGCTGCCGACGGTGTCCTCGCGGATCCTACGTCGATCCGGGAGTCGGGGGGGAGTTCTAGGCGGTGGCGCGCCGGTCGGGCTCACCCTCGGACCACTGCCGGCGGGACGCCTTGTAGCGCGCGATCCACGACGAGAGCGTCGTGTACGTCGTCGGAATCAGCAGCAGGGTCACCAGGGTCGAGGCCAGCAGGCCGCCGATCACCACCCGCGCCAGCGCCGCCTGGATCTCGCCGCCGACGCCGAAGCCGATCGCCAGCGGGCACAGCCCCAGCACGGTGGTGGCGGTCGTCATGAGAATCGGCCGCAAACGCAGGCGGCACGCCTCGATCACCGCATCGACCGCCCCCATCCGCTTCTCGCGCCGCAGCAGGTTGATGGCATCGACCAGCACGATCGCGTTGTTGACGACGATGCCGATCAGCATCACCAGCCCCATGACGCTCTGGATGTTGAGGGTCGTGCCGGTGAGGAGGAGCGTCGGCACGACGCCGATGAGCGCCACCGGCACCGCGAGCATCACGATCAGCGGGTCAAGGAAGCGCTCGAACTGCGCCGCCATCACCATGTACACCAGCACCAGTGCCATGAGGATGGCGATCGCGAAGTCGCGCTGCGCCTTGAGCTGCTCTTCGTACTGGCCGCCGTAGAGCACCGTGAAGCCGCCCGGCAGCTCGAGATCAGCGAGCGCGCTCTGGACGTCGACCACCGCGTCTCCCAGCGCTACGCCGCTCTCGAGATTGGCGGTGATGTAGGTCACCCGCTGGCCGTTGACGCGGTTGATCTCGACCGGCCCGCGGCCGCGCTCACGCAGGACCAGGTTCGACAGCGCGATCGGCTCGCCGCCCGCCGAGCGCACGGTGACTCCGTCGAGATCACTCGCGGTCAGCCGGTGGTCGCGCTGGAGGCGCACCGTGATCGGGTATTCGTAGCCGCCCTCGCGGAACCGCCCCGCCTCGAGACCGGCGACGTTGGCCAGAAGCGTGCGCCCGACTTCGCGCACCGAGAGCCCCACTTCGGCGATCCGCTCACGGTCGAGCAGCAGTCGCTCCTCCGGACGTCCCTCACGGCGGCTCGATCGCACGTCGGTGACGCCCGGCACCGCCTGCATCCGCCGCCGCGCCTCCTCGACGATCGCATCGGCGCGTTCGAGGTCGTAGCCGCGCAGCTCGATCTCGATCGCATCGCTACCGCCGCCCGAGCTGAACACCCGGTTGAGCATCCACAGGCCCTGCTGCGCCTCGACGTCGAGCACCCCACCCGGAACCCGCCCGTCGACCTCGGAGCGCACCAGGTCGGCGAGCTCGGCGGCGCGCATCGTCCGCTCCTGCTGCGGCGCGAGCTTCAACTCGACCGCGGCGTTGTCGCCCCGGATCTCGGTGGAGAAGAGGCGCACGTCCGCGGCCGGCACGACCGCTCGCACCCGGTCCTCGAGCTCGTCGGTGTAGGCACGCGCCACGGCGATGTTGGTGCCGCGCGCCAGCTCCAGCTGGATGTCGATCTCGTCGGCGTCGGTCTGCGGGGCGAGCTCGACGGGAATCAGCGGCCACGCCAGCAGCGAGAAGGCGAGCATCAGCCCCGTGACACCGAAGACCAGCTTGCGCCGCTGGATCGCGGTGCGCAGCCGCGCCGTGTACCAAGCCTCGACGCGGCGCTGGATCTTCCACTGTGCCGTCGCTTCGAGCTCCTTGCGGCTCGGCAGCCGCAGGAAGCGCGACGCCAGCATCGGCACCAGGGTCAGCGCGACGAACAGTGCGCACAGAAGGGCGAACACGACCACCAGGGCGAGCGCCTGGAAGAGCGCACCGGTAGTGGTGCGGACGAACACCACCGGCAGGAAGATGACGCAGGTGGTCAGCGTCGAAGCGACGATCGCTCCCGCGACGTCACGGGTGCCGAGTCGCGCCGCCTCGTGGGCCGACAGGTCCTCCTCCTCGCGCTTGCGCACGATGCTCTCGAGCACCACGATGGCGCTGTCGACGATCAGTCCGACGCCCAGCGCGAGGCCACCGAAGGTCATCTGATTGAGCGTCATGCCGCCGAAGTAGAGGAGGGCGAAGGTCGCGATCACCGAGATCGGGATCGCCATCGTGATGATGGAGGTGCTCGAGCGATTGCGCAGGAACAGATAGAGCACCACCACCGCGAGCAGCGAGCCCCACAGCGCGGAGTTCTGGACGTTCGAGATCGACTGCTGGATGAACTCGCTCTGATCGACGACGACCGTCAGCTCGATGTCGTCGCGCTCGGCGTTGATGCGCTCCGCTTCGCGCCGCACGGCGCGGGCCACCTCCACGGTGTTGCCGCCGCTCTGTTTCTGGATGCCGAGGCTGATCGCCGGCACGCCGTTCATCTCGACGAGATAGCGAGCGTCCTCGAAGCCGTCGCGCACCGCTCCCAGGTCGCCGACCCGGATCGGCCTTCCGCCGGGCGTCGCGACGACGGTGCGCTCGATCTCCGAGAGCGTCCGGTACTCGCCGAGACTGCGCACATACAGGTCGTCGAGACCGTTCTTGACCGTGCCGGTGGGTAGGGTGACGTTCTCGCTGCGCAGCGCCGCCTCGACGTCGAGCGCGGTCAGGCCGGCGGCCCGCAGTCGCTCGCGATCGAGCTCGACTCGGACCTCGCGGTAGACGCCGCCTCGCAGGTCGATGGCGCCGACGCCGGGGATCTGCTCGAAGCGCTGCGCCAGATCGTCCTCGAGCAGCCGGGTCGCCTCTTCGAGCTCGAGCGTCGAGGTGACGGCCAGACTCACGACCTCGATGCGGTCGAGGTCGAGCTTGAAGACCCGCGGCGTGTCGGCCTCGAGCGGCAGCTCGTCGCGGATCTGGTCGAGCGCCGAGCGCAGATCGTTGGCCGCTTCGTCGATGTCGGTACCGCGCGCGAACTCGAGGCGCACCCGCGACTCACCCTCCTCGGAGCGCGAGGTCACCCGCTCGAGGTTGGGGAGGCCGGCGACCGCGTTCTCGACCGGGTCGGTGATGATCTGCTCGATCTCCTCGGGTCCGACGTTGGGATAGTTCACCCGCACCGTGAGCTGGGTGAACTCGACCTGCGGCAGCAGATCGATCGGCAGGCTGCGGAACGAGACGATCCCGAGGATGAGCAGGATCAGGTACACCATCGTCGTGGCGACGGGGCGGCGGATCGAGACTTCGGTCAGCGGCATGTCACTCGCCTCCGGGCGTGTCGTCGCCGGCCGCGGCCTGCATCACCCGGTCGACCTCGTCTTCGCTCGCGGGGATCTCGGCGCCGAGCGCCGCCGCCACCTTGCGCTGCTTGTCGAGGAATCCTTCGAGCAGGTCCTCGTCCTGCAGCGACTGGAGGGCGGTGACGCGACTCCAGGCGACCGGCCGCACCCGGGCACCCGAGCCCTCCGCGGACTCGACGTCGAGCAGGTGCTGGCCGATCGTCACAACCCAGGATCCTTCCTCGATGCCGCGCACCCCGGCGGCCCCGGAGCCGTCCGCGACGACGTCGACAGGCCGGAACTCGATCCTGCGCACGGTCTCGTCGGCCTCGCCGGTGGTGCCCTCCGGGGTCTCGAGGTCGGAGGCCTCGGTGACCAGAAACACCCCCTGTGCGTCGGAGGAGTCGTCGTTCCACACGGCCGCCAGCGGCACCAGCACCGCCTCACTGCTCTCACCGACCAGGATGCGTACGTTGACGAACATCCCGGGTCGCAAACCCGTCGCTCCCTCGTCGAGCTCGATCTCGGCGGAAGAGGTGAAACTGCGCTCGTCGAGGAAGGGCGAGATGCGCGTCAGAGCGGCGCGTACCGGCTCGGCACTGCCGCTGCGCGGCTCGATCAGCACCGTCATCCCCTCGGCGACCGCGGCGAGCATCGACTCGGGCAGGGTCACCTCCACCAGCAGTCGATCGAGATCCCCGGCGACGAAGAGCGGCGTCGAAGGATCGACCAGCATCCCCTCTTCGACCCGCCGATCGCCGATCCGGCCGGCGACGGGGGAGCGCACCACCGTCTTGGCGAGCTCCGAGCGTCGCTCTTCCGCGGTCGCCCGTGCCTGCTCGACGCCAGCCGCTTCCTCGGCGGCGCCCGCCTCGAGCGCGCGCAGCTGCGCCTCGAGCACTTCGAGCTCCTGCTCGCTGATCAGCTCCTCGCCGGCGAGCGCGCGGCTGCGCACCACGCGCGCCTCGTGCTCCGCCACCCGGGCGCGGGCGGCAGCCTCCGCCGCTTCCGCCAGCCGGACGTTCGCCTCCGCCTGCCGCAATCGCTCCTGCGGCTCCGTCGCTTCGAGGCGCACGAGTTCCTGCCCCTGCCGGACCGTCTCGCCTCCTCGCACCAGGACCCTCTCGACACGGGCGCTGATCTGCGGCCGGATTGTCACCTGGTTGCGCGCCCGAACCACGCCCGCCACCGTCTCGGCCCGCGGCAGAGCGCCGAAACGCGCCTGCACCGCTTCGACTAGGGGCGGCGGCGGTCCGGTCGCGGCGGGCTCCGAGCCGCCACAGGCCGCGAGCAGGCCGCCGAGGGCAGCGGTCAGAAAGAGCGAGCTGGGAAGGCGCATTGGCGGTGTTCCTCCTCCGCCGCGACCGACGGTCTCGACGGGGTCAGAGTCTAGCGAATCGCGATGACGAGACCGTGGCGCTGCGCGCGGGTCGGTCCGATCGACCGGCTATGCAAACTTCTTCGCGGAAGCTCGGCGAACGGTTGCAGGGAAGTGAGGCGATCAGGAGGGGCTAGGATTCCGCCATGGAGATCCACGCCATCGAGCCCTTCCTCGCCTACGCGGCGAGCGTGCGGCGCCGCACCCTGACCGTCGCCGACTGCATCCCGGCAGAGGCGATCGAATGGACCTATCGCGACGGCAAGTTCACCTTCGGCGACATCCTGAGACACCTCGGCGCCCTCGAGCGCTACATGTTCGCCGAGAACGCGCTGGGCCGCCCCAGCAGCTACCCCGGCCACGGCGAAGAGCTGGCGAGCGGCTACGAGGAGGTCCGCGCCTACCTCGACCGCATGCGCGCAGAGACCGTCGAGCTCCTCGCCACGCTGATGGCTGACGACCTCCGGCGCAGGTGCCGCACCCCGGCCGGCGCCGAGATCACCGTCTGGAAGTGGCTCCGCGCGATGATCGAGCACGAGGTGCACCACCGCGGCCAGCTCTTCCTGTACCTCGCTTTGCTGGGGGAGTCGGCACCCCCGCTCTATGGGCTGACGGAGGAGGAGGTGGCGGCTAGAAGTTCACCTCCACGAGAGCCGAGAGGCCGATGAAGGTGATCGAGCTCTCGTAGACGGCGTCGATGTCCGCGCTCGGGCGCACGCCGGGCGGCACCGAGACCCCGGCCCAGTGCGAGGCCGCGGCACCCAGCCCGAGCGACAGGCTGCGGCTTGCCTCGACCACCCACCGCAGCCGCAGGTCGGTGATCGGGATCGACACCGTCTCGCTGCGGGAGAAGGTCCTCTGAGTGAGGAAGTTCTGGTTCTCGTCGATGAACTCGCCCTCGAAGCCGGACTGGACCATCAGCAGGTCGGCATCGCCGAAGACGATCGACTGGGCGATCTGCCCCTCGAAGCGCTGTCTGCCGCGAGTGGTCTCGACGGTTAGGCCGACCAGCGGCCCGTGCATCCGGCCGTAGTTGGAGAAGGCGTCGAAGAAGGTGCCGCCGACACCCTGGACTCCCACCGCCGCGTGGTAGTCGCTGTCGAAGTCGGCGCTGCGCACACCGAGCAGCCAGTGGCCCTTGCGGTCGCCGCTCGCGAATGCATCCCGCAGCGCGTAGAAGTCGAGCACCCAGGCGTTCATGTCGGTGTCGGGCTGCCGCTCGTAGTAGAGAACTTCGCCCGGGCCGGTCGAGCTGAACTCCGCTCCGGGCACGCGGTAGGTCACGACGTCCCCAGCGCCGGTCGCCACGTCGGTCCGAGCCCGGTTCTGCGCCCCCGTGAACCAGAAGAAGTCGACACCCCAGCCCCAGCGGCTGGAGCTGCGGTTGCGGCGGAAGTGCGCCTGATGTCCGACCCCGGAGTCGGTCTCGAGCGACACGGCGGTGGTGCCGCCGCTACCCGTGACGTCCAGCACGTGCGGGTCGTGCCCTCCGGCATCGATGAAGGTCGGCTCGATGCGGATGCGCCACGCTCGGTCCTCGGACGAGGTCTCGTCGTCCGAAGACACCACGAGGGGCGAGGCAAAGAGAATCACGAACAGGAAGGCGGTGCGGGTACCGGAACCGGGGCGGAACGGCGGGCGCATGGAAATCTCCTTTCGAGAGTTGGATCTTTGGGAGGAGCCGTCCCGCAGATCGCGGGACGAGCGACCCTCTAAAGGAGTAGATGGCGCAGCAGGGTGAATCCTTCGCGCAAGGAATCGCTGCCGACCGCCGTTCAGGAGAGCAGCAGGTCGTTCCAGTCGCCGGCGCTGCCGGCGAAGAAGTCGAGATCGACGTCACCGGAGACGCCGTCCACCCGACCCGACTGCGAGTGCTGCCAGAACGTCCACCGCTCCCACTCGCCCGGCGCCGAGGGCTCCGCATCCGTGTACTCGGCCAGCCACAGCGGATAGCGCGCGAGCCCGGTCGGCAGGTCGGCGGTGACGAATGCCTTGCCGCTGTAGAGGATCGGGGCTGCCCCGACCGCCTTCTCGACCGCGTCGAGCCACACCTGGACGTCACCTGTCAACGCCGCCGGGTCGACCCCCTCGGCGATCTCGACATCGAGCACCGGGGGAAGGTCGCCTGCCCCGGGCGTGACCACCGAAAGGAAGTGAGCCGCCTGGGCCGCGGCGTCCTCGTCCGGATGAAAGAAGTGATAGGCGCCCCGCACCACTCCCGCCGCCTTCATCTGCTGCCAGTTGGTGGCGAACTGTGTATCGACCGTGCGCAGTCCTTCAGTCGCCTTGGCGAACGCGAAGGTCACGCCGCTCGCCTTCACCTTCGGCCAATCCACCACGCCCTGGAAGTGGGAGACGTCGATACCGGAGAGGCGGGAGTCGTTGCTCGTCATCATGATTCTCCAGCGAGGTAGGAACCAGGGGAGTGGAGGTCTGAGGGTTGAGACTACCGTTGCGGAGCGGAGCCATGGCTCCAGGAGTCTCCTGTGCCGGCGATCCGCCGTTCGTTGCCTCCAAGGTCGTGCACCGCCAGATAGGGCACCGCACCGAGCGCCTGCTCGAGTGCCTCGATGAAGCCCTCGAGATCGATGGCGAAGCGCCGGGCGGTTTCGCCCGGCTCTCCCGAGAGGTCGACCACCAGCGACTCACCCAATCGCATCCGATCGACCACCTCCGAGCAACCCCAGCGCCCCGGACCCGCGAGCTCGAGCGGCGGCAGCGCATCGACCCGCACGGTCAGGGCCCGCTGCTGCACGTCGGCCAGAGACCGGCCGTCCCAGTAGACGACCAGGTTGCAGCCGCCCGGATCGAAGATCAGCGAGAAGGAGACGAGATCGGCGGCGACCTGGCCATCGATGATCTCGGCAGCCGGCCCCACGATGCTGACCCGAAGCGAGCCGGAGGTCTCATCGATCATCGAACGCACCGCCCACGCCCCGATCGCGCTCTCAGCCGCCTGGATCAGCTGGTCGAGGGCGGCTTCCATGCCGCCGGCACGCACCGCGGCACGATCGATCGTCGAAAGGAGCGCCAGCGCCTCGTCCCTCTGCCCGGCGTTGAGCAGCAGCACCCCCAGCAGCAGCGCAGAGGAAGACGACTCGGGAGCGAGCTCGTGAGCCCTCCTGGCGTGTACCAGCGCCTCGTCCGCCCTCCCGACCGCCCCCAGCGACCTCGCCAGCGCTTCGTGCGCCCAGGCGTTGGCGGGGGAGAGCTCGAGGTACTCCTCGAAACCGGCGATCGCCCCTTGGTAGTCCCCGGCCGCGTAAGCCGCCCGCGCCTCCGCCCACACGGCTTCCAATCGGTTGGGGGGTGCCTGTGCGAGACCTGCGCTCGAAGTGAGAAGGAGAGCAGCAGCTACGAGAGGAGCGGTCCCTCGTTGAGTACGGATCATGCCGCGATCTTGTCACTCTGCTCGGATTCGAGCTCTCGGAAAGACACGCGCGTCTGAGTTGCGATGTACGTCATGTGTAGGTACGCTGTACAGCCGCATGATCGAGTTCGAGTGGGATCAGTCGAAGGCTGAGATCAATCTTGCAAAGCACGGCATCGACTTCCGCGAGGCGGCGTCGGTTTTCTACGACGACCGAGCGCTCTTCATGGCAGACCCCAGTCACTCCGATACTGAGGATCGACTGCTGCTCCTTGGCCTGAGCACCCTCCTGCGCCTGCTGCTCGTGGTGCACACCTATCGAAAGGACAGCCAGACCATTCGGATCATCTCCGCCCGCCGGGCGAGCCGGAGCGAGCGCAGGCAGTACAGCGAGAGGCAAAGACGATGAAAGACAGCTACGACTTCACCGACGCGCAGCGCAACCCCTACACCGAGGCGCTGAAACAGCCGGTCACCATCCGTCTCGATGTGCCGACCGTTCAGTACTTCAAGGAGCTAGCCGGCGATCTGGGGATGCCCTACCAGACGCTCATCAACCTCTACCTGCGCGAGTGCGTGATGGAGAGGAAGCGGCCCTCCCTGGATTGGGTGGCGGAGGGGTGAGAGAGACCGGCACAGATCGAGGTCAACCCTAGTCCAGCAGCAACCGGTTCTCCTTGAACCACCGCCGCCGATCCCGGTAGTCGGGTAGCAGCGACTCCACCAGCTCCCAGAACGCCGGCCCATGGTGGTGCTCCCTCAGATGGCAGAGCTCGTGGACCGCCACGTACTCGTAGACCGCCTTCGGCACCGCAATCAGCCGCCAGTTGAGAGAGATCGCCCCGCTCACCGAGCAGCTTCCCCAACGTGTCCGTTGCTGCCGCAGCGTGATCCGTGTCGGCATCACTCCGAGCTGCGCTCCGTAGCGCCGGGACCAGCCGACGGCGTCCTCCATCGCCCGCTCGTGCAGCCAGGCGACGACCAGCTCCCGTGCCGCCGTCTCACCTTCGGCCTCGGACAAGCCCCGGGGTACGCGCACATGGAAGCGGTTGGCGAACGCGAGTCGTGGTGTCTCGACCGCTGCCACCTCGATCTCGAGTCGGAGCAGGCGCCCGCGAAAGCGAACGCGAGCGCCGGACTCGAAGCGCTCGGGCAGGATCCGAAGCCCACCCGCTCCGAGGCGCTCGAGCCGATCGCGAATCCACCCTTCCTTGCCGGCCACGAACGCCTCGATCTCCGACTTGCGCACGAACCACGGCGCCGTGACTCGCACCCGCCCCGGCCGTACCGTGATCCGAACCCTCTTCGCCCGTCGTGTGCGGTGAAGTTCGAAGGGGATCGGGGCGCGATCCAGCTCTGGATCCGACACAGCGAGTTGGACTGAATTCCTGCTCAAGGCTTCGATGCCGTTGTGGGGCCCATGTTCAGGCGAGGCGCCGATCGTCCGGAGCGAGCTTCCTCGACGGTCTGCCCCTGCGCGCAAACCAGCGGAACGACTCCACCACAGTCCAAATCCGCCGCGGCCAATCTTGACCATGGTCCAAATCTGCCGTCCACCGTTGGGCACCGGAAGCGGGCTCTAGACTTAGTGCGGAGGACCGCCCCCTGCAATCGATCACCGTCAAGTACTGCTCCCGCTGCGAAGGCGAGTTCCAGGACTGGGTCGAGACGTGCCCGGACTGCGAGGTTGCCCTCGAGTCGCGATTCGACTCCGACCTGGTGCCGGGAACCGCCGGGATCGGGTCGCGAGCGCCTCAGCCCTCCCTTCAGGAAGAAGCCTACCTTCGCGAAGCCGAGCCGGAGTGGGCCTACCGCCTCGCCGAAGCGCTGGCCGCCGCCGGGCTTCCTCACGTGGTCCGCCCGCCGGCGGAGGTCAGGGAGGGCAAGAGAGTCACGCTGACCCTCTACGTCGAGGCGTCCGATCTCGAGCGCGCCAGGGTCATCGACCTCGAGATCCTCAGGGACGAGGTGCCGGACACCGACGACCTCGTCTACGAGTTCGAGTCCGACACCTGCCCGTCCTGCGGCGCCCACGTCGTGCCTCAGGCCGCGCGCTGTGGCGAGTGTGAGCTGGAGTTTCCGGAGTACTAGTCCCCGGTCACGTCAGAACTGAGTCCAGTAGGAAGCGATGGCAAGGCAGCTCCTCAACCAGTCTCAGTAGGCCGACCCTCGATGTGCCGCCGCGATGAGGAAGACGATCCGGTCCTCCTCGTCGAGTTCGTAGAAGAACCGCCAGGCACCAATTCGATAGCGCCAGGAGGGAGGCTCGTACCCCTTCAGTCGCCGGATGTGAGGCCCGAAGTGTGGCTTCGCTCGCAGCTGAGGGTAGACGGTGCTGCGGAGCTTGCGAATCAGGTCGTCGCGCCCGGACCGGGCCAGCAGAGCGAGATCCTTGTCGAACTGCTCGGTCTCGAAGATCCGGTACGGGGCCGACAAGACCGAGACTCAGTCCACGAAGGCGCCGCGTCGAGCCGCAGCGTCCGCAGAGCCCGCGCGAAGCCGCTTCTGGAGTGCCTCGTTCGATCGGATCTCCGCCATTTCACCGTCGTCGAGGAACTGAGCTTCCCTGATCCTCACCAGCGCAGCCGATTCGATCAGGTTGGCAATCGAGCGATGCTCGGCTGTCGCCGCCTCGCGGAACTCCTCGTAGACGGCGTCGTCCAGTCGCAGGGTGATGGTCTTGGGCATGAGAAGGCTCCGAATGCGTTCGTTTCGCTTCTTTTGCATTCTACCTGATGCCTCTCCCTGAGACGAGATCAGCCGTTCGCCGCCGCAAGCGGCGGCCAGGCCTCGACCACGCTCAGATCCTCGATCCCGTGAACCTCCCGGAAGATCGCCCGCACCAGCTCGGCGATCGAGTCGGCGTTCTGCCCGACGTCGCACTGCCAGCTGCCGCCGGAGTCGAACAGCTCGAGCCCGTTCCACGGCTCGCGCGACAGGAGCTCGAGCAGGCGCTTGTTGGCGTCGGCCGGCAGGATCTCGAACGGCAGATCGAGGATCAGCGAACCGCGGTGGTTCTTCTGGAACTGCACGAAGAGCCTGGTCGGCGGGTGGTCGAGGATCAGAACCTCGCCCAGCGGGCCGTTGTTGAGGATGTCGGTGAGGGAGGGCAGGATGGCGTCATGGGTTTCGCTCATGCCCTTCAAGACGGCTTCGGGATCGTTTTCCTTGCACGGTCACCTGGCCTGTCTGTCCGGTCGCCCCGTAAGGTCCACTCTTCGCGATTCGCCCGGCAGCCCCCGTGCTAGCTTGACGCGCCAACCCGATGACCGTCTTCTCAGCAGCCCTGCTCCTCTTCCTGGTGATGGACCCGTTCGGGAACATCCCGCTCTTCATCTCGGCGCTCAAGCCGGTGGAGGAGTCGCGCCGCACCCGAGTGATCCTGCGCGAGCTGCTGATCGCCCTGGCCGTCCTCGTCACCTTTCTCTTCGCCGGCCAGCACTTGCTGCGGGCGCTCGGCATCTCCGGCCCGGCGCTCACCGTCGCCGGCGGCACGGTGCTGTTCCTCATCGCCGTCAAGATGATCTTCCCGCCGGCGAAGGGCGGAGGGAGCGAGCACATCAGCGGCGAGCCGTTCATCGTCCCGCTCGCCGTCCCCTACGTCGCCGGCCCCTCGGCGATGGCGTCGCTGCTGCTGATCATGAACCGCGAGCCGAGCCGCTCGATGGAATGGCTCCTCGCCGTCGTCGCCGCCTGGTTCGTCACCGGCCTCATCCTGTCGCTCTCCGGCGTCTTCGCTCGCCTCCTGGGCGAGAAGGTGCTGATCGCCATCGAGCGCCTCATGGGCATGCTGCTGGTGGCGATCGCCATGCAGATGGTGATGACCGGGGTGGCGGAGTTTGCGGCGGCGTTGTAGCCGCGAACCCCGTCCACGGGGGTGAGCGGCGGAAGTCCCCATCGACCTGTCAACGAACGGAGGCCCACCTACCGTGACAACCTACGCAAGAGTCCTGATCCGGCTATGGCTGATCGCCATGGCCGTCACCATCGCCGGGGCCATCGCCGGGGCTCCTGCCTCGTCCGCGCAGACCACCTCCTCGGGGGTGAAGCAGAACGTCGAATTCAGGATCGTCGGCCCGAGCCGCGTGCGCGAGGGGCGACCGGCCCACTGGACGGTGGTAGCCGTCCGCCGGAGCGTGGCGAACACAGCCGAGGGCTACGCGCCTCGCGTGCGCGCTCACGCTGGTGGGGAGCTGCCGACCAAGTGGGTGCCGCCGGCGGAGTTCAGTTGGGACTTCGGCGACGGCACCGGGGTCAAGTCGACCGGCGATCATCCCGTGGCGACGCATGTCTACGAGCAGGACTCGAGTGACGCCCAGGACGGCGTCTTCACGCTGATCGCCTACGGACGAGACGAGCACGGCTGGTTGGTGGAGGCGACCAGGAAGATCGAGGTGACGAACCAGAAACCGCGGATCCCCCGCATCCGGGCCGTTGAGATCGACCCGACCACGAACCGGTTCGAGTTGACGGCGCGTGCCTTCGATGCCGAAGCGGACATGAACGAGCTCGTCTACGACTGGGACTTCGGCGACGAGACCCTCCTCGACGGCGGCTGGAAGGTGGAGCGTTCGTTCAAGTCCGCAGGGACGGCAACGGTGAAGCTGACGATCCGGGACGACGATGGCGAGGAGCTGAAGGCGGAGCGGGACATCAACGTCCGCGGCGCCTCTGCCGGAGCCTCGACGGCGGCCCCGATGCCGATGGACCCCGACGAGCGGCCGGACGCCATCTCTACCGGCCTCGTGGCGGAGCTCTTCGGCGACATGGGCACGATCGACCTCGACGCCGAGATCCTGCCCTACACCGGCCTCTACCTCGTCAAGTCGGATGCATGCCGCTACCGCTTCCTGTGGACGGCGTGGGACGACGACAACCTGGCCTCACTGATCTTCATCGCCGATCTCAACGGCCTTCCCGACGCGAAGGGCGGCGTCTACGAGCTGCAGCCGAACACGGCGCAACTGACCTTCCACGCCGAGGGCGAGGACTGGATGAAGAGCTACGAGCGGGGGCGCATGGGCCTCGGCCTCGCGCGGCTCGGGTTCTCTCAGCCGCAGGTGGGTGAGTACATCGACGAGGGCGGCGACGATCCGGAGGAGATCCGCGGGGAGGTGAACCAGGAACTCGATGCTCTCGGAATCGGCCTCGCGGTAGGCCCGGGGGAACAGCGGACTCCACCCCAGCCGCCCAGCCGTTCCCCTCTCGGTCTGAGTGAAGACGTCTGGTTCGCAATGGCCGGTGGCACCGTGCGCCTCACCCTCGTGCCGGGGCAGTACGCGCTCGCCGAACTGGATGGAGTCGTGCTGGCGACCGAGAATGACGAGGGGCCGGTGCAATCGGTCCGGTTCGGCAGCGAGAGCACCTTCCTGCTCGACCTGGCCACGGCGCGCCAGGACGGCATCGTCCAGGATCGGGAGGTGGGCATCCTGGCGCAGCAGGGGCCCGCGAACTGCGCACCGCCGCCGACACCGCTGAAAGTCGACAGCACGTACCCGAATGCCGACGAGGAATACGTCCGGCCGATCACCAGGATCAGCGTCGACTTCGATCAGCCCTACGACCTGAGCACGCTCGACGATCACTCCTTCCAGCTCACCTATCCGGAAGCCGGCTCGGGCGAGCTGGTGGTGGTCGACACCAAACTGCTGCGGGACCGCGACGCCGCGGACCTCGTGCCGCTCGAGCCGCTGTGGGGAGGCGTGACCTACACCGTGCGCGTCAAGGCGGGGGAGGAGGGGGTCAAGGGACTCGGCGGCACCGAGCTCGAGGGCGACAGCGGCGACGGCTGGTACAAGTGGAAGTTCACCACCAGAGTCGATTTCTCGGCCACCGCAGACGGCGAGACGGGACTCTCCTGCCACACCATGCAGTCGGTCCGTGACGTGCCGCTGATCTGGGGCAAGCCGGCCGTGGCCCGGGTCTACGCGGAGTGGAAGCCACGGCCCGAAGTCGCCGAGGCCGCCCAGGTCAAGTCGTTCGCCGCCAAGCTCGTCATGAAGTCCGGTACCCAGGAGGTGGGATCGACAACCGCCAACTTCGTGCGCCAGGACCTCCTGGAGGCCTGGGGTGTCGACAAGGCCGAGGCCCAGCACACCGCCAACATCTTCTGGACCCCTCGGGAGAGCCAGAACCCGGTGTCGTGGGTACAGGTCTCGATCCCGGGCGTCGACGATCCGACCGTCTACTCGACGAGCTGCCCGACCCCGATGTGGACCGAAGCACCCAAGCTCGTGGTGCACCAGTACGTGCTCGGCCTCGGCGAGGCCGAGGACGACGAGGGGCTGCGAATGGAGATGGCGTTCCAGGTCGATCAGATGCGCTACGAGATCGTCAGATACGCCGAGCAACTGCTCCCTTTCCAGGAGGTTCAGGTCGCTCCCGCACGCATCCTGGCGCTCGAGGAGGGTGAGGAGCTACCGCCCTGCACTCGACCGCGAAAGTGCCCGGCGATCTTCATGAGCCGCAAGGCGGGGACGGGGGGCCACATCCTCATCGGCTGGAAGCCGGGCGCCGCGGAAGGGGGGAAGCAGCAGAAGGTGGGGGAGATCGTCCAGGTGGATGGCCAGGTGCTGTTCCCGGGCGCCGGCGATCGCGGCCTGATCACCCTCGACCTGCCCTTGGCGGGGGAGATCCCCGAAGACCGGCTGATCTTCGCCGCCGTGCACGAGATCGGGCATGCGCTCCATCTCGAGCACCTGCCCTTCTTTCATGAGGACGAAGAGCGCGATGCCATGATCGTCCAGCGCGATCTCGGATTCGAGAATGCCCTCGACGAGCCGGTGCACGAGCACAAGGGGATCGAAGGCTTCCGCATCGACGCCTCGGGCACGGAGGGGATCAACAAGTCCTCGACCGAGGGGAACGGCGAGTCGAGATGGCTGGTGCCGCTGATGTTTCCGGCGGGGATGTTCCGGCGCGATGCGTTCATCGCGCCACACCACTACTTGGATGTGCAGGAACTCATTGAAGAGAGTGCGGGGAGGTTCGGGGGGTAGTGATCAGGGGCCTGAAGCTAGCAGTTGATCTGGCGCCGAGCCGAGCTGCTCCCTTCCCGGCCATTCACCTGGTACCGCCCTGTCTGGCGTCGCGCGGAGGGTCTGGCCGCATTGCGCAGCTACCTCAAGTCGCCCGGCTTCAGACCGAGAGGGCTCTACGGACGTTCGTCGTGAGCTCTCGACGCTCGCTTCCAAGCCTCGATAACAGATTCGAGAAGTGCTCCAAGTGGATTCCTGAGCGATGCCCAGTTCTTCGCCGTGATCTCCACCTCCAGGCACGCCCAGGACTTTTCGATCCGGCGAGCCTGCGGGATCGCGGCGCAAAGGACCGTGATCGCATCCTCCGCGAGGTCTGAGACCCGGGGAGGGAGGTTGAGCAGGAGCGTGCTTCGTCTCTTCGTGTCGAGGTACAAGGTCGCATAGGAGCGGAGCGAGGGGCGTCCTTCCGAGGTCTGTTCCTGCAGGCTGAACGTGAAGGCGGTCTTCCCCGGCCAGCGATAGGCGGACGCCATGCGCGACTCGATGAAGTCAGCGACCTCGAGCAGGAGATCCCTGCTCCCGAGAGCTTCCGCGGACTCCAGCAGGACCCTGAGGTTGCCCGCCTTCGACTCGCTCTTGTTACGGGCGGCTCCCTGCTGCTGGGGCGGTGTCGTTTCGACTTGCTTTGCCAGCAGGGTTTGTCCCGCGACCTCGAAACCCTGGAAAGTAAGAAGTTGGATATCGATCGCCGACGCGGCGAGGAAGTTGACGATTCGCTTGGCCCGGTCATCGACGCCGAGCCCGACCAGCACCAGCCTGGGTGGCTCGGCCAGAGGTTCGTCGTTGTCTGGATAGGTCCGGTCGTACCAATCGACGAAGTCGTCGATACGTGGGATTCCATTCCTTCCCGAAGAGGCCTCGATCAAGCCGGCGAGTCGCTCGGTCGAGGCGTCTGCGAGGTCGGATCCGTAGTCCAGAATCTGCGCGACCGCCTCACGAGTGAGCATTCCCTTCTTGAGTTCGAAGATCACCACCCGGCCGTCGCCGTCGATCCCGAGTAGGTCGAGGGGGCCGCCCTCCGTCGGCACCTGGCGTCCGACGAGAGTGAGGTCGCTCATCAGGAGATCCGGAGACTCCACGAGCAAGTCTTCCAGCACCGCCTCGGTTTCCGATGAGTCGACCATGGGCGCCGGAGCTGCAGCCACCGACCCGGAAGAGCCGGGGGAAACCGTCCAGACTTGGATTCTCTTCACCGGCGAGAAGGTATCAGTTGGATTTCCTAGAGGGCTGGGAGTTGCCGCACCGCCATCGCCCGGAGGCTCCAGGCTTGGAGCCAGCGTAGACTTGGCCAGACCTTGGCAGAATAAGCGTCAGGAGATGCTCGCGCCGGCGGGTTTGTAGCTCGACCCACTCATCTGCTCTGAGCAGCTACCAAGTCTCCCGGCACCAACGCAGCCCCGAGCGGCCTTCACTTCAGATTGCAACTACCGACGCAATGAAAGCCTATGTGGGAGTCACCGACTACGACTGGTTCCGATTCCTCAAGTCGGGCGATGTCGAGGAGGTCAACTTCTGGCAGCCGAGCGGGAGCAACCACTTCCGAGCGCTCGACCAAGGTGAGTTGTTCCTCTTCAAGCTCCATAGCCCGAGGAACTTCATCGTCGGCGGCGGCTTCTTCGCCCACTTCTCGATCATCCCGCACCGAACGGCTTGGGAGTTCTTCGGTGTCGCCAACGGCGCTGGGTCTTTCCAGGAGATGGAGACGAGGATCGGAAAGTACCGTCGAGTGGTCCCCGACGCTCGGTCGAGCTTCGACATCGGCTGCATCCTCCTGGCCCAACCATTCTTTCTCGATGAAGAGCTTTGGATCCCGGTGCCGGAGGATTGGAAGCCGAACATCGTTCGGGGGAAGACCTACGACCTGACCGACGGGCTAGGACGGGAGCTCTATGCTCAGCTTCAAGTAGCTCTGGCCGGGAATGTGGCTGAGTCGGAAGCCGTGGAGCCCAGCAGTCTCTACGGTGATCCGGTTCTCGTTCGCCCTCGCATCGGACAGGGCACCTTCAAGTCCCTCGTCGCCGACATCTATCAGCGGCGTTGCGCCGTTTCAGGAGAAAAGGCACTGCCAGCTCTCGACGCGGCGCATGTCCGTGCCGTCGCGAGCGGCGGTACTCACTCCGTAGACAACGGCATCCTGCTCAGATCGGACATTCACAGGCTGTTCGACGCCGGCTACGTCGGCATCACACCCGACTACCGCTTCATGGTCAGTCGTCGTCTCAAGGACGACTTCGACAATGGAGAGCCCTACTATCCCTTGGCGGATCGTGAGATCTGGCTTCCCGCCGATCCCAGGAATCACCCGAATCGCGAGTACCTCGAAGAGCACTGCGACACGAGATTCCGTTACTGAGCCAACAACCCGACGGATTGGACCTGATGAACCTGACCGACCTTCGAGATCTACTCCGGGAGTTCGCCCGCGATCGTGACTGGGATCAGTTCCATTCACCGAAGAACCTGGCGATGGCACTCAGCGTAGAGGCTGCCGAGCTTCTCGAGCAATTCCAGTGGCTGACCGAGGGCGAGTCGAGGGAGCTGGACAAGCAGCAACTCGAGAGCGCGGCCGAGGAGATCGCGGACATCCAGATCTACCTCGTCCGGCTCGCGGACAAACTGGGGATAGACATCCTCGAAGCAGCCAGCACCAAGATGCGCGCCAATGCCGAGAAGTACCCGGCCGAGTCTGTCCGCGGCAGCGCGAAGAAGTACAGCGAGTACGAGTAGGCCGTCCTGATGCTGGTCTACACGGCCACCAAGAGCGAGTTCGTCGCCGACGTTCAGTCGAATCGCATCGAGGCGAAGATCCTCGCCGAGTTCCAGTCGCGACTCGGCTTTTCGACCGGCGCGAGCGAGATCGCTGCCTGGCGGAACTCGATGCAGTACATGCAGAACGTCCTACTCGACGACGGCATCCCGGACGACAGCGGGGTAGCGATCGAGTACCGCATTCCGATGACCGCGAAGAGGATCGACTTCATCCTGACGGGCCGGGACGGAAGCGATCGTGAGTCCGTGGTGATCATCGAACTGAAGCAATGGTCAGAGGCGACATCGACGCCGCTCGATGCCATCGTTGAGACCTTCGTCGGAGGAGGCATGCGCGAGGTCGCTCATCCTTCGTACCAGGCGTGGACCTACGCGGCACTCCTGGACGATTTCAATCAGGAGGTGCAGAACTCCGATCTCAGGCTCGCTCCCTGCGCCTACCTACACAACCTCGAAGACGGTTCGTCTTTGCGAGAGGAGCACTATCGCGAGCATCTCGACCGGGCACCACTCTTCATCCGTTCAGATGTCGACCGACTGGCCCGTTTCATCAAGAACTATGTTCGCAAGGGCGACAGAGACGACCTGCTGTACAGGATCGATCAGGGGCGGATCCGCCCCTCGAAGAACTTGGCGGACAGCCTCAGTTCGCTGCTCGAGGGGAACACCGAGTTCCACATGATCGACGACCAGAAGGTCGTCTACGAGAAAGCGTTGGAGCTGGCAGCGAAGGCGGCGGAGGGGGAGAAACAGGTCCTGATCGTGGAGGGCGGACCGGGAACCGGGAAATCGGTGGTGGCCATCAACCTTCTGGTGGAACTCACTCGGAGACTGAAGACCACGCAGTACGTGACTCGAAACGCTGCTCCCCGCGCCGTGTACAAGAGCAAGCTCACAGGGACGATGACGGGGACTCGCTTCGACAACCTGTTCCGCAGCTCTGGCGGCTTCATGGAATCAGAACCGGACGTCTTCGACTGTCTCATCGTCGACGAAGCCCACCGTCTCAACGAGAAGTCGGGGCTCTACCAGAACCTGGGCGTCAACCAGGTCAAGGAACTCATCGACGCCTCCAGATCGACCGTCTTCTTCGTCGACGATCGACAACGGGTCACCCTGAAGGACATCGGCACGGCATCGGAGATCCGGCATTGGGCCGCCATCGCAGGAGCTGAAGTGACCGAGCTGAAGCTGGCTTCCCAGTTCCGGTGCAACGGATCCGACGGCTATCTCGCCTGGCTCGACAACGCCCTTCAGATCGAGTCCACGGCCGTCGAGACACTCGAGGGCATCGATTTCGATTTCCGCGTGGTCGACTCGGCAGCTGAACTCCGCGATCTGATCCTCGACCGCAATGTCGCCGACAACAAGGCGAGGTTGGTGGCCGGCTACTGCTGGCCGTGGGCGAGCAAGAAGAATCCCGCAGCGATGGACATCGAGCTTGAGGACGGTGCGTTCCGGATGCAGTGGAACCTGACCAGGGACGGAGGGAACTGGATCATGATGCCGGACTCCGTCGAGCAGGTGGGGTGCATTCACACCTGTCAGGGGCTTGAGCTCGACTACGTCGGCGTCATCCTCGGGCCGGATCTGGTCGTGCGAAACGGCGAGGTGGTGACGGATGCGACCGAGCGCGCCAGCCAGGATCGCTCCGTGTTCGGCTACAAAAAGCGGAGCAGAGAAGACCCCGTGGGGATGGCGAGACTGGCAGCCGAGATCATCAAGAACACGTATCGCACCTTGATGACGCGAGGACAGAAGGGGTGCTACGTGCATTCTGTCGATCCTGAGACGAACGCCTACCTCAAGGATGCGATTGGATCTCGAGTTCTTGGAAACGCCGAGTCGGAGGTGGAGCCGCTTCACCCCTTCCCTGTCGTCTCCGGAGAAGAGCTGCGGCCCTGGGAGAATGCCGTTCCGCTCTACGACCTCCAAGTGGCTGCTGGCGCCCTCAGCGAGGCGACCGAGCCCGAGGTTCTCGATTGGGTGGCGCTCCCGGAGCACTATCGAATCAGCGAGGGGCTCTTCGTCGCGCGTGTTGTTGGGGAATCGATGAACCGACGTGTCGCGAACGGTTCCTGGTGCCTCTTCAAGGCTCACCCGACCGGGAGTCGGGCTGGAAGAGTAGTGCTGGCGCAGCACCGAGAGATTTCCGATCCGGAGCTCGGCGGGCAATACACCCTCAAGCTCTACGAAGGCGGGCCGGCACTGGACGAGAGCGGCAGCCGAAGCGGTAGCGTCATCCTTAGACCGATGTCCACCGATTCACGGTTTCAGCCCCTGGTTCTGTCTCAAGAAGTCGCCGAGGGACTGTCGGTGCTGGCTGAGCTGCTGGGAGTGCTCCTTCCCGGCTCGTCGCGTTAGTCGATCGCGAGAAAGCCGCGCAGAATCGAGTGGCACCTCCAGAGGGGGTGAAGGGGAGGATGACGCGGCCGTACTGCGACTGTTTGAAGTCGCCGCGCAGGAGGTCGGCGACGGACCAGATGAAGGAGACCTTTTCGGAGAAGCGGTTCATGGCGTGCCTCGGGGAGCGCTTTCTATTGGAGTGCGCCGCTCTTGTGGGTTTCGAGGAACCAATCGAGGACTACCAGGAAGTCGTTCATCCTGGATTCTTCGGCCAGCAGTGCGATGGGTATCGACGGCCGCTTGCGGAGGCGATCGCGGGGGAGTTCGATCCCGTCGATGGAGGTGAAGCGCTCGAACAGCTCTTCGAGGACGGCGTCGTCGTCGAAGGGGGCGCGACGCAGAAGGTGTTGAAACTGGAACTCGACGCCGCCTCCGGTCCACAACGCGATCACACTCGACCAGACGCCATTGACGGTCAGGCCAGGGAAGAAGGACCCGGACTGGGCACCCTCGCCCCAGTAGAACTCCGGCATCCGGTCTTTAGCCCAGGTGAAGAGCCTGCGGGCCGGAGCTACGGCCGCCGGATCGTTCGCCTCGAGCTCGCGGAAGAACGACTCTTCGTCCCACTTCCTCTTGGTGGTACCCGATTTCCGTTGGGTCGCCGCCGTTTGGCCGAGGAGCCTGGGAACGAGTGTCTGCA
This sequence comes from Candidatus Multivoradales bacterium, assembly GCA_965223855.1. GTDB lineage: Bacteria > Acidobacteriota > Thermoanaerobaculia > Multivoradales > JAHEKO01 > CALZKB01. Next base: position 2,893,078 of record CBDCXM010000009.1, read on the forward strand.
AGCCGCGGCCCGAGAACTGCTTGATCTCCACGGCGAGGACTTCGGTCGTTCCCATCTGCTCGTTGAGGAACTCGACGACTCTTCGAAGCTCTGAGGGTACCCAGTCGGCAACGAACAGGAGGCGAAGGCGCCCTGCCGAGAGGTTCGCGCCGACCCGGACCCAAAAGTCGTCGTAGTCGAGGTCCTCCGGTTCTTCTTCGAGGAGGTCGGCTACCCTGGCAGCGGCGGCCGCGGAGTCCTCGTGTCGCTCCTCGAAGCGGCGGCGCAGCTCCTGAACCGGCAGGTGGGCGACGAGATTGGCGGCGTAGTCGAGTACTTGCCCTACAACCTCTCGTCGAATGCGAGGATCGTCCGCACGCTTGACCTCAACAAGAGTCGGTATAGCGTCCTGATCGACGAACAGGTGGTCGAGCGACCACCAGTTGCCGCCTTCGGGTTCGTTGGGAATACCGCACTCCCGGTCGATGAGAATCCACCGGCGGGGAGTATGCTCGTTGATCTGATCCCCACCGAGCAGGTCGGGGTAGTCCTCGAGGAGGGCCTGAAGAAGATCCTCGGAGTCGTAGTCGGTCTCGTCGAGGGGGCTCAGGGAGCCCTTCTGATCGAGGAGGAAGATGCGCCGAGGCATGTGGCTTTCATCGGAAGTAGGAGCGGTCCGATGCGGTTCTCTGCAAATCGGTGTGGCGAGTGCGGCGCACTATATCGACTTGGGGCCTCCGCCCCTTCTACTTGCACTAGCGGTTGCCGGTGACGCCTGGCTGGTGGCCTCGTGCTCTGACAACGTGAAGCCGGTACGTGAAGTGGGAGTCAGCGCTCCGAGGTCAGGAACGAGGAGCGGAGGATCCTGCGCTCTCTTCGAAGAAGCAAGCGCGCAGCTCGTGTTCGTAGTCGCCCATTCCAGCCTCCTCGAGGAGATTGGCGACAATCTGCCGATGGAGCGGCCGAAGGCGCTCGTTGACGAGGGTGGTCTGAGAGTAGGCTGAACTCCCCTTGCTCTTGAGTCCCTGGATCAGCCGCTCACGAAAGTCGATCTCTCGATGGACTTGGTCGGAGAGGAGGGCAAGAGTGCCAACTCTCGACGTTCGGTTCATCTCTCTGCGCTGGAGCAACAGCGCACAGACGGCAATCAGGGTTCCACCGAACCCGATGAGAATCTCAATCACACTGCCTCCCCGTGTTGTCACCGCGGCGTTTCGCGGTGTGTTCAGGACGCAATCATAGTACGCAATATGCAAGTTCTTGGTGGCTCACCTGGGGGGTGGAGAGGGTGTCTCGCACTCGACTCTCGAGAAGGAGGCGCAAGGATTGTCTGGGCGCCGCGATTCACCTGCGTGGGGTGCAGTCGCGACGGAGGACAAAGAGGAGTCGTAGGGCGGGTGCCGTTGATGCTGTCCCAGACGGCTTCATCCCGCGTCAGCACTATGTCGATGTGCAGACGCCCATCGACGAGAACTCGGCGAGGTTGGGCGAGGGCTGAGCACTGCGTTCGCGCAGCGAGCCGGTGACCGTTGGTTGCAGGAGCCTGTTGCCAGGCGCTGTCGGAGGTCAGGCTTCGTCGATCGCGGCCTTGAGCGGGAACCTCTCCGGGTGCTCGATGGACTCGACGGCGAGGTCCACATCGAGTTCTGGCCAGTAGAGGTGGTGGTTCTGCGGACGCTCCACGTTCAGGATCGCCTCGACCGATGCTCCCTTGAACCAGGGGAACTCCTCGAAGGGAAGGAAGAGTTCACGATCCCCAAGAAACACCCAGAAACCGTGCCGAGAGATGTTGGTGATCTCAGCCTCCGAAATGACGCTGCCAGGCATTCCAGATCTCCCGCTCGTGTTCCTCGATGAGTTTCTCTATCCGGCGAAGGTCCGGGCTTCCGAAGCCGTAGTTCCTGGCGAGCTCGATCTCGGGCTCGACCCAGAACTTCGCCTCACCTTCTGCCGAGACGACATGGATGTGGATCCTGGGTTCCTCCCGCGAGAAAAAGAAGAAGCGGAACGGTCCCGCGCGGAAGACTGTCGGACTCACCGGCCTATTCTATCGCCCATCAGAGTCTGACCCCTCGTGCCGCCGAGGGGCCGTTGCCACTGCGCCCCCGATCCCCTATGATCCCGTCGCTCAGACGGACTGGCCCGCCAGGCGCCGTCAACCAGAAGCCGATGTAGCTCAGCTGGTAGAGCAGCTGATTCGTAATCAGCAGGTCAGCGGTTCGAGTCCGCTCATCGGCTCCACAGTCAGCCTGGCACCCAGTTCACGCATCCACTCCGTTGCACGCGGGGTAGGATCGCCGCATGTTCTCGATCGACACGTATGTCTCCCGCCGGCGTCGGCTGGCGGAACGGATGAGTGCGGCCGGAGCGAGCGGCCTTGTGCTGGTGATGGGCAACGACGAGGCGCCGCTCAACTACCGGGACAACCACTATCCGTTCCGGCAGGATTCCTCGTTTCTCTACTTCTTCGGCTTGAATGAGGCGAATCTGGCCGGGGTGATCGATCTCGACAGCGGGGCGGAGACGCTCTTCGGGCACGAGCCGACGCTCGACGACATCGTCTGGACGGGGCCGTTGCCGTCGCTGGGGGAGCGGGCGGAGAGTGTCGGAGTCGGGGCGGCGATGGATATCGGCCACCTGGGAGAGACGGTGCAGCGGGCGCGCTCGGAGGGGCGCACGGTGCACGTGCTGCCGGCGTACCGCGGCGACGGCGTGTTGAAGCTCGCCGGGGTGCTGGGGATCGCTCCTTCGGAGGTCGAGGGGGCGGTGTCGGAGGCGCTGGTGCGCTCTGTGATCGCGTTGCGCTCGCCCAAGGAGGCACGGGAGGTCGCCGAGATCGAGAAGGCGCTCGAGGTGTCGTTCCACACGCATACGGCGGCGATGAAGGCGACGAGGCCGGGGCGCTACGAGTGGGAGGTGGTGCGGAAGGTCGAGGCGTGCCATGCCCGGCATGGCTCGCCGGTGTCGTTTCCGATCATCCTGAGCGTGCGCGGCGAGGTGCTCCACAACCATGCGCACGGCAACCGGATGGAGCCGGGGCAGCTGGTGGTGCACGACTCGGGGGCGACATCGCCGGAGGGGTACGCCTCGGACATCACGCGGACGTTTCCCGTGTCCGGGACGTTCGATACCCGGCAGCGAGAGATCTACACGATCGTGCTGGAGGCGCTGGAGGAGGCGACGCGGGCGGTGAAGCCGGGGATGCCGTTCATCGACGTCTACAAGACGGCGGCGCGCTCGCAGATGGAGGGGCTGAAGGCGCTCGGGCTGGTGCGGGGCGACACCCATGAAGCTGTGGAGCAGGGAGCGCATGCGGCGTTCCTGCAGTGCGGTACCGGGCACATGATCGGGCTCGACGTCCACGACATGGAGGGGCTGGGCGAGGAGCTGGTGGGCTACGACGACACGATCCGGCGCTCGGAGCTCTTCGGGGTCTGCTACGTGCGGCTCGGGCGCGCGCTCGAGGCGGACTGGGTGGTGGCGGTGGAGCCGGGGATCTACTTCATCCCCGAGCTGATCGACCGCTGGTCGGCGGAGGGGAAGTACGCCGACTTCATCGACTGGGAGAAGGTCGCGGCCTACCAGGACTTCGGCGGGGTGCGGATCGAGGACGACGTGCTGGTGACCGCCGACGGCCACCGGGTGCTGGGGCCGCCGATTCCGAAGACGGTGGCGGATGTCGAGGCGATCGTGGGGCAGGACGAGGAGTAGGCCCGGCGGGAGCTTTTAACGAAAACCCGGCTTTCCGTTAAGTTCTCCCGAGGCTTTTTTAGGGCTCTTCAAAGCCTCTCAACCGCCGTCACCATCGTCCCCGTCCTCCTGTTCCCCGTCGTCTTCTTCGCTGTCGTTGTTGTTCTGTTCTGCGCTGTTCTGGTTGTTGTCGCTGCCCCGACGGCCGAAGCGCCGGAAGAGCCGCCCCGGGCCGGTGTCGGACTCGCGCAGCTGCTGGAGGTACATCCGTCGCATGCTGCGGACGGGCTGGCTCATGTCCGGGAGCTCCTGGCTGGTGATTTCGAGGAGCTCGTAGTCGTCCGGCAGGTTGCCGCCGTGGATGTAGTCGAGGAAGCCGTCGTCGACCGGCAGCACCGCGGCGAGGACCACTTCGAAGGCACTGCCGGCGGGGAGCGGGATCGGGGCGGCTCGTGAGATGGTTCGTTGCGTCATCGCGCCCGCCAGGGGAAGCCCCTTGTGGGCGATAGCGGCGAAGTTGAGGGTCAGGCCACCCCCCATGAGGCCGAACCAGCCTGACTCCAGGACCGCGGCCGCAAAGTCGCGGTAGAAGGCGGCGAAGATCGGTGCCCCGCGGTGGTCGGGTGCCAGCCAGATCTCGCCGTCGGTCGTGACCTCCGCCTTGAGCACCCCCGTGCCCGCGGAGACCTTGAAGTTGTACTTGTGTCGCTGCGCTCTGGTGTGGGCAATCTCCCGCCAGTCGTCGAAGTCATCGATGTTGCCGATATTGGAGGCTCCGGTCGGGATGTGGGTGGCTACCAGGGGATGGTGGCGCATCACGCGCCGCAGCTCGTGATCGGCGAAGGCCATGGTCGGTGGCGAGCCGTTCTTCCACACCATCGACTGGCCCTGGACGTTCATGCGCACCGCGTTCGGGGTGACCAGCATGACGAAGCCCTGGCGGTTGTCGCGCTCGGACAACTCGTCGAGTGCCATCAGAAGCTGAGGCATGACTCCGGGGCTTGCCATGCCATTGCCCACGAGAAGCTGAGTCAGGGTCCGAGAATCCTGTACCTCGTCCGAACTGGCGATCGCGTTGAAGGTCCTCTCGAGCCCCTCTGGGGTAAGGCCCACCACCTCGGCCAGGTCCACGCCGCCGCCGTAGACCACCGCGCCGGCGAGGAGAACAGCGCGCTGAGAGTCCTCGTCGGTGGTGACGACGACCCCATCGGTTTCGTCGGGCTCCGCAGTGGCGGGAGTTTGAGCCGGAGCCGCGGAAGCGATGAGGGCGGCGGCCACCAGGAGGCCGCCGGCTCTCACGGCGTTCGAGAGAGGGGAGACGCGTGTCTGCATGACTCTGTCCTCCGGTCGGGACGCGCGGTGTAAGTGGCGGATGTCGAGGCTTGGAAGCGTACCAAGGACCCGAGAGCGGACTCGGCAGAGTCGTGGCGTGTCCGGGGTGGTCAGAGATCTACCTTCGTGCCAAAGCCGCGATCCTCCGCGACCCTCAGTACGGCGCTGCCGGCGGCGAGGTCCTGGACGGCGAGGCCGACGGACTTGAAGAAGGTGAGGCCGGCGGGGTCGTGGGTGTAGCCGCCCTGTTCCTCCACGTTGCCGAGCTCGGTCCATTCGCTGGGATGGGTGACCCCGGCGGCGATCGCCTGGACGAGATCACCCGGTTCCTGGGTGCAAGAGGCGACCGAGTCGACGTAGATGCGGGAACGGGCGACGGTGTCGAGATCGACCTCGCTGGCGTCGGGGGTGAAGCTGCCGACGCCGGTGACGTGGGTGCCGGGGGTGAGGTCGATGCCGGCGAAGACCGGTTCGTTCGATGTCGTGGCCGCGGTGACGACCTGGGCGCGTTCGACTGCGGCCGTGGGGGAGTCCACGGCGACGAGTCGCGCGTCCACCTGGTCGCGATACCGATCGACGAACGCTTCCCGGGTCGCTGGCGTGCGGGCGTAGACCCGGATCTCTTCGAAGTCGCGCACCGCGTCCATGGCGAGGAGCTGCGTGACCGCCTGATCGCCGGCGCCGAAGAGGGCGCCGACCGAGGCATCGGGAGCGGCGAGGAGGTCGGTCGCGGCCCCTCCGGCCGCGCCGGTACGCCAGGCGGTGAGGAAGGTGCCGTCCAGAAGGGCGGTCGGGATGCCGGTGGCGAGATCGAGGAGTACGACGAGGCCGGGGACGACGGGGAGGTCCCTCGAAGCATTGCCGGGGAAGACGGAGACAATCTTGGCTCCGAGCGCTCTACCCGGGAGATGGCCGGGTTTGACGAGCACGGTGCCTTCCTCGCCGACCGGGAAGACCACCCTCTGAGGGATCTCGGCACGGCCGGCGGAGAAGTCGGCGAACGCCTGCTTCATCACCGCGATGCAGTCGCGCATCGGCAGCGCCCGCCGGATGTCGTCGGCCGACAACAGGCGCAGCTTCATCGCTCGCCGGTCACTTGAGAAAGAAGCCGTGCGGGAAGAGGTCGTCGTCGGCCAGCAGGAACTCGTGGCGCCCGGTGATCGAGGCGCTGCCGGTGACCCGGGGGACGACGGCGGTGCGGTTGGCGACTTCGAGGGTCTCGACGATCTCGACGCCGAAGGCGCTGCCGGTGACGCTCTCGATCTCGATCCTGGTGCCGGGCGCGAGTTCGCCGCGGGCCGCCAGCAGCGCCGCGCGGGCGCTCACCCCGGTGCCGGTGGGGGAGCGGTCGACCTCGCCGTCGGCGAAGACGCACAGGTGGCGGCTGTGGCGGCTCTCCTCGGCCGGAGACCCGGTGAAGATGACGCCGTAGAGGAAGGCCAGCGACCTGTCGGTCGGATGCTCGAGGCTTTCGACGGCGGCGATCTCATGCTTGAGCGATCTTCCGAGAGCCGAAGCCTCGGCGGCGCTGAGCGAGTCGCAGTCGTGGCCGAGGGCTTCGATCGGCACGAAGGCATAGAAGGCACCGCCGAAGGCGAGGTCGTAGGGCATCGGGCCGCGGTCGGTGCAGACATCGCGGTCGAGGCCGACGGCCCAGGAGGGGACGTTGTCGAACGACGCCTCGGGAACGGTGCCACCCTCGAGGGCCGCGGTCGCGGTCACCGGACCCGCCGGGGTGTCGATGCGCATCGTGCCGGGCGTCAGCGCTCCGGTCTCGACCAGCGCCGTCGTCAGCGCGAGGATGCCGTGGCCGCACATGGTGCTGAAGCCCTCGTTGTGGAGGAACAGCACCCCGAGGTCGGCGCCCTCGGTCACCGGTTCGGTGAGGATGCCGCCGTACATGTCGGCATGGCCGCGCGGCTCATGCATCAGCAGGCGCCGCAGCCCGTCGGCGTGCCGCGCGGCCCACAGCCGCTTGGCGACCATGGTGTCGCCCGGGATCGGCGGCGCATCGAGCAGGATGCGGAACGGCTCTCCCCCGGTGTGGAGGTCGAGGGTGCGGAAGCGCCGCTGGCGACGGCCGGGCTCCCAGGCTCCGAGCGCCTGGAGGAGCGCCTCGGGTTGGAGGGTCATTGGGGTAACGATACCCCGTCCCGCGGCTGGGATGGCGGCCTGTGCGCTTCGTGGCTAGGCGGTGGCCAGCTCGGGCTCGCGCTCGCGCGGCTGCACGTCGTCGAGCTCGACGGCGACGAGCTTCGAGACGCCGCGCTCCTGCATGGTGACGCCGTAGAGCATCGACGCTGCCTCCATGGTGATCTTGTTGTGGGTGATCACCACGAACTGGGTCTCGGCGGCCATCTTCTGCACCAGCTGGACGAAGCGCACGGTGTTGACGTCGTCGAGCGGTGCGTCGACCTCGTCGAGGATGCAGAAGGGGGAGGGTTTGGTGCGGAAGAGGCCGAAGAGGAGCGCGATCGCGGTGAGCGCCTTCTCGCCGCCGGAGAGCAGCATCAGGTTCTGGAGCCGCTTGCCGGGCGGGCGCGCCATGATCTCGATGCCGCTGTCGAGCGGGTCGTCTTCGTCGAGCAGCCGCATCGACGCCTGGCCGCCGCGGAAGAGCTCCTGGAAGGTCTTCGCGAAGGTCTCGTTGACCTCCTCGAAGGTGGCGAGGAAGCGCTCGCTCGACTCGCGGTTGAGCTCGGCGATCGTCGCCTTGAGCTTGACCACCGAGTCGGCGACATCGGCGCGCTGGGTGGTGAGGAACTCGTGGCGCTCGACCTGCTCCTCGTGCTCCTCGGCGGCCAGCAGGTTGACCGGACCGAGCCGCTCGAGAAGAGCCTCGCAGCGCTCGAAGTCGGTTTCGATCTCCGGCAGGTTGTCGGGTGCGGGCTCTGGAGTCTCCGGCAGGCTCTCGTCGAACTCGCGACGGAACTCGGCGTCGAGGTGCTCGCCGTCCTGGCTGTGGGTGGCGCGCTCGACCCTGAGGTCGGCGAGCTGCTCGCGCAGATCGTCGCGCTCGAGACGCAGCTGGCCGAGGCGGGCTTCGAGCTCGCGCAGCTGTCGCCGGAGCGTTTCGAGGCGATCCTGCGCGGCGAGCAGCTTCTCCTGTGAGCCGGCACGCCCCTCGAGGGAGCTCTGGAGCTCGGTCTCGGCGCTCTCGATGGCGGCGCCGATCTCGCGGCCTCGTGCTTCCAAGGTCTCACGCTCGCTGCCCCAGGTCTCGACCGCATGCGCCAGGTCGGCGAGCTGGGCGGTGAGGCGGGCGATCTCGCTCTGGTGCGACTCGAGCCGCTGGGCGATCAGCTGGTGGCGGCCACGCCGGCTCGCCCCCTCGGTGGTCGTCTCTTCGCGCCGCTGGCGTGCCTCGCTCGCCTCCAGCTGGCGGCGGTCGAAGGTCTGCTCGAGTTCGGTGTGGCGGGTCTCGGCCATCCCGAACTCGGTCTCGAGCTGGCTGCGGCGCTCGGCGATCAATGCCAGCTCGCGGCGGGTCTCCTCGGCCTCGGTCTCGAGGTTCTCGAGCTCGACGCCGTAGCGCCGCAGTTGCAGCTCGAGGTCGTCGCGCCGCGCCTCGGCGACCGCGATCTCGCGCCCGAGCTCGGCGAGGCGCTCTTCGCGGGGGGCGATCTTCTCGGTGAGCTCACGGGAACGTTCGGCGTTGTGGTCGAGCCGCGAAGCGGTCTCGGCGAGCCGTTCGCCGAACGGTGGGATGGTGGCGTCGAGGTGAGTGAGTTCCTCCTCGGCCGCCAGCAGGCCGGGGCGGCCGCTCCCCTCGGCGATCCGCAGCGTTCCCGCCTGCGCCCAGACGCCGTCCTGGCTGAGGAACACCGCGCCCGGATGTTCGCGCGCCAGCCGCTCGGCGTCCGCCGAGCTGGCGGCGAGGTAGGCGGGCGGCAGGGCGGCCGCCAGCTCGCGGCCGAGGCCGAGCGCCTCGCCGGCGGTCGACAGCACGGCGGGGTCGTCGATCGTCGCTACCTGGTCGTCGCGGCCGCGGATGAGATAGCCGCCCGCCCCTTCGTCCTCGAGGAAGCGGGCAATGCGCAAGCCGTCTTCGTCGCTCGGCAGCACGGCGGCGTCAGTGAGCTCACCGAGGTAGAGATCGAGACTCTCCGCCCAGCCTTCGGGCACGGTGAGCTTCTCGGCGAGGAGCGTCACCTGCGGCATGCCTGCCGCCTCGAGGGCGTGGGTGAGCCCCTGTAACCGCTCGCGGCGCGCCGTGGCGAGCTTGGCGATCAGCTCGCGGCGACCTTCGAGCGTCACCAGCTCGTCCTTGAGGGCGACGCGCTCCTTCTCGAGGCGGCGCGACTGCCGGTCGAGCTCCTCGGCCTCGGTGCGCAGGCGCTCGAGCTCCGCCTCCTGCTCCGCGCTCTGCTCCCGGAGGGTGGCGAGCTGGCGGCTGGTGGAGTCGCGCGCCTCGGTGTCGCCGGCGCTTCGTTGCTCGGTCTCCTTGCGGGCAGAGGCGAGGTGCGACAGCTTGAGCTCGCCCTTCTCGCTCTCGACCTGCTCGCGGTGGAGGCGGTTGCGCAGGTCGTTGACGGTGTTGACCGACGTCAGGAGCGCCGCCCGGGTCGATTCGCGCCGTCCCTCCGCTTCGCTCACGAGGCGGGCGATGTCGGAGATGCGGCCTTCGTCGTCGGAGAGCGCCTCGGAAGCGACGCCGAGCTCCGCCTCGAGCTCCTGCTCGAGGCGCCGGGCGGCTTCGAGCTCGCGGTCGAGCTCGGTGCTGCGGCCGGCGCGGCGCTCGGCCTCGCGCTTGCCGGCGGCGAGACGCTCCTTGACCTCCACCGCTCTCTGGCGCGCCCCCTTGAGGAACTCCTGCTTGCCCTCGATGCGGGCGGCGATCTCGGTGTCGGAGCGGTGCTGCTCGGCGAGTTCGCGGGTGAACGACTCCTCCTGCTCGCGCCCCTCGGCCAGCTCGGCTTCTAGGCGGTGGAGCTCGGCGGTGACTTCGGCTTCGCGGTCGATCCGGCGGTCGATCTCGGCTCGCAGCTTCGCCAGTGCGGCGTGGACCCGCGACCAGCGGCCCAGCAACACCCCGCGCAACAGCTCGGCGCGCTGGCTCTGGGCGTCACGGTAGCGCTTGGCCGCGTTGGCCTGGCGCTTGAGCGAGCGCATCGCCCGCTGGACCTCGGAGAGCACGTCGTCGAGCCGGGAGAGGTTGGCGCGCGCCTCCTCGAGCTTGACCTCGGCGATGCGGCGGCGGTCCTTGTAGCGGGTGATCCCGGCCGCCTCTTCGAGCAGCTTGCGCCGCTCCTGCGGCTTGCTCGACAGGATCATGCCGATCTGGCCCTGCTCGATCATCGAGTAGCCGCGCAGGCCGAGGCCGGTGTCCATCACCAGGCTCCGGACGTCCTTGAGGCGCACCGTCTTGTCGTTGAGGGTGTACTTGCTCTCGCCGGTGCGGAACACCCGGCGGCCGATCGAGAGTTTGCCGTCCTCGGAGGCGGGCAGCGTCGGGTCGGTGTCGAGCTCGAGCGTCACCTCGGCCATGCCGAGCGGCTTGCGGCCCTCGGAGCCGGCGAAGATGACGTCCTCCATCGTGCCGCCGCGCAGGCTCTTGGCGCTGCGCTCGCCGAGGCTCCAGATCACGGCGTCGGCGATGTTCGACTTGCCGCAGCCGTTGGGGCCGACGATGGCGGTGAGACCTCCGGCGAAGTCGACCGTCGTCGGGTCGACGAACGACTTGAAACCGGAGAGGTGGAGGCGACGGATCTTCATCATGCCGGCGCGGAGAATAGCAAATCTTGGGGTGTTGCCAAGATAGGGCACAAGATGTTGTAGCGCAAGGGGTTAGAGGGGGCGCTCCGTGAAGCTCCGGGCGCTTGCCGTGTGAGGCCGTTGACAGCCCCTGCCGGCCCCCTTAGGATGCCGCGACTTCTGGAGCCAACCTTCCCGTGAACCGGCGCACGATTCTCGACGCGGACCAGATGCGTCGCGTCATTCGTCGGATGGCGGACGAGATCGCCGAAAAGGGCGCCGGAGCGAACCTGCTGCTCGTCGGCATCCGCACCCGCGGCGTGCCGCTGGCCGAACACCTCCAGCGCCACATCCTCGAGTCCGAGGGGATCGAGCTGCCGATGGGGGTGCTCGACATCAACCTCTATCGCGACGACCTGTCGACGGTGGCGCACTACCCGGTGGTGCGCGAGTCGCGCCTGCCGGGGCCGATCGACGACCTGACGGTGGTGCTGTGCGACGACGTGCTCTTCACCGGGCGCACCATCCGGGCGGCGCTCGACGCGCTGGTCGACTACGGCCGCCCGCACTCGGTGCGGCTGGTGGTGCTCGTCGACCGCGGCCACCGTGAGCTGCCGATCCAGGCCGACATCGTCGGGCAGGTGGTGCCGACGGAGCACGACGAGCAGGTCGAGGTGCGCTTCGAGGAGACCGACGGCGATCTGGGGGTCGAGCTGGTGAGCGCTGGAGGTTCCGGGGAAGGCTCGGAGGAGGAGTGACCGCGGGGTGACGGACGAGTTCCACTGGCAGCGCAAAGATCTTCTCGGCATCGCGGAGCTGTCGGCCGAGGAGATCACTGCCATTCTCGACACCGCCGAGTCGTTCCACGAGGTGTCGACGCGGCCGATCAAGAAAGTGCCGACCCTGCGGGGTCGTACGGTCGTCAACCTGTTCTTCGAGCCTTCGACCCGCACCCGCTCGAGCTTCGAGATCGCGCAGAAGCGGCTGTCGGCCGACGGGCTCAACTTTTCGGCCAAGACGTCGGCGCTGACCAAGGGGGAGTCGCTGGTCGACACGGCGCTCAACCTCGAGGCGATGCAGCCCGACCTGATCGTGATCCGGCACGCCTACCCGGGGGCACCGCAGATGCTGGCGCGGCGGCTCGATTCGGGGGTGATCAATGCCGGCGACGGCGCCCACGAGCACCCGACGCAGGCGCTGCTCGACGCCTACACGATCCGCGAGCGCAAGGGGCGGCTTGACGGGCTGAAGGTGGCGATCGTCGGCGACATCGAGCACAGCCGGGTGGTGCGCTCGAACATCCACCTGCTGACGAAGATGGGCTCCGAGGTTACGGTCGCCGGGCCGCGGACGATGATGCCGGTCGAGATCGACAAGCTCGGGGTGACGGTCTCCTACGACCTCGAGGAGGCGATCGCCGACGCCGACGTGATCATGATGCTGCGCATCCAGCTCGAGCGGCAGTCGAAGCTGCTGTTCCCGTCGACGCGCGAATACTTCCGCCTCTTCGGCCTCACCCGTGACCGCTTGCGTGCGGCGAAGGACGACGTGATCGTGATGCACCCCGGGCCGATGAACCGCGGCGTCGAGATCGCCAGCGACGTCGCCGACGGCCCCGGGTCGGTGATCCTCGAGCAGGTCTCGAACGGTGTGTCGGTGCGGATGGCGGTGCTCTACCTGCTGGCCGGTGCGCGCAAGGAGGCGGCATGAGCCTGCTCCTGCGCGGCGGCCGCGTCGTCGATCCGACGCAGGATCTCGACGCCGTGTGCGATGTGCGCCTCGAAGGCGGCACGGTCGCGGAGGTCGGCGCCGACCTCGCGAAGGGCGACTCGCGCGAGCGGGACGTCTCCGGTCTGGTCGTGACCCCGGGGTGGATCGACATGCACATTCACCTGCGCGAGCCGGGGCAGGAGTACAAGGAGACCGTCGCCACCGGCACGCGCGCTGCCGCCGCCGGCGGCTTCACCGCGGTGGCCTGCATGGGCAACACCGAGCCGGTGAACGACAACCGCTCGGTGACCGAGCTGATCCTCAAGGAGGCGGCCAAGGCGGGACTGGCGCGGGTCTATCCGATCGGCGCGGTCAGCAAGGGGCAGCGCGGCAAGGAGCTCGCCGAGGTCGCCGAGATGGTCGATGCCGGCGTCGTGGCGATCTCCGACGACGGCCATCCGGTCGCCAACCCGGCGCTGATGCGCAGGGCGCTCGAGTACGCCCAGCACTTCGACATTCCGGTGATCCAGCACGCGCAGGACATGGAGCTCACCGCCGGAGGCGTGATGCACGAGGGGGAGTGGTCGACACGCCTCGGGCTGCCGGGTTGGCCCGGGGCGGCGGAGGACATCGTCGTGGCGCGCGACGTGATCCTCGCCGAGGACAGTGGCGGGCGCTACCACGTGGCGCACCTGTCGACGGCTCGGGCGCTCGATCTGGTGCGTCAGGCGAAGGCGCGGGGTCTGAGGGTGACCTGCGAGGTGACGCCTCACCATCTGCTGCTGACCGATCGGACGGTGGCGGAGAGCGCGTTCTCCCCCGACGCCAAGATGAACCCGCCGCTGCGCGCCGAGAGCGACCGCCAGGCGCTGCTGGCGGGGCTCGTCGACGGCACGGTGGACGCGATCGCCAGCGACCACGCGCCGCACCACCCGGACGAGAAGGACGTCGAGTTCTCGCTGGCGCCGTTCGGCATCGTCGGCCTGGAGACGAATCTGGCGCTGTGCCACGACCGGCTGGTGCTCTCCGGGCACATGACGCTGACTCGCCTCGTCGAGCTGTTCTCGACCGGGCCGGCGCGGGTGCTCGGAGTGCCGGGCGGCTCGCTCGCTCCCGGCGCGCCCGCCGACGTGACGCTCTTCGACCCGGAAGCGGAGCTGACCGTCGAGGCGCGGAGCTTCCACAGCAGGTCGCGCAACACGCCGTTCGAGGGCTGGACGCTCAAGGGCCGGGCGGTCGGCACGATCGTCGGCGGCCGCGAGATCGAGTAGCGGTACCGCGATGGCTCGCCTGCCGCTGGCGGAGATCGCTGTCGAGGCCGCGCGGGCCGGGGCGGCGGAGCTGGTGCCACGGTTCCGGCGTCCCGACCTCGAGGTGGCCGAGAAGGCACCGAACGACCTGGTGTCCGAGGCCGACCGGGCGAGCGAGGCGGCGGTGCTCGGGGTGCTGGGGGAGCGCGCGAGCGGACACGGCGTGCTGGCGGAGGAGGGCGGGATTCAGGCTCTCGGCGGCGGCACGACGGGCGACCAGGACAGCCCGCTGTGGATCGTCGATCCTCTCGACGGCACCACCAACTTCGTGCGCGGACTGCCGATCTGGGGGGTTTCGGTCGCCTGTTGGCAGGAGGGCGCGGTGGTGGCGGGTGCCATCTTCGAGCCGCTGGCGGAGCGGATGTACGTGGCCCAGCGAGGGGAAGGGGCGTTCTGCAACGGCGAGCGGCTGCGGGTGAGCGGTCGCGAAGGGCTCGACGGTGCGTTTCTCGCCACCGGCTACCCGTTCAAGGCGCGCAAGGCGCTCGATGCCTATCTCGAGATCTTCCGCGCCCTGTTCAGCAGGGCCAAGGCGATCCGCCGCTGCGGCGCCGCGGTGCTCGACCTGGCGTACACCGCGGCCGGGAGCTTCGATGGCTTTTTCGAGTTCCGGCTGTCGCCCTGGGACCTGGCGGCGGGCACCCTGCTGATCGAGGAGGCGGGGGGTGTGGTGTCGGATCTCGACGGGGCGGGGAGGTACCTGCGCAGCGGCAATCTGCTGGCCGGAAGCCCGGCCGTGCACGCCGCGATGCGCGCCGAACTAGAAGGGCTCGTTTCCGAGGCACAGCTCGACGAGCTGGCCCCCGACGAGGCTCTCAAGTCCTTGGACGTGCTAGGCTTGTGAGCCAAGATGCGGTCAGCTGCGCAATCGCCCTCCGAGGGCACCGTTCTGGAAATCCAGATCCATCCGAGCGACATTCGTCGCCGGGTCTGGTATTTCTTTCTCACCCGTCGACAGATCAACTGGTCGGTCGCCGGTGGGGTCGCGCTGGCCGCGTTCCTGGTGCTCAACGTCGTGCTCGCGCCGCGGGTCGTCGGTGATCTGCTGAGCCGCCACAAGTACGGCTCCCTGGTCGGCGAGCGCACCCTTCACGGCGAGAGGCTGCAGGAGCTGACCGAGCAGATGGCGTCTCTCGGGCGCGAGACCGAGGCGTTGCACCTCAAGATGAACCGCATCTACCTCACCTACGGGCTCGACAGCGATCGCAGCTCGGCCGGTGAGGGGTATCCGTTCCCGCCGCGCGACGTGCCCGACTCGATCTACTCGGGCGCGATTCGAAGAGGCAACCTCCTGGAGGCCCGGATCGCCGAACAGATGCGGGTGCTCGGCACTTTCGTCGAGGAGGTCGAGAGCTTCGAGGCGGCACATGGGGATCAGGTGGAGACGACACCGTCGACGAGCCCGCTCCATCGCAGCGAGTTCGTGCTGACGAGCCCGTTCGGCAACCGCCGGAGCCCGTTCACCAAGGAGCTCGATTTCCACCCCGGCCTCGACATGGCGGCCTCCACAGGCACCGAGGTCTTCGCGCCCGCCGACGGCGTGGTGGTGTTCGCCGGGCGTTATCCGCTGAAACAGAGCGTCTCCTGGTGGCGCTACGGCAACCTGGTGGCGATGCGCCACGGAGACCGTTTCATCACCCTCTTCGGCCATCTCGACGAGACGACCGTGCAGAGCGGTCAGCAGGTGTCGCAGGGCGAGGTGATCGGCACGGTCGGCAACACCGGCTGGAGCACCAATCCGCACCTTCACTACGAGGTCCGGCGGGCCAACGAAGAGGGCGAGTTCGAGCCCGTCGATCCACGCATCTACATCCTGGACCATCGCTGGCGTGACGAGGAGCAGTTGCTCGTGCGTGCGCGGATGGCTCCCGACTTCCGAGACTACGAACCGCTGCCGCGCCTGATCGGCCGGTAGAGCACCCAAGGTCCGCCCGCGCAGCGAGGAGAGGCGGAGGGAGAGACGACTATGCCCGGCGAAGCACCGACAATGATCATCCCGCAGGGGGCCGACATCCAGGTGGATGTCCACGGCCAGTTGTCGATCTCGACGCCCGGCAACCTGGTGATCCAGAACTCCGGCAACTACCGCAAGCTCGAGTCGCTCAACGGCTCGATCCGCATCGAGCCGATGGCCGAGGTCGAGGCGGTCGACGTGCTGTGCGCCAGCACCTGCTATGTCGAGGGCACCCTCACCGCCTGGAGGGTCGAGGCGGAGGCGATCCACCTCGAGGACTCGGCGCAGGCGAACATCGTGCTGCAGGAGACCCGCCGGCTCGACATCGGCAAGGACGCCCGACTGGTCGGCAACTTCGCCAACGAGAAGGAGCTCTTCCTGCTGCTGTCGCGCTTCGCCCGCCAGCTGCGCTCGCTACCGCTCTTCGGTGAGCTCGCCAGCGCGGAATCCCCCAAGGAGCTGCCCCCGGACGCCTCGCCGGCCGCACTCGCCGCGACCCTCGAAGAGCTCGACGACCTCGAGCCGGGGCAGTTCGTCGGCACCCGCACCGAGCCGGCCGAAACCGCCGCCGAGGTCACGGAAGCCCCGGGTGAGGCCGCCGACAAGGCCGACGACGGTGGAGCGGCTGCCGAAGCGACGCCAGAGGCGCCCGAGGGGAACGGGGAGGACGACGCCTCCTCTGACCCGCTCTTCTTCGCCCTCGTGCTGCTCGAGCGCGAGTTCGCCCGCGCCACCTACGGCCCGACCTCACAGCGCGCGATCGAGCAGGTGGTCAAGCTCCTCCAGGAGGGCGACCACGACACCCTGCGCTCGACCTACCGGAGCCTCTTCAACCGCATCGTCGAGCCGGGTCAGGACGTTCGCCGAGCCTACGAGCTGATCGACCAGAACTTTCAGTCGGCAGGGTAGGCACTCCGCAGGGTAGGCAGCCTCCGCGGTCGTCGGTCAGGAGGCCGTCAGGACGGGATCCGTCCGGCGGGTAGAGAGTCTTCGATAGCCGTGCTGCCTACCTGGCAGCCGGCTCGTCGCAAAGGACTCCAGGTACGGTCCCTTCCAACTTTCGGCAGCTTCCTGGTCGTACCTGGAGTCGTTCGCCGCGAGGATGCGACGCCGGCACCGTTGTTCCCAGTGGCGAAGCGGGTCGGACGCCAGGGAAGACCGTGGTCTCGCCCGCTCTGTCGCCGACCTTCGAGTCCTCAGTGGGTCCGGACTAGACCGTCGTCACCCTGACGATCTCTTCGAAGCTCGTGATCCCTTCGGCGAGCTTGCGTAGCGCGCTCTGACGCAGGGTCCGCATGCCGGCGTTGATGGCGTCGCGCTTGATGCGCGCCGAGTCGGCGCCGGCGAGGATGAGCGGCTTGATGGTGTCGTCGACCGGCAGCACCTCGAAGACGGCGGTGCGGCCGAGGAAGCCGGTGCCGCGGCATTCGAAGCATCCCTTCGCCGACCTTGACGCGCACCCGTTTGCCGGGCGGCACGGAGAGCCGCAGGATCTCCACTTCGCGCTGCGAGAGGTGCGAGTCCTGGGTGCAGTGGGGGCAGACCTTCCTCACCAGTCGCTGGGCGACGGCGCCGGCGAGGGTCGAGGTGATGAGGAACGGCTCGATGCCGAGGTCGATCAGGCGGCCGATCGCCGATGGCGCGTCGTTGGTGTGGAGGGTCGAGAAGACGAGATGCCCGGTAAGCGCCGCCTGCACGGCGTACTCGGCGGTCTCCGGGTCACGGATCTCACCGACCATGATGATGTCGGGATCCTGGCGCAGGACGTGACGCAGCGCCTTGGCGAAGGTGATCCCCGCCCGCGGGTTGACCGCCACCTGGTTGAAGTCCTCGTAGACCATCTCGATCGGATCTTCGATGGTCGTGATGTTGAGCTCGCGCCCGGCGATCGTCTTGAGCGCCGAGTAGAGGGTGGTCGTCTTACCCGAACCTGTGGGGCCGGTCAGCAGCACGATGCCGTGCGGCCGGGTGATGAAGTCGTTGAAGAGGTCGAGCTCGTCGGGATAGAAGCCGATGTCGGGCAGGTCCTGCATCAGCACCGTCGGATCGAAGATGCGGATCACGAGCTTCTCGCCGAAGCCGACCGGCAGGGTCGAGACACGGAGCTCGACCTCTTCGCCGGCGCGGCTCGTCTTGACCCGGCCGTCCTGCGGGCGGCGCTTCTCGGCGATGTCGAGGCGCGCCATCGTCTTGATGCGGCTCACCACCGCGCGATGGACGACCATCGGCATCGTCTGGATGTCGTGCAGCACGCCGTCGATGCGGAAGCGGATGAGGCTGAACTCGCGTTTCGGCTCGACGTGGATGTCGCTCGCCCGGGTGTCGTAGCCGTGCTGGAGCATGAACTCGACCGCATTGACGATGTGCTGGTCGCTGGACTCGATCTCCTTGGCGTCCTTGAGCTGAACCAGCGCTTCGAGGTTGCCGAGGTCGATGCCGCCGGATAGGTCCTTCTCGGCCCGCTTGACCGAGTGGCGCAGGCCGTAGAACTCGGTGATCGCGCGCAGGATGTCGGGCTCGGAGGCGACCACCAGCTCGAGCTCGCGTTCGGCGATGCGCCGGAACGAGTCGATCCCCTCGATGTCGTTGGGGTCGGCGCAGGCGACGCGCAGCCGTCCGTTGGACAGCGCCAGCGGGATCATCCGGTGCCGGCGAGCGAACGGCCGCGACATCTTCGATTCGATGAGATCGGCGTCGAGGTCGATCGGATCGATGCGGGTGAAATCCAGCTCCGACTCGCGGGCGATGGCACGCGCGATCTCGAACTCGCGCAGCGGTTTCTTCGGGTTCTCCCGGCTGGGGAAGTTGCAGCGCTCGATGAGCTCGTAGGCGAGCGCCCGCTGCTCGAAGGCACGCGGGTTGCGCACGCGAGCCGGCAACTGGCGCGCCTCCTTGTTGACCTCCTCGGCCTGCTCGTCCGTCAACACCCCCTGGCGGACGAGAATCTGCGCCACGGCTTCGGGAGTGAGACTCATCGCGGTTCGGCCCGTTGGAGGCGAGGGCTGGCCCGTGTGGGCGGCCCCGGCGCGGCAGAGTGTAGCGGAAGCGGGCGTTTCGAAGGTGCGACGCCGGGCGCACGGCCGTAGAATCCGGCGCGATGACGATTTCGCTCTTCTCGATCACGGTGGTCGTCGCCGCCGGAGCCGCCTACGCGGTTCTGGATCTGGTGCGCAAGCGGCTGATGGGCGGGCTGACGGCGCGGGCGCTCCTGGTGTGGCTGGCCCTGCTGCCGGTGCCGATTTTCTGGGCGGTCGCCGCTGCCGACGGCTGGCAGCTCACCTCGGCCTACTGGTCGGCCGGCCTGGTGTCGATCGGCGTCAACGTGGTGGCCAATCTCGCCTTCCTCAAGGCGCTCGAGATCGCGCCGCTGGGGGTGACGATCCCGTTGCTGTCCTTGACGCCGGTGTTCGCGACCCTGCTGTCGATCCGGCTGCTGGGGGAGCTTCCGAACCCGGTGCAGTGGGCCGGCATCGTCTGCGTGGTCCTCGGCGCCTTCGCGCTCAACTGGCATCCGGACGACGGCGTCACATTCAAGGGGGCCTGGCGATCGCTGACGCGGGAGAAGGGGAGCCTCCTGATGGTGGTGACGGCGCTGGGCTGGTCGATCACCCCGCCGTTCGACAAGCTGGCTTCGGAGGCGGCGGGCACCTACGAGCACGGCACCCTGCTCAATCTCGGAGTCGGCCTCGCGGTGCTGCTGCTGGTGGTCGCACAGGGGGAGGCGAAGAGCCTCCGCTTCGCCCGCAGCGACCTCGGATGGCTGCTCGCCTCCGCGGTGATCGGCTTCACGTCGCTGGCGCTCCTGCTCAAGGCCTACACCGTCGCCTGGGTCGGCCTGGTGGAGGCGGGGCGGCGCGCCGTCAACTCGGTGCTGGCGCTGGTCTTCGGCCGGCTCTACTTCGACGAGACGGTGCGAAAGGCCCAGCTGGCAGCGGTGGCGCTGATGAGCGTCGGCGTAGCGCTGATCTTCCTCTAGTGTGAGGAGCTAGCGCCGCCGCGCGGCCGGCCATTCGCGCTGCAGCCCCCGGGTGGAGGCCCAGTGCGCTCGCAGCTCGGTCATCGAGTCACCGCCGAGCTTCTCAAGCAGGGCGTCGGCGAGCACCAGGGCGACCATCGCTTCGGCGATCACCCCGGCTGCCGGGAGCGCCGTGACGTCGCTGCGCTCGTACTGCGAGGTGGCGGCTTCGCCGCTGTCTAGGTCGACCGAGGGCATCCCCTTGCGCAGCGTCGAAATCGGCTTCATGTAGGCGGTGATGACGACGTCCTCACCGTTGGTCACGCCCCCTTCGAGGCCGCCGGCCCGGTTACCTTCCCGGCTGAGCCGCTCGGCGCTGCCGGGGACGATCGGGTCGTGCGCCGCACTGCCGAGTGCGCGGCTCGCCTCGAGCGCGTGGCCGATTTCGACCGCCTTCACCGCCGGCACCGAGAGCGTGGCGGCGGCGAGCCGGCCGTCGAGCTTTTCGTCCCAGTGGGCATAGGAGCCGAGGCCGGGGGGCACGTTGTGGGCGACCACGGTGACCGCGCCGCCGAGCGTCTCCCCGGCCGCTGCGGCCTCGTCGACGAGCGCCATCATGCTTTCCTCTAGCGCAGGGTCGGCGGCTCGCAGGGGGGAGGTGTCGTCCATCTCGGTGAGCTGCGCCCAGTCCGGGGGAGGCGCGTCGGCGCCGATCGAGCCCAGCGCCCGCACGCCGCTCGCGATCTCGACGTCGAACTGCGCGAGGAGCATGCGCGCCAGCGTCGCGGCGGCGACTCTCGCCGCGGTCTCGCGCGCCGAGGCGCGCTCGAGGACGTCGCGCAGGTCGTCGCGCAGATACTTGATCCCGCCCGCGAGATCGGCGTGGCCGGGCCGCGGCGAGTGGACCCGCCGCAATTCGACCCGTCGCGGGTCGTTCTCGAGCGGGTTCATGACGTCGTCCCACTTGGCGTAGTCGCGGTTCTCGATCCACAGCCCGACCGGCGAGCCGAGGGTGACGCCGCCCCGCACGCCGGCGCGAATCTCCACCGCGTCGGTCTCGATCTTCATCCGCGCGCCGCGACCGTAGCCGTGCATCCGGCGTTTCATCTGCCGCTCGATCTCGGCGCTGTCCACGGTCATGCCGGCAGGAAGGCCCCGCAGCGTCGCGGTGAGGCCCGGCCCGTGGCTCTCGCCCGAAGTGGTCAAAGAGAGGCGGCGCATGGCGGCGACGATATCGGAATCGTCCCGGGACCGCGGACCTGTTCGCGCGGGCCTCTGTGCGGGCTGGAGCGAGTGCCCGGGACCTCGCACCTGTTGCGATTGCCTGGACGCGGCTCGCACCGAGCGTTTAGTCTGCCCGGCTATGAGCGAGCCGGTCCTCGACACGGTCGATCTGCGCGACGAGGTGGACGACCTCGACGAGCTGCTGGGCGAAGGCTCCGTCGAGGTCGCGGCGCGGGCCCGGAGAGCGAGCCACCTGGAGTTCGGGATGGTGACGATCGCCAACGTGCTGTGGGCGGTCGTCGGGCTGGTGCTGTGGCTGCCGCAGGCGTTCCGGGCGGTGCTGGGGGCGGCGCTGCGAGTGGTGCACTCGGCACTCACCCATCAGGAGTCCGACCGGGCGATCGCCGGCATTCGTCGCGTCAGCCGCTTCTACACCGACCGCTTCCTGCGCACGCAGGGAGGCGGGAGCCCGACGGTGGGACGGCGCCATGAATGGCGTCCGCTGCGGCTGCTGTTCGAGATCGCCTGGGCCGCCGCCTTCTACCTGCTGGTCCTCAAATGGTGGCGGCCAGAGACCTTCGCTCCGATCGGTGCGCGACTCGAGAGCTTCGCCTCGACGGCGTGGGAGCGCCTGGGTGGAGCGGCGGCTTCGACACTCGACTGGATCGCGTTCGATCCGAGCGTGCTGGGTGGCATCTGGCTCCGGGTGACGGCGACCGTGCTGGTCGCGATCGGACTCGGCCTGCTGCTCGGGCTCTGGCTCGGGCGCCGCAGGTAGCGGGCACCTTCCCCGGCCGGATCAGGCTGCCTGCCGAGGCCCGCGATGCGGGCGGTTCGGGCGCGCGCCGCGCAGCACGTCGACGGCGGCCGACAGACCGTCGAGGGTCAGCTCGAACATCGGAAACACCC
This sequence comes from Candidatus Multivoradales bacterium, assembly GCA_965223855.1. GTDB lineage: Bacteria > Acidobacteriota > Thermoanaerobaculia > Multivoradales > JAHEKO01 > CALZKB01. Next base: position 2,914,835 of record CBDCXM010000009.1, read on the forward strand.
TGCGGATGGCATCGATCGTCGTGGCGTGCCAGATGCGCTGCGGTTCCGGATTGAGCCAGACGGAGTCGGGGCAGCGCTCCCGCAGCCTCAGCAGCCAGTCGAGACCGCTCACCGAGTTGCGATGCGAGTAGTCGAGCGCGCCGAAGCGCAGCAGCTCGACCGGGCTCATCCAGGCATCGCCGACGATCACCACCGACCAGCGCTCGTCGAGCTCGCGCAGCCACTCGACCGTCGACTCGCCCTTGCGCAGGCTCGAGTCGCGATAGACGCGCTCGTAGAGGCAATTGTGGAAGAAGCGGGCCTCGAAGGAGCGGAAGTGCTGCGCCCGATGCGTGGCGCTGAAGAGCAGCTCCGAGATCCGGCTGTGAGGATCCATCGACCCGCCGACATCCATCAGGAGCGCCAGACGGACCCGGTTGCGTCGCTCGGGCCGGAAGACCAGCTCGATGTCTCCGGCGTTGCGGGCGCTGGCGTCGATGGTCCCGTCGAGGTCGAGCTCGTCCGGTACGCCGTGGCGATCGAGCTTGCGCAGCCGCTGCAACGCCACGCCGATCTGCCGCGTGTCGAGGATGCGGTCGGATCGCAGGCGCCGGAACCGCCGCTCGCCCGCCACCTGGACGGCAGAGCGGCCGCCTCCGAGGTCGCCGACCCTCACGCCTGCCGCGTGGCGACCGCCGCGCCCGAACGGAGAGCGCCCTCCGGTGCCGATCCAGTGACTGCCGCCGTCGTGTCGCTCGTCCTGCTCGCGCATCCGCTCCTCGAACGTACGCCGGAGCTCGTCGAGGTCGAAGTCGTCGGGGAAGGGGAGGCGGGTGGCGTCGAGCGGCGGCAGCTCCGCCTCCGCCAGCCACTCGAGTAGCGCCTCGTCGACATCGAAGTGCCCTTCGACGCCGCGAAAGAACTCCTGGAACGCGAGGTCGTAACGGTCGAAGTCCGAGACCCGATGAACCAGCAGCGACCGCGCGAGGTGGTAGAGGGTCGCGAGATCCGAGCGTGCGTGGCCGCGGGCGAGCGCGTCGAGGAAGGTCAGCCACTCGGAGAGGCCGACCTTCAGGCCGTGCGACCTCAGGTGGAAGAAGAACGGAGTGAACAACGGTCTTTGCGGAGATCAGTGGACGGCGAGGCGGTCGAACTCACGCCGTGCGACGGCGACGTCGTGCTCGCGCTTGAGGAGCACCCCGAGGAACGGCAGCTCGGCTTCGAGTGTGTCGGCACTCATGCCGCCGTGCCGCAGCGCTGCGATCCAGTCGACGAGTTCGCTGGTGGAGGGACGCTTGCGCAGAGCGTCGAGGTTGCGCAGCCAGTAGAAGCGGACCAGCACCTGGCGCAGGAGCTCCTGCTCGAGGCCGGGATGGTGGACCGCGACGATCGACTCCATCAGCTCCCGGTCGGGAAACTCAATGTAGTGGAAGACGCAACGGCGCAGGAACGCGTCCGGCAGCTCCTTCTCGTTGTTCGAGGTGATGACGACGATCGGCCGGTGGCGCGCCTGGTGATGCTCTCCGGTCTCGGCGACGTCGAAGCTCATCCTGTCGAGTTCGTGCAACAGATCGTTGGGGAACTCGAGATCGGCCTTGTCGATCTCGTCGATCAGGAGCACCACCCGCTGGTCTGCAGTCAGGGCCCTACCGAGCGGCCCGAAGCGGATGTAGCGACCGATGTCGCCGACGTCGCGGTCGCCGAACCGCGAGTCGTTGAGCCGCTGGACGGTGTCGTAGACATAGAGCCCATCCTGCGCCTTCGAGGTCGAGCGCACGTTCCAGGTGATCAGCTCCATCACGAGCGCCTCGGCGACCGCCTCGGCGAGGACCGTCTTGCCCGTCCCCGGCTCGCCGCGGATCAGCAGCGGCAGGCCGAGATCGACGGCCACGTTGACGGCGTCACGAAGTTCCGGGGATGCGAGGTAGCTGTCGGTTCCTTCGAAGCGGGGTAGGGGCATGGGAGTCTCCGGGCCGGCGCGGTGGGTGGGCGTCGAGGGCGGGAGAGTCTACCGAAGCCCGACGCGGGAAGATCGACGGCGGCCCTCGCCTCAGGATAGGCTCATGCGAGTTTTCACCGAGGCAAGGTTCGCCACCTCCGTGGTGCGCGACCGGAACAGGAGATCGAAATGACGAAGCGGGTTTTGGGGTTCGTAGCGGCTCTGGCGTGCGTCGCCGGGGTGGTCGTGGCGCAGGACACGGGCAGTGTGAGAGGGACGGTGACCGACGACGAGGGGCGGGGAATCGCCGGCGTCGCCGTGATCATCAACGAAACGGGCGCCGTAGAGACCACAGGCGGTGACGGCAGCTTCGCTTTCCGCAGCGTGCCCGCCGGCACCTACTCGGTGAGCTTCACCCTCGGCAGCAACTCGACCTCGGTCGAGGGCGTCGAGGTCGCCGCGGGCGGTACCGCCACGGTCGACCAGAGCGTCGACTGGGACACGACCTTCCTCGACTCGATCACCGTCTTCTCGGCGTCGCGCCGCGAGGAGCGGATCGTCGATGCGCCGGCGTCGATCTCCGCCTTCAGCGAAGAGGAGATCGCTCAGGACGTCGCCACCGGCCAGATCGCCAAGGTGATCGAGTTCGCTCCCGGCGTGGAGGTGAACCAGAGCGGCATCTACGACTTCAACATCAACGCCCGAGGTTTCAACAGCTCGCTGAACCGCCGTGTGCAGACGCTGGTCGACGGCCGCGAGCCGTCGGTGCCGTTCCTCGGCTCGACCGACTGGCTGTCGATGACGGCGATGGCGGACGTTGCCAAGATGGAGCTGGTGCGAGGCCCGAGTTCGGCGCTCTACGGCGCCAACGCCTTCAACGGCGTCCTCAACGTGATCACGCAGCCGGCGCGCGACCTGACCGGCGGCGAGGTGACGATTTCGGGCGGCGAGCTCAGCACCCTCAAGGGAGAGGTCCTGTGGGGCGGCGAGATCAGCGACAGCTGGTATCTCAAGTTCATCGGCGGCTTCACCGACGGTGAGGACTTCTTTCAGTCGCGCAACGTGACGACGGAGTACGCCGGCCTGCCGATGGAAGCCGAGCCGGGCAGCAACCAGTACGACAACACCACCGCCACGCTCCGGCTCGACAAGGAGATCGGCGACGACCAGCTGTTCACCCTCGAGACGAATCGCTACGAGGGGAGCGGCGGCACGGTGGTCACCGGTATCGGTCGGGTGCAGGTGACCGACCTCGAGCGCGACTGGACGCGACTCAACTACTCGAACCGCCACTTCAACGTGCTCGCCTACCGCAACACCCGGCAGAGCCCGGACCAGAAGGCGCTGTCGTCCGGCGGGCGGATCTTCCTCGACTCCGAGCAGACGAAGCTCGAGATCCAGGGCAATCGCAGCTTCGCCGACGGGCGCACCCGCCTGGTGGTCGGTGCGTCGCACAAGGAGGAGGAGATCGATACCGCCAACGCCGCGGGCTTCCAGACTCTGGTCTTCTCGCCCGTCGATCACGACTTCACCGCCGCGTTCGCCCAGGTCGACTTCGATCTCACCGACCGGGTGAAGCTGGTGCTCGCCTCGCGCTTCGACGACAGCTCGCTCCACGACTCGCAGGTTTCGCCCAAGGCGGCGTTGGTGATCGGCCTCAACGACCGGCACACGCTGCGCCTCTCCTACAACGAGGCGTTCCAGGTGCCGAACTACTCGGAGTTCTTCCTCGACGCTCCGACGGCGATCCCGGGCGTCGGTGCGTCGATCGACCTCAGGGCGATCGAGGCGGGACTGTGCGCCCCGTTCGGCGTCTCCTGCGGCTTCGACACCCCGGTCGGCGTTCGCGCGCTCGGCAACACGGCGCTGACGCTCGAGGAGATCACCTCGATCGAGGTCGGCTACTCGGCGATCCTCGCGGACAAGGCGTTCCTGACGATCGACTACTACTCGAACGAGCTCGACAACTTCATCACCGACCTGACGGTGAACCCGTTCGGCCTGGTCAACCCGCAGTTCGGTCCGTACACGCCGCCGCCCAACCATCCGGCGCCGCAGCTGCTGCTGACGACGCTCGCAGGCGCGCTCGGTCCGGCGGCGGCGTTCCTGTCGCGCAACGTCGACGGCACGCCGATCTTCGCCCTCGTCTCCTACGCCAATGCGGGCCAGGTGGACACCCAGGGCATCGATCTCGGCCTGAACTACTACGTCACCCCCTTCTGGCAGCTCGAGTTCAGCTACTCGTGGTTCGATTTCGACATTCAGGACACCGGCGGCTTCGCCGAGTCGAACCTGCTGCCGAACGCCCCCGAGGGCAAGGCGTCCTTCGGCCTGACCTACTCGGGCGACCGGTTCGGCGCATCGATCAAGGGTCGCTGGGTCGACGACTTCCTGTGGGCTGCGGGCGCCTTCCAGGGTCCCGTGCCGTCGTACGAGACCTTCACGGTGGCGGGGCGCTACGATGTCAGCGATGCCGTGACCGTCGGCGTCAACGTGTCGAACGCCTTCGACGACGAGCACTACCAGTCGTTCGGTGGGGACCTGCTGACGCGCCGCGCGCTCGGTTTCGTGACGATCAACTGGTAGACGGCACAGCGTCGGCGTCACCGAGGCGCTCGAACTCGTCTCTGATCGCGGCCGGCAGGCGGACAGGCTTGCCGGTCGCGCGCTCTACCCAGACGTGCTCCGTCGCGCCGGTGGCGAGCAGCTCCTCGCCCCGGCGCACGGTGTAGCTGTAGCGCACCCCGCGACTCCAGAGCCGTTCGACCTTGGCGGTCACCTGCACGGTGTCGCCGTAGACGGCCCCGCGGCGGTACTTCACCTCGACGCCGGTGACCAGCAGCAGGTAGCCGGCCTTCTCGATCTCTGCGTAGTGGAGCCCCGCCGCAGCCGACAGACGGGTGCGGGCGAGCTCGAACCAGACGATGTAGTTGGTGTGGTGGACCACCCCCATCTGGTCGGTCTCGACGTAGCGCACTTCGACGTCGACGGTCGCTGCGAGAGAGTCAGACACGGCGGGCGAGAGCGTAGCGCAGGACGGTCCAGAGGATCTTGTAGCCGGCGAGGGCCGTCCCCTTGAACGTGCCGGTGATCTTCGAGACCCCGACCCGCTTGCGGTAGGAGACCGGTCGCTCCACGACCCGGAGGCCGTGGCGGAGCGCCTTGACCTGCATCTCCGCCGTCCAGCCGAAGTCTGGATCCGACATCGCGAGCGCTTCGAGCGCGTCCCAGCGGATCGCCCGGAACGGGCCGAGGTCGGTATAGCGGTGGCCGTAGAGGAGGCGGATCAACGTGCAGGCGACGAGATTGCCGGCACGGGCCTGCGGCAGCAGCGCTCCACGCTCCCGCCGCCCGAGGACTCGGGAGCCGATCACGAGGTCGGCCTCGCCGGCCAGCAGCGGTGCGACGAGGTCGGGGAGCTCCTCGGGATGATCGGAGAAGTCGCCGTCGAGGAAGACGACGAGCGCCGGTGGATCGTTGCGACGCAGGTGCGCCAGAGCGGCCAGGCAGGCACTGCCGTAGCCGGCCCGCAACTCGGAGACGACCTCGGCCCCTCCCTCCCGGGCGCGGTCGGCGGTCGCATCCGTGGAGGCGTTGTCGCAGACCACGACCCTCCGTACCGGCGGGCGAGGGACCGCCGCCAGGACCAGCGGCAGCGAGGCCTCCTCGTTGTAGGCCGGAATGACGACGTCGATAGCGGTGGACATGGGAAAGGCTCGTGCCGTCGTGCCGGCGACCCCGGAGCGCCGCCCGGGGGGAGCGGATAGTATCGCGCGATGCCGATCGCGGCCTACGAGGGGATACGTCCGCGCCTGGGAGAGCGGGTCTATGTCGCGCCCGGCGCCTGGGTCGGCGGAGACGTCGAGGTCGGCGACGACGTGTCGTTCTGGTTCCAGTCGGTGACGCGCGGCGACGTCAACTCGATCCGCATCGGCGACCGCTCGAACGTGCAGGACGCCGCGGTGCTGCACGTCACCCACGAGACGCATCCGCTGGCCATCGGCCGCGATGTCGTCATCGGCCACGGAGCGATCGTCCACGGCTGCACGATCGGCGACGGCGCCCTGCTGGGGATCGGTTGCACGGTGCTCGACGGCGCCGTCGTCGGCGCGGGAGCGCAGGTCGCGGCGGGGGCCCTGGTCCCTCCGGACATGGTGGTACCGGCACGGACCCTGGTGATGGGGATTCCGGCGCGTGTGAAGCGCGAGCTCAGCGCCGCGGAACTCGAGGCGAACGCCGAGATCGCTCCGCGCTACGTCGGTGTCAAGGAGTCGTGGGCGGCGGAGACGGGCTACGGCACTTCGGAGTCCGGCGAGGTGGCTGCGGAGAGGGCGCCATGAGTGGGAAGCTCCAGAGCGTCAAGGGGACCCGCGACCTGCTGCCCCCGGAGACGGCGGTGTGGGCGGCGGTGGAGGCCGAGGCGCGGCGGACCTTCGGCTCCTACGGCTATCGCGAGATCCGCACGCCCTTGCTCGAGAGCACGGAGTTGTTCGTCCGCTCAGTGGGCGAAGAGACCGACATCGTGGGCAAGGAGATGTACACCTTCGAGGACCGCAAGGGCCGTTCGCTCACCCTGCGACCGGAGGGGACGGCCGGAGTGGCGCGTGCCTTCGTCCAGCACGGGCTGGCGAGCGGCGTGCTGCCGGCGAAGCTCTTCTACATCGGAGCGCAGTTCCGCTACGAGCGGCCGCAGCGCGGGCGCTACCGGCAGTTCCACCAGATCGGCGCCGAGCTGATCGGGGACCCCGGGCCGGGCTCGGACGTCGAGCTGCTGGCGATGCTGGTTCGCTTTCTGGGGAATCTCGGCTTCGAGGGGTTGACCGTGCGACTCAACACCGTCGGTGACGCCGAGTCGCGACAGGCGTATCGGGAGAGGCTGGTCGCCTACCTGGAGCCGTTCGCGGAAGAGCTGGGCGAGGACAGCCGCCGGCGGCTCGAGACGAACCCGCTGCGGATCCTCGACACCAAGGTGCCGGCCGAACGTGCCTTGCTGGCGGACGCTCCGCGCCTCGAGGACTGTCTGAGCGCCGCGAGCGCGGAGCACTTCGCCGCGGTCCGCGCCGGACTCGAGCGGCTCGGCATCGAGCATCGCGTCGAACCGCAACTGGTGCGCGGGCTCGACTACTACGCCCGGACGGTGTTCGAGATCGTCGCGGAGGGCCTGGGGGCCCAGGACGCCATCGTCGGCGGTGGCCGCTACGACGGCCTGATCGAGGAACTCGGCGGCGCGGCGGTTCCCGCCCTCGGCTTCGCCATCGGTCTCGATCGCCTGATCGAGATCCTTCCGGAGACGAAGGCAGCGGCGTTCGAGCCGCCGCTTCTGGTGCGGCTCGTCGGCGTCGGTGTCGGGGATCCCGAGCTGCTGGCACTGGGCGAAGAGCTCAGGGAGGCGGGGGTGGGGGTCGAGATGGAGGTCGGCGACCGGAGCCTCAAGGCGGCCCTCAAGCGCGCGCACCGGGCGGGTGCCAGGTGGGTGGTGCTGCTCGGCAAGGACGAGCTTGCGGAAGGAATGGTGACCCTTCGTGACCTCGACGGAGGCGAGCAGGAGACGATGGACCGGGCCGAGGCGATCGGCCGGCTGACGGTCGAGACGGCCTGATGGGCCGCAGGGAGCTGATGCGATGAAGCGAGTCGGAGCAGGGGAGATGGGAGCGGAGGCGGTCGGGAGCGCAGTGCGGCTCCAGGGATGGATTCATCGGCGCCGGGATCATGGGGGGCTGATCTTCCTGAACCTGCGCGACCGCAGCGGCGTCATGCAGACCGTGGTGCATCCCGACTCGGCACCGGAGGCGGCGGAGGCGCTCGCCGCGGCGCGCCTCGAATGGGTGATCGAGATCGAGGGCACCCTCGAGCGTCGCTCTCCCGAGGCAGTGAATCCGGAGATGCCGACCGGCGAGTTCGAGGTTGTGGTGACGGCGGGACGGGTGTTGTCGCCGGCCAAACCGCTGCCGTTCAACGTCGACGGCGAGGTGGAGGCGAGCGAGGAGACGAGGTTGCGCTACCGCTACCTCGATCTGCGGCGCGAGGAGCTGCAACGGAACTTCCGCCTGCGACACGACGTCACCCACGAGTTGCTCTCGCACTTCCACGAGAACGGCTTCCTGCATCTCGAGACGCCGATCCTGACGCGCTCGACGCCCGAAGGGGCTCGCGACTATCTCGTCCCGAGCCGGGTGCAGAAGGGGGCGTTCTACGCCCTGCCGCAGTCGCCGCAGATCTTCAAGCAGATCTGCATGGTGGCGGGCTTCGAGCGCTACGTGCAGATCGCGCGTTGTTTCCGCGACGAGGACTTGCGCGCCGACCGCCAGCCGGAGTTCACCCAGGTCGACGTCGAGATGTCGTTCGTCGAGGAGGAGGACGTGTTCGCCCTGATCGAAGGGCTCTTCGTCCGGCTCTTCAGGCTTTGCGGACACGAGATCGAGGCACCGTTCGAGCGCCTGACCTACCAGCAGGCGATGCTCGAGTACGGGTCCGACAAGCCGGATCGGCGTTTCGGGATGAAGATCCGCGACCTCGGCGAGGGGTTGGCCGGGAGCGACTTCCGGGCCTTCTCTGCGACCCTGGCGGACGGCGGCGTGATCCGCGGCTTCCGGGTTCCGGGGGGCGCCGGAGCGAGCCGCAAGCAGGTCGACGGATGGGTGGAACTCGCGCGGCGTCACGGTGCGGCCGGGGTGCTGACGCTGCGGCGGCGCGACGGCGAGGTCCAGTTCCAGGTGAAGAACGTGCTCTCCGAGTCGGAGCAGGAGGGGTTGGTGGAGGCGCTGGCGCTGGAGGAGGGAGATCTCGGCCTGATCGCGGCCGGTGAGGCGAGGCACATCGCACCGGCGCTCGGTGCGCTTCGACTGGCGGCGGCGCGTGAGTATGAGCAGATTCCCGAAGACCGGTGGGAGTTCCTCTGGGTGACGGACTTTCCGCTCGTCGAGTGGGACGAGAACGAGGATCGCTTCCAGGCGGTCAACCATCCGTTCACCGCACCGCAGGAGCGGGATCTCGACCGTCTCGACAGCGAGCCGGCGAGCGTGCGCTCGCGCGGCTACGACGTCATCCTCAACGGCTACGAGCTCGGCGGAGGTTCGATCCGCATCCACGAGCGGGAGCTGCAGCAGCGGTGCTTCGCACTCCTGGGGATCGACGAGCACGAGGCGGAGGAGCGGTTCGGGTTCCTGCTGGAAGCGTTGCAGTACGGAGCGCCGCCCCACGGCGGGATCGCGCTCGGCCTCGACCGCATCGTCATGCTGCTGGCGGGCGCCGAGTCGCTGCGCGACGTGATCACGTTTCCCAAGACGACCTCCGCCACCGACCTGATGACGGCCGCGCCGTCTCACGTCGAGCCGTCTCAGGTCGCCGACCTAGGGCTGGCGCTCGTCGATCCCGACGAGTCCTGATTGCGCGCTCCGGGAGATCTCATGGGGAGCACAACCCGGCGGCTCGAACGCACCACCCTGACCTTCGGCCCCGGCGTGGAGAGCGAACTCGTGGTCGGCGGCTCGCCGGCGACCGTCGGCGAGGAGCTCGGGGAGTGGGTGGAGGGACGGACGGTCTGCCTCGTGTCGGCGGCCGAGATCAGGGCGTCGCTGGGGTCCGACCCGCTGACGGTCCTGCGGGAGCGTGCCGCCGGCTGGGTCGAGATCGAGGTGCCCGACGGTGAGACCGCCAAGGGTGTCGACTCCCTGTCGGCGATCTGGCAGCGATGGAAGGACCAGGGAGTGCGCCGCGACGCTCGGGTCGTGGCGCTGGGCGGCGGCGCGATCTGCGACCTCGCCGGCCTGGCGGCGGCGACCTACATGCGCGGTCTCGAGCTCGCCCTCGTCCCGACGACGCTGCTGGCCCAGGTCGATGCGGCGGTGGGCGGCAAGACCGGGATCAACTTCGAAGGCGCGAAGAACCTCATCGGCGCCTTCCATCCCGCGAGCCGGGTGGTGAGCGTCACCGACCTGCTGCGATCGTTGCCGCGCCGCGAGGTCTTCTCCGGGCTGGCCGAGGTGGTGAAGGTGGCCTGGCTGCTCGCGCCGGAGCTGCTGGAGCGTCTAGAGCAGGGGGAGGGACCGCTCGACCGCGTCGCCGGGTCCGACTGGGTAGCGACCGTGGCGGCCGCCCAGCGAGCCAAGGTCGCGGTCGTCGAGCGAGACCCGAAGGAACGGGGGGAGCGTCGGGTCCTCAACTTCGGTCATACCCTGGGGCACGCCCTCGAGGCGGAACTGAGGGATCTCACCCACGGCGAGGCGGTCGCCTGGGGGATGAGCTTCGCGCTCGAACTCGGTCGGGATTTCGGTTTGAGCGAAGAGCTTGCGGAGCGGGGCGCGCGGCTCATCCGGAGGCTCGAGCCCCCGGCGTTGCCGACCGTCGACCCTGACGCGCTGATGGCGCACCTCGGCCATGACAAGAAGGCGACCCGGGAGGGAGTGATCTGGGTCGTGCCCACCGGCTTCCAGCAGTGGCGACCGATCGCGGTCCCCTCCGAGCAGGTGCGCGATCGTCTCGAGACCTTCGTGGCGCGCACCGGGCGCGGCTGCTAGGCTGTCCACGATCTGGACACTATGAGCTTTCTCGGGAGCATCACCCGCCGCTGGCCGCTGAGCCGGTTGCTGTTCGTGCTGCTGGTCGCCGTCGGCATCGTGCCGCTGGCACTGATCAGCTGGCTGCTGATGCGCCAGAACCGCGAGATCTTCGAGACCCAGGAGCGCAGCTACCTCACGCGGGCTGCCGAGACGCTGTCGGTCGAGCTGTCGAGCTACCTCGCCTCGACCCGGAGGCAGCTCCAGCAGCTGGGCGGCGCCTTGCTGGCGGCACCGCCGGAGGGGCCGATCGAGACCAAGCTTCGCCAGCCGTGGTTCGGCTCGTTCCTGGAGGACTTCCTCGTCAGCAACCCGAACGTGGTCGCCCTGCGGGTGCTGAGCGCCGCGGGCGAGGGGCCCTACCTGGCGCCGGGAGATCTCTCACCCGCGGTGCAGGCGGCGATGGACGGCGCCTTCGGCGGCGCCCTCGAGGCGGCCGATCGCTCCTACCGCTTCATCGTCGTTCCCGAGACCTCCGAGCCGCTGACGGTGATGGCGGTACCGATCTTCGACGCCCGCGGCGACGCTCTGGCCTTCGTGCAGGCGGCGGTGCACCTGCGGCCGATGGAGGTGCTCTTTCGCCAGGAGGGGCAGGGCGACGCCGGCGTCTTCCTGATCCAGCGTGACGGCAGGATGCTGTGGTCCGGAGGAGCGGAGCCGGACACCGTGGAGTCGCTCGAAGCCTCGAAGCTGGTGCGCGACTTCGTCGACTCTCCGCTCTCCATGACCCAGGAGTACGAACTGACCACGGGCGGCGAGAGGGTGACGATCCTGGGGCGCGCCAGCCCGGTGCCGGAGACCGGATGGGGCGTCATCGTGCAGAAGCCGGCTGCGGCTGCCTACACATCGGTCCGGGAGATGATCGGGCGGACCGCGCTTTCGACCGGCGTCCTCGTCGGCCTCGCGTTCCTGCTCGCCGGGTGGCTGGCTCGGCAGTTCGGCCGTCCGATCCAGCGGCTCTCGGACGGCGCCGCCGAGATGGCGGCCGGGAACTTCGGCAGCCGCCTGGCAGGCAGCGATCTGGGCGTAGAGCTCAACGAGCTGGCGGAGAACTTCAACCGCATGAGCGGCCACGTCGAGGAGTACGTCCAGCAACTGCGGGCGGCGGCACAGGTCAATCGCGAGCTCTTTATCGGAGTGCTGCGGGCCTTCACCGCGGCGATCGACGCCAAGGACCCCTACACCCGCGGCCACTCGGAACGTGTGGCGCAGTACAGCCGCGCGATCGCCCGGCACATGGGGCTGGGGCGGGAGCAGCAGGAACAGGTGTGGGTCGGCGGTGTCATCCACGACGTCGGCAAGATCGGCATCGAGGACGAGATTCTGCGGAAGGGTACGACGCTGTCGCGCGAGGAGTTCGAGCAGATGAAGCTCCACACGGTGATCGGCGCCAAGATCATGAGCCGGATCGACCAGCTCAAGGACGTCATTCCGGTCATTCGCTGGCACCACGAAGCGGTCGACGGGTCGGGGTATCCGGACGGCCTGACGGGGGAGCGCATCCCGATGATCGTCAGGATCGTGACGCTCGCCGACACGCTCGACGCGATCACCACCGACCGGCCCTATCAGCGAGGCTTCTCCGCGGAAGAGGCGCTCGAGCGGATCCGTGAGCTCGACGGCACCCGCTTCGACAGCGAGGTCGTCGAAGGCTTCTTCGCCGCGTGGGACGCCGGCGAGATCGAGATTGAGAGCCGGGGCGCGGCTGCCGGAGAGGCGCCCACCGAAGTTCCCGTCGCCTTCTGATTCGGGAAGAGCCCGTCCGGCCTGCAAGGGCACTCCCGCGAGAGTGCGGGCTTGCTAGCATCGGCGCCCTGATGAGCGACTCCCCCCTCGAACTGGCTCCGGAGAAACCCCTCCCGGAGGGCGAGAAGCCGACGTTCTGGCGCAAGCTCAAGCGCGGCCTGTCGATGACCCATACCGAGGTCCTCGCCCGGGTGGACGCGGCGATGTCCGGGCAGGCGGTGCTCGACGAGGAGATCCTCGAGTCGGTGGAAGAGGCGCTGATCGGCGCCGACGTGGGGGTGGCGACCGCGCTCGAGCTGGTGGAGGAGCTGCGATCGGGAGTGCGGCCGGATGAAGCGGTCGATCCCCTTCGTCTGCGTCAGCGGCTGGTGGACGAGTTGTCGATCCTGCTGCTCGATGCCCCGGCGCCGACGCCTCGTGGTGAAGGTCCTCGGATCACGCTCCTGGTCGGGGTCAACGGAGTGGGCAAGACGACGACGGCCGCCAAGCTCGCCCGACGGGAGGCGGAGGCCGGCAGGAGCGTCTTGCTGGCCGCTGCCGACACGTTCCGCGCCGCGGCGGTCGAGCAACTCACCCTGTGGTCCGAGAGGGTCGGGGTCGAGATCGTCAAGCAGGGCCACGGGGCGGATCCCGCCGCGGTCGTGTTCGACGCGCTGCAGGCCGCGCGTGCCCGCAACATCGACGAGGTGATCGTCGATACCGCCGGCCGCCTGCATACGAAGGACAACCTGATGGCCGAGCTGGCGAAGATCCGTCGGGTCGTCGAGCGCGAGGGCGAAGGGTGGCAGCAGCGGCGCCTCCTGGTGCTCGACGCGACGACCGGACAGAACGCCGTGGCGCAGGCGCGCGAGTTCATCGACGTTGCCGGCGTCGACGGTGTGGTTCTGGCCAAGTTGGACGGGACGGCGAAAGGGGGCGTCGCCGTGGCGATCGCCCGCGAACTGAGGCTGCCGATCGTCTACCTCGGAGTCGGCGAAGGAGCCGACGACCTGATCGACTACCATCCGCGCGATTTCGCGGCGGCCCTCCTGGGATGAAGGCCGCGCCCAGCGGCGCGACGCCTGGGAGGAAGAGGACGCTGCGGCGACAGCGTTCCGAAGCGTCGCGGCTCTGGATCTCCGCGATCCCGCGCGACTGGCCCCTGCCGAAGCTCCCCTGGACCGACCTCGCCGGGAGAACGGTGGGGCGGTGGGACAGTGAGGCCAGCGGTGATGAGGAGCCGACCGGCCTCGCGATCGAGGGACATCCGGGAAGGGTCTACCTGCCTCCGGGCGCGGCCGGCCAGGGGCCGACCGGTCAGGGGCCGACCGGTCATGGGGCAGGGGCCGCAGGGGTGAGGCGAACGGTCCTCGAGGCGGGCGGTGCGATCCTCTCGCAGATCACGTCCACTCGTGCGGCGAGCCGCGGGGACGAGTCGTGCGAGGAAGTGGTGCTCGACCTCCTGCCGCACTGCCTGGGGCTGAGCACCGACGCCGACGTGGTCCTCGAAGGACCTTGCGAGTTCGCCGTCTGGCCGCTGATTCCCGGCCTCACGTCCGACGAGGACAAGGCGCGCGGTTGGCTCGAGTCTCTGCGGCATGCGGGGTTTTCCAGGATCCTGCCGGTGGCGCTCGGTCTCGATGCCCGCCAGCGCCGGAGTCTCGCCGAGTTCGCCGACGAGTCCGGATACCGCGAGCTCTTTCACGGCGAGTTGGCCGACGAACGGCAGGCCGCCCGGCAGGTGGCCCGCCACGGGTTGCGACCGTTCGCCCGGCCACCGCGCTACGGCGGTTCGCGCCGGCAGCGCTTCGGTTTCGGCGCTGCCGCGGTGCTGGAGCAGGTGGGCGATCTCTGGTTGCGCAACAGCCGTTCGGAGGTCATCGGGCAGGAGCTGCTGCGGGCCGCGCGCTTCTGCCGCCGCGACGAGCATGATCTTCGAGCCCTGATTCGTGAAGGCAACCTCGACATCGTGCCGTGGCTGGCGGCGGAAGCGCGAGAGGTGCTGGAGGAGCTGGGCAAGGGCGAGCCTCCGGCTCTGCAGCGAGAGCTCGAGGAGGAGTACCTCGCGCCATGAGGGATCGACCGGGCGAGCGGCCGGACGGACTCGGCCTGTACGTCCACGTTCCGTTCTGCCGCACCCGCTGTCGCTACTGCGATTTCTACAGGGTGGCGGAGAACGCACCTCAGTTGGCGCTCTTCCTCCAGGCGCTCGAGCGGGAGGTTTCCGAGCGTCGTGCTCAGGTGCCGGGCCGCAAGGTCGACACGATCTTCCTCGGCGGCGGCACGCCGTCTCTGATGAACCCCGAGCAGGTCGGCTCGGTACTCGAGCTGCTGCGAGACAGCTTCGAGGTCGAAGCGGGCTGCGAGATCTCGATGGAGGCGAATCCGTCCGATCTCGACCGTGAGCGTCTCGCGGCCTACCGGAGGGCCGGCGTGACGCGTCTCAGCCTGGGCGTGCAGTCGCTCCAGTCGCGCGAGCTCCGGCTTCTGGGGCGCCGGCACGGAGCGGAGCATGCGGTCCAGTGCGTCGACTGGGCTCGCCGGGCGGGATTCGAACACCTGAGCGTCGACCTGATGCTCGGTATCCCGGCCCAGACCGAGGCGGGATTCCGGGCTACCGTCGCGAGGACCGTCGAGCTGCCGATCGATCACGTCAGCGTCTATCTGCTCGAAGTCCACGAGGGGACCGAGATCGACGGTCTGCGTCGCCGCCGACCGGGCCTCTTCCCTTCCGTCGACCGACAGGCTCGCCGCTACGAGTGGCTGGTCGGAGCTCTCGAAGCCGGCGGGCTGGCACAGTATGAGATCTCGAACTTCGCGCGACCCGATGGAGAATGCCGCCACAACCTGCGGTACTGGCGGCGTGAGGACTTTCTTGGCTTCGGCCCCTCAGCCCACTCCTGTCTCGGCGCGCACAGGTGGTCGAACCCGCGTGACCTCGCCGGCTACCTCGTCGATCCGATGCTACGGATCGAGGAAGAGAGCGACCGTGCGTTCGAAGAGGTCTTTCTCGGATTGCGGCTACGGGAAGGGATGACGGTCGGGCGTCTCGCCGAGCGACTCGGCATCGCGCCGGGCCAGTGCCGCGCCCGGGTCGAGTCGCTGTCACCGTTCCTCGAGCTGGCAGGGGAAGACCGGGTGCGGTTCACGGTCCGGGGCTACCTGGTCTCCAATGCCGTCTTCGGAGAGCTCGAGAGCGAAAGCCCGGACGAGGCGATCGCGTGAGTAACCCACCCACCGCCGCAGCACCGATGGTCGACCTGCGCTCGGACACCGTGACCCGGCCGAGCCGGGCCATGCGGGCGGCGATGGCGGCTGCTGTCGTCGGCGACGACGTCTTCGGGGAAGACCCCACCGTCAGCGCTCTCGAAGAGCGGGTGGCGGCGCTGCTGCGGATGGAGGCCGGGCTGTACCTGCCCAGCGGAACGATGGCCAACGAGGTCGCGCTCCACGTGCTCGCCCCGCCGGGAAGCGAGGTGGTCTGCGCCGAAGGGTGTCACCTCACCGAGTGGGAGATGAGCGCCATGACCGTCTTCTCCGGGCTCCTGCCCCGGACCTTGCCGGCGCCGAACGGTCGACTCGATCCGCGTCAGGTCGCCGGCGCGCTGCGGGCTCCCGGCGCCCTTCGAGCCGGAAGCGGCCTTCTGGCGATCGAGAACAGCAACAACATGGCCGGAGGCCGGGTCTACGATCGACGTCTGCTCGACGAGCTCCTCCAGGTGGCCCGCCGGGCCGGGGTTCCTGCCTATCTGGATGGCGCCCGGCTCTTCAACGCCGCCGCGGCCCTCGGGTGCGAAGTGGGCGATCTCTCGGCCGGCTTCGACGCCGGAATGGTGTCGCTCTCGAAGGGTCTGGGCGCACCGGTCGGATCGGTTCTGTGCGGATCTCGGAGTTTCGTCGCCGAGGCGAGAAGGGTCCGTCGCCGGTTCGGCGGCGGCTGGCGGCAGGCCGGGATCCTGGCCGCTGCCGGCCTCCTGGCGCTCGACGAAGGGCCGGCGCTGCTGGCGGAGGATCACCCGCGCGCCAGGCGCCTGGCCGACGCCGCAGTCGTGAACGACCGTCTCGAGGTCGACCCGTCCGCGGTCGAGACCAACATCGTGATCGTCGGTACGGAGGCTCCCGATGAGTTGGTCGAGCACCTGCGCGAGCACGGGGTTCTCGCCCTGTCGATCGAGGAGGGCACCGTCCGTTTCGTCACCCACCGGGACGTCGATGACGAAGGGATCGGGCGAGCGGTGACGGCGATCGGTACCTTCTGACGGCGAGCCGATGCCGCTCGCAGTTCGTCAGGACCCGGGTTCGGTGTCCGAGGCTTCCGCGCCGGACGCCTCAGGGTCCGAGGTATCCGGCGGAGGTCCGTCCGGAGCCGGCTTCCCCGGCCCGGTCCTGATCGCCGTACTGACACCCTCACGGGGCTCTTCCGGGCGCTCGAGGGTCGCTCCGGCGACGCCATCGACGCCGGTCTCCTCGTTCCAGAAGTAGAGGGTGGCCCGTCGTGTCCCAGGCCCTGTGGCGACGCTCCAGCGCGCCCGGGCCTCGTCGATCGACTGCTCTTCGCTCGCGAGCGTCACACCGTCGTCGTCGACCAGCACCCACGAGGCCTTTCCACCGATGGCTCCGGCCGGCAGGTCGGCGAGGAAGTGATCGAGCTCCGACTCCTCCTCGATCGCGAGCGGGATCTCGACGGCGGGAGCCGCGACCGGAACCGCGGGATCCCCGAGCAGATTGAAGAGGTGGGTCGAGTCCCGACGCCCGAGGTCCCGCTTGACCCGGAGCAGCGCCTCTCCGATGGTGCCCGGCCTCGACAGTTCCTCGACCAGTCCCCGGCTCAGCGCGCGTGGCGGGGCGTTGCGCCAGGAGGCTCCGATGAAGCCGATCGCTCCCCGGTCGGGCATCCTCAGGAACGCCTCGCCGATCGAGTCCGAGCTCGGATGATCGAAAGGCGCCGAGTAGCACGAGACGCTGACCACGACCGAGAGGCGCTCGCTCGGTTGCAGCTCGGCGAGCTGCTCGAGGCCGAAGAGATCGATCTGGTTGGACAGGTCGGGAGGTGCGGTGCGCCAGATGAACCGCCCGCCGTGCCCGATGAAGTGGGTCACCAGCATCCCCTCGTCGAGTCCCTGCATGATCCGGGCGCGATCCTCGGGATTGGCCTCGTCGCCGGGCAGTACCATCGTGGGCGCGAACCCGGAGTCGGCGAAATCCCGCGCGAGTCTCTGACTCCGGCTCTTATGTGACTGAACACCGCCCGTGATCCACAGGTGGCGACTCCGCCAGGGTCCGAGCGGGGCTTCGGCGATGTAGCGACGGATCTTCGCCGTGATCTCACGTACTTCGTCGGGGTCGACGACCGGGAGGCGGCCGAGGGCGAGATCGGGTAGCTCGTCGTCGCCGTCCACCATGACGAAGTAGGCGTCGCTCGCGGCGTGTCCCTCGGTGGTGTGGTAGCTCCAGCTCGGCACGAGGTTGCGGTTGTTGAGCAATGCCTCGGAGTAGTCGAGCGTGTGCATGCGGCCGAACCTCGGCCCGGCAGCGCCGGCGCGGTTCCCCCAGTTCGCATAGTTCGCGTCATCGACGGTGGCGTTCTTCGTGTCCCAACTCGCGTCGCCTACCAGCAGGACGAATCGGGGCCGGGGTCGCTCCCAGTTGTGGTAGGCGAACTCGAGGAACGAACGGATCGCTTCCGGGGCCGAGACACCGGCGAGAAACTCGTCGTAGACGTCGGCGACGTCGATCACTTCGACCTCGAGACCGCGGTCGCGATGAAGCGCGGCCAGCTCCTCCGTCGCCTCCAGCAGGCTGCGATGAGCGATCATCAGATAGTCGGCCCTGTTGTCGAAGGCACGCAATCGGCTCGGGCGGTCGACCTCGATGGCGACCGGCTCGAGGACGGCGTCACTTCGCAGCAGCCACAGGTCGGCGGTGCCGGCGTTCTCGAGAAGCATCGTCGCGCCGGCGTTCGCCTCCCACTCCCACAGATGCTCGCCGAACACGGTGATCGTGCCGTCGACCGGGCTTTCGACGGGGACGGGAAGGCGTTCGTCCTCGGCATGCCGCCGCCAGCGAACCAGCTCCTGGTGGAGAACTGGTTCGACCGCGAACTGAGCCCGGATCCAATCGAACACGACGACGTCGAGGATGGACTCGCCGGCAAACTCCCGCGGCTCGACGTAGACCTCGAACGCGAGGGAGGAGACCTCGCCGGAATCGGCCTCGACAGCGGCCGATCGCTCTCCCACGAACGGTGTGCGACCGTCCCAGGTGAATCGATGTGTGTTGCCTTGCAGCGCCACCATCACCTGATGGTCGCGCCCCGGATGAGGCTGACCGTCCACCGGCTCCGGCACCGCGCTCGACAAGCCCCGGAAGCTGGCCTCGAAGTTAACCCGCGCCCCGGCTCTGATGCCGCGTGCTTCCATCTCGGTGGAGAACGGTTTCTTGCTGAGCTGGCTCAGCTTGCTCCAGTACCAGAGCTCCGGATGCTCGTCGTCACCGACTTCGGCCGCCGCCAGACGGATCAGAAGCTGGTCCTTCTCGAGATGCTCATCGCGATAGGGAACCGCGACATCGATCCCGGTCTCGTCGTACTCTGAGAGAGTTCCTTCGGAGTAGCGACGTGCGGCACTCGGATCGAGCTTCAGCCAGTAGACATTGTGCCGGGCATAGGGGTGGTAATAGGTCGCCGGTCCGTGGAGGACGTCCGCGACGAACTCGAGGTGGTCACCGGGCCCGAACAGGCCGTCGCCGCCGTCCTGGACCCTCAGACGCACGAGCCGGTCGCCGTTGCTCAGCGCGAGGTGTGAACTCTTCACCTCGCCTTCGGCTCCCGCGGCTTCGAGCTCCTCGAAGTTCACTCGGTGCACGCCGGCCTCGGCGGTGAAGATCTTCACCTGCTGCCAGGAGGGTTCGGCGACCGCCGAGCCGGCGGCGGCGATCGAGAGCGCGAGCGTGAGGGCCAGACGTCGGTTTTTCACGCCGGTAAGCTAGCATGTCCTGCGCCTGCCGCGAGGCGTGCAACCTCGCTTGTACGCGTACGTATCGAAGGGCAGTTCGCCCCAACCGACGATCTCCGAGGGACCTCCATGAAACTCACCCGCCTTTCCGCGGCGACGACAGCCGTCCTGCTTTCTCTGACTCTCGCTTCGTGCGCGACCGCTCCCGAGCCGGATCCGCTGCCCTCGCGGCAGTACACGGTCGACGAGTTCGTCAGCACCGTCTCCTATTCAGGCGCTTCGTTCGCTCCGGACAACGCGGACATCCTCGTCAGCAGCGACGAGAGCGGCATCTTCAACGTCTACTCGGTCCCGACGGCCGGAGGGGCAGCGACGGCTCTGACGACCTCGACCGAGGAGTCGATCTTCGCGGTCGGATACTTCCCGGCCGACCGCAGGTTTCTCTACACCGCGGACGAGGGGGGCAACGAGCTCGACCATCTCTACGTTCGCGAGGAGGACGGCTCGGTCCAGGACCTGACGCCGGGCGAGGGACTCAAGGCGCTCTTCCTCACCTGGTCGCGGGACGACGAGGCGTTCTACGTCGCCACCAACGAGCGCGACGAGCGCTATTTCGACGTCTACGAGTACCAGGCGGACGACTACGAGCGCGAGCTGATCTTCGTCAACGACTCCGGGCTCGACTTCGCCGACCTGAGCCCCGATCGGCGCTGGATCGCGCTGGCCAAGACGAACACCAACGCCGACAGCGACATCTACCTGTTCGATCGCGAGAGCGGTGAGACGTCCCTCATCTCGGAGCATGAGGGTGAGGTGCAGCACTACCCGGCCTCTTTCACGCCAGATGGCGCCGGCCTCCTCTACCTGACCGACCGCGACAGCGAGTTCCTCTATCTCGTGCGCCGGGATCTCGAGTCGGGCGAGGACACGGTCATCGAGCGCGACGACTGGGACGTCTCCTTTGCCGGCTACTCCAAGCACGGCAAGTACCTGGTGGTCGGCTTCAACCGCGACGCGAAGACCGACCTGCGCGTGTTCGAAGCCGAAACTCACGAGCGGGTGGCGCTGCCCGAGATGCCGAACGCGGAGATCACGTCGGTGCGGTTCTCCGGTGACGAGAGCCACCTGGCGTTCTACGCCAGCAGCAGCCGGATCCCGCGCGACCTGTTCGTTCTCGAGCTCGGCGGCACCGACGCCCGGCAGCTCACGTCGTCGCTCAACCCGGTGATCGCCGCCGAGGATCTGGTGGAAGGTGAGGTGGTGCGGTTCAACTCCTTCGACGACCTCGAGATCCCGGGGATTCTCTATCGCCCCCATCAGGCGAGCGTCGAGAATCAGGTGCCGGCAGTCGTGCTGGTCCACGGTGGCCCCGGCGGCCAGTCCCGCCTCGGCTACAGCGCGATCATCCAGTACCTGACGAACCACGGATACGGGGTCTACGCGATCAACAATCGCGGTTCGTCCGGCTACGGGAAGACCTTCTACCACCTCGACGACCAGCGCCACGGGCGCGACGATCTCGACGACTGCGTCGAGAGCAAGAAGATGCTGATCGAGACCGGCTGGATCGATCCCGAGAGGATCGGCATCATCGGCGGCTCTTACGGCGGCTTCATGGTCCTGGCGGCTCTGACGTTCCGCCCCGAAGAGTTCGCCGTGGGCGTCGACATCTTCGGCATCTCGAACTGGCATCGCACGGTGCAGAGCATCCCGCCATGGTGGGAGTCGTTCCGCGCCGCGCTGGAGAAGGAGATGGGACCGTTCGACGACGAGGAGTACTTCCGATCGATCTCTCCGTTCTTCCACGCCGAGAACATCGTCAGGCCGCTGATGGTGCTGCAGGGGGCCAACGATCCCCGGGTGCTCAAGGTCGAGTCGGACGACATCGTGGCGGCGGCGCGCGAGAACGGAGTGCCGGTCGAGTATGTCGTCTTCGAGGACGAGGGGCACGGCTTCCTCAAGAAGGAGAACCGGATTCGCGGCTACCGCGGCATCCGGGAGTTCCTCGACCAGCACCTGAAGTCGATCGGACGCGATCTCGAGGGCTAACACCGACAGGGACTGGTCGAGGAGGGGATCTTCCTCGGCCCTTCGGACTCTGCCCGGTCTGCCTGGCACTTGGCGTCAGGTCAGCGGCACCAGGGCATCGGCGTCATGACCAGGTGACGGTGCAGCCCCGATTCCGGGGCCCTGGGTGTCCGCCGGAAGATCGCTCTTCCAGGTAGGAAGGAGGTCGGCGCAGGCCTTCGCGAGGACGGAACCTACGGGGGGAAGGACGCGCGAGCGCGCCGGGCCCAAACCGACCCACACTTCTGCCGCCTGAGGCCCGGTTGAGCGCGAAAGCCCTGGCGGGCGTCCTTCCTACCCGAGTCCCTTCGCGAAACGGGTCGCTGTGGCCGAGGGGGCTCTCACCAGGCTGGAAGCCCAGTAGAGAGGCGCCTCAGCTGCCTGGAATCCGCGCGACCAGGTCGATCTCGACCAGGGCCCCCTTCGGCAGCGCCGCCACCTGAACGGTCGAACGGGCCGGACGGTGGTCGCCCATGAAGGCGCCGTAGAGTTCGTTGATGGTGCCGAAGTCGGCGAAATCGACGAGGAAGATCGTCGCCTTGACGACGTCGGCGGGGCGGCACCCGCCCGCCTCGAGCACGGCGCCCAGGTTCGCGAGCACCTGCCGAGCCTGTCCCGCAAAGTCGTCGGCGACCATCTCGCCGCTCTCGGGGTCGAGGGCGACCTGCCCGGAGGTGTAGAGCCAGCCGTCGACTTCGATCGCCTGGGAGTAGGGGCCGATAGCGGCGGGAGCGCGGTCGGTGTGATGAGACTTCATGAGGATTCCTCCCGGACGACGCCCACGTAGGGCAGGTTTCGATAGCGCTCGTCGAGGTCGAGTCCGTAGCCGACGACGAACTCGTTGCCGACCTCGAAGCCGCTGTAGGCGATCGGGACCTCGATCTCGCGCGCCGGGACCTTGTCGAGCAGGGTGCAGACCTCGATCGAGGCTGCCCCGTGATCGCGGAGAACATCGAGGACCGTGTGAAGCGAATACCCGGAATCGACGATGTCCTCGATCAGAAGCACCGGATCGTCGCCGAAGTCGAGTTCCGGCCGGCGCTTGACTTCCAGCCGCCCGCGGACGGTCCCGCGGTAGCTCGACACCTGGACGAACTCGATCTTGACGGGGACCGAGAGAGCCCGGACGAGATCGGCGAGGAAGAAGAGCGAGCCCTTCAGTACGCCGACACAGATGAGCGTCGAGCCGTCGGAGTACTTCCGGTCGATCTCCGCAGCGAGCTCGGCGATCCTTGCGTTGATGCGTTCGCGGGAGATCAGGACGTCGATCGCGGGGCCGGGCATGGCGCGTAGGGTAGCAGGCGCGACGCCCCCCTTCGAGGTCCAACCACTCGCCTCTTCGTGAGGCGGTGGCTCCCCGGTGCGGCCGTGGTTCGAGCGGGGTCTTTCTTGTAAGGTTCGCCTGCCTGCTCGACGCCTGTCGGCGGGTTGCGGAGAAGAGATGAGCGAGCTCGAAACACAGATCGAGAACCGCAAGCGCAAGCGCGAGGCGCTCGCTCAGGCGGGGATCGAGGTCTTCCCGGCCCACGCTGCGCACGACCTCGAACCGAGTGCGGTCCACGAGGCACACGGCGAGCGCACGACGGAGGAGCTGGAGGAGGCGGCGATCGAGCTCGCCGTTCCGGGGCGGGTTCGGGCCTTGCGCAGTCACGGCAAGACCTCGTTTCTCGACCTTCATGACGGCGCTCAGAAGTTGCAGCTGATGGTGCGAACGAAGGTCCTCGACGAGGCTTCGGCGACCGTCCTCGAGAACACCGATCTCGGTGACTATCTCTGGGCACGCGGCACCCTGATGCGAACCCGGACGGGTGAGCTGACCCTGCTGGCGAGCGAACTGCGCATACTGGCGAAGGCGATGCGCCCGCTGCCCGAGAAGTGGCACGGCCTGGCCGACGTGCAGGAGCGCTACCGCCGGCGCTATCTCGACCTGATCGTCAACCCCGAGACCCGCTCCGTGTTCGAGACCCGGGCCGCGATCGTCCACGGACTGCGGCGGGCGCTCGAGGCCGAGGGCTTCCTCGAGGTCGAGACGCCGATGATGCAGGCGATCGCCGGTGGCGCGGCAGCGCGCCCGTTCGTCACCCATCACAATGCGCTCGACCTGGAGCTCTACCTCCGGGTCGCACCGGAGCTCTATCTCAAGCGGCTGCTGGTCGGAGGGCTCCATCGCGTCTACGAGATCAACCGCAACTTTCGCAACGAGGGGGTCTCGACGCAGCACAACCCCGAGTTCACGATGCTCGAGTTCTACTGGGCGTACGCCGACTACGAGCGGCTGATGGCGTTCACCGAGGCGACGATCGAGGCGATCACTCGCGAGGTCACCGGAGGCACGACGATCGAGTGGAAAGGGGAGACGCTGGAGCTGGCCGGGCCGTGGCGCCGCTGGACGGTGCTCGAGGCGGCGGCCGACTACGGCGAGATCCCCGCGGAGCGGCTCTCGACCCTCGAAGGGGTGCTGGAGGCGCTCGAAGAGCGTCGGATCGAGGCGCCGACGATCTGCGATTACGGGCACGCCCTGATGACACTGTTCGAAGCGACCGCCGAGGATCACCTGGTGCAACCGACCTTCGTCACCCAGCATCCGGTCGAGGTGTCGCCGCTGTCGAAGCAGAACCCGGACGACCCGCGCTTCACCGACCGTTTCGAGCTCTACATCGGTGGCATGGAGATCGCCAATGCGTTCACCGAGCTCAACGATCCGGTAGTCCAGGCCGAGCGTTTCCGCGAGCAACTCCAGGCCCGCGAATTGGGCGACGCCGAGGCACATCGCTTCGATCACGACTACGTGCGGGCCCTCGAGCACGGCATGCCGCCGGCGGCGGGAGAGGGGATCGGCGTCGACCGGCTGACGATGCTCCTGACCGGCAGCGAGTCGATTCGAGATGTGATCCTCTTCCCGCTGCTCCGGCCCCTCGACGACCGGGCTTTCGACGACCGCGCCCTCGAAGAGAAGTCCGAGCGCGAGGCTCGGGAGCCGGGCGAAGACGAGGACGGGGAGAGCAGGGATCCCTGATTCGAAGAGCGACGCTCGCCTCGCCGGGCCGCTGCCGCTCGCGATCGCGCGGCGCTATCTGAAGAGCGCGCGGCGCGACGCGTTCGTCAGTTTCCTCTCGCTCGCCGCCGCGGCCGGCATCGGGCTGGGGGTGGCCGCGCTCGTGATCGCCCTCGCCGCGCTGGCGGGGTTTCAGGGGGCGCTGCGCCAGGAGATCCTCGGGCGCACTCCCGAGATCGCGCTCTCCACGCCGCCGGGGACCGACACCTCGGAGCTCGCCGCGCGGATCCGAGACCTCCCGGCGGTCGAGACCGCTCAGGCGGTGCTCGAGGGGAGCGGTTGGATTCTGCGCGACGGTGCCGCCCGACCGGTCTCGATGGTCGCCTACGAAGGTGAGCTGCCGACACTCTTCCCGGGAGTGGAGGGGCTCGGGGGAGAGGATGGGCGACCGCAGGGCCTCTACCTCGGCGACGAGCTCGCCGCAACCTGGGGGCTGATGCCGGGCGACACCGTCGAGATCGTCGCCGCCCGGCCGCTACTGACACCGCTCGGACCGCAGCCGCGGGTCCGACGGATCCCGATGGCGGGTACGTTCACGACGGGCCGGACCGAGTATCGCGATCGGATCGCCCTCCCGTGGGAGATCGGCCGGGGTCTCATCGGCCGCGGGGGTGAACGGATCCTCGCGGGCAGCGGCGATCTGGAGCGGGTGGACGAACTCTCTGCCGCTATGGCGCCGCTGCTGCCCGAAGGCACGCGCGTCGAGACTTGGCGCGATCGCAACCAGGCGCTGCTGTTCGCGCTTCGACTGGAGAAGACGCTGATGTTCCTCGGCATCTTCCTCATCGTCGTCGTCGCCTCGCTGGCGCTCGTCTCGAGCCTGCTGCTGATCCTCGCCAGCAAGAGACACGAAGTCGGGATGCTGCGCGCGATGGGGGCCACCCGGGCGTCGGTCCGGTCGGTGTTCCTCTGGCTCGGAGCGATTCTGGCCGGCGCGGGAGCGGCGGCCGGCGCGATTGCCGGTTGCGCGATCGCCTGGGCGCTCGATCGGTGGCGACTTCTGCGTCTGCCGGACCAGGTCTACTTCCTCGACCACGTGCCGTTCGAACTCGCGCCCCTCGACTTCGCCGCTGTGCTGGTCACCAGTGTCGGGCTCGCAGCCGTCTGCGCCACCTGGGCGAGCCATCGGGCCGCTACCCTCGACCCGGTCGGAGCGTTGAGACGATGAGTGTCGCGGTCGAGGCGCGGAATCTGCGCAAGGCCTATCGCGACGGCGAGCGGTCGATCCGGGTGCTCGAAGGAGCGAACCTCTCGGTCGGAGCCGGAGAGTTCGTGGCGGTGGTAGGTCCGTCCGGCTGCGGGAAGTCGACCCTGCTCCACCTGCTCGGCGGTCTCGATCGGCAGGACGGCGGCGAGATCACCCTCGGCGGGCAGTCGTGGACGGCACTCGGAAGCGCCGATGCCGCGCGCTTCCGCAACCGCACGATCGGGTTCGTCTTCCAGTTCCAGGAGCTGCTGGCGGATTTCAGCGCTCTCGAAAACGTCATGCTTCCGGGCCGGATCCGCGGATGGCCCGCTGCGCGGTGCGCGTCTCGGGGGCGCGACCTCCTCGCCGAAGTCGGGCTCGAGGATCGGGCCGACTCGTTCCCCGGCCAGCTTTCGGGCGGCGAGCGACAGCGGGTGGCGCTGTGCCGCGCATTGCTCCTCGAGCCGCCGCTGCTGCTGGCCGACGAACCGACGGGGAGCCTCGACCCCGACAGCGGCGAGGCCGTTTTCGACCTCATGCTGAGCCTCCAGCGGCGCCACGGGACGACCGGCCTGGTCGTGACCCACAACCCGGAGCTGGCGAGGCGCTGTGGTAGAGTCCTCACCCTCGAAGAGGGGCGCCTAAGTCCCGAAGAACAAGGCTTTTCGACCCCGTAGACGGCACCGCGAGCGACCTTCGAAGCCTTCAGGACGATGTTCGAAAAGTACAACGAGAAAGCGCGCCGCGCCCTCTTCTTCGCCCGCTACGAGGCGAGTAAGCTCGGCAGCCGGGTGATCGAGTCCGAGCACATCCTGCTCGGCATCCTTCGGGAAGGGGAGGAGGCGGTCGGGGAGATCCTGCAGCACTTCGAGGTCAAGGCGGAGGAGCTGCGGCGCGAGATCGAGGGGGAACGGGTGTTCGTCGAGCGCATCTCGTCGACCGCCGAACTGCCGCTCTCCGAGGAGTCGAAGAAGATTCTCGCCTACGCCTCCCACGAGGCGGAGAGCATGCTGCACTCCGCGGTCGGCTCGGAGCATCTGCTGATCGGCATCCTGCGAGTCGAGGGCTGCCTGGCGGCGCGCGCGCTGGTCCAGAGCGGCATCGACCTCTACACCCTGCGGGAAGAAGTGATGTCGATGGCGCGCGAGCGCGAGGCTTCGGACCAGAAGAAGGAGCTGCCCTATCTCTCGGAGTACGCGCGCGACCTGACGCAGCTCGCGGCTCAGGGTGAGTTCGACCCGCTCGTCGGCCGCGAAGCCGAGCTCGAGCGGATCATCGAGATCCTGTCGCGCCGCACCAAGAACAACCCGATCCTGCTCGGTGAGCCCGGTGTCGGCAAGACCGCGATCGTCGAAGGTCTCGCGCAGCGGATCGTCGAGGGTCGGGTGCCGGTCGTGCTCTCCAGCAAGCGCTTCCTGGCACTCGACCTGTCGCTGATCGTCGCCGGCACCAAGTACCGGGGGCAGTTCGAGGAGCGGCTCAAGGGGATTCTCAAGGAACTGCGGGAGAACCAGGACATCGTCATCTTCATCGACGAGATCCACTCGTTGATCGGCGCCGGTTCGGCCGAGGGGAGCCTCGACGCCGCCAACATCCTCAAGCCGGCGCTGTCACGGGGCGAGATCTCCTGTATCGGGGCGACGACCCTGAAGGAGTTCCGCAAGTACATCGAGAAGGACCGCTCGCTGCTGCGGCGGTTCCAGTCGATCCAGGTCGACCAGCCGACCGCGGAAGAGACTCTGGAGATCCTCCGCGGAGTCAAGGAGCGCTACGAGGCCTTCCACCGTGTGCGCTACGAGGACGATGCGCTCGAGGCGGCGATCTACCAGTCGAGCCGCTACATTCCCGACCGCCATCAGCCGGACAAGGCGATCGACGTCATCGACGAGGCCGGAGCGAAGGTCAAGCTCCGCAAAGTCCGCGACACTCAGAACGTGCGGCGAGTCGAGGAGGAGATCCGCCAGGTCACCAAGGAGATGAAGGGCGCGATCTCCGACAAGGACTTCGAGCGCGCGGTCTACCTGCGCGAGCGTGAGATCGACCTTCGCGAGGACCTCGAGAACGTAAGCGGGAGCGAGGACGAGGGGCAGTCGGTCGCGGTGCAGCGCTCCGACATCGAGGCGGTGATCTCGGCGTGGACCGGCATTCCGGTCTCGAGCCTCCAGAGCGACGAGGCGGACAAGCTGATGCGGATGGAGGAGACGCTCCGCGAGCGGGTGGTCGGCCAGGATCGCGCGATCAACTCCATCAGCCGGGCGATCCGGCGCTCGCGGCTCGGGGTTAGCAATCCTCAGAGGCCGGTCGGATCGTTCATCTTTCTCGGCGCCTCCGGCGTCGGAAAGACCGAAACGGCAAGGCAGCTCGGTGCGTTCCTCTTCGGCAGCCAGGACTCGGTGATCCGCTTCGACATGAGCGAGTACATGGAGAAGCACGCCGTGTCGAAGCTCATCGGGTCGCCGCCCGGGTACGTCGGTCACGAGGAGGGGGGGCAGCTGACGGAGCGCTTGCGTCGGAGCCCGTACTCGATCGTGCTCTTCGACGAGATCGAGAAGGCTCATCCCGACGTCCTCAACCTCCTGCTCCAGATCCTCGAGGACGGCACGCTGACCGACGCCTACGGCAACCGGGTCGACTTCAAGAACGCGATCGTCCTGATGACGTCGAATCTCGGCAGCAAGCTGGTGAACCGCGGCGGCCTCATGGGGTTCGGCGGCAGCGACGACGACGAGGATTTCCAGAGAGTCGAGAACGAGATCCTCTCCGAGTTGCAGAAGGCGTTCAGCCCGGAGTTCATCAATCGCGTCGACGAGGTGATCGTCTTCAAGCCGCTGGGCGAGCCGGAGATGATGTCGATCATCGACCTCCTGATCGCCGACGTGAACGAGACGCTCGCCCATCGCGGCCTGGACGTCGAGGTCGACGCGGCTGCGAAACGCTGGCTTCTCGCGCGAGCGGGGATCGAGCCCGCCACCGGCGCTCGCCCCCTTCGCAGGACGATCCAGCGGCACGTTCAGGACGCGATCTCCGAAATGCTCATCGCGGCGCCCAACGACCCGCCTGGGTCGGTCGCGGTGACGGTCGATGGCGGCGAACTCCGACTTTCGCGCCGCGAGAGCGCGGCCGAACCGGCGACGGTCTAGCCTTCCTTTTCTTCGCCGCCGTATGGATCGCTTCTTGCAGAAGAGCACGCGTGGAGACGACGACCGGGTGAGAGCTCTCGAAGCAGACTGGGGCGGGTGCAGGCCGTCGCCCACAGATGGACGTACGCACAGCGCCCACCGGAGCAGGTGGCGCGGTGCTCTATTGGCGGCATGCTGCCTGATCGGCGCGCTCTCGGCGCCGCGGGAGGCCTCCGCGCAGCTCTACAACGGACAGCAGATCGTCGATCTTCAGTTCGAGGGGCTTCAGACGCTGGCGGAGAGCACCCTCGTCTTCTACCTCGGTCTCGAGGAGGGGACGAGCCACACCGCGGCTTCGCTCAACGAGAAGATTCATCTGCTCTGGTCGCGCGGCCTGATCGACGACATCTCCGTGCAGACGGAGCAGGTTCCGGGCGGTGTGAGCCTCAGAATCCGGCTCGTCGAGAGGCCGACGCTGTCGTCGATCGAGTACACCGGCATCAAGCGGCTGCAGCGCACCGACATCAACGACCGGATCACCCGCGACCGGATCAAGGCCCGAGAGGGAGATCCTCTCAGCGAGGGTGAGCTCTACCGGCTGAAGGCTGCGATCGAAGAGCTCTACCACGAGCGCGGCTACCGTCTGGCGGAGGCCAACTACTCGATCGAGGAGGGGCGCGCGGGCAACCGGCGGGTCATCTTCACGGTCGACGAGGGAGACAAGGTCAGGATCTCGGAGATCGACTTCGAGGGCAACACCGTCTTCAGCGACAGCCGGCTCAAGTGGACGATGAGCAAAACCAAGGAGAGCGGGTTCATCACCAAGCTCTTCCAGCGGGACGTCTACGAGGAGACCAAGTTCGAGGAGGATCTCGACAAGGTCCGCGAGGTCTACCGCAAGGCCGGCTACAAGAACCTCGTGATCGGTGAGCCGGAGATCGATATCGAGGCGGAGCGACCGCAGGCGGCGACCATCTCCGAGCAGCGCCGTCGCATGGTGATCACCATCCCGCTCGAGGAGGGGCAGCGGTGGCGCCTCGGTGACATCACGATCGAAGGGAACGAGAGGTTCAGCGACGAGTTGCTGCTCGCTCAGTTCGAGAAGCCGCGTGGTGGCTGGCTGCGATCGACGGTCATCGACGAAGGCCTCGAGGCGGTCGGCGAGGTCTACCGCAACACCGGCTACCTGTTCGCCAACGTCGCTTCGGAGCTCGTCGAGAGGGATGGCGACGTGGCCGACGTTCTCGTCAAGGTGGACGAGGGAGACCAGTACCGTGTCGGTCGGATCGAGTTCGTCGGCAACCTCAAGACGAAGGACAAGGTGATCCGACGCGAGCTCGGGGTGCAGGAGGGGCGGATTCTGAGCTCCGGCGCACTCAAGAACTCGCTGCTGCGCGTTCGCCAGCTCGAGTTCTTCAAGATCGACGAGGACGAGCCGGTCGAGTTCGACTTCGACAGCGAGAACAAGACTGTCGATCTGCTGATCAAGGGGCAGGAGGGGCAACGAACCGAGCTGCTCTTCGGAGGCGGTTTCAGCGAGCTCGACGGGTTTTTCGGCCAGCTTCAGTTCCGCACGCGGAACTTCCTCGGCCGGGGGGAGACGGTCGGTGTGTCGCTCCAGTCAGGCGGCCGGCAGGACGTATTCGACCTCTCCTACAGCATTCCGTGGCTCTTCGACCGGCCGCAGAATCTCGGCATCCAGGCGTTCAAACGGCGCCTCGACTTCCAGTTTCTGGACGGACAGCAGATCTTCCAGGACACCCAGGGGGGAACCCTGACGTACGGCCGCCGGCTGTCGCTCTTCGGCACCGCCTCGGTCGCCTACAGCCGTTTCGACGCCACAGACAGTCGCAGCCTGATCAACGGACTCGGCGATCTCGTCAGCCAGGAGTTCAGTCGCGACGTCTCGAACCTCCGACTCGCCTATGGCTTCGACAAGCGCGACAGTGTGCTCACTCCCTCGCGTGGGATGCGATACACCGCCAGTATCGACTACGCCGGTGGCGCTCTCGGAGGCAATTCGAACTTCGTGCGCCCCAGGGCGCAGTTCAGCCTCTTCAAGCCGATCACCCAGACCCGGGTCCAGACGGTCGCCGCGATCAATGTCGAAGCGGGCTTCATCGAGCCCTTCGGCAGCGAGCCGCTGTTCTTCAACGATCGCTTCTATCTGGGCGGCGAGTCGACTCTCAGAGGCCATCGGGTTCGCACGATCTGGGTGCGCGAGCAGGACGGGACGACGAGGGTCGACGAACAGGGCTTCCCGATCG
Source organism: Candidatus Multivoradales bacterium (assembly GCA_965223855.1). GTDB lineage: Bacteria > Acidobacteriota > Thermoanaerobaculia > Multivoradales > JAHEKO01 > CALZKB01. The sequence goes on from CBDCXM010000009.1 coordinate 2,945,680, forward strand.
GCGGCGACAAGTTCTTCCAGATCAACCTGGAGTACCAGTGGCTGCTCGGCGGGCCGTTCAGGATTCTCGCCTTCTACGATGCGGCGAACGTCTTCGCGCCGGACCAGACGATCGAGCTCGACGATCTGCGCAGGACGACCGGACTCGAACTGAGGGTCAACATCCCGGCGTTCGGAGCCCCTCTGCGCTTCATCTACTCGACCAACCTCACCCCGTTCGCTGATGACCGGTTCGAGAGCTTCCGGTTCAGCGTCGGTGCCGGTTTCTGATCGGAATCACCAAGGAGTTCAGGATCATGAGTCTTCGCAAGACGCGCTCGAAGCCCGGCTGGGCGCTGCTCCCGGCGTTGCTGCTTGCCACCGTCGTTCCTCAACCGCAGATTGCGGCTCAGGAGGAGACCTCCGAGGGGGCGGCGCCTCAGGCCGTCTCCCAGCCCGGGGCGACCCGTGTCGCCGTCATCGACGTCCGGCGCATCCTCCTCGAATCGACGGCCGGCAAGGCGGCGATCGAGGAACTGCGCCAGCTCGCCGAGTCCCGTCAGTCCGCACTGGCCGCGAAGGAGGAGGAGGCCGCTGAGCTCCAGGAGACGATCGAGACCCAGCGGCTGACCCTCGCCGAGGGCAAGCTCGAGGAGATGGAGCGCGACCTTCAGGACATGGTGATCGACATGCGCCGTGACCAGGACGATGCCCGCCGGGAGTTGGAGGAGCGGCAGGTCGCGGAGTTCGGGAAGATCGAGGAGAAGGTGATGCCGCTCATCCAGGAACTGGGTGAGGAGATGGGATACACCCTCATCTTCAACAAGTTCGAGGACAGCGGACTGCTGTTCGCCGCCGACGGCGCCGATGTCACGGACGAGGTGCTGCGCCGCTTCAATGCGCTGCCCGAAGGGTAGCCCTTGAGCTTCAGGCTCGCCGATCTGGCAGCACTCGTCGGCGGTGAGGTCGTCGGCGACGGCGAGCGTCCGATCGAAGGACTGCGGACGCTCGAAGACGCGCGAGAGAACCATCTCTCCTTCCTCACCCATTCGAGGTACCGGGAGGAGGCGAACCGCAGCTCGGCCGGAGCGCTTCTGGTCGGCAGAGGGGACGACGACCTCACGACAGACCTCGTGGTCGTGGAGGATCCTTCGAGGGCTCTCGCACTTCTGCTGCGCCACTTCGCCTCACCGCGGCGCGCAGAGCCCGGCATCCATCCCTCGGCCGTGATCGCGGAGGATGCCGAGGTCGATCCCTCCGCCTCCATCGGGGCTCTCTGTGTCGTCGGATCGGGTGCCCTGATCGGCCCCCGCACGCGGCTCGAGCCGCACTGCGTCCTCGGCGAGGGCGCAACTGTAGGTGCGGACTGCCTGCTGCACGCCAGGGTGACGCTCTACGACCGCTCGGCAGTGGGAGATCGGTGCATCCTTCATTCGGGAGCCGTCGTGGGCGCCGACGGGTTCGGCTACGCCTCCGACGGCGAGGGGCACCACAAGCTCGAGCACCTCGGTCGCACGGTTCTCGAGGACGATGTGGAGGTGGGAGCCAACGCAACACTCGACCGCGGGATGCTCGGCGACACGGTGATCGGCGCGGGCACGAAGATCGACGACCTCGTGATGGTCGCCCACAACGTCCGCGTGGGACGCCACTGCCTGCTGGTCGCACAGGCCGGAATCGCCGGCAGCGCGCGCCTCGGAGACCGGGTCACGGTGGCCGGGCAGTCCGGTATCATCGGGCATATCGCGGTGGGTGACGACGTGGTCGTAGCGAGCAAGTCGGCGGTCTATCGGGAGGTGGAACCGGGCAAGCAGCTAGCGGGCATCCCGGCCACGGATCTCCCGCTCTGGCGCCGGCAGCAGGCGATCGTCGCTCGGCTGCCCGAATGGCGCGCGAGGCTGATGCGACTCGAACGGGATCGCCGGGAGGAGAGCGAGTGACGGACAACGAACAGTCGATGGATGTGCGGTGGATCATGTCGGTGCTGCCGCACCGCTATCCCTTCCTGCTCGTGGATCGTGTGATTGCGATCCAGCCGGGCGAGTCGATCCAGGCCTACAAGAACGTCACCGCCAACGAGGAGTTCTTCAACGGCCATTTCCCGGGGCATCCGGTCATGCCGGGGGTGATGATCATCGAGGGGATGGCTCAGGCGGCCGGCATTCTGACTTTGCACGACCGCCCGCAGCGCGAGGACAAGCTGATGTACTTCACCGGGATCGACAGCGCCCGCTTCCGGCGCCCGGTCGTCCCCGGCGATCGGCTGGTGTACGAAGTGAAGATCCTGCGCCTGCGCTCGTCGTACTGCAAGCTCGAGGGGCGGGCTCTGGTGGACGGCGAACTGGCCGCGCAGGCGACCATGGCGTCCGCGCTGGTGGATCGATGACCGAACACATCCACCCGACAGCCGTCGTAGACCCGGGCGCCGAACTCGGGGATGGCGTCAGAATCGGTCCGTACGCCGTCGTTGGAGCCGGCGTGACGCTCGGCGCCGACTGCGAGGTCGGAGCCTCGGCGCAGGTCGACGGGCCGAGTACCTTCGGAGCAGGGAACAGGATCTTCCCGCACGCCTGTGTCGGATTCGAGCCGCAGGACCTCAAGTTCGACGGCGAGGAGACTCGCCTGGAGGTCGGCAGCGGCAATTCGTTCCGCGAGTTCTGCACGGTTCATCGCGGGACCGCCGTGGGTGGTGGCCTGACGTCCATCGGCGACGACAATCTCTTCATGGCGTACTCCCACGTGGCGCATGACTGCCACGTCGGCAACCGGACGATCTTCAGCAACGGTGGGACCCTCGCGGGCCACGTCGAGGTACACGACGACGCGGTCGTCGGTGCCTACAGCGCGGTCCACCAGTTCTGCAGAGTCGGGCGGCACGCCTATATCGGAGGCTATTCCGTCATCACCCAGGACGCGCTGCCGTTCGTCAAGACCGTGGGTCACCGGCCGGCGGTGTACGGGCTCAACCGCATCGGCCTCGAGCGAAAGGGGTTCGACAAGGAGACTCTTCAGCGGCTCGATGCGGCGCTGCGGGTCTTTCTGCGCAAGGGACTCGGAAACGAAACCGCGCTGGAGCGGCTGCGGGCCGAGCACTCGGACGGTGCCGAGGTGGACGAGCTGATCGAATTCATTGCCGGCAGCCGGCGCGGAGTGATCAAGAACCTCCCGGGCGGCCGTCGCAGCCGCGGTGGCAGTGGCTGACCCTCACGGCCGACGCCTTCGGGTGGGGGTCGTCGGGACGGGTGCTCTCGGCCGCCACCATGTGAGGATCGCCGCCGAGCTGCCTGAGGCGGAGCTGATCGGCGTGGTCGACCGGCGGGTCGATGTCGCGAGGGAACTCATCGCCGCCCACGGAGGCCGTGTCTTTCCGAACGTCATCGCCCTCGCCTCCGAGGTGGACGCGGCGGTCGTCGCCGTGCCGACTCGCGATCATCTGGAGATCGCCCGAACGCTCCTCGAGGCCGGAGTCCACGTGATGGTGGAGAAGCCGATCGCGACGACCCTCGCCGAGGCCGACGAGATGATCGACACGGCCGGCGACCGCGTACTCGCTGTCGGTCACGTGGAGTTCTACAACCCGGCCGTGCAGGCGCTGCTCCCGGTGGCCTCAGATCCCGGCTTCGTGGAGTTCGAGAGGCTTGCCGCCTTCACTCCGCGAAGCCTCGACGTCGACGTGGTGCTCGACCTGATGATTCACGACCTGCAGATTCTCCATGCACTCGACCCGAGCCCCGTCCGCGAAGTGAGGGCCACGGGGATCCGGGTTCTGACGGAGCGGGTCGACATCGCCAACGTCAGGCTGGAGCTCGAGTCCGGATGTGTGGCGAACCTCACCGCGTCTCGGGTCTCGGCCGAGAAGTCGCGCAAGCTCCGGGTGTTCCTCGAACGCCGATACTTCTCGCTCGACTATCACGAGCAGTCGATTCATGGCTTCGAGCTGGTCGCGGAGGGGGGAGAGCGCGGGATACGGCCTGTGGAGCGACCGGTCGAGCCGGCGGAGCCGCTCAAGGCGGAGATGCGGGCGTTCCTGGCGGCCTGCCGTGGAGACGAAGCAACGTATGTTTCGGGCCGGGACGGTCGACGTGCGCTCGAGACTGCGGAGCGGGTGCTGGCGGCGATCGACCGGCGTGCCGGCTGACGAAGGAGGGGAAGCATGACGACGGCACACATCGGCGTGATCGGCGGAAGCGGTCTGTACGACATGCCGCAGATCGAGCGAGTCCGGACGGAGGCGGTCGAGACGCCGTTCGGCCCGCCCTCCGCACCCTTGCGAGTCGGCCGCCTGGAGGGGGTGCCGGTAGCCTTCCTCGCGCGCCACGGCGAGGCGCATACCCTGCTGCCCTCGGAGCTCAACTTCCGGGCGAACCTCTACGCTCTCAAGCGCCTCGGAGTCGAGTGGGTGATCTCGGTGAGTGCTGTCGGCTCGATGCGGCGGCGGTATGCACCGACCGACATCGTCGTTCCGGATCAGTTCTACGACCGAACGCGCCATCGTGCCGACACGTTCTTCGGCTCAGGTCTGGTCGCTCACGTGTCGATGGCCGACCCGGTCTGCGCCGAACTCCGGGACGTTCTGGTGGCGGCTTCCGAGAGCTGTGGAGCGCGCACCCACTCGGGGGGTACCTACCTGTGCATGGAAGGGCCGCAGTTCTCGACACGAGCCGAGTCTCACGTCTACCGGAGCTGGGGCATGGACGTGATCGGCATGACCAACCTCCAGGAAGCCAAGCTCGCGCGCGAGGCCGAGATGTCCTACGCCACTCTCGCCATGGTCACCGACTACGATTGCTGGCACGAGGAGGAGGCCGACGTCGAGGTGACCGACGTGCTTACGGTCCTGCGGGAGAACGCAGCCATGGCGCAGAGGGTCGTTCGCGAAGCGGTGCGGACGATCGGCACGGAACGGAGCACACCCTGGACGGGAAGTCTCCGTTACGCGATGATCACCGCACTCGAGCACGTGCCGAAGGAGACCCTGGAGAAGCTGGGTCCTATCGTGGCGCCGTATCTCGAGCCCTCCTGAACCACTCAGAGCTTCCACCCAGAGGTCCTACCGATGACTCGCATTCTGGTCACCAACGATGATGGTGTGTTCTCCGAAGGCATCAAGCTGCTGGCCAGGGCGCTCGAGCCGCTTGCGGAGGTGTGGGTGGTCGCTCCCGATCGCGAGCAGAGTGCCATGGGACACGCGCTCACCCTTCACCGCCCGCTCAGGATGCGGCCGCTCGGCGAGCGGCTCTACTCGGTCGACGGAACTCCGACGGACTGCGTCAATCTCGCGGTGCTCTCGCTCCTCAAGGAGACTCCGCCCGACCTCGTCGTCTCGGGAATCAACTTCGGGCTCAACCTGGGCGATGACGTCACCTATTCGGGAACGGTCAGCGCGACCTTCGAAGGGACGCTGATGGGGATCCCGTCCGTCGCCTTCAGCCAGCAGGTCGCCAAGTCCTTTTCCTTCGAGCCGGGAGCCGCATATGCCGCGGGCCTGATCGAAGTGCTGCTGGGGCACGATCTTCCGGAGGATCTTCTGCTCAACGTCAACTTTCCGGCCGGTGAGTTCAAGGGGTCGCAAGTGACGAAGCTGGGGCGGCGGCGTTATCAGCAGTCGGTCGTCGAGAAGGTCGACCCGCACGGGCGTGAGTACTACTGGATCGCCGGCACACCGGTGTGGGAGAAGTCGGAGGGATCCGATCAGGATGCCGTGGAGGACGGTTTCGTCTCGATCACCCCTCTGCACCTCGACCTGACCGACTACCGCGGGCTCGAGTCCTACGGCTGGCTGGAAGAGGAGCTGGCGAGTGCCCGTTCGAAGACATCCGGGGACAGAGGATGAGCGACGATCCCGGCCAGCAGCGCCGGAGGATGGTCGAGCGCCTCCGTTCCGAGCTCGGGATCGCCGACGAGCGCGTACTGACGGCGATGATGACGGTCCCACGTCATCACTTCGTCGATGACGGACCGCTCGCCTCTCACGCCTACAGTCTCCATGCTCTGCCGATCGGCGAGGAGCAGACGATCTCGAAGCCCGGGGTCGTCGCCCGCATGACCGAGCTCCTCGAAGTCGGCGAGGAGGACAGCGTGCTCGAGATCGGTACCGGCTCGGGCTACCAGACGGCCATCCTGGCCGAGTTGGCGAAGCGGGTGTACAGCCTCGAGATCGTCCCCGCTCTCGCCCGTCAGGCGCTCGGCAGGATCCGCGCCCGGGGGTACACCAACGTGAAGATCCAGATCTTCGACGGCACCGTCGGCTGGAGCGAGGTGGCACCCTTCGATCGCATCCTCGTGACCGCCGGCGCTCCCTCTCTCCCGGCACCGCTGCTGGCGCAGCTCGCGGAGGGAGGCAGGCTGCTGATCCCGGAAGGGGAGCGTGACCGGCAGCATCTGGTGATCTATGAACGGGCGGGCGACAAGGTGCGACGCGAGGTGAAGGACGAGGCGTCGTTCGTCCCGCTGACCGGTCGCCACGGCTGGGAAGAGAAGGTGGAGAGCCGATGAAGGCCGCCTGGAACAAGCTTCACGACCTGTTGAGCGGGATGCTGCACTGGGTCGAAGGGCTCGCACAGACGCCGACTGCGGAGTGGGCGCTCTTCGCCATCGCCTTCGCCGAGAGCAGCTTCTTCCCGATCCCTCCCGACGTGCTGTTGATCGCGCTGTGCCTCGGTGACCCCTCCAAGGCGCTCTGGTTCGCCTTGCTGTGCAGCGTCGGCTCCGTCCTCGGAGGCATGTTCGGGTACGGGGTGGGCTACTGGGGCGGGCGGCCGCTGGTGCAGCGTCTCTTCGACGAGCGCAAGGTGGAGGCGGTGCGCAGGCTGTACGACCGATACAACGCCTGGGCCACCGGTATCGCGGGATTGACCCCTCTGCCGTACAAGATCTTCACCTTGAGCGCCGGTGCCCTGGGGGTCGACTTCAAGGTCTTCGCGTTGGCATCGGTGGTCGCTCGCAGTCTTAGATTCTTCGCCGTAGCCGGTCTGCTCTACTGGCTCGGCGAGCCGGCGAAGCAGTTCATCGAGGAGTACCTCAACCTGTTCTCGATCCTCTTCGTCGTCCTGCTCGTCGGCAGTTTCTGGCTGCTGTCGAGATGGACGTCGCAGGCAGGTGAGGAGGACGTCGGCGACAGCGAGCAGGAGCACGTATAATCCCGCCCGCCCGAAGCGGCTGTAGCTCAGGTGGATAGAGCGGAGGTTTCCTAAACCTTAGGTCGGGGGTTCGAGTCCTCCCAGCCGCACCAGCCATTGAATTCGATCCGGGATCCGGACGACAGGAACGAGCCATGAGCGATCGATTGACACGACAGGAGATGAAGCGGGACGAGGTCCTCGAAGGGCTGGCTCGCGCGGTCGAGTTCTTCCGCGAGAACGCGAAGGCGATCGGAGTCGCCCTGCTGGGGCTTCTCGTAGCCGTAACCGGCTACGCGGCCTGGCAGGGCTACCAGGGAGGCGCCGAAAGGCGCGCCAACGAGAGTCTCGCCTCGGCCCTCGAGAGCATCGACACAGCGCAGTCCGAGACGAGCGAGGAGCTGCGCTCGTCGCTCGCGGCGGTGATCGACGATCATGGCTCGACGAAGGCGGGCAGCGTCGCCCACGCCTATCTCGGCCGAGCCGCTGCCGCGGACGGGGACTTCGCCGCCGCCCGCGAGCACTGGGAGGCGTTCCTGGCGAAGCATAGCGAGCACGCGCTCGCCGCGCAGGTGGAGCGCAACCTGATCGCCCTCGATCGCCAGGAAGGTCGCACCGAGGAGCTGGTCTCTCGCTTGCGCTCGCAGATCGCGGCCGGGTCCGGTGCGCTGCCCGGAGACGCTCTGCTGTGGGAGCTGGCAAACGCTCTCGAAGCATCGAGTCAGAACGAGGCGGCGCTCGAGGTCTACGAGCAGCTGACGGAGGAGCACCCGTCGTCGGTGTTCGCCTCGCGGGCCCGCTCCCGGGCCGAGGCGCTGACCCTGTCCTGAACCGGGGGCGCGCCGGCAGAGTCGGAGAGCGGCGGCTCAGTCGTTGGAGCGGCCGAAATTGCTCGCCAGCTCGGCGAAGTCGCGTCCGTTGACAACCCCGTCGTCGGTGATGTCGGCCAGCTGGGAGTAGCGCGGCTCGCCGTCGCGGGCTCCGAAGGCGTAGGCGACGATCAGGAGGTCGATACCGTCTACTCGGCAGCTCTTGTCGAGATCGCCGCGAAGAATCCTGCCGCCCTGGACCGGGAACCTTTGCAGCACCTTGTGAGCGACGTTCGGCGGATCGGCCTGATCGGAGGCCGAGAAGCCGAAGTTCGCGAAGCAGCTCAAACTGTCGGCGGTCGCACGGTGCTCCAGGGTCACCTTGCGCGGGCCGCCACTCGCCGTGGTCTCGATCGGCTCGCCGTTGATGGTGAGCGTGGCGGTGGCGCGATCGATCCCCTCGCCGAGATCGTAGATCTCCAACTCGAGCCGATCTCCGGGCCGAAGCTCCGGAACGAGGTAACCGGGGAGCATCTGTCCCGCAACGGGACTCTCGCGGTCGTCGCCGTTGAGAAGATCGAAGAAGGTGTCGGCCATCAGCGCGAAGCCGTCGGGATTGGGATGGCCTACGGTGTCGGCTACCCGGCTGTAGAGCGTGCCGAACGGGTTGGGCGAGTAGAGGAAGGCGTCGAAGATGTCCGACAGCTGCCCCTGCTGCCGGAAGGCCGTGTCGCGGATCTCCCGCACGAGGGCGAAGGTCAGGTCGTTGTTGACGTCACGCCGCGCCGTCGGCGGGCGTGGGATCACGGTGGCGAGGATCGGCTCACTGCCGAAGTCGGTGACCCGGCCGGCCATCGCGGCAAGGTTGCCGGCCACACTCTCGAACGAGATCTCGCCATCGAGCACGAGATTCACGTCGTTCGTTCCCTCCATGATGATGACCGTCTGGGGATTGGCATCCGCCATCGAGGAACGGATCCGACTGAGCCCCTCGGCGGTTACCTCGCTGTCGCGGCCGCCGTTGACGACGACGGCATCGGGGTCCTCCTGGCGCAGCTTGCTCTGGAGCCGACCGGGATAGCCGCCACGGTTCTGGGTGTCGAACCGGCTGTCGCCTCGGGTGATGCTGTCGCCGAACGCCAGCACTCGCGACGGTGGCTGGGCGAGAAGGGGGGACGCTGCGACCGTCAGCAGCGTCGCCAGAGTTACCGTCCCCGCGGCAAGCCAGCGCCACCTCACGGGACGCTCTCCCACTCGAGTGCCACGTCGCCCCGACCCAGGGGCCATCGAAAGTCGGGCGTCGTGCGGCCCGCATCGACGAGGACCGGGGCGTCGCGCGACTCCTCGACGACCGACGCGCTGCGGGTAGGCGCCCCGTCGATGGCGAGGTCGTAGACCGTCCATCCGGCCGGAAAGGCGTTCCGGACGAGAAGGTAGTCACCGCGCTCCAGGCGGCGGAACTGAGGGAACAGAGAGCCCGGCCCGCCGATGTCGCGGGAAGCCGACCAGCTGCCGTTTTCGAACCGCGCCAGCCGCACGTGGTACTCGGAGGAAGCGGGTTCGAGCCGGCTCCAGGCCAGCCATGCCCCGCCCGGGGCCGGCAGCAGCGCCGGTGTGACGTCGGGAACGCTGTTCGCGGGAGTCACTCTGCGTGCGGCGGTCCAGCTGCCGTCCGTCTCACGCAACGCCCAGTAGAGCTCGTCGTCGTGGCCGTCGTAGCGGCTCCAGACCAACAGCGTCCGCCCGTCGTCCAGCGGCTGCGCCACCAGCCCTGACTGGCTGCCGCCGATCGGCCTGGCCAGCGTCGCCGGCTCACCCCAACCCCCGTCTTCGAGCGCGGCGAACCGGACTTCGAAGCGGGTCGGATGATCTCCCTCGAGCCAGGCGATTCCCTCGACGCCGTCGCGGGAAGGCACGGGCACCACACCGGTGCGAAGCGCCGCCCTGCGGTCCGCCGGAGGTGCGATCCGTCGGGGGCCGCGGCCGAGATCCGCGAGAACGGTGAGCTCGAGCCCTTCCCGATCGGGTCGGACGCCCGCCGCCATCCACCCCTCGGCGCTCTCCTCGAAGGCGAGCCAGACCTCGTCGGGACGGGCTCTGAATCGCTGCCGCGCGCCGTCGGGAGCGACGACTCGCCCCTGGCGGCCACGGACCTCGAACGTCCATCCACGGGAGGCCACCGTGGCTTGTAGAGCCCGCTCGGTAGCGCCACGCCGTGCCGCGCCCACGGCGTCGGCCAGCAGGAACACGGCGATACCCAGCAAAGCCAGCAACGGCCTTCTCATCGGAGGCATCCTACGGGCGCCTCCGGGGGGTGTCAACGCGTTGACCTTGCTGCTGCGGGCTCTTGTGGTGCGAGGGCCGCTTGCCTATCATCCCGGCGTGCGAGCAGCGATTCTGGCGGTCGGATCCGAGCTCCTCGGGACGGTCCGTCTCGATACCAACTCCCTGCGTCTCACGGAGGTCCTCGACGAGCGGGGCGTGGAGCTCGTCTACAAGTCGGTCCTCGGCGATCGCCTGTCGGATCTCGCGCCGGCTCTGAAACTGGCGATCGAGTCGGTCGATCTGGTGCTCGTGACCGGGGGTCTCGGGCCGACTGCCGACGACCTCACCCGGGAGGCGCTGGCTACGGCGACCGGAACCGAGCTCCACGAGCGCGACGAGATCGTCGAAGAGATCCGGCGACGCTTCGCCAGCTTCGGCAGGGAGATGCCGGAGATCAACCGCCGGCAGGCGCTGGTCCCGACCGGTGGGGTGCCGCTCGACAATCCGGTCGGCTCAGCGCCCGGCCTCCGGCTCGAGGCCGAAGGGGGAGCTACCGTGTTTCTCTTCCCGGGAGTGCCGCGCGAGCTCGCCGTGATGATCGATCGCCACTTCGCTCCCTGGCTTCACGAACGGACGAGTGCGGGAGGAACGTTCCGCTCGACGCTTCGAGTCGCGTGCGTCGCCGAATCGACGGTCGAGGAGCGGCTGGCGCCGGTCTACGAGGCCTTCGGCGAGCTCGCGATCCTGGCTCGTCCGGGCGACGTGGAGGTGAGACTCGAGGCGGCAGCCGCCGGTGAGCTGGCAGCCTTCGAGCAGGCGGCCCGGGAGGCGCTCGGCGACGCCGTCTACGGCAGCGGCGAGGCCGGGCTCGAGACGGTCGTGCTGGACGCGCTCAGAGAACGGAAGTGGAGCATGGCGACCGCGGAGTCCTGCACGGGTGGATGGATTGCACAAAGGCTGACGTCGGTGCCTGGCAGCAGCGACGCCTTCGTCGGTGGAGTGGTCGCCTACGACAACGCCGTGAAGACCCGCACCCTGGGGGTCCGGGAGACGACCCTCGCGCTCCACGGAGCTGTCAGCACCGAGGTGGCCGAGGAGATGGCGAGCGGGGCCCTCGCCGCCCTCGGCGCCGACGTAGCGGTCGCCGTGAGCGGCATCGCCGGGCCGGGCGGCGGAACGCGGGACAAGCCGGTGGGCACGGTCTGTGTAGCCCTCGCCGCACCGGCAGAAAGCCATTCCGGGATCGCCCTGCTCTCACGTCGGCTGCAACTGCCGGGCGATCGGGAGGTGGTCCGGGCGCTCGCCACACAATGGAGTCTCGACCTTGTCCGCCGCTGGGTCCTCGGCCTCGAAGCCTCGCCGGTGGGCGTAACGACCGACTGATGCGCTGTCTCGTCTCCGCCTGCGGACGACCGAGGGCCTGATCGTGCTGCCCGTCACGCTCTCGATCGCGGCCGCGTATCTCGTGGGGAGCTTCCCGAGCGGCTACTGGATGGTGCGCTGGCGCGGCGGTGCGGACGTCAGGCTCCTCGGTAGCGGCAGCTCCGGAGCGACGAATGTGCTGAGGGTCTCGGGAGCGTTCGCTGCGGTTCCCGTGCTGCTGCTCGACATCGGCAAGGGAGCGCTCGCGGTCGTCATCGGCGGACTGCTGGAGGTTCCGGTCTGGGCGCTCGGCGCCACGGCCGCGGCGGCGGTGATCGGACACGTCTGGCCGCTGTGGCTCCACTTCCGCGGGGGCAAAGGGGTCGCGACCGCGGCCGGCGCGTTCCTGCTCCTGTCTCCCATGGGCGTGGCGATGGCAGCCGTCGCTTTCCTGCTCGTGGCGGGGGTGACTCGTATCGTCTCCCTCGGCTCGGTAGCGGCCGCCGGAGTGTTGCCGCTGGCGCTGGCACTCGACGGGTCGGTCGATCCCACTCTGATAGCTTGGGCCATGCTGGTCGCCGGGCTGGTGGTGGGATGCCACCACGAGAATCTCTCGAGGCTGCGCCGCGGCAGTGAGGCACGACTGGGAAAGCGCCCCGATTCCGGCGACGATCGAGACGGCGGCGAGGGGGACTCCGGCCTTGGGAACTGATCGCGACGCCCGGTCGTCGATAGGCGTCCTGGGCGCCGGATCCTGGGGGACGGCTCTCGCGGTGCACGCAGCGGGCCTCGGCCACGAAGTTCGGCTGTGGGGTCGAGATGAGGCTGCGATCGACACCCTCACCGCGGAGCGCGTCAACGAGCACTATCTCCCGGGAGTCACGTTTCCCGACGGATTGGAGCCGGTCTCCGCCCTCGAGCGGCTCGCTGGCTGCGAGTTGCTGCTGGTCGTCGTCCCGTCGCATGTCGTCGCAGAGGTGGTCGGCTCGCTCCTGGCGACGTTGGCGGGGGACGCGGCACCGACTCTCATCTCCGCCAGCAAGGGAGTCGAAGTGGAGACTCTCCGGCGGATGAGCGAGGTGCTCGCAGACGAGGCGCGGCGAGCGGGGCGCGAAAGCCGGGTGGCGACCCTCTCCGGGCCGACCTTCGCCGACGAGCTGGCACGCGGCGTCCCGAGTGCCGCCGTCATCGCCGCCGAGGAGGCCTCACTGGCGGAGGAGCTGTGCGAGCGGCTCGCCAGTCCGCGGCTACGGCTCTACTCGAGTACCGACCTCGTCGGAGTGGAGCTCGGAGGAACGGCGAAGAACGTCATCGCGCTCGGTTCCGGAATGATCGAAGGGCTCGGCCTCGGTCACAACACCCGGGCCGCCCTCATCACCCGCGGCCTGCGGGAGATCACCCGTCTCGGGGTGGCCTGTGGCGGCAGGGCGGAGACGTTCTCCGGGTTGGCGGGGCTCGGCGATCTGGTGCTCACCTGTACCGGGGGTGCTTCCAGGAATCTCAAGGCGGGGATGGAGATCGCCGCAGGCCGGACGCTGGAGGAGATCCAGTCCTCGGCCTCGATGGTCGCCGAAGGACTGATCAACACCCGTTCGGTGGCAGCGCTCGCCCGCTCGCTCGGCGTGGAGATGCCGATCACCGAGCAGATGGAAGCCGTGATCTATGGCGGCAAGGCGCCCGCACGGGCGCTGGAGGAGCTGATGACCCGAGACTTGAAGGCGGAGAGCGAATGAGCGTCGAACATCAGACCGTGCTGGTGCTGGACTTCGGCAGCCAGTACACGCAACTGATCGCCCGGCGGGTGCGGGAGAACCGCGTCTACTGCGAGATTCACCCGCCCGATCTGGCCGCGGAGACGATCCGCGAGCGCGCGCCGATCGGCGTCATCCTCTCCGGCGGGCCTCAGAGCGTGTACAGCGACGACGCCTCGCGCCCGGACCCGAGCCTCTTCGATCTCGGCGTGCCGGTGCTCGGCATCTGCTACGGGATGCAGGTGATGGCGCAGGATCTGGGCGGCACGGTCGAGGGGTCGAGTCACCGCGAGTACGGGCGCGCGGAGATCGGCGTCGAGGGAGAGTGTCCGCTCTTCGAGGGGTGCGACCGGACGGAGACCGTCTGGATGAGCCACGGTGATCGAGTCGCCAGTCCGCCCGCCGGCTTCGAGCCTGTCGCATCGACCCGCAACGCTCCGATCGTCGCCTTCGAGGACCGCGGCAGGCGGCTCTACGGCATTCAGTTCCACCCCGAGGTCTCCCACACGGTTTCGGGCGATCTGATCCTGCGAAACTTCCTCTACGGGATCTGCGGCGCCGCCGGCGACTGGGGGATGGCGTCGTTCCTGACCGAGACGGTGGCCGACCTCGAAGAGCGGCATCCGGAAGGCAACATCCTCTGCGGCCTCTCAGGCGGCGTCGACAGCTCGGTCGTCACGGTGCTCCTGAACCGTGCCTTCGGCGACCGGGTCAAGCCGGTGTTCGTCGACAACGGGCTGCTGCGCAAGAACGAAGCGCAACAGGTCCGACACAGTCTCGAAGACGGCCTCGGTCTCGACATCCTGACCGTCGATGCCGCCGACCGCTTCCTCGAAGCGCTGGAGGGAGTGGAGGATCCGGAGCAGAAGCGCAAGATCATCGGCCGCGTCTTCGTCGAGGTGTTCGAGAGTGCCGCCGCCGAGATCGACGATGTGCGCTACCTCGCTCAAGGGACGCTCTATCCCGACGTCATCGAGAGCGAGTCGGTGAAGGGGCCGTCGGCGGTCATCAAGACCCACCACAACGTCGGCGGACTTCCCGAGCGGCTGGGTTTCGAGCTCATCGAGCCGCTCCGCCTGCTGTTCAAGGACGAGGTCCGCCAGCTCGGGCGCGAGCTGTTGATTCCCGAGGCGCTGATCGGGCGGCACCCGTTTCCCGGGCCGGGCCTCGCCGTCCGCGTCCTCGGGGCGGTCGACTCCGCACGGGCAGACCTCCTCAGGGAGGCGGACGCCATCTTTCTGCAGGAGCTCCGCGAAGCCGGCCTCTACGACCGCGTCAGCCAGGCGTTCGCGGTCTTGCTGCCGGTGCGGAGCGTCGGCGTGATGGGGGACTTCCGCACATACGACAACGTCGTCGCGCTGCGGGCCGTGGAGACCCAGGACTTCATGACCGCGGACTGGGCTCAGCTGCCGCACGAGCTCCTCGGCCGCGCAGCGAACCGGATCGTCAACGAAGTGCCGGGCGTGAATCGGGTCGTCTACGACGTGACGAGCAAGCCGCCGGCGACGATCGAGTGGGAGTGACGTTCGAACTCGTCACTCGCGAGGGGTGTCACCTGTGCGACGTCATGGCGGAGGCGCTCGACCGTGTCCTCCCGCCCCTCGGCATCGACTGGCAACCGATCGACGTCGATCGCGACGACCTCCTCAGAGAGCGCTACGGGGAGGTCGTACCGGTCCTGCTTCGTGACGGGAGGCCGGTCGCCAAGGTTCGTGTCAGCGACGACCGGCTCCGACGCCTCGTCCGCCGCCGCCGCTGAACCTCGGAAGGTCTCTTCAGCGGTCCTCGGCCGGCCCGATCGCTTTCAGCAGGAAGCTGTTGCTCTGCAGCCACGGCGCGAGTTCGAGCGCCTCGAGGTGGTCCCTCAGTGCATCGGTGGCGGACGGATCGAGCTCCCAGCCGAGCCGCTCGAACCAGCCGAGCCAGTCCTCCGGCGGTCGGCAGTTGATGTGCCCTCTGCCCGCCTGTCCTTCGGGAGCGGCGGAGAAGTAGATCCACGACCGTGCGACCCGCGTCAGGGTCTCGACCAGCTGCAGCGAGCGTTCGGGTTCGATGTGCTCGGCGACCTCGACACAGCAGGCGAGATCGTAGCGACCCGCGGCGGCGCCGAAGTCGGCGACCTGTATCGAGCCGTTCAGCCGCTCGCCGATCAGTGTCCTGACGTCGGGGCTCAGATCGACTCCGGCGATCGACTTGCCCGCGCCGGAGAACCGCTCGAGGAGGAAACCGTTGCCGCAACCGACGTCGATCGCCGAATCGAAGTCGAGGTGAGCCAACAGGAAGTCCGCGACGAGGTCGTAGTCCTCGCGGAAGCGCTCCCTCCTCTGCAGATCCTTGAGGCGGTAGGGCTTGGGGCGGCGTGCGAGACGGCGGAAGAGGCTCACGGGGTTTCCTCGGCCTCCTCGCGAACGAACTCCGACCAGTCGATGGGCAGGAGGCGATCCGGGTTCTTCTTGAGCATCTTGGCCAACCGTGCGGACAGCTTGTTCTGAACCGCCTCCACCTTGCCGTTGGTCGTGTCCTCGAGCGCCATCCAGCCTCCTGCCATCATCCCGTGGCCGCCTCCCTTGCCCTTGCGTCCCAGCAGGCGGCGCATCAGCCGCCCGGCCTCCGCACGCGGGTTGGTGGTCCGCACCGAAAGGTAGAGCCGCTGCTCGAAGACGCCGGTCACGAACGACCAGGTCTTGCCTTCGAGACGCAGCAGCAGGTCGGCCACCTCCGGAACGATGTCCGGCTGCTCGATTTCACCGAGATGCGAGGTGATGAGCGTACTGACCGAGGCCATGTTCTCGACCGCACGACGCAGCGAGTGGAAGTAGGCGAGGCCGAGCGGCGGTTGCTGAATCTTGCCGAGCGCGCGAACGTTGACGAGCGGGCGCAGCGCATCGTGGATCGCACGATCGGCGTTCGAGAACTCGCGCCGGAAGTCCTGCGTCTCGGTGTGGATGGCGTAGATCAAAGCCGTCGCGATCGGCTTCGAGATCTCGATCTCCGCCTCGCGCAGGTACTCGGCCAGCATCGTCGCCGTGGCACCGTAGTCGGTGCGAATGTCGACGAACGCGGCGTCACGGGTCGCCCTTCGGACCGGATGGTGGTCGAAGACGAGGTCGGGGCTCAGATGGTCCGGGAACTGGTTGTTTCCGGTCCCCGGCTGGCAGTCGACGAGAGCGTAGTGGCGGTAGTTCTTCCAGTTCAGGTATCGCAGGTGGCTGATCCTCAACCCGAGGGTTCGAACCATCTGCTTGTTCTCGGCCCGACCGATTATCCCGCCGTAGGCGATGGTCGCCTGGCGGCGGAACGCCTTGCGCAGCAGGGTCGCCAACGCCGCAGCAGCAGCCAGAGAGTCGGGGTCGGGATTGTCGTGCGTGAGGATCAACCACCGACCGCGATCGGAGGTCCTTGCGAGCAGTTCCTGCAGCTCGGCAAAGCGCGCACGAGTGCGCTCGGTCGTCATGAGGCCGCGTATTGTACCGGAGCAGAGTGTTCGAGCGGTGGTTCCACGTGGATGCGGATTCGGGTGAGCCGCGATCGGAACCAACCCGTAACGAAAGCTCAGTCGCTCCCCGGGAGGATTTTCCCGGGATTGAGGATTCCCAGTGGGTCGAAGCATCGCTTGATCCCGTCCAGGAGCCCGAGCGCGGACTCGTCGAGAGCGGTGGTCAGGTGTCGGCGCTGCGTCCAGCCGATTCCGTGCTCGCCGGTGACCGCACCTCCCAGAGCGAGGACCCCGGCGACGAGGGCATCCTCGGCGGCCGTCCGGCGCAGCTCCCACTCGGAATCGGGCAGATCTCCCCGCAGCAGATTGACGTGCAGATTGCCGTCGCCGGCGTGTCCGTAGCAGACCGCAACCAATCGCTGCCCGCCCGCGGCGCGGTACGCCAAGGCCGCCAACTCTCCGACCCGGCTGCGCGGTACGACGGCATCGACCTCCTTGTAGCTCGATCGCTTCCGAACCGCGGGTGCCACACCCTCCCGCAGGTTCCACAACCTGCGCCTGTCCCGGGGATCCACTGCGACAGCGGACTCCGAGGCGCCGGTCGCGACGGCGATCTGCTGCGCCGCTTCGAGAAGGGCCTCGTCCTCCTCCCCGTCGAGGTCGAGGAGCAGCAGGCTCGACGCCTCGGGCAGCACGCTCACGTCGAGGTCCTCGCGGACCAGTGTCAGGGCGCTCTCGTCGAGCAGCTCGCAGGCCGCCACGTCGACCTCCCCGGAGAAGCACGCAGGGACGGCGCCGGCGGCCACCGCCACCGAAGGGAAGCCGAGCGCGACGGTAAGGCGCGCCCGCGGCGGTCTGATCAGGCGCAGCGTAGCGGCGGTGAGCACCGCCAGCGTGCCTTCGGATCCCACCAGCAGCTGGGTCAGATCGTAGCCGGTGGCGTCCTTGCGATTGCGCCCGCCGGTGTCGAGCAGCGATCCATCGGCCAGGACCGCTTCGAGGCCGAGGACGTATCGACGCGTCGTGCCGTAGAGGCACGAGTGGGGGCCGGCGGAGTCCTCGGCGAGGTTTCCTCCGAGCAGGCAGGTCTCCCTGCTGGCGGGGTCGGGAGGGTAGTAGAGCCCCCTCTCGGCCGCGGCCCGCTGGAGATCCGCGGTGCGCACTCCTGCCTCGACGATGGCGACCTGATCGTCGGCGTCGATCTCGCGGATGCGGTTCATCCGCTCGAGCGACAGCGCCACGCCGCCATGCACCGGCAAGGCACCGCCCGAGAGGCCGGTGCGGGCGCCCTGGGGGGTCACCGGAATCCGGTAGTGCGAGGCCCAACCGAGGAGATCCGCGACCTCTTCGCGGCTTTCCGGCCACGCCACGACCGCGGGAGGAAAGCAGTGAGTTTCGGTCTCGTCCCGGCCGTAGCCGTCGAGACGGTCAGCCTCGGTGGAGTAGGAGTCTGCCGGTATCAGGCTCGACAGCTCCGCGAGCGCCTCGGCGGAGACGGTGGTCGTCGGCGCTGGCGGTACGTCCGACACGGCGTCGGTATCGTATAGAAGCCCGAATGGAGGAACGATGACCACTCGAACTCTCTCGCCAAGAACGATGCTCGGCCTGCTCCTTGCCGTCACCCCCTGGATCGCCGTCGCGGGCTGGGCGCAGGCACCGGCGCCTGATGCAGGCACCGATTGGAACGCCGACTGGAACGCCGTGCTGTCGATGCACTGGGAAGACGGCGGCCTCGACTATGCCGCTCTCGCTTCGGATCGAGCCCCGCTCGATCGTTACCTCGGGAGACTGCGCGACACCGATGCCGGAGGCCTGAGCGACGACGAGGAACTCGCCTTCTGGATCAACGCCTACAACGCCGTCACGGTTCACCATGTGCTCGAGCGCTATCCCGGCATCGAGTCGGTGAGGAACGTCGACGGCTTTTTCGACGAGCTCATGTTCGAGGTAGCGGGAGAGAACCTGACGCTCGACGAGATCGAGGACAAGGCGCTCGAGTCCGGAGATGAGAGGGTTCACTTCGCCGTCGTTTGCGCCTCCACCAGCTGCCCTGAATTGAGGCACGAGGCATACGACGGCTCGCGCCTCGAAGCTCAGCTCGCCGACCAGACCACGCAGTTCCTCGCGGATACCGGGAAGGGACTGCGCTACGACGCCGAAGACGAGCGTCTCTACCTCTCTTCGATCTTCAAGTGGTACGCGGGCGACTTCACCGGCGGCAGCACCGTGGTCGCGTTCTTCGCGCGCGGCAAGGTGATCGACTGGCTGTTGCCGCGGCTGCCGGAGGCGCTCGCGAGCCGCATCCGCGCCGACGATCCTTCGGTCAGTTACATGGACTACGATTGGAGCCTCAACGACCGTTGAGGCTTCGATGATCCCCGAGCTCATCCAGATTGGTCCGTTCAGCATCAGCCCGTTCGGGCCGGCGATGGTGGTCGCGTTTCTCGTGGCCTGGGCGCAGCTCCGTTGGGGCCTGCGGCAGGTAGATCTGTTCGACGAAGAGAACGCCAGTGCCCTCCTGCTCGCCGCCGGCGTCGGCGGAGTCCTCGGTGCCAAGCTCTATTACACCGCGCTCTACGGCGACTGGTCGCTGCTGTTCTCCCGCTCCGGTCTCGTCTGGTACGGCGGACTGATCGGCGGCACGCTGGCCGTTCTGTGGACCGCACGCAAGCGCGGTCTTGCCGATGCTGCCCGTGGCCGACGTCGGGACTGCCGCGGTGGCGGCCGGGTACGGCGTCGGCCGGATCGGCTGCTTCCTCGTCGGCGACGACTACGGCATCGCGACCCGGCTGCCCTGGGGGGTCGCCTTCCCATACGGCCTCCCTTACCCCACGACGGCGGAGATGATGGAGCCTTTCGGGGGCGCTCTGCCGCCGGGTGCCAGCGGCGCGGAACTCGTGCCGGTCCACCCGACGCAGCTCTACGAGACGCTCGCGGCGTTCGCCATCCTCTGGCTGTGCCGGCGGCTGTTGCAGAGAGGATCGGAGCCCGGTCTGACGGCGACGGTCGGATTGAGCCTCCTCTCCCTCGAGCGCTTCCTCGTCGAGTTCGTCCGCGCGAAGGACGACCGTCTCCTCGGCACCTTCACCCTCGCGCAGGGGATCAGCGTCCTCGTCATCGCGCTCCTGTTGTGGCTGTGGAGCCGCCGCCGGCGCTTGGCACCGGCCTGAGGCCATGGCGTCCCTGCTGCTCGTCGGCTCGACCGATTCGAGTGGCGGTGCCGGACTCGGCGCCGATTGGTCCGCCGCGATCGAAGGCGGTCACTTCGGACCTCGCCTGGCCGTTTCGGCAGTGACGGTGCAGGACGCCGATCGCTGGACCGAAGTCGAGCCGGTTTCGGGACGCCTCCTCGAGAGACAGCTCGAGGCGGCCGGCGAACCGGCGGCCGTCAAGATCGGCCTCCTCGGCGCGGCAGAGCATGTCTCGATCGTCGCGGCGTGGCTCTCGACCCGTCGGATCCCGTCGGTCTTCGACCCGGTCCTTGCGACTTCGGCCGGTGCGCGGCTCGCGAGCGACGACACCGTAGCCGCCGTGGTGAGCGAGCTGCTGCCGGCGGTGACTGTGGCGACCCCCAATCGCCCCGAATGCAGAGCGCTGGCGAAGGTCGCCGGGATTGGACACGAAACCGCCGAAGCGTCGGCCGCCGCGTTGACCTCGCTCGGATGCGCGGTTCTGCTGAAGGGTGGGCATCAGTCGAGCCCGGAGTCGATCGATCTGCTGTTCACTCCTGGCGGTCGCGAGCCCGTGCGCTACGTGTACCCGAGGAGACACGCCCGTCCTGTGCGAGGCACAGGCTGTCGACTGGCGGCTGGAATTGCGATCGCTCTGGCACGGGGAGAGACGCTCACCGATGCCGTGGAGGTGGCGGGCAAGGCCCTCCAGGAGGCCTGGAGTCGCGGTTCCCTTCCGGAAGCAGCGGAGAAGGAGCCGTCCTGAGCCTCGGGAGGCACGAGAGTTGCTTTCAACTGTGAACGTAGGTCCTGGAAGGCTGGCCTCGGCCCGCCGATCGAACCGAAGGAGTCACCCAATGCCGACGATCTCTCGCTCCGCAGCTCTCGCGAGCGCCCTGCTGCTGGCCTGGGCGGCTCATCACCCCTCGACGGCCCAGGAAGCGACGCCTTCCGAAGGAGCGCCGTTCTCCGAGGTCGTCGACGTCCGGGTGGTCAACCTGGAGGTCGTCGTGACCGACCGCGACGGCGTTCCGGTGCGGGGGCTCGGACCTGACGATCTGGTGCTCGAAGTCGATGGGGAGGAGACCTCGATCGACTACTTCACCGAGGTCCAGGGCGGGCGAGCCGTCACCACGGGATCGGGAGGCGGCTCGGCCCTGCCCACCGTGCCGGCGATCGTCAAAGGGGAGGCCCTGGAGACCAGCTACCTGGTCTTCATCGACGACTACTTCGCCTTCGAGGACGACCGGAATCGCGCCCTCGACGGCATCGTCGCCGACCTCGGCCTCCTCGGCGAAGGTGACCGCATGGCTGTGGTCGCCTTCGACGGGCGCCGGATCGACATGCTGTCGAGTTGGAGCCGCTCCGTTCTCGAGCTCGAGCGGGTCTTCGAGGATGCGCGACGTCGCCCGGCTCGCGGCCTCCAGAGGCTCGCCGAGCTGCGCCAGCTCGAGGTCGGGGCACCGGCACGGCCCCTCGGCCTCGCCGAGCGGGTCGACCCGGAGACGAAGGCGTTCGTCCTGCGACTCGCCGACCAGGTCGACCGGCTGGTCGACGGAGCCGCTGCCACGATGCGCGGCTTCGCCATGCCGCCGGGCCGCAAGGTCCTGCTGCTGGTGACCGGCGGCTGGCCCTACCGGCCGACCGAGTTCGTGACCGGCGACCCCGTCGTGCGGACCGAGCTCGCGCTCGCCGAGGGGGAAGAGCTCTTCGCCCCGCTGGCGGACACCGCCAATCTCCTCGGATACACGATCTACCCGATCGACACCTCGGGTCACGGTACCCGCTGGACGGAGGCGCCGGGTGCCGCGAGTCGGGCGACGCCGGGTAACAGCGACCTGGCCTTCTATCGCCGCACCGAGCGTCAGAACAGCTCCCGATTCGTAGCCAGGGCGACAGGGGGCAGAGCGCTCTTCTTCGACGACGCCGAGCAGGGCTTCGCGCAGGCCGTCGCCGACACCCGCTCCTTTTACTGGCTCGGCTTCACGCCCCAACGCTCCTGGGACGACGAAGAGCACGAGATCTCCGTCCGTGCGCGCAGCCGGGATCTCGAGGTGCGCTCCCGGGAGAGCTTCCTCGACAGTTCGCGATCGGCGGAGGTGACGATGCAGGTGGAGAGCGCCCTGCTCTTCGGCTCGCTCTACGAGGCTCCGGAGCTCGAGGTCACGGTCGGTGAGTGGCGCAAGGCCGGCTTCCGCAAGATGGAATTGCCCCTGACCCTCAGCCTTCCGCTCTCCGCTCTCACGTTCATCGAGAGCGGCGACCGTCTGGTCGCCGAGGTCGAGGTCAGGCTCGCCGTGCAGGACGAACTCTCCAACCGCGCGGCGGTGCCGGTGATCCCGCTCCGACTCGAATCTCCCGGCCGGCCGGGTGCGGAGGAGCAGTGGAGGTACACGGTTCCGCTCAAGCTGCGGCGCAAGCCGCACGACGCGCTCGTCGCGGTCTACGATGTCGGCAGTGGTAGAATCCTCACGTCGGGAGTCGAGATCCGGCCATAGTGCTCCGCCGATCTCACCTCCGTCCCTCCCCGGGCCGAGCCCCCAAGACAACCCACGTTTTCCACCGGAAGAGAACGACGATGTTCAAACTTCGCTCTACCCTCGCTTGCCTCCTGTTGCTGATGACGGCGCCGTTGGCGGCCCAGGAACCCGCACCCGCAGAACTGCCCGAGGATGCCGGCCCGAGAGAGTTCTTCGACACCTTCGACGTCAACCTCGTGAATCTGGAGGTGTTCGTCACCGACAAGCAGGGCAACCCGATCACCGGCCTGACGAAGGACGACTTCGAGATCCTGGAGGACGGCCGGCCGGTGACGATCACCAACTTCTACACGGTCGAGGACGGCGTGCCGAGTGCAGCCGCCGAACCGGTGGAGGTCGCGCAGGCGGCCCTCGAGCTCGAGGACGGACTCCCCGGCCAGCTGCAGAAGATCGAGATTCCGGAGGACCAGCGGCTCTACCTGATCGTCTACATCGACAACTTCAACATCCGTCCGTTCAACCGCAACCGAGTGTTCCGCCGGCTCCGCGAGTTCCTCACCGACAAGCTGGGGCCGGACGACAGGGTGATGCTCGTCTCCTACGATCGCTCGCTTCACTACCGGCACCCGTTCACGAGCGACCCCGAGCTGATCGCCCGGGCCACGTTCGAGCTCGAGGAGATGTCGGGCCATGCGGTGCATGCCGACTCGGATCGTCGCGACATCCTCCGCGAGATCGCAGAAGCGGAGTCGGTCGGCGAAGTCGAGTGGCGGGTGAGGACGTTCGCCGAGTCGCAGTTCAACGACCTGAGCTTCTCGGTCGGGGCGATGGAAGAACTGATCGACAGTCTCGCCGGCCTGCCGGGACGCAAGGCGATGCTCTATGTCAGTGACGGTCTGCCGGCGAGCGCGGGCGAAGACATGTTCTACGCCATGCATCGACAGTTCAAGGACAGCATCTCGCTGACGACCGCGATGGAATTCAACGCCAGCAAACTCTTCGGCGCGCTGACCAACAAGGCGAACGCAACCGGGTCACCTTCTACACGATCGATGCCGCCGGCCTCCGTGTATCGGGCGGGGTGACGGCCGAAGTGGCAACCGCGGGTGAGGCGGGACTGGCCGGGTTCATCGACTCGGTCTACGTCGGCAACCTGCAGGCGCCGCTGCTGAGAATGGCGGAGGAGACGGGCGGGCAGGCGATCATCAACGCCAACGACGTCGGCGATGGGCTGAGCCGGTTCGCTACCGACTTCCGCACCTACTACTCGCTCGGCTACGTGCCGGCCCACAGCGGCGACGGGCGCTACTACGAGGTCGAGGTGCGCCTGAAAGAGAAGCAGAAAGGCGTGAAGATCCGGCATCGCGCCGGCTACCGCGACAAGCCGATGAACACCCGGATGAGCGACGGGGCCATGGCGACCCTGGTCTACGACTTCCAGGACAACCCGCTCGACGTTCGCATCGAGATCGAGAGCATGCGGCCGGACGACGGGGATCCCGGGAAGTACTCGCTCGTGGACGTGCTGGTCGCCATCCCGATCTCGCAGCTCGAGCTGGTCGAGATCGGCGAGGTCAACGTGGCGCAGACCAAACTGTTCCTGGCCGCGATGGACTCGGAGGGAGGGACTTCCGACGTGTCCGAGGTGCCGATCAACTTGAGGATTCCCAACGGCGAAGTCGACACGGCACGCGACCAGCTCTACCCCTACCGGGTGACTCTCCGCATGCGGCGAGGGCCGCATCGGCTGGCGGTCGGTTTCGTCGACGAGATCGGCTCTGAGCGTTCCTTCGTCAGCCGCAGCTTCACGGTCGGCAGTTGATGGCGGGCCGCCGCTGGAGGGAGCGGATCGCCGACGTCGGCTCGGCGCTGCTCGACGTCTGGCGGGCGGAACTGGCGTCGCTGGCGGAGGAGCTGAGAGCCTCGGGCCGGAACCTCAAGGGCGGCGTCGTCCTCCTCTGCCTCTCGGGAGCACTCCTTTTCTGGACACTCGGCCTCCTGGTGTGGACCGTGCTGGCGCTGCTCGAGACCTGGCTCGAGGAGTGGCAGGCGGGCCTGGTGCTCTTCGCCGTCCTCGCCGTCGCGACGCTGTGCTCGTTCCTTGCGGCGAGAGCACGCCTGCGCCGCGCCGAGAATCCCGTCGCCATGGTTCGCCGCCGTGGCCGGGAGCACGGCGAGTGGGTGCAGCGCAATCTGCTGGGTGGCGGCGAGGGAGACACCGACTCCGACGGGCCCGAGGCATGAGCCGCGACGAACTCGTTCGCTCCCGCCGGCGCGCCGTCACCGCACTGGAGGACCTGCGCTCCGGGCTCGAGGGCTCTCTGGGGTTGCGCTGGAAGCGCGCGGCGTGGACCGGGCTGGCCGCCGCGTTCTGTGTCGGCGTCGCTCTCGGCGGCAGGTGGCTGGCGAAGAGAGCCCGCTCCGGCAGTGCCGGCGGGAGAGACGCACCCGGCTCCTGAGACGGAGCCGTACAGGCTAGGAGTGTTCCGCCGGCCGCTTGAAGACCATGGCGATGTTGTCCGTCGCCCCGCTCTTGAAGTTCACCGACGTGATGGACACCAGCTCCCACCCCTCGCTGCCGAGCCGATTCATCGCCTCCGCCGCGTTCGGATCGAGCCGATAGTTCTCGCTGCGGATGTTGATGATCTTGTACTCCCATGCGGTCATCGACGCACCCCCTTTTCGGGTCGCCCGTTTCGATCGTCTGAAGCGGGAGTTCCCGATCAGTCTATCGCACGGCCTCGTCGCAACCGCTTGCAGACCAACGCCGGCAGCGCGTTAGCATCACCCCGTGAGCGCCCGCCCGATCGTCCTCCTGTACACGAAACCCGCGGTCCCCGGCCGCGTCAAGACCCGCCTGATCGGGACGGTGACATCCGAGCAGGCGGCTCAGTTGCACGCCGCGTTCCTCGAAGACGTCACGATGACTCTCGAAGGGACCAGTGCCGAGCTGCAGATCGCCTGGGCTCTGGAGGACGGGGAGTCCCTGCCCGAAACTTCCCATCCAGGCTTCCGGCAGGAGGGCCAAGGGCTGGGTGAGAGGCTCTGGAACGGGCTGTCGCTGGCTGCCGAGAGGGCTCCCCTGGTGGCCGCGGTGGGAAGCGATCATCCCGAGATGCCGGCGAGTCGGCTGGAAGAGGCCTTTCGCCGGCTCCGCGGCGGCGCCGATGTCGTCCTGGGGCCGGCGGAGGACGGAGGCTACTACCTCGTCGCGGTCCGCCGGGAGGGGCTTCGGCAAGAGCTCTTCGACGGTATCCCGTGGAGCACGAGCGGGGTACTCGCCGCCACCCTCGAACGAGCCGATGCGCTCGGCCTGTCGGTCGAACTCCTGGAAGAGGGTACGGACGTCGACGACGCCGCCGATCTCGAGCGCCTCGCGGCGCTGCTTGCCACCGAGCCGGCGCTGTGCCCGTCGACGTCGAGGCTGTTGCAGGGATGGCGCGAGGGGAGTCGCCGATGAAGATACTTTCGGTCGCGGGCAGCCGCGAGATCGACCGACGGGCGATCGAAGACCTGGGCATTCCGGCGGTGGTCCTCATGGAGAACGCTGCGATCGGTGTCGCGGACGCGATCTGCGAGGCGTTTGGGCATCTCGACCATGTCGCAATCTTCTGTGGGCCGGGCAACAACGGGGGCGATGGCTACGCCGTGGCGCGTCATCTCGACCGCCGGGGCTTTCAGGTGAAGTTGATCGCCGTCGGACCGGCCCCGGTAACGGACGAGGCCCGACTCCAGCACGACATCTGCCGGCGGCAGGAGATGGCAGTCCTCGACTGGCCGGAGGAGGGGAGGATCGATCGGGAGGAGTGTGACTGGGAGCTGGCTGTGGACGCGCTCTTCGGCCTCGGGCTCTCCCGTCCCCTGACCGGTCCCTTTCACGCCGCGGTGCGAGAGATCCGCGAGCGCGGAACTCCCGTCGTCGCGGTCGACCTTCCCAGCGGCCTGAACGGCGACTCCTGCCGGCCGCTCGGAAGCCACGTCGAGGCCGATCTGACCGTGACCTTCGAGACGCTCAAGCCTGCCCATGTCCTCCCGCCGGCCGCGGATCTCGCCGGCGAGATCGCGATTGCCGATCTGGGGATCAGCCGTGCCGTTGCCGGCGGAGTCGAAAGCAACATGACCTGGGTGGACGGTGCGCATGTCGGCGAGCGGCTTCCCGCGCGCCGGCGGGATGCCCACAAGGGCGACTTCGGTCGGGTGCTGGTCGTCGCCGGCTCCCCGGGTTTCAGCGGAGCCGCCGTTTTGACCGCGCGCACCGCCCTGCGCTGCGGCGCGGGACTGGTGACCTGCGCAGTGCCGGAAACACTGATGACTACCGTCGAGGCGGCGTCGCTCGAGACGATGACTCTCGGGCTCCCCTCCGGCGCCCATGGAGGGCTTTCCTCCTGGGCCGTCGAACCGGTGCTCGAGGCGGCGGCACAGGTCGACACCCTGGCGATCGGTCCCGGTCTCGGCAGTCATGCCGAGACCCGAGCGGCGGTTCGGGACATCGTGCTGGGGACCGCCGGACGGGTAGTGATCGATGCCAGCGCCCTCGACGCCTTCGCCGGGGACCTCGAGGCACTGCGCGAACGGGACGGCGAAACGGTGCTGACGCCTCACGGAGGCGAGCTGTCTCGACTGCTCGACAGACCGTCGGCCGAATTGGCCTTCGATCGAGCCGCCAGCGCGATCGAGGCGGCGGAAAGGTCCGGCGCCTGCGTCGTCTTCAAGGGCGCTCGAAGCCTGACGGCGAGCCCGGACGGGCTCCTCTTCGTCAACAGCTCCGGTAACTCCGGCATGGCGACCGCCGGCACGGGGGACGTCCTCACCGGTGTGCTGGCGGCGCTTCTCGCCCTCCCCATGGATACGGTCGAAGCCGCCGCCTGCGGCGTCTGGCTCCACGGGCGTGCCGGCGATCGCGCGGCGCAAGGCCTGGGCGAGGCCGGGATGACGGCGGGCGATCTGATGGAGGCGCTGCCCCTGGTGCTGGAGGAGCGATGGGGTTGAGGCGCTGGGAGTCCCGCAGTGAAGAGGAGACCCGGGGGGTAGGGGAGGAACTCGGGAAGGACCTCGAGCCCGACGGCGTGCTCCTGCTTTCCGGTGAGCTCGGCGCCGGCAAGACCGTGCTGGTCAAGGGAGTGGCGCGGGCGCTGGGGATCGACGAGGCTGAGGTACAATCTCCGACCTTCACCCTGATGCGTTCGCATCGGGGACGTGCGGGAAGCCTGCTTCACGTCGATCTCTACAGACTCGAACCTGACGATGTCCCGGAACTCGGTCTCGAGGAGGCCCTGTACGGGGAGGGCGTCAAGGTCGTCGAATGGGCGGAGCGCCTGCCTTTCGAGGTGAACGGGGCCTTGAGGCTTCGTCTCAGGCGATCGAGTTCGGGCAGCCGCATGATCGAGGAACAGCCGTAACGAGGAATGACGCAACTGGAGCAACCTGGCTCCAGAAAGGTGCAGACGCATGAAGATTCGCAAGGTAGGAGTGATGGGGTGCGGACTGATGGGGTCCGGAATCGCCGAGGTGGCGGCCCGTTCGGGCTTCGACACCGTGGTCAGGGAGGTCAACCAGGACTTCCTCGACTCCGGGCTCGCGAGGATTTCGAAGTCCCTCGGGCGCGCGGTCGACAAGGGCAAGATGGAAGCGGCGGATCGGGATGCCACTCTCGGGCGGATCGAGGGGACCACCGAACTGTCGGACCTCGCCTCGTGCGACCTGGTGGTGGAAGCGATCGTCGAGGATCTCGAAGAGAAGTGTCGCACCTTCGCCGAGCTCGACAAGCTCGCACAACCGGAGGCGATCTTCGCCAGCAACACCTCGTCGCTGACGATCACCGAGCTCGCGATGTCGACCCAGCGCCCGGAGCGCTTCGTCGGACTGCACTACTTCAACCCGGTGCCGGTCATGAAGCTCGTCGAGGTCGTCCGAACGCTGGCCACCGACGACGCGGTGATCGAGACGGTGCACGCCTATGTGCGCGAAACGGGCAAGGAACCGGTCGCCTGCCGCGACAACTCGGGCTTCATCGTCAATCGCCTCCTCGTGCCGTACCTGCTGGACGCGATCCGCGCCTACGAAGAGGGTGTCGGCAGCGTTGAGGACATCGACAAGGCGATGCAGCTCGGCTGCGGCTACCCGATGGGGCCGCTGACTCTGCTCGACTTCGTCGGCCTCGACACGACCTACTACATCGCCAACATCATGTTCGAGGAGTATCGCGAGAAGCGGTTCGCGCCTCCGCCGCTGCTCAAGCAGATGGTCCTCGCCGGCCGGTTCGGTCGCAAGAGCGGCCGCGGCTTCTACGACTACGGCGAGCGGTAGTGACCGAGGGCCTCACCACCACCGTGGCCGCAGACCCTGAAGAGGTCACTCGCATCGCGGTGAGCGAGGAGTGGGCGAGCGCACTGTTCGGCCCCAGGGACGAGAACCTCCGGCGTATCGAGGCGGCACTCGACGTCACCCTCGAAGCGCGCGGGGAAGACGTGCGGATCGGCGGTGAAGCAGCCGCCCGTGAGCTCGCGGCAAGGCTGCTCTCCGAGCTGTCGGCTCTGCTCGACCGCGGCTATGAACTGCAGGCGGTCGATATCGACACCGCGCTGAGAGTCGTTCGCGAGGCGCCCGACGCCTCGCTGGCGAAATTCTTCTCGGCCGACGGCTTCGCCGGGCGCGTGCTCTCGAAAGTCAAGCCACGCAGCGTCAGCCAGCAGATCTACCTGCAGGCCATGGCCGACAGCGATCTCGTGGTCTCGGTCGGTCCGGCAGGCACGGGCAAGACCTACCTCGCCGTGGCGATGGCGGCGGTCGCCCTTCAGGAGGAGAGGGTGAGGCGGCTCGTGCTGGCGCGACCTGCGGTCGAGGCGGGAGAGAAGCTCGGCTTTCTCCCGGGTGACCTGGTCGAGAAGGTGAATCCCTATCTGCGGCCTCTCTATGACGCGCTCTACGACATCATCGGCTTCGACAAGGTGACGCGCATGCTCGAGCGCGGCACCATCGAGGTGGCCCCGCTCGCCTTCATGCGAGGGAGAACGCTCAACGACAGCTTCATCATCCTCGACGAGGCGCAGAACACGACGTCGGAACAGATGAAGATGTTCCTCACCCGCGTCGGGTTCAACTCGCAGGCGGTGATCAACGGCGACGTGACCCAGATCGATCTTCCCGCCGGCCGGGTGTCGGGGCTCAAGGAGGCGCTTCGCATCCTCGAAGGCATCGACGGAATCCGCTTCGTGCATTTCACGCAGCGCGACGTCGTCCGGCACCCTCTGGTGGCGAAGATCATCCAGGCATACGACCGTCGCGACGCAGCGCTGCGCCGATCGAAGGCCGGCCGATCAAGTGCGGGCCAGTCAGAGGTGGGCCAGTCAAAGGTGGGCAAGTCAAAGGTGGGCCAGTCGAAGGCCGGGAAGGACAACAGCGGCGCAGGCGCGGCCGCCGACTCGGGAGATGAGTGAGGTCGAGCTTCAGGACCATGCGGGATACGGCCATGACGAGACCAACCGGCTCGAAGGATGGCTCGAGCGGGTCGTGCGGGGTGCTGATCTCGACGGCTCGCTGACCGCCCGCCTGGCGACCGACGAGGAGGTCCGCCGCTGGAATCGGGAGTTGAGAGGCCGGGACGCCGCCACCGACGTGCTTTCCTTCCCCGGGGAAGCGACGGTCGAGGGGCCGGAGATCGGCGATGTTCTGGTGGCACTCCCGGTTGCACGGAGGCAGGCGGCGGAGGCCGGACACGCGCTCGAGCGCGAGCTGCAGGAGCTCCTGCTCCACGGTCTGCTGCACTGCCTCGGCTACGACCACGAGGAAGACGCAGGCGAGATGGAGGCGTTGGAGCTCCAATGGCGAGAGCGGTGGATCGACGGTGAATGAGAACGAGCCCAGGACCGGGAGTATCGCGCTCGTCGGTCGGCCGAACGCAGGCAAGTCGACGCTCATGAACCGCTGGCTGGGAGAGAAGCTCGCCATCGTCTCGGACAAGCCGCAGACCACCCGCCACCGGATCGTCGGCCTGCTCAGCGACCCGGAGGGACAGGCGATCTTCCTCGACACCCCCGGCATGCACCGGCCCCTTCATCGGCTCAACCGGCAGATGGTGTGGCACGCTCTCGAGGCGATGAAGGAGGCGGACGTGGTGTGTCTCGTCGTCGATGCCGCCACGCGCTTCGGGCAGGGGGACTCCTATCTGCTCGAGTTGCTGGGGAAGCTCGAGGCTCCGAAGGTGGTCGCCCTCAACAAGATCGATCGGGTCCAGAAGAAGCGCCTCCTGCCGATCATCGAGCGCTACGGCGGGGCCGGGGAGTTCGAGGCGATCGTCCCCGTCAGCGCCGCAACCGGCGACGGTTGTCCGGAGCTCCTGGGTGAGCTTCGGCGCCTCCTGCCCGCCGGGCCGCCGCTCTACGATCGCGAGCTCCTCACCACTCAGCCCGAACGCTACTTCGTTGCCGAGCGGATCCGTGAGCAGGTCCTGCAGCGCACCCGCGACGAGCTGCCGTTCACGACCGCGGTGCAGATCGACCGCTGGGAGGACGCGGAGTCGGGACGGCTCGTCCTCTACGCATCGATCCTCGTCGAGCGCCCGGGACAGAAGAAGATTCTGATCGGCAGGGGAGGGGAGAGCATCAAGGAGATCGGCACCCGGGCGCGGCTCGACCTCCAGGAGTTTCTCGATCGGCCGGTCTATCTCGATCTGCGGGTTCGCCACGAGCCGGGATGGCGGGAGAACCGGCAACTGCTGGCGAGGCTCGAGCAGGACGTCGAGAGCTGACGCGAGGCCGCAGGAGCGTTCTCGACGCCCGGCTTCACGCTTCTTCACGCCTTCCGTTGCGGCGGGTGAGAGCGCCACTCGGGCAGACACGAAGGCGCTCGGGAGGGGTCGGAGCGAACGACTCCAGGTAGGGCGACCACGCCCGACAGTCGAGGGGATGTGGAGGCCTCGTTCCCTGGTGGGTCGCCGACCCTGAGGAGCCACCAGGCTCTCACTCGTGACCGGACGGGAGGTGCCCCCACTCCCGGAAGATCCGCCACCCGGGTGCCGATCCGATCCGCTCTCCCGTCTACCTGGAAGAGCGAGGGTCGCGCTTGCGATACGGTGCCCGTGCCCCGAGGAGCGGTCGCCCTCCCTTCCTTCCGCTGCCCTTGCCGACGGTCACGTGGAGGAGGGAGTAGCCGCTAGAATCCTCTTTCGCCCGCATCCGCTCCGATAGCGAGCTTCACGACGATGGCCAAGACACAACCCAGGGAAGTCCTCGCCGCTCACCGGCGAACCAGGCTGATCGGCGACACGCTGCGTCGACTGGCTCGCCGCGGCGCGCGGGCTCGCATCGTCAACGTTCTGGGCAAGACCCGTCCCGAGGATGTCGCGGAGGTTCTCTCCACCCTCACCCCCGCCGACCAGACCGCGATCTTCGAGATCCTGGCTGCCGAGTTCCCGGACGGCGCGGGCGAGGTGCTGATCGAGGCAGAGCCGTCGATGCAGCTCTCGCTGCTCGAAGGGCTGGACGCGGACGGCATCGCGCGCATCCTCTCCCAGCAGCCAGTGGACGACCGGGTGGCGATCATCGAGGTGCTGCCGGAGGATCGCCGGGAGGAGGTGCTCGAGCTCGTCAACATGGCGGCTCGCACCGAGGTGCAGACCCATCTGCGCTACGGCGACGACACCGCCGGGCGCATCATGGACACTCAGTTCTACGCGCTCGAGGAGGACAAGACGATCGCCGAAGCGATCGCGGCGCTGCAGGAGTCGCGGGACCTCGAGAACATCTTCTATCTCTACGTGATCGACGATGGAGGTCACCTCAAGGGGGTGACCTCGTTGCGCCAACTGCTCCTCACCGGCCCCGATCGCCCGCTCGGCGGGGTGATGACGGAGGCGGTGATCAAGGCTCACATCGAGACCGACCAGGAGGAGGTCGCGGAGCTCGCGACCCGGTACAACCTGCTCGCTGTACCCGTGGTGGACGATGACAATCGGCTGGTCGGGATCGTCACCGTGGACGACATCATCGACGTCGTCCAGGACGAGGCCACCGAGGACTTCCTGAAGATGGTCGGCACGACCGACGACGAACTCGTCTATCAGGACCGTTCGTTCCGGGTCGCCGGCATCCGCCTGCCGTGGCTGGTGGTCAATCTCGTCGGCCTGGTAGCGGCGGGGTGGCTGTTGAGCGGCTACGCAGACACGCTCGGGCAGGGGCTCTACGTGACCCTCTACGCCTTCGTCCCGGCGATCATGGGCATGGGCGGCAACATCGGCAGCCAGACGTCGACGATCGCCGTGCGGGGATTGGCGACAGGGCGTGTCTCGCTCGCCCGCGGTCAGACCCGCACCTTCCTCTGGCAGCAGCTCAAGGTCGGCGTCATCCTGGGTCTCTCGTGCGCGGCGCTGGTGGGAGGGGTCGCCTTCTTCTGGAAGGCTAGCCCCTTCCACGGTGTCGTCGTCGGAACTTCGATGTGTCTCGCCATCCTCCTTGCCTCGCTCACCGGTGCGCTGATTCCCGTCGCCTTCGAGCGGCTCGGCATCGACCCGGCAGTCGCCGCCGGTCCACTCGTCACGACGCTCAACGACATCACCGGAATCCTCATCTACTTCAGTCTCGCCCGATCGCTGTCGACTCTGCTGCTCTGAATCGATGCTCCAAAGCGCGGAAGTACTGCTGCTGGACGTCTTCGATCTCCAGGAGAACGACAGGATCGTGACCTGGCTCTCGCCGATCCATGGCAAGGTTCGCGGCGTGGCGAAGGGCGCGAGGCGCAAGTACAGCCGGTTCGCCGGGGCGCTCCAGCCTCTGGCGAAAGCCAAGGCGACCTGGTTCCAGAAGGAGGGCCGCGATCTGGCGCGGATCTCTGCGGTCGAGCTGGTGCGACCGGCGCGCCGTCTCCAGTCGGACCTCGAGGGGATCCTGCTCGGCGGCTACCTGGCAGGGCACGTCCTCGAGTTCGCGCAGGAGAACGAGCCGAGCGAGCACCTCTTCCGCCTCCTGGACTCCACCCTCGTCGCGCTGCTCGACGGACTCGACCGCCACCTCGCCGCACGCTACTTCGAGGCGTGGATGCTGCGGCTCGCCGGGGTGTTTCCGACGCCGCTCGAATGCCCGTCCTGCGGGCGCGATCTCGCCACCGGGGCGGTCCTCGCTCCTGGAGACGAGGGGTTGACCTGCCGGGAGTGTTCGCCCGAGGGACGATCGGTGTCGGCTGGAGCGATTCTCCTCCTGCGCAGAATGCGAGTGCAGTCGGTGCAGCAGATCGCGAGCGATCCGCCCGATCGAGGCGAGATCGACGAAATCGAGACGATTTGTGGAAGGATTCGACGCGCCTTCCTTCAGCATGAACTGAAGAGCTATCGCGTGATGCGGGAGACCTTATGCACTCCTTCCAGGACCTGATCGGCAACCTCTCGACCTATTGGGGTGAGCGGGGCTGCGTCCTGCAGCAGCCCTACGATCTCGAGGTGGGTGCCGGGACGATGCACCCCGACACCTTCCTGCGAGTGCTCGGACCGGAGCCGTGGAAGGTCGCCTACGTCCAGCCGTCCCGCCGCCCGGCCGACGCACGTTACGGCGACAACCCGTTTCGACTCGGCAAGCACTATCAGTTCCAGGTGATCCTGAAGCCGTCGCCGACCGATGTTCAGACTCAGTATGTCGAGAGCCTTCGCGCGATGGGGATCGACCTGTCGGTCCACGACCTGCGCTTCGAAGAGGACAACTGGGAAGCGCCGACCCTCGGCGCTTCGGGTGTCGGCTGGCAGGTGATGCTCGACGGCATGGAGATCACCCAGTTCACCTACTTTCAGCAGGCGGGGGGTCTCGAAATGAAGCCGATCAGTGTCGAGATCACCTACGGACTCGAGCGATTGACGATGTTCCTCGGTCTGTCGCGCAACGTCTACGAGATCGACTGGGTGGCCGATGGAGTGCGCTACGGGCAGGTCCGACATCAGGACGAGGTGGAGTCCTCTCGCTACTACTTCGAGCTCGCGGATATCAGCTTCCTCGAGGCACAGTTCGAGGGGTACGAGTCCGAAGCGCGGCGATGTCTCGACGCGGGTGCCGTGCTTCCCGCCTACGAGTGCGCCTTGCGTTGTTCTCACAGTTTCAACGTCCTCGACGCCAGGGGAGCCGTGTCGGTGACCGAGCGGGTCGCCCTCATCAAACGTGTACGCGACCTCGCCGTCGCCTGCGCACGGGCCTACGTCGAACGGCGTGAGGAACTCGGCTATCCGCTGCTGGCGGCCGACGAGCGGGGAGGCGACGACAATGCCGAGGGGTGAGTTTCTTCTGGAGGTGCGGGCGGAGGAGATCCCTGCCCGCATGCTGCGCCCGGCCGCCGACGAGTTGCGACAGTCGCTGGCGGCCGAACTCGAGCGGCTCTCGCTCTCGGGGCGTGGGATCGAGACCACCTTCACGCCACGCCGGCTGGTCCTCGTGGCACGCGGCCTGCCGGCCCGGGAGCCCGACCGATCCGAGCGTCAGGTCGGGCCGCCGAAGTCGGCGGCTTTCGACGCCGAGGGGGTGCCGACGGCTGCCGCTCTCGGCTTTGCACGCAGGTGCGGGGTCGAGGTCGAGGCACTCCAGGTGGTCGAGACCGACAAGGGCGAATACCTGGCTGTGGACTCTGATGTCGAAGGGCGGCCGACCGGAGAGGTGCTGGCCGGGATCGTGCCGGGGATCGTCGAGAGCCTGAGTTGGCCGAAGACGATGCGTTGGGGAACCGACACCGGCCCCTGGGTTCGGCCGGTACATGGCATCCTCGCCCTCTTCGAGGAGGCGGTCGTCGCCTTCGAGCTCTTCGGGGTCGCCAGCGACGGCTCGACCGTGGGACACCCGATCCACTCCCCGAAGGCGTTTGAGGTCAAGGGATGGGCGGACTACCGGCGCAAACTGCGACGGCGCAAGGTCGAGATCGACTACGAGGCACGACGGAACCACCTCGCCTCGGCGATGAACGAACTGGCACGCGAAGCGGGAGGCACCGTGGTCGAGGACCTCGAGCTTCTCGACAAGCTGGCGTCGATCTGCGAGGTCCCCGGCGTGGTGATGGGAGAGTTCTCACCCGAGTTCTCGAGCCTGCCGAGAGAGGTCCTGATCGCCAGCCTCAGGGATCATCAAAGCGCCTTCACCGTCGAGAGCGGCGACGAGCTTCTGCCCGTCTTTCTGACGGTCATGGACCGCGCCGACGATCCGGCAGGGCGGGTGCGGGCGGGCAACGAGTGGGTAGTCGACGCGCGCCTCGCCGATGCGCGCTTCTTCTACGACGAGGACCGGAAGCGGACGCTCGAACAAGGAGCCGATCGCCTCGAGTCCCTGACCTTTCACGTCAGGCTCGGCAACTACGCCGACAAGACGAGGCGGGTGAAGCGGCTCGCGAGCTTCCTTTGCGACGCGCTCGACTGGAAGAACGAGAAGGCGGCGGCCGAGCAGGCGGCAGGCCTCCTGAAGGCGGACCTCCCCTGCGAGATGGTCAAGGAGTTCACCTCCCTGCAAGGGGTGATCGGAGGCCTCTACGCCCGTGAAGACGGATTGCCGGACGAGGTGTGGCAGGCGGTGTACGACCAGTACCTCCCGGCGGGAGCAAGCGATGCGATCCCCAGAAGCAAGGCAGGTCTGGTGTGCGCGATCGCCGATCGCATCGACACGTTGGTCGGTATCTTCGGGCTCGGCGAGAAGCCGACCGGCAGCCGCGACCCCTTCGGCCTGCGGCGCGCGGCTCAAGGGATTCTGCGGATCGTCCTCGAGGCGGAGCTGTCGCTCGATCTGGACCTGGTGGCGGCGCAGGCGGCACTTCTGTACGGAGACCGCCTTTCGATGCCGGCCGACGAGGTACCGGCGGTGTTGCGCCCGTTCCTGGAGGACCGGATCCGCCACCTGCTGGGGCTCGAAGGCTACGCCTACGACGAGATCGAAGCCGCTCTCGCCGTCGGCTTCGCCGATCTGCCGGACCTTCGTGCGCGAGTGCGCGCGCTTCACTCGATGCGCCGGGACGCGGGCTTTCTCGCCGTGGTGCAGGCCGCCAAGCGGATCTCCAACATCCTCCGCGACGCTCCCGAGAGGGAGTTTTCGAAGGAGCTGCTGCGCGAACCGGCAGAGAAGGCACTCTGGGAGTCGTCACGCACGCTGCGGCTCGACGTGGAGCAGGAGGCGGCACGCGGCGACTACGAGGCGTGCTTCCACAAGATCGCCGCGTTCGCGGAAGTGCTCGAAACCTTCTTCGCCGAGGTGCTGGTGATGGACGAGAACCGGGAACTCAGGAGCAACCGGCTGGCACTGCTGCAGTCGATTCAGCGAACCCTGTCGAAGACCGCGAGACTCTCCGAGGTCGTCGTCGACAGGACCGAGGGAAGGAAGGGGCACGGCTCATGACGAAGAGGATCTTTCTGTTCGGCGGCGGATCCGCCGAAGGCGCCGAAGAGTCCGCTGCGCTTCTTGGAGGCAAGGGGGCGGGGCTGGCGCAGATGAGCGCGCTCGGCATCCCGGTCCCTCCCGGCTTCACCATCACGACGGCGGTCTGCAACGAGTACCACGCCGCCGGTCGGTCGTATCCGGAAGGGCTGGAGGCGGAGTTCGATCGCCAGCTCCAGGCCCTCGAGGGCCTCGTCGGTCGGCGCTTCGGCGATGCCGGAGATCCACTGCTCCTCTCGGTCCGTTCCGGTTCGCCGGTCTCGATGCCCGGGATGATGGACACGGTGCTCAATCTCGGTCTCAACGACGACTCGGTGAAGGCGCAGATCGAGCAGGGCCGGGACCCCCGCTTCGTTCAGGACTGCTACCGGCGGCTGGTGACGATGTACGGCGACGTCGTGCTGGGCGTCTCGCACGACGCCTTCGAGCACCTCCTCTCCGAGGCCCGTGCGGAGGCGGGCGTCGAGAGCGATGC
This sequence comes from Candidatus Multivoradales bacterium, assembly GCA_965223855.1. GTDB lineage: Bacteria > Acidobacteriota > Thermoanaerobaculia > Multivoradales > JAHEKO01 > CALZKB01. Next base: position 2,982,902 of record CBDCXM010000009.1, read on the forward strand.
AGAGCTCAGCGCCGAAGCCCTCGCCACCGTGACCCGCCGGGGTCTGGAGCTGATCGCGGAACGAGGCACACCGTTTCCGCAGGACCCCCGCGAGCAGCTCTGGGGTGCCGTCGCTGCCGTGTTCGACAGTTGGAACATCCAGCGAGCGCGCGACTACCGCCGACTCCACGGCATCCCGGAGACACTCGGGACCGCAGTGAACGTCCAGGCGATGGTGTTCGGCAATCGCGGGCCCGACTGCGCCACCGGCGTCGCCTTCACTCGCGATCCTGCCTCCGGGGAGCCGAGGATCTACGGGGAGTATCTGGTCAACGCTCAGGGTGAGGACGTGGTCGCCGGCATCCGGACACCGCTCCAGATCGCCCCATCCGGAGAGGGTGGCGGCCTGGCGGAAGCGTTCCCGGACGCTTTCGACGAGCTCGAGAGGGTCTGCTCCGTGCTCGAGGACGAGCGCCACGAGATGCAGGACGTCGAGTTCACGATCGAGCACGGCAAGCTGTTCATGCTCCAGACCCGCGACGGCAAGCGCACCGGCGCGGCGGCGGTTCGAATCGCCGCCGACATGGTCGACGAGGGACGGATCGATGCCGACACGGCGCTCGGGCGCGTGACCGGGGCTCAGATCGCGCAGTTGCTCGCGCCCGTCTTCGACCCGGACGAGAAGCGGCGCGCCGTGGAGGAAGGGCGGCTTCTGGCCACCGGTCTCGCCGCCGGACCGGGCGCCGCGGCCGGCCGTATCGCTCTCGACGCCGAGCGCGCGGCGGAGATGGCTTCGGCCGGGCCTGTCCTCCTGGTGCGCGACGAGACCTCGCCGGAGGACATCGTCGGCATGCACGCTTCGGCCGGTATCGTCACCTCCCGGGGCGGCATGACCTCGCACGCCGCCGTCGTAGCGAGAGGCATGGGCAAGCCGTGCATCGTCGGAGCCGGCGAGCTGACGGTCGACAACGACGCCGGGGAGCTGCGGGTGGGCGGCAAGGTCTTCCGCGAGGGCGACGCCTTGTCGATGGACGGCTCGGCCGGCCAGATTCTCGAGGGGACCCTCGCCGCCCGCTCGTCAGAGGTCCTCGACTCCCTCCTGGGGGAGAGCAGCGGCGAGCCTTCGCCACTCGTCTCCGCCGCCCGGAGGATCCTCGAATGGGCAGACGACAAGCGCAGGATGGGAGTCCGTGCCAACGCCGACACCCCGCACGACGCCCGAGTCGCACGGGCGCTCGGTGCCATCGGTATCGGCCTGTGCCGCACCGAGCACATGTTCTTCGACGAGACGCGCCTCGGTCGGGTGCGTCAGGTGATCCTCGCCTCGACTCCCGAGGAGGGCCGCGAGCCGCTCGCCCGGCTGCTGCCGGAACAGCAGAGCGATTTCGAGGGGATCTTCGAAGCGATGGACGGCTGTCCGGTGACCGTGCGGCTGCTCGACCCGCCGCTGCACGAGTTCCTGCCGAGGGAGGAGGCAGCGCTCGAGAAGCTCTCCGAGATGACCGGCCGCCCGGTACGCGAGATCGCGGAGACCGTCGAAAGCCTGACGGAGTTCAATCCGATGCTCGGCCATCGCGGCTGTCGCCTCGGTCTGACCCACCCCGAGATCTACGCGATGCAGGTCGAGGCGATCGCGCGCGCCGCGGCGGCCCTTGCCCGGCGCGGGCTCGACCCGCGGCCCGAGATCATGGTGCCGCTCGTCGGCACCGAGGAGGAGATGGCCGCATTGAGGGTGGCCGTGGCCGAGGTCGTCGACCGGGTCCTGGCGGAAGCCGGAACGGAGGTGAGGATCCCCATCGGAACGATGATCGAGATCCCGCGGGCGGCCCTCATCGCCGACCGTATCGCCCGCCACGCCGACTTCTTTTCGTTCGGCACCAACGATCTCACCCAGCTCACCTACGGCTACTCACGGGACGACGTGGCAGGCTTCCTGCCGGAGTTCGTCGAGCGGGGGCTTCTGGCCGGCGACCCGTTCGAGAGCCTGGACGTCGACGGCGTCGGGCAGCTGGTCGCGCTCGCCTGCGAGCGGGGCCGCGGAGAGCGTGAGGGACTCAAGATCGGAATCTGCGGAGAGCACGGCGGCGATCCGGCATCGATCGAGTTCTTCGAGCGATGCGATCTCGACTACGTCTCCTGTTCCCCGTTCCGCGTTCCCGTGGCTCGTCTGGCCGCCGGGCGAGCCACGCTCGAGCGGAAGTAGGCCGCACCGATGAGCCGCCTCGAACGTTCCCAACTCCCCGAGGAGCCGCTCGACCTCTTCCGTGACTGGTACCGGGCGGTCGGGCACGCCGGTTTCATCGAGCCCACCGCCATGGTTCTCGCCACGGCGGACGCGCGGGGAAGACCCTCGGCAAGGGTCGTGCTGCTCAAAGGCCTCGACGAACGGGGCTTCGTCTTCTACACCAACTACGGGAGCCGCAAAGGTCGTGAGCTGGCCGAGAATCCCCATGCCGCTCTCACGTTCTGGTGGGACCTGCTCGAGCGACAGGTCCGCGTCGAGGGGACGGTAGAGCAGCTACCTGCCGAGGAGTCGGATGCCTACTTCGCCGGTCGACCGCGGGCGAGTCGCATCGGCGCGCATGCCTCGGACCAGAGCCGCCCGCTCGCCTCCCGCGACGAACTCGAGGCACACCTGGCAGAACAGGAGCGGCGCTTCGACGGCGAGGAGGTTCCCCGACCGGAGCACTGGGGCGGCTTCCTGCTCGATCCGCAGGCCATCGAGTTCTGGCAGCAGGGCGAGTTCCGGTTGCACGATCGCTTCCGCTACGAACGTTCCGAAGGTGGTTGGAGGCTCGAGCGTCTCGCCCCTTAGGCCTGCATCCCCACCACCGACCCACCGCACACTGGCCGCGCTCCTCGCATTGCTGGTGCCGGTCTTCGCCGGATGTACGTCGCCGCCGGCCGGGGAGGGAAGAGGGTTGCCGGACATCCTCCTCCTCTCGCTCGACACCGTGCGCGCGGACGCCATCGGTCGCTCGCCGACGGTCACACCCCACCTCGATCGGCTGATGGCCGAGTCGATCGTCTTCGAGCGTGCCGTGAGCGAGATGCCATTCACCCTCGCCGCACACATGACCCTCCTCACCGGGACAGCTCCCGACGTACACCAGGTGACGAGAGAGGGGCATCGTCTCGCTGACGGAGTCCCTGCCCTCGCCGAGCTCCTGAGGGGGGCCGGCTACCGGACGGTCGCCGTCGTGAGCTCGAGCTGGATCGGCCCCGACTTCGGCTTCTCCAGGGGCTTCGACACGTTCCACGAGGTGCCGCACGGCCTCGCCACCGGTGAGAGGGTTCTCGAACTCGCCGACCGGGAGATCGCAGCCTCTGCGGGGCCGCTCTTTCTCTTCGTCCACGACTACGACGCGCATTCGGACTTCGAGCGCAACGGAAATCTGTGGCCGTACTTCGCCTCGGATGCAGGGCTCGATCGTCTTCCGGACGAGTGCGTAGAGCATCGCTGTTCCCCCGAGGCGAAGTGCGCGACCGGCTATCTGGGCTGGGCCAACCGCAACCCGGATCAGGTCTCGGCCGCCGCCGTAGCCTGCCTGCACGGCGCCTACCTCGAGGGGGTGAGAGACCTCGATCGACGCCTCGGCGGCTGGTTGGACGGGCTCCGCGGCAACGGCTGGTACGACGACGCAGCGATCCTCCTCACTTCCGACCACGGCGAGGAGTTCGCAGAGCACGGGCTCTTCCTGCACTCGAGGGTTCATCACGAGACCACCGCGATCCCTCTCGCTCTCAAGCCCCCCGGTGCAGCGGGGGTGGGACGGCGCGATCGCCGGCTGGCGCAGCTCGCGGACGTGGCTCCGACCTTGCTGGGCCTCGTCGGTGTGGAGGTTCCGGCGCAGATGACCGGCTACGACCTCCTCGGTGACGAAGTCCGACCGGAAGCCGTCAGTCAGAACAAGCACCGCCCGGTGCGCTACGCCGTCGTGAGTGGACGGTGGAAGCTGATTCACGACGACACCACCGGACGAGCGCTCCTGTACGACCTGAGCACCGACCCCGGCGAACTCACGGACGTGGCCCGTCAACACCCCGCCGAGGTGGCGCGGCTGCGTCTCCGGTTGGAGGATCTGCGACGAGCCTGGAGCGAAGGAGCGCCGGACGGCGCGGCTCGAGGCAACGAGCTCGATCCCGAACGCCGCAAGACCCTCGAAGCGCTCGGCTACCTGAACTGACCGGCGAACGGCGACCAGGGTCGGCGCGGAACGATCAGGTAGAGTTCCTGCTTGGCCAGGATCCGCATCCTCTCCGACCGCCTCGCCAGCCAGATCGCCGCCGGTGAAGTCGTCGAGCGTCCCGCCACGGTCGTCAAGGAGCTGTTCGAGAACTCGCTCGACGCCGGCGCTCGTGCGATCGACGTGGAGCTCGAGGCCGGCGGCAAGCGGCGGATCGTCGTCTCCGACGACGGCGAAGGGATGGATGCCGACGACGCCCTGCTGGCGTTCGATCGGCACGCGACCAGCAAGATCCGCGAGTTCGACGACCTCGAGCGGGTCGCGACCTTCGGGTTCCGCGGCGAGGCGCTCGCTTCGATCGCCGCCGTGGCGCGAGTCGAGCTGACGACTGCGCGCGAAGCCGGTGAAGGAACTCGCGTGCGGATCGAGGGAGGCCGGGTGCGGTCGGTGGAACCCGCGGCCCGGCCGCGCGGCACCCGCATCGAGATTGCGAGCCTCTTCTACAACGTACCGGCCCGCCGCAAGTTCCTCAAGACCCCGGCGACCGAGCTTCGTCATGCGAGCGCCGTGGTCCAGGCCTACGCCCTCGCGCTGCCGGCTTTGACGGCTTCGCTGCGACACGACGGCAAGGCGCTCCTCGAGGCGCAGGCACTCGCCGACGACCGCGACAGTGTGCGGGAGCGCGTGCGCCAGATCTTCGGCGACCGTCTCGGCGACGGTCTCACTCCTGTCCCCTCGCGCCGGATTCCGGGTGGCGGCGAGGTGTGGGGCTATCTCGGCGGGCCGGGGAGCGGAGGCGCGAGGCGGGCCTTCACGTTCGTCAACCGGCGCTCGATCCGGGACCGCGCCGTCATGGCGACGTTCTACCGCGCCGTGCGCGAGGAGTGGCACAGCGAGGAGTTTCCGGCACTCTTCCTCTTCGTCGACCTGCCCCCGGAGGCCGTCGACGTCAACGTCCATCCTCAGAAGACGGAAGTGCGATTCCGCGACCGCGCCGTGCTTTCGCAAGTCGCCTCGGCCCTCAGGGAGGGCCTTGCAGCATCGCGGGGCGAGATCGAGGCCACGCCGGCAGGGTTCGAAGGCGTTCTCACCGGTCCCGCGGTGTGGAGAGGATCGGGGGCAGGTGCTCCCGTTCCCTCGCCTGCCGGGGTGGGAGCCGGAGAGAGGACAGGGGAGGCCGTCGCGGAAGGACATCGCCTCGCGGAAGCCGTCTACGCCCCGCTGGAGCGCAGTGCTGTGCCGCTGTCGGGCCGCTCCGGCGAAGCGCGTCCCTTCCGGCTGCTGGGACAGTACAAGGGGACTCTGCTGCTGCTGGAGGGTCCGGACGGGCTCTACCTGATCGACCAGCATGTAGCCCACGAGCGGATCCTGTTCGAGCGGATCCGCCGATCGATGAGCGCCGAGGCTCCCCGGGTCCAGGCCTTGCTCCAGCCGATGGTCCTCGATCTCGCGCCGAGCGAAAGCCTCAAGCTGGCGGAGCAGTTCGAGGCGCTCGGGCGCTGCGGTTTCGACCTGAACCACCTGTCGGGAGACTCGCTGGCCCTCGCTGGAGCACCGGCCGGTCTGCCGGTCAGCGAGGCCGAGGGGGTTCTGCGTCGACTGGCCGCCTCGACTCACGACCTCGATGACCCCGAGGAGATGCGGTCGGCGATTCTCGAGAGCTGGGCGGCCGATGCCTCGTGCAAGGCCGCCGTGAAGATGCACGAGCCGCTTTCCGCACCCGAGATGGAAGCTCTCGTTCGGGAACTCTTCGAAGCGGAGCAGCCCTACGCCTGCCCCCACGGGCGGCCGATCGTGCTGCGAATGACCGATCGTGACCTCGAAACGAAGTTCGGCAGGCGCTGATGGGGATCTTCCGTCGCAGCCCCGACGAACTGCGAGAGATCGAGCGCCGGCTCGGCTATCGCTTCAGAGACCGAGAGCTCCTCGCCCTCGCCCTGACCCATCGCTCCTACGCCAACGAGCAGGGTCTGGAGGGGCACTACGAGCGCCTGGAGTTTCTCGGCGACGCCGTACTCGAACTGGTGACCGCCGACTGGCTCTATCGACGCAACCCCGAGGGCTCGGAGGGGGATCTGTCGAAGACCAAGAGCTTTCTCGTCTCGGAGCCTGTGCTGGCCGGGCTCGGGGAAGAGCTCGGGCTGGGGGCCGCGATGCGACTGGGCGTGGGAGAGGAGCGCTCGGGAGGTCGTGAGAAACCGTCGCTGCTGGCGGACGCCGTCGAGGCCGTTCTCGGGGCGATGTACCTCGACGGTGGCCTCGATGTCGCCCGCACGGCTGTCGTCCGCCTTCTGGGTCGCGTCGAGCAGGAGGACGCGGGGAGTTTGCCCGCCGATGCGAAGTCGGCCCTACAGGAACGTCTCCAGGGGGACGGACGGCCCCTGCCCCGGTATCGTCTGGTGGCCAGCGACGGACCGGACCACGCACGGACCTTCACCATCGAGGTGGAGATCGAGGGGGAGCGGCTCGGCGTCGGTAGCGGCGGCAGCAAGAAGACGGCAGAGCAGCAGGCCGCGAGGGAAGCGCTCGAGCGCCTCGATCTTTGACCTCGGATGCCACGGGGGAGGCACCGGGCCCGACCGGGTCGCCGCGGCAGGGATCGCCCGAAGCGCAGTACAATCCGCCGTCAACGGAGAATCTCCATGGTCGAATCCATCCGCAACCTCCCGTCCCGAATCGGTGAAGAAGTCGAGCTGCGTGGCTGGCTGGCGCAACAGCGCTCCAGCGGCAAGATCGCGTTCCTTCAGATTCGCGACGGCAGCGGCCAGGTGCAGGCGGTCGCAAGCCGGGCCGACGTGTCCGACGAAGCGTGGGAGGAGATCGAGCGATCGACTCAGGAATCGACCGTGTGGCTTCGCGGCACGGTGCAGGAGGACTCGCGGGCGCCGAGTGGGGTAGAGATCCACGCCTCCGACTTCCGCGTCGATCACCTGACCGAGGACTACCCGATCACCCCCAAGGAGCACGGGGTCGCCTTCCTCATGGAACAGCGACACCTGTGGCTCCGCTCGAGCCGCCAGCACGCCGTCCTCAAGGTGCGGAGCGAGGTCGTGCAGGCGATCCGTGACTTCTTCTACGACCGTCACTTCACCCTCATCGACTCTCCGATCCTCACTCCGGCCGCCTGCGAGGGCACCTCCACCCTCTTCGAAACCGACTACTTCGGTGAGCCCGCCTATCTCTCACAGTCCGGCCAGCTCTATCTGGAGCCGGCTGCGGCCTCGCTGGGCAAGGTGTACTGCTTCGGCCCGACCTTTCGGGCGGAGAAGTCGAAGACTCGCCGCCATCTGATGGAATTCTGGATGGTGGAGCCGGAGGTCGCCTTCCTCGAGTTCCCCGGCCTGTGCGACCTCGCCCAGGAGTTCCTGCAGGTCCTGGTCGCGCGGATTCTCGATCGCTGCGGGTCGGAGCTGGACATTCTCGAGCGCGATCGGGCGCCCCTCGAACGGGTCGCCGAGGCGTTCCCCCGGATCACCTACACGGAGGCCGTCGACTGGCTCCGCGAGCAGGGCCAGGAGATCTCCTGGGGAGACGACTTCGGCGCCGAACACGAGACTCTCCTCGGCGACCGCTACGGTCAACCGGTGATGGTCAGCCACTATCCGACGGCGATCAAGGCCTTCTACATGCAGCCGGACGGCGAGAATCCCGACGTCGTGCTCGGTCTCGACGTCATCGCGCCCGAGGGGTACGGAGAGATTATCGGCGGCAGCCAGAGGATCCACGACCACGACCTGCTGCTCGCGCGGATCAAGGAGCACGATCTGCCGGTCGAGGCGTTCCAGTGGTACCTCGATGTGCGGCGATACGGCACGTTCCCGCACAGCGGCTTCGGCATGGGCCTCGAACGCTTCGTCGCCTGGATGTGCGGCGTGGGTCACCTGCGCGAGGCGATCCCATACCCGCGGATGCTCCACCGGATCTACCCCTGAGCGTCACCCGATGACGACCGCCGCAGGGCGCTCGGGAGCGGTCGCCACCACCTTGCAGCTTGCGCTGCTGATCGGCATCTGGGGCACCACCTATGCGGCCATTCGGGTCGGCCTGGAGTCGATTCCGCCGTTCCTCGGGATCGCGGTCCGCTTCGCCGTCGCCTCGGCTCTGCTGTTCCTGGGATGCGCGGTGCTCGGCATCCGATGGTGGCAGGACGGCACCCCGTGGGGTATGTGGACGTTCAACGCCGTGGCGCATTTCGTCGTCCCCTACGGCGTCGTCTACTGGTGTGAGCAGTGGATTCCCTCGGGACTGGCCGCGGTCCTCTTCACGACTTTCCCACTCTTCGTTGCCGTGCTGGCGCACTGGCTCGTGCCGGGGGAACGCCTCAGGCCGCTGGCCGTGCTCGGCCTCGTTCTCGGCGCCATGGGCGTCGCCATCCTCTACGCCGACGATCTCACCGCCACGCTGGGTCCCGAGGGAAGGAGAGCGGCGTGGATCTTCCTGCTGTCGCCGCTGACGGCGGCGCTCGGCGACGTCGTGATCAAACGCTGGTACTCGCAGATCCACCCGGTCTCCCTCACCGCACCCTCGCTCGCTCTGACGGCGATCACCTGCGGCGTCCTGTCGTTCGCTTTCGAATCTCCGCTCGAAGTCACCTGGACACCTACGGCCTGGGGAGTGACTCTCTACCTCGCGGTCTTCGGAACGGCTCTGGCCTTCGTTCTCTACTTCGGCCTCCTGTCCCGCGTCACGGTCACCAGCCTCTCCCTCATCACCTTCGGCATCCCGATCGTCGCGATGATGGTCGGGGCTGTCGTGCTCGACGAGTCGCTGACGCCGAGGCTGGCACTGGGAGCCGCCTTCATCCTCGCCGGGGTTTGGGCCGCACTGCGGCGTAGCGGTGGCTGAACTGCCGCAATGCGTCGCGGTCTACGACGCATTGCGGCAAAGAGCGTGACAGCGTAGAATAGACGGCGAAAGGAGCGCTGGCATGACCACCGAAACCGCTCAACCCCGTCGTCGCGAGATCAGCGAGAAAGAGTCCCGCGAGGTCGCCGAAGCTTCGAGGCAGACCCAATGGAACCATCCGAGCCTCCTGAGGGAGATGTTCCTCGGGCGCTTCCGGCTCGACCTGATGCATCCGTACCCGCTGGCCGGTGAGGACCGCCCGGAGTTCGCGGCGTTCTACGAGGCGTTTCGGGAGCTGATGGCCGGTGTCGACCCCGTCGCGATCGACGACACGGGGGAGTATCCCCCCGACCTCGTCGACGGCCTCCGCAAGCTCGGCGCCTTCGGGATGAAGATCCCCAAGGAGTACGGTGGTCTCGGGTTCACCAACCGCGAGTACCAGAAGGTCATGCAGTACGTCGGTAGCATCGACGGCAACCTCAGCGCGCTCCTCTCGGCTCATCAGTCGATCGGCGTTCCTCAGCCTCTGAAGCTCTTCGGCAGCAAGGAGCTCAAGGAGAAGTATCTCCCTCGTTGCGCGCGCGGTGAGATCTCCGCCTTCGCTCTCACCGAGATGGACGTCGGCTCCGACCCGGCGCGTTTGGAGACGACCTGCCGACGCAACGAGGACGGCTCCTGGACCCTCGACGGCGTCAAGCTGTGGTGCACCAACGGCACGATCGCCGAGCTGCTGGTGGTGATGGCGAAGGATCCCGACAGCGGCAAGATCAGTGCCTTCGTCGTCGAGACCGGCTGGGAGGGAGTCAAGGTCGAGCGACGCTGCCACTTCATGGGTTTGCGAGCGCTGGCCAACGGCATCATCAGCTTCACCAACGTCCAGGTGCCGGAGGAGAACCTCATCGGCAAGGAGGGGCGCGGTCTCAAGATCGCCCTCACCACGCTCAACGACGGCCGTCTCTCGATTCCGAACGGCTCGGTCGGAACCGCGAAGATGTGCATCGAGATCTGCCGCAAGTGGGGCAGCGCGAGGGTGCAATGGGGCGTTCCGGTGGCCCGGCACGAAGCGATCTCCCACAAGATCGCCGACATGACCGCCACCACCTTCGCGATGGAATCGATCACCGCACTGGCGACCTCGATGGCCGACCAGGGCAACGTCGACATCCGCCTCGAGGCCGCTGCCGCAAAGGAGTGGAACACCACCAACACCTGGCACATCATCGACGAGACGATGCAGGTGCGCGGCGGCCGCGGCTACGAGACCGAGATCTCGCTGCGAGACCGCGGGGAGGAGCCGATCGGCGTCGAGCGGATGATGCGCGACTACCGGATCAACACGATCTTCGAGGGCTCGAGCGAGATCATGCATCTGCTGATGGCGCGAGAGGCGGTGGACAAGCATCTCCAGGTGGCGGGAGCCCTGATCGATCCCGAAGCCGGCTTCGGGAAGAAACTGGGTGCTTTCGCGAAGAGTGGGCTCTTCTATCTCGGCTGGTACCCGACTCGCTGGCTCGGCTGGGGCCGTTGGCCTCGTTACGCCTCGTTCGGCCCGCTGGCGAAGCACCTCAGGTTCGTCGAGCGCAACACCCGCAAGCTGGCGCGCCAGGTCTTCCACGGCATGCTCGTCCATCAGGCGCGCATGGAGAGGAAGCAGGCGTTCCTGTTCCGGCTTGTCGACATCGCCAACGAGTTGTTCGCCATCGGCGCGAGTGTCGCGCGGGCGCAGGCAATGCGTGAAGCCGGTGACGAGAATGCCGACCGTGCCAGGGAGCTCGCCGACCTCGCCGCCCGCAACGGACGCCGGCGGGTCGCTCATCTGTTCCGCGACCTGTGGCGCAACGACGACGCGATCAAGTACCGCCAGGGTGTGCGCGTGGCCGACGGGCATCACGCATGGCTCGAGGACGGTGCGATCGGGCTCCCCGAATGGCCGGCCGCCGAGGCCGTTTCGAAGACGCCTGAATCAGAAGAGCGCGAGGAAGTCGCGGTTCCGGCTGCCGTCTGAGCGCACGCCGCACGACGGGTAGCACCACGGGTTCACGCTAGACTGGCTTCGATGAGTGACGGTTCGGCCGACCGCAGGGTCGGCATGGTGAGTCTCGGCTGCGCGAAGAACCTGGTCGACAGCGAGATCATGCTCGGCAGGCTCCGCGACGGCGGCTTCGAGATCGTCGAGGACGTCGAAGGGGCGGGCACCGTAGTCGTCAACACGTGCGGCTTCGTCGAGGAGGCCAGGGAGGAATCGATCGACGCCATCCTGGACGTCGCCGCACGCAAGGGGAAGGGGGTGGATCGCCTCCTCGTCGCCGGCTGCATGGTGAACCGTTACGGGGAGGAGCTCGCTCGCGAGATCCCGGAGATCGACGGATTCGTCGGCCTCGACGATCTGGATCGTGTTGCGGATGTCGTCGCGATCGGTTCCGACACGCCGGTCACCGGCCCCTCGCAGCGAACCTTCGACCATACGGAGCCACGCGTGCTCACCACGCCCGGCTACGCCTACCTCAAGGTCGCGGAGGGGTGCAACAACCCCTGTACGTTCTGCGCGATCCCGATCTGGCGCGGCGAGCTGCGGAGCCGCACGCCGGACAGTCTGGTGGAGGAGGCGCGTCGACTCGAGGGTAGCGGAGTCCGGGAGCTGGTCCTGGTGGCGCAGGACACGACCCGCTACGGCGAGGATCTCGGTCTCGGCCGCGAGGGCCTCGTCCATCTCGTAGAGGCACTGCTCGAGAGGACGACGATCCCGTGGATCCGCTTCCTCTACGCCTACCCGACGACGCTCGGTCACGAGATTCTCGCTCTGATGGGTAGGGAAGAGCGCTTTGTCTCCTACCTCGACATGCCGCTTCAGCACTCTCATCCGGAGATGCTCGCGGCGATGAAGCGTGGGGGTCGCGCCCACACCTACCTCGAGCAGCTGGCCGAGGCACGCGAGCGAGTCCCCGACATCGCCCTGCGGTCGACGTTCATCGTCGGGTTCCCTGGAGAGTCCGAGGAGCATTTCGAGCACCTGCTTTCCTTCGTCGAGGCCGCCAGGTTCGATCACCTCGGCGCGTTCGTCTACAGCCCCGAGGAACAGACGCCGGCGGCGGACCTCGGATCGCGGGTACCGCGGCAGACCGCGCTGCTCCGGCAGCAGCGCCTTCTCGAAGTGCAGCGGCCGATCGCCCTCGCGAGCCGCGAAAGGCTCGTAGGTACCACGGTCGAAGCGCTCCTCGAGGGGGTCTGCTCCGAGACCGAGCACCTCCTCGAGGCGCGGCACCGCGGGATGGCGCCGGGCATCGACGGCCGTCTGCTGATCAACGACGGAACCGCGCCCCCCGGCAGCCTGATCGACGTCGAGATCACCGACGCCTTCGCCGACGACCTGGTGGGCAGGATCGTTGCCGGTCGAGGCCCCGGTGTCGTCCCCGCCGGCCTCTGAGAGTGCTCCCGCCGTGAAGATCTTCGAGACGAACTGGGCGGACGCCCTCACCTCGCCGCTGCCCGTGCCGGGAGGAGCCGTCGCCTCCATCGGGAACTACGACGGAGTCCACCGCGGTCAGCGCGAGATTCTCGCCGGAGTCGTCCGGGAAGCGTGGCGGAACGAGGCCGCCTCGGTGCTGATCACGTTCGAGCCCCACCCGTTGACGGTGCTCGACCCACCGCGGGCGCCGCTGCGCCTCCTCAGCCCGGAGCAGAAGCGCCGTCTGGTGGCGGCTGTCGGCATCTCTCACTACGTGGAGCTGCAGTTCGATGCCGCGTTTGCCGAGGTCACGGCGGAGACCTTCCTTCGGGAGTTCCTCGTCGAGCGGCTGGAAGTCCGGGAAGTCAGAGTCGGGAGCCGCTTCGGTTTCGGGAGGGGAAAGCGGGGCGATCTCGCACTGCTCAGCTCCCTCGGAGAAGAGCTCGGCTATCGCGCAGTGGGAGTCTCCGAGCTGCTCGACGACGGCATGCCCGTTTCGAGTTCGCGGATTCGGACGGCCGTCGCCGAGGGGAGGGTGGACCTCGCGACGAGGTTCCTGGGCAGACCGTTCGCCCTCCAAGGTACAATTGTCGAGGGGCAGCGGCAGGGTCGCGGACTCGGCTGGCCGACCATCAACCTCAAGCCGGTGCAGAGCGCGATTCCAGCCAGGGGCGTCTACGTGAGTGAGGTTCGCTTCGAAGGGGACCGCGACTGGTTGCCGGCGGTGGCGAATGTCGGCGTGAGACCGACCCTCACCGAAGGAGTGGCCGAGGTCGTCGAGGCACACATCCTCGACTTCTCGGCCGACGTATATGGAAAGACGGCGGAGCTCGCCTTCCTGTCCCGGCTTCGCCCCGAAAGAGGTTTTGACAGCGCCGAAGCCCTCAAGCAGCAGATCGCCGACGATGTCGAGTCGGCGCGCGCCTACTTCGACACAGCTCATCCCGACCCCATCGACCAGGGCGACGCCGACAGAGGCGTCCCCGAGGAGATTCCAGACACATGAGTGACAACGAAAAGATCGTAGAACTGACCAACGACAACTTCCAGAACGAGGTGCTCGACTCCGAGACGCCCGTGCTGGTCGACTTCTGGGCCGAGTGGTGCGGACCGTGCCGCATGGTGGCTCCGGTGCTCGACGAGATCGCCAACGAGATGGACGGCCAGGTTCGTATCGCCAAGCTCAACGTCGACCACAACCAGGAACTGGCGATGAACTTCCAGGTGCAGAGCATTCCGACCTTCATCCTCTTCAAGGGAGGCGAGGTCGCCGACCGGATGATGGGAGCGATGCCGAAGGGCGCCTTCGAGCAGTTCCTCGGCCGCCACGTTTGAGCGCACCTTCCGGGCCGAGGGGTCTTCGGCAGATCGCTCGCTGAAGCCGCTCACGACCATGACGTCACCGGCCCACGACAGGCTGCGGACGCTCCTCGAGGACGGGGGCTTCCGCGGCCTCGTCGTGCTTGCCGACAGCAGCCGCGACGTCGATGTCGCTCCGCTCGTCGCCTCCTGTCACGTCGGCCGCTGCGCGGTGGTCTTCCCGGTGAAAGGGGAGCCCCTGCTCGCTTTCCTGACCGACATGGAGCGCGAGGAGGCGGAGCGCAGCGGTCTCGAACCCCTCGGTCCCTCCGACCTGGGAGGCGATCGGCTCCGTGCCCTGGAAGGGAGGCCTGGCCTGCTGTGGGAGGCCGTGCTCGAGCAGGGGTTCGCCGCTGCGGGAGACGAGGGAGGGGAGTGGGCCCTCGCCGGACATGCCGGCGCGGGTGGTGTGGCCGAAGCGGTACGGCGGCTGTCGGCATCCGGCAGGCGCTCCTTCGGCGACGGTGGAGAGCTTCTGCGCCGCTGGCGCAAGCGCAAGTCGGCTCGCGCCTCGCAGGCCTTCGAGCGCCCCTCGGAGGCGGTGCGAATCGCGTTTCGTGAGATCTCCTCCGTGTTGCGAGCTGCCGACTGGAGCGGGAGTGGCGGCCCCCTCGAGGTCGACGGAAGACCCCTGACTACCGGCGGCTTGCGTTCGCTGATCGCCCGGATCTTTGCCGCACACCGCCTCGAGCAGCCGCACGGCAACCTGCTGGCGCAGGGTGCCGAAGCCGGCGTCCCTCACAACGCCGGCGAGGACGACACCGGGCTGAGGGCAGGCGCTCCGATCGTCGTGGACCTCTTCCCCCGCGGCGAGGTCTACGCCGACTGCACCCGGACCTTCTGCGTCGGTCAGCCGGCGGAGGTCTTCGTCGAGGCTCATGCGGCGGTGAGACGGGCTCTGGAAGCAGCCCACCGGGAATGCCGCATCGGCGCTCGCGGATGGGAGCTACAGGAGCAGACCTGTGCGCTGCTGGAGTCTGCCGGCTACCCGACGATCGCGACGTCGCCGGAGACCCGCCGGGGATACGTTCACGGTCTCGGTCACGGTGTGGGATACGAGCTCCACGAGTATCCGAGCTTCCGCGAGCGGGCAGGAGAAGTCGGGCGGATCGAGGAGGGAGACGTGCTGACGCTCGAACCCGGCCTTTACGACGCCGAGGCCGGCTACGGAGTGAGGCTCGAAGACCTCTGCCGCGTGACGGCCGACGGACTCGACAACCTGACGGACCTGCCGTACGAGTACGATCCGAACGCCTGGCGCTGAGGAGGGAGCTCTGCCCGCCACGGACCCGTGGCATACTCCTTCCACCATACGTTTTCATCGGCGGGCACCGCGAGCTTCGGTGTGCCGCACCTTTCGGGAGGGACGCCATGCAGAAGGCCCTGGGACGTCACGCAGACACGCTCTATGCGGTACTCCGCATCTTCGCCGGCTTCATGTTCGCCCAGCACGGGGCTCAGAAGATGTTCGGCGTACTCGGCCGCGAGGAGGCGGCGGAGCTGTTTTCGCGAGCGGGACTCGCCGGAGTGATCGAGCTCGTCGGCGGCGTACTCATCATGATCGGACTGTGCACCAGCTGGGCGGCCTTCCTCGCCAGTGGCACGATGGCCGTCGCCTACTTCCTGGTGCACTTCCCGCGCGGCTTCTGGACCGTGGAGAACGGCGGCGAACTGGCGGTGCTCTACTGCTTCGTCTTCCTCTTCATGGCGGCCAAGGGGGACGGTCCGCTCAGTGTCGGAGGAGCGATGGGGAAGGGCAAGAGCTAGCCCTACTGGGGGGATCCACCTACGGTCCTCGGCTATAGCTCCACGAGCGGCAGGTCGATGATGGAACCCCGGAGGTGCTGACGGACGAATCGGTGCTGGGGGAGAAGGACCGCCGCCGAAACCGCGCACGCCTGATGGCGGTCGAGCTACCCGTCGGCGTATCCTCCAGGCCTCGCCACGGGACACTTCATCGGCGCCGCAAGGACGCAACTCCTCACGGACGATGGCAAGC
Organism: Candidatus Multivoradales bacterium; assembly: GCA_965223855.1. Classification (GTDB taxonomy): domain Bacteria; phylum Acidobacteriota; class Thermoanaerobaculia; order Multivoradales; family JAHEKO01; genus CALZKB01. The sequence continues at coordinate 2,998,716 of CBDCXM010000009.1, forward strand.
CTGAGCCGACGCCCTACCCGGTAGCCCTTCGCGACCGCTTCCCGCCCCCCTGCGACGGTCCTGCCGGAGGAAGCGGGACGGCCTCTACCGCTCCACCCAGTAGTTGGGCGCTTCCTTGGTGATGGTCACGTCGTGCGCGTGGCTCTCCTTGAGCCCGGCGCTGGTGATCTTGAGGAACCTCACCTGCGTCCGAAGCTCCTCGATCGTGCCGCAGCCAGCCAGCCCCATCCCGGAGCGCAGCCCCCCCGTGAGCTGCTGAAGCACCTGGTGAACGCTGCCCTTGTAGGGCACCATCCCCTCGATCCCCTCGGGCACCAGCTTCGAGAGCTCTCCCTCGTCGGCCTGGAAGTAGCGGTCGGCGCTCCCCTGTGCCATGGCGGACAGTGAGCCCATACCGCGATAGGCCTTGAACGTGCGTCCCTGGTAGAGAATGGTCTCACCCGGGCTCTCCTCCGTACCGGCGAAGAGCGAGCCGATCATCACCGTGTTCGCACCGGCGGCGATCGCCTTGGTGACGTCGCCCGAGAACTTCACTCCGCCGTCCGCAATGACGGGTACACCCCGCTCTGCCGCGACTTCGACCGCATCCATCACCGCCGTAACCTGCGGCACGCCGGCCCCGGTGACGATCCGGGTGGTGCAGATCGATCCGGGGCCGATCCCGACCTTCACCGCATCGACACCACGTTCGAGCAGTGCGAGCGCCCCCTCTCGCGTCGCGATGTTGCCGGCGATCAGCTGAGTGTCCGGGAACCGCTCCCTCAGCACTTCGACGGCGTCGAGGACACCGCGGCTGTGAGCGTGAGACGAGTCGACCGCCAGCAGATCCACCCCCGCCGAGACCAGCGCACCTGCCCGCTCGAGGAAGCGGCCCGAGGCGCCGACGGCCGCGCCGACTCTCAGCCGTCCGAGGTCGTCCTTGCACGCGTGGGGGAACTGGATCTTCTTCTGAATGTCCTTGACCGTGATCAACCCCTTGAGGTTGCCGTCGGCGTCGACGACCAGCAGCTTCTCGATGCGGTGCCGGTGGAGGAGCGCTTTTGCCTCGTCGAGGGTGGTCCCCTCCGGCACGGTGACGAGGTCGTCCTTCGTCATGAGCTCGGAGATCCTCTTCTCGGGATCGTCCTCGAAGCGCAGATCACGGTTGGTGAGGATGCCGACGAGGCGTCCCTCGTCGTCGGTCACGGGCACGCCCGAGATCTTGTAGCGGGCCATCACCTCTAGCGCTTCGTGGATCCGCTGCTCCGGGCGCATGGTGACCGGATCGACGATCATCCCCGCCTCCGACCGCTTCACCTTGTCGACCTGGTCGGCCTGCGCGTCGATCGACAGATTCTTGTGCAGAATGCCGAGCCCTCCCGCCTGGGCGAGCGCGATCGCGAGCTGTGACTCGGTCACCGTGTCCATCGCCGCCGAGACGATCGGGATGTTGAGCGAGATGCCCCGGGTGAGGGAGGTCTCGAGAGCGACCTCCGCCGGGTGGACCTCCGAGAGACCGGGTGGGATGAGAACGTCGTCGAAGGTCAGCGCTTCGCGGGGAGTCCGATCCTGGGTCATCCGGTCACCTTTGCTGGGGATCCGTGGCACTTCTTGTACTTCTTGCCCGAGCCGCAGGGGCACGGATCGTTACGGCCGACCTTGGTCTCGACCTTCACGGGCGCCTGCTTGCGCGGAGGCGGCCCCGCGGTCTTCTGCGGCGCCGAGAACTGCACGCCCGCCGGAGAGCGGCGCTGGCGCTGCTGTTCCATCTGCTCGAGAGAGAGCGGCTCGACCCGATAGACGTTCTTGATGATGGTGTCTTCGATCCGCTCCTTCATCGCCTGGAAGAGCTCGAAACTCTCGCGCTTGTACTCGTTCTTCGGGTCGCGCTGACCCATGGCACGAAGGCCGATCCCCTCTCGCAGATGATCGAGAGCGAGAAGATGGTCCTTCCAGGACTGATCGACCACCCGCAGCATCACCCCGCGCTGGAAGGCGGTCATGAGCTCGTCGCCGAGACGCTCCTCCTTCTCGGCGAACTTGTCGTCGGCCAACTGCTTGAGCCTCTCGGAGAGCTCTTCGACGCCGAGCTCGTCGACGTCCAGATCGGCATCGTTGAGATCGATGTCGAAGTAAGCGAGGAAGTCGGTTCCGACCTCGGCGAGGTTCCAGTCCCGCGGGTCGGCTCTCTCGGGGCAGTGAGTGTCGACGACGTAGTCGATCAGGTCATGTGAGATCTGGCGGATGTAGTTGCTCCCCTCGCGCCCCTCGAAGATGTCCTTGCGCAGCGTGTAGATCGCTTCTCGCTGCTTGTTCATCACGTCGTCGTATTCGAGCAGGTTCTTACGAGCCTCGAAGTTGCGACCCTCGACCTGGCGCTGGGCGCGCTCGATCGACTTGGTCACCATGTTGTGCTCGATCGCCTCACCCTCTTCGATCCCGAGCCGCCCCATCAGCCCCTTGACCCGATCGGTACCGAAGATCCTCATGAGGTCGTCGTCCATCGACAGGTAGAAGCGCGACGACCCAGGGTCGCCCTGGCGTCCTGCACGCCCCCGGAGCTGATTGTCGATGCGGCGCGACTCGTGGCGCTCGGTCCCGAGGATGTGGAGGCCGCCGGCGGCCAGTACCGCCTCCTTCTCCTCGGCGCACGCCTCCCGGTAGTGCTGGAGGGAAGTCTCGTAGGCCTCGGGCTCGGTCTCCGGGTCCGCCTCGGCGCGGGCGAGCCCTTCCGGATTGCCGCCGAGCACGATGTCGGTGCCGCGACCGGCCATATTGGTCGCGATGGTCACGGCGCCCTTGCGCCCCGCCTGAGCGACGATCGACGCCTCCCGCTCGTGGTACTTGGCGTTGAGCACCACATGGTGGACGCCCCGCCGCTTGAGCATCGAGGAGAGCATCTCGCTGCTTTCGATCGAGATCGTGCCGACCAGCACCGGCTGGCCGCTCGCGACGCAGTCCTCGATCTCCTCGACGACGGCGTTCCACTTCTCGCGCGCGCTCATGTAGATCAGATCGGCACGATCGTCGCGCGCCATCGGCCGGTTGGTCTCGATGACGACCACGTCGAGGTCGTAGATCTCGCCGAACTCGGTCGCCTCGGTCTCGGCGGTACCGGTCATCCCGCCGAGCTTCTCGTACATCCGGAAGTAGTTCTGGAAGGTGATGGTCGCGAGCGTCTGGTTCTCGCGCTCGATCTTGACCCCCTCTTTCGCCTCGACCGCCTGATGCAGTCCGTCCGACCAGCGGCGGCCGGGCATCATGCGGCCGGTGAACTCGTCGACGATCACGACCTGCCCGTCCTTCAGCAGGTAGTCGACGTCGCGCTTGAACAGGTTGTGGGCGCGCAGCCCCTGGTTGACGCCGTGGAGCAGGTCCATGTTGGCGACGTCGTAGAGGTTGTCGAGCGACAGGAGCTTCTCTACGGCCGAGACTCCTTCCTCGGTGAGAGTCACGGTGTGTGCTTTCTCGTCCACGAGGAAATCGCCGGTGGTCGTCTTGCTGCCGTCCTCGTGCTCGGTCTCCTCACCCCGCTCGAGCTTCGGGATGATCTTGTCGATCCGGTAGTACTTGTCGGTCGATTCCTCCGATGGCCCGGAGATGATGAGGGGCGTACGCGCCTCATCCACGAGGATCGAGTCGACCTCGTCGACGATGGCGTAGTAGTGCTCGCGCTGGACCATCGAGACGCGGTCGAACTTCATGTTGTCGCGCAGGTAGTCGAAGCCGAACTCGTTGTTGGTGCCGTAGGTGATGTCCGCCTCGTAGGCCGCCTTCCGATCCGCGTCCGGCATGTCGTGCTGGATGATCCCCACCGACAGGCCGAGGAAGCGGTAGATCCTCCCCATCCACTCGGCGTCACGGCGGGCGAGATAGTCGTTGACGGTCACGACGTGCACGCCCTTGCCGCGCAGTGCGTTGAGGTAGACCGGCAGCGTGGCGACGAGGGTCTTACCCTCACCGGTCTTCATCTCGGCGATCCGGCCCTCGTGCAGGACGATGCCGCCTGCCAACTGAACGTCGAAATGCCGCATGCCGACGGTCCGGCGTGACGCTTCCCTGACGACGGCGAACGCAGGCACGAGCAGGTCGTCGAGGTTCGCCCCGGCCTGCACCTGCTCCCGGAACTCGACCGTCTTCGCCTGGAGATCCGCGTCCGAGAGCGCCTCGATCTCCTTCTCCAGTGCGTTGATGGCCTCGATGCGGGGAGCCATCCGCTTGTAGTCGCGCTCGTGCTTGGTGCCGAAGACCTTGCCGAGTATCTGATTGAGCATGGCTAGAGTCCTCTGGGTTCAGTCCTGATAGGGATCGTTCGGGCTCACGCCTTGGGGGAGAGCGGGAGAGTCGGGTACCGGAAACCCGGTAGCGACTGCGTGGGGAGGATGGGGGTGCGGCCGGCCAGACGGGCTCGTCCCCGCCCCTTCACTGTAACAAAAACACCGCCTCGATCGGCGGTGTCGAAGCTCGTCCGCAGAAGGCGGCGAGGAGCGGTTCTGCAGCCGGCTGCTAGGAGCCGTGGTTGCCCGTGCCGTCCAGGATGTAGGCGCGAGGATTCTCCGGCTGGCCGTCCACCCGTACCTCGTAGTGGAGGTGGTACCCGGTCGACCGTCCGGTGTTGCCGATCAGGCCGATCGTGTCGCGTTGCCGGACACGATCGCCGGGCTTGACGTCGATCCTCGAAAGATGTCCGTAGCGGGTGGTGATGCCGTAGCCGTGAGCGATGTAGACCGCGTTCCCGAGCCCGCCGATCCGCTCGGCGCGCACGACGACTCCGTCGGCCGTAGCCTGCACGGCACGACCCGGGGTCGCAGCGATGTCGATCGCCCAGTGTGCCGCCCGGCGTCCGGTGATCGGGTCCTTGCGGTAGCCGTAGCCGCTGGTGAGGATTCCCTTGACCGGCGAGATCGAGGGAGTCGACGAGATGAGCTGTTGCCGCTCGTCGAGACTCGCTGAGACGGCCGCCAGAGCGTCGTTCAGCGACTCGGCGCGAACGTCGAGGTTGCCGAGGGCCAGCTCGGAATCGATCGGCGCCGGCGTCGAGAGACCGCCGACACCCGCCTCACGGGACTCGCTGAACGTCTCGTCGAGGCCGGCGACGATGGCGAGCTGCCGTGTCTGCTCCTCGAACTCGGCGAGCTGCTGCTGAAGAGTGGAGATGCTCTGCTCGAACGATCGATTGATCTCGCGCAGATTCTCGTTCTCGGTCGTCACGCTCTCGAGCTCGTGACGGTCGATCGTGCTCGTGAAGAACGACCAGGTCGTGAAGAGTGAAGCCGCGATCAGAAACGTGGCGACTCCAGCCGCTACGAGCAGTTGGCGGTTCGTGATCCGCCACTTGCGAAAGCGTGCCCGTGCGTGGGGCACAAAGATCACCGTGTGGTACTTCAATCCCATCCTCAAATTGTGTTTGGGGTGGGCGTCCCTCAATGCCGCTCGCCCGGCTCCCGGAGTGGCGCTATTTTACTGAGCGCCCAAAGGTTGTCAAGCGTCCCGCACACGCCGCCGTCTCAGTGTTCTTCTAACAGGTCGGTGGCTCGGAAGCCGAGGTTTTCCACAGGCAGGCTTGCTCAGTCGAAGACACCGAAGACGGCCCCCGCCAGCGCCCCCAGAACCGCGCACAACCACTGGACCCACCTCCGAGTGGGCCGCAGCGACTCGTCCTGCACCAGGTCGAAGGCGCCGACGTAGATGAACGTCCCCGATGCGAGCGCCAGCGCGCCGGCTTCGATCCACGACGCTTCCGGTGCACCCCCGCCGACGACCATACCGACGCCGATGCCCAGCGGAGTCATCGAGGCGAACAGTGCCGCCAGCCGGCCGCGCCACTGCCCGAGTTCCTCGGCAGAAGCCAGAGCCAGCCCCAGCGCCATGCCGGCGGTCGCCTTGTGAACCGAGATCGCGAGCAGGCCGAGCCCGGCCGTGACTCCGCCGGTGGCGACGCCGAGCCCCAGACCGGCGAGAACCGAGTGGAGCGACAGCGCCAGCGAGAGGACGATCGGTCGGCTCGTTGCCGACCCGCCGTGCCCGTGGGCATGAGCCTGCCCCTCACCGGAGTGGGCGTGGGCGGCGTGATGGGCGGCATCGGGCAGCAGGACATGCTCGAGCAGGAGCATCCCTAGAAAGGCGGCGAGCGCCAGGCTCGAGGCCCAGGGATAGCCGTCCTCACGAGCGAGGAGCGAGGCGCTCTCCGGGAGCAGATGGACCAATCCGAGGGCGAGAAAGAGCCCGGCGGAGAAGGCGTTCCCGGCACCGATCCAGGCACTTCCTCGCCGATCGGTGGCGGCTCCATGCCGGACCCATCGCAACGGCAGGGCGACCCCGATCCAGCCGACCAGCCCGGTCACGACGATGAGGAGCCACCGGGGATCGAGCGACGTCATGCAACCGTTCCCATCGCACTCACAGCCCGAGCACCCCCACCTGACCGTGGTAGAAGATTCCGGCGATCGCACCCGTCATGAGGGTCGCCAGGGTTGCCGCAGCGAGAGCCCGCAGGGCGAGTGCGGACAGCGCCTCGAGACGGCTCGGCGCCAGCGCGGCAAAGCCGCCGACGGCGATCGCCATGCCGCCGACGTGGGCGAAGCCGCACAATGCGTACGAGAGCACCAGCACGGTTCGCTCCGAGAGCGCTCCTGTTGCCGCGGCGGCGCCCAGTTCCTGATAGCTCACGACCTCGGTCAGGACCAGTCTCTGCCCCAGGAGCCGTGACGCGGTCCCCAGGTCCGCCGGATCGATCCCCAGAAGCCAGGCGAAGGGCGTGAAGGCGAAGCCGAGCAGCTGCGCGATCCCGATCGGGGACTCGGCCCCCAGCAGCTCGGCTGCTCTCCCCACCAGAAGGTCCGCTACACCGACCACTCCGAGGACCGCGATCAGGATGGCGGAGATCGCGGCCGCCACCTTGACGCCGTCGAGGGCTCCAGCGGCGAGAGCCCCCATCGAGCTCTCGTGGCGGTCTCCCTCGGCGAGAGGGGGGACAGCGCCCAGGGTCTCGGGTGTCGTCGTCTCCGGGAGCATCAGCTTCGCTACCAGAACGGTGCAGGGGATCGAGAGCAGGGAGGCGCTCAGAAGGTGGCCGGCGATCTGCGGAAAGGCGTCGCGCAGAAACAGGACGTAGATCGCCAGGGTCGTCGAGGCGACCGTCGCCAGATTGGCTGTCATCACGGTCAGCAGTTCCGAGCGAGTCATCGACTTCAGATAGGGACGGATCGCGGCCGCCGTCTCGACTCCGAAGAACATGTGGAGCGACCCGGCAAGCGCTTCGGCCCCGGAGAGGGCGAGCGTGCGGTGGAACAGACGTCCGAACGCCTTCACGACCGGCTGGATCCAGCCGAGGTGGTAGAGGAGGGCCATCAGGGAGGCGAAGAAGATCACGGCCGGAAGGACCTGCGCCGCGAGCACGAAGCCGATCGAAGGTTCCCCCGCAGGAGTCGTCTCTCCCGGGCTCAAGGCCAGGGGGCCGAAGAGGAACACCGCTCCGCGCGTGCTCTCCGACAGCAGGGCGAGAATCGCGTCGTTGGCGACGAGCAGAACACGGCGGGAAGGAGGTACGACGAAGACCAGTGCTCCGAGGCCGAACACGAGCGCTGCGCATCCGGCGATCGTGCGCCAGGGAAGCGGACGTCGACACCCTCCCAGTGCCCAGGCGAGGCCGGCAAAGGCGAGCCAGCCTGCAAGCGAGACGAGGTTCAGCATTGCGGCGCCGCTCGTCGGACGACCGCTTCAGTCGGCGTAAGCGGCATTGAGAACCTCCGCCAGCCGGACGCCGGCCTGAAAGAGGCGCTGCTTCACCGTCCCGATGTGGTCGTAGGAGTAGCGGTAGCCGAGCTCGGGCAGGTGGCTCTCACGGTCGGTCCTGTTCCAGATCTCATAAACGTCCGACCGCAGCGCACGCGATTCCAGCGCCCACTCGACCGGACGGGCACCCGACCACTCGCCGCCTCTGCTTTCGAACTCCTGCTCGATGAACTGCGTGAACTCGGTGAAGCTCAGGCTCTCCCGATCGATCAGACCGGAGTCCCACAGCGCGTGCAGTCGCATCGGTTCGTCGAACCACTCGACCATGATCGAGTTTCCGCCGCGATCGCCCCCACGGCCGACGTGGAGGGGCTGGTGGAGGTCGCCGATGATGTGAACGAGGAACGCCAGGGCCGTGGCATCGAGCGAATCGAACAGCAGATCGACTCCCGCCTCCTCGACGAGTTCGCCGAAGTGCGAGCGGACGGCGGCGTCGCCGGCGAGCAGACGCTCGAAGAACTCGATCGCCTCGACCGCGTTGTCCGGGGTCTCGCTCTCCGCGGCGCGCGTCAGCACCGCGCGCAGCTCGTTGTCGTCCTCGACGGTCACGTAGTGCCAGGTGTTCACGAAGCTCCATCTGCGGTCGGAGCGAATGAAGTCCGGCCAGGTCGAGACCTGAGCCAGCCGTGTCGACCCGGCGTAGGCGCCGATCGCGTCGCGCGCCTCGGGCGACAGCCGGCTCTGGGCGATCTCGCCGACGATCCGGTGCCCGTTGTCGCCCCAGGCGAGAAGTGCCGGCGGCAGAGAGATCAGCGCCAGCAGACTGAGAAGCAGAGCCCTCTTTGCGTTCACGTTTCCTCCGATCGGCGGCAGGGTAGCAGAGGTGCGAACCGGAGGGAGCAGGGCAGCGGGTCGCCTGTCGAGTGAGACTCAGCCGACCGCTTCCGCCCCCGGCTTGACGATCCATCCTTCGCCCTCGCGGCCGCGAAGGACCGTCGTCAGCGGCTCCTCGAGAGAGACGTGCCGTACGAACGCGGTTTCCGCCTCGGCGTCACGACCGTCGAGCCAGTCGAGGTCGAGGAAGTCTCCGCTCTGCGCCTTGCCGACGCTTCCGGGCGGCATGGTGAAGTAGCCGATCCGCAGCGAGGTGATGTTCTGGAAGAAGTGCGTCCCCTGCGAGGGCTCGACCTGGTACTGCGCCGGCGAGGCCTCGACGATCGCCCGCACGCCGGCGATCTGCGACCACTGCACCGGGATGCCGAGCCACTCATCCGAGCTGCCCCAGCGCCCCGGGCCGATCAGCAGGAACGGGCGTCCGGCGGCGTGGAGCGAGCGGTTGAGTTTCCCGATCTCGCCGGCAATCGTGCGATTGCGGCTTGCCTCCCAGGTCTTCGGCTTGACGTAGATGACGTCTCGAATCGCCTTCTCGACACCGTGACCCAAAGCGTTGGAGCACCGGCACAGCAGATCCTCCTCTCTGAATTCGAGGGCAGGAGGGGAGGCGGTCGTCGGGCGCGCGGTCATCGGCCGTACCTGGAGCGCCACCAGCTCCGGGTTGCACCACACTCCGCCGGCCGGACTGGTCGCATGCACCGCAAACTCGATCTCGACATGACGACCGAGGCCGCGGCGAGCGAGCGCCATGAGCTGCGCCAGCGTCTCGACGAGAGGCAGCGACCGGTGTTTGAGGATGTTGTGAAAGGTCACGAGCCTTGGCCCCTGCCGGCTCAGGTCCTCGACGAGGCGCTCCTCGTCGGGCAGTGCGACGCTCCCGACCAGCTCGAGCACGCCGTCGTCCTCCGCGTCGCCGAGTTCGAAGCGCTGGACGGCGTCCATCGGATCGACCGTCCCGTCGCCCGAGAGGGCCACCCCGTAGAAGTGTCTCTGTGTGGACCTCAGGGCGACCCGGGGCGCCGCTGTCTGCGGCAGGACACCCGGATGCCGCGGACTGAAGCGCAGGGACAGCCCGCCGTCGACGATCATCCTGCCGAGCCCGAGCGCGAGGTGCACCACACCGTCCTCGGGGCGTTGGGGGCCGATCGGATAGAAGTTGCGGGTCAGCGCCACTCCCGAGACCGCAGGATAGAAGCGATCGCCGTGGCGCCCGCCGATCAGCTCCTGGATCATCACCGCCATCTTCTCGCGCTCGGTGGGCGCTCCGGTCGATTCGCGGTAGCTGCAGGCGTCCCGGTAGTAGGTCGACGCCCAGACTCGGCGTACCGCCTCGCTCAGCTCCTCGCGGCGCTGCTGCGGGGTGGAGCAGTTGGGGATCATCAGCGTCGCGTAGACGCCGGCGAACGGCCGGTGAGCGGAGTCCTCCAGCAGGCTGGAGGAGCGCACCGCCAGTGGGCCATCGAACTGCTCGGCGATCGCATCGAGTGTCCGTTCGACTCCCGCCGGCATCGGCCGCTCGACGAACCGTCGGTCGATCGCGTTGTCGTCGTCGCAGGCGATCGCCCAGGCGACGAGATCGTCGTCGACGAAGGCGTCGAAGACCTCGGTGGTCAATGTCACGGTGCGGGGCACTCGAACCGGCAGCGGGCCGATCTGAGGGAGATCCTCGCGGTGCAGACGCTGGTGGAGAAAGGCGAGCCCCCGTGCCTTGGCCCCGAGCGACCCCTCGCCGACCCGTGAGAACGGTCCCACGTCGGTCTCGCCGTCGGCGAACTCGGTGACGATGCCGCGTCGGTCGCGGTAGCGCGTCGCGCGCAGATTGTCGATCAGATGCCGGCGCAGCGCCTCGACGTCCGGGAAGTCCGAGATCTTCTTCGGACGGAGTTGCTCTGCGAGCGCGAACTCGGAACGCGCCATGAGCCAGATCGAGAAGTGGTCGTGAGCGGCGTGAAACTCGATCGACTCCAGAGGCACCTCTTCCAGCCGCTCACTCAACTCCCGCACATCCGCAGCCCGGGCCACCTCGGTGCCGTCGGGAAGCCGGAAAACGAACGAGCCGAAGCCGAGCTGTTCCGCGAGGAACGACTTGACCGTCCGCACGATCTTGCGCGAACCCTTGTCGAAGAAGAGCACTCCGAGTTCCTCGGCTGCCGCGGCGTTCTCCGGTTCGGCCGAGTGGAGGAGCATCGGAAGGTCGGGAAGAGAGTCCTTGAGCCGTCGGGCGAAGTCGAGCCCGGCCCGCTCGTCCAGGCTCCCGTTTCTCGGAATGCCGATGTCACCGATCAGGGCGACCAATCGATCTCGATAGCGATCGACGAGCTCGACCCCCTCCTCGTACGAGGTCGCCAGCAGGATCTTCGGCCGCGAACGGATGTACACCCGCCGCTGCAGTTCGGTCAGCCCCTCGAAATAGAGAGACTTCGCCTGCGTCATGAGCTCCTCGTAGAGGAGTCCGAGGAAGGTCGAGTAGAAGCGTGGGGAGTCCTCGAGGACGAGGATCACCCGCACCCCGGCGGCGGTGTCCTGAGGCGTGTTGAGCCGGTCTTCCACCGACTTGATCAGGCCGAGGAGCACACTCGAGTCCCCGGTCCAGAGGAAGGACCGGTCGACCACCGTAGGGTCGAGCGATCGTTCGGCGTCCTCGAGCTCCCGCGGGTCGAGAGCGAGATAGACGATCGGCTTGCCCGGGTAGAGCTCCCTCACAGCTGCGGAAAACCGGTTGATGCTGTCGCCCACCAGGCTGCTCATCACGAGGATGAGATCGAAACGGGTCTGCTGCAGGCGCCTCAGCGCTTCGTGACTCGACGAAGCGTGGTGGAAACGCGGCGGAGCCGAAAGCTCGAGCGCCCTGAAGTCGTTGTAGACCTGGTCGCTGAGCCTCCCGTCCTCTTCCAGGATGAAGGCGTCGTAGGGCGACGAGACCAGCAGAATCTCGCGAACCCGATAGGGAATCAGGTCGTGAAAGCGAGTGACTTGCACGGCCGTTCGATCCTAACGGGCGCGAGCCCGGCCTGTCGCAGGTGCCCGGGGCGTTGCCGGCTGCGGGCGGTTGCTTACACCAGCCCCTGGTCGAGCATCGCGTCGGCGACCTTGATGAAGCCGGCGACGTTGGCGCCCTTCACGTAGTCGACATGACCGTCGTCGATCCGGCCGTGCTCGGCGCACTGCTCGTGGATGCTCGACATGATCCCCCTCAGCCGTTCGTCGACCTCTTCGCGGGTCCATGCGAGCCGCATCGCGTTCTGGGTCATCTCGAGTCCGGACACCGCCACACCGCCGGCGTTCGACGCCTTGCCTGGAGCGAACGGGATCCGAGCCTCGTGGAACCGCTCGACCGCCTCCGGAGTACACGGCATGTTCGCCCCCTCGCCGACGGCGATACAGCCGTTGCCGAGCAGGGTCTCGGCGGCAGCCCCGTCGAGCTCGTTCTGCGTGGCGCACGGCAGGGCGATGTCGACGGCCACCGACCAGGGCGCCTCGCCCTCGAGAAAGCGCGAGCCGCTGAACATGTCCGCGTACTCCCGGATCCGTCCGCGACGCTGGTTTTTGAGCTCGAGCACCCACTCGAACTTCTCTCGATCGATCCCCTCCTCGTCGACGATGGTGCCGCCGGAGTCGGAGAGGGTGATCACCTTCCCGCCCAGCTCGAGGACCTTCTCGGTGGCGTACTGGGCCACGTTCCCAGATCCGGAGATCGCCACCCGCCTGCCCTCGAGGCTCTCGTCTCGTGTCGCGAGCATCTCCTGAACGAAGTAGACGAGTCCGTAGCCCGTCGCCTCCGGCCGGATCCTCGAGCCGCCCCAGCCGAGCCCCTTCCCGGTCAGCACCCCGGTGAACTCGTTTGCGAGCTTCTTGTACATGCCGAAGAGAAACCCGAGCTCTCGGCCGCCGACGCCGATGTCACCGGCGGGCACGTCGGTGTCGGGACCGATGTGGCGGTAGAGCTCGGCCATGAACGCCTGGCAGAAGCGCATCACCTCTCCGTCGCTCTTCGCCCGCGGGTTGAAGTCCGACCCCCCCTTGCCACCTCCCATCGGCAGGGTGGTGAGGCTGTTCTTGAAGACCTGCTCGAAGGCGAGGAACTTGAGAATGCTCAGGTTGACGCTCGGATGGAACCTCAGCCCCCCCTTGTAGGGGCCGATCGCGCTGTTCATCTCGATGCGGAAGCCCCGGTTGACCTGGATCTCACCCTGATCATCGGCCCACGGAACCCTGAACATCACGACCCGCTCCGGCTCGACGATCCGGTCGAGGATTCTGTGGCTGCTGTAGCGGGGAGTGCGCTCGACGACCTGCCACACGGAGTCGACCACCTCCTCGACGGCCTGGAGAAACTCGGTCTCTCCGGTGTTGCGAGCGGCAACGCGGTTCAGGAAATCGCTCTTGGACGACGACATCTCGGGCTCCTTGGGGGATCTGTTGAAGGTCGGAAGGGGTCAGCTCGTGCTTCCGGCACGCGAATGGTGGGCCACCCGGTTGCCGGATTGCAACCCCTCCCCGGGGGATCTCCAGAGCTCGCGCCGGCCGATCACGCAGGCCTGTGACGCAGGCCTGGGCCTGGAACCAGGGAAGGACCCTCGAGGCGAGCCGCTCGAGCGTCCGCTCAGCGCCCGGGCGCACTGGACCGGTTCACGGGACTGGCTCACTGAACGGGGAGCAACTCCAGAACGGCGATCGTCATGGCTTCGACCCCTGACGTGACCGCCGGCTCCGGTTCGATGCGGAAAAACGGGGAATGGTGAGCCGGGGCGGGCGGACCACCCTCCTTCTCGGCTTCGATCTCCTCCTCGAGTGTCCCACCGACGACGAAGTAGGCGCCGGGGACCTTCTCCTCCGTGCGGGTGAAGTAGGCGAAGTCTTCCGCGCCCATCCCCGACCGCAGATCGCGGTAGAGACCTTCTTCACCGAAGGCTCCCTCGAAGACCGGTCGCAGGCGAGCGACCAGCGCCTCGTCGTTGACCGTCGTCGGCGTGGACTCGAAGCCGTGCTCCACAGTGGGGAAGAGCGCCTCGTCGAGACCCGCCGATACGGCGATGCCTCTGGCGATCCTCTCGATGCCCTCGAGGAGGGTTTCGCGAGTCTCCTCGCTGTCGGCCCTGACCGTCAGCTGGAGCCTGGCCTCGTCGGGGATGATGTTGTGCTTGAAGCCGGCATGGAAGGAGCCGACCGTGACGACTCCCGGCTCGAGCGGCGAGAGCTCCCGACTGACGAGACTCTGCAGCGCGACGACGATCCGCGACGCGAGGTAGATCGGGTCGCGCCCCTTGTGGGGAGACGCCCCATGCGCTCCCACCCCACGAACGGTGATGTCGACACTGTCGGAGGAGGAAGCGATGAGGCCCGGCTCGAGGGCGATCTTGCCGGCGGGCTTGCCGGCAGCGACGTGCAGCGCGAGAGCGAAGTCGGGAACACCGAATCGCTCGTAGAGCCCGTCCTCGAGCATCGCCTTGGCGCCGCCGATGCGTTCCTCCGCCGGCTGGGCGACGAACATCACGGTACCGCTCCAACGTTCCCTCGCCTCGACGAGCTGGCGCGCCGTACCGATGAGCGAGGTGATGTGGACATCGTGGCCGCAGGCGTGCATCACCGGCTTGACGACGCCGTCGATGTCCTCCTGCGTAGCGGTCGAGGCGTACTCGAGCCCGCTGTCCTCGAGAATCGGCAGACCGTCCATGTCCGCGCGCACCAGCACACGAGGGCCTTCGCCGTTCTCTAGTATCCCCACCACGCCGGTACCGCCGACTCGTTCGGTGACGGCAATTCCGAGCTTCCGCAGCTCATCGGCAATTCTCCGTGCCGTCTCGGTCTCGCGGAACGACAGCTCGGGATTGCGATGGAAGTGTTCGAAAAGGGCGGCCAGGTTGGTTGCGTAGTCCGCATCGATCCTGGCCCGCAGATCCTCGGAAGAGGCCGGCATGGCGGCCGACACGGCGAGCAGCAGGAGAAGGGTCCGGCACGAGCGCATCGTCAGGTCTCCATCGTTGTTCGTTGTTGGAAGCGGCGATTCCCGGCGGGTTCGGCTACTGGAGATAGCCCAACGCCTTGAGACTCGCCTCGAGTTCGGGGTCGATCTCCGCCTCCGTGGCGGTCAAACGGTAACCGACCTGCAGCAGGGCCGCCTCGATCCTGGCACCCAGATAGTCGGTCGTCACCGGCCACTCGCCGGACAGATCGACCTCTTCCTTCGGGTCGGCGAGCTTGTCGAACAGCAGACGCGACGCCACGTGCTGGGAGCCGGCGTTCCACTTCTGCACCATCTTCCAACGCCCCTCCGTCAGGCTGACGGAGCGTGGCCCGTCGAGCTGCAGATGGGAGTAGAGCGGCCGCCGCGGTTCCGACGCCGCGGCGCTTTCGAGCGGCAGGCCGTCCACGAACGGGGGCTTCTCGGTCCCGGTGTGGGCGAGGATCGTCGGCAGGACGTCCACATGCTGTGCCGGTGCGGCGGTGCGCACCCCTTCGGTCTGCCCCGGGTACTTGACGATCAGGGGGACGTCGAGGTTGGCCGCCCGCAGGTTCTTGCCGTGCGTCCAGGCACCATGATCGTAGAACTCCTCTCCGTGATCGGAAGTGAGCACGATCAGGGTGTCGTCCCACAGACCCCGTTCCTCCAGCGCCTCGACGAGGGCGCCGAAGTTGCGATCGTTGTCGGCGATCTCGGCGTCGTAGAGGTTGCGCAACCCGGGAGCGTCCTCCGGCAGCCACACCTCCTTGCGGCGACCCTCGAGGATCCGCGCCACGAGAGCGTCGGAGTCGGGAGCGAAGCGCTCGCGCAGGTCGGGTGGCGGGATGTAGGGGTGGTGCGGATCGATCGTGTGGAGGTAGAGGAAGAACGGCTCCTCCCGATCGAGCTCGTCGAGGATCTCGATCGCTCCCCGCGTGACGAACTTCGAGTTGCGGAAGTTGTCTTCGAACTGGACCCAGCGGTCGAACCCCTGGTCGAATCCGAAGCTGCGGTAGACGTTCGGGTTGGTGACGATCGCAGCGGTCTGATAGCCGTCGGCCGAGAGCAGGTCGGCGAGGGTCACCGCTTCCTCCATCAGTCGATCGCGCCGCCCGACCGCACCGTGCGCCTCGGGCCAAAGACCGGTCAGCACCGACGCGACCGAGGCACGAGTCCAGCTCGACTGCGCGACCGCACGCTCGTAGAGCACCGAGCGCGAGGCGAAGGCGTCGATGTACGGCGACGTCTCGCGGGAGTAGCCGTAACAGCCGAGATGGTCGGCGCGCAGCGTGTCGATCATGTAGATCAGCACGTTCGGGCGGGTATCGGATGGGGGAGCGGAGACCGCCGGCTCGCTCGCGAGTTCCGTCGGCGGCGCGACGATTCGTGGCGCCCCCAGGCCCACTCCCGCTCCCGCAGATGCGCGATCGAAGTCGGTGCTGCGAAGCGACAGCCGGACGATCGTGCGTTCATCGAGGCCGAGATCGATCCTCTGCGGTGCCTCCGGGTCCGCAGCGGTGACGACTCTCTCGGCAGGAGCGCCGTCGGTCTCGAGAATCATGTCGAGGGCACCCGGCTCCTCGCCGCGAAAGAGCCAGCGGTCGACCTCGAGGGAACTTCCGGCCGGCAGCTCGAGGAGGTACTCGACGCCGGTCCCGGAGGGAACGAAGAGGAGCCCTCGATCGGAAAGAGCAGAAGGTGCCTCCTCAGCCGCGCGCCCGACCAGCCGGACGCCGTACCAGGCGATCCGTACGGCCCGGCGCCGCGTCTCCTCGGACGGATAGCGCAACACCAGACGGTTGTCGCCGAAGCGGACGATTTCCCTCGGCACATGCACGTTCACCGGACGCTTCGCCTGACGCTCGAGCACGACAGAACCGACCTCGACGCCGTTGAACTCGACCTCGATCGTCCGGGAGCGCTCCGGTCCGAGCGGCCTGCCGTCGAGTTCGAAGGTCAGACCCCGCACCGCCACGACCTCGATCTGGAGCTCGGAGCTGAACCCGGTGTTGATGACGAAGGGCGCGCCCCGCTCCGGCTGCTGGATCGGCGACCAACCCGACACCATCACCGCCCGCGATTCCTCCGCGGCGAAGTCGAGTACCGAGGTCTGGACCCGGGTGCGCGCGAGCGGGAACCCCTCGAGAAGATCCGCCACGGGCGCGGTGGAGGCGGGGCCGCTGCCGCAACCTGCGGCGACGAGCCCGGCAAACAGCAGGCCCAGGAGCGCCGGGCACCGCAGGCGGCTACGTGGCATCGTCCCGATCGATCGACAGCGGGATCGAGGAGCTTCCGCGACCGGCATGCACACTCAGCTGAGGGAAGGGGATCTCGATCCCCGCTTCCCGGAACGCTCCGTGGATTTCCTCCTGGAGACCTGTCTTCAGTTCGAGATAGCTCTCCTGAGTAGCCCAGACCGCGAGATGGAGATCGACCGACGAGCTTCCGAACGCAGTCACCCAGAGAATCGGCGCCGGCTGCTCCAGCGACAGCGGATTGCGGTCGCAGACCTCGAGCAGAACCTTGCGCACCCGACCGAGATCCTCCCCGTAGCCGACCCCGAACTTCAGGTCCGCCCTGCGGATGGGAAAGCGGGTGAGCGAAGTGACCTCGGACTTGATCAGGGTCTCGTTGGGGATACGCACGTAGAGGTTGTCGAAGGTCCTCAGCTTGACCGACAGCAGGTCGATCGACAGGACCTCGCCGATCGTCGATCCGACGCGGATCGTGTCGCCGACGCCGAAGGGTCGTTCGCCGATCAGGAAGAGCCCGCTGATGATGTTCGACGCCGAGGTCTGGGAGGCGAAACCGATCGCCACAGAGAGGATCCCGGCGGCGCCGAGCAGAATCGTCAGATCGAACCCGACCTCGTTCAGCGCCGCGGCGAGGAAGAGCGCGCAGACACCGTAGAACACCGCCCGTCGCGCGAGCCGCGCAGCCTCGATCTCGACCTTCGAATGGAGAAGGCGCTCGACCGCGGCACCGAGCAACCGCGCTGCCACGAGACCGAGAGCGAGGATGAGCGCCGCGCGGGCGACTGCGATCAGGGTCCCGGAGGTCCACCAGCGCTCGAGCAGGGCACCGAGGTCAATCACGGTCCATCCTCGAATCCGGCTGAAACAGGCCGAAGAAGGCGCGGGCGAGGAGGCTGGTCTCCCCGGGCGCCCTGGGCGACTGGATCGACTCCGCCCGGGCGGCTTCCTTGGGCGGGCCGGAAGCGACCTCCACCTCTACCGAACCGTCCTCCCGCTCGCGGCGCATCGTCACCGCATTCGTCCACAATCGACCGTCGTCCGCCTCGAACAGCGTCAGAGTGCGGACCGGCAGTTTGACTCCGGTGATCGCGGACGGGGTCGCCGCCCGATTGACGACCCGGAGCGGGGTCACCGCCCTGGTCGTCGTGTGCTTGAAGTTCTCGAGGGACTGAACCGCGCGCGACCGGCTGGCGTAGCACAGCTCTCCCTCGAGCTTCGACGGCCCGAACCAGGTATCGCTGCTGCGCCTCAGCGGACTCTCGACGACGACGGACGGAGGAGTCTGGACCTCGACCTGAGCCCACAAACCGGTCGAGACGTAGAGCGTCGCGCTCTGGCCCGGAAGCAGGTGCGTCGCGACCCGCGGCGACGCCACGACCGATCGATCCGCCAGCGTCGGTCTGATCCTGAGGCTCGAGCTTTCCTCGTCGAAAACGAAGCGACTGATCGTCGCGAGATCGTCCAGGTCGAGCCCTTCCCCGCGGGAAAGGCGCCACTCCCGCTCGTCCCCGTCCAGCCGCTCGGCAGAACGGCTCACCTGCACCTGCCATTCGCCGAAGTCGCTCTGCACTCGCAGGTCCAGCTCTTCGGCACGCAGTCGCAGGGAGTCGCCGGACGGGAGATCGAAGTCCCCCCACCAGCGGTTCGGCTGTGGCATCGATGTCGTTTCTCTGGCAGTCACTACGGGGGCGGAGTCTAGCCTGAACGGCCCTGGCCGGTTGACGCCGCAGGCCGCCGATGGAACGCTTCGCCCGATGTTGAGGATGTCCATGGACCTCTTCGAGGCGGCGGTCGAGTCGGCGCTCCAGACGATCCCTCCCGACCTGCTGGCCCATCTCGAGAACGTCGTCGTGGTGGCCGAAGACGAGCCGTCCTGCGACGACCTCGAGTCGGTCGGTCTCGGACCGGAGGACTCTCTGTTCGGCCTCTACCAGGGGGTGCCGCTGCCCCTGAGGGAAACCGGGGGCTTCGGCGAGCTGCCGGATCGCATCGTCATCTACCGCAGACCCCTGCTCGAGGCCTGCGCCGATCGCAGGGAGTTGATGCGAGAGATCCGCGACACCGTCATCCACGAAGTCGGGCACTACTTCGGCTTCGAGGAGGAGGACCTGCCGTGACGGCCGCCGATGCACGACCCCGGGCGACGCTCGTCGACTACGTGTCGATCGCCCGGCCGAGCCACTGGATCAAGCACATCTTCATCGTTCCCGGCATCGTCCTCGCGGCGCTGCTGCAGCCGAGCCGTCCGGCCGATCTTGGATGGAATCTGCTGCTCGGCTTCGCTTCCGCCGCGTTGATCGCCTCGGCCAACTATGTGCTCAACGAATGGCTCGACGCGGAGTTCGACGCCCATCACCCGGTCAAATCCGAGCGTCCCAACGTCGTTCGCCGCCTGTCACCGGTCGCTGTGTGGAGCGAGTACGCCCTCCTCGTGCTCGCCGGCCTTGCCCTGGCGAGCCAGGTGTCGCGACTCTTTGCTCTCACTGCGGCCGCCTTCGTGGTGAGCGGCTGGATCTACAACGTGCAGCCGCTGCGACTCAAGGACCGGGCGGTGCTGGACGTCGTGGTGGAGGCGCTCAACAACCCGATTCGCCTTCTCCTCGGCTGGGCGATGGTCGACGGCTCGACGCTGCCCCCCAGCAGCCTCGCACTGAGCTACTGGGCCGGCGGCGCGTTCCTGATGACCGTCAAGCGCCTCGCCGAGCGCCGTTCCGTCCTCGAACGGAGTCCGGAAGCGGTGCTGGCGCGATACCGGAGGTCGTTCGCCACCTACACCGAGAGCTCGCTGCTGGTGCAGGCGCTCATCTGCGCCGTCACCGCCGCCTTCCTGCTCGCCGTCTTCCTGGTGAAGTACCGGATCGAGTACCTGCTGGCGGTGCCCCTCTTCGCGGCCCTCTTCGGCCGCTATCTGGCTCTCGGACTCGTCAGCGGGTCGGCCGCCGAGACCCCCGAGCGCCTGTTCCGCGAGAAGGGCCTCGTCGGGCTCGTGCTCGCCCTTGCGGTCGCGCTGGTCGTCCTGACGCGCTGGGATCTGCCGTGGCTCGAGGTGCTGGCCGATCCACATTTCCTGCGGCTGGACGAGCTCCTGCCCTGAGTTGCTCGGCGACTTCGACTCTCGCCGAGATCACCCGGAGTCGCTTGCAGGTCTGGAGCGGTACGGAATGGAACCCTCTACCGTGGGCGACTCACGCAGGCTCGCGAAGGTAGGAGTCGGGGCGTCGTGAAGGGATTCAGGTAGGGCGAAGGGGCTTCGGCAGTCTGAGTCTCGGCCTCCTTGAGCAGCAGTTGCCAGGCCTGGTGCGAGCCGGGGATGGCTCGAACTCTTTGGTGTCGGACGCTTGCAGATCGGCTGGAAGCGTCAGGAACCGGCCACCAGCGGCGGTGGCCGCCAGATCGACCACACCACCCGGATCTCGTGGCCGGGATGGAGGCCGTCGAGCGAGTCCCGCTCGAAGCGGATTCTCAGCCTGCGGGCGCCGGGGGCGAACCGCGTCGTCGTGTAGAGATGGCTGGAGCCGCGTTTGCCGGCGTAGTGGAGAGGGCGCTCGTCACCGTTGACCCGCAATTTTCCCCCTTCGGGGGCGGGCGCGAGGTCGGGCGTCGGCAGGACGAG
The DNA here is from genome assembly GCA_965223855.1 of Candidatus Multivoradales bacterium. Classification (GTDB taxonomy): domain Bacteria; phylum Acidobacteriota; class Thermoanaerobaculia; order Multivoradales; family JAHEKO01; genus CALZKB01. The sequence continues at coordinate 3,019,132 of CBDCXM010000009.1, forward strand.
CGCTACCGACAACAGGACCTCGTCGTTGCGCAGGGCGGCGACGAGTTCCTCGTCCAGCTCTACTTCGCCGACCCGGCAGAGTGTCGCCGCAGGGCAGCGTCGCAGCTCGAAGTCGGATGTCCCCTCCGCGCGATGCAGTCTTCGGACCGCCACCATCGACTCGCCACGCACACTCAACAACCTTGGTGAGAACGTCTGCAGGTTGCCGCGGCCGGCGCCCGCCATCAGGGCTGCGTGAAAACGCGCACCCGGTTCGACGAGCCGGCGGCCTCGGAAGATGAGCCCGTCCGCCGCCCGCAGCTCCTCGGGCGGGACGCCGTCGAGACGCTCCACCTCGAGAGTGACGCCCGGAATCGAGCGTTCACCGAACCATCCCTCGGGCTCGCCCGCGGCTCCTTCGACGAGGACCGAGCGCACCTCGTCTCGCGGCATCGGCTGTCGCAGGAAGAGCACCGCCTGGTCGTAGGTTCGCGGTATCCGCTCACGATAGACGTACGTCCAGCCAGGAGTGACGATCCAGACCGCGGCCAGGCTCGCGAGCACTACGGTGGCGAGCGTCCGGTGACGAGGGGGAAAGGCCTGTCGCAGGAAACCGCCACTGCGAGCGAGCGCCAGCCCCAACCAGAGGCAGGTCAGCGGCACCACCGGCAGTAGGTTGTTGGGCTTGAAGTAGGTCGTCTGTGAAACGTAGACGAGGAGGTAGAGAATCGGGTAGGCGACGAGGCCCGCCTCGGCAGCGTCCCGCCAGTCGCGCTCTGCACCCACCTTCGATCGCCGCGTCCACAGCGCGATCGCGACCGCGACGACCGTGACCAGGACGACCAGGCTCGCGCCGCGACCGTGCACCCACCGATCGCCGAAGAACTCCAGCGACGAGCGCAGGACGTCGAGGCGGGTCTGCCCGAGCGCGTCCGCGCGCATCTGATAGTCCCTCTTCAAAGCCTCCAGGTAGTGAAGGTAGGCCCAGCCGTACGGATTCGTCACGGCAAAGGCGACGAGGCTCGTGAGGGCGGCGACCCCGAGACGCTTCCACCGCGGAAGGTCGAAGCCGCTCGGCCAGACGGTGGCGATGGCGATCGGCGCCGCCACCAGCACCCCCGTCAGCTTGGCGCTGGCTGCCAGGGCGATGCCGACGCCGGTGACGATGGCCCACCGCGTCGAGCTCGCCTCGAGGCAGCGAACCGTGGCGTAGAGAGTCCATGTCACTGCCAGCACGAGCAGCACATCGGGCTTGAAGATGCCGCTTGCGTGGAGATGCCAGGGGAGGAAACAGAGACTCGCCGCGGCCAGCCACCCCGCCGCGTCTCCGTAGAGACGCCGGCCGAGTCCGAAGAGGATCACGACGGTCAACGCTCCGTAGAAGGCCTGCCATGCACGCAGCCCCATGTAGCCTGCCGCCTCGAAATGCTGCGGTGACATCGCCGACCAGCGATCGTCCCCGGTGGCCCCCTCGACCCGCTCGAGCAGCGCGACGATTCCCGCCGCAGGGAGATTGAACACTGGAGACGGGTAGTACGACCGGACCGGCCGGAGCGTCCCGTCTTCCAGGATCGAGCGGACGTTCTCGAGCGCATAGCGCTCGTCCCAGAAGCGCCTCGGATCGAGACCGCCGCTGCCGTACCAGACGCGCATTGCAAGCCCGGCGAGGAAGAGTGCGCCGACGCCCCAGAAGAGGGCGCGCGAACGGTTGGAGCGGGAGTTCATGGCCGGGGCCGGAGAGGCTCAACGGACCCTAGCAGACCGCCGCCATGGCGCCCTACTCGAGCCACAAGCGTCGTCAGGCGAGGCCGGAGCGGCACGGCGGCTGCAGCGGCCCACCATGCCAGAATGCCCCATGCGTTCCCTTCTCGCCGGCTTCTTCTGTGGCGCACTGGTGCTGGCAGCTCCAGCCTCCGGTGACGGGACCCAGCGGCAGGACCCGCCGATGCCGTGGAACTACTCCGGTGTCCTTCCGCGAGAGCCGCGGGTGCCCGCGGTCGCCGGCAATTGCCCGGTCCCCGCGACGGCGGAGCGGGTGCTTGTCGCGGGCGACAGCTGGGCGCAGTACCTGTGGGATGACGACGCCCACAATCTCGTTTTCGATCGCTTCGGCCATGCGGACAAGTTCGCGATCAGCCGCTCGCTCGGTGACGACCCGGGTCCCGGGCACACCGGCCCCGAGTACGCCGTGTCGGGAAGCGAGGCCCGGCAGTGGGTCGATACCGCGAACTACCCCTGGATCGCCAACGTCGTGGCGGAGTTGCAGGCGCTGCCCTCGATCGACCACGTCATGCTCAGCCTCGGCGGCAACGACATCCTCGCCGCCCGCCCCGGTGGCGGCTGGTACAAGGACATGGATCTCGACGTTCCCGGTTCGGAGGCGGCGCTCTTCGAGCGCATCCTCGACGACCTCGACACCATCGCGACCGAGTTCCGCTCCGTCCGACCGGGGATCGACGTGCTCGTTTCGAGCTACGAGTATCCGAACTTCAACGTCGACCCGCTGTGGTGCTGGATCTACGCCTGCCCGAAGCGCGAGGAGCTCAGCCGCGACCCTGTCAACGACCTCATTACCGACGTCGAACTCAACGCCATGATCGTCGACGTCGAGGCCGAGCGCCGCGACTGGATCGTGGCGACGCCCGGCCTGTCGTTCGATCACGGCGTCGGGACGATGCACCACTACTACGGCGACGGCGTGACCGCCCCGGGAGCCCTTCCCCGGCCCGGTCAGCTGCCGCCCGACTTCTCGCCGTTCCCGGGAGGCAATCCGCTACGGCCGACCTTGCGCGAGAACTTCCGTCGCCCTCTGGGTCTCGACGCCGACCCGATTCACCTCGACGAGGAGGGCTACCTGTACAAGGTCGCGCTTCAGACCGAAACGCACTACTTCCCGAGCTTTCGGGGCGAGGTCTCGGTGACGCTCGAGTCCGAGGGAGGGGTCCGGGACGGCTGGACGAACGGCGACAGCAGCGGCACCGAAGCGATCCGGGTGGGAGACGACGGAGCGCGGCTGTATTTCGGACTGCTCAGCTTCGACACGGCGAGCCTCCCGCCCGGCGCCGAGATCGCCGGTGCCACCCTCTACCTGCTCCGCAACTCGGGAAGCGGCTCCAATCCGTTCACGAGCGGCGACCTCGGGGTGCCGAGTGTCGACGTGAAAACCGGCTCGTTCGGAGCTCCGGCCGTGGAGGTCTCGGACTGGAACGAGCCGGCGGACGCCGAAGACGCCGGTTGCCTTGTCGGCTCGGCGCGCGACGAGTTCGGAGCGCTCCGCATCGACCTCGGGGCGGAGGGGATCGCCGCCATCAATCGGGAGGGGTTGACGCAGTTCCGCCTGCAGTTTTCGGCCATCGACACGGGAGAGGACCGCGTCGACTTCAAGGACGGCGATGCCTCCTTCGCGGCCCAGCCTCCCGTCCGGCTCCGGTGGCACACGAAGACGGAGGGGACGGAGCCGGCCCTCGTCGGCTCGATCGCCCACCGTGGGGTCGCGGAGGTCTTCGGCAGCGCCAGGCCGCGCCTCGAGCTCCGCTTCACCGGCCCGATCTTCGAAGACGGATTCGAGTCCGGGGACACCTCCGCCTGGAGCGCGACGGTGAGACTGCCAACCCCTGAGACTGCCAACCCCTGAGACCGTCCCCGGGGGATCGCAACCCGGCTCAGCGCTCGACACGCCGGTCCAGAGCGCGGTACTGGATCGCTTCGGCGAGATGCGCCGTGCCGACCTCCGAGGCGCCGGCGAGATCGGCGATCGTCCGGGCGACCCGCAGCAGACGGTGAAGGCCGCGGGCGGAGAGGCCGAGCCGATCGAACGCCGCCCGCACCAGCTCTCTGCCGTCGGGGGAGAGGGAAGCGGCGCTCTCGACGCGGTCCGGGGCGAGCTCGGCGTTGGTACACGCCTGCCGCCGGAGCTGGACCGTCCTCGTGCCGACGACCCGATCGCGCACGTCCGAGCTGCTGTCTCCGGCCGCACGGGAGGTGAGGACGTCGAACTGCTGTGCCGGCACCTCCACGTGAAGATCGATCCGGTCGAGGAGTGGGCCGGAAATCCGCGCCCGGTAGCGCTCGATTCCCCGGCTCGAGCATTCGCAGTCGTGAAGCTCGTCGCCGAGGTGGCCGCACGGGCAGGGGTTCATCGCCGCCACCAGCTGAAAGCGGGCCGGGAAGCGGAGGCGCGCGTAGGCGCGCACGAGGAACAGGTGTCCTTCCTCGAGCGGCTGTCGGAGCGCCTCGAGCGTCGAACGTCGGTACTCGGGCAACTCGTCGAGGAACAGCACTCCTCGATGCGCGAGACTGATTTCGCCAGGGCGAGGCACCCCGGCGCCGCCACCCACCATCCCCGCCTCGCTGATGCTGTGATGCGGAGCCCGGAAGGGGCGCATCGAAACGAGTCCGTTGGGAGGCGTCTCGCTCACGAGCGAGTGGATCTTCGTCACCTCCAGCGCTTCCTCGCGCTCGAGCGGCGGGAGGATCCCGGCGAGACGACGGGCGAGCATCGTTTTGCCGCTTCCCGGAGGACCGACAAAGAGCAGGTTGTGGCCACCGGCGGCGGCGACCTCGAGAGCTCTCTTGGCACCCTCCTGACCTCGGACCTCCGCGAGATCCGAGGTCTCGGCGAGCGGCGTCTCCGGCTCCACGGCCACCGCGGGCACCCGCGTCTCGATGCCGAGTAGATGCTGGAGCGCCTGCGCGAGCCCGCTCACCCCGATCACCGGCAGTCGCCTCAGCGCCGCCGCCTCGGAGGCACACCCTTCGGGAAGCAGGACCTCGCGTGAGCCCAGGCGATCGGCAAGGTGGGCGATCGCCAGAGCGCCACGAATCGGCCGGGTACGACCGTCGAGCCCCAGCTCGCCGCAGAACAGGCGACCGGCCAGGACCTCCTGCGGAATCTCCTCGTACGCCGCCAGCAGGGCGACGGCGATCGCGAGATCGAGGTGGTTCCCCGCCTTCTTCATGTCGGCCGGCGCCAGATTGACCGTCACAACACGCGGCTCGAGGCGGATTCCGCAGTTGCGGATCGCCGTCCTGACCCTCTCGCGGCTCTCCCTCACGGCGGTGTCGGGAAGCCCGACGATCTGCATCTGAGGGAGGCCGTGGCGGACATCGACCTCGACCTGCACCGGCCGGGCGTCGATTCCCCAAGGGGTCGCCGCTGTCGCGCGCGCCAACATTCAACCATCCAGACGCCGTCGCCGCGGGCGATCTCACACCGCCCGCTTCTCCCCGGGGAGTGACTAAACTACCGGCAATGATCGAACTCACCGGCAGCGCTCTCGACCTGGCCACCGTCGGCAGGATCGCCGGGGGAGAGGCGTGCTCGTTGAGCCCGGGCGCGATCGACCGCATGGAAGGCTCCCGCGGTGAGGTCGAGCGAGCCGTCGCCGCACAGGTACCGGTTTACGGCATCAACACCGGGTTCGGCGAGCTGGCGACCGTCTCGATTCCCTGCCGGGAAGGCGGCGGAGCTGCAGCGCCGCCTGCTGCTGTCGCACGCCGCGGGCATCGGGCGAGCGCTCGAACCGGCCGTCGTACGCGTCATGCTGGGACTGCGTGCCAATGCGCTGGCGGTGGGGCTTTCCGGCATTCGCCCCGCGGTCGTCGAGCGTCTGCTGCTGTTCCTCGAGCGCGACTGGTTGCCTTTCGTCCCGCGACGGGGCTCGGTCGGGGCGAGCGGCGATCTCGCCCCTCTGGCGCACCTTGCCCTGCCGCTCCTCGGGGAAGGCCTCTTCCTAGGAGAGGAAGACCGACCCGTACCGGCGATGGAGCAGCTCTCGCGAGCCGGGCTCGAGCCGCTGGCCCTGGAGCCCAAGGAGGGTCTCGCCCTCATCAACGGCACCCAGGCGATGACGGCGGTCACCGCGGTGGCGGCCCTCGAAGCCGGCCGCCTCGTCCGCCTCGCGGACCTCGTCGGCGCACTCTCCCTAGAGGCGCTCCGCGGCTCGGACACCGCCTTCGATCCCCGGCTCCATGCGGCACGCCCCCACCCCGGGCAGGAGACGAGCGCCCGCAACCTCCGTGCACTGCTCCAGGGGTCCGAGATCCGCGAGTCACACCGCGAGAACGATCCCCGGGTGCAGGACCCCTACTCGTTGCGCTGCATGCCTCAGGTTCACGGCGCCGTCAGGGACGTGCTGGCCGACGTCGTCCGCCGGTTGGAGATCGAGTTCAACGCGGTGACCGACAACCCGCTGGTCTTCGCCGACGGCGGCGAGATCCTCTCGGGCGGCAACTTCCACGGTGAGCCGATCGCGTTCGCCGCCGACTTCCTCGGCATCGCACTCACGGAGCTCGCCTCGATCTCCGAGCGCCGGATCGAGAAGCTGACCGATCCGCACCATTCCGGCCTGCCGCCGTTCCTGGTGACCGACGCGGGCCTCGACTCCGGCTTCATGATCCCGCAGGTGACCGCGGCGGCACTCGTGTCCGAGCTCAAGGGACTCGCTCATCCGGCTTCGGTCGACTCGATCCCGACGTCCGCCGGTAAGGAGGATCACGTCTCGATGGGGATGACGGCCGCTCTCAAGCTGCAGCGGATCGTCCTTCATGTCCGCCGCGTGCTGGCGATCGAGACCCTCGCAGCCGCTCAGGGGCTCGAGTTTCATCGCCCACTCCGATCCAGCCGTGCCCTCGAGGCCTTTCACGCCACGGTGCGTGAGATCGTCGAGCCGTGGGAGCGAGACCGATGGGCACATCCCGACCTCGTGTCCATGGAACGCCGGCTCGGCGGCGACCTCTCCCTGCACCTCGACACGCTCGAATAGACCCCCGGACCTCCTGCCCCTCGGGGTCGAGAGGAACTGAAAGGACCGACGATGATCGAATCACCGACCGCCCCGACCCGCCCGACACTGCGGGCCCCGCGAGGCACCGAGCTCTCCTGTCGAGGATGGCAGCAGGAGGCGGCGCTGAGGATGCTGATGAACAACCTCGACCCCGACGTGGCGGAGCGGCCCGACGAACTGATCGTCTACGGCGGCTCGGGCAAGGCGGCGCGCAACTGGGAGGCGTTCGACGCCATCGTCGCGACCCTGAAACGGCTGGCCGACGACGAGACGATGCTCGTCCAGTCGGGCAAGCCGGTGGCGGTCTTCAGGAGCCACACGGATGCTCCCAGAGTTCTGATCTCGAATTCGATGCTCGTCCCGCACTGGGCGACCGACGACGAGTTCCGTCGCCTCGACGCCCTCGGGCTGACCATGTACGGGCAGATGACCGCCGGCTCGTGGATCTACATCGGCAGTCAGGGCATCCTCCAGGGGACCTACGAGACGCTCGCCGAGTGCGCGCGCCAGTCGTTCGGCGGCACCCTCCGGGGGACGCTCACCGTAACGGCCGGCCTCGGCGGGATGGGTGGGGCACAGCCGCTCGCCGTGACGATGAACGAGGGGACCTGCCTCATCGCCGAGGTAGAGCGGCACCGGATCGAGCGCCGGCTCGAGACGCGCTACCTCGACCGGGTCGCCCCGACGCTGGCGGAGGGAGTGGAGCAGGCTCTCGCAGCGAAGGCCGACGGTGCGGCGGTCTCGATCGCGGTCGAAGCGAACGCCGTCGATCTCCTCGCCCACCTGATCGAGCACGAGATCACTCCCGACCTGCTAACCGACCAGACCTCGGCCCACGACAATCTGACCGGATACGTGCCCCACGGGCGCAGCTACGACGAGGCGCTCGAACTGCGGGCCTCGAACCCGGACGGCTACGTGCACGCGGCGATCGAGTCGATGGCCGAGCACGTGCGCCACATGCTCGAGCTTCAGCGTCGGGGGGCGCTCACCTTCGACTACGGCAACAATCTCCGCGGCCAGGCGAAGGCGGCCGGTGTCGAGAACGCGTTCGATTTCGCCGGCTTCGTGCCGCTCTTCATCCGGCCGCTCTTCTGCGAAGGAAAGGGCCCCTTCCGCTGGGCCGTTCTCTCCGGCAGCGAGGACGATCTCAGGGCGACCGACGAGGCGATCCTCGAGGCGTTCCCGGACGACGAGGCCCTGCAGAGGTGGATCCCGATGGCGCAAGAGAGGGTCGCCTTCCAGGGGCTCCCGTCGAGGATCTGCTGGCTCGGCTACGGCGAGCGAGCACGCGCCGGCCGGGTGTTCAACGAGCTCGTCGCCTCCGGCGCGGTGAAGGCTCCGATCGTCATCGGACGCGACCATCTCGACTGCGGCAGCGTCGCCTCGCCGAATCGTGAGACCGAGGCGATGCGGGACGGTTCCGACGCGATCGGTGACTGGCCGATCCTCAATGCGCTCGTCAACGCGGTCAACGGCGCCACCTGGGTCTCCGTCCATCACGGTGGCGGTGTCGGCATCGGCTACTCGCTCCACGCCGGCATGGTGGTCGTGGCGGACGGCACCGAGGCCTCGGCTTCGCGACTCGAGCGGGTCCTGACGAGCGATCCGGGCATGGGAGTAGCCCGTCATGCGGACGCCGGCTACCCCGAGGCGATCGACTGCGCCCGCCGGACCGGTATCGATCTGCCGATGGTCGGAGCCGGCGAGGAAGTTTGAGGGTTGCCGATCGGTTGAGATCTCCGATGGCTGGGGAGTCACTCGGTTCGTCCTCGGCGGGCCCAAGCCGATTCGAGCGATTTCTCGTCGCAGCGCTGGCGATCCTGGCCCTGGCGGCGGCAGCCGGCGAGGGGTGGCGCCACCGGACCGTCGCGACCCAGGACGAGCTCATCGCCGCAGCCCGGGCCGGATACGAGGCGCTCTGGCGACGGATCGACGCCCTGTCCCAGCGGGCCGCCGCAGAGGATCTGACCTCCCTCCCGCGAGAGGAGCGCTTTCGCCGCCTCGCTCGCCTCGTCGCCTCGCAGAGCGACTTCGACTGGTCGATCTACTATGTCGACCCCCAGGGGAGGATCGACGCGTGGGCGGGGGCGGGCCTGTTGCACGAGCTCGACCGCTTCTCCCTGCCGCGAGCCGGGCGCACATCGCGCGCGAGCCTGACCGCCTCGAGTCTGCTCTCGGTGGTTCCCATCGCAGGCAACGCAGGCCGCGTGGTCGCGGGCGTGAGCCTGAGTTCGGAAACACTGCCCTTCGCTCTCCCGGGAGGAGCGGAACGTGGCACCCGCTGGAGCGCCATTCCCTTCGGCGGCGCGGTGCCCGGTGGACGAGCGGCCGTCGTCGTCAGTGAGACTCCGACTCTGCTGCTCGACACCGGTTCGCTGGGCGGGGATCGAAGACCGGACTGGCGGCTTCCCATGGCATTCGGCGCACTGCTGCTTTGCGCGATCGGAAGCGGCAGGCGAAGGCGCTACCCGGCTCTTGCGGCGCTCGCGCTGGGCGGCGGCATCGGTCTCCTCTCTATCGCCCTGGCCGTCTCACCGTGGATCGCCGTTGCGGTCGGGCTCACGGCAGGGCTGCTGGCGTGGCTGGCCACGCGAAGGCGATCCGACCCGGGTGATCGGGACGGGTTCCAGGGTGTCTTTCGACGAGTGGCCGGTCCGGTGCGGGGATCGGTCACCGTGCTGGCGACGACTGCGTTGGCCGGCTGGATCACCCGCTCCGGCAACCCCGACCTGGGCGAGTCGTTCCTGATCTCTCCGGACGCGTGGGCCCAGCGGGTTCTGCTGCTCCTCCTGACCTTCCTGGTCTGGGAACTGCTCGCGGCCCTCGGGGTGCGGGCTTCGAGTACGAGCTCGCAGGAGAGCCGGCTGTGGTGGGCCGCCGGGCTGCTCGTCGCCGCGGCCGCGATCGTAGACCTCACGGTGCTGGTTCTCGGACTCGCGCTGACGGCCGGGATCCTGGCCGCGTCCGGTCTTTCGGCCGTCAGTCTGCGCGGCCGGCCGCTCCTCACCGCGGGCGTGACGCTGCTGGCGGCGCTCCTTTCCGCCACCGTTCACGAGACGATGTTCCGCTGGCAGCTGAGGCACGACCTCGCCGGGCCGACCCTCGACGCCCTCGCCCCGCCGACCCGCAACGAGACGGTCGAACTCCAGGACCGTCTCCGGGAGCACTTCCATCGCCTCGACCTCGCCGATCTCAGCGCCGGCTCGATTCGTGAGATGGACCTTTCGGACCTCGCCTTCGAAACCTGGCGGAGGTCCCCCCTGGCGCGGCAGCGTGCCGTGTCGGCGATCACGCTGGCGGGCGACGGTGGAGAAGGAAGCTCGTTCTCCTTCGGGATCCCTCTCGATGACGGAGGGACACCGACCGTCCAGTCCCGGGAGCGCCCGTTCGACCGGCCGGTCTGGGACCACGCACTCGTCACCGACCGGCTGCCGATCCTGCTGGAGGATCGTGAGTGGGGGACGCTCGAGTACTGGCTGCTGGTGCGCCCCGGGCATCGTCTGGCATCCGGGCCGATCGAGGATGTCGGCCGCGACCTGCTCAGGGGAGGGCCCAGCGGGCGGGGAGCCGTGCAGGAGATCCTCTCGCCGGCCGCCTACGCTCTCTACGGCAGTCCCGACGATCCGAGGATCTCGCCCTGGACGGATCCACCGCCGCTGGAGCGGGCGGCGCTTTCCGACGGCCGCGGCCGTCTCGAGCACGACGAGACGTGGTGGTGGTTCTGGAGCGCTACCGAGCCGGACGGCTATCGGTTGGCGTTGCTGCCACGCGCCACGCCGATCGAGGGTCTGACCCGGGTCGCCACCCAGGCTGCGGGAGCCTGGCTGCCCCTCGCTCTCCTGACGTTGGCGAACCTCCTGTTGCGCCTCTCGCGACGGGCCTTCCGTGACCGCGCGCGGCTTCTCTGGCGTTCGTACTCGCGCCGGCTCGTGCTGGTCTTCTCACTGCTGGTGATCGTGCCGGCGGTCCTCGTCGATCTCGTGGTCCTGCGCGCCCTCGAGGAGAGGCTGGCAGGCGAGAAGCTCGCCGAAGGTCGGCGCGCTCTCGCCTCCGCGCGTCAGGTGGTGAGTGAGTACGCCGCAGCGAGAGAGCCGGGCAGCGAGTTCGCGACCGATCTCGACAACTCCCTGATGGCGTGGCTCGCAGGCGTTCTGCGGCACGACGTCAACCTCTACTGGACCGGCAACGACGTCGTCATCGCTTCGAGCCGGCCCGAGCTCTTCGCCACCGGAATCCTGCCGCGACGCGTGCCGGGGGCGGTCTACGACGCCCTCAAACTCCGCGGTCGACGCTCCGCCTCGCGCCTTCAGCAGGCGGGATCCACCCGCTACACCGAGCTCTACGCACCGGTGACGCTGCCGGGCGAGGAGGCGGGCGGAGCCCAGTTCCTCATCTCCGTGCCCCTCATGGCGCAGGAGGAGGCGGTCGCGGGTGAGGTCGCCCGGCTGCGGCGGCAGATCCTCCTGGCGACCGCCGCCCTGGTGCTGCTGCTCGTCGCTCTCGGGACCCGCCTGGCCACCCGATTCACCCGACCGCTCGAGGAGATCGTCGACGGGACGCAGCGCATCGCCGCCGGAGCGACACGGCTCGACCTTGCCCCCGACGCACTCGAGCTCGCCACCCTCGTGCAGGCGATCGACCGGATGGCTCAGCACATCGCCGAAGGGCGGAGCCGCCTGCTGGCGGAGAAGGCGGTCGTCGAGAGGATGGTCGACAACATCACGGCGGCGGTGGTATCCCTCGACGGCGAGGGACGGGTGCTGATGCAGAACGCGGTCGCCGCCGAGCTGCTCGGAACCAGCGTCGGAGAGGCGATCGAGGTGGCACTCGCGCGGCGCGAGGCGCTCGCCGGGTTGCCGGACGCTCTCGCGAAGGCGCGCGATCGCCGCAAGCCGCAGACTCTGACCTTGCCGGCGATCGGGGACGAGGAGCCCCGGGAATGGACGATCGTGTGGGCCGACGTACCCGGCGAAGGGAGTCCGGTGGCCCTCGTGGTGGTGGAAGACGTGACGGAGGTCATTCGCGGAGAGCGCCTCGAGGCGTGGGCCGAGATGGCGCGGATGATCGCTCACGAGATCAAGAACCCTCTGACCCCGATCCGGCTTTCGGCCGAACATCTCAGAGAAGTGCGCCAGCGCAACCCGAAGAACTTCGACGAGGTGTTCGAGCGCTGCACGACGAACATCCTGCGCCACGTGGAGGAGCTGCGCGCGATCTCGAGCGAGTTCTCGACCTATAGCCGTATCCCCAGGATCGAGCCCGGGCACGGGGACCTCGTCGCCGCCGTTAGGAGCCTCGTCGACGGATACTCGACCTCGCCTCCGGCCGGCGTGGAGGTCCTCTTCGAGAGCGCGGAGGAGAGCCTCGAGTGCGAGTTCGACCCCAAGCTTCTGCAGCGCGCGCTGCGCAACCTTCTCGAGAACGCGCTGAGGGCGGTCGCCGACGGCGGGCGGGTCACCGTCGCCGTAGAGCGGGGCGAACACGCGATCGTGACCGTTCGGGACGACGGTCCCGGCGTTCAGGCCGGCGCCCTCGCGCGAATCTTCGACCCGTACTTTTCGACACACGATACCGGCACCGGACTCGGCCTGCCGATCGCCCGCCGCATCATCGAAGAGCACGGTGGCGAGATCTCGGCTCGCAATCGCTCCGAGGGTGGGCTCGAGGTCAGAGTGCGGCTTCCGCTCGCCTCGGCACGCGCCGGACGGGCCGACCCCCTGCGGTAGGATCTGCCGGTCCCAACCACACTCCGACCAAGCCCCCGACGAGGAGGATTCGCGTTGATCTCGAGGTACTCCGTCCTGACAGTCCTTCTCACCAGCGTCGCCCTGGCCGCCTGCTCCGGCCTCGCTCCGACCGGGAACCCGAGCTCCGAAGCCGCCGAAGAATCGTCGGACTGGGGTGACGCTCTCGACGGCTTCGAGCGGCGGTCGGGGTTGCTCGATGTCCACGTCCACCCGAAGAAGGGGAGCGTGCTGCTCGAGCTGCCTTCGCCGGGGGAGCGGGGGGTCGTCGGAACCTACCTCTATGTCGAGGGGCTGACGACAGGGCTCGGTTCCAACCCCGTCGGACTCGATCGCGGCCAGCTGGGGGAGACCCGGGTGGTGGAGCTGAGGCGGATCGGCAGCCGCCTCCTGATCGAGGCGCCCAACCTTCGGTTCCGCGCGCTGAGCGACAACGCCGCGGAGGTACGAGCGACCAGGGAGGCCTTTGCGACCTCGGTGCTCTGGGCCGGCGAGGTTCTGGAGACCGCCGAGGACGGGCGAAGCCTCGTCGACATCACCAGTTTCGTCGTGCGCGACGCTCATGACGTCGTCGCCACCCTGGCGGCGACCGGCCAGGGCTCCTACCGGCTTGACGCGGATCGCAGCATGCTCGACCCCGGGGCCGTGCTCGCCTTTCCGGACAACCTCGAGTTCGAGGCACTGCTCACCTTCGCCGGAGACGGCAGCGGCGGCTTCGTTCAGGCGACCGCTCCGATGGCCCAGGCGATCACGCTCAGGCAGCACCATTCCCTGATCCGACTGCCGGACGACGGCTACCACCCCCGGCGCTTCGACCCGAGGATGGGATCGTTCGCGATCTCGTTCAGCGACTATGCGACGCCCTTGGGAGAGCCGATTCAGGAGCAGTGGATCGTGAGACATCGCCTCGAGCGGACCGATCCCGAGGCGGAGTCGTCGGCCGCGGTCGAGCCGATCGTCTACTACGTCGACTCCGGCGCACCGGAACCGATTCGCTCGGCTCTGATCGAGGGCGCCACGTGGTGGGCAGAGGCGTTCGAAGCCGCAGGGTTCGAGGACGCCTTCCGCGTCGAGCTGCTGCCGGAAGGCGCCCATCCCCTCGACGTGAGGTACAACGTCATCCAGTGGGTGCATCGCTCGACCCGTGGATGGTCCTACGGCGGAGGGGTGATCGATCCCCGCACCGGAGAAATGATCAAGGGGCACGTCACCCTCGGTTCGCTGCGGGTGCGTCAGGACATCCTCCTCTTCGAGGGACTGACCGGGGTGGAAGCGACCGGCAACGGCGGTCCTCAGGATCCGATCGAAGCGGCGCTGGCGCGGATCCGGCAGCTCTCGGCGCACGAGGTCGGCCACACTCTCGGCTTCGCGCACAACTTCGCCGCCAGCACCTACGGCCGAGCCAGCGTGATGGACTACCCGGCGCCTTTTCTGCGGGTCGTCGACGGCAGGGTCGATCTCTCGGACGCCTACGACGTCGGCATCGGCGCGTGGGATCGGCACGCGGCCGACTTCGCCTACCGGGACTTTCCGGACGGGACGGACGAGGATGCCGGCCTGGCCGCCATCGTCGAGCGGGGCCTCGACGAGGGGATGCTCTTCCTCAGCGACGCCGATGCGCGGCCTGAAGGAGCGGCACAGCCGAAGGCCGGGCTCTGGGACAACGGCTCCGATTCCGTCGCCGCTCTCGCGCAGACCATGGAAGTGCGAGGCGTCGGCCTGGAGGCCTTCGGGGCGAGCCGCATTGCCACTGGCCGGCCGATGGCCGCCCTCGAGGAGGTGTTCGCGCCCCTCTACTTTCATCATCGCTACCAGCTGGGCGTGACCGCCAAGCAGGTCGGTGGCGTCGACTATCGCTACAAGGTCGCGGGCGACGACCAGCCGCTGCCGCAGCCGGTTTCACCCGAGGTCCAGCACGCCGCCCTGGCGACGCTGGCGGCGACGCTGTCGCCCGAGGCTCTCGAGGTTCCGGCCAACGCCCTGGCGGTCCTTCATCCCCGCAGTTTCGGGCTCTGGTCCAACCGCGAGCTGTTCGCCGGCGCAACCGATCCGCTGTTCGACCCGGTCGCGGCGGGTGCTACGGCGGCCGACCTGACCGTCCGGTCGTTGCTCGCACCCGAGCGTCTCAACCGCGTCGCCCAGCAACACGCCGCCGACGGGGCCCAGCCGGGAGTGGGTGGAGTCCTCGCGGCGCTGGCCGACTCGCTCAACGCTCACGAACGGACTACGCCGCTGGGTGCCGCGGTGCGAGGCGTCTGGGTCGAAGGGTTGATGCGCGCCGCCTCCTCGCCGGCGACCTCGGCCGCGGTCCGCAGTGAGCTCGAACGGGAGCTGGAGCGTTTCCAGGCGTCGCCGGAAGCCTCGCCGCCGCTCGCGCGCCGGATCGCGCGTTTCTGGGACCGTGCCCTGCCTCCTGCGGAGGCACCTGCAGCCGCCCTCGAGGCGCCCCCCGGGTCGCCGATCGGTGGTGGTCCTGCGATCGGCTCGCCGGCAGACTGGCTCGGTGGCTGCTCCCTCGACGCCGTCACCGCTGACATCGGAGCGCGGTAGTGGCTTCGGACGGCCTCGACCGCACGGCCTACGAGCCGATCCCGGAGGGGGAGCAGTACGAGCCCTTCGTGTCACACGCCGAGAGCCCGCCCGAGTTCACTCTCAAGGCGGTCCTTGCCGGGATCCTGTTCGGGATCGTCTTCGGCGCCGCCAACGCCTACCTCGGCCTCAAGGTCGGGCTGACGATCTCGACCTCGATCCCGGTCGCGGTGATCACCGTGGCGACCTTCCGCCTGCTGGCGAAGAGCGGTGTAGAGAACTCGATCCTCGAAGCGAACCTGTCGCAGACGGTCGGCTCGGCGTCGAGTTCGGTGGCGAGCGGAGTGATCTTCACCCTGCCGGCGCTCTTCCTGTGGGGCCTCGACCCGACGCTCCTCCAGATGACCCTGCTGGCGATGTGCGGCGGCCTGCTGGGAGTGCTATTCATGATCCCACTGCGCCGGTTTCTCATCGCCCGGGAGCACGGCCGGCTCCCGTACCCGGAAGGGACGGCGTGCGCCGAGGTGCTGGTCGCGAGCCAGGTCGGCGGCGGCAGGGCGAGCAACGTCTTCCGCGGGCTGGCGATGGGAGCCGGCTTCAAGCTGCTCGTCGACTGGCTCAAGCTCTTCCCGGGAGAGCTCACGGCGAAGGTCCCGTTCCTCAAGAAGGGCCAGCTCGGCCTCGAGAATTCGGCGGCGCTCTTCGGCGTCGGCTACATCCTCGGGCCCCGCATCGGCGCGATCATGGTGGGAGGCGGGCTGCTGTCGTGGCTCGTGATCATCCCGCTGATCGCCTGGTGGGGAGAGGGACAGACCGCCCCGTTCTACCCCGAGACCACGCTGACCATCAGCGAGATGAGCCCCGGGCTGCTGTGGACCCGCTACGTCCGCTACATCGGTGCAGGGGCGGTAGCGGCAGGCGGGCTGATCACCCTCGTCCGCAGCCTGCCGACCATGATCGAAAGCTTCCGGGTCGGGGCTCGCCAGCTGCGGCGCCGGCTTGCAGGGGACGATGCAGCCGAGAAGCGCACCGAGAGCGACCTCTCCCTGAGGGTCGTCGGGATCGGAGTGCTCGTCCTCGCCGCCGTGATGACGCTCGTGCCGGACGTCTTCGCCGCGCTCGAAAGCACAGCGGGCCGACTGCTGGCGGCGGTCCTGGTGGTGATCGCCGCCTTCTTCTTCGTCACCGTTTCCTCGCGCATCGTCGGCATGGTCGGAGTGACCTCCAACCCGACCTCCGGCATGACGATCGCGACCCTGCTCGCCACGTCGAGCATCTTCCTCGTCCTCGGCTGGACCGGCGACATGGGGAAGGCGGCGGCGCTGACCGTCGGCTGCGTCGTCGCCATCGCGGCTTCGATCGCCGGAGATACCTCACAGGATCTCAAGACCGGCTTTCTGCTCGGTGCCACCCCTCGTCGCCAGCAGATCGGCGAACTCGCCGGGGTGCTGACGTGCGCCGTCTTCGTCTGCCTCACCGTCCTCGCGCTGCACGAGTCCTATGGGTTCGGTACGAGCGAGATCCCCGCCCCGCAGGCGACGCTGATGAAGATCGTGATCGAGGGCGTCCTCGAGCAGTCGCTGCCATGGGGGCTGGTCGGCATCGGCGTCGTCATCGCCGTCGTCGCCGAGTTGTTCCGAATCCCGAGCCTCGCCTTCGCGGTCGGCGTCTATCTGCCCGTTTCGACGATGGTGCCGGTCTTCCTCGGCGGATGCATGCGTCACCTGGCGGAGAAGGGAGCGGGGGAGGGCGACGCCGCCTCGGTGCGCGAGCGGGGAGTGTTGTTCGGCTCCGGTCTCGTCGGTGGCGAGGGCCTGCTGGGCGTGGCGATCGCTCTGGTGGCGGTGTTCCTGGGCCGCGCGCCCGCAAGCGTCGGGCACGAATGGGCCGGTGCCGGTGCGCAGTGGCTCGGTCTCGGCGCCTTCACCCTGCTGGCCGTCATCTTCTGGCGGGTCGTGCAGAGGTCCGAGCGTTGAGCTGTCCGCGGCTCGGCCGGTGACTCCTCAGCGCCTTCTCAGGGCGTCCCTCGGGTTCGCCTGCCTGCTGGCAATGCTGCTGCTGGCGGCTCGCTGCCGGGCGGCCTCCGGCGAAGTGGAGAACCTCGTCGCAAGAGTCCTCGCCAGCTACCCGCACGACCCCGCGATCTACACCCAGGGGCTCCTGTTTCACGACGGTACGCTGTTCGAGAGCGGCGGTCAGTACGGTGAGTCGCGCCTGCGCGAGGTCGAGATCTCGACCGGTCGGGTCCTCCGGGAGATCGAGCTGCGGGACGACCTCTTCGCCGAGGGGCTGGAGCGCGTCGGCCGGACGCTCTATCAGTTGACGTGGCGCGAGGGTCTGGTGCTGCGCCACGGACTGGATGACTTCGAGCCTCTGGTGGAGAGCCGCTACTCGGGGGAAGGGTGGGGGCTGTGCGGCGACGACACAGGCCTGTGGATGAGCGACGGCAGTGCGCGGCTCGTTCTCCGTGATCCGGCGACGTTCGCTTCGCTTCGCGAGTTCGAAGTCCACCTGAACGACCGCCCGGTCGATCGTCTGAACGAGCTCGAGTGCGCCGAAGGCTGGATCTACGCCAACGTCTACGGCAGCGAGCAGATCGTGCGGATCGATCCGGTCGACGGCAGGGTGAGCGCCGTCATCGACGCCTCGGGACTTCTCACCCCCTCGGAGCGCGAAGGGATCGACGTCTTCAATGGAATCGCCTACGACCCCCGGCGTGAGGTCTTCTACGTCACCGGAAAGTACTGGCCCAGGCTGTTCGAAGTCGTCTTCGAGCCTCGCTAGCGCCGAGCCTCGCGGCCCGGCTGACCTCAGGCGCCCGCTTCGCTCGACGACAGCGCGGCGCCGCCGCCCGAGCCGGTGGGGGGCGTCGCTTCCGGCTTGCCCTCCTTGCCGGAGCCCTCCTTGGCGGACTTCGAGTGTGGAGCGTCCGCTCCCGCAGGCTTCGATTCGTGATGACCGGTCATCTCGACCCGGCCCTTGAAGAACGCTCCATCACCGATCACCATGCCGGGCGAGGAGACGTCTCCCTGAAGACTGCCGGTCGAGAGGATCTCGACGCTTTCACGGCCGCGAACGTTGCCCTCGACTTTGCCGGCGACACGTACCCGACGGGCCTGGATCTCGCCCCGCACGACGCCCTGTTCGCCGACGGAGACGTCTTCCTTGGGATGGATCTTGCCCTCGACGGTCCCCTCGATCATGACGTCGGTATCGCCGCTGATCTCGCCCACCAGCTTGGCGCCGGCGGCGATGAGGGTCGTCTTTCGCTGGGCGGAGCGGCTGCTCGTGGCCCGAGCGGGAGGAGTGCTGACGGAGGGAGTGGGTCGTTCGTCGGATTCGCGGCCAAACAGTGCCATGTGAAACCCCTTGGTTCGGATTCCGGGCGACGCTTCGCAAGCTCGCGATCGTCGCAGGAATCAGCGTCGAGAGATGGAGCGGGCAACGGGACTCGAACCCGCGACATCAAGCTTGGGAAGCTTGCACTCTACCAGCTGAGTTATGCCCGCTCAGCGGCCTTCGGCCGAAGAAAGTACCACAGACCGATCGCGCCGAGAGGGCTCGGTACGCTCGCTCCCAGGCGCTATACTGATGCGGGATGGCGAAGAACGAGACAGGCGTCGAGCTTCCCACGGTCTACTTCTTCCCCGAGCGCGACGTGACCGAGGACGAGGTGCGGCGCATGCTCCTCTCGAAGCTCCCCGGCGAGCGCGAAGAGGTGGTTTCGCATCTGCTCCGCTACGCCGAGTGGGACGACATCTGGCGCTACGTCTCGCGGGATGAGGTGCGTTCCATCTTCGATCGCCTCGACCTTCCGGACTCGCTCCGAAAGGCGTGGGCGCGGATGCTGAAGATCGAGCCGGTCCTGTCCTGAGGTCGAGCGGATGGAGGCCCACCGGCGGCCGTCCCTGGGACCCGAGTCGATCGGGCCCTACCGTCTTCGAGAAGGGCTCCGGGTAGGGCTGCAGGTCCCGCCTCCGCGGCAGCTGACGCCCGGTTTCGGCCCGACCGATAGCGCTCGCAGCGCCCGACCGAGGCTGCTCGAGATCGGCCTCGACCAGAACCGACCCCGGACCTGTTGCAGCCGCCCTCGACGCGGCGATCAGGATCCCCGCCCCCCTGGACGAGCTCCCGTCCAGGGACCGGTCGGATAGGTAGAACCTGAGGTTTCCCCGCACACTCCTGGCGGCCCGGCTCTCGGCTACTCCCGGACGATTGACGGATCCCTCGGAAGTTCGCCCCCGCCGAGAGCCCTCCACAGATCCCGCAGGTCCGCGGGTAGCGGAGCCGAGATCGCCAGCCGGCTGCCATCGGCGGGGTGCGACAACGACAACTTCCAGGCATGGAGCGCCGGGCGCGGGAACGCCTGGAGGACGCCCCGCGTCGTCGCCGGAGCGCTGCGCGCCCGCTGGCCGGAGTAGAGCGAATCTCCCACCAGCGGATGGCCCAACGAGAGCAGGTGCACCCGGATCTGGTGGGTCCGGCCCGTCTCCAGATCGAGTTCCATCAGGGTGGCCCCGGGCACCCTGCCCAGCACCCGGTAGCGGGTACGGGCCGAGCGACCGTCGGAGCGCACCGCCATCCGCCGCCGATGCTTCGGGTGTCGCCCGATCGGCTCTTCGATGCGACCGGCGTCCGGCCCGACCTCGCCGAGCGCGATCGCCAGATAGCTCTTGTGAACCTCGCGTTCTCCGAAGGCCTTCTGGAGGGCGAGGTAGCTCCGCTCGTTGCGGGCGATACAGACCGCACCGGTGGTGTCGAGATCGAGCCGGTGCACAATGCCCGGGCGATCGCGGCCGCCGACGGCAGCGATCTCGGGATAGCGGTGGAGCAATCGATGGGCGAGGGTGCCGGTGCGCCGGCCCGCGCCGGGATGCATGGCCAGCCCGGCCGGCTTGTCGATCACGACGACGTCGTCGTCCTCGTAGAGAAGCGACAGCGGCCCGTCCTCCGGCTCGACCTCTCCCGCCGCTTCCTTCGGGCTCGCGCGACAGATCACCTTCGCACCGGGCGAAAGCCGGAACGAAGCGCGGCGGGGTGTGCCGTCGACGGTCACAGCCTCGTCGCGAATCCACTGCTGCACCTGGTTTCGCGCGGCCTCCAGTCGGCCGGCGACCATCTGATCGAGGCGCAGGTCGCTCTCTTCCGAAGCGACGGTCCACTCGTGGATCGCGGGCTCTCCGGTCCCGGGGGCGGGCGCGCTCACGGGGTCGATCCTTCCGCCGGGGCCCTCCGACCCACCGCGCAACGCCTCAGGAAGCCGGGCTCTCTTCCGGCACGCGCCGGCGCTGCAGCAGGAGATCGAGGAGCATCAGCGAGATTCCGATGGTGATCGCGCTGTCGGCAACATTGAACGTGTGCCAGTGGTAGCTGCCGACATAGGCGTCGATGAAGTCGGTCACCGCCTTGTTGACGACCCGATCGATCAGGTTGCCGATCGCCCCCCCCAGAATCAGCGCCAACGCCCACAGCAGCAGCTTCTCCGACACCGGCGTCTGGCGGAAGTAGACGGCCACGACGACGATGGCGACGACTCCCGCGGCAGCCAGGACCCACGGTCCCCAGTCGCCGAGCGAGCTGAAGAGGCCGAACGCGACTCCGCTGTTGCGGACATGAGTGAGGTTGAGGAACCCCGGAATGACGGTCTCGACGGCATGCCGTGGCAGGTTGCGGACGATCCACACCTTGGACAGCAGATCGAGCGCACAGACCGCCGCCGCAAGGAGCAGAAGTCGGGGTTTGAGACCCATCAGCTCTTCTCCAGCACTGCGACGGCGGCCGCCACGCCGGCGTCGTGGGTGATCGACAGGTGGATCCGTGTCACTCCGAGCTCCGCCGCCGTGTCCGCAGCCACGCCGTGGAGCCGGACCTGAGGCCTTCCGCGATCGGAGTGCGTGACTTCCACCTGCCGGAAGCCGAGTCCGCCGTCCCATCCGGTGCCGAGCGCCTTGAGCACCGCCTCCTTGGCCGCGAACAGACCTCCGATGTGCTGAGCCCGAGCGCTTCCCTGACGCCGGTTCTCTTCTCCGGGACGGCAGATCCTCTCCACGAACCGAGCCCCATGGCGCGCGAGCACGTGCTCCATCCGCTCGACGGCGACGACGTCGATGCCGATCCCGGCGAGTCCGTTCATTTCGGGGCGAAGCACTCGAGGGCGGTTGGCAAGCGGGAGCCGGCTGGCGGAGTGGAGCCGGACGGAGAGTCGAAAGAGGCGCTGGAAGAAGTGTCGGAAGCGGGATCGAAGAGCGAGATGCCGGCGACCCCCGCCGCACCTGCCCCGGCAATCTCGGGAAGGCGCCCTATTGTAACGCCCCCCAGGGCGTAGACCGGGATGTCGCGTCGACACGCCTCCGCGAGGCCGGCCAGGCCGAGCCCGGTTCGCTCCGCGGGCTTGCTGAGCGGCGCGAAGACCGGGGCGAGGAGGACATAGTCGACCCCTTCCGACACCGCTCGATCCACCCCGTCGAGATCGTGCACCGAACGCCCGATCGTGAGCGCCACATCGACCTCCCGGGCGACTTGCGCCGGCACACCCCTCTCCGGCAGATGCACACCACCGGCCCCGCCGGCCGCCGCCAGATCGGCTCTACCCGTGATCGACAGCAACAGATCGGGCCAGCGCCGGCGGGTCGCCACCGCCACCTCAGCGACCTCGCGATCCGTCCAGTGCGGCTCTCGCAGCCGAAGCCAGCGGCCACCGAGACGGCGCACTCCCTCGACCCAGCGCGCCCAGTCGTCGATCCCGCCGAGATGCCCCGGCGAGATAGCCTGCGCAGGTGGAAGCGGCCTCACGGAAGGGTGCCCCAGGCTAGGACTTGCGGGCGCCGAACCACTCGCCCAGCAGCAGTTCGAGATCGTGAACGCCCCACACGAGGTGGACCACTCCGAAGCCGGTGACCGCTCCACGCAGGAGGGGGTTCAGACCGATCGCCCGCAACCCCATCGCCGGCACTTCCAGGAGATGCCGCTCCCACAGCGCCGACCACGGCATCAGGGCGAGGAACACCCCTGCCTCGACGCAGTAGAGAACGAAAAGGAGCCGGAAGAACGATCCGCGCGACACCGACGGATCATAGACGAACGGCTACGCGCGCGCGTCAGTTAGCAGGTGGGCGGCGACTCGATCGGCGGGAGCTGGACGACGATTCCCGGCCACCCGACCGGCGGCTGCCGGAATCGCGGCTGCCACGTGCCGAGGATCGCCGGGAAGAGCGCTCAGAAGAAGAGGCTCGAGACTCCGAGCGCTCGCGCGTCGATCCACGATCGGACGAGGCACGCGGCGGCTCGCTGCGGCGAGTGCTCGAACGCGTCGTCGAGTCACTGCTCCGCGAAGAGCGCTCCCGCGACGGCTCCGAAGCGCGGTCGGAATCTCCGCGGCGAAGGCGGTCGATCACCCGCCTGCCGACCGATTCCCGCTTCGTTGTGTAGCGGCCGGTGTCGTGGCGACCGGCGTCGTAACGCTTCGGCTCGTACCTCCCGGAGTCGACACGGCCCGTCTCGGCACGATCGGAGTCTCGACCGTCGCTACCGCGAGTGCGCACGGTCTCCCGCAGCCGGGTGGAGGAGCGACCCGACGGGGGCGAAGCCTCCGACGCTTCGCCGCGCCCATAGCGCCGCAGGTCCATCCGATCCCGCGTGTCCGTGCGGCTCCGCGTCTCTTCGCGGCGGCTCTCGATGTCCGTCGCTTCCGGGCGCCCATGCCGCACGCGCCCCGTCACCGACCGCCGCTCTTCCGAGCGCTCGACCCGGACCCTGCCTCGCTCCACGGAGGCTTTCTCTCGTGTCCCGGGAAGCGAGCGGGCGAGACTCCGCCGGCCCCGCTCCGATTCGCTTTCGCTCCCGCGCACGACCTCTGCGCGCTTGCGAATCTCGGATCGGCTGTCGGAAGACCGGGCACCTGCGATCGCATCGGGCCGACCCCGGCGTGCGGAGCGCATATCGACGAGGGCAGTCGCCTCCGCCGTTTCCCGCCGCATCTCACGACGAGCGACGAACTCCGACACGTCTCGCAGCTCGCTGCGGGTCGTCCGCGCGTGAACCGCCTTGAGGCTCTGTTCCACGCGTCGCGGGTCCCTCAGCACGGAACGGTCGAGAGAGCGGGTGTCCGTCGCAAGCACACCTCTGGGAATCTCCCGGTACGGCGCGTGGCGCCCCAGGTCTCGGCCGGAGCGAAAGTGGTCGCGGTAGCGCCCGCGGCCGAAGTAGCGGGTCGGGCAGAAGGTCCACTCGGCGAAGACGTTCCAGCCGCCACCTACCCATCCGTGAACCCCGAACCGCGGACCGACGCGGTAGCGGTGGCCGTGAGGGGCGTAGTGGGCCGTGTAGTAACCCGAAGGCACCCACGCCACGTGGCTCGGCCCCCAGTACCAGTAGACCCATGCCGGCGCGTAGGAAGCCCCGGCGAACCAGATCCAGCCGTGCCCCGGAACGAGGTCCCAGGTGCCGTAGTGGTACGGCACCCAGCCCCACGGCTCGGAGGAGACCCAGGTCAGCCCGGCCGGAGTGTAGACCCAGGAGCCGAGAGAGTACGGGCGCCAGTCCGAGCCTACCCAAGGCCTCCAACCACGGCGGCCGCCGACGTCGACCCAGGAGCCGTAGCGCTCCATGCGGGCCGCGCGGTAGCGCAGGTTCGGTTCGACCTCCGGCACCGAGGCGAGTCTCGCCTCGGCCTCGAGATCGCTTCCCCAGGCCTCGAGCCCGCTCAGACGAGGCGCCCGGTCACGGTCGATCGAGAGCCACTCCCGCCCGGTGAGAGTCACGCTCTCACCCGCACGCAGCAGCATCGACCCCTCGTCGGTCAGCACTTCGGCCGACCCCTCGCGGACCACCAGCTCACTGCGGTCGGTACCCGAAACGGAAACCAGGTAGCGACCCGGCGCACGGAGAAAGAACACCGTGTTGGGTGCCTCGACCTCGAGTTCCGATCCCGTCGCCATGAACTCGCCCAGCACCCACTGAGCGTCGCCTCGATCGAGCCGCACGCGGCTTCGAGAATCCTGGGAGTCCGCCGTGCCGGCCAACTGGTCGAAGAGCACCTCGGCCGGGCCTTCGAGACGGGCGATCGTCCCGTCCGCCAGCACTGCCTCGACTCGACCGCTGCCGTGAACCGACATCCAGTCGCCGGGAGCAATCGGCTGATTCTCCGTCAGCTCGAAGGTCTCACCGTCGTGTCCCGCCTCGATCGTGCCACTCGCTTCCACGGTGCGCAGATAGGAGTACGCGTCATCCTGCCCGGCCTGCCAGTCCTGTCCAGCCTGCCAGTCCTGTCCAGCCTGCCAGTCCTGCCCGGACGCAACGCTCCAGGCGGTGACGGCCAGCAGCCCTCCCAGCAGGAGTGCCAGGAGGGGGCGCGTCGCAGGCCGGATCGCCGCAACCGGCGAAGCCGGCGTCGGAAGAGGGTGCCGCGGTAGAGGGTCTCGGGTCGCTCGCATGGCTGTCTCCCTTCAGGAGTCTCGCGGCTCGATGGTGCCGCACGCCAGGAGATACAGCAAGTTCGCTGCCAGCCGGCCCGCCCCCGCCCGACCGACGACCCTGCCCGTCGCGACTGATACTCTGCGCCTGGCGGTGCGCCGAAGTTTCGGCGACCGTCCTCTCGAGAGAACACCCTGGTGAAGAACTGGCTGCGCAAGGGCACACGGGGCGGCAACGAGGCGTCCCGGGAGCTCACTGTCGACGAACTCGTCTCCCTAGGGCGTCTCGAGGATGCGAGGCAAATGCTGGAGGAGCGAGTCAAGGGCTCGAGCCGCGACCGGCGCTCGCTAGTCAAGCTGGCGGAGGTGCTGCTGGCGCTCGAACGCAAGGACGAGTCTCTGGAGCTCTACGAAGCCGCCGCCAAGAGCTACGCTGCGGACGGCTTTCACGACCGGGGCATCGCCGTCCTGAGGAAGATGCTGAAGATCGCTCCCGGCCACCCTCGCGCCGCGATCTCGATCGACCAGCTCGAGCAGGCCAAGCGGCTCGAGGCGAAGCGTGCCATCGTCCACCGCAATCTGAGCCGCACCACAGACACCGGAGCGCGCGGCTTCGACTCCCTCCAACTGGCGCAGTCGTGGCGCAACCTCTCCAAGAGCCCGCTGGTCAGGAATCTGGAGACGAATCTCCTCGGTCGGCTCTTCGCCCAGTTGAAGCCGCGCGATTTCGACCCGCAGGAAGAAATCGTCGCCCGCAAGGACGAGTTGGAAGAGCTCTTCGTCGTCGCGGAGGGCAGCGTCGAGGTCATCGAGAAGCGTGCCGACGGCGCACCGATCGTCCTGCGCACCTACGAGGCGGGTGACGTCTTCGGCGAGTCGGCGCTGCTGGAACACCAACCGTGGGCAGCGGCGCATCGCGCGCAGGGCTCGACACGACTGCTGTGTCTCGACCGCGATGGGCTGACGAAGCTGCTCCCCGGGCTCGAGGATCCGAGGGGTTTCCTCGACAGCCTCCGCACCCAGGGCAACGACGCCTCGCTCGCCGAGATGGTCGGGCAGCGCTCCTCCTGATGGCCGTCCTCCCGATCAGGCTCTACCCGGATCCGGTCCTGAGACAGGTCGTCGATCCGGTCTCGGAGTTCGACGACGAACTGCGCCGGCTCGCCCGCGACATGACAGAGACGATGTACGCCGCACCGGGCGTCGGTCTGGCGGCACCCCAGGTCGGCATCTCGAAGAGTCTCGCCGTCGTCGACGTGACGGTTGGCGAAGAGGAGGGCGCTCTGCTCGTCCTCGTCAATCCGGAGATCGTGGGCGACGACGGCCGTGACACCGACCTCGAGGGGTGCCTGTCGATCCCTGACTACACCGAGAAGGTCGAGCGCCCGCTGCGCATCGGCGTGCGGTCACAGCGTCTCGACGGCAGCCGCTTCGAGTTCGAGGCCGAGGGTTTCCTCGCCCGCGCGATCTGTCACGAGATCGACCACTTGCACGGTATTCTCTTCATCGATCGCCTTCGAGGACTGCGCAGGGAGAGGGGACGCAGAGTCCTCAAGCGCCTCAGGCGATCGTCCGCGGAGATCACGGCATGAGACCACTTTCGAAAGCAGCAGCGGCGATCCTCGGCGTGGCGGTGGCGATCGCCGCTCCCGGTTGCGGTGGCGGAGGCGGTGGCGGCGGCTCCACACCGCCGACCGACCCGCCACCGCCCACACGAAGCCTGATGTGGAGTTCGAACGCTCCTGGCAGCGGTCAGACGGTCTACCTCGACGTTCGCGATGTCAGCAACGTCGACCGCTTCGTGCTCCAGGTCCGCATCAGCGGAGGCGGAGACCTCTACGGGGTCGCCTTCGACATCGTCTTCCCGAGCGATCTCGTCTCGTTCGATGAGGCAGGAGTCGAAGAGGGCAACTTCCTTCCGGGGTCCTCGTTCGACACCGAGCTCCAGATCGCAGAGAGCCCGGCCGGCAACCTCGTCGTCGGCTACACCCGTGTCGGCGACGTCAGAGGGCGCAACGGCAACGGCCTGCTGCTCGAGCTCCCGTTCACCACCACACAGAGCGGAACGGCCGCCTTCCAACTCGATCCCGGTGGGGCGTTCGACAGCGGCGGCGGCGCTCAGCCCACCGACTGGCTCGGTGGCGAGCTCACCATCCGCCGCTGAACCGGCGCCCGTCGTTACCTCTGGAGGCTCCGGTGTCTGAGACCGCAGTAAGGCAGGTGCGCTTCTACAACACTCTCGGTCGGCGCATCGAGCCGTTCGTTCCGGCACGACCGGGCGAGGCGCGGATCTACACCTGCGGACCGACGGTCTACGGCCACGCCCACATCGGCAACCTCCGCACCTTCCTGTTCGAGGATCTTCTGCGGCGCTCGCTCAAGCTCCTCGGCTACGACGTCACCCAGGTGATGAACCTCACCGACGTCGACGACAAGACGATCCGCGAGGCGCAGGCGGCGGGCCTGGAACTCGACGCCTATACGGCGCCCTACATCGAGTCGTTCTTCGCCGACCTCGACACGCTCGGTATCGAACGTGCCGAGAGCTACCCACGCGCGACCCGCCACGTGGACGAGATGCTCGAACTGATCTCGACGCTGGTGGAGAAGGGCTACGCCTACGAAGCGGACGGGTCGGTCTTCTTCCGCATCTCGGAGGACGACGACTACGGCCGGCTCTCCGGCTT
The DNA here is from genome assembly GCA_965223855.1 of Candidatus Multivoradales bacterium. Classification (GTDB taxonomy): domain Bacteria; phylum Acidobacteriota; class Thermoanaerobaculia; order Multivoradales; family JAHEKO01; genus CALZKB01. The sequence goes on from CBDCXM010000009.1 coordinate 3,046,269, forward strand.
CGACCTCGACCAGGTGCGGCGCGGAGAGCGGGTCGCCAACGACGAGTACGACAAGGAGGACGTGAGGGACTTCGTCCTCTGGAAGGGGGCGAAACCCGGCGAGCCCTCCTGGGACTCGCCATGGGGCCCCGGGCGACCGGGGTGGCACATCGAGTGCTCGGCGATGAGCATGAAGTATCTCGGCACGAGCTTCGATCTCCACACCGGCGGCGTCGACAACATCTTCCCGCACCACGAGAACGAGATCGCGCAGAGCGAGTCCGCGACCGGAGAACCGTTCGCCCGCTACTGGCTCCACGCCGAGCACCTCATCGTCGACGGCGAGAAGATGTCGAAGTCGCTTGGCAACTTCTACACCCTCGGCGATCTGCTCGAGCGCGGCGCCGACCCGAGAGCGGTGCGCTATCTGCTCCTCTCCACGCACTACCGCAAGAAGCTCAACTTCACCCTCGCCGGGCTCGAGGAAGCGGGGTCCGCCCTCCGGCGGCTCGACGAGATGCGGTTCCGGCTCGAAAACGCCCGGGAGCAGGGTGAGTCGGTGCTCACCGACCCTCTGGAACGCGCGCGCGAGGCGTTCGAAGACGCCCTCGCCGACGATCTCAACGTGGCGTCGGCCCTGGGTGTCCTCTTCGGGCTGGCGCGAGAGGTCAACTCCGCCATCGAGGCGGGCCCCCTCGGTGAGGGAGATCGCGATCGGGTGTTCGAGACACTCTCCCACTTCGACACCGTCCTCGGCGTGCTCGAGGCCGCCGCCTGGAAGGGCGACTCCAGTTCAGACGAGACCGACGACGAGGAGATCCAATCGATCGTCGATGCGCGGCAGCAGGCGAGGGCGGACAAGGACTTCGGACTGGCGGACGAGCTTCGCGACCGGCTCACCGAACTCGGCATCGTCGTCGAGGACACGCCGGAAGGCCCGCGCTGGAAGCGCAGTTGAGCCGGCCACGCTGGCGGGGAAGCTCACACCAGCGCGGTCGCGCCGCCGAGGACGCCGCCACGCGCTGGCTCGAACGTCGCGGCTACCGGATCGTCGAGCGCAACGTCCGCACCGCAGCGGGAGAGATCGACCTCGTCGCCGTCGACGGCGAGACGCTGTGCTTCATCGAGGTCAAGGCCCGCCAGGGCGATCGGTACGGGCGTGCGGTGGGGTCGCTCGGCTTGCGTCAGCAGGGGAGACTCGCGCGGGCCGCGGCGCTCTTCCTTGCCGGACACGATTGGGACGGACCCTGCCGCTTCGACGTCGTCGGCCTCGAAAGGGGCCCGCAGGGATGGTCGTTCGAGCTCGTCGCCGACGCCTTCGAAGCGCCCCCCGGGTAGAGGGCGCGGACGTCTCACGACCGCCGCCCGGGCGTTCTTGACACCCCGCTGGCGCCTCACTATCCTTACCAGCCGCGAGCGGGAATAGCTCAGTGGTAGAGCACAACCTTGCCAAGGTTGGGGTCGCGGGTTCAAATCCCGTTTCCCGCTCCATTCACCGGACGCACCGGGGCCGCGAGGCGGCCCCGTTCTCTCGTTTCGGGCGACGTGGCCAAGTGGTAAGGCAAGGGTCTGCAAAACCCTCATTCGCCGGTTCGATTCCGGCCGTCGCCTCCATGCGACCGTCCGAGTCGTAAACCCCGGGAAGAGAGTACGAGCCCGGGCTTCTGATACCGTCTCCACCGTTCCCACGGAGACCGACCATGCGCGTAGCCATGCTCAAGCCGCCGATCGGCGGCATCCTCGGCCTCGAGATGCTCACGTTCGTCGAGCCGCTCGGCTTTCTTTGCATCGCCGGCGGGGTGGAGGAGCTCGGTCACGAGTGCAAGATCTTCGATCTGAGGATCGACGGCCTCGAGCCCGGACTCGAGGCGACGGTCGCGTTTGCTCCCGACGTCGTCGGGCTGCAGTGCAACTTCACCACCGAGCGGTTCCGCACCCTCGATCTGGCGCGCCGGGTTCGCGAACTGCTGCCCGAGGCGTTCGTCGTCGTCGGTGGCCATGACAGCTCGCGCGAGCCGGAGTGGTTCGAGCGCGAGGAGTTCGACGCCGTGGCGATCGGCGATGGGGAAGAGGTCTTCCCGCACCTGATCGACGCCCTCGAGCGCGGGAGCGACCCTGCAGAGGTCGCGGGCCTGCGCGTTCGCAGCGGCCGGGATTGGGTGACCACCGGGCCGGCGCCGGCGCGGCGCGACCTCGACACCCTGCCGATGCCGGCAAGGCACCTGATCCCGCACTACGCGCCCCACTATTACATCAACTTCCGCAAGCCGCTCGCGTTGATGGAAACGGCGAGAGGCTGCCCCTTCAAGTGCAACTTCTGCTCGGTTTGGAAGTTCCACGAGAGCACATTCCGCGAGAAGTCGGCCGCCCGCGTGGTCGCCGAGCTCGAGCAGATCGAAGCGGACAACATCTTCATCACCGACGACATCTTCTGGCTCGATCGCAAGCGTGGGGAAGAGCTCGCCCTCGCCATCAAGGAAGCGGGAATCCGCAAGTACTTCACCGTTCAGACCCGGACCGACATCATCGTCAAGTTCCCGCACCTGATCGAGATGTGGAAGGACTGCGGCGACCTGGCGATCTTCCTAGGCCTCGAAGCGGTGACCGACGAAGGGCTCGACTCGGTCAACAAGTCGAACACGGCGGACAACAACGTCCGTGCGATCGAGATTCTCAAAGATCTCCAGGTCGGCTTCACTCCGAACTTCATCGTCGATCCCGGCTGGGAGCGCGAGGACTTCGCGCGGCTCAAGGACTGGATCTCGGACCAGGGGGCCTACAACAGCGGCTTCTCGGTGCTGACCCCGCTCCCTGGGACCGACCTCTGGGACGAAGCGAAAGCGCAGGTCACGACTCACGACTGGGAGATGTACGACATCATCCACACCGTGCTGCCGACCAGGCTTCCGCTCGACGAGTTCTACGCTGAGTACTCGGCGCTGTGGCGGCACGCCCTCGACGTGCGCTACCGGATGCGGGGCAAAGCCCGCACCTACGTGCAGCTGGGCGCGGCGCTGGCGACCGGCAAGGTGAGCCTGGGCGCCGTGCGCAAGGGGATGAACATCGCCAAGGTGTTCAGCAAGCCCGAGACGTTCCTCGAAGCGCATCGTGAGCGCAACATCGGTACGGTGCCGCTCGGCGTTCAGGGCTGAGGCGTTCAGAGCCGAGGCGTTCAGGGCTCAAGCGCTCAGGGCTGAGCGGTCGCGGCCGACTCGAGCACCGCGATCCTGACTGCAGTTTCTCTGGGTCGGCCTGACCCGGCCGAGTCCGATGCGCGGGCTTCGCAACGCCGGATGGGCAAGGCCCGGCAAGAAAAAGGGCGACCCCCGAGGGAGTCGCCCTGAAAGGAAGCAGTAGGGGAACGATCAGTCGATCGTTTCGCTCCACTCGCTGGTGTCGCCGGACTCGAAGTCGTCCTCGAAGATGTCGGGACCCTGCGGCGTACCGCCGAGGGAGACACAGTCGCTCGCCGGGCCGAAGCACGACGGCTCGCTGTCGACCATCGGGATGACGATGTACGAGTACTCGCGCCCCTCCATGAGCTCCATGTCGGTGTAGGTCGTCCCACTGGTCGTGGTAATCAGCGTCTTGCCGAAGTCGCACTGGTGCTCACCGTCGGTCCGGTAGACGTTGTACTCGACGCTGCCCTCGGAAGTCGTCCAGCTCAGATCCGCACCCTGAACGAGGTCGGTCGCCATCAGCGTGGGAGCGGTGGTCGGGACGCCTGCGCAACCGGAGTCCTGCACCGTCGGGCCGCCGTTGCCGGCGGTGCAACCGATCTCATGGCGGTCGAAGGCCGAAGCGATCGCCTCCATGTGCGGCGTGCCGTCGGCGACATTACCGTTGTCGTCGTCGGCAGCGAGGTACTGCAGGTAGGCCTGGGTCGCACCGCAGGCCGCCGCCCCGGGGGCGGGACCGGTGCGGTCGAACCAACCCGACGCGTTGCCGGCACCGATGAAGGTCAGGCGCGTCGTCACCTCGAGGGCGGTGTTGTCGTCCATCGAGTAGAAGGTCGGCAGGTCGCGCTTGATGAGATCCCAGACGGTCTCCGAGTACGCTGCGCCGAGGCAATGTACCGTGGTGCCGCAGTTGGCCCGCACCCAGGTCAGGTCGTGCGGCACGCCGCTCGTGCGATCCGCAAAGTCTACCGAACGGATGCCGGTGCAACCGGAAGCCGCCGTGCAGGGGTCGCCGTAGCCGCCACAGAGCTGGCCGTTCTGGAAGAACCCACGGCCGACGCACGCCTGGTTGAGGCGCAGCGCCGCGTAGATGTCGGCCATCCCTTCACCGCCACCCTGACTCGAACCGGGGATCGAGCCGTTGACGTCGAAGTCATCCATGCCGTGGCCCCATTCGTGGTCGAAGACGCCGGCGAGCTGGCCCGTGTTGCCGCAGATGCCGGTCTCACGGAAGAACTGGATGACCGATCCGGTCCAGAACGCGTTGCACGTCTGGCTGATGTTCATCTGGGCCGTGAGCTTGTTCTGCAGCCAGGTGTTGGCCGGCAGCTGCGCGCGCGCCATCTCCTTGATGCGATTGACCTCGTAGAAGCCTGACCGCGCGGCGGCGGTGTTGCCGGCCGAACCGGCGTTCTGGCAGTCGGTGTCGCCGTCGGTGCCGCCGAGGTCTATGTCGCCGGTGTCGGTCTCGCTGATCGCACCGCAGAACTCCTGAATGCGGACAAACTCACCGTTGAGGGTGGTCGTGACCGAGCCCGCGGCGTCGAAGTGCCCGCCCGAGTTCGTGAAGCCACCCGTGCTCAGGTCGGCGTACGGCATCGGATAGTTCTGCACCATCGAGCCGTCCGGCGGGATACCGTCGTAGCTCACAGGATAGACGCCGCCGACGATCTTGCGATCGACGCCGTAGTGGTTGAGATCCTGGAAGGCCAGCATCTCGCCGGTGTGTGCGTCCACCAGCGCTTCCCACTGAGCGAGGTCGCCGGGGATCGAAGGATGGACCGCCCAGGCGAGGCGGTGGGCATAGCCGGCGCCCTTTCCGCTGCCCGGCAGGAGCACCAGCTCGGACGTCTGACGGAGGCTGTCGATGGAGAAGGGGCTCACGAAGCTGGTCACCGTCGCCAGGGCCGATTCGGCCGGCAGCGAAGGCGTGAGGCCGACAGCGATGTCGCCCCAGCTCTCAGCGCCGAAGAGGACGAGATTGCCGCTGTTGATCACGGCCGTGACCTTGGCGCCACGGACAGGGATGCCGGCGACGTAGCTCGATGGCATCGAGATCTGGATCAGCTCGCCGTCGTCGTGGACCGCGATGCGATGAGACAGCTCATCGACGTTGATCCGCAGCGAGTCCTTGTTGGCGGCGATGAACTCCCGCACGCGCGACCAGGCGATCTCCTCCCAGGCGGCGGTGTCGGCCGGAGCGCCAACGCCGAGACCGTCCCAGGTGAGGGCGTTGCCCACGCCGTTGCCGGGCAGGAGCGGGTGGCTCAGCAGCAACGTCCGCCAACGACCGCCGCGGCGATCGAGGAAGGCCGGAGCCGAGCCGACGCCGAGAGCATCCAGCTCGGCGCGGGCGACATTGGCGAGCGACAGCGGCAGATCGGCCACGCTGTCCGCCCGGGGCGTCGAATCCAACTCCGCCGCCACGAACGCGCGCGGCGCCAGCGGCGAGTCGTTCTCGTAGACGAACGCCCCGGCGGCACCCGCAACGGCGAGCATCAGGCCAAGGCTGACGAGAGTCCTGCTTCTTCCTACACCCATGTCGGGCATCCTCCAGTCTGCTTCTGGTTCGGGAAACGCGGACGACGTCGCGACGCCGCCGGCGATTCGGGTCGGTCTAGTGACTACTGGGGAGATTTGCACACGAGCCGACCGATTTCAAGGTAGCTGGCCACTAGATATGGCCTCCTCCGCCTGGGACTGCCCCAAGGGATTGGGCTCGGGCGCTCCAGTAGGGTAGGCGCCAACCCCAAGCGCGCCGACCGGATCGAGCGTCGTTCGCACTCGCCACGGAATCGAGGAGCAGCACGTGTAGACTTACGCGACATTTCCATTAAGCACAACTAGCCAGCCGACGTATCTCCGCCACCGGGCTGGGAAGGGAGTTCCGGAATGCCGAGCCAACCATCCTCCTCCTCAATCCGCCGGGTCGTAGGCCGTCTCGCCGTACTCGCCCTGCTGGCGGCGTTCGCCCCCCGGGCGCAGGCGCAGCCCGAAAGCGAGATCGGTGCCCGCGGCTTTCACGCCGACAAGGTGTACAACCTTTCCGGCATCGACAGCGTCAACCTCTTCAACGGCAACCTCACCCTCGCCATCCCTCTCGGAATCGAGTACCCGGTCAGCGAGAAGCTGTCGTACCGCTTCCACCTGACCTACAACTCGTCGGCCTGGGACTACGAGGACGTCGAGATCCCAGGAGAGGAGGTTCCGTGAATCGTCGAAGGGACCTTGCACCCCCCAAAGTGGTTCCCCAAAGTGGTTCCGGGTGAATAGTCGAAAGCCGGCCGAACTCGTCGTGGATCGCTCGTTGTCCGCCTCATCCGATTCGAAGTTTCGGACGGTCCAGTCGTTTCCGCTGCTCCGAAGCGATGACGCGTAGGCATTTCAGGGCCCCCAAAGTGGTTCCGGGTGAATAGTCGAAAGCCGGCCGAACTCGTCGTGGATCGCTCGTTGTCCGCCTCATCCGATTCGAAGTTTCGGACGGTCCAGTCGTTTCCGCTGCTCCGAAGCGATGACGCGTAGGCATTTCAGGGCCATCTCGCTCCTTCTCGGCACTCCGGAGACAAGGAGTTCCCGACGACCCAGGAACGGTCGTGGAGTACGACAATCGGGAGAAGTCGCTCTCGCTTACCCGGCGCGCGCTGTCACCGGCTGGTAGCACGGTGGGCGGAAGCAGCCTTCGGGAAAGCGCGCCTCTCGGCATCTGCGGAGGTTGTCCGAAGCAAGACGGTACTCGACTAGGAACCACCGGTACGCCTCTTCCATCGCCCGACGCACCTTGCCGTCACAGGCATGGAACCTCGGGGCAGGGGTGCGCTCGAAGTGTTCAGGCCGGTCGTGAGGATCCTGCGCCAGGATTGCCTGGCGCCCCAGCACCGGCTTGCCGGTCTCTTCGTGGTCCTTCTCCACGGCCTTGACCATCTCGCGGACTCGCTTGCGATAGTCCGAGCTGTCGAGATGCTCCCAGCAAGGGATTGGCGTCAGTTCGAGACGATGCTTGGAGGCGAAGCGTCGCGAAGGATTCGCCTCTCCGCGGCGGAATGCTCGATACTGCTCCGAACGGTCGATCCACTCGCCTTCCATCGTCTCTCCCGAGAGAAGCGCATGCGTACTCGTCGCTCCAGGCCAGTGGCGCGGTGAAGCAACGAGTCGCTCCTTGACGCCCTGCTCGAGGAGATAGCGGAGTCGCCGAACGTGATCCTCAGGCGTTTCGCTGACGACGACATCCGTGTAGCGACGGCCCCAGAAACGCTCCCTCCAGTCGTGCAGCCTTCCGATCTCGCGCGCGACATTGGAATTGACGTAGGCCATGAAGCTGGCCATCTGCTGAACGTCGGTAGGCCTCAGGAGCAGGTGAGCGTGGTTCGACAGGTAGACGAAGCCGCAGACCCGCATCCCGGTTCTCTCCTGAGCGCGCGCGAGAATCCCGACGACGCGGTCGCGCACCTTGGCTGAGGGTCGCAACAGATAGCGGCCCTGTTGGGTCCGGACCGTGATCTCGACCAGCGACTCTTCCGGCAGGTAGCGAAGCTTCCTAGACATTCCATGGAGAAGGACGCAACCGAGGCGGAGAATCTTGCACTATTCACCCGGCACCTGTTCTCGGGGCGCACACCGTACCCGCACCGAACTCCGGACTCCTGGATCGGGCCCGCGCGCAAAGGCCATCAGAGAAGTCGCCTCGGGAATAGGATAGTCGCTGCAACAGACAACAACGCTCCCGGGAAGGAGTCGACGGATGAAGAAGTACCGCAAGGACGGCAAGATCACCGGCGAGTACTACTCCCAGGCGCTGGGGCAACTCCAGGAAGAACTGGTGGAGCTCCAGGAATGGGTGAAGCTCAAGGGGCGCCGTGTGGTCGTGATCTTCGAGGGCCGCGACGCCGCCGGGAAGGGCGGCACCATCAAGCGCATCACGCAAAGGCTCAACCCCCGAGTGGTCCGCGTGGTCGCGCTGGGTGTGCCCACCGAGCGCGAACGCGGACAATGGTACTTCCAGCGCTATGTGCCCCACCTGCCGGCGAAGGGTGAGATCGTCCTCTTCGACCGCAGCTGGTACAACCGCGCCGGCGTCGAAAAGGTGATGGGCTTCTGTACCGACGACGAGTACCGGGAGTTCTTGAAGTCGTGCCCGCAGTTCGAGCGCATGCTGGTGCGCTCGGGGATCATTCTCATCAAGTACTGGTTCTCGGTCAGCGCCGAGGAGCAGGAGCGGCGTTTCCAGGAGCGGATGAAGGACCCGCGCAAGCGCTGGAAGATCAGCCCGATGGACGAGGAGTCACGGCAAAGATGGGTGGACTACTCGAAGGCCAAGGACGCGATGTTGACCTACACCGACATTCAGCAGGCGCCCTGGTACCTGGTGGACGCGGACGTCAAGAAGCACGCGCGGCTCAACTGCATCAGTCACCTGTTGGGCTTGATCCCCTACGAGAAGGCGCTCATTCCTGAGCGCGAGCTGGCCGCACGGCCGATCACAAGTGACGATTACGATCGCCCGGATCCTACGACCCAGCACTGGGTGCCCGAGATCTTCGGAGGCGGTGATGAGAGCGAAGAGGAGCTTCAGAGGCTTCTCGAGGAGCGCCGCAAAGCGCTCAACAGAGTGAGCGAACTCGACGAGGAGCTCAAGAGCTCGGTCCACGTCGGCGAGAAGATCGCCAGGAAGGAGAACGTGGAGGAGATCGCAACATCCGAGAAGCCAGAGTAGTGGCCTCATCCTGCCGGTCGTGGTGCTGCTGGTCGTGGTGTCGGGCGAGTCGTCGGCAACGCCGCACACCAGGGTGCGCACCGAGCCCAGGCTCCTGAAATCGGGCAAGTCAAGTAGGCGAGATAGGCTGTCCCACCTGACCCAGCCGGAGTGGCGGAACTGGCAGACGCAGGGGACTTAAAATCCCTCGACCTCCGGGTCTTCCGGGTTCGAATCCCGGCTCCGGCACCAGCAGCATTCGGCTCCAGAACACCCGGCATCAGGAAGGGACCCTCTTGAAGCGCATCCTCGTCCTCTTCGCCCATCCCCGGCCCGACCGGTCGGAGGCCAACGTCGTACTGGCCGAGGTGGCCCGGCGGTCGGAGGCGGTGACGTTCGTCGATCTCTACGCCGAATACCCGACCTTCGAGATCGACGTCGATCGCGAGCAGGAGCGGCTGGTCGAGCCGACGTGATCGTCTTCCAGCACCCGGTCTACTGGTACTCGAGCCCCGATGCTCAAGGAGTGGCAGGACCTGGTGCTGGAGCACGGCGCCTACGGTTCGACCGGCCACGAGCTCGAGGGGAAGCTCTTCTTCAGCGCCGTCACCTGCGGCGGCCGTCGCGGCGTGTACTGCGAGACGGGGGCCAACCGCTACGAGTTGCGTGAGCTCTTCGCGCCGTTCGAGCAGACGTTCCTGCTGTGCCGCATGCGCTACCTGCCGCCGTTCGCGCTCTTCGCCGCCGGCCACCGTCGACGAGGGTCGACTGGAGGGGCATGCCGCCGACTACGATCGCCTGCTCGACGCCGTCGCTCACCCGCCTCGATCTGGACCGTGCCGAACAGGCGCTGACACCTCCGACGATCTCGACAGCCTGCTGCAGGCGGGGGAGGGGTGATGGAGTTCCTGGCCGACGCCTTTCTCTACCTCCTCGCCGCCGTGATCGCGGTGCCGCGGTGCCGGTCGCTCAGCGCCTCGGGCTCGGCTCGGTCCTCGGCTATCTGCTGGCCGGCATCGTCATCGGCCCGCTCCTCGGCCTCGTCGGGGCGGAGACCAAGGAGGTCAAGCACTTCGCCGAGTTCGGCGTCGTGATGATGCTGTTCCTCGTCGGCCTCGAGCTGCAGCCGTCGATGCTCTGGCGCCTGCGGGACCGCCTCCTCGGCCTCGGCGGACTCCAGGTGCTCGTCACGACCGCCCTCGTCTTCGGGATCTGCCTCGCCCTCGGCGTCGCCTGGAAGCCGGCCCTCGCCATCGGCATGACGCTGGCTCTCTCCTCGACGGCGATCGTCCTTCAGACACTGGAGGAGAAAAAGAGAGGTTCCGGGTGAGTAGTCGGAAGCGGCCCCCGGTTGGCCGAACCCGTCGTGGATCGCTCGTTGTCCGCTTCATCCGATTCGAACTTCCGGCGGTTCACTCGGTTCCACTTCTCCCAAGCGATGACGCCTAGGCCGTTTCAGGGCATCTTCCTCCTTCTCGGCACTCTGGAGGCAAGGAGTCCCCGACGACCCGGAAAAGGTCGTGGACGACTCCGGGGGAAGTCGTTCTGGCCTTCGTCATCACCGGCAGGTAGCACGGTGGGCGGAAGCAGCCTTCTCTGCGGAGTTTGTCGAAGCAACACGGTACTCGACTAAGAACCAGGCTTCTTCCATCGCCCGACGCACCTTGCCGTCACGGGCATGGAATCTCGCGCGGGCGTGCGCTCGAAGTGCTCAGGCCGGTCGTGAGGATCCTGCGCCAGGATTGCCTGGCGCCCCAGCACGGGCTTACCCGTCTCCTCGTGCTCCTTCTCTACGGCCTTGACCATCTCGCGGACTCGCTTGCGGTAGTCCGAGCTGTCGAGGTGCTCCCAGCAAGGGATCGGCGTCAGCCCGATGCTTGGAAGAGAACCGGAAGATTCTCTCCGCGGCGAAACGCTCGATACTGCTCCGAACGGTCGATCCACTCGCCTTCCATCGTCTCTCCCGAGAGAAGGATGCGTGCTCGTCGCTCCAAGTGGCGCGGTGAAGCAACGAGGCTCCTTGACGCTCGAGGAGGTAGCGGAGTCGCCGAACGTGATCCTCAGGCGTTTCGCTGACGACCACATCCGTGTAGCGGCGGCCCCAGAAGCGCTCCCTCCAGTCGTGCAGCCCGATCTCACGGGCTACATTGGAGTGACGTAGGCCATGAAACTGGTGGCTCGACATCCGAAGGCCTCAGGACGTGAGCGTGGTTCGACAGGTAGACGAAGCCGCAGACCCGCATCCCGGTTCTTTCTTGAGCGCGGCGAGAATCCCGACGACGCGGTCGCGCACTGCATCAGTCACCTGTTGGGCTTGATCCCCTACGAGAAGGCGCTCATTCCTGAGCGCGAGCACTGGCCGCTCGGCCGATCACAAGTGACGATTACGATCGCCCGGATCCTACGACCCAGCACTGGGTGCCCGAGATCTTCGGAGGCGGTGATGAGAGCGAAGAGGAGCTTCAGAGGCTTCTCGAGGAGCGCCGCAAAGCGCTCAACAGAGTGAGCGAACTCGACGAGGAGCTCAAGAGCTCGGTCCACGTCGGCGAGAAGATCGCCAGGAAGGAGAACGTGGAGGAGATCGCAACATCCGAGAAGCCAGAGTAGTGGCCTCATCCTGCCGGTCGTGGTGCTGCTGGTCGTGGTGTCGGGCGAGTCGTCGGCAACGCCGCACACCAGGGTGCGCACCGAGCCCAGGCTCCTGAAATCGGGCAAGTCAAGTAGGCGAGATAGGCTGTCCCACCTGACCCAGCCGGAGTGGCGGAACTGGCAGACGCAGGGGACTTAAAATCCCTCGACCTCCGGGTCTTCCGGGTTCGAATCCCGGCTCCGGCACCAGCAGCATCCGGCTCCAGAACACCCGGCATCAGGAAGGAACCCTCTTGAAGCGCATCCTCGTCCTCTTCGCCCATCCCCGGCCCGACCGGTCGGAGGCCAACGTCGTACTGGCCGAGGTGGCCCGGCGGTCGGAGGCGGTGACGTTCGTCGATCTCTACGCCGAATACCCGACCTTCGAGATCGACGTCGATCGCGAGCAGGAGCGGCTGGTCGAGCACGACGTGATCGTCTTCCAGCACCCGGTCTACTGGTACTCGAGCCCGGCGATGCTCAAGGAGTGGCAGGACCTGGTGCTGGAGCACGGCTTCGCCTACGGTTCGACCGGCCACGAGCTCGAGGGGAAGCTCTTCTTCAGCGCCGTCACCTGCGGCGGCCGTCGCGGCGTGTACTGCGAGACGGGGGCCAACCGCTACGAGTTGCGTGAGCTCTTCGCGCCGTTCGAGCAGACGTTCCTGCTGTGCCGCATGCGCTACCTGCCGCCGTTCGCGCTCTTCGCCGCCGGCCACGCCGTCGACGAGGGTCGACTGGAGGGGCATGCCGCCGACTACGATCGCCTGCTCGACGCCGTCGCTCACGGCCGCCTCGATCTGGACCGTGCCGAACAGGCGCTGACACTCTCCGACGATCTCGACAGCCTGCTGCAGGCGGGGGAGGGGTGATGGAGTTCCTGGCCGACGCCTTCCTCTACCTCCTCGCCGCCGTGATCGCGGTGCCGGTCGCTCAGCGCCTCGGGCTCGGCTCGGTCCTCGGCTATCTGCTGGCCGGCATCGTCATCGGCCCGCTCCTCGGCCTCGTCGGGGCGGAGACCAAGGAGGTCAAGCACTTCGCCGAGTTCGGCGTCGTGATGATGCTGTTCCTCGTCGGCCTCGAGCTGCAGCCGTCGATGCTCTGGCGCCTGCGGGACCGCCTCCTCGGCCTCGGCGGACTCCAGGTGCTCGTCACGACCGCCCTCGTCTTCGGGATCTGCCTCGCCCTCGGCGTCGCCTGGAAGCCGGCCCTCGCCATCGGCATGACGCTGGCTCTCTCCTCGACGGCGATCGTCCTTCAGACACTGGAGGAGAAGGGGTGGATGAAGTCGCCGCCGGGGCAGTCGGCGTTCTCGGTGCTGCTCTTCCAGGACATCGCGGTGATCCCGATGCTGGCGCTCCTGCCGCTGCTGGCGGTCGCCGGCCACGCCACAGGCGGCGCCGACGGCCACCACGGCGGTGCGCTCGACGGCCTGCCCGGCTGGGTACAGACGCTGGCGATCCTCGGCGTCATCGCGGCGATCATCGTCGCCGGCCGCTACCTGATGCGACCGACCTTCCGCTTCATCGCGCAGTCGCGGCTGCGCGAGATCTTCACCGCCGCCGCCCTGGCGCTCGTCGTCGGCATCGCGCTGGCGATGGACCTCGTCGGCCTCTCACCCGCGCTCGGCACCTTCCTCGCCGGGGTGGTGCTCTCGGGTAGCGAGTACAGGCACGAGCTCGAGAGCGACATCGCGCCGTTCAAGGGGATCCTCCTCGGGCTGTTCTTCATCTCGGTCGGCGCGGGGATCGACTTCGAGCTCCTGGCCGACCGTCCGGCGCTGATCTTCGGAGCCGCCTTCGGCCTCATGGCGCTCAAACTGGCGGTGCTCCTCGCGCTGGCCACCGCGTTCCGGATGCGCGGCAGGCAGCGCTGGCTCTTCTCCCTGGCGCTCGCTCAGGCGGGGGAGTTCGCGTTCGTTCTCTTCGGTTTCGCCGAAGGCGCCGGCGTCATCGAGTCGGAACTCGTCACCAGCCTGACACTCTCGGTCGCCATCACGATGCTCCTGACACCGCTTCTCTTCATCGTCTACGAGCGCGTGCTCGCCCCCCGCATGGTGGAGAAGAGCTCACGCGAGGCCGACGAGATCGACGAGCGGGGGACCGCCATCGTCGCCGGTGTAGGCCGCTTCGGGCAGGCGGTGAGCCGAATCCTGATGACCAACGGCTACCGGGTCGTCGGTCTCGACCACGACCCCGCCCTCATCGAGCTGTGGCGTCAGATCGACCTCAAGGCGTACTACGGAGATGCGACCCGGCCCGACCTCCTCCATGCCGCGGGCGCCGAGGAAGCGAAGCTCTTCGTCGCCGCCCTCGACGATCGGGAGAAGCAGACCGCGCTCGTCGAGTACGTGGCGCGCAACCTCCCCGAGTGCCGGATCCTCGCCCGCGCCGCCGACCGCCACCATGTCTACGAGCTCGAGAAGGCGGGCGCCCACGTCGTCGAGCAGGAGCTCTTCGAGTCGGCCATCGCCGCCGGGCGGAGAGCGCTGATCGAGCTCGGCACTCATCCGTTCAAGGCCGAGCATCAGGCGCGAGCGTTCCGCCAGCACGACGGCGACATGCTCGACGACCTGCGCGAACGCTGGCACGAGAGCGGCGTCGATCGCCGCTACATCGACATCGCACGGGCGCGGGCCGGCGAGCTGTTCGACCTGATGCGAGGCGACCGCGCCGCCGAGCGGCACGACTCCTCAGAGCGCGGCTGGGTGCCGCCGCCGAAGGACGACGTGATCCAGTAGCGGCAGGATCGCGGGGCGGGCCGGAAGCACTAGAACCGTGCCTCCGGCCGCCCGGCAGAGACTCCTTCAGAAGCCGAGTCGCAGAACCAGCCCGACGTTCCGCCCCGGGAGCGGCACCCGGTCCTTGACGAACGAGGTGTGCGTCCGCGCTTCCTCGTCGGTCAGGTTTGAGCCCCTCAGCAGGACGTCGAGGAAGTAGGTGTCGAAGAAGAACCGATACCCGAGGTTGGCGTTGACGAGGGTGTAGTTCGCCGTCGCCGTCTCGTTGACGGCCACACGATCCTGGCTGTCCACCCACCGCCCCTCGATGCCGCCGCGCAGCCGGTCGCCCCGGTAGTGGAGCCCGGCGCCGAAGCGCTGCGGCGGGATCCGGGGCAGGTTGCTGCCGTCGTCGAACTCGGCACGGACGAAGTCGTAGAGAAGATCGAGATCCCACGAGGCGTGCGCTCGTTGCGCGAGCAGCACCGAGAGATCGACCTCACCTCCCCAGAAGTCGGCGTCCTGCTGCGACCACTGGAGTACCGGCAGCCCGTCCTCCTCCTCACCGGTGAAGGCCTGGAAGATGAAGTCCGAGAACTGGTTGCGGAAGAGGTTGACGGCACCGGTCACCCGGCCCTCGACCTTGCGCAGCGTCAGGTCGAGCCCCAGGGCCGCCTCGACATCGAGGTTCGGGTCCCCGACCTCGAAGGAGGCGGTGGCGAAGTGCGCGCCGTCCGAGTAGAGCTCTTCGCCCGTCGGCATCTTCGACGAGCGAGCGAGCGACGCCCCCAGAGAGTAGGTGTCGGAAGGCTTCCACACCAGCCCGATCGAAGCCGAGAGGGCGTCGAAGTCCCGGTTCGGTGCGTCGGCGGCTCTCACCGTGGTGTCCTGGGTTTCGTAGCGCACACCGAACTGGTAGCTCCAGTTTCCGCGCTCGAACTCCTGGAAGGTGAAGAGGCCGAGACTCTCCGCCTTGACAGGCGGCAGGAACGCCTCCTCGCCGACAGCCTCGAGATCCCTCGACCGCAGCTGCACGCCGAACGACCCCTTGTGGGCGCCACGCTGGCGCTGCAGGAACTCGGCGCGAGCCTCCCAGGCGTCGTTGAAGAAGGTCGTCCCGATCTCCCCCTCGCCCTCGAGTTCGTCGTGCTCGTAGTCGACGACGCCGAGCCGGAACTTCGCGGACTCGACCAGACCGGTAGCACGGTTGAAGCCGCCCTCGAGGTCGAGGCGCTGCTGCCGCATGTCGATACGGATGTTCTCCTCCTCCTCCTCGCCTTCGTCGTGGTCGCCGTCGTGATCCTCGTCGCCGTCGTGCCCTTCGTCTCCTTCGTCGCCGTGCTCCTCCTCGTGGCCATGCTCGACGCCGGGGATCCCGTACTGAGTGTCGTAGCCCCTGACGGCGATGCCGAAGAAGCCCCGGTCGCCGAACCGGCGGCTCATGCCGACGCCGGCGCTCGACGTCTCGAGATCGCTGTTCGGCAGAATGCCGAAGGGGTTCTCTTCCTCGTGATCGTCGTCGTGGCCGTCGTCGTCGTGGCCGTCATCGTCATGACCATCATCGTCGTGGCCATCGTCGTCGTGCTCCTCTTCGAGCGCCGCGAAGCCGGGAATCTCGTACTCGTCCGTCTCTCGCTGCAGCATCTCGAGATGCCACGCCCAGCTCTCGTTCCCACCGTCGAGGGAAACTGCACCGGCCCGCTCGTCCGACACCGAGCCGATTCTCAGGTCCACGGTGCCGGCAAAGCCGTCCGCTGGAGCGCCGTCGGGAATCCTGTTGTCCAGCACGTTGACGACGCCGCCGATCGCGTTGCTGCCGTAGAGGAGTGTTGCGGGCCCTCGCACCACCTCGACGCTTTCGGCGAGCAGCGGATCCGCGCTGACGGCATGGTCCGGGCTGCTGGTCGCGGCATCGAGGGTGTCGAGGCCGTTCTCCATCGTCTTCACCCGGTCGCCACCGAGGCCACGGATGATGGGCCGGCTCGAGCCGGGGCCGAAGTAGGTCGACGACACGCCGGCCTCCTGCGCCAGCGATTCGCCGAGCGTCGCCTCGACCTTGGACGCGAGCTCCAGGCCGTCGAGCACGTTGATCGGCGAGGCGACGTCGAGCTCGCCGCGGGCGTCGGGCGATGCCGTGACGACAATCCTCTCGGCGTGCACCTCCCGGAGCAGCACGATCTCGAGCGGTGCGGACTCGCCGGTGGTCGCCTCGACTCGCTCCAGGGTGCGGTCGTGGCGAGCACTGTCGATCTCGAGCAGGTGCTCACCGGGTTCGAGGCCCGTCAGTTCGAAGCAGCCCTGTTCGTCGGCCTGGGTGCGGACTCCGGTGCCGATGACGGACAGCACGGCATCGACGACCGGCGCGTCGTCGGCAGTCACGACACAGCCTCGTATCGATGCCGCCTCGGGAGACTCTCCGGTCTGGGCGGTTGTGGGTATGGGTAGGGACAGCAGAAGAACCGATGCGACGATCGCCAGTCCGGCGGGGAGGGAGTTCCCCGTGGCGTGCCGCCTCTTCTGGATGCAGGAAGCGAAGTTCATGACAGACCTCTCTTGCGTGGGGATGACAGACAGTTCCTCGACCAATGCGGGTCGAGAGGTCGCTCGGTCTCGTCGAAGAGACCGGCGGCCGCGGATCTGGGAGGGCGAGAGGATCCTCGCCCTGGCGGATCAGGCGGCCGGCGGAGCGCGAGAGGTCGGTAGAGCGAAGGGCTGGTGTAGCTCCGGTCGCGCGAGGTCGGCCGGCCGGGACGCCCCGAGCAGCTCGACGCTGCCGGCGCGAACCCAGGACGGCTCGCCGATCGACTGGCGGGAAGCCTGCACGCAATCGACGCACGACGGCTCGCTCAGCTGATGAACCGCCTCGACGTGCGCCCGCTCTTCGAGCGTCTCGTGACCAGCCGAAACCGTCGGCAGGTGCTCGTGACCGAGCGATTCGTGGTCGTGCGACCAGCCGGTCCCGATCGCCGCCATTCCGACGGCGAGCGACAAGGCCAGCAGTGAGCGCAACGAGAAGCTCTTCACGAGCAGAAAGGTAGCAGGTGTGGGAGTTCCGCGACAAGATCGCCCGACGGCAGGTGTGAGGGCTCAGCGCAGCAGCGCCGGCCGGGCCGCTCGGCTAAGATGGCGCCGGAATGATCGGGAAGCGCCTTTTCGCGACAACGCTCGCCGCGCTGCTCTTCGGCGCCGTGGCGGCACCCTGCATGACCATGGAGGGTTGCGAGCCGCCGCCGGCTCAGGAGTCGCATTGCGAGCCGACCGGGCCGACGCTCGATGTCGCCTGTTGCTGCGACGGTGCCGACTCGACCGCCACGGACGCGATGCGCCCCGCCGGCGCCCATCAGGTGTCGCCCGCCGCTCCCGCTCTCGTCGCACGGACGAGCCACGGCCCGCGGGTCGATCGGCTTCCTGAGCCGCCGCCGCCCGCCCCGCCCGGCGCCCTGCAGACCTCGCTCTGCATCTCCCTGACCTGACCGCTTCTTCGGCGGCGCCTCGAGCGCCGCTCGATGTCGTTGCGGAAGAGCATCAGGTAGGACCGTCCTCGGAAGGTCGCAGCTCCAACACAGCTGCCCACCCGGGGATCAGCAACAGGCCGGGAGATGGGTATGAATCGCAGACAGTTCTTGAAGTTCGCATCGGCGCTCGGTGGCAGCGCCGTCGCACAAGCTCTCCTGCCGCCGTGGGCGCGATCGGCGTGGGCGGTCGGCAGCGACCCGACGGCCGATCCGCTCGCGCGGCCTTCCCTCGAGACGGCCGAGAGCTTCCTCCTGAAGGTGGCAGAGAGCTCCTGGGAGATCGAGGGCCGAACCGGCCGCGCCGTGACCCTCAACGGCACCATACCGGGGCCGCTCCTGCGGTGGCGCGAGGGCACCGAGGTGACCCTCGACGTCGACAACCGACTCGGCGAAGACACGTCGATCCACTGGCACGGCATCCTTCTGCCTCCCGAGATGGACGGAGTGCCGGGCGTGAGCTTCGCCGGCATCCCGGGTCGCGAGACCTTCCGCTACCGGTTCCCGGTGCTGCAGTCCGGTACCTACTGGTACCACAGCCATTCGGGATTCCAGGAGCAGTTGGGGCACTACGGGCCGCTACTCATTGATCCTGCGGGTGCCGACCCGATCGGGTCGGATCGCGAGATCGTCATCGTCCTCGCTGATTGGACCTTCGAGAACCCCCGGCGGGTTTTCGCCAAGCTCAAGAAGGTCAGTCACGCGTACGACTATCAGAAGCTGACCGTGAGGGATCTCTTCCGCCGCGCCAGGAACGACGGTTGGGGCGAGGCACTGCGGGAGCGCGCCATGTGGGGATCGATGCGGATGAGCCCGACCGACCTCGCGGACGTCACAGGAGCGACCTACACCTATCTGATCAACGGGCACGGGCCGGAGGACGACTGGACCGCGCTCTTCGAGCCGGGCGAGCGGCTCCGGCTGCGGATCATCAACGCATCGGCGATGTCGATCTTCAACGTCCGTATCCCGGGTCTGCCGATGACGGTAGTGCAGTCCGACGGGCTGCCGGTGAGGCCGATGACGGTCGACGAGTTCCAGATCGGGACCGCGGAGACCTACGATGTCGTCGTCCAGACCTCGGAGCACCGCGCCTACACCCTGATGTGCGAGTCGATCGACCGCAGCGGCTTCGCGCGCGCCACGCTGACACCGGAGCTCGGCCTCCGCGCCGAGGTGCCCGAGCTGCGCGAGAGACCGCTGCTGACGATGGGCGACATGGGCATGGAGCACCACGGGGCGCACGGCGCCCACGATGGCGGAACCGAGGCGCCCGAGGAGCAGGGTGGGCATGGCTCTCACGAAGCCATGGATCACGGCAGCATGAACCACGACGACAAGGATCACGGCGACATGGATCATGCCGGCATGCATCACGAAGGAATGAATCACGGCGCCATGGGTCACGCGGGCATGGACGCTCACGAGCACGGCGAAGCGGCCGGCGGCGGCTCCGCATGGCCGACCGAGCCCACCGCCAGACAGCCGGTCGAGCGCGGCCCCGGGGTGGCCAACGTCGCCGAGACGCCGCGCAACAGACTTCACGAGCCCGGCATCGGGCTCGAGGACGTGGCTCATCGCACGCTGAGCTACGCGGATCTCGAGAGCCTCGACACCAACCCGGACACCCGGCCTCCGGAGCGGGAGCTCGAGTTGCATCTTACGAGCAACATGGAGCGCTACATGTGGTCGTTCGACGGCGTGAAGCTCTCCGAGAACCCCGAACCGATCGTCTTCCACGAGGGGGAGCGCCTGCGCCTGACGATGGTGAACAACACCATGATGCCGCACCCGATCCACCTGCACGGGATGTTCTTCGAGGTGGTCAACGGCAAGGGCTCCAGGCAGCCGCGCAAGCACACCATCATCGTGAAGCCGGCCGAGAAGCTGTCGCTCGACGTCACTGCCGACGCCGTCGGCGACTGGGCGTTCCACTGCCATCTGCTCTACCACATGCATGCCGGGATGATGCGGGTGGTGTCGGTCCGGCCTCGCACGTCGGAGCCGGCGGCGAGGGAGGAGGCATGAAGCTGTTGCGGAACGTCGCGATTGGCGGTTGGGCCGTCGCCTTCGCCCTCGCCATGGCGGTTCGAGCGGAGGCCTCCGGCAAGCATCCCGCCGATCATGAGGATGGAATGGAGAAGGCCCGCCACCACATGTTGCGCCACCATGGAGGGCTACCGCACTGGATGGTGATGGCGGATCGGCTCGAGTGGCGGGAGGACGAGGAGTTCCTCCTCTGGGATCTCCAGGGTTGGTACGGAGGCGATCGGCATCGGCTGTGGTTCAAGAGCGAGGCCGAGTACGAGCTCGATGGCTCTGATCCCGACCGGCTCGTCACCGGCTCGATGAGCGAAAGCGACTTTCATGAGTTCGAGCTGCAGGCTCTCTACGGCCGGGCTGTGACCACCTACTTCGATGTCCTGCTCGGGCTGAGGCACGATTTCGAGCCGGATCCGGCGACGAGCTATGCCGTCGTCGGCCTGCACGGGCTCGCCCCCCAGATGTTCGAGATCGACGCCTCTCTCTTCGTCAGCGATGAAGGCGACCTCTCACTGCGCCTCGAAGCCGAGTACGAGCTCCTGCTGACCCAACGGCTGGTTCTCCAGCCTCGCATCGAGCTGGAGGCCTCGGCTCAGGAGGTCCCCGAACGAGAGCTCGGCAGCGGCCTCAGCTCGGCCGAGGGGGGACTGCGCCTGCGCTACGAGGTTCGGCGCGAGTTCGCCCCGTACATCGGCTGGAGCTGGGAGCGGAAGCTCGGTGCCACGGAGCGGCTCGCAACGGCGGCGGGGGAGGAGGCCTCGGCCTCGACGCTCGTTGTCGGACTGAGGCTCTGGTATTGAGGTCCTGCCCGATGCCCGACGGCCAAGTGGGCTGCGAGTTGCTGCATTCGCAACCGGCGGTCGATCGGGCTACCATGCGCGCCGAACGCTCACCTGCGTAGAGGAGACCCGATCGTGTCGCCAAGCCGTAGATTCACCCTGTTCGCCGTCCTGCTCACTCTCGCTGCCCCCGTCGTCGCGCAGCCGCCGGGCGACCTCCAGATCGTCAACCTGGGCATCACGCCGAACTCGACGGTGCTGGGCGTTCGCCACGCCGGTGACGGTTCCGGCCGGCTCTTCCTGATCGAGCGCGACGGGACGATCAGCATCGTCGACGACGGGACACTGCTCCCGACGCCGTTCCTCGACATCGAGTCGGACGTCGACACCTTCTTCGAGGGCGGGCTCCTCGGCCTCGCCTTCCATCCCGACTATGCGACCAACGGCTACTTCTACGTCCACTACACGCGGGACGGCGCGCCACTGGTGTCGGTGATCGATCGCTTCACCGTCTTGCCAGGCAACCCGAACGTGGCCGACCTCGGCAGCCGGGAGGAGATCTTCACCCTCGCGCAGCCGGCGGGCAATCACAACGGCGGCGACCTTCACTTCAGCCCGGTCGACGGCTATCTCTACTTCGCCATCGGCGACGGCGGAGCGTCGAGCAGCACCTCGCAGAACCAGAACAACCTGCTCGGCAAGATCATGCGGATCGACCCGTGCGACGACCCCGGGTGTGTCATCCCGTACGAGATCCCGGCCGACAATCCGAACGTCGGGCAGCCGGAGCCGGACGAGATCTGGGGGAGCGGGCTGCGCAACCCGTACCGCTTCAGCTTCGATCGCACGACGGGCGACATCTTCATCGCCGACGTCGGATCGGGTTCGCGCGAAGAGGTCTCGTTCCAGCCGTTCGACAGCGCAGGCGGGGAGAACTACGGCTGGAACTGCCGCGAGGGGGACATCGCCGGCCCGGGCGGCTGCAGCGGGACTTTCGTCGAGCCGGTGATGGTCTACACCCATGGCGGCGGCAACTGCTCGATCTCGGGCGGCTATCGCTACCGCGGCTGCATCGCCGGGTTCCAGGGCACCTACGTGTTCGGCGACTTCTGCACCGGCAGAGTCTGGTTCGGCACCGAGGACACGCCCGGCAACTGGAGCTTCTCGGAGTGGGACGATCTCTCGGGCAGCGTCTACGGCTTCGGCGAGGACGAGGACGGCGAGCTCTACATAGCTCGCGGCAGCAGCGTCTACCGCTTCGAGAGCCCGTCGAGTTGCACCCTGCCGACCGAGATCTTCGAAGACGGCTTCGAGTCGGGCGACACCTCCGCCTGGAGCTCGACCCTGCCCTGACCGCCGGTCGATCGACCTTCTCGACGCCGCCCGAGCTTGCAGCCGGGCGGCGTCTCTGTTGAAGTTGCAGAAACTTCGATAGATACGGCGCGTCAGTCGGCCCGCTCGACGCGGCGGCAGGAGGCACCCATGATCGAGATTCCGAGCCTGCGGCCGGAGACCCGCTACGGCATCCCGTCGGCCGACAGGATGCTGTTCAATCGGCAGTACATCCTCGGCTACTCCTACCTCTTCCGGCAGCCACGGTGGGCGCTGGAGCTCATCGACCCCGAGGCTCAGCGGATGGAGGAGCCCGAGCTGGAACGGCTCGACAACTTCCGCGAGGACCTGCGGGTGCCGGAGAAGTTCCGCGCGACGCTCGCCGACTACCGGGGCTCCGGTCTCGACCGCGGGCACCTGATCGCCAGCGCCGACCGGCTGCAGCGGGCGATCGTGAACTCCGAGACGTTCCTGATGAGCAACATGACGCCGCAGCATCCGCAGCTCAATCGCAACGGCTGGCGGCGGCTGGAAGAGGCGGTCCGCGAGCTGGCGCGTACCGAAGAGTGGATCGAGGTGTACGCGATCTGCGGACCGCTCTTCAACATCGGCGACCCGATCGAGGTGATCGGCGACAACCGCGTGGTCGTCCCCGACGCCTACTTCAAGTCCGTGCTCGCCGAATCGGCGCGAGCCAACTCCAGCCGCAGCCAGCTGGCGCTGTGGACCTTCGTCATGCCCAACGCACCGGCTACCGAGCCTCTCGAGACCTACCTGCGCGAGACCTCAGCGGTCGAAGCGTGGGCCGGCCTCTCCCTGTGGGATCGACTCCAGGGGACCGAGTTCCAGGCGCAGAAGGACATGGTCAGGGTGATGTGGGACGACAGCTGAGGCAGCTCCTGCCAGACCCTTCTTCTCGCGTCGACTCACCCAGCTGTCTACTCGTCTGGCACCTGCTCGAGGGCGGGAGAGATGCCCGCTGGCTACTGGCTCGGTAGCCGATTCTACAGGACCGGCACTATTCACCTGGCACCTGGCGGCGGGCCACCTGGCGGCGGGGCAGGCGCGGTGGATGCGTCGGTGCGAAGGCCCCCCAAGTACGGCAGAGGCCCGACGCGGTCTGAGCCACCGTTCACCCGGTACCTGGGAAGCGACCATTCACCTGGCACCTGGTCGAAGGGCGGGAAGTGACCATTCACCTGGCACCTGGTCGAGGGCGGGAGAGAAGCCTGCTGGCTATTGACTCGGCGGCCGGTTCGACAGGAGCACTCTATTCACCTGGCACCTGATCGAGCCACTTGTACATGACGAGGCAGTCGACGTCGCCTTGGGTGGGGTGGGCGAAGGCGCGGGGGAGGCGGCCGACGACTTCGAAGCCGAGGCTCTGCCAGAGGCGGATGGCGCCGGTGTTGGTGGCGACGACGGAGTTGAACTGCATCGCCCGGTAGCCGAGGTCGATCGCGACCTGCTGGGAGTGGCGGCACATCGCGGTCGCCACGCCGCGGCCGCGGGCGGCCGCCGAGACCATGTAGCCGCAATTGCAGACATGGGCGCCCGGCCCCAGGGCGTTGGGCTTGAGGTAGTAGGTGCCGAGGATCTCGCCCTCGGTGGACTCGCCGACGAAAGTCCGTTGCGGTGCGCGAAGCCACAGTTCCACGGCCTCGCCACGGTCGAGGTCTCGCGGCAGGGCGTAGGTCTCCCCGGCGCCGACGATCTCGCGGAAGAACGGCCAGATCTGCTCGAAGTCCGCTTCGGTCGCTTCGCGCAGATGAAAGTCACGCTCAGGGATCGGTGCGCACCTGCGGGGTCGAGCCGACGGTCGAGGCCGAGGCACCGCGTCCGACACGCGCCCAGAGCCGCGTGAAGATCTCTCTCAGATCGTCGAAGAGGGTGTAGAACACCGGCACCACGAGCAGGGTCAACAGCGTCGCACTCGTCAGCCCGCCAATGAGGGTCAGGCCGAAGCTCCGGTAACTGAGTCCGATGCTCGAGGCTCCCTGGATCGTCAGCGGGATCATCCCGGCGATCGTCGTCAGGGCAGTCATCATGATCGGCCGGAAGCGCCGCTCGGCAGCCAGTGTCACCGCCTGGGCCCGCGGGGTCCCCTCACCGCGAAGCCGGTTGACGTAGTCGATCAGCACGATGCCGTTGTTGACGACGACACCGACCAGGAGGATCAGCCCGACGACGCCGAGAAAGTCGATGTCGAGGCCGAAGAACAGGTGCGCCCAGTAGACCCCGAGCCCGGCCAGCGGGATGGTCCACAGGATCGACAGCGGCAGGATGAAGCTCTCGAAAAGGAAGCCCATCAGGAGGTAGATGAAGACGATCGAGATGACCGCGGCGAAGAGCATGCTCTTGACGTCCTCGTCGAGCCCGGCCTCGCGGTTGCCGCGCGAGAAGGAGATCCCCTCCGGCAGGTCGATCTGCGACGACAGGGCGATCAGCCGGGCACGGGTCTCTTCTTCCTTGCCCTCCTCGAGCTCCAGGGTCACGTTGCGCGAGGTCTTCTTGTTGTTGCGCGCGATCGATGCCGCGGAGGCGAGGAAGCGCGGCTCGGTGAGAGACGACAACGGCACGGTGGCCCCGTGCTCTCCCGCGGGCACTTCGAAGTCGGCGATTTCGTCGAGCGAGTCGCGGTCCTCTTCGCGGAAGCGCACCGTCACCGGGATCTCCTTACCCTCGTACCGATAGCGGCGCAGCGACTGACCGCGCAACGCGTAGCCGACGATGGTCGAGACGATCGTCGGGTTGATCCCCTGCGACTGCGCCCGATCCCGATCGACGACCAGGGCGAGTTCGCTCGGCGACTGATCGTCGACCTTCTGCACCCCGAGCACCCCTTCGACCGAGGTGAAGAGTTCCTCGAGGTCGTCCGCCACCGCCTCGAGCGCGTCGGAATCCTCGCCCTCGAGCACGAAGGCGTGGAGATTCTGGGTCTTCTTGTCGTCCGTCTGATCGTCGTTGCCGGTATAGACCGTCACCCCGGCCTTCTCGGGCAGCGCTTCCTTGACCCGGGTCGTCGCCTCGCGCGGGCTCACCTTGTTGGTGCGGGGGTTCTTGAACCACCCCTGGAACTCGCCGAAGGTTGCGCGGTGGAAGAGGAACCAGCCGTCGAGATCGAGCTCCTCGGCCAGCCCTTCGATCACCTTCTCGCCGGCGAGGAAATACTCCTCGGCCTCCTGGAGCGTGGTGTTGTTCGGCATCTGCACGCTCAGGAAGAAGCCCCCTCGGTCCTCCTCCTGGGCATCGACGATCTTGACCTTCTGACACGCCGTCGCCAGGGTCAGCACCGTCACCAGCATCAGGCCGACCACCAGATCGAAACGGCGTCGGAGGAAGAAGCCCAGGAGCGCAACGTAGCGGCTGTTCAGCCAGCCGAAGGTGCCGTCGTACCCCTTCTTGAGCGCCGCGGAGACGGGATGCGGCTTCTCCTCGTCGTGGTCTTCCTCCTTCGGCAGGCTGAGGTAGACGCTCAACGGGATGAAGATGAGCGCCACCAGCAGCGACCCCAGCAGCGCCACCGAGATCGGGATCGACAACCGCAGCAGGAAGAACTGCCCCATGCCGTCGACCAGCGACACCGGCAGGAAGACGATGATCGTGGTCAGGGTCGCCATGACGATCGCCAGCGCGATCTCGCCGGCACCACGGATGCAGGCCTGCCGGCGGTCGAGCCCGTCGCGATGGAAGCGAAAGATGTTCTCAGCCACCACCACCGAGTTGTCGACCAGCAGGCCGACCGAGATCATCAACGCCAGCAGGGTGAGGATGTTGAGCGACTCGCCGACGAAGTACATGACGGTCAGCGCGATGAGGATCGACAGCGGGATCGACAGCGTCACGATGACCGTCATGCGGAACCGGCGCAGGAAGAAGAACAGCACCATCAGCGCGATGATCCCGCCGACCCTGCCGGAAGCGAGAAGCGTCG
Source organism: Candidatus Multivoradales bacterium (assembly GCA_965223855.1). Lineage (GTDB taxonomy): Bacteria > Acidobacteriota > Thermoanaerobaculia > Multivoradales > JAHEKO01 > CALZKB01. The sequence continues at coordinate 3,072,060 of CBDCXM010000009.1, forward strand.
CCAGCGACTCCTTGATCACGTCGCCCTGGTCCCACAGCTCGGTGACGTCGATCACGTTGAGCCGGGGGTTGGCCTCGAGCTGCTCGACCACCTCGTTGACCCGCGCCGCTACGTCCAGGGTGTTGGCATCCCCCTCCTTGACGACGGCAATCGCCACCGCCGGTCGACTCATGGCGCGAACCCTGAACTTCTGCTCGGGCAGCGCGTAGCGCACCGTGGCGATGTCCCTGAGGCGAGCGGTGTCGCTGACCAGCCGGTTCTCGAGCTCCTCGACCGAACCGTAGCGCGCCATCGAGCGCAGCGTCAGCTTGCGGCTGCCGTCGAGGACGTGCCCCGACGACATCGTGAAGTTGTCGGTGCCGAGCTCCTGCGCCAGCTCGAAGATGTTGAGCCCCGCGGCCGCCGTCTTGTCGCGGTCGAGCTCGATCAGGATTTCCTTCTCGAGCAGTCCCTGCGGGTCGACCGAGGCGACGCCGTCGATCCGCGACAGCGGCAGCACGACCTCGTCCTGCACGAGGTTGTAGACGTCGATCACCGCCGGGTCGATCGCCAGCCCGAGGAAGTAGATCGGGATGCCGGCAGCATCGTGTTTCTGCAGGAAGACCTGCTCGATGTCCTCCGGCATCCGTGCGCGGGCGCGCTCGACCCGGTCACGGACCTCGCGGTAGGCGACGTCCATGTCGACGCCGTGCTTGAAGGTGAGCCACACCTGACCACGGCCGGTTCGGGCATGCGAGAAGACGTTGTCGATGCCGTTGACCGTCGAAAGCTCCTCTTCGAGCGGCCTCACGACCTTGTCGAGCGTCTCCTCGGCCGGAGCGTCGCGCCACGGCACGATGATGCCGAGCTCCGGCGCCTCGAAGCCCGACGGGAAGAGCTCGAGCGGAATGCCGACGGTCGCCACCGTGCCGAGCACGAGCATGGTGACGAGAGTCACCAGGACGGTGATCCGCCGATGCAGGGAGAAGCGGGGGAGCCGGTCTTCCAGTCGCGACTTCATGGCGTGTCTCCGAGAAGGGGTTGGCCGCTGCCTCCGGTCGGGGCTTCCGGGGAGCCGTCGGCGAGGTCGGAATCCGCGAAGGAGCGTTCGCGCCCGGTCAGCCGATAGCGGGTGCGCTCCAGCAGCGAGTAGAGCACCGGGATGGCGAAGAGCGTCAGCAGGGTGGAGACCACAAGGCCGCTGATCACGGCGATCGCCATCGGCGTCCGCAGCTCCGCACCGTCGCCGAGCCCGAGCGCCATCGGCAGCAGCCCGAGGGTCGTCGTCGCCGTCGTCATCAGGATCGGCCGCAGACGGGCGCTCCCCGCTGCCTCGAGCGCCTGCAGGTAGTCGAGCCCGCGGCGGCGCAGCGTGTTGACGTAGTCGACCAGCACGATGGCGTTGTTCACCACGATGCCGGCGAGCATGATCATGCCGAGGAAGACGACGATCGAGAGGGTGATCCCCAGGAGCTTCAGCGTCAGCACGGTGCCGAGAAAGGCGAGCGGGATGGAGAAGAGGATCACCAGCGGGTGGAGCAGCGACTCGAACTGCGCCGCCATGATCACGTAGACGAGGAAGATCGACAGCGCCATGACGAGCCACAGGCTGTTCTTGCTGCGCTCCCACTCCTCGTTCTGACCGGCGATGTAGAAGGTGGTCCCCGACGGCCAGGTCATCCGGTCGAGTCGCCCGCGGATCGCCGTCACGGCACCGCCCATCGAGCCCTCGGCGATGTTGGCGGTGACGAGCGCCACCCGCCGGCCGTCGACGCGGCGCACCTCACTCGGACCCTCCCCGAGCTCGACGCGGGCGACCGCCTCGAGCGGGATCGGCCGCTCCCCGCCGGGATTGACGATCAGGTCGCGGACGTCGTCGACCGTCTCGCGATCGGACTCCATCAACCTCGCGACGATCGGGATCCGCCGATCTTCGAGATTGAAGCGCGTCGCCTCGAAGCCCTGCACCTTGTCGCGGACCAGCCGCGCCACCACGTTGGGGTTGAGGCCGTAGCGCGCCAGCAGGTCGCGGTCGTAGACCACCTGGACCTCGGGGGCGCCGCGACGCAGCGTCGTCTCGACGTCGGCGAGCTCGGGCATCGCCCCCATCGCGCTCGACACCACCTCGGCCTGGCGGCGCAGCTCGACGAGGTCCTCGCCGTGCACCTCGACCTCGATCGGAGCCTTGAAGCTGAAGAGCACCGGCCTCACCACCTGGGCGTCGAGGTCGGGGATCTCCTCGAAGCGCCGCCGCAGACGCGCCACGACGGCGTCCTCGATGCGCGGGTCGGCGCGGTCGAGCAGCACCTTGAAACGTGCGGTGTGCTCTCCCTCGTCGGAGCGGTTGGAGTTCGCGGCGTCATAGCCCACCGTGAGGAGCAGCGAGTCGATGTGCTCGCGTTCCTCGAGGATCGCTCTCTCGACCGGCGCGACCGTCGCCTCGGTCTCCTCCAGCGGGGTGCCGACCGGGAGGGTCACCTCAACGGTGAACTCGCCCTGCCTCACTTCCGGCAGCAGCTCGGTGTCGAGAGTGACGAGCACTCCGGCCGTCAGGGTGAAGGAGAGCGCGACGATCAGGATGACGAGTCCCGGACTGGCGAGAGCGCGACGAAGCGCCGGTGGGTAGGCCCGCTGGACCGCGCCCAGGAACACCTCCGCTCCTCGGAGCGGCCACTTCATCAGCACCGAGAACACCCGGGTGAGGGCGGGCCGCAGCAGCTTCCGCCAGCTGAAGAGGACTCCGGCGACGACCAGCAGGATCAGCTTGCCGAGCGTCTCCAGCACCAGCGCGAGGACGCCGCGCAGCGCCAGATACAGCCACAGCGGCAGCAGGGCGACCCTCTTCACCCAGGAGCTTCGGCTCCAGGCAGATCGGAAATCGTCGAGCACCGCTCGGAGGAGCGGGAAGCGCTTCCAGTTTCGGGAAACCGGCTGGCCGCCGACGTCCGAGAACGGATCGCCCTTGCGGCTCGCCAGCATCGGAATGAGGAAGAGAGCGACGACCAGTGCCGCCAGGAGTGACATGACGACCGCAAAGCCGAGATCGCCGAACGCCTGCCCGGCGACCCCTTCGACGAACACCATGGGGAAAGAACACCGCGATGGTGGTCAGGGTCGAGGCGATCACCGCGCCCCGCACCTCCGAGGTGCCTCTGACGGCCGCTGCATCGACGCTGTCCCCCTCCTCGCGGCAGCGGAAGATCGACTCGAGGACGACGATCGACGAGTCGACCAGCATGCCGATACCGAGAGCGAGACCGCCCAGGGACATCACGTTGAGGGTCACGCCGAGCAGATTGAGTGGCGCGAAGGTCACCATCAGCGACACCGGAATCGACACGCCGACGATCAGCGTCGTCCGCAGGTCGCGGAGGAAGAGGAACAGCACGACGATCGCCAGCAGGCCACCGAGGACCGCCGTCTGGATGACTTCGCTGATGCTGCTCTCGATGAAGAGAGACCGGTCGGCCGCGATCGTCAGCTCGACCTCCTCCTCGCGAAACAGCCGCGCCACGAGACCCTCCGGCTCGCCCCCGCCTGCGGCACCCCGACCTGGGGCGCCCGCCTGAGGCTTCTTCTCCTCTGGCTGGTCAGGATCGAACTCGCCCAGCTCGTCCCGGACCCGCTTGGCCAGGGCGACGATGTTGGCGTCGGCCTCCTTGAAGAGGTCGATCTGGACGCTCTCGCTCGAGTCGGTGCGGGTGAGGATCTGGCGCTCCTTGTGGCCACGCCGGACCTCGCCGAGGTCGCGGATCCGGACCTCGCGCCCTTCGAACGAGGCGACGACGGTGTCGCCGATCTGCTCGAGGTTCTCGTACTCGTTGAGCGTGCGGACCATGTACTCGGTCCGCCCCTCGGTGAGCGTGCCGCCGGCGAGGTTGATGTTCTCCTGGGCGAGGCGGTCGATCACCTGCTGGATCGAGACCCCGGTGCGCCGCAGTTGCTCCTCGTCGAGCAGGACGTGGATCTCCTCCTCGAGACCGCCGCGGACTCTCACCGCGGCGACTCCCTTGATCGGCTCGAGAGCCCTCTTGATCTGCAGATCGGCCAGCCGGCGAAGGCGGCGGAGCCCTTCTTCGCCCTCGAAGCGCTCGCCGCGACCCGACAGCGACAATTCCATCACCGGGTCGAGCGACGGGTCGAAGCGCAGGATGAGAGGCCGCTCCGCCTCTTCGGGCAACAGGATCAGGTCGAGCTTCTCGAGCGAGTCCTGAATCGCATCCGCCATCGGCGTGTCCCAGGTGAACTCGAGGATCACGTCGCTGACTCCGGCACGGGAGACGCTCGAGATCCGGCGCAGACCGCCGACGACGCCGAGCGCCTCCTCGACCGGGCGGCTGACGTCGTTCTCCACTTCTTCGGGCGCCGCTCCGGGGTACTCCGTCCTCACCGTCAGGGTGGGGTAGGAGAGCTCCGGCATCAGCGTCACCGGAAGGCGGCCGTAGGAGAAGAAGCCGAAGACGACCGCGGCGACGAACACCATGGTGATCGCCACCGGGCGGCTGGTCATGAAGCTGGCCGCTGCCCCCAGTGGCCCCGGTGACGCCGGCGCTTCGGCCGGAACCGTCTCCCGCTCTACCGCGTCGTGCTTCTCGTCGTTTCCTTCCGAGGCCGGCTTCGACGCCTCGGAGCGCTCTTCGCTCAAGTGGACTCTCCCACAATCCTGACCGGTGCCTGATTCTTGAGCCCGGCCTGGCCCGCGACGACGATCCGGTCTCCCGCCTCGACGACGCCGGCGGGCTCGATGTTCTGCCGGTCTTCGAGCGCTGCGGTGATCTGAAGCCGCTCGACCGCCCATTCGACGTCGTCCTCACCTTCGACGAGACGGAAGACGTAGATCTGATCGTCGTCGTAGACGAGCGCCTTCTTCGGCAGCAGGACCGCGTCCTCGCGCACCGCCGTCACCAGCTCGACCGAGACGTACATTCCCGGCAACAGCTCCTGGCTACGAGGGATGGCCACCGTCACCTTGACCGTGCCGGTCCGCGAGTCGACCACCGGAGCGATGCGCTCGACCGCTCCCTCGCGCCGGTCGTCACCGAAGGCGTCGGCGAAGAGGTTCGCCTGCTGACCGACCTCGAGCCGCGGCAGCACCTTTTCGGGCACGTAGATGCGCGCGACGATCGAGTCGAAATCGACGAGGTCGAAGAGGTGCTGGTTGACGGTGACCTGGTCGCCGACGTTGACCAGCCTCCGGGTCACGGTGCCGGTGATCGGAGCTCTCACCTGGGTGTAGGAGAGCTCGCGCTGAGCATCGGCGAGAGAGAGCTCGAGCTGCTCGAGCTCGTAGGTCGCCTCGTTGAACACCTGCTCGCTGATCAACTGCTGCCCGTAGAGCCGCTCCTGACGCTCGTACTCGCGGCGCGCCTTGGCGAGCTGGCTCTGGACCCGCGAGAGCTGGGTCCGCTGCTGGTCGTCTTCCAACTCGAGCAGCACCGTCCCCTTGCGCACGTCGTCCCCTTCCTCGACCAGCAGGCGCTTCACCAGCCGCGCCGCCTGCGAGAAGACCTGCACCTCGCTCTCCGCCTCTAGATTGGTGGAGAAGCGAAGGACCTCGGCAATCCGGCCGCGTCCGATCTGTGCCACCTCGACCGGCACCCGGTCGTCGGCCTCTTCCTCTTCGCCTTCGGCCTTGTCCCGCCCTCGACGCGAGGAGTCCTTCGTCTCCTCGCTCGACTCGGCCGTCTCGTCTCCCGCCGGAGCCTCACTGTCGGCGGACGAGCAGCCCGCCCCCACGGCGATCACCAACATCATCACGGACCCGAGGGCCCATCGCTGCCATCCACGCGTCATCTGCGTCTCCAAACGGGGTAGAGGAAGGCCGACCGCTCGATCCGAGTCCGCCCTCCATTCGATCTCCGGTGAACACCCTCACTAGAACCCTACGCTGGGCCGAGCGGGTTGTTTCTTACCGGCTTGTGAACCGAGTCTACAATCAGCGCATGGTTCGACCCACGTCGGCGACGCGACCCGAGCGAGTCTCGCGGTGAGCTGGGTCTTCGGGCTCGGCATCCTGATCCTCGTCGTCGGCGTAGCTGGCACCGTCCTGCCGGTCCTTCCCGGACCGCCGTTCGTCTTCCTCGGCATGCTGATCGCGGCGTGGGCCGACGGGTTCGCGCGGATCGGCTGGCCCACCCTCGCAGTGCTGGGCCTCCTCACCCTCGCTACCGTCGCGATCGATCTGCTTTCGGCGGCCTGGGGCAGTCAACGCGCTCAGGCGAGCCGCCAGGCGTTCTTCGGCGCCGCGATCGGCTCGATCGTCGGGCTCTTCTTCGGCATCCCCGGCCTGATCCTCGGCCCCTTCATCGGGGCGGTCGCCGGCGAGTACGTCGCCCATCGGGAACTGCGTCGCGCCGGCAAGGTCGGCCTCGCCGCCTGGCTCGGCATGCTCGTAGGGGGCGCCGCTCGCGTCGCCATCGTGATGGCGATGCTCGCCGTGTTCGTCGTCTCCTACCTCTGGATCTAGTCCGAACTTCAGGGGCTGCCGGTGTCGGCCGCTCCCGCAGGCATCGGGCAGCTGACCCCCGTGCCCCCGAGACCACAGTAGCCACCCGGATTCTTGTGGAGGTACTGCTGGTGGTACTCCTCGGCGAAGTAGAAGTCCCGCGCCGGCGCGATCTCCGTCGTCACCTCACCGAAGCCGCTCTCCGCGAGCTTCGCGGCGTAGCGGTCGCGGGACGCGCGGACGGTCCCCTCCTGAGCCGGCTCGGTGAAGTAGACCGCCGAGCGGTATTGGGTCCCACGGTCGTTACCCTGACGCATCCCCTGCGTCGGATCATGCCCCTCCCAGAACGCAGAGAGCACGGTCTCGAGCGGTAGACGCTCCGGGAAGAACACGACACGCACCACCTCGGTATGACCGGTCGCTCCCGTGCACACCTCTTCGTAGGTCGGATTCGGTGTCAGGCCTCCCGCGTATCCGACCGCGGTGGTGTGGACTCCCTCGAGCCGCCAGAACAGCCGCTCGGCCCCCCAGAAGCACCCCAGCCCGAGCCAGATCTCCTCGCTTCCCTCGGGGTAGGGAGGGACGAGCGTCGTTCCCAACACCGGGTGGACGGCTTGCGGGACGAGCGGCGTGTCGCGCCCGGGAAGAGCCGAGCCCAGATCCGGGAGCTGCTGCGTGTCGAGCTTCCACCATGCGGTCATCGTTCCGATCTCCTTCGTCCATACGGGTGAGTGGCCCGTTTCTGAATCCTATGGGATGGCCACGGGCTCCCGGGGGCGGGGCCTGCGCCCCTGAGTACTCCCTGATAGGGTCTCGCGCGCCCTCGGGGAGCGTGCGGCCTGCGAAAGGCCCGAGCACCATCCCTCGGACGCGATACGGCCACCCCTGGCGAAGACCCGGTCTCATGGAACCTTCCTCAGCCTCGCAGCCACTGTCCGCATGGCTGTTCCGCTGGAGGAGCCTGCTGCCGCTCGGGGCCGTTTCACTGCTGGCATTCGGCGCCGCATCCGGTCGCGCCTCCGCCGACACCCTGGAGATACGGATCGCCGTCGTCGTTGGATGCCTACTGGCCGCCCTCGGGCTCGCGGTGCGGCTCTACACAGTCGGCTTCGCCCCCGAGGGAACTTCGGGGCGGCATCGTCGCCAGCACGCCTCGCAGCTCAACACCTTCGGCATCTATTCCGCGGTGAGGCACCCTCTCTACCTGGGCAATCTCCTCGTCTGGGCCGGAGTCTCACTGACCTCCGGCTGGTGGCTCGGCACCGCCGCGAGTCTGCTTCTCGGAGCGATCCTCTTCGTTGCCATCCTCCGGCACGAGGACCGCTTCCTGCGCGACAGCTTCGGCGCTGTCTGGGAGGAGTGGGCCGCCGCCACGCCGGCGCTCGTGCCCCGGCTCTCGCTGTGGCGTACGGCCCGCAGGCCGTGGGACCTCCTCAAGGCCGTCCACTCCGAGTACTCCACACTCCACTCGATCGTGCTGCTGGTGACGCTCTTTTCGATGCTGCGCCGGTGGTCGTGGGAGGGGTTGCCCCCCTCAACGACCCAGTGGCTCGTCGTCGGCGTCAACTTCGCCGTCTACGCGACCCTGCGTCGATTGCGACGGCGCAGCCGCGAGGCCCGGTTGCCCCGCGCGACGCATCGGAACGCCGGCCGCTAGCGCGACGCGGCCAGCGCCTGGAGCAGGTTCCTGCCCTCGGTGCCGAGGTCCGAGAACTCGAAGAGCACGGAGTAGAGGCCGTCCGGGCGGACCTGCACGTGCAGGACTTCGCCCGATCCTTCGATGAGCCTCGACTCGACGGCCATCTCCAGGCGCAGCTTGTCGCCTGTGTGAAGCGGGCAGTCGGTCTCGAACAGAAGGCCCGAAGCGAGCACCTCCATCGTGCGGCCGAGCCAGGAACGGTTCTCGACGATCAGCTCGTCCGCGAGGGTTCGCGAGAGGCAGACCAGATAGTTGAGTTCTCCCGCGACCGGCTCGAGATCGACGAACCGCCGATCTGTGAGGTGTTCGGTCTCGGTTTCGGTGATGCGGGTCTCGGAGAACAGCGACGCGAGTAAGGACATGAGGTTCCTCCTTGTTCAGTCCTGGTCGAGACGGACGACCGCGGGTTCCAACGCGGTCATCGCCTCCCGAACCAACGTCCCGAGAGAGGGGCTTCGCGGTGAGCGATGCCACCGTCTCAGTGCGGCCATCAGGCAGGCGGTCACGGCGGCCGCCAATACCTCGGCCCGCCAGGGGCGCGAGGCCCCCGGTGCCAGCCGCCGAGTGAAGACTTTGGCCAGTCGAGTCTCGGCGGCGTGGAATCGGTGAACGAGCTGGCCCAGCAGGGCCGGCTCGGTCAAAGCATGGGGGAGGCGGGGGAGCAGCTCTTCGCTCCTCGCCTCGATCGCCTCGGCGAAAGCCTCGAACGCCTGGGCCAGCACGGTCGGCAGGTCCCCCTCGAGGCGGGCGCGGCTCAGGACCGCCTCGAAGGCGGGGAAGCCGTGGAAGAACGCGTCTTCCTTGGCGGGGAAGTAGCGGTAGAAGGTCCGCGGTGACACCAGAGCCCTGGCTGCGATCTCGTCGACCAGCGTGTCGCCGTAGCCCTTGTGCTGAATCAGATCGAGAGCTGCACGGGCGATCTCGTCACGAGTGCGCTCACGACGAAGGCTCCGGAGGGAGGGCGTCGCGGGAGCTGTCTGGGCGGATCCGGTCGGCATGTGACTTAGCTCGAAGAGGCCTAACTTCGATGGATAAACGCACAATACGCACAAATGACAGTCTCTGTCAAGTCGACAGGGAACGTCATTTGGACAGGCCTTGTCTCCACAGTGACGCCCTTGCCTCCGGAGGGAGGCGGGCGGTAGGTTCACGACCGCCGGAGACGGGGTGCGGCGGCGAGAGCCGCCGGCGCCAGCCGGCACCCTCCCCGAGAACCGACCACCCCGGAGCTCCAAGATGCAGATGGGAATTCTCGGCCTGCCGAAGGCGGGCAAGACAACGCTCTTCAATCTCCTGACGGCCTCGAGTGAGACGACCGACAAGTTCGCTCGCTCGAAGGACGCCAACGTCGGCGTCGCCAAGGTGCCCGACCGACGACTGGAACAGCTTCGCGATCTCTTCCAGCCGAAGCGCTACGTTCCGGCGACGGTGCAGTTCGTCGACATCCCCGGTGTGGAGCGAGGGCAGGGAAGCGCCAACCTCGATCTGGTCAAGCTCAGGGAGGTCGACGCCCTGGTGCATGTCGTGCGAGCCTTCGACGACCCGGAGATCCCCCATCCGGACGGGTCGGTCGATCCCGTCCGCGACCTCGAGAGCCTCGACCTCGAGCTCGTGTTCGCCGACCTCGAGTTGATCGAGAGGCGACTCGAGAAACTGACCGCCGCCCAGAAGCGAGGCCTCAAACCGCACGAGGTCAGAGAGCGGGAGCTGCTGGAGGGCACCCTGCTCCCTGCGCTGGAGTCCGAGACACCGTTGCGGGAGGTCGAGCTCGACGACGACCAGGAGAAGCTCCTGCGCGGCTTCCAGCTGCTCTCCGCGAAGCCGTTGCTGGTGGCGGTGAATCTCGACGAGGATGCGCTCGGCGGCGGCAGCGAGGAGACGCTCTCCGGCATGCCGGCATCGGCGATCGCCACCAGTCTGCCGATCGAGGAGGAGATTTCCCGTCTGCCGAACGAAGAGGCGGAGGAGTTCCTCGCCGACCTCGGCCTCGAAGAGCCGAGCGTCGACCGGATCATCCGTGCCAGCTACGAGCTGCTCGGCCGGATTTCATTCTTCACGGTAGGAGAGGACGAGGTCAGGGCCTGGACCATCCGCGACCACACGGCGGCACGCGAGGCCGCGGGTGCGATCCACTCCGACATCGAGCGCGGCTTCATCCGTGCCGAGGTCGTGGCCTGGGACCGGCTCCTCGAACGCGGCAGCCTCGCCGCCTGCAGGGAGCAGGGGGAGCTTCGCCTCGAAGGGAAGGACTATCCCGTTTCCGACGGCGAAGTGGTGCATTTCCGCTTCAACGTGTAGCGGTCCGCCTCGCGCTCCTCAGCCTCCCTCAGACCTCCGGGGGAGGGCGGCGGTTGAGGTAAGGTTGGCGGTCCGATGACCGAGCCTCTGGCCGCACAGAAGAGCCTCCCTCACAGCGAGGAATCGGAACGCGCCGTTCTCGCCGGAGTCCTGCTCGACCCGGGGAGGCTGCCGGCCGTCTCCGAGCGCCTGACCGCGGAGGATTTCTACTCCGATCGCCATCGCCGGCTCTATCAGGTGATGCTCGATCTGCAGCACGCGAGCACGACGATCGACCTCAGGACCGTCCAGGCGAGCCTCGAACAGGCGGAGCTGCTCGACGCCGTCGGCGGTGTCGCCTACCTCGCCAGCCTCGATCTCGACCTGCCCGACCTCGCCCGGCTCGATACCTATGTCGAGCTGATCAAGGAGCGCTCGGTCCGCCGCCGGCTGATCGCCGCCTGCGGTGAGATCACCCGGCTCTCGTTCGACGGCGGCGTCGAGGCGGCCGAGGCACTCGACCAGGCGGAGCGCGTCGTGCTCGAACTGGGGGAGGAGGCGATCCGCCGCGGCTTCGTGCCGCTGGGCGAAGTCTTCACCTCGACCCTCGCCGAGCTCGAGGACAAGCCGGAGCGGATCCTCGCCGGCGTACCGACCGGCTACACCGACCTCGACCGCATCACTCTCGGCTTCCACCCCGGCAATCTCGTCATCCTCGCTGCCCGGCCCGGGATGGGTAAAACCAGCCTCGCACTCAACATCGCCCAGCACGTCGCCTTCCGCGAGGGCCGCTCGGTCGGTGTCTTCTCGCTCGAGATGAGCCGCGAAGAGCTGACCCTGCGCATCCTGTCGGCCGAGGCCAACGTCGAGTTCCACCGCCTGCGCTCGGGCCACCTGTCGCAGAACCACTGGAGCCGCATCCTCCGCACGGTCAAGACCATGTCGGACAAGCAGCTTTTCATCGACGACACCGCAAACCCGAGCCTGCTCGAGGTCGCATCCAAGACCCGCCGTCTCAAGGCGGAGCGCGGCCTCGACCTGCTGGTGATCGACTACCTCCAACTGATGGAGGCGGGCGGCCGCTACGAGAACCGCAACCTCGAGATCGCGGCGATCACGAGGCACTTCAAGCAGCTCGCCAAGGAACTCGACCTGCCGATCCTCTGCCTGTCGCAGCTCTCCCGCCGTCCCGAGCAGCGGGGCAAGGACCATCGCCCGCAGCTCTCGGATCTGCGTGAGTCAGGGTCGATCGAGCAGGACGCCGACCTCGTGATGTTCATCTACCGCGACGACATGTACAACGAGAACAGTGAGTTTCCCGGCGAAGCCGAGCTGATTCTCGGCAAGCATCGCAACGGCCAGACGGGCACGGTGAGACTCGTCTTCCTCGGCGAGATGACGAAGTTCCTCAACCTGTCGCGCGACCAGCCGCCGCCTGAAGCGTTCTGATCGGACCTGCTCGGGAAAGGCTCCCTGCTGCGAGTTCCTCCAGCTCCATCAGAATGGAGTTACGCCAGGGCGGAGAAGACTTCAGGTAGGCAGGAGGCCTGCGGTGCTCGACTGCGAAGCCCGGGGTCGGGGATCAGCGAAGGCCGGGCTGAAGGACCTCTGGCCGTCCTGCCAGGCGAACGGCGAGCCGGCCTGTGCAAGTCTCGGCAGGCCGAAGCGCCGCCGTCGAGCTGGAGACGCACGGCGGGGCAGAAGTGAGTCGCGACGAGGTGCGACACCCGCATGCGGTCGTCCCTGTTGCCGCACCCGGAAGAGCGGCCTCTCGCGAAGGCTGCACCGTCGCCCGCCGGGAGCACGAGCCGGCCGCCTGCGAGGAACTCGAGGAAAGGAGACAACGGCGCCGGCCTGCGAGCGCCCGACGCCGTCCTCCCTCCGCTCAGAGCTGAGGATCGCTACCGGTGATCCGCTGGAACGCCTCGACGTAGCGGTTGAGCGTTCCGAGCACGACCTCGTCGGGAAGGCTGGGTGCCGGAGCCTCGTGGTCCCAGCCGGACTCGTCGAGCCAGTTGCGGACGAACTGCTTGTCGAGCGACACCGGCTCGGTGCCCGGTGACCACTGGTCTTTCTCCCAGAAGCGCGACGAATCCGGGGTGAGCACTTCGTCGATGAGGATCAGCTCGTCGTCGATGACGCCGAACTCGAACTTGGTGTCGGCCAAAAGGATCCCCTTCTCGGCGGCCATGTCGGCGCCGCCCTCGTAGAGGTCGAGCGTCAACTGGCGCAGTTCGCGCGACACCGCTTCGCCCGCCCCTTCGCACATGACGTCGAAGCTGACGTTCTCGTCGTGCCCCGTCTCCGCCTTGGTGGCCGGAGTGAAGATCGCCTGCGGCAGCTTGTCGGCGCGCACAAGGCCGGGCGGCAGCGGGATGCCGCAGACCTCGCCCGTCTCCGTGTACTCGCGAAAGCCGCTACCGGCCAGATAGCCGCGCGCCACGCACTCGAACGGCACGACCTCCGCCTTGCGAACGATCACGGAGCGCCCGCGAAGCTGGTCCGCGTACGGATCCAGCTCGCGAGGGAAGTCCTCGACGTCGGTCGCGAGGAGATGATTGGACACACGGTCCGAGAAGTAGTCGAACCAGAAGTTCGTCAACTGGCTGAGGATCTTCCCTTTGCCCGGAATCCCCGGATGAAGCACGTGATCGTAGGCCGAGATCCGGTCGCAGGCGACGATGAGCAACTCGTCGCCGAGGTCGTAGATATCGCGTACCTTGCCGCGCTTCGGCTTGCCGAAGCCCTCGAGGTCCGTCTGCCACACCACATCGGTCATTCAGACTGTCTCCCTGGTCTCTGAGATCGGTTCCTGGTCTGCACCGGGAGCTTCCGCCGGCGGAGTCTCCGCCCCGGCCTGCCGGAGAAACGTCTCCGAGCGGGCGATCGTGTCGAGCGCCGCCGTCAGGCGCGGCGACCTCAAGGTCATCATCGCCCCCAGCTCCCAGTCTGCGCCGTCAACAATCTCATAAATCGACGAAGATTCGATCCCCTTGAGATTGGGTGTCCCGAGCCTACGGATACCGACGGGCACGCGGCCGCCCGCCTCGTCGATCTCGAGCGCCACGTACTTGCGCGAGCCCTCGACCGCCAGGCGATAGGGGGCGAGCTGCCCCTCCGGATCGATCTCTGCGAGGAACCGATCGGTCGCGACGATCCCCTCGTTGATCAGCTCGCCGGTCTCATTGATGTAGGCGTAGAGGTCGCGATCCTCCTCCCCCCTGTCGACCAGATCGACCCGGCGCTCCAGCAAAGGCCGGAAGAACGTCTCCACCTCGTCGGCGCCGTAGCCGAGGGAAAGCAGCATCCGCTTGACCGTCTCGAGAGCGTGGCTCGCCTTGCCGGTGACGAGCCTCGAGAGCTCGATGATGCCGTGACCGAAGAACTCGTAGCGCCGCTCGGCGTCGCGCTTGCCCTCTTCGATCGGCAGCAGCCGGTACTGGCCATAGTTGAGCGCCATCCGGATTCCCCGGTCGAAGGGGAAGCGCTCGCGAATCGCCTTGCGGTAGAAGCGCTGGACGTGGATCGCCGTGACGAGCAGGCGTCTCGGGTCGCGCCCGGAGTAGAGGGCGCCGTCGCCGAGGTACTTCTCGAGCTTGAGGTGATGGAGTCGCGCCATCTGGTTGACCCGTCGCTGGAAGCGGAAGATCGACCGGTACGACTGGTCTTCGTCGCGGCGCCCGCTGTACTTGAGCAGCGACACGATCGACGAGAACTCCGCGATGTCGTAGATCAGGCCGAAGCGACGCACCAGCGGATCGACCACCCACGGCGTCAGGAACTCGAACGGGCGCGTGCTGTCCGACAGCGTGACCGTCCGCGAAAGGAGCCCTCCGCTGCGCGGATTCGGAGCCTGGCATACCAGCGTGTCGCCCTCCCGGCGCACAGGGATCACCAGCTTACGCAGCGACAGCAGCAGCTCGTACTCGCGGAGGCGCTCCATGAGGCTCGCCCACAGGTCCCTCTCGCGCGGGTCGGGCAGGCGCTCGTGGTCGTAGCCGCGATGATCGGCCAGGAACGCGATGTATCCCGGACGCCGGAGCAGTTGATCGGGGTCCTCCATCGGGTCGAGACCGGTCATGTGGCGCGACAGCGATCTCAGCGACTTGTCGGCCTCGAGCATCGCGCGGTGCCAGTGGTGGAGGTAGTCGACCCGGCGCAGGAAGGTCTCGCCGTCGATGTCCAGGCAGCCGCGAAAGTACGCCTTGAGCTCGCTCAGGTCCGGGCTGATGTGATCCTCGGTGAGGATCAGCAGGTTGTCGCGCATCTTGTCGAGAATCGCCGGAAAGAGACCGCGCTGCTCTTCCTCGGTCTCGGTCGCCACCCGGTGCACCGTGTCGTAGGTCGTGGCGAGAACGTGGTCGAGATACTTCTCGAAGACCTGGTACTTGATCTGGTACCCGTGGCGCCGGCCCGCCTCGGCGTCCAGCCGACTGACGCGGCGCGGCAGCTCACGGAAGAGTCGCGACACGGCGATCGAGTGATAGAGCCAGAAGATGTCGGTGTAGCGGCGCCCGAAACTCGATCTCGTCGTGCTTTCGGTGATGCGGACGAGAAACTCGCGATAGGCGTGCCACGCCTTGTCGCGCTCGCGCACATCGACCGCTTCGGTGCCGAACATCGCCGTCTGTACCCGGGTCTCCTGATCCAGGTAGGTCTCGAGCACGTCCCGCAACTGCTCGCTCTTCTCGTCGGTCAGGATCGGGAACCCGACCAGCGGCGTCGCCTCCTCGTCCTCGAGGAAGATGCGCTGCGGCTCCGGCAGGACCTCGGTCGCGTCGGGCATCACCCGGCGCAGCTCTTCCTGACTACGCCGCAGGAAGGTCGAAGATCCCCCCACGTGGTCGAGGAACGAGAATAGGCTGGTCACGCGCTCACCGGCGATGCGCTCCGGACGGGCCCGCCGAAGCTGAGATCGGAGGCAGTCTATCCCGCAGCCGCTGCTAGACTCCCGCGCCGTGGTTCGATTGCTCCAGCCCACCGTCGCCAGAAACGGCCTTCTCAAGGCCGGCACACTCGCCATCGGCTGCTTCGAGGACCGGCCGGTGCCGATCGGCGCTCTCGAGCCCGCCGTCGGACGGCGCCTGCGCAAGGCGGCGCGAGGACGGGCGTGGCGTGCGAGTGCGGAGCGCCGTCTGGAGCTGCCGGTCGGTCCCAACGACCGCGTCCAGACCGTGCTCTACGGCCTGGGTCCTGCCGAAGACTTCGACCTGCACGGCCTCAACGGCTGGATCGATCGACTGCGGCTCGACCTCGAGGCGACGGCGCCCTCGGAGTTGCTCTTCGCCGTGCCGCGTCACCGTGCCCTGCACTCGAAGGAGGGGGCGGAGACGGTGCTCAGGCGCCTCGCGCTGCTCGGCTACCGCTTCGACACCTTCCGCGAGACCCAGCCGGCCACGCTCAAGCGGGTCCGGGTACTGCCGCCTGCCGGTGCGGAGGCGGCCTATCGCGCAGCGAGGGCAGGGGCGCTTGCCGTTGCTCGCGGAACCGCGCTCGCCAGGGAGCTCGCCGACACGCCGCCCAATCGCGCCACCCCGGCCTGGATGGCCGCACGGGCGAGAAGCGTCGCCCGCGACCTCGGTGCCAGAGCCAGGGTGCTCGAGCCCAAGGAGCTCGGCCGCCTCGGGCTCCACGCCCTCCTGGCCGTAGGACGCGGCTCTTCCAACACGCCGCGTCTCGTGAGGCTCGAGCACGGCACACGAGGGCCGGTCGTCACCCTCGTCGGCAAGGGCATCACCTTCGACACAGGAGGCATCTCGCTCAAGCCGGGAGCCGCGATGGACGAGATGAAGTACGACAAGTCGGGCGCCTGCGCGGTACTGGGAGCGTTCGCCGCCGCCGTCGAGCTCGACCTGCCGCTGCGACTGCGCGCCTACCTCGCGCTGGCCGAGAACATGCCCGACGGAGCCTCCTACCGGCCAGGCGACATCATCCAGACGCGCTCCGGCAAGACGGTGGAGATCCTCAACACCGATGCCGAGGGGCGTCTCGTGCTCGCCGACGCCCTCGCCCTGGCCGCCGAGGAGGAGCCTTCGGCGATCGTCGAGCTGTCGACCCTTACCGGCGCCACCGTCGTCGCCCTCGGCCACCACGGTGCGGCGCTCTACTCACCGGACGACGGCCTGGCGCGCGACCTCCTGACCGCGGCGGAGCAGGGCGCCGAGCGGCTCTGGCGGATGCCGTTGTGGCCTGAGTTCCGCGGTGAGATGAAGGGACGCCACGCCGACCTGAGGAACCTCGGGATCCGCTGGGGCGGCGCCAACTCGGCGGCCGCCTTCGTCGGCGAGTTCATGGGGGAGTGCAAGCGCTGGGCGCACCTCGACATCGCCGGAACGGCGTGGCGCCCGGCCGAAGCGGGACCCGATTTCGGCGCCACCGGATACGGCGTCGCCACGGTGACCCGCTGGCTGGTGAACGAGGCGGCGAAGGGTTAGAGTCCATCGCGGTTGCGGCGCGGCCGCGGAACTTTCCCAGGGACTCTGCGTAAGAGGAGACAACCCGGTGAACACCGCCCTCGCGGCGTCCCGACCAGTCGGCACCGGCGATCTCCACCATCCCGACATCACGCTGTGTTGAACACGAGGCCTTCTCTCATGAGCGATCGTCCCAGCACCCTTCCACCCCTGAATCTCTGGCTCGTCGCCATCGCCGTCCTGCTGACGGCCGGTACTCCCGGCATCGTCGCTCAGGTCGAGGTTTCGGCAGCGATTCCGACCGCCGACACCGAGCTCCCGGTCGCGGTGGCGGACGGCGAACTGCCGCTGACCATCGAGGACGCGATTCAGATCGCTCTCGGGCAGAACCTCGGCCTCATCGTCCAGCGCTACAACCAGGAGGAGAGTCGCCTCAACCTCGCTCAGTCGATGGGCATCTACGACCTGATGACGACCGCCTTCCTGTCCTCGTCCGACGAGACGACTCCCTCAGCGAGCAACCTCGACGGTGCCGACATTCAGACGAGCAACAGGCAAGGGTGGAACTTCGGCCTCGACCAGCTCGTCAAGACGGGCGCCACGTTCTCCCTCGACTTCAACAATTCGCGGCGCGAGACCAACTCGACCTTCTCGACCCTCAATCCGGCGTACAGCACCGACTTCGATCTTTCGCTCACCCAGCCGCTGCTCAGAGGGCTCGGACAGCGCAACACCGAGCGCAACATCCTGCTGGCTCGGACCAACCTCGAGATCTCGAGAGAGCAGTTCGAGCAGCAGGTCAACTCGACCATTCAGCAGGTGGTCGACGCCTACTGGCTGCTGGTCGGCAACCGCAACCAGTTGACCGTCGCCGAGCGCAGCCTCGCGCTGGCCGAACAGCTCCACGAGCAGAACCAGGTGCGGGTCGAGGTCGGAACGCTGGCGCCGCTCGAGCTGGTCCAGAGCGAAGCCGGAATCGCCACCCGCAAGGAAGAGATCATCCTCGCCCGGGCGGCGGCCGAAGACGCGCAGGACACCCTGCGGCAGTTGCTCAACCTGGACCGGTCGTCCTTGTGGGACGTGACGATCGCCACGACGACCTCGGGGGAAACCGAGCGCCCGACGGTCGATCTCGACGAGGCGATCTCAACCGCGCTCGCCGAGCGCCCGGACGTCGTGCAGCAGCGCCTGACCCTCGACAACCTCGAGCTCGACGTCGGCTACTTCTCCAACCAGCAGCTCCCGCAGCTCGACTTCACCGCCACCTACGGCTACAACGGCCTCGGCGGTCCGGTGACCGAACGCGACTTCTTCACCGGTCAGATCCTCTTCCAGGCGCCGGGCGACTACGGTGACGCGCTCTCCCAGATCACGGACGGGGAGTTCGCCGGCTGGAACGTCGGTCTGAACTTCGCCTACCCGCTGCAGAACCGGGCGGCGGAGGCGCAGACTGCGAAGGCGGAAGTGGCCCTCGAGCGTGGTCAGGCACGGATGCGCGACCTCGAGCTCGCGGTGATCACCGAGGTTCGCAAGGCGGCTCGCGCCCTCGACACGGCAGCGCAGGCGATCGACTCGGCAAGGGTCTCGCTGCGGCTCGCCGAGCGCAATCTCGAGGCCGAGCAGAAGCGCTACGACAACGGGCTGTCGACGAGCTATCGCGTGCTCGAGATTCAGCGCGACCTGACGAACGCTCAGAGCCGAGAGGTCGCGGCCAGTACCGGCTACCGGAGAGCGCTGGCATCCTTCTACCGTTCGACGGGCACGCTGGCCGAGCAGAGCGGCGTCTCCATCTCGCACCCGGAAGGCGAATAGACTGGCGAGCGGCCCCGTAGGCCGCAAGGCAGGACAACAGAGGAGGGAACGTGATGGATTCGGGAATCGGTCGTGTCGTAGGAGTCCTCACCTCACCGGGCCGCGCCTTCGAGTCGCTCAGGGAGCGACCCGCCTGGGTGCTGCCGCTGGTGCTGCTGATCGTCGCCGGGCTGGCGAGTTACACCATGATCAGCGGCAAGCTCGACTTCGAGGACGTCGTCCGCGAGTCCATTCTGCGCAGCAAGCCGGACGCCGCAGAAGACGAGATCCAGCAGGCGATCGACGTCTACGAGAAGGTCGGCAAGCCGGTCAGCTACGTCTTCCTGCTCGTCGGCACGCCGATCTTCCTGTTGCTGGGAGCCCTCGGTGTTCATGTCGCCGGCCGCCTCGTGGCGGGGGAGGCGACCTTCCGCCAGACGTGGGCGGTCTTCACCCATGCCCAGATGCCTCAGGTCGTGGCGGCGCTGCTGTCGTTGCCGAAGATCCTGACGACGGACGAGTTCGACTACGAGAGCGTGCAGACGGGTAGCGTCCTCCCCTCCAATCTCGGCATCTTCGCGCCGGAGGAGGTGGGCGCCGGCATGCTCTCGCTCTTGTCGAGCATCGACGTCTTCAGCCTGTGGACCGTAGCCCTGCTCGCGATCGGCTGCGCGGTCGTCGGCCGGATCAAGACCGGCACCGCGGCCACGGCCGTCGGTGTCCTGTGGCTGCTCTACATCGGCGGCAAGGCCGGCTGGGCGGCGCTCTTCGGCTGATCTCAGGGAGACTGCAACCGTGAAACGGATATGGATCGGCGCCATCGTCGTGCTGGTGCTCGGCGCGATCGTCGTCGGCAGCCTGCTCGGCGGCAGTCGCGAGAAGGGCGCGCGGGTCTACGTCGAAGCGGCGGAGCGCCGCGACATCGCGCGCGTGGTCAAGGCGACCGGCGAGATCGACCCGCGAGTCAAGGTCAATCTCTCCGCCCACGTGATCGGCAAGATCGAGCATCTCCATGTCGAGGAAGGACAGAGCATCGAGGCGGGGCAGCCGGTCCTGCAACTCGAGCGCGAGGCGTTCCAGGCGACCCGCGACCGCGCCGCCGCCGAGCTCGAGATCGCCCGCTCCCGCGCCCGGCAGGCCGACATCAACGTCGAGGACGCGGCGATCCAGCTCCGCCGCACCGAGCGCCTGCGGGGCGAGCAGATCGCCTCCGACTCCGATCTCGAGGCGTCGCAGCTGCGCCACCGCTCGCAGGAGCTGGCCGCCGAGCAGGCTCGCGAGGCGGTGCTCCAGGCGAAGGCGTCGCTAGACAAGGCCGAGGACGACCTCTACAAGACGACGATCTACGCGCCGCTGACGGGGCGCGTCACCGCGCTCAATGCAGAGGAAGGGGAGGTGGTCGTCTCGGGGACCATGAACAACCCCGGTTCGGTGATCGGCACGATCTCGGACCTTTCGGAGATCCTCGCCGAGGTCGACGTCGACGAAACCGAGGTCGCCTTGCTCGAGGTCGGGCAGCAGGCCACGGTGCATGTAGAGGCGCTGCTCGACCGCGAGTTCAGCGGTCGGGTGGTGGAGATCGGCAGCTCCGGATTTCAGCGCGCCGGCAATCCCGACGTCACCTTCTTCAAGGCCAAGGTCCTTCTCGACGCCCCGGACGCGACCCTGCGGCCGGGCATGTCGACTCGGGTGGAGATCGTCACCGCCGAGTCGGCGAACGCGCTTGTCGTGCCCGTCCAGTCGGTCGTCGAGCGCCATCCGCTCGGTGAGGACGGCGAAGCGGACGACGACGCGGAAGAGGTCGATGTCGTGTTCGTCGTCGAGGACGCCCGCAGCGTCCAGCGGCCGGTCGAGACCGGGCTCGCCGACATCACCCACATCGAGGTGCTCTCGGGTCTCGAGGAGGGCGACTCGGTCGTCATGGGCCCCTACCGGTCGCTCAAGGACCTCGAGCACGACGAACCGGTACGCGTGCGCAGTCGCGCCGACGAGGATGGGGACGACTCCGAGGACGACTGAGTGGCGCTGATCGAGCTCCGCGGGATCCGCAAGATCTACGAGGTGGGGGCCGAGCTCGTCCACGCCCTCGACGGCGTCGATCTCGACCTCGCACGCGGCGAGTACGTCGCCATCATGGGCGCGTCCGGCAGCGGCAAGTCGACGCTCATGAACGTGATTGGCTGCCTCGACCGGCCGTCGGAGGGGACCTACGTCCTCAACGGCAACGCGGTCGAGGAGTTGAGCGAGGACGAGCTCGCGACCGTGCGCAACCGGGAGATCGGTTTCGTGTTCCAGACCTTCAACCTCCTGGCCCGGACGACGGCGCTGGCCAACGTCGAGCTGCCGCTGACCTACGCCGGCGTGTCGCGCAAGGAGCGCCGCGAGCGGGCGCAGACGGCGCTCGAACGGGTCGGTCTCGGCGACCGGATGCTGCACCTCACGAACGAGCTCTCCGGTGGCCAGCGCCAGCGGGTCGCGGTCGCCCGGGCGCTCGTCAACGGTCCGTCGATCCTGCTCGCCGACGAGCCGACGGGCAACCTCGACAGCGCGACCTCGCACGAGATCATGGAGCTCTTCGACGCGCTGCACTCCGCCGGCAACACGGTGATCCTCGTCACCCACGAGGACGACATCGCCGCCCACGCGCTCCGGCGGATCGTGCTGCGCGACGGCAGGATCGTGAGTGACGTAGCCACGACGAAGGTCGGCGCAGGAGCGCGGACATGATCTTCACCGAGAACTTTCGCATCGCCCTGCGCGCCCTGTGGGCGAACAAGATGCGTTCGGTGCTCACCACCCTCGGCATCATCATCGGCGTCGCCGGGGTGATCGCGGTGGTGTCGATCGTCCAGGGGCTGCAGGCGCTGATTACCAATCAGGTCGCCGGCCTCGGCGCCAACTTCATGATCATCCAGCCGCGGCAGCAGGCGTTCTCAGGGCCGGGCATGGTGCAGAAGCCGGTGCGACTGACCTGGGAGGACGGACAGGCGATCCGCGACACGATCGCCGGCATCGACATGATCACGCCGCAGATGTTCGGCGCCAGCCAGGCGAAGTACAAGGAGCGGGTGCACAACACCTTCATCATCGGCGTCAATCAGGACTGGCCGGAGGTGCACGACTTCTCGGTCGACAGCGGCCGGTTCTTCAACAAGATCGACCTCGACACACGGCAGAAGGTCGCGGTGCTGGGGCTCGACGTGATCGACGAGCTGAGGCTCGACGACCCGGTCGGCAAGGAGATCACCCTCGGCACCCTGCCGGTGACGATCGTCGGCGTGATGGAGGAGAAGGGGCAGTCGCTCGGCCAGAACCTCGACGACCTGGTGTTCGTGCCGTTCGACACCGCCCTCGGCGTCTTCGGCCGCCGCGCGGCCGAGCAGGTGCAGCTGCGCCTGCGCACCACCTCGACCGACAACGTCGATCAGGTGCGCGAGGAGATCCGGCAGCTGCTGCGCAATCGCCACAAGATCGTCGGCGACGACCCGGACGACTTCCAGATCGTCGTCCAGGACGAGATCCTGGAGCAGACCAACGCCCTGCTGGGCGGCGTCACCGCGGTCGTCGGCGGCGTCGTCTCGATCGCACTGATCGTCGGCGGCATCGGCATCATGAACATCATGCTCGTGTCCGTGACGGAGAGGACGCGCGAGATCGGCATCCGCAAGTCGGTCGGCGCGCGGCGCCAGGACATCCTGCTGCAGTTCCTGATCGAGGCGGTGACGCTGTCGCTGCTGGGAGGGGCGATCGGTCTTCTGCTCGGTTTCGGCATTGGAAGAGGCGCTACCGCGCTCATCCCCGGGGATCTGCCGCCGGCCGTCGTCCCGTTGTGGGCGATCCTGCTTTCGTTCGGCTTCTCGACCGCGGTCGGGGTGGTGTTCGGCATCTACCCGGCGAGCAAGGCGGCGCGGCTCGATCCGATCGAAGCGCTGCGCTACGAGTAGCCCGGCAGCGGCGCCACTCAGCCGAAGTCGCGCAGCATCCGCCTGGCGAGGGCGATCTTGTGGACCTCGTCCGGGCCGTCGTAGATCCGCGCCGCACGCTCTTCGCGAAAGAACCAGGCGATCGGCGTGTCGTCCGACATGCCGAGCGAACCGTGGACCTGGAGGGCACGGTCGAGCACCCGGCCGAGCATCGCGGCGACGTGGAACTTGATCGCCGAGATCTCGCCCCGCGCCGCCCGCCAACCGTCGCGCTCGATCCGCCAGGCGGTGGCGAGGGTCATCCAGCGCGACGCCAGCCGGTCCGCCTCGCACTCGGCGATCCAGGCGCGGACGATGTCCCTGTCGCCCAGCACCTCGCCCTCGGCGATCCGCCGTGTCGCCGCCCGCTCGCACATCAGATCGAGCACCCGGCGGGCGATGCCGAGCCAGCGCATGCAGTGGTGGATCCGTCCCGGTCCGAGGCGATCCTGGGCCAGCTGGAAGCCGGCACTCTCTTCGCCGATGCGGTGGTTGAGCGGCACCCGGCACTGCCGGTAGCGGATCTCGGAGTGACTCGCCCAGCCGTCGCCGGCGTGCCCCATCACCGGGATGTTGCGCACGATCTCGAAGCCCGGCGTGCCGGTCGGCACGATCAGCATCGAGGCACGCCGGTGAGGGGCCGCGTCGGGATCGGTGACCGCCATCACCACCGCGAACGCGGCGCCGTCGGCAGCGGTGGTGTACCACTTCTCGCCGTTGATGACGTAGCCGTTACCGTCACGCTCGGCCGTCGTCGCAAGATCGACCGGGTTCGAGCCCGGCCGCTCGCGCTCTGTCATCGAGAAGCAGCTCCGCAGTTCGCCGGCGGCCAGCGGTCGCAGCCAGCGCTCCTTCTGCTCGCCGCTGCCGTGCTCCCACAGCAGCTCGAGGTTGCCGGCGTCGGGCGCCTGAGCGCCGACCGCGTAGTGGCCGAGCGGACTCGCGCCGACGACCTCGGAAACGAGCGCGTAGTCGACCAGCCCGAGCCCCAGGCCGCCCAGTTCCTCGGGGATCTGCGGCCCCCAGAGGCCGAGCGACCGCGCCGCGGCGCGCGCCTCCTCGAGGGCAGACTCGGCGGCGGTGAAGGAGCGCCCGAGGGTGGTCGCTTCGAGCGGCAGCACGTGCCGCTCCAGGAACTCGCCGTAGCGGGTCAGCAGATCCTCGGTGGTCGCTGAGAGGCCGAAGTCCATCAGCGGGATCTTACGGCAGAGCTCGTCGGGGCGAGACGCTCGGGTCCGCGCCTGTATGCTCGCCTCATGTCCTCTGTCGATCGTCCGACCGCGCCAAGGGCCGGTGAAGCTCTCGACGCAGAGGCACTCGGCGCCTACCTCGAGGCGACGCTGGGCGGAGCCTCGGAGCCACCCGTCGTGCGTCAGTTCCCCTCGGGTTTCTCCAACCTCACCTATGCGGTGCGATGGGGCGAGCACGACCTGGTTCTGCGACGGCCGCCGGTCGGATCGAAGGTCGCCTCCGCTCACGACATGGCGCGCGAGTACCGCATCCTCTCGGCGCTCGCCCCCGTCTACCCGAAGGCGCCGCGACCGATCGCACTGTGCGACGACCCGGCGGTCCTGGGCGCCACCTTCTACCTGATGGAGCGGCGCCGCGGAGTGATCCTGCGCGGTGCGATGACCGGCACGGGTACTCCGGCCCCGGAGTCCATGCAGGCGGCCGCACGCGGCTGGCTCGACACTCTCGTCGACCTCCACGCCCTCGACCCCGAGGCCCTCGGCCTCGCCGACCTCGACCGCGGCGACGGCTACGTTGAGCGCCAGATCGGCGGGTGGACGCGGCGCTGGGAGGGATCGCGGCTCGACGGGCAGGACGAACCACGGGTCGACGAGGTCGCAGCCTGGCTCGGCGCCAACCTGCCGCCGGAAGCGGCCCATCGCCTGGTGCACAACGACTTCAAGTACGACAACGTCGTCTACGACCCCGAAGATCCGGGGCGGGTGACCGCCGTGCTCGACTGGGAGATGGCGACGATCGGTGACCCGTGGATGGATCTCGGCACCTCGCTCGGCTACTGGGTCGATCCGGACGACGATCCCGCGTTGCTGGCGCTGGCGCTCAGCCCGACCGCGCTGCCGGGCAACCCGAGCCGACTCGAAATCGCGCGCAGCTACGAGGAGGCGAGGGGAGAGGAGTGCCCGGCGCTCGTCTTCCACTTTGTCTACGGCCTCTTCAAGATCGCCGTCATCGTGCAGCAGATCTTCTTCCGCTATCGTCGCGGCCTGACCCGCGACCCGCGGTTCGCGAAGCTCGACCTGGCGGTCGCCGCACTCGGCCGCACCGCCGGCCACGCGATCGACCGCGGCCGCATCGATCGACTCCACTGAAGCGCCCACTGATGGAAGCTGAGAGCGAGGAAGGCCGGACCACCATGCAGACCGTCACCATCGAAGAGCTCCGCGCCCTCGTCGGAGCCGAGGCCGAGCTCGGACCGTGGCTCGAGATCGATCAGGCTCGGGTCGATCGCTTCGCCGACGCGACCGACGACCACCAGTTCATCCACGTCGATCCGGAGAAGGCGGCGGCGACCCCGTTCGGCGGCACGATCGCCCACGGGTTTCTCACCCTCTCACTGGTGCCGCACCTCGTCGCCCCGATCACCCGGGTGCCGGAGCGGCTCGAGATGGGAATCAACTACGGCCTCGAGAAGGTGCGCTTCGTCCAGCCGGTGCCGGTCGGCAGCCGCATCCGCGCGGCGGCGAAGCTGCTCGACGTCTCCGCAAAGGGCCCGGGGCGGATCCTCGTCCGCAGCGAAGTCGAGGTCGAGATCGACGGCGAGCGCCGGCCGGCGATGATCGCCGAGGCACTCACCCTCTTCATCGTCCGCCCTCAGCAAGGCGACACGGAGGCAACCTCATGACCCTCGATCTTTCCGGACAGGTCGCGATCGTCACCGGCGCCGGCCACGGGCTCGGGCGCTCGCACGCCCTCGGGCTGGCGGCACACGGTGCGCGGGTGGTCGTCAACGACTTCGGCGGTGCGCGCGACGGCACAGGCGGCTCGTCAGCGGCTGCCGAGCGGGTCGCCGCGGAGATCGAGCAGGCCGGCGGACAGGCGCTCGCCAACGACGCCGACGTCACCGAACTCGCCGAGGTCGAGGCGATGGCGGCAGCGGCGCTCGAGTGCTGGGGCCGGATCGACATCCTCGTCAACAACGCCGGCATCCTGCGCGACAAGACGTTCGCCAAGGTGACGATGGAAGACTTCTGGAAGGTGGTCGACGTCCACTTCCGCGGCAGCGTCCATTGCACCCGCGCCGTCTGGGCGTCGATGTGCGAGGCGGGCTACGGCCGGGTCGTGATGACGACATCCTCGACCGGGCTGTTCGGCAACTTCGGTCAGGCCTCCTACGGCGCCGCGAAGATGGCGGTCGTCGGCTTGATGAACACGCTGGCGCTCGAAGGGGCGAAGTACGACGTCAGGATCAACACCCTGGCTCCGTGCGCCGCCACCCGCATGACCGAGGACCTGCTGCCACAGCCGGTGCTCGATCTCATCGCCCCCGAAAAAGTCACCGCCGGCCTGCTCCACCTGGTCGGCCCCGATGCGCCGACCCGGACCATCCTCTCTGCCGGGGCCGGCGTCTTCAGCCGGGTCCAGATCCGCGAGTCGCCGGGTGTCTTCCTGGCGGGCGACGACTGCTCGGCCGAAGGGGTCGCCGAGCACTGGGAGGCGATTGCCGGCGGCGAGCCGGTGGAGGAGCCGGCCAACGGCCCCGCGGAGACCCGTCTGCTGCTCGAAACCGCAGCGCGGCAGCTCGGCATCGACTTCGGCTAGGGCCGTTCCCGCGCCCGGCTCGTCGGCACCCGGTCAGTCGCGCCGCGGTCCGAGAAGGTCCCACCGATTGCCGGCCAGGTCGACAAACACGGCCACCTTGCCGTAGGGCTCGTCACGCGGCGGACGGACGATCTCGACGCCGGCCGCCTCGAGCCTCGCGAACGCGCGGTCGAAGTCGTCCGTCCGCAGGAAGAGTCCCACGCGTCCGGCAAACTGCGCCCCGACCGCCAGCTCCTGCGTGTCACCGTCGGCCTTGGCCAGCAGCAGTCCGGTGCCGCCATCCGGCGGCGTCACGACCACCCAGCGCTTCGGCCGTCCGTCCGTGGTCAGAGAAGGGGAGTCCTCCGCAAGGTCGAAGCCGAGCACGTCGGTGAAGAAGCGGATCGCCTCGTCGTAGTCCTCGACGATCAGAGTCACCAGTTCCAGCCGAGACCCTCCGCGTGCGGGCGAAATCGTTCCGGGAACCTCCTCGACGACCGAGGAACCCGAGCCCTCCCGCCCACCGGTCCAGTGCCACTCCTCGTGGAGCCGCAGCCGTCCGTCGGCCAGCACCTCGGGGGTCGAGCGACAACGACCGGTGCACAGCTCACCGTCGACGCCTACGTGCTGGTAGCGCATGTCGAGCCGCCCCTCGCCGTCGGCGACGGCCATCAGCTCGAGCCGCCCTGTTCGGCGGCCATCACTCCGCCGCCCGAGTAACTCGCCTGGACGACCTCGCCCTGCTGGCGGTAGTCGAAGGTCGTCTCCGCCGATACGTCGCCGCCGGGACTGTTCGAGACGCTGCGAAAGCGCCTGCCGTCGTAGTCGATCTTCGTCGCCATGCCGCCAGCATCTCATCCGAAGCGTTGCCGAGCTGCCGCGCGAACGCCGCACGATTGTCGAAGGATCGTCACACGAGCCCGCCACGATGTGCACGACCCGAAGGAGCAGCGCGCGTCCTGCGCCTGCCCAACCACGTGGAATCTTGTCTTCACCGAGCCCTGGCTCGATCCGATCGAAGCCCGGGGCAACGAAAGCTGGAGGAGTAACGACATGAAGAACAGCTACACCTTCCGGGCGTTGATCGTCCTCGCCGCCGTGGCGATCGCGGGCGTCGGCTGCTCGAGCCCGTCGCAGGAACCGGCGGCCGAATCGAGCGCCGCGAGTTCGACCGGCACCGTCAGCGGCGGCGGTCGCGACCAGATCCGCATCGTCGGATCCTCGACCGTCTACCCGTTCGCCACCAAGGTCGCCGAGAGCTTCGGCCGCAAGACCGAGTTCAAGACCCCCGTCATCGAGTCGACCGGCTCAGGCGGCGGCATCAAGCTCTTCTGCGCCGGCATCGGCGTCGACCACCCCGACATCACCAACGCCTCGCGGGCGATCAAAAGCTCCGAGGTCGAGATGTGCGCCGCCAACGGCGTTGAGCAAGTCACCGAGGTCAAGATCGGCTACGACGGCATCGTACTCGCGAACGCCCGCTCGACCGACGTCCTCACCATCACCCTGCAGCAGCTCTGGCTGGCTCTCGCCAAGGACGTTCCCGGCGACGCCGAGGGCGAGCTCAAGCCCAACCCCTACCAGCGGTGGAGCGAGATCGACCCGTCGCTGCCGGATGCCCGCATCGAGGTGCTCGGCCCGCCGCCGACCTCCGGCACCCGCGACGCCTTCGCCGAGCTGGCGCTCGAGGGCGGCTGCAAGAGCTTCGACTGGATCAAGGCCGTCAAGGACGAGGACGGCGACCGCTACAAGGCTATCTGCCACTCGATCCGCGAGGACGGCGCCTACGTCGAGGCCGGTGAGAACGACAACCTCATCGTCCAGAAGCTCGAAGCCAACCCGGCCGCCTTCGGTGTCTTCGGCTTCAGCTTCCTCGACCAGAACTCCGACAAGGTCCAGGGCTCCGTCGTCAACGGCGTCGAGCCGACCTTCGACACCATCGCCGCCGGCGACTACCCGGTGTCGCGCCCGCTCTTCTTCTACGTCAAGGGTGCGCATGCCGACGTCATCCCCGGCATCCGTGAGTACCTCGCCGAGTTCACCAGTGATGCGGCCTGGGGGGACGACGGCTACCTCGGCGACGCCGGCCTGATCCCCCTTCCCGTCGAGGAGCGCGCCGCCGTCGGCGAAGCCGCGCGGTCGCTCGCCAGCAACGTAGGCTGAACGCGACGACCTCCGTCCCTCCCCGGAGAGAGGTCTCGCAGTCCCAACCGAGGCCCCGCCGCCAACGCGGCGGGGTCGTTTTGCGTCTGCGCATGGAAGTCCCTACCGGCCCCGATTGACAGCCCGCCGGGCGCTGCCTACGATGCACGACGCCCACCAGGCCGGAGTGGCGGAATTGGCAGACGCGACGGGCTCAAAATCCGTTTCCCATTAGGGAGTGGGGGTTCGAGTCCCCCCTCCGGCACCAGGTGGCGTCGCCACCTGGTGGTGGAGGGGGGACTCTGACGGCGGTCCGCGTCTCGCGACGCGAACCGGCGGCGAGTCCCCTTGCGCGGGCATACGGTCTAGAGTAGGGCTTAGATCCGGCGTCATCGCCCCATGCCCGACGACCGTCAACCAACCGAGAACGAGACACCCTACCTCCGATACTTCGGCTTTGTTGGTGCCGCAGTGCTCGTGGTGGCGGTAGGGTGGGGTACGGCTCCGTGGTGGGCGCCCAGTACGCTTGAGGGCCGCGGGCAGTTTGGCGACTGGTTCGGAGCCGTCAACGCTCTATTCTCAGGGCTGGCGTTGGCCGGGGTGATCGTCGCGCTCGTGATGCAACGCAAGGAACTCGGCTACCAAAGGAAGGAGCTGAGTCTCACTCGCGCGGAGATGGAACTCAGTCGCGGAGAGCTAAGGAGGCAAGCCGAGTCGTCGGAACGCCGCCTTCAGTTCGAGAGCAATCTGGCTATCGCTAACGTCCAACCGTACTTCCAGCTACGGCTCTGGCAGAGAAGCGACCTGCTCCTGCGCCTCCGACTAAGCAACCACGGAGAGAAGGTCTTCAATCTAGAGGTCAGAGTCCTAGACGGGCACGCCAAGGCCCGCGACTTGCGCGCGCCAGTGGTGACAAAGGACGAGGTAGTTCTCGAGCTGGAGTGGCCCAGTGACGTTGGTTTCGGACCAACCACACTTGGCTTGGTCTACACCGACCTCCTAGGCAAGGAGAAATTCCAGTTGCTTCGGATCGAGAACCCCGTAGGCCACGAGCCCTGGAGGCGCTTGGACCCCGAATCTGACGAGGAACTCACAGAGGCAGCCCTGGCTCGCAAGCTCGACTGGGCTAGGCGGGCAAGCCTCTTTCCGCCACCTAGCATCGAGCGCTAGGTCTCCGTGCTGGACTAGGGCTCTGTTCCCGCTGGAGTGGGGATTCGAGTCCACGCCCGCGACAGGCAAGGGACTCAACTAGCTTGTCCGCACAGTGCTCTCAAGGTAGGAAGTCAGTATCCGAGAGCAGGAAGGGGCAAATTAGGCGTAAACCGTCCTCATAGAAGGCCAAAGCCGCCAAAGTGGCGCAGTTAGGGTACTAAATCTTGACAATCGGCCGCAATTCTGCTACCTTCCGCTAGCTAAGTACTGGGTTCTAAAGCGGTTTCCGCTCTTCAGCCGCCCCCGCCGGAACCCTGCCGCCATCCCGCCCAGCCTGCCAGAGAGCCGCAAAGCGAGCTGTCAGAGAGCCTTCAGAGAGGAAGTTGCCTGTGCCCTTCAAGATCGGTCAGAAAGTCGTGTACCCGAACCACGGGGTTTCCCTCATCGAGAAGATCGAGGCCGCCACGTTCGACGACGTGGAGCAGACCTTCTACCACCTGCGGCTGTTCTCCAACGAGTCGAAGGTGATGATCCCGAAGGAGAATCTCGATCTGGTCGGCCTGCGGCCGCTCAATGCGCAGAAGGAGATCAACAAGCTCTTCCGGGTGCTGCGCAACGACACGTTCGAGACCTACAAGGACTGGAAGGGTCGCTACAAGCAGAACCTCGACAAGATGAAGACCGGGGAACTGGGCGAGGTCGCCAAGGTGCTCAAGAACCTCGAGCTGGTGAGCTCCAAGAAGAGCCTGTCGTTCCGCGAGAAGAAGATGTACGAGCGGGCGAAGTACTTCATCGTCAGCGAGGTGGCGCACGTCAAGGACATCGACGAGCCGGACGCCGAGAAGCAGGTCGACAAGGCGCTCGCCACGGGGATGTCGAAGCTGATGGCGGCGAACGCCGAAGAGAACTGACGGCTGCGCCGCGATAGCGGCAACAGAGTTCCAGTTCCCAACGGTTGCGGCCTGAGCTCTCTCCAGGCAACGCGGGGAGAGCAGGCGCCGACGGTATCCGTGCGCTCGCTCCTCCGACATCCATCGGCCTGGGTCGCTGCGGAGTAGGATCTCGACTCTCGTGGATGCGCCGATCTTCGTCGATGTCGCCGTTCCGCTGCCGCTCCCGGAGCCGCTCGCCTACAGCGTCTCGCCGGAGTTCGCGGCGCTCGCCCGGCCCGGAGCGCGGGTGCGGGTGCAGGTCGGCGCCCGCCGTGTCGTCGGGCTGATCGTCGCCCTCAGGGACGAAGCTCCCGAGGGTGTGCGGCTGCGTCCGGTCGACTCGGTGCTCGACCGCATCCCCGTGCTGCCGGAGGAGCTGCTCGAGCTGGCGCGCTTCGTCGCCGAGTACTACATGGCACCGATCGGCGAGGTCGTGCGGACGATGCTGCCGGCGAAGCTGCCGCCGTGGGGAGACCAGCGAGTCTGGCTGACGGATGCTGGCGCGCTCGGGAGGCCGGCGGACGACGACGAGGCGCGGGTGCTCGAGGCGCTCTCGGACGGCGCCCGGCGCTCCCTCGCCGAGCTGCTGGAACAGACCGGGCTCGACACCCTGCACGAGGTGGTCGAACGGCTGCGCGAGCGCGGCCGGGTGGCGATCGCCGAGCGTCGCACCACCGGGACGCGCTACGCCCAGGCGGTCGAGCTCGCCTCGGGCCCGCGCGACGAGCTTCTCGAGCGCTGCGGCCGCTCGAAGCCGGGCCGCGCCGTCGTCGAGCTCCTGGCCGAGCTCGGGCGGCCGGCGACCACCCGCGAACTCGAGGACCGTGTCGGCTGCGGACCGGGTGTCGTCCGCCGCCTCGTCTCGCTGGGCGTGTTGCGCAAGTTCACGCAGATCGAACGGCTCGACCTCGACGCACACCGCACCCGTCCGCGGCGCTCGGGCGACGCGATCGTGCTGCGACCGGGGCAGGAGCGAGCGGTGCGCCGCCTCACCGAGAGCCTCGACGCCGGTGCCTACCGCGGTTTCCTGATGCGCGGCGTGACGAGCTCCGGCAAGACCGAGGTCTACCTGCGGGCGGCGAGTCATGCGCTCGACGCCGACCGCGGCGTCATCCTGCTGGTGCCGGAGATCGCGCTCGTGCCGGCGCTGGCGAGCGCGGTGCGCCAGCGCTTCGGCGACCGGGTGGCGATCCTCCATTCCGGCCTCTCGGCCGGCGAGCGGCACCAGGAGTGGGAGCGGATCCGCAGCGGCACCGCACGGGTCGTCCTCGGGCCGCGCTCGGCGCTCTTCGCTCCGGTGCGCTCGCTCGGCCTGATCGTTGTCGACGAGGAGCACGACGGCTCCTTCAAGCAGGACGCGGTGCCGCGCTACCACGGCCGCGATCTCGCCCTCGTTCGGGCGTCGAGGGCCGGAGCGGTGGCGGTGCTCGTCTCGGCGACCCCGAGTCTCGAGAGCCGCCGTAACGCCGACATCGGCAAGCTCGAGCCGCTGACTCTCGAGGGGCGGGTCGGCGACGCCGCTCTGCCGGAGGGGATCCTCGTCGACCTCAAGGCCGAGGGGGAGCCGCGCCGGCCCGGCGAGGTGCAGTTCAGCGAACGGCTGTCGACCGAGATCGAGGCGACGCTGGCGGCGGGCGACCAGTTGATCCTGCTGCGCAACCGCCGCGGCTACTCGCCGGTGCTCCTGTGCCGCGCGTGCGGCGAGGACTTCCGCTGCGACGACTGCGGCCTCGCTCACACCTACCATCAGCGCGAGGCCCGGCTGCGCTGCCACTACTGCGGCGCTCAGCGGCCGGTACCGCGCCAATGCCCGGCCTGCCGGGAGAAGGCGCTCGAGCCGATCGGCGCCGGCACCGAGCGGGTGGAGGAGGACTTCGTCGAGCGCTTCCCCGGAGCCTCGGTGGCGGTGCTCGACCGCGACGCGGTGCGCCGTCGGGGGAGCGCGGCGGCGGTGCTGGAGGCGTTCGCCAGCGGCTCGGCGCAGGTGCTCATCGGCACCCAGATGGTGGCCAAGGGGCATCACTTCCCCAACGTCGCGCTGACCGGCGTCCTGCTGGCCGACAGCTACCTCGGCTTTCCCGACTTCCGGGCGGTCGAGCGCACCTACAGCCTGCTGGTCCAGCTGGCCGGTCGGGCGGGCCGGGGCGATCGCCCGGGGAGGGTGGTCATCC
This sequence comes from Candidatus Multivoradales bacterium, assembly GCA_965223855.1. Lineage (GTDB taxonomy): Bacteria > Acidobacteriota > Thermoanaerobaculia > Multivoradales > JAHEKO01 > CALZKB01. The sequence continues at coordinate 3,104,791 of CBDCXM010000009.1, forward strand.
AGACCTACCATCCGGATCACTACGGGATCCAGGCGGCGCTGCGGCACGACGACGAAGCCTTCGTCCGCCAGGAGATGCGCTTCCGCGAGGTGTTCCATTACCCGCCGTTCAGCCGCATGGTGCAGCTGCTGTGTCGCGACACGGTGCGCGATCGGGCCGCCGAGACCCTGCGCTCGATCGCCACGGCGATGCGGGCGCACCCGCTGGCCGCCGGCCTGCGGATCCTCGGCCCGGCACCGGCACCGCTCGAACGGTTGCGCGGCAAGTGGCGCTTCCAGCTGCTGGCACGGGGTGGCTCGGCCCGCCGGCTGCGCACCCTGGTGGCCGAGTCGATGCCCGCTCGCCTGCGCTCGGAAGTGATCGTCGACGTCGATCCGTTCGAGCTGCTGTGAGGCCGCCCTCCGGCGGCCGTCGGGACGGCGGTGCGTGGGCGCACGTTGACGCTCCCGCGACCGCTTGCTAGCTTCCCGGCATGCCGACCCCCGAGGCTCCTTTCGAGCAGCCGCTGGCCGATCTGCGTCGCAGGATCGCCGAGCTTGCCGACTACCCGGAGGGTGCCGGCCGCCGGCGCGAGATCGGCAAGCTCGAGCAGGAGCTCGCGCGCAAGACGAAAGAGACCTACTCGAAGCTCACACGGTGGGAGAAGACCCTCGTCGCCCGCCATGCCGAGCGGCCCTACCCGAACGACTACATCGAGCATCTGACCGAGGAGTGGCTCGAGGTCCACGGCGACCGCGCCTTCGCCGACGACCCGGCGATCGTCGCCGGGTTCGCCCGCTTCAACGGTCGCTCGGTCGCCATCCTCGGCCACCAGAAGGGTCGGAGCACGCAGCAGCGGATCACCCGCAATTTCGGTCAGCCGCGCCCGGAGGGCTATCGCAAGGCGCTGAGGGTGATGAAGCTCGCCGAGCGCTTCGGTCGGCCGATCCTCACGTTCGTCGATACTCCGGGCGCCTATCCGGGCATCGGTGCGGAGGAGCGCGGCCAGGCGGAGGCGATCGCCCGCAACCTCGTCGAGATGGCGGCGCTCAAGGTACCGGTCGTCGTCACGGTCACGGGCGAGGGGGGGAGCGGTGGTGCGCTGGCGCTCGGCATCGGCAATCGGGTGCTGATGCTCGAATACTCGATCTACTCCGTGATCTCCCCCGAGGGGTGCGCGGCGATCCTGTGGAAGGACCAGTCGAAGCGCGAAGAAGCCGCCGAAGCGATGAAGATCTCCGCTCCCGACCTCGAACAGCTAGGCGTCGTCGATCAGGTGATCGAAGAGCCGGCGGGAGGCGCGCACACCGACGTCGCCGAGACCTGCCGCCGGGTCGGGGAGGCGGTGGAGCAGGCGCTCTCGGAGCTCGAGTCGATGTCGCCCGACGAGCTGCTCGAGCAGCGCTACCGGCGATTCCGCGGCCTCGGGGTCTTCGTCGACGGTTGAGTACGCGCTGGGCTCCGGCCCCGACGCCGGAAGAAGCCCGGCAACTCGAAGCGACCGGCCTGCCGCGCTGGCAAGCCGATGTCCTCGCCCGCCGTGGCGTGACGACCGCGGAAGAGGCGCAGGCGTTCCTCGCCCCGTCGCTGGGCCAGCTCCACGACCCGGCGCTCCTGCCTGATCTCGAGGCGGCCGTCGCCCGCCTCATCGCGGCGCGGGACGCACAGGAGACGATCGCCGTCGTAGGGGACTACGACGTCGACGGCGTCACTGCGAGCGCCCAGCTTCTCGCCGTCTTCCAGGCGGCCGGTATTTCCGCGCAATCGATCCTGCCGGATCGCCAGCGTGAGGGGTACGGCTTCCAGCCGCTCCATGCCGAGCGTGCGCACCGGGCGGGGTGCACGCTGGTCGTCACCGCCGACTGCGGCAGTGCGTCGATCGAGGCGGTCGAGCGGGCACGCGAGCTGGGGATCGACGTCATCGTGACCGATCACCATCTGACCGACGGCGTGCTGCCGGAGGGGACGCTCGAGGTCAACCCGAATCGCAGCGACAGCGACTACCCGTTCCCGCAGCTGTGCGCCGCCGGTATCGCCTTCAAGCTCGCTACCGCGTTCTTCGAGGCGATCGGCCGCCGGGCGCCGACCGGCTCGCTGTTGCGGATGGCGGCGCTCGGCACGATCGCGGACCTGGTGCCGCTCGTGGGAGAGAACCGGGTGCTCGCCGCGCTCGGTCTGCGGGAGCTGCCGACGACTCCGTCGCCAGGGCTGCGGGCCCTGATGGCTGGAGCGGGCGTCGGTCGCCGGGTGACGGCGGAAGACGTCGGCTACCGGATCGGCCCGCGTCTCAACGCCGCCGGCAGGATGGCGGCCGCCGACTCCGCTCTCGAGCTGCTGATGACTCGCGATTCCGATCGAGCGCGCGCGGCAGCGGCGCAGCTCGAGGAGTGGAACCGCGATCGGCGCGACGCGCAGCGCAAGGTCACCACCGAAGCGATCGCCCGCTGGGAGGAGGTCACCGAGCTGCCGCCGATCCTCGTCGCCTGGGACGCCGAGTGGCACGCCGGAGTCGTCGGCATCTCCGCCGGCCAGGTAGCTCGCCACTACCACCGGCCGGCGCTGTTGCTGCAGGTCGATGGCGACACCGCCCGTGGCTCCGGCCGGAGCCTGCGTGAGATCGATCTCCACGCCTTCCTCAAGCGATGGGACGGCGAGCTCGATCGTTTCGGCGGGCACTCGCAGGCGGTCGGCCTGACGGTCGAGACCGGGCGGCTCGAGGGCCTGACCCGGGAGTGGCAGGAGACGGCGGAGAAAGAGTGGCCGCCGGAGGCGCTCGAGCGGGTCCTCCATTACGAAGCACAGTTCGAGCCCGACGCCCTCGACCGAGAGCTCCTCGCCTCCCTCGAACGCCTCGAGCCGTTCGGAATGGGCCACCGCCGGCCACGGTTGCGAACCGGTGTGCTCGAGCTTCGCCAGCCCCCGCGATGCTTCGGCGACGGCCACGCGAGCGGCGTCGCGACGACGCCCGGAGGAGGGCAACTCTCCTGGCTCGGGTGGGGGTGGGAGGCGCGGCTCGACGACCTCGAACGCCCGTTCGAAGCGCTCGGCTATCTCGAGTACGACGACTATCGGGGCGCTCCGGTCTTTCGCCTCGAGGACGTACGACCGGTCGAGCGCGACGAGCCGACCGCGAACGGCGACGGCGCATAGAATCCATTCCCCATGCGGGCCCGAAGAACAGGCAACCACCTGCGCCGGCTGCGGCGTGTTCTGTTGCTGGGGGTGGTCGGCTTCGTCGCACTCCTGTTCGGGCTCTATCTGTTCGGCCGCCGCCCGAGTGGAGATGTACCCGCCGGGGTTGCCAGCGATCAGGCGCCGATCGGCGAGGAGATCGTCATCGGCAACAACTTTCACTACGAGGTGACGGAAGAGGGCGTCACGCTGTGGGAGATCGACGCCGACCGGCTGGTCTCGACCCAGGACGGCCGCTACTCGCTCGAAGGGGTGGCAATGGCCGCCCAGCGCGAGGACGACAAGGCGTACTCGATCCGCGCCGAGCGCGGCGAGTACGACCTCGAGGCCAACGAGGCGCGCCTGACGGGCAACGTGGTGATCGAGGACTCGCGAGGCCTGCGACTCGAGACCGAAGGGCTCCAGCTCGTGAGGAAGGGGCACATCGTGCTGAGCGACGCGCCGGTCGACTTCAAGATGGGAGAGATCTACGAAGGGCGGGCCAACCGCCTCGAGGTCCACTTCCCGCGCGACCGGATCCGTCTCGCGGGGAGAGTAGAGATCCGTACCGCGCCGGGTATCTACCCGACCGCCTCGATCGACGCTCGGCGCATCGTCGTCTTCCGTGACACCCACAACATCGTCGCCGAAGGATCTCCGGACGAGGGATCACGGCTGGTCGATGTCCGCCATGGCCGCAACCGCCTCGTGGCACGTCGGATCTCGCTGAACTTCGACGAAAACGACGACGAGATCCTCTTCGCCCTCGCGAGCTGGCAGGTGCAGGCTTCTTTCGAGCAGGACGACGGTGACGGCGTGCCCACCCGCGCGACGGTGGAGGGGGACAAGCTCTCCGTCGTCTTCAGCGAGACGACGGGAGACCCCGAGCGGCTCGAGATGGATGCGCCGGCAGGGGGCCTCGCCCGCCTCACCCAGGCCGACGAGTCGGGCCTCATCCGATCGATGGAGGCCGACTATCTGTGGGCCGACTTTGCCGGCGGCCGGGTGCGCTCAGCTCAGGGGATGGGCGGTGTCACCCTCGAGGAGCGGCTTCGCCACGCCCCCGAAGTGCTGCTCCATCAGGTCTGCAGCGAGTCGGTCGAGGCTCTCTACGACGCCGCGGGTGAAATCACCCGTCTCGAGCTGCGGGATTCGGTGAGCTTCGCGCAGCGGGACCTGCAGGCGGGGGGATCGCGGCTGACGGCCGTGGGCGATGAAGGTCCCGTCGAGCTCGTCGGTCGGACCGCCTGGGTGTCGAGCCGCCAGGGGCGCCTCGAGGCGCCGAGGATCGAGATCGACCGGGTGGCGCGGCAGGTCCGGGCCGAGGGTGGCGTGCGCGCCGAGATGGCCGAGGACTCCTCTCCCGACCTCGAAGACAGCGACGAGGCGCAGGGTCCGGTGCGGGTCCAGGCCGACTCCGCCGTGTGGACGGACGAGCCCCGGGAGGTCGAGTTTCGCGACGAGGTACGGGCGTGGCAGGGGGAGAGTTTTCTCGTGAGCGACACCCTCGGAATGGAGGAGGGCGACCTGCTAGCCTCCGGCAACGTTCGGTCGGTATGGCACGAGCGTGAGCCGGTAGGCGCGGCGACCGCCGCGGAAGACGGCAGCGCGGCCGAGGAGCCGCAGCCTCCGGTCCAGATCAGCTCCGACGACATGCGGTTCGACCGCGAACTGGGGCGGCTGATCTACGACGGCAACGCCAAAGTCGTCCAGGGACCGAAGAGCATGGCGTGCCCGCGACTGCAGCTCCAGATGGACGACAACGAGGATTTCGAGCGGATGTACTGCGAGGCGGGCACGAAGATCGACGACGGCGAGGCGGGGAATCGGCTCTCCGGCGACGTCGCGATCTTCAACCAGACCGTCGGCAAAGTGAAGGTGATGGGTGAGCCGGTACGGATGAACCAGGCCGACGGCGGCAGCATCAGTGCCCGGCTGATGATCTACGACTTCGACACCGGCATCGCCGAGATCGACAGCGTCGCCTCCGAGGAAGCCGACCTCTACATGAGCGCAGAGGACTACTTCGCCCAGCGGCGCGCCGAGCTCGGGCTCCCCGAGGAGCCGGTCGACGGTCAGGAGGCGCCGGCGGCGACCGGCGAGACGGACGGCGGGGGGGCCGGGACCGGGGCGTCCGAGGCCGAGACCGAAGCCGACCCCGTCGCAGCAGCGCCGCCGGACGCTGACGGAGAAGGCGCTTGAGGGAGAGCCGCCAGCTCTGGACTCACGATCTGCGGAAGGTCTACGGCGGCCGCGCGGTTGTGGACAAGGTGTCGATCGAAGTCAATCCGGGCGAGATCGTCGGCCTGCTCGGACCCAACGGCGCCGGCAAGACGACGACCTTCTACATGGTCGTCGGCCTGACCCGCCCCGACTCTGGAGAGATCTACCTGGGTGAGGAGCGGATCAGCGACCTGCCGATGTACCAGCGCGCCAAGGAGGGCATCAGCTACCTGCCGCAGGAGGCGTCGGTGTTTCGCAAGCTCACCGTCGAGGAGAACCTGCGGGCGATCTTCCAGACCCTCGACCTGCCACGCCAGGAGCAGGAGCGGCGGATCGAGCAGCTCCTCAATCAGTTCGGGCTCGAGCAGGTGCGCAAGACCCAGGGCTACCTGCTCTCGGGCGGTGAGCGGCGACGGGTCGAGATCGCCCGCGCTCTCGTCATCGAGCCGCTCTTCGTGCTGCTCGACGAGCCGTTCGCCGGCATCGACCCGATCGCCGTGATCGACATCCAGGAGATCATCCGGCACCTCCGCCAGATGGGGATCGGCGTCCTCATTACCGATCACAACGTGCGCGAGACCTTGAAGATCACCGATCGCGCGTACATCATCAACAATGGCGAGATCCTCAGAACGGGTCGACCCAACGAACTCTCGGCGGACCCGCAGGTGCGCCAGATCTATCTGGGAGAAGACTTCACCCTCTGAGGTGGAGTCGCTCTTTTTCGATGGCTCTCGAACAGAAACTGTCGCTCAAGCTGGCGCAGAAGCTGGTGATGACGCCATCGCTGCAGCAGGCGATCAAGCTGCTGCAGATGACGAGGATGGAGCTGCAGAGCGTCGTCACTCAGGAGCTGGTCGAGAACCCGGTCCTCGAAGACGGCGATTTCGAGGAGGCCTCCGACTCGGACCCGGAGCAGAAGAACGAGGAGGCCGAGGCCGAACAGGAGACCGGCGAGGAGGAGTTCGACCTCGAGGCCTACCTGACCAACGTCTGGGACAGCTCGAGCGAGCCGCGGACCAACGAGTACCGCGAAGCGCCGCCGATCGAGAACACCCTCACCCAGGAGGAGGATCTCTACGATCACCTTCTGTGGCAGATTCACATGGCGGACCTGTCGCCGCGGCAGTGCCGCATCGCCGAGTTGATCGTCGGAAATCTCGACCCGGACGGTTTCCTCGTCGCCACGGTCGAGGAGATCGCCGCTCTGGGAGAAGGGGAGCCCGAAAGGGCCCGGTACAACGAGGAAGAAGTCCACGAGGCTCTAGCCTTCGTGCGCGGCCTCGACCCGCCGGGGATCGCCTGGGGCGACCTCCGCGAGAGCCTCCTGCACCAGCTCGACGTTAGCGGCGAGCCCGAGGATTCGCTGGCGCGCAGGATCGTCGCCGAGGACTGGGACCATTTCCTCAAGCGCCAGTTCCCGGCGCTGGCGAAGAAATACGGCGTGCCGCTGGGAGATCTCGAGCCGGTGGTCGAGTCGATCAAGTCGCTCGAGACCCGCCCCGGCCGGGAGTTCAACGCCGAGCGCACCCAGTACGTCACGCCCGACGTCTACGTCGTCAAGGTGAGCGGCGACTACGTCATCCAGCTCAACGACGACGGCCTGCCGAAGCTGCGCATCAGCAACGCCTACCGGCGGATGCTCGCCGAGCTCAAGGCGGAAGGGGAGAAGAGCGACGCCAAGACCTTCCTCAACGACAAGCTGCGCTCGGCGCTGTGGCTGATCAAGAGCCTCGACCAGCGGCAGCGCACCATCTACAAGGTCGCCGAGTCGATCGTCCGCCAGCAGCGCGACTTCCTCGATCGGGGGATCGACTTCCTGCGGCCGATGGTGCTGCGGGACGTCGCGCTCGACATCGGCATGCACGAATCGACGGTCAGCCGCGTCGTGTCGAACAAGTACATCCATACCCCGCGTGGCCTGTGCGCAATGAAGTTCTTCTTCCACAGCGGGATCGACCGCGAGTACGGCGCCGACATCTCGTCGCTCACCGTCAAGCGCAAGATCGAGCAGTTGATCCAGGAAGAGGATCCGAACAAGCCGATCTCCGACAGCGGACTCGCGGCCGCGCTGAAGCGCGAGGGGATCAACATCGCACGCCGGACGGTGGCAAAGTACAGGGACGAGTTGGGCGTGCCGTCATCGACCCATCGCAAGAAGATTTTCTAGAACGCGTCTCAGGGAGCCCGAGCCTTGCAAGTCGACTACGTTGGAAGAGGTCTTCAGATCACCGACGAGGTGCGTGATTACGTCGCCTCGAAGCTCGAGAGCGCTCATCGGTTTCTCGAGGAGCCTGTCGAGATTCACGTCATGCTCGAAGAGGAGGGGCACCGCCAGATCGCGGAGATCCACGTGCACCACCGCTTCGGGTCGCTGCAGGCGGAGAAGGAAACCGACGACCTGCGGCAGTCGATCCACGACGCGGTCGAGAAGATCGAGAAGCAGGCCCGCCGGTCGCGCAAGAAGTACATGGATCGGCGCCGCAAGGAAGACCGCAAGCGTGTGCACGAGTGGCCGGTCGAGGTGGTGGAGCGCGACAGCGTCGGCGGTCGGGAAGAAGTACGCATCATCAAGCGCTCGTCACTGACGATCGAGCCGATGACGATGGAGGAAGCCGCCGCGCGTCTCGAGGACGCTTCCAACGACTTCGTGGTCTTCCGGGACGCCGCGCTCGGGCAGATCAACGTGCTCTACAAGCGCCGCGACGGCCACTACGGCCTGATCAGTCCCGAGGCCTGATCTTCGATGGACTCGAAGGACCTTGCCGCCTGGACGGAGCCTGCGCTCATCTTCCCCGACCTGTCGGCCATCGACGCCAACCAGGTGCTGGTGCAGGTGGCGGAACGGTTGGGTGAGCTGGGCCGGGTGCGCAAGCCGCGGGTGCTTCTCGACCGGCTCCGCGAGCGCGAGGAGCTCGGTTCGACCGCGCTCGGCCATGGGATCGCCGTGCCGCACTGTCGGCTTCAGGGACTCTCCCGACTTACGGTGGCGGTCGGCCTGTGCCGCGAAGGAGTCGATTTCGCGGCGGAGGACGGTGAACTCGTGAAGCTCTTCTTCGTCGTCATCTCACCCAACAACGCGGCCGCCGAGCACCTGCAGTGCCTGGCGGCCATCTCGAAATGGGTTCGTGGCGGTTCGGTCGATCGGGTCCTCGAACTCGAAGACGCGGCCGAGATCTATGCCGCGCTCGAGTCCTCCGCCAACGGCGAGGACTGAGGTCCGGCACCGAGGCCGAAAGCCGAGAAAGAAGAGACAGAGCGCGATGACCGAGAAGGCCGCTGCAGTCGTTCACGTCCGGGAGCTCCTCGGCGACGAGCTCCGGGACCTCGACTTCGAGATCCTCAGCGGCGAGCAGGCGCTCGAGCGCCGCATCACTCACCCGAGGGTCCAGAAGCCGGGCCTCGCGTTCGCCGGCTACTACGACTACATCAAGACCGGGCGGGTGCAGATCGTCGGCGCGAGCGAGACCGCCTACCTCGACTCGCTCAGCGAGAAGACAAGGAGGGAGAGATTCACGAAGATCCTCGAGCGCGACAGCCCGGTCTTCGTGGTGACCAAGGGCCTCGAGCCGCTGCCCGAGCTGCTGGCGATGACCCGGGAACAGGAAATCCCGATGCTGCGTTCGCCGGCGCTCTCCTCGACCGTCATCAAGCGGGTGAGCTACTTCCTCGAAGAGCACCTCGTGCCGTCCGAGCACCTTCACGGAGTCCTCCTCGACATCTACGGCCTCGGCGTACTCCTGATCGGCCAGAGCGGCGTCGGCAAGAGCGAATGCGCGCTCGATCTCATCACCCGGGGGCACAGCCTGGTCGCCGACGACCGCGTGACCGTCAAGCTCTATCCGGGCGGCGATCTGATCGGCTACTGCGAGAAACCGCTCCGGCACCACATGGAGCTGCGCGGGCTGGGCATCGTCAATGTCCACGACCTCTTCGGCCTCGCCTCGGTGCGCGAGCGCAAGCAGATCGACCTCGTGGTGGAACTCGAGAAGTGGGACGAAGCGCGAGCCTATGATCGGCTGGGGCTCGACGAGAGCGTCTATCCGATCCTCGACACGCCGTGCCCCTACATCAAGATGCCCGTCGCGCTCGGGCGCAACCTGTCGATCCTCGTCGAGATCGCCTCGCGCAATCATCTCCTCAAGATGCAGGGTCACCATTCCGCTCGCGAGTTCGCTCGGCGGCTCGAGGAGAAGATGAACGGCGGCCGCTCGGAGGCCGACGCACGGGAGAGCGAGGAGTGAACTCCGCCCGCGAAGGCGCCGGTACCGGTCAACTCATCTTCGTCACCGGTCTCTCCGGTTCCGGCAAGTCGACGGTCGCCAAGTGCCTGGAAGACCTCGGCTTCTACACCGTCGACAATCTTCCCTTCGACCTTCTCGAGTCGTTCGTCGCCGATCCGTTCCGGCACGCCGGCGAGGCGGAGGGAGTGGCGATCGTCACCGACATGAGGGCCGAGGGCTTCGCCCGCCGGTTTCCACGACTCGTGGAGAGCGAAACGGTGCAGCGGCTCGACCCGGTGGTGCTGTTCCTCGAGGCCGACGACGAAACGCTCGTGCGCCGGTTCTCCGAGACGCGCCGCAGTCATCCGATCGCCGGCGCGGAGTCGGTGATCGCCAGCATCCGCACCGAGCGGGAGATGCTCGCAGAAGTCCGCGGCATCGCCGACAGGGTCTACGACTCGAGCGAGTGGAACCTGCACGAGCTTCGCCACCAGGTGCGACTCGAGTTCGGACCGCGGGAGGCGGGGGAGGCGGGGCCGGTCGTCACCCTGATGAGCTTCGGCTACAAGTACGGAATTCCGTACGCTTCCGATCTTCTCTTCGACGTCCGCTTTCTCCCCAACCCCTACTTCGAGGAGGGACTGCGGGAGCTGACCGGCCGCGACGAGCCGGTGCGGAAGTTCCTCGAGGCTCAGCCGGAGTACGAGGAACTGGTCGAACGCCTCGACGGCTTCCTCTCCTACCTGCTGCCGAAGTATGCAGGCGAGCAGCGCTCCTACGTCTCCGTCGCCGTCGGATGCACAGGCGGCCGGCACCGGTCGGTCGCGATCGTCGAGGCTCTCGAGGGGCGTCTCGACGCGGCCGGCTGGACGCTGCGCGTCAGCCATCGCGACGCCGAGCGCTGAGCCGGCGCGGCGCCCCCGGCCCGCCACCCCGAGGCTCCCGATTTCGGTACTCTTGACCGATGGAGACGAACGGTCGCGCCCAGGTACTGCTGCTCACCCGCGGTGAGCTCGCACGCGAGTGGCTGCGCGCCACCGAGTCGGTGTGCGGCTGCCCGCCCGACGGCATGAGCGCCGTGACACTGGCGTACGATTCGACTTGCGAGGAGGATCGTAGCCATGTGCAAGACATTCTCCATAAAGTTCGCGAGGGTGGGCCGGTCCTGGTCCTTACCGACCTCCACGGCAGCACGCCGACGAACCTTGCCGTAGAGTTCGCCGAGGATCCGGGGATCGTCGTCGTAGCAGGCGCCAACCTCGCCATGGTGGTGCGGCTCGCCTGCGACCCGATGCGGGACCGCCCGCTCGACGAGCTGGCCGCCTGGATCTGCGAAAAGGGGCGCACTGCGATCCGGACCGTCTGCGGCGGGGCCGCCTCTTGACCGAGCGCGAGCTCACGCTCACGAACCGACTCGGCCTCCACGCCCGCGCCGCCGCCAAGTTCGTCAACGTCGCCGGACGCTTCGAGGCCGCCATCACGGTCGAGAGCAACGGCGACTCGGTCGAGGGCAAGAGCATTCTCGGGCTCCTGCTGCTCGCCGCGCCGGTCGGAAGCAAACTCGTCGTCCGTTGCGACGGGCGCGACGAAGTGGACGCGATGGCTGCGCTCGCCGAGCTGATCGAGGATCGCTTCGGAGAGGGCGAATAGGGTGGGGGAGCGACGCCACGAAGGGCGATCGATCGTCGCCGGATGCGCCGGAGGCCGCTTCGTCGCGATCGACCGCGAGCTGGACGAGATCTACCGCCTGGCGATCGAACCTTCCGACGTGCCGGCGCAGATCGAGCGGTTGCACCGCGCGATCGGCCTCGCGCGACAGGAGATAGAGCGCACCCGGCTGGCGGTGCCGGACCCGGTGTGCGACGACCTTGCGCCGATCTTCGACGCCCAGAAGCTCCTCCTCGACGACAGCGCGCTCCAGCGGCAGATCATCGGCCGCATCGAGGCGGAAAAGGTGAACGCCGAGTGGGCGGTGCGCGAGACCTTCGGCGAGCTCGCGAAGCGCTTCGCCGACTTCGAGGCCGCGCACCTCAGAGAGCGGGCGCAGGACCTGCGCGACGTAGCCCGCGCCCTGCTGCGGGCTCTCGGTGACGATCAGGAGACCGGGCGCCCCGACCTCGAGCGATTCGGCGAGCCGATCGTCCTCTTCGGACACGACCTCACCCCCTCCGACGCCATTCGCCTGGCACGTGCGGGGGTCGCCGCCTTCGCGCTCGAGATCGGCGGCGAGGCGTCGCACACCGCGATCATCGCGCGGGCGTTGAATCTGCCATTGGTCTCGGGCCTCGCCGGGCTGACCGACCACGACCTCGAGGCGGAGCGAGCCATCGTCGACGGCGATCTCGGGCTCCTGATCCTCGACCCCGAAGCGGCCACCGAAGCGCACTACCGGCGCCACGCGGCGGAGTCCGAGCGCCGCGAGCACGAGCTGGAGGGCGAAGCCGCGGCCGAGGCCCGCACGCTCGATGGCGAGTCGGTGCGGCTGATGGCCAACATCGATCTGCCCCAGGAACTCGGAGATGTCCGGCGCTACGGTAGTGAAGGGGTGGGGCTCTACCGCAGCGAGTTCCTGTTCATCGAGAAGAGCCCCGAACTGCCGACGGAGGAGGAGCAGCTCGCGGTGCTCCATGAGCTGATCGACGCCTCGGCTCCGCACCCGGCCGTGGTCCGTACCTTCGACCTCGGCGGGCGCAAACTCGCCAAGGAGGTGATCGAGACCCGGGAGGAGAACCCCGTTCTCGGTCTGCGCGGAATCCGACTCACCCTGCAGCGCAGCGAGATCTTCAAGTCGCAGCTCCGCGCGATCCTGCGCGCCGGAGCGCATGGCCGGCTGCGAGTCCTGCTGCCGATGGTGACGGGCGTCGCCGAGATCCGGCAGTTCCGGGAGATCGCGCACGAGGCGGCGGAGGAGCTGCGCGCCGAAGGCGCCGACTTCCGCGAGGATTTCCGTCTCGGCGCCATGATCGAGGTGCCCTCGGCGGCGATGATGGCGGATCGCATCGCCAGCGAAGTCGACTTCCTCTCGCTGGGTACGAACGACCTGGTGCAGTACGCGCTGGCCGTCGATCGCAACAACGAACAGGTCGCCTACCTCTACCAGCCGCTCCACCCGGCGATTCTTCGCATGGTACGCTTCGTAGTCGACAGCGCGCGCAAAGCAGGCATCGAAGTGGTCGCCTGCGGCGAGGTTGCGGCCGATCCGAGAATCACTCCGCTGCTGCTCGGCCTCGGCCTCCGTCGACTCTCCGTCACGCCGAGGGCTATCCCCCGGATCAAGAAGAGGGTTCGAGAGGTATCTGCGGAGGAACTGGCCGCCGTCGCCGACCGTTGTCTCGATGCCGACTCGCCCGAAGACGTCCAGGAAGCTCTCAGGCAGTCCGGGAATCGAGGTCTGAGCCACCACCCACAACCACCATCGACGCACCCAGACTCCGGAGATCTTCAGCATGCTAAAGCCCGTCGAGACCATCGACAAGCCGTGGGGATACGAGTTGATCCTCGCTCACACCGATCGTTACGTCGGCAAGATCCTGCACGTGGACGCCGGGCACGCGCTGTCGCTGCAGTACCACGAGAAGAAGGACGAGACCCTTTACCTCTATCGCGGCGAGTTCGAGCTGGTCGTCGAGGAGGACGGTGAGATGGTGCAGCGCACGATCAAGGAGGGCGAGTCGTACCACATCCCTCCGTTCACCAAGCACCGGATGATCGCCGGCCCGGACGGTTGCGACATCTTCGAGGTCTCGACACCGGAACTCGACGACGTGGTGCGGATCGAAGACCGCTATGGACGGAGCTGACCGCCGGCCCGAGATCTTGCGTGCCGCCCTTGCCGTCGGCTCCCTGCTGGCCGCAACGGGCCTTACGGGTTGTGGCGGACAGAAGGAGCCCGAAGTCGGCGAGCGTCCGACCCGGGCAGCTCAGGAGATCGCCGCTGCCAAGGCCGAGGCCGAGGCGACCGAGGCCGCAGACGCCGCTGAAGCTGCTGCGCCCCCGGCGGAGGAAGGCGAGAAGCCTGCGACGTTGGTGCTGCGGGAAGGTGAGCGCTTTCCGGCCGTCCGCGTCGAGGAACCGCCCGAGGAGGAACCTTCGCTTTGGGAGGCCTCCCAGGCCGAGCGGCGTCGCCGGGCAGAGTCGGGAACGTCGAAGATCGTCATTACCGACGAGAACCTGCAGGAATACTCGTCGAAGGGGCAGCTGACAGAGCTCATCACGGAACCTCTGCCCGGAGAGAGCCTGGAGGCGGAGGTTGCGGAGGAGACGGAAGACCTCGAGACCTACTGGCGCGACCGGGTGCGCGACGCCCGTCTCAGCTGGCGCGCCGCCGCCGACAGAGTTGTCGAGCTCGAGAGCGAGGTCGCGCGCCTGCGCCATGAGTTCTACGCAGCGGTCGACGCCTTCTACCGCGACTCCGAAATCAAGCCGGCGTGGGACCGCGCAGCTCTCGAGCTGGAAAGGGCTCGCGCGTCGGTCGAGGAGCGGCGGCTCGAAGTGCAGCTCGTGCTCGAGGAGGGGGTGAGAGACGACGCCCTTCCCGGTTGGCTGCGCGAGGGTATCGAGTTCGAGCCGGAGGTACCGGACGAGCAGCGGCCGCAAGCCGGCGGCGAGCTCCCGATCGTGGAGGCGATCGAGACGCCGATCGCCGAGGAGCCGCCGAAGTGAGCGGCACCGAAAACCCTGCCGCGCAGACTCCGCGCCGGTTCTTCGTCGAGACCTGGGGCTGCCAGATGAACGAGCTCGACAGCCAGCGGATGGCGGGGCAGCTCATGCAGCAGGGGTTGCTGCCGACTCGCGAGGTCGGCGAGGCGGACGTGGTGCTGCTGAACTCCTGCAGCGTGCGCGACAAGGCGGAGCAGAAGGTCTACTCGCGGCTCGGTCAGTACCGCCTGCTCAAGCAGTCGCGGCCGGGGATGATGATCGGCCTGTGCGGTTGCGTGGCTGAGCAGGAGGGGCAGCGCGCCCTCGACCGTGTGCCCGACCTCGACTTCGTGCTCGGCACTGCCCGCGTCGGCGAGCTGCGGGACGTACTGGCGCGACGGCGCGCGGGCGAGCGCCTCGTCGCTACCGGCTTTTCCGACACGCGCCACTACGAGATCGACGCGATCTCGCGCCACGGCGAGTACAAGGGGATGGTGACGATCATCGAAGGATGCGACAAGAAGTGCACCTTCTGCATCGTGCCGCAGACCCGCGGGCCGGAAATCAGCCGCCCGATGCGAGAGATCCTGCGCGAGGTCAGGCATCTGGTCGACTACGGCTTCCGTGAGATCGAGCTCCTCGGCCAGACCGTCAACCACTGGCGCCAGCCCGCCGGCGAGGAGGGGCACGGCGAGTGCGACTTTGCCGACCTGCTCGATGCGGTCGCACGGGTCGATGGGGTGGAGCGGCTGCGCTTCGTCACCTCCTACCCGCGTGACTTCAGCCAGCGGATGGTCGATCAGTTCGCACGGCACGAGAACCTGTGCCCCTACCTTCATCTGCCGGTGCAGTCGGGCTCCAACCGCATCCTGCGACTCATGGCTCGGGGCTATACGGTGGAGGAGTATCGCGACCTCGTCGCGAGGCTGCGCGAGGCGCGACCCGATCTGGCCCTCTCCACCGATCTGATCGTCGGCTTTCCGGGGGAGACGGACGAGGACTTCGAGGCGACCCGCAGCCTGGTCGAGGAGACCCGGTTCGGCTCGTTCTTCGCCTTCAAGTACTCGCCGCGACCCGGCACAGCGGCGCCGAAGCTGCCCGATCCGGTCGACGACGTGACGGCGAGTCGCCGGCTGCAGGAACTCTTCGCCGTCCAGGAGCCGATCCAGCGCTCCCTCAACGAGGCGCTCGTCGGCAGCCGCCAACGGGTGCTCGTGACCGGCTGGGGCAAGGAGCCGGGAACGCAGGTCGGCCGCACCCCGTGCCACCGCGTGGTGCACTTCGCCGCCGCAGACCCCTCGGGAGCCGAGCCGGTGCGCACGGGCGAGTTGACCAACGTCGTGATCGAGTCGGCGCTGCCGCACTCGCTGCTCGGCCGGCTTGACCGTGTCGCGAAGGCACGCGCACAATAGGTCGGTCATGGGAGACGCGCCGATCCGCATGGAGATCAAGGGTCTGATGCTAGACCCGAACTCCAACACGCCGATCGTGATCCTCCGCAACGAAGACGAGACCCTCTTCCTGCCGATCTGGATCGGGGTCTTCGAGGCCAATGCAATCGCGATGCAGCTCGAAGACGCCAAGCCGGCGCGGCCGATGACCCACGATCTCTTCCACACGACCCTGAGCGAGGCGGGGCTCGCCCTCGAGCAGGTCCTGATCCGCGACCTGAAGGACAACACGTTCTTCGCGACGTTGCGCCTGACCGGGGAAGGGGATCGCCGCCTGGAGATCGACGCACGGCCCAGCGACGCGCTCGCCCTTGCCCTGCGCTCCGAGGCCGAGGTGCTCGTGCTGCCTTCGGTGCTCGAAAAGGCGGAGGCGATCGAGCTCGTGCAGCAGATCGAGGGCGAGGACGAGCTCAAGAAGTGGCTGGCCGAGGTCGATCCCGACGATCTCGGCGAGTACCCGATGTAGGGCGCCCGCTCCTCTCTGATTCTCCGCTTAATCGACTGAAAACATTGCACTTGCACCCGATGTCGGCGCGCCGACATCGTCGCAGGGCCCTGTCGCGCGGTTTCTTGACCCCTCCGGGGGCATGTCCTACACTGGCGGCGCTCGAATGAGACCGCGCACCGCATGATCCTCGCCATCGCCAACCAGAAGGGCGGAGTCGGCAAGACGACGACGGCGATCAACGTCGCGGCGGCCATGGCCTCGAAGGGGCTCAAGACCCTGCTGATCGACCTCGATCCGCAGGCGAACAGCTCGATGACGTTCCTGCCGCCAGAGCAGGTAGGGAAGACCGTCTACGACGCGCTCTCCGACGACGCGACGAGCCTCGAGGAGGTGACCTACCGGGTCAGCGACCTGCAGAGCCTTTGGGTGGCACCCTCGTCGATCGCGCTCGCCAAGATCGAGGCGAAGCTGATCGGCGAGTTCGACAGCTACTACCGGCTGCAAGACAAGCTGGGGCCGGTGCGGGGCGACTACGACTACATCGTCATCGACACGCCGCCGACGCTCGGCATCATCACCGTCAACGCCCTCGTGGCATCGACGCACATTCTGATCCCGATCCAGGCGTCCTACTTCGCGCTCGAGGGGACCGACGACCTTCTGGAGACGATCGACAAGATCAAGGCTCGGGCGAATCCCGAGTTGCAGATCCTCGGCGCGGTGCTGACCCTGTTCGACAAGCGCACCAACCTTTCCAAGGACGTGCGTGAACAGGTGGAGGAGGTCTTCGGCGACAAGGTTTTCGACACCGCGATTTCGAGGAGCGTCCGGCTCGAAGAGAGCCCCGCCTACCGGGAGTCGATCTTCAGCTTCGCGCCCAAGTCGAGCGGAGCGTTCGAGTACTACAAGCTTTCCGAGGAGATTCTCAGCCGCGTCTAGCGGCCGTGACCGCCCTCCGGAAAGAGGGGGAAGCAACCATGAGCGATTCGCGAGACGACCGCCGCGGCCTGCCGTCGCGACTGAAGATGCGGCACGACACTCACTTCGTCGAGGAGCTCGCCAGCCGCCACGTCGATCCGATCGGCCAGCGGGTCGACATCGGCAGAGTAGAGCCCGATCCCGACCAGCCGCGCAGCCGGATGGGGGAGCTGGACGACCTCGTCTCCTCGATCCGCGAGAAGGGGATCCTCGAGCCGATCCTGGTGCGCGAAGTGAGTGGGGGAGAGCCGGGCATCGACTACCGGATCATCTCGGGGGAGCGACGCTATCGCGCTGCGCTCGAGGCCGAGCTCACCGACCTGCCGGTGATCGTCCTCGACGTCGACCCCGACGAGGCGCTCGAGATCGCGCTGATCGAGAACCTCCAGCGCAAGGACCTCACGCCGTTCGAGGAGGCGCAAGGCTTCCACGCACTGGCCGAGCGACACCAGTACACCCATCAGGAGATCGCCTCGGCGGTCGGGCGCTCGCGCAGTCTCGTCTCCGAGACGCTGAAGTTGCTCGAAATGCCGGAAGACGTGCGGCGGATGGCGGAGCGGCACGAGGTTCTGTCGCGCTCGATGCTCCTCGAGATCCTCAAGGCCTCCGGCGGCGACGAGGAGGCGATGCTGCGGCTCATCGAGCAGGCGGCACACGGCACACTGCGGCGCGACGACGTTCGCGACGAGATCCGCAGCCGGAAGCCCCGCGCCAGCGCCCGCAGAAAGCCCTACACCTTCAAGTTCCGAGACCCGGAGAAGAGCTTCCACCTGGCGCTGTCGTTCCGCCGCAGCGAGGTCGAGCGGTCCGACCTGATCTCGGCCCTGGAGCAAATTCTCGGGGAGCTGCGCCGCGCCGAGGTGGACGATGTCGGCCCGGCAGCCTTCGGCGGGGAAGAGCGCGAGGAAGAGTAGCGGCCGGCGCGGCATCCCCGCGTGGTCACGGTCCCGGCGCGCCAGGCTCGCGATCGTGCTCGCGGCCGCCCTGCTCGCCGCCATGGCGGAACGAGGCTCGACCGAGAGCGGTCCCGAGATGCCCCCTCCTGAGATCGATCACCTCCTCTACGCCTGCCCCGACCTCGAGAGGGGGATGGACGAGATCGAATCCCTACTCGGCGTCAGGCCGTTCCCGGGAGGCCGTCATTCTCGATACGGCACCCACAACGCCCTGGTGTCCCTGGGCAAGGGCGTCTACCTGGAAGTCATCGCACGCGACCCGGAACTCGAGGCTCCCGAACGAGGAGCGCTCGTAGAGGTCGAGGGCCCCTGCCGGCTTCTGACGTGGGCAGCGGGGACGGCGCACATCGAGTCGACAGCTGCGGCCGCGCAGCAGGCAGGTATCGGCCTGGGCAGCGTCGAAGAGGGGAGCCGGGAAAGGCCGGACGGCAGCCTCCTTCGCTGGCGGCTGACCGATCCCTACGCCATGCCCCTGGGCGGAGCCGTCCCGTTCCTCATCGACTGGGGAGACACGACGCACCCCTCGACCGTCGCGCCCCGGGCAGGGGAGCTGATCCGACTCGAGATCGGCCACCCCGCACCTGGGGAGGTCCGCAGAGCGCTTGCCGCCCTCAGCATCGAGATCGACGTGGTCGAGGAGCAGGAAACCCGCCTGTCCGCAACGATCTCCACAAGCAACGGCCCGGTGGCCCTCCGCTAGGTTGCGGAAGCCGCGGCTCGTCAAACCTTCCTGAAGACGCAGCCTCTCCCTACTTGGACTCTCTGAACATTCACCCGGCACTCGCCGAGGTAGCACTCGTCGAGGTAGCCCGGCACGAACCAACACGAGCGGTGGTGACGACGACCCGATGAGTGGCGACGGCGATGGTCGAGTTCCTCGAGGGAGAGGGCGCTGGAAAAGGGCGTGGAGAAGAGCTCCAGGTAAGCAGGGACCAACTCAACGGAAGGTGCGAGCACAGCAGTCCCACCTCTTCCAGGCCTACTTGAAGCCCTTCGCGTGGACCGAGTTCCAGGCCTCAGGGTCCTCCTCGGGGAGGCCCGAACATTCACCTGGCACCTACGTAGCAGGCCTACTTGAAGCCCTTCGCCTGGACCAAGTCTCAGGCTTGGGGGGCCTCCTCGGGAGGCCCGTACATCCTCACCTGGCACCAGGCCCGAACATTCACCTGGCACCTAGCTAGCGGCGTGGAGAAGAGCTCCAGGTAAGGAGCCAACCGAAGGTGCCAGCACAGCAATCCCACCTCTTCTACGCCTACTTGAGGCCCTTCTCGTCGACCGAGCTCCACGCTTGAGGCGCCCCTCCTAGGGGAGGCCAGAACATTCACCTGGCACTTAGCGAAAGCAGAACATTCACCGGGCACCTAGCGAAAGGGCGCCTAGCGAGAGGCGGCTGCGGTCCCTTGCGGGTCTCTAGCTCGAGCTCTCGGGCAGGTAGTCGCCGAGGAGGTTCCATTCCATGCCGTTTCCCCAGCCTGCGCCGTGGTCGCTCTCGTACCTGCCGGGAGGGGTCGGCTGGACGTGGTGAGAGCCGAACGTGAGCAGGCTCAGGAGCCGACGAGGGCGAAGATGCCTGCTGGCCCAGGCAAGAGGAGAGTCTCCGTGGGCATCTCGCGCCTCCGGATCGGCGCCGGCATCGAGGAGCAGGCGAATCGTCTCTTCTTCGGCATAGGCGGCTGCGCGATGCAGCGGCGTCTCGCCGCAGGTTCGGACGTCCCGCATGAAGGCACCGGTCTCGACACCGGGAGTGGTTCGAGCGTCGACCCGCGCACCACGCTCGAGGAGCAGCCGCACGACACGACTGTAGTAAGGCCTTCCGGCCTTGCAGAGGGCGCTGTGCAGCGCCGTCTCGCCGGTGTCGGCTTCTGAACCGTTGACGTCGGCCCCCTGAAGGAGCAGGAAGTCACAGACCTTCCAGTGACCGAAGAACGCTGCGTGGCGCAGTTCCTGGTCCAGGTCGAGAACGGTCAGGTCGCCACCGGCCCGCAGGACCGCCTTGAGCGCCGTCACGTCGTCGTAGTACACGAACCACGACAAGGGGCCGTGAGGGAGTCCGTCCGACAGAGCCTCTCGCCAGTCGGGAAGATCGAGGAGGTCGAGGACGAGGTCGGTTCTGCCGCGGCGAATGCGATCGACGATGACGGATCGGTCCATGAAGGAGAGAGTAGCGCAGCCCCTTTACCGCGGATTCCCTGACGCCCGCTCACGAACGCCTCGATCCGCCGTTCTCGATTTGAAGTTGACATAATATATCTTATCAGACTCCATCTGCGCGCACTCAGAATGGGTCCGGCGCGCCTCTCCGGCTCGCCGGCTCTCCAACCCCTATCGCTGGACGATCGGATCGAGCCCCGGACCGACACTCTCCCTCGTGCCATCTCCCCTTCGGAATCTGTCCCCGGCGGCTCGTAGGCTCTATGGAGCCGCGCCCGACGACGCTCACGGTGCGAGTCCCGTAACCCGCCTGTCGTCAGACACTTGAGCCGATGCCGCGAACTGGCTCGTCCCTTGCTCCAGCAAGGCACCCGAGCGAACACCGGGCGTGACGACCATCCCGGCACGCTGCAGGACCGCACTCGGCCTTCCGCACACCCCTCATCAGGCCGAGACGCGGCCGGCACGCCTCGAACGACTTCCGACAGGAGCCTTCTCCCCATGCCACGGCGACAGACCCCCTTCCTACCCTCGACCCTCCTCATCCTGCTGTGTCCCCTCCTGGCGCCGCTACCGGCGCTCGCGGGAGGCGCCTGGCTTCCGGCGCCCGGCGACGGGGAGTTCGCCGTCGGCTACAGCCGCAAGACCGCACATACTTCCTGGGACGATTCCGGCGACGGCTTCGTCAACACCGGCCGCTTCGAGAACCACGACTTCCGCTACACGTACCTGTCGGGCGAGTTCGGCCTCAGTGAGCGCTGGGCGGCCCACTTCCTGATCACCCATCTCGACGGCCGCGAGGGGCCCACCGGAGAGCTCGAACGCAACAGCGGCCTTTCCGACGCCTGGTTTGGAGTCAAGTACGCGCTCACCACGGGCGAGCTGCGCACAGCCCTCGACCTCACCCTGCGGACTGCCGAGTTCTACGACATCGACGGACCCTACTCCCGCGATCTCTTCGATGATGACGGCGAGTTTCTCGGCCACAGCCCTGAGTGGCGCGGCCTTCTCAAGGAGGATCTCACTCTCGAGTGGCAGGTCGGCCGCTCTCTGCGCCAGGGCCGGCAATGGTTCGGAGGCTCGATCGGCTACACCTACCGCACCGGTGCACCGGCCGACCAGATCCCTCTCTCCCTCGAAGGAGGCTGGTGGCACCCCTCGAGGAAGGTCGCCGGCAAGCTCGCCGTCCTGGCGGTGAGGAGCCTCGGCAACGACTCGGAGCGTCGCGAGGGCGATCGCTTCGGCTCGCGGCCCGGATTCAACTTCAACGACGCCAGCATGGCCAGGCTGGGTGGCTCGATCCTGGTGCCGCTCGGAAGCAGTACTTCCTGGACGGTCGAAGCCGGGTATAACGTCTGGTTATGGGGCCGCTCCGCACGCCAGTACGAGGAACCCTTCTTCGCCGTGAGTCGCCGGTTCTGAGCCCACGCACGTCCGGCGGCCCGTGGAGCGCTTCGGTGGCGCTCCTTCTCATCGTCGGTCTTCTCGTTCTCAACGGCGCGGCAATCCGAGAAATCGTCAGTGCACGCGACCGGGCGCGCGCGCTCGCGCAACTCGAGCTCGACCTGCGGGTCGAAGAGCGCTCGCAGGCGCTGCGTGCCACTCTGGCAGGCCTGCTCCGGGACCTCGCTCAGCTCGCCGACTCCCCACCCCTTGCGGCTGTGCCGGAGCGACTGACGGGCGACGACCCCCTCGCCAGCCGCTGGGCACGACTCGACGCCGAGGGAGCCTTGCTCCTGTTCGCTCAGCCCCGCCCGGCGGTGAAGGCTCTGGCGCTGGTGGACGAGAGAGGAGCCGCGGTTCTCGGCGTCCACCGGCGCGGAGACACCCTCCTGTCCGGCCCCTCACTGCGGCCGGGGCCCTCAGCGCTGATCGAAGGGGACGGTCCAGCTCTCCCGGCGGCTTCGTGGCTCGCCGCCTCCGTTCCGCTCCCCTCCTCCGCTGCGCGCCTCGAAATCCGCATCGACCCGGACCTCGCCCTTCCCGAGGAACCGGCGGGCTACGAGCTCGCCGTGTCACCGATCGGCGGCCAGCCTGCGGAATCCACAGGCGAGACCGCCCTTGCAGAAGGCACGGCCGCTCCAATCGAAGCGAGCCGCAACATCCCCATCGAGGGCTGGCAGCCGGCCTCCGAGCTTCAGATCGTCGGTCGCCAGCAACCGTCCGGCGGTCAGCTGACGACAATGGAACTCGCCTCCCGGTATCGCCGCACGGTGCTGTGGAACCTGGTCGTCATCGCCGCCCTCTCCGCGACCGTCCTGCTGGCGCTCATCCAGCTCCGCCGGCGCGCCCGCGCCGAGGCCGCCGCAGCCCACGAGCGGCGGGTCCGGGACCTGGAGCGAGGCCTCGTGCACAAAGAGCGGCTGGCGAGCGTCGGCCGGTTCGCGGCCGGCATCGCGCACGAGGTCAACAACCCGCTCACCGGATCGTCAAACCACCTGAGCCTGCTGGAAAGCCGCCTCGACGACAGCGACATCGAAGCCGCCCGCAGCGAGGTCGGCAGGGTGCGCGAGGGGCTCGAGCGCGCCGCCGGCATCGTGCGCCGGACGCTGACCTACGCCGATTCCGGCGCCGAGGTGCGCACCCCGGTAAGCCTGGTGGAGTCGGCGGAGGAGGCGATCCGCTTTCTGCGCCCCCGCTTCCCGGAGATCCGCTTCGAGCTCGGCTCCCCCGCCGCGCCGATCGTCGTCGCCAACCCCGTCGCCCTCGGCCAGGTGTTTCTCAATCTGCTGACCAACGCCTGTGAGGTTCAGCGGGGTACCGGAGAGGTGGCGATCCGCCTCGACCTGTGCGATAGCGTCGCGAGCGTGACGATAGAAGATTCCGGTCCCGGCCTTTCGGACGAAGCGCTGGAGCGGCTCTTCGAGCCGTTCTTCTCCACCCGCGGCTCGACCGGCCTCGGGTTGTCGATCTGCCACGGAATCGTCACCGAGCACGGCGGCACGCTTCGAGCGGCGAATCGCGCCGGTGGCGGGGCTCGCTTCACCATCGAGTTGCCCGCCGCCGAACCCTCCGGGCCAACAGCTGCCGTCTCCTCCACCGGGCTTGCAGGATGACAGCCGCCTCCGGCAGTCCGCCGGCGCGGGCGACCATTCTGGTCGTCGACGACGAGCCGTACGTCCGCGACTCGTTGGCAGCTCTCCTCGAGAGTCGAGGTTTCCGCACCCGTAGCGCCGGGTCGGTCTCCGAGGCGCTCGAGGACGGTCGGCTGGCCGGAGTCGATCTGGTGTTGAGCGACCTCAGCATGCCGGAGGCCGGAGGGCTCGAGCTGGTTCGTGCTCTCGCCAGGGCGGGAGGGCCACCGATCGTCATCCTCACCGCCCACGGGACGGTCGGCTCCGCCGTCGATTGCATGCGAGCCGGTGCCGTCGACTATCTCCTCAAGCCGACCGATCCCGACGAACTGACCCTGAAGCTCGACCGGGTCCTG
Organism: Candidatus Multivoradales bacterium; assembly: GCA_965223855.1. Lineage (GTDB taxonomy): Bacteria > Acidobacteriota > Thermoanaerobaculia > Multivoradales > JAHEKO01 > CALZKB01. Next base: position 3,128,439 of record CBDCXM010000009.1, read on the forward strand.
ACTCGGACCGAGGAGCACCGCGAGCTGGAGTACCTACGCTCCCGGACCGAGTCCGCCGACGCACGGCGCCGTCTCGTCGGCAGTTCGAAGGCCTGGACGAAGGCGGTCGGGCTCGCCCGTACCGCAGCCCCCGCCGACACCTCTGTCCTCCTTCTCGGCGAGTCCGGGACCGGCAAGGAGATGCTCGCCGGGTTGCTCCACCGCGAGAGCCCGCGGGCGGAGCGACCGTTCGTCGCCGTCAACTGCGCAGCGATTCCCGACGAGCTGTTCGAGAGCGAGTTCTTCGGCCATCGCAAGGGCGCCTTCACGGGCGCGGTCAGCGATCGCGACGGCCGCTTCCGGATCGCTCACGGCGGGACGCTCTTCCTCGACGAGGTCGACTCCCTCTCCCCCACCGCCCAGGCGAAGGTGTTGCGGGTGCTCGAGGAGGGAACCTTCCAGAGGGTCGGGGATTCCGAGTCGACGCTCGTCGACGTTCGCGTCGTCTGCGCCACCAACTCCGACCTCAGAAGTCGCGTCGCCGAGAAGCTGTTCCGCGAGGACCTCTACTACCGCATCGCGGTGTTCGAGATCATGGTGCCGGCGCTCCGCGATCGGCCCGGCGACATTGCGGAGCTCGCCGCACACTTCGCCCGCACTCTGGCGCCAAGGCTCGGCAAGGCGGTCGCACCGCCGGACGAGGAGACCCTGGAGCTGCTGGAGGCCTACTCCTGGCCGGGCAACGTCCGCGAACTGCGCAACGTCATCGAGCGGGCCTTGCTCCTCGAACAGGGCGAGCGACTGCGGCCCGAGAGCCTCCCTTCGCTGGTCGTCGAAGGCGCCGCCGAGGGGCGCCCCGGCACGCTGCGCGAGGCGCTGGCGGCGGAAGAGCGGCGGCTCATTCTCCGCAGCCTCGAGGAGGCCGACGGGGTGAAGCGCGAGGCGGCGAGGAGGCTCGGAATCGATGAGCGGAACATGGGCTACTACCTGCGCAAGCACGGGCTGCGCAAGTGAAGCCGATCGCGCCCGGGGCGGCGGCGCAGGAAACCGCAGGCGACAGGAAGCCGACCTCGACAGCACTCTTCGTGGCCGGCTGCCTGACGCTGTGTCTTCTGGGCGTCGCCTGCGACGAGCGCAGGACCGCCCGGTCCGCCCGGGCCGCCCTTGGGGCGCCCGAAGCCTCTGACGAAGCGACGGCGGCCGGTGCCGCCTTCGACGTCCTGAGCCCGCCCCCCGGGATCGACTTCTCTCACGACAACGGAGCGACTGTCGACCGCCTCCTGCCGGAAACGATGGGGTCCGGCGTCGCCGTCTTCGACTACGACGGCGACGGCCGCTACGACCTCTTCTTCGTCAACGGCTCGCCGCAGAGCGCCGCCGCCCTCTACCGCAACCTCGGCGACGGCCGCTTCGAGGACGTGACGTCGCGTGCCGACGCCGGTGTCCGCCTGACGGGCATGGGCGTCGCAGCGGCGGACGTCGATGGGGACGGCGCCGTCGATCTCTTCGTTTCGGGGGTCGGTGGGGATCTGCTGCTGAGCAACCGCGGCGACGGCACGTTCCGCTCCGAGCCCGGCTGGATCAGTGCCCTGGAGCCCGGTTTCTCCTCGAGCGCCGCCTTCCTCGACGTCGATGCCGACGGCCGGCTCGACCTGTTCGTCGGTCGCTATGTGACGTGGTCGCCGGAGAGCGACGTCGCCTGCCGTCCGGACGGCGAGCACCGTACGTACTGCACCCCCGAGGTCTATCCCGGAGCAAGCAACCGCCTGCTGCGCAATCGTGGAGACCGCCGCGGCTTCGCCGCCGCGACCGCCGCCTCCGGGCTCGACCTCTCCGAAGGCAAGACGCTCGGGGTCGTCCCGCTCGACTTCGATCGCGACGGGCTCGTTGACCTCGCGGTCGGCAACGACACGGTGCGCAACTTCCTCTTCCGCAACCTGGGCGGAACGTTCGAAGAGGTCGGAATGGAGCGGGGCATCGCCCTGAGCGACTCGGGCGCACCGCGCGGCGCGATGGGGATCGACGCCGGCGACCTCTCGAGTCGCGGAGACGTCGACCTCGTGATCGGCAATTTCGCTCTGGAGATGGCGGGTCTTTACCGCAACCGCGGCAGCGGTTTCTACAGCGACGGGGCCGCCCTGCTCGGGCTCGGCATCCCGACCCTCCAGACGCTCGCCTTCGGCACGGTCGCTACCGACCTCGACCTCGACGGCCGATGCGACATCGTCTTCGCCAACGGCCACATCGAGCCGGACATCGCCGTCGTCCGACCCGGTCAGAGCTATGCACAGCCGCTCCAGGTCTTCCGCCAGCGCGGCGACGGCACCGGCTTCGATCTGCTCGACTCGGGCGAGCTGGCAGCCGGCTACGTCGGCCGCGGACTCGCCACCGGCGATCTGGACGGCGACGGAGACGCCGACCTCGTCCTGACCCAGAACGGAGGCCGACCGGTGATCCTCGCCAATCGTCTTGCCGAACGACCCGGCCTGACGGTGCGCCCGGTCGCCGTCCGCTCGAGCCCCGCCTTCGGCACGGCCGTCTCGGCCGTCAACGCCCGCACGCCGTCGGGCTTCGAACAGGCACTCGTCGCCGGCGGTTCCTATCTGTCGGCCTCGGCGCCGGAGCTCATCTTCGCTCCGTCGGCTTCCCAGGAGCCGACGACGCTCGACGTCAGATGGCCCGACGGCCGCCGGTCTCGACTGGCGGCGGCTGCGGCGGGCGGGCACACTCTCGTCCTGCCGAGCCCTGGGGGCTGACGGCTCCCGCCCGCAAACAGGAGTTCGCTACCGCAGCTCTCTACTCCGAGACGGCGAGACTCCCGATCCAGGCGTCAAACGCTTCGGCGTTCGCGGTCACGGTCCCCTCCGGTCCGGTGAGCTTGAAGAACCAGTTCGAGTCCGGGCCCTGCGCGATCGCCCCCAACAGCATGTAGCCCGGGAACGGGCCGGACGGCCCGGCACCCATCCGCATGCCGCCGTCGTAGGTCCCACGGGTTTCCACCCTCAGAATCCCGAGCCCGCTCACCTCGAGGTCACGCACCGACGAGTCGCTGCTCGGGCCGCCGTCGGCGCCGGTGAACTGCTGCAACCACCGGTTCACGTTCGCCTCGACATCTCCCCCCTGGCCGGGGCCGAAATAGAAGACGACCGCCTCGGCATCGGCATCGCCCTCGACACCAGGCACCCGGAATTGAGCACGCCTCATCGAGGACGAGGGACGCTCCTCCACCCAGCCGTCCGGGGCGGTCCATTGCAGCCGGCCGCCCGGGCCTGCGGTCGACGTCGCCGGCGGCACCTCGGACACCGGCGACCCGGCGTTCTCTGACGACGACTCCTTCGCGCACGCCGCTCCGAAGAGCGTCCAGGCGACTACGACAACGGCAAGACCGAACCCGTCCTTCGAGTGTTTGCTCATCGGTCGAGGCTACCGCACCCGACCGGTTCCGGCTGCGGTCAGTAGACGACGACCGGGATCGTACCGACGGCCGGTGAAGAGCCGCCGGCACCCGTAGCGACAACCTCCAGCGTGTAGTCGCCGGGGGAGATCGATCCCAGGAGCAGTGTGGCCGCCAGGCGCTGCGCTCCACCGAGCGTCCCCTGGCCGCCCAGGCTGACCGACGCGTCCAACGGCTCTCCGCCCTCCGCCGGCACGAAGCGCGCCGAGAGCTCCGGCTCCTCGCTATCGAATCCGTGGGCGAGCAGCATCAGCGGAACCGCCTGACCGGCCGGCAGGATCGGCGCGGCCGCCGGCGCCAGATTGCGCCCCGACGAGGTCTTCAACGGTTCGCGCACTTCACGCCCCTGTTGGCTCGACTCCTTCCCCATCAGCCAGAGCCCCTGCGGCTCGATGAAGAGCGGCGGCGAAACGATCGGTGCGCCGGCTGCGAAATCGGGTACGACCACCGTCGCCGCCGCCAGCCCCGACGCCCCGGTGACGGCATTGCGCGCCAGCGCCCGGATCTCGTAGCGGCCGGCGCCGAGCTCGAAGTGACCGGCGAACTTGAAGCCCCGGGCATCGAGCGCCGACCCGACCCGCGGCAGGTCGAGCAGGACCCCCTCGGAGAAGTAGTCGGTGGCCGTGCCGCTCGCCGAGATGGCGTAGGCGAAGATCTCGACCGGGAGACGATCGCCGGCGTGGTCCTGCCGCAGCGCAAAGCCGTCGACCTCGACCCAGGTCGACACGTACGCCCTACCCCCCTCGCCTCGGAACGGCACGGCGAGGACGGAGACCGGGATCTCGCCACCGACCTCGCCACCCAGCACGCGCTCCGCCGTGGCGAACTGACGCTCCTCGGGCGAGAGGTCGGCGTACGAGCGCGGCGCGTAGTAGCCCGGGCGATGCGACACGCGAGCCCCCTTCCCCGCCCCCTTCAGCCGCACCTCGATCGGGTGGTAGCTGCCATCGAAGGCGAGCCCCTCGGGCGCCACGCTCAGCAGGTAGGTGACGCTGGTGCGCTCGAGCATCTCGCCCATCGCCACCGACAGGTCGTTGTAGTTGCGATAGAACTCGCCGCCGGTCTGGTCGGCCATGATGAAGAGGCCGTCCTGCCCGGCCGAGCGGTCCTGGGCGGTCCCTCCGGCCACCGTGCCCGCCCGCAACCCGGCGATATCGACCGCCTGGATGGCGCAGTCGCAGCGCCGGAACCGCTCGAGCATGTCGAACACCCCATCCTGAGCCTGCGAGTTGCCGAAGCGCTCGTCGGAGTCGACCCGGTGTACCTCCCCGAACTGCGCGTCGAGCGTCATCTCCCGCACCCGCTCCTGATCCTCGGTGCCGAGCATCACCGAGCTGTCGAACCCTTCCGACAGATAGACGACGTGCTTGCGGCCGCTCGTCGCCGCCAGGTATCCGGCGAGTTCCTCGAGCGAGCCGCTGAGGTTGAGAATCTGGTTGATCTGCTGGGTGCGCTCGTTGCGCGCGGCGAAACCGCTCAGGTCGCGAATGATCTCGAGGAAGATGCCGTCGCGGTTCGCGCCTTCGCCTCCTGCCGGACCGAACGTCGCCCCTCCCCCCTGGCCGATCAGATCCTCGAGCCCCGGCTGGATCACCAGCTTGAGTGGGTCGCCCTTGCGAGCGACGGGGTCGAGCAGGCCGAGCGAGTCGATGGCGGCGCCGAGCTGCAGACGATCGCTGGTGAAGCCGAGCACCAGGTCGGCACCGCGCGTTTCCGCGTAGGTCGCCACGGCGACGAAGTCGGTCGCGTGCAACCCCTCGGCGACGAAGTCGTGTGCCGCCGCGCGCGCCTTGACGACCGAACCCGGATTCGAGAAGGAAAGATCGAACAGCAGCAGGAAGTGCCGCCGCGCCGCCACCGGCACGCCGGGACCGACCGCAGTTTCCACCGACTCCTCGACCTCGGCCAGATCGACGACCTCGAAGCCGACGATCGGCAGCTCCTTCTTCCCCTCGACGACGCGGAAGTCCTCCGCATCCAGCCCCCGGACCGGGTCGCCGTCCCTGACGACGTGGACGGGGATTTCGACCTGAAGCACGTCGGCTCGCGAGCCGAACGGACGATCGGCTCCCCGCTCCTGGGCGCCGACGGGCATTCCGGAGCCGACGCCTGCCGCAAGCAGCAGGAGGGCGGCTGCCCGGACAGGAATCCTCGAGGCGGTTCCGCTGTATTCTCTCTTCGTGCGCACGCTGCTCCGATATGTATTCAGGGAACTGCTGGGACCGTCGATCCTCGGCACCCTGGTGTTCACGTTCCTGCTGATCCTGCAGCTACTCTACCGGTTGGCGCGCCTGATTATCGTCAGCGACGTCTCCTTCGGCCAGGTCGGCCTGCTGCTGCTGCGCTCCCTGCCCAACATCGTCGTCCTCACGATCCCGATGGGGCTCCTGTTCGGCATCCTCGTCGGCATGGGCCGGCTCGCCGCCGACAGTGAGCTGACGGCGATGCGGGCCGCCGGGATCAGTCTGACGCGGCTCTACCGGCCGATCCTGCGGCTCGCGACACTCCTGACGGTGGTCACCGCGGTGATCTATCTCTTCATCCTGCCGCGGGCCAACTCCGCCGTTCAGCTCCAGTATCTGGAGATCGCCGCCGCGCGTCCGACCAAGCAGGTGCAGGCGGGACAGTTCTACGAGGAGTGGCCCGGCAAGGTGCTCTACGTCTTCGACGCCCCGCCCGAAGAGAGCCGCTGGTACGGGGTCTTCCTCGCCGAGGACCTGCCGAGCGGCGAGACCAAGGTGACGACGGCGCGCACCGGCGAGCTGCGCCTCGACCCGGCCAACGACCGGCTGCTGCTGCTGCTCGAGAACGCGATCACCCAGGAGGTCAACCTCGAAGCGCCCGAGGGGAAGGTCAAGGTCTCTGTCGTCGAGTCCTCGAGCCAGGTGATCGAGGACAACTTCACCAGCAACCAGCGCGAGAAGTTCGGCTTCTCGAAAGACGTGCGCTCGATGACCGTTACCGAGCTGCTCACTCAGTACCAGCGCACCGGGAGCTCGCCGACCCTGCGCCGCGCGGCCGAGGTCGAGCTCCACAAGCGCGGCGCCATTCCCGCCGCCTGCCTCGTCTTCAGCCTGCTGGCGCTGCCGCTCGCCTTCTCGGTACAGCGTGCCGCCGGGCGTTCCAGCGGCTTCGCGATGTCGGTCGGGATCATCGTCGTCTACTGGATCCTGCTCGCCAACGCCGAGGAGGGGGCGATCACCGGGCAATGGCCGGTCGGGCTGGCGATGTGGTCACCCAACCTGCTGCTGACGGCGGTCGGCTTCTTCCTGATGTGGCGGCGCAATCGGGACCGCACCCTGCTCGGCTTCGTAGGCGAGGCTGCCTCCCGGGTCCGGCGCTGGGCGGAAACGCATCTGCGGTCGCGACGCGAGCGACGCCGCATCGCCGCCTCGAATCGCAAGGCCGCCTCGAGTGACCGCGCCGTCACCGTGCGGCTGCCCCACTTCAACTGGAACGCGGGCTCGCTGCTCGATCGCTACGTACTGCGCACCTTCCTGGGGACGTTCCTGCTCGTCGAGCTGTCGCTGGTGGCGGTCTTCATGGTCGCCAACCTCACCGAGACGATGGACGAGATCCTCGCCAATTCGGTCCCCGGCGAGGTGGTCTTCGACTACTTCAAGTACTTCTCGATCCAGGTGTTCTACGAAGTCGCGCCGATCGCCGTCCTGCTGACGACGCTCGTCACCTTCGGGCTGCTGTCGCGCAGCAACGAGGTGACGGCGGCGAAAGCGCTCGGCGTCAGCCTCTATCGGCTGTCGATTCCTGCCGCCGTGGGCGCGATGCTCGTCAGCCTGCTGTGCCTCGCTCTCCAGGCTTCCGCGTTGCCGGCCTCGCAGCAGAAGGTTGCCCGGCTCAAGGATCAGATCCGTGGCGAAAAGATCCGCACCTACCGCCGGGCGGATCGCAACTGGCTCTTCGGTCAGGGGCGCTACATCTACAACTACCGCTCCTACGACCCGCAGACCCAGGCGCTCTCCAACCTCCAGGTGTTCGAGTTCGACGACGACACCTACGAGCTCACCCGACGGCTCTACTCCCAGCGCGCGCAGTACATCGGCGACTCCTGGCTCTTCGAGCCCGGCTGGACGGCGCAGTTCGACGGCAGGGAGATGCTCGACTTCGACGCGTTCGACATCCCGGTGATCGACGCCTACCCGGAAACGCCCGACTACTTCGAGTCGGAGTTCCGCCTCCCGACGACGATGGCCTACGGGGAGCTGAAGGCCTACATCGCGGAGATCGAGGCGAGCGGCCGCAAGGCGCCGGAGATGGAGATCGAGCTGTTCAAGAAGCACTCCTTCCCGGCCGTCAGCCTGGTGATGGCGCTCGTCGCCCTGCCGTTCGCCTTCCGGCTGGGGCGCAAGGGGGCGCTCTACGGAGCGGGCTTCGGCGTCGTGCTGGGGATGGCGTTCTTCGGCGTCTACGCCTTCTTCAGCACCCTGGGCGAGACCGGGACCCTGCCGCCGATGCTGGCGGTCTGGAGCCCCAACATCGCCTTCGCGCTCTACGCCGTCTATCTGTTCCTCGGCGTCGAGAGCTGAACGGACCCCGACGGGCTGCGGCGGGATCGAGCCTTCTCAGGCGATCGGCCGTGCGCAACGAAAGGCTCCGGCTAGGGAAGCAACGGCGACTCTCCTGCCGATCTTGCTCGCGGCAACGGCGCCGGACTCGCGCCGGCCACCCGACAGTCCTTGCCCTACCTGGAAGAACTCCGGGCCGCAGTCCGCATCCGTGGCGGCTTGAGCCAACTCCAGATCGGCCAGGGCCAGCCTGAACCTACGGGTTGCAACCTGTTCAGAATCTCGACAAGTCGCGACCGAAGAGCCTCGCCTTGATCCAGTCGAAGGCGACTTTGACCTTGTCGGGCCAGCTCACGAGCCGCGTAAGGTAGACCGAGCGCCAGAAGAGCCATGCCGAGCGGCCGCTCCACGGCACCCCCGGCAGGTCCGCGAGCGCCTTCCCGGCGCCGATGTAGGCGAGCATGCCCAGGCTCCGATAGCTGAACGGTGGGCCATTGCTGCTCGCCTTCGACAGCAGACGGCCGAGGTACTTCCCCTGCTGCTGGGCGACCTGTGCCGTCGCCGGGAGCGGATGGTCGCGATCGGCCGCGCAGTCCCCGAGCGCATAGACCCCGTCCCGATCCGGCACCCGCAGGTGCCCGTCGACCTGCAGACGGCCGTCGCGGTGGGTCGCAAGGCCCAGCTCGCGTACCAGCGGCACCGGTTCGTTGCCGCCCGCCCAGACGGCGAGGCCGAAGCCGAGAGTGCGATCGTCGGCGAAGAACACTTCGTGCTCCTCGACCCGCTTGACCGCCGACGCCGTGCGCACCTCGATCCCCTCGCGCAGGAAGTGCCGGCGGGTGTAGGCGCTGAGCGCCTGGTCGAACGAGCCCAGGAGCCGGTCGGACGCCTCGACCATGACGACCCGGGCGAGCCCGGCGACGCGCGGGTAGGCGCGCGCCAGCTCGCGGCCGACGAAGTCCTGGATCTCCGCCGCCACCTCGACCCCGGTCGGCCCGCCGCCGATGACGACGAATCGGACGCGGCGCTCGACCTCCGGCCGCGGCAGATCGGGAGCCTCGGCCGCGGCGAACTGGCGGGTGATCGCCGCTCGCAGCCGCCGACCGTCTTCGACCGTCCGAAGCGGCGTGCAATAGCGCTTGACGCCGGGGATCCCGTAGGTGGCGACGCCGGCACCGACCGCGAGCACGAGACGGTCGAAGCCGACGTCGAACGACTCGTCGCTCACGCTCGACGCGCAACGGACGGTGCGCGCCTCCCAGTCGACGGCTGCCGCCCGTGCCTCCAGGTGGCGCGCCTCGGGTCGCTGGCGCCGCAGCGGCTCGAGAATGCTCCGGAACTCGACCGTCCCGGTCACCGCGGACGGCAGCAGCGGGGTGAAAAGAAAGTAGTTGCGGGGGCTGACGATCGTCACGTCGAAGCGCCCCTTCCGGAGCCTTCGCAGCAGCGAGTAGCCACCGAAGCCCGACCCCAGGATCACCAGTCGAGGCAGCCCCTGCCGGTCCGTTTCCGCCATGCCGGCTACGCTATCGCGCCTGATAGCATCCCGCCGCCGTGGGCATCTTTTTCCTGTTCCTCGTCGCCCTCGCCGCCGGCTCCGCCTCCACACTCTTCTGGATTCCCGAGGACGATCTGGGGCGCGGCTACTTCCAGATGAACGCCCTGATCGTGCTGGGTCTGCTGGGGCTCGCCGCCGCGGTCGTCTGGCTCGAGGGCGCGCAGCCGTTCGGCGCCGCCCCGGAGCTGGGCAAGACGGCCCTCTACGGCTCGCTGGCAGCGGCCTTCGGCTACTACGCAGGCGTCTGGCGGGAGCGATGGAAGGCGGCCCGCATCGCTGCCGCGTTGGTGCTGGCCGCCTCCGGCCTCGCCTACTGGCTGGCGGGGGTAGAGCTGGTCCAGGCCCTCACCGAGCTGCCTCTGCGCCGGACGCTCCTTGCCGCCAGCCTCGCGACCTCGTCGCTCGCTCTCGGCTGGGCGCTGATCACGATGCTGCTGGGTCACTGGTATCTGGTGGCGCCCAAACTCACCTTCCGGCACCTGACGATCTTCTGCTGGGCACTCCTTGCCATCGTGCTCGCCCGCGCCGTTACCGTCGGTGGGACGCTGCTGGCCGCCGGCGCCGTCGACCCCAGGATCGAGCCTCATCCGTGGCGTCTCCTCACCGGCTTCGAGGGCCAGGGGATGTTCTTCTGGTTCCGCCTCCTGTGGGGGATCGCCATCCCGCTCGCTCTGGCGGTGATGTCGCTCCACTGCGCCCGCCAGCGCTCCAACCAGTCGGCGACCGGCATCCTCTACGTGCTCGTGGTCGGCGTCCTCGTCGGCGAGATCACGGCGTTCTACCTGAGCGCAACCACCGGCGTGCCCGTCTGAGTGCGGATCCGGACCCAGTGCCGCGAGTGCGGCCTGCCCTTCAGCGAGACGCTGACCCGCGCCTCTACCGAGCTGCCCTGCCCCGGCTGCGGCGACGTGCGTTCGCTGGATCTGGAACCCTGGTCCGAGAGCGACCCGAGGACCATCCGGAGCTGCCTCGTGTGCGACTGCCGCCATCTCTACCGGCAGCGCGACGTCAACCGAGCCCTCGGCTGCCTTCTCGTCGCCATCGGAGCGGTGCTCGTGCCTTGGACCTACGGCCTCTCGCTCGTCGTGCTCGCCGGCGTCGACCTCGTCTACTACCTGCGACTCAAGGAGAAGGTCGTCTGCTACCGCTGCGACACCGTCTACCGCGACGCCGAGCCGACCGAGGGCCAGCGCGAGTTCGACCTGCTGCAGCACGACGTGCTCAAGTACGGCAAGACCTGGCAGGACGTCGATCTGCCAAGGCACCACTGAGGCGTCTCCATCCCTCCCCGCACACTCCCGGCTATGCTTCGAACTGTGGTCGGAGGCGGCGATGCCTGCACGTCACCTCCCTGAAACGGGCGACCCGCATCGCGAAGGGCGAGCGCTGGCGACGAGCGGCCGAGGGCCTGCGGGCGGCCGGGTCTGGATCACCCTCGCCCACAGTCCTGTGTACCGAAGACGGCGTTGCCGCGGCGACCGCTCGAGTCGCTACGGCGCTCTACCTGGAAGAGCGCCGATGCACGCGGCCGCACTTCCAGCATCGGAGGAACTGCTCCCCTGCTTCCAGAGGAGACCAGAGACAACGAGTCGCGAACGTCGAGTGCCGACTCAGCCGACCGGCACGGCGTCATCCGCCACGCCGACGGCCTCGCGCACGGCGTCGGCGCGGTGAGTGCTCTCCCAGCTGAAGCCGTCGCGACCGAAGTGGCCGTAGGCCGCCGTCGGCCGGTAGATCGGCCGCCGCAGGTCGAGGTCCTCGATGATGCCGAGCGGCGTCAGCGGGAAGATCTCCCGCACCGCGCGTTCGAGCTCGCGGTCTGAGACCTTGCCGGTGCCGAAGCTGTCGACGTGCACCGACACAGGCTCGGCGACGCCGATGGCGTAGGCGAGCTGAACCGCGACTCGCTCCGCGGCTCCGGAGGCGGCGAGGTTCTTCGCCACGTGGCGCGCCATGTAGCTGGCCGACCGGTCGACCTTGGTCGGGTCCTTGCCCGAGAAGGCGCCGCCGCCGTGACTGCCAACGCCGCCGTAGGTGTCGACGATGATCTTGCGGCCGGTGAGGCCGCAGTCACCCTTCGGTCCGCCGGTGACGAAACGGCCCGTCGGGTTGACGTGGAAGATCGTCTCGTCGTCGATCAGCTCCGGAGCGATCGCCGGGCGGATCACCGTATCGATGATCGCGGCGGTCAGCTCGTCGTGTCCGACGTCCGGGTCGTGCTGCGTCGAGACGACGACCGTGTGGACCCGACGCGGCCGACGATCGGCGTCGTACTCGATCGTCACCTGACTCTTGCCGTCAGGGCGCAGAAAACCGAGCTCGCCGGCCTTGCGCACAGCTGCCAGCTTGTGGGTCAGCGTGTGCGCCATCATGATCGGCAGGGGCATCAACTGTGGGGTCTCGCGGCTGGCGTAGCCGAACATCAACCCCTGGTCGCCGGCCCCTCCGGTATCGACCCCCATCGCGATGTCCGGCGACTGCGAGTCGATCGCACTGACCACCGAGCAGTTGTCGTAGTCGAAGCCGTAGTTGGGATCGGTGTAGCCGATCTCCTCGAGCGTCCGGCGAGCGATGCCTGAGAAGTCGAGATCGGCTGTGGTGGTCAGCTCACCGGCGATCATCACGAGACCGGTGTTGACGAGGGTCTCGCAGGCGACGCGGCCCATCGGATCGGACTCGAGCACCGCGTCGAGCACGGCGTCGGAGATCTGGTCCGACACCTTGTCGGGATGTCCTTCGGTGACGGATTCGGACGTGAAGAGGTAGGCCTGAGACTCGCTCATGGGAGACTCCCTGCGGAGACTGACTCGGAGGTTGGATGGGCGGCGTCGCGCGTTCCGTTCGAGCGCGGGACACCTGCCCCGAAGAGGGCGAGATGGTACCAAGCGCCTGCGAGCACGGTCAATTTCGCCGGAGGGTTGCCGAACGACCCTACGCGTTGCGCGGGTGGCCTGAGTAGGCCGCGAAGAACAGCGACGAGACGGCGTTGAAGACCGCCTCGGAAGCCGCCGTCCGCCGGGACTCGAGGCCGCCGGTCAGAGCCGCGACCAGCCCTTCGTGCCGGCGCAGCCCGGCGGTCGTGCGCCGGCCGTCACTGTCGCTCCAGCCGTCCTCCAGCACCCGCGCCGGGACCTCGATCGCGCTGCTGCTCCCGGTCGCCTCTCCGCCGAGCCCACGCACCACCGCCCACGTCCGCACCCAGTGGTGCGGGCGCCCGTCGACCGTTCCCGATTCGAGTCCCTCTTCGAGACCGACATAGAAGTGGTAGGCCTGTCCGAGACGCTCAGCGAGTTCCTCCGCCCAGCGCGATGCCCGCTCCCGCATCTCGACGTCACTCGAAGCGAGCCCTTCGTGAAGGCCCTCGACCTCCTGCGGCACGACCGCCACAGGGACCGGCCGACCCAACCCCTGGTGGAAGTAGCGCAGGAAGGCACTGCGGACGGCCAGCATCACCTCGGAGCGATCGGCAGCCACCGCCACCTCCACTCCGGTGAGGATCTGCGGCGGGAGCACGGCCTCGGTCAAGCTGGAGTCCTCTCGGAAGCGCGGCCGGGAGCCGGAGCAGACTCGCCCGGGCGGGCTAAGATCCGCCGCGCATGATCGTCAGTCGCCAAAACAGAAAGATCAAGGATATGCGGCGGCTTCGGCGGAGTAAAGGAGACCGGGCCCTGCTCGAAGGGCCCCACCTCGTGGCCGAAGCGCTCGCATCCGGCGTCTCGATCGAGTACGCGCTGGCGACCCCGCGAATGCTCGAATCGGGCGACCATGCCCGGCTTTTCGAACTCCTTGGCGATCGGTTGGAAGCCGTCGAAGCGGGTGTCCTCGAATCCATTGCGGATGTCGACAGCCCGCGCGGCGTCGCCGCGGTGGCCGAGCTCCCACGCGCCGGCCTCGACGCCCTCGGCGAGCCGGGTCGTGGCGTCTACCTGTTCGCAGAGGGCCTGCAGGAACCGGGGAACCTGGGTGCGCTCGCCCGGGTCGCCGAGGCGACGGGCGTCGCGGGACTCGCCCTCGGAGCGGGCAGCGCCCACCCGAACCACCCGCGGGCGTTGAGGGCGTCGGCAGGCAGTCTGCTGCGGCTTCCGGTCGCGAGAGAGGTCGGACTCGACGCTCTGCTCGAGTGGCTGGCACTCGAGAAGCGTCCGGAGGTGCTGGCCCTCCAGCCCCGCGGCGGCGACGACCTCTTCGAGCTGCAACCGGCGGTCGGGCCGACGTTGCTGCTGATCGGCGCCGAGGGGCCGGGGCTGTCCGCGGGAGCGCTCGCCGTGGCCGATCGCACCGTGTCGGTTCCGATGACCGATCCGGTCGAGTCGCTCAACGCCACCGTGGCTGCGGCGGTCGTCCTCTACGAACTGAGCCGCCGCAACCCTGACTGAGGGGCACCGGCGATGGGCGCCGCGCTCCGAGGTATCAGCCGCCTTTCGCCTCGCGAATCGCCGCCGTCAGAGCCGGCACGATCTCGTGCAGGTCGCCGACGATGCCGTAGTCCGACACCGAGAAAATCGGCGCGCCGGCGTCCTTGTTGATCGCAACGACCGTGCTCGCTCCCTTCATGCCGACCAGGTGCTGGATCGCTCCCGAGATACCGGCTGCCACGTAGAGTTTCGGCGCCACCGTCTGGCCGCTCGAGCCGATCTGCCGGTCGCGTGGCAGCCAGCCGTTGTCGATCACCGGCCGGCTGGCACCGATCTCGGCTCCGAGCGCCGCAGCCAGCTCTTCGATGATCGCCATCTTGTCGCTGTCTCCGATGCCGCGCCCGACGGCGACGACGACCTCGGCGGCGGAAAGATCCACCTGCTCTCCGGCGACCTCCTCGACCCCGAGGATCTCGCGGTCGGGGGCTGCCGCCGAGGCATCGAGGTCGGCACGCGGCGCCTCGCCGGCGGCCATCGAGTCGGCCGGGAAGACGCCCGACTGGAACGACACCAGGTGAGGCGCGGCCCCGACCGCTTTCACTCGCGACTGGAGCTTGCCGCCCAGCACCGGCCGGCGCCACTCGACCGCCCCGTCCACCACTTCGAAGCCGACTGCCTCGGGCACCAGCGAGCCGGAGACCGCCTGGCACAGTCGTGCCATGTACTCGATGTTCTGGTAACTGTGGGCGAAGACGACGTGAGTCGGCGCGTGCTCGGCGATCGCCGCCGCCAGGACGCCGACGTAGCCGCCGGGGGTGTAGTCGGCGAGAGCCTCGGACTGCGCCACGTGCACCGCCGCGAGGTCGCACCCCGCGAGCTCGTCGGCCACCGCATCGACTCCGTTTCCGAGCACCACCGCTTCGGCGGTTCCACCCAGCGCCGCGGCGAGCTTCTGTCCGCCGGCGACGGCTTCCTTCGACATCCGATGCAGCGCACCGTCCCGGTGCTGCACGACAATCCAGACCTTGGCAGCCATCACAGAGCCCTCGCTTCGTTCTGCAGTCTCTCGACCAGTTGGCGTGCCGCCGTCTCGGCGTCGCCGTCGATCATCACGGCGCCCGAGCCACTCTCGGGGAACGCCACCTCGAGGATCTCGAGGGTCGCTCCCGCGGCTCCGACCGCCGAGGAATCGAGTTCCAGCTCGGCCGGTGCCACCTCGGCGATCTCCTTCTTCTTCGCCTGCATGATCCCCTTGAGCGAGGCGTAGCGAGGATGGTTGAGGCCCGCCTGGATCTCCAGCACCGCCGGCAGCGCCACGCGGAGCACCTCGTTCATCCCGCTCTCCATCTCCCGCGTCACGCGCGCGCTCGCGTTGCCGTCCTCGAGCTCCACCCCCATGACCAGCCAGGCGTGGGGCCAGCCGAGGTGACCGGCGACGACCGACCCGGTCGAGCCGTAGCCGACGTCGTCGGACTGCGAGCCGGTCAGGACGAGGTCGCATCCCTCCTTGCGGATGGCGGCCGCGAGCGCGAGGCCGTTCGACATCGCGTCGCCGCCGAGGAACGCCTCGTCCGCCAGATGCACGGCACGAGCCGCCCCGAGCGCCAGGCACTTGCGCAGCGCCTCACGGACCCGCGCCGTGCCGATGCTGAAGACGACGACCTCGCCCTCGGTCCTCTCGGCGATCTGCAGCGCTTCCTCGAGCGCGTACTCGTCGCTTTCGTTGAGGACGACCGGCAAGTCCTCCTCGTCGATCCATCGGCCGTCCGAGGCCACGCGAAGGCGGGCCTCGGTGTCCGGAACCTGTTTGACGCACACCGCGATCTTCATCGTCACTCCTCGTTCAGGCTGGTTCGGCCTCGTTCGGGCTGGGGTGATTCGGTCGGAAGAGCGCCCGCGACTGGCGCGAAGGGTCCTCCGGGGGCAGCTAACTTAGCAGCTCGGAGCGGTTCTTGGACACACGCCGCGACGCCGTGCTACCTTGACGCGGCACGAGGAGTCCATGCCGCTCGCACCGACGCTCATCACCGCTCAGATCGGCCAGCCTCACCGCCCCGGACTCATCGAGACGTTCCTCTCGGCCGGCCCGATGGCCTGGTTCGTGGCCGCCGTCCTCATCGGGATGTCGCTCGCCTCGTGGGCGCTGTTTCTCGGCAAGTGGCGCCAGATGAAGCGCGCCTCGAGCGCCAGTGAGAAGTTCCTGGAAGTGTTTCGCAGCTCCCAGCGGTTCAGTGAAGTGGGAGGCGCCGCCGAGCGCCTCGCCGCCTCGCCGCTGGTCGGTCTCTTTCAGGCCGGCTATGCCGAGATCGACGCCCAGATCAAGAGCCGCCCGGACGTGTCGGAAACCCGTGACTACCGCATCCGCTCGCTCGACTCCCTTCACCGGACCCTGCGCCGGGCGGCGGGAGCCGAGCTGCGGCAGCTGGCGAGCGGCACCACCTTCCTCGCGACGGTCGCCGCCGCGGCTCCGTTCATCGGGCTCTTCGGCACGGTTTGGGGGATCATGGTGGCGTTCCAGGATATCGGCGTGACCGGCTCGACCTCGCTCGTCGCCGTCGCCCCCGGCATCGCCGAGGCGCTCGTCAACACCGCCCTCGGTCTGGTGGCGGCGATCCCGGCGCTCCTGGGCTACAACTACTTCTCGTCCCGCCTGCGCACGCTGCGCGCGGAGCTCGACGACTACACGCTCGAGTTCCTCAACCTCGCCGAGCGCAACTTCACCTGAGGGTCTGACGGTGGCTTTCGGCGTCGGCTTCGGGGCGGATCAGGACGAGTCGGTCCTCGCCGACATCAACGTCACGCCGCTGGTAGACGTCATGCTGGTGCTGCTGATCATCTTCATGATCACGGCGCCGATGCTCCATCAGGGGATCGAGGTCGCCCTGCCCGAGGCGGACGCCGAGCCGATGCAGCTCGACGTCGACGACCCGCTGGTGCTGTCGATCAACCGCGACGGGCTGCTCTTCATCCGCGACCAGCCGGTCCACGAGTCGCAACTGGTGGAGCGGCTGTTGCCGCTGGTCGAAGCCCGGAGCGACGAAGGGGTGTTCCTCAAGGGCGATCGCGATCTCCCCTACGGCCGCGTGATCGAAGTGCTCGACCTGCTGCAACAGGGCGGCATCACGCAGATCGGCATGGTCACCGAAAGCCCGGAGCGCTGAGGCGGTGAGCATCGCCGTCGACAGGGTTCTCGCCACACGACGGCTCGCGACCCGCCGTTCGGTGAAGGGCGCCGTCGTCACCTCGGTCCTGCTGCACGGTGGCTTCGTGGCCGCCGTCCTGCTGGCGCCGCTGCTTCATCGCGACGACACTCCCGCGATGAAGGTCGTGCCGGTGATGATGATGCCGCTCCAGGCTCTCGGGGTGCGCAACCCGGATCCTGTTCCTCCCCGCAGCGAACCGGCTCCTCGGCCGGCCGCACCGGCCCCTGAACCGCCTCGCGAACGCACACCGGAGCCGCGTGAAGAGCCCCGCCCCACTCTTCCCAGCCCGGAGCGCGAGCGGGAGCGGGCGCCACGCGCCGAGCCTCAGCCGACGACCCCGGCACCGACCGGCGCCGCCCCGGCGGGCGGCGACCTCAGACGCCGCCGGGGCTCGCCGACCGGCAGCTCGCTCGGTACCGCGACGATGGGAGGCGTGAGCTTCGGCGACCCGAACTTCCGCCACAGCTACTACGCCGACCAGCTCACCGCCATGCTGAGCGAGGCGTGGCAGCGGCCGGCGATCGGCGGTGAGGTGACCGCCCTGGTCAGCTTCCGGGTCGCCCGCGACGGCTCGGTCTCCGACGTGCGGATCGCGGAATCGTCCGGCTACAGCTCGTTCGATCTGGCGGCACTGCGCGCCGTCCACCAGGCCGCCCCCTTCCCTCCCCTGCCTCAGGCGTTCAAAGATCCGTCCGTGGTCGTCGTCGTGGAGTTCATCTGATGAAGGAGTCCCTCATGCGTTTCTCTTCGCGAGCTCTCGCCCTCGCACTCGTGGCCGTCGTCGCTCCCCTCGCCCTGCCGCTCGTCGGCCAGCAGCCGCCGGTCACCGAGACCGATCCGGGCGAAGAGGGAATCCGCATCCGCGTCGGCGAGGGGATGCGCGGGCAGTTCGCCCTCGCCTTCCCTGCCACCCGCTCGGCGCTGCCGACCTCGATGGCCGAGTCCGCCGGCACCGTCGACAGCACCGTGCGCCAGGACCTGCTGCGCAGCCGGGTGATCGCCATCCAGGGACAGCAGGAGCTCTCGGTCCTGCAGCTCACCGGGGACCGTGACCGTGACTACCAGCAGTATCGCTCGCTCGGCAACGAGCTGCTTCTGCAGATCGACGTGCTCGCCGAGGACGGTCAGGTGGTCGTCGAAGGGCGTCTCTTCGACCTCGGCACCGGCGACTCGCTGCTCGGCAAGCGCTACCGCGGAGAAGCTTCGGTGGCCGGCCGGATGGCGCACTCGCTGGCGGACGAGATCATCCTCGTCCTCACCGGCCGCCGCGGCCTCGGCCTGACGACGATCGCGTTCTACTCCGACCGGCAGGCCCAGAACCAGATCAAGGAGATCTATCTGATGGACTCCGACGGGAGGAATCAGAGGGCGATCACCAATCACCGTACGGTGTCGCTCTCGCCCTCGTGGAGCCCGACCGGCACCGCCATCGCCTACACGTCGTTCTTCTCGAGCCTCCCGGGCGTCTACCTGGTCGACATGGCGAGCGGCCAGAAGAACCCGGTGGTGACACAGGGGAGCTTCAACGCCTCGCCGACGTTCTCTCCGGACGGCCGGCGGATCGCCTTCGCCCGCTCCGAGGGGGGCAACATCGAGATCTTCGTCACCGACGTCGGCGGCGGCAACCTGCAGCGGATCACCAACTCCCGGGGGATCGACACCAACCCCTCCTGGAGCCCCAACGGGCGCCAGATCGCCTTCACCTCCGACCGAGGCGGCAGTCCGCAGATCTACGTCATGGACGTCGACGGCACGGGGGTCCGCCGGATCTCGCGCGACGGTCGCTACAACGACGGCGCGGCGTGGAGCCCCGACGGCGGCCGCATCGCCTACGCCCAGCGCGGCGCGATCGAGCGCTTCGACATCGTCGTCGTCGACGTCGTGACCGGCGAGAAGCGCGAGCTCACCAGCGGCCCGGGGAGCCACGAAACGCCGACCTTCTCGCCCGACGGGATGAAGATCGCCTTCGCCGGCAAGTACGGCTCGGGCAGCGGCGCGAACCAGATCTACGTGATGGACGCCGACGGCTCCAACGTCGTCCGGCTGACCAGCGAGGGCAACAATTTCTCTCCCTCGTGGTCCGGTTACGTCCCCTGATGGGGACGTTCGACGCCAAATCGGCACAGGATCGCAAAAACCCAACGATTGCCGACACTTACAGCTTGCTCCCCGTGTCGGCATTTGCTAAAGTCGCGCCGCCTGCAGGCAGGGTTGAAGTACGACGAGCCGGGCGGGAATCGCAAGGGCCGCTGCACGGTGCAGTGCCGTTGAAGCTGACAAGGAGATGGACATGAGCCGCAGAAGCATTCAGGTCGGGGGTGTGTTGGTCGTGGTCGCCATGATGATGGTCGGCTGTGGTGGGCCGAAGGAGCCGCCGATGGTCGAGCCGCCGGAAGAGCCCGTTGCCACCCAGCCTACGCAGCAGGTCGAAACACCGGCAGAGATGCCGATGGAAGACGACGGGCAGCCCGACTGGGAGAGCGGTGAGCTCGGAGTGCTCAATCAGTTCGCCCGCGACAACGGCCTGCTGGGAGACGTCTACTTCGCCTACGACCGTTCCGACCTCAGCCAGGAGGCGACCGACCGCCTGGCCGCCAACGCTGCCTTCATGCGCGACCATCCCAACCTGACCTTCACCATCGAGGGTCATTGCGACGAGCGCGGCACCAACGGCTACAACCTCGCCCTCGGTGACCGCCGTGCCTCGACCGCCTCGAGCTACCTCGGCTCGCTCGGCGTCGACGGCGGCCGCCTCAGCAGCGTCAGCTACGGCGAGGAGCGGCCGCAGTGCATGACCTCCGCCGAGTCCTGCTGGTCGCGCAACCGCCGCGCGCACTTCGTCATCACCGGGCGCCGGTAGCCCCATGACCGCGCGCTGGAAGGCCTCGATCGTCACTGCCGCCGTCGCCGTCGGCGCCGCCGGCTGTGTCGGCACGCAGGACATCGAGGCCATCCAGTCGCAGTTGCGCGACATCCAGCGCCAGGTCGCCTACCTCCAGCAGGAGAGTTCGAGCAAGGACGAGGTGGCACAGCTCGAAGCGAGCATCGAGAGTCACACCTCTGCACTCCTCAAGTCCGAGGCGGACGTGCAGGTCGGCTTGCAGCGGCTCTCCGACCAGATCGATCAGCTCGAAGCGAACCTCGCGGACACGACCTTCCGGCTCAACGACCTGTCGCAGCAGATCGCCGCCACCAACCAGGAGCTGCGCGCCGTGCGCAGTGCCGTCGGCAGCGGCGCGGTGCTCGGCGGGGGTGGGGGTGGCCCGGCAGTCGGTCCCGCGCCGGCACCGGCCGACCCGCAGCAGCTCTACGACGACGCCCGTGCCGACTACGTTCGCGGTAACTACGAGCTGGCGATTCTCGGCTTCTCGCAGTACCTCGAGGCGTTTCCCGACTCGGAACTCTCCGACAACGCTCGCTACTGGATCGGCGAATGCCAGTTCAGCCAGGGCAACTACCAGCAGGCGATCCGCGAGTTCGACCGCATCGCCCGTGACTATCCCCGTAGCGACAAGCTGGCGAGCGCCCTTCTCAAGAAGGGCTACGCCTATCTCCAGATGGGCAGGCTCGAAGAGGGCCGGATCCAGCTCAACAACGTCATCGATCAGTACCGGGGTTCCGACGAAGCCGAGCTCGCCCGCCAGCGACTCTCTTCCCTGCGCTGACCCCCCTCCGAATCGTGGGCGGTCGTCTTGACCGGCCCACCGAACCCCCCGTAGACTCCAGCGCCGCGCGACGAAGGCGCCTCCCCACCGGGGAGACCGCGACGCGGCACCCGAACCACGAGCTTCAGGAACACCAGTCATGGCCAACATCAAGTCCGCAGAGAAGCGAATCCGCCAGACGGCCAAACGCCGCACCCGCAACCGCTACCACCGTTCGCGCATGCGCACGGCGATCAAGCAGCTCCGCTCGATGATCGACGAAGGTCGCGGCGACGAGGCGCGCAACGCCCTGGCCGGGACGCTCGCTCTGATCGACTCGACCGCCCAGAAGGGCGTCATTCACCGCAACGCAGCGGCCCGGACCAAGTCCCGCCTCACGCGTGCGGTGGGCGCGATCTAGCCCGCTCGTTCCCGCAGCCCCGCGACGAGCGCGGGCAGCCGCACATCGGCTAACCTCCTCCTGGATCCCATCCGGAGGTGCTGGCGATGTTGATGAATCTCGTGCGCAGGCTCGAGGCGAAGTTCGATCCCGTCGAGGATGCCGGGCTGACCGTATTCCTGGCGCTCCTGTGCATCCTGTCCTTCGTTCTCCTGCCGGCGCTGGGCACCGAAGGGCCGCCGATGAGCTTCCTCATCTCCCTGGCGTACGGCGGCCTGCTCGTGCTTGGTGCCTTTCTCGGCGACCTGCCGGCTCGTTGGCGAGCGGTGGCCCTCGTGCTGGGAGCGGTCAGCGTCGGCCTCACCCTCGCTCGGGAGGTCTCTCCCCTGCCGGCGGTCCAGCTCGCCTACCTCGTGACGGGATTCATCTTCCTGGTTCTCGTCTGCGGCGCGATGCTCCGTCAGGTCTTCAAGCCGGGCGCCGTCAACTCGCATCGGCTCAGGGGGGCGTGCGCCGTCTATCTCCTGCTCGGCTTCGTCTTCGCCATGGTGATCTCGATGGTCGAACAGACGGCGCCGGGAGCGTTCTCCGGCCTCGATGCTTCGGATGCCAACCACCTGATCCGGGACGCGGTCTACTTCAGCTTCGTCACCCTGACCACGCTGGGCTACGGCGACATCACCCCGACTTCCGATCTGGCCCGCTCGCTCGTGATCGTCGAAGCGGTCGCCGGCCAGCTCTTCCTCGCCATCCTGCTGGCGAGACTGGTCTCGATGTCGGTCGCCTCGGGCGGCGCCGGGGCGCGCGAGTAGGGCTAGGCTAGAACCCTTCGAGGATGTCGATCACGAGCGTCTGCGCAAAGTCTTCCGCGACGTCGATGATCGCCGTCTCCTCGAAGTCCAGCAGCTCCGCCGGGTCGAACTCGTACTGCTCGCGAAACTGGTAGTACGGCTGCTCCCAGATCACCTCTTCGCTCTGCGAACGCTTGAACGACATCGACGCGATGATCGTGATCTCGTACTCGCTCGCCCGGCCCTCCTCACCGCCGAAGAGCACCGGCCGGACCCTGAACGTGGTCACCGAACCGGCGAGCACGGCGTCGGCCTCGAACTCGTTGTTGACCAGCTCGAACTTCGGCCGACGGAGGAACTCGTCGTTGATCGCCTGAGTGAGCGTCTGGTCGACCTGCTGCCTCAGGGTGCGGTTCGTCAGCGGGCTGATGTAGATGTTCTCGATGTCCTCCGGCAGACTGCTGGTACGGCCCACGAGGCCGTAGCCGCAACCGAGTACCGACCCGCCCAGAACGACGGCGAGCAGGAGGGTGATCGAGCGTTCAAGAGCGCGTTTTTTCACGACGTCGGCGTTTCCTTCGCTGAAGAGCCACTGGGTTGGGACGCCACGGAATCGGCGCCCGTCTCGAGCCGCCTGAGAATACCGTCGAGCAGCCCGTTGACGAAGCTTCCCGACTGCTCGGAGCCGTACTGCTTGGCGAGCTCGATCGCTTCGTCGAGGACGACGAGCGGCGGAACGTCGGTGCTCGCCAGCAGTTCGTAGACGGCGAGCCGGAGGATGTTGCGATCGACCGCCGGCATCCGCTCCAGGCGCCAGTTCGTCGCCTGGCCGCTGAGCCGCTCGTCGATCTCGTCGAGGCGCTCGAGCGCTCCGGTGACGAGGTCGGAGGCGAACGCGAACGCTTCTCGCAACCGCTCGGGAGAGCGAGGCGGCTGACCGGGCTCGGGCGCGAACCCCTCGAACGGATCGAAGGCTGCGATCACCTGCACCGCGGAGCTGCCCCCGAGCTCGGCCTGATAGAGCATCCGCAGGGCCATCTCACGGCCCCATCGTCTCTTGCTGGCGGGCATGCTCGTCTCGCGTCTCAAGGATCCGGCGAGGGCGCTGCAGGCGCCTTCGCACGCGAGCGGGAGTATATCCCCGTCCGATGCGCCGACCCGCCTCCTTCGCGCTGCCGTCGCCGGCGTCTACGCCTCTGCGGACGAGCCGGCCTGACAGGCTAGACTCGCCGCATGTCGCAGCCAGCACCGGTCGCCGGAAACCGCCGGATCGCCATGTGGTCGGGACCTCGCAACATCTCGACGGCGATGTTGCGAGCCTGGGGGTCCCGCCACGATACGTGGGTCGTGGACGAACCGCTCTACGCTCACTACCTCCGCACGACAGGAGCAGAGCATCCGGCGCGCGAGGAGATCCTCGAAGCGCAGGACCCCGACTGGAGGAACGTCGCCGCGACGCTCACCGGGGAGATCCCCGAGGGGCGCGCCATCTGGTACCAGAAGCACATGGGGCATCACCTGACGGCGGACGTCGATCGAGAGTGGATCTACGAGCTGACGAACTGCTTCCTGATCCGCGAGCCGCAGGAGATGATCACCTCCTACATCAAGATCGTGCCGGAGCCGACGCCGTGGGACCTGGCCCTCCCCCAGCAGGTCGAGCTCTTCGAGGAGATCCGCTCGCGGACGGGCACGGTGCCGCCGGTGATCGACTCGCGCGACGTGCTGGAGGCGCCGGAACGCCTCCTGCGCCTGCTGTGCGAGGCGGTCGACGTCGACTTCGACCCCGTAATGCTCAGCTGGGAGCCCGGGCTGCGCGAAACCGACGGCGTCTGGGCCCCCCACTGGTACGACTCGGTGGCCGCCTCGACCACCTTCGGGCCGTACCGCCCCAAGGGAGAGCCGGTCCCGGCCTCCCTCGAGAAGGTGCACGAAGAGTGCGTCGGCTACTACGATCGGCTCTATCGCCACCGCCTCCGCTGACGCGGGGGACCTTGTGAATCCGCCAACGGGGGGCACCGTCCGTGCGACAGACGTTCCACTCTCAGAACTCCGACCTGCTGATCAACATCAACGGCAAGCTCGAGCATCGCAACGAGGCCGGGATCAGCCCGTTCGACTCCGCCGTCCAGGGCGGTGACGCCGTCTGGGAAGGGCTCCGGCTTTACGAGGGCAGGATCTTCAAGCTCGACGAGCATCTGGCGCGGCTCGAGTCCTCGGCCAAGGCGCTCGCCTTCGCCGAGATCCCCGGCCGTGAGGAGATCGTCACCGAGATCCGTCGCACCCTCGAGGCCAACGACATGCGCGACGGCGTCCACATCCGCCTCACGCTGACCCGGGGGGTCAAGTACACGTCGGGGATGGATCCGCGTCTCAACGACGCCGGGCCGACCCTGATCGTGCTTGCCGAGTTCAAGCCTCCGGTCTACGACAAGGGGGGCGTGCGGCTCATCACCAGCTCGTGGCGCCGGCCGGGCCCCGACGTGCTCGATCCGAAGATTCACAGCGCCAACCTGATCCAGTCGATCCTCGCCAAGATCGAGGCGAATCATGCCGGCGTGGACGACGCACTGATGCTCGACGGCCGCGGCTTCATCGCAGAGACCAATGCGACCCACTTCTTCGTCGTGCACGACGGCATCGTGTCGACCAGCCGCCTCGTCGCCTGCCCGGAGGGAGTGACCCGGGCGACCGTGCTCGAGCTGTGCGCCGGCCACGGCATCGAGGCGCGCGAGACGGACCTTTCGCTCACGGAGGCGTACCGCGCCGACGAGGCCTTCTGCACCGGCACGATGGGAGAGCTCGCCCCGGTCGTCGAGATCGACGGCCGCGCGATCGGCGGCGAAGCACCCGGCCCGGTCACCGGGCGACTCAGTGAGCTCTACGCCGATCTCACGGCCGGCAGCGGCACGCCGATCTTCGAAGCCCGATGAACGGGCGCTGGCCGCTCGAGCCCGACGAGCGACGGATGAGGGAGATGGTCGCGGCGGCGCTCGATCGCGTCGTCCAGCATCTGGTGACGCTGCCGAGTCAGCCCGGACACGTCGACACCACGGAAGCGATCGCCGCCTCGAAGGATCTGATCGAACCGATGCCCGCCGCCGGTGCGGACCTCGGGCGGCTGCTCGACGAGCTCTTCGACGACCACGCTCCACGAAGCTTCACGACCCCGGGGCCCGGGTACCTCGCCTACGTGCCGGGAGGCGGTCTCTTTCACTCGGCCGTCGCCGACCTCGTCGCCGACGCTCTCAACCGCTACACCGGCGTCCTGGCGGCGGCTCCCGGCCTGGTGCAGCTCGAGCACAACGTCGTGCGGTGGTTCAACGAGATCATCGGCTACCCCGAGACCGCCGAAGGGATCCTCACCAGCGGCGGCTCGCTCGCCAATCTCAGCGGCATCGTCGCCGCCCGCAGCGCGCGCCTGGGAGAGGAGTTCCTCGACGGCGTGCTCTACGTCTCCGATCAGGCGCACCACTGCGTAGCGAAGGCCGCCCGCCTCGCCGGCTTCCCGCGACGCAGTCTTCGCAAGCTGCCGGTCGACGACAGCTTCCGGCTGCGGCCGGAGACGGTGGCCGAGGCCGTCGCCCGGGACCGGGAGCGGGGACTGCGCCCCTTCCTGCTCGTAGCGAGCGCCGGCACCACCAACACCGGAGCGGTCGATCCGTTGCCCGAACTCGCCGATCTGGCCGAGAGCGAGGAGCTGTGGTTCCACGTCGACGGCGCCTACGGAGGATTCTTCGCCATGACCGAGCGCGGGCGAGAGGCGCTGGCGGGCATCGAGCGGGCCGATTCGGTGGTCCTCGACCCGCACAAGGGTCTCTTCCTTCCCTACGGCACCGGAGCGCTGCTGGTGCGTGAGCGCGGCCACCTCGAGCGCGCCCACAGCGAGCGCGCCGACTACATGCCGCCGATGCAGGAGGATCCCGAGCTCGCCGACCCGTGTGAGATCTCGCCCGAGCTCTCCAAGCCGTTCCGCGGCCTTCGGGTGTGGCTGCCGTTCAAGATGGAGGGGGCCGAGGCGTTCCGTCAGGCACTCGACGAGAAACTCGACCTCACGCGGTGGATCGAGCGCGAGCTGCGTGCGATCGCGCCTCTGGAGATCCTGGCCGCGGCCCAGCTCTCGACCCTCGCCTTCGCCGTGCGAGCCACCGACGCCGAGGAGGCGAACACCCTGACGCGAGAGCTTCACCGGCGGATCAACGACGCCGGCCGGGTCCATCTCACCGCCACCCGGCTCGGCGAGCGCTACGCCATCCGGATCTGCATCCTCTCCTTCCGCACCCACCTCGACCGGATGGAGGCTTGCCGAGACGACATCCTGGCGGCGGTGGAGGCGCTGGACCCAGCCTGATCCGTCCGCCCCTCGGACACCGCGACGCGACACGGGCCCTGCGGCTCGTCACACGGAGCCGGGAGAGCCCTCCTCACCTCCCGTGCAGCCAGTCAGCGATCCTTGCGAAGGGCTTCGAGTACGACTCGGACTGCCGAGAGCGCCGCCTGTCGGGGAGGCCGCCGAGAGACAGGGGCATCTTGACGGCACCGCGCTGACGACCGTCCCGCGCCAGGTCGAAGCAGCTTGCGGAGCCTCACCTGGAAGGCGAGGGTACGCGCCACTGCCGACCTGCGTCGCAGTCGACGAAGACGCCCTCCCGGGGCGATGTCGACCGCCTCAGTCGTCGAGCCGCGTCGCGGTGACCTGGCGCTCCGGGCCCCACCCGTCGGAGACGACGCTGACCTCGACCTTCCACGGCCGGCAGCACACTTCGCAGTCCCAGACCATCTCTCCCTCGACGTCGGGCTCGACGGCGATGTCGACGACCTCGCCGCAGTAGGGGCAGAAGACCGTGAAGCTCTCGGCCTCGCCGTTCACGCCGCTCCCGCCAGGCCGTCCTGCCGGACACGACTCACCGAGGCGCCGCCGTCACGGCAGGATCGGCGCACTCGCACCGAAGCCGGGACCGTAGATCATCGCGTTGAGCAGCAATCGCGCGGTGCCGTGGGTCGAGGCGCGGAAGGTCGGCGAGTTGGCAAAGAGGATCACCTGTCCGCTGCCCCTGCTCTCCCGCGTCACTGCGGCCGAGTTGGCGATTCTGCCCGCCGCTTCGGGCCACAGGAGGCCGCTCATGCGCAGCCGCAGGTCTTTGCCGGCCGGCAGCGCCGACCAACCAACCCGACGGGCTTCGGAAGCGTCGCCGTCCTCCCAGATCCCGAATCTCACCGGCGCCTCGACGCCGGACGACGCCATCAGCACAGAGGAGCTGTTGACCAGCACACCGAGCTCACGGCCGGTGCCGAAGGTCAACCAGTGCTCGTCGTCGGTGCGCGCCGCGAGGAACGCCCCCTGCGGCATGAACTCACGCTCCCAGGCGTCGTTGCGCTCCAGCACCTCGCTCGACGCCCGGCTGAGGTCACCGAGCCGGGTCCACGGGGCGTCGCCGCCCTCTTCCAGCGTGTGCGACCAGACGCGCGAACCGTCCGGAGCGCTCGAAGTCTCTGCCATCGCCTCGCGCAACACGGCCTGTTCGTAGCTGTCGAGATCGCCCAGCACATCGCGCAGCCGGCGCGCCGAGGAGAGCCCGCCCTCCTCCACCGCGAGAGCGGCGGCGGAGTTGGCGATCGCGATCAACGTCCCCCCGGCTTCGATCCACGTCCCGAGCGCACTTCGCGAACCGTCGTCGAGGCTCCCCCAGAAGCGCGCGGGAACGACGATCACGTTGTAGCGCCGCAGGTCGGCGAAGTTGAGGACCGAGGCGTCGAGATGCGCGTGACGGATCGCCAGCTGGTGGTCCAGCGTGTGCCAGATCGAACCGAAGTCGTAGAAGTTGTGACCGCTGCGGCTCAGCAGCGCGATGCGCGGCGGCTCGAGACGCTCGAAGTGCCCTCCTCCGAGGTCGGGGAGATCGCCGTCGCCGAGACCGGTCGTCAGGCTTGCGACCGGCAGCTCGAGATGAGCCGCCGTCGCCTCCACCACAGCGGCCAGCTCGCCCTCATAGCCACGGTTGTCCCACGGCTGGACGATCACCGAACCGCGGGCGAGCGACACGTCGCCGAGTTCGACTGCTCGCGAGGCCACCCGCACCTGGACCCCCTGCTCGAGCAATCGAGCGGCGAAGGCGACCGAGGCGTCGTCGGCCCCATCGACGCCCCAGGCGATCGCGTCGCGATCGACGGCCGGCAGATCGATCGTCGCCCCCGGCTGCCAGCGCGCAGCCGAGGCCGGAACGGCGCCGTCGAAGGTCACCGCTTCGAGACCATGCAGCATCGCGGCGTTCCAGGCGGTGACGTCGTAGATCGTCGAGCCCTCACCGCGCAGGATCGAGCGCCGCTCGCGGCCGGTGTAGTCGTCCGGCATGCGCGCGTCGAACTCCATCATCGTGGCGACCAGATGCGCCTCCGGCTGCCGGTTCGGAATCAGGATCGTCCCCGCCGGCAGCTCGCGACGACCACGGCGGCCGAAGGTGTCGACAGCGGTGCCGACCGACATCGGCGCCGAGAGCTCGTGCATCTCGATCGCCTGGAGCTCCATCAGCTCGACGAAGCGCCGGTGACGCGAGCGGTTCTCGCTCGGCAGGACGGCGAACACCCGTCGCGCGTAGGGGCCGTCGGCCGCCACTGCCCGCCGCCGGTCGCCGACGTAATCGGCGAGGATCGCCTGGCGGTTCACCGCCAGCGAAGTCAGGTTGGCGATCGAGCTGACCGCCTGGTGGTGGACCGCCTCGCGGTAGCTGACGACGTCTCCGCCGGGATAGCGCACCCCGTCTTCGGCGTAGCTCGCCTGCTCGTAGAGGATGCCGATCGCACCGCGAAACGCCCCCCAGGCGTCGGTGTAGCCCGGGTACCACCCTTCGTTCCACTCACCGGTGTAGTAGACCCAGTTCCAGCGGTCGAACGCCTGCGACTGGTCACGGGCGAAGCGCGCGTTCCAGCCACTCGCCCCCGGCGGCATGTGCGGGTTGCGGGGCTCGCGTGCCGGCGAGAAGAGGTAGGTATCGAGCGAGCCCATCTCGTGGGCGTCGACCATCAGTTGCGGGTGCCACGAACCCGCGGCGGCGATCCTCCCCCTCGACTCCGGATTGACGCCGAGAGTCCAGTCGCGATTCAGGTCGAAGTTGTAGTGATTGGTCCGCCCCCACGGCCAGTAGCCCGCATGGACCAGCGACTGCTCGTCGACACTCGGAGCGCGTCCACGATGCTCGGCGATCTGCTGCAGGAAACGCCGACGACCGTCGGGGTTCTGCATCGGATCGACCAGCACGACGACGTTGTCGAGGATCTGCCGGACCTCCTCCGAGGTCCCGGCGATCAGGTGATGCAGCACCGCCAGCGAGGCGTCGGTCCCCGAGGTCTCGTCGCCGTGGATCGAATAGGCCATCCACGCCACGGCAGGATGGCTCTCGGTCAGAGTGTCCGCATCGGCAGCAGCGATCGACCGCGGATCGGCGAGGCGCGCCGCATCGGCCTGGATCGAGTCGAGTCGCGCCAGGTTCTCCTCCGAGCTCACCACCATGTAGTAGAGGGCCCTCCCTTCGTGGCTGCGCGCGTACTCGACCAGCTTCGTCCGCGGGCTCGCCTCCCACGCCTCGAGGCAGCGCTCGATCTCCGCCGGGAACGCGGCACGGTCGCCGGGCCGGAAGCCGAGAATCTCTTCGGGAGTCGGCACCGAAGCGTCGTAGCTGGTGCCGGGGAAGAACTCGACGTCGTAGGCGAGCGCCGGCAGCTCGTGGGGCTGCGGTTGCGGGTGACCGGGAGCCGGCCAGCCGGCAACCGCTGCCAGAAGGATGACGAGGGACGTTCGCTTCATCGGGGATTCTCCTCTCTCAGGACCAGCGTGATCGTACACGCTCCTCCGCCGGAGTGACGCCCTACAATGTCTCCATGAAGGCCGTGTGGCTCGAGGGAGGTGCGCTCGACGTCAGGGAGGTCGACGCTCCCGAACCGCCCGAGGGCGAGGCGCTCTTGCGGGTCGTGCTCGCGGGCGTTTGCGGGACCGACCTGCAGCTCCTTCGCGGCTACTACCCGTTCGCCGGCGTTCCCGGGCACGAGTTCGTGGGGGTCGTCGAGGACGGACCCCAGGGGTGGATCGACGACTGGCTCGGCCGGCGGGTCGTCGGCGAGATCAACACCGGCTGCCGTCAGTGCAACCGTTGCCAGCGGGGAAATCAGGGCCACTGTGATTCCCGGACCGTCCTCGGCCTCGTCGGCAGGAACGGAGCGTTCGCCGACTTCCTGACCCTGCCGATCGACAACCTGCACCCGGTGCCCGACGACGTCCCCGACGAGGCCGCCGTCCTCGTCGAGCCGCTCGCCGCAGCGCTCCGGGTCACCGAGCAGGTCGCCCTCGAAGGGAGGAGAGTGCTGGTCGTCGGTCCGGGCCGGTTGGGATACCTTATGGCACTCGTCGCCAGGGAAGTCGGGGTGGACCTCGCCGTGCTCGGTCGCTCCGCGGGTTCGCTCGGGCGGATCGCCGCCGAGGGCATCGAGGCGGCCGACGACGTCGAGAACTGGCCCGAGGGGAGCTTCGACGTCGCTATCGACTGTACCGGGTCTCCCGACGGCCTCGCGCTCGCCAGACACGCCGTGGCGCCCACCGGTGCCATCGTCCTCAAGAGCACTTACGCCGCGAGCTCGGGAGCCCCCGACCTCGACCTCTCCCCGCTCGTCGTCGACGAGGTTCGCCTCGTCGGTTCGCGCTGCGGTCCATTCGGCATGGCGCTCGACTGGCTCGAACAGCGCCGGATTCGACCGCAGGATCTGATCGACGCCCGCTACCCGCTGGAGGAGGCTGCCGTCGCTTTCGAAGCCGCCCGGCAACCCGGGACCCTCAAGGTCCTACTCGCACCGGGCGATCGTCCCGCCTAGCGCGACACCCCGAACGCCTCGCCCGGCTTCGCCAGCAGCGCCTCGAACTCGGCGAAGAACCGTCCCACGTGGAGGCCGTCGACCAGGGCGTGGTGGACCTCGATCGATACCGGCATCGTGGCGTCCGCTCCCTCGCCTCGTCGGCCGAAAACGATCCTCGGATTGCTCTCTCCCGCCGGGGGATGGCGGGCATGCTGAAAACTCGTGAAGGCGAGCCAGGGCAGCACGGTGAGGTAGATGTACTCGTCGGCACCGGGACGGTCGGCGAGGCTGTCGCCCTGGCGCACCCTCTCGAGTTCGGCCGCACCGTCACGGGCGAAACTCTCGAAGTCCTCCTGGAAGTGGAGATACCCGAAGCCGAAGGTGCCGTCGTCCCGCGCGACCGTCGTCCCGCCGTGCACCGCGTCGAGCACCACAACCTCCTCGCCGCGAATCCGGTAGCGCAACTCCTCCACCGAGTTGGCCGCTTTCAGGCAGAGATAGAGGTTGGCCAGGAAATAGGAGTGCCCCTCGTTGACCTCGAGCCAACGCAGCAGCTCTCCGACCTCCACCGGAACGGTGACGTTCCAGTAGGGCTGCTCGTAGCGGCGGAAGAACTCGAAGTGCTCCCGCCGCCTCCATCCTTCGAGATCGAGGCGGCGGGCCATACGCGTTGCGGGAAGAGAAAAGGCCGGCCGGCACGATGCCGGCCGGCGGGAGAGTTACCGGCTACCAGACGAGTCGGGCGCCGATTTGAATCTGACGGGGGTCGCCGAGACCACTCTGCACCGTGCCGTCGAAGTTGAAGACGAGGTTGGTGGTCTGCGGCGCGAGCTGGTTGCGCTCGTTGAAGAGGTTGAAGACGTCGATGATCCCCTCCAGCTCGTAGCCGCCGACGTCGAAGCGCTTCGACAGGCGGATGTCGAGAGAGGAGAACTCGTTGTCCTTGCGACCGAGGTTGCGTTGCGTCACCGAACCGTCGGGATTGATGCGGTCCTGCGGCGTCTGCGCCACCGAGCCGTCCGCGGTCAGAGACAGCGGCTGCGGCGAGCGGTAGGTGTAGCGGAAGTTCGCGTCGATGCCGTACGGCGCCTGCCACAGCAGCCAGGCGTTGAAACGATCCTTCTGATCGCGATCGGAGAGACCGAACTCGGCGTCGAGATCGGTGATCTTGGCGTAGCGGAACGAGAACGGATCGCGCTCGTTGTCGTCGTCCGAGCGGTCCTCCGAGCGGGTGTAGTACGCCTGGTACTGGACGCTGCCGCCCCGCTTGGTGATGCCGAGCGTGTGCCCCTCGTACTCGCTGCGCGCCGTCGATTCGACGACGGTGAGGACGTTGATGCCGTTGAACCCGCCCGGCTCCAGACCGCTTCCCCACGGCGACCCGAGCAGCGGGTCGTTGCGGTTGGCGAATCGGGTCAGCTTGTCGGTGTCGGCGCGGTTGTACTTGTAGAGCAGCGACATGTCGTCACGGACCTGACGCTCGACGGAGAGCGAGTAGGCGTCCGTCTCCGGGATCTCGAAGTTGCGGTCGAAGACGAAGACGTCCGGCAGGAACGGGTCGCCAACGGTCGCCGGGTCGATGAGCTCCGTGTACGGCGGCGGCGGGCCTAGAACGTCCCGCAGCTCGCTGTTGCGGAAGAGGGTCTGCCCGCGGCTGCCGTTCGTCGAACGCGACGAGGCGAGTACCAGCCCGGGTACCCGGGCGCCGTAGCGTCCCGCCGTCACCCGGACCACCGTCTTGCCGTCGCTCTTCGGATCCCACGACAGGCCGAAGCGCGGCTGCAACACGTCGTCGTCGGGGATCGTGCCGTCGCTGGGGAAGGTCTGCGGCCCGGCGTCCGTGACCACCGTCTGGCCGATGAAGGGCGCGTAGAAGACTTCGTTCACCGGCGTGATCGGATCGGGGTTCTGCAGCTGCTCCCAACGCAGTCCGAGCTGCACGGTGACGTTCGAGCGCGGCCGCCAGTTGTCCTGGACGAAGAATGCCGGCTCGGTCTGGGTGATGGTCTGCGTCCCCGACTCCTCCACCGACAGCCCGCCGACTCCGGCCTGCTGCAGATAGAGCAGCACCGGGCCGGTGATGTCGGTGCCGTCCGGGCACGAGCCGGTCGGCGACGACGAGCCGTCCGAGCACTCGACGTAGTCGGGATTGTCGAGGTAGTTGAGGAAGCCGTCGGTGGAGCTGAAGATGAAGCGGCCGTTGGCGAACCCGATGAAGGTCTGGAACGCCGCCGTCTGATTCCACTCGACCCCGGCCTTGAAGCTGTGCGCGCCGCGCTGCCAGGAGAGGTTGTTGTTCACCTGCCAGCGGGTGTCGTTGTACTGCACCGGAATGAAGAACGGCATGCCGAAGCGGTAGGCGTTGCCGAAGTCGAACGCGGTGTCGGGGAACGGCCGGCTGGTGCCGGCGATCATCGGCCCCTCGTAGGGGCGCGGCCGGTCCTCGCGCGCCCACTGGAAGCGCGCCTCGTTGAGCACCGAGGCGCCGAGCGTCGAGACCAGCGAGCCGCTGATCGAATAGGAGCTGTCCTTCTCCACCGCGTTGGCGCTGCGCCCCCAGGAGTCGACGTCGAAGGTGCCGTTGACCTGCTCGGAGTCGGTGTAGGTGCTGCGCAACGTGAAGAGCTGGCTGTCGCCGAACTGCTGATCGATCTTGGCGAGCAGCACGTTGGCGTCGTCGGTGCGGGTGATCGGCAGGTTCTCCCCCGGGCTGCCGAGCTCGGCGAAGGTGTCGACCACGCGCTGCTCGATGCGGTTGGGATCGTTCTGCTTCGTGCGATCCGCCGACTGGACGTCGGCTGCGAGGAAGAAGAACGTCTTGTCCTCACGAATCGGACCACCCAGCGTGAAGCCGGCCTGGATCGACTCGCTGTCGTCCTTCGGCGCCGTCGTGCCGTCGGCCCGCTCGGCGGCGGTGGACAGGGAGTCGTTGCGCAGGAACAGGTGCGCCGAACCCTTGTAGTCGTTGGTTCCCGACTTCGTCACCACCTGCACGAAGCCTCCGGACGAGCGACCGAACTCAGCCGGCGCGCCGTCGGGAATGACGACGAACTCCTGAATCGCGTCGATGTTGAAGGTGAACGCGGGGCGCTGCC
The DNA here is from genome assembly GCA_965223855.1 of Candidatus Multivoradales bacterium. Classification (GTDB taxonomy): domain Bacteria; phylum Acidobacteriota; class Thermoanaerobaculia; order Multivoradales; family JAHEKO01; genus CALZKB01. The sequence goes on from CBDCXM010000009.1 coordinate 3,162,282, forward strand.
CGCCGCGCTGCTCGCCGAAGAAAGGGTTGTTGAAGTCGGCGCCGTCGACGGAGACGTTGTTCTGGATCCCCTTCTGGCCGTTGATCGACAACTCCTCTCCGTCGGGCCCCTGAACGATCGCGACACCGGGAGTCAGGCGGCTCAGATCGAGGAAGTCGCGACCGTTGTTGGCCAGCCCCTCGATGGTGTCCTGATCGATCAGCGTCGAGCTCTCGATGCGGCTGGTCTCGATCAGCGGCACGGCGTCGGTGACGATGATCTCGTCACCGACCGTCGAGACCTGCAGGCTGAGATTGAGGTCGAGCGTGCGGCCGACCGACAGCTGCAGACCCTCGGCCCGGGCGGTGGCAAAGCCGTCGAGCGCCGCAGTCACCACGTAGGGGCCGATCGGCAGCAGGAGGCCGCGGAAGCGACCCCGATCGTCGGTCACGAGTTCCTGGCTGAAGTTCGTCGCCTGGTTGGTCAGGGTCACCGTGACGCCGGGCAGCACCGCCCCGCTCTCGTCGCTGACCGAACCCTCGATCACGCCGGTGGTCGCCTGCGACTGGGCCACCGCGAGACCGGTCGATGCCAGGCACAGAAGCACCCAGCCGGTGAAGATCCGTTTCGCCACCATTCCTACCTCCTGTTGTGGTTGCGAGGCCTCGCGACCCCTACATGTTGCGGTCAAACTACCACACGGTGACGAGGATGCGGCGAATCTGTGACACCGCTCGCCTCCTACCCCTCGAGCTAGCCGACTTTGTCGGGAGGGCGGCCTGTCTCAGCCGGCCAGCAGGCCGCAACCGATCGCCACCAGCCAGCTGGCCAGCGAGCCGAGCAGGAAGTACTCGGTGACGTGATCGACCTGGCCGGGGTCCGCCCCCTCGTCGAGACGCACGACGCGGGAAAGCTCCGGGAAGCGCAGCACACTCTTGGCCGAGACGACCAGCGCCGCGGCGGTCGGTTCCCCCTGCAGCATGAGGCCGAGGATGAGCCACCGCTCGAGGACGCCGATCATCCGCCCGCCGCGGAGCCGCTTCTCGGAGCGGCGCGTCCTCGTGCCGGCGGCCGCGAGCACGGTGCGGACGACGGCATTCCCGGTCGAGGCGCAGAACAGCATCATCGCCGTCACCAGGGCGAGCCGCTCGAAGCTCGCACCCGCGAGCATCGGGAACGGCGACTGCTGTGCCCACTGGTCGAGCTCCGGCCGTACCTGCGGGAAGCCGCCCGCCAGGCCGACGGCGGCGACCACGACTAGCGCGAGCCCGCCCAGGGCCCACCAGGAACCCGCCACGGTCGAGGCGCCCGAGGCGCGCGGCAGCAGCCAGACCACCATGCCGACGACCAGCACGACGGCGAGGGTGAGCGGGCCCTCGGCGGTCGCCGTACACGCGATCGCCAGCCCGACCGGCAACACCACGGACACGAGGGCCGCCACGAGGGTGCGCCCGCTGCGGACCGGAGTGCCTCCGAGACCGCCCGCCAGCGCATCGGCGAGCCCGAGGCCGAACAGGGTCAGCGCGACCGCGATCAAGAGGCCATCCCGCGAAGCTCGAGATGAGCCCGATAGACGGCGCTGGCACCGTTCTCCATCTGCCTCCGGGCGACAGAGGGCTGGCGGATGCCGAGCTCCTGCGCCACGTCGACCTGCCGCTCGCCGAGCAGCAGGCCGAGGGTGACTCTCAGATCTCGCACGTCCATGCGGCCGAGCAGAGAGTCGCGACAGAGAAGGAAAGCGTTGACCGCCCCTTCGAGCGGCTCGCCGAGGCCTGCCACCAGGGTTCGCACCGTCCGCGGCCACTGCCGTCGAGTCTCGAGCGCAGCGACGCGCTCGATCGCCTCGCGCGCCGCCCACCAGGCAGAGCCGCTCTGCCCCATCGGCGCCCGCTGAGGATCGTAGGCGGTGATCTCGCCCCAGCCGACGCCGAACCTGACGTCGTGGCGGCCGGCGAGCCGGAGGCGCACATGAAGCGCGGCGTCGAGCGCGGCGGCGACGGTAGCGTAGCTACCCTGAAACTCGTCGCCGACCGTCTGGCTGAGCGGTTGGAGGCCGCTGACCTGATCGTTGGCCGAGTCGAGCGCCTCCCTCACCTCTCGCAGCAACTCGACCTGGTCAGGGTGTCGGCGCGAGACGACGACGTCGCCGATCAGGGCCGCCTGAAGCTGGTCCGGAGCGGGCATGATCAAATTATAGCCTCAAGGGCGATATTTTGTCGATATAGCCTCAAAAGCGATTTCTCAGGAGTCCCGACGCTCGCTCGATCTCAGCCTCTCCACCCAGGCAACCAGAGCGGCGAGGAATCGCTCCAGGTGCTCCGCCGTCCCGCTGTCGATCAGCTTGCCCTCGTCGTCGAACACCGAGCCGGCACCGCGAATCAGGAGCTGCGGCTGCGGCATCACCAGCGCGTTGAGCGCCGTCAGTGACTGACGCAACTGGTACTGCGCGGCGCGGGTGCCGAACGCTCCCGGCGTCGCGCCGGCCACCCCTACCGGCTTGCCGTCGAACGGGTGCGGCCGCGGCGGTCGGCTCAGCCAGTCGATGGCGTTCTTCAGCACTCCCGGCACACCGTGGTTGTACTCCGGGGTCGCGATCAGCACTCCGTCGGCCCGCTCGATCTCGGCCCGCAAGGCCGCCACGCCCTCGGGAATCCCCTCCGCCTCTACGTCCTGGTCGAAGAGCGGCACACCTTCGAGACCGACGACACCGAGTTCGACGGCAGCGTCGACTCCTCCGATCCTCGCCCGAGCCTCCTCGAGCAAGGCCCGATGAATCGACTGCCTCCGCAGACTGCCTACCATCCCGACGATCTTCATCGCTACCTGTCCTCCTTCAACAGGCCCCTTCGACAGGGTGCCTGCAGCATGCTCTTTCGACCTGGCGATCGTTCCCGATCGACCGCTACGATGCCACAACCCACTCGCACCACCCCGGGAGATCTCATGTCCCCCTCGATCGACGGCCTCCACCACGTCACCGCCATCGCCTCCGACCCGCAGCGCAACCTCGACTTCTACGTCGGCATCCTCGGCCTGCGACTCGTCAAGCGGACCGTCAACTTCGACGATCCGTCGACCTATCACTTCTACTACGGTGACTCCCTCGGCCGGCCGGGCACGATCCTCACCTTCTTCCCCTGGCCGCTGGCGCGCCGCGGCACCCACGGCTCCGGTCAGACTACCGCGACCGCTCTCGCCGTCCCGAACGGCTCTCTCACCACGTGGCACCGACACCTAGTCGACCACGGCGTCGAAGTAGGAGAGACCTCTCGAGAGAAGCTCGAAGCCGCCGAGGGTCGGCTCACCCTGCGCGACCCGGACGGCATGACGCTCGAACTGCACGCCGTGGCCTCTCCCGCCGAATCGCAGGCGGCCGAGGGCGCTCCGGCGATCGTCGGCCTCCACGGCGCCACCGTCACCCTCCAGGAGAGCGCCGAAACCGAGCGACTTCTCTCGGAGGTCTTCGGTTTCGAACGCCGGGAAGGGGCGGGTCTCGTCCGCTACCGGTCGAGGCCCGACGCCGGACTCGCTGCGACGCTCGAGCTCCGGACCACGCCGGACCTACCCCCCGGCCGCATCTCGGCCGGCAGCGTGCACCACATCGCCTGGCGTGTGCCCGATCGCGAGGCGCTCGACGCCTGGCGCAGGCGAGTCACCGAAGCCGGGCTGTTTGCGACCGAAGTTCTCGACCGCCGCTACTTCGAGTCGATCTATTTCAGGGAACCTGGCGGAGTGCTGTTCGAGCTCGCCACCGAGGGCCCGGGCTTCGATCGCGACGAGGCGCCGGCCGAGCTCGGCCGGGCGCTGCAACTGCCGCCGTGGCTCGAAGAGCGGCGATCGGAGATCGAGCGGCGCCTGCCGGAGATCCGACTACCAGGGTAGCCGCCACCCTCGGTGACGCCGGAAAGGACGCCGACTCAGGGAACCGTCGCCGACCACGCCGAGGAGTCTCCGCTCTCGAAGCCGTCGGCGAAGATCGTCGTCAGAGGACGGATCTGCACCGCGTTGAGAGCCGCTCCGAGACCGGCGTTCGCACCCGGGACGATTCCGGAGTGCAGGTTGAGGATGCCGTCCGCCTGCACGAGAGCAAGGTGGCGGGAGTACGTGACGAGCTCCTCGTGCATGCCGCCCCAGGGGCCGCCGACGATGTAATGCGGCAGCCCCGGTTCCTGATCGGCGACCGTGTAGCTGAAGACGGTCGGTTGGCTCGGCATCCAGCCGTAGATCAGGACCTCGTACGGCCCCGGCTCCAGGTTCTCGAAGAAGAGGCAGGTCTCGACGGCCGCCGAGAACGTGACCAGATAGTCGTCCAGCAGCAGCCCGTCCTCCCCGAGCGTGCCGGGATCATCCACCGTCCGGTTGTCGGTGCCGCCCAGTTGCCGCACGCTGACGTCGGTCACCACGCCGTCGACGTCGAGCAGGTCGGTCGTCGTCGAGCCGTGCGGTGCCAGCAGCCCGATCCACACTCCGGCCCGTCCCGCGGCGGCATAGTGGGCCGGAGGGACTTCGTCGGCAGGGCCGAAATCGATGTTGAACGCCTGCCCCTGAACGACCGCAGCCGTGAGCGCACCCAGAAACCCGATCGCCAGGGTCCGTCGACCTTTCCGTAGTTGGGACATCGAGTCCAATGATAGCCGCCGCGGACCGGCCGGCGTCAGGGTGCCCCGGACGCGCCGCTCTCGCCACCCGGATTCCCGACGAGCTGTCTCGTCAGCACCGCCGCCATCCGGTCGGCCATGAGGCGCTGGCCGAACGAGGTCAGGTGCACCTTGTCCCACCACAGCAGGCCGAGTTGCTGCCGCCCGGCGAGATAGGAGTGCATCGCCACGACCGGTACGTCGTAGGTCTCTGCGATCGCCCGCATCTCGCGATGGCGGGCTCCGAGTCCGCGGTCCGCCGCCATCGGTGAATTCGCTTCCTGCACCAGCACGACCCGGGCTCCGCGACCGAGACTGCGCGAAACCATGCGCTGCAACGGCTCATGGAAACTCGACTGCCGGTCGTTGCTCCCGAGGTTGATCACGATCATGTCGGGCCGGTAGGCGAAGAGGTGCTCTCCGAGAAGCGTCGCGACGTCCCACGCCTTGAACCCCGACACGCCGCCGTTCATGCATTCGACGTCGAGTCCGTGACGATCTCGTAAGAGGATCTCCGTCTGCCGCACCCAGGTGTCCCCCTCCGCGGCCGCTCCGGCTCCCCAGGTCTGCGAGCCGCCGACGAAGAGGACCTTCCACGGCCCCCCGTTACCACCCTCCTGCCTGAGAGGCCCCGTCGCGGCCACGTCCGAACCGCGCGGATCGACGCCGCCGGGAGGCGGGCCGTGGCGATCCAGCAGTTCTGCCAGAACCGCATCCTTCTCCCCCTTGCGGAAGTAGTCCTCCGCCTCGCGAAGGGCATCGTCGAGCCGCGGGTATCGGTACGCCCACCGATCGGCGAACGCGAAGGCGACGATCGAAACGAGCAGGAGCAGGAAGCTCCCGTAGATCGCCGCCAACCCTCGGCGCCGCGCCGAGGCTGGAGAGCCCAGCGCGAGCAGCAGGAGCGTCGGCAGAGCGACCCATGCGAGAAGCACTCCCGCGATTCGCTGCGTGCTCGAGGGCCCGTCGAACCCCTCGCGCCAGACCTCGCCGGCGTTGGCGACTTCGACAGCTCTCACTCGCACCCTCCTGTGCCCTGAACGCAGCGCGACCGACACGCCTGCCGGGAGCGGTCCGCTTGCTTCGTAGGCCACGGCACCGTCGATTCGAAGCTCGTAGCCGGTCGCCGTTCTCAGGAGGTGCGCCACGTGACGGCCGGCTTCGAGCTGAGCCGCGGTTAGCGGTCGCGACGCGAGGAACTCGCCGTCACTCCCCACCTCCACTCGAGTCGACTCCCGTGCGGGCAGCGCGGAGAGCAGCCACCCGGTCGCGCTCGGAGCGTCGTCGGCATGAAGCCGCAGCAGCAGCCAGGATTGCGGGTCGAGGTCGAACTCCACACGCACCTCTTCGAGGTCGGCGAAGGTGCGGCGGGTCCGGACCTCGTTGAAGCCGTGCCATGCCGAAAGGTCGAGTTCGCCACCCGCGAGTGCCCGCCTCTCGGTGACGAACGCCCACGCTCCGATGACTCCGCGCTCGAGCTCCGTCTTGGTCGAGACCCACCGCTCACCGGCGAGGAGTGTGTTGCCGGCGCCCCTCCACGCTCTCGCGACCAGCCACGCGGCCGGCAGCTGGAGCGCCAGGCAGGCGGCCACGGTCCACGCCAGTCTCCGGCGCAGCTGCCGACCGTTGGAAGCCAAGCTCATCGTTTCTTCGACCTTCCCGCCGTCCGGTCTTGAGGAATGGGAACCAGGATCGTACTACCCGCTTCACCGGCACCTTAGAATCGGCGGCCAACCCGGAGACCGCCGATGCGATCGATGATTCAGAAGTTCCTCCGCCTCGAGGCCGCCAGCGGCCTCCTTCTCATGGCTGCGGCCCTCCTCGCCCTCCTGTGCGAGAACTCACCCGTGGCGTGGCTCTACGACCGCCTTCTCGACATGCCGATGGAAGTGCAGATCGGCGCCCTGGAGATCCGCAAGCCGCTCCTGCTGTGGATCAACGACGGGCTGATGGCGGTCTTCTTCCTGCTCGTCGGCCTCGAGATCAAGCGGGAGGTGCTCGAAGGCGAGCTCTCGACCCGGGCGCAGGCCACGCTGCCGATCCTCGCGGCGATCGGCGGCATGGTGGCGCCGGCCCTCGTCTTCGTCGCCATCAACCAGGGAACGCCGGAGAACCTCCGCGGATGGGCGATCCCGGCGGCGACCGACATCGCTTTCGCACTCGGCATCCTCAAGCTGGTCGGCAACCGGGTCCCGTTGTCGGTGAAGGTCTTCCTCACCGCTCTGGCCATCATCGACGACCTCGGGGCGATCGTCATCATCGCGGCCTTCTACACCAGCAAGCTGTCCCTGCTGTCGCTCGGAGCCGCCGCGATCTTCGTCCTCGGCCTCATCGCGCTCAACCGGCGCGGGGTCACGTCGTACGCACCGTACGTCCTGCTCGGCATCGCGCTGTGGGTCTGCGTCCTCAAGTCAGGCGTCCACGCGACCCTTGCCGGGGTCGTCCTCGCCTTCGCGATACCGCTGCGCATCGAGGGCAGCGACGAGAGCCCGTTGAAACGGATGGAGCATCAGCTCCACGGCTGGGTCGCCTTCCTCGTGATGCCGGTCTTCGCGTTCGCGAACGCCGGTGTCTCGCTCGCCGGCTTCTCGTTCCGCGACCTCCTCGAGCCCCTGCCGCTCGGAATCGCGGCGGGGCTCTTCGTCGGCAAGCAGGTCGGCGTCTTCCTGATGACCGCGCTGGGCGTCGCCACCGGCATCGCCCGGCGTCCTGCCGGCGCCTCGTGGCTCCAGCTCTACGGCGCTTCGCTTCTCGCCGGCGTCGGCTTCACCATGAGCCTCTTCATCGGCACCCTCGCTTTCGAAGGAGTCGACCAGGCCGCCGCGGTGCGCATCGGCGTGTTGAGCGGCTCGCTGGTCTGCGGGCTGCTCGGGTATGCCGTGATGAGGACGGCGCCCGCGGCGGAGGCACCCGGTTCCCCGAGACCGGATGAGGCACCACAGCCGGTCGAAACACTGCTGCTCTGGCGTACGCGTGCTCGGTCTCAGGCGGCAGCGACCGCCGCACGCGCCTCGTCGAACAGCTCCGCCTCCCCCGTGGGCTCGGGAGCGACCTCGAGCAGCCTCCGGTAGTAGCCGACGGCCGCCTCCCGGTCGCCGGCCCCCGCGGCGGCACGAGCCGCGCCCACGAGGCTGTTCAGCCGGTTCGGCGACCGCGCCAGTGCACCCTCGTACTCGGCGAGGGCCTCGGCGAACCGCTCCTCGGCCAGCAGCATGTCACCGTAGAGCTCGCGCGCCGGCAGCACCTCACCGGGGGTGACCGGGTTCTTCTCCGTCGAAGCTTCCATCCCGGCCGCCTCGGCCATCCTCTCCAGTCCGCGCTCGGTGTCGCCCTGTTCGTAGGCGAGCCACGCCTCCACCCCGGCCTTCTGGATCGTCACCTGAATCCCCCAGTCGTAGGCGCCCGGCAGTGCGGCCGCTCCCTGCTCCAGCTCACCGAGAAGGGCGATCGCCTGTTCGGCTGCCTCCGAGCTGCCGGTACGCGCCGCTCCAAGACCGCGAGCGAAGACGGTGATCGCCTCGAGATGAGGGAACGAATCCCAGGCGAGATCCGCCGGCGACCGCTCCGGCAGGCCGGCAGCCGCTTCCCACCGCTGCCGCTCGAGCAGCAGCCGCACCGGAACCGCCGCAAACGCATACACCGTTCCGGCATGACTCTGGTACGGCGGCTCGAGCGACTCGACCTCAGAAAGAACGGTCCGCGCTGCCTCGTCGTCTCCGCGCTGGAGGTGGGCGTAGGCGAGGTAGTCGTAGGCGTGGAGGCGGTGCATCGAGATCGCGCCCGAGGGCAGCCTCTCGCGAGCGGCCTGCTCCGCCCTCCGATTGAAGTCGATCGACTCCGGCCACAGGCCGAGCCGAGTGAAGATGTGGCTCGTCATGTGAAGCGCGTGCGAGTTCTCGGGCGAAACCGCGCCGTAGCTGCGCGCCACCGGTAGCGCCTCCGTGGCCAGCGCCGGCAGGTCGTAGGCGTGGATCACGTAGTGGTGGGCGCCGGGATGGTTGGGAAGGTCGGCGAGCACCTGCTGTGCCAGCGCGCCGCCCCGACGCTGCTTCTCCAGGGTCGTGTCCGCCGGGTCGGCGGTCGCGATCGTCGCCAGGGCGTAAAAGAGGGCAGCCTCCGGGTCGGACGGGAACGCCTCGTGAGCCTCGCGCCACCCCTCCATGAAGGCGGCCAGCCGGTCTCCTTCCGCGACCCCCTCGCCTTCTCCATAGTAGGCGGCGAGGGCCTCGATATAGGCGTCGTCGGCGGCGCTGCGATGGGCCGCGCCACGGGCGCTCTCGAGATGATCGAGGCCGGCGGCCAGGCGCTCGGCGGGCACGACGTCCGGCCACAGTGGGTGGACATAGGTCATCGCCATGCCCCAGTAGGCGAGCGCGCACTCCGCGTCGGCGGCGGCCGCCGCCTCGAAGGAGGCGTGAGCTCCGGCGTAGGTCATGTTGTGGAGGAGCGCCATCCCTTCCCGCAACCGGTCCTGGGCCTCTGCTTCGCACTGGCTGTCGAGAGCCACCTCGCCCAGTGACTGTCCGTCGGCCGTCACCACCTGTGTCCCTGCTGCGTAGGTGGGAGTTGCGGCGGCGGACTCCTCGGCAGGAGCTTCCGGCTGGGCGCAGCCGATCACGGCGACGACCAGTAGCGTCGTCGCCAGGACGGAAAGAGACCGGGTTCCTCGACTCATGGCAACCTCCTCGAACTGTTGCTGGATCCTCGCAAGTCTAGCCGACCGGCTCCCGGCGGACCGCTTCTCGAGACCGAAGCGATCCACGAGGCTGACAACGGCTCGCCCGTCGCTGTAGCTTCGGGCATGCCCGACCGAACCCGTCACTCCGCCTCCGACCGCCCCCTCCTCAGCGCAGTTCTCGCCGCCGCTCTCGCTCTTGCCGCCGGCGGATGCGAGGACGATTCGTCGCCGACCGACCCTCCACCGCCGGGTGGCGGCGGTGTGATGATTCGCGCCGCCTCGGGGAACTTCGTCCCCCTTGCGGGCACCTGGCAGTCGCGCTGCTTCACCGCGCCGGCGGGAAGCCCGATCGCTTCCCTGCGCGAGACGTTCGTGATCGACGACGACAGCATCGTCATCGAGCTCTCCGGCTTCCCCTCGTCCGGCTGCTCCGGACTCGAAGTCAGCCAGGAGTTCGTCGTCACGTACGTCCTCGGCGCGGAAACGACGGCGCGACTCGGAGGCGCCCAGGTGCCTGTGACTCGGATCACCGGAACGGTCGAAGCCACCGGCGAGTCGTTCCTCCAGGTATTCCATGTCGACGACACTGCCGTCCACAGGCTCTTCCACGGCGACCTCGACGATCCCCCGGTCGATGCCGACGGCTACCCCACCGCCCTCTTCGAAGAGTCCCTCGAGCGGAGGTAATCGCGAGGGGAGCGAGCCCTACGGCAAGGTCGTCGACCAGGCCGACGTGTCGCCGGACTCGAAGCCGTCGATGAAGATCTCGCCGCCGTCGAGCAGGACGTCGTCGATGAACATGTCGAGGTTGAACCAGTCGCGGATCTCCGCCGCTCCGAAGGTGCCGTTGCAGACGACACCGCCGAAGAACCCGGCGCCGCTGCCGGCGAAGTCCTGCGAGCTGTAGAGCAGAGTCCCTCCGGGCTCGTCGTAGAGATCGATCGTCATCGCCCCCGGAAAGGCGATCCCGAGGAAGCGGCTCGGGATGCGGAAGGTGAGGTTGCAGCTCAAGTTGCAGTCGACGCCGAAGGTGTCCTCGAGAAAGATGCTCCCGTCCTCGAGAGTCACGTCGTCACCGTCCGGGAAGGTGACGTCCGGGTACTGAGTTCCGAGGGTCGTGCCGGGCGGCACCTCCTGAAACGTGATCGCTTCGATCAACCCGGCGTTCATCGCGAAGAGCACCGGATCGTCGTAATCGGTGCACTGGATCGGGCCGAAGGTTCGTGGCCCCAGGCCGCGGGGGACCGGTCCCGGCAGGTTGGTCGCGTCCTTCGCCGCGAGCTCGTTCGTGCCGGCGGCCGTGAGGGCGGCAACCGCCAGGAGGCAGCACCTGGTGAGAGGCTTCATCGTGGATCTCCCTTTCATCGCCTTTGCGGTTTGCGCTCGCGGCCCCACACGAGCGGCTGTGGCACCGCGCGCGCCCACGATGAGCGCGGTGATCATAGAACGACGCCGCCGGCGGTGCGCGTGAAGTCCTAGGCAGCGCCGGTCGCCGTCGCGCCACCCCGTGTGGCGTCCGCGAGCGGCTCTACTGGTGGTCGGTTTCCGAGCCGGTCACTCGGCGTCGGCTTCCACCTGAATCGACCTCAGGTAGTAGGCGAGTTCCCGCACCTTGCGCTCGGCCCTCTCCTCGCCGGTCTCGTCGAGAGCGGCCTCGGCCGTCGAGACCGAGCTCTGGAAGACGTCCCCCCACACCGGCATCTCGCCCGAGCCGTGCCCCTTCACCGGCTCTCGCCCGTCGATCACGGTTCGCACCCACTCCAGGGGAAACTCGCCGTCGCGACGCTCGGAGATCCGCGTCAGGTCCGCAGGCTTGACGGTCAGGTACTGAGCGATGTTGCCGGAGCCGTCGGCCTCTCTGCCGTGGCAGCTAGCGCAGTAGGTACGGAAGGTCACCCTGCCCTTGGAGGCCAGGAAGCCCGGGCTCTCTTCTTCGGATTCGGCGCTGCCGAGGGCCGCCATGCCACCCCACCCGAGGAGCGCCGTCAACGCCACCGCCGAATAGATTCCTCGAAACCCGGGACTCGTTCGCATCGCACAGACTCCTTCCTTGGTGCTTTGCTCGAACCGTAGCGTTCGAGGGCGCTGCGGCAACACACCTCCCGGGGTGGGGCGGCACCCCATCCCGAGGGGCGGGCGAGCGGCAGGTCGGGAGGAGGCGGCCCCTCGAAGAGCCTAGCCGCCGCCGGAGGGCGACGGCATCATCGCATCGATCACCCGACCCCGCACCGTGACCGACTGCCCCTTGCGCTCCCGGTCGAGCACGCTCTGCGATTCGAGCTCCGCCTCGAAGGTGAGTGCGATCACCCCGTCCAGTCGCTCGAGATCCAGGTGACCCGATCGAACCTTCTTGTAGCCCTTGACCAACCCTCTACCGACACCGACCATGATCGTCGGCGTGTCGAGCTTGTCCGTCACCTCGATCCTGCCGGGAGAGGAGTCCTCCCGGATCAGGTCGATCCAGATGGTCAGGTCGTCCTTCTCGAGATCCTCCGGCAGCATGCGGACCTGGTAGCGGGTCACCCCGTCGCTGAACAGACCCTCACCCTTGCCCGGATCGAAGTGGACCGACACCCTCGGGTTGGAGCGCGCCTCCTCGAAACCCGAGATCTCGAAATGGCTGAGGCCCTCGTCGATACCCCCCGGGGCTCGCTTCAAGGTCGCCTTCGCGGCGCCCTCTCCGGCTCCCGCTTCCCCGCCGCCGCAGCCCGTGACCGGGCCGGCCAGCAACGCGACCGTCAGCAACGCCTTCGCTCGCTTCCACACCCGGGTTCCGCTATCGATTCCTGCTCGCATCGCTGCCTCCTCCACTCCTGTCGTGAGCCACGTCACGCCGCTCGTCTGCTCGAGCGAGCGTCTACGGAGGATGACGACGGAATCGCCTCGAACCGGACACGCGACCGGACACTCACAGGGAGACGGGGCCTCCTGCGCACGCTACGGGTGAGCTCCCGCGCGGACTCCCTGTGTCCTCGAGCCCCGCTTCCCGACAGCGGCGACGCACCAACCTCCCCGGGGGGATCTGCGACGTCAGTAGGAGTCGCGGTCCAGCGACTCGCGCGCCGGACGGCTGTCGTAGTACGACTCGATCGCGACGATCCTGCCGCCGTCGCAGCGGATCCACTCGCAGGTCGGCATGTCGCCCTTCGGCGTGTGGTTGGTGAAGCGCACCACCACCACTCCCGGCCCCTCGAGCATCTCGTGAATCTCGAGATCGACCACGCTGTCCCGCGACATCGGCTCGACGACCTCGAGATAGTGCTCCCGCCCCTCCAGGGTGCCGAACGGGCTCGTGTGCACGAAGCCCTCCGCCAGGATCTCGCGCAACCGGTCCATGTCGCGATCGAGCCACGACTGGTACCAGGCGCTCGCGAGAGCCCGCGGCTCGTCCGGTCGCGCGACCTCGTCGTCGTGCCCGTTCATGAGTCTTCCCGGGAAGTCACTCGACCTGCAGCTCGAAGGTGCCCGTCGAGCGGGTCCTGCCGCGGCTGCGGATCTCCGTGTGCTCGCCGACCATCACACCGTCCTCGATCGCCGCGCGCCAGGTCCAGTTTCGCGATCGCCAGGAAGCGGTGCCGGTGATCTCCACCCCCTCTTCGAGCCTCCCCTCGGCCGTCCCCCGCCAGGTGTTGTTGCGGTTGTCGAACCGGAAGCGGAAGGTCACCTTCCAGCTGTTCTCGCCGTCGGGGACGAACTCCGCCCGCAGAGTGTCGGTCCCCCCGGAGGACCAGTCGTAAGTGCCCTCGAAGCTTCTCCTCTCCTGGTCGGCGAACGCCGGGCCGATACCGGCTGAGAAGACGACGAGTGCGAGGGCGAAGCCGGCGAGACCGACGCAGGCATTCCGTGTCATGCAGGAGGCTCCCTTCCGGATTGAGGACCGATGCCGGGTGTGTGCTGCCGGGATGGCGAACGCCTGGCGGCCGCCACACTCTCTACCGACTCCTCGCAACGGGCGCCGGTTCCGGCGAATTCCGCGTTCGGGCTACTCCTCCTGATGGGTGTGGAAGATCTTGGTGACGATCCGCCACCCCTCGTCGGTGCGGTAGAGACTCAGATAGTCGGTGTAGACCGGCTCTCCGTCGCGCAGCACTTCGACCCGCACCACCGCCGCCGATCCGGTCTGGTGCAGCAGATGGATCTCGTGACTGATCCCCTCGCCCAGCGGCTCGCCGTTGAGGCCGAGACGCTCCAGCCACTGATCGAGTGTGACCGTCCGCACCCCCTCGTCGCCCGCCACCTGCATCGCGAACGCCGAATCGAACCCGGTCCGCACCTTCTCCACGTCGCCCTCGAGCCAGATGCCTTCGACGTAGCCGGTCTGCACTGCGGCCTTGACCGCAGCGGCTTCGCCGTCAGCAGCCTCGTCGGCGAACAGCACCCCGGTCGAAACGAAAGTCAGGGCCGTTGCCGCAAGAGCCCGGGTCAATGTCTTCATCGCCACCCTCCTGTCGTCATGAGGTTCCAGTGTACCTACGAAGCTTCCCCGAGGATCGTTGCGGGTGGCGACCTCGCTTGCCAAAGTCCCGACGTTTGTCGCAGCATCCGTAGGGGAGGCCGCCATGACACGTGACGAATCCTGGGACGATCTCGATCGCGAGGGGCGCCGGGCGCGGCGCCGCGAGTTCCGCAAGCGCAAGGAGCGCAAGCTCGACAGCTACGCCGAGCGCCTCGACGGGCTCGACCTCGACGAGGAACAAGACGCCGAGCTGTTCGAGGAGGTCCGCGGCGTTCGACGATCCAAGCGGGAGCTGCGCGGCCGCCTGCGCGACCTCTACGACGCGAGCGACCACGAGTGGGACGGCGTGCGCGAGGAGTTCGACGAATCCTGGGGCGAGTTCGAGAGCGACTGGGAGGATCTCTCGAAGCTGGTCTCGGGGCGGATCGACACCTCCGAGGACGAAGGGTAGGGCTTCCCCAGTTCTCGAGGTCGGCGCGGCGCTCAGCCGCCGACGAACCGCGCGACCAGCGAATCGAAGTTCAGCGCGAAGTACAGCAGGATCGAGAGATTGCCGAAGGCCAGGGTCGGCAGGGTCCAGAGCGCCGCGACCAGCGCTCCCTGGTGGAGGTAGATCACGAGGAGCGCCAGCAGCAGCCCGAGGTAGAGATCCGCTCCGATCTGCCTCCCCCAGTGCAGCCGCGACATCCGCGCCACGGTGGCGAAGAGACTCTCACGGGAGCTGCAATAGACGGTGTAGCCGGTAAACCCGAGCCAGGTGCCCCAGATCAGGAATTTGACGCTCGCCATATCGGTTTGAATCGAAAAGGTTCCCGCATCACCGTGCGCGTAGATGGCGACGCCGACGAACAGAGCGTAGGCCGCCCAACTGACTCCGTTGATGGTCCTCGATTGGCTCACTTCAGTTACCCCGCTGAGAGATGTCGTGGACGTGTGGACTGACACACCGAGCACCAGTTTCCGCGGAACGTTCCGCTAGGATCAAGCGTGAAAGAAACAAAAAGGAGGGAACAGGAATGAAGACTCGCGTTTCGACTTCTCTTGCCTGCTGGGTAGCGCTCCTCCTGATGGCAGCCGGCGGCCAGGCCCAGACCCGCATCTTCGTCGGCCAGGGAGACGCTTCGTCGCTCCTTTCGGTCAGCATCGCTACCGGCGCGGCGACGAGCACCTCACTTTCCGGGAAGGTCGTCGCGATGGCCTCGGGTCCGGGCGGCCAGCCGGTCCTCGTGGCCACCGACGGGGGCGTGATCGACGTCCTCGATGACGGAGCGCCGAGTTCGATCGCCGTCGCCGGCGTGACCGGCCTGGTCGTCGATTCGGCCGCGGACTTCGCCTACCTGTCGATCGGCGGCGACGATCGCATCGATGTCCTCGACCTCCAGTCGGAGACCGTCGTCGATACGGTCGCCGTCGGCGACGCGCCCGGCCCGCTGGTCCTGCTCCCCGACGGTATGACGCTCTACGTCGCCAACACCGGCGACGGCACCGTCTCGGTGGTCGACCTTCTGGCAGGCATCGAGACGGAGACCGTGGTCGTCGGCCTCGAGCCGCGTGCCATCGCAACGTCTCCCGACGGCGGCTTCGTCTATGTCGTGGCAGGCGACGGCAGCCTCACGGCGATCGACACTTCCTCCGACACCGTCGCCGACGACGTCACCGGGCTCACCGATCCGACCACCGTCACCGTCTCCTCGACCGGCGGCAGGCTGTACGTCTGCGAGCTCGGCGAGATCACCGTCTTCGACGCCGCCTTCAACGAGCTCGGCGCGGTCGCGCTCGGCGCCGGCGAGTTCTGCGGTGGAGCGTCGCTCCTCCCTGGCGGGCGCTACGTCGCGTTCAGCGTCACCAGCGATACCGAAGGCACCGACGGCCCGACCGGCTCCATCGGCCTCTTCCAGACCTGCTCAGAAACCCTGATCGACAGTTACGGAGCGGGCGCCGCCCCCGGAGTCACTCTCGGCCTGCCCTCGCTCTCCGTCCTCATCTCCGACGACTTCGAGTCCGGCGACACCCGCGCCTGGCCTACGGAGAGGGGTGGGGTCTGCGTGCCGTAGCGATCGTTCGGCCCGAGCGTCCTCTTGCCGGAGACAAAGGCAGCACGAAGCTCCCGCTCATCGGGAAGCTGCCCGGGAAGCTGAGCCGAGTGAGCGTCCGCAGGCCAGGAAGTCCCCTAGGCTCGCACTGAGCCCCACTGTTCCGACGCGGCTCTCGTAGTCACCATCGAAGTGGAGGCGGAGCGCCTTCCGCCCCGCACCCAGCATCTGCCGCAGGAGATCTGCCGCTGCCATTCTCTCCAGCTCGAAGAGGGTGCTGGTGCCACGATCGATGCCGCCCGAGATCTTCACCTCGTCGTCCCCAAGATCCACGGTGAGAAAGGGATAGTCCCGATCCGGCCAGTCCCGCGCGTCCCGCGGGCCCCGTGGCGGGACGCGGCCTCCGACCCAGCGATCGATGAGATACAGAATCTCCAGACGAAGGCCCCGCACTTGATCGATGACGAAGCGGATGCGTCCCGTCGCACGATCGCCGTCGATCTCCTTCTCGAGCAGGCAGCGAGAGCCGCCCCGCTCGAGTGCAGCAGCCCACGGCAGCTCGAGGTTCGACTCCCCCGCCTGGACGGCTTCTCTCAGGGCCTGAAGCCAGATCACGTTTCGCAATCGTTCGTCGGGATCGGCGCCGGGCAACGAAGCCATCACTCCCGGGCGGCAGATCCGATCCGCCCCGTCTCCCCTGCAGCGCAGCCCGACCAGCGCCTCTTCCCTTCTTGCTCGCTTCACCCTCGGCCGGCACAGAGGAACCACCCCCAGCTCGACCGGCAGCTCGTCCACGCGCTCCCCTGCGAGCAGCTCCAGGACCGTCAGATCGTCGATGGAGCCGTAGGAGCCGTTGACGACTTCGGCACGGACAACGTAGTCGACCCGCGCAACTCGCTCGACGAGAGTCAGCGCTCGACCAGGGCAGCATTGGGCCTGCGGCGGCTGCGCAGCGGCCGGCGAGGCCAGCAGCAGGGTCGCGAGGAGCGGCGGGAGCAGACGATGCCTCAGACGCTGATCGCCGAGGCCCTGCGACTCCAGTGCCCCGGATCGAAGTGCCACTCGAATCTGAGAGAACGCCCCCGTGAGATTCTTCCCCAGCTCCCCGTCTGGGAGAGCATGGGACGAAAGCTCCGCTACCTGCCTTCAGAAGCCCTCGTAGAAGTCACCTGCCGCGTCATCCAACGGCGCTTCCTCCTGCGCCCGTCTCCCGTTCTCAACGAGATCGTCGTCGGCACCTTGGCCCGCGCGCAAAGGCGCTACGGGATGAAGGTGTGTGGGTTCGTCTATCTGTCAAACCATTGCCATCTACTGCTCTACCCGACCGACGCCAGGCAGCTCGCCGACTTCATGCGCTACGTCAACTCCAAGCTTGCTCGCGAGGTCGGACGGCTCCATGACTGGAGAGAGAAAGTCTGGGGGCGGCGCTACGTGGACATCGAAGTCTCCGAGGAACCCGAAGCCCAGATCCGCCGTCTTCGCTACCTGCTGAGCCAGGGGGTCAAGGAAGGGCTCGTGGGATCGCCGAGGCACTGGCCCGGGGCCTCTTCGACCAAGGCTCTCCTTCAGGGGGAAGCGCTCGAAGGTGTCTGGATCGATCGCACGGAGCAGTTCAAGGCCCACGAGCGAGGGGAGGCCAACCCGGATGCGCTCTTCACCTCCCGCGAAAGAGTGGAACTCTCGCCACTGCCCTGCTGGAACCACGAACCCGAAGGCCACTGGCGATCGGAGGTCCGGCGGATGGTGAAGGAGATCGAGGAGGAGGCTCCGGACGACGTGCTGGGTAAGGACGCGATCCTCGCCCAACACCCGCACGATCGTCCCAGCACGCCCGAGAAGCGCACTCCAGCGCCTCGCTTCCACGCGATCGAAGGAAGCGTGCGCCGGGCGCTCGAGGCCGGCTACGCCCTCGTCGTCCTCGCCTATCGGCAGGCGGCCGAGGACCTCAAGCGCGGCAGGGCCGCCGAGTTCCCCGCCGGATGCTTCAGGCCGGCCCTGGGCTTCGTACCACTCCCGCTCAAGACCTAGCAGCAACGGGTCGGCAAGTCCCGATACAAGCCAGCCGGCAAAGCCGGGCGGCGGAGCCGTGCCCACTTCTCGTCAGAGTGACCTCAAGAGCGACGACCGGACCCCGAGAACCGGCCGACAGGCCCGAAACGCAGCGTCGAGAGCGCAGTTCGGACGAACCTCGCAATGCCGAGGTCGCTCCACCAACCCTTACAGAGCCAGCAGGCCAACTCTTTCCAGGAAGCGTATGGCACCTCTTTGAGCGCCGACATCCGCCGGGCACCGGCCTCGCGGCACCAGCTTCGCGGGCACACCCTTGCCGCTGACACTCACTTCACTCGCTCGTCGTGGGTCACCGGCCATCGCCCGGCACGTCTAGCCGCACCCGCAGCGCCCCTGCCGCTTCCGTGGGCTAGCATCGCCCATCGCTTCTCAGACCCGACGAAGTTGAAGGAGACCCGATGATTGAATCCTGCATCCAGTTCCTCCGTGGTCCGGAGAGAGCCTCGGACGGTGGTGATGTCGCCAGACGACCCGCCCGCGTCTCTCCCGGGTTCGTCGTGGTGGTCGTGTCTCTCCTCGCCCCGCTTCTCGCGGCCGGCCATGGCAGGACAGAGGCCGCAGAAGCTGGAGCGCAGTTCGGAGCACAGTCCGGGCAGGAGGCCGTTCTCCACAGCGCCCATCTGCTCACCGAGCGGGGTCTCGTCGTAGAAGCGATCGCCCGCACCGCACAGGCTCTGCGGGAGGATCCCGCGAACGCGCGGGCGCGAAGCTGGCTGCTCGACGCGCTCCAGCGACGGGAGTGGTCGTGGATCCGATCGATCCTCCAGCATTCGAACGACGACGATCTGACCTCGGCCACGCTCAGCCCCGACGGCACCCGCGTCGTCACGACGTCGCACTCTGGCAGGACAAGGCTCTGGGATGCGGCGACCGGCCGACCCGTCGGCGAGCCGCTGCACCCCGACCAATCGGTATGGGGGCTGGCCGTATTCAGTCGTGATGGACGGCGCCTGTTCACCGTCTCGAACGAGGCCAACGCCTTCTGGGACCCGCAGACGGGCCAGAAGACCGGGGAACTCGACGCCCCCTTCTTCTGGGAGCAGCAGGACGCCGCAGCAGCGGACTTCAGCCCTGACGGGACGCGCCTGGCGATCGCGGCATCCGAGGGCTTGCCGGTGCTCTTCGACGCCGACACCGGCGAGAGCCTGGCCGACGTCAACCCTCTCGTGGGAACCCTGTCGCACGTGACGTTCAGCCCCGACGGAGCCTATTTCGTCACGGCCGGATCGGAGACGCTCGAAGATGGGTCGGCTCACGATGGCGTCGTTCGGTTCTGGGACGGGACGACCGGAGAACCCCTCGGCGCGCCACTCCTTCACGACGCCAGGGCTACCTTTGCGTCCTTCAGTTTCGACGGCACGCGACTGCTCACTGTCTCGAACCACGGGAGCCCGACCACGCAGCAGGGCGGTGCCGCCCGACTCTGGGACGTGGCCACCCGAACCCCGCTTGGAGGGCCTCTCGAGCAACCCGGATTCATGCGAAGCGCGTCCTTCAGCCGGGACGGGACGCGCATCCTGACCGTCGCGGACGACCGGATCGGCAGGTTTGCTCAGGCTCAAGTCTGGGACGTGGCCAGCGGGCAACCGCTCGGACGGACGATCCGGCTCGACTTCACGGATGATTCGGGGTGGCGTGTCTTCTCCGCCTCGTTCAGTCCGGGGGGCGACCGGATCCTCACGGGAGGGGGAGACACGGACGTGCGCCTTTGGGATGCCGTGACGGGCGAGCCGATCGGAGAGCCCCTCGAGCACGGTTCCGCCGTGGTCTCGGCCTTGTTCGGCCCGGAAGGCAAGCGGGTCGTCACCGCTTCGGTCGACGGCAGAGCACGGCTCTGGGATGCGGCCATTGGCCAGCCTGACGGACAGGCGCTCCGGCACGCGAGCCCCTTGCGCTCCGCGTACTTCAGCCCGGATGGTGGTCGCGTCGTCAGCTCCGCGGACGATCTCGGCGGCGCCCGGTTGTGGGAGGTGGCTTCAGGCCGGCTCCTCGGCGATCCCCTTCGACACCAGGACCATCGCGTCTTCGAAGCGTCGTTCAGCCCCGACGGCACGAGGGTCGTCACGGCCTCGGACGACCACACCGCCCAGATCTGGGACGCCGCGACCGGTGAGCGGGTCGGGCCAGCCCTCCGGCATGAAGACGGCGTCTCCTCCGCATCGTTCAGCCCGGACGGTTCGCTCGTCGTCACTGTCGCCCGGAACTGGGCCGCCGGCGTCTGGAACGCGGTCGGCGGCGAAGCGCTGGGAGAGCGGATCCGACACCGGGGGCCGATCGTATCCGCGTCGATCAGCCCCGACGGTCGGAGCCTCCTCACGGCCTGGAACGAGGGGAGCCCACCAGATGAAGGGCCGGACCTGGCAAGGCTCTGGGATCCGTCCACGGGCCAGCCGATTGGACCCTCCCTGCAGAACAACGTCTCCAGGCGGGAGGAGGACATCACGTCGGCCTCCTTCAGTCGGGACGGGTCGCGGATTCTCTCCGGCCTGTACGCTCGCGCGCTCGTCTTCGACTCGGCCCTCGAGCCGCTGAGGACGCTCGAGGCCGAGCGGTTCGGTGATCTCAGGACCCAGATCGTTTCGGCAGCCTTCAGTCCCGACGGCAGCCGGGTCGTCACCGCTGGAGAGAACGCCGCCTGGCTCTGGGACGAAGCGACCGGCCAGCGCGTCGGAGTGCCCCTCTCCCACGAGGGCCGGGTCGGCATGGCGGTGTTCGATCCCGACGGGGCCAGGGTGGTGACCGTCTCCGACGACAGCGCACGGGTATGGGACGCGGTCAGCGGACTGCCACTGGGAGGACCGCTGCGACACCAGGCCGAAGTGCTCTCGGCCACCTTCGATGCCGAGGGAGACCGGATCCTCACGGCCTCGAAGGACGGAACCGCACGGCTCTGGGACGCGGAGATCGGCACCGAGACCGATTCGGCGGTCCTTGCCGATCTCGCCGAGCTGGTCGTCGGATACCGGCTGAGCGAGCTGCGAGCGCTGGTGCCGATCCGGGAGCCGCGACGAGAACTCGCGCGCCTCGCGCAGGCCGCCGGTACCGGAGAGGGCTTCGGGTGGCACTTCGTCCGGTGGTTCCTCAGCGACCGGCGGGAGCGCACCGTCTCGCCGCTGTCGACCCAGCCGCTGTCCGACTACTGCCGGGAGGAGCAGGGGTTTCGTGAAGAGCACCCCTATCCGAAGTTCGAGCTGCCGACGGCCTGCCGGGGGATCGTGGAGGAGGGACCGGGCCGGTCTCCGACATAGGATCGGCGCATGACAAACCAAGAGCTGACTCGCCGGATCGAACGACTCGAGCGGACCCACCGGCTGCTGACACGCCCGATGGAAGTGCCCCGATGGAAGTGCCCGATGGAAGTGCCACTCGAATCCCAGCGAACACTCTCGTGAGATTTCCCGACCATTCACCGTCTACGAGGGCATGGGACGCAAGCTTCGCCACCTGCCCTCGGAAGCTCTCGTAGAAGTCACCTGTCGCGTGATCCAGAGGCGCTTTCTGCTGCGCCCGTCTCCGGTACTCAACGAGATCATCATCGGCACCCTTGCCCGAGGGCAGAGGCGCTACGGAATGAGGGTGTGCGGGTTCGTCTACCTGTCGAATCACTGCCACCTGCTGCTCTATCCGACGGACGCCAGGCAACTCGCCGACTTCATGCGCTACGTCAACTCGAAGATCGCCCGCGAGGTCGGGCGGCTCCATGACTGGAGGGAGAAAGTCTGGGGGCGCCGCTATGTGGACATCGAGGTCTCCAAGGAACCCGAGGCGCAGGTTCACCGTCTTCGCTATCTCCTCCGACAAGGGGTCAAGGAAGGCCTCGTTGCTTCGCCGAAGCACTGGCCCGGAGCCTCCTCGACGAAGGCCCTGCTTAGGGGCGAAGAGCTCGAAGGCGTCTGGATCGACCGCACGGAGCAGTTCAGGGCCCACGAGCGCGGGGAGCACAACCCGGATGCGCTCTTCACTTCCCGGGAACGATTGGAGCTCTCTCCACTGCCCTGCTGGGAGCACGAACCAGAGAGCCGCTGGCGATCCGAGGTCCGGCGGATGGTGAGAGAGATCGAGAAGGAAGCCCCAGAACAGATCCTCGGCAAAGAGGCGATCCTCGCTCAACACCCGCACGATCGCCCCAGCACGCCTGCAAACCGGACCCCCGCGCCTCGCTTCCACGCGATCCAAGGAAGCGTGCGCCGAGCGCTGGAGGCCGGCTATGCCCTCGTCGTCCTCGCCTATCGGCAGGCCGCAGAGGATCTCAAGCGCGGCGCAGTCGCCGACTTCCCCGCCGGGTGCTTCAGGCCGGGCCTCGGATTCGTGCCGCTCCCGCTCAGGGTCTAGCAGCAACGAGCCGGGAAGGCACGGATGGGAGCCAGCCGGCGAACGCGGGCGGCGGAGCTGTGCCCGCTTCTCGTCGCGCGCAACTCAACCCCGAGCGACTGTCCCCGAAGAGGCACCGAGAGGCCCGGAACGCAGCCGAGAGAGCGTAGTTCGACGAGCCTCGCAAACTTCAGGATGCCCCATCACCTGTCCAGAAGCATCCTCTTCAGGAAGAGCATGGCACCTCTAGGAGGGCGCCTATCGACAGGCGGCGGAGGATCTCAAGCGCGGCAGAGCCGCCGAGTTCCCCGCCGGCTGCTTCAGGCCGGCCCTGGGTTTCACACCACTCCCGCTCAAGACCTAGTAACAACGAGCCAGGGAGGTCCCGATTTACAAGCCAGCCGACAAGGCCGGGCCGCGGAGCCGTGCCCACTCGTCGTCAGAGTGACCTCAAGAGCGAACACCGGACCTCGAGAACCGGCCGACAGGCCCGAAACGCAGCTTCGAGAGCCGTGGTTTGGTTGAGCCTCCCGACGTCGAGGTTGCCCCATCACCCCTTCAGAGCCGTCCGGCAAACTCTTTTCCAAGAAGCGTGTGGCACCTCCTCTCGGGGGCACCTCTTCTCCGGGCCTCTCCGGCGTCCTTTCCCACTTAGGGGGTAGGAAGGTAGTGATGGAGGTGCCATCTCTCTAGCCAACCTACGATGTACTCCCGTGCTTCGTCGGGATTCTCATGCCCGCGCATTCCGACCTCCGTCAGTCCTTCCTCATAGCCGCTGACCCACTTGTCATGCAGACCCTGGGGACTGAAGTGCCACTTGTAGAGGTATACGCCGCACGGCAATTGCCACTCAAGGCGGGCAGCTTCCAACACCCACAGGTACTCGAAGCGCTCAAACTGAGTGTCAAAATCTGCCTTGTCTTTCGCGACCGATGGGCCGAAGAGCTGCCAGAGTCGTTCTCGGATGTGGCCGGACATTGCGAAGTAGACGCTTGATCCATATGCCTTCGCGTAGAGGTCGCTCGTAAGTACGCGATCCCCATCGAGACTCCGTAGCAGCGGCTGGCTATTCGGGAGAGCGTGGCTACCGCCTTCCTCCGCGACCGTGGGATCAAAGACGACGCGGGCCAGCATTCGGAAGTTCTTGCCTGCCAGCGCACTGATGCCGCACGAGTAGATCAAGAGCAATGCTGGATACCGACTTAGCCTCCTCCAGGCAGTGTACGTCTGTGCGTTCTTGTCTGCTGTCTTGACTGCGGCGAGTTCCTCGATCGTCCTCACGAGAGCTTGAGAATGATGAGGATCCTGCCCCCAATAGGCGACCGTGGTCGCTATACGCAAGAGCCCCTCTGTCAGAGCCTCGTATTCTTCGATGCGGTTCTTCATGGTCTCGCCATTCGGAGTTGGAG
This sequence comes from Candidatus Multivoradales bacterium, assembly GCA_965223855.1. Lineage (GTDB taxonomy): Bacteria > Acidobacteriota > Thermoanaerobaculia > Multivoradales > JAHEKO01 > CALZKB01. Next base: position 3,185,855 of record CBDCXM010000009.1, read on the forward strand.
CAGACCAGCTCATGAGCTCCATGGCCGACCGGACCCGATCACGCTCACCCGAGATGAGTCCGTCCATCCTTACTCGATGACGCGGCTCCGACACATAGGTTCTCGCGCGCTCCACCATCAGATCAATCGAGATAGGGTGCTGCCTGTCGAGGCCTTCAAGTGCTTGAAGTCGTTCGGCTAGCTCATCAAAGAACGAGTCTGCGCTGTCGATAGCGACTTGTACCGCTCCGGTCGCATCGACTATCTGGCGGCCCGAGTCACGCACTTGCCCTCCCCTAGCGGCCCAGTAGATGGGGAACGTCCTCTGCCGCGTCTCCCGGATGACCTCTCGGAGCGCAATGTCGTAGTCACCTGACCACCCGCATACCACTAGCCCGAAGTCACGGACTATTTCTCGGAGCATCCTCTTGCGATTCTGGTCGTACTTCGCAAGCTCTTCTTCGGTGTTCTTGATAGTTGGAGATAGGTAGTCTCCGTTGAGCTTCAAGAGCAAGCACTTCTGGTGAACAAGTGCGAGGGCGCCCTTGGCGTCGGCAGAAGTAGCCACCACGGTAGGGTGCACTCCAACCGCCTCTAGCGCTGATTCAAGCAACCGATCGAAGTTGGTCGTGATGATGATCCTGACGTGACCAGACTTGCACAGTCGGGCGATGGCTCGATGTGCCTGGGTGGGTGCTTTCGAGCCATCGCCGTCCGAGTCAGACGGTTCAAAGTACGGCCGTAGGATTCCTTGACGCTCTACGGGGCCTGTTCCCAGATTCGTCACCACGCTGGAGTAGGTCGGCTCGCCAAAGCCTTGCTCCCGATACCAAGTCTCGGGATCATCGCCACAATCATCCCCCTTCATAGTTCCCAGTTTTCGCACGAGGTCGAGAGCGATCTCATGGCCTGTTGGCATGCCAGCGGCCCGAGAAACGCCTGAACCCACGAGCAACGCGTAGGCTCCCGGATTGCCGTGGATGGCAAATGCCAACTGGTCAAGTGGGTCCATTCCAGTAACTTCCACGCCGTTCAGACGGACAGGTGTTTCCTTGGATGCCACAATCCCGCCAGCTGCCGCCGCAATGCCCTGAACACCTCCGACCACGTAGTGCCGGAGGCATGGACACTCGGCACCCCGACCACGGTGCCGACGATCACGCCGAACAACGGGCGCTCTTCGAGGGCAACGTCGAAGCCCTGCATCCGCCACAGGGGCGGCGGGCCTGCCTCGACGCCTCCCGACAGGCGGCGGCGATAGGGGAACGGGTTCCCGCGAGAATCGTACATATGCTATTGGCCGAGTCTACACGCGGCGACTCCCCTCCCTTCGCTGCCCACGCCAAGGCGCAAGACCCCCAATTGAGCGGCGGCGGGCGCTGCACTTCGCTGCTACGCCACGCTCCCGAGGGGCCGCCAAACTCTTGCAGTCGTCTTGCAAGCCTGCTCGCACAGCCCCGAAACCGTAGGGGGGCAATCCAAGCAACTTGTTTGTTTTGTTGAACTTGGAATTGGTCGGGACGGGGAGATTTGAACTCCCGACCCCCTGAACCCCATTCAGGTGCGCTACCAGGCTGCGCCACGTCCCGACCGGTGTGCGGCACGCGCCTGGGCGGGCACCGCGTCGGGGAGGATAGTACAGGGGACCGGCGCGGGCAAACCGTCGAGGGCCGCGCTGCAGCGCCCCGAAGCGGCTCCTCCGCTACCCGAAACCCTCAGGGCACGATTGCCGACCAGGCCGAGGTATCGCCACTCTCGAACCCATCGCTGAAAATCGGCACACAGTTCGCCGTACAACGCTCGAACGCCCCGATATCGAGCACCCCCTCCACCGGCCGAGCCTCGTCCAGCAGATGCTCCAGATACTGCCGGTCGAGCGGATGCTCCGGCTGCGTGTCCGGATGGAGCGCCGTCGCCGCGTCGACCGCATTCGACCCGCTCCCCAACCGGTAGTTCTGCGACCCCTCGTCGACGAACCCGGGACTCCCCGCCGTCACTCCCGAGCCGTCGTCGTCGATGGTCCCGGTGAGAGAGCCGTGGGAGTCGACCCACCCCGGCTTGGTCCAGTTGTTCCGCAGCGTCAGGTCGCCGTCGGCGTTCATCATCGCCAGCCGATTCCCTGACGCGGTGACGTAGAGCAGGTTGTTGCGCGCGTCGGCCGACTCGTCGTTGGTCGACAGCCTCATCAGCGTCGTGTTTCCCGAACGGGTCGAGACGACGGTGTTGTTGTAGAAGTAGAGATCGCCCTTGCGGTAGTTGGCGGGATTGCCGTTGTCGCCGCCGTAGTGGAGGATCTGGCTGTTGCCGGCGCCGTCGGGTTCGATGAGGATGTTGCCGTAGGCGAAGGTCTCGCGGTAGCTCGGCTCGGCGATGACGTTGGCGCTGTCGGCCTCGACCAGGTCGAGCTGGCGGTTGCCGCCCTCGATCCAGTTGTAGCGCACGACGAGCCCGGCCGACCGGTCCTTGAGGTTGTTGCCGTCGGCGCCGGCCCGCAGCGGGCCGAAGCGGTTGTACTGATAAAGCATGCCGATGCCGGCGGTGTAGGTGTTGTGCTGGAACGCGCTGCCGACGATGCCGTTGCCGTGGATCTCGTTGCGTTCGATCCTGACGTCGCGGGTGTCGCCGTCGAAGTCGCCGATGAAGATGCCGTTGCCGGAGTCGTGGATCTCGCAGTCGCGGATCACGAGGTGTTCCGCCTTCTCGACGTAGATCGAGGCGGCGTTGTCGGCATAGGTCTCGACCCCGCCGGAGTCGTTGGTGAAGGTGTACGGCGGCCGGCCAGAGCGGATCTCGAGCCCTTCAACCACGATGTGCGCGGGCAGGCCGTCGGGCGGAACGCTCGAGCCGCCGATCTTGATCACCCCTCGCACCTCGTTCCAGTAGCTGAGCTGCGGCCGGGTGGTGGCGCCGTCGCCGTCGATCACCGGACGCTCGCCGTTGGGGCCCGGGAGGCCGCGGACGACGATCGGCTCGGCCGCCGTGCCGCGGGCGTTGACGACCCACTTCTCCTTGTAGGGGGCGGCTCGCCAGTGGATGAGCACCCGATCACCGGCGGCGAGCGACTCCCAGGGGACGTCGGAGATCGCCGCCAGCGGCTGGCCGGGGCCGACGTTGTAGTCGGTGGCCGCCAGCGGCGCCGCCGGCAGGAGGGCGAGCAGGCAGGCGGCAGTCCACCTCCCGGGCGCACGCCCCGTCTGGCACTTCTCCATCCTCGCGAGGCCTCGGAGCATGCCCAGACGGTAGCGAGGCCGCCCGGTCGGCGCTGTGAAGCCTGTAGCTCGCCGGCTGCGGTGCCCCGAGGGCGCTTCAGTCGTCGAGCAGTTCGAGGATCGCCTGCGCCTCTTCGAGGGCGGCACCGATCCCTTCGCGCAGGCGCTCGGCCTCGCCGTCGTCGACCGGCTCGGCGGCGTCTTCCTCCTCGGCGGCGTCCTCCGACGCCTTCGCGGCGGTCTTCTTCACCGCTTTCTTCGCCGCCTTCTTCGCCGGCTTCGCGCTCTTCTCAGGCGCCGCCTTCGGGCCGCCGTCGGCGATCTCGCTGTCGAGCTTCTTCTTCGCTCCGGCGATCGTAAACCCTTCTTCGTAAAGGAGTTCCTTGATCCTGCGGATGAGCTGGAAGTCGTCCTCGCCGTAGACTCGCTGGCCGGACTTGCTCTTGCTGGGACTGAGGACCGAGAACTCGGTCTCCCAGTAGCGCAGCACGTACGGCTGGATGTCGAGGATCTTGCAGGCCTCGCCGATCTTGTAGTAGAGCTTTTCCTTGGCCACTGGCTACAGCCTCCCGTGCCGTCGGTCCCGCCGTCGACGCGGTTGCGTGGGGTTCAGTTGTCGGAACCGCCGGGCTTGAAGACCGCTTCCTTCAGCCGGTGGGCCGGGCGGAAGCTCAAGCCGTTGCGGGGAGGGATGAAGATGCGCTCGCCGCTCGAGGGATCGACTCCCATGCGTCCCTGGCGGGGGACGACTTCGAAGACGCCGAAGTTCTGGATCTTCACCGCCTGCCCATCGAGCAGGCTCGACTTCATGGTCTGAAAGATCGAATCGACGACCTCGGCGGCCTCCGCCTTGGTGATGCCGCCGTGGCTTCGATAGACCAGCTCCACGAGGTCGGCCTTGGTGCGGCTGGCGGCGGTGCGCTCGACCTGAGAGGCCGCGCTCGAGCCGGCTGCCTTGTTGGCTCGGGCCCCCTTGGCCTGGGCGCCCTTACCCTTGCCGCCCGCCTTCCCGGCGTCCGCCATCTCTACCTGTCGTCTCCCGACTGCGGGCTTCCCGCAGGCTCCTCACGCACCGTTCGCGCCCCCCGGCTGATGCGATCTCTCTCTCGAACCCTCACAAATCACCTCAGAAGTAACGCTTGAAGTATAGGGATCGGCGGGTGCCCTTTCAAGCTCCCCGACCTTCCTTCTGGCATCAGGTCCGGCGGCGAATGACCAGCCGCACGGGAACCCCCTGGAGACCCAGAGCCTCGCGAATCCCGTTCTCCAGATAGCGCCGGTAGCTGCTCGAACGCGGAAGCGTGCGGTTGGCGAACAGCATGAAGGTCGGGGGGCGCGAGGTGACCTGCGTGGCGTAGTAGAACTTCCACGGCCTCCCCTGCTCGGACGGCGGGCGGTGGCGGGAGAGCAGGCGGTGGAAAAGGTCGTTGACCTCCGAAGTGCCCAGCGTCGTCTCGAGCATGCCGAGCGCCCCCTCGACCGCCGGCATCAGCTTCTCGACGCCGCGGCCGCTGGCGGCGGAGGTGTTGACCCGCCTGGGCGTCGCCAGCAGGCCGTCGAGGCGTGGCCAGGAGCCGTCCAGATGCTCGCGGCTCTCCTCATCGAGCAGATCCCACTTGTTGACGGCGACCACCGCCACCCGGCCCAGCTCCCAGATCGCGCCGGCGATCGCCAGATCTCCCGAGGTGACGCCAGCGGTCGCGTCGATGACGAGGATCGCCAGATCGGCCGCCTCCACCTGGCGACGCGCCATCATCACCGCCAGCTCCTCGGGGGTGTCCTCGACCTTGCTGCGGCGGCGGATGCCGGCGGTATCGACCAGCACGTAGGGCCGTCCCTCGTACTCGAGCGTCGTGTCGACCGGATCGCGGGTGGTCCCGGGGCGGTCGGCGACCAGCGAGCGCTCCTTCCCGACCAGGCGGTTGAGGAGCGACGACTTGCCGACGTTCGGCCGCCCGACGATCGCCAGCCGTGGAGCGTCGGGGGCGAGGTCGGGGTCGCTCTCACCGACGTGCCCGTCGAGCGCCTCGAGCAGGTCGGGGATACCGAGGCCGTGCTCCGCCGAGACCAGCACCCCCTCGCCCAGCCCGAGACGGGCGAACTCGTGCACGTTCTCCTGCGCCAGCTTGGTGTCTCCCTTGTTGACGGCGAGGACGGTCCGGCTTGCCGCGCGGGCGCAGCTCCTGCCAGACCCGCTCGTCGGCGGCCGTCAGCCCTTCCTTGCCGTCGACCACCAGCACCAAAACGTCGCTCTCCTCCACCGCCAGCTCGACCTGCCGGTTGAGGCCGATCGGGTCGTCGCCCGGCACGAGCCCACCAGTGTCGATCAGGTGGGCATGGCGGCCGGCGCCGACGGAGAGGGTCCCGGTGACCCGGTCGCGGGTCACACCCGGCTTGTCGTGGACGATCGCCTGCCGCCGTCCGACGAGGCGGTTGAAGAGCGTCGACTTGCCGACGTTCGGCCGGCCGACGATGGCGATCGTCGGTCTCGCGCCGCCGGTCACTGCTCGAGGATGGTGCGAAAGAGCACCCGCCAGCCGTCGCCGTCGCGCTTGAGCTGGTACTTGACCCGGTAGCTCTTCTCGACGTCCTCCGCCAGCAGGCCGTCGCTGCCGAGCGCATGCATTCGGACGTTCCACACCTCGTGGGTCGTGACGTAGGCGTTGGTGCTGTGCCAGAGCGTGGCTGTCCTCGACCTCGACCTGCAGGAACTCGGGCGCGAGGTATCGGCCCTGGTCGGCGAGCTCGGAGATCAGCATCTGGATGCGCGCCAGCTCTTTCTCGGCAGCGTAGGGGCGCAGCGGCTCGAGATCGCCACTCTGATACGCCACCGCCAGCAGCGGCAGGAACTGCGCCAGCGAGGCCTCGATCGACGCCTCGTCGATCGCCACGGTCTCTGCGCTCGGCTCACAGGCCGGCACGGAAAGGGCGATCAACGGCGCCAGCAGGAGAGTTGCGGCTCTCGACACCGCGAGAGTCTACCCCAGCCGCTCGAAGCGCCCCTGTCGAGCCTCAGCGGCGGCGTCTTCCGCGTCCCCGGCCCGGCTTGGCGACCGGACTGGCGCCCCGATTGGCGCCCCGGCTGGCGACGCTCCCGGCCTCGCCGATCGCCGCTGCCGGAGCGGCCGTCGTCGTCGCCGGGCAGACCGAGATCGATCCGCCGGCGCAGGGTATCGACGGCGACGATCCGCACCTGTACCCGGTCGCCGAGGCGATAGCTCTGGCCGCTGCGGCGGCCCACCAGTCGATGCTCGGCCGGCTCGTACTCGAAGAAGTCGCTCTCCATGTCTCGCACCGCCATCAGCCCGTCGACGAACGACTCTTCGAGCTCGACGAAGAGGCCGAACGGCTCGACCCCCGTGATCCGCCCCCAGGCGAGTTCGCCGACCTGCTCCGCCACCAGGCGCACCAGCCGCCACCTTCGCAGCTCGCGCTCCGCCCGCTCGGCGCGACGTTCCATCTCGGAGCAGTGGCCGGCGATCGCCTCGAGGCGCGCCGTCTCTTCCCTGTCGTCGGCGCCGGAGGCGCCGTGGCGCAGCTTGCGGTGGACGACGAGGTCCGGGTAGCGGCGAATCGGCGACGTGAAGTGGGTGTAGTGGCGCTCGGCCAGCGCGTAGTGCCCGAGGTTCTCCTCGCTGTAGCGGGCGCGCTGCATCGAGCGCAGGACGAGCGCGGAGACGAACGGCTCTTCCGGCTTCCCCGCGAAGGCGGCCAGCGCCTCCTGAAGTGCCGACGGATGGAGCCCTTCGAGGCGCGCCGGCAGCTCGTGGCCGAGGGTCTGGAGGATCTCGCGCAGCTCTACCAGCCGCTCGAGGCTCGGAGCGTCGTGTACCCGGTAGAGCGCTCCCTCTCCTCTGCCGGCGAGTTCGCGCGCCACCGCCTCGTTGGCCGCCAGCATGAACTCCTCGATCAGCCGGTGGGCGAAGGTCCGCTCGGTCGCGGCAACCGCCACCGGCGCCCCCTCGTCGTCGAGCTCGATACTGCCGGCGGGAAGGTCGAAGTCGATCGAGCCCCGCTCGGCGCGGGCGCGCATCAACCGTTCGGCGAGTTCGGAGGCGACCTCGAGCATCGGCCACACCTCGCCGTACTCCGACCGCCGCTCACGGTAGGCGTCGTCGAGGAGCGCCGCCACCTCGAGGTAGGTCAGCCTGCGACGGCTCTCGATCACCGCGTCGAAGAACTCGCTGCGAACCACCTTGGCGTCGCCGATCGAAGGTCAGCGTCGTCGCCTGGACGAGCCGCGGAACGTCGGGGCGCAGCGAACACAGCCCGTTCGACAGCGCCTCCGGCAACATCGGCAGCACCTTGTCGGCGAAGTAGACGCTGGTGCCGCGCCGGTAGGCCTCGAGGTCGAGCGCCGAACCGGGCGTGACGTAGTGCGAGACGTCGGCGATGTAGACCGTCAGCGCGTAGCCGCGGTCGGTCTTCTCGACGTGGATCGCGTCGTCGAAGTCGCGCGCGGTCGCGCCGTCGATCGTCACCACGACCCGGTCGCGATGGTCGCGGCGCCCCTTCCAGTCGGCGGGGTCGGGATCTTCGGGCAGTGAGCCGGCGGATTGCTCGACTTCAGGGGGAAACGCGGCGGTCAGACCGAAGTGCCGCTCGACCACCTCGGTATCGACTCCGGCGGTGTCGAGGGTGCCGAGGACGCGCGACACCTTGCTGCGCAACGGTCCATGGTGGGGGGAGCCGTCGTGGTCGATCTCGACCTCCACGTAGTGGTCGGGCCCGGGGACGTCGCCGACCACCTCGACCTCGGCTCGCAGCCGGGGATCGAACGGCTGCAGGAAGGCGCGGCCGTCGCGCCTCTCGATCGTCCCGACGAGACTGTCGAACGCCCGCCGCAGCACCCGCACGACGCTCGCCTCCGGCAGACGGCCGCGAGACGACGGGGCGCCGGAGCGGCGACGACCGCGACGCTGCGGCCCACCGAGCGGCTTCGTGACGACGCGATCGCCGTCGCGAGCGCCGTTGCGGTAGCGGCGGGGGACGAAGTAGCCCGCCTCACCGCCGGCGCCGGAACGCAGCAAGGCGTCGCCGCCGTCGAGCGCCTGGAGACGGCCGACCACCCAGTCGGTGGAGGCGAGGGCGTACCAGCGGCGGTTCCACTCGACGATCGTGCCGTCGGCCGCCAGTCGCCGCAGCAGCGGCTGGTAGGCCCCTTCGAAACCGGCTTCGGTCGCCAGATCGGCGATCTGCGCGACGGACAGCCCGCGCCGCCCCGCCTGCTCGACCTTGCGCTCGATCGCCGCCTCCAGGGCGCCGAGTTCGCCCGCCTTCTCGATTGACACCCTTCCGGCCTCTACCTACAATGCCGTCCGCGCGAAAGTGGCGGAATTGGTAGACGCGCAAGATTCAGGATCTTGTGACCGATAAGGTCGTGGGGGTTCGAGTCCCCCCTTTCGCACCAGTTATCCCAGGCTGATTCAGGCCGCTCCCCCTCTCCGACCGGCTCCACCTGCAACCCAGAGGTCCGATGGACGTCTCGCCGCTGACACTCAACCGGCTGTCGGTCTACCTGCGGTGCCTCAAGAGGGTCGCCGACGACGGCGTGGAGCGCATCTCGTCGAAGCAGATGGCGAAGAGCTTCCACCTCTCCGCCTCGCAGATCCGCAAGGACCTCGCCCACTTCGGAGAGTTCGGGATCCGCGGTGTCGGCTACGAGGTGCAGCCGCTGATCGATCGTCTGACGGACGTGCTCGGTCTCGATCGCGTTCATGGGCTCGGGGTGGTCGGCATGGGGAATCTCGGCAGTGCGATCGCCCGGCATCTCGGCTTCAACCAGGGGCCGTTCCGGGTGGTCGCGGGCTTCGACAACGACCCGGCCAAGATCGGCTGCGAGATCGGCGGGCTCGTCGTCGAGCCGACCGAGGCGATCGCCGAGGTCGTCGCCGAGCGTAGCATCGAGATCGGCATCCTGGCGGTGCCTGCTCCGGCCGCGCAGGAGCTGTTCGAGGCGCTCGCCGACGCCGGCGTGCGCTCGGTGCTGAACTTCGCACCGACCCGCCTCCAGAAGCGCGCGGGGGTGAAGAACCGCAACGTCGATCTGGGGATCTACCTCGAGGAGCTGGTCTTCTACCTCGCCGGCTCCGAAGCGACGCCGTAGAAACCGAGCTCGGTCTCGCCGTAGGACCGCAGGCGATCGAGTCGCAGGTCGCCGGCCGCTTCCGGCAGGTCGCCGCGACGGTCGTGTTCGGCAACCAGGGCGCCGCCGGGCGCCAGAAGAGGCGCCGCCAGCGTGAGCAGACGACTCCAGCCGTCGAAGGCGTAAGGGGGATCGGCGAAGACGAGGTCGAATGCGGAGTCTTGCAGGCGCTCGAGCGCGGCCGGGAGGCGCGCCTCGCGGACCGTCACCTCGCTGAGCCCCCACTCGCGGACCTGGCGGCGCAGTCCGCGCGCGATCGAGCGTTCGGACTCCACCAGCACCACCGCCGCCGCCCCGCGACTCACCGCTTCGATGCCGACCGCTCCCGAGCCTGCATAGAGGTCGAGCAGCCGCATCCCCCGGACCGACGGCCCGAGGATGTCGAACAGCGCCTCGCGCACCCGGCTGCCCGTCGGTCGCACCCCTTTCGGCACCGGCAACGAGCGGCCGCGAAGGGTGCCGGCGCCGATCCGCACCGAGCCGCGCCTGCCGGTGACCGGGCTCACTCGCCTCCCTCCCCCTCGACTTCGAGGAACTCCTCGTGCAGAACCTCGAGGGCGAAGTAGATCGTCACAGGCTGATCGATCCCTTCGAGCTCGATGCCGAGGCCGTCGCTCGTCAGGCCGCGCACCCGGTAGCGGGTGCCGTCGCGGCGCACCAGCACCTGGTCGCGTTGCGGCACGAAGCCGGGCCGCAGGCCCGAAACCCGTGCAGCCGTGCGCACCACCAGCAGGATCTCCTCGGCGATCGTCACGACTCGCGAAAGGGCGAGGCTTTTCGGAGCGAGATTGCCGTAGCGGACCTCGCCCTGCGGGCCGTCAGGAATGTCGACGGCGAGGCGGCACGACTCGGTCCATTCTCCGCCGAGCGAGCCGAGCGGCGAAACGCTCTCGCCGAGCGACTCCGCCTGGAGCCGCCGCACGTAGGCGTCTTTCGCGTCCGGGTCGAGCTCGGAAAGGTGCATCCGCTCGCTTCCGACCTCCCCTTCGCGCAGCCGGCAGGTGCCGTTGGAGAACAGGGTGAGGTCGGTGCGCAGGTTGCCGGTGACGCAGTCGAGGCGCAGCAGCTCGTGAGAGCGGGGGTCATGGATCGGTTCGGCAGCGAAGGCAGGCGCTGATGCCAGACCTGCAGCCAGGACGGTTGCCAGACCGGCCCCGAGAATCCGGACGACCGAGACCCTCAAGAGCGCTCCTCCAGCAGGGAGAGGGCATGTTCGAGCTCCTGCTCGGCCGAAATGGCGCCGTCGATCCGGGCGCGCAGGGTATCCGCCAGCACCCGGCCGAGCGCCTCTCCCTCGTCGGCGCCCGCCGCCCGCAGATGGCGACCTGAGATCGACAGCCTGACCGGCGCGACCTCGCGCCGCCAGGTCTGCACCAGCTCTCGTGACGGCGCCGAGCCGAGCGCCTCGATCAGCAGCAGCTCCTCCTCGTCGAAGGGGGCGAGCGCAGCGTCGAGCGCGCTCCGGGGTCCGGCGAGCCGGGCGGGAGCGTCCTCCTCGAGCGCGGCCAGTCGCGCCGGGAAGGTCGCCCACCGCTCGACGATCGGCGGTGCGAGATCGAGCCGCCTCGCCAGCGCCCGCGCCTCGTCTCCCGACCGGCAGCGGGCCCGCAGGTGGGTGAGGGGCTCCTCGAACGGTCGGGAAACGGCGCCGGGTTCGGCACCCTCCTCAGGAGACGCCTCGGTCAGACCGAGCGACCTAGCCGTCTCGAGCTTCGCCTCCGGCTGCTCGGCGAGTGCCCGCCGCCAGGCGGCCCGCAGCCGGGTGCCGCTCAGGGTGTCGAGCGCCCCCTCGCGGCCGGCCTCGAGCGCGAGCTCTCGCGTCTCCGGCTCGAGCTCGAATCCGAGACGCACGGCGAGATCGATCACCCGCAACAGGCGGGTCGGGTCGTCGAGGAACGAGTCGCCGTGGAGCACGCGCAGGCGGCGCGCGGCAAGGTCCCCCTGCCCGCCGGTCGGGTCGATCACGTCACCCGCCGACGGCGCGATCGGTGCCGCCATGGCGTTGATCGTCACGTCGCGGCGCCGAAGATCCTCGTCGAGCGTCCCGGGCTCCACCCGGGGCAGCTCGCCCGGCCGCTCGTAGCGCTCGCGTCGCGCGGTGGCGAGGTCGATCGCCACGCCACCGGGGCCTTCGAGCTTGAAGGTGCCGAAGGGAGTCGATTCGAGCTGCGAGCCGAACTCCTCCGCCATGCGCGTCGCCAGCAGCTCGACCTCCCCCCGGGCCACGAGATCGAGGTCGCGAGTCGGCCGTCCGAGCAGGACGTCGCGGACGACGCCGCCGACGACCCACACCGCCGTTTCCTCCTCGCCGGCGAGGCGGCATGTAACGTCGATCACCCTCCGGACCTCGGCGGGCAGCACCCGCTCGGCACGCTCCTCGAACGATTCGCTCACGGGGTCCGACCGCCTACCTTCATGGGCTCGCCGTCCGCCGGTCGAGTCGGGGCCCGTCAGCCCCTCGTCGCCTCACCCAGGTCGTGACGGTGGACTCTGCCGCTGCCGACGATCTGCTCGATCGAAGTCACCAGCTCCGGGTGATAGCGCACGGCGAAGCGGTCGGGCGGCGCGATCCGCACGGAACCCCCCTCGAGCGCGACGCGGAATCGCACCGGAACCGGCCCCGAATGCTCGATCAGGAGTTCCCGAAGCTCGACCAGAGAGGCGCTGCTGAGATCGGCGCCCAGCTCGACCTCGAGCTCACTGATGAGTTCCTCCTTCGCCTCGTCGAGACTGACGATCTCTTCGACCGTCATCTCGACCCCCGAGCCTCGGTCGCGCGCCACACCGGTGACGAGGACGATCGCGTCCTCCTCGAGCAGGCGTCCGAACTGCTCGAACTGGTTCGCGAACACCGCCACCGGCACCGACCCCTCGAGGTCCTCGAGGAGGAAGCGCGCCATCAGCCGGCCGGCGTTCGGGCCGCTCTTGATCTTCGCCTGGCGCACTCCGGAGACGATGCCCCCGACCTTGATCTTGCGATCCGGGTTGCCCTCGAGCCGCCCGGTGGTGACGCATGACAGCGCCTCGAGCTGTGCCTGGTGCTCGCTGAGCGGGTTGCCGCTCAGATAGAAGCCGAGCGCCTCCTTCTCGAAGCGCAGCCGCTCGCGCTCGCTCCACGGTTCGAGATCGGGGTCGGGGCTCGGCGCCGGCATCTCGTCGCCGCCGAAGAGAGACCCCTGCCCCACCGCCGCCTCCCGCTGCCGGCGCAGGGCGTGGGCGACGACGCTCTCGCACATCGCCGCGAGCGCGCGGCGCTCGACGCCGAAGCTGTCGAAGGCCCCCGCCTTGATGAGGGCATCGAACACCTTGGAGTTGAGGTGTGTCTGGTCGACCGCGGTGGCGAAGTGGATGAAGTCCTCGAACCGGCCGGCCGAGCGCCGCGCCACGAGAACCGCCTCGACCGCCCCCTCGCCCACCCCCTTGACCGCACCGAGACCGAAGCGGATCGTGTCGCCGACGGCGGTGAACCACCAGTCGCTCTCGTTGACGTCCGGCGGCAGCACCTGGATCCCCATCTCGCGGCACTCGCGGAAGTACTTGGCGACGTTGTCCTTGGTCCCCATCTCTGAGGACAGCATCGCCGCCATGAAGGCGACCGGGTAGTGCGCCTTGAGGTAGGCGGTCTTGTAGGCCAGCAGCGCGTAGGCGACCGAGTGACTCTTGTTGAAGCCGTAGCCGGCGAAGGGAGCGATGTAGTCCCACAGCTGGCGCGCTTTCGCCCGCGGCACCCCCTTGCCCTCGGCGCCGTCGACGAACTTGTCGCGCTGTTTGTCCATGACGGCGGCGATCTTCTTGCCCATCGCCTTGCGCAGCACGTCGCCCTCGCCCATCGTGAAGCCGGCGATCTCCTGGGCGATCCGCATCACCTGCTCCTGGTAGACGATGACGCCGTAGGTCTCCTCCAGGATCGGCTCGAGCTGCGGCAGCAGGTACTTCGGCTTGCGCTTGCCCTGCTTGCACTCGACGAACTGCTTGACGGTGCCCCCTTCGAGCGCGCCGGGCCGGTAGAGGGCGTTGAGGGCCGCCAGGTCCTCGAAACGCGACGGCTCGACCTTGCGCAGCAGGTCGCGCATGCCGCTCGATTCGAACTGGAAGATGCCCGAGGTACGCCCCTCGCAGAAGAGGCGATAGGTCTCTTCGTCGTCGAGCGACACCTCGTCGAGATCGAGCTCGATCCCCTGATGGGCGAGCATCTTCAGCGTGTCGTCGATGACGGTGAGCGTGCGCAGGCCGAGGAAGTCCATCTTGAGGAGCCCGAGGTCCTCGATGACGTCCTTGTCCCACTGGGTGACGATCTCGTCCTTGTTGGTCTTGTAGAGCGGCGCCAGCTCGTCGATCGGGCGCGGTGCGATGACGACGCCGGCGGCGTGGAGCGACGCGTGCCGGGTGAGCCCCTCGAGACGGCTGCCGATCTCGAGCACCTCGCGGATCTCCGGGTCGTTCTCTCCCTCCTCCTTGAGCGCCGGTACCGATTCGGCGGCGTCGGAGAGCGACTTCGTCATGTCCGGGATCAGCTTGGCGACCCGGTCGACCTTGCCGTAGGGCAGGCCCATCACCCGCCCGACGTCGCGCAGCACCGCCTTCGCGCCCAGGGTTCCGAAGGTGATGATCTGGGCCACCTTGTCGCGGCCGTACTTGTCGCCGACGTAGTGGATGATCTCGCCCCGCCGACGCATGCAGAAGTCGATGTCGATGTCGGGCAGCGAGATCCGCTCGGGGTTGAGGAAGCGCTCGAAGAAGAGGCCGTACTCGAGCGGATCGACGTCGGTGATGCGCAGCACGTAGGCGACCAGCGACCCGGCGGCCGAACCGCGGCCGGGGCCGACCGGCACCCCCTGCTCCATCGCGTGGCGGACGAAGTCCCAGACGATCAGGAAGTACCCCTCGAAGCCCATGTTGCGGATCACCGCCAGCTCCGACTCGAGCCGCTCGCGATAGACCGACGGACCGAGCTCGGCGAGAGCCCTCGAGCCGCGGCGGCGCAGCTCTTCGAAGCGCCGCTCGAGCCCTTCGGCGGTGACCTCGTCGAGGTACGACTGCAGCGTATGCCCTGCCGGTACCGGGAAGTCGGGGAGGTGGAACGAGTCGGTATCGATCTCGAGGTTGCAGCGCTCGGCGATCGCTACGGTGTTCTCGATCGCCGCAGGGTCGTTGGGGAAGAGGCGCGAGATCTCGTCGAGGCTCTTCAGGTAGAACTCGTCCGAGGCGTACTTGAGCCGATCCTCGTCGGCGACGTTGCGCTGGGTGCCGATACACAGCAACACGTCGTGGGCGCGGGCGTCGTCCTTTTCGAGGTAGTGGCAGTCGTTCGTCACCACCGTCTGGAGGCCGAGCTTCCCCGCCATGCGCCTCAGGACGTCGTTGGCCGCACGCTGCTCGGGGATGCCGTGGTCCTGCAGCTCGAGGAAGTAGTGGTCGGGGCCGAAGATGTCGAGGTAGGTGCGGGCGACCTTCTCCGCCTCGTCCTCGCGTCCGGCGGTGATCTTCTCGTTGACCTCCCCCTTGAGGCAGGCGGAGAGGCAGATGAGCCCCTCGGAGTGGCGCGCCAGCAGGCGGTGGTCGATGCGCGGCTTGTAGTAGAAGCCCTCGAGGTAGGAGCTCGACGTCAGCTTGATGAGATTGCGGAAGCCGGTCTCGTTCTCCGCCAGCAGCACGAGGTGGTTGTTGCTGCGCCGCTGGGCGTCGCGGTCCTTGCGGCTCCCCTGGGCGACGTAGGCCTCGATGCCGAGAATCGGCTTGACGCCGATCCTGCGAGCCCGCTGGTAGAACTCGATCGCCCCGAAGAGGTTGCCGTGATCGGTGAGCGCCACCGCCGGCATGCCGCCCGCTTTCGCCCGTTCGAGGACGTCGTCGAGCCGGTTGGCGCCGTCGAGGAGGCTGTACTGGCTGTGGAGGTGGAGGTGCGCGAAATCGGACATCGACGGGCGGTCAGAGTATCAGAGCGCCGCTCCCCTCCCAGGAGCCCCGAGCCACGCCGCCGGGGTGGCTTCAGTCGCCGCCGGAGGCCGATTCGGGAGACGGGTCCGCCGCCGTTCCCGGCTCGTCGTCGCGCACCTGATAAATGCGCGATTCGCGGTAGAGCTTCAGCCAGTGGCGGACGAACACCTGGATCGCGGCCGCGACCGGGACGGCGATCAGCAGCCCGAGGAAACCGAACAGACTGCCGCCGGCGATCACCGCCAGCAGCACCCACACCGGATGCAGGTTGACGCTCTTGCTGAGGATGCGGGGGCTCAGGACGGTCCCCTCGAGCATCTGGGCGCCGCTGAACACGGCGACCACTCCGAGGGCCATCAACCAGCTCTGGTGTTCCGCCCACGACAGCAGCACCGCCGGCAGCAGGCCGACGATCAGCGCCATGTACGGGATCATGTTGGCGATTCCCGCCGTCAGACCGAGGGCGAGGCCGAACGGCACGTCAAGCAGCACCAGGCCGATCGCGTTGATGACGCCGAGGATGACGGCGATGGTCAGCTGGCCGCGCAGGAAGCTGGCGACGGCGAGATCCACCTCGCCCACTCGCGCGAGTGTCACGTCGCGATAGGGCACCGGGATGAGCGACGTGATCCCCTCCTTGAGCTTCGGCCAGTCGACCAGGAGGTAGAAGGCGAACACCGGCACGAACACCAGGTTGAGGAGGAAGAGGAAGAAGTCGAGCAGGTTGCCGAAGAGACCGGAGACCCACTTGCCGACCGAGCCTGCGACCTTGGGCAGGTTCTCGCGCAGCCCTTCGACCGCGCGCGTCTGGAGGTCGCCGATCTCGTCGGGATAGCGCGCTTCGAGCCGGTCGAACAGCGGCTTGATCTGCGCCCGGATCCGCTCCTGGTACTCCGGCAGCCGGTCTGCGAGCCGGTCGAGCTGGGTGCCGATGGTCGGGATGACGAAGAAGAGCGTCGTGCCGATCGCCACCAGCAGCAGCACCGCCAGCACGACCACGCCGAAGGCGCGCGAGCGACCGCGGCGCTCGAACCAGCTCACCAGCGGATCGAAGAGATAGGCGAGCCCCAGCCCGAGGAGCAGCGGCTGGAAGATGCCGCGGAAGAGGATCAGGAGCGTCACCACGACGGCGAGGCTGCCGAGGAAAACGATCAGTCGCAGGACTGCCGGGTCGGGTTTACGCAACGTCTCCTCCTCCCGAGGTCGGCTCGCTCGCGGCGGGCGGCTCGGAGCTCATCTGGCTGGCCCGGTAGATGTAGTCGCAGCCCGAAAGGACGGTGAAGAAGGCGACGAGATAGATGCACACCGTCGCCGGCACGATCATCGACGGTACCGGGCCGGTCACGAGGACCAGGGCGACGCCGAGCACCTGCAGCACCGTATTCAGCTTGCTGATGCGGGTCGGCGGAAATTTGGTGACTCCGAGGGCGAGCGACAGGACGAGGGCGATCACGAGGATCAGGAGGTCGCGGGTCAGCACGAGCACGGTGACCCAGATCGGGATCTTCAGCAGATCGGGGTTGACGGCGGGGATGCTGAGAACGATGTAGGCGCTCGTCAAGAGCAGCTTGTCGGCGAGCGGGTCGAGATAGGCGCCGAGCGCCGACGCCTGCCGAAACACGCGGGCGAGGAAGCCGTCGAGCGCATCGGTCAGGCCGGCGACGACGAACACCGCGAGCGCCTTGCCCGCCTCGCCGTTGAGCAGCGCGATGATGAAGAGCGGGATCATCCCCATCCGCAGCAGGGTGAGCAGGTTGGGGAGATTCACGTCAGCCGGTCTCCAGCTCCTGACTGACCCGTCGCGCGAGATCCATCGCCGCGCGCCCCGAAAGCGGAGCACTCGGCAGGCACTCCCCAGGCTCCTCGAGCAGGCCGCAGCTCGCCGACAGCTTGCACACGGTCCCGGTGTCGAGCTCGTCCTCGACGGCTACGGCCCCGAGGCACGCCGGCGAGGCGTCGGCGCGCGCCAGCACGCGGAGCATCGTCGTCAGGCCGTCCTCCCGGGTCGCTTCGCTGCCCGGCCGGAAGGCGTGGAGGTTTGGGTCGATGTCCATCAGCCCGAGGTTGACGACCCGCACGATCTCGGCCCGGTGGGCGTGATCGAACACGTCGTTGGCGATCACCGCGTCGCTCGGCCGCTGGTAGCGCACCGTCGGGAAGACCCAGTAGACGAGCACCGCCAGTTCGCTGCGATCGATCTGCGACGGCCGGTCGAGGCCGCGCGCCGCCGCAGGCAGCAACGTCAGCCGCCAGTCGAAGCGCGCCTCCTCGAGACGCCGGTTGAGCTGCTCGTCTGCGGGCCACTCGCGCAGCAGGTCCTCGAGGATCTTCATGCCGGCCCCGGCGTCGCCGACCGCCAGCTCGAGCTCCGCCTGTCGTTCCCTCAACGGGCGCTCGGGGTCGCCACGCGAGGCGAGGGCGCGAACGAGCCGCAGCTCGAGAGGTCGGTCGCCGAGAGTGGCGGCGAGGTCGCTGATCAGATGAAGCGTGTCGTCGTCGTCGGGAGCCCACTGCTGGAGCTGCGAGAGCTCCCGACCCGCGCCCTCGGCGTCACCCGCCTCGAACAGGGTCCGGATCTGCTCGGCGGCAACCCGACTCGCCTCAGGGGCGATCGTCTCCCAGCGGCTTCGCGCCAGTGCGCTGCGATCGGAGACCGCGCGGTAGGACGCCGCTGCGACGGCGAGATCGCCTGTCGTCTCCGCGCACCGCCCGAGAGCCAGCCGTGCGGCGAGGTACCCGTCGAACGCCTCGACGATCGGAGCCAGCCGGTCCAGCGCCAGGTCGCACCGTTCGTCGAAGAAATCGGCCTGCGCGGTCAGAACCGCCGCCGGTGGCTCCGCACCCTCCGACCCTCTCCATCGATCGGCGCTCGCGCGAGCCTCGGAGGTCGAGCCTCCCCGCATGAGGAGCTGGTGGGCGCGATCGAGCGCGCGAGCCGCCTCACTGTCGAGCGCAACGTCGTAGCCGCTCGTCGGCGCGACCAGCAGCGGCTCGCGACGGAACCCCGCCTCAGGGTCCGCTACCGGCCGACGAGGGCCGCCGCAACTCCAGACGGTCGCGGCGATGAGAGCGCAAACGAGCCACCGGCCCGCAAGCGCCCGGCGGCGCTCACCGCGACTCTTCGATCGTCGCGATGGCATGCTTGTAGACGAGAACCTCGTGCTCATCTTCCTCCAGCACGATGGCGAACCGGTCGAACCGCTTGACCGTTCCGGTCAGGGTGCTGCCGGTGATGAGTCCCACCAGCATCGGCGTGTTCGCCTTGAGATTCTGAAACAGGTACCCGTCCTGTATGTTGATATTCGGTTTGGCCATTTTCACTCTCCCAGTCGCCCACGTAGCGCTCTCTCCATACGCTCCGCGGCCGTCGGCCCTTCCAGCGCTTCGATCCAATCGATGTCCGCCTGCGCGCGAAACCACGTGAGCTGGCGCTTGGCGAACCGCCTCGTCTCTTTCTTGATGTCCTCGAGTGCCTGCTCTCGGGACCAGATTCCCTGAAGGTGTCGAACGACCTGGCGATAACCGATCGCCTGGAACGCCGGGTCCGATGGCAGACATCCTCCGGCCAGTAGCTCTTCCACCTCCCGTGCCCAGCCGGCCTCGAACATTGCGTCCACCCGGCGAGCGATTCGATCGTACAAGACGCTTCGAGGAAGGGTCAATCCGAAGGCACCGACGAGGGTGATCGGCGGCTCGGGAGCCTGTTCTCGCCACCAGGAAGCGAGGCCGCGGCCGGTCGCGCGCACCACTTCGACCGCCCGCTGCACTCTCTGCGAGTCCCCGGGCGCGAGGCCGGAGGCCGTCTCCGGATCCCGAGTCTCGAGCTCTTCGAGCAGCGACTCGAGGCCCTCCTCCTCGGCCTGCTTCCGCACCGCATCGCGGATCTCGTCGGGCACCTTCGGGATCGGGCTCAGACCCCGCATCAGCGCCCGAAGGTAGAAGCCGCTGCCGCCGACGACGAGCGGCCAGCGGCCTCGGCGGCGGATCTCCCGCAACGCCGGCAGGGCACGCCGCCGGAACTCACCGGCGGAAAACGGCTCGGAGGGGTCGAGGATGTCGATCAGGTGGTGAGGGACGCGCTCCCGCTCGGCGGCACTCGGCTTGGCGGTGCCGATGTCGAGCCCGCGGTAGACCTGCAGTGCGTCGCTGTTGACGACCTCGATCGGCAGCCGACCCGCCAGCTCGAGGGCCACGGCGGTCTTGCCGGTCGCCGTGGGTCCGGCGAGAACGAGGGTCCAGGGTCGCTCCTCCACGGCGCCATTCTACGGAGCGGTGTGAGAAGGACGGGCTAGGGCGGAGCCGCCGGCGTCGAGACGTGCCATGCGCCCTTCTCCCGCCAGCGGACGGTGACCCGGCCGGCGCGCGCCGTCGACAGCCAACGGACCCCCTGCTGGTGGAGCCGCCGTTGCAGCAACTCGGCCGGATGCCCGAACGGGTTGCCGCGGCCGCACGAGATGACGGCGAACCGCGGCCGCACGGCGCGCAGCCATGGGAGGTCGGTGGACGATGCGCTGCCGTGATGGGCGACCTTCAGCAGGTCGGCGCGCAGCGAGCCCTGTGGCGTGTGGCGCAGCAACTCTCTCTCACCGGAGCGCTCCAGGTCCCCGGTCCACAGAACTCTCCTCCCCCAGCGCGTGGTTCGCAGCACCAGCGAGCCTTCGTTGCCGGAGGCTCGCGTGCCGGCCTGTGGTGAGAGAACCTCGACCGACCAGCCCCTCCACGCCAGCTCCATCCCGCGCCACAGCGGCCGCACCGTGACACCGGGACGCGACAGAAGGCGGCGGCCGCAGGCCGAGCGCGCCGTCGCCGGGTGCATCCACACCTCACCGATCGTCCACGCCTCCGAAAGCTCTTCGGCGCCGCCGCAGTGGTCGCGGTCACCGTGACTGACGACGAGCACCTCGATCCTGCGGACTCCC
Organism: Candidatus Multivoradales bacterium; assembly: GCA_965223855.1. GTDB lineage: Bacteria > Acidobacteriota > Thermoanaerobaculia > Multivoradales > JAHEKO01 > CALZKB01. Next base: position 3,206,044 of record CBDCXM010000009.1, read on the forward strand.
AGCCGGCCGAGGGCCGGCACCAGCACCGCCGATGCGATCCCCGACGAGCGCCATCCCCCGGCGTCGATCAGGAGTGCTGCGTCCCCGACCTGCAGCACGGCGGAGTCGCCCTGGCCGACGTCGAGGAAATGGACCACGGCCTCTCCTGAAGAGCGCTCTCCCCCTTCCCCGGGCGCTCCGACGGCGACCAGAGCGATCGTGACCGCCGTCACCACTGCGAGCCGGGGGTGACGCCGGCGCCAACCGAGCCACACCACAGCGGCGAGCCATCCCCAGGGCGGCCCGGCCGGCGGCCATGCCCGCCCTCCTGCCAGCGCCGGTGGCAGACCGGCGGGTGCGCTCAGCACCGCGGCCGCGACGTCGAGGCCCAAGGCCGGCAGAGGGGCCGCCTCCGGTGCGATGGAGAGGAGGACGAGGAGGCACAGCGCGACGAGCGTCGTGGCGGCGATCAGCGGCAGGTAGAGCAGGTTCCACAGCCATGCCCACGACGGCAGCCACGAGGCAAGCGGCAGAGCGAACGGCAGGGTCGCCGTCTGGGCGGCGAGCGAGGTCTCGACGAGGCCGGGTTGCGTCCCTCCGCGTTGCGACGGGCCGGGGGCTCCAGCGAGCCCGCTCGCCAGCCGGTGCAGGGACACGATCCCGGCCGTAGCGGCGAACGTGAGCTGATACGAGGGGTCCGAAACGATCCACGGGTCGTGGACGGCGAGGACGACCGCGGCCCAGAGCAGCGCGTGGCCGGGCCGCGGCGATCGCCCGACGGCGAGGGAGAGGATCACCGCGCCGACCATCCACCAGGACCGGACCAGGCTGGGACGGGCCCCGGCGAGCAGCAGGTAACCGCTCGCGACGGCAATCACCAGGGCCGCACGCGGCCCGGGGGACAACCTGCGACCGGCACCGGCGACCGTCATCGCGACCAAACCGAGATGCAACCCGGAGAGCGCGACGACATGCGCCAGCCCGACCCGTCTGAGCCCGCGCAGCACCGGATCCCCCAGTGCCCGGGCGTCCCCCAACCCCAGAGCCTTGACGACCCCGGCTGCGGGTCGCTCTCCCAGCATCGAGTCGATCCGCTCGACCAGCAAGCGACGCCAGGCGCCGAGACCGCGCGCGAACGGTCCGGGAGGCGACGCCGTCTCTTCGACCAGCCGGGCACTGCCGACGGACAGCACCGGCACCCGGGAACGTCGGCTTCCCAAGCCAGCCACCAGGTTGGCGGCGCGGCGGGCAGGGCGGAGCCGGCCTCGAACCCTCAGCTCCCGCACGTCGGTCTGCGCCTCTGCCGGGAGCAACGCGAAGACCGCACCGCCGAAGACGGAGGTCCGCCCGCCGACGGTCGCTCGCAGCAGCCGCGCCCTGCCGCTCCAGCGCCCTTCGGCAACGCGCCACGGGCCGACTCTCTCGACCGTCGCCGCGACCACCACTTCGCTCACCGGGTCGAGGCTCGGCGGTCTACCCCACACCGCGAGCAGGCCGAGCGACAGCCCCACCGCCGCATGGCGCACCGTTCCCCGAGCGGCCAACGATGCGCCCAGCAACGCGACGGCAGCCGTCGGCACGGCGACGCCGAGGAGGCGTGCGCCGACCACGCCGCTCAGCAGAGCGACCGCGGTGACGAGAGACGGCGAACAGCGAGCGAGCAGATTGCCCACACGCCGACAGACGCGAAGACGACCCCGATTCCTCGCACCCGGCGAGGCCTCGCGGCAGCCTCCTCTACCCCGACTGGGGCGTCAGGGTGCGACGGTCGCTGACGTTGCGGTCTAGAGCAACGGTGCGACGTTCAGCGACCGTCTCCCGAATCGTCCTCGACCGGATCTGCCGGAGGTGGAGAGAACGCAGCGGAGTCGAACTCCGGGTCGATCTCCAGCCGGTCGATCGACAGGCTCTCGAGCCGGTGTCCGAACTCCCAGTCGATCTGATGAGGTACCACCAGTTCCCCGACCGTGCGGAAGTCGTCGAAGAAGATCCGCTGCTCGACCGGCTCGCCGCTCTGGGTGAAGTCCTGCACCCGGCTGTCGACAGCGACTTCGAGCCCGGTTTCGGCGTCGAGGTGCCAACGCTCCTCCCGATCCTCATCGAGGCGCAGTCGCAGCTCGACGGTCGCGATGCCGTCAACCTCCGAAGGACCCACCCACTCGATCGCGAGACCCTGCGAATGCGCGCTCAGCAGGCCGGGACCGAACCACGACTCGCGCTCGAGCTGGGTTCGGTACGGCCCCTCCTCGATCCTCCCCGGCTGTGGCTGCAACAGCTTGTGCTGCCACCAGACACCCTGCTCGTCGCGGGCGCGAATCGCCGGCGCTTCGAGCAGCTGGAAGTCGAGCCGGTAGCGAGTCTCCTCCGCCCGCAGGAGGGTGAAGTCGGAGCGCTGGGAGAAGGCCGAGTAGCTCCCCTCGGCCCGGAGCGCCGTCACCCGCCCCCACGCCTCCCTGCCGCCGCGAGCCTCGAAGTGGTGCTCGAGCACCTCGAGCGTCCGGGTCGCAGGGTCGCCGTCCGTCGGTACGGCTTCCTGCGCGGCCAGGGCGTTCGTCAATCCTGCGATCGCCACCACGGCAACGATCGGCAGCCAGCTCCTGTTTCGCAGGGTCATCGCGCACCTCCCTGGGCCGCATCGGAACTCGCCGCCTCGGAATGGGAGTCGCGTTCCCGCACGTCGTAGGCGACGATTTCGTCGAAGTCGCGCACGAAGAGGCGCCCGTCGGCCAGCGCCGGCGCGGTCCAGGCTCGGCCGCTCATCGCCTGCACTCTGCCGTGCTCCCGGTAGCCGTCACGGGTCGTCTCCACCAGCACCAGGGTGCCGTCGTCGCCGAGGACGAAGAGCCGGTCGTCCGCGGCGATCAACGACCCCTTGCCGAGTCCTCGACGAGCCCAGAGCTTCTCACCGGCGGCAGCGTCGAGGCAGCGGAGCGTGCCGTTGTCGAAGCCGTAGAGCGCTCCTCCCACCGCGACCGCCGAGTTGAAGTGGTTGCGCATCAGCCGCTCGCCCCAGGCTTCCGCGACCTCCCAGCCCGACTCGCCACGGGTGACCTCGAGCATCAGGCCGCCCATCGCGTCGTCGGCGGTCGCCACGAAGACACGGTCCGGCGGCAGGAAGATCGGACTGGTGATGATCGCCAGTCCGTCGGTCGCATGCCTCCACAGCACCTCGCCTTCGGCACCGAGCGATACGACCTCGGCGCCGGCACGCCGGAACAGCAGGTACTGAGGCGTTCCGTCGATCTCGACGGCAACGGGCGACGAGTAGCCGGCCGGGCCTTCGAGGGCCTCCCACCTGAGCTCACCGGTCGCAGCGTCGTAAGCCCTCACTCCCGGCTCTTCCGAGGTGGCGCCCGCCTCGACGATCACCAGGCCCCGGTCGACCAGCGGCGACACCGAGTAGCCGAAGCGAGGCGCCTGCTCCGGATCCATCAACGGCCGGCGCCACAGTTCCGCGCCACTGGTGTCGAGCGCCACGAGCACCCCGGCAGAAGAGACCGTATGGACCCTGCCTTCGACGACCGCCGGTGTCGAGCGCGGGCCGGTGTCGTCGAGGTCCGAGGCCTTGCTCGCTCCGACCGGATGCCGCCAGCGGACCTCGCCGGTCGCGGCGTCGAGCGCCAGCACCTCCTCCTCTCCGTCGGAGGAAGCCATCGTGTACAGCACTCCGTCGGCGACCGCTGCCGCGGAGTAACCCGCCCCGATCGGTCGGCGCCACAGTTCGCGGGGACCTTCGGACGACCACTCGCGGGCCAGACCCTGCTCGTCGCTCCGTCCGTGCCGGGTCGGGCCACGGAACTGCGACCAGTCGGAAGCATGCACAACCGATGGGCTCCACGCCAGGGCAAGGATGACGGCAACGGCGAGCCCCCAACCTGCCGATCGAGGTCCTGATGACGATTCGCTCACAGTCGTTCCTCCTCGCTGCACTCCGTGACCGGTGGCCGAAGCCCCCTCCAGTCGTCCTTTACGGCGCCGTCGGGCGAGGGTTGCTCGCCTCAGGTGCGAAGAGCGAGAGCACCGGCAGCCCGAGATGCCGCCGCAGGGCGTCCCGCACCAGACGATCGCGCGCCGCCGACGCCGCCTTCTCTCCCACTCTCCCGGCGACGGCGACGGCCGCCTCCGAAGCTTCCGCTTCGGCCCGTCGCCACAGCCGACCGTCCTCGACCTCCCTCAACGATGCGAAGAGTCGCTCTTCGATCGCCGCCAGGCCGCGCTCGACCGTCTCCGGTACCGGCGCCTTCGCGCCGGAACCGCCGAGAGCCTCCACCTCGCCGGGCCAACCGGCCCGTGCGGGCAACTCTTCGGGGAGCGCGTCGCCGAGCGCTGCCGCGAGCGCCTTGAGCCGACCCGACACGTCGAGAGCGTAGCCCTCCTCGGCCGGCTGGGAAGGATCGAGCTCCCGACGCTCCCCCCAGAGTTCCTCGACCGCGGAACTGCAGTAGCGCAGGCCCTGCACCGGAGTGGTCGCGCCTCGCTCCCGGCGGCGCTCGAAGAGCTCCTCCATCGCTTCGACGACGACGGCGAGCGGCACTCCCGCTTCGTGCCACCTCGAGGCGACCCTCCAGTCGGAGGGCGACAACAGGAACGGCGCTCCGCGGAGGCGCACGAACGCCTCCTCGATGGCGCGGAAGTACGCGAAGCCCGGATCCGTGTCGCCCTTCACCGCGCTACCTTATCCGCGGGCCTGGACTCGCGACAGGCGCCGGAGCCTTCCTCTACTCCTCGCTCGAAGGCAGCTCGACGACTCCGGCGCTCAGCCGTCGGATCGATCCCTCGACCCGCAGCTCGAGCCGTCCCCGGGCGTCGAGGTCGACGAAGGCCCCTTCGACCACCTCCTCCGAACTCCTGACGAGGAGACGGTCTCCCTCCCGATGACAGGTGAGGCTGCGCCACGCGTCCACCGTCGCGGCGAATTCCCTCGAACCACCGATCCAGCCCTCGACCTCCTCGACGAAGCCGGCGGTCTCGCCGGCGAGGTGTGCTCCCCCTCTCCCCGACTCGTTCTCCATCGCGGTGGGAGCTTCGATCGAGCCCGTCTCGACGGCGCTCCGTTCGGCTTCGAGACTGGTCGCCTCGGCAGGCAGCGTAGCCACCGACTCGACGTTGACGCCGAGGCTCACGACCGCCACGGCTCGATCGCCCCGGGAGCGGCCATCCACCAGCACTCCGGCAATCTTGTGCCCCCTCACCAGCACGTCGTTGGGCCACTTCAGCTCGGCTCTCACCCCGAGTTGCCGCAGCTGCCGTGCCGCCGCGACGGCGACCGCCAGCGGCAGCCGGGTCAGGAGTGGGGCCTCGATCGTGGTGACGGCGGTCGCGTAGACACCGCTCCCGGCGGGGCTGTGCCAACTCCTCTGCTGCCGCCCCTCGCCCGAGGTCTGCTCCCAAGCGAGCAGCCATGCCGGGCGCTCCCTGTCGATGTCGTCGAGCGCCGCCGCGAGGCTGCGGCCCAGCCGATGGGTCGACCGCGTCTGCGACAGGAGGGCGACGTCGCGGCCCGTCGCGGCCGCCCAGCGGCTGAGAGCCCGCCGCCAGCGCCGAAGCTCGTCCCTGCTCGCGGAGCCGCTCAGTGTCCCGCTCAGGAGCCGAGTTCGTCGAGCGCTCTCTCGATGCTCGACCGGCGACTCTCCAGCTCCTCCAGCCGCGAGCGGTTCTTCTCCACCACCGCCTCGGGCGCCTTGCCGACGAAGCTCTCGTTCGACAGCAGCCCGTGCAGGCGATCGATCTGCGGCGTCAGATCGTCGAGTTCGGAACGCAGCCGCTCCCTCTCCTCGGCTTCGAGGTCACGGCCGGCGACGATCAGGGCGATGTCGGTGTCGGCCACCCGATCGCGGCTGGCGTCGGAGGGCAGTGCCTCGGCGACGCTCCACTCATCGAGCCCGGCGAGGCCGGAGGCAAGGGGTGCCTGCTCGTCGAGGAACGCAGCCCATTCCGCGTCGGCGGTGGCGAGCAGTACGCTCGCCTTCTCCTTCGGCTTGAGACCGAGCGCCGCGCGCCGGTTGCGCACCCAGCCGATGACCTCCATGAAGCGCTCCATGTTGGCGTCGATCTCGGGAGCGAGCCACGACTCCTCGCCGCGCGGATAGGGGGCGAGAGTAATCGTCGCCCCATGGACCCCTTCCCGACCGGGAATGCGCTGCCATAGCTCCTCGGTGAGGAACGGCATGACGGGATGGAGCAGGCGGAGGCTGCGCTCGATCACGGTCAGCAGCACCTCGGCCACTCGGGGTCTCGGTGCGCCGCCGTCGTTCAGCGCAGGCTTGGCGAGCTCGATGTACCAGTCGCACAGCTCCCCCCAGAAGAAGCCGTAGAGCGCGCGGCAAGCCTCGTCGAAGCGGTAGGTCTCGAAGCGTTCGTTGACCTCCGCTTCCGCCCGTGCGAGGCGGGAGAGAATCCAGCGCTCCGGGGCCGCGAGCTCGTCCGGGTCGAGGTCGTCGGCGATCCGCGCCCCCTCGGTACGGCCGAGGCTGAAGCGCACCGCGTTCCAGATCTTGTTGCCGAAGGCGCGGTATCCCGCCATCCGCTCGCGATCGAGCGGGATGTCGCGACCGGGGCTGTCGAGCGCCGCGAGGGTGAAGCGCAGCGCATCGGCGCCGTACTCGTCGACCAACTCGAGCGGATCGACCGTGTTGCCCTTGGTCTTCGACATTTTCTGGCCGTCGGCGTCGCGCACCAGACCGGTCAGGTGGACCGTCTTGAAGGGCAGCCGGTCGGTGAAGTGGAGACCGGTCATCACCATCCGGGCGACCCAGAAGAAGAGGATGTCGAATCCGGTGACGAGGACGTCGGTCGGATAGAAGGTCTCGAGATCCTCCGTCTCCTCGGGCCAGCCGAGGGTCGAGAACGGCCAGAGGCCCGAGGAGAACCAGGTGTCGAGAACGTCCGGGTCGCGCTCGAGCTCGGCGGTGCCGGCCTGCTCCGCAGCCGCCTCGCGACTCCTGGCGACGAAGACCTCTCCGTCCTTGCGGTACCAGGCGGGGATGCGATGCCCCCACCAGAGCTGGCGGGAGACACACCACGGGCGGATGGTCGACAGCCAGTGCTCCCAGGTTCGGCGCCAGCTCTCGGGGACGAGCTCGAGGCGCTCCTCGCCGTCGCGGCCGAGCGCCCGCTCGGCCATCGACTCCACGTTGCAGAACCACTGCATCGAGACGAGCGGCTCGATCGGCACTCCGCTGCGCTGACAGTGCCCGACGTTGTGAACGTAGTCCTCGACCTTGACCAGCGCCCCTTCCTCCCGCAGCCGCTCGACGATGCGCTCGCGCGCTTCCGAGCGATCGAGCCCTGCCCACTCCTCCCCCGCCGCCTCGGTCATGCGGCCGAGCCGGTCGATCACCTGGACGTGCGGAAGACCGTGGCGCCGACCGATCTCGAAGTCGGTCAGATCGTGCGACGGCGTCACCTTGACGAGGCCGGTCCCGAAGTCGCGTTCCACCACGTCGTCGGCGACGAACGGCAGCTCCCGCCCGACGAGCGGCAGCACGGCGTGAGCGTCGGCGAGCCGGCCGTAGCGCTCGTCCTCGGGGTGGTAGGCGACGGCGGTGTCACCGAGCATCGTCTCCGGACGGGTGGTCGCGACGACGATCGTCTCGTCCGAGCCGGCGATCGGGTAGGCGAGGTGATAGAGCTTCCCCTCGACCTCCTTCATCTCGACCTCGAGATCGGAGATTGCGGTGTCGAGCCCGGGCGACCAGTTCACCATGTACTCGCCGCGGTAGATCAACCCCTCCTCGTACAGCCGCACGAACGCCTCGGTCACCGCGGTCGACAGCCCGTCGTCCATCGTGAAGCGCTCGCGAGTCCAGTCACAGCTCGCTCCGAGGACGTCGAGCTGACGGCGGATGTTGCCCTGGTACTCCTCCTTCCACGCCCAGGTGCGCTCGAGGAACGCCTCCCTGCCCATCTCGAGTCGGGTCGTCCCTTCGCTCTCGACCTGCCGCTCGACCATGAGCTGGGTGGCGATGCCGGCATGGTCGGTGCCCGGGAGCCAGAGGGCGTTGTAACCCTGCATCCGCCGCCAGCGGGTCAGCAGGTCCTGAACCGTCGACTGCAGGGCATGCCCCATGTGCAGCCGCCCGGTGACGTTGGGCGGCGGAATCATGATGCAGAAGCTCGGCCGCTCAGAGCTCGCCTCGGCCACGAAGCAACCCTTCTCGGCCCACCACTGCTGCCACCGCTGCTCGTACGCAGAGGGATCGAAACGCTTTTCCATCGTCACTCGCCTCGCTGAGGAGATTCGCCGCCGTCACCTCCGGCGGCGCGTTCGGACGTCGCTCGAGGGGGCGCTACTCCGCCTCGGACTCGAGCTGGCGGATGCGATCCTTGATGGCGATCTCCGCCATGTCGGGGACGACGTCCCAGGCGACTTCGCGCACGATGTCGCCGCCCGCGAGCTCGACGACGCGGCGCGCGATCCGATCGACGTCCTCGTCACTGAGCGCTGCACCGCCGTCTGCAGCTGCGCTCCCGATCTCACCGTCGTGCCCGGACCCGGCTTCCGCCGCGACTGAAGGCTCGTCCTCCTCCGCGCTCGGCTCCCCGGCCGGCTCGACGATCGGATCGTCCGTCGACTCCTCGGCCGGCTCCATGCCGGCAGCGGCGGTCACCGCGCTGCTGAGCGCGTCCTCGTCGAGCAGCACCGTGTCGAAACCCGCTTCGCCGGAAGGCGGGTCCGCGTCGCCCACGGACCCCGGCTCGTCGGAGTCGTCGAGGCCGGGCTGCACATCGAGCGTCGGCTCGTCGTCCTGGCCGTCGTCCTCGCCATCGTCCCCGCCCAGATCGAAGCCCGCACCGAGCGAGCCGTCGGACACGTCTTCGAGCACATCGTCGGCGATCGTCTCGAAGGTGCTCGCCGCGGTTTCGGGAGCGACGGGCGTCTCTTCCGGCACTTCCCAGGCTGTCGGCTCGAGCCCGGCTGCGGTTTCGAAGCCGGTCGCCGACTCCTCTTCGGCGTCGGCTTCCTCCGCATCGGCAGCGGGCGCCGACTCACCGGCCTCGGCCACCAGCCGTTGGACAGTGCCCAGAAGCTCCTGGGAATCGAACGGCTTCTTGAGATGGGCTTCGGCACCGCAGGCCGCCAGCTCGTCCTGGTCCAGCGCCTCGAAGGTGCCCACCAGAAGCAGGACCGGCAGGCCGGGCGAGAGCTCCTTGGCCCGTCGGCAGACCTCGTAGCCCGACGGACCGGGCATGTGCACATCCGCCACGACGATGGCGGGAAGCTCGTCCTCGAGACGGGCGATCGCATCGTCGCCGCTGCCGACCACCGTGACCTCGAACGGCTCGTCCATGAAGGTGAGTTCGACGACCTTCTGGATCGTCAGGCTGTCGTCCGCCAACAGAATGCGCTGGTCCATCACTCAAGCTCCCGCTTTGTCCGAGGCTTCGCCACCAGGGAAACCCGGGCAGTATAGATCAAGGTCGTTCGATGTGCCGGTGGAGTCTCACTCCCACCGGCGCCGGCCTCACCCACCGCTGATCCTCAACCGCCACGCAGCAGATGGCGGGCGGTCACGAGCCGCTGCATCTCGCTCGTCCCTTCGTAGATCGTCGTCACCCTGACGTCGCGATAGAGCCGCGAGATCTCGTACTCGTCCGAGAAGCCGTTGCCGCCGTGGATCTGCACGCCGGCGTAGCAAGCGCGGTTCGCAGCCTCGGAGGCGTAGAGCTTCGCCTGCGCTGCGAGGCGCCCGCCGTCACGCCGCGCCTCGTGAAGCGCGGCGTGCCGGGTCAGGCAGCGTGCCGCCTCCAGCTCGGTCGCCATCTGGGCCAACTGGAACTGGATCGCCTGGTGGCGAGCGATCGGCACTCCGAACTGGACCCGTTCGAGCGCATAGTCGATCGAGAGCTCGAGCGCCCGCTGGTGGATCCCTACCGCCTGGGCAGCGATACCGAGTCGGGAGTGGTCGAGGGTGGCGAGCGCGATCTTGAACCCCTGCCCTACCTCGCCCAGCAGGTGGTCCGCCGGAATCCGGCAGCCGTTGAGCAGCAGCGGCGCCGTGCGCGACGCCTTGAGCCCCATCTTCCGTTCGGGAGCGCCGATCTCGAGGCCCGGCGCATCGGCCGGCACGACGAAGGCCGTGATCCCGCGCGCTCCCCCTTCGGGATCGGTCTTCGCGAGCACCACGTAGACACCGGCGATGCCGGCATTGGTGATCCAGGCTTTCTCACCATCGATCACCCAGTGATCGCCGTCGCGCACCGCTGACGTGCGCAGGCTCCCGGCGTCACTGCCGGCGCCCGGCTCGGTCAGCCCGAAGCCGCCGATCATCCCACCGCTGGAGAGCTCGGGCAGATAGTGCTCGCGCAGCGCTTCGTTGCCGAACCGGTAGATCGGCCAGGCGCAGACCGAGTTGGTGACGCTCATCGTGACGGCGACCGACGGGCACACCCGCGCGATCTCCTCGACCGCGACGACATAGCTCACCGTGTCGAAGCCTGCGCCGCCGGCATCCTCTCCGACCAGCATGCCGAGAAGGCCGAGCGCGCCCATCTCGGCGATGATCTCGGTCGGGAACTCGTGACTCGCCTCGCGCTCCTCCAGACCGGGGCGGATGCGCTCCTCGGCGAAGCGGCGCACCTCGCCGCGCAGCAGCTCCTGATCCTCGTCGAGGTCGAAGTCGACGGTGCGTAAGGACTCCATGCGGATCAGCGCTTGAGCAGCGACGCGGCGATCACCATCCGCTGCACCTCGCTCGTCCCTTCGTAGATCTCGGTGATCCGGGCGTCACGGAAGTAGCGCTCGACGTTGTACTCCTTGGTGTAACCGTAGCCGCCGTGGATCTGAAGCGCCTTGCTGGTGACCTTCTGCGCCATCTCCGAAGTGAAGAGCTTCGCCTGCGCCGCTTCGAGCGTGTAGCGCTTCCTGTTCTCCTTCGCCCAGGCCGCCTTCCAGGTCAGCAGCCTTCCGGCGTCGATCTCGGTCGACATGTCGGCGAGGTAGAACTGGATCGCCTGGAAGTTCGAGATCGGCTGGCCGAACTGCTCACGCTCGCCCGAGTAGCGCTGCGCCTCCTCGAAGGCGCCCTGGGCGATGCCGACCGCCTGCGCCGAAATGCCGATCCGGCCTCCGTCGAGCGTCGCCATGGCGATCTTGAAGCCGTCGCCCTCCTCACCCAGTCGCTGGCTGGCGGGAACCCGCAGATTCTCGAAGAAGAGCTCGGTCGTGCCGGAAGCGTTGACGCCGAGCTTGTACTCGTGGCCGCTCGTCCGGTAGCCGTCACTTCCCGCCTCGACCAGGAAGGCGGTTATCCCCCTGTGCTTCGCCTCGAGGTCGACCGTGGCGAACACCAGCGCGACGTCGGCGTGGGTGCCGTTGGTGATGAACACCTTGCTGCCGTCGAGCACGTAGTCGTCACCGTCGCGGCGCGCAGTGGTGCGCAACGCCGCCGCGTCGCTCCCCGCGCCCGGCTCGGTGAGGGCAAAGCAGCCGAGCTTCTCGCCCGCCGCCAGCGGCGCGAGGAACGTCTTCTTCTGCTCCTCGTTGCCGAACTGCAGGATCGGGTCGCAGACGAGCGAGTTGTTGACCGAGAGGATGACGCCGCTGGTGGCGCACACCCGGCTGATCTCTTCGATCACCAGGCAGTAGGACAGAGTGTCCATGCCGGCACCGCCGTACTCCTCCGGGACCGCCACCCCGCCGAGGCCGAGTTCGGCCGCCTGGTCGAAGTAGTCGCGCGGAAACTCGCCGCTCTCGTCGATCTCTCTGGCGCGTGGCGCCACCACTTCGTCGGCGAAGCGGCGAACGGTCTCGCGGAGGAGCTGCTGTTCTTCGTTGAGTCGGATCTGCATCGGAAACTCCTCCAGAGGGCGCCGGAGAGGTGAGCGGACGGCCGCCCGGCGGCGTCGGTCGAAAGTAGCAACGGCGCGAAACCCCGGTCAAGAATGACCGGTCGAAAACGCCCGGTCAGGAAGGCTCGGAGTTCGCCGGCGCGGCGGGACCGGAGGCAGGCTCGCGCTCGATCCCGTACTGCTCCATCTTCTTGTAGAGATTGCTGCGAGGGGTGTCGATCGCACGCGCCGTCGCGGTGACGTTCCATTCGTTCTCACGCAGCTTGCGGACGAGGAAGAGCTTCTCGGCGATCGATCGAAACTCCCGCAGCGTCGCCGCAGAAGCGAGCGCTCCGCCCAGTTCCTCGCGACCGTCCCCCAGGCCGACGACCACGTCCTGCCGGGTCACCGCGTCGCCGGGGGCCAGGATCAGCAGCCGTTCGACCACGTTCTTGAGCTCGCGGACGTTGCCCCTCCACGGCAGCGAGCGAAGCTGCTCGAGCGCGCCGTCGGTGAACTCCTTGGGCTTGTAGTTGTTCGAGCCGGCGTAACGGCGCACGAAGTACTCCACCAGCTCCGGGATGTCCTCCAGGTGCTCCCGCAGCGGAGGGGTGCGGATCGGGATGACGTTGAGCCGGTAGAACAGGTCCTCACGGAACTCGCCGTCCTCGATCGCCTGCTCGAGGTCGCGATTGGTCGCCGCGATCACCCGCACGTCGACGGTCACCGTCTGCTGGGCGCCCACCGGCTCGACTTCGCCGCTCTGCAACACCCTCAGCACCTTCGCCTGAGTGCGCGCGGACATGTCGCCGATCTCATCGAGGAAGATCGTCCCACCGTCGGCGGCCACGAACTTGCCGACCTGCTTTCGCACCGCGCCGGTGAAGCTGCCCTTCTCGTGGCCGAAGAGCTCCGACTCGATCAGCTCCTCGGGAATCGCCGCGCAGTTGACCTGCACCAGAGCGCGCGACGAGCGCGAGCTCAGGCGATGGATCGCCGCCGCCACCAGCTCCTTACCCGTGCCGCTCTCACCGGTAATGAGGACGGTCGCCGGGGTCGGCGCCGCCTTCTCGAAAGTCTCCCGGAGTTGCCGCATCGGTGCCGACGAGCCGATCAGTTCGTCGACCGGCGGAGCGGCGGCCTCCTGGCGCAGGCGGTAGGCCTCGACAGCGTTGCGCAGGCTCACCAGCACCCGGTCTCGCTCGAGCGGCTTTTCGAAAAAGTCGAAAGCGCCTCGCCGGGTCGCCTCGACGGCGGTCGAGACGTCGCCGTGGCCGGTAATGATGATCACCGGCATGTCGTAGCCGCGTTCGCGGAAAGCCGAGAGCACGTCGAGGCCGTCCATCTCCGGCATCTTGATGTCGAGCAGCACCGCGTCCGGCGGCGAGCCGGTGACCGAAACCAGCGCCTCGCGGCCGTTGCTCGCCTCCTCCACCCGATAGCCCTCGAACTCGAGGATCATCCTGAGGCTCTCCCGGATCGCCGCCTCGTCGTCGACGACCAGCACCACGCCGCGCACCGCTGACTTGCCCTGACTCATCGGAGGCAGTTTAGCAACGGGTTGACGCGCTTTGACCTTCGCCTTCGCTCCGACGAGGGGAAGCGCCACACGGCCCTTCCCGAATTCGAGCGGCGAGTGCCGGGAAGAAGGCGGCTTGGCAAAGTCGGGCTTCGGCAAGCGCTACCGGTGCGGTCGCGGCGAGGCCGCGGCGAAGGGCTTCGGGTACGAAGGTTCGGGCGGCAGTCTGGAGCAGGCTTGACCCGAGGAGATCGACGGAGGTCGGTGGGGCCGAGGCCGGCGGCTGCGCTGCTCGCTCAGTCGCGCCAGACGTCGCGAAGCTCGGCGAGCGGGGCGGGGCGGGCGACGTGGAAGCCCTGGGCGTAGTCGACCTGAATCGCCTGCAGCGCTTCGAGCGTCTGCGCGTCCTCCACCGACTCGGCGACGGTGCGCATCTGCATCACGTGCCCGATCTGGTTGATCGCCTCGACGAGGGCGCGCTGGATCGGATCGCGCGTCAGCCCCTTGACGAACTGCCCGTCGATCTTGATCAGGCCGACGGGGAGATTGCGAAGGTAGCCGAACGAACTCAGCCCGGCGCCGAAATCGTCGAGCACGAAGACGCAGCCGAGGCCCCGCAGGGCGGTGATGAAGCGCATCGCCCGGCCGAGATGGGAGATCGCAGCGGTCTCGGTGATCTCGAAATAGACCCGCGAAGGATCGACGCGCGAGGTCTCGAACTGCTCCATGACGAACTGCAGGAACGTCTCGTCGCCGAGGGACTGGCCGGAGAGGTTGATGGCGAATGCGACATCGGCGAAACCCGGCGCGTCGCCGTTCTCCGCCAACTCCTGAAGGGCCTGGCGGACGACCCAGCGATCGATCATCGCCGCGACGCCGTGCCCCTCGGCCACCCGCATGAACTCGGCGGGCAGCACCAGTTCACCGTCGTCGTCGCGCATCCGCAGGAGCAGCTCGATGATCTTGCGCTCGCGGTCGTAGAGCGGCTGGATCGGCTGCCCGTAGATCTCGAACTTGTCGGTCGCCAGCGCGTGCTGCACCGACTGCACCAGCTCGAGCTGATCTCGGCGCTCGGAAAGAACCGAGTCGTCGGGGCTGTAGACCTCGACCCGGTTCGAGCCGTTCTTCTTGGCGATGTAGCAGGCGCCGTCCGCGGCTCCCAGGACCTCGGCGACGCTCGACGTCTGCCCGTCGATCCCCACCAGACCGGCACTCGCGGTGACGTTGAACACCTTGTCCTCCCAAGAGAACCGGAACATCTTGATGTCCTTGCACAGCGAGTTGGCGATGTCGCGCGCCTTGGGCAGCGGGCAGTCGGTGAGCAGCACGCCGAACTCGTCTCCCCCCAGGCGGCCGAGGGTGTCGGTCCCGCGGAAGTTGCAGCGAAGGAGCGAGCCGATCTGCTTGAGCATCTCGTCGCCGGCCAGATGACCGCAGGTGTCGTTGATGATCTTGAAGTTGTCGAGATCGACGTAGCACAGCGCGTGGACGCGCCCCTCGGAGCGGGCGTCGGCGAGAGCGTCCCCCAAACGGCGCTCGAACTCGACGCGGTCGAAAAGTCCCGTCAGCCCGTCGTGGGTCGCCCGGAAGAGCATCTGGCTCTCGAGGCCGCGCAGCTCGGAGAGGTCGCGGATCTCGATCACCCACGCGGGATCGCCCTGATGGGTCTGGAGCTGCCGCAGCTCGCAGCGGACCGGCAGCTCGGTGCCGTCGCGCCGGATGAGGCGGTTGTGGGTGCTGCCGTCGAGCAGCACACCGGTTCCGACTTCGATCGGCTCCCCGGACTCCTCGTCGACGAGGCGCACGACCGAGCCGGCCGCGCGTCCGAGCGCTTCCTCCGACCGCCAGCGTGTCATCCGCTCCGCCGCCGAGTTGATCGCCACCACCTCGCCCTCGCCGTCGATCCGCACCACTCCGTCGGCGAGGTGGTCGAGCAGCGCCATGTGCATCGACAGCTGCCCTTCGAGTTCGACGTCCCTGCGCCCCCCGCTCCCGTGGCCGACGGCGACACCGCTGACCGCGACCGCTTCACCACCGTCGCTGTGCCAGGTGCGGCCGCGCAACTCGACCCAGAGCGCCTGGCCGGAGTCGTCGACGAAACGGGCGTCGGCATGGAAGGGGCCGCTGTCGATCGCCCGCCGCAGTGCGTTTTTCACCCCGGGAACGTCCTCCGGATGGACCTTCTCGAGCACCTCCTCGAACGGCAGGGACCTGAGCTTGCCGCCGAATCGCTTCGGCAGCCGGTTGGGAACCGACACCTTGAGGGTTCGCAGATCGAGTTCCCAGCTCATCATGCGGCCGCCGCGGTGCGCTCGCGCTACCTCGTTGAGTCGCCGGGCGAGAGCGCGTTGCATCGCCTTCTGCTCGCTGACGTCCACCAGCAGGACGAGCCCGTCTCCGCCGTCTGTTCGCTCGAGCCACTGAAGGACGAAGTTGCGGTTGTCGGACGTCCCGCCTCCCTGGACCACCGCTCCGTCGATCGGCTCGGCTCCCTCGTTGCCGGGGGCCAGGGGGAAGGCGTCGGCGAAGGATCGGCCGACGATAGCCGGGAACTCGTCGCTCGCCAGAGGACTGGCATCGATCACGTCGCCCTCTTCGATTCGAAGCCAGAACAGCGCAGGGCTTCCGAGGAAGCCCTCGGGCAAAGGTTCCGCCTCGAGATCGGCGGTGGCGGTCTCGTCTTCCAGAACGGACATTCAGTCAGGCAGTTCGAGCGGCAGGCCCAACGGGCCTCGCCGCGTCTGGTCAGCAGAAACGCTGGCTGAGTTTACTACCCCCGGCCGCGCCGACACCAAAGCCAGGTGCGCACAAGAAGAAAGGGGCCGGCTCTCGAAGCCGGCCCCCAAGGAGGTCGTGAAACGCCGCGCCGGGCGGTTCAGGGTTTGCTGGGGAAGGCGAACACCGGCTGCACCTCATTGCCGTTGGCGAAGCGCCGCACGAACATGCGCAGCCTCGAGCCGGAGGGTGCGTCACCGACGATCCGCTCGAGATCGGCCACCGAGCGCACCGGCTCGCCGTTGACGCTCTCGATGACGCTGATCACCTGATCGGTCCGGACCCCCGCCTCGTAGAGCGGACTGCGCGGCGAGATGTCGGTGATCCAGACGCCGTTCACGTCGTCGGGAAGGCCGTGCATGCTGCGGATGCCCGGGACCATGTCCTGGTACCGGATACCGAGCCACTCGATGCCGCTCTCGGACTCCTCAGCCTCGGGCTCTGCCTCGCCGGACTCGAGGGTGCGTTCGGTGAGAACCACCTCGAGCTCCGTCCGCTCACCGTCGCGCAACAGGGTGAGGTCGACCCTGGCGCCCGGCCCCTGGTCGGACACGTAGTCGATCAGGCCACGGGTGTTCTCGATCGGGTTGCCGTCGACTTCGAGGACGATGTCTCCGACCCTGACGCCGGCCTCTTCGGCGGGCATGTCTTCCGTCACCCCCATCACGAGGGCGCCGTCGGTCGAGCCGAGGCCGAACGCCTCGGCCGCCTCCTGCTCGAGATCGACGACCGACAGGCCGAGGAAGCCACGACGCACCCTGCCGTGCTCCTGGAGCTGCGGCAGCACGGTCTTGAGGACGTTCACCGGGACGGCGAAGCCGATGTTCTCCGACCCCCAGTTGATCGCCGTGTTGATGCCGATCACCTCGCCGGAGAGGTTCATCAGCGGCCCACCCGAGTTACCGAAGTTGATGGCGGCATCGGTCTGGATGAAGTTCTCGAAGGAGTTGGTCTCGTTCGAGATCCCGATCCGGCGCTGCTTCGCGCTCACCACACCGACGGTGACCGAGTTGTCGAGACCGGCAGGTGAACCGATCGCCATCACCCAGTCGCCCGGTCTGAGCGAGTCGCTGTCGCCGAGCGAGAGATACGGCAGCGGATCGTCCGAGTCGATCTTGAGAAGAGCGAGGTCGGTGGCCGGGTCGGTCCCCTTCACTTCCGCCTCATAGTCACGCTCGCCGACGCGAACCTGCAACTCCTCGGCGCCGCGGATGACGTGGTTGTTGGTGACGACATAGCCGTCCTCGGAAACGAGGAACCCGCTGCCACCCGACTCGCGCCGGAACTCACGGTCGTCGTCGCGCGGACCGCGAGGCCCCATGAAGAATTCGAACGGCTGGTTACGGCCGCGCTCCTCGGCGCTCTCGAACGAGCTGGCGTCGATCGACACGACGGCCGGCGAGACGCGCTCGGCGAGGTCGGCGAGGCTCGGCAGCCCGTGCTGCATCGGCACCGCCGATGCGGGACTCGAACCGCTGCCGACCTGCGAGACGGCTCGCGGCGTGAAGTCGAGGCCGCCCGAGAGGATCATGCCGAAGACGACGGCTCCGAAGACGAGCGCCGCCGTGGTGGTCTGTCTCTTTAGGTCCTTGCTCATGGAAATCGCACTCTCCCGATGTCGTTCTTTCCCGATCGCGTTCCAGCGGGGCGAACCCGGTCAGGGCTCTGCCCCCCCTCGAGTAAGCAAGCGCGCTGCCAACTCCGCGGGAGCCGACCTCCTCGGATCCTGGTGGATCCCGACGGGAGGGGGTGGCGCGATCGGCCCATCGACGGGAGGACGAGGTGCCAAATTGGCGCCCTTCGCCGCCCCTCTCCGATCCCCGATGGAGCGCCTGCTCACCTTGCCTCACCGCCCTGGAATGGTTGAATTTCGACCCTCTTTCGGGCTATACTCCATGAGTCACTGAATCGTTGTTCGTCGATGAAGTGGGCTTTGGCCCGCTTTTTTTTGTCTCTGGCGAAGCGACGAGAGGACACGAAACGCACCTTGAGTCAGGCCCTGAAGAACCCGGAATTGCACGAAGAGTTCGCGGCGATCGCTCGCGACTGTGGCTGCAGCGTGCTCGAGGCCGACTTCCGCGGCGGCGTGCTCAAGATCGTGCTCGATCACCCGGACGGCGTCACGCTCGAACACTGCCAGACCGTGTCCAAGCAGGCGTCGGCGCTGCTCGACGTCGCCGACTGGGGCCCCGGGCGGTACACCCTCGAGGTGACCTCTCCCGGCCTCGACCGCAAGCTCTACGGCAAGGACGACTATCAGCGTTTCGTCGGCGAGACGGTCCGGGTCACGTTCCATCCCGAGGGGGGGAAGAAGACCGTCGAGGGCGTGCTCGAGTCGACCGGCGACCCGAAAGGTGCGACAACCGTTCGCGTCAACGTCCAGGGCGAGCCGATCGACATCCCCTTCTCCACCATCGAGGGCGCACGGCTGGTTCCGGATTTCTCCTAGGCCGCCCTTCCCACCGCAAGACCAGTTCCTTCACCAGAGGCAGCATAGAAATGGCGACACAGACTCCCGAGTTCCGTCTCGAAGAGGCACTACAGCAAGCGGCGCGAGAGCGCGACATCGATCTGGATCGCTGGATCTCGGCGCTCGAGGACGCGATGGCGTCGGCGGCCAAGAAGCAGCATCGGATCAAGGCGCCGGTGCGCGCCGACTTCGATCGCGAGAACGGCACGTTCTCGGCGTTCATCGTCAAGCAGGTCGTCGAGGAGGTCGAGGACCCGCAGGCGGAGTGGACGCTCGAGGAAGCTCAGGATCACGATCCGGAAGCCGAGATCGGCACCGAGATCCTGATCCCGGTCTCCACCGAGGGGCTCGGCCGCATCGCCGCGCAGTCGGCCAAGCAGGTCCTCTACCAGAGGATTCGCGAGGCGGAGCGCGAGAAGGTCTATAACGAGTTCATCGATCGCGTCGGCGAAGTCGTCAACGGGACGGTCAAGCGCTTCGAGCGCGGCGACATCATCGTCGACCTCGGGCGCACCGAGGCGATCGTTCCTCGCAGCGAGCAGTCGCGCCACGAGCGCTACAGCCAGGGTGAGCGGATTCGTGCGGTGATCGCCGACGTCCACACTCAGCCGAAGGGACCGCAGGTAATCCTCTCGCGCACCGACCCGCGGTTGCTCGTCAAGCTGTTCGAGATGGAGGTGCCGGAGATCTACGACGGCACGGTGCAGATCAAGGCTGCGGTGCGGGCGCCGGGCGAGCGAGCCAAGGTCGCCGTCTTCAGCCGCGAGCGGGACGTCGATCCGGTCGGCGCCTGCGTCGGCATGAAGGGCTCCCGGGTGCAATCGATCATCCGCGAGCTGCGCGGCGAGAAGATCGACATCATCGAGTACTCGGACGACCTGGTCACCTTCGCGCAGAGTTCGCTCGCGCCGGCGCGCATCACCCGCGTGTCGGTCACGAGCCAGGGTGAAGAGCCTCACCTCGACGTCATCGTCGAGGACGAGCAGCTCTCGCTCGCGATCGGCAAGCGGGGGCACAACGTCCGCCTCGCCTCCGAGCTGCTGGGCGCAAGGATCGACATCAAGAGCGAGAGCGACGTCAAGGGCGAGGTCGCCGATGCTCTGGCCGAGATGCTGTCGACCGCGATGGCCGAGGAGCCTGCAGAGAGCGAGAGCGTCGAGTTCCGGCTCACCGATGCCCCCGGCGTCGGAGCCAAGCTCGCCGAGAAGCTCGACGAGGAGGGCTACGGCACCCTCGAAGCCCTCGCCGCAGCCGACCCGGACACACTCGAGCAGGTCGAGGGCGTCGGCGGCAAGACGGCGCAGGCGATCGTCGCCTGGGCGATCGATCTCCAGCAGCGAGGCGCTGTGACGCCG
This sequence comes from Candidatus Multivoradales bacterium, assembly GCA_965223855.1. Taxonomy (GTDB): domain Bacteria; phylum Acidobacteriota; class Thermoanaerobaculia; order Multivoradales; family JAHEKO01; genus CALZKB01. The sequence continues at coordinate 3,225,911 of CBDCXM010000009.1, forward strand.
CCCGAGGCAGAGCCCGAAGAGGCGGAAGAGGTCGCAACGGAAGAAGCGGGTTTCGCCGACACAGACTTCATGGCCGCCCTCAGCAGGGCGTTCCA